>NZ_JAMBAR010000009.1:0-283 GCF_025433935.1 Acinetobacter sp. I-MWF | reverse complement strand
TGCTGAACTATTACCCAAAGCATCAGTCTTGCTGCTTGATGCTGTAGTTGCTGCATCCAACTGACCTTTATTCACAGCATCTGTCGCTGCTGTCGCATCCGCTACGTTCTCAACTTTGTTGCCATTCGCATCTAAACCATTTGCTGTCACTTTGCCTGCAAATACTGGTGCATCCGCCAATTGAATATCTAGCGTATCGCCTGTAATTACTGTCTTGATGTTGCTGTTCGAACCTGCACCTGTTAAGCCACCGCTAATGTTCAGTGTCTCTCCAAGTTTACGA
>NZ_JAMBAR010000087.1:0-10275 GCF_025433935.1 Acinetobacter sp. I-MWF | reverse complement strand
TAAGCTGCCTATGTGGCAGTGAACAAGAAGACACATGTGGTCGTAATGGTTGCCAATTTCTAAGCTGCCTATGTGGCAGTGAACCTCAACTATATCAGCTTGGACGCCAAGCGCATTTTCTAAGCTGCCTATGTGGCAGTGAACGATCGATGTGATGTTCTTCTACCGCTTCCCAATTTCTAAGCTGCCTATGTGGCAGTGAACACTATGCGCAGAATTATGTCCAACAGTATCCATTTCTAAGCTGCCTATGTGGCAGTGAACATAAACAGATGCATCCCTGTTACGCTTGTAATTTTCTAAGCTGCCTATGTGGCAGTGAACTTAATTCTTCAATTTTATCTCCAACTTTCACATTTCTAAGCTGCCTATGTGGCAGTGAACCCTCTTTGTTACCAGCTTTGTCAGTTGCATAATTTCTAAGCTGCCTATGTGGCAGTGAACTAGGTGAAATATCAGTTTCTACAGTACCGAATTTTCTAAGCTGCCTATGTGGCAGTGAACCTGCAGCGAAAACCCGGCTTCGCCCTGGTACTTTTCTAAGCTGCCTATGTGGCAGTGAACAAAAAGGCATGACAGAAGTTAAAACAACTTATTTTCTAAGCTGCCTATGTGGCAGTGAACAAGCTGAACTGATTTTCGATTGGGATTTTACTTTTCTAAGCTGCCTATGTGGCAGTGAACAACAACAACAAGCAACTTATAAATCGCTTGTTTTTCTAAGCTGCCTATGTGGCAGTGAACCTCCACAAGGTGAGTTTGGTGAAATCCGTTTATTTCTAAGCTGCCTATGTGGCAGTGAACTTTAATAATTTTTTTAGTGAGTATTTCGATAATTTCTAAGCTGCCTATGTGGCAGTGAACATGTGGGCGAAGCGCTAGTTGAGGCAATTCAATTTCTAAGCTGCCTATGTGGCAGTGAACCAAAGGCTGCCGATCAAATCATTAAAATGTGTTTTCTAAGCTGCCTATGTGGCAGTGAACAATTCATGTATCGATCATTCAAACAGGTTATGTTTCTAAGCTGCCTATGTGGCAGTGAACGATAAAACTTACAACTTGTGATTGCCCTGCTCTTTCTAAGCTGCCTATGTGGCAGTGAACTTGATTTTCCTCAGATTGTTTCACTGAGCTGTTTTCTAAGCTGCCTATGTGGCAGTGAACATAGAACCGCATCTATTTGCTGTTGATTGGTTTTTCTAAGCTGCCTATGTGGCAGTGAACTTAGCGCAGCAGGAAAAGGCGCAGGGATCGATTTTCTAAGCTGCCTATGTGGCAGTGAACATAACCCCAAAAAAGTCGGTTCTGATTGAGGATTTCTAAGCTGCCTATGTGGCAGTGAACATTATTGGGCTAAATTCCAAGGTTTTGTTGCTTTTCTAAGCTGCCTATGTGGCAGTGAACAAATCAGATTTTATCTTTATGCGTGATTCACTTTTCTAAGCTGCCTATGTGGCAGTGAACAAAATGAATCCATTCACTCCCATTCGATAGATTTTCTAAGCTGCCTATGTGGCAGTGAACGAGCGTTCACGTTAATTTTGTTTTGTTGTGTGTTTCTAAGCTGCCTATGTGGCAGTGAACAATAATTTTAAAACAAAAAATAAAGTTATAACAGTGAGTTAAGACTAAAAACCTATAAAAGACCAAAGTTTTGACCCACAATCATAACTTATTGATTTTATTAAACTGTTAAAGAGTGAAAAAATATTGGGTTAAAACTCAGGTACTGTAGACACAGAACTTAACCCATATGTACTAAAAACCTGAGTTTCAGATTTTTTAGTGATTTGCTTTTCTATAAATAGCTTAAAACGCTTTTTATCTTGTTCATCCGATGTACTTAAACTTAGCATCTGTACATAAGGCAAATCAGTTGTTGTCACTACTTGAAGATAACGGCTCAATGCTTCGTCAAAACCAATATCCCCTCTTTTCACTCGATGGCGAGCCAAACGTTCAGCGTTGGTTTTAACTTGCTTACGTTTATAAACTGCGTAACCCGTTACTTTTTCAGGAACGGGACGTACACCTGTGATATGCACATAATCAGGAAGTCGATCTAACCATTTTCTTATATTCAACTTTTCCAGCGCTGCTTCTGATTGGGCAAATATGCGTATTTTTTTACCAATACGAGGTTTACTGCCTTCTATCTTCTCGTAAACATACTGGGGAAAAGATACACCAAAAGGGATCTTTTGTTGCTCATCCATCTGTTCAGCAAAAGCGATATGCAGCTGAGTATAGATTTTTGACCAAAGAAAATATGGCGAAATCTCAGCCTGATCAATCAGTGTGATTTCTTGATAACATTTCATTATTAGTCCTTAGCACTTTGACCAAATACACCACCACGAACTAAAACAGCCATAACATAATGTTCTTGCTCTGTATTTTCTAAAGACTCACCTAAAGCGTATTTATCGAACAAGGTAAAAAAGTCTTTTTTGTCTTTTGGTGTACGGTAAGCTTTTCCAAGATTGGTTACGGCTCCATATGGTTCAATTGCAATTGCCGTTTTTTTCTCATCAAATTCAGGGTACCACGTATCAATAGTACGCAATGCATTCCCTATTTTTTGAGAATGCATTGCTGCAACATCATTAACCTGATAAAGAATTTTACTTTTGTCTCCCTTACCTTTATCTAGTACTAACTCTTCACTTGGATAAACTTCCTGAGCTTTACCCACCAGTGCATAAGCATCAACTTTAATCAATAAATAAGGTGTTTCACCTTTTAATGCCTTTGCAATCTGATCTGCTAAAACTTGTACTTTTTCATCCACTTGATCAAAATCATTTAATGGATATGCTAATGCATTAAATGTAATCGCAGGTTGATCATTAATCGTTACAACAACTTCAACTTTTTCAGCGCCTACACGGTTACGCCATAAAAAACGCGCATTTGCTATATTTAATGCATAACGTTTAGCGAGCTCGTTAAAGCCATATTGCTCAATATAATTTTTAGCAGCAGCTTGATATGAATTTAAAAAACTTTCGTTATTACAAGCAGATGGATTTTCAACACCACCTAAAACTTTAAGTGTGAATGAAACTTTTAGAGTATCTTGATTTTCACCTAAAGCACATGCATCTACTTTTTGTAAATTTGCCTTTTCAACTTCTGCATTTAATTTTAATGGATCACTTGCTACAGCGGGTTTTAAGCGATTTGAAATTGTCCCTCGCACTGATTTTTCGATTAGTTTTAATGCTGTTTGTTCAGTGCGTTTCTCCCAACTCGTACCATAGAGATAACCATCAGATGGGACAAGTTTCTTTTCAAATGCGAGCACACTTGCAACCGCTTTTTCATTTTTAGCCATGAGTTTTTCCTCTTTTTGATATCAAATTAGTTTGTTGTGATGTTTTGGCAAAGATATAAATTGTTTTCTAAGTCAACATGATATTGCCATAACAATTGATCAATATGTTCTATACGATAAGGCATTACAAATTCGCCTAATGTGAGAACACTTTCAGCAAAACGATGTGGTGTACTGGCATCACGCTGATTTTTTGCTAGCCCCAAATTAGAAATTCCCTGAAAGCCTACGGCAATTGGAACCAACCACCCCTGTACTTTTCGTTTTGATGCCCATGTCACTTTATCGTCATCATCAACCTCAGAACTGTGTGTGACTTTTAAATAATCTAAAACAGCATCCAAAGCATTTTTACCTTCATTCATACTTTCGATCACTAAATCTCGACGCTCAATCAGCACATGTCCAAGCATCAATTTATTTAAAATTGGCTTTAATTCCCGATCCTGATGTTCATCTTCATCAAATTGCAGTATTTGGCAGTTTTTAACATCTAAAACATCTCCACTGGCAAACTTCATACTACAAATAAGCTTATAAACATCCTCTAAAAATTGTTCTTTTTCATCTGGATTTATACTTTGACATTCAATTAAAAGAGATACCTCCAAATGACAACGCGCTTCTTCAATAAAAGCTGGTCTACTACCATCTTTATCTAAAGGATTCGCTGTAGCTACGATCGAATGAACAAAATCTCCTCGCCCTTTATAGGTTTGCAAATTAAAGTCATGACAACTCACCGCCACTTTGTTTAAAGAAATGTCATAGTTTTTACTTTTTAACTTACGCTGCAAGGCATGGACTGCACCCAGCCAAGCCGTCATCGCGGGAAATCCAATGGTATAAGGACTACTCATTGCATTGGCATTGTGAAGCTTTAAATGAGGAATCAATAAAAAATGACGCATTAAAAATACTCCTTATCTTCATCTAACGCTTCGACAACAATAGTTTTTAATTCTATAAGTTCAGGACTACCAAACATTTTTGAACCTAAAAAATCTTCGTAACTATCTAATATCCATTTCGCTATTCTTCGAGCAATTTCGTCACGCCACTCACTCTCGATTTCTCTTTTCTCAAAATTCAAATCATCAAGCCAAATCTTTTGCTCTAAAATTAAATTCTGATAATTTTCCCTTTCGGTCCAACCTCTTAAATTTTTACGAATACAAAATGCATTGAATAAAATTTCTTCAATAATTTGTTGCAATAACCTTTTTATTTTTTTGCGGGTGTGTCTATTATTTATACTTAGCTCTTTATCACTAGCATGAATATTTTTTTTCAACTCATTAAATTCACTAGTAAAATTTTTCCGATAAAGGCACTGTTTAAAAAAGTCTTTATTAGGCAGTTTGACCTTACGCTTTTCAAAAATAGGCGGGCAACTAGACAATAAATAAGCTCGCCCTGCATTTTGACTGTTTAAAACACTGACATTTTGAGGTTGTGTGCCGCCATACGCAGTTACTGTAAGCTCATAAATATCGGCGTATCCCTCTGTATGATGCTCATTTTTCTTACGAAATTCTTTGGCTTGTTTAGTTGCCTCTGAAAAACGTATTTCATCTATTGTTTGCTTTAATCTAGTCACCAATCCTGATGGTGTTAAGATCGACAATAAATGGTATTCATCCTGATCAATGGGAAAATAAACCTGCTTCACTAAGTGATCAGTTTTTACTGATGTATCTGTTGCCTTTATTTTTAAAAATGCTGCGCTGAATGACTCAAAATCTAAATTATCATCCATAAGCAGCTTTTTTAAATTTTCATCTTGTTGTTCAAAGCCTTCTAATACCGTAAGTTTTTCTGTCAGCGGTAAAGATAAAAATTTAAATACGTCCATTGCAGCCGCATTGCCAAATACATCGAATGAATAGTTCACATTTCCGCTGCGTAAATAACCATCATTCTGCTGTTTCGCTTGAGCAATAACACTTGACGTTTTTGCGCTTGGATGACTAAATTTACTTGGATGACTGACCATAAAAAGCTGCGCAACACGTTTTGCTGCGTCAGGTAACCACACTTTCAAACTAAATCTATCATCTGCTTGACGTTGTAATTCTGCAATTACAGTTTCACTTTCTGCTTTTTTTAAACGGTCTTTCAACCAAAGATCTTTTCGTTCATTTAAAAAATGATGAATATGTTCTGTCATGCTTCCCTCTTTAATTATTGATCTAAAACAACAAGTCCAAACTGTTCTGAATATATAAGTTGCTTATCTTCGTCATATTCGGGCAGCACAATCTCCCCATAACGCTCTGATAATCTTTCTATCTTTTCCTCAATATCTTCATTTTCAGGAAATTTATCAAGTGCTAAACGACGTAAGATGTCGTGATAATCTCGACTCAACCATAATCGTTGTTGTTCTAATTCACTCAATTTAGAATAGTCAATCTCGCGAATCTTGTATAAACCACTTCGATCAATATACCTCCCAAAATCATCTTTTTCACAAAATATAAGCTTGTGATTTTTCCAGATTGCAAAAAGCTGAATATTGGCTGAACTTTGCCTAAACGGATTAAATTGCTGGGGTAAAGCTGTTAAAAACCATTTTTGTGTTAACCAAGCATTGAGTGGTTTTGCTCCGACTTTGTTATATGAAGTTAAGGCATCTGCCATAACAGCATGCTCTAAATCTGCCAATTTTTTTATAGATTGTAGTGGCTGATTTGCTTTGATTCTTGGAATGGCATTAATTTGCTGTAAATGTTCAGGATCAATTAATTCTGATAAATTTTTTGTTTCTAATATAAAGTTTCCTTTAGCAGAATTAACTTCAAAGCCAGGTTTCTCAAAGGCAACTTTAGCTCGGTGCAAGCCTTTTAAGTTATATTGCAATAAGGCAATGTTTGGTTTTTGAATGTCTACATCTCGTTTGCGATGTCGTAAAACTCGTCCAGACAATTGGATAATCGAGCGATAAGAAGAGGGTTCAACAATTGCCCAATCAAAATCATGATCTCGTCCCACCTCTTCCACAGGTGTGGCAACCAAGATAAAAATGACATTTTCATCAGTCGTCGAATCTAAATGTTGACGAATCACCTCATCTGAAAATGCAGCTGCTTGTTCTCCTGCTTTTTCTTTACGTTTTAAAATATGATCTAAATGTTGTTCTTGTTTACTGCGTAACAATAAAACTTGACGGCTATGGTATGCCATCACACGAGGCGTAATACCTTGTGACCATTCGGTCTTAAGCAAAGATCGAGTTAAAGCAACACATGGGGAAATATTGGCAACTCGTATGACACCGAAAGAAACTTTTTTTCCAGTTTTAACATCTATACTGTGATGGTCATGGTGTAAATGTTCAACATTCTGTTGAATCCGTTTAAAATATTCAGCTTGTAAACTTTGATCTATACGCTGGATTACTTTTTCTGCAACAAGATCTGAGCAATCAACAAGATAAGCTTTGTGCTTAATTATTTGTTTACTTAAAGCAGCTGCACGAAGTTCAACAAAGCGATCATGTGCATTTTTATATTGTTGTATTGCCTCTTTTTGCTGAGCTAAATCAACTGTTTGAATTTGTGTTTTAAACTCATCGACCCACATCGTAACAGTATCTACATTCTTTAATTTCTTAAATGCACAATATAAGGCCCAACCTTGCTGATATGCATTAAAAAAACCTTCAGCCAAAGCAGGTGGAATCGTTGCTGAAGAAATCATCACTTTTCGACCTAACATTCCAGCTAAATGTATAAGCCGAGCTATTGCAATTAAGTCTTGACCATTAAAATCATCGACTTCATCAATCACCAGATCGGAAGATGAAAGCCTTAAACTCGGTAAAATATATTTTCCACCACGTTTGGTTTCTGTAGCAGCCATAATATGGTCTATCGTACAGACTAAAACAGGCTTATATAAAAAGGCTTTATTTCGTTCCTCCTGATGTTGTGGAAATAATGCATTCATAAAGTCAGCTTGTGGCATAGATTCATAATTCAATTCATTGTCCAATAAAGCTTCTAATGATTCTGAACCTATTTCTTCTACAGTATGAAATTCATCTTGAGGATGTTCTTTTGTATTTTGATGATGCAATTCCTGAACGGCTTTTGAGCCAATTAAAACCGCAAGCTCATCATGACTTAAACCAATATCTTGGCGGTAAGAATCACCTGTTTGTAAAGTTAATGTCCGTAGTCCTAAAGCTAGAATATAACGTAATGATTGAGCATCTTTAGATAAGGCTTGCATAATTTTAGCGTTGGCAATAGTTTTACCCTTACCCGTACTCGCCATGTTGACAATAAACCAGCCTTGATTTGCAGCACTTTCATTTTTTTGAATAAATTGCTGAATGCCCTTTACTGCTTGGTCTTGCCATTCAAAACCTTGAGGACTCTTCTTTCTTAATTTTTGAATATCATAAGCTGGTTCCATCTCATCTGCCAAACGACTTAATGCTTGCGTGACTCGCATAGCATTGTCACTCACCCGAACTAGATGCTCATCTAAAAATTGTTTGGCTTGTTTAGTTTTTGGATCAGTATTGGCAATTAACAATAAATTGGTTTTCCAATTTTTATCAGCATTACAAGATGAATAATAGTGATCACCTAACATGAGACACAATCGGGTATGATGTAAAATGACCCGCCAACTTCCATCTGCAAAAATTTGTTCTGTGGCATCAGATGCTTGTAATAAACGTGCTGACCATTTTTTGATTTGCTTTGTCCATTCAGTAGACTGACTTAATAACCCTTGATCAAACTCGAAACAGAGTTTTAATCGCTGTTTATAGTCATCTTCATCAAATTTATTTTGATATCCCCAATCTGCTTTAATGCTTTTAAATAAACTTGTAATCGTATCTTTATTAACTTCAGTATATTCTTTGCGTCGTTGTTCTTCTTTTAACGCAGGTAAACGGTGATGCGATACAATCAACCATGCAACCAATTGTGCTAAAGGCGGAAGTTGATCCAAAACTTTAGATTGATCTGAGTTTTTGCTAATCGTTTGTTTAAGAAGTTCTTCGTCCCAACTTTGTTGTATCAATAATTTCAGCCATGCTTCATCGGACTCAATATTGCCAGATGAATGCACTAAAGCATTTAGCAATAGACATGAAATCCACTCATGCCGTAAAGGATCACCTTTAAACTGATTATTTTTTTCCAATAATTTTTTTTGAAATAAAACCGTTGCCTTCCCCCAATCATGTAATAAGGCAGACACAGCCACTAATGCTTTAATTAAAGGCAAATAATGCCAGTCATTTTCCCATTTATTTTGAGCAAGGCTTTTTTTGGTCGTGTTTACAGGAACAATACCCTGTCCATTAAACTTATTTCTATTCCCAACAATCCACAACAGCTCACTTCGACGTCGCCCTCGAATCCAATGACAAGACACCGCTGTATTTTTAGTCACTGTTTTTCTAAGCAGTTTTTTTACTGCAATTAAACCATCTTCGGTAATCACCGTTTGCCAAGTGTTATCACCAATTCGGTCAGCAAATGCATCCAGTACACGACGCGTTCGAGAAAGTGCTTTCTTTTCACATTGGGAAATGAAGGTTACGATCATAATGCTTCATCCTTTTCATCATGATTTTTGCAAGCTTGCAATTTCACCTGATCAAACATCCAATCCAGACACTTGTGCTCGGTAAGTTTCTGCAACAGCAAAGCTCTAAAGTCTTGCTCCTTAAAACCTTCTTTGGCACAAATAAATGCCCATGGCAACACCACAGCATCTTTGATTAAATCTGCGATATCAAAAACCAAAGCACCTCGCCGAGTTTTACCATGCATCACAGCAAAACCGTGGGGAATTCCTAAAACCCAAAGCGTTGTTGCAGCCAAACCATAGGCTAAATAATTACCATGATTGAGGAAGTCGTTGGCTAAATCACCATATTCAGCATTTCGCTCAAATTTGAGTTTGCAACGAGTTGCAGCAATTTTATAAAGCTGTTTGGTGGTCTGCGCTTCTGCTAGAAGTAAATCCCCGACTTTGCTCATATTGGGAATTTTCTTTTCAAAACCACTTAAAGCCTGCTGAATATCCTGATCATCTAAATAAAACCCTTCTGCCTGTAAGTCTCGATCTTTTGCCCAAACTTTACGGATGAATTCAATCCGCGCAAACTGAAACTGTTTGGCCACATCTAAACGCTTCTTTTCATCAAACCAAAAGCTCATCCAACCTTGTATATATTCGGTTGGCCGGTATTCACTTTGTGGCGTTAACCACTCCACTTCACTACCTGAAAATAAAGGCGTACCGCCACCGCCACAGAAACCAACCAATACCCCTGCACTTGCTAACATTCGCATTGCAGCCTGTGTGATCGAAGTTCCGGTTCCCAATAAAATCACCGTTGTATTAGCGATGGGAATATTCCAATACTGATTTTCATTTTTTGCTTCGGTTAGATATAAAACACGGCCATCTTTTTGCATCACTCGTGCATGTTCTAAATAATAAAGGTTTGCTCTTTTTGAATGTAAAATAGCTTTTAAGTCTGATGGGTTGAGTTGTTCCATATTATTAGTAGTCATAAAGTTTTTATAGAACCAATTTAACTGAATCACTCAAATTTTCCAATGTCTTTTTATTTTAAACGACATATTATGTCGTGTTTTTTCAATAAATAAATATAACTAAATATATAATTTTATTAACATTTATAACAACCTTCAATTAAATGTATTTTTATTTATAAATAATCATTGGTGGTGTTTTATATTTACCGCCCCAATATAGATCACAATAGTATAACCATTAAATACTGCTTAACAACCTTCCACTTAACACCTAAACACCTAAACACCTAAACACCTAAACACCTAAACACCTAAACACCTAAACACCTAAACACCTAAACACCTAAACACCTAAACACCTAAACACCTAAACACCTAAACACCTAAACACCTAAACACCTA
>NZ_JAMBAR010000086.1:0-583 GCF_025433935.1 Acinetobacter sp. I-MWF | reverse complement strand
TTATCAGCTTCACCCTGTGAGGCATTAAGAAGATTGATCGCTTTGTTAATACTTGTTTCTGTATTTCCATTCGCATCTTTTACAGTCAAAGATGTGTTATCTAAGCCAGCAACTGTGTTACCTGAACCATCCTTAACTGAGATACCATCTTTACCGATCACAGTAGAACCATTTGTACCATCAGTTCCATTGTTCACTGTAATACCAGTTAAGTTATTGAGATCTTTATTTAACTCAATCGCAACTTGACCTCCCACAACCTTCGTAGTGATGTTGCTATCAGAACCAATTACGTCTATTGCTTCACCTAACTTTTTGTTAATCGTATTACCATCTGCTGCTTTTACGCCAAAACCTGAATTAGTAAGACTTGCGCTCAAGCTATCCAACTGACCTTTATTCACTGCATCTGTCGCGGCTGTCGCATCCGCTACATTTTCAACTTTGTTGCCATTCGCATCTAAACCATTGGCTGTCACTTTGCCTGCAAATACTGGTGCATCTGCCAACTGGATATCTAGCGTATTGCCAGTGATCACTGTCTTGATGTTGCTGTTCGAACCTGCGCCTGTTAAGCCACCGC
>NZ_JAMBAR010000085.1:0-789 GCF_025433935.1 Acinetobacter sp. I-MWF | reverse complement strand
CCTGAACCTAATACAGTACTGATCGTACCTTGCAATTCTGGTGTTACATCATTCGTTGTACCACCATTAGCAACATTTCCTGTTTGCGGTGCAACATCATCAACGATGTTACTGATCACTACAGTTTGTGTCGGTGCACTGCTATCCACTGAAATACTATAGTTGGTAGAAATCGCACCACGGTTGCCCGCTGCATCTTCTACTCGTGCTGTATAAATATAAGTACTACCATCCACTAAACCAGCATCAGCAAATGTCCAAGTTGTACCTGTAACTGTTGCAGTTCCAACAACTGCTCCATCACGTAAAATAACAACTCGCTCACCACTGTTCAGAACAGCACTGATTGTTCCACCAAGTAATGGTGTAGTGTCATTGGTTGAACCACCATTAGCAACGTTACCTAAACCTGGTGCAACATCATCAGTCACTGTTGAGATGATGACTGATTGTGTTGGTGCACTGGTATCTACGGAAACTGCATAGTTATTTGATACTGAACCTTGGTTCCCAGCTGCATCTTCTACTCGTGCTGTGTAAACATAATTTACGCCATCAGCTAAACCTGTATCTGCAAATGTCCAAGTCGTATTGGTTACTGTAGCTGTGCCGACTTTAACGCCATCACGATATACCGCAACAACCTCGCCTGAACCTAATACAGTACTGATCGTACCTTGCAATTCTGGTGTTACATCATTCGTTGTACCACCATTAGCAACATTTCCTGTTTGCGGTGCAACATCATCAACGATGTTACTGATCACTACAGTTTGTGTCGGTGCACTG
>NZ_JAMBAR010000084.1:0-449 GCF_025433935.1 Acinetobacter sp. I-MWF | reverse complement strand
CTCACGCTGCCCGCGCCGCAGGTCAGCGTCGAGTCGGTGCTGCAGCGCAACCCCGAGGTGATTCTGGCGGCGGATCAACCGCAGTTGGATGCCTGGAAAGCCTGGCCGCAGCTGGCGGCGGTGGCGCAGGGGCGTTTGCTGTTGGTTCCGGACAAGGGGCTGGAACGGCCGAGCGGGCAGATGTTGGAAGCCTTGGCGCGGTTGTGTCAGGTGATTGCGCCGAACCGCTGACGCAATCGCAGGCACACCGACGTTTCTATCAGAGCGTCGGCGTCCAGGTCACGCCAACCCTCCACACCCGACCTTCTTCCCGATAGTCCTGATTGTTCAGGAACGCCGGATCGTCATAGCTGTAACGTGCCCGAGCGTAAGTCTTGTCCAGCACGTTATCGACTTTCAGCGACAACGCCACTTCCCGGCTGAGCGCCCAACTGCTGCGCAGCCCGAGC
>NZ_JAMBAR010000083.1:0-345 GCF_025433935.1 Acinetobacter sp. I-MWF | reverse complement strand
CTCCTTGGCCAGGCTGCCGTGGTGCGCGGCCACGGCGGACTTGCCCAGGCGCTCGCTCAAATGCCGCGCCAGGCGTTCGGCCAGGCGCCGGGTGTTGACGAAAATCAGCGTGGTGCGGTGTTCGCGGGCGAGGGCGGCGAGGCGGTCGTAGACCAATTCCCACACGTCGTTGGCCATTACCGCTGACAGCGGCACCGGCGGCACTTCGATATCCAGGTCACGCGGGCGCGCATGGCCGATGTCGACGATTGCGCACGGACGTGCCGTGCCCACCAGAAAACGCGACACCGCCTCGATGGGTTTTTGCGTGGCCGACAGACCGATGCGTATCAACGGCTCGGCGCA
>NZ_JAMBAR010000082.1:0-222 GCF_025433935.1 Acinetobacter sp. I-MWF | reverse complement strand
AGAAATACATCTTTATCTGTTGGCAGATATTTTGAAATCTTGGTCGGTAAACCAATGCCTAAATTGACATAAGCCCCATCTGGAATATCTTGGGCAACACGTTCAGCAATTTGGTCACGGCTTAGTTTTTGGTAGCTCATTATTATTCTCCATTACCATTGGCTGCATCAACTGCAACCACATGCTGAACAAAAATCCCTGGGGTAATAATATGCTCAGGAT
>NZ_JAMBAR010000081.1:0-468 GCF_025433935.1 Acinetobacter sp. I-MWF | reverse complement strand
GAGTGGAGCTGGAGCAGAGGTGACCGACCACGAACTTGACGCCGTCGTTGACCACTTTGTTGGCGACGGCCACGGCTTGCTTGGGATCGCAGGCGTCGTCGTATTCCTTGGCTTCGAGCATTTTGCCATCGACGCCGCCCTTGGCGTTGATGTCGGCGATCGCTTGCTTGGCACCCATGAACTGCATGTCGCCATATTGCGTGACAGGACCGGTTTTAGGCCCGGCGATGCCGATCTTGATGGTGTCGGCTGCGAACGAATGGCTGGCAACCCCGGCCAGGACCATAGCGGCAAACAGTTTGGAAATCTGCTTAGTAGCCTTATTCATAGTGCTCCACTCTTACTGTTGTCTTTTTTATAGTTCTAGCGGCCTTGTGAGCTGCAGAACCGGATCAGATATCTTGAATATCCCCCCGGCAGTGCCCTGGCAACTGTACCGGTACAGTGTAGAGCGCCGGTTGATCGCTT
>NZ_JAMBAR010000080.1:0-796 GCF_025433935.1 Acinetobacter sp. I-MWF | reverse complement strand
AACTTCACCTGAACCCAATGTAGCACTAATCGTACCTTGGACTTCTGGCGTGTCATCATTGGTGAAAGCACCATTGGCAACATTTCCTAAACCTGGGGCAACGTTATCAACAACTGTTGTTATCGTTGTGGTTTGTGTTGGTACTATGGTGTCAATATTAATCGTATAAGAATTAGATACACCACCTGAAATTGATGCGGCATTTTGTACGTATGCTGTATAGGTATAACCCAACCCATTGCTCAGACCACTGTCATTAAAGGTCCATGTTGTACCTGTAACTGTTGCAGTGCCAATCACCACACCATCACGAACAACAACTACGCTTTCACCAACATTTAATGCCGCGCTAATTACACCTTCAATTAAAGGAGTCGTATCATTTGTTGCACCATTATTGGCAACAACACCAGTTTGCGGAGCAAAGTCATCTTGCACCGCAGTGATCATAGTCGTTTGTGTTGGGCCACCTGTTTGGATGGTTACACTGTAATCCGCTGAACTATTTCCTGTATTACCTGCCGCATCTTCAACACGTGCTGTATAGCTATATGTAGATTCACTTGCCAAGCCACTATCTGTATATGTCCAAGTTGTATTGGTCACTGTAGCTGTGCCGACTTTAACGCCATCACGATATACCGCAACAACCTCACCTGAACCTAATACAGTACTGATCGTACCTTGCAATTCTGGTGTTACATCATTCGTTGTACCACCATTAGCAACATTTCCTGTTTGCGGTGCAACATCATCAACGATGTTACTGATCACTACAGTTTGTGTCGGTGCACTG
>NZ_JAMBAR010000008.1:0-389 GCF_025433935.1 Acinetobacter sp. I-MWF | reverse complement strand
AAGGCGTTCAGCTGGACTTTCATGCGGCGACTGATTGGACACTGATCAAGGGGAGTAATGGACTGATTATTCCGTTAGCTATTATCGACTTACCTTTTTCTTTTGTTCTCGACACGTTGACTCTTGGGAATGCATTAGATGCTGACAGCGGTGAGCTGAATTGTCCGCGAAAGTTTACGTAGCGCTTGGGCGCTGGCCAGCTAAAAGGTAGTGCGTTTTTGGGGGGGAGTAGTTTTTATTGGTCGAGATCATTTCTCTAACGAATGTTCTGATCGTTTTTATGGAAGCCTGTTTTTCAATGGGCGAGTTTTGGATTGTTTTATTTATGTCCCAGGGATTTGTTTTATTGGGTGATAAAACCACCCATGGTGGAGAAGTGATATCAGCTT
>NZ_JAMBAR010000079.1:0-7151 GCF_025433935.1 Acinetobacter sp. I-MWF | reverse complement strand
AGATGCATTAGCCCCATCACCTATAGCAACTGCTCCACTCGCAAGTGCATTGGTTCTTGCACCCAAAGCCACTCCACCTGTTCCAGCCGCGGAAACAGTAGACTGCGCACCTATTGCAATAGCATCCGTTCCAGCAGACTGCGCACCTTTAACAGCATTACCACCAATAGCCACAGCACCACTACCAGAAGCAGTAACCGCATTTGCAACGGATAAAACATTTCCTAAAGCAGAACCAGTAGCCGTTCCACCCAATGCTACAGCATTTTGTCCTGTTGACTGGCTGCCTTCGCCAAGTGCAGTACTGCCTACTCCTGTTGCTCGACTCTCCACACCAACAGCCGTACCAAAAGCGCTGGCTTTGCTATTATTACCAACTGCCGTTCCTGCTACCCCCGTAATTTCTGCAAAGCTTCCAAGTGCAGTTGCACTATTAAGACTATTGCCTTTAGCACTACAACCAACAACCAAAGAATACGTTCCTGAACCATCCGTTGGCGCAACAGTTGCTCCAGGATTTATAGTGCCAACAGTCGTAGTACTACCACCTACACACGAAGTATCTCCGCTTACAACAACTGCAATAGCATCGGATGAAAAAGTGATCATCAAACTAACTGTTGCTGCCCCAATAATTCCTGTAACTTTTGAAGATTTTGTCTTCCCTTTTGCTAATTCAGAAACTGCAACCCATGCTAGTAAAGTAGCATTCCAAATTACTTTATATATTCTGTTCATATCACACCCACCATACAAATGATTAAAAGATTGCTTACTAGGCTGTAAAAAAACAGGCAGTTGATATACAATCAACTGCCTGTTTTTTTACATATTTTCTAAAAATTATTACTAAACCTATCTTTATTGCTTGTTATTTGATCAAATTCGTTTTAATTTAAAAAAGGTGATAAGCTTTTTATACTTGAAAAAATATTAACTGTTTACATTTTTTAACCAAGAGTGTAGATTGCATCACAAAAATAGGTGTGGTTGATTGTATATCAACTGTTCATTATAGTCAGTTAAAAATATTATTTTAATGAATTAAATCAATAAATTACAACCAATGAAAAAAAACTCTATATAACGTCTACTTTATTTCACAATAATTTAAAAATTAATTCTTCTCCTGAGTAACTCAAATTTAAGGCATAACTTGGGTATGAGATCTACCTAATTTGGTAAAATTATTCAATAGTTTCATACTCGCATGAATTTCATTGGCCTGACTTTCAAAGTTTATTGTACTCAGTTTCTCGCCTAGTGATTTGATGCAGCGCATCCTTGTTTCAACTAAACTTCTTTGGTAGTAGCCTTAACATTTTCCATATTGACCTGCCTAAATACTTGACCGCCCGAAGTAGCACATTGCGTTCTAGCGAACAACGCTTAATGTCTTTCCAAGGCTTCGCATTCTTTCTTAATGAAATTGCCACATATAACTGCCTGTCTGAAATCACCAGCCGATAGTCTTTTTAGTCATAAACTCCATCTGTATATACAGAACCATTTCTTCATCTTTTAGAATTTGATTCAATAGATCGCCAAGCACTTGTGAATCACTCAAATTATTAGTCGTGAGCTGAACTGCTCGTATTTACAGAGTTTCATCAGCATCGATATCAATATGTAATTTACGCCATTGTAAAGGTATTCAGGCTAATGTTTCTTACGTTTCCTTTGATCTTCACCTAATAATTTCAAACCAATAAAATCAACAATGAGCAGTATGTTGCGTAAGGAAGCTCTCCCCTACTTTTTGATAACTAATTGCGATATTAATATGCTTTTGTCTTGCACAAATGGTGGAATAATCTAGTGCTGCCACAGTCTAATCGACAAAGACGAACGAGACTTTGAACAAATCCTATAGTCATTCGTAGAGTTAAGCGAAATAATGCTTTCATCATTGGCCAGCATTGAATCACTGTATCTGAGTAGATTTGACTCCGTCCCTGTTTGACTTTTGATTCGGCATACCACTGTGTGTTGGAATCAAACTAAATGGTTATGTTTCCACGACTTATTAAAGCTTGGTTGTAACACAACCAATTGGTCGTTCGATAAATTTTGGGTGTAGGCTTATTCATCTAAGAATTATATTGTTTAATGTTTCAGATAGGGTTGTGCAACAAAGTCCATTAGAGGTCACTTATTTTAGGGTTTTACAAGGAGTATATATAAATTTGATAGTAACTTTACCTAAACAAGCTACACAGCAGCATTAGAACCAGTCAATGAAAAGATTAGTTGAGCTAATTTTTCAAATACTCAAATTATATGCTGGGTTACATTCGTTTCCTCATACAAATGAACCCATTGCTAGAAAATAGTTTATTCAAACTTGTAAATAAATCATAACGATTTTATAAAATAGCTGAAGTTTATATCAACTTTCTAGCTATCCAGACTGGCTTCGATGATTTTATTTGCCAACTCTTCAGGTCGTGTGAACATTGCTTCATGGCTTCCCCCCATTTCAACCAATTTGAACTGACCTAAACGGCTTGACATTTTAGGATGCCAAGCACCTGAAGGCAAAGCCTGATCTTCAGTACAGTTAAGGTAAGATTTTGGAATATTGAGCTGATAAAACTTTTTTAGATCTAGACGATCATGAAATGGCTGACACGGTTCAGGTGTCAGCATTTTGTATGTTTCCTGTGCTAGTTGTTCATCTGCATCATTAATAAAATTAGTACGCCAAACTTCATAAGGCAGTAATACTGTGTTATCTCCAGATGCTTTTGCGAGGCTTGTAAATAATTCAAAATATGCTTCGGGCATGTTATCAAACATGTTTTCTCCATCTTGCAAAACAAAAGCATTCCAATAAATTAGTCGTTTGATTCGTTCTGGAATAAATTCTGCGACTTTCGAAATAATTGTTCCTCCATAACTGTGACCAAGGAGAACGATATTCTTTAGATCATTCTTCACAATGTAATCCACAATTGACTGAGTACTTTGAGCGTGATTTACATCACGATTTGCGTTTGTGCCATGTCCTGCAATAGTTGGACAGTGCACGATCATGTTTTGTGCACGTAAATATGTTACAACAGGTGTCCAGAGCGATCCATCATGCCAAGAGCCATGAACAAGTACAAAAGTTGTCATTTTGATCATCCTTAAATTATGTTGATCTTTGTTAAAAATCTTTAGAAAATCCGAGTGAGAAAACATGGTTTTGATTGCTTAAATTGGTTCCTGAGCTATTATCTGAGCCAATTATTTTTTTGTTTACCGCATATTCATAGGCGAGATTGAGTGTCGCGAAACCGAAATCACGCCCATAACCGATAGTCCATGCATTATTTGCGATAGCATTAGCGTAAAAATTCACGAGAGTATCTTGTGAATCAACCACAACATCAGCATGGCTAAACCCGAAGCGAATGTGATCTTTAGGGCTAAACTTATAGTCTAGACCTATGCGGTAGACATTTTGATTTTGCCAGTTAAATGATCCCTTTTCACCCAATCCATCAGCATCTTGCCAATTAATCCGTAATAAATCTGCTGCCAAAGTAACTTGAGAATTAAATTTGTGGTTGATCCCAAACCCATAACGTTCCGGCAAATTAATTCTACCTTGGCTACTCGCCAACAAATCATCTTTATATTCTTTAAGCTTGGAAAAGCGCATTTCACTTATATATGATGCTCCTAACCACCAGTTAGGCTGAAATTCCCAAGTGACTCCAAGGCTACCGCCAATGCCATAAGCCCAATGATTACCGTGGCTATCTAAAAACATGGGGGTGCCTTGGGTATCCATACCAGCGAGTACACCTTTTGCACGAAATTGTTCAACACCAATATCTAAATTGGCACCTATACTTAAATTCGGTAAAACTTTATAAGAAACTGTAGGACTTGCTTTTACAATAGCTAAATTATCTTTGGCTTTATCGGTAGGAAAGCCATTAATTGCAGGCTTATCATAATCAACTGCAGCGCCAGCACCAGTCAGACTTAAACCAAAGCTTAAGCGATCATCAAAATGTTTAATAATTGCAAGGCTTGGAATAGAGATTAATTTATCAGATTTAAATTCTTCAGCCTGATTTAAAAACGTTGCCCTAGAACGGATATTTAATAATGAAATTTGAGCATCCACCCCATTATTTTGATAGGAAAGATTAGCGGGGTTATCATGAATAGAAGTTCTGTCCATTCCTTGCGCAAGACTTATACCTCCCATCCCACTTGAAACCTGCCCTGACCCAGTCAGATACACACCATTAAATGCCTGAGCATAGAGGGGCATACAACCAAACAATAGAATAAAGTTTATTTTACTTAGCATTTTAAAAATCCTTATTTAAAATTTTGTTAAATCATTTAACAAATATTGATTATTTAATCTAGCAACTTTTT
This sequence comes from Acinetobacter sp. I-MWF, assembly GCF_025433935.1. Taxonomy (NCBI): domain Bacteria; kingdom Pseudomonadati; phylum Pseudomonadota; class Gammaproteobacteria; order Moraxellales; family Moraxellaceae; genus Acinetobacter; species Acinetobacter sp. I-MWF. The sequence continues at coordinate 2,768 of NZ_JAMBAR010000079.1, read as the reverse complement.
TATAATATATATTCATTAAAACATACTATCTAGTCAGCAATAAGTATAAAAATATACTTTAGAAGAATTTTTTAATTTAGCCAACCACATAAACCACTGTATTCATTATATTATTTAATTTTTTTATATATAGTTTGTAAAAAATTAAATAATATAAGCCAGGGTTTATGTTTAAAAAATGGGGTTTAGAGTACTAAAAACCTTCTTCTTCAAAATTTCATAATGTAAATTAAATAAATATTTTATAATAATCCATCAAAATAATTATAATCCATATTATCATCCAGTGTTAAAAGCGTTGTGAATTGGATCCTTTACTTAATACTTATAATCGAAAAATTAATTAATAACTAATAGGGTTTGAGCATTCATTAGGCAAATTGAAGATCATTACAGAGTGTTATCGAAATAGATTAAAAAATAGGATTAAAATTCAATATTATAGCTGATATTTTTAATTTAGAGCTGAGTAAAAGTGATTTATGAAAGAAGTCTATTTAAAATCTAATTACTGTCAATTCAGTTATATTTTTTGTGACTCAAGATATGGTTATAAAAATTATAGCTTGCAAGACATGTACCTGATAGCAAAATGTTCTGACAGAATGAGTAAATGGCATATTCAAGAGACTTAACAAATGGTTGCTAAATATCCGTAGGCCATACATGGAACTAAATTAAAATGCCCGATGAAACTCATCGAGCATTTTATGAAATAAGTGTCAACCTATTTGAGGGCTAAATATCCAACTAGTATTATTTTATTAGATACTCTTTTACAATATTTTCACTTAATAGTTTAATAACCTCTGAACGTTCATCTAGAGATGTATCTGCTTTTCGCACATAAATACTAATAAAAACTGGCGCATGAGTTTCTGACCATACCATTGAAATTAAGCCTCTAATGCCATAATCACTTGCTCCAGTACGATCTGCAATTTCCCATCCTTTAGGTAAAGTAGCTCTTAACATATTGTCTGCAACTTTATTTCCCATCATCCATTCTTTTAATTGTACTTTTGAGTTTTTAGATAACACATTACCCATCAATAACTTTTTCATACTGGCATTGATCGCATTGGGACTTGTTGTATCTCTGATATCACTTTCGGGATTAATCACAAGATCTGGTTCATATCTATCTGATCTTGTTACCTCATCACCAATTGAACGCATAAATGAGGTTAGACCAATAGGCCCACCACCTAGTTCTATAGCAAAGTTTGCTGCTGCATTATCACTATATGCGGTTGTAATTTCACAAGCTTGCTTTATAGTTAGTTTTTTATTTACATAATCTTTGACTATCGGCGAATATGTAACAATGTCTTTTTGTCTAATTGTTTTTGAGTAATCTAAATTAAATTTTTTAGCATCAACTTTAGCTAATATATTAGCACAAGCAAGCGCTTTTACTGTGCTGTCTAATGGGAAGCGGTTATCTCCATTGATAGAAATCAATTTATCATCCATATCTAAAATTGATACACCAACCTGCCAGCCATTTTTTGATAGTGTTTTAATCTGCTCTTCAAGAGTAGTTGCCATCGTCACTGACTGCAAAGAACCAAAAAAAATAATAGCCATTGATGACTTCAAAAGCAATTTCATATTTCATCCAATATATAATAAAAACTTAAATCCAATTAATGCAACGAATCATACTCGTAAAATTAGATTATTAAGTAAATCTAATGTTTTAGTTACTAATTGTATACAGTTTTGTTACACAAATATTTAAAAATTATAATTACTTTGATTCATTCAGGTTTAAATAACAACTTGGATGTAAGGGTGACCTAATACAGTGGATTTAATTAGGGCTGATATACGAGCATCAATCTTATTGACTTGACTTTGAAAATTCCTTACATATAGTTTACCGTCCAATAATTTGATGCAATGCATCTTGGTTTCTACCAAGCTTCGGCAATGACACTCAGGCCAATTTTCCAAATTACTCTACCTAAGTGTCTGACAGTTTCAAATAATTCATTTCTCTTTATAGCACTCAGAGTTTTAATCTTCCAAGCTTTCTCATTTTTACAAGGTGGAATGAATACATATGAATCTCGATCTGAAAATATTCTTCTGTGGTATAAAGAGAATCTATCTGTTCATCCAAAGGAAATTAAACAAGTGAATTCCCATAGTACTTCCGAGCCACAGACATTGTTCGTAGTCAACTGTACGTACAGCCCATAATTGCAGGGTTTATTATTTTTACCTATATGCAACGCCATTGACGACGATATTTAGGCTGATATTTCCTGCGTTTGCATTTACCTTCACCTAAAAAATTAACGCCACTTGAGTCCATGAATAGATGTAGTCCACCACTGCTTTTCCTGATAGTTAATTGTAATATCAATATACTTTTATCTTGTACAAAGGGGTGAGTAATCTGGAGCTATCCAATCTAAGCCTCAGATTCTAATGAGACGCTGAAAAAAGCTTGTGACCATACGCAAAGAAAGTCGAAATAGAGATTTGATCATTAGGCAGCGTTGAATAGCTTTATCAGAATAAAGTTGGTATCTCCCTTGTTTAAGGTGTAACTGTGCATAGCATTATATAGTCGAATTAAACCAAATCGAGTTTTCCCACTATTTATAAAGGCTCAATTATAAGAAAACCAATTTGCTTTATGATAGGTTTTAGGTATAGTTTTACCCACCCTGAGATTATATTAATAAATTGATTTTTATATAAAAAAACACCCATGGATTATGATACATGGGTATATAAAGGGAATAAAAAGATGC
>NZ_JAMBAR010000078.1:0-581 GCF_025433935.1 Acinetobacter sp. I-MWF | reverse complement strand
GATAAAAGCCACAACCATGTCATTGCGCCGAGAACCTCGGCTTCATTCCATTGTTCTTTGGGAAATAACGCGGGTGAAATGACATCTATATCTTCAAATTTCATGGTTTCAACCTATTCTTTTTAAATCTCTATTTGGCTTAATGATTAGACTTAATACATCCAGTTCAGGCTAAATCCTGTCGTTACATTGTCTGTTCTATAATGTTCTGGTTTTTTTAACGGTGTCCCAACAAAAACGTCATAATTGACCGATTTTAAGACTTGCCCTCGTAATCCAAAGGCAGCGCCCATCAAACTTGTTCCCAGCAATGGATTCGGTTCATGTGCGGTTTTACCCCCCACTTCACCATAGTCAATTGCTGTGTACCATTGCATCGGAAGCTTAAACATCGAGCCACTGATTTCATTACGGACTAAAAATCCATTATCCGCCAATAAGGTCTGTTCACCATCAAACCCTCTTACGGTATAGCGATTCCCAATCGAGAATCGATCTTGTGGGGTCAGTGGTTTTTTACTGTACTGCGTTCGCCATTCAGCAAGATACTGTAGCGATTGATTACCGACTTTAAATGGGAC
>NZ_JAMBAR010000077.1:0-310 GCF_025433935.1 Acinetobacter sp. I-MWF | reverse complement strand
GGATAATGGTTCAACTGTGCCTGGTGGTGATACCACAGCACCGACCTTTGTCAGTGCAGCACTAGATACAGCCGGCACATCGCTCACCTTGACCTATAGTGAAGCACTAGACAGCACTAACTTACCGCCATTAAACAGTTTTGTGGTCACCGCAGATGGTCAAGTGGTTGCTGTAACCGGTGTTACAGTGAATGGCTCTACCGTGGTGTTGACTTTGGGTACACCAGTCACAGCAGGTCAAGCAGTGCAAGTGGGTTATACCGATCCAACCACGGCTAATGATCCAAATGCGATCCAAGATGCAGCTGGT
>NZ_JAMBAR010000076.1:0-306 GCF_025433935.1 Acinetobacter sp. I-MWF | reverse complement strand
CATTGTTTGCTGTCGTCGTCGAACCATCTGTCTTCGTCGTCACATAGCTTGGTGCACTAATCGTACCCGTACTACTGTCATAGGTTGATCCACCACCTAAGTTAGATGCTGAACTATTACCCAAAGCATCAGTCTTGCTGATTGATGCTTTAGTTGCTGCATCCATCTGACCTTTATTCACAGCATCTGTCGCTGCTGTCGCATCCGCTACATTTTCAACTTTGTTGCCATTCGCATCTAAACCATTGGCTGTCACTTTGCCTGCAAATACTGGTGCATCCGCCAATTGAATATCTAGCGTATCGC
>NZ_JAMBAR010000075.1:0-797 GCF_025433935.1 Acinetobacter sp. I-MWF | reverse complement strand
AGCGATTGGGCCAAATGGGTTCCGGCCAGGTTGACCCAGCAGTGGAAACTCACGCAGTTCAAGGCTGGCGGTGAATTCTGGCTGACCTGGGCCAAAGGCACCGTGCAAAGCGCGGTGGTGCGCCTCAACTCGCCGCAAGTGAAGGGCAGCTATGCTGACCGCAAGCCGGTCCACATTGAAAACCTCGCCCTGACCGCCTACCTGCAACGCAGTGAGAGCGGCCTCAAGGTGCTGTTCGATTCGTTGGCGATGAACATCGGCGATAGCCGTTGGGAATCGCGTCTGCAATTGCAGCAACGCCTGGCCACCGACAAGGCGCAGGAAGTCTGGAACCTGCAGGCCGACCGCCTCGACCTGACCCCGATCACCCCGTTGCTCAATGCCTTGGCGCCGTTGCCGGAAGGTTTCGCCAAGACGATCGAACACCTCAAGGCCACCGGCCTGCTGCGCAATGTGCTGGTGGATTTTCGTCCGCAGGACACGACCGATCAGAAAGTCAGCTTTGCCGCCAACCTCGAGCGGGTAGGCTTTGACGCCTACTTCGGCGCCCCTGCCGCACGCAACGTTTCCGGCAGCATCAGCGGCGACCTGGGGCAGGGCGAGCTGCGCATGGACAGCAAGGACTTTTCCTTGCACCTCGACCCGATCTTCGCCAAGCCCTGGCAGTACATCCAGGCCAATGCGCGCCTGACCTGGAAGCTCGATCAGCAAGGTTTCACCCTGATCGCGCCGTATATCAAGGTGCTGGGCGAGGAAGGCAAGGTCGCCGCCGACTTCCTGATTCGCCTGCATTTCGA
>NZ_JAMBAR010000074.1:0-535 GCF_025433935.1 Acinetobacter sp. I-MWF | reverse complement strand
TTCAGTTGGGTCGTTGCAATGTTGATCTTTTTGGCTTGGCTTTCACTTTGACTTAAGTCTGCTGTTTGAGCGGCTTTAATTTGAATTTGATTGCCTGATAAAATCTTTCCTGCAATCTGTGCATTTTGTGCATCAATATTGAGTGTGGCATCTCTATTGCTGAGTTTTCCGTCTTTGTCTAATCCAGCTGCCCATACGGCATTTTTATCACTGACAATGGTATTTGCTTGAACATTGATTTTGTTCTGTGCCGCCAATTGACCATGCTGTTGTAACTGATTCACAGTTATATCAGCCGTATTGCCAGCATAGATTTGCCCAGTACTTTGTAACTGCTGGGCATTCAATTTAAGATTTTGCCCAGCAATCAGATTACCTGCTGAATCCTGCATCGTACCATTATCAATTTGATCAACATTGATGTTTAAATCTGCTGTTTTGGATTGAATCGTACCCTGTTGATTGTTTAAGCGCTGACCCGTCAGGTGTACATTCTGTGCCGAAATCTCCCCTTTAGTATTGTCTAAAGTTTGAA
>NZ_JAMBAR010000073.1:0-276 GCF_025433935.1 Acinetobacter sp. I-MWF | reverse complement strand
CGCTCACCACTGTTCAGAACAGCACTGATTGTTCCACCAAGTAATGGTGTAGTGTCATTGGTTGAACCACCATTAGCAACGTTACCTAAACCTGGTGCAACATCATCAGTCACTGTTGAGATGATGACTGATTGTGTTGGCGCTGTTGTATCCACAACCACTTGAATCGGATCACTTGGAACACTGGTGTTACCCGCTGGATCTGTGATCGTATAGGTAATTTCATGTGGTCCTTCAGGTAATGGATTAACTGGCGTCAATGTACCTGTAGTTGGA
>NZ_JAMBAR010000072.1:0-352 GCF_025433935.1 Acinetobacter sp. I-MWF | reverse complement strand
AATGTAGTTCCCCGACACAAGGGTCTCCAGGCCGGTGATGCCGGCGAGGCTGACGCTGGGTTTGACCAGCCAGAAGCGCGTGTTGGTCTTGAGGTATTGCTCGACGTCCTTGTTCATCTCGATGGTGGCAATCACCCCGCGATTGTTGCCTTCGTCGTCCAGGGCCAGGGTCTTGACCTTGCCCACGGGCATGCCTTTGTAGACTACTTCGGTCTTGTTGACCTGGATGCCTTCGCCGCTTTCGAAGCGTACCTGGATCTCGATGCCTTGCTGAGAATAGGCACGCCAGCCCAACCAACCGCCGATGATCAGGGCGATCAGGGGCAGTACCCAAATAGCCGACCAGTTGGAA
>NZ_JAMBAR010000071.1:0-282 GCF_025433935.1 Acinetobacter sp. I-MWF | reverse complement strand
GTTCGATTATTCCTGGTGGCGATACCACAGCACCGACCTTTGTCAGCGCGACAGTGGATCTATCAGGGACTACATTGACCCTGAGCTATAATGAAGCGCTTGATCCATTACATCCACCAGTTGCAGGCGACTTCGCAGTGATTGCGGATGGTCAGCTTGTCCCTGTAACGGGTGTTGCGGTGGTGGGCAATAACGTGGTGTTAACCTTGGGTGCACCAGTGACTTTAGGTCAAGCGGTGACGGTGGGTTATACCGATCCAACCACGGCTAATGATCCAAATG
>NZ_JAMBAR010000070.1:0-375 GCF_025433935.1 Acinetobacter sp. I-MWF | reverse complement strand
CTGCTCGGCGTCATAGCTGAAGCGTTGGGTGCCGCGCTGGGTGCTGTATTTTTCGACCATGCGGCCGAAACCGTCGTAGCGGTAACGCTTGTCCTGATAGGTCAGCAATCGGTTATGGCGCACCAAGCCGCCAGAGGTTTGCGGGCCGTCGAGCAGGTTGGCGGCCGCGTCGTAGGCGAAGGTTTCGCGCTGGCCGTGCAGGTTGTCCTGGCTGGCGATGATGCGGCCGGTGGCGTCGTAGTGCAGCAGTTGGCGATGTTGCGCTGCGGGTTGCTGGTCGAGTTTGCCGATCAGGTTGTCGGCGGGGTCGTACTCGAAGTGTTTTTGTGTGGCCGCCGGCATCAACGAGGGCTGGCTGGCGTGGCGGCGCTGGCG
>NZ_JAMBAR010000007.1:0-419 GCF_025433935.1 Acinetobacter sp. I-MWF | reverse complement strand
CGATGCCTTGGTGTGCCTGGGCTATCCGTTCTATGCGGTGGGCAAGCCGGAAAAGCCGCGAGTCGCGCATTTGGCCGGGTTGAACACGCCGACATTGATTGTGCAGGGCGAACGCGATGCCTTGGGTAATCGAGCCGCGGTGCAGGGGTATGACTTGTCACCGAGCATCGAGGTGCTGTGGCTGGCGGCGGGGGATCATGATTTGAAACCGTTGAAGGCTTCAGGGTTCAGCCATGAGCAGCATTTGGAGGCGGCGGCGGTGCAAGTGGCTCAGTTTATCGGTGCCTGTTAGGGCCCTATCGGGGGCAAGCCCCCTCCCACATGAGGTGTACACGGTTAAATGTGGGAAGAAACAAGCCCTCTCCCACATTCGACTGCATTCCAAGGTGTGTACACGGTTAAATGTGGGAAGGAACAAG
>NZ_JAMBAR010000069.1:0-350 GCF_025433935.1 Acinetobacter sp. I-MWF | reverse complement strand
TCTACAATCAATGTTGGTGTCTCACCTGGTGTCACTGGACCAATCACAATCCCTGGGGTCGTGTCATCCGTTTGTGTACCACCTGGGAACGTCCCTTGGTTATCACCTTGGTTGTCTACAAAGTCTGTTGGTGTTGTTGGTTTATCTGGCGCTGTTGTATCCACAACCACTTGAATAGGATCACTTGGAACACTGGTTTTACCCGCTTGATCTGTGATCGTATAGGTAATTTCATGTTGTCCTTCAGGTAATGGATTAACTGGCGTCAATGTACCTGTAGTTGGATCATAAGTAGATGGAACTTCAACACCATCAACAATCAATGTTGGTGTATCACCTGGTGTCACAGG
>NZ_JAMBAR010000068.1:0-308 GCF_025433935.1 Acinetobacter sp. I-MWF | reverse complement strand
ATGCTGTGAATGGTGGTCAATTATTTACAACGAATCAGAACGTTGCGAAAAACACATCAGACATTAGTACGTTAAATACCACTGTTACCAATCAAGGTAATCAAATCACGACCAATACATCAAATATTGCGACCAATACATCTGACATCACGACTTGAAAAGGTGGATTTAACTTACAAACCAACGGTAAGAACAGTGGTTCGATTAAAGCGGGTGACACGGTTGATATTGGTGTAGCAACTCCAGCGGATACTAACCTTACAGCAACCAAGACAGGTAATAATGTCGCATTTGCTTTAAGCAAAGAC
>NZ_JAMBAR010000067.1:0-213 GCF_025433935.1 Acinetobacter sp. I-MWF | reverse complement strand
GTGCAAGTGGGTTATACCGATCCATCGGCAGCCAATGATCCAAATGCGATTCAAGACATTGCGGGTAATGATGCAGCAACACTTCCAGCCACCACAGTGGATAATGGTTCAACTGTGCCTGGTGGTGATACCACAGCACCGACCTTTGTCAGTGCAGCACTAGATACAGCCGGCACATCGCTCACCTTGACCTATAGTGAAGCACTAGACAGC
>NZ_JAMBAR010000066.1:0-543 GCF_025433935.1 Acinetobacter sp. I-MWF | reverse complement strand
ACCTGCCGACGACCTTTGCCGGCATGGAAGTGCTCAAGTTCCAGCAACTGGTGCGCCCCGGCGACCACGTCGAACTGCACCTGCGCTTCGACCCGCAACGCAGCAAGCTGTATTTCGCCTACCGCAACGGCGTCGCGGCCTGCTCCAGTGGCCGGATTCAACTGGAGCCTGCGCATGCATAACCCCTGCGCCCTGATCCCGGTCTACAACCATGAAACCGCCGTGCCGGCCGTGGTCCACAGCCTGCTCGACAGCGGCCTGCCATGCCTGTTGGTGGACGATGGCAGCAGCCCGGCGTGCGCGGCGGTGCTGGCGCAATTGGCGACCCTCGACAACGTCAGCCTGCTCACCCTGCCGAACAACCAAGGCAAGGGCAGCGCGGTGATGGCCGGCTTTCGCGAAGCGGCGCGCCTGGGCTTCACCCATGCCCTGCAAGTGGACGCCGACGGCCAACATGACCTGCGCGAAGTCGAGAGCTTCATCGATACCTCGCGCCGACACCCCACGGCGGTGATCTGCGGCTACCCCGAGTACGACGACAGC
>NZ_JAMBAR010000065.1:0-221 GCF_025433935.1 Acinetobacter sp. I-MWF | reverse complement strand
GCTGTAACCGGTGTTACAGTGAATGGCTCTACCGTGGTGTTGACTTTGGGTACACCAGTCACAGCAGGTCAAGCAGTGCAAGTGGGTTATACCGATCCAACCACGGCTAATGATCCAAATGCGATCCAAGATGCAGCTGGTAATGATGCAGCAACCCTTCCACCGACAGCGGTAGACAATGGTTCGATTATTCCTGGTGGTGATACCACAGCACCGACCTT
>NZ_JAMBAR010000064.1:0-977 GCF_025433935.1 Acinetobacter sp. I-MWF | reverse complement strand
CAGTCTGCTGGAACGGATGCTATTGCAATAGGTGCGCAGTCTACTGTTTCCGCGGCTGGAACAGGTGGAGTGGCTTTGGGTGCAAGAACCAATGCACTTGCGAGTGGAGCAGTTGCTATAGGTGATGGGGCTAATGCATCTATTGCAGGTAGTACAGCATTGGGAGCAAATACGACCACATCCGCAGCTGTTAACAGCACAGCTCAAACAATTAATGGTAAATCATACACCGCAACGGGTACAGCGGATACAGGTGTTGTGAGTGTTGGTTCAAGTACAATAAAAAGACAAATACAAAATGTTGCAGCGGGTCAGGTTACAGCGTCTAGTACAGATGCAATTAATGGTAGTCAATTATTTAATACCAATACTGAGTTGACCAAGGTAGCAACAGATACAGCGACGGCTTTAGGTGGTGGAGCTACAGCAGGTACAACGGCAGGGGGGATTACTGCACCAAGTTATACGATCACAAAAACAGATGCGTCAACAACAACAGTTAATAATGTTGGTGCTGCATTGAGTACATTAAATGCTGAAGTTGTTAAACCAATTACCTTCACGGGTAACAGTGGCACAGTTGATCGTAAACTTGGAGAGACGCTGAACATTAGCGGTGGCTTAACAGGCGCAGGTTCGAACAGCAACATCAAGACAGTGATCACTGGCAATACGCTAGATATCCAGTTGGCAGATGCACCAGTATTTGCAGGCAAAGTGACAGCCAATGGTTTAGATGCGAATGGCAACAAAATTGAGAACGTAGCGGATGCGACAGCAGCGACAGATGCTGTGAATAAAGGTCAGTTGGATGCAGCAACTACAGCATCAAGCAGCAAGACTGATGCTTTGGGTAATAGTTCAGCATCTAACTTAGGTGGTGGATCAACCTATGACAGTAGTACGGGTACGATTAGTGCACCAAGCTATGTGACGACGAAGACAGATGGTTCGACGACGACAGCAAACAATGTTGG
>NZ_JAMBAR010000063.1:0-401 GCF_025433935.1 Acinetobacter sp. I-MWF | reverse complement strand
TTCCGCCGTAGGGCTTATGCGGTTTTAGCATCACTTTCGAGATGTTGTCCCCCATTAATAGGCTGATTCCTAAGTATTACTCACCCGTGCGCCTCTAGGTCAGTTACCGTAGCAACCTCCCACGCTCGACTTGCATGTGTTATGCCTGCCGCCAGCGTTATATCTGAGCCATGATCAATCTCTTCAGTTAAATTTCATTAGTTACTTATGGTCAGTATTATTGCTGATCATTTTACTGACAAATTATCTCTATTAAACTTAGTTTAATTTAAACCTATCTATAAATGATAATATTTAGATCAATCAATAAGTAAAATTAATCACAAGTTGTTCTTCATATTCTCTTAATGATCTTATCAATGCTTCGTCAGCATCAAGCTAGGTCGGCTATACTACTCTCT
>NZ_JAMBAR010000062.1:0-321 GCF_025433935.1 Acinetobacter sp. I-MWF | reverse complement strand
AACATCACGCCGGTCTCGGTCGCCCGCGCCACGCCGTTGTAGTGTTCCCAGCGCACATCGGCGAGGACCTTGCCGGTGTACTGGTCCACATGCAGGGTGGCGTCATTGCGCGGGTCGTTGGCGAACACCGAGACAGTGAATACGCCCTCGGCGGTGGTGGGCGGGGTGATGCTGTAGCCGGGCTCGACCTTGCGCGAGGTGGCCAGGTCGACCACCTGTTGCAGGCTGATGGTGGGCGCGGCGGGGGCGGCATGCATCGCGCCGTGGTTCATGTGTTCGGCATGGTCGCCGGACACCGGCATCGGTGTGTTTTCCATGGCC
>NZ_JAMBAR010000061.1:0-1030 GCF_025433935.1 Acinetobacter sp. I-MWF | reverse complement strand
GCCTATATGGCAGTGAACCATTCAATAGCTTTCAGGACACTTGTATCATTTTTCTAAGCTGCCTATATGGCAGTGAACTTGTTCTTTATATACAATTTCGTTGTTTGCAGTTTCTAAGCTGCCTATATGGCAGTGAACGTTGAAGATAGCTACGGTGATGTAGTTATGCCTTTCTAAGCTGCCTATATGGCAGTGAACCTTTCTCGACTTTTGATTGATCAATAACACCATTTCTAAGCTGCCTATATGGCAGTGAACTATGCTGTGAGCTGTGTATCTGAATATGAAATTTTCTAAGCTGCCTATATGGCAGTGAACTGAGTCCACCTTTAAAGAAATTGCACTAGAGTTTTCTAAGCTGCCTATATGGCAGTGAACTTAAAGCAGCAAAACGCCCAGGTGTGACTGGTTTTCTAAGCTGCCTATATGGCAGTGAACGCAAAGCTGTTCAAACCACAACTAATCCTGATTTTCTAAGCTGCCTATATGGCAGTGAACTTTGGCCTCACCCAATACAGTAAATCCTGATTTTTCTAAGCTGCCTATATGGCAGTGAACATTAAGAAATACGATTGTTGTTCATTTAATATTTTCTAAGCTGCCTATATGGCAGTGAACCACGGTAAACATTTTCCATGATTGCGATTGATTTTCTAAGCTGCCTATATGGCAGTGAACGCGCAATGGTTTTAGATTACCTTTCTTGTCTTTTTCTAAGCTGCCTATATGGCAGTGAACTAAGTATTCATGTTTATGCGGTGAGAATTTGTTTTCTAAGCTGCCTATATGGCAGTGAACCATCTTTCCATTCAATGCCACTGATTCTTGACTTTCTAAGCTGCCTATATGGCAGTGAACAGGTAACTTTTTTAATGTTAACTTGTTTTACATTTCTAAGCTGCCTATATGGCAGTGAACTTGTTCTTTATATACAATTTCGTTGTTTGCAGTTTCTAAGCTGCCTATATGGCAGTGAACGTAGCGAAAAAGCCCGTAACAAGCCCGTAACATTTCTAAGCTGCCTATATGG
>NZ_JAMBAR010000060.1:0-354 GCF_025433935.1 Acinetobacter sp. I-MWF | reverse complement strand
GGCCGCCCCCGACCCGCATTCGCGGCTGGGCAAGCGCACCTTTTTGCATTTGGTGAACTTCTCCGCGGCGCTGTTCGACGAGGTGATCAACCCGTTCTATGGCGCGCCGCAGTCGATCTATTCCGATCACTTCCAATGGCTGGACGGCACCACCGGCAGAATGTCGTACAAGCTCGAAGCGCCGCCGCTGCACCCGGCGCTGGCCAGTACGCTGCTCGGCGGCTACGGCACCCAGAACGCCCTGGACATGAGCCAATTGCCACATACCCACGCAATGCTCGCCCTGCTGCGCGACGGCTTCCACCCCGACAGCCCCGGCGGCAGCGTGGAACTGCGCGGCGACGGCACACCGGT
>NZ_JAMBAR010000006.1:0-249 GCF_025433935.1 Acinetobacter sp. I-MWF | reverse complement strand
GGTACAACGGCAGGGGGGATTACTGCACCAAGTTATACGATCACAAAAACAGATGCGTCAACAACAACAGTTAATAATGTTGGTGCTGCATTGAGTACATTAAATGCTGAAGTTGTTAAACCAATTACCTTCACGGGTAATAGTGGCACAGTTGATCGTAAACTTGGAGAGACACTGAACATTAGCGGTGGCTTAACAGGTGCAGGTTCGAACAGCAACATCAAGACAGTAATTACAGGCGATACGCTA
>NZ_JAMBAR010000059.1:0-367 GCF_025433935.1 Acinetobacter sp. I-MWF | reverse complement strand
GGTCCAGGGATTAATCACATCATCATAGTTGTGGCCCGGCGGACCGTCCTGCATGGGGCAATAGTGCGGGGCCAGGTCCGGCTCATCCAGGCGCTTCTGCGCCTGCCAGTCCGCCCAGATCTTGTCGATGAAACAGTGATGCAGGAAGAACACCGGGTCATCCGGTGAGGTCATGGGCAACATATTGCCGCCAATCCACAAATGCACACGGTTATGCAGCTGCGAACCGGAGGTTTTGACAGCAGGATCGCCGCGCTGGGTGATCCAGCCTTCCAGGCGGTTTCTGAAACCGCGGATGAAAGGGCTCGAGTTGTAATTGGGTTCGTCATACAGGCTTTCGTTCATCGCCACTCGCAGGTCGTCCTCG
>NZ_JAMBAR010000058.1:0-281 GCF_025433935.1 Acinetobacter sp. I-MWF | reverse complement strand
CTGCTGGGCATTCAATTTAAGATTTTGCGCAGCAATCAGATTACCTGCTGAATCCTGCATCGAACCATTATCAATTTGATCAACATTGATGTTTAAATCTGCTGTTTTGGATTGAATCGTACCCTGTTGATTGTTTAAGCTCTGACCCGTCAGGTGTACATTCTGTGCCGAAATCTCCCCTTTAGTATTGTCTAAAGTTTGAATAGAAAGCTTGGCATCCGCATTGACTGAACCAATTACGCCTTGTGTATTATTGGTAGTCTCAGAATTTAGAGTTAATG
>NZ_JAMBAR010000057.1:0-341 GCF_025433935.1 Acinetobacter sp. I-MWF | reverse complement strand
TGAAGGACCACATGAAATTACCTATACGATCACAGATCCAGCGGGTAACACCAGTGTTCCAAGTGATCCGATTCAAGTGGTTGTGGATACAACAGCGCCAAGTAAGCCAACAACACCAGAGGGTTTTGTTGACAACCAAGGTGATAACCAAGGGACATTCCCAGGTGGTACACAAACGGATGACACGACCCCAGGGATTGTGATTGGTCCAGTGACACCAGGTGACAAACCAACATTGATTGTAGATGGTGTAGAAGTTCCATCTACTTATGATCCAACTACAGGTACATTGACGCCAGTTAATCCATTACCTGAAGGACCACATGAAATTACCTATACGA
>NZ_JAMBAR010000056.1:0-339 GCF_025433935.1 Acinetobacter sp. I-MWF | reverse complement strand
ACCTTGACGTGGGGCAGTTTGGTTTCTTCGAAGAAGCCATAGACCCAGAACGAGTTCATATCGACCACGGCCATCTTGGCTTCGCCGATGCGCGCGTAGTCACCGCGATGCACGTTGAGGTTGGTGACGTAGCCGTCGACGGCCGCCACCACTTGCGTGCGTTTCAAGTTCAGTTCGGCGGCTTCCAGTTGTGCCTGGGCGTGCTGGTAGTCGGCGAGGGCCGAGTCGGCGACGTTGCTGGCGTCGTCGCGGTTTTCCCTGGAGATCACCAGCGCGTCGAGGTCGGCGCGGCGGTGGGCGTTGTCTTTGCGCATTTCCCAGGTGGCTTTGCGCGATGCG
>NZ_JAMBAR010000055.1:0-203 GCF_025433935.1 Acinetobacter sp. I-MWF | reverse complement strand
AAAAATATTAACTGTTTACATTTTTTAACCAAGAGTGTAGATTGCATCACAAAAATAGGTGTGGTTGATTGTATATCAACTGCCTGTTTTTTTACAGCCTAGTAAGCAATCTTTTAATCATTTGTATGGTGGGTGTGATATGAACAGAATATATAAAGTAATTTGGAATGCTACTTTACTAGCATGGGTTGCAGTTTCTGAAT
>NZ_JAMBAR010000054.1:0-380 GCF_025433935.1 Acinetobacter sp. I-MWF | reverse complement strand
AAAAACTCCCCGAGGGCACGCATCAGGTTGACCGTGCCGAAATAAATCAGCAACACCCACAACAGTTCGGGAATACCGCGAACGAGGGTCGAGTAAGCCCCGCCCAGCCACTGCAGCGGCTTGTATGGGGACGTCTTGGCCAAAGCGCCGGCCAGGCCGAGTACCAGCCCCAGGCACAGGGCCGTGAGCGCCAGCTTGACGGTCATCAGCGCGCCGGCGGCGAGCGCCGGGCCGAATCCGTAGAGATCGAAATTCATGGTGTTTTCATATCGCGGCAGGCAAAGCTGAAAGCCGACGCGCCCCTGGGAGCGCGTCGGGCATACCGTTCAGATCATTCGATGCTGAAAGGGAAGTACTTGTCGTTGATCTTCTTGTAGGTG
>NZ_JAMBAR010000053.1:0-353 GCF_025433935.1 Acinetobacter sp. I-MWF | reverse complement strand
GAAAGGCGACGCTTACCTGATCGACTTTGAAGGGGAACCGGCGCGGCCGCTGCACGAACGGCGCGGCAAGCACAGCCCCTATAAAGACGTCAGCGGCGTGCTGCGTTCGTTTGATTACGCGGCGGCCATGGCCCTGAATGTGCAAGGTGTGGACCACTCACCCGCAGCGGACGCGGCGCGCCAGCGTGTGACCGAGCGCTACCTGATTGAGGCGCGTCTGGCATTTATCAAGGCTTATCACGCGGCGACGGCTACACTGGCGCATGACTGGCAGGATGCCAAAGGCCAGGACGCAGCGCTGACCTTGTTCAGCCTGGAAAAGGCCGCGTATGAAGTGGCTTATGAAGCGGAAA
>NZ_JAMBAR010000052.1:0-317 GCF_025433935.1 Acinetobacter sp. I-MWF | reverse complement strand
CGATTGGATGGTGCGCGAAGGGTTTGTCCGGGACCGCGCCGAAGCCTTTCGCAAATGGCTGGGCGCCGGCAAGCTGGGCGACGTCAAGCAGCACTGGCCGACCTTGGACGACACCGTCGAGACCCTGCGGGCCTCCGGGGCCTGGGTCAGCCTGGCACATCCCTGGCATTACGATTTCACCCGCAGCAAGCGTCGCAAGCTGATTGGCGACTATATTGGTGCGGGCGGCCACGCAATTGAAGTGGTCAACGGGCATCAACCCGCCGAACAGGTTGGCAGCCTGGCGATTCTTGCCCGCGAATTTGGTCTGCTGGTCA
>NZ_JAMBAR010000051.1:0-220 GCF_025433935.1 Acinetobacter sp. I-MWF | reverse complement strand
GGTAGCTGTAACCGGTGTTACAGTGAATGGCTCTACCGTGGTGTTGACTTTGGGTACACCAGTCACAGCAGGTCAAGCAGTGCAAGTGGGTTATACCGATCCATCGGCAGCCAATGATCCAAATGCGATTCAAGACATTGCGGGTAATGATGCAGCAACACTTCCAGCCACCACAGTGGATAATGGTTCAACTGTGCCTGGTGGTGATACCACAGCACCG
>NZ_JAMBAR010000050.1:0-526 GCF_025433935.1 Acinetobacter sp. I-MWF | reverse complement strand
GGAAGACCTCGCCGAGCAACTGCCGCGCATCGAGCGCATCCAGGCCTGGCTGCACCACGCACGCCAGGTGGTGGACATTGCGGAACTCGACCGCCTGTACGGTGAGCTGAACAAGCTGGCGCAACTGGCCAACCAGCCGATCACCGATGAATCGCTGGATGCGCGCATGCATCAGGCGATCGCGGTGTATCAGAACCGTGCCTGGAAGACCCTGCTGCGTCTGTAATATCGCCATCGGGAGTAAGCCACTTCCCACTCCAATGTGGGAGGGGGCTTGCCCCCGATGAGGCCAGCCCTGTCAGCCCAATACTGGCAGGCTAGTGGTGGACTTGATCTCCGACAACGCCACGATCGAATTGACCTCCTGAATCCCCGGCACCATCGACAACTTCTCGAAGAAAAACCGCTCGTAAGCCTCGATGTCCGACGTGACAATGCGCAGCAGAAAATCCACCGCCCCCATCAACACATAACACTCCAACACTTCCGGAAAACCGCGGATCGCCTCGGTGAACTCGGTGAAGTT
>NZ_JAMBAR010000005.1:0-216 GCF_025433935.1 Acinetobacter sp. I-MWF | reverse complement strand
TAGCGTATCGCCTGTAATTACTGTCTTGATGTTGCTGTTCGAACCTGCACCTGTTAAGCCACCGCTAATGTTCAGTGTCTCTCCAAGTTTACGATCAACTGTGCCACTATTACCCGTGAAGGTAATTGGTTTAACAACTTCGTTATTCAAATTCGTTAACGCATCGCCAACATTGTTTGCTGTCGTCGTCGAACCATCTGTCTTCGTCGTCACATA
>NZ_JAMBAR010000049.1:0-889 GCF_025433935.1 Acinetobacter sp. I-MWF | reverse complement strand
TACAGCGCGAGTAGAAGATGCGGCGGGTAACCAAGGTTCGGTATCGAACAACTATGCGATTTCTGTAGATACCAGTGGTTCAAGTCAATCTGTACAAATCTTGTCTGTAATAGATGACTTTGCTCCGCAAACGGGTGTTGTAGCCAATAATGGTGCAACAAATGATACGACACCGCAATTAACGGGTTCAATTTCAACAGCACTGACAGGTACAGAAACAGTTGTAGTATTGCGTGATGGTGTGGTGATTGGCACAGCAACAGTTACAGGTACAACATGGACCTTTAATGACAGTGGATTAAGTAACGGCAATACTTATGTATATACGGCACGTGTTGAAACAGCGGGTGGGAATCAAAGCCCAGCATCTTCAACATATACAATTACTGTTGATACTTTAGCGCCAACACAAACGACCGTAATTACTCAAGTAATCGATGATGTTGATCCACAAACAGGTATCGTTGCGAATAACGGAGCAACAAATGATGTAACGCCAAGTATTGAGGGTACGATTAGCACTGCATTGGGTTCAGGTGAAGTTGTTGTGGTATATCGTGATGGTGTGAAGGTTGGCACAGCAACGGTATCTGGTACAACTTGGACCTATGCTGATAATGGCTTAGTTGATGGTACGACTTATAGTTACATAGCACGAGTAGCAGATGCAGCAGGAAATGTGGGTGTATCGTCTGGGGCTTATACTATTACTGTAGATACAACTGCTCCTAGTGCATCAAACCTCGTAGATATCACAGCAATAAGTACAGATACTGGTACATCAAGCACAGATTTTATTACCAGTGACACTACTTTGACTGTCAGCGGTACATTAACCACAGCATTAAATGTTGGTGAAAAAGTACAAATTTCAAATGATGGTGGGGTA
>NZ_JAMBAR010000048.1:0-291 GCF_025433935.1 Acinetobacter sp. I-MWF | reverse complement strand
AGTGGTATCAATCACTATTGCTTGACTATCTGTACTTCCAATATTACCTGCTGCATCAATAACACGTGCTTGATAAGTAAAATTGCTACTATGAACAACAGCATCAACTAAACTCCATGTTGTACCTGTTGTAATTGCATCAATCCAAGTTACCCCACCATCATTTGAAATTTGTACTTTTTCACCAACATTTAATGCTGTGGTTAATGTACCGCTGACAGTCAAAGTAGTGTCACTGGTAATAAAATCTGTGCTTGATGTACCAGTATCTGTACTTATTGCTGTGATATC
>NZ_JAMBAR010000047.1:0-407 GCF_025433935.1 Acinetobacter sp. I-MWF | reverse complement strand
CATAGTTGTTCGATACCGAACCTTGGTTACCCGCCGCATCTTCTACTCGCGCTGTATAGGTATAGGTTGAACCACTTGCCAAACCTGCATCAGCATAGGTCCAAGTTGTACCAGATACCGTTGCTGTGCCAACCTTCACACCATCACGATATATCACAACAACTTCACCTGAACCCAATGTAGCACTAATCGTACCTTGGACTTCTGGCGTGTCATCATTGGTGAAAGCACCATTGGCAACATTTCCTAAACCTGGGGCAACGTTATCAATAACTGTTGTTATCGTTGTGGTTTGTGTTGGCGCTACAGTATCAACAGTAATTGTATATGCTGACGATGCTGGGCTTTGGTTACCACCCGCTGTTTCAACACGCGCTGTATATACATAAGTATTGCCGTTACTTAAT
>NZ_JAMBAR010000046.1:0-335 GCF_025433935.1 Acinetobacter sp. I-MWF | reverse complement strand
CCAGTTGATGTTTTGAATAGGCGCCGGACAGCCAGTCGCCTATCAATCTGACTTTTTGGTCCATAGGGGACTCTCGATTCCATGACATGGCCAGTTACCTCCTGGCCATGATTAATACATGTAAACGATGTCTCCGGTTTCAAACGTAAAGGATGTCTCCGGTCTGTACCGGGGCAAGCCCCCTCCCACAGTCAGGCCACCAACCGCTGCAACGCCTCGCGCAACATCCCCGGAATCGTCACCGGCTGGTTCGTCCCCCGATCCACGAACACATGCACGAAGCGCCCCGCCGCACAGGCGTCCTCCTCGCCTGCCTTGAACACCGCCAACTCATA
>NZ_JAMBAR010000045.1:0-473 GCF_025433935.1 Acinetobacter sp. I-MWF | reverse complement strand
TCTTCAGGTGCATGCATTGCATTAAATGCACCTGTACCGCGTTTATAGGTTAAATTGCCTGTTAAAGTCGCATTGGCTAGATATTCTGTATGATCCAAACTGGCTTTCCAGCCACCGGTTTTTCGACGTTGCACTTCAATTTCTACATCATTGATGAAGTTTTGTGATTCCCGATACCACCCTCCCACACTGGCCGTGGTTTTTCGTTTGGCGTCACGGTAAAGTACCCGAGATAAATCGGCCCCAATAAGTTTGCTTTTGCCGCTATAGCTATAACTTTCGCTGGCACCTGCAACCGTTTGGTTATAATCAGATTGGCTATAACTGGTGCTGAGTAACCAATATTTGAGTGGAATGCTATAACTTAAATAATAACCGTCCGTTCCGCGTTTACCTTGATCTCCCCCACCCAAATCATGGTTATAACTGCCATAAAACAAGTCATTTGCAGTAAACAGATGGTCTAAAGATAA
>NZ_JAMBAR010000044.1:0-453 GCF_025433935.1 Acinetobacter sp. I-MWF | reverse complement strand
CCAACAACACCAACAGACTTTGTAGACAACCAAGGTGATAACCAAGGGACGTTCCCAGGTGGTACACAAACGGATGACACGACCCCAGGGATTGTGATTGGTCCAGTGACACCAGGTGAGACACCAACATTGATTGTAGATGGTGTAGAAGTTCCATCTACTTATGATCCAACTACAGGTACATTGACGCCAGTTAATCCATTACCTGAAGGACCACATGAAATTACCTATACGATCACAGATCCAGCGGGTAACACCAGTGTTCCAAGTGATCCGATTCAAGTGGTTGTGGATACAACAGCGCCAAGTAAGCCAACAACACCAACAGACTTTGTAGACAACCAAGGTGATAACCAAGGGACGTTCCCAGGTGGTACACAAACGGATGACACGACCCCAGGGATTGTGATTGGTCCAGTGACACCAGGTGAGACACCAACATTGATTGTAGAT
>NZ_JAMBAR010000043.1:0-315 GCF_025433935.1 Acinetobacter sp. I-MWF | reverse complement strand
CTGGCCCTGGGCCAGGCTCAACACCACCGCAAGCTGGTCGATGATGACTTTGCGCGGCTGGCCAAAGCCCAGCACCGCGAGGGTATCGGCGATTTGCCGCAGCGGCGCCAACAGCGCATCGAGGTCGCTGGTGTGTTGACGGTCGCTGCGCACGAACAGGTCGAGGCGTTCCTTGACCCGCACCAGCTCCTCGCACAACGCGCCGAGCACCGAGCCCATCGCATTGCGGTCCGGCCCGGCCAGGCGCGCCCGTTCGGCATCGACCACGGCGCTGTCGGGCAAGGCTTCATCGAGGCCGTAGCGTTCTTTCAGGCT
>NZ_JAMBAR010000042.1:0-249 GCF_025433935.1 Acinetobacter sp. I-MWF | reverse complement strand
TGCTGAACTATTACCCAAAGCATCAGTCTTGCTGCTTGATGCTGTAGTTGCTGCATCCAACTGACCTTTATTCACAGCATCTGTCGCTGCTGTCGCATCCGCTACGTTCTCAACTTTGTTGCCATTCGCATCTAAACCATTGGCTGTCACTTTGCCTGCAAATACTGGTGCATCCGCCAATTGAATATCTAGCGTATCGCCTGTAATTACTGTCTTGATGTTGCTGTTCGAACCTGCACCTGTTAAGCC
>NZ_JAMBAR010000041.1:0-358 GCF_025433935.1 Acinetobacter sp. I-MWF | reverse complement strand
AACAGCAACATCAAGACAGTAATTACAGGCGATACGCTAGATATTCAATTGGCGGATGCACCAGTATTTGCAGGCAAAGTGACAGCCAATGGTTTAGATGCGAATGGCAACAAAGTTGAAAATGTAGCGGATGCGACAGCCGCGACAGATGCAGTGAATAAAGGTCAGTTGGATGCAGCAACTACAGCATCAAGCAGTAAGACTGATACCTTAGGTAGTAGTTCAGCATCTAACTTAGGTGGTGGATCAACCTATGACAGTAGTACGGGTACGATTAGTGCACCAAGCTATGTGACGACGAAGACAGATGGTTCGACGACGACAGCAAACAATGTTGGCGATGCGTTAACGAATTTGA
>NZ_JAMBAR010000040.1:0-422 GCF_025433935.1 Acinetobacter sp. I-MWF | reverse complement strand
ATTTACCCCCCTCCTTCTTTTTTAATTTCAACCAATTCCTGTTTCACTCCTGAACTGTCAACCCCGTACAAACTGGTTTGACCACTCAGGCTATTGAGTAGTTTGTTGTCTAAATCAAACTTCATGGTGCTGTTTGCCAATACATAACCAAAGGCGGTTTTGCCAAAAGCCATTTGCTCTGAAGTTGGAGTTAATTTAATTCCCGAAAGTCGTGAAAATTTTGAACCAGTATTTTTAATATAAAGTTCAGGTTTGCCCTGTTCATTATTCTTGACCCACCAGCTTAATATCGGTTTAGCCAAAGGATTTTTAGTATTGGCTTTTTGTGAAACTTCAGTTAAACCACTGCCAAGTCCTTTGCCATAGCTAAACAAAGGAATCGAATAACGCATCTGAAAGCTGACTGTCGATGTTTCTTTATC
>NZ_JAMBAR010000004.1:0-2642 GCF_025433935.1 Acinetobacter sp. I-MWF | reverse complement strand
ATGTATATTGATTTTGGTGGTATATTCTCTCAGCGTGTATGGAAAGCAGAAAAAACCTCAACAGTAAAAGGCTGGATTAATTTAGAATAAAAACTAAAGCATTACCAGACTATTCTAAAGCTATATTTTTACATGAAACAGGACACTTATTTGGTTTTCCTGATGAATATTTTAAGGATGGGGGAGCAGTGCATAAGATGTATATTAAACCTGATACTCAAACTGTGGATATAGATTTTCCTCAACCTGAAAATGATTGGAAGCGGAAAGTAGATGGTCATTTAATGTCTTCACCTTTACCTGGAAAAATGCCCATTATTCCAGCATATTATTATGAACGGTTTCGAGAATATTTTGAAAATAAAACAGGTGTAAGATGGAAAGTCAAAAAAATAGAAGCTTAATTAAAAAAATTACACTTTATTTTTTATTTTTAGGAATAATAACAATGAGCTATGCAGAAAACTTTGAAATAAAACATCGATATATTCAAGTCGAAAAAACTTTTAATCAAACTTTTAATATCCTAATGCCTCCCTCTTACTATGGGATTACTATCAGTAATGATGATTATGTTATCACTAAAAATTTAAGCGGTATTTTTTCAGTTAAAAGTGATGACTTTGGTATTTTTAAAGCTCCATTAACAGAAGAAATGAAAAGAAGAATGAAAGAGGTTAATAGAATATTAAGAATTCCAAAAATTGAGAAAATATTAGCAACAACTAATGAGGAAAAGGCTTTTACTTATGTATTAGATAATAATACTCAAAGAGAAAAAAATGAAACTATAGTTGGATTTAAAATATATGATAGATGGGATAATGATGAATTTCTAAAATATGGTAAACAGAGTCAGGTTAAACATAGCAAGCTCATCAGTGACTTTATTTCAGATTTAGAAGATATTGGATATTCAAAGAATAATGAGAAATTTGCTGATTTTTATGGAACAACTAATATTATTCCTAAAAAAGAAGGTTTAGAAGTAATTCTGACTTTAAAAAATGTAGGACCTTTTGATATTACTTTTTCTAATCCATCAAAATGGGGAGATATTGTTGATCTTGAAGAGCCTTTTGATGAAAATAAAATTTGGTATGAAGTTCGCTTAGGCGCACAATGCCATGAAAAATCATGTTGGACTAGATTTGCACTAATGCCTGAAAATCTAATTAAAGATGACTTTAAACCTGAAGAGTTAGCAAGATCTTATTTCAAAATAGAGTCCAACGGTGAAAGAAGTTTTCGTTATCTTATACCTTATAATAAAATCACGACTACTTTTACCAATGGAGAGGTGAATACCAATAGAACAAAAGAAGGTTATATTCACTTTGACCAAGGACTGGCACTTAAATTAACTTTCTGGAATATGTACGTTAGCTTTGGAGATATATTCTCTAAACAAGTGTGGAAAGAAGAAAAGTCTTCGCAAGTCAAAGGCTGGATAAATTTACAATAAATCATAGTGTTTATCACTTGAAATAATTATAAAGCTTTGTTTTTATTTTAAAAATAAAAAAGGTGTAAGATGGAAAATCAAAAAATTAGAGTTTTAACTCAAATAATCGCGCTTTCTTTTTTATTTTGTGGAATAACAACAATGAACTATGCTGAAAATTTTAATATAAAATATAGTTATACTGATGTAGTGAAAACAATTAACCCACCAATGTCTATATCATACAATACTATTGCCATTAGTAATGATAATAGTATTGTTATTGATCATTTAAGTGATGTATTTTCAATTAAAAGTGATGAGTTTGGTATTTATAAAACTCCCCTATCAGAAGAAATGAAAGTAAAAACGCAAGAAATTAATAAGTTATTGAGAGTTTCAAATATTGAAAAAATCTTAGCAACAGACAATGAGAAAAGGGATTTTATTTACGTATTAGATAATGATAATGTCCAGTTTAGAAAACAGAAAATTATAAAGGGTCTAGAAATTGTAGAAAATTGGGACAAAAATCAATTTTTAAAATATGGAAATCCTAAGCAGGCTCAGTCTAGTCAAAAAATTAGCCAATTTTATATTGATTTAGTTAAAAATTTTCATTCACAACCTAAAGTTAAAGTTGCTGATTTTTATGGGACAACCAATATTATTCCTAAAAAAGAAGGTTTAGAAGTAATTCTAACTTTAAAAAATGTAGGACCTTTTGATGTTACCTTAAGCAATCCTAAAAGTTGGGAGGCAATACCGAAAGTCGGTGAAGAGGTAAATACTGATAAAACTTGGTATGAAATTGTTTTTTGGTGGCTTGTATAAAGATGTTTCATGGACAACACGCTTTGGTTTAGAAAACAAATATTTAATCAAAGATGAACTACAGTCTGATCAAGCACTTTATGGCTCTTTTATTGTTAAGTCCAACTCTGAAAGAACACTTCGCTTTTTAGTTCCTTATCAAGATATTCAATTTCGATCAAATACAGGACTGATAGATGGTAATCGAACCAAAGATGGTTATATTCTATTAGATTATCATGCTGGAGTCTTGGATAGTAGCTGGATAATGTATATTGATTTTGGTGGTATATTCTCTCAGCGTGTATGGAAAGCAGAAAAAACCTCAACAGTAAAAGGCTGGATTAATTTAGAATAAAAACTAAAGCATTACCAGACTATTCTA
>NZ_JAMBAR010000039.1:0-305 GCF_025433935.1 Acinetobacter sp. I-MWF | reverse complement strand
AGGTTCTGCAGCAGCGGCTTGGCCATCTGCACACGATGGCCCTGGGTCACTTGCTGTTCCACCAACCGCGCCAGGCCCAGGCCGACCGAGTAGCGCTTGGACATGGCACTGAAATCCACCACATCCTCCTGCACCAGCGTGCGCAGGATGTTAAAGCAGGTGCTGGGGTTGATTGCCAATTGTCGGGCGATGTCCACCGAACGTTCGGGCGTGCCGACCTGGCTGAGGTAGCGCAGGATGCGTATGGCATTGGAAACCGGCTTGACGGTAACCGCTGTGCCCAATTTAGTGCTGTCGTTGACGTC
>NZ_JAMBAR010000038.1:0-606 GCF_025433935.1 Acinetobacter sp. I-MWF | reverse complement strand
TGGCTTAACAGGTGCAGGTTCGAACAGCAACATCAAGACAGTAATTACAGGCGATACGCTAGATATTCAATTGGCGGATGCACCAGTATTTGCAGGCAAAGTGACAGCCAATGGTTTAGATGCGAATGGCAACAAAGTTGAAAATGTAGCGGATGCGACAGCAGCGACAGATGCTGTGAATAAAGGTCAGTTGGATGCAGCAACTACAGCATCAAGCAGTAAGACTGATGCTTTGGGTAATAGTTCAGCATCTAACTTAGGTGGTGGATCAACCTATGACAGTAGTACGGGTACGATTAGTGCACCAAGCTATGTGACGACGAAGACAGATGGTTCGACGACGACAGCAAACAATGTTGGCGATGCGTTAACGAATTTGAATAACGAAGTTGTTAAACCAATTACCTTCACGGGTAATAGTGGCACAGTTGATCGTAAACTTGGAGAGACGCTGAACATTAGCGGTGGCTTAACAGGTGCAGGTTCGAACAGCAACATCAAGACAGTAATTACAGGCGATACGCTAGATATTCAATTGGCGGATGCACCAGTATTTGCAGGCAAAGTGACAGCCAATGGTTTAGATGCGAATGGCAACAAAGTTGA
>NZ_JAMBAR010000037.1:0-384 GCF_025433935.1 Acinetobacter sp. I-MWF | reverse complement strand
CGATGCCGACGGCAACTTCCGCGGCATCACCGCCGACCTCCTGGAGCTGATCCGCCTGCGCACCGGGTTGCGCTTCGAGATCCTGCGCGCACGCGATGTCAACGCGATGATCGAGCAAATCGATACCGGCAAAGCCGACCTCATCGGCGCCATCATTCCCAGCACGGAACGGGAAGCTCAACTGAACTTCAGTCGTCCCTATCTGGAAAACTCCTACGTATTGCTCACACGCAAGGAGCCCGACGCCCCATCGAATCTTGAACAGATGGCAGGCAAGCGCCTGGCGATCACCCAAGGCAACCCTCTGGAAAGCCTTCTGCGCAAGGATTTCCCGCACATTCGCCTGGTGGAAACCAGTGATACCTTCAAGGCCTCGGAACTCCT
>NZ_JAMBAR010000036.1:0-343 GCF_025433935.1 Acinetobacter sp. I-MWF | reverse complement strand
TACCGTGAGGCGACATGGATGTCGCCGTGGGGGGGGGGGTAAAGCAGTAACCCACCCCCCAAAGAAAATTTTTTTTAAATTTAAAATATGAAAAAATATGCAAAACCAAAACAAAACGATTTTAAAAATTTAATTTAAATTTTAAAACCCGTGTGCGTTGTCGTTCCATAATTTTACTTTTTTTAAATTCAAAAAAATTTTTGTTGGGGGGGTGGGGTCGGTCCGCCCCCCCCCCCCCACGGCGACATCCATGTCGCCTCACGGTAGGATCACCAGCTATGATTCAAAAGTATAAAAATGAATTGATAACCAACAATTTTTAAAAGTTAATACAAAAACATAA
>NZ_JAMBAR010000035.1:0-386 GCF_025433935.1 Acinetobacter sp. I-MWF | reverse complement strand
CCAACACAAACCACAACGATAACAACAGTTGTTGATAACGTTGCCCCAGGTTTAGGAAATGTTGCCAATGGTGCTTTCACCAATGATGACACGCCAGAAGTCCAAGGTACGATTAGTGCTACATTGGGTTCAGGTGAAGTTGTTGTGATATATCGTGATGGTATTAAGGTTGGCACAGCAACGGTATCTGGTACAACTTGGACCTATGCTGATGCAGGTTTGGCAAGTGGTTCAACCTATACCTATACAGCGCGAGTAGAAGATGCGGCGGGTAACCAAGGTTCGGTATCGAACAACTATGCGATTTCTGTAGATACCAGTGGTTCAAGTCAATCTGTACAAATCTTGTCTGTAATAGATGACTTTGCTCCGCAAACGGGTGTTGT
>NZ_JAMBAR010000034.1:0-609 GCF_025433935.1 Acinetobacter sp. I-MWF | reverse complement strand
GATGCAATTACAACAGGTACAACATGGAGTTTAGTTGATGCTGTTGTTCATAGTAGCAATTTTACTTATCAAGCACGTGTTATTGATGCAGCAGGTAATATTGGAAGTACAGATAGTCAAGCAATAGTGATTGATACCACTGCGCCAACATCTGTGATTGATATTACAGCAATTAGCACAGATACTGGCACATCAAGTACTGACTTTATTACGAGTGATACAACATTGACTGTCAGCGGTACGTTAACAACTGCTTTGAATGTTGGAGAAAAAGTACAAGTATCAAATGATGGCGGTATAACGTGGGTTGATGCAATCACGACAGGTACAACATGGAGTTTAGTTGATGCTGTTGTTCATAACAGCAACTTTACTTACCAAGCACGTGTCATTGATATTGCAGGTAATGTTGGAAGTACGGATAGTCAAGCAATTGTGATTGATACCACTGCACCAACATCTGTGATTGATATCACAGCAATAAGTACAGATACTGGTACATCAAGCACAGATTTTATTACCAGTGACACTACTTTGACTGTCAGCGGTACATTAACCACAGCATTAAATGTTGGTGAAAAAGTACAAATTTCAAATGATGGTGGGGTA
>NZ_JAMBAR010000033.1:0-307 GCF_025433935.1 Acinetobacter sp. I-MWF | reverse complement strand
AACGGCTGACCGCCGGGGCCGTTAGGGTCGATGATCGCGGGAATCTTGTTGTTGGGGTTCAGCGACAGGAACTCGGGCGACAGCTGGTCCTGGGTCTCGAAGCTGACTTTGTGCGCCTCGTAGGGCAGGCCCAGCTCTTCGAGCATGATCGAGACTTTTACCCCGTTGGGCGTGGGCAGCGAATACAGTTGCAGGCGTTCCGGATGCTGGGCGGGCCATTTGCGGTTGATCGGGAAAGCGGCGAGTGAATTCATCGGGATATCCCTCGGCGGAAACCCCCATGATAATCATCTGTCCGGCATCCTGC
>NZ_JAMBAR010000032.1:0-420 GCF_025433935.1 Acinetobacter sp. I-MWF | reverse complement strand
CTTAACGACTTTGACGCGGGTTTCGCTACCGACAACCTCGTCACCTTCCTTCACCGCGCCGGTACGGCGGATGTCCAGACGGACCGACGCGTAGAACTTCAGCGCGTTACCACCGGTGGTGGTTTCCGGGCTGCCGAACATGACGCCGATCTTCATCCGGATCTGGTTGATGAAGATCACCAGGCAGTTGGCGTTCTTGATGTTACCGGTGATTTTACGCAGCGCCTGGGACATCAGACGGGCCTGCAGGCCGACGTGCATGTCGCCCATTTCGCCTTCGATTTCAGCTTTTGGCACCAGGGCCGCCACGGAGTCGACCACGATCACGTCGATAGCGTTGGAGCGCACCAGCATGTCGGTGATTTCCAGGGCTTGCTCACCGGTGTCCGGCTGGGAAACCAGCAGGTCGTCAACATTCAC
>NZ_JAMBAR010000031.1:0-206 GCF_025433935.1 Acinetobacter sp. I-MWF | reverse complement strand
TGGATCGGTATAACCCACTTGCACTGCTTGACCTGCTGTGACTGGTGTACCCAAAGTCAACACCACGGTAGAGCCATTCACTGTAACACCGGTTACAGCTACCACTTGACCATCTGCGGTGACCACGAAACTGTTTAATGGCGGTAAGTTAGTGCTGTCTAGTGCTTCACTATAGGTCAAGGTGAGCGATGTGCCGGCTGTATCTA
>NZ_JAMBAR010000030.1:0-353 GCF_025433935.1 Acinetobacter sp. I-MWF | reverse complement strand
ATCAGCACCTCCTGAAAGCCGGTCTGGTGCAGGCTGAGCTTTTTGATGCCGAGGAATTTGGGGACATCGTCGTCGGCGATGAACTTCAGTTCGCCAGGCGCGAGGTTGTAATCCACGGCGTCGAAAATCAGCAGGTAATCGGCTTGCTGGACATGCTGGATCAAGTACAGGCCTTGCGTGCCGCCATCGATCAGCGCCACGTTGTCGGCGAACTCATAACGCTGTTGCAAGGCTTCGACGCAACGAACGCCGAAGCCTTCGTCGGCCCACAGGAGATTGCCGATGCCCAGCACAGTGATCTGCGGCAGTGTCGGTTGGAGAGGACTCATGGCGGTTTCTACCATTCTGGTCAT
>NZ_JAMBAR010000003.1:0-282 GCF_025433935.1 Acinetobacter sp. I-MWF | reverse complement strand
ATCCATCGGCAGCCAATGATCCAAATGCGATTCAAGACATTGCGGGCAATGATGCTGCAACACTTCCACCGACAGCGGTAGACAATGGTTCGATTATTCCTGGTGGCGATACCACAGCACCGACCTTTGTCAGTGCAGCATTAGATACAGCCGGCACATCGCTCACCTTGACCTATAGTGAAGCACTAGACAGCACTAACTTACCGCCATTAAACAGTTTCGTGGTCACCGCAGATGGTCAAGTGGTAGCTGTAACCGGTGTTACAGTGAATGGCTCTACCG
>NZ_JAMBAR010000029.1:0-535 GCF_025433935.1 Acinetobacter sp. I-MWF | reverse complement strand
TCGTCCCACAGCGGCACGAGTTTGTTCCACAGCGCCTTGAGGCGCGGCACATCGCGGTCGCGAATGGCTTGCTGGATATCGCCGAACTGCGAGCCGGCTTCCAGGGCGTCGGCCCACGCGTCAGCCACTTCCTGGAACAGTGCAGGCAAGTCGGACAGTTTTTGTGCGTAGTGGGTCTGGCCTTCCAGGTCGATGACCGTACTGCCGGAAGCCGGCGTCAGCGGGTTGGGGAAGGGTTTGGTGTCCAGGCCGAGCTTGTCGACATAGTGGTAGAACGCGGTGGACGACACCGGGAAACGCATGCCGCCCAACTCGGCGATGATCCCTTCGGCGCCTTCAAACGCCTGGGAGCGCAAACGGCCGCCCATCTTCGAGGCCTCGTACACCACGGGCCTGAGGCCCAGCTTCATCAGTTCGTAGGCGGCCACCAGGCCGGCGATCCCGGCGCCGACGATCGCCACTTCGGCGCCGTGGTTGGCGGCCGGAATACTGCCCAGGCCGGCGGGGTGTTCGATCCAGTCATCAAACGCAAAGG
>NZ_JAMBAR010000028.1:0-544 GCF_025433935.1 Acinetobacter sp. I-MWF | reverse complement strand
TACAGCGCGAGTAGAAGATGCGGCGGGTAACCAAGGTTCGGTATCGAACAACTATGCGATTTCTGTAGATACCAGTGGTTCAAGTCAATCTGTACAAATCTTGTCTGTAATAGATGACTTTGCTCCGCAAACGGGTGTTGTTGCCAATAATGGTGCAACAAATGATACGACACCGCAATTAACAGGTTCAATTTCAACAGCACTTACAGGTACAGAAACAGTTGTAGTATTACGTGATGGTGTGGTGATTGGCACAGCAACAGTTACAGGTACAACATGGACTTTTAATGACAGTGGATTAAGTAACGGCAATACTTATGTATATACAGCGCGTGTTGAAACAGCGGGTGGTAACCAAAGCCCAGCATCGTCAGCATATACAATTACTGTTGATACTGTAGCGCCAACACAAACCACAACGATAACAACAGTTGTTGATAACGTTGCCCCAGGTTTAGGAAATGTTGCCAATGGTGCTTTCACCAATGATGACACGCCAGAAGTCCAAGGTACGATTAGTGCTACATTGGGTTCAGGTGAAGTT
>NZ_JAMBAR010000027.1:0-280 GCF_025433935.1 Acinetobacter sp. I-MWF | reverse complement strand
ATTTTTTTTTTTTTTTTTTTTTATTTTTTTTTTTTTTTTTTTTATTTTTGTTTTTAAAATTTAATTTAACTGGGGGGTTTTTATTATTTTGTGTGGGGGGGGGTTTTTTACGCTTACGTTATTTTAAAAATCTTTTTATATTTTTTTTTTTTTTTTTTTTTATTTTTTTTTTTTTTTTTTTTATTTTTGTTTTTAAAATTTAATTTAACTGGGGGGTTTTTATTATTTTGTGTGGGGGGGGGTTTTTTACGCTTACGTTATTTTAAAAATCTTTTTATAT
>NZ_JAMBAR010000026.1:0-324 GCF_025433935.1 Acinetobacter sp. I-MWF | reverse complement strand
CATATTTCTCGATATTTCAAAGCAAAAAATTGCGCTTTAATTCGATAGGTAAATCGTTAGTCTTGAGCACAGTTCTTACGGGATTAAGTACATGCAGCTACGTAACTCACCAGCCCGCTACGGCTGGGTCAGCATGGTATTGCACTGGGGCGTGGCCCTGGTGGTGTTTGGTCTGTTCGCCCTGGGCTTGTGGATGGTCGGTCTCGACTACTACAGCGCATGGCGCAAAGACGCGCCGGATCTGCACAAAAGCATAGGCATCACGCTGTTCGCCATCATGCTGGTGCGTATCGTCTGGCGCCTGATCAGCCCGCCGCCACCGGC
>NZ_JAMBAR010000025.1:0-1254 GCF_025433935.1 Acinetobacter sp. I-MWF | reverse complement strand
CTGAGTACAATAAACTTTGAAAGTCAGGCCAATGAAATTCATGCGAGTATGAAACTATTGAATAATTTTACCAAATTAGGTAGATCTCATACCCAAGTTATGCCTTAAATTTGAGTTACTCAGGAGAAGAATTAATTTTTTAATTTTTGTGAAATAAAGTAGACGTTATATAGAGTTTTTTTTCATTGGTTGTAATTTATTGATTTAATTCATTAAAATAATATTTTTAACTGACTATAATGAACAGTTGATATACAATCAACTGCCTGTTTTTTTACATATTTTCTAAAAATTATTACTAAACCTATCTTTATTGCTTGTTATTTGATCAAATTCGTTTTAATTTAAAAAAGGTGATAAGCTTTTTATACTTGAAAAATATTAACTGTTTACATTTTTTAACCAAGAGTGTAGATTGCATCACAAAAATAGGTGTGGTTGATTGTATATCAACTGACTGTTTTTTAACAGCCTATTAATCAATCTTTTAATCATATGTATGGTGGGAGTGATATGAACAGAATATATAAAGTAATTTGGAATGCTACTTTACTAGCATGGGTTGCAGTTTCTGAATTAGCAAAAGGGAAGACAAAATCTTCAAAAGTTACAGGAATTATTGGGGCAGCAACAGTTAGTTTGATAATCACTTTTTCATCCGGTGTTAATGCAGCTATTATAAATACAGATAATTCGTGTACAACTGGTGGTACTGGGATTGTCGGCACTATAAATCCTGGAAGCACTAGTTCTCAGGCAGCAGATGGTTCAGGGACGTATTCTTTGGTCGCTGGTTGTAATGCAAAAGGTAATGGTCTTTCCAGTGTAACTGCATATGGAACCTTTGCAGAAGCTACAGGGTTTGCTGGAACGGCTGTGGGGCATAATAGCCAAGCCAATGCTTTTGGTACGGCTATTGGTGTGGAGAGTCGAGCAACTGGAATAGGCAGTACTGCACTTGGCGAAGGCAGCCAGTCAACAGGACAAAATGCTGTAGCATTGGGTGGAACGGCTACTGGTTCCGCTCCTGGAAATGTTTTATCCGTTGCAAATGCTGTTAGAGCTACAGCTAGCGGTGCTGTAGCTATTGGTGGTAATGCAACTAGAGGTGCACAGTCTGCTGGAACGGATGCTATTGCAATAGGTGCGCAGTCTACTGTTTCCGCGGCTGGAACAGGTGGAGTGGCTTTGGGTGCAAGAACCAATGCACTTGCGAGTGGAGCAGTTGCTATAGGTGATGGGGCTAATGCATCT
>NZ_JAMBAR010000024.1:0-397 GCF_025433935.1 Acinetobacter sp. I-MWF | reverse complement strand
CGTTGCCCGGTGGCATTTATGAAGTGGAAGTGCGCCTGGTCGAGGACGGCCAGGTCACTGCCACCACCCAGGAGTTGGTGTACAAGCCCAACAACTGGCGCAACCATGACGAGCGCTGGCGCTACAACGTGTTCGCCGGCCGCGAAAGCACCTTGTTCAACAACTGGGAGCAACGCGACAAAGGCGATATGACCGCCGGCGCTTCGCTCAATTACCTGCTGCACCCGCGTGTGATCGTCGGCTTGTCCGGGCGCCAGGTGCAGGAGCGCATGCAATACGGCGCTTCCATCGACTGGACATTGGCGACCCAGGCGAGCCTGTACGCCAACGTCTACCAGACCCAGGACCACGGCACCGGCATGGACGTGCAAGGCCTCTACAGTTATGGCGCCGGCAG
>NZ_JAMBAR010000023.1:0-401 GCF_025433935.1 Acinetobacter sp. I-MWF | reverse complement strand
ATGTCTTGAATCGCATTTGGATCATTGGCTGCCGATGGATCGGTATAACCCACTTGCACCGCTTGACCTGCTGTGACTGGTGTACCCAAAGTCAACACTACGGTAGAGCCATTCACTGTAACACCGGTTACAGGTACAACTGGACCAACTGCGGTGACCACACCACTATCTCCTGGCGGTACGTTAGGGCTGTCTAGGGCTTCACTATAGGTCACGGTGAGCGATGTGCCGGCTGTATCTAATGCTGCACTGACAAAGGTCGGTGCTGTGGTATCGCCTCCAGGAATAATCGAACCAGTTTCTAACGCTGTCGGTGGAAGTGTTGCATAATAATTGCAGGCATTGTCTTGAATCGCATTTGGATCATTGGCTGCCGATGGATCGGTATAACCCACTTGCAC
>NZ_JAMBAR010000022.1:0-337 GCF_025433935.1 Acinetobacter sp. I-MWF | reverse complement strand
GTTGAACCCGGCCCATTGCTCATCGTCGCCGTCAACCGTGGCCTGCTGGCCCGACCACTTGGCATGGATCTGCGCCGTGAACTCAGGGAACATCGCGCCCAACAATTCCACGCGCCGGTCATTGGCGGATATTTCGCGCTCATCGACCATCACCGCCGTGTCCCAGAAAGGCTTGACCCACTGGGGTGGCGATGCGTCGATCCAGCCCACGCATTCCACTTCCCGCCCAGCCTGCTCCAGGCCATGGGCAACTTCCATCGCCAGGTTGCCGCCCAGGGACCAGCCCGCCAGACGGAAGGCCCCCTCCGGCTGCGCCGTCAACAATTGTGCGGTGTAG
>NZ_JAMBAR010000021.1:0-325 GCF_025433935.1 Acinetobacter sp. I-MWF | reverse complement strand
AGCGGCGGTAACCCCGTCGTCGCAATTCGGCCTCAAGCAAGCGGACCGGGAGTGGGTGGAAAAGCGCCCGTATCGTGCAGCAGCACCCGGCAAATGCGCAACCTAGACGCGCAAAACGACCATCCATCGCTCAGCGCATATCGGATCGAACCTAATCCGCTCCGCCCCACTCCACCCTACTGAACCCTGATGGTGGAGTAAGGATCATGGCTCAGCCATCGATTTTAGTGCTGGAAGACGACGAAATCATTCGCGCGTTAATGGTGGACGTGTTGGAGGATTTCGGCGCACATGTCACCTCGTTTCCTTCGGCGGATGAAGGCAT
>NZ_JAMBAR010000020.1:0-279 GCF_025433935.1 Acinetobacter sp. I-MWF | reverse complement strand
TGGTGATACCACAGCACCGACCTTTGTCAGTGCAGCACTAGATACAGCCGGCACATCGCTCACCTTGACCTATAGTGAAGCACTAGACAGCACTAACTTACCGCCATTAAACAGTTTCGTGGTCACCGCAGATGGTCAAGTTGTACCTGTAACCGGTGTTACAGTGAATGGCTCTACCGTAGTGTTGACTTTGGGTACACCAGTCACAGCAGGTCAAGCGGTGCAAGTGGGTTATACCGATCCATCGGCAGCCAATGATCCAAATGCGATTCAAGACAT
>NZ_JAMBAR010000002.1:0-462 GCF_025433935.1 Acinetobacter sp. I-MWF | reverse complement strand
GCTATAGGTGATGGGGCTAATGCATCTATTGCAGGTAGTACAGCATTGGGAGCAAATACGACCACATCCGCAGCTGTTAACAGCACAGCTCAAACAATTAATGGTAAATCATACACCGCAACGGGTACAGCGGATACAGGCGTTGTGAGTGTTGGTTCAAGTACAATAAAAAGACAAATACAAAATGTTGCAGCGGGTCGGGTTACAGCGTCTAGTACAGATGCAATTAATGGTAGTCAATTATTTAATACCAATACTGAGTTGACCAAGGTAGCAGCAGATACAGCGACGGCTTTAGGTGGTGGAGCTACAGCAGGTACAGCGGCAGGGGGGATTACTGCACCAAGTTATACGATCACAAAAACAGATGCGTCAACAACAACAGTTAATAATGTTGGTGCTGCATTGAGTACATTAAATGCTGAAGTTGTTAAACCAATTACCTTCACGGGTAACAGTGGC
>NZ_JAMBAR010000019.1:0-315 GCF_025433935.1 Acinetobacter sp. I-MWF | reverse complement strand
CCAGATCAAAGCCGACTGGCAGAAACGCCACCAGGCGGTGCTGGAGTCCGGCGGCCTGCAGGTGATCGCGTCCGAGCGTCACGAATCGCGCCGTATCGACAACCAGCTGCGTGGTCGTGCCGGTCGTCAGGGTGACGCCGGTTCCAGCCGTTTCTACCTGTCCCTGGAAGACAGCCTGATGCGTATCTTCGCCTCGGATCGGGTGAAGAACTTCATGAAAGCCCTGGGCATGCAGTCCGGTGAAGCGATCGAGCACCGCATGGTGACCAACGCCATCGAGAAGGCCCAGCGCAAGGTCGAAGGCCGCAACTTCGA
>NZ_JAMBAR010000018.1:0-223 GCF_025433935.1 Acinetobacter sp. I-MWF | reverse complement strand
AGTTGTACCTGTAACCGGTGTTACAGTGAATGGCTCTACCGTAGTGTTGACTTTGGGTACACCAGTCACAGCAGGTCAAGCGGTGCAAGTGGGTTATACCGATCCATCGGCAGCCAATGATCCAAATGCGATTCAAGACATTGCGGGTAATGATGCAGCAACACTTCCAGCCACCACAGTGGATAATGGTTCAACTGTGCCTGGTGGTGATACCACAGCACCG
>NZ_JAMBAR010000017.1:0-491 GCF_025433935.1 Acinetobacter sp. I-MWF | reverse complement strand
GTCTTTCATCGCCTCTGACTGCCAAGGCACCCACCGTATGCGCTTCTTCACTTGACCATATAACCCCAAGCAATCTGGTTATACTGTGAAGACGACATTCGCCGAAAATTCGAATTTCTCAATTAAGAGAACTCACAAATTTTACCTTAGCCTGATCCGTTACCAGTGAAAGTAACGTTCAGTCTATCTTTCTATCACATACCCAAATTTTTAAAGAACGATCTAATCAAAGACTAGAAATCAACATTCACCATCATCACGATGGAATGCTCATTTCTAAGCTTTCAACTTCCAGAAGCAGTAGTGGTGGAGCCAAACGGGATCGAACCGTTGACCTCCTGCGTGCAAGGCAGGCGCTCTCCCAGCTGAGCTATGGCCCCGTATTCCTACAGGTTCCCACACAAAATTGGTGGGTCTGGGCAGATTCGAACTGCCGACCTCACCCTTATCAGGGGTGCGCTCTAACCAACTGAGCTACAGACCCAATTTCG
>NZ_JAMBAR010000016.1:0-329 GCF_025433935.1 Acinetobacter sp. I-MWF | reverse complement strand
ATGTCTTGAATCGCATTTGGATCATTGGCTGCCGATGGATCGGTATAACCCACTTGCACCGCTTGACCTGCTGTGACTGGTGTACCCAAAGTCAACACCACGGTAGAGCCATTCACTGTAACACCGGTTACAGCAACCACTTGACCATCTGCGGTGACCACAAAACTGTTTAATGGCGGTAAGTTAGCGCTGTCTAGTGCTTCACTATAGGTCAAGGTGAGCGATGTGCCGGCTGTATCTAGTGCTGCACTGACAAAGGTCGGTGCTGTGGTATCACCACCAGGCACAGTTGAACCATTATCCACTGTGGTGGCTGGAAGTGTTGCTGC
>NZ_JAMBAR010000015.1:0-549 GCF_025433935.1 Acinetobacter sp. I-MWF | reverse complement strand
ACGTTTATTCTGCTGTTTTTTCAATATTAATTATATCTTTAAGCTTAAATTCTATTATTTTTATAAAAGATAAAATTAATAAAGTACTCTCTTTTTTTGTCTTTACTGGTCTATATTCTTTAATTTTAAGCTACTTTTTTGGAAAAGCATTTATTGGTTACACTCAACAAGAATTGCTTTTTAAATTCATTTTTGAAGGTTATAGGGCTCATATCTTTCATGGAAATATATACCTATTAATAACTTTAGTCCTTTTAATTCTTTTAATTCTAAGACTATTAATTAATAGAAAAAAACTACATCGACAAGTAAAGGATAGAGCGTCTTGAATTTTTCAGGCTCTCTTTCAGCTGAATTTAGAAAAAAAGCTTTAGTATGGTGAAGTCGTGGAAAATTATGAATACTGGATTAACGTTTATTCTGCTGTTTTTTCAATATTAATTATATCTTTAAGCTTAAATTCTATTATTTTTATAAAAGATAAAATTAATAAAGTACTCTCTTTTTTTGTCTTTACTGGTCTATATTCTTTAATTTTAAGCTACTTTT
>NZ_JAMBAR010000014.1:0-304 GCF_025433935.1 Acinetobacter sp. I-MWF | reverse complement strand
GCAATCCTGGGAAACGGTAGATAAGCAGGTAAAACGACCGGATGCCCGCTAAAGCACCTTTGGCACTATAGCGGTATGCGGTCTTGACTGGACGTTTGCTGTTTAGCTGAACTTGCCGCTGATGTAATCCCCGGTCATTTGTTCGCGCGGGTTATCGAAAATCTGCGCCGTTGGGCCCATCTCAACCAAATAACCGGTGCGCGTGCCCTGAGAAATATCAACCGAGAAAAACGCCGTCGTGTCCGCAACACGGATGGCTTGCTGCATATTGTGGGTGACCAGGGCGATGGTGTAATCCTTCTTC
>NZ_JAMBAR010000013.1:0-365 GCF_025433935.1 Acinetobacter sp. I-MWF | reverse complement strand
TTAACGAGGGCGGGGCTTTTTTGTGGGCGGTGGGTTTAGCCCATCATTCCTTTCACCAAGCGTTCCTGTTCGATCAGCTCACGCTGGCGTGCGTCGATACGTGACGACAGTGGGAAGTTGCTGCCGGCACGGCGCTTGGCGAAGTCCAGTTGTTGAATGGCCTGCTGGAAGTCGCCGACCAGGGCGAAGTACTCGGCGCGCGCCTGGTGCAGGCCGATGATATTGCCGGACAAGCCGCGCGTTTCGGCGACTTGGTACCACACGTCCGGATCGTCCGGGCGCGACTTGAGCAAACCGTCCAGGGCCTTTTCCGCATCGGCGGTGCGGTTCTGTTTGAGTAAAAGGTCCACTCGCACCTGGTTCAG
>NZ_JAMBAR010000012.1:0-323 GCF_025433935.1 Acinetobacter sp. I-MWF | reverse complement strand
GTGATGGCTTTCAGTTGCTCTACGGTTTCTTTGCGTGGCGTGTGGTCGGATTCCAGCGCCTCGACAGCTTCCAGCCCTATGCGGGCGATCAGGCCGGTGCGGAACCCCTGGGAGACCGTCTCGCCTTTGCGGGCGAACTTGGATGAGCCGGCGTTACAGCTTTTGCACTGAAGCCAGATATTGCTGGGCACCAGCCTGAGTTCTGGACGGGCACCCTTACCGAGGAAATGGCCCGCGTCGAACGCCCCGCCAGTCTTCCAGCCCTGGGCGGAAAGGATCGATTCCTGCGACTCGCCGCAACTGATGCAGCCGCTGCCGATGCT
>NZ_JAMBAR010000011.1:0-383 GCF_025433935.1 Acinetobacter sp. I-MWF | reverse complement strand
AACATCGAGCCACTGATTTCATTACGCACTAAAAATCCATTATCTGCCAACAACGTCTGTTCACCATCAAACCCTCTTACGGTATAGCGATTCCCAATCGAGAATCGATCTTGTGGGGTCAGTGGTTTTTTACTGTACTGTGTTCGCCATTCAGCAAGATACTGTAGCGATTGATTGCCGACTTTAAATGGTACTTGCAGACTGGCATTGGCTTGTAAAATACCCACATGGGTATACGCTTCACCAAATTCTTCTTCAGGTGCATGCATTGCATTAAATGCACCTGTACCGCGTTTATAGGTTAAATTGCCTGTTAAAGTCGCATTGGCTAGATATTCTGTATGATCCAAACTGGCTTTCCAGCCACCGGTTTTTCGACGTTG
>NZ_JAMBAR010000010.1:0-319 GCF_025433935.1 Acinetobacter sp. I-MWF | reverse complement strand
TAAAGCGGGTGATGTTTCTGCAAACTCAACAGATGCAATCAATGGTAGTCAGCTTTATACGACAAACCAGAATGTAGCTCAGAATAGCAAAGACATCGCAACCAATACGTCAAATATCGCAACGAATACATCAAATATTGCGACCAATACATCTGACATCACGACTTTAAAAGGTGGCTTTAACTTACAAACCAACGGTAAGAACAGTGGTTCGATTAAAGCGGGTGACACGGTTGATATTGGTGTAGCAACTCCAGCGGATACTAAC
This sequence comes from Acinetobacter sp. I-MWF, assembly GCF_025433935.1. Taxonomy (NCBI): domain Bacteria; kingdom Pseudomonadati; phylum Pseudomonadota; class Gammaproteobacteria; order Moraxellales; family Moraxellaceae; genus Acinetobacter; species Acinetobacter sp. I-MWF. The sequence continues at coordinate 51 of NZ_JAMBAR010000010.1, read as the reverse complement.
CTTACAGCAACCAAGACAGGTAATAATGTCGCATTTGCTTTAAGCAAAGAC
>NZ_JAMBAR010000001.1:4424497-4554694 GCF_025433935.1 Acinetobacter sp. I-MWF | reverse complement strand
CTATTTTCGAGTTTCATAACGAAGGCTGAGATAATTTTAACCACAACCCTTCGGGACTAGCGTGTTTTTTGTCGCTACGTCGTTACGAACTACTCATTTAGAATGACTAAATTTCGTATTTCGCGCCTAGTATCGCCTAAAAACACACGTAGTCGCAAACGTAGACGAATTGTCAACAGACCCTATTTTTTTGAATAAAATCTTTACGTTGTACAAGCACTAAAGCTAACAGGGTCCCAAGAACAGCGATTATACCGCCAACGATGCCAATATGATTAAGCCCATAATTGGTGGTTACTAGCCCCCCAAGCAAAGCACCACCACCAATACCTACATTGTAAAGTCCTGAATAAATTGCCATCGCGACATCAGTGGCATCAGAAGCTAAAGCCAAGGTTTTGGCTTGTTGAGCTAAGCTAAAGCAAATAATCGCCATGCCCCAAAATAAACTCAGTAGACTAAAACTGGTAAAATCAGTACTCAGTGAAGTCAGCAATAACATCGAAACAGCCAGTACAGCACTACTTAACGGTATTGGAAGTTTGGGATATTTTTTGGCAAATTTACCAAATAAATAAGAGCCAAAGAAACCTGCTGCGCCATAGATTAATAATAAGGTTGTGGTCTGTGTCGAGCTAAAATGCGCAACATTCAGAGCAAAAGGTTCGATATAACTGTATGCGGTAAATTGTGCGGTAATCACAATAATGGTCAGAGCAAAAACAATCATCAGGCTTGGGCGTTTTAAAAATACTTTTAAACTACTCAAAGAACCTGAATTGACGCTTGGTAAGCGTGGCAATGTTTTGGCTAAGATAACGCAAACGATAGCCGCACCAATTGCAATCAAGGCAAAAGTATTACGCCAACCATAAGATTCACCAATCATTCGTCCAAATGGAATACCTAAAACCATCGCCAATGCCGTACCTGTAGCCAATAGCCCCAAAGCTTGAAACTCCTTACCTTTGGGTGCGACTCGCACTGCCAGTGATGCAGTGATTGACCAAAATAAAGCATGAGAAAATGCGATACCAATTCGACTGATCAGGAGTACATCGAAACTCCATGCAAAATAAGATAATGCATGACTGGCCACAAAAACCATAAATAAGATGATCAGTAAAAAGCGCCGTTCAATATTTTTGGTCAATAACATGATCGGCAATGAAATGGGTGCAACAACCCATGCATATAGAGTAATCATGATACCAACATCAGTTGCAGGCATCGCAAAGCTTTTTCCAATGTCACTCAGTAAAGCCACAGGAACGAATTCTGTGGTATTGAAAATAAATGCTGCGAAAGCAAGGCTAATCACACTGATCCATTGCTGGGATTCACTGGGGGCAGATTGTGGTGCTGGAGTTTGGGGAGATAAGGCAGACATGGTCAATATTAAAAGAGGTTAGCGCTAAATTTTAGGCTGAATTGTGGATAAAGTTAAGCTAAGTTTGTTGTATCAAAAATAAAACTGTCAGACAAAATTTAACAATAATTCAAATATAGTTATGGCATTTTGAATAGGCCTATAAATTTAAACGTATATAAGAGTAAATAAAATGTTAGAAATCAGACATAAAGATGATGGTAAAAAAGGTGAATTTTATATTGGTGAAGAAGGTCACCATTTGGCTGAAATGGCATATACATGGGCAGGTGAAAATATGTTGATTATTGACCATACACTTGTAGAAGATGAATTGCGTGGTCAAAGTGTAGGTCGAAAATTATTAGATCAAGTTGTAGAGATGGCTCGCTCAAAGAATGTGAAAATTATTCCACTCTGCCCTTTTTCAAAATCAGTATTTGATAAAGATCAATCGATTCATGATGTTTTGAAATCTTAAGTTTGCTTTGCTACAGTGGAATTGTGTTATAGAACATCCATGAGAAAGAATATATGCAATTCCAACATGTAGATAATCAACAAAAAGGCGAATTTTACTTTGATAATGAACAAGGTAAGCGAATTGCTGAGATCAGTTATTTATGGCATGGTGCACATCAGATCATTGCGAACCATACTTGGGTAGATGACTCCTTGCGTGGTCAAGGAATTGCGCGTCAGTTGTTGGATACTTTGGTTGAGTTTGCACGTGAAAAGCAGCTTAAAATTGTACCCACTTGTTCCTATGTCGAAGTCATGTTTAGACGTGATAAAAGTTTTGTTGATGTGAAAGCTTAGCTTTATTGTGTGCCCAATGTTCATTGGGCCGTTCAGATTCAGATTCGGTTAGAAGATTAAACATGTTTAAAAAAATGATAATCACTGTATTGTTATTGAGCAGTTCATCGTTCAGTTTAGCAATGAGTTGTTTTGAATTAAATTTACAAACCTATAAAAAAGAGCAAGAAATACAGCCCCGTTGGGAGTTGTTAGGCAAATCTAAACATCGTATTTATTTTTATTCAGCGCCCAAAAACATCTGTAAGATGAATGATACTTTTGTGCTTCAAAATGATAATGTCACGGCTTATTCAATCTATAAAGACAGAAAAAAACAACACTGGGTTTATGTGATATTTAATGATCCAAATCAAAATATAGAAGATGATCTGGTTGAAGGTTGGGTCAAGCTTAAGGATTTTAAACTTATTGAAAGTACACCCTCAGTAAATCAATAAAAAAAAAGCCCACAAAATTTTGTGGGTTTTCTACACGTTATTTCGACTTATTTTGCTTTTAATGCTGCAATCAATTTTTGATGTAATCCACCAAAACCACCATTGGACATAATCACCACAGCATCGCCTTCACCTGCTTGTGTAACAACGGTACTGATAATGTCATCCAATGTACGAGCCACAACGGCTTTATTGGTTGCAGCGTCAATGACAGGCTGTAAATCCCAGTCCAAACCTTCAGGTTGATACCACATCACTTCATCTGCAAGACGTGCAGAATGTGCCAAGCCATCTTTATGACTGCCCATACGCATGGTGTTTGAACGTGGTTCAATAATTGCCCAAAGTTTACGTTCACCTAAACGTTTACGTGCACCTTCAAGCGTTGTATCAATCGCAGTTGGGTGATGGGCAAAGTCATCATATATCTCAATACCATTCACCGTATCAAGTAATTCCATTCGGCGTTTCACCCCACCAAAATTCGATAAGGCTTCACATGCTGTTTCAATTGAAACGCCGACATGTTCAGCTGCTACAATGGTTGCCAAAGCATTGGCAACACTGTGTTGTCCTGTCATATTCCACTTCACTTCACCTTTTACTACGCCGTGTTGAAGCACTTTAAAATGTGAACCATCTGTAGAAAGCTGTTCAGCATAAACTTCAGCACTGTTATTGGCGTCAAGTGAAGTCCTTACAACAGGTGTCCAACAACCCATTTGCAACACTTCATCGATATTGGTTTCAGTGATCGGGGCAATGATACGACCTTCACTTGGAATGGTGCGGACCAAATGATGGAATTGTTTTTGAATTGCTGCTAGATCATCAAAAATATCGGCATGGTCAAATTCAAGATTATTTAAAATCGCAGTTTTTGGATGGTAATGTACGAACTTAGAGCGTTTATCAAAAAAAGCAGAGTCATATTCATCTGCTTCTACGCAGAAATATTTTCCACCACCTAAACGTGCGCTTTCACTAAAGCCTAAAGGTACACCACCAATTAAAAAGCCAGGATTTAAACCTGCTTGATCCAGTACCCAAGCCAGCATTGTTGTTGTGGTAGTTTTACCATGGGTACCGGCAACACCAAGCACATGTTTGCCTTGTAAAACATGGTCAGCAAGGAATTGTGGACCTGAAATATATGCTAAACCTTCATTGAGCATATATTCCACCGCATCTATACCACGCTTCATTGCATTGCCTACAATGACAAGATCTGGATGTGGTTGTAAATGACTACGGTCATAGCCTTGCATTAAGGTAATGCCAGCATTTTCGAGTTGGGTCGACATCGGTGGATAAACGTTCGCATCTGAACCGGTGACCTTATGTCCTAAATCACGCGCCAATAGCGCCAATGAACCCATAAAGGTGCCGCAAATACCCAAAATATGCAGATGCATTCGTGTTAACTCCAGTGCTTTTATAGACACATCACTTTGTTGTTGTGGTGTAGCCGTTTCATTTGATTTGAAAGCAACGATAGCAAGGGTTAAGGCGAAAAGATAGTTTTTCTTGTAAGGATAAAATCAATTAGAATTAAACATGATCGTTAGCATTAGGCTCATCAAAACTCAACATTGTCATGGCAAAGAAATATAGGCTATCTTCTTTGCCATTTTGCAAAAATTTAATAACTTTATTCAAAGGAAAAGCTTGGCTATTTCCATCTGTTAAAATAGCTGCGAATTCAAGTGAGTTTTCAATATCATTAAAAAAATGGGGTTCTTTTTGTTTCGCCGTTTCAAAATCAATCCAATACCATTTTTTCATATGATCATTTTTACGAATAGATTCTCCAACATAAGCAGCTGTTCTAACCACAACAGGGATAATTTTATTATCTAATTCAAGATTATAATTACCAATTGAAAGTAAATATTCATCAATATGTTTAATACTTTCTATTGAATAATCCATATTTAAATGATCAAAGAATTCAATATTTGGGATAGGATTTTGTTTCTCCATCGTTAACATATTGGCTAAATCTGCAAATGCGAGGTTAATTTCTGGTAATTCAGCAATAGAACTTGGATTTTCAGAATTTGATTTTGAAAAAAACTTTTTTAATAAATTGAATATGGTATTTAATAAATTTTTCATATGGTTTTTTAAAAAATAGTCGTTTTGGATTGTAATAGTCAGGATACGAATAATTTTACACCGCATTTGTTAAAATATCACCAAAATTTAGGTTGTATAGCATGTCCCTCCCCCTTTTATTACTAATTATCTCCAACTGTTTTATGACCTTGGCTTGGTATGGGCATTTAAAATTCTTACATGATGCACCTCTGTGGCAAGCGATCTTGTTTGGTTGGATCATTGCCTTACTTGAATACAGCTTTATGATTCCCGCAACACGTCTATTGGCGCAACATGGTTGGTCGTTGGGGCAAATGAAAATCACCCAAGAAGTGGTCACACTGTTGGTGTTTGTTCCGTTTATGATTTTCTTGTTTAAACAACCATTTAAATTAGATTATTTATGGGCGGGTTTATGTTTGATGGGCTGCGTGTTTTTTGTGTTTAGAAGCCAGTAGATGAGCTGTGATGATGTGAATTAAAACGGATTTCACTCAGACAGCATATTCATCTCATGTCCCATTCTTTAGCAATTTTCCTGCTGCTTAAGAGTTCGAGATCATAATTATTCTCAAATCAAACGGCTTTTAGGCTGCTGCTTTAAAAAAAATTGACTTCCTACGTCTGTTAAATTTTCGTGAGATGAAAAATCAGTCTATAATAGCGAGCTTCTTGATATTCATTTAAACACTGATCACCAGTATTTAAACTTCCTTACATTCGTTTATGGAATATATGCAATGAATGCGGCCGCTGTACAAGACGCTCCTCTCGTTGGAATTATTATGGGTTCTCAATCAGACTGGGCAACTCTCGAAAACACTGCCAATATGCTGAAACAGCTTGGTGTTCCTTTTGAAGCCGAAGTTGTTTCTGCGCATCGTACGCCAGACCGCTTATTTGAATATGCTGAAACAGCACGTGAACGTGGTATTCAGGTGATTATTGCTGGTGCTGGTGGTGCAGCACATTTACCAGGAATGTGCGCAGCAAAAACAGATTTGCCTGTATTGGGTGTTCCTGTGAAATCTTCAATTTTAAATGGCGTTGATTCTTTGTTGTCTATTGTACAAATGCCTGCAGGTATTGCAGTTGGCACATTGGCAATTGGCCCTGCGGGTGCAACCAATGCCGCAATCATGGCTGCTCAAATTTTAGGTTTAACTCGCCCTGAAATTGCAAAAAATGTTGCAGATTTCCGTGCCGCTCAAACCGATAAAGTGGCAAGTAAAAATATTCCGGGTCAAGCTTAAAAACGGGACACAGGTTATGAATAAAACCATCGGTATCTTTGGTGGTGGTCAACTCGGCCGTATGATGGCGCAAGCTGCGCTCCCATTAAATATCCAATGCACATTTTTTGAAGCTGATGCGGATTGTCCATCTGCAATATTGGGACAAGTTTTTAGCACTAAAGCTGAAAATGGGTTACAAGATTTTATTGCCAGTGCAGATGTTTTTAGTTTGGAATTTGAAAATACGCCATTGATTGATGTTGATGTATTAACCAAGCAAAAAGATCTGTATCCGCCACGCCAAGCTTTAGCAATCGCACAACATCGTCTTTCTGAAAAAGCTTTATTTGATGAGCTGGAAATTCCTGTTGCGCCGTACAAAGCAGTCGATTCATTGGAGACGCTTAAGCTTGCAGTGAGTGAATTAGGCTTACCAATCGTACTTAAAACTGCGACAGGTGGTTATGATGGTAAAGGTCAATTTGTACTGCGTTCAGTCGATCAAATTGATCAGGCATGGGCTGAGTTGGGGCCAGCAGGATCATTAATCGCTGAAAGTTTTGTGATTTTTTCTCGTGAAGTTTCAATTATTGCGGTGCGTGGTATTGATGGTGATGTAAAAACTTGGCCTTTGGCTGAAAATCATCATCATAATGGTATTCTCTCGCATTCAATAGTTCCTGCTCCAAACAGTGCTGATTTACAGCCCGTTGCGCAGGAATACATCACCCGTTTGTTAAACCATTTGAACTATGTCGGTGTGTTAACACTTGAATTGTTTGTGACTGAAAAAGGCTTATATGCCAATGAGATGGCTCCACGTGTGCATAACTCTGGGCATTGGTCAATTGAAGGCGCAGTATGTTCGCAATTTGAAAATCACATTCGCGCAGTGACAGGTTTACCACTCGGTTCAACCGAAGTGGTTCGACCAACAGTGATGGTAAATATCATTGGGCAACACCCGAAATCCGAAGATGTTTTAGCGTTAAAAGGTGCACATTTACACCTTTACAATAAAACAGAACGTGAAGGTCGTAAAATTGGTCATATCACCCTGATGCCAAATGATGCTGCTGAATTAACGACTTTATGTCGTCAATTGGCGAAGATTTTACCGAATCCATTGTCATTAAGCGAAGATATGAACATTTAAGCTTGATTTTGTATGTAAAAAAAGCGGTCAAACTCTTGCCCGCTTTTTTCTATTCTGCTGTTCTGTATCATGACGCTCCCCCTATTTTATCGCTAAGCAATGATCCAAAAATGGATCATTTTCTGGGGCTATAAAAATAAGAATGATGATAAAAACAGCTTCAATAAACAGAAAAGCAAGCATCTATTTTTAAATTCAAAGTTCAAATTTAAAGGGTTTAGAACATTTGAATTTAAAAGTATTAACAGCAAAACCCAAAAAGTTATCCACTTTGAATTTAAATTAACTTGAAGGTGTTTTTTGAATTTAAAACTTTAAATTTAAACTTTTGCTTGCTCGAAGTGAAAATAACGACTGTGGATAAGTTTTTATTCACCAATCTAAAATCCAAATTGTGGATAAAAATAAACACTTAAGCGAGTTTTTATGGGATTGAGTGGAATTTTAAATTTAAAGCTAAGGTTGCTAAAATAATGATGTTTTTTGAATTTAAATTTGTGTGAAAGTTTTGAATTTAAAAAATGATAAGTTTGCTGGGGTGTGGATAACTATATTTAAATTCAAAACAGTGAACTGTGGGTTATGAATTTAAAATCGAAAAATGAATTCAAAATTTACGTTTTTACATCTGTCATTTTATTCACAGACTGCTATGGTATTCACATAATTTAAATTTAAAACCATTTTGTGGATATTATGCGTCATTTAACTTTGATTTGTGGATCTGTTTTGTTGGCAGCATCGCATGCCAATGCTGAATTAATCATTAACGGTCAGGCTGTGTCTAGCTCACCAATTACAACAACACCGAATACAAGCTATACACCCAATTCTAATTTTCAAAGCTGTATTGCAAATTTACGTTCGCAAGCAATCAGTTCAGGTGTTAGTGGGACAACCTTTGATCGTTATACGCAAAATCTAACGCCTGATTATTCGGTCATTAGCAAACTGGATTATCAACCTGAGTTCTCAACACCGATTTGGGATTATCTTTCAGGTTTGGTCGATGACGAGCGGGTAGAGAAAGGCCGTCAAATGCTGGCTCAGCATCGTGAAGTTTTAAACCGTGTCTCAGCAGCTTACGGCGTTCCAGCAGAAACGGTTGTTGCTGTTTGGGGCGTGGAAAGTAATTTTGGTGACATTTCAGGAAAATATCCTTTATTACAAGCGTTGGGAACTTTAAGTTGTGAAGGGCGTCGACAAGGTTATTTCCGAGGTGAATTTTTTGCCACAATGCGTATTTTACAACGAGGTGATTTACGCGAAGAACAGTTAAAAGGTTCATGGGCAGGGGCATTTGGTCATACTCAATTTATGCCTTCAACGTATGAAGAGTTGGCCGTAGATTTTGATGGTGATGGTCGACGCGACTTGGTTTCAAGTACTTCGGATGCTTTGGCATCAACAGCAAATTTTTTGAAAAAACGTGGCTGGCAAACCGGAATGCCGTGGGGCTTTGAAGTAAAAATCCCAGCTGGTGCCTCTGTAGGTGGCGAAAGTCGTCGTAATAAAAAATCGTTGAGCACTTGGGTAAATCGTGGTTTTACTCGTGTTGATGGTACTCCAATCATTCAAGGCAATTTATCGGAAGGCGCTCAGGCTGGTCTAATGATGCCTGCGGGTGCAAATGGTCCAGCATTCTTGGTGTTTAAAAACTTTGATGCAATTTATTCGTACAATGCTGCGGAAAGTTATGCACTGGCAATTGCGCATTTGTCTGATCGTTTACAAGGCAAGGGCGGTTTTCAAACCGCATGGCCAACTGACGATGCAGGAACATCTCGTACAGAGCGCCGAGAAATTCAAAATTACTTATTGAAAAAAGGCTATGCGATTGGCGATGCAGATGGCTTGATTGGCGATAAAACGCGTCAGGCTATTCAGCAAGAGCAAGTGAAGTTAGGATTGAGTCCAACAGGTCGAGCAGGGCAACAGATTTTAAAAGCTTTTAGAAATGAAGCTGCAAAGAATATGATGCGTTAATCAAACAGTTTTGCATGATTTTTGCGAAAAACCTGATGAATAATCAGGTTTTTCTTTTATGATGTAATTTATAAATTTTAGAAAGTCATAACAATGAATAATGAACTTTTAATCAGAAGATTTAACAAAATCAAGCTTTCACAGGGACAGTCGAGTCAATCCATTCATAAATTAATCAATTTATTGGCAAACTTTGAAAGAATTGGTTTTAGTTGCTCTGAACTGAAATATTAAAATTGTCTGATACGCAATTCGATGAATTTTATAAAAATACTTTGGGTTGTATTAAAAAGATGTATGGGGCACATGTGAAATATAAACCCATGTATCCAAATTTTCCGCAACAAGTATATGAAATGTCGGAGTCAGAATTATATCAAAATGCATTTGCCCATTATCTTGGTGATTTTTTGGGAATACGTCTCTTACCTGAATATCAAATTGAGCCTAGAAAAGCATTAAACAAAAGGATTCTCAATGTATTGGATCTTGCGGATGGCACTGAATTAACCACATTATTTTCAAACCTGTTAAATACAAAAAAATCGTTAAATCAGCAGGATCATGCAGATCTTATCTACTTAATAAGAGATTTTGGATCTAAAGGGTTGCAATATTTGCCTGAAAAATTTCAACATAAAGAAGTACAGGCGATCGTCAGCGCTCAATATTTGAGTTTGCAATTATGGGCTGTGCAACAGTTACAGCTTCATGTACAGACTTCAACTGATGTCTTACGGATTTATGTTGCATTGTCAGATGGTGATGTCAGTTTAGCAGAACCTTGTAAATTGATTTCTTTGAAAAAGTCTCAACGACGAATATTACTAACTTTGTTGGAAAACTGCCTAAATATTCAGGAAGATTTATTTCGTTATCCAGAACCGTGGAAACGTGTGATTGAGCGGATACATCCGTTTAGTTATCAAAAGCATTTTCCTAAAACCTGTATAGCATTTCAGCATATTTTTGAAAATAAAAAGCCTGAACGGTTCAGCCAAAAGATAGAAATTGCATTACAAAGCCATCAATTTGAAGATGTGGTGAAACTTTTAAAACAAAGACCAGGAGAGTTTGCGCGTAGGCTGCAGCACTGTTTAAAGCAATTTCCTGTACAACAGCAACAATTGCTTGATGCATTTAAAACAGTTATAGATGCAGTGCCGATCGCTTTGCTGTTTCAGATCAAGCACTATTTTCTGCAAAATCGAACTTTAAAATATCGAACCTTTTTCCCAAAAGGTCAGTCTGCCAAAGTATTTGCAATCAAAAATAATTTAGCGCCTTTGTCTGCAGTCATAACGACACAAATAACAACCCTATGTGAGCAAAGTATTATTCAGCGTTTCAGTAAACTCTCACCATTAGGTGCTTGCTATCTGGATGATCAGTTGAAAAATTATAGTGTACCTTTTGCGCAACGAGCGGCAAGTAAAGCATTGAAAACCATTGCAGCAGGGAGCCGTTTAGCTTTGGATATTGGCAATACTGTTCGGTTTTTTATTTATTGGAAAGATACTGACTCAGAAAGGGTGGATATAGACTTATCCGCATTGGTTTTTGATGCAGAACATACAGTAAAAGCAACTATTGCTTTTTATAATTTAAAAGAAAGTTTTGCAGTGCATAGCGGTGATATTACTTCAGCACCACAAGGTGCATCTGAATTTATTGACATTGATATTTCAAAGGCATTATCTCTGGGAGTTCGCTATGTGATGATGAGTATCAATAGTTATACCCAGCAAAATTATTGTGATTTACCTATTTGTTTTGCTGGTTTTATGATGCGAGAGGATGCACAACAAGGTCAGATTTATGAACCAACCACGGTTCAGCATAAATTTGATGTGACTTCAAAAAGCAGTTTTACCATTCCACTGATCATTGACCTAGAAAAGCGTGAAGTGATTTGGACAGATTTGGCGATGACAGCTACGCCAAGTATCGATAACACCGTTTTTGGTCATTTATCCAGTATGTCGCTGATGCAGTATGCCATGACAGAAAAAACTTTCCCGAACCTCTATGATCTATTTGATTTACATATTCGAGCTAGAGGGCAACGTGTCACTGAACGAGTTCGAGCAGAACATATTTTTAGTGTAGATGAAGGAATTCGTCCTGTAGATATTGACAATATTTTAGCCAATTATTTATAGTGTTGCTGAGGGCTATTTCGTTGCTTCCTTCTACTCTGAAATTAGTGACAAAGCTTTCCCTCACCAAATGTTAAAAGGTCTGCATAAGCAGACCTTTTTTTATGTGGATTATTCAATTGCAAAAGGATCAATTTTGACCGCTTCTAGGACATCTAAAATGACGGCGGTAACATCCTGCGTATGATCACGATCATTAAAGATTTCATAGGCTGTAATGGTTACATCGGTATCGCTAGGTAACTGTTTTTGTTCTTCTTCAATTAAATGCTGAATCGGCAATAAGGTCTGTTTAATTTCAAGGTGTAGAACATCTTTAAACTCGACATTGTCGTCTTCTAGTTCAATGATTTGTTCGTTGAAATAAGGCAGCAGAATTGAATGGAGATAAGGTTGAAGTTCAGTAATATCAAAAATTTCAATATCACGAGTTTGCTCAATCGTGCTGATATGATCATTTACTTCTAAAATAATATGATAATAGCTCACAGTCATCTCCTCAATTTATTGCTTCAGGGATTCACAATAACATGATTTTGCATAAAACTGATTTAAATACATAAATAAATTATGGATTTAAAATTGATAATCATCGCTAAATTTTGCTTATCGTTGTCTTGAGTTTAGCATGGCTAAATCCGCTGTGGTTAATCTAAAATTTTTCAAATCTTGTTCTTTCATCATTGGGTACATGAGTGCTTTAGGATCATTATTGTGTGCTAAGCCCAAAGCATGCCCAAGTTCATGTGCAATCGTGACACGCAAGTCTGCATCTGAAGCAAATTCATAGATATTAATGGTTTTACCATCGAATACGCCTTTATCAAATTGGCGTGGTTGGAAACGGCTATTAAAGTGATCCACAGATTGATTGTATTGTTGATTGACAGCGTTGAGCTGTCCAACTTGACGGTTTAATTCATAGACTTTTTGATTATAAATATCTAACTGTTGTTTGAGTTGATTCTGCTCGATGATCAGTTGATTTTTCTGCTGATCTAACTGCAATCTTGCTGTGGCATCTAAATTTTGATGGGATTGATTAAGGGTGTTGATCAACTGATTATACTGGTCAACTTTACTTTGATAATTGGTTTTTTGCAGATCCAATTCATCATTGGTACGATCTAATTCAGCGTGAAGTTGCTGAATTTTTTGCTTTTCACCTTGTGTATATTGTTGGGTATTTTGCAAAATACGCAACTCTTGGCTTCTGGCGATAGATTCCGCTTGGCGTTCGTCATAAATTAAGTTAATCGTTAGTTTGGCATGATCATCATAAACAAAGAGACTTTTCATGGTCCCTTGATGCCAAATATCGGTGGCTTGTTGTGCCAAATTTTGTACTTGCTGTTTACTGACATGAAAACGTGGATCTACCTCGCCAATACGATAACGTAAACGGGTATCTAAAGGATGCGTGATACGATCAATGGCAGAATTATGATTCAATTGCGGATACATCATGCGCTGTATCGCAAAATAAGCAGTAAAGGCAATTACACAGAGTAGAATCCAAAAACGCATGATTGATTTAAAAATAATTGTTGTAGTGGATAATTTATCTGAAAATATAAGAATCGCAAATGCTTAAGCAAGTAAAGCTTGCGTGATCAATACAAATATTGATTTCAATTGATGATGTTTTTAGCAGTCAGCTTATAGGTGGAAAGCAGTAATATGAATGGAACGCTGATTTTAGGCTGGATTTCTCTAATCCTTGGTATCGCTTGTTTGATAAGGGCTTTCTACAGCCTATTTCTTATATTTCGATCACGTTTAGTGCTGGACTTAGCCTTAAATCAAAAAATTAAAAATTTTAAAATCAGCAAAAAGGGCGGCTATGCAATTTGGCAAGAGGGTCCATTATTTAAACTTTCACCTATGCTATTGATTCATCCTCAAATCACCAATACAGATCTTCAGCAGATTGTGAAGCTATCACCAAGTATTGCAAGAGCAAGTAAAAATGGTTTTTCTCGTGCTTCAATGCTAATGTTTTATTGTGAGTTGGATGTTGGACACTATTGTTTAGAGGTACTCGACGGTTCGTCATTAAATCCTATCGAAGATAAAATTTCTCAGGCGATCACCGATCATTTATCCATTCAAAAACAAGCTGACAGTCTATACAATTTACAGATACGTGAAAGCCTGAGCAAAAAGCAAAGAATCATCATGATCATTTGCATATTAGCAGGATTACTTTTGTTGATGAAAGGATTATTTACCATCATCGCGCTGAGTTTGGGCATCGCTATGGAAGGTTCATTCACATAATCAGTTTATTTAAGCGTTAAACAGGACTTGGATATCAATAAATAAGAGAATAAAAGCAAAAACGCTGAGTAATCGATTCATCCAAACAGATCTTTTTAAATAGTCAGGGCTGATATATAAAGCTTTGAATTGTAAAGGATGCAGCATGATATAGCTAATTTTCTGTTTAAATACCGGAGTGACAGATTGTTGTTGTTGCTTTAAAACTACTTGGCGCAGAATAAAAGCATTTAGCCACCAGAGTATAAATAGAATGAGTAAAATAATGCTGATACTCAATGTCAAACGAATCCAAGCATTCTGCTCAAAATAGGCAATTTCAGTATAAAAATGGCTCATCAATACAATGCTGACCAGTAACATGGTGCGATAAAAAGTTTGCCGTGTAAATTCAAGGTGCAAAGGATGATTGAGCTTTTGTTTATCCGCTTTACTCACTATTTTCCCTGCAAAAAATGCAAAACCATGACATAGAATCTCTAAAAAGAGATATAAGCCAATGCTGATGGCAAGCGTTTTATACATGATTAATCGTGTTCAAAAATAGGTCGATATAGTGATGGAGTCACTAAAATCATCAATAAAATTCCAGAACAAACAAAGGCCAGATCGTTAAATATCGCTGCATAACTGGTCATGTAAATCCAGTGCATAAAGGGCATAAAATAAATCATAAATATTGGGAAAAATGTATAGAGATAAGCTTTTCTTGCCCATTCTTTTTTTAAACATAAACCAAATGTGATGATGAGGATGATTAAGCCTACAATCGACATCACTCCCAATTCCCAAGCTTGCGGGTCTTGGTAGAGTGTTTTATCCAAAAGTTCTAACTCAGGTTCAGTACTGTATATATCGATGACTGCTGCAATGATAGGCAATATAAATTGCGCTATGATCAAGCTGTAATATACTGTATTGGATACAGCAGGAGAGTTTTTCATCATTTGACTCATTATTATTGTGATAATTAAGATAAAAGATTTAGTGAAGATTGGCAATTGATCAATAAGAAAAACCACTCGATGACTGGAGTGATTTTTCGAGATTTTTTATAGCACAATATCACTGACGAAATGTTGCACCACTTCGGTTAAATCTTTGGAAAGATAGTGCTGTGTATAGGACTGTTTAAAATGGGCATGATAAGCCTGTTCCGAGTCGAAGCGCTCCCAAAGTAGTAAACGGGTTGGCTGTTGTTGGCATTGATGCAGTTGAAATAAGCTACATCCCGGTTCTTGTTGAAGAGTGAGCTTACATAATGCTTGTAAGGCTTCACGGGTTTCTAAGATTCTGTCTTTATCTTTAATTTTTAATTCTGCGGTGATGTAAAAACCTGAACTTAACATTGTCTACTCCTAACTCAAATCGTGAGTCAAAAATATTAACTGCTCGAGTTCACTCTAGCTCAAGCATTTTTTGTGCATATATTTCAATTTTATAGTCAACAATACTTTGTTCTTGCTTGAGTCTTTGAATTTCTTGTTTTAATTGAACGGAATGCGCAATAAGAAGATCTTGTCTTTGTTTTAAGGTTTGCTCTCCTTGTAGTCGAAATTGGGCAAAATCTTGCATTTTTTCTAAAGGCATGCCTGTTGATTTTAAGCGTTTTACCCATTCAAGCCATTCCAGATCAAGTTTGGTATATACACGTCGTCCGGATTGATTTCGATGGATATTTTTCAGTAAGCCTATTTGTTCATAATAACGAAGGGTATGGATAGAGAGTCCAGTTTTTTTAGAGATATCAGAGATAAACAAAAGTGACTCCATAGTTTTACGGATAAAAATAGATCATATAAAAAAACCGCTCAATCTCTTGAGCGGTTTTCTAAGATTAAAGTGACAAATTATTTTTTGTCATCTTTAACTTCAGTGAATTCAGCATCTACAACGCCATCATCAGCTTTTTGCTGTTGTTGACCTGCATCACCACCGAATTGGTTAGGATCGAAGCCTTCAGCGCCGCCTTGACCTTGAGCTGCTTCATAAGCACGTTGAGTGATCGGCATAATGATGTTTTGTAAAGCTTCAGTTTTTGCTTTAATCGCATCAACATCATTTTCTTTTGCAGTCACTTCTAACTCAGAAACTGCAGCTTCAATTGCAGTTTTTTCATCAGCAGTGACTTGTTCGCCAAGATCTTTCACAGCTTTGTTTGCAGAAGCAACTAAAGCATCAGCTTCGTTACGTGCTTTTGCAAGCTCTTCAAACTTACGATCTTCTTCAGCATTTGCTTCAGCATCTTTGATCATTGCTTCGATTTCAGCATCAGACAAACCAGAGTTTGCTTTGATCTGGATCGATTGTTCTTTACCAGTGCTCTTGTCTTTTGCTGATACTTTTAAGATACCATCAGCATTGATGTCGAACGATACTTCAATTTGTGGCACACCACGTGGCGCAGGTGGAATGTCGCCTAATTGGAAGTTACCCAACAATTTGTTTTGTTGAGCCATTTTACGTTCACCTTGGTAAACTGAAATATCTACCGCTGGTTGGTTATCTGCTGCTGTAGAGAACACTTGAGATTTCTTCGCAGGAATCGTGGTGTTTTTCTCAATAATTGCAGTTAATACGCCACCCATGGTTTCGATACCAAGTGTTAATGGTGTTACGTCAAGTAAAAGTACGTCAGTTTTGTCACCAGACAATACCGCACCTTGAATTGCCGCACCAATCGCAACAGCTTCATCCGGGTTCACATCTTTACGAGGTTCTTTACCGAAGAACTCTTGTACTTTCTGTTGAACCATTGGCATACGTGATTGACCACCAACCAAGATCACGTCAGAGATGTCAGAAGTCGAAAGACCTGCATCTTTAAGTGCGATACGGCAAGGCTCAATTGTACGCGCAACTAAATCAGCAACTAAACCTTCTAGTTTGGCACGTGTTACATTCATCACTAAGTGTTTAGGACCAGTTGCATCCGCAGTGATGTATGGCAAGTTAATTTCAGTCGAATTAGATGAAGAAAGCTCAATTTTAGCTTTTTCAGCTGCTTCTTTTAAACGTTGTAATGCAAGTGGATCTTGTTTCAAGTTGAAGTTTTGCTCTTTCTTGAACTCTTCAACCAAATAGTCGATCAATGCATTATCAAAGTCTTCACCACCAAGGAATGTATCACCATTGGTTGACAATACTTCGATTTGTTGGTCGCCATCTAAGTCAGCGATTTCAATGATTGATACGTCAAATGTACCACCACCTAAGTCATATACAGCAACTTTACGGTCGCCTTCTTTTTTGTCCATACCGAACGCAAGTGCAGCAGCAGTTGGTTCGTTAATGATACGTTTAACTTCTAGACCAGCAATACGACCAGCATCTTTTGTTGCTTGACGTTGCGCATCATTGAAGTAAGCAGGAACTGTAATAACAGCTTCTGTTACTGTTTCACCTAAATAATCTTCCGCAGTTTTTTTCATTTTTTTCAAAATTTCTGCAGAGATCTGTTGCGGTGCAAGTTTTTTGTCGTTTACTTCAACCCAAGCATCACCATTATCAGCTTTGATGATTTTGAATGGTGCAATACCGATATCTTTTTGTACTGCTTGGTCTTGATACTTACGACCAATTAAACGCTTGATTGCGAATAATGTATTCTTAGGGTTAGTCACTGCTTGACGTTTAGCAGATTGACCCACAAGAATTTCGCCATCTTTATATGCAACGATAGAAGGTGTTGTACGTGTACCTTCAGCATTTTCAATTACTTTAACTTTATCGCCTTCAAGTACAGCAACACATGAATTCGTCGTACCTAAGTCAATACCAATAATTTTAGCCATAAATCAAATTCCTCTAAATTCTTTTGAATCCCTGGTTTCCTCTTTTTGCAAAGGGGAGTTAAAAGGGATTTTCTTGTTATCCGATATGAGAGCCATTCAAAAATTTTCAAGTCATGATTTGTGAAAATTCATGAAAATATTTTTAAAAAGCTCCTATTTATTACGCTTATTGACCAACCATCACCATTGCAGGGCGAAGTAGTCGACCATTTAAGGTGTAGCCTTTTTGCAAAACTGTGCCAATTTGGTTGGCTTGTGCATTTGGGTCGATCCCGACAGCTTGATGTAAGTCCGCGTTAAAACCATTGGTTGTATCTGCTTCAACAACACCAAATTTTTCTAAAGTGGTGAGAAGTGATTTCAAGGTGAGTTTTACGCCTTCGAGTACAGGTGTTTCTTCATCACCACCTGCGAGAATCGCACGCTCAAGGTTGTCGACAGAATTTAATAATTCTTTCGCAAACTTTTCTAACACGATGTCTTTATGCTTTTCAGCATCACGTTGAATACGTTCTACACTTTTTTGTGCTTCATAAACTGCATTTGCAGTACGTGCTTTTTCGAGTTTTAAGCTCTCTTCAAGATGACTGATTTGAGCCTGTAAAGCTTCAACGGTAACTTCAACCTGTTCATTTTCAGCCTGAGTTTGCTGTTCGGCTTGCTCGTTTTGAATATCTTGGGCTTCTTGATTCTGCTCAGTTGCCATTGATTTACTCCGTTTAAATGGGTTCTTAAACATGTACAGTCCTTATCGGCAGCAGTTTTGCACTGTGTTCATTTTTGAACTGCCATGATCGTTTAATTCATTAATGAATAAGAAATGTGGGCGAGCCGCTAAAATTCAAGCAGTTTTAGACATTATTTAATGAAATTCAGTGAAAAAAGCTGATCTAAGAGAGAAATCCCAAAATTTAAAGATATTTTTGTTGGAATAATCATCAAATCAATGATTATTTTTTTAGATTAAAAATTTAAATTTATGGCGAATTGATGCGGTTATTGCCCAAAAATGATGAGTAAATTCAAAAATTAAAATTGAATGAACAGATTAAAATGCTTAACTCACATGTAAAACCGATTAAACTTATTGAAAATAAGGCTTTGCGAAAAAGCAATAATTTAATTATCATGCTTCATAGATTCTATGGCTGTAGTTTCTTTTTTTAGTTTGAACAACGTTTTCATCGCTTATCCAATCTTCTTGGGTAAGCTTTTTTTTGTCTTGTAAAAAGTCATTAACAATGTAAGTAATGCGAAACTTTTATGGTAAAAGTATATCTTTTATCAGGCTGACTTTTGCCTAACCACATTGAATCCCATCAAAAAACCCAGCGAAATTAAACAAGTATAATGAAAAATAAAATCGGTCAATATAAATCATTGATTTAATAAACTTTGCATAACTTATACGGCAACACCTTAAAAGTCTAACCAAGCTTCAACGAAGTTTGCAGAAAAAATAGCAATCATAGTCAGCACGACAACGCAGTCCTGTGTTGCCGTTTTTTGATAGAGTGATAAAGGAATTTATGATGAAAAAATCAGGTCTTATTTTTATGCTATTGGCTGGTGTTGCGGTCATGAGTACGGCATGTACATCAAGTGAAACAACCCAAGCACCTGAAACAACCCAATCAGCACCAATGGGTTCTGCAGATCAACAGCAATCAGCACAAACTTCGACGGTAGATCCGACTCAACAAGGTACTGCTGTTGAGGGCGATGCGACGATTCAGCAATCACAACCTGCTCAAGCAACCAATGACCCAAGTTTAGTTGAACAACCTTCAGCTCAGTAAATTTTAAAATAAAAAATCAGGCAATTTATGGATGCCTCCATTGCCTGATTTTTTATCAATAACTTTTGATGAGACCTTATTCACCCGCCAATGAACATTCAAAGTTGGTTCGATCTACAGTACAACGCGCTCGTTTAAGCACTGACATCATGGTTGGATCGTAAATACCTTGACGGGTTAAATCCATACGCCCATCTCTTAACAGTTTTTGATATTTTTCAGTATCTGCTTTACTTAAATTCAAACGATATTTGGCTGGGATGCCTTCTTCTAAACGTTTGACCATACTGAATTGACGCGGAAGCTGCTTAATAAACCAGGTTCTAGAGTCATTGCCAAAAGTAGCTGGGAATTTCTGAGATCTAAACACCAGATCAGCAGTGACATTGAGCACTGGGAAATTGATTAATGCACCTTTAGAGCCAAGCCCTTTTTCCATTTCTAAGGGTTTAAAGGCATAGGCTGGTGCACCCACCATCGGTACTTCACCGGTATTAAACTTCTTAATAAAATTGGAAATATCGGACGGAACAGGAATTGCCCCGACACGTTCAACCATTGCAATTTGCGCTTTGTCATACGCCAATACTGCGAATTTCTTGCCTTTACCTTTTTCAATGGTATTGATGGCTCGATCATTTACAAAGATATAGGCAGGGCCGATTTGACCGATCCCACCAATTTCTATTTCTTCATTGTCTATCGTGGTTTTTAAGCGTTTTACATTACGCTTATCCAAGACAAAGGTAATCGCTTTGAGCGCAATGGCATTGGTGGGAACACCACCCAACGCATCAATCGATCCTGCGAATTTATTGTATTGGCGTGCACGCATTGTGGTGATATAGGCAGCATCACATTTACCATTTTTAAAATCTTTATCAGCAAGCTCTTCATTTTGGTAAGCAATCAGCTGGACATCGGTATTCCATGTTTTTGCAGCGAGTGCCCACTCTTCCATCATTTTATAGGATTCACCAGCTTTCCCTAATAAATCAAAAACACAGATTTCTTGTTTAGCTTGAGAGGTGCTTGATATTCCTAATAATACGATTGTAGTAAGGGCAAGAAATTCCTTTTTCATGTTATATCCTTATACTTAAAACGCGTTTTATTTATACTAAATATAGTAATTTTATTTGAATAAAAATAGAGTTTTTACTCTATTTCCGATGAATAAACCATTGAATAACTTAGTTAATGTGATTTGTTTATCTTAATAAATTATTATTGTGATATTGTTTTGTTTATTGCTGTGGGTTTAGTGGTTTAATTAAAATCTTGTTAATTTTGATCGATCTAGAAAAATAAAATAGATTTCAAGTTTTGTTAATCAATAAAACGTATAAGTAAATCTAAAAAACGTATTTTTAATAATATACAAAAAAACCGTACCATGAACCTGATTCCCATCTCTTTTTATTTATTCTAGTCCATACATTGATCATGAAATTTCAGCAACTGATTTTGCTTTGCTCAGCTATAAGCTTATATAGCTATAGTGGTTTGGCAAATGCTCGCCCTATCGTCATTGGTTATCAAACCAACATAGAACCTGCCAAAGTTGCACAGGCTGATGGTGTGTATGACAAAGTGATTGGGGAAAAACTGGATTGGCGCTTATTTAATAGTGGTGCAGAGGTTTTAACTGCATTGGCTTCTGGTTCTGTAGATATTGCACTGATTGGTTCAAGTCCGTTAGGGGCAGCTGTTGCCAATAATTTACCCATAGAGGTGTTTTTAATTTCTACTGATCTGAAAAGTGCGGAAGCCTTGGTGGTGAGAAATGGCTCAGGAATTAATAGTCCTCAGGACTTGATTGGGAAAAAGGTGGCAACCCCATTTGCTTCGACTTCCCATTACAGTTTATTGGGGGCTTTGCAGCATTGGAATATTAAAACCAATCAAATACGGTTGTTGAACCTAAAACCAGCTGAAATTAATGCAGCATGGCGCAGAGGGGATATAGATGCAGCTTTTGTCTGGTCACCCGCACTTGCCAATATTAAGAAAACTGGCAAGGTTATGACGGATGCAGGGCAGGTTGGGCAGTGGGGTTCACCTACATTTGAAGTTTGGGTGGCACGTAAAGATTTTGCGCAGAAGCATCCTGAGGTCTTAACAAAGTTTTCTACCGTGACACTGAACTATTACCAATCTTATAACCAGAATAAAAGTCGTTGGACGGCCAACTCAGCTGAAGTGCAAAAAATTGCCAAAATTACCGGCGTAGATGCTCAAGATGTGCCAGCGCTTCTTGCTGGTGCCGCCTATCCAGATCGTCAGGCGCAATTAAGCACTCAATACCTTGGTGGGCGGACCACACAAAATATTGTCAACTCAGTGAACTTTTTAAAAGCACAAGGTCTGGTGAGAAAGGTTTCTCCAAATTATCAACAGTTTATTAACACGCGTTTTATTCAAACATCGAAATAGAGATCGGAAGTATTCATCATGGCTGTATTGACTGTAGAACATGTACAAGCACAGTATCCGGGTGCTGAACAACCGGTACTGAAAGATGTGTCATTTCAGCTGGGCTCTGAGCAACTGATGGTTGCATTAGGTGCTTCAGGCAGTGGTAAAACAACCTTATTAAATCTGATTGCTGGATTTACTCAGCCACAAGCAGGCAATTTAAAACTGGATGGTGAAGCAATCATTGCACCTAGCCGAGACCGTGGTGTAGTGTTCCAAGATGATGTTTTATTGCCTTGGCAAAATGTAGAAGACAATATTGCTTTTGGTTTAGAGCTTGCAGGGGTTGATAAAAAAACACGTCAAAACCGTGCACAAGCATTACTTAAATTGGTGAATTTAGAAGGCTTTGGGCAACGCCATATCTGGGAACTTTCAGGCGGGCAACGTCAACGGGTTGGTTTAGCGCGTGCTTTGGCTTCTGACCCTAAAATATTATTGATGGATGAGCCTTTTGGTGCTTTAGATGCGTTTATTCGTGAACAAATGCAGTGCTTATTATTAGATGTTTGGAAGAGTACGTCCAAACCTACTTTCTTAATTACCCATGACATTGAAGAAGCTGTTTTTCTGGCTACAGATCTGATTATTCTTGCACCAAATCCTGGGCGAATTGTGGAAAAGCTGGAGTTGGATTTTGCTAAACGCTATGCCAATGGCGAGCCAGCACGAAGTATTAAATCAGATCCCAAGTTTATTGAAATGCGAGAGCATGTGTTGAGTTGTGTATTCATTCAAAATAATCAGGATCAATACCATGTTGCTCAGAGCGACCAAGCTCAAGTGGAAAAGGTGGAGTAATGACAGCACAATTAGACCCTAAATTGATCCCTCGTACAGTTGAATTTCAGACTGTGGCGGTGAAGGTTCCACGTGAAGTCAATATTACTTTGATCAGTAGTATCACGATCATTACTTTGATTGCAATTTGGTGGCTGGTCACCACTTTAGGCTGGATTGATGCTTTATTCTTACCATCACCAACCGCCGTGTTGCAGCGTTTCAATGATTTGTTCAGCAATGGCTATATGAGTATTAGCTTGTGGAGTCATATTGGCGCAAGTTTGGGTCGTATCGGCACGGCGTTGATTGCTGCGGTTATCACTGCGATTCCAGTGGGGATTGCGATTGGTCGCAATAAAATTGTGCGGGGTATTTTAGATCCCATCATTGAGTTTTATCGTCCGATTCCGCCGTTGGCGTATTTACCCTTGATTGTAATTTGGTGTGGTATTGGTGAATTGTCCAAGGTGCTACTGATTTATCTGGCAATTTTTGCACCGATTGTTATCGCAACAGCAACTGGTGTCCGTTCAGTCGACCAAGCCAAAATTCGTGCTGCACAGTCTTTGGGTGCAAGC
The DNA here is from genome assembly GCF_025433935.1 of Acinetobacter sp. I-MWF. Lineage (NCBI taxonomy): Bacteria > Pseudomonadati > Pseudomonadota > Gammaproteobacteria > Moraxellales > Moraxellaceae > Acinetobacter > Acinetobacter sp. I-MWF. The sequence continues at coordinate 4,531,718 of NZ_JAMBAR010000001.1, read as the reverse complement.
CCAATGCAAATTATTAAACATGTGGTTTTACCAAGTTCTTTACCGAGCATTTTAACTGGTATCCGTATTGGTCTTGGGGTGGGATGGTCGACTTTGGTGGCAGCAGAGTTGGTTGGTGCTTCTGAAGGTTTGGGTTTTATGGTGCAATCATCTTCACAGCTTTTGGCCACAGATGTGGTGATTGTCGGGATTTTAATTATCGCTGTGATTGCCTTTATTCTGGAAATTGGTTTGCGTCGTTTGCAAAGAAAATTAGTCCCTTGGGATAAGCAATCTCAGTAAGTTATTTTCGCTACACTGTTCGATAGCGTGACGCTATATTTAGTTTTAACGATGCATTTTAATACATCGTGAGATGATCGAGGAAGAAATGAACACTGTTGTTTCAAATATTTTTAAAGTTACCCCATTAAATCCAACGATTGGTGCGCTGATTGAAGGTGTGAATTTCAATCAGCCTTTAACACCTGAACAAAAGGCTTTGATTGAAGCAGCTTTATTGAAACATCAGGTGATCTTTTTTAGAAATCAGCCGATGACTGCGCAGCAACATGCGGCTTTGGCACGTCAATTTGGTCAGTTACACATCCACCCAATTTACCCCAATATTCCAGAACAACCCGAAATCATGGTTTTAGATACGGAATTAAATGATTTACGGGATAATGCACTGTGGCATACCGATGTGACTTTTCTTGAAGCACCAGCAATGGGTGCAATTTTAAGTGCAAAAAAAGTCCCTGCATGGGGTGGAGATACACTTTGGTCAAGTGGAACAGCGGCGTTTGAAGCATTATCCAAACCGATGCAAGCGATGTTGTCTGGTTTAACTGCAACACATGATATTGCACGTTCATTTCCAGTAGATCGCTTTGGTGGTGATCCTGCCGAATTAGAAAAGCTAGAACAGGCTAAGAAAAAACATCCTCCGATTAGCCACCCTGTGATTCGCACTCATCCTGTCACAGGTCGTAAAGCTTTATTTGTGAGTGAGGGTTTTACCACACGAATTAATGAACTCGAAGCCAAAGAAAGCGATGCTGTCTTGAAAATGTTGTTTGAACATATTCAGAAACCAGAGTTTGTAGTGCGTTGGTCGTGGCAGGCCAATGATGTGGCATTTTGGGATAATCGTTGTACCTTCCACTATGCTGTTGATGATTACCGTCCTCAGCACCGTGTTATGAATCGAGCCACTTTGATGGGTGATAAACCTTTTTATCAAGCAGATTAAGGTTTAACTTGTTATAAAAACCAATCAAATTTGATTGGTTTTTTATTTTTGAAACAACTGAATTTGAATACAACTTTTTGAAACTTCAATATTTAAAAAATACATTAAAGAAAAAATCATAAAATGAGCTGTTGTTCAAAGTATCGGTATGCTGTGTTTGTCGGTGTTCACAAAACAATTTGAAGATTCAAGCTCTGATGAAACATTATTGCTGAGCAATAATGTTTAATTATTCATCAAAATTAAACAAATGATCAACATACTAGGCAACAAATATTTATTGCTTGTTGGAAATATCATGTTGATTAATAATAAAAAGCAAATCATTTTGCTAAGTGTGCTGTCTACGCTGTTGGTTGCTTGTAATGATGATAATGATCATTCAAATACTGAAAAACCAGTTGAGGCAAAAGCTTTAGAACTGAATATCTTGCATATTAATGACCATCATTCACATTTAGATGAAGAAAGCATTAAATTTAAAAGCAATGTGGGGACAGGGGATGAAGAGTTTAGTGTTGCAAGCGGTGGATTTGCACGTGTTGCCAGCTTAATTAACCAACTTGCAGTAGAAAAGAAAAATGCTTTAAAAATACATGCAGGTGACGCGATCACTGGCGATTTGTACTATAACTTAACGGATGGGAAAGCAGACGCAGATGCAATGAACACCGTTTGTTTTGATACATTTACGCCGGGTAACCATGAGTTTGATTCTAAAGATGATGGATTAAAGAAATTTATTGGTTTCTTAGATCAAAGTTCTTGTAAAGACAAAACCCAAATTCTAACGGCCAATGTCAGTTTTGGGGCATCTTCGCCGTTGTATAAAACCAATCGCATTTTGAAGTCACAAGTGTTTGAAAAAGATGGGGTGAAATTTGCAATCATTGGTTTAACGGTTGCCAAGAAAACCAAAAACTCTTCGCAACCGAATGCTGATACATTGTTTGCAGATGAAATTGAAACAGCGCAAAAAGAAATAAATCAATATAAAGCGCAAGGCATTAAAAATATTATTCTTCAAACCCATGTGGGATATGACTTAGACCAACAGTTGGCAAAATCACTTACCGATGTTGATGTGATTATTGGGGGTGATTCACATACATTATTGGGCCCTGACAGTCTTAAAAAATATGGCATGACACCAGAAGGTGCTTATCCAACACAGCTGAGAAACAAAGATGGTCAATTGGTCTGCGTTGCACAAGCTTGGCAGTACAGTTATATCGTGGGTGATTTAAATGTGAAGTTTGACAAAAACGGGAATGTCGAAAGCTGTAGTGGGACACCACATGTACTTATTGGCAATAACTTTACCCGTACCGCCAAAGACGCAAAAGCAGTCACCGAAACTGAAAAACAAGCAATACTGACGCAATTTAAAACCGATCAAGTTCCATTTACTGTTGTAACGCCACTACAAAAGACCTTGGATGTTTTAAAACCGTATCAGGAACAAAAGAAAAAATTTGCTCAGGAAATCGTAGGTCAAGCCACAGATAATCTCTGTTCACGTCGAGTCCCTGGTACACAACGTGATATAAATCGTTCAACACTTGGCGATATCTGTAATAAGAATACCCATGTCGATCAACATGGTGGAGATATTCAACAAATCATTGCTGAAGCGTTTTTACAACAAGGAAAGACCTTCTTTGGCGCTGATATCTCATTCCAAAATGGTGGTGGTGTCCGTGAAGATGTTGCTTTAGGGGATGTGACAGTTGGTAAAATTTATAATGTCTTACCGTTCAAGAATACATTGTTGCGTTTAGATCTGACGGGTGCTGAAGTTAAAGCCACCTTAGAGGATGCAATAGATGGTGTGATTACCCAGAATAGTACGGGTAGTTACCCATATACCGGTGGTATGCGTTGGAATGTTGACTTTACCAAAGACAAAGGCCAGCGTCTTAAACAAATACAAGTACGTAATGCATCTGGGCAATATGAAAATCTTGATCTCAATAAGACTTACAAAGCGATCACGATTGATTTTCTTGCCAATGGTGGTGACTACTACACCACCTTGAAAACCATTACTGGTGAGCGCCGTGTGAATGTTGGCTTAGACTATGCTGAGGCTTTCCTCAAATATGCCCAAGGTTTGGCTGGTCAGACAGGTCAAAAGAAAATTAATAAATTAGCAACGGCTGAATACAGTACCCAGCTATTTATCGATAAAGCAAAATAAACTGAAACAGACAATCAAAATCCCGCTTCGGCGGGATTTTTTCGTTGGGTCGTTGATGAAAACTGACAAAATCCTATATTGGTGATGAATAAATAATTGCAAAAATCTATGCTTAACTTTAAAATGAGCCAAAATTTAGCCACGATGGCTTAAATAATCACAATGACAAACCCAATTTTCTTTTCATTTGCCTCAATTTGATCTTGTAACGTTGCCTTTTGACAAGATTGTTTACAACCACTGACTGGTTGCAGGATAACCATAATATCTTGATTGAACCCATCGTTTTAAGCAGGGTGCTTAAAATGTGATTTGAATCAGCTGTTAAATTCAATATTCGGGAGAAAAATCATGTTGTTTAACGTATTTCTCATTTTGGGCTTTAAATAGACCCTATACATTTTTAATCGTTTAAATTAAACGAAAATAAACCTTATTTTAAAGAATATACATGTTCTGAGGGATGACTTTGCTTGCAGAAAATGCAAATTGAAAAAAGTTCAGCCTTAGTCATGAAAAGAAAAAAGTGAATATATGAACGAATATATTAATCAACCTTTTGCACAAAATATGCATCAGGTTGACGTAGCGGATTTTGCTGAAATTTCTCCGATTGTAAAACTTTGGGCTTTTCGATTTTTGGTCGAGTTAGGTGGTGCAAAAGAATTTATTTCTGATCATTGCTTTAGTCATCAATGGATTGCAAAAAAGTTAGGTTTTTCTGAAGCATTACTTGCAGATAAGTTCGATGAGCAAGCTGCTTATCTGGAACTCAACCATTTGCATAAAAATAGCCAACAGCAAAATTTATTAGATAATTTTCAGTTCAATGCTGAGTTGCAATATAACCTAAAGTTAATACAGCAATTACTGGATTTAAATGCTGTTGAAAGTACGATTTTAGGTTTTATCGTGATGTTAAACAGTGAACAACTTCTAGATGATATTGCGGATACCATCGGTGAATTGACTGCGTCTAAAACCATACGTGCTTTGGCTGTGGTTTTAGATTTGCCTTATGAAGCAATTCGGCAGGCTTTGTCTGTACAAGGGCGTTTACATCGCAGTGGCTTAATCAGTGTTCAACAACACTATCGTAATTATTTACGTGGGAAATTGAATCTGGTGTCAAACCAATTGGCCGATAAGTTATTGGTGAAAACCAATGATGTGATGGATCTGTTTGTTGGAACCATTAATAAAAGTCAGCCTGCTGAATTAACCTTACAGGATTATCCTCATTTACACACTGAATTGAATTTACTCCTAGCTTACTTAAAGCAAGTCAAAATGAGTAAGCAACAGGGGGTAAATATCTTCCTTTATGGCAGTTCAGGCACAGGAAAGACACAACTGTGTAAGACCCTTGCAGATGAAATGGCGGTGCAACTTTTTGAAATCTCCTGTGAAGATGAAGATGGTGATGCAATTTCAGCCACAGGGCGTTTATGTGCGTATCGTGCAGCGCAGTGCATTTTCGACAGTCAATCTGCTTTATTGATGTTTGATGAAGTTGAGGATGTGTTTAATGACACCGAAAATGGTGTGGGGATGAAAAGCACTGCGCAAAGTCGTAAGGCTTGGGTCAATCGTATTTTAGAGCAAAATCGTACACCAACGATTTGGGTGTCTAATTCTGATCAGCTCGATCCTGCGTTTATACGCCGTTTTGATATGGTGCTTGAAATTAAAGTGCCACCTAAAAAGCAACGCAGAAGCTTTATCGAACAACATTGTGGTCAAGAACTTAATCCTTTGTATCAGGAAGCCTTGGCCAATGTTGAGCAATTATCTCCAGCAATTTTACGCCGTAGTTATCGTGTTGCCAAAGCGGCTCAAATGCACAATGCGCATTTAGTGGTACAGGAAAGCATGACCAAATTGGTGTCCAATACTTTAAAAGCACAGGGTCATCAAGGCATTAAATTGCAAGATAGTAATGCTTTGCCCAAGTTCTATGATCTGAACTATATCAACTGTAAGGCGAATCTTGCGGAGATCGCATCAGGTATCCAGCAACATGGTTTTGGCCGTTTATGTTTATACGGAGCATCTGGAACAGGTAAAACTGCATTTGCACGATGGTTAGCTGAAACCATCAATCGACCATTACTGATTAAGCGTGGTTCAGACTTAATTTCTGCTTGGGTTGGTGAAACAGAACAGAACCTTGCTAAAGCGTTTCATGAAGCCGAAGACTTACAGGCAATTTTATTGCTGGATGAAGTAGATGGTTTATTACAAGATCGCCGCCAAGCAACCCGCTCTTGGGAAGTTTCGCAGGTAAATGAGTTTTTGGTTCAACTGGAAAGCTTTAATGGCATCGTGGTGGCGACAACCAATCGCTTTGATGAACTTGATCAAGCTGCATTACGCCGTTTCGATTTTAAAATGCATTTTGATTTTCTAAATTATGCACAGCGTTTGGCTTTACTGGAAAATGTCTGTACACAACTCAAACTTGATGTTCATGAAGCTGATATAAAAGTAAAACTGCAATCTTTAGATCGTTTAAGTGCTGGAGACTTTGCGGTGATTGTACGACAGTCCTGTTTTCATCCTTTTGAAAATGTGGATTCTATTCTGCAGCATTTAACAGATGAAATGACTGCAAAATATAAAAGTGCACAAAGTATAGGATTTACCGCATCAAATTGATGCGGTTTTTCTTTTTGAATCCTAATTCAGTTGAATAATGCTTAGATTTTGTGATTCGAGAGTGGAAAACAAAGCATAAAAATAACTTTAATATGAAAAAAATAATGAAAAATGCTTAAAAAATAGATAAAAAGCATAAAAAAACACTGATTTTGAGGAAAAAACGCACATCCGATAAAAAAGTTTAAAAAAAGGGGTTGTGTTGGTTAGTGAATGCTGTAGAATGCACATCCATCGGCGGTGATGTTAAATAAAACTTCTGATAAATCAGGCACTTGATTAAGTTGTTAAGATTTCGAATTGAGATTTTAAGATGAGATTGGAGACCTGATCCCTTCCCGAACTCAGAAGTGAAACCTCTTAGCGCTGATGGTAGTGTGGGGTTACCCATGTGAGAGTAAGTCATCGCCAGCTTTTAAATCTAAAACACCCCGATCTCTAGCGAGAGCGGGGTGTTTTTTTATGCACGGTGTTTATTAGCGGAATGAAAGAGATCTTGTTATAGTAAGCTAATTGATGACTGAATTCATTGAATAATGAACTGTTGACCTTTAAAATTTTTAGCTAAATAATAATTGAACAAAAAATTGGTATTTCTTATGAAACTTAACTCATTCTCACCGCTTCCTAATAATGATGAAGAATTACATCTTCCTGAACTAGTGTATGCTGCATCTTTAGGAGAGTTTGAACAGGTCGAACAACTATTATCACAAGGTGTTGATGTCAATCAAACTGATGATGAGGGCTATAGTGCGCTACAAGCTGCGGCGGAGAATGATCATTTAGATATTGTTAAATTATTGATTTCTAAAGGTGCAAACAAAGACTATAAAAGCCAATTTACCGCATTAGAGCTTGCAGAAATGGCTGAAAATCAACTGATTATTACGTATTTAAATAGCTTATAGGTTCTCAAACAATGTGATGTGAATCAGATATCCTATAGATATAAAAGAAAACCCCATCATCCTGATGGGGTTTTCTTCGTATTGGTGTGTTAGATCTGACTCCTGTCGAATCTCACGTTCCTGATGCTCAGACGCTTTATTGTTGTTTTATGTCTGGGAAACTTCCTGTTCCCTATAACTATAGAATATAAGACTAGGCTTTGATCGTATAGATGACAATCGCTGTGATTACTGTAAGCATTTTCTTACAAAGACAACATGGCAATTAATTTACATCAATATTATTTGCCATAAGTCCTTTGCCTTGTGCTTCAGCAATCAAGCGTTCAGCAGATTCACGGTTTTTACGCAGTCCTGGCATACGGAACTCAGTATGACCATAGTCGTGAATGCGTGTCCAACGTCCACCCCATGTTAAACCTACAGATTCAGCAACAACCCCATACAATTGATAACCTTTCCATGCCCAAGGATCTCGTTCAGAAATAACAACTTTACCATCTCGTTTAAAGGCAACATCGGCTGCTAAACCAAATTGATGATAACTTTGATAGGCTTTGGCTAAAGTCGTGGCTGTATTGCCAGATAAACGAGTTTGACGTTCTGGACTACGATAACCTTCTAAAAGCACCATTTCATAACCATGGCGCTCTTTCATGATTTTAAAGACCATGAGTAAACGTTGCTTATAACTTGGATGCATTTTGTCCCATTTACGGTCAACCATTGCTGTATCGAAGCTGCTACGTTGATCTCCAATCCCTTCATTATCTATAGCTGATGGATTTACACTCGGAAATTGATGATTTGGAACAGGATTTTCTCTTTCCAATATCTGTGCTTGAACAATCGCAGCATCAATTAAGCTTTCATCCACTGCTGGAGGAGGAGTTAAAACCTCACCATTTAATAGTGCATAAATTTGAGGGTCAGTTTTTCTTAGATATTCTGCTTCAACCTTTGTCGGATCAATTGGTCGTGTAAATGCAAAAACAAGAATGCTGGAAAGTAAAAAGAAACCCGCAATCAAAATCCACCATTGCTGTAAATGCCAATGGGTTTGGGTTTGATTGGCTGAGGCTGCTTGGTTCATTTGTTCTGCAAAGTGCTTTGCAGAAGCCAGCTTTCTCTTACCTTGCGGTAAAAGTGCTTTAAGGTAGTCTAAAGTTTTATGTCTAATTTCATAGGACATCAGAAAAGTTAGACCAAGCACCAAAAAGATAAAACAAATGACAACAAACAAAATCATGGTTTGTTTTCTATGACTTTACGGTCTATCGTCACTTTCACTGTACCTTCAGGGGAAGCTTCTTGCGCTTCCTCTTTTTTAGGTGCGGCTTCTTTTTCAGTAGATTTAGCCGCAGTTTCTGCTTTTGCTTCTACTTTCGCTTTTGGTACTGGTTTTGCGGTTATTGCAGCTTGTGGTCTGGTTGCAGCTGGCGGTGACACTGCTGGTTTCGCCTCTGGTTTTAGCATTTGTTCAAACGGAGAGGCATTCGGATTTGGATTTTTCTGAGCAGCAACCTTATTTTCATGTTTAAAAATCTGATTGAAATCTTTTTCATTGATATGCTGCTTATATGCACCAGCATTTTCATCGTGATGATTGGTTGCTGTTTCTTCAGCATGCACATCGCGTAGTTCAGGTTCTTGTGTTGCAACCGAATCCGTATTGGTACTGTTATTTTCTGTTGGGTTGATATTGATAAAAACAAAAAAGAAAATAGCAGAGATAACCATCCCAGCAATTAAACCAAGTAGAAAAACAGATGATTTCCCCAATGTTTTTTTAGCGGGTTTACTTTGTAATATACGAATAGATGTTTGTTTTTCTTGTGTCATAATTCAACCTGTCAAGGCAATTGAATAGTGATATGTGCTTGTTCAGCAGGTGCAGAAATCACATTATTAAATTTCGCAATAGAAGCATTTTCCGTCTTATTCAACATGAATTTTAGACCAGCGAAAGCCAGTACAGCAAATAACAACAGAAAAATTAAAATCCAAACAAAGGGTAATTCTTTATGAATAATATTTTTGATTTGATCTGGTAAAGCCGCAAAAGGAGAAAAGGCCGTCTTTTTGCCTTTTAAATAATCGATTTCATCACCGACTCGTGCCACAAGATGATTTAAACTTTCAATTGATTCAATACGATATTTACCTTGGAAACCAAGCAATAAGCAATAATGAAAAACTTCGAGAGAAGCCAATCGTTCTTTACCACGAGCACGAATCAGTTCGAGAAACTCAAAGAAACGATAACCTGCAAGCTGTGAACCAAATAAAGTTAATTGGAGTGGACTGATTAACCAATGATTTTGTAGGTTAAAGAATGATGGATCTTGTTGAGTAACAATGGTTTCATCAATTAAGGCACAATATGCATATTTTGCATCATGAATATCTTCAGGAGAAAACTGCAGTTTTTTTGCTTGGTGTTCAAAACGATTCAACAAGTCTAAAATTTTGTCTTTAAAGCCGTTTGCATTTTCTGGAACATACTGATTCTTCAATAAGAAAACAATATAAAATCCGTCATGTAGAAGGTCGACTAAATTGGTTGCTTGTGTGATTTTGGATTGTTGAGGTAAAGAACCTCCACCAATTTGTCCATCATCAAACAGTGAGGGGGCAATATTATTCTGGCTCATGACATACTCCTCGCTTAACCATTCATCACTGCAATTAATTCAATACTGATATCTTGGAAACCTGCAGGGACATAAATACAGATGGTTTCAGAATCAAGCATACGTTGATACATTTCATGATGTGGTTCAATTTCAAAATAATTCACACCAGAACGTACCGGGATAGCAGTTGGAATTTGGACTAAATGATGAATTGGGATTGCAGGAAGTGCCGCAACAACACGTTGTTCAACATCGACAGTATTCCCAACTTTGAAACGCAGTGGGACAATTTGAATCAGTTCATGGGTTTGCATCATGCTACTTGAAACAGCAATATAAAGTCTTGATTCTTTAGTGATTTTGTCTGTTTCTAAGCTTCCGACCCAATAAGATGGGCGAATTTCTTTTAGCGCAATACTGATATAACGACTTGAAATAATCGTATCGAGCAATTCACGTAAAATTTTATCAAGCTGGCTAAAGCTATCTTGTAAGTTATGATGTTGATATTGTGGCAAATGTTCAACTTCATATGCGGTCGAGAATGTCAGCAATGAACCCGTTAAACGCAGAAGTTCAAAAAATAGTTTTTCAGGGTGAATCTGCGGATTTTGTAACAGATGATTCAAGGTCGCATGAGCAGTATTTAGTGCATTGACCAACCAGAATGAAACAATATCACCCGATCTAAACTCAATGAGCTTTTGTTCATTTTCACGGTTATTGGTTTGAATCATTTTAATTTTGGCACGAACAACGTTCAACGTTCGCTTCAAATTTGCCAATAAGGTTTCATTTGACTGAATATGTAAAATTGGTGGGATATATTTTGAATCAATCTCAAAATTCCCTGAACTATGACGTCGAATTTTTCCGATAGCAAGATATAAAAAACCATCTAAATCTTGATTTGGATCTGCTTGAACATCAAAAAGTTTAAATTCAGTTCGGCGTCGAAGAAATGTAATTTCAGCAGGGGATGCGTCTGTAAAAAGATCGTGAGTTTCATTCAGATATGAATGGTAGCGAGCAGGTTGTTTATCCTGTTCATCAGAGATGTTCTTCTTATTCGGCTGTAAAATAGGCAATGCTAAGTAAATTAGCATTTCCCCACGCAAGTTCAGTTCATCCAATAAAATCGGTTGTGGTAACAGATCTTTGGCCGGCGCTTGGTAAATTTCACCATCCTGCCAAATCATATCAATTTGCTCTAAAGCAAGCACATGTGTGCCCAGCTGTGTTTCGTCAAATCGAAGATTTTTAATTCCATAAGGATAAGGAATCGTTGAACGAATGGTGTGGTTAAGTCGTTGTTCTTGATACGTATCTTGTAATTGGAAGTGTTGTGGTCTTAAAAATAAACCTTCACCCCAAAGAACTTTTTCTGCTTTAAACATAGATGATTACCATTCAGAAGATTCATTATTTTGGTTTACGCCCAATAATTCTTGAATAGAATCAAGGGGATTATCATTTTTAATGACTTGAGTTAACCATTCATGTAAAGGCATTTGGCTCCATTTAATTGTTTTTTGCAGCATATAACTCACAGGACTATGCGGCTCATTGGTTTGAAAGTAATCGGCAATCTCTTGTAAAACCCGCATTGCCTGTTCACGGTTTTGTAAATGGCTTTGTGGTTGCGGTTGAAATGTTTGCGCTTGTGGAATTGGCGCTGAATGCGTTGTTTCTGTTACTGGCATTGTCATTTGAGCTGGGGTATCTTCAACTGCAGCTGTATTGGTGTTGTTTCCAAATGAGTCTGCTTTATAGATTTTTTTCAGATTCATTTGAATATTTTCAAACTGTGAATCGATACTCGCAAAGCTCGGTGCTTCCAGCTCCATCAGCGCATCTAATGTTTGTTTGATAATATTCCAATGCTGCAAAATTTCTTGAAATTGCTGATAATTTTGATATTGAAAAGTCCGTGAGGTGTTGAATAGCGCCTGATTGAATTGATCTAATTCTAAGGACGCTTCTACGCTGTCAGAATCTTCAGCTTGCTTACGACGATTATTCTGTAAATGTAAGAATTTTTCGTATTGGGCAAGTGAATAAAACGGTTGAATGTTGATAAGCGGAACATTCTTTACCAAGCTCGGTAATTGGGTGGTAAAACCTTGTAGTAAGCCTAGGCGTTGATCTAAGTCGTCATCTTCAATTTCAGGATGAATCTTTAACCAGAACTGTTCTAAAACACGGTGACTTAGTTCCAGTCCTTTGATTAGCCCTTCAAAGCCATAGAGGTTTGTCCAAGCTTCAGTAAGCCAGGTTAATAAACGAATATCTTTGGTTTTTTGCGTGAGTAATTGGATTGATTTTTCTGCAACAAATGACCAGTCGGCTTGCTTTGGCTCAGAAATCCAATCACCTTGGTCTAATAAAGGATCATCATGGGTACGTGCTTTTTTAATTTCGTGAAACTCATTGGAAAAAGATAAATCTTCTCCACACGGATGAGCATCAGAAATAGGCTCTAATAAGACGTCTAAATTTATATCCATTTTCTATACTCGTATATATTTAAGCTTCCACAACTTTTGACTTTTTGCTCGACTTTTTCTTTGCTGGCTTCGCTTGTGGATCTAATAGGTAAATGATTTCATCATCTTTCGTATCAATATGAATGACTTTTGGTATTTTTTGTTCAGCCAAAGCCACCAATATTTCAGTGGCCAAAGCAGGTAACACTGAGGCATTTAAAATGTTATCAACATTACGAGCGCCACTATCAACTTCAGTACAACGACTTAGAATTAATTCGATTAAATCATCGCTATATGTCACTTTGGTTTCATACTGTTTTTCGAGCCGTGCTGTAATTTTTCCTAGTTTATGCTCAATAATTCTGACTAATAGATCATCATGTAATGGGAAGTAAGGGACAATTCGCATACGACCTAAGAATGCCGGTTTAAATTGTTTGTATAAGCTTGGTTTGAGTTGCTCAGTCAGCTCTTCAGCACTTGGCCATTCTTCGACAGGTTGATTTAGGCATGCCTGCATGATGGCATTTGACCCCGTATTTGAAGTCAGTAATATCGTGGTGTTTTTAAAATCAATCACACGACCTTCACCATCTTCGAGTGTACCTTTGTCAAAAACTTGATAGAACAGTTCTTGGACATCGCTGTGTGCTTTTTCAATTTCGTCTAATAACACAACGCTATACGGATTGCGTCGAACGGCTTCAGTCAAAACGCCGCCTTGACCATACCCGACATATCCTGGAGGCGCGCCTTTAAGAGAAGAAACCGTATGCGCCTCTTGGTATTCAGACATATTGATGGTGATTAAATGTGACTCGCCACCATAAAGTTCATTGGCAAGTGCTAAGGCAGTTTCTGTTTTACCTACACCACTTGGACCAACAAGCATGAAAACACCCTGTGGTTTATTTGGGTCTTCTAAACGTGCTTTTGATGTTTTAATACCTTGAACCAACTGATGTAGGGCATAATCTTGTCCCATCACACGTTTTTCAAGTTTTTCTTCCAGACTGAGAATTTGCTTAATTTCATCATTGACCATTTTACCAACAGGAATACCCGTCCAGTCTGAAATAATTTCATTAATAATTTGGGCATTTACACGTTCAAAGACCAATGGTTGCTGACCTTGTAGCTCAGAGAGCTGCGTACGTGTACTGAGAATCTCCTCTTTGTTTGAATCAGCCTGTTCAGCAGTTTCTAATGCTTGGATTTTTTGAATCAGTGCCAATTCAGCTTGCCATTGTTGTTCTGTTTGCTGAATTTCTTGATCAAGCAATTCCAATGATGATGTTAACTGAGCTAAACGTTCTTCATGAATTGGCTGGTGGCGGTGTTCATTTTCAATAATATTGAATTCGAGATTTAAATTATGTTGTTGTGCTTTAAGTTGATCGAGTTTGACTGGTTGAGCATTTTGGGTTAGCGCAACACGAGCCGCAGCGGTGTCAAGCACACTAATGGCTTTATCTGGGAGTTGGCGGCCACTAATATAACGATGTGAAGAATGAACAGCGGTGATAATCGCTTCATCATCAATGCGTAAATTAAAGTGATTGGCCATCACTGGAATCATGGCACGTAGCATATCGATCGCGACTTCTTCAGTCGGTTCTTCTACTTTGACCACTTGGAAACGACGACTTAAAGCAGCATCTTTTTCAAAATATTGTTTGTATTCAGCCCAAGTTGTTGCTGCAATTGTGCGTAATTCACCGCGTGCAAGTGCAGGTTTTAATAAGTTCGCGGCATCATTTTGCCCAGCTTGACCGCCCGCACCAATCATGGTGTGGGCTTCATCAATAAACAGAATAATCGGATGTGAAGATTGCTGTACTTCTTGAATCACTTGTTTTAAGCGGTTTTCAAACTCACCTTTAACACTTGCACCTGCTTGTAACAGGCCCATATCCAAAGAGTGTAATTGGACATTTTTTAACGCATCGGGCACTTGGTTCTGTGAAATTTTTAATGCTAGGCCTTCCACTACTGCGGTTTTACCCACACCAGGCTCACCCGTTAAAATAGGGTTGTTTTGACGACGACGCATTAAGATATCAAGCATTAAACGGATTTCATATTCACGACCAATGACTGGATCAATCCCACCTTTTTGGGCTTTTTCAGTCAAATTAATGGTGAACTGATCTAATGCAGGTGTCTTTTTGCTCGAAGCGGAATTGTCTGTTGGCTGATTCTTAAGTTCAGCTTCTTGTTCTTGAGAATTTGTTGGAATATTTTCGGCGCTGTTTACACAAATTTCCAAAAATTTATGCTTCATCGTATCGATTGGAAACAGATCAAATAAACTCGATGCTCGAATAGCAATTTGGTAAAGATCAGATGCTGTTAAAAGTGCAATCAATAAATGGCCGCTTCGGATCACTGGGTCTGGTTCAGCCGAAGCAAGTAACCAGGCTTGTTCAAGAAGTCTAACAATTGATTTGGAAAAAATAGGTGTACGGGTATTTCCTTTAGGAAGTTGAGAAATACACTCTAATAAATCCGTTAAAAGTGCATCTTTTGAAATTTTGTATTTATTAAGTAGAAGTTCAAGATCATTGGATTGTTGTTCTAATAATTTGACAAAAAAATGTTCGATTTCGATTTCAAAATTTTGATGGTTTACACATAAGTTGGCGGATTGTTCTAAAGATGTACGTGAAGATGCTGATAACTTTTTAATCAAAACTTTTAGATCTGTCATTTTCTGTCTCTCTCAAAAAACTTTATTTCTAGGCAATTAAATTCTAAATTTTCTAGCCTATAAATTTGGCATTAAAATTAGTATATTGAAATCAAATATTTAATAATTTTTTAAAAATCACTGGAAATATTTTACATAAAAAAAAACTTTTGTGAAGACAGGATATTATGTATATTATACAACCAATTAAAAAAGTCATTTTTATCAAACGGTTAAAATATTGATACGAAATTTAACTTGACGAGGGCGCGTTTTTTTAGTCTTATTTTTAAGTCTTTAACGAAATTGCTTAATTATACATATTTATAAAACATCAAAAGTAAATCTATTGAATAACTGAATCAAGTAAATATTGAGGTTGGATTTTGAAGAATTTTATTCCATATATTTTAGTTCTTGGCGCATCATTGGCGACTACATTTGTCTACGCGGATGATGAAATCAAACTAAAAAGATCCTGTATAAAAGATTATCCAATGGTCGAGGGAGAAACCAATCCTGAGTTGTTGGCGGTCTATTCACAATTGTGTGATAAGAAAAATAAAGACAATAAAAACAAACTGTTGGTCTCGGCGGCAGAGAAGTTTCAGCAAATTGGAAAAAATGATAAAGCCATCCAAATTGTCAATTATTTAGAAACGCAAAACATCCAAAGCAATGAATTAACGGATGTCAAATTCCTTGCAGGAATTGGCTTAGCTTCTGACGCATTGAATAAAATGCGCACACGTGAAATGAGATATTTGACTGAGGATAAAACCTATCCTGTTGCGAAAAGTTTTACTGACGCAGTTAGACAAGCAATGCCAGCAGCAGTTTTGGTTGAAAAAAATCAGGAAAGTGCCCCAGTTGTAGAGCGTGCTCGTCCTCAGAAGCTAAGTCGCCCTCAGAAGAACCGTGCTACACCAACACGCTCAACGCCTGCTGCAAAACCAGCTACAAAGCCTACTGCGACGCCAGCGAAACCGAAGTCTACGTCATCAGCACCAAGACCGAACTTCCCAACATAATTTATTGCCCAAATTAATGGATAACAAAAATGTCAAAACGTGAAAGTGTACAGAAGAAATTACAGCGAATCCGACCACCACGTGTTCAACTGACTTATGATGTTGAAGTCGGTGATGGTAAAGAAATTAAAGAGTTACCTTTTGTTGTAGGTGTTTTAGGTGACTTTTCTGCTGCTTCTGAGTTAGAAAAAACCAAATTAAAAGATAAAAAATTTATTAATGTTGACTTAGAAAACATTGATGAAGTGATGGAGTCGTTGTCTCCTCGTGCCGCATATCAAGTTGAAAATACGCTGACTGAAGAGGGTGGGCGTATGTCGGTCGACTTAACCTTTAAATCGATGGAAGATTTCAGACCAGAACAAGTGGTACAACAAGTAGAACCATTGAGAAAATTAGTTGAAGCTCGTGAACGCTTAACGGATTTGAGAAACAAGATTTCAAATAGTGAGCGTTTGGAAGATTTACTTGATGAAGTCTTACAAAATACTGATCAGATTCGTAAATTAAGCGCTGAGGCGGGTCCTGAAAATGAGTAATTTACAAACCAATACTGTGCAAGATGCAGCCGTAGAAGAAGTAAGTTTACTTGATTCTATCGTGGAGCGTAGCCGAATTGCACGTAATGATGAAGAGCATGACCGTGCGAAAAGCTTGATTGGTGAATTGGCCAAAGAAGTGATGGCAGGAACAATCACTGTTTCAGAAAATATGTCTTTATCGATTGATAAGCGTATTGCTGAAATAGATGCGTTGATTTCAAAGCAGCTCAGTAAAATCATGCACAATGAGCAGTTTCAGAAAATTGAATCGACTTGGCGTGGTTTGTATTACTTCTGTCAGGAGTCACCTTCAAATCCATTGATCAAAATTCGTATGTTAAACACAACGAAAAAAGAATTGGTCAAAGATTTCCAAGGTGCGACAGATTTCGATCAAAGTACTTTGTTTAAAAAAGTTTATGAAGAAGAATACGGTTCATTCGGTGGTGCACCTTATGCAACATTGATCGGTGACTTTGAGTTTGACCGTACTCCTTCAGACATGTATCTGTTAGAACAGATTTCACATGTTGCAGCAGCGGCACATGCTCCGTTTATTTCGGCAGCAAGCAGTAATATGTTAGGCCTTGAATCATTTACAGATATTGATCGTCCTCGTGACGTTTCAAAAGTATTTGAAACAGCAGAATATGTACAGTGGCGTTCTTTCCGTGAAAGCGATGACGCTCGTTATGTTGCGTTGACAATGCCACGCGTTTTAGGCCGTTTGCCTTATGATCCAAAAGAAGGTTGGGCGACTGAAGGCTTTAACTTTGTGGAAGAAGTTTCAGGGCAAAACCATGATGAATATTTGTGGATGAATGCAGCTTATGCGTTTGGTACTCGCTTGACCAATGCATTTGACCTCCATGGTTGGTGTGCTGCGATTCGCGGTGTTGAAGGTGGTGGTATGGTCGAAGGCTTACCAGTACATACTTTCAAAACCAATGATGGTGAAGTTGTATTTAAGTGCCCAACTGAAATTGCGATCACTGACCGTCGTGAGAAAGAGTTGAGTGACTTAGGTTTTATTCCACTTGTTCATTGTAAAAATACAGATTACGCAGCATTTTTTGGTGCACAGTCTACGCAAAAACCGAAGAAGTATGACAGTGATACCGCAAATGCGAACTCGTCATTATCGAGCCAAATCCAATACATCATGGCAGTTTCTCGAATTGCACATTATTTAAAAGCAATGATGCGAGATAAAGTCGGAAGCTTTGCTTCAGCGGGTAATGTAGAAGCATTTTTAAATGAATGGCTATCACAATATGTATTGCTTGATGATGGTGCTTCACAAGAAGCAAAAGCGCAGTATCCATTGCGTGAAGCTTCTGTAAAAGTTGTAGAGAATCCTGCAGAGCCAGGGCACTACAAGTCTGTGGTCTTCTTAAGACCGCATTTCCAGCTAGATGAGTTGTCGGTTTCTTTGCGACTTGTCACTGAGTTACCTCAGTCCTCGAATTAAAATAGAGCGTGGCTAAATAATAACTTTAAAAAATAAGGGTAATCCAATGAAAGATATATACGTTCAATTTCAAGGCAAGTACAAGGTTGATGGCGAGTCACGTGATTCTGAGCACAAAAATTGGCTAGAAGTTAATTCTTGGTCTCATAATATTCGTCAGCCGAAATCTGCGACTTCTTCAAGCGTTGGTGGTCATACCGCTGAACGTGTAGAACACTCAGATATGCTTTTTGTTAAAGATTTGGATGCAACTAGTCCAAAACTTTGGGAAGCTTGTTCTGCGGGTTATACATTTGATGAAGTTCAAATTGACTTCTACCGTGCAAATGGTGACAAACGTATTAAGTACCTTCAAATCAAACTTAAGCATGTACTTGTTTCAAGTGTAACGCCTACAGTAAATGAAGAAGGTGTTCCAACTGAAGCATTTGGTCTTAAATATGCTGCGGTTGAGTGGACTTATAATCAACAAGATATTAACGGTTCTGCTAAAGGTGCCGTTACTAAGAAATGGTCTCTTTCTAACAATACTGCATCTTACGCTGCTTAATTGTTTGTTGGAACAGATAGGGACTCGGGTCCCTATCTGTTTCATATTATTAGAATATACATTATGAATTTAGATCAACTATACCCATATGGATTTCGATCTACACTATTTGATCGTTTAATTGTTGAAGATGATTATATCAAAGGGCTTTCGATTCATGAGTTAAGAGAGTCTGTTGCTCATGATTTAGAAGACTTATTAAATACACGCATTGCCAAGCTAGATTTGGAAATCGATGATTTCCCTTTAGTAAAAAAGTCTATCGTACAATTTGGCATTATTGATTTTGTTGGGCTTTCAACAGCGAATCCAACCGATCGAGATACCATCTGCCAGTCCATAGAACAATCGATTGCTGCACATGAACCACGTTTAAAACAAATTAAAGTAGAAATGCAGTTAGATGACCAAAATGTTGGTTCGTTATGCCTAAGCATTCAAGCTTATTTAAATATCCACCCACTTTATGAACCTGTAATTTTTGATGCCTTACTTAAGCCAACAACACAGCAATATGTGATTTCTGCCAGATCTTAAAATAAAGTAGGTATGTCGTGATAGAAGAACTTTTACCGTATTATGAAAAGCAATTACAAGAATTTGGACAGCAGTCGCGTGCCTTTGCAGATAAATACCCAAAAATTGCACAACGATTATCTTTAAATCAAGAACAAATTGATGATCCGCATATTGAACGCCTGATACAGGCATTTTCTTTAATTGCCGCACGTATTGATAAAAAGTTAGCGGATAGTTACGACATCTTTACACGTTCTTTATTTGAGGTAATGTTTCCTCAATATTTACGCCATTTTCCGGCGTGTTCAGTTGTGAGTTTTGAAGATTTAAACAAGCAAAAACAGTTGACAGATGTTCACATTATTCCCAAAGGGACCACTTTAAAATCGAGAAGTTTCAAAGGTGTCCAATGTGAGTTTAATACCAGTGCTGAAGTTAAATTGCTGCCGATCCAACTGGAAAGCCTGAGTTTCCAAACCAATCCTAGTGCACATATTCATTTAAACCAAAATGCGACATTAAATTTAAAATTTGAGTTATTAAACCCTGCTAAAAATTGGTTGAAAAATGAAAAGCTGCCCATTTATTTGGATGCGATTTCAAACTTTCCTTTGCAAGTCTTGGATCATATTTTTCATAAAGAGACCAGTTTTAGTCTGCGCATCAATCATAAAGTTGTGGCGATAAAAAATCCGTTTGAAGTGATGGGCTTTGATGAAAATGAAAGTTTATTGCCAGTTGATCAACATACCCATCATGCCTATCGATTATTAATCGAATATTTCTGTTTTCCTGAAAAATTTAGTTATTTAAATTTGAATTTAGATTTTTTAAAATTATTAAAAGAAGAAAATCTAAGTTTTGAAGTGCAGATCCATTTAAAACTGAATTTAAATGACCAAGCCATTATTCGCAATTATTCAGAATTGAATGTGGCAAATTTTAAGTTATTTACCAGTCCTGTTGTCAATTTGTTTGAAAAACAAGCTGAGCCACAAAAAATCAATCATAAAAACTTAGAATATCCTTTGATGACGGATGCACATCATCCTGAGTTCTATCAAGTGTATTCAATCGTTGAAATGAATTTGATCCGTGAAAAAAGCAACCAAGATCAAGTGGTCTATCCAATTTTACCTTTCTTTGCCATGAGTCATTATCACGGTGACGATATTCAGTTTTTTTATGCATTAAATCCAACCGTTTTACAAAATCAATATGTCGAAACGGGCTATTCGATTATTTCTAAACAATTAGAACCACACAGTATTAAGTCTGATTTTGTCAGTTGTAAATTGTTATGTTCCAATCGTGAATTACCGCACGAAGCTTTGGGTCAGTCAAACAATGTCTTGAATTTGAATGACAGTACCGTTGCCCGTCGTGCATTGGTGTTAAAAAGACCTACTGCACCGTTCCAATTTGAAAAAAATAAGAATGAACAATGGCGTATTATTTCGCATCTTTCATTAAATACTTTAGCGTTAATGAAGGGTGATGCTGTCAGCCATATTAAAGAATTATTAGAGCTTTATAACTTACCAAAATCTAAAGAAAATCATTTAATTATTGATGCAATAAAAAAAATTGAGTTTGAAATCACCAATAAACTGGTTGAAGCCAAACCCTTTCCAATGTTTGTCCGTGGGGTCAAGGTTTTAATGGATGTGGATGTCCAAGTCTTTAGAGGGCATAGCTTATATATTTTCAGCGAATTGATCAGTCATATCTTTAACTTAAAAGTACAGATGAACAGTTTTGTTGACGTTTTTGTTCGAGATTTAAATACAAAACAGGAGTTATACCAATGCGTACAGAACGTTGGTGGCAAGAAGCTTCTGTAATTGATGAGCTTTTTAAAACCCCTACAGCTTTTGAATTTATCCAAACCACACGATTATTTAGACATGCGCCCAATACTGCTGTTTTAAAAAATTGGTCTGACGATTTTCTTTTTGAAAGTTCATTAAATTTGAACTTCCCAAAACATGAAATTGAATTACTCGAACAACAAGATGAAAAAATTCATCTTACCAATTTGATTGTCGGTTTAACCGGTATGCAAGGCGCAATGCCGTATACCTATACCAATAAAGTGAAACAAGCACCGCGTAAACAGCGTGTTGAAGTTCAAAAGTTTTTAGGCTTATTTAATCATAAGCTTACAGCTCAATTTGTTGAAGCAAGTTTAAGTTATAACCTGCCTGTACGTTATGAAGTTGAAAAAGAAAATAATTACTTAGAAATCCTGCATGCATTAAATGGTTATATTCGGACACAGCATCAACAGAGTGATCTAGACGATTATTTTGCTGAGTTTTCTGGGCTGATGCAGGGGCAAAACAATACCGCCCATGCACTCAAGACAATGCTGACCTGTGTGTTCAATCAACACGTTGAAGTCAAAGAATATATTACCGAAAAGTTTAAACTCGGCGATGATCAGAAAACTACTTTGGGAGGCAAGCAGCCTTTTTTGTTAGGTGTAAATACTTTTTGTGGAGAAACGATCCGACAAATTGATGGGAAAATTGAGATTCAAATTGGACCATTGAGCCATGCACAGTATTTAGAATTTTTACCCAAGAAAAAATTGAGTAAGAAGTTAAAGAAAATTCTGCAAAGTTGGTGTAGTCCCACCTTACTTGTCGATCTACGTTTAGTCTTGGCAAAAGAGGAAGTCCAGCCTTTACAACTGAGCTCAACAACACAAATCGGTTTGGCACAAGGTGCTTTTGTGATGCCAAAAACTCAAAGTGACAATGATGAAACCTGTTATGCACTGATTGGAGTGTCATAAGTGATCAAAATAATTTTAGGAACTTTAGTCAGCACAATATTACTGGTTTCGGTAATCGTGGTGTTTTATTGGCGTGATATTAAATATGACCCAAATGGGCAAGATTTTCTGATTTTCTTTGGGGTGATTCCAGCGGCGATTACTTTGTTAATCCTAAGCCCAATGTTGATCAAAAAGATTTATCAAAGCCACCAAGAGAAGAAAGAACAACAAAGAATTGAGGCAGAACAACGTTCAGAACAACAACAAACCACTGAAGCTAAAGTTGAAGAAAAAATTGAATGGGTAGACTTGAAAGTTTATTCAGCGACAAGTTTAAGTGCCTTAGGCGAAAATGAAGCACAGCTTGATCAGCTTCAAGATGTGGCAAGTCCTGAACTTGATTCGCAATTGGTCAATGGTTATGGCTTACCGATTCTTTCATTCCGTGTTCAAGAGATTGAAGAACCGTTAGAGGATGAGGCATCTAGTCTTTCCACTCGTCAAAAACGTATAAGCGCATTAATTCAGCAGCAATTAGAACAGAATACTGAAACGTTATATCAAATTGCAGAGCACCTAAAAAACTCAGCACTCTTTTATGATGCCAAACTTGCACATGAATATCGTATGCATCCTGCTTGGATTGACCCTCATCGTGACTATGAGGATGAGCCGATAGAACAACAGGTCGCAGAAGCAGTACCGCGACTTAATCGTTTGAATATCCATATTATTTTGCCAGAAAACTTATTCCATAGCTGGGATGAAAGTTCAGCTTCAGAGTTGGTTCACCACTATCTTACTGAGCTGGGCATTCTCGATCAGCAATTTGGCACTGAATATCATTATTGGGGTGAGACAACCGCATATAAAGATTGGATTAAGTTGCTGAAAAGAACCCAACTCTTAGATTCTGAGGCATCACTGTTTATTGCAGTAGATTCAGAAATTGATCAAGAAACCATAGATGATCGGACGTGGATGACTGAAAAATATATTCCATCTGAGTATATCAGTACCTGTTGTATGACAAATACCCAGGTCGAATTGCAAAATTTACAAGCAATAAAGTATATTCGAATTGCTTTAAATTCTGATCAGGCATCTAAAACATTAAAAGAGTTGAATTTAGACCAAGCAGAACAGTTTGATCAAGAACAGCCCTTTGTCTTGGTCTTAGACGACCCAGCAGAGATCAAGCTGTTAAAGAAACTTGAACAAAACTTTGCCGAAACAGCGATTGAAGCGCATCATTATCTTTACAGTAAAAATAGCCTAGGCCATACCCAACCCTTAGCCAAAGTTTTTGGTTTTATGTTGAGTTTGCACTTTAAAGATGAGTTGTACGGTTATGTTTATAGTGCTGAACATCAGCAAACCCAAGTGCTTGTTGGGACTGAGTTTGCATAGAACTTACAGATAAATTTAGAAAGAAATAGAGAAAATGATACAAACAATTTTAAGCTATGCATGGCAGTACATCACAAATCCGAAACTGGTGATTGCGCTTTCGATTCTGGTTGCGCTCGTTTCTTCATATAGTGTAGTGCCGCGTCAGTACTTCTTTATGATGGTTGCAGCTTACATTCTTGGATTGGTGATTTACGGCATCTACTGGTTGATCCAGCGCCGTAAACATGCAGAACAAGGTGAAGCATTGGCTGAAGCGATTCAACAAGACACCACTGCTGAATATGGAAAACAAAAAGATAAAGAAGAATTAAATCTGATCAATCAGCAGATGAAAGATTCGATCCAATTGATTCGTAAGTCTAAATTGGGTGATAAAAGTGGTAACGCAGCACTCTATGAATTGCCTTGGTATATGGTGATTGGTAACCCTGCTGCGGGAAAAAGCTCGGCAATTTACCATTCTGGACTAAAATTTCCCTTTGAAGAGACCCATCAAAAAGTGGTGTCTTCAGGACTTAGTGGTACCCGAAACTGCGATTGGTTTTTCTCAACAGAAGGGGTCTTGCTGGATACAGCTGGTCGATACTCTGTATATTCTGAAGACCATTCAGAATGGTTAGGCTTTTTAAATATTCTGAAAAAGAACCGTTCTAAAGCACCGATCAATGGCTTAATTGTGATTGTTAGTGTGGCTGAGTTGGTTAGTCAAAGCCCTGAAAAATCAATCAAATTGGCGAAAAGTTTAAGAGCACGTATTCAAGATTTAACTGAACGTTTAGAAATTTTTGCACCAGTTTATTTGGTCTTTTCTAAAATGGATTTGATTGCAGGATTCACTGAATTTTTTGAATGTTATGAATCTGCTGAGTTTGATCAAGTGTGGGGCGCGACCTTACCGTATGACTCTGAATCATCACAGAATGCTGTAGAACATTTCGAGAAGCACTACAATATTTTATATGATGGATTAAAAGGGGTCAGTACTACCCATTTAAGTCGTCGTCATGCGCAAAATATTTCGCCAAGTGTGATGACTTTCCCTCTTGAATTTAAGACTTTAAAACCTGTATTAAAAACGTTTATTGGTACTTTATTTGAAGAAAATCCGTATCAGTTTAAACCTGTCTTCCGTGGCTTTTACTTTACCAGCGCTTTACAAGAGGGCGTGATAGAAAGCCCGATGACCGAACAGATTGTTGATGATTTTCAGCTGACTAAAATCCCCAATAGCGAACATGGTATTCCACAAAATTCAATTTCTCAGAATCATGGCTATTTCTTAAAAGGGCTATTCTCAGAAGTCATTCTCAAAGATAAAAACTTAGTTAAACAACATATTAACCCGACCACAAAGCGTAAACGTTATTTGGCGTTTATTGCATCATTATTGGGTGTTTCCATCATTTTAGGTCTATGGGTATGGTCTTATCGTAATAACCAACAATTGATTGCAGATGTTCAGGCCGATTTAAATAAAGTTGTGCAAATGGAGCAAACTTCGGGTCAAGAGCTCTCTACCCAAATCGATGCTTTACTGATTTTGCAACAACGTTTAGAGCAATTGGATGATTTTGATCAGCATCGCCCATTGA
Source organism: Acinetobacter sp. I-MWF (assembly GCF_025433935.1). Lineage (NCBI taxonomy): Bacteria > Pseudomonadati > Pseudomonadota > Gammaproteobacteria > Moraxellales > Moraxellaceae > Acinetobacter > Acinetobacter sp. I-MWF. Next base: position 4,507,001 of record NZ_JAMBAR010000001.1, on the reverse strand, counting down.
AGTTTTCGTTTGGTCTATATCAAGGCAATGACTTAAAAGAAAAATTAAAAGCTGAATATTTAAAAGGTGTGAAACAAATTGTTTTAGCGCCGAGTCAGCAAAACATTGCGCAATATTTACAGCGTGTAAAAGGCAATGAGCAGACGCTTAAACAAAATCATGTCAATGTAGAAATTAAACAAGCATCTTCGACACAGATTGCATCAGAACCTTCTGATACCAATCCACAAGATGCCTACAATGCGTTAAAAGCCTATTTGATGATGAGCAATCCACAATATATGGATGCGAGTCATTTAAGTGACCAAGTCACTCGTTTCTGGCGTTCATGGTTAGACACCAATCGTGGACAAATGCCACGTGGCGAAATGATTCAAAAAGCTGAAAAAATATTGAGCTACTCAATGACTTTAGCCAATGATAAAAAGTTTCCAGTGTTAGAGTCTGATGCGCAATTGGTCGATCAAACCCGTCAAGTGTTGCTCTCTGTTGTACGTGGAATGCCTGCTCGAGATCGCGTTTATAATGAAATTAAAATGCGTGCGGCTGTTCGATTCCCTGCGGTGACGGTAGCGCAAATTGTCGGTGAAACCAATCGTAATGTTATGCTCGGTGGTTATGCATTGCCTGGTATATTTACCCAAAAAGCATGGGATGAATATGTCGATAAAGCGATTGAAGAAGCTGCGAATAAGCCAACAGATACCAAAGATTGGGTGCTGAATAGTACCCAGTCAGATGATTTAACTTTTAGTGGTAGTCCTGACCAAATTCGTAAACAGTTGACCCAGTTGTATAAGCAAGAATATATTGCTGAATGGAAGAAGTTTATTAATGCTACCCACTATGCAAAAGGCGCTGATTTTGTTCAGCAAGCCAAGGTCATGGATGTGTTGGGTGAGCCACAAAACTCTCCAATCCGTACCTATATTGACCGTGTTGCAAAAGAAACCAGTTGGGATAATCCAGTCGTTCAAGCTGAACTTGCTGCACCACAAACTGGCTTTATTGCTTGGTTTAAGCGTAAAGTTTTAGGTCAAGGTAAAACGGATGATATCCAACGTGCATCTAATCAAGCACAAGGGCAGATTTCTCAACAATTCCAAGTATTCTACCAATTGGTCCGTAAACGTGATGATTTACAGGACAAATCACTGCTGGATGATTATTTACAGAATATGGCGCAAGTCAGAAGTAAGCTGAATGATCTACGCAGTGCAGGTGACTTTGGTCCAAGTGCTTTGGCCTTAGCGAAACTGACCATTAATGATCAAAGTTCAGTTTTCAACACCACTCAAAAAGTCGTCGATGAAAAATTGACAGTTGGTTTGGGTGAGTTAGATCAGCAAATGGTTCAAAAATTGTTGGTGAGTCCATTAACGCAATCTTTCGACAGTTTGTTGACCCCAGCACAGGACGAAATTAATAAACTTTGGACCTTGCAGGCTTTCCAACCATTTAGCCAAACACTTTCGCAAAAAGTTCCATTTAACTCTTCTGGAACGATTCAAGCGACCAGTAGTGAAATTGGCCAAATTTTTGGTGATAACGGCAGCATTTCTAAATTTGTAAAAGAAACCCTTGATCCATTTGTTATTCGTCGTGGTTATACGTTGTCATCGAAGACATGGAAAAACATGGGTATAGGTTTAAATCCTGAATTCGTGATGAATTTTGAGCAGTATACTACCCCAATTAATGGTGCTTCTGCGGGAGCAACAGGTGGTGCTCCAGTTGCAGCCAATCAGTCAAATTTCCAATTCTATCCAATCCCGAACAATAAATTATTGTCCTATACCATTGATATTGATGGGCAGCGTTTGGTTTATGAAAATGGCATCCAACAATGGGTTAACTTCATGTGGCCAAATCCTGGTGCAATACCGGGAGCACGCATTACGGCAATCGATTTAGATGGTCAAACCCATACTATATTTGATGAGCCGGGTGAATATGGGATCAATAAATTAATTGATAGTGCACAACGCAAGTCATTAAATGGAAGCTTTGAAATGACATGGGCAAGCAAACAAAACAGTGATTTGTTTGTGAAACTTCAATTCCGTTTAATTAGTGGTAATGCTTCAAATCCAATTGGTTCTAATCGTGGCTATGTTGGATTAAAACTGGTTGATCGAGTTACAAGTCCTAAAGCACCATTGGTTGTTGCAGCACAGGCAGCACCTGTTACCGTAAGTGCAAACTCACCAGCGGCTTCACCATTTGGCGGTACGACTGCACCAACAGCAGCTGCACCTAAGCCTCAGACAACCGCACCAGTAAGCCCAACAGCGGCACCTGCTGGCAATGCGGCAAATGCTGCTGGAAAAGGAGTGGCTCAATGATTCAAGGGAACGATTTGACGCGAGGGATTAAAGTATGCAAACGATAAAGTCTACACCGTTGTATTATGGAAAATGTCCCGCACGTGGTGATTTTCTGAAAACAAAAGGGCAATATTCATTGATTCAAGTGATTGATCAATGGATTACGGAAGCTTTAGAGCTTGCAATGCGAGAAGAAAATTTTAATCAAGCTTATGAATCATTAGCACCTTTAGACTTCTTTATCGCAAACCCTAAGGAAAGAATGTTTCTTGCGGCAAATATGGTGACCAGTGAAGACAGTTCTGGTCGTCAATTTCCAATGGTTTTAAGCCAGTTATTAGAAGTTGACCACCCTTTTCAAAACTTACTCTATGCGCCGTTTAAATATAAACCTGTATTGATTGATTTATTTCAAAAAAATAGAAACATCCGAACCATTCGTGATCCTGAAGTATTGATCAATAAGCTGGGTGAAATTGATCATGAAATACAGGTCTTGCCTGAATTAAAAACGCAGGATTTTTTTGAAAATCATACCATGCATTCATTTGCACAAATGATGAAGATCACACCTTATGAATTGGCGCAGAGTATGCTGGGTTTGGGCTTATTGTTACAGCCTGTGCTTAAACACGGTACCAGTAAGTTATCTAAGGTGCTTATTTTACCGATTAATAATCATAATTATTGCTATGAAATTGCCGCATTCTGGGTCAACTTAATCGGACGCTTTTTAGAAAAAAGTAATACAGAGATCTTGATTGGTATTCTTCACCAAGAGTCTCCAATTTTATTATTTGGATTCCAAGGGGCAGATATCACGGCTTTAAGTAATATTTTCACTCAAAATATGCAAAATGATCATTGGGTATCTTTGGTCAAACCATTATGGATTGATGCCTATTTGGAACAGAATGCAGGTCTAGCAGCACTTGAACAGTCTTTATGCGAACGTCAATTGAGTCTGGTTCAAGGCATGAAAATTTTTAGACAAACATTTATAGATGAATAATGATATGAAAAATAAACAAGTCAAAATATTGAAAAAATTTGCGCTTATTTCTAGCTTATTTTGTTCATTCAATGTGTTTGCTGCACCGATTGTGGTTGAAGGTGCTGTGCCGAATGACATGACCAAACAAGCAATCTTGGCGAAATTAAAAGCGGTTTATGGTGATGATCAAGTTGTTGATAAAATCCAAATTCGAGCCGTATCCGCACCAAATGGCTGGAGTGATTCGGTTACACGTGTGATTACCCCAGATTTAAAGAAGATTAGCCAAGGTAAGCTTTCTGTACGAGGTACGCAAGTTGAGTTGGTTGGGAAAATGGGTGTGCAAACTGATATTCAGCCAACCACCAGTTTATTCCAATCCTTAGTTCAGCCACCTTATCGATTTAATTCTCAAATTTCAGTGAATGCTGCTGAGCAATCTGTGATTGATAATGCCCTAAAAAATCGAATTATTGAGTTTGAATCTGGCAAAGCTGTACTTACCCCAACAGGTACACAAATCTTAGACGAGATGGTGGTTGCATTAAATAAAGTCCAAGGTAAAAATGTTAAAATTGTGGGGCATACTGACAGCCAAGGTAATCCACAAAAGAATCAGGATTTGAGTTTGCAACGTGCTGAAGCGGTGAAGCAGTATTTAACGACGAAAGGCATTGCACCGACTCGTTTAAGCACAGCTGGTCTAGGTTCAACCAAACCGGTTGCTGATAATGCAACTGAAGATGGGCGTAAAAAGAACCGCCGTATTGAGTTCGATGTTTTATAAATTTTTTATTCCATAACAAAACAATAAAAGGTAGGCACTATGGCACTTCCATATATCACGTTAGGGTCACCCACGACAGGTGGTGGAAAAATTATTTCTGCACAGTCTTCTTTTCTGATTGATGGTAAAGCGATTGCGTGTGTAGGCGATAAGGCGACTTGTCCCAAGCATAAATGTGTCGCCAGCATTGTTGCAGGTGATAATCATATGTTGGTGATGGGAAAGCCTGCTGCTCAGCATAATTCACCTTTATCTTGCGGATGCAAATGTATTGGTGATCAGTCATTAACAGTTGGGCAAAATTAAATAGTTCAGCGTATAAAAAAAGCCCCATCATCCTGACGGGGCTTTTTCGTATTGGTTCGCTAGGTAAACTCCTGTTCTACCTCACTTCCTGATGTACAGACCGATTATTATTGTTTTATGTCTGGGAAACTTCCTGTTCCCTATGACTATAGAATAGGGGATTTGCTTCAACTTCCCTAGCCGTCAATGCATGCAAGTGATGTAAGCTAAAGCGTACAATGTGATTTTAGACATTGGCATATTGGATGAGTTTGTTTACCACAGACTTGACTGCTTTATTATCAAACTCATTTCCCTCAAAGGTTTCACTCTTACCACGTTGCCCAATATCTCGCAGTTCAATGACTGCATTAGAGTCAATCATGCCAATAAAAGCACAGACTTGTTTGATTTGATCAATTGAACGTGAACCGTTGGTACCGCCATAACTGACAAAAGCCGAAGGTTTGCTTTGCCATTCTTTATAAACGAAGTCGATGGCATTTTTCAGTACGGGACTATAGCCGTGATTGTATTCTGGGGTAATGAAAATAAACGCATCTCCAGAAGCAACTTTTTTCGCCCATTCTTGCTGTTTGGGCTGATCATAGATTCCTGAGGCGGGTGAATTTTTCCCGGCAAAGAAAGGTAAATCCCATTCTTTTAAATCTACAATTTCAACATTGAGGGTACTAAAGTCGAGTTTTTGGATTTCTTTAAGCAACCATTCTGCGACTTTAATGGCAACACGACCTTCTCGAATACTGCCCACGATGATTTGGATATTCATTTATTTTCATCTCTATTTTTTCTATTAAAACATTATGCGCAATCAAGGTCATAGGTACAGTAGTGATTTGTATATGATTTTAAAATTTTGAGTTAACAATAAGATTGATCAGGATTTGAATTTCCATTCTAATAAGTAAAATTTTAATTCTGAATCGATATGAAAGACGACATTGCACTGATTATGGCTTTACCCAATGAATCTAAAGGGTTATTTGAACAAGCAGGTATCACTGTCCACTATAGCGGGATTGGCAAGATTAATGCAGCCTATAAGGCATTCGATGTTATTCAAAAAACCGGCTGTAAAACCATACTGAATTTAGGTAGTGCAGGAAGTTCTTTCTTTGATGCCCATGAGTTGATTGAGGTAAAAACCTTTGTGCAACGTGATATGGATGTTTCCCCACTCGGTTTTGATGTGGGCGTTACGCCAATGGATGAGCATTTTCCACGCGAAATTCATTTAGAATCATATTTTCCACATTTAGCGCAGGGTGTTTGTGGTACTGGGGATAGTTTTGAAACAGGACAACCCAAAGTGAGCTGTAACTTGGTCGATATGGAAGGCTATGCACTGGCTAAAGTCTGTAAAAAATTAGCTGTGCGTTTCATTTCGATTAAATACATTACAGATGGTGCAAATGACACCGCACATTTAGATTGGGAAGATAATTTATTATTGGGTGCGCAAAAGTTGTTAAAACTATATCAGTCTATTTATTAAAGACTTAGTTTGTTTGAGTATTATATAAAGTTTAAAATTGAGTCTTGGCGACCATAGAACTCTATGGCCGTTTGCCAAAATAACCAATAAGTATATTGGATGATTAATTGCGCGGTAACACACCATATAAAGTCATATGGATTGTATGTTCAATTGCGCGTTGACACATACTTTTATTACGCAAAGTTTTACCAGTCACCATTTCGATTTGAGTACTAAAGTCTGCATAATTTTGAGTCAATGCCCAAATATTAATAATCAGCAACTCAGCATCGATTTGATCTGATATTTTACCTTGCGCCTGCCAGTTTAAAATCACTTTGGCTTTACGTTTAAAGAGCTTTTTAAGCGGGCCTTTGAGGATCGGTAAAATATGTGGTGCGCCTTGAATCACTTCTAATGCAAAAAGTTTTGAAGCTTTAGGCTGAGTTCTAGAGATTTCAATTTTGGTCATGATGTAATGTGACAAAGCTTCTGTCGGTTCCAATTCTGACTCAAGCGACTGCAACGGTGCTAACCATTTCTGCATAACTGTCGTTAGCACTTCAACATATAAGGCTTCTTTATTTTCATAGTAGTAGAAAATATTGGATTTATGCATATCTGCTAATTGAGCGATTTCATCTAGACTTGCGCCGTTGAAACCATAGACAGAAAATACGTCAAGTGCAGCATTGAGCAGCTGCTGGCGTTTTTGAGCACTCTTTTTTTGTTCCATCGCATCTTTAATCGAAAAACTGATTATTAAATTGTACGGTAAAATGTTTGATTTGTGCACAGAAAGCAGCATTATTTTGGTATATTTCTGATAAATAATGATGAAGTTTTATTATTAAGTCGATCGTAGATCCCTATTATCTAATTTTGCACTAAACTGGAGCAAATCTTATTTTAAAATTCTGTCAGTTATGACTTAATATTTAAATTTTGTGACATTTTTTAGTATAAGGTTAATTTTTGAGTTAATTTAAAAATTAGATAATCTTAAATAGCATGATTTAATTTTCATTTAAGAAAACTGACTTTCTTTAAAATACCCAGCTCATTTTTAATCAATAGAAACAGTTGAAAACTTAAACATATTTGTGACAGCGAACATTTTCTATCCGATCAAAACGACAAAATATTCGATTTAATTATTCAAGATCAGCAACATGGTTCCGCAAGGTTGGGGTTTGTTGGCATTTCATAAATGGTTTGCGTTGTAGGTTAAAATTGAGCATGAGACGTATACGTCGTAAAGCATGAATGAGAATAGCGAGACTATTTTCGAGTTTCATAACGAAGACTGAGATAATTTTAGCCACAACCCTGAGCAAGAACAAAGCACTGCTTTGTTTGCAGCGCAAGGCGCAGCGGGGGACTTGTGTGTTTTTTGCCGCTACTTCGTTACCTTGCGAAACGATGTTTCTCATCATTTAGAATGACTAAATTTCGTATTTCGCACCTAGTATCGACTAAAAAATACACGTAGTCGCAAACATAGACGAATTGTCAGCAAACCCTAATATGTAAAGACAAAAATATTCTGCTCGACAATACCTTGCGTTACGAACAAAAGGGTATTTTGTTGCTGTTCATGTCGCAAGCACAGCGCTAAGTACCTGTTGTTCAAGTTCTGCAAATGCCACACCTTTTTGACGTGGACGTGGTAAATCGACTTGAAACTGTTGTGCAATATGCCCTTTATCCAAAAGAATAATACGATCTGCGAGTTGAACCGCTTCACTGACATCATGGGTAACAAGGATGGTGGTAAAGCCTTGTTCTAACCATAACTTTTCAATTAAATTCTGCATCTCTAGTCGCGTCAATGCATCTAAAGCACCTAAAGGTTCATCCAGTAATAAGACTCGTGGTGTATGTGACAAAGCACGAGCAAGTGCCGTTCGTTGACGTTGTCCACCAGAAAGCTGTGATGGCCAAAGTCCAGATTTCTCCTTTAATCCGACCTTTTCTAATAATTGCTCAGCTTTAGAAAATTGGTTTTTGGCTAGACCCAATTGCACATTTTTTAGAATACTTTTCCATGGCAATAAGCGTGGATCTTGGAACATCACCCGAATATCATCTGCAATGATCCCTTCACGGAAATTTAATAAAGATTTAAATTTGATTTCACCATAACTGGGTTGTTCTAAATCGGCAATTAAACGCAGTAGGGTACTTTTACCACAACCACTACGTCCCACAATTGCAACGAATTCACCTGCTTCAATGTTTAAATCTAAGTCCTCAAGAACTTTAACTTCGCCATAATATTTATGCAGTTGTTCGATCGAAATTTCGGCACCAATTTTTGCTTGTTGTTCTTCAATAATCTCGGCTGGTGCCACCAAGTCATTGGCATATTGGCTAATGCTTAAATCGGTCATATCAGACTCCTATTTTTGATAACCTGCGTGCCAACGCAATAGGTATTTTTCTAAAAATTGTGCAAAAACATCGGCAAGTTTGCCTAAAAGGGCATACAGCAAGATACCCACTAGCACGATATCTGTTTGTAAAAACTCACGCGCATTCATGGTCATATAACCAATTCCAGATTGTGCGGAAATTGTTTCTGCCACAATCAGCAGTACCCAGACCAACCCCAGTGAAAAGCGTAAACCCACTAAAATTGAAGGCATTGCGCCCGGTAAAATAATGTCTTTATACAATTGCCATCTGCTTAACCCATAGCTTTTTCCCATTTCAATCAATTGAGGATCAACTGAACGAATCCCATGATAGGTATTGATATAGATCGGGAAAAACACACCAACAGCCACTAAAAAGAGTTTTGCAGATTCATCAATTCCAAACCATAAAATAACCAATGGAATCAGCGCCAACGCTGGAATATTTCGGATCATTTGTAAGGTGGTATCCAATAAGTTGGATGCAACTTTTGATGAACCATTGAGCAGTCCCAAAAATAGACCGAGCCCACCACCAACTAAGAGGCCAAGTAGCGCACGTCCAGCACTGACTTTGACGTGCTGCCAAAGCTCACCGCTGACTAAAAGTGTCCAAAACGCAGAGACTACCGCTGTCGGTGCAGGTAAAACACGGCTTTCAAGCAATCCTGTTTTAGACGCAATTTGCCAAATGACAATCAGTAAAATCGGCACAATCCAAGGCAGCAAACGCTGCCCAATTTGTTTCGTTCCACGTGAAACGGCAGTGCTTTTGGCTGGAGTAGCATTGTTAATTAAGGCATTCATGCAGGCTCCTGTAATGGTTTTTTATTTTCTTCAGGGGTATAGTTATTGGCAACGATTTCGCCAAATGGTCCCGTCAAATTAGGTTGCGTGAGTTTCTTGCGTGTTTCCAACGGCAGTAATGGGAATACCAGTTCAGCAAAGCGAATGGATTCTTCTAAATGCGGGTAACCTGAGAAAATAAAGGTATTGATACCTAAATCAGCATATTCTTGGATACGATCTGCAACAGTTTGTGGATCACCGACCAAAGCCGTACCTGCACCACCACGAACGAGTCCAACTCCTGCCCAAAGATTTGGCGATACTTCAAGCTTACTACGATCACCATTATGTAGTTCAGCCATACGGCGCTGACCAACGGAATCCATTTGTTTAAATTTTTTCTGTGCAGCTGCGATCGTCGCATCATCTACATATTGGATCAGTTCATTGGCAGCTTGCCATGCTTGTTCATTGGTCTCACGAACAATGACATGTAAACGAATACCATAATTAAGTTGACGACCTTTGGCATCGGCTTTTGCTTTTACTACTGCAATTTTTTCTTTGACCGCAGCAGGTGGCTCGCCCCAAGTCAAATAAGTATCAACTTGCTCAGCAGCCAATTCAATCGCATCTTCAGAAGAGCCCCCAAACCAGAGTGGTGGGTAAGGTGCTTGAATCGGTGGATAAAGCAACTTGGCATCATCTACACTTAAACGTTCGCCATGGAAGGTAAATGATTCACCGGTATGTGAACGTTTTAAAATTTCACGCCAAATCGTGGTGTATTCAGCTGCTGTTTTATAACGTGAAGCGTGGTCTTCGTATACGCCATCACCTTTCAATTCTTGCTCATCACCACCTGTAACGAGGTTGAGTAAAACCCGCCCATTGGATAGACGATCAAAAGTTGCAGCCATACGTGCTGCAAGCGCTGGTGTTGTTACGCCTGGACGTAACGCAACCAAGAATTTTAAATTTTTAGTCGCATCAATCAGGCTCGCAGCAGTAATCCATGGATCTTCACATGAACGTCCCGTGGGAATGAGTACACCTTCATAGCCCAAATTATCCACAGCTACAGCAATTTGTTTCATATAAGCATGGTCCACTTGGCGAGCACCTTTGCTTGTACCTAAATAACGACTGTCACCGTGAGTAGGAATAAACCAGAAGATTTTCATTTCATTCATCCTTAGAAAAATATTATTTCGCCGTCCAAACGGCTTGTTTGATATCAATGCTGTTTGGAATAATTTTGAGTTCGCTAAAACGATTGGCCAGCTGTTGTTGATCTGCAATCACTTTTGCTGAAAGCGGTGCTGCACCCGAAGGTCTTGGGCGTCGTTCAATAAAAGTTTGACTAACTTTCGGTTTTAAACCAGTGCTTTGCCCGATGGCTTGCGCTGTTGCAACACGATTGGCTTGTACCCATTTATCAGCAGTATTAATTTGCTGGATAATGCCTTTAACTGCTTGAGGATATTTTTTTACAAAATCTGGCGATGCCAAATAGAAGGTATAATTTGGACTTAAACCCTGCCCAGAGGCGAGGATACGCGCTTGATCTTCGACTTGAGCAGAAGCAAAGAATGGGTCCCAAATCGCCCAAGCGTCGACAGCACCTTTTTGAAATGCAGCGCGAGCATCCGCAGGGGTTAACCAAATTGGTTGAATGTCTGACCATTGCAAACCAGCTTTACGGACAGCTTGTACCAATAAATAATGCGCACTTGAGCCTTTTTGCAACGCAATACGTTTACCTTTCAACTCATTCAGTTTGGTGATTTTTGAATCTTTAGGCACTAAAATTGCCGAAGCCAACGGCTTGGCTGCTTCATAGGCAATGTAGTACAGCGGTTTATTCGCGGCTTGAGCATATACTGGTGGAGTATCGCCAGTGACACCAACATCCAACGAACCTACAGCAAGGGCTTCTAAAATTTGAGGGCCTGCAGGGAATTCATTCCAAGTGATTTTGGCATTTGGGAATTCTTTCTCATACAATTTCTGTTGTTTGGCGATTGCAAAATTAATAGAACTTTTTTGAAAGCCAATACGTAATTCTTTTACCGTTGGATCGATTGCCCACACAGAGGCTGAACCCAGCATTGCGCTACAGATCAACATCGTGGTCATGGCATGAGTCGTTGCATTGAACCATGAGGCTGTGTTTTGTTGTGCGATTTGCTGGGTCATATTGATGTCCTCTTTAACGGCGTTGTTGGCGAAATTAATTCGCTAAAACAGCTGCTTGAATGTTGATTTTATTGGGAATGAGTTTTTGTTGATAAAAAGCATCTGCGACAGCTTGCTGTTTCTTTACCACATCGTTAGAAATTGGAGTCACACCAAAACCCATACGAGAAATTGAGGTATTCAAAATATCAAGCGGTAAGCCTGTCGGTTTTTCTAAGAGTTTTGCCGCATCGGTTTGATGTTGAGACACCCACTGCGTTGTCGTATTCAGTTCATTGACCACAATTTTTAAAACATCGGGATGTTGTTCAGCAAACTTACGATCAGCCAAATAGAATTGGTGGTTATTGACCAAGTTTTGACCTGTCGCAATGACTTTGGCATTGAGTTGTTTTTCAGCAGCAGCAAAGAACGGATCCCAAATGACCCAAGCATCTACAGCACCTTTTTCAAAGGCAGCACGTGCATCAGCTGGTGGTAGGTAGACCACTTGAATATCATCAAGTTTTAAATGATTTGCTTCTAAAACTTTGAGTAAAAGATAATGTACATTTGAACCTTTATTCAAAACTACACGCTTACCTTTTAAATCTTGGACTGATTGAATGGCTGAATCTTTTGGCACAATTAAGGCTTCAGCTAAAGGTGCAGCAGGTTGATTGGCAACATAGACCAGATTTGAGTTTGCAGCTTGGGCGAAAATAGGCGGTGCTTCCCCAGATTCACCAAAGGCGACACTACCGACATTTAAACCTTCTAGCAGTTGAGGACCAGCAGGGAATTCAACCCATTTCACATTTACCCCTTTTTCCTTTAAGGCTTTATCTAAGTCGCCACGTGCTTTGATAATGGGCAAGACCCCATATTTTTGAAAACCGATATTTAAGGTTGTGGTTTCTTGCGGTTTTGAGCATCCAGTAAGCATCATGATGGTGGCAAGGCTAGCACTCATAAGGGTGATTTTTTTCCACGAAGGTTGAAATAAGCTCGCCATGAGTCACGATGCTCCTATAAAGTCAGAAAAAGGCATGAGCATCAGCTTAAAAGGCTTTGTATTTTCAAAAAAATAAGTTTTTAGTGATTGCTAATGAAAAAAACAGATAAATAATTAATTGCTAAGCTTAGCTATAAATGAGAAATATAAAGTGGATATTCTATAAAAATATAATGTTATAAGAATTTGAAAATTATGATGTTATTTGTATTATTCAATCGCCATATATAGATTCCACCCTCAAGAATAAGAAAATATTCTGCTTGATGGAATCTGTAGCGATAAGCTTAGCAGCAAATGTGATAATTGATTGAGAATAAAAAAATTCATCAATTTTAAGCAATTGATTTTTTAAACACCATCGAATTACGTTGATAGTTATACAGCGCTTGTCGCGCTTCGGGTAAATCATCAACATTGGCCAGTTCAAATCCATGCTCTAAGAACCAGTGTGCGGTTCGCGTGGTTAATACAAACAGTTGTTGAATACCCAATTGACGTGCATTTTCTTCTAGGAAATGCAAAATTTGGCTACCACGATTAGATTTGCGATAGCTTGGGTGTACGGCTACACAAGCAATTTCGGCCGATTGCACTTCATTGTCTGTTGATAGAATCGGGTAGAGTGCAGCACAGGCGAGAATTGTTCCATCTCGTTCAATGACGGCAAACTTTTCGATTTCATTTTCTAAACGTTCGCGTGAGCGATAGACTAAAATACCTTCATCTTCCAAAGGGCGTAATAGATTAATCAAACCGCCAACATCACCAATATTTGCCATACGAACTTCTTCATAATGGGCATCGGTGATCATGGTGCCATGTCCATCACGGGTGAAGAGCTCTTTAATCAATGCACCATCATCGCTATAGGAAAGCAGATGAACGCGATTTACGCCTTTTAGTGAGGCTTCTTTTGCATTGTGCAAATGCAAAGCGATTTCAAAATTTGAATCTTGGTATTTTTCAATATGCTTATCGAGTTGCTGCGGGGTAATTTCACGTCTCAATTGCCCATATTCATCCATTAAGCCTTGTTGATTGCCTAAAAAAATCAATTTATCGGCTTTGATATGAATGGCCGTTTTTGTCGCAACTTCTTCTGCAAGTAAGTTAAATACTTCACCCGTGGTGGAATACCCTGTAGAGCCAAGTAACACAATATTTTGATTGCCTAAATGGCCTTGAATGGCTTCAGTATCAATCGTGCGAACTTCGCCAGTGAGTTGGAAATCGACACCATCACGAATGCCATAGGGCTTTGCTGTGACAAAATTACCTGAGACCACATCAATGCGTGCGCCAAACATAGGTGAATTGGCTAGCCCCATAGACAATAAAGCTTCGATTTGTAGACGAATCGAACCAACGGCACTCATAACACAAGGCAGCGATTCACGTGTGGTGACACGACGGTTGATATGGATCGGGCTTTGAATTTTATTGTGAAGTAAGTTGGCAGTAATTTGCGGGCGAGCGCCGTGGACTAAAATGAGTCGTATGCCTAATGAATGCAGTAGCGCAATATCATGAATAATATGCTGAAAATTTTCATGTTCAACGGCTTCACCACCAAACATCAATACAAAAGTTTTACCACGATGGGCATTGATATAGGGTGCAGAGTGACGAAACCAATGCACGTATTCTTGCGTTGTGCTTTGTATTGTTTCTAAACTGTCGGTTTGCATGCCTATCTCAGTATTGATGATTGCGATACAGCGATTCTAAACAAAAATAGTGTAAGAATAATAGGGTCTGCTGACAATTCGTCTATGTTTGCGACTACGCGGTTTTTTAGGTGATACGAGGCACGAAATACGAAATTTAGTCATTCTAAATGATGAGAAACATCGTTTCGCAAGGTAACGAAGTAGCGGCAAAAAACACGCTAGTCCTGAAAGGTTGTAGCTAAAATTATCTCAGTCTGCGTTATGAAACTCGAAAATAGTCTCGCTATTCTCATTCATGCTTTACGACGTATACGTCTCATGCTCAATTTTATTCTACAACGCAAGCCATTTATGAAATGTCAACAGACCCTAATCAATAAAAAAAGCACTCGAACGTGGGAGGACGAGTGCAAAAGGGTCATATGAGTGTTGCGATTCAGATTGGATTATTGAGTTAAAAACCAAATATTTTAAGGATTACTGTTTATTGAAATGACATAATCTAGTCTTTTCATTTTGAACAATTTACAGAAGATATTTGCCTTTTTAGCTAATTCAATAATTAACCAGTTCAGATTAAATCTAATCGTAAAATATAGAGAAACTATGGAGATATAAATGAAAGTATGTAGTTTATTTATTTGCCCAATCAATTAGATTTTAATCATATTCTCAAAATGTGAAAAAACCCAAGCTGAGTTGGGTTTAAAAGTTAAAATATAGACATTAACCAATCACACGAATAATACGATTATTTCGCTCATTTACCAGCACATAATCACCATTTACTTTATACCATTGCTGATATCTTCCAGGTTTAGGTAACTGACGGTAGTTTTTATAATTGACATGATAACGCGATGAATTGAATTGAGCCGGGAAGTATTGCCCTGAGCGCCAGCGCTGACTCGAATTTACTCGGTTGTCATAACGGTTGTTGTTATTCCAACGATTGTCATATTTATGATCCCAATGGCTTTGTTGATAACGATTGTGATCATTTCGATGATAATCATGCGGTGCAGCCATCGCAGACGTTGCAATCAGCGCACTCATTGATAAAGCCAGTGTCGTTAAGATATTTTTCATTTGATTCACCTGAATTGAACTTTTGTCCTTTGATCTAATCAAATTACTCAATAATTTGAGATAAACGGTGAGCAAGATTTAGGTGAATTGTGAAATGTATGAAGACTTGATGAAGAGGCCCATTGGTTTTTTTCTTTTCATAAATAAAAAAGCCCAAAAAAGAATTTGGGCTGTAAATATTGTAGTTTGGATATTATCGAATCACACGGATAATATGGTGATTGCGCTCATTAACCAGTACATAACGACCATCTACTTTATACCAGCGTTCAAATTTAGCTGGTTGATGCAGGTTTTTGTATGCACGATAATCATTTACGTAATAGCGATTGTCATGATAACGATCAGGTAAAATGACACCTTCTCGCCATTCAAATTTTTCATGTGATGCAACAGGGCGATGATTTTGACCATGATCCCAGTCAGCCATTGCTGAAGTAGCAACTAAGGCACTGAGTGATAGTGTGATTGCGCTTAGAACTTTTCTCATTTGAATCGACCTTTTCAGACGGATGCTTTATCCGATCATTCAAATTACAATTTAAGTTAAGATAAAAAATGGAGAAATATCATCTAATTGTCAATTTTATGGAGGTTTCTAGCGTTTTTTAAAAACAGATTGTGAAAGCTGAAATTTAGACAAAAAAAAGCTCAAACAAAAAGGTGTTTGAGCCTATGAAACCAAAATATTAAAAAAACTACATTCCTCGGATATTCACAATATTATTATTGTCTGAGTCGACCAAGATATAGTCATTGTTAATCTTATACCACTGTTGATTACGTGAAGGTTTTGGAAGATTTTCGTCTTTATAATCAACTTTATAACTATTACCACGATAATGCTGTGGCATTACATAACCCATTTGCCATTTGTGCTGTTGCAAACGTTTTACACCACGTTCTTCACGTTCACGACGTTGTTCTTGAATGTTGTCATCGTCATTACCACGATCACGATGATTGCGTCCACGATCTCCACGATCACTTTTGCCACGATCAAAACCATTGTCATTGTCAAAATGAGGACCTGCACTGCTGATCTGAGCCGTCAACAGCGTTGATAAAGAGATGGCGATGATCGCTAAAATCTTTTTCATAATCGTCCTCGCTTATTCGATATGTTTATTTTGACCTTACTACTGTACTGCTAAATTGCAGAGAAACTGTGAAGAAAGTTCAGTTTTTCATTTAAAATGACAGACATAATAAAAACATATTTATGTAAAAGTGAAAAGGGTTATTGCAAAGCTTTGAGCTGTAATGCATCGCAGCAAATTTTTTTAAGCGGAATAGGTGACTAAAAAATGTAAATATTTATGAAAATAAACTTGCATGCAGGCTTAGAGAGATGACCCCGCTATAAATTGAGCCTGAATGATTAATACCACTGCTGATTCATCTGCTTTAAACAATTGATTGCTTTAATCATCTCTTTAGCTTGATGGGCATCATCTAAGGCCTCAATAAACTGATTTGGAAGTTGTAATTGTTCGATAGAACGAATCATCTCTACTTTATGTTTTAAATCTTTCATTAAAAACGCCTCAGATTGATCTGCTTAACTTGAGTAACACTATAGAGGAATCGTTTTTATTTAAGAAACTGAATAAAATTATAATTTTTATTGGATAAAACGATTTTGATATGGGCTTTTATTAAATTTTTATTTTGACTCTATGATCAATATTGTAAATGAGAGGATCTCTTATGATTTTCTCCACACTTCGAAAAGCGTGGAGAAAGAGAGATGTCAACAGACCCTAATCTTGTGCGTCGATACTCTCACCATTCAATGCAAGGCTATCATCTCCCATGAGGTAGAGATAAGCAGGCATGATGGCTTCAGGTGATGGTAAAACCTTTGGATCCTCATCAGGATAAGCTTTGGCACGCATAGCGGTACGGGTCCCACCTGGGTTGATACAGTTATAACGGATATTTGGATAAGTATTTTCTTTGGCAAATATTTTACTAACCGCTTCAATCGCAATTTTTGAAACCGAGTAAGCGCCCCATTGCGCACGTGCTTCGCGTCCTACACCAGAGCTGGCAAAAACGACTGATGCATTTTCAGATTTTTCCAGTAAAGGCAGTAATTCTTGGGTGAGCACAAAGGGTGCACGTAAATTCACCGCCATGACATCATCCCAGACTTCTTCTGGATAATGTGCTAACTCAACACGCTCGCCTAAGATTCCGGCATTATGCAAAATACCATCTAAGCGGCCAAATTGTTGCTCTAGAGTATCGACGAGCAGTTCATAGTCACGTGAAGAGGCAGTAGAAAGCTGCAAAGGAAGAATGGCAGGTTGCGGGGCACCAAGTGATTCAATTTCATCATAAATGACTTCAAGTTTATTGAGCGTGCGACCATGTAACACGACTGTTGCGCCGTGTAAGGCGTAGCTGAGCGCAGCTGCACGTCCAATACCGTCTCCCGCACCCGTAATGAGGATAATTTTATCCTTCAATAAATCTGGGCGAGGTTGATATTCTGAATACTTCATGGGAGACCTCCTATAGTTGTTATGATGTCATTTAGGCTTTGAACGCAATGTCGTTACCCGATTAAACAATGTTTCTCATCATTTAGAATGATTAAATTTTATATGTCTTACTTTGCACTGTTGGAAAAGAACTGCTTCTCGTAAAACAAGTCGAAGTGCCAACAGCGCTATCTTCTATATAAAAACATTGAAACATCATATTCAAGATGTTTCAGTGTTATTTATCATGTTGTTGGGTAAATTGAATGATTTTCTTGGACTTTAACTATTCACAAGTTTTCGAATAACTTGATGTAATTCATCGACATTCTCTACGATACAGTCAGCTTGCCAAGCATTTAAATCATCTTTGTACTGTAATGGTAAATAACCATATGCTGCGAGGATTGTATACATTTGCGCATTACGTCCTGCATCAATATCTCGCGGATGATCACCCACATAGATACATTGTTCAGGTGCAATATCAATTTGCTTTGCTGCCAAATACATCGGCTCAGGATCAGGTTTTGTCTGAGCGACATCTTCAGGGCAGACCAGAACAGCGCAACGTTGTGTGAGGTTCAATGCGTTCAATAGTGATTCACTTAACCAACGTGGTTTATTGGTCACAATACCCCAAGGGATCTGTTGGCTTTCTAACTCTGCCAAAAGTGGATACATACCAGCAAACAGATCTGTGTCTACAGCAATGTCATCACCATACTGATCTAAAAAGCGTTGGCGATGCGCTAAAAAGACTGGATCATCCACTTCAAGTTCTGGATAAACCAGTTTTACCATTGCACGAGCGCCTTCAGACACCTGAGTGCGGATCAAATCCGCATCAACCACAGCGCGCCCTTCTTCTCGACACATATTTTGAATAATACGGATAAAGTCTGCAGCCGTATCAATCAGTGTCCCATCTAAATCAAAAAGAACAGCTTGCATCAAACACCTTCATTCACAGTATAAACCATGTAATTCACATCAACATTGGGCGCAAGCCAGTAATGCTTTGTGAGTGGGTTATAGTGTAAGCCTGTCATATCTTTAAGTTTTAAGCCTGAGTTCCGAATGTCATCTGCAAGTTCAGACGGTTTAATAAATTTATGATAATCATGGGTACCTTTTTTCAATAAACGTAATACATATTCCGCACCAATAATTGCGAATAAATAAGACTTAGGATTACGGTTAATTGTTGAGAAAAACACATGACCATTTGGTTTAACTAACTTTTGACACGCTTGGATGATAGACGCTGGGTCAGGAACGTGTTCCAACATTTCCATGCATGTAACAATATCGTATTGTCCTGCTTGTTCTTCTGCGAGTTGTTCCACAGGAACTTGGCGATATTCGATATTTTGAACATTTTCCTGTTCAGCGTGTAAGCGAGCCACATTCAATGGCGCTGCACCCATGTCGATACCTAAAACATTGGCACCACGACGTGCCATACTTTCAGCCAAAATGCCGCCACCACAGCCCACATCAAGAATTTTTTTGCCTGTAAGACCGTTGGCATGTTCATCAACCCAGTTTAAACGCAGTGGATTGATTTGATGTAAAGGTCTGAACTCAGAGTGTTGATCCCACCATAAGGCAGCAAGTGCTTCAAATTTAGCAATTTCCTGTGGATCAACATTAAGTTGCGACATGCCGGGCACCTCTAAGTAAATTGTTTTAATCAAAAATTAAGTTCAGTTATGCTAGTGTTTGTTAACACTTCGTCTATTTATGAAATATCAACAGACTCTAGTGTAACCATAAATCCAGAAAAAGCGATGAATCGTGTAAAAAACTTCACAGAAGGAAAACGATTTTCCCATATTTGTTTTATAGTGAATGCATAAGCTATACGAGATGACTACGAGGACAATAAAGTCAATGAAAAAATTTATTTTAGGTGGCATGACTGCCATGGTGATGGCGTTTTCTGTAAATGCCATGGCTGCCGATTTTGTTGCAGGTAAAGATTATACCGTGGTGCAAAACCCAGGAAAAGTTTCAGTTCCGGGTAAAATTGAAGTACGTGAGTTTTTTTGGTATGGATGCCCTCACTGCTTTACATTAGAACCGCATATGCAAGCGTGGTTAAAGAAGATCCCTAAAGATGTTAACTTTATCCGTACACCTGCAGCAATGAATCCATTATGGGAACAAGGTGCTCGTGCATATTATGTGAGTGAAGCATTGGGTGTACGTAAACGTACGCATTTGCCTTTATTCCATACCAATCATGCAGGTAATCAGCAAGTTCTACAAAAAGATGCTTTTGCTAAATTCTTTACTCAGTACGGTGTGCCTGAGGCGAAATTTAACAGTATGTATAGTTCTTTTGCGATCACTGCAAAAATTGCTGAATCAAATCAATTGGCACAACAGTACCAGCTTTCAGGGGTGCCTGCTGTTGTGGTAAATGGTAAATATGTGGTTCAAGGTGAAGATGGTAAAGTGACGCAAGTTGTTGACTATCTGATCAATAAAGAACGTAAAGCCAAATAAGCTTTGCTGTTTTTAAAACCCGCAATTGAATTGCGGGTTTTTTATTGCTGATGATATAGAGGCGAGTTTGGGAGATAAATTAAGCTTTATCTCGATCCCAATTTTCGATGCCTTTAAAAATTAAGCGGATTTGCGTCACCGATTGTTTTTTAAGCACCATTTTTTGTAACTCAAGTTCGATGCCTGAGTATTGTCGAGATAAGTTGATCCATGACATTGCCCAAGTAAAAGATAAATTAATCAAAATATTGGTGATCACTTTTAAATCATTTTCATCATGAAAATTTGCGATAACTTCAAACTTTTTTAACGCGTTGGCAAGATCATCATTTAGGAAGTCAATTTCGCGGGCGATGGCTTTACGTACTACCTCTGAACCACCCCAACGTTCTGCGATCATAAAAATCCATTGTTGCGGACTGCTGTCTACAGCCTCAAAAAACAGCGCCATGCTGGTTTTGGTTTTCGCTTCAGGATGCGCTAGGCCTTTGCCTAATTGATGCAAGACATTCTTTAAATACAGCGCAACTTGATCCACCAGCTCTTTACCCAATTCATCCATATCTTGGAAATGGCGATAAAACGCTGTCGGAACCAAACCGACTTCACGGGCAACTTCTCGCAAACTGATACTCGAAAATGAACGACCCGATGTGCTTAAAGTTAAAGCAGCATCAAGTAAAGCCTGACGGCTTTGTTGTTTTCGTTCATCGCGTATCGACATTCTGGTATCCAAAGATTTTTGTTGTGATGAGTCTATCAAAAATAAAAACAAATTAAACGACGAATGTCAGTGTACAGGTGTTGACTGAATTTAAAAAATGATTATAGTGTACATATGTTCACTAAAAGAACGTTTGTTCACTCAATAAATAGCAAGCACAAAGAGGAACGTCACATGAGTAGCTATATGCATTATCAGCCAGAATGGGTTCGTGAGGATTTTGTCGATTTTATCGCTGAAAAAATCAATCCTGTTTGGGCTTGGAAAAAGGTAAAAGCCACGATTATTAAAACTCGTGCATTAAGCCCTGATTTTTATCAAATTCAATTACGTCCAAATCGTAATTTTAAGCATCAACAGTTTAAAGCAGGACAATCTGTTCTTGTCACTGTTGAAATTGCGGGTGTGCGTCAACAACGTAGTTACTCTGTGGTTAAATTTTTGAATAATGGCGATCTGATCATTGCTGTAAAACAGCAGGGTAAAGTCTCCAATGCACTGAGCCAAATGGCTTTTGGTAGCATTGTTGAGTTGTCACAAGCTCAAGGTGATTTTGTTTTAGCTCAAGATGCATCGCCATTGTTATTGATTGCGTCAGGCAGTGGAATTACCGCAATCCATTCTTTATTGCTTGAAGCACTTAAAGATTCAAATCGTCCAATTGATTTAATTTATTTTAGTCGTGATGAGGCTTTTCATACAGATCTAGAACAGCTTTATCAGCAATATGCATTGTTGAATTATCACTATATTCACACAGCTCAGCAAAAGCAGCATTTAACTGTCGAGTTATTGGAAAGTTTGGTTCCTGATTTCAAGCAGCGTCAAAGCTATGCGTGTGGTGCACGTGCAATGATGCAAAGCATCAATCAAATTTTTCAAGATTTGAATATCACAGATCGTTTGAAACAAGAGTATTTCCAGATTGCGGTAGATGAAAGCCTAGAAGCACAACCGATTGTTTTTTTACGCTCACAACAAGAGTTTGCTGCGAAATCAAACCTACTTGAAAGTGCTGAACAAGCGGGATTAAAGCCAACTCATGGTTGTCGTATGGGGATTTGTAATACCTGTACTTGTACCAAAGTGAGTGGTTCGACCAAAAATATGCTGACAGGTGAAATTGACCATGCTTCAAATACACAGATCAAATTGTGTATCAGCCAAGCGATAAGCCCAGTGGTCATTAATCTGTAAATTAAAACAATCATTTCAATAAATTTAAACAACTTCTCGGTCTGTTGAACCTAGGCGTAGGAAGTTGTACCCAAAATTCAGCTAAGGCTTCTAAAAATGAAGTGCTGAGGAGCAAGACAATGAATATGTCAGTTACTTTTCCAAACAGTAAATCGAAACATTTAAACCCAGAACAAACCGCAGAGTTTGGTCGCCGTGTTGATGAAATCCGTCGTGAAATCATGGACAGTTTAGGTGAACAAGATGCCAAGTATATTTATAAAATCCGTAATTTTGTCCGTTATAGTGAAATTGCTTCACGTGCTATGTTGATGTTTGGCGGATGGATTCCACCTGTTTGGGTGGTGGGTACGGGATTGCTGGGAATTTCCAAAATCGTAGAAAATATGGAGCTGGGTCATAATGTTATGCATGGTCAATTCGATTGGTTAAATGATCCAAGTTTGAATGGTGCAAATTACGACTGGGATACCATGGCAACAGGTGATGATTGGAAATACACACATAATTATGTGCATCACACCTATACCAATATTGTCGGTAAAGATCATGATGTGGGTTATGGTTTACTCCGTGTTAGTGAATCACAAAAATGGGAACCGCGCTTTTTGTTTAATATCCCTTTAGCGATTCAATTGATGGTGTTTTTTGAATGGTATGTTGGCTTACAAAATCTACATTTGGAAGATGCACTGATCTATAAAACAAAAACCTGGAAGCAGGTCTGGGCAGATGCGGCAAAATTTCGTAAAAAAGCCCGTCGTCAAATTCTAAAAGATTATGTGTTTTTTCCTGTGATTGCAGGACCAAATGCTTTACCTGTTTTAGCTGGGAATGCCATTGCCAATGTGATCCGCAGTGTGTGGTCTTCAGCGGTGATTTTTAATGGTCATTTCACTGAAGATGCAGAGACTTTTGAAGCCGATAATGTGGAAAATGAAACTCGTGCTGAATGGTATTTACGTCAGATTCGTGGTTCAAGTAACTTTACTGGAACAGACTGTTTGCATATTTTGAGTGGGAATTTAAGTCATCAGATTGAACATCATTTGTTCCCTGATATGCCAGCTAATCGTTATTCAGAAGCTGCTCCAAAAATTAGAGCTTTATGTGCAGAATATGGCATCCACTATAATGAAGCAGATTTCCTGAAACAGTTTGGCAGTGTATGGGTACGTTTAGCCAAATGCTCTTTGCCAAATAGTTTAACAACCACCATTACTCAGTCTTTACAAAAGTTGAAGGGTATTTTTGCTTAAACAAAGTTTTTGCGATGTGTAAGCATTGGGGTTGCTAAGGTATTTATCTTACTTCATAAAATTGCGCAATAGCTGGTTAAAATAGATCCTCAATTGTTGTTAGAAGAACCTTATTGAGTTAAATAAGGTTCTTTTATTGTCTTTAAAATTATCTTTTAGATTCAGTGATTTTTAAATGTTTAGCTAAATTTAGAAAATTTTAAAACGTAGTTTGTATATCTGTTTGTATAGGCGTTTATTTAAGTCGCCACATATAGATTTAGCGAGCAATTTCAAAAACCACCATCTTGTAACAAAACCATCGCTCTGTGATCTGTTATAATAAGTCGCAATATTTTTTGAATCCCATAAGGACAAGCTATGCGTATCGACCAACGTGCATTAGATCAATTACGTGAAGTTAAAATTACCCGTAACTACACCCGTTATGCGGAAGGTTCAGTATTGGTTGAATTTGGTCATACAAAAGTGCTGTGTACTGCAAGTATTGACAATTCAGTGCCACGTTTCCTAAAAGGTCAGGGCCAAGGTTGGGTGACTGCGGAATACGGTATGTTGCCACGTTCTACTCATACACGTAGCGACCGTGAAGCTGCTCGCGGTAAGCAATCTGGTCGTACTCAAGAAATTCAACGTTTGATTGGTCGTAGCTTACGTGCAATGGTGGATTTGAAAAAATTGGGTGAAAACACCATTACCATCGATTGTGATGTGATTCAGGCAGATGGTGGTACACGTACTGCTGCAATTACGGGTGCTGCGGTTGCATTAATTGATGCCATGAATGTACTTCTTGAGAAAAAGAAAATTAAGCACGATCCATTAAAAGGCCTTGTTGCTGCAATTTCTGTCGGCATGTATCAAGATGAAGTATTGCTTGATCTTTGTTATGAAGAAGATTCTAACTGTCAAACTGACTTGAATGTGGTGATGACTCAAGCAGGTGAGTTTATTGAAATTCAAGGGACTGCGGAAGAAAAACCATTTACCCGCGCTCAATCCAATGCAATGCTTGAAATGGCTGAAAAAGGTATTCAGGAATTGGTAAAAAAACAACAAGAAGCGCTTGGTTGGTAATTCGAAAATATTGATATATTTTTATAAACAAAACGCATCTTCGGATGCGTTTTTTATTGCATAAAATTGTTGTAACCTAAGTTGCTTATTTATAAATTAAAACAAATATTTGATATTTATAATATTTTAAGAAATATTCATCAAACTGCCATAAAAACTTCACTCTAGCGTCATACCAGTTGTATTGACTATCCCTACCTTTATTTCATGGATAGGACAATGCGAAATTTTTTGCTGATTTTAGTGACCAGTCTGAGTGTCTTACTCAGTGCTTGTAATGATGATAATGAAAGCTCAACGACGAATCCACAGCCACCCGCTGCGTGTAAAGTACATTGCGCACCATAATAAAAAATAAGGAAATAGAGATGAACCGTCGTGATTTTTTAGCCAATTCAACAAAAACAATATTTGGTACAGCCGCTTTAGCCAGCTTTCCAGCCAGCATCCAAAAAGCTTTAGCCATTGACGCCAAAGTCGAAACAGGCACGATTAAAGATGTAAAACATGTCATCATTTTGACGCAAGAAAATCGCTCGTTTGATAATTATTTTGGAACGTTAAAAGGTGTTCGTGGCTTTGGTGATCGTTTTACGATTCCGCTATCCGACAACCGTAAGATTTGGGAACAATACGATAAAGATAAGAATAAAATCTTTCCCTATCATTTAGACAGTACTCGCGGTAATGCGCAACGTGTTAGTGGTACGCCACACTCATGGACAGATGGACAATTTGCTTGGAATCATGGCCGTATGGGCAATTGGGTACAATATAAGCAACCCCAATCTATGGGATATTACAAACAAAAAGAAGTTGAATTTCAGTTCTCACTTGCCAACGCCTTTACCCTGTGTGATGCATATCATTGTGCAATGCATACAGGAACCAATTCGAATCGTATGTTCTTATGGACAGGTTCAAACGGTCCTAAAGCTGCCGGTGTTGCCAGTGTTGTAAATGACTTGGACAGTATTGGTGCATCAAGCACAGGCTATGATTGGACAACCTATCCTGAGCGCCTACAACAAGCGGGTGTGACGTGGAAAGTTTATCAAAATATGCCCGATAACTTTACCGACAATCCTTTGGCTGGCTTTAAACAATATCGCCGTGCCAATGAATTATCAGGTAAACCTGTAAACAATGACAGCACGTGTCCTGCTTATGATCCTGCCATTGATGCAATACAACCGTTGTATAAAGGGATTGCCAATACGATGCCTGATGGCGGATTTCTCGCTTCATTTAAAGATGATATTGCCAAAGGTCAATTACCTCAAGTCAGCTGGATGGTTGCACCTGCAGCCTATAGTGAGCATCCAGGACCATCAAGCCCTGTACAAGGTGCTTGGTACATTCAGGAAGTTTTAAATGCTTTAACGGAAAACCCTGCAATTTGGAGTCAAACGGTTTTATTGGTCAACTTTGATGAAAATGATGGCTTTTTTGACCACGTTCCATCACCAAGTGCACCTTCAAAAGACGCTTCAGATGTGATGCAAGGTAAAACTACCTTGAGTGATGAACAAATCTCATATGAATACGCTACGCATCCTAAAGCTTCAGCAGGGCAACCTAACTTTACTGATCCAAAAGTCAGCAATGGTGTGGGAGTCTATGGTCCAGGAATACGCGTACCCATGTATGTGATTTCTCCGTGGAGCCGTGGTGGTTGGGTAAATTCACAGGTTTTTGATCATTCGTCTGTTATTCGTTTCTTAGAGCAACGTTTTGGCGTGCAAGAACCGAATATTAGTCCATATCGCCGTGCTGTATGCGGTGATTTAACCACAGCTTTTGACTTTAAAAATCCAAATACCACCGCTATTTCAGACTTGATGGGTAAAAAAACCAAGAATGATGCAGATGCAATTCGTAATGCGCAAGCGTTATTGCCGCCAGTTTCCCGTCCTTTAAGTCAGGTCTATCCTGTTCAAGAGTTAGGAACACGATTGTCTCGGGCATTGCCTTATATTTTACATAGTAGTGCGAAAGTTGATGTGGCAACAAAAACAGTGAAGTTAATGTTCTCCAATACAGGAACACACGCCGCAGTTTTCCATGTTTATGACAAATTGAATTTAGATGCGATTCCTCGTCGTTATATGGTTGAAGCAGGCAAGCAATTGGACGATGTATGGAACGCTTCAAATGGACTCTATGATTTATGGGTATTGGGTCCAAATGGCTTCCATCGTGGCTTTGCAGGAGATTTAGTCAAGTCTGCACAAATAGATGCATTGCCAGAAGTGCGTGTATGTGTTGAAGAGTGTGATCCTAAACTCTATTTAAAAGTTCGTAATGACGCTGCGAAAACAGCAAAATTGACCGTGAAAGCCAATGCTTATCTACCCAATAAGACATGGAATATCGAAACGGCTTCTACAGAAAAGGAGTTGAATTGGAATATGTCTGATTTCGGTGGTTGGTATGATTTTACTGTAACAATAGAGGGTGATAGCACCTTTAAACGTCGTTTTGCTGGGCGTATTGAAACGGGTAAAGACTCATTTTCTGACCCTTATATGGGCTTCATAGAATCTTAATTTTAAATAGCTGAATTTTTATGATTTAAATAAGGTGCGCTTTGCACCTTATTTTTGAGTTGATAAAAGAGCACATAATTTGCGCAAACTTACATGATTAAGATTCCAATCATCTATTTACGTCAATAGATACATAAATCAGCTGAAATCCCTTGTTTCGTATACAGACTCTACAAATCTTTTCATCGACCGATATTTAGAATATTTAAAATTTTAGCAAATGGCAGGCTTATGAAAATACTCATTGTTCTATTCGCCGTGATTACCTTTGTATTGATGGCTGGAGATCCACGCCGTGAAGATTTCGAAAGCAAAGAATTTGACGCAAAAAACAATGAACCGCAACAACAGGCTGAACAACAGCATGATCAAGAAGACTCTGGAGAACCTTCTTGATCATTTGGACAGGACTAGCTTTCAGCTTTAGATTTTAACATCTGATAAGTGAAATTCTTACCATTTAACACATCCATATTCATGTCTTTATACTGTTGTAGAATCTCAGCTTGATTAAATTCACAAGATTTTTGCATTTGCGTGCCTGTCTGATGCACGGTCGTATAACAAGCGCTTACCTTATTTACAAAAGCATAGTAAGGTGAAAGAGGAATATGTGCAGCTTCTAATACTTTGGGTGCTAAGAAATGTGCTGCCACAAAAGGCCCTTTAAATTGCTTTTGATCAATCGGGAAGTTTGCCCAAACTGCAAGCGGTGTTTCAAAGAAGCGCACATCTTTTTTCTCAGCTTTTTCTTGCTCTGATTTAAAGAAGCCATACTCATCGTAAACGCTTTGTAAGTTGGGTAAATGGTCACCAAAGAAAATCACAATTGTTGGGCGATCAAGCTGTTTAACATGCTCAATCAGGGTTTTAAATTTATCGTCAGCACGTTGCATACCCGTTAAATAAGTATTCAGTGCACGTTTACTGTTCTCACTCACACCATCTTTGGTGATTTTAAAATGATCTTTACCAAAGCGATCATCACTGTACATTGGATGATTCTCAACACTGATCGCATAGATAAATTGAGGTTTATCCGTATTTTTAAGCTGATTTTCAATGCTGTTATAAATTAAATCATCAGTAGCCCAACCCGCAGCATTAATATATTTAGCACGGTCAGCCATGTTGATCATATTTTCAATTGAAGTAAAACGGTTAAAACCTAGGTTTTGATAAACTGCGCTACGGTTATAAAAATATTTGCCGTTGTTATGCATTGCAGTTGTTTCATAACCCAATGTATTTAAATACATCGGTAATGAATAAGTTGGACGTTTTAATTTTGAGACATAAGCCAGTTCATTATGATTTAAATAGGTATTTAGACTGGTTAATACTTCAAACTCAACGTTAGCAGTTCCTCCACCAAAGCTTGGAGACAATAAGCTAGAGACCTGATTTTTAGCAATTGTTGGGGTGATGTTAGGTGGAATGCTTTTGTCTAATTTTCTGGCATCCCAATGAGACTCGCTCATCACAAAAACGATATTTGGCAATTGTTTTTGTTGTGACGGATCATCTGATGCTAGATTCGATGGAGATTCTTCATCATGTTCAACTGCCATCGGTTGATAAAAAGCAGCAACTTTTTCTTCAGGAATAACTTGTGTTTGAAAAATTTTATTGTTTAAGCCATCGACCGTTTTGGAAAAAAAGAAGGTCGAAAAACCTAAATATTTAATGGTTAAATGATCACCAATCCAGTCACCACGGGTATTGGGTAGATATTTTGCATATTGGCAAATTGAATTTTTTGCTGCATTGGCACAAGCTTCACTAAAATTATTTTTAAAATTCGCGGTGATAAAGAAACCAAGGATGGCAAAAGATAAAATGCTGTTTGTCAGGAGGAGAGGCTTCGTCCCTAATTTCTCTTTTTTATAGAGAAATACAAATAGTCCAATAAACACTGCAATTGCTGCAAAGACTGCAATTTTGAGCATGATTGGAGAGGCGATAAAGGTTTCTTTAAATAATAAAAAATCACTAGGAACCAAACTTGCAGAAAGATATTGCTCTTTCTTGATATTGATAAAGCTCAGTAAAAAAATAATAAATTGACTAAGTAGAATGGTCGCAAAGGTTTTTCTTAAGATTAAATAAAATAAACTAATAAAGGCGTAGTTTAAGAGAATTGAAAAGCCATATTTATACAGACGTGGTTTTAGATAGATGTCACGTAATTGAAAGAAACGCGTGATATCTTCTTGGTATAAGAAAAAAGCAAATACAGATAAAAAAGCGACAAGTAAAAACAAAACTTGTTGTTTCAAAGTCTTCATTGGCCTAATTACAGGAATGTATTGGAAGCCAAAGATTATAGGCTTATTCAGACGGCTTTTCTATGTAAAAACTGCTTGTTTTGTAAGCAAAATTAAAACTAATCAATAAAAAATAGCAAACTAAAGCATCAACGTTGCCCAAAGAATGTAGATATCCTTTGGGCAATTTTTTTACTGGCTTACACGTTGTATCGCTTCATCATAAGTCGCGCTTGGTTTGTATTGATTGGCCAATTGGTAATGTTGCTTAGCTTGGGCATAATCTTGATTATTTTCATAGATTTTACCCATATTATAGTGAGAATAAGCTTTGGTATTGTTATTGGTCGCTAAAGCAATGGCTTTTTGATTTGCCCATAAAGCTTCTGAGGAACGATTGAGCTTTTGATAAGCAACAGCAAGATTACTATAGGTCTGGCCAACATTTGGATTGTAGTCGATAGACTGTTGATAGAGCATTGCAGCTTGTTCAATCTGGTTGTTTTGATAGGCTTTATCTGCACTTAAATTAAGTGTCTTGGCTCGTTTTTGCGCATCAGCTGAGACAGGAACAATATTTACCCGAGTGGTTTGATTTTGATAATTTGATACTGTTGAACCCACTTGGCTTGCGTTAACCGTGGTTCCTGAAATACGATTGATATCTTGAATTTCACCTTCAGGGCTAATGCGGAATACCGTCCATAAATTACCCGTTTGACCAGTTGGAATATAATAAGAGCGGATCAGTGATTCACCTGCATAGACCATGACTTTGGCTTGGCTATTGGATAAATTGGTCGTAGTTGGTTGAGTCCGATCAGAAAAGTCATGTACTGAATACACATAATATTGACCGTCTAAACGTTTATCAATCGTGACGGTTTCAGGGCCATAAGAGTCGGTGTCATCCACATCCAGATTTGCTGCCAAGCCTTGTTTACTGTCCCAATATACATGCTGATTTTTATAACTTAAGTGTGAATCGAGATCTAAAGGGTTTTGCCCCCAATTCAGTACAATTCGCATACTGTTGAGATCTTTGAGTACAGGACTTAAGGCGTAGGTCATGCCATCACATGGACATTTTGCAACCAGTGTTGAATAACCTGATTTTTTGATAATCAGTAAATTATCTGAACTGTCTATAGTATTACTATTGACTGATGCTCGGCCGCTTGTATTGGTAGAACTTGAGGCAGAGCGCTCACCATTTTTTTGCAAAATCACTTCCGCATTGGCAATATTTTGATCTTTGACTGTTGCACTTAACACATGCACATCGACTGTGTCTGCATGGCTCAGGATCGGAATAGATAATGTGAATAGTGATGAATATAAAATATGTTTTTTCATTGTTTATCTCTTTTGTTGGTGCACGTAATTTGATTGTTATTTAGAAGATCTTTTGCATAAAATTAGCTGATTATTTATTGACTCATCGTTATATTTTGTAATAAAAAAAGCAGTATATAGATACTGCTTTATGGCTCATATGATTGAGTGATTAGGCATTAAAACGCATAGATAAATCAATCGCTTTAACATCTTTGGTCAATACACCCATCGAAATATAGTCAACACCTGTTTGTGCAACTTGACTTAAATTCTCAAGGGTTATATTCCCAGACGCTTCTAATTTACAACGCCCTGCAACATGTTTAACCGCATCAATCATTTGTTGTTGGCTAAAATTATCTAGCATGACGATATCTGCTTTGGCTTCAAGTGCTTGATTCAGTTCATCCCATGTTTCAACTTCGACTTCAACAGGCTTACCTGGTGCGATTTGATGCGCTTTGGCAATTGCTTGAGCAATACCACCGGCAGCCATGATGTGATTTTCTTTAATTAAGAACGCATCGAATAAACCTAGGCGATGGTTTTGACCGCCGCCTACAGCAACTGCGTATTTTTGTGCAATCCTTAAACCCGGCAAAGTTTTACGCGTATCTAATAATTTGGTTGGCGTACCTTCTAGATATTTTACATATTCAGCCGTTTTGGTTGCGACTGCAGATAAAGTTTGCACAAAGTTTAATGCAGGACGCTCAACAGTTAGCAAACTACGCGCAGAACCTGCCAATTTATAAATGGTTTCATTGGCTTTGACCCAGTCACCATCATTTTTAAGCCAAGTAATCTGTACGCTTGGATCATACGCTTTGATCAGCGCATCGACCCAAGGTTGTCCCGCCAAGACCATATCTTCACGCGAAATGATCGTGGCTGTCGCTTGCTCATCTTCTGGTGTGAGTAGGGCAGTAATATCAGCATCGCCAATATCTTCTTGGAGTGCTTGTTGAATATTAATTTGAATAGATTGTTCAAGCAAAGATTCAGGTATGCTCATGGATATCCCTATTTTAGTCACCCTTAAAAACTGAGCGATATATTAGCACTGTCGTTGCAAGTTTGAAGAAGTTTTTATTTTATACAGATAAGGATCTGTTAACATTTCATAAATAGTTTGCGTTGTCGGTCCAAATTAAGCACGAGACGTATACATCGTAAAACATGAATGAGAATAGTGAGACTATTTTTAAGTTTCATAACGCAAACTGAAATGATTTTAGTCGTAACTTGAACAAGAACAAAGCATTACTTTATTCGCAGTGAAAGTCGAAGCTGAGGACTAGAGTATTTTTTGCCGCTACATGTTACCTTGCGAAACGATGTTTCTCATCATTTAGAATGACTAAATTTCGTATTTCGTGCCTTGTATCGCCTAAAAAATACTCGTCGTCGCAAACATAGACGAATTGTCAACAGACCCGAGAGTACACTAAAATATTGAAAATCAGCTTTATTGAAAATAGAAAAATTCTGTAGGAATAAGATATGCAATCTGCACCACAGTTTCAGGTCGTGAATGGTCAATTGATTGGCGCAAGACAAGTCCCATCTCCTAACTATAATCAACGCCCTGAAAATACAGAGATTCAGCTGATTGTGATTCACAATATTAGTTTGCCACCTTCACAATTTGGTGGAGGTTATATTGAACAGTTTTTTCAAAATCAACTGGATTGGTCAGTCCATCCTTATTTTCAAACCATCGAGGGTATGCAGGTTTCTGCACATTTATTGATTTTAAGAACTGGTGAAATTATCCAGTTTGTTAATTTTAATGATCGGGCTTGGCATGCAGGACGTTCAGCTTATCTGGGTAAAGTTGAGTGTAATGACTATTCAATTGGCATTGAGCTTGAGGGAAGTGATGATCGCGATTTTGAAGCGATCCAATATCAACAACTGGTTGATGTGGTTGCCACTTTGCAACACGCTTATCCAAAAACTGATCATCATTTAACAGGGCATTCTGATATTGCCTCAGGACGAAAAACTGATCCTGGACCACATTTTCAATGGCAGCAGTTTAGAGAAAGTTTGAATCAGAAAAAATTAAGAGTAGAACAACCGAAGTAAATAAGCGTCTGTTTATGATTTAACAACGCAATTTTAAGAATATTTAATTACAATAGCGACTTTATTTTAACTAGGTGAATACGATGGCGCTGTGGCGATCCACCTTTATTGTCAGTGCAATGACCATGTTGTCACGAGTCTTGGGCTTAGTCAGAGATATGGTTTTGCTCAATGTGTTTGGGGCAGGTAAGGATTTTGACACCTTTGTGGTTGCTTTTCGTATTCCCAATTTTTTCAGGCGTTTATTTGCAGAAGGGGCTTTTTCGCAAGCCTTTATTCCCGTACTCACCGAATATAAAACTACAAAACTGCATGCAGAAGTACAGATTCTTATTAGTCGTGTGTTTGGCTGTTTGTTAATGGTGATGTCGCTGTTAACCTTGATCAGTATGATCATTGCACCTGTGATCTTGTATGTCTATGCACCCGGTTTTCATAACGATCCTGCAAAATTTGATCTGGCTGTAGATATGTTTCGTTTAACGATTCCATATCTGATGTTTATGTCATTGACTGCATTTGCCAGCAGTATTTTGAATAGTTATGGTTCTTTTGCTTCGCCAGCGTTTTCGCCTGTATTACTCAACGTGGCAATGATTGCTGGTGCTTGGTGGTTAGCCCCGCATATGGCTCAACCGATCATGGCTTTAGGATGGGCTGTGGTTGCAGCAGGGGTTTTGCAACTTGCGATTCAAATCCCTGAATTATGGAATAAAAAATTACTGATTCCACCTAAAGTTGATTTTAAACATGAGGGTGTAGACCGAATTCTAAAACTGATGTTGCCCGCTTTATTTGGTGTATCAGTCACTCAGATTAATTTATTACTAAATACAATTTGGGCGTCATTCATGCAAGATGGTTCAGTGTCATGGTTATATAGTGCCGAACGCATGACTGAGTTACCACTTGGATTGATTGGTGTTGCAATCGGTACAGTGATTCTTCCGTCTCTTTCCGTGAGTAAAGCAGAGCAAGATCAGGCCAAGTTCCGTAGAATGTTGGATTGGGCTGCTCGCGTGATTGTCTTGGTGGGGGTGCCAGCCAGTATTGCTTTGTTCATGTTATCTACACCAATCATTCAAGCACTTTTCCAGCATGGGGCTTTTGATGCACGTGATACGCAAATGACCGCTATGGCGTTGCAATGTATGAGTGGTGGTGTACTGGCATTTATGTTGATTAAAGTCTTTGCACCAGGTTTTTATGCCATTCAGGACACCAAAACCCCTGTACGTGTCGGCTTAATGGCAGTTGCAGCCAATGCGATTTTAAACATTATCTTTATTGGTATTTTTAAATTGATTGATTGGCAAGCCGAGCATATGGCCTTAGCCATTGCTTCTTCAGGCTCAGCCTTGGTCAATGCTGGGATGTTATATTTTTATTTACATAAGAAAAATATTTTCCGTTTTGGTGCGCATTGGAAAAAATTATTTGTTCAATTTGCCATTGCCAATATTGTGATGATTGGCGCGCTATGGTTTGCTTTAACTTGGTATGATGGCACAGCCTCACAATGGCTTCGAATTCTTGAAGTTATAGGATTATGTTTGGTCGGTATTGTGGCTTATGGTATTGCACTGCTTGCTGCAGGATTTAGACCAAGACATTTAAAGCACTAAAATTAAGACCAATCAATAGAATATAAATGAGATAGCTTTTACTTTGAGCATCATTCAATCATAAGTGATGTATCTAGTGCATGGTGACAAGGATGTCACCATAGCGTTTGGGGAATTTAAATTCTAAATATAGATACAGTACTGTAAGTTTGACCAAGGGATGAATTTGCATCTATGAAATACGATAAGATTTTTTATTAGAGCATAAAAAACATCGCAATTGAGCGATGCTTTTTATTTTTAAAACTATTTCGCATTGAAACTAAGGTAAAACTTTTAATAGTTCTACATCAAAAATTAAGGTGCTGTTTGGACCAATCGCATCACCCGCACCAATCTCGCCGTAGGCAAGTTTTGCTGGAATAAAGAAACGATATTTCGCGCCTTCTTTCATCAGTTGCAAACCTTCAGTCCAACCTTGAATCACTTGGCTAACTTGAAATTCTACAGCTTCATTTCGTGCAAAAGAACTGTCAAATACGGTGCCATCAAGCAAACGACCTTCATAGTTTACAGAGACTTTAGACTTGGCTGATGGTGATTTTCCAGTACCTTGTTGTAAAACACTATACTGCAAACCACTTGGGCGAGTAATTACGCCTGTTTTCTTCGCATTTTCTACAAGAAAAGCTTCACCTTGTTTGGCATTTACATCTGCAGCTTGTTTAAACTCTAGCATTTGTTTTGCTTCGGTTTGCTGTTTATATTGTGCAAGAGCTTTTGCCATTTCTTCATCAGTTAAGCTTGCTTTCTGGCCTGTGGAACCTTCTTTGATGCCTTGGATAAAGGCGTTTAAATTAATTTGTTTTAAGGTATCGGCATTGGTACGTCCCATGACATAACCATAGCTATAACCCAGTTGATCTTGTTGGGAGCTTTTATTGTTAATCGGTGCTGAGAAAGCTGCACTACTCAGCAGACTAAGACTAAGCACAATAAGTGTTTTTTTCATAATTAAAATCCAAAAAAGGAGAGTAAATCTCTCCTTTTCTTAAATGTTATTTAACTTTAACAAGTTCAACATCAAAAATTAAAGTGCTGTTTGGAGGAATTGTGCCAGGAACACCTTGTTCACCATAAGCCAATTTTGCAGGGATATATAAGGTTGCTTTACCGCCTTCCTTCATGAGTTGTAAACCTTCAGTCCAACCTGGAATCACTTGATTTAAAGGAAACTCAACTGGTTGACCACGATCATATGAACTGTCGAATACTTTGCCATCTAACAACTGACCTTTGTAATGTACCGTGACTTGAGAAGTAGCAGCAGGCTGTTTACCTGTACCTTCTTTGGTGATTTTATATTGCAATCCTGAAGCTGTTGTTTTAACACCTTCTTTTTTCGCATTTTCAGCTAAGAATGAGTCATTTGATGAGGCTGTTTCTTTGCTTTGTTGTAATTGCTTTTGTTGCATTTCTTTTTGGAAGTCAACATACGCAGCTTGTAATTCTTCATCTGTATAGGCACGTTGTTTTTTAGCATGGCCGTCACGAATACCACTGATAAATGTATTCACATCGACTTCAGGTGGCGTTTGGCTCGCAACTTCATAACCAAGTGCATAACTAATTTTTTCTACAGGTTTAGCATTTTTTGACATAGAGTGACTGTTTACATCAGCAGGATGTTGAGATGCATAATAAACAGGTACAAGTGCAGCACCACCTAAGATTACAGCAATTGCGATGGGTAAGGCTTTACTCATAAAAATTTCCAAATTTTAATCTTTTAAGAGGCTAATTTGATCATTAGCATAATCTGCTCAAGCATATAACTTCTTCATCATAAACGATATAGTTATCTGATGAAGACAACTAAAAATATACAGTTATATTGATCAAAAAATTGGCACAAAAAAGCCAGATTGAATCTGGCTTTTTTGCTACTCATTCGATATCAGTCATCTTTGGATGCGGTGTAGGCATAAGCATAATTATAGCCATAATTACCTCCAGCAGTTGCTTGAACATCATTGAGAATAATACCATTCACTTTGCTTCCCGCCTGTTCAAAGCGATTGATGGTTAATTCGAGTTCTTTCATCTGTGTTTTTGCATATCGTGCAACCACAAGATTTACACCTGCAAATTGAGAAATGATGATGCCATCAGTTACTGCTAAGATAGGCGGTGTATCGATAATAATATGATCATATTGCTGGGAAAGCTGTTCCAATAATTCGCTAAGACGATCTGAACTAAGCATTTCAGCAGCATGACTATGGTTTTTACCGCGTGGCAGAAAATCTAAATGATTTACAGTATTTGAATGAACAATGCATTGCTCAAGCGAACTTTGACCTGCTAAATACTCAGTTAAACCTGGTGAAGTGTCATGACTAAAATATTTATGTAAATAACCTCTGCGTATATCGGCATCAATCAATAAGACTTTCTTATTCCCTTGTGCAAAAATAGCAGCGAGGTTGGTCGAAATAAATGATTTACCAATTTCTGGAGCGGGTCCTGAAATGGCAATAATATTATTTTTTGCTTTATTTAAAGCAAAGTGAATCGTGGTACGAATACTACGCAAGCTTTCAATGGCAATATCTTCACTATTTTTTGCCGCAAGAATAGGAATCGACTTTTTCTTTTTCAGCAATTGTACTCGGCTTTCTTGAATCGGAGAGCGGGGTACAGTGGCATACACCGGGAGATCAAGTTCATTTTCAATACGACTTGAATCTTTAATCCCTGACGAAAGCATATTACGCAGTAATGCAATCATAACGCCAATAAAGCCACCGACAAAAATGGAAAGAAGTAGCACAATCAATTTTCTTGGCTTAATTGGTTTCACAGGTTCTACTGCAGTATCAATGATACGAACATTACCAATTTCACCCGCTTTAACAATCTTTAATTGCTGGTAGCTGTTTAATAGTGATGTATAGAGTTCGGTATTGACTTTAACATCACGATAGAGTTGTAAATATAAACGTTGTGTTTCAGGTAAACGTTTAATGGCCTGATTCAGCTCAGTTGATTTTTTATCAATCGCAGCAAGCTGTGCATTAATCTCCGTCATCAATGGATGATCAGGGGTATATTTAGCAGAGTACTCAGCTTGTTTTTGTTTTAACTCGATCCGCATTTTTTCCAATTCAACATTTTGCTTTAACATCAACTCTGATTCTTGAGTGACGTCCACAGTATTGTATTGCTCACGGAATTTATTGAATTTAATTTCTGATTCTTCAAGCTGCTGTTTTAGTTCTGGTAACTGTTGGTCGAGAAAACTTAAGGTTTGTTTAGACTCTAAGCTTTTACGTTCAATATTCTGTTCATGATAAACACTCAGAATATTGTTGAGAACCTGAGTAATATGCTGCTGATCATTTCCGTTATAACTGAGGCCTATGACACCTGTCATTTTTCCTTTTTCAGCCACAGAATAATTTGTTTGAATTAATTTAACAGCTGAAGGGAGAGAAAGTTTAGTGATGGTAAAGTCTTGTTGAAATGGATTGAGACTATTAATTTGAATCGACCATAATCCCTTGTTGTCTTGAGATTGGTTGAGCCGATTGAGCGTGCCTTGAAATACAACTTGGTCTTTATAAGCTAAACTAAATTGCTTCTTATCTATAAATTTTAAAGTGAGTTTTTTATCATAATAATATTCTGGAATATCTAGCTTTAAAATAGAAAAATTAAACTGATTTTTTTTAAAATCAACTGCTTGGGCGCTATAAATAAGTTTAGATTTTTCTTTGGACACTAATTTATGAAAGAAAGTATCTACATTGTCTTGAATCTGAATATTTAAGTTCAAATTCTGAATCACTTTACCAAGTACAAGTCGCGAATTTAAGATTTCTATTTCAGCATCAGCTGGTGATTTTTGCCCCAAACCTCCTGCAACATCTTTGAGTTCCCCCATAAGGGCCGCAGAGGCAGCACTTTTACCATCTTCAACCTGAACCATTGCATCTGTAGAATAGAGGGGTGATGTTACACGTAAATAAAGTAAGGCACAGATTAAAGTTAAAATGACACAAAGCGCAATCACTTTCCATTGAGCGATTAAAGAGAAAAATAACTCTTTTAAGTCAATCGTATCATCATTAGTTTTTGAATTTTGGTTCATAGGTAAACAACTAATTAAAATTTATAGATGTGATTGCCAGTCATTGGCATAAGTTTGGATATTTTTACATGTTTCATCAAAAAAAGCTTGATCATGTTTGTATGGGTCAGGCACATTTTGATCTTGCCAGTGTCCTAAACGGAAAACCTTGCCTTTGGCAAAGGGCCATTTCTGCTCAATATGTTGTGATTGGTTTTTGCTCATCACTAGAACAAGATCGGCCTTTTTGATCAACTCTGCATTTATTTGTCGTGCAATATGGGAACGCATATCAATATTTAGGGCATCCATACAAGCAATGGCTTTATTATCAGCTGAATGACCGACCATCGCAGCAAGCCCTGCGGATTCTATTTTTAGATCAGGATGGCTTTGTTTTAAAAAAAATTCTGCCATTGGACTACGACAAATATTGCCAACACAAACCACTAATATGTTTTGAATCTGCATCCTATTTACCCAATTGATCAAAGCTATATAGAGCACTTGAGAACGGAATTACTTGATTCATAATACGTTGCCAGCGGGTTAAACCTGTTGCATCAATATAGACGATATCATTTTTTTGCATCGCAAATTGATTGGCTAAAGCCAAATTTCCTAAACTACTTAAGTTAAGATGATAAATTGTAGACTGTTTGGTGCTAAGGTCAGTACGCATCACATAAATACGTGCAGCACTTGCTGAAGTAGGGTTAATTCCTTCACTTTCACCAAGTACATCACTCAGAGTCATACCTTGATCTCGTAATGTCAGGGCTTGACTGCGACTGGATTCACCCATGACATAGAGTTTTTGATCTTGTTTAGTATTGACGAAAATGGTGTCATTGGGTTGGATTAATAATTGATGCAGGGACAATCCTTGTTTTTCTAACTGAATGGTATTCAGGTTATAGGTTTGTCCGTTTCTGATCAGCTGAATATTGGTGGTATCACCAGTTTTAGTGTCTACACCACCCGCCTGACCTAGTGCAGTATAAATACTAATAGGTTGGTCGTTTAATGTATATTGTCCACTACGTATGACTTGGCCATTGACAAAATAGCGGCGACCTTCATAAGACAATACACGGACAACAACATCAGGATGCTTTAGATATTTAGCAAATTGATTATGTAAAAAACGATTAGTTTCGGCTAAAGTTTTACCTGCAATATGCACTGAACCCACTAAAGGTAATTGAACATTACCATTTGGATCAATGGGGTAACCAACAGCTTTAATATTGGTTGCATCTTGGATTGGTGGGGTAATTTCAGGATACGCCCAAAGCTGAATTGAAAGAACATCACCAGCGCTTAAACGATAAATATTTTGTGAGCTATTGAATAACGATACAAGATTATTTGAACTTAATTGGCTAGTTGTATTTAGATTTGGAATATTATTTTGATTCAGTTGTACAACGGAAAGTTCAGCACCTTGATCAGTTCTATATTGACCTTGTTCAGGCAGATCATAGGTTTGAAGTCCTGAAGTGATCGCACAACCAGAAAACGAAATCGAAATCGCTAAAATTGTAAACAGTGATGTGTACGGATACTTCACATTCAAAACCCTTATTTTATATTGCGTTGTTGCTTAGAATCTAATCTTGAAAGCGAATTGTAAGCTAAAAAAGTCAGGTTGGGTATCTTATTGTTAAGGGGTAATTGTATTAAAACCGAAAAAGAAGTGTGTTGACTTGTATCTATTCAATGATTTTGTAATTTAAAAAGAATAAAGTAATTCATTAGAAATTTGAAAGGTGATGAAAGTCAAAATTATTTGGCTTTGTTTGATACCGTTTAATATATAATTTTAACTTGAGTTTGGATATAATCTTTTAGTATGAAAATGGATAGAAATCATCCTTATGTAAAAAGATTCTGATGTTTTGATGAGCTTATTATTGGAACATTTTAACTATTAGATTTATTAAAAAATGATTTGCAGGATTAGGGTATGAGAGTTTTGGTGACTGGTGGTGCAGGGTTCATTGGATCAGCAGTGGTACGATATATTATAAAAAATACAAAGGATGAAGTATTAAATATTGATAAGCTGACTTATGCTGGCAACCTAGAGTCTTTAAAAGAAGTTGATTCAGACTCACGTTACCAATTTAAGCAAATTGACATTTGTGATGTCGAAAAATTAACTCAAGCATTTGCTGAATTTAAGCCTGACGTAGTGATGCATTTAGCTGCTGAGTCACATGTAGATCGCTCAATTGATGGGCCTGCTGAATTTATTACCACTAATATTGTGGGTACATATACTTTGTTGGAAGTTACCCGAAAATATTGGTTAGCGCTTAGTGAACACCAAAAGCAACAGTTTAGATTTCACCATATTTCAACCGACGAAGTGTATGGTGATTTAGAAGGGACTACGGATCTGTTTACTGAAACAACAGCGTATGCGCCAAGTTCTCCTTATTCTGCAAGTAAAGCCAGTTCAGATCATTTGGTTCGTGCATGGCAAAGAACTTATGGTTTACCCACAATTGTGACCAATTGCTCCAATAATTATGGCCCTTATCATTTTCCTGAAAAATTAATTCCATTGGTGATTTTAAATGCATTGGATGCTAAGCCTTTACCAATCTATGGTAAAGGTGATCAAATCCGTGATTGGTTATTTGTCGAAGATCATGCATGTGCACTCTATAAGGTTGTTTCAGAAGGCGCAGTTGGTGAGACTTATAATATTGGTGGACATAACGAAAAACAAAATATTGAAGTGGTAAAAACCATCTGTAAAATTTTGGATGAATTAAAACCCCAGATAAATAATCAATCATATGAAACATTGATTACTTTTGTTAAAGATCGTCCAGGGCATGATTTACGCTATGCAATTGATGCAAGTAAAATTGCTCAAGATTTAGCTTGGAAGCCTGAAGAAACATTTGATACAGGTATTCGTAAAACTGTGGAATGGTATTTAAATAATTTAGAATGGTGCCGTCGAGTACAAGATGGTAGCTATCAACGTGAACGATTAGGTGTAACTGCGTAATGACAACAACAAAAGGTATTATTTTAGCAGGTGGTTCAGGTACGCGTTTGTATCCGATTACTAAAGGCGTATCTAAGCAACTCCTTCCTATTTATGATAAACCGATGGTTTATTATCCATTATCTGTACTTATGCTTTCTGGAATCCGAGAAGTTTTAATTATAAGCACACCTGACGATATTGATGGTTTTAAACGATTATTGGGTGATGGGGCACAGTTTGGTGTAGAACTTAGCTATGCAGTTCAACCAAGTCCAGATGGTTTAGCACAGGCCTTTATTATTGGTGAAGATTTTATTGGTGATAGTAATGTTTGTTTAGTGCTTGGCGATAATATCTTTTATGGTCAAGGCTTTACACCTATGCTACGTCAAGCAGTAGCACGTCAAAAAGGTGCAACGGTTTTTGGTTATCAAGTTAAAGATCCTGAGCGTTTTGGTGTGGTTGAGTTTGATGATCAGAAACGTGCTGTTTCCTTAGAAGAAAAACCAAAACATCCCAAATCAAATTTTGCAGTGACTGGTTTGTACTTTTATGACAATGATGTTATTCAAATTGCCAAAAGTGTGAAGCCTTCAGATCGTGGTGAACTTGAAATTACCACAGTAAATCAAATGTATTTAGAGCGTGGCGATTTAAACGTGGAGTTATTAGGTCGTGGTTTTGCTTGGTTAGATACAGGTACGCATGAAAGTTTACTCGAAGCAGCTCAGTTTGTCGAAACGATAGAAAAAAGACAAGGTTATAAAGTTGCTTGTTTAGAGGAAATTGCGCTACATAATGGTTGGTTAACTAAAGAACAAGTTTTACAAATCGGTCAAAGCATGAGTAAGAATGACTATGGTCAATATTTGATTTCTTTGGTAAATGACTAAAATGAGCCTAGTTAAATTAATCGATTTGCCAAATTTTGGCGATGAAAGAGGTGGATTGGTTGCAATTGAATCAAATCATTCCATTCCTTTTGAAGTAAAGCGTTTATATTATATTTTTAATACCACTAATAAACCTCGTGGATTTCATGCTCATATAGATTTGAAACAGGTTGCAATTTGCCTTAAAGGAAGTTGTCGTTTCATTTTAGATAATGGTTATAAGAAAGAAGAAGTCATTTTGGACTCAGCTACCAAGGGCTTGGTAATAGAAAGTTTAATATGGCGTGAAATGCATGATTTTTCTGAAGATTGTGTTTTACTTGTTCTTGCAAGTGAGCATTTTTCAGAACAAGATTATATTCGAAACTATGATGAGTTTCTCAAGGTCGTGAATAAACCTTATATTCATCCCTTGTCTGACGTAAAGTCTAAAAATATTGGTCAAAAAACAAAAGTTTGGCAATATAGTGTGATTTTTTCACAAGCAGTCATTGGTGAAAATTGTAATATTTGTGCGCATACCATGATTGAAAATGACGTACAGATTGGTGATAACGTCACAATTAAATCGGGTGTTTATGTATGGGATGGCATTACATTAGAAGATAATGTTTTTATTGGCCCATGCGTTGCTTTTACTAATGACAAGAAACCACGTTCAAAGCAATATCCTGATGAGTTTCCAAAAACTATTGTTGAGAAAGGAGCAACTATCGGAGCAAACGCAACGATATTACCTGGTATACGAATAGGTGAAAAGGCACTCATTGGCGCTGGCGCAGTTGTAACCAAAGATGTTCCTGCAAATGCAATCGTAGTTGGAAATCCAGCAATAATCAAAGGATATATAGAAGAATGATTCCTTTTTTAGATTTAAAAAATATTAATCAACAATATAGAACAGAGCTAATAGAGGCTTGTACACGAATAATTGACTCTGGTTGGTATATTGGTGGGAATGAACTGGAAAAATTTGAACAAAATTTTGCTGAATATTGTGGAACAAAATTTGCAATTGGGGTTGCAAATGGTTTAGATGCACTTATCTTAACACTGCGTGCTTGGAAAGAGCTTGGTAGGTTAAAAGATGGTGATGAGGTTATTGTTCCGTCAAATACTTATATCGCAAGTATTTTAGCAATTACAGCAAATAATTTAGAACCAGTCTTAGTTGAGCCAGATATTAGAACATATAATATCGATATTTCAAAAATTGAAGAAGCAATTACTTCGCGAACAAAAGTTATTTTACCTGTTCATTTATATGGTCAATTAGCTGATATGCCTGCAATTATAGAAATTGCAAATAAGCATAATCTACTTGTTTTAGAGGATTCAGCACAATCGCATGGTGCTACAATAAATGGGAAAAAGGCTGGAAATTGGGGTGATGCCTCAGGCTTCAGTTTTTATCCTGGGAAAAATTTAGGTGCCCTCGGTGACGCAGGTGCTGTAACTACCAATAATGAAGAACTTGCTCAAATGTTACGTGCGCTTCGTAATTATGGATCCCATGAAAAATATAAGAACTTGGTACCAGGAGTAAATAGTAGACTAGATGAAATTCAAGCTGCAATGTTAGATGTTAAATTAAAATTCTTGGATCAAGAGGTTGAACATCGTCGTAAAATTGCCAGTTTATATCTTGAGAAGATTAATAACCCTCTAATTGAGTTGCCATTAAGTAATATAAATGCTGAAAAATACCAACAGCATGTTTGGCACTTATTTGTAATTAGAACAGAGTATAGAGATACTTTACAGAAATATTTAGCAGACCATAACATTCAAACTTTAATTCATTACCCTATTCCTCCACATAAACAGCAAGCTTACAAAGAGTGGAATGATTTAAGCTATCCAATCTCAGAGCAAATTCATGCGGAAGTAATAAGCATACCAATTGGACCGACTTTAAGTTTTGAAGAAGCTGAAGTGGTAATTCAACTTTGCAATGATTTTAAAGTATAAAAATGAATTTACTCAAAACGAGTATACTCAATGGAGTTGCTGTTTTAATTAAAACAGCAACAATGTTTATACTGAATAAAATTTTGGCTGTTTATGTTGGCCCCACAGGTTATGCAGCAATTGGGCAATTTCAAAATTTCATACAAATGATAACAACTTTTGCAGGAAGTGCTATCAATACAGCTGTTATTAAATATACAGCGGAATACAATGACGATAAAAGTAAGCAAGAAAAAATATGGAAAACAGCTGGAAGTATTGTTTTATTTTTTAGTTTAATTTCTTCATTATTTATTTTAATTTTTCAAAAAAAACTTTCTATTTATATTTTTCATACCGATACATATCAATTGGTATTTGTATGGTTTGCAATTTTTTTACTTT
Organism: Acinetobacter sp. I-MWF; assembly: GCF_025433935.1. NCBI lineage: Bacteria > Pseudomonadati > Pseudomonadota > Gammaproteobacteria > Moraxellales > Moraxellaceae > Acinetobacter > Acinetobacter sp. I-MWF. Next base: position 4,462,489 of record NZ_JAMBAR010000001.1, on the reverse strand, counting down.
TTTTTACTTTTAACTCACTATTTTTGGCAATACTTAATGGAAAAAAAGAAATATTAAAGCTTGTTGTTGCAAATGTACTCGGCAGTTTGTTTTCTCTTGCAGTTACAAGTATCTTGGCAATCAAGTATAATTTATATGGAGCATTAGTTGCACTTTCAATTTATCAATCTTTAGCTTTTTTTATTACTTTACTTTTATGTTATAAATCCGATTGGTTTAGACTGGCATATTTATTTGGTAAAATAGACACAAGTATCGCAAAAAAATTTGCAGCATTTGCATTGATGGCTTTGGTTAGCGCTATATGTGTTCCTCTTTCACAAATAGTTATTCGAAGTTACTTGACATATGAATATGGACTAACATATGCAGGCTACTGGGAAGCCATGATTCGTTTGAGCGCAGCTTACTTAATGCTTGTAACAACTACTTTAGGTGTATATTACTTACCTAGGCTTTCGGAGCTATCAAAAATACAGGAAATAAAATCTGAAATTTATCTTGGCTATAAATTTATATTTCCTCTAGCTGTTGTTAGTGGTTTCTTTGTTTATTTATTAAGAGATTGGATAATTGTATTGCTGTTTAGCAAAGCCTTTCTGCCAATGAGAGATTTATTTTTATGGCAAATAATAGGTGATTCTCTAAAAATCGGTAGCTGGATACTTGCATATTTGATGTTAAGTAAAGCTATGACAAGGCTTTTTATAACTACAGAAATTATTTTTGCAATGATTTCAATTGGATTAACTTATGTGTGTACTCAAAGTTTTGGTTTTGAAGGTGTCTCAATTGCTCATTTAATTAATTATGCATTATATTGGATTATTATGAGTTTTTTTGTTTTTAAATCTTTAAAAGAATGTGTGTGAAAATATGAGTGAAAAAAGTCAGCCTTTGGTTTCAATTGTCATACCTTGCTATAATCATGAAAACTTTGTACAAGACTGCATTCAAGGTTTGGTAAACCAAACTTATAAGAATATAGAACTTATTATTATTGATGATGGATCAAAAGATGATTCAATTATAAAAATACAAGAAATGATAACAAAATGTAGGAATCGCTTTATTCGTTTTGAATTTAGGCATAGATCGAATAAAGGTTTAAGTACAACATTAAATGAAGCATTAGAGTGGTGTGAAGGAGATTACTGGAGTATTTGTTCTTCTGATGATTTCTATCATGAAAATAAAGTTTCTATTCAAGTTGAATATCTGCTATCTAATATGAAACAAAAGTTTTGTGTGACTAATGCATATGTTATTAATGATTTGAATGAAGTATTAACAAGTCAAACCGGAAATTATAATTTAGGCTTGATTCATAAAATAATTTTTGATGATATATTTACATTTAAGATTCATCTACCCGTTACTGGAATGTATGAAACTTATTTAATAAAAAATATTATAAATGGCTTTGATCCGAATGTTACTGCAGAGGATTATGATATATATTTAAAAATAGCACTAGTTACAGATATCGGTGTTATTGATGATAAACTATATTATTATCGTTCGCCAGAAGCTATCGGTTCTGAAAGAAAGCGTATGCCAATGAGAATGGATGTTTCTGATTCACATTTGTTAACTATAAATAAATATAAGAATCATCCATTGTATAATGATGCGATTAATATGTGGAATTACAGAAGGTTTGTTTTTTTCTCTGCATATAGATTTAGTAAAATATATGCTTTTAAAGGGATGATTAAATCTTTTAATAAATTTAAAGAATTAAATTTTTATAAATCATTAATAAAGCTTATTTTCATTTGGAGAGGGTAAGTGTTGGCTAATAGTTTTTTTTCAAAAACATTTCTCTATTTATATGCTTTTTTATATATATTTAATCCAGGGAATTTTTTTAGTTTTAATTTAATGTACCTACTGGGTGTTTTTGCAATTGGATATTTTTTTATAAATATTAGTCAAACTTTGACATATTTATCAAGTAAAAGAGTTTTGATATTTATATCAATTTGTTTGTTATTTTTTATGTACTTGTTTGTTTTATATTTATTTGGTGCTGATGATGCCTTATTAAGAGGGTATTCTTTTTTATTAATTATACTTAGTCTTCTATGTGCATTAACAATATTATCTATTTATAGTAAAATATATTCATGTAATTTTAAAGATTTTTGTGATTTTATTATAAAGGTTGGAGCTATTCAACTTTTTTTTGTAATATTAGCACTAACTGTTCCAGCATTTAGAGACTGGACATTAGCAACAGCGAGACAGAATTCAATACAAGATATATCAAATGATTTTGGGAGTGGGCTAAGATCGTTTGGCCTTGCTACAGGTTATACGTCAACATTTCCTATGTTGATGGGTTTATGTTCTTTATTAAGTGTTTATTATTTTATTTTTTCAAAAAAAATATCAGAAAAGATTACATATCTATTTCTTTTTCTCGGCATGATTTTAAGCGTAATACTTAATGCAAGAATTGGTCTCGTTCCAATTGCACTTTGGTTGATCGTATCTCCATTATATCTTTTATACAAAAGGAAAGTAAAACTATTTATTTTACTAGTTTTAATGTTTAGTTTAGGTTTTATTTTTATTGGTATTGATTATTTGCAGACTGATTATTTTTTCAGGTTAATGCAGGGTGTGGAAGAGTTAAAAAAACTATCAGAAGGAAAATCGACAGGAACTTTTGAAACTTTATCCTATATGTGGTTTTTTCCAGAAGATATAATGCATTTCTTATGGGGGGAAGGGAAAATAATAGTTGGAGCGTATCCAGTAGGTTCAGATATAGGCTTGATTCAAGATATATTCATGTTCGGTCTTGTTCCAACAGTTTTTCTTGGCTTTATTTTATTATACTTTTTAAACCCTTTATTTAAGAATATTTCAAAAACATTTGGAACTTTTTTCTTTTTAATTTTTATATGCTCTTTATTTTTATATTATTTAAAAGGTATGAATTTTTATTCAAATGAGGTAAGTAATACGGTGTTGTTATTAGCTGTTTTTTCCATATTTACATATAATGACATGAAAAGTGTGAAGTGATGTTAAAGTACTTCATAAATCAAGATATTATATTCTTTAATATCTTTTGATAAGTAGGATTGATATGACTGTTAAATCGTTTTTTTTATCCAGCTTATTTCCGGATGAACTAACTTCGGAAATAGTAAACTTAAGTAATGGTCAAATTGCTAATGCAAATAATGCATTGCAATGGAGTATTTATACAGGATTACATCATTTTCTACCGACTTTATATTTGTTGAATTTTCCAAATGTAGGAGCTTATCCTCTAAAATACAAAAAAATTTCTATGTCTGGTAGCAAGATTTATCGAGATGGGAAAGAAATAGGTGAAAGTTTTTCTTTTTTAAATATTGTTTATGTTAAACATTATTTGAAATTTATAAAAATTATGAAAATTCTTGATGAGATTATAAAAATAAATAAAGAAAATGAAAAAATTATTTTCTTTATTTATGATTTATATCCACCCTTTTTAAAAGCGCTTAGTATATATAAATCTAAATATTCTGAAATTGAGATAACATTATGTCTTATTGTACCTGATTTGCATGGAATGACAGGGAGCAAAAAGAGTTTGATAGGCAGTATTGTATTAAATCAAGATGCAAGAGTTATTTCTAAATCTTATAAAGAAGTAGATGCTTTTGTATTTTTAAGTAAATATATGGCTGATGAAATACCTGTTGGAACAAAGCCTTGGGTTGTTGTTGAAGGCATTTTTAATAATGAATTTGTAGATCAAAACCCAAAATTAAGTTCAGAAGAAGTAGTTTTATTTTATTCTGGGGCTATTGATGAGAGAAATGGTATTTTAAATCTTTTGCAAGCATTCTCAGCGATCGATAATCCTAATTATCGTCTGATAGTGTGCGGGGCTGGACCTTTGTACTCGGAAGTGATCAATTATGCAAAAAAAGATAGCCGAATAAATTATTTAGGTCAAATTCCTCGTGCTGAAGTTTTAAAGTTACAAATAAATGCTACTTTACTCATTAATCCACGGTTACCTGGACAAGATTTTACAAAATATTCTTTTCCGTCAAAAACTATGGAGTATTTCGCTTCAGGTACACCTACATTAATGTACCGTTTAGAAGGAGTTCCAGATGAGTATTTTAATTTTTGTTTTCATCTTGATTACTCATCCTCAGACAATTCTGTGATTACTGATCTGAAGGATAAAATAATTGATGTTTGTAGTATGGATAAAATTAAACGTTGGAAAATAGGTAATTCAGCAAAGACTTTTATTCTTACAAAAAAGAACCCAATTGCACAGTGCGAGTTAATTTATAATTTGGTAATGAATAAAGGTTATACTGATGAATATCTTACTTAATGCTTCAAATTTGCATAGTGGAGGAGGAGTGCAAGTTGCCATTTCGGTTATATTTGAATTGTCACTACTTGATCTCAATGGCTTAGAAATTTCCGTTCTTGTTTCAGACGAAGTCAATGAATCCTTAATGCAACTTAATACCGATTTTTCTAAATTTTATGATTATACTATTCTAAATACTTATGGTTTATCCGCGGTATGGAAAGGCATTGATTTTATTATTAAAAAATATGATTTAGTTTTAACTGTTTTTGGTCCTCTATATTCTATTTTTAAACCAAAAAAAATGATTACAGGTTTTGCACAACCATGGATTATTTATACTAAAAATGAAATTTACTCAAAATATTCTTTATTTAATAAAATAAAAATTAATGTTAAATATTTCTTTCAATATTTATTCTTTAAAAGAAATGATAAGTTAATTACTGAACTTGAACATGTTAAAATAGCTTTAATTGAAAAAGGTTTTACCGAGAATAAAATTGAAATAGTTTACAATTGTTTAAATTCTATCTATTTTTCACCAGAGAGATGGGCAAAAGAAAAAGTAGTTGCTTGTAATAATAATTTGAAATTTGGATTCGTTGGAAGAGATTACCCACATAAAAATACTGATTTTCTTGCAGATTTGAAGCTTATACTTGCCTCTGAGTATAACCTCAATATTGATTTTTATGTTACTTTCAATGACTTAGAGTGGAAAAATAAAAGTGAGAAATTTAGAGGACTAGTTAATAATGTTGGTGCATTGACTATTGACCAATGCCCTAGGTTTTATAAGGAAATGGATGCAATTATTTTTCCGAGTCTATTAGAATGTTTTTCGGCCACCCCTCTAGAAGCTATGGTTATGGGCAAGCCTTTATTTGCATCAGATAGACATTTTGTTAGAGATGTGTGCAAAGATTACGCTAATTATTTTAATCCTTTAGATCCTAAATCTACTGCAGATATGATTTATAAATTTGTAAATGATAATGGATTCAAAGATGTTGAAAAATTAGAATCGGCTAAACAATATGTACTTAATTTTTCAAATCCCAAACAACGGGCTCAACGATATTTAGATTTAATTTTATCTTTCCAAGATGATAGTAAATAGGAGAACATAATGTTCAATGGAAAAACATTATTAATTACTGGTGGTACAGGATCATTCGGTAATGCTGTACTAAACCGTTTTTTAGACAGCGATTTTAAAGAAATCCGTATCTTTAGTCGTGATGAGAAAAAACAAGATGATATGCGTAAAAAGTATCAATCATCTAAACTTAAATTTTATATCGGAGATGTCCGTGATTTTAACTCAGTATTAAATGTAACACGTGGAGTGGATTATATTTTTCATGCTGCAGCGCTGAAGCAAGTCCCCTCATGTGAGTTCTATCCTTTAGAAGCAGTTAAAACAAATGTTTTAGGTACAGAAAATTTACTGGAAGCCGCAATTCAAAATAAAGTTACACGAGTTGTTTGCTTAAGTACTGATAAAGCTGTTTATCCAATCAATGCTATGGGGATTTCTAAAGCAATGATGGAAAAGGTTATGGTAGCAAAATCACGTAATCTTGAAGGTACTAACACTGTTATTTGTGGTACTCGTTATGGCAATGTTATGGCTTCTCGTGGTTCAGTTATTCCATTATTCGTTGATCAAATTCGCGCTGGTAAAGCTATTACAATAACAGATCCACATATGACTCGCTTTATGATGACGCTTGAAGATGCGGTTGATCTTGTACTGTATGCATTTAATCATGGTCAAAATGGAGATATCTTTGTACAAAAAGCGCCTGCGGCAACCATTGATACACTAGCACGCGCAATTACACAAATGCTTAATAAGAAAGACCACCAAATCAATGTGATTGGTACCCGTCATGGTGAAAAAGCATTTGAGGCACTTCTTAGTCGTGAAGAGAAAGCTTGTGCTGAAGATCTTGGTGATTATTTCCGAGTTCCAGCAGATCAGCGTGATTTAAACTATGAAAAATACATTGAAGATGGTAATACCAAAGTTGTTGAATATGAAGATTATAATTCACATAATACAACACGCTTAGATGTAGATGGGATGAAAGAATTATTGCTTAAACTTGAATTTATCCGTGATTTAACCAATGGCATTTACAAATCACCTGAGGTTTAAAATGAAAGTTTTGGTTACTGGTGCAAATGGTTTTGTTGCTAAAAATTTAATACAGTATTTATCTGAGAAAGAAAATATTGAAGTATTGAAATATTATCGCAATTCAACTGAGCAAGAGTTAGAGCAATTAGTTTTAGAGGCTGAATGGATTGTACATTTAGCTGGTATAAATCGCCCTAAAAATGATGATGAATTTGTAGAAGGGAATGTTTCACTTACTGAAAAAATTTGTGACATTCTGCTGATCAATAAGAAAAAAACATCAATTATATTATCTTCTTCTATTCAGGCAGAAAGAGATAATATCTATGGTCAAAGTAAACTCGGTGGAGAACAAGCATTAACTAAATTGAATCAAGAAAATGGAAATCCAATTTACATTTCTAGAATGGTCAATATTTTTGGTAAATGGTCAAAACCGAACTATAACTCAGCAGTTGCAACCTTCTGTTATAACATCGCAAATGATTTACCTATACAAATCAACGATCCAAATGCACTGATTCGATTGGTTTATATTGATGATGTCGTTGAAACGATTTGGGATATTTTAAATCAAAAATATCCAGCAAATGAGTCATTTGAAATTAAACCTGAATATCAAATTTCCGTAGGGCAACTTGCTGAAACGATTTATGGATTTAAAGATTCAAGAGAGTCTTTGATTACAGATCGAGTAGGTACCGGTTTAATACGTGCCTTGTATTCAACATATTTAAGTTTTTTTAGCCCTAAGCAGTTTGATTATAGCGTAACAAAATATGGTGATAATCGTGGCGTATTTGTAGAAATGTTGAAAACCCCTGATGCGGGACAATTTTCTTATTTTACAGCTTATCCAGGTATTACACGTGGTGGGCACTATCATCATACCAAGACAGAAAAGTTTTTGGTCATTAAAGGTAAGGCTTTATTTAAGTTTAAAAATGTGATCACTGGTGAGTTTTATCAATTGGAAACTTCTGGTGAAGAGCCTAGAATTGTTGAAACAGTACCTGGTTGGACGCATGACATTACTAATATTGGTGATGATGAAATGGTGGTGATGTTATGGGCAAATGAAATATTTGACCGTTCAAAACCAGATACATATGCAATGCCATTATCTAATTAAAGAGTTATTTTGTGAAAAAATTAAAATTAATGACAGTCGTGGGGACTCGCCCAGAAATTATTCGTTTATCTCGTGTGATGGCCGTATGCGATAAATATTTTGATCACGTTATTGTACATACTGGTCAAAATTATGATTATGAATTAAATGAAATTTTCTTTACGGACTTAGGTATACGTAAGCCAGATTATTTTTTAAATTCAGCAGGTGCTACTGGGGCAGAAACAATTGGTAATGTTATCATTGCAGTAGACAGGGTTCTAGAGGAAGCTCAACCTGATGCATTATTAGTATTAGGTGATACCAATAGTTGTACAGCCGTTATTCCAGCAAAGAGACGTAAAATTCCGACATTCCATATGGAAGCGGGGAATCGTTGTTTTGATATGCGAGTGCCTGAAGAGATTAATAGACGTATTGTAGATCATACTGCTGATATTAATTTGACTTATAGCACGATTGCCCGTGATTATTTGCTTACTGAGGGTTTGCCCGCTGATCTTGTGATCAAAACAGGTAGCCCAATGTTTGAAGTATTAACCTATTATAAAGAGAAAATTCTAGCTTCAAATGTATTAGAACAATTGAAGTTGAAAGAGCACGAATATTTTATTGTGAGTGCACATCGTGAAGAAAATATTAACTCAGATCAAAATTTCTTGGATTTGGTTGAAATGTTAAATGCCGTGGCGGAAAAATATAATTATCCTGTGATTGTTTCCACTCATCCTAGAACACGTAAACGTATCGAACAAATGGGCGTAACATTTCATCCGTTAGTACAATTGTTAAAACCCCTAGGTTTTAGTGATTACAATAAATTACAACTTTGTGCCAAAGTAGCTTTATCTGATAGTGGAACGATTAATGAAGAGTCTTCTATTCTAAACTTTCCAGCTCTGAATTTACGACAGGCGCATGAGCGTCCAGAAGGTATGGAGGAAGCAGCAGTCATGATGGTTGGCTTAACTTCTGAACGTATTTTGCAAGGGTTGCAGATTTTAGAATACCAAGCGAGAGGGGATGAAAGAACGCTCCGATTAGTCGAAGATTACAGTATGCCAAATGTTTCAGAAAAAGTAGCACGCATTATCTTAAGTTATACAGACTATGTTAATCGTGTAATTTGGAAAAAATATTAAGGCAATTAGATGATGAAAAAGACATACTTAGTAACGGAATATTATCATTCAAATCAAAATACGACAGGATATCTATTTCATAAGTTATATATCCATTTGAAAAAGGTATATGGTTCTGAGCTATGCTTGATTATCAAAGAAGACAAAAACAATGATGTTATCGATCCTGAAAGCATCATTGTTAAAGATTTGAATTTGAATAAGAAGAGTTTGATTCAAAGGTTGTTTTTTGAATTGATCATTTCTTTTCGTTTTTTTATTAAAGTATTAAAAAATGTTAAAAAACAAGATCTCGTGTTTACTGGAACCACTCCTATTTTTCTGTTGATTGTCATTTACTTTGCTAAAAAAATGATAGGTTTTAAATGGGTATTGCTTGTTCATGATGTATTTCCTGAAAACTTAGTGTCTGCTAAGGTTTTGAAAAAGGAAAATTTTCTTTATAAAATTTTAAAAAAAGTTTTTGATGTTTTCTATGCAACTCCTGAAAAGTTGATTGTGATTGGCCAAGATATGAAAGATTTAGTCGACACCAAAACAAATCAAAGTAATAGTGTTGTGATCCAAAATTGGATTGATGAAAATGATATTGAAGTAGAAGAAAAAAGCTCAAATGAGATATTGAAAAAATTAAATTGGGAAAATGAGTCACCAGTATTTCAATTTTTTGGTAATATTGGTCGTGTACAAGGTGTAGATAATATTATTGAAGCGATTAAGCTGATAGAACCGTCTAAGAGACCTAAATTTTTATTTATGGGGGATGGGGCATATGTCGAACAACTTAATCACGCAATAGAAACATTAAATGATCCAAATATACAATATATTGGACCTGTGAAACAGAATGCGAAATCTAAGGGATTAAATGCTGGAGATATTGCTATTGTGACTCTAGCTGATGGAATGTTGGGTTTAGGAGTGCCGAGTAAAGCTTATTTTTCAATGGCTGCTGATAAGCCTTTATTGGCGATTATGGATGAATACTCTGAAGTTGCTTGTATGATTAAAGCGCATCAAATTGGTTGGATTGTTCCACCTGAAAACCCTATGCTTTTAGCAAAAGCGATACTAGAGATCATAGAAAACACTTCAAAAGATAATATACAATCGTCTAGAGAAGTTTTAATTAATAATTATTCTGAGCCAGTAGCAATGAAAAAAATAGTAGAGGTCTTGCAATATGTCTCTAATATTAAATAAGAAATTGAGGTTTTATAGTAATGAAAAGACTTGTTGATATTATTATTGCGTCAATAGCACTTTTATTACTGTCGCCTATTTTTCTTTTAGTCGCATACAAGGTACGTAAAAATTTAGGTTCCCCTATCTTCTTTTATCAAGAGCGCCCAGGAAAAGATTGTAAACATTTTAGAATGATGAAGTTTCGTTCTATGAAAAATGCTTTTGATAAAGATGGTCAACCCTTACCAGATGATCAGCGTATTACGCCATTTGGGAAAAAACTGCGCTCAACCAGTTTAGATGAAATGCCACAATTACTTAATGTCTTAAAAGGTGATATGAGTATTGTTGGACCACGACCGCAGCTTCCTGAATTTGTAGAACACTATACGGCCCATCAATTGCGCCGACACAATGTTAAACCAGGAATGACTGGTCTGGCTCAAGTGAGTGGACGTAATAATTTATCTTGGGAAGAAAAATTTGACTTAGATGTACAGTATGTTGAAAGACAGTCAACTTTTCTCGATTTTAAAATCATGTTTAAAACCGTTAAAGTTATGTTTAAAAAAGAAGGCATAGATTCACCAGACCAAGCTGTTGGAGCAAGCCGTTTTTCAGGTTCAGATACAACTGATACTAAATCGACCAATCATTAATAGTGTTAAAGTAAATCATGATCAAAAAAGCCATTTTACCTGTTGCTGGGTTAGGTACTCGTTTTCTACCTGCAAGTAAATCAATTCCTAAAGAAATGGTCACAGTGGTTGACCGTCCAGCAATTGAGTATGTTGTCAAAGAAGCTGTGGCTGCTGGAATTGAACAAATCATTTTAGTGACACATTCTTCAAAAGCATCCATAGAAAATTATTTTGATCGTAATTTTGAACTGGAAACAACTTTAGAAAATAAGAAAAAAATTGATCTACTGAAAGAAATTACTGAAATTTTACCTAAACATGTCAGCGTGGTTAGTGTCCGTCAACCTCAACCATTGGGCTTAGGGCATGCTGTTTTATGTGCGAAATCTGTGATTGGAAATGATGATTTTGCTGTGTTATTGCCAGATGTTTTGGTAAAAGAAAATAGTACAGAAAATGATCTGGCACGAATGATTCATCGTTTTAATATATCTAAAACATCGCAAATTATGGTAGAGGCTGTGCCTGATCATCTTGTGGATCAGTATGGTATTGTCGATGTAGCATCTTTACCTGTTGAGGGTGAAAGTATCGTGATGAAAGGGATTGTCGAAAAGCCTGCAGTTGGTAGTGCACCTTCAAATTTATCTGTGGTGGGGCGTTATGTACTGCCTGCTAAGATTATGCAGTTATTAGAACAAACGCCCAAAGGTGCGGGCAATGAAATCCAATTAACTGATGCCATTGCTGCATTACAAAAATTAGAAAATGTCGAAGCTTATCGTATGAAAGGTCAGACTTTCGACTGTGGGAGCAAAATTGGTTATTTAAAAGCAGTATTACACTATGCTGTGGAGCATCCTAAGTTGGGTGAAGAATTTAAACAGCTTATTAAAGAATTGAATTTATAATAATTGGATCTGATATGAATATTTGTGTATTTGGCACAACACTCCAAGCTGGCGTACTCGCTGGCTTGTTTGCTGAATATGGGCACCACGTGTATTGGTGTCCCCAAGTAGGCGCTGATCATCAATCCTCAGTACATTATCAAGATGAAGATTTAAATCAACTCATTCAAAAACAGATTAAGCATAAATCAATTCAATTGGTTGGGTTAAAACAGCTTCAATTGCAAAGTGAAGTGTTTTTATTTAGTTTTAATCCTTCTGAATTTGATCAAGCCAAACACTTGGCTGAAGAATTAAAGCGTTCTCCTATTATTCATCCAAGACTGATGATCAATGGTTCTACATTCGGTTTACAAGGTACTGAAGAACTAAAACAAATTTTAGTGGCTGATCATTGGGCATATTTGCCAGACACCATTCAAGAAGGTAATGCGATTCAAAGTTTTATCGATCTAAAGCAGGTGATTGTTGGTGTAGATCAACCTGCGACACAACAGATTATCAAAGAATTATTAAGACCTTTTTTTCAGTTAAAACATCAATATTTGTTTATGCCATTTTTAGATGCTGAATTTACCAAGCTGAGTATTTCAGGCATGTTGGCAACACGCATCAGTTATATGAATGATATGGCGCAAGTCGCTGAAAAATTAAATATTGATATTCATAATGTTAAACAGGGATTAGCATCTGATAGTCGAATTGGCGCATCATATTTATCTGCAGGTGTGGGTTTTGGTGGTGAAAATTTCTCGCATGATATTTTAACTTTAACCGGTACAGTGGCAGGTTCAGGGATCAAAAGCCAATTGCTGGATCAGGTTTGGAATATCAATGAACAACAAAAAGAAATTTTATTTAGAAAACTCTGGAATTACTATCAAGGGCAGTTAACAGGTAAAGTTGTGGCGATTTGGGGAGCTTCTTTTAAAGAAAATACCTCGAGTATTGAGAATTCACCAATTCATGCCATGCTTGCAGCACTTTGGGCACAAGGCGCAATTGTACAGTTGCATGATCCTCAGGCTTTAGAGCGGGTAGCCAATTTCTATGGCGAACGCGCTGATTTGATTTTATGTCATGATCAATATCAAGCCGTAGAAAATGCACATGCATTGTGTTTATTGACGGCTTGGAAGCAATATTGGAGTCCTGATTATTCACAACTTTTACAGAAAATGGCCCATCCTTTGATTCTCGATGGTCGTAATATGTTAGATCCAGATTTCGTCAAAGCACAAGGTTTTACTTATCAGGGTGTAGGGCGAGTATGACAAATTCTATATTAGACAATAACCAAAGAGAGCAGCATCTAGTAAGTTTGCAAAATCTTTCTGTAGAACAACAGCAATTGCGTTTAACCGATTTATTTGAACAAGATCCACAGCGCTTTGATAAATTCTCAGTACATTTTAATCAACTGAGTTTTGATTATAGTAAACATCGTATTGACCAAAATGCATGCGATGCCTTGTTTAAATTTGCAGATTTAAAACAATTAACACAATGGATCAAACGTTTATTTACCGAAGAATCGATCAATTATACGGAAGACCGAGCAGCAATGCATTGGGCACTGCGTTTACCGAAACAAGATCAAGATTACCCTGAACTGGCTGAATTGGTACATCAACAATTAGATCGCATGTATCAGCTTGTTGACAAAGTTCATGCGGGACAATGCCGTGGTTCGACAGGTGAAGTGATTCAAGATGTGGTCAATATTGGTGTGGGTGGTTCTGATTTAGGACCATTGATGGTAAGTCATGCTTTATCAGATTATAAAGTCAGTACTGCTAAACCATTAAAAGTACATTTTGTTTCAACTATGGATGGTAGTCAGCTTTCTGATTTACTACACCAATTACGCCCTGAAACCACCTTATTTATTATTTCGTCCAAGTCTTTTGGAACCATTGATACTTTATCCAATGCTCAAACAGTTCGTCAGTGGTTAGAAAAAGATTTGGGTACGCAAAACAGTGTGATCCAACATCATTTTATTGGGGTTTCAACCAAACCTGAGAAAATGACAGAATGGGGAATTGCACCAGAAAACCAGTTCTTACTTTGGGATTGGGTCGGTGGTCGTTACTCGTTGTGGTCATGTATTGGCTTACCGATTGCATTGCAGATTGGTGTTGATGGCTTTAAACAATTGCTCGCAGGCGCTTATGCGATTGATCAGCATTTCCAAAAAGCTTCATTTGCACAAAATATTCCCGTATTGATGGGGTTACTGGGAGTATGGAATAATAATTTTTTAAATATTCAGACCCATGCAGTATTGCCTTATGATGGTCGTCTAAAATATTTTGCTTCTTATTTACAGCAACTTGAGATGGAATCGAATGGAAAGTCGATTCAAAGAAATAATCAAAAAGTTGATTTAAACACCTGCCCAATCGTCTGGGGCGAAGTGGGGCCAAATGCGCAACATGCTTTTTATCAGCTCTTGCATCAAGGAACCCATGCAGTCAGTTGTGATTTTATTGCGCCAGTACAGCGTTATAATTCGAATCAATTTACCTATGCAGAAAGTGCAGAATCCTTAATTGAACAACATCATTTGGCTTTATCCAATTGCTTGGCGCAGTCGCGATTATTGGCTTTTGGTAACACAGCATTAAATGCCAATGAATTATCAGACTTACCTGTATATAAACAGTATGAAGGCAATCAACCAAGCTCAACGCTATTGTTGCAAGAACTAAGCCCTTATAGTTTAGGGATGCTGATTGCATTGTATGAACATAAAGTGTTTGTACAATCGGTTATTTGGAATATTAATCCATTTGATCAATGGGGCGTTGAAAAAGGCAAAGAAATTGCCAATCAATTACTCCCGATCCTCAATGGTAAAGAAAAAGACGTGTCTCAACTGGATGCTTCAACACAAGGTTTAATTAAGATCTTGCTGGGTAAAGAGTAGATATACTGGAAAAATTTATGGCAAATATTTTAGTAACAGGTGGTGCAGGTTATATCGGATCGCATACCTGTGTGGAGTTACTTGAGGCTGGGCATGAGGTTATTGTTCTAGATAATCTATCAAATAGCTCAGAAGAATCATTAAAACGTGTCCAAGAATTGACTGGAAAAACACTAAAATTTGTTCAAGGTGACATTCGTTATCAAAGTGATTTAGATCAAGTTTTTTCAAACAATAAAATCGATGCTGTGATTCATTTTGCTGGTTTAAAAGCAGTGGGGGAAAGCCAACAAATTCCACTGACTTACTTTGATCATAATATTGCAGGATCAGTTCAGTTGGCACAAGCGATGCAAAGAGCGGGTGTTTTTAATTTAGTTTTTAGTTCATCTGCAACAGTTTACGGAGAAAGCAATTCTTCCCCTTATCAGGAGGATATGCAACTAGGTCTACCGAATAATAATTATGGTCATACCAAGCTAATCGTTGAGCAATTATTGGAAAAACTATCAATTGCGGATAAGCACTGGTCGATTGCACTATTGCGTTATTTTAATCCTGTTGGTGCGCATAAGAGCGGTCGTATTGGCGAAGATCCATTAGGTATTCCAAATAATCTTATGCCTTATTTGACTCAAGTCGCTGTAGGTCGTAGAGAAAAGCTTTCTATTTTTGGAAATGATTACCCAACTCAAGATGGAACATGTGAAAGAGATTTTATTCATGTTGTCGATTTAGCAAAAGCACATGTTTTAGCTGTTGAAAATAGAATAAAAAGCCAAGGGTGTCGTGCTTGGAATATTGGGACTGGTCAGCCTATTTCAGTACTACAAATTAAGAGTACTTTTGAAAAAATAAATAATATCAGTATAAATTCAGAATTTGTAAGCCGACGAGCTGGTGATTTGCCGAGTTTTTATGCTAATGCATTGCGAGCTAATATAGAATTAGGTTGGACGCCAAAATATACTTTGGAAGATATGTTGGCAGACAGTTGGAATTGGCAAAAACAAAATCCAACAGGCTATCAAGCATAAATTTAACAGTAAAAAATAGGCGCATTAAGCGCCTATTTTTTATCGCCATTTAAAACTAACCCTGAATCAACTGAGTTAACTCATCCACATAGTCTTGTATTGGTTTTGGATTTTTATCCGCACGGCTTTCAATATTTAAGCGTAATAATGGCTCGGTATTTGATGCGCGGACATTTAAACGCCATGCACCAAAATCAAGGCTAACACCGTCTGTTTGATCAATTGCAGGGTTTAAATCGGCAAAATGATCGAAGATTTTTTGAATGGTTTTTTGCGTATCTTCAACTTTAAAGTTGATTTCACCACTACACGGGAAACGTTCAATCATCCCTTCGACCAAGCAGGATAACGATTGTTGGGTTTCTGATACCACTAAAATCGCCAATAACCAAGGGATCATCCCGCTGTCACAGTAAGCAAAATCACGGAAATAGTGATGTGCACTCATTTCCCCGCCATAAGCTGCATTGTGTTCACGCATCACATCTTTAATAAAAGCATGTCCAGATTTAGATTGAACAGCAATCCCTTGATATTGCTCAATGATATCCAGTGTATTCCAGACTAGGCGAGGATCATGTACGATTTTTTCACCCGCTTGTTTTAATAAGAAGGCTTGGGCTAATAATCCAACAATATAATAGCCTTCAATAAATTGCCCTTTTTCGTCGAATAAGAAACAACGGTCAAAGTCACCATCCCACGCAATTCCCATATCCGCATGATGTATTAAAACTGCATTGCGGGTGCTATCTCGATTTTCCACCAAGATTGGATTAGGAATACCATTTGGGAAAGTACCATCTGGATGATTATGGATTTTAATAAATTCTACTGGGATATTGAGCGCTTTGAATTTTTCTTCGATTGCATCAACAACATGACCCGCTGCACCATTGCCTGCATTCATCACCAGTTTAAGTGGGCGGATTTTGCTTGGATCAATATAGGTGAGTAGGTGTTCAATAAATTCAGGGAGGATATTATATTTTTGAGTTGTACCCTTTTTCTCAACTTCAATGAACTGTTCAGATTCAGCCAACGATTGGATATCTTTTAGTCCCGTATCTGCACTGATTGGTCGAGCATTTTCACGAACCAATTTCATACCATTGTAATCCATCGGATTATGGCTTGCTGTGATTTCAATACCGCCCTGAACATCGAGATGAAAAGCGCCGAAGTAAACTTCTTCTGTTCCAGTCATGCCAAGATCAAGAACATCTACGCCAGCATCATTTAAACCACGAATCGTTGCTTGTTTTAAGTCTTCGCTGGTTAAACGGACATCACAACCAATGACAACAGTTTTGGGTTGATAGATTTGACCATAAGCACGGCCTACTTTATAAGCGATTTCTTCATTTAGCTCTGTGCCAAGTTTGCCTCGAATATCATAGGCTTTGAAACAAGTCAGTTTATTCATGTTCATCTTTATATTGTTTAAGGTTGGCTGGTAGTGAAACATCATTTTAACCTTAAAGTGTATAAGAAATTATATTGGAAGATGTAAATTTAGTTTGAAGAATAAAATTGAATACGTTTCGATTACACCAAGCTTATTTTTAATAATGTATTGGATCATCCATGATAATTTGCACATTGTGGATTTACAGCTTTTGAGATGATCTATGTATAATTTTATAATTCATGTGATAATAGTCACATTTTTTCACTGTTAGTATTTGAATTTAAAATATTTTATTAAAGAAATTTAACTTTAAAAAGTAAAAATAAGCATTTGATTAGGTTTTATAATGTGTAGAATAGAAATGAGGTAGGGAAATAATTCAAAATAATTCAATACCGATAATTAAAAGCTTTTCTAGGTGCCATTCGCGAATGTTAATAGCAAAAAAGCCCACTATATTGTTAAAAAGTTTGAGTGCTGTGAGTTTATTGGTTCTATTGCAGAACAATGGTTATACACAAGAAACAAGCTACTTAAAAAATATCAAAGAAGGTGTGACAGGGTTTATAAAACCCAAGGATGATCAGTCATTTAGAACCGTCCAACTCAAGGATTTGACCGATTTTAAATATCAACCCGATGCCCATATAGGCAATCAGAATCAACTCCCTGTTGTAAAGCCATATACTGGACAAAAGGCTTCGCTCAATAATTTATATTTAGAACAAGCGCAAAAACAAACAACCAATACGTATTCAAACCAGGCAAAAATCTTAAGTCTTGAAGATGCGATTCAAATTGCAGTAAAAAGAAACCCCAATATTGCTCAAACGATTTCGACATTGGCAGGACAAAATGCCAATATTGATGTGGCAAAAGCGCAATATTACCCACAGTTAAAAGCGGGTATGAATACAGGTGATTTTACATCCAATGATAAAGGTCGCCAATTGTATTCAGTTGAAGCCAATCAACTGCTTTATGACTTTGGTAAAGTAAAATCCAGTGTCACCACGCAACAAAATAAATTGGCAGTTGAGCAAGCCAATGTATTAATCAGTATTGATGATATCTCGACCCAAACCGCACGAGATATTTTATCCTTACTACGCTATCGCAATATTATCAAAATAGCGCAAGATCAATTTAATGGGGTCAGTCGTTTACATGAGATTGCACGCTTAAGAGCAGATGCAGGAATTAGCAGCAATGCCGATCCAGTACAAGCACAAAGCTATGTTGAGTACGCACGTTCCTACTTAATTACTCAGCAAAATTTTTTAAAACAACAAGAACAAAAATTACGCACATTATTGGGTTTTGATGTGAGTCAAATGGATTTTAATATTCCTGATGAGTTTGTAAAACAATCAGGTCTTTATGATGATCCTGAAATGAATACCATTCCTACGATGATTGCAGCAAAAGCAGAGATTGATGTTGCACAGAGTCAGAAAAAACAAACCCAATTGAGTGCTTATCCAACGATTTCATTGGTGGGATCAGTCAGCAAAGCATTGAATGGTCAAAATCCAAATACCGGTTTAGAAAATGATACCGATGGTTCTGTTGGCGTGCAGATGTCCAGTAATTTTTATCAAGGTGGTGCACTAGGATCTCAAGTCAAAGCTGCAAATTTTGCTGAACAAGCTGCACGGGCAAAGTTGAATGCAACTTATCTAGATATTATGGATCAAACACAAATTGCAAGAGAAAGTATTGAAAACACGGATAAGCAAATTTGGGTTCTATTGGATCGGGAGCGCTCAACAGCAAAAACCCGTGAGCTGTATGAAGAACAATATAAATTAGGCAAGCGTTCGATCTTAGATTTATTAAGTTCAGAACAGTCCTATCAAAGTTCAAGAATAGAAAGGGAAGCGGCACGCTTTGATATCTATGACACGATCGCGGTGTATATCAAGGTAACCGGTAAAAGTAGAAATGCTTATCATTTAAATAACATTCAAATTCAGGGGTTTGAAGTTCAACCATGAATACAAAAACATTAAATTATCAACCCTGGTTACAAGCGATCATTACGGTTGCGCAGCATTATCGAATGCAACCTGCTGAAGAACAAATTCGTCTGCAACTGGATTGGAATAAGTACACAAATATTGACGACATGTTGTCCATTATTACCCGTCAAGTGGGTTTAAATGTTCGCAAAGCAGACTTTAGCACGGATGTATTGAATCCATGGCGATTGCCCGTTGTTGTTGAATTTAACAATGGTCAAGTTGCGGTTATCGAGAAAGTCGACAATGAGGGCAATGCAAGCTTACAGTTAAGTGGTGATCAAGGTCTTTCACAAACTTTTAATTTGCATGAACTTCAAGCCAATGCCAGTCGCGTTTATATTTTTCGACCAGAAACATCGATTCCGGATGCACGTGTTGATGAATATATCAAACCTTATGAAAAAAGCTGGTTCTGGGACATCGTTTTAAAAGATTGGAAACGTTATACCGACATCATGGTTGCTTCAATGATTGCCAATATTCTGGCATTGGCGACCATTATTTTCTCTATGCAAGTCTATGACCGAGTTGTGCCATCTCAGTCTATTCCAACCTTGTGGGTGCTCGCAGGAGGGGTGTTGATTGCAGCTGTTTTTGAGTTTGTGTTGCGCATCGCACGGGTTTATTTGTCAGACATTATTGGTAAGCGTGCAGATCTCAAGATTTCAGACCGCGTCTTTGGTCATGCTTTGCGTATCCGAAATAAAGATCGCGCCCGTTCAACAGGTTCGTTTATTTCACAGATTCGTGAACTTGAAGGCGTTCGTGAATTGGTGACCTCAACAACGATCAGTGCAATTGCAGACTTACCGTTTTTCTTCCTGTTTTTAGCGATCTTCTGGATTATTGGGGGCAACATCTTTTGGGTGATGTTACTGGTTGTACCATTGATGATTATTCCTGGCTTCTTGGTGCAGAAAAAATTAGCGCACTTGGCCACTGAAGGGATGCGAGAGTCTGCGATTCGCAACGCGATTTTGGTCGAAGCGGTTCAAGGTATTGAGGATATTAAGTTATTACGTGCTGAAGCCAGATTTCAAAATCAATGGAATCACATGAATGAAGTGTCTGCAGATGTCAGTATGCGGCAACGTAAAATTGTGGGTTGGTTAAATGCTTGGACACAAAAAATTCAAGGACTGACTTATGCAATTGTGGTTTTAGTGGGTTGTTTTGCGGTGATGAAAGGCGATATGACCACAGGAGCTTTAGTGGCGTGTTCAATTTTATCTTCACGTATGCTTGCACCGATTTCACAAGTTACAGGTGTACTCGGTCGTTGGCAGCAAGCCAAAGTGGCTAAAAATGGTTTAGATGAGCTGATGCAAAAGCCAGTAGACCGTCCTGATCGGGCACAATTGATTCAACGTAAAGTCCTCTCCGGTGATTATGATTTTAAAGGTGTGGTATTTAAATATACTGAAGATGATCCACGCCCAACTTTAGTCATTCCGCAGTTAAAAATCCATGCAGGTGAAAAAGTTGCAATTCTTGGGCGTAATGGAGCAGGGAAATCTAGCTTATTACAATTACTTTCAGGAATGCAATTGCCCGTACAAGGCAAGATCAGTTTGGATGGTGTCGATCAATCTTTGCTTGATCCCGATGATATTCGCCGTGATATGGCATTGCTGAATCAAAATGCGCATCTGTTTTTTGGGACCATCCGTGAAAATTTAACTTTGGGTGCACCATTGGCAAGTAATGATGAAATTATCCGTGCATTGCAAATCACCAATGCTTTAGAAATCGTGGAACAAAAAAAGGAAGGTCTAGATCATCTTATTCTTGAAGGGGGTGTGGGATTCTCTGGAGGGCAGAAACAAGCACTGTTACTCACACGATTATTGCTCCGAAATCCAAATATTGTGTTGTTGGATGAACCGACTGCTTCGATTGATGATGTTTCTGAAAAAGTATTGATACAGCATTTAAAAGAATGGCTAGGTCATCGGACCTTAGTGGTGGCGACGCATCGTCCTGCTGTTTTGCAACTTGTTGATCGTATTATCGTTGTACATGAAGGGAAGATTATCAAAGATGGGCCGCGTGATGCCATTCTAAATCCTGCACAGCAAGCAAATGCAGGAGGGAGTTCAACATGAGCCCAGAAAAAAATGACCAAAATATCACAGTGCAAGAGGCTGAACCTGCTCAAGTTGATCATGCATCCAATGTTTTACAGCGTCCAACCAACCCCTCTGCGTTAAAGTTCTCAGAACCACCGTTACCCAAATCTACATTTATTATTTGGATTGTTGCCATCGGTCTGCTGGCTTTCTTGATTTGGGCCTGCTTATTCAAATTGGAAGAAGTTTCTACAGGAACAGGTAAAGTTGTTCCGTCATCCAAAGAACAGACGATTCAATCTTTAGATGGTGGTGTGTTGACCAGCTTAGATGTTAAAGAGGGCGATATTATCCAGAAAGGGCAGACGCTTGCGCAAATAGACCCTACTCGATTCGAGTCACAAGTCGGTGAAAGCCAAATGAAATTACTTGCGACACTGGCTACGGCAGCACGTTTAGAGGCTGAGGTGAATGGTACCTCAATCAAGTTTCCAAAAGAGGTTTTGGCTGTTCCTGCTTTGGTAAGAGAAGAAAGTGCATTATATACTTCGCGTCGCGCAAATTTGGATGAATCAATTACTGGTTTAAAACATGCATTGTCTTTGGTCCAAAATGAATTACAAATGACACAACCTTTGGTGGCGAAAGGTGCTGCTTCTGAGGTTGAAGTGTTGCGTTTAAAACGAGATATCAATAATTTTGAAAATCAAATTAATGACAAGCGTAATGACTACTATGTAAAGTCACGTGAAGAATTGGCAAAAGCCAATGCCGATATCCAATCATTACAGCAAGTTGTTGCTGGTCGTAATGATTCGGTGAAACGCTCTACTTTTAAAGCGCCTGTACGTGGTGTGGTAAAAGAAATTGCGGTGACAACCATTGGTGGGGTTATTCCACAAAATGGTAAATTGATGACCATTGTACCGATTGATGAGCAGTTATTGATTGAAGCGCGTATTTCGCCACGAGATATTGCGTTTATTCATCCGGGTCAACCTGCATTGGTAAAAATCACGGCATATGATTATTCAATTTATGGTGGCTTGGAAGGGAAAGTAACGGTGATTTCTCCTGATACCATCCGCGATGAAGTTAAACAAGACCAGTTCTACTATCGAGTCTATATTCGGACCGATAAAGATAAGCTGACCAATAAGGCAGGGAAATCTTTCTCAATAACGCCAGGTATGGTGGCAACGGTAGATATTCGTACCGGTCAAAAAACAATTATTGAATATTTGTTGAAACCGTTTAATAAAGCCAAAGAAGCGTTAAGAGAGCGATAATTGCATCATATGATGATTATTTTAAAAACCAATCTTCGGATTGGTTTTTTTGTGCTTTTGCAGTTTTGTGATCAACACACTGATTGAGTGAATACAGCATAAAGTGTGTAAGTATATTTTGATGATTTATAAACCAATAATGCAAAAAAAGCCCCAATCTTTCGATCAGGGCTTTTTAAATTTGGAGCGGGAAAGGAGACTCGAACTCCCGACCCCAACCTTGGCAAGGTTATGCTCTACCAACTGAGCTATTCCCGCGGAGTCTGTCCAATTTTTTAAATAAAAAACTGAATAAAAAAATTTTGGAGCGGGAAAGGAGACTCGAACTCCCGACCCCAACCTTGGCAAGGTTATGCTCTACCAACTGAGCTATTCCCGCGGAGTCTGTCCAATTTTTTAAATAAAAAACTGAATAAAAAAATTTGAGCGGGAAAGGAGACTCGAACTCCCGACCCCAACCTTGGCAAGGTTATGCTCTACCAACTGAGCTATTCCCGCATGCGGTGTATAATACATCAACAGATGGTAGGGTCAAGATTTTTCTGCAAAGGAAAACACTAATTGCATAAAATAAAGACATTTTTATGAAAAAAATTCAAAATTCAATTTAAAAAAATCAAATCGAACAGCAAAAGCTTTGCTGAACACACAGCGATGCTCAAAGAATCCGCTATACTATGTCATTCACCCATTGATCGATCTCTAAGGAATCAGTATGAGTTTAGAACAACAATTAATTGAAAGTTTAAATCAACTTGAGCCATCACATTTAGAAGTGATCAATGAGTCTGCTGGTCATGGCGGGTATTTTCCTGGAAAAGAGTCGCATTTTAAAGTGATCATTGTCAGTGAACAATTTGCAGGGTTACGGTTGGTACAACGCCACCAAAAAGTGTACGCAGAAGCCAAGGCCTTACTCAGCCCTGGAAAAATTCATGCCTTAGCCATCCATGCTTATCTTCCTAGTGAGTGGCAAGGTCAAGCCCCAGCAAGTCCAGACTGCGCTCATGCACCTAAAGTATAAAGTGCAGAGTAATTAAAATGGATACACATTTACTGATCAAAATCATTCATATGACCAGTGTTGGGTTATTAATCCTGGTCTTTGTTTTACGCGCTTCAACATTATTTATTGGAACACACAACCAGCAGCCGAATCCTAAAGGGCGGGTGGCTTTTGTTGCCTTGCAACATCTTTCCCTCACGGTGGTTATATTTACAGGGCTAACTTTATTGATTATGAATGAGTTTAAAGTGCAGCCTTGGTTCTATGCGAAAATTATTTTGTTTATGGTTTTCCTTTCCTCACAAATAAAAGCCTATAAAAAGGATGATACCGTTCTTTTAACACAACGCAGAGCAGGTTTAGTGATTGGTGGAATTGCTTTGTTTGCAACTTTAGTTTTGGTCGTGCTTAAACCAGTTTTTAGTTGATTGTTAGACATGAATTTCACACTTGTATAGCGTCTAGGTTAAACTAGATACAAGTTTAAAAATAATGATAGCTTAGGGAACTTGTATGCTAACTCGTGTGGTATTTAACCAAAAAGGCGGTGTAGGAAAATCAAGTATTACGGTGAATCTTGCTGCGATTAGTGCGTATCAAGGTTTTAAAACATTGGTGATTGATTTAGATCCTCAAGCAAATTCTAGCCAATATCTTTTGGGTGATGACGCCACCTATTCTGCTGAAAAAACGGCATTAGAGCCGAATATTGAAAACTTTTTTAATGATGTACTTGGGAATCATCAACAAAAAGGATTGATTGGCAATGCTATAGGTAGCCTTTTAAAAACAAAAAATAAAGGTTTTGAGCAATATATTCATCGTTCACCTTTTAAAGATTTGGATGTATTACCCGCCAGCCCGAGCTTAGGCGAGTTAGAGCATGCGTTAGAATCAAAGCATAAAATTTATAAGTTACGTGATGCGATTCAGACCTTAACCAGTCAATATGAGCGTATTTATATTGATACACCGCCAGCATTTAACTTTTTTACCTTATCGGCACTGATCTCAGCGGATCGTGTTCTGATTCCGTTTGATTGTGATGTATTTTCAAAACGTGCATTACAGACGCTTATTCAAAATGTCATTGAAACTCAAGATGATCATAATGATCGACTTGAAATCGAAGGCATTGTGGTCAATCAATATCAAGCTCAGGCAAAATTACCACGCGAAGTGGTCCAACAGCTTAAAGATGAAGGTTTACCAGTTTTAGAAAATATGTTGCCACCTTCTGTATTAATGAAAGAATCGCATCATAAAAATCTGCCATTAATTCATTTGGCTACAGATCATAAATTGACTCAAGCCTATCAATCATTGTTCAATGAGATTGATAAAAAATAATTTCGAGATCGTGATGAAATCATTGAAAATGACTTCTGTTAAATTATCAGTCGTTGCCTTAACGGCGCTTGTCGTATCTGCTTGTACGACGACGGTTAAACCCACTTATGTGTCGCCTACGCAGTATCAGGCGATGAACTGTTTGCAATTGACGACAGAATTTAATCGTATTCAGCAATACATTAATAATGGTGTACAACCTGCGAAACGTACAGGCGTGGGTGTTGGATTAGGTGTTGGTGGTGGTTGGGGCAGCGGTGGCTGGGGTTGGGGGATTGGTCCAAGTATTTCTGTAAACTTAGGACAATCTTCAAATACCAAAAATACTGAGCTTTCCCGACTGTATGGTGAGCAAGATGCCTTGTCTCAGGCGGCTCAATTTAAAAATTGTCCTTATGTTCCTAAACGTCAGGAAGTCAAAAAATAACGGGTTTTACCCATAAAAAAGCCGATTTTAGAAATCGGCTTTTTTATCATTTTTAAACATGCTGTTTATTAACTGTTTGGCATTTTATTTTTATTAAAAAATTTATGACGTATATAACCAATCACACCAGGTAACACGCTGAGAATAATGATACCGAAAACCAAATGGGTGAAATTATCTTTCACAATTGGCATATTCCCGAATAAATAACCCAAGGTAATAAACGAGCCAACCCAGCAAATTGCACCGACTGCATTATAGGTTAAGAAATATTTATAATTCATGCTTCCTGCACCTGCAACAAAGGGTGCAAAAGTACGGGCAAAAGGGATAAAACGGGCAAAGATAATAGTTTTTCCACCATGCTTTTCAAAAAACTGTGAGGTTTTTAACAAGTGTTGTTTGTTGATAAACTTAGAATCAATTTCAAAAACACGAGGTCCGACATATTTCCCGATATGATAATTGAGGGTATCGCCGAGCACTGCCGCAATAAATAGCAGAATGATTAAAACCACAGGATCCATTGCGCCCGTCGAAGCAGCTAAAGCGCCGGCAGCAAAAAGTAAGCTATCCCCAGGCAGGAATGGCATCACCACGAGACCTGTTTCAACAAAAATAATCAGGAATAAAATTCCATATACCCAGATACCATAATTTCTAATAAATTCAAACAGGTGTTCGTCTACGTGCAAAATAAAGTCAATCAGATCCATAAGGCAGAAACTATGCGAATTGGTGCACAAATCCTAGCAGTGTGAGTTATGAAAGTCAGTATTAAAAAGTAATTTTTTAAAACTTATTATTGTTCTTAATTTGCAACGATGAGTTTAGTTTTTAAGTATTTAACTTGAAATGTTTAGTGATTAATATGTATACATCTTCAGAACGAAATACAAATTAGGTCACACCATGTTTAATCCAAATGTTGTTGTTAAAAATATTGTGAATCAACCCACCGCCAATGCGAGCATAGCATTGATTGCACGTATTCTTATGGCATATATCTTTCTTGTTGCAGGTTGGGGCAAAATCACGGCTTACAGCGCAACTGTCGGTTATATGGAATCAATGGGTGTACCAGGTGCCATGTTACCTTTAACCATTCTGGTTGAGTTCGGTGGTGGTCTGGCATTGCTATTTGGTTTTCAGGCACGCTTTGCAGCATTTGGTTTGGGCGTATTTAGTTTGATTACTGCATTCCTATTTCATGGTGGTGAAGCAGATGCAATTAACTTTATGAAAAACTTCGCAATGGCAGGTGGTTTGTTTTTCTTGATGTTGCATGGTGCTGGGAAATTGAGTCTTGATCATCTAATAGAAAAATAATTTAAACATTAATGAAAGCTTTGAAAAGCCAGATCTGTATCTGGCTTTTTTGTGTGTTCATTTAGCCTTATTCAAATGGATCAATTGGTTTATGCTATCTAAAAATATTCAATTCAGTTTTAACAATGAAAAAAGAAATTCTAGACAGAATAAAAGCACTGGGCGGTAATATTGATCAAGTCAAAGGTGTGTCATGGGTTGATGATCTGTGCGCTATTACCTTTAATACCGTTTTATATGAACGGCCTCAGGATACACCTTGGGCGGCAGCCGATGATCAAGAACCGATTTATGGCTTGGGTGATTATATTGATCAACATCAAGCCGAGCTAGATCTAAATCCAGATGCATTTTTTAATCAGTTGATTCAAGAGTATTACCAGTTAACAGAAGAAGGGCGTGGGCAAACCTTTTGGCAAGCTGTGCGCTTTACTCCATATCAAGCAGGTACAGCTGATTTTGATGAATGGAACCGTGATTTTTTAGAGGATGATATTGATCTTAAAGCAGTGATTCAACTGACCCAAAATCCAAAACCTGATTTTCTACAGTTGTTTTATCGTTATAGCTTCCCTGATCGATACTAGGGTCTGTAGACATTTCATAAATGGCTTGCGTTGTAGGTTAAAATTGAGCAGGCAAGGCATGAAACGAAGAGAATAGCGAGACTATTTTCGAGTTTCATAACGAAGGCTGAGATAATTTTAGCCACAACCCTTCGGGACTAGCGTGTTTTTTGCCGCTACGTTGTTACGAACTACTCATTTAGAATAACTAAATTTCGTATTTCGCGCCTAGTATCGCCTAAAAAACACACTTAGTCGCAAACATAGACGAATTGTCAACAGACCCTATATCTGCTTGTCTGATCCAGACCCTGAAAATCCAACATTATTTGGCACAGATCATGAGGTGTTTTTTACAGAGGTGATCCATGAAGGCTCCTTAGAAGATTTTTTAAATCGTTGTATGACCCCCAATGAACTGATGAGCATCATTAAAGCCAAAATGAACCTATAAGCTGATTATTTAAAATGATTTTTTACAAAGCTAAGGAACTTGATTGAATGGAGTGCGTACGGCTTATAAAAATGATAGAATATGGCGCTTATATTCGTTTGCCTGCATAGTTGTTGACTCATGACTACCAATACTCAAATTACTGAAGATCGTATCCTTATCTTGGATTTCGGTTCTCAATATAGCCAGCTTATTGCACGCCGTGTACGTGAAGCTGGTGTATATTCTGAAATGTATGCTTTTGATATGTCTGAAGAAGACATTCGCGCGTTTAATCCGAACGGTATCATCTTATCTGGTGGTCCTGAAAGTGTGCATGAGGAAGGTAGTCCACGTGCGCCAGAAGTTGTATTCAACTTGGGTGTACCTGTATTGGGGATCTGCTATGGTCTGCAAACCATGTCAGAACAACTTGGCGGTAAAGTAGAGCCAGGTACTGTACATGAATTTGGTTATGCAGCAGTTGACGTTTTAGTACGTGATCAATTGCTTAGTGATTTAAATGATGGTGATGACAAACTCAATGTTTGGATGAGCCACGGTGACAAAGTTTCTGCGATTCCAGCAGGTTTTAAAGTGACTGCAAGCACACCAAGCTGCCCATTTGCTGCCGTGAGTGATGAAACGCGCCGTTTCTACGGGGTGCAATTCCACCCAGAAGTGACACATACTGCCAAAGGCGCAGAGTTACTGTCTAACTTCGTTCACAGCATTTGTGGTTGCCGTAATCTTTGGAATTCTGAAAACATTATTGATTTACGTGTTGAACAATTACGTGAACAAATTGGTGATCAAAAAGTTCTTTTAGGTCTTTCAGGTGGTGTTGACTCATCTGTAGTTGCAGCATTGTTGCATAAAGCAATTGGTGACCAACTGACTTGTGTATTTGTAGACAATGGCTTACTTCGTTTAAACGAAGGTGAGCAAGTGATGGACATGTTTGCGAAAAACATGGGGATCCGTGTGATTCGTGCTGATGCAGAAGAACGTTTCTTATCTGCACTTGCAGGCGAAGTTGATCCTGAGAAAAAACGTAAAATCATTGGCCGTGAATTTATCGAAGTTTTTGCTGAAGAAGCGCGTAAGCTTGATGGCGTAAACTTCCTTGCCCAAGGTACGATTTACCCTGACGTGATTGAGTCTGCGGCAACTAAAAATGGTAAAGCGCATGTTATTAAATCACACCATAACGTGGGTGGTTTACCTGAAGATTTAGCATTTGAATTGGTTGAGCCAATTCGTGACCTATTTAAAGATGAAGTGCGTCGTTTAGGTACAACTTTAGGTTTACCACATGAAATGCTTTATCGTCATCCATTCCCTGGTCCAGGTTTGGGCGTGCGTATCTTGGGTGAAGTGAAAAAAGAATATGCTGATATTCTTCGTCTTGCTGATGACATCTTTATGCAAGAGCTTCGTGCAAGTGGTTGGTATGATAAAACTGCACAAGCATTTGCAGTATTCCAACCAGTAAAATCGGTGGGTGTCGTGGGTGATGGCCGTCGTTATGCATGGGTCATTGCACTTCGTGCCGTGGAAACGGTTGACTTTATGACAGCTCGTTTTGCCCATCTTCCATATGAGTTGGTGGATAAAATCTCAACACGTATCATGAATGAAATTAAAGATGTTTCTCGTGTGGTGTATGACGTTTCTTCTAAACCACCAGCAACAATTGAATGGGAGTAATTCAGGGATTTCAAGAAGCGAAGCTTCTTGCCTGAATTACGCCAAGGGCTATGCCCGCGGCAGCAGAAGAAGCGATAGCTTTTAGCCAAATTTACGCCAAGAGCTATGCCCGCGGCAGCAGGGTTTTAAGAAGCGAAGCTTCTTGCCTGAATTACGCCAAGAGCTGTGCTCGCGGCAGCAGTAGTTTAGAAAAAATTAATGACTAAATTAAAGGACGCATGAGCGTCCTTTTTTTCATGCATAGTCTAAAAATAGAATAAGTAGAAATGGTTAAGAATTTTTATCTTAATAGTAGGAAAAAGATTATCAGAAGCAACTGCATCTAAATATGCTTTAGTGATTAAAAATAGAATGAGTGAGTGGCTTTCAAGTTATCAGTTAGCAAAAAATAGTGTTGAATTTGACGCTTTAAAAAATCGATAAAAAAGCCAGTCAACTGACTGGCTTTTTTTGCTCCAAAAGAGCGATTGCTAATTGGATTTAAACTTAGAAACGGTATCCTGCACGAACGCCGTAAGTGTTGTAGTCATCACCAAAACCTACACGACCTTCTAAGCTAACGTTTTGATTAAAGAATTTCTTCGCAGAAATACCCCATTCATCACGATCAGTTAAATCATTGTTGTAGTAGTCAGCACCTACACTTAAGGTCTTATCTAAATACAAGTCACCACGTACTTTGTACTCATCCAAGTCGCCGAATGCACCAAAAGCTTCAAAGTTAGCGTCATATTGCCCTACTTTGGTTACATATTTAGCACGTACAGTTGGGTCTGCGCCGTCATCACCATTTTTAACATCATAACCTGTCACACCAAGTGCAAGTAATAAACCAGGAGCTGGTAAATAACCCACTTCAGCGCCATAAGTCGTTACTTTATTGTCGATGTTAGTGTTATCAACTTCAAGTTCATCACGACCTACACGACCACTTACATAGAAGTCTGAGTTAGGTACATAGTATTCAAGACCCGCACCATATTGGCTGTCTTTTACACCATCATTTTTGGCATAATTTACATTGGCTTTTACATTACTTGCGCGATCTAAGAACGCAGCCTCATTAAGCGGTGAATTACGAGTTTGTACTGGTTTGAAATAATAAGTACCATCTACACCAAAGCTATGAGTTGCATCAAAATTATCTGGATCATTATATGTATATGAACCACCAACTTCGGCTTGGTAAGCATGTGCAGTGCCAGTTAAAGCGGCTACGGAAAAGATTGCAGATGCGATTGCTAATTTTTTCATGGAATTCGCCCCTATGAAGAATTGATTGATTTATACATGTTTAGTTACAATTTTCAGTCTAGGGCAAATATAAAAATCGTCAACCACGCTATAGTAACTGGAATGTAATATTAGTGAGTTTATGTAACAATATTAAATTAAGTTATTGAAAATAAATATATAAAACTTATGTTTTGTTTTATTAAAATTGTGTAGATAGTGTGGATATTAGTACGCTTTGAGTAAGGCACGGACATAATTTGTAATAAAAAAGGCATTTCAGAAATGAAATGCCTCAAAGTTTTTTGGCTTTCTAAGTGCTTAAAAACGGAAAGTTCCATTCACATTAAAAAGATTCATGCCACTGCTAAAACCTGCTTCGGCACCAATAGCAACATTTTCATTCACAAAGTATTTGCTACGGAACCAGAGGAAATTATTATTGCTTTCATCGTCATCTTTTAAACTATATGCACTGCCGATACTGAAAGCACGGGTCAAATAGTAATCTGCAGCGAAGATAACATTGTTTTCATCGCCAAACACGCCATTCGCTTCAAGATTTAAATAATGTCCATTTTGACCAATTGGCATTACATATTTAATTTTAGCGGCAAAATCCGTTTCATCATCAAGATATTTATCACCACTGAAACCATCGACACCTGCTGCAATGAGCAAATTGCTGATCGGCATATAGCCCACCAATGCGCGATAAGTGGTGACGTTATAATCATTTTTATAACGAACTGAACCATAATTTGAATCTATGTTGCTTTTTATTTTGACTATGCCAAGCCCAATCTCACCATTGAGATAGAATTGTTCATGAAAATATTCTAAGCCACCTGTAAAGTAATGAAGATCTTTTTCATCTTTTGCTCGAGCAAGCTCATAAAATGTGCTGGTAGATAGAGGATCATAGGTTAAGTAGTCCTGACTTTCGATAGTACGATAAGCGTAACCACCATAGACATTGCTATTACGGCCTAAAAATGCTGCCTCATTCAATGGGTTGTTTTTGATTTGTACAGGATCAAAGTAGTATTTGCCTTTAATATCGGCTTGATAGTCTTGATCAATGTAATTGTTATCATGATCAAAAGATCTAAACCCAGCATCAAATTGCACATTGTAGGCAAAACTAGAACAGCTGATTGCGGTTAAAGCGAAAAATAAAAGAGATTGTTTCATAAGTATCCTAAATTTTTTTGTGGTGTTGTAAGGTCAGAGCTTTGTTACAAAACAACAACATTGTTCACAAAAACTACACTGTAGTCAATTGTGTTGTCTAAAAAATGCCATATCTCAACTTTTTCCACTCTGTGGTAGAATGCGTTCGAATTAAAAAGACGTCAAATGTGAGATTAAAACTCGTGGAAATTAATCCTTATCTAGTTCAGCTAAAAGACTTAAATGACCGTGGTCTAACACTACGGGGGTATCTTTGACTACGATCTAAAGAAAGAGCGTTTAGAAGAGGTTCTCCGCGAGTTAGAAGATCCAGCGATCTGGAATGATCAAAGCCGTGCACAGGCGATGGCAAAAGAAAAAGGCGAGCTTGAAAACGTGATCAACGTTTTAGAAGGCTTGGCGACACAGCTTGATGATGCACAAGCCATGCTTGATCTTGCTGTTGAAGCAGATGATGAAAGCTTATTGGCAGATGTTCAGTCGGAATTGACTGCAGCGGAAGAAGAGTTAGCAAAACTTGAATTCCGTCGTATGTTTAGTAATCCAATGGACCCAAATCCATGTTATGTGGAAATTCAAGCTGGTTCAGGCGGTACAGAAGCACAAGATTGGGCTTCAATGCTGTTACGTATGTATATGCGTTGGATCGAACGTCATGGCTTTAAAGCAGAATTGATGGAAGAATCAGATGGTGATGTTGCAGGGATTAAATCTGCAACAATCCGTGTTGAAGGCGAGTATGCTTATGGTTGGTTACGTACTGAATCGGGTGTACACCGTTTAGTGCGTAAGTCACCATTTGACTCAGGTAATCGCCGTCATACCTCATTCTCGGCAGTATTTGTATCACCTGAAGTGGACGATAATATTGAAATTGATATTAATCCTGCTGACGTGCGTACAGATACATATCGTGCATCTGGTGCAGGCGGTCAGCATATTAACAAAACCGATTCAGCAGTACGTTTGACTCACGCACCAACTGGGATTGTGGTGGCATGCCAGAACCAGCGTTCACAACATGCAAACCGTGATCATGCTTGGAAACAATTACGTGCAAAATTGTATGAACTGGAAATGAGTAAGCGTAATGAAGCTGCTCAAGCACTTGAAGATTCAAAATCGGATATCGGCTGGGGCAGTCAGATTCGTTCATATGTACTGGATGACTCTCGTATTAAAGATTTGCGTACTGGTGTTGAGAACTCGAACACGGGTGCAGTATTGGATGGCGATCTAGATAAATTTATTGAAGCCAGCTTGAAACAAGGTCTTTAATTTAAATTTTTAACAAAAGCAAAGCTTTATCCGTATTTTTGCAATATATCTAAAAAAATCGATATTAAAATCGAAAAAATGCGATATATTGGATGCAAAGATGCTGAATGGAGCTTTGCTCTGAATTGAATGTGTCTAAGATGGATATTGATTTAATTTCTAAAGCATTAGCGAATCCGACTCGCCGACAGATTTTGGAATGGCTCAAAAAGCCACAACAATATTTGTCGGAAGAGCAGTGCGGTGGCTTTGGTCGTGGTGTTTGTGCAGGGAATATCGAGAAGCTCGGTAATGTCTCTCAATCTACGATGTCAAATCATTTGTCTGTTTTGCAACAGTCAGGATTAATTCAGGCCGAGAAGTATGGTCAATGGTCATATTTCTCGCGTAATGAAGCTTTAATTCAGCAATATATTGATTATCTACAAAACTCGCTTTAACGCCTGATTTCAATCAGAAAGCGAGTGATGAGGCAAATATGGCTGAACTTAACTCTCCCCTTGTACTTGGCGATTTACATTTAAAAAATCGTGTCGTGATGGCGCCTTTAACCCGTAGCCGTGCTACCGCTGATCGGGTACCCACGGCGATCATGGCTGAGCACTATGCACAGCGTGCCAGTGCGGGTTTAATCATTACTGAAGCAACAGTGATTTCTGAACAGGCCAATGGTTATTTAAATACACCAGGGCTATTTACTGATGCACAAGTTGAAGGTTGGAAGTCTGTAACCCAAGCGGTTCATGATCAAGGTGGCTTGATTGTGGCGCAGTTATGGCATGTGGGACGTGTCTCACATCCAGATTTACTCGATGGTGAAACACCTGTATCTGCAAGTGCAATACAACAAGCAGGACAAGTCAGCTTATTACGTCCAAAACGTGACTATGTTGTGCCACGCCCTTTGGAAATTTCTGAAATTCACACCATCACTGAACAGTTTAAACAGGCTGCAATTAAAGCCAAGGCGGCTGGTTTTGATGGTGTTGAATTACATGCTGCCAATGGCTATCTGATTGATCAGTTCTTACAAAGCTCAACCAATCATCGTGAAGACGAATATGGTGGTTCTGTTGAAAACCGTGCACGTCTTTTACTTGAAGTCATGGATGCTTTAATTGAAGTATGGGGCGCAGGCCGTGTGGGCATACATTTAGCGCCTCGTGGCGATGAGCATGATATGGGGGATGCTGATCCACGTGAAACCTTTGGTTATGTCTTGGAACAATTAGGTAAACGTAAAATTGCGTTCTTCTTTACACGTGAATATTTAGCCGATGACAGTATCAGTGAATATATGAAACAACGTTCAAATGGTGTGCCTTATATTGCCAATATGCGTTTAAGCCGTGAAGATGCCATCAAACTCTTGGCATCAGGTCAAGCAGATGCGGTGTCTTTTGGTAAGGCTTATATTGCTAATCCTGATTTGTATGAACGTCTGATTCAAGACGCACCTTTAAATGAATTGGTGTTTGAAAATATGATTGGTTCACAAACTGCGGAAGGCTATATTGATTATCCTGCTTTGGGATAAAACAAAGACTGTATTTTCTCTGGATGTGAATGGAATACTCATTCACATCCACAACTCAGATAAATTTAACCATTTTTCTTTTTGTATCGTTGAATCTTACAAGGCATATCTATTGTACGATGGCATGGATATCGCCATTGATTAAGGCGTATAACACTACCTCTTAACCAATAAGCGTTTTTCATCCTTGTGAAGCCAAGCTTTGCCAGTACTGTTGTTGCTGGTTGATGGATCAGATTTGCTCTAGCATGAAGTCGACTACCATACTGACAACAAATCGTTAAATATTATTCATTAACAACTGAATATGGCTCTGTTATATTTGCCCATTCATCTATATTGAGACATTCTGTTTGGCTACTCCTTTTTGGTATAACACAGCACTTAAAATCGTTAAGCCTTTGTATCAATGGCGTATCAAAAAACGTGCGAAAGATAGCGCAGAATATCAACAAGAATGTCTTGAGCGGTTTGGTCCCTTTCAAGATGTAAAGAATCAGCATGCCATTTGGTTTCATTGTGTTTCAGTCGGAGAAACCAATGCGGCTCAGCCTTTAATCGAACATTATTTAAAAGCAGGTCATACTGTTTTAGTCACCAATACGACAAAAACAGGGCAAGCGCGAGCCAAATCATTATTCTTAAAAATACCTTATCAAGCATTATTTCAAGCAGTATATTTGCCTGCTGATCAGTGCTATTTAGTTGCTGATTTTTATCAGAAATACCAACCCAAATTATTGATTTTGGTTGAAACTGAACTATGGCCAAATCTTATTGACCAAGCTAAACAGTTTAAAGTGCCTTGTATTTTAGTGAATGCACGGCTTTCGGAAAAATCTGCCAAAGGCTATGCCAAAGTTCCAAGTCTGACCCGTCCAATGCTACAGAAATTAGATCAGTTATTGGCGCAAGATATTGCAACGCAGCAACGCTTTATTGATCTGGGTATGCCACAAGATAAAACACAAGTACTTGGAAGTATTAAATTTGATATTTCTGCACCTGAACAATTTATCCATAAAGCACAACAGTTGCAGCAGGACTGGAACTTAGCAAATCGAAAAATCATTACTATCGCCAGTACACATGCACCTGAAGAAGAAAAATTATTTCTCGCATTTAAAACCTATTTAGAACAATATCCAGATTGGTTGTTGATCGTTGTCCCGCGCCATCCTGAACGTTTTGATGAGGTTTTTGCTGCTGCACAAAGTTTAAATTTAACAACACAGCGCCGTAGTTTAGAGCAAGCAATCGAGTCGAATACCCAAGTCTATTTGGCAGACAGTATGGGTGAAATGTGGCTGTGGTATGCATTGAGTCAAGCATGTTTTGTTGGCGGGTCGTTAAATGAACCTGGTGGTGGGCATAATATTTTAGAAGCTATGGTTTTAGATGTACCCACTGTGATTGGACCGCATTATTTTAATTTTCAAGCCATTGTGGATGAGTTCTTACAGGCAGATGCATTAAAAGTAGGGCAAACTGTTGATGAGGTGGTTCAGTTGTTGGTGCGCTGTTTGGAAGATCAAGCTTTTGCCCAGCAATTAAGCCAGCATGCGATTGATGTTTTAAAGCGTAATCAGGGTTCTTTAAACAAACATATTGCAGTGATTGATCAGTATTTATAATTTATACATAGCTGATGAATAAACACCATCAGCTAAAAATAAAACGAACCAGAATTTTTTATGAATATCGTCCTTCTTGATCCTCGTCAAACACAAGCTGAAACTTGGACAATCAGTTCAAAAAGGCAAGTTGAACATTTGCACACGCATCTTGCTGCCAAAGTTGGAGATACGCTTAAGGTTGGCGTTCGGGGTGCCAGTCGTTATTTAACTGAAATTGTTGATATTTCAGAACATACGATTTTACTTCGACCGATTCAAGAAGAGCCTGTTCCTGCAAAATTGCCTGTAACTTTAATTGTGGCATTACCACGTCCCAAAGTGTTACGCCGCTTAATTATGGATGCAGTGACACTGGGGGTCGAAAAATTAATTTTGATTCATAGTTATCGAGTCGATAAAAGTTATTGGCAAAGCCCTTTTTTACAGCAAATTGATCATTACATCACCTTGGGATTAGAGCAGGCGGGAGACACGATCGCACCCCAAATTGAACTTTACAAACGCTTTAAACCCTTTGTTGAAGATGTCTTACCTAGCTTCATTACGCCACAAAATCCTGCTTATGTGGCACATCCGTATACTGAACAGAAAATGCCATTTGCTATCGATCATTCATGTACTGTGATTATTGGACCCGAAGGGGGTTTTATACCTTATGAGGTGGATTTACTGATAAAAAACGGCTGCCAAGCAGTGAGCTTAGGCAACCGTATTTTGCGTACTGAAACCGCGATCCCTTATGTATTGGGGCGCTTATTTAGCACGAGCTGATTCGATGTCATCTGCTGATGGATCACCGCGGTAGACTTTGACTTCCTGAACAGGATAAGGAATCGAAATATTATTATCCGCAAAGGCTTCTAGCACACGTTCTTGAATTTCACTGATCGAAGCCGCTGTAACCACTTGCGTGGTATCTACCCACCAACGAACGGTTAAATTGACAGAGAAATCCGCCAAAGCAGAAACATTCACAGTAAAGCCCGGCTGGCTTAAAATACGTTGATCTTTATCAAGCAATTTAAGAATAATGTCTTTGGCTTTCTGTACATCGTCTTCATAACCAATCCCAACCACAAACTCACAACGACGGCGTTGGTAAGCAGTATTTACCGTCACGGCGCTGGTATACACAGTTGCGTTTGGAATCACGATACGTCGCCCATCAGGAGAACGTAAAAAAGTTGCACGAATTTGAATGTCTTCGACAGTACCTTCCATATTGTTGACAATGATGTCATCACCAATCTTGAACGGTTCACCCAAAAGAATCAAAATTCCAGAAAGTAGATTTTGGAAAATATCTTTAAATGCAAAACCAATTGCGACCGAACCAATCCCCAAAGCACTCATCAGTTGAGCAGGAGTAAAGCCGGGAATTGCGATAACCATGGCAATTAAAAACCCAAAAAAGATAATTGCGGTACTGCCGACACGATTCAGTACTAGAACTAAATTTTGGCGCGTATAGGTACGGTTTTCGAGTGTTCTACGGACAAAGAATTTAAAAAGCTTAGACAGCAACCAAAAAATAGTGATGACGATCAGCGCAATACATAAATATGGCATACGCTCCCAAAAACCATCGACAAATTTATCGATGGTTGAGTATGCGTCTTTATATTTTTCAGTATGTTGAATCACTGTTTGTGCAGTTTTTTCGCCTGCAGAATGGATCAATTGAGTCGTGTCTTGTGCAACGGTACTCAATGCATTTGCTTCTTCAGCCACAATCATGTCCAATAAAATAATTGGCATATTTTGCCTGAAATTTCAAAGAAGTTAAGCTTTGATTACAGTTTTTCTTATGACGGACAAATAAAAATAATATTTGTGAATCAATATTCAACTCATATTAATGCATCATCAAGGAATGGGGTCTGTAGGCATTTCATAAATGGCTTGCGTTGTAGGTTAAAATTGAGCAGGCAAGGCAGGAAACGAAGAGAATAGCGAGACTATTTTCGAGTTTCATAACGAAGGCTGAGATAATTTTAGCCACAACCCTTCGGGACTAGTATGTTTTTT
>NZ_JAMBAR010000001.1:4268095-4424397 GCF_025433935.1 Acinetobacter sp. I-MWF | reverse complement strand
AAGGAATGGGGTCTGTAGGCATTTCATAAATGGCTTGCGTTGTAGGTTAAAATTGAGCAGGCAAGGCAGGAAACGAAGAGAATAGCGAGACTATTTTCGAGTTTCATAACGAAGGCTGAGATAATTTTAGCCACAACCCTGAGCAAGAACAAAGCACTGCTTTGTTTGCAGCGCAAGGCGCAGCGGGGGGACTAGCGTGTTTTTTGCCGCTACGTGTTACCTTGCGAAACGATGTTTCTCATCATTTAGAATGACTAAATTTCGTATTTCGCGCCTAGTATCGCCTAAAAAACACACGTAGTCGCAAACATAGACGAATTGTCAACAGACCCCAATTATCCTTAAAAATATTTAGTCCCTTTTTCAATGATTGTTGTTGGATTTTCAATTTCTCCAGTCCCCAGCATAAATGACACTACGCTTATAGAGCTAACTAAGCTGATGATAAAGCCTATTAGCATCAGCCAAGCCATTAATTTTTCTATAAAAGTCGATGGGCGTGGGTGACCAAAACGATTGGCGCGATTACAACCACGTGCAAGGAGTAAATACAGCAGCATCAAGAATTGCACAATGGGAATCAGCAATAACAGAATAAACCAACCAGATTTATTACGATCATGCAGCCTGCGAATAATCACAACCATCATTCCATATAAATAAAGACAGCTGAGTGCGAGGTAAGTGAACTGTCCTAATCCTGAAATCGAATTTATCGCATGTTGGCTGAATTGCAGTGAATGTAAATTCACAATGCCAAAGACTAGACCGAGGGCAAGCAATGCAATGGTAAAAATGAGATGCAAAAATCCAAACCAAGCAATATAACTCAAACGATTAAAGCGGCCTTGAGTAGAAAGGGGATGATCTACTGGTGATACTTGATGCTTTGAAAAAAAAGTCGACGATTCTTGTATTTGCATGACGATCGCGTCCAGTTGAATGAGTTCGGTAAGGAAATGTTTTTTTCTGAAAAAAACCATATGCACTTCTGAATACAAATTATAAGATCAAAAAAACTCCATAGATATTGAAAATTCGAATATTTTGGCAAATGACTTAAGATTTTCCGATGGTTAAAGTGACCCCCGTGTCTACGACCAAAGCACAATTGTTAACCGAAATGCGCTATCGTAATACTGAACACATGCAGCAAATAAAATCAAGAACGTAGGCATACATCTCGTGATGAGGTGACAAATCAAGGAAGCAGAATATGAATGAAATCTATCCAGTTCCAGAACAATTTGTTAAAACAGCAAGGACCAATGAACAAGAATACTTCGATCGTTATCAACAGTCAGTAGAGCATCCAGATGAGTTTTGGGCAGAAGCTGCAAAGAAATTGGACTGGATTAAGCCATTTACTCAAGTAAAAAACACCAGCTACGACAAAGATAATTTTAAAATTGAATGGTTTGCAGATGGGCAACTGAATGTCAGTGCCAACTGCTTAGATCGTCATTTAAAAGAGCATCCACTGAAACCTGCGATTATTTGGGAGGGGGATCATCCATCTCGCCATAAAATCATTTCTTTTGAAGAACTGCATGATGAAGTGTGTCGTTTTGCCAATGTCTTAAAGAAAAATGGAATCGGGAAAGGTGATCGAGTCATTTTGTATATGCCGATGATCCCTGAAGCGGCGATTGCCATGCTGGCCTGTACCCGAATAGGGGCGGTGCATTGTGTGGTATTTGGTGGGTTCTCTCCAGACTCATTGGCAAGTCGGATAGACGACAGTCAAGCCAAATTGGTGATTACCGCTGACCAAGGTATGCGTGGTGGTAAAACGATTCCCTTAAAAGAAAATGTAGATGCAGCATTGGCGCTGGATGGAACCACTTCGGTTGAAAAAATGATTGTGGTGCATCGTACAGGCCATCCAATAACAATGCAGGAGGGGCGTGACCTGTGGTATCACATGGAAATTATGACGGTCACAGATATCTGTCCGCCAGAACCGGTGAATGCCGAAGATCCTTTATTTATTTTGTATACGTCTGGGTCAACCGGAAAGCCTAAGGGGGTGTTACATACCACGGGTGGTTATTTAACCTATGTCAATTCAACTTTCCGTGAAGTTTTTGATATTAAACAAGATGATGTGTTCTGGTGTACTGCAGATGTGGGCTGGATTACGGGGCATTCTTATGTGCTTTATGGACCATTATCCAATGGTACAACCACGGTCATGTCGGAAGGCATCCCACAATATCCAACATGGGCACGCACAGGGCATATTGTAGATAAGCATAATATTACCATTCTCTATACTGCACCAACAGCGATCCGCGCCATGATGCGTGAGGGTGATGCTTTTGTGCGTGAAAGTGACCGTAGCAGTTTGCGTCTATTGGGTACCGTGGGTGAGCCGATTAATCCAGAAGCATGGAATTGGTACTATACCGTTGTGGGTGAAAGCCGTTGTCCAATTGTGGATACATGGTGGCAAACTGAAACAGGCGGTATTTTAATTTCTCCACTGCCGGGTGCAACCCCACTTAAACCGGGTTCGGCCACTCGTCCATTGTTTGGCGTACAACCGGCATTGGTTGATGCTGAGGGTCAAGAACTCGAAGGTGAAGCAGAAGGCAATTTGATTATTAAGAATTCTTGGCCGGGGCAAATGCGGACTATTTGGGGCGATCCTGAGCGATTTATTGAAGCATATTTCTCAACCTATCCGGGCAGTTATTTTACTGGTGATGGTGCGCGTCGTGATAAAGATGGTTATTACTGGATTACCGGCCGTGTAGATGATGTCTTGAATGTTTCGGGTCACCGTTTGGGCACTGCTGAAATTGAAAGTGCCTTGGTTGCGCATGCAAAAGTCGCTGAATCAGCTGTTGTTGGTATGCCACATGAGATTAAAGGGCAAGGCATAGCAGCTTATGTGACCTTGCAGGCCGGTGAAGCTGAAACTGAAGAATTGCGTAAAGAATTGGTCAGTTGGGTACGTAAAGTGCTGGGACCTGTGGCAACACCTGATGCAATTTATTGGGCACCTGCTTTGCCAAAAACCCGTTCTGGAAAAATCATGCGACGCATTTTAAGAAAAATTGCTGCCAATGAGCTAGATAGTTTAGGTGATACTTCTACTTTGGCTGATCCAGGTGTGGTAGATCAGTTAATTACTGAGGTTAAGGCCAATTCTTAATGATTGAAGTCTCTTGATTTTGCTAGCCAAAAGTTGAATACCGTTAGAGAAATTCTAGCGGTATTTTTTTGTTATTGATTTTCAAACCACAGAATAAGTAATGCAGGCATTGAGATAAGGAAATCTTACTTGATTTGATAAGCTCAAGGCACTGGGAATAAGAGTAAATATGATGAATGCACCTCAACAGGCGATAAACCTTTCTGCTTTAGCAACAGCAAAACAATTGGCAGAACAATTTGCGCAGACTGCTGCTGAGCGTGATAAAGCAGGTGGTAATCCAAAGCTGGAACGGGACTTGATTCGTCAAAGTGGCTTATTGGGACTGTCTATTCCACAACAATATGGCGGGCAGGGGGCAAATTGGAAAACAATTTTCCAGACCATTCAAAGTATTGCACAAGTCGATAGCTCCTTGGCACATGTATATGGCTTTCATCATTTACTAATCGCCACCGTACAGTTATTTGCTCAACCTCAACAATATTCGGCATGGTTTGAACACACTGCCCGCAATAACTTGTTTTGGGGCAATACGTTAAACCCTTTAGATCAGCGTACGAAGGTACAACAACTCACTGAGAACGACTTTATTTTTCATGGTGATAAAAGCTTTTGCTCAGGATCAATAGATTCAGACATACTGCTTTGTTCGGGCTTTAATGATGCT
Organism: Acinetobacter sp. I-MWF; assembly: GCF_025433935.1. Lineage (NCBI taxonomy): Bacteria > Pseudomonadati > Pseudomonadota > Gammaproteobacteria > Moraxellales > Moraxellaceae > Acinetobacter > Acinetobacter sp. I-MWF. Next base: position 4,420,567 of record NZ_JAMBAR010000001.1, on the reverse strand, counting down.
GGAAAATTACTGATAGCTGTGATCCCAACACGTCGAGAAGGAGTCAGCTTTTTAGGCGATTGGGATAATATGGGGCAGCGCCAAACGGACAGTGGTACCAGTCATTTTGAACAGGTCAAAATTCACAAAGATGAATTATTGTTAAATCCAGGACCATTAAGTACACCTTACTCCAGTTTACGACCTTTGATTGCGCAATTAATTTTTGTGCATCTGTTTTTAGGCGTTGCTGAAGGTGCCTTTGACCTTGCAAGACAAACAATACAAAGTCAGAAAGCATGGTCAACGTCTTTGGCTGAAAATGCGGTGAATGATCCATTTACCCAGAAGCACTTTGCTGAGTTTTATGTACAGCTTGAAAGTGTACGTTTACTTGCCGATAAAGCCATTGCAGCATTGCAAACGGCTTGGAATATTGGTGAGCAATTAACAGCAGAACAACGTGGTGAAGTCTCAATTGCCATTGCGACTGCAAAAATTGCTGCAACCAATAGCTCACTGTTTATAACGCAAAATATTTTCCAAGTGATGGGTGCCAGAGCGACAACAGCCAAATTGAATTTAGATCGTTTTTGGCGAAATGTCCGTACTCAGACTTTGCATGATCCGATTGATTATAAGTATCAGGAAGTAGGGGAATGGGTATTGACTGGAAAAGTGCCTGATCCAAGTTTTTATTCTTGAACCTAAGCTGAGCGATGACATTTTATAGAAGTTCATTCTTAGCGCTTTAGTAGTTGGTATTGCCTATCTTAGATTGAAAAAAATCTGTGTTGGATAAGGGGTAGGTCTTATACCCCCTACCAACAGCGACAATTATGTTGCCTTGCAATAGATACAACATGAATGATCTAACAATGCACAAAGTTAAAGCCTGGCCCGATCTGACGTGTTTCAGCATCAAGGATTGGATTTTTGCTTTAAGCTATTGAGCACTTCATACGCTGCCTTAATTCGTTCAGCATTGGGAATTTTTTTATTCATTAACATCACTAAACCAAAATTCTCTTGTGGAATATAAATCACATAGGTCCCAAAACCATTGGTAGAGCCAGTTTTATGAAAGACTCTTGAACCAGTCTTCACGAGGGTTTTTTCAACAGGGTTAGATTGCATCACAACCCGATCAGAGTTGCTTTCTAATAGTGTGTTTAATGTGGTTGGGTAGCTGAATGATTCCCAGCCAAGGGCTTGGGTCATACCACCCATTTTAAAATAACCCGTATGTGTCGCTAGAATTGCAGGTTTAATCACTGCTTTGGCTTGATCTGGATTTAAGTTTAAATTTAAAAAATGTAGCATATCAGGTAGGCTAGATTTCACCCCATAGGCCTGCGCATCAAAAGCGCCAGCAGTGACCCGAAGCGGGTGATTATTTTGATCATAACCAAAAGCATAGTTGCCTTGTTGTGCTTTAGGAACTTGGACATAAGTATGTTGGAGTTCTAGTTTGGGGAAGATCACTTGTTCTAATAAAGCACTAAAAGGCATGTTCATGGCTTTAGCGGTCGCTTCACCGAATAGCCCTATGCTTGGATTAGAGTATTGTCGAAATTGACCAATCGGGTTTTTGACTTTCCAATCTTGAAAATATTGAAGTGTTTGCGCATTTGTTTTTATTTGATCAGGAAATTGCAATGGAAGATTGCCACTGGTATAGGTGGCCAATTCTAAGAGTGTGACTTGATTAATGTCTGAGTTTTTTAATGCAGGTATATATTTACCAGGGTGGTCTTGAAGAGAAGTTTTACCTAAATTTTGTGCATAAGTGCCTGCTGTTGCAGTAAATATCTTACTGACTGAGCCTAATTCAAAAAGGGTATTTTTATTTACGGCTTTCGCATTCGCAAGTGATTGCACGCCGTAGTATTTTTCATAACTTTTCCCGTTATACAAAACACCTATTGCCATACCGGGCACTGCATAAGTTTTCATTAATGGCTGAAATGCAGTATTCATCGCAGTTTCAACTTTTATAGACGTTGCAGGTATGTCGTTGGCGTTGACATAGGTCGTCAAGCTCATACTGCCAATGAGGACACAAAATATCGTTTTTGTTTTATTTAAAACTACCATACCCACTTTTTCCATCTATGCTACAAAAAGGGCGTATTTTAAGGTTGAAAGAAATTTTTTCCAAGATTGCGGTTGTTGAGTATATGTATAGAACAAATACACTCAATAAAATAAAAAGCAAAAGTTGGCTAATTTATATAAGGATAATTGTACTGAATTTATACGATTTTATTTTTATAAATGCTTTTTATTTATTCTAAAAAAAATCCCTCAAGCCGAGTCAAGAGGGAAAGCTGCAAAGCTGTTTTAGTTGTTTATTGTTGTTTTCACAGCACCATCGATGAAGAGATAAACCTTAAGCTGATTTTGCAGTAATTTGATCTTTTTGTGCTTCTTCAATTTGACGAACCAAAGGCAAGACCTTTTCACCGAAATATTCAACTTCTTCGATGAAATGTAAAAAGCCAGATAACACCAGATCTACCCCTACATTTTTGAGTTCAACAATACGTTCAGCAATTTGTTGCGGTGTACCAATCAGATTGGTTTTAAAGCCATCGTTATATTGCACCAAGTCTTCAAAGGTTGATTTTGCCCAGTTACCTTCACCTTCTTTAGATGCTGCGCCTGCTTCACGGGTTGCATCACCAAAGGCATTGACCGCTTCAACATTAGCTTGGTCAATAATCTCTTGCAACACCGCTTTTGCTTCTTCTTCAGTATCACGAGCAATGATAAATGCATTGACCCCGATTTTGACTGAATGATTATTTAGCTTGGCTTTTTCACGAATATCATCGATTTGTTTCTTTAGTTCTTCAGGTGTGTTGCCATTGGTGAAATACCAATCTGAAACACGCGAAGCCATGTCACGTGCAGCACGTGAACTACCCCCTTGGAATACTTCAATATGGGGCTTCTGCAAAGGTTTTGGTTTTAAAGTGTAGTCTTTAAACTGATAATATTTACCATCAAAGCTATAGTTATCCGTTGTCCAAATACCTTTTAACGTACGAATAAACTCTTCTGAGCGAACATAGCGTTCATCATGTTCAGGCCATGGCTCACCAATGGCATCAAACTCGCCACGAAACCAACCACTTACGACATTAATCGCAATACGCCCATTGGTCAGGTAATCAATGGTCGCCAACTGTTTTGCGGCTAAAACAGGTTTCCATGGTCCCGGAAGAATTGCTGCAATTACTTTTAATTTTTCAGTCTTGGCTAAAAGTGCATGACTAAAACTCACAGATTCGTGTTGATTTTCAGCGCCATACCCTGCGGTAAAACGAATTTGGGTGAGGGCATATTCAAAACCACTTTTTTCGGCAGCTTGTGCCAAACGGACATTGTAGTCATAGCTCCAGTCTGTCCGTTGTTCAATATTACTGACCACTAAGCCGCCACTGACATTGGGAACCCAATAGGCAAATCGAATTGCTTGACCATTATTCGATGAAAACTGTGACATATCATAACCCTCAATTTTTTATGATTTATTCATAACAAGGTTGCGTTTAAGCAACCTGTGATTGTGGTGTTTTGGATTTTGCATGTAGACGAGACTCTGCCGCATCCAAGTCTGGTATCGCCGCGGAAGGAAGCACATCATCTTGCTCAATCTGTTTGTTGATGCCTAAATTTTGATTGGCTTGTTCTGTTTTGGCTTTGACCACTTCTGCTCGCTGACCTTTTGCAGGCGCCCATTCTAAAATTGGCAATGCACGTGCGACAGCTAAAGTGATACGGTCTTGGATGTGTTCACTTTTAATGGTGTACTCAGGTGTGAAGTCACGATCTGTTGCATAGACACCAATAGGCAGCGTTTGCGCTTGAAAGAAGCTAAATAATGGACGTAACTGATGCTCTAGAACTAAAGCATGACGGTCACTACCACCCGATGCAGCAAGCAATACAGGAACATCGACTAGCGCTGTTTGTTCAACAAAATCAAAGAAATGTTTAAATAAACCAGTAAATGATGCACGATAAACAGGTGTTCCCACGATGAGCGCATCTGCTGCTTCTACGGCAGCTAAGTCATCTTGAACACGTTGTGGCAGTTGGTTGCGATAAATTGCGCCCCCTAACAAATGGCCTATTTCACTGAATTTAATAAAGTGAACATGAATCGGTGTTGCCTGACCCAGCTCATCTAAAATCGCTTGAACTAAACTTTCGGTTTTTGAAGGGTTATTTAATCCCCCTGAAACAGCAACAATATTTAATGGTTTTTGTTGAGTATAAATAGACATGTTGGCAACCTAATAAATTGAATCTCGGAATGCCATTCATTAATCTATATTTGACGAAGCGCTGTAAAATAATGAAAAACAGATTGGTTATCTGTTTTTAAGATAAACCGGAAAGACATGGGATAATGCAGGATTTCGTCTTTTAAGTATTTGAAGTTAAATAATATTCTTAAAATGAATAAGTAATTCATTTTTAACTGTTTATTTTATATTTAAAAGTGATATTCAAATCTTAATTTCGATAAATGACCTAAAGATTGTAGGGAATTTTAATTAAAGCCGACAAATTATTCAAAAATTCGTTAATATTTACGTATCCTAAATAGCAATAGTGCGGTTAGAATGAAATAACTGCGCTAGAGATCTCTCGCTTCGCTTATGAATATTTTAATCGTTGATGATCATCCACTGTTTCGCCATGCGTTAATTCAGGCGGTTCGTTATAGTTTGCCACAGGCTCAAATTAGTGAAACTGCGGCTGTTAATGAATTTTATGAGCGTTTGGAAAATGGTCCAGAACCAGATCTCGTCTTGTTGGATTTAAATCTGCCAGGCGCATCGGGTTTCTCTGCATTGGTACATGTTCGTGCACAGTATCCTGCACTTCCTATTATTGTGGTTTCTGCTCACGAAGATGCGTCCATTATTCAACGTGCAATTGCACATGGCGCAATGGGCTATATTCCTAAATCTGCGCATCCAAGCCATATTGGGGAAGCAATTCGCCAAGTGCTGGATGGTGATATTTGGTTACCGCCAAACTTACCCGCAGCGAATATGAATTTTGACCCACGTGCCGCAGATGAAACAGCTTTAGCTGAACGTATTCAATCGTTAACACCACAACAGTTCCGGGTATTGATGATGGTTGCAGAAGGTTTATTGAATAAGCAAATTGCTTATGAACTTGATGTTTCGGAAGCGACCATTAAAGCGCATGTGACGGCAATTTTCCGTAAATTAGGTGTACAGAACCGTACTCAAGCAGTACTCGCAATCAATGCACTCAATATTGAAGAACGAAAAGTTTAAGATTCTTGCTAGTTAAATTTAACCTCAATATATTGAAAAATTACGAGAAGAGTGTATTAAAAATATGCTCTTTTTTATTTTCTTATTTCTGCATTTCCTCATGTAATTTTATTCTAAATCAAATATTTAAAATTTATATCTAACTTGAATGATCAAGGCATTGTCTGCAATAAAATTTTAGCTTTTATCAAGAGTTAAAAATAGGCGTATACTGAATGGACATGAGGAATAATTATGTCTGAAGCACCTGAATCTACAGCTTATATTGAGTATGGCACTCGGCCTTTTATCGCAATTTTACTTTCATTGTTTTTAGCTGGCTTTGCTGTATTTTCATCGTTGTACTGTGTTCAGCCGATGATGCCGTTTTTGGCAAGTTTTTTTCATGTTACACCAACCCATAGTAGTTTCCCGCTTTCATTTTCCACCATCGCCTTAGCCTTAGGGCTTCTTTTTGCAGGACTGATTTCAGATCGTTATGGTCGTAAGCAGATCATGGCCATTTCTTTATTTTCCACGGCAAGCTTGTTATTGCTGAGTTCATTTTTACCGTATTGGGAGATATTTCTTGCAACACGCATGATGATTGGTTTGGCTGTTAGTGGTGTCGCGTCTGTTGCAATGACCTATATCGGTGAAGAAATTGCACAAAAAGATGTTGGCTTTGCCATGGGACTGTATATTTCAGGTACTGCGATAGGGGGAATGGGCGGGCGTTTGATTGCAGGGGTATTGCTGGATTATATCTCTTGGCAAACTGCGACAATGATTATTGGTCTACTCAATTTATTGATCGCGATTACATTTTACATAGCCTTACCTGCCTCTAAACACTTTAAATCTTATCCCATTCAATTCACACGTTTTATCGAATCCTTTAAGAAAAATCTTTCGGACCCAAAGCTCAGATTATTGTTTGTAGAAGGTTTTATTCTGATGGGATGCTTTGTGACCGTGTTTAATTACATGAGTTATCATCTGTTAGAAAAACCTTTTGAATTATCACAAACATGGATTGGTGTAATTTCGATTGCCTATTTATCAGGCATTTATAGTTCACCTCGTGCAGCCAGTTGGAGTCGTCAATTTGGACGAGGTAAGGTATTGATTGTGATGTTCTCAAGCATGATTCTGGGGTTATGGATGATGCTGATTCCATCACTATGGGGGATCTTGATTGGTCTATTGATTTTTACTTTCTCATTTTTTGCTGCCCATTCCACATCAAGCAGTTGGGTATCGGTACAATCCTTACAATATCGTGCAGTCGGTTCTTCGCTTTATCTATTTTGTTATTATCTTGGTTCAAGTTTCTTGGGCAGCAGTAGTGGTTTAGTCTGGGAAAAATATGGATGGTTTGGCCTAACAGTTACGATGACTTGTGTACTTTGTATCGGGCTCTTGGTGGCTTTAAAACTAAATCAAACGCAGCATAAAGATCAGGCAAAAGTATGAGCGGCTGCATCTAAATAGCGTGAAATAACCTTTTCTATTCAATTTCTCTGCGCTTTTAAACAATGCGCCATAATGAGTAAATTTTCTTTTTTAATGTATGACGAATACCTTTAACATCTTAAAAAGCTATCAATAACAGACTAAATAGAAGACCAAGAAGAAATGTTTACTTTTTAATCAAACAACATGAGTAAAATTCATGGTAAAATGATCAACTTTCATTTTAGATCTCTCCCGATCGCCAACTGCCAATCGAGAAACTCACCATGTCGACCGCTTATACTGCTCAGACAGCGCCTACTGCGTTGTTTGATTATGACAAATATTGGGCATCGTGCTTTGAACCAGCACCATTTTTGCCAATGTCACGCGAGGAGATGGATCAACTCGGTTGGGATAGTTGTGACTTTATCCTCGTATGTGGTGACGCTTATATCGATCATCCATCGTTCTGTTCAGGAATTATTGGCCGAACGCTTGAAGCACAGGGTTTCCGTGTCGGCATTATTGCACAACCAGATTGGACTTCTGCCGAAGCATTTAAAGTATTAGGCAAACCGAATATTGCATGGGGTGTGACTGCGGGTAATATGGATTCTATGATCAACCGCTATACGGCTGACCGTAAAATCCGTTCTGATGATGCATATTCACCAGACAATTTACCCAATAAACGTCCTGACCGTGCTGCAACTGTATATTGTCAGCGTTGTCGTGAAGCATTTCCTGATGTACCCGTATTATTGGGCGGTATCGAAGCATCATTACGCCGTATTGCACATTATGATTACTGGTCAGACAAAGTTCGTCGTTCAGTGTTGATGGATTCCAAAGCGGATTTATTGATGTATGGCAATGGTGAACGGTCTGTTGTTGAAGTTATGCATCGTCTTGCCAAAGGCGAAAAAATTCATGAAATCACTGATGTTCGTGGTACTGCATTTATCGTCAATAAAATTAATCGTGTTTCTAAAGCCAAGTTTGTTGAAATTGCATCGAATGATGTCGATGCGATTGGCCGTGTTGATCCAATCATCAATCCTTATGTGATGACTGAAGATTTAGATGGTTGCGAAATTGAGCAAGGCAAAGGAAATTCTTTAACCCAATACCAAAATTTCCAAAAAGAATTGGTGGCAAATCCTGTTGTTCGTGAAGGTGATCAACTGGATGAAAATACCCAGATTGTACGTTTATTGCCGACATCCAAAGCGATTAAACATAAATTACCGCCGCGTGAATTGGCTGTGATTCGTTTGCCTGCTTTTGAAGAAGTGGCAACGGATCCTGTACTTTATGCACATACTAACCGCATCTTGCATCTTGAAACCAATCCCGGGAATGCTCGTGCATTGGTACAAAAGCATGGTGAACGTGATGTATGGTTAAATGCACCACCGATTCCATTGACCACCGAAGAAATGGATTATGTGTTTGACTTGCCTTATGCGCGTCTACCACATCCAGCTTATGGTGAAGCGCGTTTCCCTGCATTTGATATGATCAAATTCTCTGTAAATATCATGCGTGGTTGTTTTGGTGGTTGTACATTCTGTTCGATTACTGAACATGAAGGTCGTATTATTCAAAACCGTTCAGAAGAATCAATTTTACGTGAAGTTGAAAAAATTCGTGATACAGCCCCAGGTTTTACAGGCATCATTTCAGATTTAGGTGGTCCTACTGCAAACATGTATCGCTTGCAGTGTAAAGATCCTGAGATTGAAAAGAACTGTCGTAAACCTTCTTGTGTGTATCCTGGTGTATGTCAAAATTTACATACTGACCATGCGCCACTTACTCAACTTTATCGCAAAGCACGTTCGCTTAAAGGCATCAAAAAGATTCTGATTGGTTCAGGCTTACGTTATGACCTTGCGGTATTGAACCCTGAATATGTCAAAGAACTGGTTCAACACCATGTTGGCGGTTATTTAAAAATTGCACCAGAGCATACTGAGAAAGGTCCATTGTCGAAGATGATGAAACCGGGAATCGGAACCTATGATCGCTTTAAACAGATGTTTGATCGTTTTAGTAAGGAAGCGGGTAAAGAACAGTATTTAATCCCGTACTTTATCGCAGCGCATCCGGGAACAACGGATTATGACATGATGAATCTTGCGATCTGGCTTAAGAAAAATGGTTTCCGTGCTGATCAGGTGCAAACCTTTTATCCATCACCAATGGCGACAGCGACCACGATGTATCACACGGGGAAAAACCCGTTGGCCAAAGTGGCTCGTTATACCGAAAGTGTGGATATTGTAAAAGGTGAAAAGCGTCGTCGTTTACACAAAGCCTTCTTACGTTATCATGATCCAAACAACTGGCCATTACTACGTGATGCATTACGTGAAATGGGCCGGGTAGATTTGATTGGTAACTCTAAGCACCATCTGATTCCAACTTATCAACCACAAGGAACAGAAGGGCAATACCAATCTGCGCGTAAGAAAAACTCGACTGTTGATGGTGATTCGCAAAAGCGTACTGGAGATAGTCGTAATTCGCAGGCGAAAACGCAATCGCGCCCTTCCAATACTAAAAAGCGTCCTGAACGTGGTCAAATACTGACGCAACATACAGGTTTACCGCCGCGTGAAACAGGTGATAAAAAACCATTTGCTGGAAATAGCAAAGCAAAGTCTAAGTCAAAAAGTAGAGCTTAGGTACTGTTCAAAATAGTAATAAGAAAGGATGCCTAAGCATCCTTTCTTAAATCAGCAATTGAATAATAAAAATACGCAACTGTGGATAACTCTCTGTAAACTGTTGAAAACTTTAGTGTACTAAAAACACACAATTCTCGAATATCCTTGTCCTACAATAGTACTCAAGATTCATTAAATTCAGTTGTATTCGCATTCAATACACGCTATATATGAGGTGCAATTAAATTCATTTGGTTGAAATACCAAGTGAATAAAACAAATAATAGTTCAATAAATAAGTTAAAAATGTGATTTATTTGATTATTTTGAAAAAGCAAATATGAGAATGCGTCTGGCATATTACAAAATTGAACTGATGAAAAATAGTATCTTTGATACACAAGAACTGGTCGTAGACCAAATTATAATAAAGAATTAGGAAATGAAAAATGGACATGATAATCGTTGCGAGTTTGATATTACTTGCTGTCGTGATTGGTGCTGCTTATAAAGGATTGAAAAATAAGCAACAAGCAGATAGTGCTTTACGAAGAAGAGCAGTATTTAACTCACATGAACAAATTACGTTTACGCGTTTAAAAGAAATTTTACCTGAAGCCAATATCTTGGCTCATGTATCTTTTGATGCCTTGTTAACGACAAAATATTTACATACACGTCGTAAGTATCAGCAAATGTTTGCAAATTTTGTTGTGCTGGACAAAGATTATAAAGTTTTAGCTGTGATTGCTTTAGATGATATCAATGCGATCAAGCGTTCGAATCAAAATACCTATGAAGATGCTTTGTTACAGTCGGCAGGTTATCGCGTGATTCGTTATATGGGAATTCCAGAATATCAGGATTTGCGAGAAGATTTTTTAACAGAATTTTCAGAAATGAGCCATTCGCAAATGTTGGAGGAACATGTACTGGGGAAGTTTGATCTGTACTCAAATCGCGCATATAGTTAATCAAAAAAAATGCATGTTTAAACATGCATTTTTACGCTTTCCAAAAATTAATAACGAGTTTATTCTGGTTTGATCGCAACAACCGTCATTTCAACTAAAACATCAGGTCGATAAAGTTTTGCTTCTACACAAGTTCTCGGCAGAGCTTGCATATCTGAACACCATGCATCCCAGATTTCGTTCATTCCTGCATAATCATTTTCAATATCTTTTAAAAAAATCATCACAGACATAATATGCTTTTTATCTGTGCCCGCATCTGCAAGAAAACGATCAATGATATCTAAGGTTTGTTGAGTTTGCCCTTTGATATCCAAACTTAAATCCGTAGCCAATTGACCCGCCAAGTGAACTAAATTTCCCGAAATTGCGATTTCAGAAAAGCGTTTTTCTACGTGCAAACGTTGTACAGTCATGATCATTCTCAAAGTTTGTTTATGTTTTAAATTTTACGTCATGATTTACAATCTGCAAATCAACTTTGTTGCTTGTTGGTGAATCTATCTATACGAATGAGAATTTTATACTTAAAAATAATCAAACAGTTATATTCTGGGCAAATAATGAAATTGCCTAAATTTAAAAATTGAATTTGCGCACCACGTAACTGATTTAAACAAAATGCAATTGAACATTGCAGAGGACAAAGTTGTTGCAACTGCTTAAAGTGTTGCTGCTCCTGTGGTATGGAAGTATTCATTGAAATACCTATTATTTAGATTCTATTTTTAAGCCAGTGAATCGCTTTGAGCTATTCACTGTGCCGTTACCAAGCTTGCGGAGGCGTATAGGATTTGAGTTTTTGCTCAGGCTTATTGTTGATTTGATACCAGTCGATATGCCGTGTAATAAACATCACCACAGCAAGTAAAACAAATGAAATGATAGAGCCGATCAGAAAGGTTTTACCTGAAGATTGCAACAGCATATACATTACGGCATAAAGTGAACTCAGAATGATGCTGAATAGGCCAGCGGCTTTAAAACCTTTCATCACATAGTATAGGTACCAACTCATGAGCCCGACACAGGCAATTCCAGCGACGAGGTATGCCCATGCAAAGGCATAGTATTCACTGATTGAAAGTAGTAAGACAAAGAACACTACTTGAGCCATCGCCACCAAAGAATATTGAATGGGGTGAATCCGTAAGCTTTTAAGCACTTCAAAGAGAAAGAAACAAGCAAAGGTGATGATGATAATCACAATACCGTATTTAATCGCACGATCTGTTTGTGTATAGACATTGACTGATTCTAGGAATTCTGTTGATAAACCAATACTTTGAGCAGGTTCACCCATATAAGCTGGCTCTTGGGAAAAATAGCCATTACTAAACTGGCGAATACACTCATTGTTGTCACAATCAATCAATTTACTGATGTTTTGATGACCTAGAGCAATATTTTTCCATTGTGCAGTGAATTGTTGTGGTGTACTGGTTTTTGCAAAGGGTAAGTTTTGTCCTGAATATTTGGTATCCGCCCAATTGCCTTTGGCCTGATAAGTGACACTACGACTGGTTGGGATCAGGGTGAATTTCCCCAGACCCGTAATATTGGCGGTTAAATCAAAAGTGAAACCATTTTGAATGGCATTGATTAATTCAGGATATTTTTTTGCAGAAACATACATAAAGTCAAAACCAGAACTATTACTGCCTTGAGCACTCATTTCAAAAGCATAAGTTTTATTGAGCATGTTTAAGCTCGGTTGGGTATCCAAACCGCGAGGATCATGCACAGGGAAGATAATTTCAGCTCGGTCCCATTGGTAATCTTTCTTTTCTAGTGTTGGTTTTTGGAATACCCCTTTGGCCATGAGATTGGCGGTGTAGCTAATTGCTCGATAGATGGTGCGTTTATAAGTGTTGTCAGAAACGTTAAAGTTGGATGACCATTGTGTGCTGTCAGCACTGATATATAGCCATTGTTCCTCAGTACACAAATAGGCCACCTTCTTTTCATCGAGGCAGTTTTTTTGCTCATTGTAGGGCACACGGATATACGGTGAAATCACGGTTTGAGGGCTAATATTGTTTTGTGCAATTTCTTTCAGAAATGCCCGTTGATAATCTTGTCGTTCTGAAACCAGACTGTTAATAAAGAGTAAGCCTATCCAAAATAAGGCAACTAAAATTGCGATTGCAATAATTTTGAATGTAATAAAGTTGGAGCGCATCACTGTTTTCCTTCGCCGTTGTTTTTTGTCAGTGTTGAGTATGCGAAACAGCAATGTGCTTTGTTTGAGGTGTATCGGTTTTTTATATGAATTTTAAGTGAAGTTTGGTCGTGCTAAGGCAATTGAATTTTTACCAATACACCTTTTTGGTGGGGTTGTAAGATGGTGATTTCATTTCCTTGAATATTGCCAATGTGAATCTGTCCATGGTGTTGTTCAATGACCTGTTTAACAATGCTTAGTCCAATACCAGAACTGCGTTGCTGGCTAATCGGACGAGGCAAGGAAAAATAAGTATCAAACACTTGCGTAAGTGCATAATTTGGAATCCATTCGCCCTCATTAAAAACCTGTAATTCTACTTGCTGGTGTGTTTGACGATGAAGCCGAATCAGGATTTTTGCTGAATCTGCAGAAAAATCCAGCGCATTATCTAAAATATTGGCGAGAGTTTGTTGAATCCAAAACCGATCTGCACCAAGCATACAATTGGCTTCAATATCCAGTAAACACTGGATTTTTTTGGCCTGAATTTGACTGGCATGCTGGTCTAAAGTTTGTTGAATCAGTTCAGATAAATTGAAATTTTGCATTTCAATTTGATGTTTAGATTTTTCCAGACGGGTCAATAAGAGCATCCGATCAATCAGGCTACGTAAGCGCTGGCTTTGTTCATGAATATGCGTGGCAAATTGTTGTTGATCATTTAATGGTAAATCTTCTTTGAGTAGTTCTGCACTGGCTTGAATTGCGGTAAGTGGGCTTTTGAGTTCATGGGTCAGTGTATTGACATAGTGTTCCACATAAGCACGATCTTCGAGTTTTTCTCGCATATTTTCAACTGCTTGAGCAACTTGATTGAGCTCTTTTGCTGAACGAAAATAGGGGGTTTGATTGACAGGGGCAAGTGCTTGTGCGTATTTACGCACACGGTCAATGCTGTGTTTTAGCCAATAGGCCACCAAACTGGCGAGAAACAGACTGAGTAATGTAATCCAAGCGGCTTGACGGATCAGCTGATTTTCAGCACGCTGAATATAAGGCTGTACTGAAATATTGGGCTTTCCAATACTGACAACACCAATCAATTGCTGTTGTTGACCAACTTGATAATAGATTGGTGCTGCTATAAACATGGTGCTGCTATTGCTGTCCTTTTCATAACTGCGTGTAGAGCGAACGCCGTATTTTCCCTTTAAGGTCAGGTAAACATCATTCCATCGTGAGTAATCTTGTCCTGTAGCGATACCTTGTGAGTCATAAATGACGATACCTTTGTTGTCGGTAATATAGATTTGTTGATTGATCTCATTTTTATTATGTTTCCAGATCGTGGCATTGAGTTTTCGATTCAGCGCTTTTTGAATTTTTTCATCAAACTGAATGGTACTGACTTTATTTTCATAGACATCTTCAGCCACTAACATCGCGATAATATTGGCATTTTCCGCAAGGGTATCTTCTACGACCTGTCGTACATTGGGCTTTACTTGTTGATTGAAGGTATAAGACATAAACCATAACCCCAGCAAGATGATCAATCCAAAGAAGAACCAAATACGAATAAAAATGGACATGGTTTAGCCTTGCCTTTTTAAACTATAGCCAAAACCTCGATGGGTTTCGATTGGGTCTTGCTCAGGAGAGATCTGCTTAAGTTTATTGCGAATACTTTTGATATGGGTATCGACAGTTCTTTCTAAACTGTGCTCAGGGTGTTCCCATACATGATCCATCAATTGTTGACGGCTAAACACCTGTTCAGGGCGTTGAATCAATAATTTAAGTAAGCGATATTCATAGCGAGTCAGCTGTAGTATTGTGCCTAAGTAATGGATTTGCAAAGCCTCATCATTGCATTGCCAAACTCTAGCTGGCGTTGCAGAAAGCTGTGTGTTCGGCTGTGAGGTGTGTTGCAATTGATTTTGTATCTCCATTCTGCGCCAAATGGCTTTAATCCGAGACACAATTTCACGCGAACTAAATGGCTTGGTACAGTAGTCATCTGCACCAATTTCTAAACCCACAATACGATCTATTTCATCATCTCGTGCGGTTAAAAATAGCAAGGGTGTGTGATTAAAGAGACGAATTTTTTTACAGACATCAAAACCATTTAAATCAGGTAATCCGACATCTAAAATAATAAAATCAAAGGGTTGCTGTTGAATAAAATCAATGGCTTGCAGACCTGAATTGGCCCAAGTCACTTGCCAGTCTTCTCGTTCAAGTGCGTAACGTAACGGCATAAGAATAGCAGCATCATCTTCTACACATAAAATCTGTTTTTTATTATTCATTGCATTTAAAAACTCATAATCTCAATAGGAGTGTACTCAAATTGAAATACTTAGGCGAATGAATTTTCAGTGAAGTTTAGATGAACTGTTTTATTGTTTGAAATTGGCTGAATGCCTATTGGTGTGGGCTTTTACCCATGTGAATTTCTGAGCGCCCTGTAATCTTCGGATTTGATCGTCACGCCAATCACAGGACAGCAAATCAAAAGTATTGGTGACTTTTGATATCTCGGCAACGACATGGGTAATGTATTGCGGAAAATAGATTACTCTAATTTTGATCAATTTGGGTAAATTTTTATCGAATTATATTTCTTTTGAGTAAAAATTATTCAATTTGCCCACATATCTAAGCAAGGTTAAAAACGATTTTGAAGAATAAAACAGGATGCCAAAGCATCCTGTTTTAACGATTGATTGATCAGGCCATGCCTGAATGGATCAGCGTTTAACTACAATAGAGTCAATACCACTATGTTGTAAGGTTTGTTGGGCAATTACTGCTGCATTTTGTGATTCATAAGGGCCTGAAATCACACGATACCAAGTTTTTCCAGCTTCTGTACTTTGAACCACATCGGCAGATAAACCATTTAAGATAATTTCAGCGCGACGTGCATCGGCAGCATCAGGATCATCATAACTACGAACTTGTAAAATATATTCGGGTTGAACAGGTGTTGTACGTTCAGCATTTACACCGACATCAACATTTTCAGATTGAGAAGGCGCTTCAACAATTACTGGTTGTTGTTGATTTCTACTTTCAGGAACAGCTTGTTCAGGAATAGGGGTAACCTGTTGTTGAGGTAACAGATCATAAAAACGATAGTCTTTGTTAGTATCTTCTTGATAATGCTCAGACGTGATTTCGTTTTTGGGTTGGACGGGCGCCCACGGTTTCCAGAGCATCAGTGCGACACCAAAACTTAACACGATTAAAATGACGACAAGCATCCCTAACCATTTAGGAATCAATGGTTGTTTAGGTTTGGTTGGCCTTTCTGAAACACCGCGTTGCGTTTTTCCAAACACGTGGAACCCTCTTATTATGTATTGCTTAGATCGTGTTCAAGCATAGTTTTGCTTGAACACGATGTAAAGTAATGATTTATTACACACTTCAATGCTTACTTTGAGCCAGACCTTGGTCTTGGGAACATGTAAAGCAATTCTTGACTTACATACTTTCAGGTGCAGATACACCCAATAATTCAAGACCATTATGTAAGACTTGTTTGATATTTGCTGAAAGCAATAAACGGGCTTGAGTCAATTCGGCATCATCACCCAATACTTTATTCTCGTTGTACCAACCATGGAATAAAGCAGCAAGTTCTTTCAAATAATTACCAACTTGATGTGGTTCATAATTATTTGCAGCGCGAATAAGGACTTCAGGATAAGCCGCGAGTTTCGCTAAAATTTCAGTTTCAGCATCAAGTTCTAATTTTGCAGCAAATTGACGTGCATTTTCAGTATCAAATTGAATATTTGTTGTTGCTGCTTTTTCTAACATACGGCAAATACGAGCATGTGCATATTGAATATAATACACGGCATTGTCTTTGCTTTGAGATACCGCTAAATCTAAATCGAAATCAATGTGCTGTTCAGATTTACGCATCACATAATAAAAACGTGCTGCATCATTGCCGACTTCTTTACGAAGATCGCGCAATGTCACGAATTGACCTGAACGAGATGACATTTGTACCATCTCACCACCACGCCATAAGCTGACGAACTGTACTAAAAGTACCGTCAATTTAGATGAGTCATAGCCCATCGCATCAATTGCAGCTTTAACACGTGCAATATAGCCATGGTGGTCTGAACCCCAGATATCAACAAGGTCAGTAAAGCCACGTTGTAATTTATTTAAATGATAGGCAATGTCAGAGGCAAAGTACGTGGTTTGTCCATTACGACGTTTGACTACGCGGTCTTTTTCATCACCAAATTCAGTTGATTTAAACCAAATGTTGCCATCTTTTTCATAAAGAAAACCACGTTGGTCTAATGTTTGTAAGGCTTCATCAATTTTTTCAGCCAAAGATGCTTCACTAAACCAGTGATTAAACGTTACGCCAAACTCACCAAGGTCATCTTTAATGTCATCTAAAATGGCATGTAAAGCTGCTTGATGGAATACACGATAACCTTCACCCACTAAAGCTTGTGAGTTGTGAATTAAGCCATCAATGTGCTTTTCTTTATCGCCTGAAATAACCACTTTATTGCCATCGGCATCAAGCTCTTCAGCATATTGCACATCTTCTGGAACATCTTTGTAAACATCAGCCACACTACGTACATAAGCATCAGCATGTTTGTCGATGATACCTTGGGCGATTTCTTTAACGTAATCACCTTGATAAGCATTTTTAGGGAAAACTAAAGTTTGGCCGCTTAATTCTAAATAACGTAAATAAGTTGATGTGGCGAGGATGTCCATTTGACGGCCAGCATCATTGACATAATATTCACGTTCAACTTTGGCACCTGTTGCTTCAAGTAAGTTTGCAACAGTCATACCATATGCAGCACCACGACCATGACCTACATGCAGGCTAGAGGTTGGGTTTGCAGAAACGAATTCAACCTGAATTTTCTTGGCTGCATTTGCTTGGGTTTTACCAAATTGTTCTTTTTGTGCTTGGATCTGATCCAACACAGTAAAGCGTTGATCGGCATTTAAAAAGAAGTTGATAAAACCAGGACCCGCAATTTCAGCTTTGGCAATATCAACCACTTCGGGTAAATTTGCCAAAATTTTCTCTGCAAGATCACGTGGTTTCATACCAGCAACTTTAGCGCCCATCATGGCAATGTTTGATGCGAAATCACCGTGGCTTCGGTCTTTAGTTCGCGTTAAAACACTTGTGTTTTTCCAGTCAGATGGAAGAGTCCCTTCAGCTTGTAGGGATTGCACTGCATGATCAAGAGCTGCTTGTATGGCCGTATTCATAATCTATAGAGAAATAAATGTCGCAGAAAAACGCTAAATATAGCAAATTTTGCGCCTTTTAGGTGAATGCATTTGTATAGAATAAAACTTATTCGATAAGAAAAATGGCAGTATGCTCAATTTCACTGTGTATTGGCGTTTAGATTTCAAATGGATTTGACGGATTACACTGCTTTAATCACTGGATAAAAAATATGTTTGTGAGTTTTTTAGATCAAATTGATCATGAGAATATAGAAAAAGAACAAGTTATACAGTTATTTGCGAAGATTCAGCCCACAGACTTGGAATATTCAAATTCAGGTTATCTTGCGCTAGATATGCCAAAACAAGGTCAGATCATTTTATTGTTTTGGTGGATAGATACGACTCACTTGATTTTGCGTTACGATAAAAATATCCCTACTGCCCAACAAGGCGAGTCGTGGCTGTCTTGCAATGAAGATCTGAACTTAGCGTTATTTGATGTTGGTGATGACACCTGGCTCCCTTTAAATTCAATTATTTCACTCGATGATGCAATCAATGTGATATCTGAGCTCTATGATCAGCCTTTAAATTTGTCCAATCAAATCAAATGGCAAAATGTGGCCGATGTTATGTGGAAGGATTAATTGTTTCAGGTCTATTAAAAGAATAAAATGTGTCCTGTTGGTAAATTTAGAGCGATATATGTCAAATACTCCTCCCACAATTATTGGCAATATCCCAAAACTCCCTGCAAAATTTGCAGCATGGATTATGCCGTTGTTCTTATCTTGTTTAATGAGTGGCATGGTGTCATTGATTAATATGTTGATCAATGTGGGTTTGATTAACGGATTTTGGGTCAAATGGCTTGCTGCATGGATGGTATCATGGGCTGTGGCATATCCTGTGGTTCTGATTGTTTTACCCTTAGTACGACGTTTAACCGCCGTATTTGTGGATATGCCTAAATAATGGATCTACTCTTTACATGTGACAGGCTTGCTAAGCAATTCAGCATGGCCATTTGTAAAGGTATAAAGTTTGGAATTGTTAAAGATTTTAATCACTTTGGCTTTGCTCAGTGCTGTTTTAAATGTCGGCATTTTTTTCGCATTGACTAAGTCAAATGGATTGCCATAGTTGTTATTGTCGATTAAGAATTGAACTTGACCGGTTTGCGCATCATGTGCTTTAAGCAGCTCTTTGCCATCTTTATCTTCAATCGTAAAACCAGACTTCTGCGAAGGAATCTTACAATTCAAACGCAAATATAGGACGTTTCCATCACTGGATTTGTTCTGTAAGGTGTAAATACCTTGAAGATCATTTTCAATATAGACCCATTGTCCAGTGGGCATATTGATCTTCATTTGTTCTAGTTTTTCGAGGGTGGCTTTACTGACATCAACCACACCTTGTTGATCAACTTCTGGAACTTTGGCTTCGCCTAAGCCCACCATACTTTTGACTTTTTCAGTGGTTTTAGAAACACCAGAAGAGACTTTTTTTGCAGTTTGGCAACCAGTACATGCAATGACTGTGCTAAGAAGGAGTAGAGAGATCTTTGTGTTCATTGTTATTGGTTTAGCTTCATCGTATTTTAAACAAAATAAATCTAAACCGAAAAAAAATCAATGATTGGTCAAAATTGCGTACAAATATGCATTTTAATGGCGGGATCATGACTCATTATTTTATGGAAAAATATTAAATTGCTTAAAAAAGAGAATTTGATCCGCAAAACTGAGAATAATTTATCATTCTGTAAAATACTTTGAATATCATTATCACGTATCTAAATACCCATTTAGTCAAAAATAGGCTTAAGCTTGTATCAGACCAAAGTCGTAGCTTAGCAAAAGATAGAAGCAGGCAGTCTGCTTCAATGAGAATGGAAATGCCAACGGAAACCCTGAAAAAATATCCTCTATATATTCATTATGCAGGTAATGCCTTATTAGAGCTGCCTTTATTAAATAAAGGTTCAGCCTTCACAGAAGAAGAACGAACTCAATTTAACTTACACGGTTTAATTCCTCATGTGATCGAAAGTATCGAGGAACAAAGTCAACGTTCATACCAACAGTTCTGTTCTTTCAGTGAAGCGATCAATAAGCATATTTATTTACGAAATATTCAAGACACCAATGAAACGCTGTTTTACCACCTGATTGAAAATCACTTAAGTGAGATGATGCCGATTATCTATACACCGACAGTGGGTGAAGCATGTCAGCGTTTCTCCGATATTTATCGTCGTCATCGTGGCGTATTTCTTTCCTATCCTGACCGTAAATACATTGATGAAATCATTCACAACGTAAACCGTAAAAATGTCAAAGTGATTGTAATCACAGATGGTGAGCGTATTCTTGGTTTAGGCGACCAAGGTATTGGCGGCATGGGTATTCCAATTGGAAAACTGTCTCTTTACACCGCATGTGGTGGTATTAGTCCAGCCTATACATTGCCGATTACCATTGATGTGGGAACCAATAATCAACAATTATTGAATGACCCGATTTATATGGGATGGTCGCAACCTCGTGTCAGTGGGGATGAATACTATGAATTTGTCGATGAAGTGATTGCAGCGGTTAAACGTCGTTGGCCAAAAGCATTGATTCAATTCGAAGATTTTGCGCAAAAAAATGCCATGCCTTTACTTGAAAAATATCGTGATAAGATTTGTTGTTTTAATGACGATATTCAAGGAACAGCGGCAGTCTGCGTTGGTACTTTAATTGCTGCGAGTAGAGCCGCAGGTAAACAGCTCAAAGACCAGAAAATTACCTTCTTAGGGGCTGGTTCCGCAGGTTGTGGTATTGCAGAACAAATTATTGCACAGATGGTTGCTGAAGGCCTGACGGATGCTGAAGCGCGTGCCAAAGTATTTATGGTAGATCGTTTTGGCTTAATCACTGAAAATCAGCCAAACTTATTGGATTTCCAACGTAAACTTGCGCAGAAACCTGAAGATGTTGCACATTGGGGCAATGCTGAGGAAATCATTTCACTGCTTGATGTTGTGAAAAATGCCAAACCAACCGTATTGATTGGGGTATCCGGTCAACCAGGTTTATTTACAGAAGAGATCATTAAAACGATGGCTGAAAACTGTGAATATCCGATTGTATTGCCTTTATCCAACCCAACTTCACGAGTTGAAGCCGTGCCAGCTGATATTATTCAATGGACAGAAGGTAAAGCATTGATTGCGACAGGCAGCCCATTTACCCCAGTGAATTATCATGATGAAACCTATCAGATTTCACAGTGCAATAACTCTTATATCTTCCCTGGTATTGGTTTGGGTGTGGTTGCAGTTCAAGCAACCCGTGTTACAGACAATATGTTGATGGCTTCAAGTTCAGCTTTGGCCGATTGTTCACCGAAGTTGCAAGATATCCACGCAGATTTATTGCCTGATTTAAATGAATTGCAGCAAGTATCTAAAATTATCGCGTTTAAAGTTGCTAAAGCCGCTATTCAAGATGGTGTAGCACCGATGATCAGTGATGAGCAATTGCTAGAAAGTATTGAACAGAACTTCTGGAAACCAGAATATCGTGATTATAAACGTGTTCCGTTCTAACTTTTATTGATAGGTAATGAAGTTAAAAAGGGAAATTACTAGATAATTTCCCTTTTTTTAAAAGAGATATTGATTAAAAAATATAACAATTTATCGGTGTCTTTTTTTGAATTTTTAATTAAAATAAGGACACTTGTAATTAAATATCAATAACTAAAATGCTGAAAAATATTACGACCTTACTTGAAAGCTTTGGCTTGGGATTACAAACACGAGCGATCCACGTTCAATTCTCAAATCAAGCCTTAAACAGCAGTGTATTCTTGCAATGCATTCAGGGGCAACAACAGATTAATCAAGGCTTAAAGGCAGAATTACTCTGCCTTTCAACCAGTGCGCATATTGCTTTAAAACAATTTATCGGGTGTCAGGTTGCAGTTGATCAAGTCACCGATTTTGGTGAATTGTACCGAACCACTGGAATTGTAACAGGGGCAAGCCAAGGGCAGAGTGATGGGGCGTTAAGCGTTTATAAATTAACGCTTGAAGATGCAACCAGTCTTTGGCATAAGCGTCGTAATAGCCGTGTTTTTATGAACAAAAGTGTTCTGGAAATATCGGAAATCTTATTTAAAGAGTGGCAAGCGAAAAGTGCCTTATTTTCTGCCAGTTTAAGTCTGGACAGTAGTGGTTTAAAAAAACAATACGATATCCGTCCTTTTGTAATGCAAGCCAATGAAACGGATTATGAGTTTTTAACTCGCTTGTGGCGCAGTGAAGGTATTAACTGGTTAGTTGATGAATCTGTACGAATTGTGCCTATTTCGGCAACGCAGATTCAGGCACAGAAATTACGTCTCATTGATGACAATACGCAATATGAGGCAATGCCTAGACGAAGTATTCGTTTCCATCGCAGTCATGCAACAGAACGCTTTGACACGATTACCAGCCTCATTGCCCAGCGCTCAATTCAATCAACAGCAATACAAGTACAACGTTGGCAAGCGGATAGCCTTTTACAAGATCAGGGCGATAGCCAGTTAAGTAATCACCAACATAGTGATCAACAAGATAATGAAACTTTAAGTTTAGAGCAGGCTTGGACAATTAGCCCAGCTTGGACCAGTGATCTCAATGGCGAAGATCAAACCACAGTTTCCAGTTCAGCCCAAGTTGATAAATTAAATATCCAACTAACACAATACCAAGAATTACAGTCCAAATATTTTACTGCAACCAGTTCAGTGCGTGATGCGCAAGTTGGCTATTGGTTTGAATTAAGAGAACACCCTGAAATTGATCAACATGATGGTTCGGATCGTGAGTTCTTAATCTTAGGTAAGACTTTTTACAATCAAAATAACTTACCTAAAGAGTTACAAGATCAGTTATCCAAGCTGCTTAATTTAAATTATTGGAACCATTTAATTAAAGACCAGCGTCAAGCCAATGAGTTGTCCTTGGTACGCCGTAGAATTCCGATCGTTCCTGAGTATAACCCTTTAGCACATAGACCTTCTGCATTTCCACAACGTGCCAAAGTGGTTGGCCCGCAAGGCGAAACGATTTATGTCGATCAATGGGGACGGATCAAAGTTCGTTTCCTCTTCACCCGTACCGATGACAATAGTCATGATGGTGGTGCAGGCTCGAATGACAATGATACAGACTCAGCTTGGGTTGATGTATTGACCTCTTGGGCGGGAGAAGGTTATGGCACAAGATTCCACCCACGAATTGGTGAAATCGTAGTGATTGATTTCTTTGATGGCAATGTCGACCGTCCATTTGTGATGGGACGTTTACATGAAGCAGAACGTCATCAAACCATGTTTGATATCAAAGGCCAGTTGCCTGATACCAAAAAATTAAGCGGTATTCGCTCATCGGAAGTAGGTGGATCAGGTTTTAACCAACTCCGCTTTGATGATACAACAGGCCAAATCAGTACGCAGCTACAAAGTAGTCATGCAGCAACACAACTTAACCTTGGGAACTTAAGCCATCCGAAAGATAAGGAAACCAGCAATGGGCGTGGTGAAGGTTTTGAGTTAAGAACCGATGCTTATGGTGCGATGCGTGCAGGCAAAGGCATGCTTATCACGACGTATGCCCAAGAAAATGCGATTGCAGACCACTTAGAAGCAGCACAAGCGCAGTCCTTGTTAAATCAAGGTGCAGAAAGTATGAAAGTGCTGAGTGAAATAGCAGTCAAACAACAAACAGATGCCTTGAATGTTGTCAATCGTTTACCGAAACTGATTAACTCTTTAGAACTAAAAGGTGCAAATCAGGCTTTACAGGCAACCGTGGGTTTATTTAAAAATGCTGTGGGGAGTGATCCAATTTCAGCACTGAAAAACAGTGGTGATTTTATCGAGGACATCCAGAAATTTGGTAAAGATACCAAGAATATTGTAGATGAATTTAAAGACTTTTTTAATGATTCCAAAGAGTCGATTGAGAACTTAAAGAGTTTTATCGAAAATATTGAAGAACATGGTTCAGATGTTTTAAAAGGTAAATTAACCAGTTTAAAAGACAAATTTGATTCAGAACCATTAAGCGCTTTAAAAGACGTGGGTAAGGTAATTGCCAATGTTGAAATTAAGGATTTTGATTTAACTAGTGTTTGTGGAACTTTTAATAAAGGCAGCAAATTGGATGTGAATCCGATGCAGGCTTTAGGCTCCTTACAGGGCTTTATGGAAAGTTATACAAAAGACTTAGAAAGTAGTGGTGATAGTGCCAAACAAGAACAAGGTAAGATCTTTCGTCAGGCATTGATGTTACTGGCTTCACCTAATGGGATTGCATTAACCACCCCAGAAGACATCGTGTTACAAGCTTCGCAAGATATTGCTGAAAGTGCCCAAGGCTCAATTAATTTAAGTGCACAGAAGAATATTGTCGGTCATGCACAGGATAAGATCAGTTTGTTTGCAGCACAGAAAGGTTTAAGTGCATTTGCCGCAAAGGGTCCGATCAAGGTGCAGGCGCAAGATGATTTGATTGAAATCATTGCGAAGAAAGTGATTAAACTCATCGCGACTGAAGATAAGATTGAGCTGACCAGTTCTAAAGAAATTGACTTAAAAGCAGGCGGGACTCAGCTTGTGGTTAATGGTAGTGGTGTCTTTATTAAAACTGGTGGAAAGTTTGAGGTTAAATCGGGACAACAGTTGTTTACCAGTGGTGAAAAGGTGTCTTCGGATATACCTGAATTGCCGAAGGTTGGGCCATCTGCAATTAAATTTTTATTTACTTCAATATTTGGAGAGGCAATTCCTGAAGCTAAAGTTATAGTGTTTGATGACTTAGAAAAACAGACACTATGGGAAGGATTAACTGATGGAAGTGGTTTAACAGCCTTATTAGAAAGCGACGATGCTAAGAAATATTCTGCATATTTAGGTTTTGATCAATGGTCTAGCTCTTTTTATGATGATGAAATCGATGATGAGAGTAGTAATGATATGATTTTAGAACCGGGCGACCATGGTTCACAACTTGATTAAATTTTAGTGGGTATGAATAAATGAATAAGAAGATACACAATGTTGCAAAAGGTGAAACACTTTGGGGGATATCAAAACACTATGGAATTCCTTTAAACAATTTAGCTGACTGGAATAACTTAACTGGGCGACGAATTCATAATATAAGTATTGGGCAAAAAATATACTTATGCCCACCTGAAGAAGAAATTGACACATTTCTAACTATTCGATTATTGGATTTAGCATTTAATCCAATTAATACAGCCATATTAAATTTAGAATATGATGGTATAAAAAAAGAAATTGAAATATTAAATGGAAATTCTTCTGTAATTGCTGTTAAAGATCATACTAAAGGGATTAAAGTTTATTTTAAAAGTAACCAAAAAGGCTTTTATTTAATTGCTGATCATAAGAAATTGCCTTTAGGGAAAAAGAAATTAATTTTAACTTCAAGAATGATGAAATCATACGGTGTATATGGTTATAAAGAGGGTACTGAAAATCAAAAAGTAAAAGATGTTAAAGTTGATTTAAAAAATAAGAATAAAGAAATAGCAAAGAAGAAAGATGTAGCATTATCCTCAGGCCCTCTAGTAGTTGAAGATAATAAGGAGTTAAATAATCAAAAAGGAGTATTGGTTGCTAGTGGGGAGAAGACTCCAGCTAGTGGGAGTTTACAAAAAACAAAAGAAAAACAACCTCCAACTAATTTACCTGAAACAATCGACAAATCGATTAGAACTGAAGGAGGAGAAAAAACACATGCTATTGCTAAGGTCGGAATTGAAGGAAATTTGAGACTGGTTGCTGCAAATGAAGTTTATAGAAAAGATATTCTGGATGCTGAAAAAAAATATGGCATAAATGCAGCAACAATAGCAGCTCTTATTTGTATCGAAACAGGTGGAGGGAAAGTCGAAAATAAATGGGATTCAAAAGCAGTAAATCCAGAAGGAACGGGAGTCGGTTTAGGTCAGTTTTTTACACCAACTTGGTTGGAATTAGCAACAGATAAAACGGGTAAGCTTAATCAATATATAGTTAAGAAGAAAGGGTATAAGGTGTTAGTTGGAAGTGGTCGTTGGAGAAACTATACGCTTTCTGATGACCAGCGTACTGAAGAACAAAAAAAGAAGAAATTACAAGAACCTATAGTTAAGCTGAATAGCAATGATATCAACTGGATAAACTCACTAAGAACAGATGCAGGATTATCAATTGATACTATAGCTTTGTCTGCAAAAAAAAATTTAGAGGGCTTAAAGCGCAGATTAAAGAAGAATGGTTTAGATACTAGTGGGGTTGATAGTTTAAATCCATTAGAAATGAGCAAGTTGATATATTTTTGTCATCATGAATCATCTGGAACAGCATATTTGATCATGAGAAATAGTATTGATGAAGATACGGCCAAAAAGAACTTTAAATCGAATGTGAGTGCAAAAGTTCAAGCTAAATACTTAAAGCAAGGTAATAATAATTATATTCAAGCTTATAAAATTTGGATGTATGAAAATTTGATTGATACAAAAGTTCATACCTTAGAATTTATGTTAAATACAAATGGATTACATGAATCTAATATGGTGGATATAGAAAAGAAAGTTTTAAATTCTAAACAGGAACAAAAACAGGAACAAAAACAGGAAGCAAAACAGGAAGCAAAACAGGAAGCAAAACAGGAACAAAAACAGGAACAAAAACAGGAAGCAAAACAGGAAGCAAAACAGGAAGCAAAACAGGAACAAAAACAGGAACAAAAACAGGAACAAAAACAGGAAACAAAAATTGGTGGAGCAAATGTCTGGTTTGATCCATTAAGAGTAAATAGAATGAGGTCTGCAGGAAAATATGCTGCAGTTGCAAAATCTTGCACATTTGGCATGGTCAGAAATGGTGGAACAAGAGCACATCAAGGTATTGATTTAGAAGCAAAAGTTGGAGATGAAATAAAGGCTGTTGCTTCAGGAACTTTATATGCTGTTAATAGGGACTTTAATGCTAAAGGAGATAGTAGTTTTGGAGCATCTATTACATTGCAAGTAAAAGTAGATGATTTACCAGATAAACAAAAATCTTACATAAGAAAACGCTATCCGGATATAACATTTGTTTGGTTTTTTTACGCCCATTTGAGTCAAATCAATAGTTTTGAAAGTGATGAACAATGGATTGATGCTGGCACTCCATTAGGAAAAACTGGCTGTAGTGGAAATGCACATGTAATGCCAACAGTTGAATTAGGTAGCCATTTACATTTTGAAGTTTGGTATTTGAAGGATCATGGGAAAGGGAACAAATCATTACCAACAAAGGATCAAGATGGTAGAGGTCTAGTTGGGCGTTTTGATCCGTATCCTTTACTTAATAACCCATTACCTCCAACTAAAGAAAAACGATGAGATTAGATATGTATTTAAGAAAAATATTTTTAATATTAGCTCTGTTGATACCAGGCCTTTTACAGGCGAAAAATATTATTCTTTATGATGATTCAAATAGTGGTATTTCTCAAGGCTACAAAAGTATTAATGAACTTGGGCAGTCTGTAAAAATAGATAAAGATTATGAGATTATAACTAAAGAAAACTCTTTGAATTCTGGCGATAATAATAGTGCTAATTCTTATAGTATTCTTTTGAAGAAAGGAGATGTTTTATATACTTTAGATAAAAATAAAATATATGGTTTGAATAGGTATGTTATTTCACCTTACTTTTCTGATAACAATTTTATTGGTTTTGTGCAATATACGGAAAACATATTAAGAGGTGATTTTTATGTTATAAAGAAATTTTATATTTTTAATAAGAAAGCAAAAGAAGTTGCTGTTGTTAAAGTAAATAACACAAGTGTTTCTCGTAATAAGAATGGTCAGTATGATTATAATTTTCTAGATCAAAATTATATAAAGAAAATTAGCGTAGATGATTCTTTAAATACGTACAGTGTAGATTCTGTATATGAGCAGAACAACCCTGCTATTTGGGCAGTTTTATCAAAAGAATTTAAACCAGGGCATAAAATTAATAACGGGTTTAAATTTAAGTTAATGAAAAATAATAAAATTAAATGCGAGGACTTAAAAGGTTCAATTCTTGAATGTAATGAAGGTTTTATGCAAATTCAACAAATAAAATGAAGGTTTTAAAATCGCAGTCTAATTTTTAGAGTGCGATTTTTTAATAAATACTGAAACTAATGGATAGATAGCTAATGAATATAAGAGTTCTGTTTTGATTATATTGATTTTTCATTAAGATTGCTTGGTTTTTTGTAAGATATTATTTTTAAACACTGTAATTAATAAATTTATTATTAATTGATTTTTATCAGCCTTCCAAAATATCTTTATTTGTTGTAAAAATAAGCACTATACATAGGTGCTATTGTCATGATTACAAAATACTATTATGAAAGTACTGCTAATCAAGCAAAATCAAGTTCTACAAAAATGGTCAAACAAATCTTAGAAAAAATCTATCAATATCATCAGTAACAAAAAAAGTGAGATGGGAAGTGAAAAAACAGTTTGGAGTGTAAAATGAAAAATTTACTTATTATATTTCTTGTTATTATGAATTTGATTTATATGACTAATTCTATAGCTAAGCCAAATAATAATGGAGAATTTTGTAATAAAAATAATATTGTAGCAAATAACTTTAAAAGTGTACTCCCAGTGGCTCTACCTATCTCATCAAAGAGTAAATTAAAAAGAGAAAATACAATTTCATTCTCTCAATTCTCTGAAAGTTTTTTACAAAAACTTTCAGAGAATCATGGTGATTTTGTGCAATTTGGAGGAGCAATAAGATTACCAGATATTTGCAATAAAACGGTTTTTATTGCTTATTTTACTGATGAAGGAGAGCTGGAAAATTATAGTCTTAATGTATTTAAAGATGGCAAGGGACATTCTGTGAATTTTGGAACGGGATCAGAATTCTGGATTGATAAAAAATATAATATTAAGGTTAAAAGCTATGATGGTAAGTTAGCTAAAATAAACTATTATAAAATTTCTGATGATGGCATTATTATGAAAAGTAAAAGTCCTTTCAATTAGTTGTCTAAAATACTAGATATTACTTTTTTTAAAATGAAATTTAATTAATAATTGCAAGGAATAGCCATAAGGAAAAAGCATCATATGTTGATGCTTTTGCTATGAGTACAAAAATTATATTAGACTTCTTACGAAAGTATAAATTGTTTATAATAGCTTTATGAGATATGAAAATTTAACAAAGTTCGATGATATTGAGTTCAAACGTTTAGTCGGAGTGACATGTCCTTTATTTTGTAAAATGGATCTCGTTTTACAAGAGGCTGAGCGTTTTAAGAAAAAAATTTGGCCGTCCTCACAACTTAGCAATTGAAGATCAATTGTTATTAACATTGAAGTACTTATGATCTTATAGTATTCAGCTTGAATTGTCTGCTGAGTTTGCAATAGCTGAAAGCAACGTTAATCGAACCATCCAAAAAATTGAGAACTGGCTTATACAGTCTAGAGTATTTTTATTACCTAAAAGAAATCAATACATTACAGATCATGACTTTGTTATTGTGGAGGTAACAGAATCTGAGATAGAACGTCCTAAACAAACAAACAAACAAACAAACAAACAAATTAAGTTCTATAATGGTAAAAAGAAAAAATCCAATAGCTAATCAAACAATGACCATATAGATTGTTATTTATATAAAGTCAGGCATTTAGTAGAAAATATGTTTTGTAGATTAAAGTAGTTTTGAGAAATAGCCACTTGATATGACAAATTAAAACGGAACTATGAAATTTCTGTTGCATTAGCTTGCATATTTTTATGGCTCCACTTGTAGGTTAAATTATGAACCCTAAATGTCAACAGATCCTAAATATTTCGAAGGAATTCAACTTGTTTAAAAGTATTTACCAAAAAATATTTATTATTATTTTCTTAAGTTTTAGCACTTATGCTGGTGCGGATAATATTAAGCAAAAAGATAAAAATAGTGATGGTTTAGAGATAACGCATTTACCTTATAACTCTCAAGATCATTTGAAATGTTTGGAAAATAACTTTAAAGATAATTGCCAATCAGTAAATTTAATTTCTTCTAGTAAACTTACTCATGCTTATAATTTTATAAATTCTCAGTATGGGCGTGGGGTTGTTCTACCTGAAAGTAGTGATGGGAAGTTGATAGTTATTTCGCCTTTTTCAGATGAAAGCGAAACACTTTTAAATATAAACATTGTTGATAAATTTGGAGTTGTCACAGGAAAAAGTTTATCTGAAAAAACAAAGTTTATTATAGATAAAAACTATAATTTAATTTATATCAAAAATGGAAAAACGATAAAAGAAAAATTATAAAATTTCTGGGCTTTTATGTAAATTAGGAGCCTAGTTATTCAATTCTATTTACATTTATAGGAAGCCTATATTGATGATATTTAGTTTCGGGAAAAACATTTATTCTTTATTTTATTTTTGATAGTCGGCTGTTCTTAATAGAAAACGAACACCTTGGTTAATGAAAAATAATATAATTTCAGAATGTTGAGATTATTTTTTAAATTAATAAGCAGCTTTATAAAGCTGCTTATTTAATGGATTTCTTTCAATCTTCCAAAATATCTTCCAACACTTCTTCATTTGGTGCAAAGAAATAAGCACCATCCATAGGTGTTACAAAGTGCAGCAAACGGTCATGAATCCCATCGCCTTGAGTACCAAACATATTGACTAGCATACGATCAATACGGGTTAAGTCTTTGGTATAGGCAATAAAAAATAAGCCTTGCTCGCCTTGACCATCGCCATAAGGAAGAGAGTGGCGTAGGATTTCTAATTCTTCGCCTTCATTATCTTCAATGACAACACGAGCAATATGGGCATTTTCAGGTTTGTGTTCATCGTCCATCTCTATACTTTCTAATTTAGAACGACCAATCACATTTTCCTGTGCATCAACTTTTAAACGTTTCCACTTTTCAAGTTCATGTACATAACGTTGTGCAAAAATAAAAGATCCATCTTCAAAAATACCTGAATCTTCACCTAATAACGCAGTCTCAGCACGATCATCAGGGAATTGAGGATTTTCAGTACCATCAATAAAACCAGTCAGGTCACGACCGTCGAGATAACGGAAGCACACCCGTTCATCCAGAACCTCAACTTGATTTTGGATACCATCAAAAAAGGATTGGCTAAGCGCAAAGCAAATATCTGTACGTGCAGACGCAATATGAATGAGTACATCAGCAGGAACCACTGGCATCTTAAATGCGCCTTGAATCGGTTCTAACTGCTTAAACCCTTCAGGAGTTGTATGATAAAGTTTTGCCCAAAGTTCAGGGCCAAAAGCGATTGAGGTTTTAATTTCGGCTTCAGGATGTTGAGTGATTAGGCGATCACGTGTACTTAACAACGCATTGAGTTGTTCTTTTAAGCCATCAGTAGACAGATTTTTTAAATTTAAAACAATGAAACGAGCATGATTAGAAGGTAAAGGTAGAATTACAGATTGGGCTGTCATATGGTGATGGCTCCTCAATTTTTATTTATCAATCCCCTTATTGTGCATGATCAAGCAACAGCTGAATAGTAAAGTCTTATATTTTTTACCAATTAAATTAATCGAAATGTATGGTTTTAAAACCGCTATAATAGCGTGTTAAAAGTTTTCTATCCTTTTGTTATGTCGTATCAAGTCTGGTTTGCCTATATGTTGGCGTGCTGGGTGATCAGTATTTCACCTGGTGCGGGTGCGATCGCGTCTATGTCGAGCGGTCTAAATTATGGTTTTCGCCGTGGTTATTGGAATGCAATCGGTTTACAACTGGCCTTGTTGGTTCAAATTGCGATTGTCGCAGCAGGGGTTGGGGTATTGTTTGCAACCACACCGCTGGCATTTTTCGTGGTGAAATGGTTTGGGGTTTTATATTTACTGTATTTAGCCTACATACAATGGACGACGAAAACACAGTCGATAGATATCCCAACTGAGCAACCGACAAAATCTATTCCCAAGCTGATCTTATATGGCTTTATTGTCAATATCAGTAATCCAAAAGCTATCGTCTTTTTACTTGCTGTTTTGCCACAATTTCTAGACTTGTCTAAACCACAATGGATTCAATATGTGATTATGGCAGTGACCATGATCACGATTGACTTGATAGTCATGGCTGGTTATACGGGATTGGCAGCCAAAGTGTTAAGACTATTAAAATCACCAAAACAACAAAAATATATGAACCGTACCTTTGCTGTATTGTTTAGTTGTGCCGCTGGCTTATTAAGTCTGGTTCATCAATAAAAACTTAGGCGATTAAGTGCGTTATTCGTTAGAGATTTGACCATATAAATAAGCCATTGTTTCGAGGTTACTTTGAATTATTTAGAATTTTATTTGTATGCCATTAGTGTGATTATCATGATTGCAACGCCTGGTCCAGTCATGATCTTGGTTGCAAGTGCAGGTTTAAAAGGCGGCTACCGACAGTCTTTACTGACTATTGTTGGGACAAATTTGGCTTCTTTGGTACTTATCACAGCCTCTATTTTAATTTTAAAAGGCATGTTTAGTGTCAATGAAACACTTTTCTTGATCATTAAAGTTTTAGGATGTCTTTATATTGCCTATCTAGGTTATGGAATTCTAAAAGAAGTATTATCGCAGCAGGAGCATCAACTCAATACGATGTTGTCGCCTGTAGAGGGTGGTCTCAGCAAAGGCTTTTTAGTGGGTATCTCAAATCCTAAAGATATCATTTTCTTTTCATCATTTTTTCCGCAGTTTATTCATATTCATGCTGATATAAATACCAGTCTGGTTATTTTAGTCGTGACATGGATTATTTTAGATTTTCTCACGTTATCTTTGGTCTATCTGTCGTTTAATAAGCTTTCTAAAAGTCAAATTTATCCAAAAATATTAGGGCTTTGCGGATTAATTCTGATTGTCATTGCTGTATATGGGTTATATGTTTCGTTAAAAAGCATGGTTTAAATATTGATTGAGGCTAAAGATGGAATTGATCCATCAAGCCATCTTTTTTACTTTCATTACACAGAAAATCACAGCAAACAGCAAAGACATGGTTAATACGATGCTTAGCCCTGTAGAGATGTTCAGGGCTGCACTTGACCATAACCCCACAGTCACACCAATTTGAGCAATTACAAACGCCCCTATCACCATTTGTTTCGGTGAGTGCGAAATAAGACGTGAAGCCAGTGCTGGAATAACTAATAATGCGCCCATCAATAACGAACCAACTGCACGTAAAGCGAGTACGGTGAATAAAGCCAATAACAACATAAAAATTAAGCGTTGCCATTTGGCGTTTACACCTTCACTCACTGCAATATCAGGATCAATCGCAATTTGAATTTGTGCTTGCCAGTAACGGTAGAGGACAGCTAAAGCAACAATAATCACAGTTGCAAAAATAGGTAGGTCTGACCACTCAATTGTTAATAAATCACCAAATAAATAACTTAATAATTCAGGACGTAATGCGGGTAAGTGTTGAATTAACAATAGACCAGAACAAAGTAAGGTCGCAGCACATAATGCAAGTAAGGCGTCATTGGGTAAGCGCGGGTCATGTAAAACCCAAAGTACAGCCACCAAGAGGATCGCAGTAAAGGTAACACCAACCCAAAGCGGTAAAGTTAAAACAGCGGCTAACGCAACACCTAGCAAGGTACCATGTGCCATCGTGTCAGCAAAGAACGACATTCTACGCCATAGCATCAAACAACCTAGCGGAGCTGTTAGAAACACTAAAAGTGTTCCCATAATCCATGCAGGTAACAGTAATTCTAACCATTCCATCATGGTTTAAGCTTCCGGTTCTGGGTGAATGTGTGGATGTGGGCCATGTTCACAAGTTTTGGCGGAGTCACCATGTGCACAATGGTCATGATGGTGTTGGTAAAAAGCGTGGTATTTTCCAAAGGTATCACCAAACAAAGCTTGATACTCTGGATGCTGCTGAATACTGTCAGGTAAACCACTACAGCAAATGTGCTTATTTAAACAGACAACTCGCTGAGTGCCTTGCATGACCCATTGTAAATCATGAGACACAATTAAAATGGCGCAACCATAACGTTGTGGTAGGCTACGCACATATTCATACAGTTCAGCTTCAGATTGGATATCTAAACCTTGCATAGGTTCATCTAAAACTAAAATATCGGGTTGGCGTAATAAAGCACGCGCCAATAAAACCCGCTGACGTTCACCACCTGAAAGTTGTTGTACTTTGGCGTACTCTAATTTGGCAATGCCTGTATCTCGAATGATTTCAGCTTTAATAGCCTTATCACATTTCTCAAGATCCAGTAGATCTTTTACTCTTAAAGGCAGACTATGAGAGGGATTAAATTTTTGTGGTACATACGCCAGTTTAATTTTTTTTGAGCTGATAATTTTGCCCGCATTGGGTTTTAAAATACCCAATAATACTTTGATCAGGGTTGATTTGCCTGCGCCATTGGGACCAATAAGCGTGACAATTTCTTTTTCTTGTAATGAAAAATCTATATTTTTTAGAATGTCACGATCATCAATTCGGACATTAATTTGTTGCAGTTGAACGAGAGGGGAGTTTACGCTTTGTTCGAGCACTGCTGACATATTCCTGAAATCTCAATAATACTGTGATGTGCATTGAAGTGATCTGACGCGGCTAAGTGGTTTAATTCTTGAATCAAACCTTTTGCTGAAGCTTCTTTCACTGTATGACATTCAGTGCAAATTAAAAATGCGGCTTGATGTCCTTCACGTGGGTGACAACAAGGGATATAAGCATTAATAGAGGTTAAACGATGAATAAAACCTTTTTCTAAGAGAAAATCTAAGGTTCTATACACAGTAGGTGGTGCAGCTGGACGTTCTGCAGCACCTTTCATCTTGGCTAAAAGATCATAAGCACCTACAGGACCTGAGGCATTCAAAATTAATTCAAGTACTTCTTTACGCAAAGGGGTAAGACGGGCACCTGAGGTTGCACAAAGGCTTTCTGCTTCTGATAAACGAGCTTCTACATTGAGATGATCGTGTACACCATGCAAAGTATCATGCTGCTCGTGTGAACATAAGCTCATATCAGACCTCAAAACTTGTTATTTGAATGGAAGAGAATCGCAAATATTAACATGAAGCTCTATCAACTTACGAATGGCGTAGGTATTTTTTAACTTCTGTTATACTATAACATAAATTTTTTTTGGTAATACACTCCCATGAATCGCATTATCGCCTTTTGCTTATGTGCATTATTTATTAGTGTCACTTGGGCTCAAGCGCCTTTAGTGGTGTCAACTCATCCTATTTATTTGATTGCAAAAGAAATAACAGAAGGCATAGAAGAGCCTGTTTTACTTTTGGGAAATCAAACGGGGCATGATGTGCAACTTACACCAGATAATCGCAAAACGATTATGGATGCTTCATTGGTGATTTGGCTGGGAAAAGAACATGAAGCGCCTTTGGAAAAGGTTTTAGGTGACAATCCAAAAGCGATTTCAATACTCAATTCAGGCATTATCCAAGCACTTCCTTTAAGAAGTCCAAAAGGTGTTGCGCTGAAAGATACGATTGATACACATGTGTGGTTAGATCCAAATAATGCTGTACGTATCGGTTTCTTCATTGCTGCCTTACGTTCACAACAACATCCAGAAAATAAAGCAGCATATTGGAATAATGCGAAGAAGTTTGCCAGTGAAATGCTGCGCGTTTCACAGAAAAGTATCAGTGCTGGTAGCGCACGTCCATACTGGGCTTATCATGATGCTTACCAATATTTAGAGCGTTCATTAAACTTAAAATTTGCAGGTGCGATGACAGATGATCCGCATGTTGCGCCGACTGTGACTCAAATCAAGTTTTTAAATGACACGAGACCTTACAAAAAAATGTGCTTGCTGGCAGAAGGCAGCGCAAGTCCAAGTCAGTACCGAAAATTGGGTGAAATTTCATTTCAAGCGGTAGACGAAACTTTAGCTAAACAACAAGATTTTGTGGTTGCATGGCAGACTTTGGCTCAACAAACACAAGCTTGCGTACTTAATGCACGGAAATGATGCAAAAATTAATCAACAATTGTTCATATGCAAAGCAACCTGTATATCGAAAAAAACACGACTAAGGTCGGGAAAAGATTGCATGTTCAGGGGTGTAACTCTATAATGCCTGCGATTAAAAACGATCATCAGCTAAACTTGTCAAGCATTTATGCTGTGAGTGGATAAAAAATGAGCCAAACTAGTCGCTTGATTGACCGACGATTAGCAAAAGCTTTGGTCTATTTGCAAGCGTTTATGATTCCTGTTTCAGCCTTGGTAGCGTGGGTCTTGAAAGACTCGACTGCGGCTCTGAGTGCAGCGTTAGGTGCACTGATATGTTGGCTTGCCAGTTGTTATTTTTCTTGGCAGTCGTTTCGAGCAGCAGGGGCGCGTGCTTCAAAACAGGTTCTTTCGAACATGTATAGAGGCTTAATGGGCAAATTTGCAATTGTGATCGTTGGTTTCATTTTAATTTTATGCAATGTCAAACCGTTATCTCCGGTGGCATTGTTTTGTGGTTTTATTCTCGTTCAAGCGATGTCGTGGATTGCACCTTTTTGGGTAGCACGACAACAAAAACGAGTATAAGCGCAGCAGAAATTGAAAATTTTTTTGGGGATTAACGAGATATCATGCAGCACGCGATATTCGTTAACTCTATTTATTATTTGACATTGACCAGGTGTGATTTATGGCTGCTGAAGAACATGCCCTGACTTCGACCGAGTATATCAAGCATCACTTGACCAATATGACCTATGGCAAAATGCCAGATGGTACTTGGAAATTGGCTGAAAGTGGTGCAGAAGCTCAACAGATGGGGTTCACTGCTATCCACTTGGATTCAATGGGTTGGTCAATTGGCCTTGGTGTGATTTTCTGTTTGATATTCTGGTGCGTAGCGAAAGCTGCAAACTCTGGTGTTCCTACCAAGTTCCAGTCTGCAATCGAAATGATTATCGAGTTTGTTGACTCAAGTGTTCGTGATACGTTTCATGGTAAATCACGTTTAATTGCGCCTTTAGCCTTGACCATTTTCGTGTGGATTTTCCTCATGAATGCGATGGACTTAATTCCTGTTGACTGGATTCCGTATACAGCTCAATTGATTGGTGCAAACGTATTTGGTATGGACCCTCACCACGTTTACTTCAAGGTTGTTCCATCTACAGACCCTAACATTACCCTTGGTATGTCTTTGTCTGTATTTGCGTTGATCTTGTTCTATAGTATTCGTGAAAAAGGCATCGGCGGTTTCGTTGGTGAATTGGCACTTAACCCATTTAATCCAAGTAACCCAGTTGCAAAAGCGTTATTGATTCCAGTGAACTTAATTCTAGAATTAGTAACATTCCTTGCACGTCCAATTTCATTGGCACTCCGATTATTCGGTAACATGTATGCGGGTGAGTTAATCTTCATTCTTATCGCGTTGTTACCTTTCTGGATCCAGTGGGCGTTGTCTGTGCCTTGGGCTATCTTCCACATTCTTGTTATTACATTGCAAGCCTTCATTTTCATGATGCTAACAATCGTATACTTGAGCATGGCAAGCGAAAAACATTAATGGTATTGCCTAACTGTCATCCGGTGGTTAGGTATAATTTTTTTACTTTAATTTGGTATAAACCTAACCTCTGAGGAATTATCATGGAACTCACTTTAGGTCTAGTTGCAATTGCATCTGCTATCTTGATCGCTTTTGGTGCTTTAGGTACTGCGATTGGTTTTGGTCTTTTAGGCGGCCGTTTCCTTGAAGCTGTTGCTCGTCAACCAGAATTGGCTCCACAACTTCAAACTCGTATGTTCTTAATCGCAGGTCTTCTTGATGCTGTGCCTATGATCGGTGTTGGTATTGGCTTGTTCTTCATCTTCGCTAATCCATTTGTAGGTTAATCAGCTTAATTCCGAAATTCACTATTTGAGGAATTTGCAATGAATATCAACCTCACATTGTTTGGCCAAGCGATTGCATTTGCGATATTTGTCGCATTCTGCATGAAGTTTGTATGGCCACCACTAATCAATGCGATTAGTGAGCGTCAGCGTAAAATCGCTGATGGCTTAAATGCTGCAGAGAAAGCGAAAGCTGATCTTGCTGATGCACAAGCACAAGTTAAGCAAGAAATTGATGCGGCGAAAGCACAAGCGGCTCAATTGATCGAACAAGCGAACCGTCGTGCGGCACAATTGGTCGAAGAAGCGCGTACTCAAGCATCTGCTGAAGGTGAGCGTATTCGTCAACAAGCGAAAGATGCTGTTGACCAAGACATCAATTCTGCTCGTGAAGAATTACGTCAACAAGTTGCTGCTCTTGCAGTTGCTGGTGCAGAGAAAATTCTGAACCAACAAGTTGACGCAGAAGCTCATAATGCCATGCTGAATCAGCTGGCTGCTAAACTTTAAGAGAGGCGAATATGGCTGAATTCTTGACGTTGGCACGCCCATACGCTAAAGCAGCATTTGCTTATGCATCTGAGCAAAATGCAACTGACGCTTGGTCAAATGCATTACAACTGCTCAGTGCTGCGGTGCAAGATGAAGCATTCTCCGCTTATTTAAATCGCCCTGAGTTGACACCTGCAGAGCAGGTTGATCTTTTTGCGAAAGTTTTAGGTAATGAACAAACTGCGGCTGTGTCAAACTTTTTGACACTTCTTGCAGACAATGGCCGTTTAGCATTGTTACCTGAAATTGACACAGAATTTGAGCAACTCAAATCGCAAAATAACAACACTGTAGATGTTGTGATTGAATCCGCTTTTCCATTGGATTCAGTACAAGAACAGAAGTTGGCTCATGCGTTAGAAAAACGTTTGAACAGCGCTGTGAAAGTTACAGTTGAAGTAAATCCAGCATTGATTGCTGGTGTTGTTATTCGTGCAGGCGACCAAGTGATAGATGATTCTGCGCTTAGCAAGCTTGAAAAAATGCGGACTCGTCTTCTAGCGTAATTGTTAAAAATAACTACGTCTAAAGAAGACTGAACTTTAAAAAGATTGAGGTATAGCGCAATGCAACAACTGAATCCATCCGAGATCAGTGCGCTCATTAAACAGCGTATCGGCGATCTGGACACCAGCGCGACCGCTAAGAACGAAGGGACCATTGTTATGGTTTCCGACGGTATTGTGCGTATTCACGGCCTTGCTGATGCAATGTACGGTGAAATGATCGAATTCGACGGCGGCTTATTTGGTATGGCACTGAACCTAGAACAGGATTCAGTGGGTGCCGTTGTCTTAGGTAACTACTTAAGCCTTCAAGAAGGTCAAAAAGCTCGTTGCACAGGTCGTGTATTAGAAGTTCCGGTTGGTCCAGAACTTTTAGGCCGTGTAGTAGATGCTTTGGGTAACCCTATTGATGGTAAAGGCCCTATTGATGCAAAACTTACTGATGCTGTTGAAAAAGTAGCACCAGGTGTAATTTGGCGTCAATCAGTGGATCAACCTGTACAAACTGGTTATAAATCAGTAGATACAATGATCCCTGTTGGTCGTGGTCAGCGTGAGTTGATCATCGGTGACCGTCAAACTGGTAAAACAGCAATGGCGATCGATGCGATCATTGCTCAAAAACAATCAGGCATTAAGTGTGTATACGTTGCGATTGGTCAAAAACAATCAACAATTGCAAACGTAGTACGTAAGCTTGAAGAAACTGGCGCTATGGCGTACACAACTGTTGTAGCAGCTGCTGCAGCTGATCCTGCAGCAATGCAGTATCTTGCTCCATATGCTGGTTGTACAATGGGCGAGTACTTCCGTGACCGCGGTGAAGACGCACTTATCATTTATGATGACTTGTCTAAACAAGCTGTTGCTTACCGTCAAATTTCATTGCTTCTTCGTCGTCCACCAGGTCGTGAAGCTTACCCAGGTGACGTGTTCTATCTTCATTCACGTCTACTTGAACGTGCTTCTCGTGTATCTGCTGACTATGTTGAGAAATTCACTAATGG
Organism: Acinetobacter sp. I-MWF; assembly: GCF_025433935.1. Taxonomy (NCBI): domain Bacteria; kingdom Pseudomonadati; phylum Pseudomonadota; class Gammaproteobacteria; order Moraxellales; family Moraxellaceae; genus Acinetobacter; species Acinetobacter sp. I-MWF. Next base: position 4,380,672 of record NZ_JAMBAR010000001.1, on the reverse strand, counting down.
TGAAGTTAAAGGCCAAACTGGTTCATTAACTGCATTGCCAATTATTGAAACTCAAGCGGGTGACGTATCTGCATTCGTACCGACAAACGTAATTTCGATTACTGATGGTCAGATCTTCTTAGAAACATCATTATTCAACGCAGGTATTCGTCCTGCTGTGAACGCGGGTATCTCTGTATCGCGTGTTGGTGGTTCTGCTCAAACGAAGATCATCAAAAAATTGTCTGGTGGTATCCGTACTGCTTTGGCGCAATACCGTGAATTGGCAGCATTTGCTCAGTTCGCTTCTGACCTTGATGAAGCAACTCGTAAGCAACTTGAACATGGTCAACGTGTAACTGAATTAATGAAGCAAAAACAATATGCTCCATATTCAATTGCTGACCAAGCTGTTTCAATTTATGCATCTAACGAAGGCTATATGGCTGACGTTGAAGTGAAGAAAATCGTAGACTTTGATACTGCGTTAATTTCTTACTTCCGTTCAGAACATGCTGCGTTAATGCAAAACATCGATGAAACTGGTAACTACGACAAAGACATCGAAGCTGCAATCAAAGCAGGTATTGAAAGCTTTAAAGCGACTCAAACTTACTAATTTCAATGTATGTTGTTGTTAGTTATGGTTTGGTTCACGGATCAACCTTCGGAAGCTCGAAAGGGCTTTCGAATACTAGGTTAAGCGTATGGCAAATTTAAAAGAAATTCGCGCCAAAGTAGCTAGTATCAAGAGCACGCAAAAGATTACTCGCGCGATGCAAATGGTAGCAGCTTCTAAGATGCGTCGTGCGCAAGAGCGCATGGCTCAGGGCCGTCCGTATGCCGAAAATATGCACCGTGTAATTGCTCATTTGGTCCAAGCGAATCCTGAATACAAACATCGCTATATGGTTGAACGCCCTGTAAAACGCGTTGGCTATATCATTGTTTCTTCAGATCGTGGTCTTGCTGGTGGTTTGAACATTAACTTGTTCAAAAAAGTGGTAAAACACGTACAACAGCAACAAGAGCAGTCAATTGAAGTTCAATTTGCTTTAATTGGTCAAAAAGCGGTTTCGTTTTTTAAAAACTACGGCGGTAAAGTACTTGGCGCAACTACGCAAGTAGGTGATGCTCCAAGTCTTGAACAGTTAACTGGTTCTGTACAGGTGATGTTAGATGCATTTGATAAAGGCGAGTTAGATCGTATTTATCTTGTGTCAAACGGCTTTGTCAATGCCATGACTCAAAACCAAAAAATCGAACAACTTGTTCCATTAGCTGCGGCTGATACGGACGAGGATCTTAACCGCCAATATGGTTGGGATTATCTATATGAACCAGAAGCTGAAGAGCTTTTAAATGGTTTATTGGTTCGTTACATTGAGTCTATGGTTTATCAAGGTGTGATTGAAAACATCGCATGTGAGCAGTCTGCTCGTATGGTTGCAATGAAAGCTGCAACTGACAACGCAGGTGATCTTATCAAGAGCCTACAACTCATTTATAACAAGCTGCGTCAAGCCGCGATTACTCAGGAAATTTCTGAGATCGTTGGTGGTGCCGCTGCCGTTTAACATTATTTTGAATTGAGGAGACAGCAATGAGTAGCGGTCGTATCATTCAGATCATCGGCGCGGTTATCGACGTCGAGTTTGAACGCAATAGCGTTCCTAAGATCTATGACGCTCTCCAAGTTGACGGTACTGAAACTACTTTAGAAGTTCAGCAACAACTTGGTGATGGTGTAGTTCGTACCATCGCAATGGGATCTACAGAAGGTCTTAAACGTGGTCTAAACGTATCTAATACTGGTGCACCTATTTCTGTACCTGTAGGTACTGCATGTTTAGGTCGTATCATGGACGTTCTTGGTCGCCCAATCGACGAAGCTGGTCCAGTTGCGACTGAAGCGCGTTTGCCGATTCACCGTCAAGCACCTTCTTATGCTGAACAAGCTGCTTCAACTGACCTTTTAGAAACTGGTATTAAAGTCATTGACTTACTTTGCCCGTTTGCTAAAGGTGGTAAAGTTGGTTTATTCGGTGGTGCCGGTGTTGGTAAAACTGTAAACATGATGGAATTGATCAACAACATCGCGAAAGCTCACTCAGGTTTATCTGTGTTTGCTGGTGTTGGTGAGCGTACTCGTGAAGGTAATGACTTCTACCACGAGATGAAAGATTCTAACGTTCTTGACAAAGTAGCAATGGTCTACGGTCAGATGAATGAGCCACCGGGTAACCGTTTACGCGTAGCGTTAACTGGTTTGACCATGGCTGAATACTTCCGTGATGAGAAAGATGAAAACGGTAAAGGCCGTGACGTATTGTTGTTCGTTGACAACATTTACCGTTACACATTGGCTGGTACTGAAGTATCTGCTCTTTTAGGTCGTATGCCATCTGCAGTAGGTTACCAACCGACGCTTGCAGAAGAGATGGGTGTTCTTCAAGAACGTATTACATCGACTAAGTCTGGTTCGATTACATCTATCCAAGCGGTATATGTACCTGCCGATGACTTAACAGATCCATCGCCTGCAACTACATTTGCGCACTTAGATGCAACTGTAGTATTGAGCCGTGACATCGCATCTTCTGGTATTTACCCAGCGATCGATCCACTTGACTCTACTTCACGTCAGTTAGATCCACTTGTTGTTGGTGCTGAGCATTATGAAATTGCACGTTCTGTACAGAACGTATTGCAACGTTATAAAGAGCTTAAAGACATCATCGCAATCTTGGGTATGGACGAGTTAGCAGAAGAAGATAAGTTGATTGTTTACCGTGCGCGTAAAATTCAACGTTTCTTCTCTCAACCGTTCCACGTAGCTGAAGTGTTTACTGGTGCTCCTGGTAAACTTGTACCACTTAAAGAAACAATTCGTGGCTTTAAAGGTCTTCTAGCTGGTGAATACGATCACATCCCAGAACAAGCGTTCTATATGGTTGGTGGTATTGACGAAGTGATCGCTAAAGCCGAGAAGCTTTAATTAGCAACTCTAATTTAGGAGATTCACATGTCGACTATGCAATGTGATGTTGTAAGTGTTAAAGAGTCTTTGTACTCAGGCACTGTGACAATGCTTATCGCAAAAGGTGCTGGCGGTGAATTGGGTATCATGCCTGGTCACGCTCCGTTAGTCACTTTGCTCAAGCCGGGCGCAATTCGCGTTCTGCTTGAAAACGGTACAGAAGAGTTAATCTATGTATCTGGTGGTGTTCTAGAAGTTCAACCGCATGTTGTTACTGTGCTTGCAGATACTGCTGTTCGTGCTGACAACTTAGATGAAGCTGCAATTCTTGAAGCACGTAAAAATGCTGAACAATTGCTTGCAAATCAAAAAAGCGATTTGGACTCTGCTGCTGCTTTGGCTGCTCTTGCAGAAACTGCTGCTCAGTTGGAAACCATCCGCAAAATCAAAAACCGCGCGCTATAAGACGCAGTTTGAGATTGAAAAACCACCCGCGAGGGTGGTTTTTTTATGCAATTAATTTATGGATGGTTCAAATTTATATTGGTTCAACATGCTATAAACTTATGCTTGGGGAGTGTCCAATAAAAATTGTGTTTGTATAAATTGACTATAATCCTCTCCCAAAGGTAATTCATAGTCTTTAAAAATGTGACGACGAGTTGATACTGTCGGCTGTTTAGTTTTCGGATTAAAACCACTTTTTTCAATTTCTGTCCAATATAAACCTGTGCCACGCTTTTGCCATGATGGCAATTCATTGAAGTTAATGTCACGGCTAAAGAGTAAATCATGCTTTTCTTGGCGAGATAATCCTTTTACTTGGTTGGTTGCATTTTTTACATTTTTTCCTTCCTTGCGTAACATCCAATAGCAATGTGCATTGAGTGCGTTGCGATGAGCATCTTCATGACGCCAACGAAAATAATCTTCAACGGTTTTTGCATTGGGCAGTATACAAATTCGAGCATCAAAAGTTGCCATCTCACCATGTAATACACTGAATTTTGCACTGGCTTCTGCGGCTAAAATAGAAATAATTTTTCGTGTTTTACGATTAAAGCTGTCATCTTTTAAATGAAACAGTAAGGAGATTTCATCGCTTTGTGTATAGCCATAAATAATATTAAAGCCACATTGCATTAAGTGAGCTGTTGTTTCGACCATCAAGTCCCTAAAACGAAGGTCAAAGGGCGCTTCAAATTTCCAAATATCTTTGGTGAGTTTGGTAAAGCCACGTCCATCCAAACGCACAACGATATATTGTTCTGGCGGTACACAGAAATCATAAGCTGTTTCATAAACACGTAATCGTGTATCTAGATCATCAAATCTCATGGTTAAACTTCTTCGTTATTCTCATGCTAAAGTTATATTTCATCACTGACTAGTTTTAGCATAATCTAAATAATAAAAAAGGAGATATAGAAGACAATGTACCTCATCGAACAGCAAGCGCACTTTTGGGAACTTTATCAAACGCAAGATGACTACTATCTTAGTATAGCCGTAGATATGAGTTCTGTTGTTTCATGTTGGGATATTTATTTAACCGAAGTAGAAATTCAGGCGTATCACAACAAAGGTCGAATTGCGATCGAAGATTTGGCAAGTTCAATTGTGGCTGAAACCTATCGTGGAGATTTTTCCAATTTAGCAGCTCGTAAAGTACCTAGAGAAATACAACAACAGATGCAAACCGCATTTAAAACATGGCGGTTGGCTCAAGATTAAATTTTTTATTCAGTTATGACCGTAATTGAAAAGTCATTATTTTCTATCATGTTTACTTTAAACAGCGAATCAAAACCTTCTGAACGATTCGGGACTTCTAATTTATAAAAGGTGGCTTTAACGCCTTTTTCAGCAATATTGGCTTTACCCTCACGTTGTGCATTACGCTGTAAAGTGCTGTCTAGATCCGTTTCAAAATAATATGAAATGATCTCGAAGCCAGCAGTTTTGGCAAGTTGAATATAACGGGCTCGATCGGCTTTGCTTATGTTGGTGTTATCTATCACGATTTTGGTTTTAGAGGCTATAGCTGCTTCAAACAGTATCTTTTCGCGATGGCGTGTTTTTAGCATATCGAGATTGATACGTAGATGTGTATGGTAAAAATACTGTTGATAAAAAGTAGATTTACCCGAAGCTTGTACGCCTGTGAATAAAATCAGTTGCATGAAACACTACAAAAATACGCTTAATCTGCTATTAAATCATGTTCATGAACTTTGCTACAATCCCTTCATTGTTGTAGAAAACCAATAAACTTAAAATGAAAAAATTAGTGCAATGTCGGTATTTATTTTCTGTACTTCTACTGAGTGCTGTTTCAGCATGCCAAAGCCAATTTGTCACCACACCAAATGCACCCACTGAAGCAAGTTTGGTGGCAAATTCAGTGGGAAATGGTTTAGAAACAGAGTTAGATATCGATTATGTTGTCGCATTTAAAAATTTGAAAATGGCCTATGGGCAATGTGTTGCGTTTACTGGCGAAAAAGATTTTGTCTTTACCGACAATCGACTAGAACGAGATTTAGAAATGGGAACCTTGTTTACCCGTACAGAGGGTGGGGCGTATTTATCAAAAACCTTGGTGGAATCCATTGGAAAGAATAAAACCCGTTTAACGCTATTTTTACCCGCAAGTTATAAGTCTGCTCAAGCTCGTTTTAAGTTAGATGCTAAACGCGCGCTAGGACAAGATCGATCATGTAATGTCGCAAAGCCAAGCCAAGGCTGATCTGTTCAAATCTAATTAACTCTGTTCAGTGGCTTGCTCTGTATTTGATCCAGGAATCATCATGCCTGCCAGTTTAAGCATATCTAGTTGGATGGTATTCATTTGTTGTTCGATTTTCTTAAAATCAACTTTTGAAATGTCTAAATCACCGTTTAACAGTGCTGAGTTAAGCACTTGCTTATTGGCTTGTAGCACTTGTTGGCGGATACCATCAATCTCTTGGCTTTTTAAATCTAATGAAATCAATGCTGTATTAAAGCCTTGTAGTTCACGAGTCAATGTTTTGACAGATTGTTGCAGCTCAGCTTGATTTTGTGATTGTATCGCTTGTTGTAAATTAGATTGGCTTTGTTGTAATTTTTCAACATAGTCACCAGTTTTCAGCTGTACGTTGGCAACATCACGTGCGATATAAAACATATTGCCTTGTTTTAAATCTTCAGTACTTTTTGCTGTTGATTGATTATTATTATTTGAGTCGGATGTATTCTCACTCATTTGCGCAGTTTCAATCGCTTGAGCGTCATCTTGTTGACGTGATTGTTCAGCTGCTTGATTACAGCCTAGTAGTAACATGCCAGAAATAAAAATAACAAAAGGCAAAACCGCACCTTGTAAAAGCTTTTTCATCGTTGTCCAAAAGTAATTTAATCGGTTATGAATTCACTATAATTTGCAAAAGTGTAGAGATTGAGGATTGTTGCAAAGGACATACAGTCTGTAACTTTAGAGATTCATTTCTACTCAAACAAAAGCAAAAAAGAATGTATTTTTAGCACGCTATTGACGGTTGTCGAAATTTTAAATTGTGAATAAAGCTAGAGGCAGTTTTGATCGAAAATATAAAATTTTCGATCAAAACTGCAAAATATAAAAATTTATTTAAAGCATAGAGCTTTTAATGCTCGATTTATTTTGCTAATTCAGCTTCAATCGCAGATGTAATTCGTGGATCATCAGCAGTGATATCTGGTGCAAAACGTGCCACGATTTCGCCATTTTTACCGATTAAGAATTTTTCAAAGTTCCAAAGGACTTCAGGTTTTGGGTTTGGTGTTAAGCCATAATCGACTAAGTCTTTCCACCAAGGACCTTCACCAATACGTTCAGGGATTGCATGAATTAAGCTGTCATAAAGTGGATGTTTATCATCACCAGCAACTGAAATTTTAGCAAAAAGCGGGAAGTCGACATTGTAAGTTAAAGAGCAAAATTGCTCGATTTCATCATTTGTTCCAGGCTCTTGCGCAAGAAAGTTATTTGCAGGAAAGCCGAGGATTTCTAAACCTTGATCTTTCTTTTCAGTATATAGTTTTTCTAAACCTTCATATTGTGGAGTAAGGCCACATTTAGATGCAACGTTAACGATTAAAAGAACTTTACCTTGATATTGATTCAAGGTCGTCGCTTCACCTTTGATGGTATTGACTGGAATGTCATAAACGGAATTGCTCATAGGGGGTATCCTTAAAAATCAAAAGGCAGTGATTAGAAATATGTCTAATGTTTTAGCGATATTCCAAGATTTCAGCAAGTTACATTTGTATATAAGTGTAATAAAAAAGCAGATCATAGGATCTGCTTTTAAAAACTGCATCAAATTTAATCGATTATGGTGCAGCGTTTGCTTTGGCTTGAAGTGCTTGCATTTCAGTTAACAGGCTTTGTTGTAACTCAGTACCTTTCTTTTGTAGTTCCATGATTTTTTGTGGATCTGGTGAAGTCGCTAAACCAGCTTCAGACATTTCAACGCCTAGGTTATTTGACTCTTTCATTTTGTCACGTACAGATGCAACTTCAGTACTTTTAAGCGCTAAACCATCAAGATCTTTGTTGAAACCGTCCACATAAGTTTTCATTTTATCGACAACACCTTTCAGTGCATCTTTATCACCCTTTTGTGCCGCTTGCATCACTTCTGTTTGGAAATTCAATGCTTCTTTAGCTTTCGCTGTAGACATTGTTTGAAGTGCAGTTAAATCGCTTTTGATATCAGCAGTATTGTTGGTACTTAAAGAAACCGCAGCTGCAGCAGGTTTGCTCTCAGTTCCTGAAGCTGAATCAGCTGGTTTTTTATCACATGCAGTTAAAGCAAACGCTGAAGCACATAGTGTAGCTAGTAGTAATTTTTTCATTTATTCGAACCCTTCATTATTAAAAATTCTTATGAATTTGACGGTAATATATACAAATTCAAAAAGTTATATGCTTAATCTAGAGCATAAGATGCAAAATGCACAATTTTAAGGCAATTTTCTATAGTATTTTTGTATATAAACTTATCAATAAAGTGGAAATAGATTGTTTGAAAAATGTCCTAATCTTAAAGATTTCGCATTTGGGCTGGGGTTTGATGGGTATAGCGTTTAAAAAACTCAATGAAGCTAGACGTGTGTTGATAGCCGAGATCTAAGCTAATTTTTTTAATTGAAACGCCTTGTTGGATCAATGAAATTGCATAAATAATCTTGGCACGATTACGCCATTCAGACAGCGAAAGTTTAAGGTGCTCTTGGCTCAGTCTGAGTGCATGCCGTTCAGTAATTTGAAAAGTATCGAGAATTTCCTGAAGGCTTTGGGGGAAGCGTGTTGTATCAGACAAATGCTCAAGAATAGGCTTGAGTATGGGATGGTTGGTTTGCGGTAAATAATGCTCATAACACACACTATTTTGGATTTGATCGACCAACAGTTCTAATAAGTGTTGATAATAGGGAGATGATGGAATCCCTTGTTTCTGCTGCTCTAAAACTTCTTCAATGGTATGACGTAAAAAAGGGCGAATACTTAAAGTCTTTGTGCTTTGGGATAAGCTTTGACAAAGCTGAGGATGAATACGGATACAGATGTAATGCGTCAGTTGATCATCCACAGCTGTACAACAATGTTCGGTTTGCGGCGGAATCCACAAACCATAACTTGGTGGAGACAGATAGGATTGTTCTGCAACATTGAGTTCTAAAGTCCCATTTAAACTCAAATTAAAATCACCCCATAAATTTGAATGGGGTGTCACTACATCATGCTTTTGGTAGAAAAATTCTTCTACAGAAATCAGCGCTGAATACATAGTTGAAAAGACTTAACTCTCACATTGAATGGCAGTATTTTCAGCTTTGGGGTTATTTAATCCACGACTCAGCGTGAAGATTGAAATAAAGGCCAAAAGGATAAAACTCAGTACACTATACAATAAAATGTTGGCATTAAAATGGTCAACAACATAGCCACCGATTAATGCACCTGTTGCAATCATCACTTGGAAGAAACCAACAAATAACGGCATGCCTTTTTCTACAGCTTGAGGGGCGTGTAAAAACATCCAAATATTGGCAGTGGTTGGAAATGCACCAAATGCAAAGCCCCAAAGCGCTGTAAGAATAAAGGCGCCTGATGGATGAATTGCAAATAGAGGAAAGCCAAAGAATACAACCGCAAAACAGATGGCAACGAATGCAAAGGTATAACGCACATTCAAATTACCGCTATAACCAGCAAAAGCATTACCAAAGATACCTGCGATACCAAATAATAACAGTAGCGAACTGATAGTGGCGCTGTCAAAGCCTGCTGAATTTTTAAAGAAAGGTGTTAGATAGCTATATGATGAAAAATGAGCTAAACCAATCAACAAAATAATAATCAAACCTTGTCTGGCTTTACTGATTCTTAGCAATGCAGGTAAGTCTTTAAAATGAATGGCAGATTCTGGTTTTAAACTTGGGATAAATTTAATCCCTAACAGTAAAACAACGAAGCCGATGGCGGAGGTAATTCCAAATGATGTTCGCCAGCCATATGCATCACTTAGCCATGTCCCAATCGGTACACCAAGAACAGTGGCTAAAGTTACCCCAGCCATGACAGTTGCTGTTGCTTTCGCAATAGGTAAATGGCTTGGTGCTAAACGGCCACTTAAGGCAATCGCAGTCGCCCAGAATCCACCAATTGCAAATCCAAGAATAAAACGGCTCAGCAATAAAATTTCAAAAGTTGATGCAATTGCAGTGATGGCATTGGCAAACACCATCGTTGCAGACAATGCCAGAAGTAAGTAACGCCGATCTAAATTTTTGACTAGAACCGGAAGGAGTGGTGCTGCTATGGCGGCCATGATTCCTGGGAGGGTGATCATCAAACCTGCTGTACCGACAGATACATGCAAATCACTGGAAATATCGTTGAGGACACCAATTGGGAGAAACTCACTGGTGACCAAAGCAAAAGCAGTAATTGCAACGGTTAATAGCGCCAACCAGCTCCCTTGGCTACTGGGGGGAATCTCAGAGGACTGTGGTTCTGAAACTTCTGATTGCATCATATTCATGAAGATATATTCCTGCTGTAAAGCGAAAGCATATGGAGGTATTTTTTAATTCATTAACGATCGTTATAAAAATAAAATATTTGATTAATTTTGTGTTGTCAATTAATTTAATAATGTTCGTTATAAAAATATATGTGAAAGTTATGGCTGATTCTGAAAAACATGCTTTAGTCGCTGAAAAACAAGCACCTAAGCGTGGGCGTGGTCGTCCTAAATGTTTTGATGAACAACAAGCGCTACAAAAAGCCATGTTGTTGTTCTGGGAATATGGCTATGAATCCACATCGATGAGCGATTTGACCAAAGCCTTAAATCTTACTGCACCCAGTATCTACAGTAGTTTTGGTGATAAATCACAGTTGTTTCATGCCTGTTTGGAATACTACCTAAAGCATGAAGCATGTCCTTTGGAAGTTATTTTTCAACAAGCCAAAACAGCAAAAATCGCCATTGAAATTTATTTGTATGAAAACCTCAAAAAACTGGTTCAACAGAATAAACCGACAGGTTGTATGTTGGTGACCGCAACCATGAATTGTTCACAAGAACATGCACCGATTCAGCATGATCTCTTGCTGAAAAGACAACAAGTCAAAGAAAATATCTACCAACGTTTGCAACAGGGTGTCAAAGAAGGTGACTTAAACCCACACGCCAATATTCAAGCGATGACAGATTATTATTCAACGGTGATCCAAGGTTTAACCATGCAAGCCCGTGATGGGGTTAGTGCTGAACAGTTACAAAGTGTGGTGACTTTGGCAATCAAAACTTGGGAATTATTCTAAGTTTAAAAACGCATAAAATAGCATTTGTCTGAAAAGCCCTATAGATGTCTGAAATGCCATATTTAAATTTATTCCGACTTCATCGATAATCATTTCCAGATCCTATTCGACAGTCAATATTATGTATAGCAATTCAAAACCCATGTGGTGGGCAATCAGTTTACCGATCATTGCAGTATTGATTTGGTCAATGAATATTGCAGTTACACGTTATGTTTCGGATTATATTTCACCTGTCAGTATTAGCTTTTATCGCTGGTTAGTGGCATTTATTATTTTGACTCCATTTATGTTGCCTCAAGTGTGGAAGCAACGTCATTTGGTTAAACAACATTTTATGCAATTTGTGGTGCTGAGTGCTTTTGGTATGTTCTTGTATCAAGGCTTGGCCTATAGTGCAGCGCATTACACCACAGCAACCAATATGGGCATTATCAACGCCTTTATTCCAGTATTCACCATTTTTGTTTCGATTCTTATTTTACGTGAAATTCCCAATCGTTTCGCTGTTGTCGGCAGTATCTTGTCTTTTCTCGGTTTACTGTATGTGATTGGCCGAGGGGATTTTAGCAACTTGACTCAATTGGCAGGGCACTCTGGTGATTTGATCATGGTCTTGGCTGTGTTCTTTTATGCCTTTTATGGGGTTTTTCTAAAAAAATGGCAATTGAAAGTTCCATTACTGCTGAGTCTCTATGTGCAAATTGCACTGACCTTGGTCTACCATTTACCATTTGTGCTTTATTATGGCATTGATGCGATTAACCAAGGCAATGTCGCCAGCGTTTTATATGCGGGTATATTACCTTCTCTTGTTGCGCCTTTATTGTGGATGATGGCTGTACAATATCTAGGTCCAAATCGAACCAGCATTTTTATGAATTTAATGCCAGTATTTACTGCAATCATTGCCTACTTCTGGCTGCATGAGGCTTGGACGATGTCGCATACGATTGGTGGTATTGTCATTTTAGTGGGAATTGCATTGGCACAAAAAAAGTCACTTAGTGTCAAAAAAAGTACATTATTGAGTTAAAATTCAAAGTATTTTGGGTGAAAAATGTTCATTTGGAAACTTATTTTTTACCCTTTTAAAGTATTAAATCTGAGCAAAATTTGTTTTTGAATTAGTGATTTACCTGTTGAAAATGCAAATAGTAAAACAAATTTAAACACTTAGTTTTATTATTGAAATTCCAGTTATTTGCAATTCAGTCAAATGAATAGATCTTGCTCAGAAGAATATATTTGTATTCAAAAAAAATTTATAGGATAATATTTTCATCGTAGCGAATTAAGAATTTCTTAATTAAATTGTTCTACACTGAATTTTTCATACCCTCTGGATGTGTTTAACGCATCCTTTTTTATACTCAGCCAACCCTATATGTGGCTGAGTTTTTTTTTGCCTTTTTATTGGTAATATTGAGGGTCTGTTGACAATTCGTCTACTGCGCTGCAAACAAAGCAATGCTTTGTTCTTGCTCAGGGTTGTGGCTAAAATTATCTCAGCCTACGTTATGAAACTCGAAAATAGTCTCGCTATTCTCTTCGTTTCCTGCTTTACGACGTATAGGTCTCATGCTCAATTTTAACCTACAACGCAAGCCATTTATGAAATTCCAACAGGCCCTGAACTCATGTTTGAATGAATATTTTAACGTGTTTAAGCCCGAATCACTTGTGCTGTAGATGCGTCAATGATTTTGCTTGGTTCGCGACTTAAACCAAGATCACCATTTAAATAATTCAATTCAGAACCAAAATATTGACTGGCTTGTTGCAAAGATCTTGCCGGTTCTAAACCTGCCGAATTTGCACTGGTCGACACAATAAAACCATTAAAGGCATTACATAAGGCAATGCACAAAGGGTGATTGGTTACACGAACTGCAACCTGAGCATGCTGGCCTTTAATCCATTGTGGAATTTTATCATCAGCTGGAAGTAGCCAAGTTGTTGCACGTTCTGTTCTAGAGCGTTGCGTCCATGATTGAATGATTTGTTCTCGAATAATAGGGTCAATTTCTGTTAATAGATGCTCAACTTGTGAGAGCTGTCCTGCCAATAAAATCACGCCTTTCTCTATAGGGCGTTGTTTAAGCCTTAAAATTTCTAAAAAAGCCTGTTCATTGAACGGATCACAGCCTAAACCCCATACTGCCTCTGTTGGATAAGCCAAGACTTTACCTTGTTGAAGAATTTGTGCAGCTTCAGCAACTGAGGTTGTAATCATCTATGTTTACCTTGCCATTTCGTGGAATAAGCTACTATTGTGAACCTTAATAACTGACTCGGCAACGTAAGTACAGCCCAGATTGTTGAATACAGTGACCCAAAAGTTCTAATTCCATAAGATCGCTTGTGAGTTGTGCAATGTCTAAATTTGCGTTTTGAGCAAGCGTATCTAAGTCTTGCCCAATCCAATCCAGCAATTGATACAGCTTAAATAAATGCTCGGGAATTTCTGGCATTGGGGAACGTGATTCAGACTGTTGTGCACAATGCCATTGGGTGGGAAGTGCTAAATCTTCAACAATCTGTTCTGGATGATCAACCAGAATGGCCCCTTCACGAATGAGCTGATGACATCCTTGATGATGCTCTCCATAAATATGCCCTGGAATTGCAAAAATCACTTTACCTTGTTCTGCGGCAGCTTGCGCCGTAATCAGTGAACCACTACCCAGTTGTGCTTCTGCGACAACAACACCTAAGCTCAAACCACTGACTATTCGATTTCGATAGGGAAAATTGCGCTGAATAGGTTGGGTTTCTGGCAGGTATTCAGTCAGAATCGTTCCTGAATGCTGCAAAATTTGTTCTTGTAACTGTCTATTTTGACTAGGATAAACCAGATCTAAGCCTGTACCGATCACCGCAATGGTTCGATGGTGTTTTAGTCCACCCATATGTGCAGCGGCATCAATTCCCAGTGCTAGGCCACTGGTAATAAAAAAGCCCTTTTCACTCAAATAGTAAGCAAAATCATAAGCCACTTGTTTGCCATGCGGACTTGGCTTTCGGCTACCCACAATAGCGATTTGTGGTTGACTTAGATTCTGAAATGCACCTTTACCAAATAGAATTGGCGGATGATCAGGATAAGGTAGCAGTTGTTGAGGATAATGAGGGTCGGTATCTAAAACAATAAAATCTGTATGCTGTTGAATTTTATCGAAGCAACCTTGAAATTTGGATTGCCCAAGCGCAGTAAGAAATTCACTGGCTCTTTCAAGATGGTTTTTATGAATTTTGGCTTCAGACCAGCGGTTTAAATTTTCAGCTTGCAGCGCTTTTGTGATAGAACCAAAGTGTGTTTCTAATTTACGAAAAGCGCTGAGCGAATGTTGAACCAAATACCAAAGTCTGATGGCATCATATTGGTCATTGGATATCTGCTTCAACATATTTAAATCACATCATGAAAAACTTAGTTATCTGCAATTGCAGGTGGTTTAATTTCAGCACCCATTTTAATAGGTAAATTACTTTCCAAAATATAGGCATAGCTGAGGTGATCAAAACTCTTAAAGATCATCAGCGTACCAATTTTTTGACTTGGTAATTTCACAGACTCTTTGGTTTTTGGGTCACGGACTGTTTCACCTTGTTGGTAAATACTAAAGACCTGTCCAGGTTTAGCACCTTGTAAGCTCCCACGGTCAATGGTGACTACACTATATTGTGCTGCTGTACCAATTGAACCTTGTACACGAACCACTTTACCGCCATTGCTGACTTCATTGGTGGTGGTTGGGTAGAACAAGCTCGGCAATTCGGCATCATAGCTTGGCAGGACATAGTCGCCCTTACGCACTTCAGCATTATAACTTTTGGTTAACTCAAGGGTGGTGACATCATTTTCACCAGCCGCCGCAGTTGCAGAAGCAACCTCAGTTAACTCCATGCCCGCATTAAACTTTTTGCCTTCAGCATTCAGGAACGTATAGGGTTTGCCTTCACGATAAATCCCATAACGTTGACCCACGACTAAGCCATTTCCACGGGCATAGACGGTTTGTCCTGCACCTGTAATCACACGATTATCAGCAGCACCGATGGTATAAGGGATGTTCTGTAAAGATTCAGGATTGACCACAATACTGTGTTCTAACCACGGTTGAATATCTGATAATGGAATCACTGAAATCGCATTATTTAAGGATTCAACGCGTATTTGAGGGCGTAAAGATGTCCCACCTTGATGACGACGGATAATTCCATCACAACCATCACCTTCATCTACACCAATCAATGGGCGACCATCTAAAGTACACAACAATAATTTATCACCTGGATAAATCCAATGTGGATTTTTAACATGCTTATTGCTTGCCCAGATTTCAGGCCAGCGCCAAGGCTTGCTTAAAAATTTCCCCGCAATATCCCATAAAGTATCACCACGTTTCACCACATAGACATTGGGTGCACTGGATTTAAGTGCAGGTGGATTGGTATTTGGACTTGCGTGTGTCATTTCCATGTAAGTGAATCCTGCACTTAAACATAGTGTCACAGCAAGTAATTGTTTCTTGAACCCCTTGGCATGAAAGTTCGTTATGCCAGTTAAAACCTTTTTCATTATCATAATTCCTAAAATTATGTCTCTATATGCGTTATAATACGCATATTACACACATTTTTTTAATGAAGCATATTCTTCATTTAGTTTTAAGATCAATGGCATAGCAACAGAGGGTACAGTATGGCCTTATTACCTATTTTAAGTTTTCCTGATCCCCGTTTACGCACCATTGCAAAACCTGTCGATGTGGTAACTGATGAAATTCGCCAGTTAGCAGCAGACATGTTTGAAACCATGTATGAAGCGCCAGGTATTGGTCTGGCTGCTACACAGGTCGATCAGCATATTCAGCTTATCGTAATGGATCTGTCTGAAGACAAAGACCAACCTATGGTGTTCATTAACCCCAAAATAACACCGCTTACAGAAGAAACCTTATCTTATGAGGAAGGCTGTCTTTCTGTTCCTCAAATATACGATAAAGTTGAGCGTCCGTCACGAGTTAAAATTGAAGCAATTAACCTTGAAGGTCAAGCTTTTGAAGTCGAAGCGGATGATCTATTGGCGGTATGTATTCAACATGAAATGGATCACTTAAACGGTAAATTATTTGTGGATTACTTATCCCCTTTAAAGCGTCAACGTGCGCGTGAAAAAGTGGAAAAAGTGGTTCGTCAGCGTGAAAAGCAAAAAGTTCCAGCAAAACGTTGATCTGAGTCAGTTGAATTTTAAAAACTTTTAAAATTTTCCTGCAATACAAAGCCCAATTTTGTTTGGGCTTTGTTATACTCTGGCTCGAAAAATGTTGAGACGAACGTTTTGTTGAGAATAGGTTTACTGCTCGGTTTTACCGCAGTTTTTTTACAGATTGCTGTATTTTTACAGCCTTTGCTACCGAAGCAATATCAAATTGCGCCGGTCTGTGAAACTATTACTCAAGCTTTAGTACAAAGTCATTTCTACGAAAAGCATCAACATAGCACCCATCATCAACATCAATCTGCATCTTCTGCACATGAAGCTGTCAGTCATGAGCATCTGTTGGCCCATGCTGAACATGCAGCGCCAGAGCAACCAAGTTCACATCACCATGATGCGGGTCACCAGTGCCAATACTGTACAGTCTATGGCAATCTGGTTTTACCTCCTGAACTTGAAGTCAAAGAAATATTAGATCGTATTCAAGTGCGACTGGTTGCATTTCAAAAAGCATTTCGACATGTCTATTTTGTATTGCAACGTTTGTTTTTACTTCCCCAAGGGCGAGCCCCGCCACTTTTCGCATAAATCAAAAACTTAATTTTTAGGGTCTTCATTGACTCCAGCCTTGTTTAATTTATGATTTAAGAGAAAGAAAATGGCTCAACCTCAATTCTTTTTACAGCCTTTAGCGGCTGCGGTTTGTGTTGCTTGTTATTCTACAGCGACGTTTGCACACGATCAGGAACATGCATCTCAACTTGCTCCAATCGTGGTTACAGCACAGTTAAATAATGATGCCAATGGTTTGATTATTCATGCTGATCCAAAACAGCCGATTCAACCTGTACCTGCCACAGATGGTGCTGATTATTTGCAAAGTATTGCAGGCTTTAATTCGATTAAAAGCGGTGGAACCAATGGAGATGTCACATTCCGCGGCATGTTTGGTTCACGGATTAAAATTTTAACAGATGGTACCGAAAATTTAGGTGCATGCCCAGCACGCATGGATGCACCTACGTCGTATATTCAACCTGAAAGTTTTGACCGTATTTCGGTGGTAAAAGGACCTCAGACAGTCCAATATGCCAATACAGGTTCAGCAGCCACGGTGATTTTTGAACGTCAGAAACCGACCTTAACAGATGATAAAAATTATCAAGGTCAAGCCAGTGTTTTAGTCGGTTCTTTTGGACGTTTGGATCACAACATTGAAGCTGCTGTCGGTGACAGTAAAAAATACATGCGTATCAATGCCAATCGTTCTGAGTCAAACAGCTATGAGGATGGTGATGGTAATAAAGTGCCTTCTTCTTGGGAACGCTGGAATACCGATTTAGCCTTAGGCTGGACACCCGATGAAGATACATGGGTTGAACTGACGGGTGGTAAAGCCGATGGTGAGGCTGAATACGCAGGCCGAACCATGGATGGTTCTCAATTTGCACGTGAAAGCCTAGGCTTACGTGTTGAAAAGAAGAATTTAAGCCCTGTGATTAAAAAGCTCGAAGGGCAAGTGAACTATAGTTATAACGACCATATTATGGATAACTTTAGTTTACGTACACCACCAATGACACATGATATGAATACACATCAAATGGTGTCGAATCCAATGGCAATGCAAGTGACACGCCGTACTTTAAATAGTCGTTTAGCTATGACCAGTGAATGGGATAAGCTCAGTTTAATTACTGGGGTGGATTCTCAGCTGAACAAACATGGCGGCAGTATGTCATCACCCACCATGCCATCCATGAATGTTGCATTTAGAGAGGATATGCGCTTCCAATCTTATGGTGCTTTCGGAGAAATGACCTATCAATTTAATGATGCTTATAAATTGGTGACAGGTGCACGAATTGATCAAGTTAAAATTGATGCATTAAAACTGAATGATCAACGTAAAGAAACTTTGCCAAGTGCATTTATTCGTTTAGAAAATCAATATCCTGAGCATAATGCCAAATCTTATATTGGTTTAGGTTATGTGGAACGGGTTCCAGATTATTGGGAGCTATTCAGTACTGCACATGGTAATACTGGTATGTCTAAACCGACTTTTAATGATTTAAACACTGAAAAAACTTTACAGTTGGATCTCGGTTATCAATACCAACATGATGCATTGAGTGTATGGACATCAGCATATGCAGGGCTGATTAATGACTTTATTTTATTGAGTTATCATAATCATCCAAAAGCTGGAATGGGTGGGCATGATCACGGTTCTTCATTCAGTGCTGGGGCAAAAAATGTCGATGCAACTATCGCGGGTGCTGAAGCGGGGATCGGTTATCAATTTACCGATGCGATCCAAGCGGATTTAAGTGCAATGTATGCATGGGGCGAAAATACCGATACGCATAAACCATTGCCGCAAATTGCACCTTTAGAAGGTCGTTTGAATTTACGTTATGTTCAAGATAAATATTCTTTAGGCTTATTATGGCGTGCTGTGGCGAAACAAGATCGTATTAGCTTAAATCAAGGTAATATTGTCGGTTATGACACTGGTGAAAGTAAAAGCTTTACCACCTTGGCATTGAATGCGTCATATAACATTCAAAAAGATCTAAATCTTGCTGTTGGTGTCGACAATGTCTTAGATAAAACCTATACCGAGCATTTAAACAAATTGGGTGTAGGTGCGGATGGTCAAGTCGGTACTCAACAATTTAATAATACAGGGCGTAATTATTGGGCTCGTATTAGCATGAAATTTTAATTGATTTAAAACTGAATTTTTACAGAAATATGAGGATGTTCTATGAGTAATGACAGTAATAAGTTGTCACCTGAAAAATCGTTTTGGGGATGGAAGTTGCTGATTATCGCAATTATTTTAAGCTGTATTTTTATGGGAATCTTCTATTTGGCGATTACCAACGAGCCTGACTATATGCCAAGCCAAAAACAGAATGCAGCTCAGCAACATGATATGTCTAATATGAGTCATGAAAGTATGCAAAACATGGATCATTCGGCTTCTGAAGCAACGCATTCTCATTGATCAATGGGTAATGTGACGCGAAGTCATGTAATGTGAAACAAGGGGAGGCCAATTGGCTTCCCCTTATTTTTTCGAGTGTTTCTATTTGATGAAGAAGTGCGTTTGCTGGGTAGATCTTACTGATGCATACTCGCTAATTGTTTCCCTGCATTTTCATAAAGTTTGAGTGCATATTCTTGTTCTGCACGACCATTCTGTTGTAAATATTGATCCAGTTTGTCGATATGCTTAGCACTACGGTAGAGCAGGGTATTTTTTGCAATTAAATAAAGCGGATACCAAGCCAAAGTACGTGGCTTGAGTCCTAGGTTTTTCATTTTACGTTGCCCAATAAAAAACTGAGTAATATCCAAATGATTTTGATAGGCCTTTTTTTGCAAAAAGGAATTGAAATGTTTGTAGTGTCGTTCAAAAGGCTCTTTGGATAAGCTGATGGCTAAAGCTTTGCTACTTTCATCGGCCTTGGGGTGGGCATAATTCATCCATTGCAGTAGTTTCCATGCGTCAGACTCTTTATTGACTAGCCATTTTTCATCTACTCCCATTAACCAGCCCGTATATTTCCAAAAATGCATGATGGCTTCTGATTCGGTTTTGCTTGGAAAAATACCAATGGCTCTGACACCGAGAAGTAACACCGCACTAAATGCGATATTGGTCATGGCTTGATCATATTGATTGATCGGCGCTCCCCAAATATCGTTATCCCAGTCTTTGGATTTATTGAGTTGATGGCGTACCAACGAATGAATAAAACGCACATAAATGGTTGAAGTAAAACCATTGTTAAAACGAGAGAAGCTATCTTGTTGATTGACATCAAGCCACCATTTATGGGTTTCAGCTAAGCGTTTTCCAGCATATTTATGTAAAGCACCCGTCATAATTAACGGTTGATTAAAACCAGGGTATTGATAACCCGTCATTAAAGCCACATCGCGTAAAATAAAAGTGCCATTTGTCCCTAAACGATGGGTAAATTTGATCGCCGTTTCAATTTTAGCTGGATCAAGCCAAGTAGGCGCTTGTTCAACCATTTTAAAAAAATCAGTTAATTCAGGAATTTCATTGGGAAGTTTATCCAAACCTTGATACAAGGCTGTTTCAAAAAGCTTTCTATTTTGTCTCGGATTGGTCATCACCCAATCCATAACTTTATCCATCGCGATATCACCAGTCTGTAAGGCACGATTGAGTGAAAGATATTCGTCATAACTGGGTTGTAACTGCTGGTCTGTAAAATAATAAAAAAGCTTAGACTTCATATTTGTTCGTGCCATGGTCTCAAATGAGGCAAGGCGTTGTGGCTTAATTAATGTTTGCATTTTGAGCGCGACCTGATTATTGTTTAGTCAAACTCTAATATGAATAATTATTCGCATTCAATTCGCATTTTGGAGTGAACCGCAAGATGAGAAAACAACCACAACAACAACGTGCTCGGAATGTCGTAGATAGTATCTTGGAAGCAACTCAATTATGTGTTGCTGAATATGGCTTAATCAACGTCACCACACCCAAAATTTCAGAAAAATCAGGTGTCAGTGTTGGTTCTATCTATCAGTATTTTGGAAATAAAGAAGAAATTATTCAGGAGCTTTTAAGTCGTAAAAGTGAGCAGCTGGGGCTTGCGTTGAAACAGATTGCGATTAGCCAAGAAGAATTGAGCTTAGAAGAAATCATTCCACTTAGTCTTCAATTCGGTTTTGACATGATGAAAGCCGATGGTGGCTTTTTTATTGAAGTGCTTAAACATTGGCATGGCTATAACAATTCAGAAGCAGCAAAAGTGTTAGAAAAGCATTTCTATGAAGTGGGATTGTATGTATTTAGCCGTTTTTTTAATCATTGGAGTTTTGAAGTACTTAAAAATAAATCCTTTGTGATTATCAATAGTACGCTTTTTACCATGATGCGTTATGTCAGTCATAATAATTTTCTAATTTCAGAACAGCAGCTAAAAAAAGAATTAACTTTGATGATCTTGGCTTATCTAGAGCAAGGCGCCAGCCCTAATCCGCTTTAAGATAGTCTTTAATGGTGGTAGGGATCCATAGATTGTACTCGACTTATATAGACATACATCCAAATACAAATAAAGCTTGGTTTTATCGAACCCGATTTTATAGAGTTGGTTTTATAGAGTGAGTTTTATAGCGTTGGTTTTAGCGAGTCTAAGTATTGTTTGAGTTGGGACAAGATATTGATTTCTTTCTCGGGAATCGTTCGATGCTTCTATTCAATGATAAAACTGCCCTATCTCCTTATATAGATTTTAATCGCCGTATCTCTATTAAATTGTATTTATAACAATGCTAAGGGTATACAAGAGGCCGTTTTACTTTTTTTAGCAAATGTATGATGGGGGTATTGGTTTTTTTATTGCTGTGTTTTTATGCAAAAAAGCAGGTTTTTAAAGAAAAAGTGCTGTTTTAGAAGAATAAATAAGCAAGTGATAGATAAAATGAAAAATAATTAAAAAAAGGGGTTGTGTTGGTTAGTGAATGCTGTAGAATGCACATCCATCGGCGGTGATGTTAAATAAAACTTCTGATAAATCAGGCACTTGATTAAGTTGTTAAGATTTCGAATTGAGATTTTAAGATGAGATTGGAGACCTGATCCCTTCCCGAACTCAGAAGTGAAACCTCTTAGCGCTGATGGTAGTGTGGGGTTACCCATGTGAGAGTAAGTCATCGCCAGCTTTTAAATCTAAAACACCCCGATCTCTAGCGAGAGCGGGGTGTTTTTTTATGCCGAGTGTTTATTAGCTAAATAAAAAGAAATCTGTAGAAGAATTGAAGTGCATAAGCAACTGAAAATAAATAGTTTTTTTGATGCAAAAAGAAAACCCCATCATCCTGATGGGGTTTTCTTCGTATTGGTGTGTTAGATTTGACTCCTGTCGAATCTCACGTCCTGTGTGTTTTCTTATTCTCAATGAGACTTCCTGTCTCTTTATGTTTGCTATGATAAGCGCAATGCCTAAGTCAGTATATTCGCTAATCACTACGATTGTTGTAGGTTAAAGCTTACAAGATGATTCAATTAAAAATTAAGACCCAATTCGCTCAGTTACCAATATGAAATGGTGAGATGGATACTTTTGTTTAAAATAAATCGATAGGTCATAACAATACTGAGGGAATCTAAAATGAAGGCTTTTCGACAGTGCTTAATCTATTTACCCCTATTGCTCAGCTGTAGCTTGTTAAGTGCATGTAATGCTCAAAATAATCAAACCACTACGGCTAATTCTTTGATTAACCAGACCTATCAGACCCAAAAAGTCGCGACATTTGATGAGCCTTGGGCAATGGCTGAGTTGGCTGATGGCCGTTTACTGATTACCGAAAGGAGAGGGGCGTTAAAACTGTTTGATCCTTCCACATTGAAAAGTATCGAAATTTTAGGGCTTCCCGAAGTGGCTTATGGTGGGCAAGGGGGCTTGGGCGATATTGTTCTACATCCTGATTTTGCAAACAATCATCAAATTTATTTAAGTTATGCCGAAACAGGAAAAGGGGGATATGGTGCGGTTGTGATTCGTGGTGAATTAAATCTACAAGAAAAAAATCCCCGAATAATCAATATTAAAAGAATCTGGGAACAAGTTCCTAAGGTTTCAGGACAAGGGCATTATGCACATCGAATGATTTTTGCAAAGGATGACAAGCTTTGGATTAGTTCTGGTGAACGCCAAAAATTTGATCCTGCTCAAGATATGAATTCCAATTTAGGAAAAGTTTTAAGACTGAATGATGATGGTACTGTTGTTGCAGATCATCCATTTACTCAACAAGGTGAGATCGCAAAACAAGTATGGTCGTTGGGTCATCGTAATCCATTAGGTATGGCTTTTGACGCGAAGGATCAATTGTGGGTGGTTGAAATGGGGCCTAAAGGAGGAGATGAGTTAAATCTGATTAAGAAGGGCGAAAATTATGGTTATCCGATTGTTTCCAATGGTGATCATTATTCAGGAAAATCCATTCCCGATCATGCGACACGTCCTGAATTTAAAGCACCAGAAATCAGTTGGACACCAGTAATATCACCCTCCAGTTTGGTCTTTTATCAAGATGAATTATTCCCGAAATGGAATCATAAAGCCTTGATTGGTGGGTTATCCTCAGAAGCGATTATTGTGGTTGATACTGAATCGAAGCCTGTCCGTGAGGTACAGCGTTTAAACATGCAGCAACGCATTCGAGATATCCATCCCGCCCATAATGGTTCGATTTGGGTTTTGGAAGATGGGAAAAATGCGGGGTTATTAAGACTGTTACCTAAGTAAAAAATTAATTTAAATCAATGGATTATTATATTATTGAAAAGATGTGGAAGCAGCTGAATTGATATCAGCTTAATTGCTAAAATTGTATAGAAATTATGCTATTCTTTCGATTTACAATAATATAAATCGAGAACAATAATGCCAGCAACTACAATTGAAGTTCGCTATCAATATTCTGTAGCACAAGAAGTGGGCTTAATCGATGCTGTTCATCATGCATTGGTGAGCGCTTTTAAAATTCCTGAATATGATCGTGATATTCGTTTATTGGTACATGAACCACATCGCTTTCAATGTCCACCAAATAAGCTTTATCCTGAAAAATTTACCCTGATTCGTATTGATTGTTTTGCTGGGCGTACACTGGATACCAAGCGAAATTTGTATCGCAGTATTGTAGAGAATCTATCTGTATTAGGGATTCCCAAAGATCATATCAAAATTTTATTAAGAGAAATTCCCGCTGAAAATTGGGGAATCCGTGGTGGTCAAGCTGCCTGTGATGTGGATTTGGGTTTCGATATTCAAGTCTAGCTCAACCTAATATGAATCAAAGTAGATGGAATAGATTACTCCGTCATTAATATTATTTAAATTCAATATGTTAATTCAGCTTGTGCGCGCTTATACGGTGGAGTATATGCTGAGTGAAGCATATCTGCGTATATCATCAAACTGACGCAATATTGTCATTGAAATGACCTCAAAATGTCATGCTATTGGTTTCTAATAAAGCTCATTTAAATCAATAAAAAAGACCTTTATGAAAAAAATTGCTTACTCTGTTTTAGCGTTAGGCGTATTGGCTTTAACCGCATGTAATGATGATGACAATGATTTCTCATTTGAACCATCTGTTACTGTACCGACCTTGGTTTCATTTGCCAAACTTGATGTCGAAACTTATGCAGCCGGTCCAAACTCAGGTGCATTTGTAAAGGGCGCCAATGGCATATTTCCACCTTTTAAAGGTCAGCCAGTTCAAGGCTTTTCGGGTGCTGTAAAGAACGGTGATGGCACTTATATGGTCATGGCAGACAATGGCTTTGGTACACAAGACAATTCATCTGACTTTTTACTCCGTGTTTATCAAGTAAAACCTGATTTTCGGACGAAATCGGCAGGATCTGCAAAAGTTCAAGTGATGAGCTTTATTCAGCTTCGTGATCCCAATAAATTAATACCATTTTCAATCATCAATCAAAACAGCACAGATCGTTTACTCACTGGGGCGGATTTTGATCCTGAATCGATTCAACGTACTGCGGATGGTACTTATTGGATTGGGGATGAATTTGGACCATATTTACTGCATTTTGATAAAGATGGAATACTGCTTGATGCGCCGATTGCATTACCTCATCCATTAAAAGCTGGTGTGGAATTGCGTTCTCCGCAAAATCAATTCAATAAAG
Organism: Acinetobacter sp. I-MWF; assembly: GCF_025433935.1. Classification (NCBI taxonomy): domain Bacteria; kingdom Pseudomonadati; phylum Pseudomonadota; class Gammaproteobacteria; order Moraxellales; family Moraxellaceae; genus Acinetobacter; species Acinetobacter sp. I-MWF. The sequence continues at coordinate 4,355,894 of NZ_JAMBAR010000001.1, read as the reverse complement.
CCAACATAAATTATGTAGAGCCTTTGGTTCAGCAAAGCGGTGGCTTTGAAGGAATGGCATTGTCTAAGGATGGTCAATATTTATATCCTTTGTTAGAAAAACCGTTAAAAGGCGAAACCACACAACAGTTGCTTATCTCACAATTTGATGTGAAGAAGAAAGCGTATACTGGTCGATATTATTATTTTACCTTGAATGCCAAGGCGACCAATATTGGTGACTTCCAAATGTTTGATGATAAGTCTGGCATTATCATTGAGCGTGATGCGAGTCAAAATAAGTTAGATGGTTATAAGAAGCTGATTCAAATTGAATTAGGGGATTCTGGTAAAGCGGTAAAACGTTCTGACTTAGTTGATCTTATGAATATCGCCAACCCGAATAATTTATATGGGACAGCGCGAGATGGAGATATTGGTACAGCAACAACTTTTGCTTTTCCATTTGAAACCATTGAAGATGTGATTATTGAAAATAAAAATACCTTAACTGTTTTAAATGACAATAACTTTCCAGGTTCATCAGGACGAAATGCAAAGCGTGCGGATGATAATGAAATTATTCAGATTAAATTGCCTAAAGCATTGTATTAATAAGCGATAAAATGCTTAGCCTCCACGACCCGAAGCTAAATTATTCTTAGCAAGGGAAAACGCCCTCCTTTTTAAAAGGAGGGCTGGGGAGGATTAAAACTTAAACTGATCAATATTAAGTGAAATACCTGACTTTTTATTGAGGGTAAAGCATCAGTACATACCTTAAACTAGCTGAGCAGATATTCTTATTTTAAAGTACGAAGTAATCTTTAAGCTAAATCGCAGAAAGCCAGTCAATTGACTGGCTTTATTTATGCATCATTCAAGCATGAGGATTAAGCTAAACAGTCTTGTTTCGAAACTTGATCAGGGCAACCCAATGGATTTAAAGCACATTTTAAATCTTCAATTTGTTCATGGGTGACATAGCCTTTAGATTTTAGATAATCTGCAACTCGGTCATCACGTAGACTTAAGAATGCTGCATCATAAACACCTAAATCTACAAATAAAGCAGCTGCTTCTAAGCTATTAAAACGGTCTAGAAACACATCATTGCCATACATTAGGAAAACATGGTCGTAATCCGCATGTGCATCGATTTTTAAACGAGCTGCCAATGTTGTTGGTGAGGTTTTGATAAAAAGCAAATCTGATAATTCATCGAATTGGGTCATATCTAAGATATTTTCGCCGGTTTTTACTTTACCTAACCATGCTTTAAAGACCAGTACCGCACCGCCACGCAGTAACATGCTCCACACTTGATGACGAACTTCATCATTTAAGCATTCGCATTCATCTTCGAGACGTTGAACCAGTTTTTCTTCTTGTTGCGCTAATTTATCAAACAGACCTAAGCCTTGAGGATGGTAAGCAACAGGGGTAAATACATCAAATTTTAATTCCTCAAACACTTGAAGTGCTAAAGGCACAGCTGCTTGATAAATCGTGTTGAGTGCTTGGATTTGTGTGTCGTGGAGTTTGCTGTGTTTAAACAGATCTTGCCAATCAATTTCAGGCAGGATTGCATTTGCACCATATTGACGATGAAATTGTTGAGCTTGGTGTAGCCCATGTGGAACAGTTTCTGAAATATTCATGGTTAAAAATCCTATTTAAAATTGAATTCAAACGCTGTTTTTGTTTTCCTAAACATGAGCGTAGTTTTGTCTTGAAGTAATTTTTGATTTATCTGAGATGCAATAGGAATACGACTAAAGTTGTAGATGGGGTGAAAAGTAGTTTTTTATTTTTTAAAATCATATAAATAGAAAATTGTAACCAACTATACAAGTGTATATTTACTATTTTGATGTTATTTGCCATAGAAAAGAGGGCTTTGAAGTTTTTAGTCAATAAATGGGTTCGAGTTTTGCTTTTTTTTGAATGCTTTTGCACAAAGCTTAAAAAAAATTGCTATTCCACTTAAAAAATTGCGTTACAAAACCTCTAGAACGCAATGGTCTAGAGGTTGTAAATGTTTCAAAACATTAAAGAAGAACGTGATCAATAAACTGAAAAGGATTGAACGTAGTGGAAGATTATTTAGAAATCTTCAAGCCAGATAACCATGCACGTAGAGAAGCAGGCTTCAATGGTTTCTTCAACAACACCACGTTGAGGTCTTTAACACGCTCTGGTAATTCAGGATCAGAATCTGCAGTAATCAGTGCTGAAGGAACATTTTCCTGACGGTTTTCGACAATAAAATCTAAGCCAATTTTGCCGTGATTTAAATGCTGATCAACCAACCAGACTTGAATATTTTCTTTTTGAATAATTTCCAACGCTTGTTCAGGTTCAGTGGCTTTAAAGACTTGATAACCCCATTTGGTCAGTAGCGTTGCCATACCCTCCAAAATCGTATCATCATTGTCCAAACATAAGATTTTATAAGCTTTGGCTTTTAATGGTACCGCTTGTACAGGTGATGAAACCACTTTAGGTGCTGCTACCATTGGCACATCAATCATAAAGCATGAGCCTTTACCTAGTTCAGAGTAAACATGCACAGGATAATCAAGCAAACTGGTCATACGTTGTACGATTGCCAAACCAAGTCCTAGGCCTTGCTCACCCCATGGCGAGGTATGTCCACAACGCTCAAACTCTTGAAATAGCTTAATGCGTTGTTCTTCTGCAATCCCCGGGCCGGTATCCCAGACACCGATACGGATATGATTTGGGCGATTAGACGCGCGTAACACACCAACAATCACACGTCCGCGAGCAGTATAACGTAAGGCATTACTGACAAAGTTTTGGATGATACGACGGATCCATTGTGGGTCGGTATCAATCCAGAATTGAGCATCATGGACACGCAATTGGATATTGCGTTGTGCGGCGATTGATTTAAATTGCAGTTCTAAATCACTTAATAAATCATGCAGTGGATAAGCTTGGCGTTTCGGTTGGATTGAACCACCTTCCAGCCGCGCAATATCCAAAAGGGCAGACAACATACTTTCAGCACCATGTAAGGCACGATCAAGTTGTTGTAATGTTTTGCGGTCTTCATCCGATTGTACGCTTTGTTCTAAAGCAGTACTGAATAAGCGTGCTGCGTGCATCGGTTGAAGCAAATCGTGGCTGGCTGCTGCAATAAAGCGGCTTTTTGACATATTGGCTTTATCGGCTTGCTCACGTGCCAGTTGTTGTTCAGATAAGGCATTTGCAAGCTGTTGAGTACGGTCAGACACACGTGCTTCAAGTACTGCTTCATTTTCACGGAATGCGGTAATATCTGCAAAGGTCGTGACAAAACCACCGCCTTCAATGGGATTACCACGCATTTGAATCACACGGCCATCTTTACGAATCCGTTCAAACTCATGTGCGCTACCGACTTTCATCCAATGAATTCGCTTACGTACATGTTCTTCTACCGAGCCGGGACCACATTCGCCACGCTCTGCGTTATAACGAATCAAATCGGCAATTGGGCAGCCGACATAGACTAAATCTTTTGGATAATCAAACAGCTTTAAATATTGATTGTTCCACGCGACCAAACACATGTTTTCATCAACCACACTCACGCCTTGGGTCATGTGGTCAATCATGGTCATGATGAGATTTTGGTTAAAGCGTTGCCATTGTGACGCTTGGTCGAGAATATTTGCCACTTGGCCCAACGCCAAGCCATTATTGACCATAGCCGTGGTGAGTAATGTCCGTGCAGAGGCTGCCCCGATTGTGCCTGCGAGGTATTGTTCAGTGAACCGCCACCACATCCCATTGGCACTGCTATTCTCATTGAGCACCACATTATTCATGGTACAAAATTGCTGAAAGGCATGGGTTGCTGGGCCTTCACCAGTAATCCGTTTGGCTAGTGCAATCAGATCACCAACTTTAAGTTTAGCGACATCATGGTGTAAATAATTAATATCGGTAGAGGTGTTTTGTGCAGGTAAGGGCTTGGTTTCATAATAGAAAAAGCTTTCTGCCTGAATTTGCTCAGCAATACTAGGACGATAAATACGAGAGACCCAAATATATAAGGTAATATTTAAACCAAGTGCCCAGATTACACCATGAGTAAGCGGGGCAAAAGATTCAAAACCAAATAAAGCTTCTGGTCTTAACCATTCAATATTTAAAGGTCCAAACATCAAAAATTGATGTGCAAACTGGCTATATTCAACAGGTAAGCTACGTAAAATCGTTGGCAATAATAAGGTATATGACCAAAGGATAAAGCCTACAACCAAGCCTGCATAAACCCCTTGGCGACTTCCGCCACGCCAGTATAAACCACCAATTAAAGCCGGCGAAAATTGTGCAACCGCACTAAAAGCCAATAATCCAAAGGTGGATAATTGGTCAATATCATTAAAGAAGTGGAAGAATAAAAATCCGAGCAGCATCACCGCTAAAATACACACACGACGGGTAAATTTAAGTACCTGTGGTAAGCGTTTGTCATGACGAGAAAGAATGCCAAACTTCCATAGAGAAGGCATAATCAAGTCATTACTGAGCATGATGGACAGTGCCACAGAAGAGACTAGTAGCATCCCTGTTGATGCTGAAAAACCGCCCAAAAATGCCAGTAAAGATAACCAGTCTTGGTTATAACTAATCGGTAATGAGAGTACCGCTACATCAGGAATGGTCAGATACTTAGGTGCTGCATGCAGTGCCCAACTGGCGATTGGAATAATGGCAATAATGGTCAGAATCAAATATGCCGCAAACCACCGTCTTGCACCACGTATATGTTTTTCATCGCGTAATTCAACCACGGCCACATGGAACTGACGTGGTAAACAGATAATTGCCAATGAAGCGAGTAATGTTTGAACCCAGAAAGTGTCTGGCACACCAAACAGTTGTACTTCATGAAAAGTTTTTTGCACATCCTGTGAGATTTGTACAATATTTTGTGGATGATCAAAAATAAAGAAAAAGGCCACGCAGAGCAGGGCAAATAGTTTTACAAATGATTCAAAAGCAACGGCAAGCATTAAACCGCCATGTTGTTCTGTATTGGCAATTTGTCTTGTGCCAAACATCATGGCCAAGATCGCCAATACAGCGGTAAGACCAAGCACACCATTGGTGGTGGTGGAGACCACTTGGGTATTGTGATCGAGCATGACGGAAGCGCTAAGCGCAATGGCACGTAATTGTAGTGCTAAGTAAGGAATAATGGCGATTACAGCCAAGATGGTCACTAAGGACGCTAATGTTCCACTTTTACCATAACGTGCTGCGACAAAGTCGGCAATCGAAGAAATGGCATGATGTTGTCGAACGCGACCTAAACGACGCCAAATGTCATAACCCAGCCAGACAAATAATAAAGGTCCTAAATAAATCGGCAGGAAAATAATCCCCTCACGTACTGCAGCACCTGTTGCTCCATAAAACGTCCAAGAGGAGCAATATACGCCCAATGTTAGACTAAAGAGAAGCATTCTGCCGCGCGTGCTTAATCGACTCGCATGCTTCTCACCAAAGAAGGCGCAAACGAATAGAATGAGGATGTAAAGGGCCAGAACCCCTATAATTAACCAACTGTTCATAAGGACTACAGTATAAAAAGCTGCGCCTATAATAACGCATACATGAACTGTCTCGTTTATTTTGCTCAAAATTTAACGACCAAAGTCTAAGTTACGAGAACCCCACAATATTGTTAATTTTGACCATGTAAAAAAAGACTAAAAAAAGCAACCAGCGTTCTGGTCGCTTATCAAGGAGCATGGTTATGGATGAGAGACAGGTAGAGGCGATTCTACAAAATCCAAAATTCAAGGAAATGGTTGCTAAAAAAAGTAAATTAAGCTGGACATTAACTGCAATTATGTTGTTCGTTTATGTTGGATTTATGCTTTTAGTTGGCTATAACAAAGAATTTTTAATGAGTTCATTTAGTGGTGGCATCACCACTTGGGGAATTCCTTTAGGTCTAGGAATTATTGTTTTATCTTTCGTATTGTGTGGTGTGTACTCATACATTGCCAACAATAAATTGGATCAATTGAATGCAGATGCAATGAAAGAAGTCGAAGCAATCGCCCACGAAAAAGGACTGCACTAAGATGAAATGGAACTCTTTAAAGACTAAAGCAGCTCTTGCATCTACTGCACTGCTTTCTACTGTTGCACAAGCAGGCCCAGATTTAGGTGAAGCTCAGCAGCAAGCGACCAACTGGCATGCAATCATTATGTTTGCAATTTTTGTTGGTTTAACCTTATTTATTACCAAATGGGCTGCAAAACAAACCACCAATACTGCAGACTTCTACACCGCTGGTGGTGGTATCTCTGGTTTCCAAAATGGTTTAGCGATTGCAGGTGACTATATGTCTGCTGCATCGTTCTTGGGTATTTCTGCATTGGTGTTTAGCTCAGGCTTTGATGGCTTGCTTTATTCACTGGGTTTCATGGTTGGCTGGCCAATCGTATTGTTCTTGGTTGCTGAGCGCCTACGTAACTTAGGTAAATATAACCTGTCTGACGTGGTTTCGTTCCGTTTAGAAGAAAAACCAGTACGTACACTTGCAGCAATCAGTTCGCTTGTAGTTGTGGCTTTCTATTTGATTGCTCAAATGGTGGGTGCAGGTCAGTTGATCAAATTGTTATTTGGTTTGAACTATAACATCGCAGTTGTGATTGTTGGTCTTCTGATGATGGCTTACGTGATCTTCGGTGGTATGTTGGCGACAACTTGGGTACAGATCATTAAAGCAGTGATGTTACTTTCAGGTGCAACATTCATGGCGTTCATGGTGATGCATTCTGTCGGTTATAGCTTCTCTGAAATGTTCAGACAGTCTATTGATGTATTTGCAAAAGTACATGATGTCAGTCTTGATGATGCAACCAAAATTATGGGACCAGGCAGTTTGGCGAAAAACCCACTCGATGCTTTGTCACTTGGTTTAGCACTCATGTTTGGTACAGCAGGTTTACCACACATCCTTATGCGTTTCTTTACAGTTAAAGATGCTAAAGAAGCGCGTAAATCTGTAGTTGTTGCAACAGGCTTCATTGGTTACTTCTACTTATTAACTTTCATTATCGGTTTCGGTGCGATCCTTTTCGTATCAAACAACCCACAATTTATTGATGTTGCTAAAATGGCTGTGACTGGCAAACTAGAATTAGTTGGCGGTAACAACATGGCAGCGGTACACCTTGCAGATGCAGTGGGTGGCGATCTGTTCATGGGCTTTATTTCAGCAGTTGCATTCGCAACGATTCTTGCGGTAGTTGCGGGTTTGACACTGTCAGGTGCTTCAGCAATTTCACATGACTTGTACGCAAACGTACTGAAAAAAGGTCAAACAACCCCTGAATCTGAATTACGTATGTCGAAGATTGCAACACTTGGTCTTGCGATCTTTGCGATGATTTTAGGTATTTTGTTCGAGAAGCAAAACGTTGCCTTCATGGTAGGTTTAGCATTCTCTGTCGCGGCGTGTGCAAACTTCCCAGTATTGGTTCTTTCAATGTTCTGGAAAGGCTTAACTACACGTGGTGCTGTTGTAGGTGGTGTTGTCGGTCTAGTGACAGCGGTGACTTTAATTATCTTATCTAAAGCAGTTTGGGTAGACACATTAAAAATCTCTGATACTCCGATCAACTCATTCAATGGTCCTGCAATCTTTGCTATGCCATTAGCATTCATCTGCTGCTGGTTGTTCTCTGTGACAGATAAATCTGCACGTGCAGAAGCAGAGCGTAAAGCATTTGATGCACAGTTTGTACGTTCACAAACAGGTATTGGTATTTCTGGTGCTTCAGATCACTAAGTGATTTGAGATCAGCTTAAAAACACCTTCTCGAAGGTGTTTTTTTATGGGTGATGCAAAGCCAGAACTCCATCATCCCAGTTTCAGCTTTTGAGCGATATACAGCTTGTTTGATGCTGATTGATCAGTTGAATGATCACGAAAAATTGAAAGGATTTAAGAAATCCGATGAATATGTTAATTTGAATGTTTAAAAGAACAATCAGAATCAGAAAATATGCGTTCAATGATCGAATTTTGGAAAGGTTTTAAACAATTACCGTCAGCATGGTTATTGTTGGTCCAACTGCTTATTTTAGTTTTATCTGTCTATACCAATGCCAGCAGAAGTTATCAAATTTTAACTTGGTTACTCGGTGTCTCTGCATTACTGATTATTGCCAAAGTGATTCGACAAACACCGACATTTACACTGTTGGGCTTAACCTTTGTCACAGGGGCATTTGTACTGTCCTTTCTAATGTTGATCGGTTTTCATTCTGTTACTTTGCAAATCTTTGCACATTCATTTGAAGCAGCCGCTTATTTTTGTGCAGCATATGGTCTAATCCGTTATATGTTTGCAGATCGTTATTTAACCAAAGATGAGCTGTTTGCTGCAGGTGCAGTATTTACCCTGATCGCATGGGGATTTGCCTTCTTATACAGTATTTGTCAATTGGTGGTTCCGCAGAGTTTTCAAAACCCAAATCATGTTGCGGACTACCAATCTTGGCTGGATTTATTGTTCATTAGTTTTAGTCTGCAATCGGCAACGGGATTGTCCGATTTGATTCCTGTTGCACCTGCTGCGCGGGTGATTTCAATGTTGCAAATGTTCTGTGGTGTGATGTATTTTGCCTTGATCGTCTCACGGATGATTGCCCTGCAATATATTGAAAATAAACCAAAATCATGAGCTAATGATCTTGTTACATTTAGTAAATTGTTGAAAATGTTAATTTAAATTATAATGTGGCCTGAATCCAATCGCTGTTCTACAGGATTCGTCTTTTTTCACACCTGTGAATGCCTTTTTTTGACTTTAAAAAGTCTGTCCATTGAGTATAAAAACCTGGGGGAAATATGCCTTCCAAAAAAATCACTTGGTTTGACAATGTCAATCCAAATGTTTTCTTGAGCACTGTTGGAATTATTGCGCTTTTTTTAGCCGTTGTTGTCTTTGCACCCAATGCCTTTGAACTGATTACTCAAAGGATGAACCGCTGGATCACCGATTCATTTAGTTGGTTCTATGTTTTATCTGTCGCAATATTTTTAATTGTGCTGATTTTTATTGCCTTTTCTGACATGGGTAAAATCAAGCTTGGACCTGATCATAGTCAGCCTGAGTATAGTAATGGGTCATGGTTTGCCATGCTATTTACTGCGGGTATGGGGATCGGGTTAATGTTCTTCAGTGTTGCAGAACCTGTCATGCATTATGTCAATCCACCTGCTGGTGATCCACAAACCATTGAATCTGCCCAAGAAGCAATGAGAATTACCTTTTTCCATTGGGGCTTACATGCTTGGGCTATCTATGCAGTTGTTGGCTTAACGCTGGCTTATTTTGCTTTTCGCTATAACTTGCCACTCAAAGTTCGTTCGGGTTTATTTCCGATTATTGGTCAACGAATACATGGTCCAATCGGAGATGCGGTCGATACTTTTGCCACCATTGGTACCGTATTTGGTGTAGCTACTACGTTAGGATTTGGGGTAACGCAAATTAATTCTGGCTTAAATTATTTATTTGGCTGGGAAAGTAATATTAGCACCCAAATCTTTTTGATTATTGTGGTGAGTACGCTGGCTTCATTGTCGGTTTTCCTTGGATTAGATAAGGGAATCAAACGACTTTCTGAACTGAATCTAATTTTAGCCTTGGTATTACTGGGCTTTGTGTTCCTCGCCAGTTCCAGTATTTATATCCTACAAGCAACCATTCAAAATGCAGGGCAGTATATTTCGAATTTGTTTAGCATGACCTTTAATTTATATGCTTATCAATCGAATGGCTGGATTGGGGGGTGGACCATTATGTATTGGGCATGGTGGATTTCTTGGTCACCATTTGTCGGTATGTTTATTGCGCGTGTTTCAAAAGGTCGAACCATTCGAGAGTTTATTGTCGGTGTACTGCTTATTCCGACAGGCTTTACCTTGATCTGGATGGGATTTATTGGCAATGCTGCCTTGTTTAGTATTATGGAACAAGGGCAGACGGGGCTGATTTCTGCGGTACAAAAAGATTCATCAGTTGCATTGTTTGAGTTTTTAACCCACCTGCCTTTCTCAGGTGTGTTTAGTCTTATTGCGACACTGCTGGTGGTATTGTTCTTTGTTACCTCTGCGGATTCTGGTGCATTGGTGACCGATTATCTCACTGCGAAAACAGAAAATTCGCCGATATGGCAACGCTTGTTCTGGACTGTTTTAATGGCGATCTTGTCGATCATTCTATTAATGGTTGGTGGGCTAGGCGCACTACAATCGGCCACCATGATGAGTGCCTTACCATTCACCTTTATTATGCTGTTGTTGTGTTGGGGCTTAGTCAAAGCATTGCGCTTAGATGTCACCAAAATGCAGGCTTTACAAGTGGCAAGAATAACGCCGAGAGCTGTGCAAAATCCACGTAGTTGGCAGCAACGTTTGGGCTTAATCATGCACTATCCGCATACGTTGGCCGAAGTACAACATTATATTCAGGTTGATGTGATTAAGGCTTTTGAAAGTATTCGTTTTGAGTTTAAACGCCGTGATTTAAATGTGGTGATTAAAGAAACCGAAGACGGTGTTCAACTGAGTGTGGATCATCATGATGAGTTCAATTTTATCTATAAAGTCATTGCACGCAAAATGGTTGCGCCAAGCTTTATGATGAATGAAGAACATCAGGAAACCGATGATTTTTATCAAGCAGAAATATTTTTAAGAGAAGGTGGTCAAAACTATGATGTAATGGAGTGGACGCAAGAAGACTTGATTCAAGACATCATTGATCAATATGAACGCCATCTACATTTCTTAAATGTACTGAGAAACTAAGTTGTTTATTTAAAAAACAAAGGCAATAAAAAAGGACTCGTATGAGTCCTTTTTTGATTCAATTTCTAAGCAACTTAGAAACGGAATTTAGCGTTTAAGCCAACAGTTTGCGTATCACCAACATACGAAATTGCTTGGCCTTTATTGTTTTCGTAGTTTGCATTTACGTAGCTTGCACCAACTGCAATCGCAGGTGTGATGAAGTAGTTTACGTTTGCACCCCAAGCTGAATCAGGCGTACCTTCGTAGCTAGACGCTGCGTAAGAAGCACCAACGCTTAATTGTGGGTTCAAATAGAAATCAGTTTTGAACTGGTATGCAGTCGCATCACCATAGATGATGCCTGATTCAAACGCTAAAGACATATTTGTACCGTCAATACCGCCAACGTATTTAGCACGTGCAGTGATTGCGTCTTGGTCTTCACCAATTGTTGCAGCTTCAGCAGTCGCTTTAGCAACGCCGTTACCCATAACATTGAATGCATCTAAAGCAACTTGGTCAGCAACATTAGTATAACCAACAGCGACTAAGAAGTTTTGAGTAGGAAGAGCACCCACTTCTAATGCAAAACGATCGCCTTGATCATTTGACAAGCCATTTTTACCGTCAAGGATTGTGTGGCTATAAGAAGCACTTGCGTATGCAGGTACATATGGAGTAGGAACATAAAGTTCAGCTTTAGCGCCGTAGTTATGTGCAACTACACCAGCGTCTAATTCGCCATAGTTATATGCTAAAGAAACATTTGATGCTTGGTTTAAGAACGCTGCTTCAGCCAATGGACCTTTTGAAGAGTCAACATTTTTGAAGTAGTAAGTACCTTGCAAACCACCAGTGAAATCTTTGTCATTTTCAGTTGTATCGATATACTCTGATTGACCTTGAATTTCAAATTGGTATGCTTGAGCGCCGGTCATGGCTAATAATAAAGCAGTGGCTAAACCGAGTTTTTTCATAATCTTTTCCAATAGGAGAAATTGGTGAAACAGACGGCATTGTATTGTAACAAGATATTAAGTCAATGACGTTTAAGGCCACTGTTTACAAAGTAGATACATGAAATTTACATTGTTTAAAAAACGTACATTTGAGCAGCTTTACGTCAACCTGTAAAAAAACTTAATTAGAACAACAGACTAAATTCAGACAAAAGTTTTATTTCATATAAAACAGATATCAAATTGTTAAATTAATACATTTATTTTATTGTTTATTTGTGTTTTTTTATCGATATTACCGATGGTTGTTTTACGATCAATGTCAAGAAAATGTCATTAAATTCTGCTTATTTTTAGAATTAATTTGTGATTGTATAATCATTTCATGTGAATATTGTTGTTTTATTCTCAATTATTTATAAAAACGATAATTAATTTATATCCGATCAATTTAATAGGTTTTACAAAGTAAAAGATATTTTAGATAATGAGTCAATAAAGTTCATTCATTTTAAATGAATTTTTTTGAGATTTAGAGTTTATATGCCCAGCTTTCCCCAAGGTTGGGCTTTTTTTTATTTAAAAATTCAAGGCAAATCGTATTAAACAGACAATAAAAATATTGCACCAATATGTAGCATAATTAAGCAAAAGGTGAATTGTCTTGGCATGATTTTTGCCAAAAAAAATCCCAATTTTCAAAGAAAACTGGGATTTTTCGCCAAAATCTGGAGCAAATCAATAAATTCTGCTGAGGAATATTAATAAATTGCCCTAATGGAGTGCATTATGCACCAATATATTGCACCTGTAAATATTTTCTTACATTCAATTTAAAAAATAATTCATGAGCTCATCTACACTATTTCAGATTGAGTCAATGCCTAAGTAAAGTTTATGAGTAATTATCGATTTAAATCTAAAATAAAAAGCAGTGTATTGATCATTCTGAGTAGTGTGGCATTTTCAGGTTGTGTTTCTAATGCCAATTTGCATGATCCAGCGTCATCACAAAGAACAAGTGAAATCCCTTTGTTGTTTAATTATGCGCAAACTCAAGCCGTCTTTGTGACTTATGATGGAACTCAATTTAAACGTTATGGGAATGATTTAAATAGAGCCAAGACTGCCTATATTCCAGCCTCTACTTTTAAAATGTTGAATGCCTTAATTGGTTTGCAACATGCGAAAGCGACGAATACAGAAGTATTTAAGTGGAATGGTGAAAAAAGATCTTTTCCTGCATGGGAAAAAGATATGACTTTGGCACAAGCAATGCAGGCTTCAGCTGTACCCGTATATCAGGAACTGGCACGACGTATTGGCTTGGATTTGATGAGTAAAGAAGTCAAGCATGTTGGTTTTGGCAATACACAAATTGGTCAACAGGTAGATAATTTCTGGCTGGTCGGACCATTGAAAATCACCCCAGAGCAAGAAGCTAAATTTGCTTATCAATTGGCAAAGAAAACATTACCTTTTGATGATGCTGTACAGCAACAAGTTAAAGATATGCTCTATGTCGAAAGACGGGGTGATTCCAAGCTTTATGCCAAAAGTGGTTGGGGAATGGATGTGGAGCCACAAGTGGGGTGGTACACAGGATGGGTGGAACAGCCGAATGGTCAGATCACCGCTTTTGCTTTAAATATGCACATGCAGACAGGGGATGATCCTGCTGAACGCAAGCAACTGACATTAAGTATCTTGGATAAATTAGGCCTATTCTTTTATTTGAGATAAATGCAGTAGATAAAAAAATGCCCAGTTTATTGGGGGAAACTGGGCAATAAAAAAAGATATATTTTCAAATCATGAGAATTTCTATCTAAGTCTAATTTTATGCAAATTCTATTTATATGTAAAATGTGAATTTTGAATATTACTCATCTATAAAAACGATAATATAAAGGCGTTGAACGCTGTAGATTAAACTTGATTATGTGGAGTAGTTTATGTGTATATATTCTATAATATAAACAAAATTTCTTTAGCTTTATTGCGATATAACTTCCCACAGGACCATGGTGATGGTGCATGAACTCAGATCAGAACAAATAAGCACGCGTTTGCTTATCCTCATGTCAGTCATCATTTTGTCTGTTTTGTTAATTGCTGTTCCACAAATCATCAGTAATTATCGAGAGTATAGTCGAGCAAATCGAGCTTTAGTCAATATTCAAGCCTTGCAAGTTTTTGCTGAAACATCCAATAAAATTTCACGGGAAAGAGCGCCAACAAATAAAGCAATGTCGAGCTCGACAGCAAATTTTCCAGACAGAATAAAAGAATTGCAGGACTATCGTAAGGGCGTAGATCAGCAGATTAATTTAACCGTTGAGACCTTAAACAAGGCGGGGTTTAGCAGTTTGGCGGATCAAGTTGATGTTCAGTTAAGACATGATTTGAACATTGCCCGCAAACAAGTCGATGCTTATTTAGCCTTACCATTAAAAGAACGTAATTCAGTGCAAATGGATCAAGTGATTCAGGGAATGTTTCGGGCGTGGGACAGTTGTAGAGCCATGTTGCAGCAATTAATTAACCATTCAAAAAAGAATAATAGCGATGTGACAGATTATGCTTCAATTGTGCTGATATTGGCTGATTTACGTGATCAATCTGGACGAGTCGCGTCTAACATTATGGCACCCCTAAGCTTTTCCGAACCCCTGCCTGAATATAACAAAGCACGTTCATTACAAACACAAGAACAGGTTAAATATTTATGGCGTTTGATGGATACCATGCAAATAGAGTCTTTAAAAACGCCAGAGTATCTTTATTTATATGGTCAGGTGAAAACTCAATTTATTGACCAAGGTTTACCCATCGTAAATCGTTTGGTGCAAGAGAGTAGAAATCAGCAGCCTTATTTTTTAACGGCAAACCAACTGACAGATGCAATCGTGGATAAGTTTACCACGGTGGTAAATTTACAAAAATATCTACTTGAAACTCATGCCTTAAGTGCACGTCATCGAATGGAATCGGAGCAACGTCAATTTTTTATCACGCTCTTTATTTCTCTTTTGTCATTGTCGGTCGCAGTTTTTACGATGTTATATACACGTAAAAAGTTATTTGAACCCTTAATATATGCAAGAAATATGATTTTGGAACTGTCACAAGTACAAGAACGTGATTATCTAGGGGATGCTTCGATACAAACCAAAGAGGTGCATACCCTAACTGATGCGCTTGATAAATTAAAAGAAATGCTCAAGCAACGCGATGCTTTTGAATTTCAATTACAAAATAGTGCCAACACTGACAGTTTAACCGGTGTTTCAAATCGATTGGCTTTAGATGTTTATTTAAAAAATATTGCGACACAAACCGAGCGGTTTCAAGAGTTGACCTTGATCATGGTGGATATTGATAATTTTAAATATGTGAATGATCGCTTTGGGCATATTTTAGGTGATTCGGTTATTGTTGAAATTGCTCAATGTTTAAAAGCAAATATTGCGCAATCTGATTTGATTGTACGTTTTGGTGGCGATGAATTTTTGATTTTGATTGATCGTATTCAATGGGATTGGGCGTTGCAAATTTCTGAAAGCATTTTGGCTGATGTCTCACGGTTAAATTTTAACAGTTCTATGTCTAACGAACAGCTCAATGTTTCTGTCAGTATTGGCGTGGCAACAGGGGCTGAAAGTTGGGAAGCCTTATTTAATAGGGCAGATGCATCGCTATTTAAGGCCAAAGCACAAGGTCGAAATAAAGTCGTGGGATGATCGACTGGGAATCTTGATGATGATTCACCTGTTAGAAAATATTGATTTATCATCAGTATTCAATGATAAGAATACTGAATTATTTTGCAGTGACTTTACGTAACTCAGCATACAATTGATTTAAAAATCGTTGCTGTTCTGCATTGTCTTGAAAGTGACGTTGATACAGCACACTACAGCTTTCCACATCAATAATATTATTGAGATTAAATGACCAATCCTCTGTATTTTTAATACCAATCCCCAGATCGTCACCGCAACGTTGCCACTGTTTGGAGAAGCCAGAGTTTTGATTGGGAGCAAGCTGCTTAAATTCTGCTTTAAGGCTAAAGCCGCGCATTTCTGAGTTGGTGAATTTGTTGATCGCACTGATTGGTACACCACCCCAAGTGATGGTTTGTCCACTCGGCATTGAAATGCTTTGCAGTTGACTTTCATTCATTAACTGACTTTGTCTGCCAGTTTTAAAGCCCTGTTTTTCGTAGGTCAAAGTAGAGCCAACAGGAAGCTGTATTTTTTTAATCAGTAAGGGCTGGGTGGTGATAAAATAAGGATTGTCGGGTCTGCCATTACCACCCGCAATGTTTATACTACAACTGCTGAGTAAACAGATACTTGGGACTAAAAAGCATAAGTAAAGAAGCTTCATAAGGAAAATATCCTGTGCTATGCATTGATCTTGCCTTGTTTAAATTAGAAATGCAAAATTTGCTCAGCAAATCCTCAAATTAAGCCAATGATTATTGGAATATATAAGAGAAAGGCGCGAATCTGAGTTTTATAAAAATTATATGAGCTATTAAATTTCAAGATTAGATGATTAATCTCCCCCCTAAGCCCTATGGGATAAAGAGAGAAACTCCCTCCTTATTTAAAGGAGGGAGTGAAAGATGCAGGGAGTTACTTCAACAACGGCTTTAAGAACTTCGCTGTATGTGAAACTTTAGATTTCACCACCTGTTCTGGGGTACCTTCCGCAATAATCTGACCACCACCTGCGCCACCTTCAGGGCCTAAATCAATCACCCAGTCCGCAGTCTTAATCACATCGAGATTATGCTCAATCACCACAATGGTATTGCCCTTATTGCGTAGTTCATGAAGAATATCGAGCAGTTTGGCAATATCATGGAAATGCAAACCAGTGGTTGGTTCATCCAGTACATACAAGGTTTTACCTGTATCGCGTTTTGCCAGCTCACGTGCCAGTTTGACCCGTTGCGCTTCACCACCAGATAGCGTTGTTGCAGACTGACCTAAGCGAATATAGCCTAATCCGACTTGGTTTAAGGTTTCTAAACGACGGTGAATCACAGGGATTGCATCAAAGAAATGCATCGCATCTTCGACGGTCATTTCCAATACGTCAGAAATATTCTTGCCTTTATAACCAACTTCCAAGGTTTCACGGTTATAACGCTGACCATGACAGTTATCACAAGGCACGTACATATCGGGTAAGAAGTGCATGGCAACTTTGATCATACCATCACCCTCACACACCTCACAGCGCCCGCCTTTGACGTTAAATGAGAAACGACCTGCAGCATAACCACGGGCTTTAGCTTCAGGGGTTTGCGCAAACAATTCACGAATCGGGGTAAATAAACCAGTATACGTCGCTGGGTTAGAACGTGGAGTACGTCCAATCGGACTTTGGTCAATGTCTACCACTTTATCAAGGAATTGTAAGCCATCAATCGAATCAAACTTTTCAGCAGTTAAGGTGGTTGCACCATTTAATTGCGTCGCTGCAAGTGGTAACAGGGTCCGGTTAATTAAGGTGGATTTACCTGAACCTGAAACACCTGTCACACAAGTCATTACACCTAAAGGAATCGTCAAATCAACATTTTGTAAGTTATGCCCTGATGCGCCCATCAGTTTAATTTGTTCTTCAGGCTTAGGCGGTTTAACTCGCTCTTTGGGCACTGCAATTTTTAACTTACCAGAGAGGTATTTTCCTGTTAGAGAGTTCTCATTGGCTGCAAGTTCATCATAGGTTCCTTCGGCAATGATATGACCACCATGCACACCAGCACCCGGACCAATATCAATAATATGGTCGGCTGCACGGATTGCATCTTCATCATGCTCAACCACTAAAACTGTATTGCCCAGATCACGCAAACGAACAAGTGTTTCCAATAAACGATCATTATCGCGTTGGTGTAACCCAATGGATGGCTCATCTAAAACGTACATCACCCCCATTAGACCAGCACCAATTTGTGAGGCTAGGCGGATACGTTGTGCTTCACCACCTGAAAGTGTTTCAGCAGAGCGAGATAGGCTTAAATAATTTAAACCGACTGATACAAGGAAGTGCAAACGCTCGCGAATTTCTTTAAAAATTTTATCGGCAATTTCACCTTTGGCACCTTCAAGATTTAAATCTTGATAGTAGCTTTCAGCATCACCAATCGACATTTTGGTAATTTGGGCAATGGTTTTGTCTTTAACACGGACATGACGTGAAATTTCATTTAAACGTGAGCCGCCACAAGCATCACAAGCGGCATTGGATAAGTACTGCGCTAGATCATCACGGACATAATTAGATTCAGTTTCACGATAACGACGCTCTAAATGAGGCAAAATACCTTCAAAAGGTTGTACCCGATTGTGTTTACGACCACGCTCATCGATATAGCTAAGATCAACTTTTTCTTTGCCTGTACCGTAGAGAAATTTCTTTTTCGTATCAGCATCGAGTTCATTCCAAGGGGTGTCTAACGAAAACCCAAAATGATCTGCAACTTTCTGAATCATGCTGTAATAGTACGGACGTTGTCTGTCCCAGCCACGGATTGCGCCTTGGCTAATAGAAACATCTGGGCTTGGAATCAGTTTTTCAGCACTGAAATGACTACGGGTACCTAAACCGTCGCAGACAGGGCAGGCACCAAATGGGTTATTGAACGAGAACAGGCGTGGTTCTAATTCAGCAACAGCACGGTCGCATTCAGGGCAGGAATGTTTTGCTGAAAATATACGGTCAGGATGTTCACCACCCATCCACGATAAAATCGCCAGATCACTGCCTAAACGTAAGGCTGTTTCAAAGCTTTCGGCAATTCGGTTACCTAAGTCATCACGGACTTTAAAGCGGTCAACCACAACTTCAATGGTGTGCTTTTTCTTTTTATCGAGTTCTGGCGGTGTATCGATATCAATCACTTCACCATCCACACGCGCGCGGACAAAACCTTGGCTCTGTAATTGCTCAAACAGGTTGCTGTATTCACCTTTACGCTCACGAACAACTGGTGCAAGGAGCATCAATGCTGTGCCTTCCTCCAGTCCTTTCACTGCATCGACCATTTCAGAAACAGTCTGTGCAACCATCGGCAAGTCGTGCTCTGGGCAGTAGGGTGTGCCAACACGTGCATAGAGTAAACGTAAATAGTCGTAGATTTCAGTAATGGTTCCCACGGTTGAACGGGGGTTATGGCTGGTAGACTTCTGTTCAATCGCAATCGCAGGGCTTAAACCTTCAATTGAATCAACTTCAGGCTTTTCCATTTGTGAAAGAAACTGACGTGCATAAGCAGATAAAGATTCGACATAACGGCGCTGACCCTCAGCATATAAGGTATCGAAAGCCAGAGATGATTTCCCTGAGCCTGAGAGTCCTGTGATGACCACAAACTTGTCACGTGGAATATCGAGTGACACATTTTTTAAATTATGGGTACGTGCGCCTCGAATACGGATATGACTTTGACTCATAAAAGCTTTCTCGAAATTATGCGAATTAAAGGGGTATATGATAGCGATTTAATTTTGTTCAAGCTGTAAAAAATAGTTTTTAAACGACAAATTGTGTCATGTAACTGACCATTTAAAACTGTGATGGAGTTTGAGTTTTTCAATAAAATAATAATATTCATATGTTTATGATGGTTTTCAATAATTTTTAGGGTCGCATTCAGCTAATTTAAAATCAAAGCTATAATTTATTTAAAATAAGTTATTGAAGAAAAATGAGATATGCAGTCAGCTTTAGATGCTGTGCTGATTTCTGAGTACTTATTTCGATATTGCATAGGGTAGAACGAATAAACCAGATCAGCTTTAAGATTGGTCCCGTGATGCAATCAATAACCACTTATCTAAAAAAGAGAATTGTTAGACAAAGGTTCTGTGATTAATCATTGTTTTTATTATAAAATGTGTGATATCTATCGCACTTGTGGAGGGCTCGAAAATGAATATACGAAAAATTATATCAATTGTTTGTTTTGCATTTTCTTGCAATGTCTTGGCAGGCGAGACTTCACAAGTTTTATTTGATCAAGTGTTAAATTTAAAACCAAATCAATTGTACGAATTAGAATTAGAAGATGTACAAGCGGGGGATCAAATTTGGACGGCGGTTTATTTGATTGGACGACAAAATTATCCGGGACTTACTGCAAAAGTTGAGTTTGTCATGGACAATCAAGGCCTGTTAAATAAAGCCAATCCCAGTGAGCATGCTGTATATCAAACACTGATTGCAGAAAATTTGACGCAAACCAATCAATATTCATTTAAACAATTCAAAGGTTTAAACACATTCATTGAAGATACTTCAGAACAGCTGATTACAGATCCGATATTGGAAAAAACAGATAGCATTCGTATTTATAGTCAAGTGAATGACTGGATTCCTGAATACAACACTTATGAACCCACCAAAGTGAAATTTGGCATTCAAAATCCTTTGGATTTTGACATTGTTGCGGCTTATGTTTTAGTGGGCAAAGGTGAAAAGCCTGCTGAACTCAGTGAATTAAACTTTAAAAATATTCCAGCCTCTTATGTCTCACCTTTGCCGCCAGTACCAGCTGATTTTACCCAAGCTGAAGTGAATAAATCTGAGACGCACTTGAGTAGAAGTGAGCTAAAATTTATCTTTTTTATTGTGATGGCGATTGTCATGGGTTTGGTTGCGTTTATTAACCGTGGCAAATTAAAACGCGCTTTTTAAAGGTTTAACTTATAGCGCATTAAATTTCTAATATTTTAGATTTCAAATTTACACGCTTGGCGTAAACTCTTGCACTGATCATGTGTTTGAGTAATTTTAGATGTTGTCTTTATTTTTGAAATGTATTCTGGGTGCAGCAGTGGTTTTGCTGATTTCAATCCTTTCAAAAAGTAAGGCATTTTATATTGCAGGTTTAGTCCCACTTTTTCCAACGTTTGCATTGATCGCACATGTGATTGTGGCGCAGGAAAAAGGTGCTGAAGCCTTAAAGCAAACAGCCTTATTTGGGCTGTGGTCGTTGATACCGTATTTCATTTATTTGTTCATAGTCTATTTATTGGCAACTAAGCTTTCGATGTGGTCTTGTTTAGGGATTGCAACGTTATGCTGGATTGTGGCTGCTGCGGTTTTGATTTATGCATGGCAATTGTTTCAGAATGGATCGGTTTTATGATGTATTGAATCAATAAAAAGAGTTGCAATGAATACTTTTGAGTGGATTGTGACGTTCATGAGCCTTTGATTAAGGCTCATTTTTTAGGGATATGGTTGAATAATCAGCTGTTTAAACAATAAATTGTTTTGGGCTTTCTAGGTTCTTAATGGCATTGTAAATTTGATCTGCATGATTACACACAATCAGTTTTGCCCGATGTTGAGGCGGTAAAAAACCTTCAATAACAGCATGGTCTAATTGCGCAATCAAATGGTCATAGAAACCATTGACGTTATATAACATCATTGGTTTTTGATGTTGATTCAATTGTCCCCATGTCGCGACTTCTAAAATTTCCTCAAAGGTACCAAAGCCACCTGGTAGAGCGACAAAAGCACTCGCGCGTTCAGCCATCATAGCCTTACGTTCATGCATGTTTTGTACAATATGTAATTCTGTTAATTGGTTATGGGCAATTTCATAATCCAGCATAAATTCGGGAATAACACCCACAACATCACCGCCATGTTCCGTGACCGTATCTGCAACTTGGCCCATTAAGCCAATACTTGCACCGCCATAGACGATCCCAAAACCTTGTTCTGCGATGCCTTGGGCAAGTTGGATGGCTTTTTCTCGATAGGTGGGGTTATTTCCAGGTCGGGAGCCACAATAGAGCGCGATTAAACATTGTGTGGCTTTATGTTGTTGATCTAATTCGAAAGGTTTATTCATCATTACAGGCAATACACTATTCATAATTTATTTTTTCACCTTAACTTATCATGTTCTTATACATTTCTACTACTTTAAGTAAGAAATGTGACAAAAACATGTTGTGTTATCGGCGCTTTTGCAATGATTTGTATCACTTTGATTTTGTATTTAATTTTAGATAAATCAGTAAAAATCCTGATAAATGAGATGAAATTCCTATCTGGATTGCCTATAATTAACGCTTATTTATCAACAAATGAATCATCATGGGTAGTGGTTGTAGTCGCTCCGAAAATGCACAATCTTTAGACAAAATAATAGTTCAAAATACACTAAAGTTTTCTTCTCAATTCCGAAATTTACAGTTCTCACATGCTGAAAATAGCTATTGCACATTTTCAATGGAGCAAGATCAATGATACTTGAGTGGATGTCTGATCCTTCTGCATGGGTTGGTCTTGCAACTTTAGTTGTTTTAGAAATCGTTTTGGGTATTGATAACCTTGTATTTATTGCAATTTTGGCAGAAAAACTTCCGCCTGAACAACGTGATAAAGCAAGGATTATTGGGCTTTTACTTGCCCTCTGTATGCGAATGGTGTTACTGGCATCCATTGCATGGGTGGTGACATTAACCGAACCATTATTCCATCTCTTTGAGCATGCTTTTTCTGGGCGTGATCTGATCCTGCTGTTTGGTGGTGTGTTCTTATTGTTTAAAGGCACAATGGAACTACATGAACGCCTTGAAGGTGGTCAGGATCTTAAAGAAGAAAATCCTGTACATGCTGTATTTTGGATGGTCATTGTCCAAATTGTTGTTTTAGATGCAGTATTCTCCCTAGACAGTGTGATCACCGCTGTGGGAATGGTGAAAGAACTTTCAGTGATGATGATCGCTGTGGTGATTGCCGTAGCTATTATGCTGTGGGCATCGAAAGCTTTGATGGACTTTGTCAATAAGCACCCGACAGTAGTGATTCTATGTCTTGGCTTTTTGATGATGATTGGTTTTTCATTGATCGTCGAAGGTTTTGGTTATCACATTCCAAAAGGTTACTTATATGCAGCGATTGGTTTCTCGGTGCTGATCGAGTTTATGAACCAAACCATGCGTAAAAACCAAGAGAAAATGGTGACAACGACCGACTTACGTTTCCGTACTGCTTCGGCGGTATTGAAAATGTTAGGCGGAAAAAGTGCCGATAGTCAAAATGCTAAAGCGGATGATGTGATTGCAACACAAGCACTGGCAGATGAAATTTTTGATGATGAAAATGGCGCTTACCATAGTGTTATGGTTCAAGGGGTCTTAGGACTATCAGAACGTCCAGTAAAATCGGTCATGACACCGCGCCCTGAACTAGAATGGTTAGATTTGGATGAAGACGAAGCCAGCATTAAAGAAAATTTGATGGCAATGTCACATTCACGTTTAATTTTGGCGCATGGTGAATTGGATAATATCGCGGGTATTGTTTTAACCCATAAAGTTTTGAATGATTATATCGAAACGGGTGTTTTAAATTTTGAAAAACACTTACGCGAGCCTGTGATTGTGCATGAAAATGCGCAAGTATTGATGGTGATGGAACAACTTCGTCAGGCACCCTTACAAATGGCGATTGTATTAAATGAATATGGGTCAATTGAAGGGATTGCAACGCCGATTGATGTGCTTGAAGCAATCGCAGGCGAGTTCCCTGATGAAGATGAACTAGAAGCTGCTGCGGAAAGTCTTGAAGATGGTTCGTTGATCCTTGAAGGTTCAACCGATATTCGTCATGTTTCTTTGCTGTTAGGTCGTGATTTAGTCGATGAGTCAGAACAATACTCAACCCTCTCAGGTTATATTCTGTTCCATCTCGGGCGTTTGCCTGAAAATGGTCAAAAGCTTCAAGTCGATGGTTATGAGTTTGAAGTGGTAACGATGGATGGGCATAAGATTGAGAAGGTGCATATTATGGCATTAACAAAATCTAAAGATGCTGAGTCCTAATGGATTTGTTGTAATGAAGCCAGTCGAAAGACTGGCTTCTTTTTATTTTGTTTTTGAAAATAATGGCTTAAACCATATCGTTAAAATGATGGCTGAATGACATCATTCATATAGAAAGAATAGGTTTCGATTTCCTGCTGGGTTGGATTATCATTGAACCTATTCAGATTTTGAGTATTTTCATGTCCAATCTATCCTGCCCATGTGGTTCAGCACTTTATGCTGAATGCTGTCAGCCGCTGCATTTGGGTCAGAACAAAGCCAAGACAGCGGCACAGTTGATGCGTTCGCGTTATAGCGCTTTTGCCAAACATGAGATTGATTATATTGTTCAGACCACTGCGCTTGGACAGCAGCAAGCTTTGGATGTTAAAGCGATTTCAGACTGGAGCAAAGCCAATCAATGGCTCAGTCTCGAAGTGGTGCAAGCCCAAGAAAAGCTCGATAAAAATCATGCTCAAGTTGAATTTAAAGCACATTTTCATGATGGTCAGCAGGCTCAAATACACCATGAAGTTTCACACTTTGTGCAGCATGATGGTGTATGGTATTTCTTAGATCCAACCACAGATCAGCCAATCACCATGAAACAGCCATGTATTTGTGGATCCACCAAAAAATTTAAGCAATGTTGTGCACAATTTTTATAACTTTTAGTTCATTTTTGACTTAAAATAGCGCGCATCTTTTCCCATCAGTGGATGAAGGGCAATGTTACTGACGATTATTTATATTATAGCCATTACAGCAGAAGCCATGACTGGAGCGTTGTCCGCAGGACGACGCAGTATGGACTGGTTTGGGGTGATACTGATTGCCTGTGTCACTGCACTCGGTGGCGGTTCTGTGCGAGATGTTTTACTTGGACATTATCCACTGACTTGGGTCAAACATCCTGAATACCTTGTCCTGACATGCTGTGCTGCCTTTGTCACCATTATTATTGCCAAATGGATGAAGCACTTACATTCCATTTTCTTATTGTTGGATGCTTTAGGTTTAATTGGTTTTACCATTATTGGCTGTCAAATTGCCTTGCAAATGGGGCATGGTTTTGTGGTTTCCGCGGTTGCTGGGGTATTAACAGGGGTATCTGGTGGTATTCTACGAGATATTCTGTGTAATGATGTTCCGCTGGTCTTCCGTCGTGAACTGTATGCGTCGATTTCCTTTGTCGCGGTGATTTTCTATTGGTTCTGTATAGATTTTGGTTTATCGCTTGAAATTACTGTGGTTTCTACTTTAGTTTTTGGTTTTGCATTACGTTGTGTGGCGATTTATTTTGGTTTGGAAATGCCGAAATTTATCTATAAAGATCATGATGAACAATCGGCATCTTCTAAAGATGAGTCCTAAGAATGGATGCTTGAACAGCAGCTATTGACTGTGAATCGCTACGTTTAACTTTGAGCTTGGTATGTCATATCTGATTCAGCAAAATATTAAACTTGAAAAATTTACTGAGCTAGATTTTGCTGTGTATTTTGAATTGGTCAAAAATATTAAAGTCATGCAAATGATTACCGAGCGAGCATTAACGCTTGAGGAAGCACATACAGAATTTGCCAAGATTTTATCCAAGAATACCTATGATGTGGCATTGGGAAATTATAAAATTCTTGATGCTCAAACAAATGACTTTATGGGTTTAGCCAAACTTGAGTTGGATCGGCCAACAGCAACAACTGCGGAATTGGGCTATATGCTTTTACCCGAATATTGGGGAAAAGGTATTGCTAGTCAGGTTGTTACATTTTTAATTGAGCATGCAAAACAACAAGCATATTTAAAGGATCTCATGGCTATTATTGATCCCGAAAATATAGCTTCAAGAAAAATATTGATAAACAATGGTTTCCATTCTCAAGAGTTTAAAGATTTTGACGGACTAGCAGGAGAAATTCTGCTGTTCAGTCTTTAAAATTAAACTGCGAGCCAAAGTTGTTTCTGCTTTTACATATTTGTTGAGTGCATTATGGATTTAGTATCACGTGTACAACGCTTACCCATAGGTAAATTTCACTATACCTTACTCTGGGTGATCGGGTTGGGCTGGATGTTTGATGCCATGGATACAGGACTGATCTCCTTTATTCTCACCAAAATGGCGGAAGAATGGCAAATGACCCCTACTGAAAAAGGCTGGGTGGTCTCCATTGGCTTTGTGGGTATGGCAATTGGTGCTGTATTTTCCGGTGGTTTGGCCGATCGAATTGGTCGTAGAACAGTCTTTGCGATTACTTTGGTGACCTATAGCATTGCAACCGCGTTATGTGCTTTTGCACCGAATCTGACTTGGTTATTGCTGTTCCGTTTTATTGTCGGATTAGGGCTGGGTGGGCAACTTCCTGTGGCTGTGACTTTGGTCAGTGAATATATCCCCGCTCAAGTACGTGGTCGATTTATCGTACTTTTAGAAAGTTTCTGGGGACTTGGCTGGCTTGTTGCTGCGCTTATTTCTTATTTTGTAATTCCTGATTATGGTTGGCATATAGCATTTTTGATTGGTGGTTTACCTGCAATTTATGTTTTTATGATTCTCAAAAAAGTGCCTGAATCGGTTCCTTATTTGATTAATCGTGGACGAATTGAAGAAGCCCATGCACTGGTACAGAAACTGGAACGGCAGTGTGGGGTAGAAGTGATTGAAACCATTGAAGTCAAACCTGTTTCAGCAAAACAAACGATTTCATTTTCACAGCTTTGGTCAGGTGCTTTTGCCCGTCGTACTTTGATGCTGTGGTTGATTTGGTTTGGTATTGTCTATTCTTATTATGGCATTTTTACTTGGTTACCAAGTTTGCTGGTCAAGCAGGGCTATACCATTGTGCAGTCTTTTGAATATGTACTCGGGATGATTTTGGCACAATTACCCGGTTATGTGGCTGCGGCTTGGTTGGTGGAAAAGCTTGGACGTAAAGTAACCCTCGCTGGTTTTATTGCTATGTGTGCGCTTTCTGCTTACTTCTTTGGTCAAGCGACCTCAGTCAATATGATTATGTTGTGGGGATGCTTAATGTCGTTCTTTAATTTGGGTGCATGGGGGGTGCTATATACTTATACACCTGAACAATACCCAACCAATATTCGTGCTTTTGGCTCAGGTTGGGCATCTGCAATCGGTCGTATGGGGGGAATTGTCGCACCGTTGGTGGTGACCCATATGATGGTGGCAAGTGATGGATTTAGTTCAGTCTTTATGATGTTTACGATTGTACTTTTCGCTGTTGCAGCTGTGGTTTTGGTCTTGGGTGAAGAAACCAAAGGTAAGACCTTAGAAGAGATTGGGTTATAGTGGTTTATTAAAATATATAAAAACATAGCGCTAAAAAACGATAACAAAGAAAAAGTATACAATGGCTGATATAGGGTTAATCTTGCCTCTCAGCCATTTTAATTTCTCTAACGTTAAAATTAAAAAAACCAACCATTCATAGCGATATTATCAAATAGATCAGACCAGTATTGAGGGCGAAATAATGAAAAGCAAAATAGGATTAAGCTTTTGTATTGTTTATCTTTTGCTTACCGCATTTTGTCTTTATATCGCGTTAGATCCAATGACGGATAACAAAGGAAACTTTGTTTTCTTACAATTACCGATAGGTTTTCAAGTGTCGGCATCTAATGCAATTGGCTTAGGCGCTTTATTCGATCGGCTGTCTTGGATGCAAGCGTACAGTTTTGTGGTTCCTGTTACTTTACTGTTTCTATATGGGATCGGGTGGTTGTTGAGTTCGAGCATTCATTCTATAAAAACGCGAAATGGACCACTTCAATAAGTTTCAGCATTTATAAATTTCATTTGAAATAAAGCGCATACCCCAATTTAAAAATAGCAGTTTAAATAAAAGTTGCTCATTTCTTAAAAAATGGATAATTTTACGTCATTAGAAAGATCTAAAGACGCAATTTGTCGTTGTAGGGTACACTTGCACTTGTGTAGTCAGACCCTGCGACTTAGCATAAGAACGTAGATACAAAACATTTATTTAGAACGCACTTATTTAGGATAAAAGGTTGTTATGACAAGCCTTGCGCATCATGCGACAGAAAATCGTTCCGTAGCAGAATTTACTGAACAAGCTTACCTCAACTATGCCATGTACGTGATTATGGATCGTGCATTGCCACACATTAGTGATGGTTTAAAACCTGTACAACGCCGTATCGTTTATGCGATGAGCGAATTGGGATTAAAACCAAGCGGTAAGCCGAAAAAGTCTGCACGTACAGTCGGTGATGTATTGGGTAAATACCATCCGCATGGTGACTCAGCCTGTTATGAGGCCATGGTGTTGATGGCACAGCCATTTAGTTACCGTTACCCATTTATTGAAGGGCAAGGGAACTGGGGTTCGCCTGATGATCCTAAATCATTTGCAGCTATGCGTTATACCGAAGCCAAACTTTCACCTTATAGTGATTTGTTACTTTCTGAATTAGGTCAAGGGACCTGTGATTGGCAAGATAACTTTGATGGTTCAATGAAAGAGCCGGTCAATTTACCAGCGCGTGTACCAAATATTTTACTCAATGGTACCACTGGTATTGCAGTGGGAATGGCAACGGATATTCCGCCACACAATTTACGTGAAGTGGTTAAAGGTACGATTGCTTTAATCCGTAATCCAAACTTAACAGATGAAAAAATTGCAGAATATATTCCTGCGCCTGACTTACCGACCAAAGCAGAAATTATTACACCACGTGATGAATTATTAAAAATTCAAATGACTGGACGTGGTAGCTATCGGACCCGTGCCGTATATACCATTGAAAAAAATGAAATTATCATCACTGAACTGCCATATCAAGTTTCTGGCTCGAAAGTCATCACGCAAATTGCAGATCAAATGCAAGCCAAAAAACTGCCATTGGTCAGTGACTTACGTGATGAATCAGACCATAAAAATCCAACACGTTTGGTGATTGTATTACGTTCAAACCGTATTGATGCCGATGCAGTCATGAGTCATTTGTTTGCGACAACCGATTTAGAGTCGAGCTATCGTGTCAATATGAACATGATCGGTGCTGATGGTCGTCCACAAGTTAAATCAATTCGTCGCATTTTATTAGAATGGATTGAAATTCGTAAGAGTACTGTCACACGTCGTCTGCAATATCATCTGAATAAAATTGAAAAGCGCCTACATATTCTTGGTGGTTTGATCATTGCATATTTGAACATTGATGAAGTGATCAAAATTATTCGTGAAGAAGATCAACCTAAAGCAGTGTTGATGATGCGTTTCAATATTGATGAAGTTCAGGCAGAAGCAATTTTAGAGCTTAAGTTACGCCATTTGGCAAAACTTGAAGAAATGGAAATGCGCCGTGAGCAAGAAGAACTTGAGGCCAGAGCAGCGGTGATTCGTGAACAACTTGCAAATCCAGAGTCATTAAAATCTTTGATTATCGAAGAACTTAAAGATGATGCGAAGAAGTTTGGTGATGATCGTCGTTCACCGATTGTGCAACGTGAAGAATCACAAGCCATTAGTGAACAAGATTTAATGCCAGCTGAAGCGGTAACAGTGATCCTTTCTGAAGCGGGCTGGGTTCGTGCAGCCAAAGGTCATGATATTGATGTTGAAAAATTAAATTTCCGTGCTGGTGATCAGTACTTGAGTTCAGCACAAGGCAAGTCCAATCAGAAAGTATATATTTTAGATGAAACTGGACGAAGTTATGCTTTGGCCATAAATAGTTTGCCATCGGCGCGTGGTTTAGGAGAACCGTTGAGTTCAAAACTTTCTCCAGCCAATGGTGTGGGCTTTATGCAAGTCCTGATTGAAGATGAAGAAAAAGAAATAGTTGCTGTAAGTTCAAAAGGTTATGGCTTTAAATCGCAAGCTAAACAATTGGATACCAATGCCAAAGCAGGTAAAACATTCCTGACTGTTGCTGAAAATGCGACAGCAATGCCAATTGAAGTCGTTGAAAACCATACTCATTTGGCTATACTCAGCTCAGCAGGACGCCTACTTTTAATTGAATTATCTGACTTGCCAACGCTGAATAAAGGTAAAGGAAATAAGTTGATACAACTTGAAACTAATGAGTCTGTTCAGTTTATGTTAACTTTGAATTTAGATGAAGTAATACAAGTGCTTGCAGGGCAGCAACAATTAAAATTAAAAGGGGAAGATTTACAGAAATATATCGGTAAACGCGCATCAAAAGGTCAGTTGTTGCCGCGCGGATATCAAAAAGCAAATAAACTGTTGATTCAAAGATAAAACTAGCATCCTTGGATTGAAATACGTTATATATGCAAAGTGTTCGTGAAAATGGATGCAATATTGAGCACAAAGAAGCCAAAAAATTATGTTCAATATTGAGAAAAACAGTTTAAAACTAAGGATTACTGATTGGAGATTATGGCATTATGGAAAAAGTTTGGTTCGCTGAATATCAAAAAACTGGAATTCCAGAAACAGTAGAATTGCCACAGGAAAATAGCTCTCTTATTGATATTTTTGAGCGTAATTTCCAAAAATTTGGTTCACGTGATGCCTTTATCTTCATGGATAAAGTGATGTCATTCAGTGACCTTGAATTGGCAAGCCGTAAATTTGCGACTTATTTGCAAAGTTTAGGTTTGGCAAAAGGTTCACGTGTCGCAGTGATGATGCCTAACGTCCTTCAGTATCCCGTTGTTGCTTTAGGTGTATTCCGTGCAGGTTTGGTACTTGTGAATGTGAATCCACTTTATACAGCACGTGAATTAGAACACCAACTTAATGACTCAGGCGCTGAAGCTTTAGTCATTGTTGAAAACTTTGCGACTGTTTATCAAGCGATTATTGGCAAAACACCTGTAAAACATGTTGTTGTTGCATCCGTTGGCGATATGTTGGGTACTTTAAAAGGTACTTTGGTGAATTTTGTTTTACGTAAAGTGCGTAAACAAATTCCAGACTGGAATATTCCAGGACATATTAAGTTTAATGCAGCATTGGCAAAAGTAAGTCCAAGCAATTATAAACGTCCAACCATGACCCTCAGTGATACTGCTGTACTTCAGTACACAGGTGGTACTACGGGTGTTTCCAAAGGGGCGGAACTGACGCACCGTAACTTAGTTGCAAACTTGCTGCAATGTGATGGCATTTTCCAAAGTAAATTTGGTCAAGGTGATGGCGCGAAAGATGATCGTATCTTCTGTGCTTTACCGCTTTATCACATCTTCGCATTCATGGTGTGTGCGATGTATGGTATGTATAAAGGTCAGGCAAATATTCTGATTCCAAATCCACGTGATTTACCTGCGGTGATTAAAGAATTACGTAAATACCAACCAGGTTTCTTCCCTGCGGTAAATACTTTGTTCAATGCGTTGGTACATAATGAAGAATTTAGACAGCTCGACTTCAGTAAGTTAAAAATGGCGATGGGTGGTGGTATGGCCGTGTTGCCGTCAACCGCTGAAGAATGGAAAAAAGTTACTGGAACCATCATTATTGAAGGTTATGGTTTATCTGAAACTTCTCCAGTTGCAACTGCAAACCCACCTGCAACGACTGAGTTTAGCGGCACAATTGGTATTCCTTTACCACTGACTGATGTTGCGATCTTAGATGATGATGGCAATCATTTGTCACAAGGTGAGCAGGGTGAAATCTCGATTCGTGGTCCTCAAGTGATGAAAGGCTATTGGAATCGCCCAGATGAAACTGCAAAAGTCATGACAGCGGATGGTTATTTCCGTACTGGTGATATTGGGATCATGGATACCCGCGGTTATTTCAAAATTGTCGATCGTAAGAAAGACATGATTTTAGTATCAGGCTTTAACGTCTATCCTTCTGAAATTGAAGAAGTGATTGCGCAACATCCAAAAGTGCTTGAAGTGGCTGCAATTGGTGTACCTGATGAAAAATCTGGTGAAGTGCCAAAACTATTTGTGGTGAAAAAAGATCCGTCTTTAACCACTGAAGAAGTTCTTGAATATGCAAAAGAAAACTTAACTGGTTATAAACGTCCGCGTTATGTTGAATTTATGGATGATTTACCAAAATCGAATGTAGGTAAAATCCTTCGTAAAGATTTACGTAAATAATTGAAAAGTTAAAAATAAAAAAGCGCCAATAATGGCGCTTTTTTATGCTTGAGGTAAAACAATCGATCGCTTTATGTGGTGCTTTTATTTTTTATGCGAACGAATATACCAACCGTCAATATAGGGGCGGCTTAAGCCTACAATTGCTGTAAAGGTTAGCATGGTGCCCATTTGACGACCCAGTGCAGAAGGATGAATACTGCCATAGCTAAAATAAATATCGATTAAACAGTATACGACAATAATGGCTAACCAAAAGTATAGATTCATACGCTTTATGCCGACCGCAAAAAAGGCCACCACCAAAACAATAAGTGTCCCCAAAGTGGATTGCCAATTGTAATTTGCACAAATCACGCACAAGAGAAAAGCCAAAATTGGCAATACAATTTTAAGAATACGATCAATCTCCGCTTGTTGATGGCGCTGCTTTTCTAAAACCTCAAACAATTCATTTTGATCTGGTTGCACGTTATTGTCCTCACTACACAATTTTGCAAAACTCTGCATTTAACAAAAAATATTCTGTTCATGCCATGCTATGATAACTCGCATTAACACTTCATGAGAAAAAATCATGTCTGGGATAGATGGCATCATATATTTAATTCTAATTGCCTGTTTACTTCCTTATGTTTTTACCATTATTGCGAAAGCGTCTGGTGGTTTTAAAGCTGCTGATAATCAGAATCCACGTGAATTTTTAGCCAAAACCACAGGTTTGGCGGCACGTGCCAATGCAGTACAACAGAATAGTTTTGAGAGCTTACCTTTATTTATTGCTGCAATTTTAATGGCAGAGTATATGGTGGTATCACAACATCTGATTATGATGTTAGGGATTGCCTATATCGTGTTACGCATTATTTATGGAATTTGCTATCTGGCGAATATTTCAGCGCTACGTACCATTATTTGGGCTTTGTCTTTAGCTTGCCCAATTATTTTATTGTTATTGGTTATTCGCATCGTCTAAACAGTTTTCGATGAAATTCATTCATTTTGATGATGCAAAATGTATAATCCGCATCTGTTTGCGCAATTTAGCGTTATAATCGACAAGATTTTAAATAAGACCTCACTTGAAAGAGTATCCTATGAGCTATAGCAATATTCCTGCTGGTAAAGATGCACCAAATGACATCTACGTAATTATCGAAATCCCAGCAAATGCTGCACCGATTAAATATGAAGTAGATAAAGATTCAGATGCTTTATTTGTAGATCGTTTCATGGGTACAGCAATGTTCTACCCAGCGAACTATGGTTATGTACCAAATACATTGTCTGAAGATGGTGACCCATTAGACGTATTGGTTGTAACTCCACACCCATTGGTACATGGTTCAGTGATTCGTTGTCGTCCTGTTGGTAAATTAAACATGGAAGATGATGGTGGTATTGATGCGAAACTAATCGCAGTTCCACATGACAAATTGACTCCACTTTATAAAGATGTGAAAGAATATTCAGATCTTCCTGCTTTATTATTGAATCAAATTGAACATTTCTTTGCACATTACAAAGATTTAGAGCCTGGTAAATGGGTTAAATTGACAGGTTGGGAAAGTTCAGAAGTTGCCAAAGCTGAAGTCTTAAAAGCAATCGAAGCTGCAAAATAAGCCTGATTTAAACGTGGTTTGAAGATTAATGAATGTTCAAACCCATAAAAAAACCTGCATGATTCAATGCAGGTTTTTTTTGTTTCTGTAGACTTATTCTAAATTAGAAAAATTTCACAGGAATGTCTAAGAAAATACGCCATTCATTGGTATCACCAATATAGACAGGATTATACGCTTCACTTGCACGGTAGTAAGAGTGACGTAGACGTAAGCTCGCATCTTTTGCAAAACCGCTTTGCATGGTGTATTTCACCTGATTAAAGAATTCACGTTCTTGTGCATCATCAGTCACGTTGCGGACTTTAATATCCCAACCATAAACAAATGCTGTGGTCCAATTTAAGCCAGCAACACCATAATTGCTAAAGTCTAGGTTATATTGAACTTGTGCTGATTTTTCATGGTTACCAATAAAATCAGACATATAAGAGTTTGGTAAATAAATACTTTGGAAACCGTCAGCATTTTGACCATAGTCATAACCCACATCACCCGTATTTTGTTGGTAAGCCAACATCACAGTGTGCGGACCTTGATTATAAGTAGAAGACAATGCCCAGATATTATTGGTTTTTTCTACGCCTGCTTTACCTGTGCTTGCATAATCCACATCGACAGGACCAGTTGCAGAATAGGTATTGGCATTTTTATCAAACTTGGTGTGATAACCACTGAAATCAAAAGTTAAAGAACTTTGATTTGCCAATGGGTATTTATAATTTGCATTGATATAATGACGTTCTAACGCATTTTTAGAATCTAAACCATAATAAGATGCACTCAGTTGGTCATCAAATTTGTATTTAGCACCCCAAACAATTGCATCATCTAATTTATTACCATCAGTACTGATCTGATCAGACATTTGGTCTTTAGTGAATTTACCAGCAACAAGTTCTAAATTTTTAATTTCATGGCTGGTTAATAACGTACCTGTAAAATATTCAGGAACAAGACGTGTTGTATTACTTGCCAGTACAGGTAAATCTAAAACTTGTGTACCATAACGTACAGTCGTATTTGAGAAACGAGCTTTTACGTTTGCGCCACCACGTGCCCAATGATCATATGGATCAACTCGTCCATTTGCGTCTCTTGCACCATTATTTTTGAGTGCAATCATGTTATTGCCAGCATGGTTGTTTGGACCGATTTTAAAAGAACCATCACCAACCACACCAACACCGAAACCGACGATACCTTGAGTGAAGCCTGAATCTAAGTCAACAATTGCAGTTTGTGCAAATGAGCTTTGATCGTCAATACCGTGTTTTTTATCACGAAGGATATAACCTGTACGAAACAATACAGAACCTTTGGCATCTTCAACGAACCCTTTTGCTTCACTTTGTTCGCTAGCAAATGTAGGGGATATTAGAACCGCGTTAATTAATACAGCTAAAGTAAGTTTTGGAGCATTCAACATGAATTGCCTCGTGAACGAGAATAAATTGCACTGACTGATCGAATTCAGAACAGATTGTGGATGAATTGTATATTTAATCTATAAAAAGGGAATCTCTTTTGCTTAAAAATATTACATTTCTGTAATCTTTTACGCAATATTAATTTCTTTACTTATGAAAAAAAGTTCTAAAGAATTGTTAAAATGATGATTTTATGTGAAATGTAAAATAAATTAGAAAATATGCTGAATTTATCTCCATGTTTTTTACCAAAAATTTAAAAACACAGTAAAATTCGCCTTTATTTATACGCCCACCTGTTTGCCATCATGAACTCACTTATTTCTAAACTGTTATGGGCAATGCCTATATGTATCGCGTCGTGCCCTACATTTGCTGACGAATCAAATGTCTTGGTTAAAAATGGCACGATCTCTGGAAATGTGGGACTGGTATCCAAGTATATCTATCGAGGTGGAGTTGAAAATGATGATATTGCTGCGCAAGGCGGTTTAAGTTATGCACATAAAAGTGGCATCACGGTGGGGTATTGGGGTTCTACACTGAGCTATAACCCCGCAGATGATAGACAAAATCATGGTTTTGAAAATAATTTTTATTTAGCTTATGCTCAGGAAATTGCGCAAAATTGGAGCTATAACTTAAAAACCACTGCATATGTTTATCATAAAGGCGGTACTGTTTATGCCGATCAAGCTGATCATCGTAAAACCACCTATACCGATTTATCTGCTGAGCTAAGTTATAAGAATCTAACTGCGGGTGCTTCAGTGATGTTAGCTGATGCATCCGCTGCCAATGCTGGTGATGTTTATCTCAGCATTGCTTACCGTCATGCTTTGGTTCAAGATTTTATTTTTAACAGTTCTATTGGCGCATCTCTATATAACAGTCATCATGATGACAGTATTGTGCAAACCGAACAGAATTTTGCATTGAGCGAAATACGCTTGGGAGTCAGTAAAACCATTGCCAATACAGGTGTTGCTGCTTCATTAGACTATGTGATCGGCGGTAAAGATCGTTTAGGTGAAGCGTATAAGGACAATCTGGTATTTGGTTTAGCTTATAGTTTTTAACATGAACATGCGTGAGTCATTCAGCCTGACTCATTTTATTTAAGTGTATGACTGAACATTGGGCATGCACTTTTTTTAGGCATTTTTTAAACTGTGTGCTTTTTCTGAGCAAAAACAATATCCACCCCTAAAATCATCTTATATAAAAAGCCTAAAGCAATATTTATACGCTTTTTATGACAACAATAAAGCACATTATAGAAAATTTACGCTTAGATTTTTCATACTACTTTGCATTAAAACCATGTTTAAAGTAGGTCGGTATGAATCAGTTCCATCAAGTGATGCTTGAAATAGCATGTGTTCAACAATTGAAGAATAAAAAAAAGCATCTACAATTTTTTAATTTTAAAATATTGATTATCAATATATTACTGCGTATTTCTGAATTTTATAAACAGCTTGAGTTTCATCTTGGCATGGCAATTGCTAATTGCTTAGGGAGTTCATCAAATTTTAGCATAACAAATAAACATCGTATGATGGGGGAGCACTTAAGATGAAATTCTCAACTAAAGCACTAACATTGGCAGTTCTATCGTCTACAGCAACAATGGCAATGGCGGAAGACAACGCACTGTCAAAATTAGGTTTAAGCTTTTCAGGTAGTGCTGCCGTAACGAGTGACTATCGTTTTCGCGGTATGACTCAAAATTATAACGATCCAGCAGTACAAGCGGGTTTTACCTTATCGCATAGTTCAGGTTTATATGCGGCTCTTTGGGGTTCAAATGTAAATTTTGGTGAGGCAGATCCACATTTAGAATTAGATCCATCTATTGGTTATACAACAGCATTGGCATTATCTCCAACCTTTAAACCGACTTTGGATGTTGGTGTTGTTGAATATAATTATCCAAGTGCAAGCAGTGATTTTAACTGGACTGAGTTTTATGCAAAATTAATATTTGCCGATGTCTTGGTTAAAGGCAGTAGTTTATTGACCAATGTGAACTATACCAATGACTGGGCAGCAGTTGGTGGGAACAGTTGGAATTTTAACGTTGGCTATTCAGCGCCATTTGGTGATACAGGGTTTGGTGGGCTTGCCAATGTGGGCTATACCACAATGGATAAAAAAGCATTACCTGATGGCAACGACAATTATGTCGACTGGAAAGTCGGGGTGAACTATGCCGTTAAATCTATTCCGGGAGTAACAGCGGAACTTGCAGCAATCGGAACCAATATTGATACTGATGGATTCACTAATTCTGGAAAACGTGGTGTTGAAACAGGTGCGGTGTTTACTTTAACTAAAGCGTTCTAAGCGCAAATTAAGATCTATAAAGGTGACCTTGAGTCACCTTTATTTTTTGCGATTTTGAAATAAATTAGGCTTTCACTTCAAATGCTGGATGATATTTTACCGTTCCTTGTGGAATGCTTTGGTCAAAGCTAAGGGCTTGAAAATATTCAGCAGGCACACCTTCAAGGATTAAACTGTCATGCGGTTGAAAGCCAAATTTGGAATAATAGGCAGGATCGCCAAGGACTACACACCCAGCAGCGCCAAGTTGTTTTAGTTGCTGTAAGGACTGTTGTATTAACGCCTTACCCACACCTTGGTGTTGGTATTCTGGTGCAACTGAAATTGGACCTAAACCATACCAATGTTGTGCGCCAGAAGAAATCTCCACAGGTGAAATTGCCACATGCCCAATAATCTGTTGATCCAATTCAGCAACAACTGAAATGGTTAATTGATTTGCCTCTCTGAGTGCATTGACGATTAAGTGTTCTGTGTGGTCAGTATGCGCTGCATTTAAAAAAGCCAATTGAGTGAGATTGAAAATATTTTCAATGTCATCTGCTTGTTCGTTGCGTAGGGTTAGATTTAGCATGTTATTTATCTTCTATACGTCATAGTTTGGATTCTAAGATTGAGTTCCACGATATGACAAGGCTTCGGTTAAATGGGTACTTTGGATTTGCTCACTTTGAGCCAAATCTGCAATGGTCCTTGAAACACGTAAAATTCGATGATATGCCCGCGCGGATAAATTCAAACGTTGTTGTGCCATTTCCAATATTTGCTTGGATGTTTCATCTAAAATCACATATTTTTCTAAGTCTTTTGGCGATAAGTTGTGATTTAAATAGCCTTGTCTTTGGATTTGAAAATCGCACGCATCAATTACCCGTTCCCGTACAGTTGCTGAATCTTCGACAGGCGTTTGATCCTGCAATTCTTGGGCTTTTAATGGTGGCACATCGATATGTAAATCAATACGATCCAATAATGGACCTGAAATTCGATTTTGATAGCGCTTAATTGCTTCAGCCGAACATTGGCAGCGACTGTCTTGATTAAATGCATAACCACAAGGGCAGGGGTTCATTGCTGCAATCAATTGAAAGTTGGCGGGAAATGTAATTTGGCGTGATGCTCTAGAGATAACGATTTCTTTAGATTCGAGAGGTTGCCTTAAAACTTCGAGCACTTTTTTGTCAAACTCAGGCAGCTCGTCTAAAAATAGTACACCTAAGTGCGCCAGCGTAATTTCTCCGGGTTTTGGATTTGAACCGCCACCGACGAGAGCGATTGCAGACGCGGTATGGTGTGGGGCGCGAAATGGGCGCTGTCCAAAATGGTGTTTGGTCTTGGCAATTGAATAAATACTGGCAACTTCAAGATTTTCTTGTGGATTTAAGGCTGGTAAAATACTCGGTAAGCGTGACGCTAATAGGGTTTTACCTGTACCCGGTGGGCCTTTAAATAAAAGGGAATGTCCACCTGCTGCTGAAATTTCTAAAGCGCGTCGTGGGCGTAATTGCCCTTTGACATCTGCCAAATCAAATTTGTAGGTATTGTCTTGCGGTATTTTTTGCCGAGCAGTTGCATCAATTTTTTGTAGATTTAAGAAATGCTCACAGACTTGTTTTAAGTGCTGTGCAGCAAATACCTGAAACTCAGGCAATTGCGCTGCTTCAGCAGCATTTTCCTGCGGCAACATCAATTGATGCTTGGCCATTTGACATGCCATTGCAATGGTTAAGGTCCCTGTAATTGGTCTTAAGTGTCCATCCAGCGCTAATTCACCAATAAACTCAAAATGATCTGTGACATTTTCAGGAAGTTGCCCTGTGGCAATCAAGATACCGAGTGCAATGGGCAGATCTAAACGAGAGCCATCTTTGGGAAGATCCGCAGGTGCGAGATTGATGGTTAAGCGCTTGGTAGGGAATTGATAACCACTATTGATAATGGCAGATCGAACTCGATCCTTACTTTCACGAACTGCTGCTTCAGCTAAGCCAACAATTGTTAAAGAAGGCAGCCCTGCACTAACATGGACCTCAACTTCAATTAAAGGTGCATGTAGCCCGAGCAAACCTCGGGTATAAATTTTGGCTAAAGACATTGTTGTTTTCCACATTTGCTTTATTTTTAATCATTATTATATTTTTTGCACCAATAATGTGCAAATTTAGTTTATTTTTTATCCTGAATCAGCACCTCAAGTGCTTTGACCTGTTCTTGTAAATCGGTCAAACGTAAATTGGCATTATTTAGTGCAGTCTTTTGACGTTCAATTTCGTCTTTTGAAACGATATCCATTTTAGAAATGGCTTCATTCAGCAAGGCGCGTAAATTATGTTCTATGTCTTTTTTAGGCTGATCAACCTGTTCCAAAATTGCTTGTAATAATGTTTCAATCATGAGGAATCCAAATGAGTAATGTTCTTTGCCTAGTGTAACATCGCGTATTGATTTTATTTAAGTAATTTTTTATCCGATGCGTAAAGCATGATGTCTCCTATAATTTAGCAATGAAATCTAAAAAAACACGCAATATTATGTGTTTTTTAAAGTTGCAACTTCACCTAAGTATATACAATAGGTTATAAAGGCAATGCATGTTGATTGAATTAATCACCCCAACCATTAATAAGATTGGCATGAAAATTGAACATAAAACCTTACTGGTGAAATAAGCCGAAGGAAAACAATATGAAGCTCGTAACTGCAATTGTAAAACCGTTTAAATTAGATGACGTGCGTGAAGCACTGTCTGATATAGGCGTTCAAGGGATTACCGTAACTGAAGTTAAAGGTTTTGGTCGTCAAAAGGGGCATACTGAACTTTATCGTGGCGCTGAGTATGTTGTTGATTTTCTGCCTAAAGTGAAAATCGAAATCGCAATCAGTGATGACATGGTAGATTCAGTGATTGAATCTATTACACGCGTTGCTAGCACTGGCAAAATTGGTGATGGAAAAATTTTCGTGACTAATTTAGAGCAAGTAATTCGTATTCGTACAGGTGAAACAGGTCCAGACGCTGTTTAATTTGGCACGAAGATTGCTGGTTATGTATATCAATACATAACTCACAAAATTAGGTTGGGGGATACGAATGAAAAAAATGCTATTAGCGCTCAGCCTGTCTGGCGCACTTCTTGGCGGATCAGTTGCATGGGCAGAAGAAAACGTAGCTGAGCCTGCATCTACAGCTGTTGCAACGGCAAGTGATGTGACTGCAACAGTCGCCGATACATCGGCAACCGTTGCGCCTGAAACGGTGACTGCCGCAGCTGCGCCAGCAGCAGAAGCAGAAAAACCAACTTTAAATACAGGTGATACAGCGTGGATTCTTGTATCTACAGCGCTTGTATTGCTAATGACAATTCCCGGTTTAGCATTGTTCTACGGCGGTATGGTTCGTAAGAAAAATGTGCTTGCCACCATGGCGCAAAGCTTTACTGCCGCAGCAGTGGTCAGCATCGTATGGGTGGTCATTGGTTATTCACTTGCATTTGGTTCTGGTAATGCTTTTATTGGTGGTTTCGATAAAATCATGTTATCTGGAATTACAACAGATGCGCTGAGTGGCACAATTCCAGAAATTCTTTTCGTTATTTTCCAAATGACTTTTGCGATCATTACTGTTGCCATCATCAGTGGTTCTGTGGCTGATCGTATGAAATTTAGTGCTTGGATCACATTCATTACGATTTGGGTCATTATTGTTTATGCACCGATTGCACACTGGGTATGGGGTGGTGGCTGGTTAATGAATGATGGCGCACTTGATTTTGCTGGTGGTACGGTTGTTCATATTAACTCGGGTGTTGCTGGTCTAGTTGCTGCGTATTTACTGGGTAAACGTATGGGCTTAGGCAAAGAATCTATGGCACCACATAACTTAACTTTAACTGTATTGGGTGCAAGCTTGGTATGGGTCGGTTGGTTTGGTTTCAATGGTGGTTCTGCTTTAGGTGCCAATGGTTCAGCAGCGTATGCTTTGGTCACAACTCAAATCGCAGCCGCAGCGGCAGCAATTGCTTGGTTAGTGGTTGAAAAAATTGTTCGTGGTAAAGGTTCAGTATTGGGTGCAGCATCGGGTGCAGTTGCTGGTCTGGTTGTGATTACGCCAGCGGCAGGTTTTGTGACAGTAAGCGGTGCGTTGATCATGGGCTTAATCGGTGGTGTAGTGTGCTTCTGGGGGATCTCTGGTCTTAAACGTATCCTTAAAGCAGATGATTCATTGGATGCATTTGGTTTACATGGTGTAGGTGGTATTGTTGGTGCGATTTTAACAGCAGTATTTGCCAGCTCATTCATTATGGGCGACAAAGCACCGACAGATGTTATGCATCAATTATGGGTACAAGTTGAAGGTGTGTTAGCAACAATCGCATACTCAGCAGTTGTGACCTTTATCCTACTTAAAATTATCGATGTGGTGATTGGGATCCGTGTTGAATCTGATGATGAGCGTATGGGTCTTGATTTAAGCCAACATGGCGAACGTATCGAATAATCAATCTAATTAGAATAATAACTATATATAGTATAAAACAGTCCGTAAGGGCTGTTTTTTTTCCATATCTTGCGAAAGGCTCAACAAAATCAGGTTTTTTTGCTACACTAGCTGAAATCATGAATTTTGTTCAATAAAACCACTATGCATTGTCCATTTTGCAACGCTGCAGATAGTAAAGTAATCGACTCTCGTTTGGCCGCTGAAGGTAGCCAGATTCGTCGACGTCGTGAATGTATCAGTTGTGGCGAACGTTTTACGACATTTGAGAGTTATGAAGTGGTGATGCCACGCGTGACCAAGTCAGATGGTAAAAATGAACCGTTTGACGAAGCAAAATTACGACGCTCTTTAATGCACGCCTTACAAAAAAGACCCGTGACTCAAGAACAGATTGAAACCGTCATTAGTGATATTCAATTGCAAATTCGCCGCCTCGGTGAACGTGATGTACGTTCACGCACCATTGGTGAAATTGTCATGAAATCGTTGTTTGCATTGGATCATGTGGCTTATGTACGTTTTGCATCGGTGTATCAGGATTTCCAAGATATTGATGCGTTTCGTCATCAAATTGAACAAATGCAAGATCGTGGGCAAGACCACTAATTTTATTTTTGAACGTTATTGATTAGGAATTTTATGTCTGAGTTTGATTCAAATTCTAAACCCGAAGATTATGTCAACATAGATCAGGTTTGGATGCAGAAAGCAATTGAGCTCGCGAAG
The DNA here is from genome assembly GCF_025433935.1 of Acinetobacter sp. I-MWF. NCBI lineage: Bacteria > Pseudomonadati > Pseudomonadota > Gammaproteobacteria > Moraxellales > Moraxellaceae > Acinetobacter > Acinetobacter sp. I-MWF. Next base: position 4,313,547 of record NZ_JAMBAR010000001.1, on the reverse strand, counting down.
CTTGGACAATATTCCACACGACCAAACCCGAACGTCGGTTGTGTCATTGTAAAAGATGGGCAATGGGTGGGAGAGGGTTTTCATCCTAGAGCCGGTCAGCCACACGCCGAAGTTTTTGCCATGCGTCAAGCTGGCGAGTCTGCGAAAGGTGCAACCGCTTATGTCACTTTGGAACCTTGTGCGCATTATGGCCGTACACCGCCTTGTGCCAAAGGCTTGGTTGAAGCGGGTGTCAGCAAAGTTGTCGTTGCATGCGCTGATCCAAATCCTTTGGTGGCGGGAAAAGGCGTGGATATCTTACGTCAGGCAGGGATTGAGGTTGAAACAGGGGTTTGTGAGCAACAAGCGGCTCAACTCAATCAAGGCTTTTTAAAAGCAATGGCAACGGGTGTGCCTTATGTGCGTTTAAAGGTTGCGTCAAGTTTAGATGGCCGTACGGCAATGGCGTCTGGTGAGTCTAAATGGATCACTGGGGCTGAATCACGTCAAGATGTTCAGCATTGGCGGGCTATTTCAGGTGCAGTGATTACCGGTATCGATACCATTTTGGCAGATGACCCTCAATTAAATGTGCGTTTATTGGACGATATTGATATTGCAACGATTGTCCAGCCTAAGCGGGTGATTTTAGACCGACAAGGGCGTTTGCCACTCAATGCTCAAATTCTTAGCACGCCTGAAACAGTGATGGTCATGGGACCATTTCGTCAAGAACTTGCCAAGCTGGGCGTGGTACAATTAGAAGTGCAATCTTTAAAAGATTTGCTTGCAACTTTAAAAGACTTCCAAATTTATGATGTGTTGGTTGAAGCAGGTGCGACATTATCCACTGCATTTTTGCAGGAAAAACTGGTGGATGAATTAATCAGTTATGTTGCGCCAACCTTTTTAGGACAATCAGCACGTGCCATGTTCAATGCCGAATTTGAAACGATGGCACAACAATTACGTTTTAAGTTACAAGATGTTCATCAGTTTGGTGATGACATTCGCTTAAGACTTATCCCTTCACAAGAGTCAGTATGAATCCAGAGTCAACATCATCGGTTTACCATAAACGTCGTCATGCTGCGCGTACAACAGATGAATATCTTTTTCATCAGTTGGTTCCCTATTTGGGAAACAAACGTCGTTTGTTGCATCTGATTCTTGAAGCGCTTGAAATCACAGGTACTTTGAATCCTAAGGGTAAACGTGCCCCGATTTTTGCCGATTTTTTTGCAGGCAGTGGGGTGGTTTCACGTTTAGCACGTCAAAATGGCTATCGGGTGATTGCCAATGACTGGGAACCGTATAGTCATGCATTAAATCATGCCATTTTGGCATGCACAGATGCGCCTGCATTTAAAGAATTGGGTGGGTATCAAAAAGCTATCGATTATTTAAACCGTTTACCTGAAGTGAAAGGATGGGTTACGCATAATCTTTGTCCACGGAATGATGAAATTTATGACCCTGCACGAGACCGTTTGTTTTTTAAACGCCGTAATGGGATGCGTATAGATGCAATTCGCCAGCAAATTGCCACTTGGCAAGCACAGGGCGCAATTGACGATGTGGAAATGAGTGCCTTATTGGCACCTTTGCTCTATTCAGCAAGTTTTGTCAGTAATACCAGTGGTGTATTTAAAAGCTTCCATCATGGTTGGGGCGGTAAGACCCAAACTGCATTGGAACGGATTGAGTCGTTATTGTGGCTTACACCGAGTCGCTTTAGTGAAGTCGGGCAGAATAAACAGAAAACCCCAATGGCAGAAGTGTGGTGTGTAGATGCACAACACTTGGCAAATCAAATGAGTGGTTTTGAAGTCGATGTGGCTTATCTAGATCCACCGTATAACCAACATGCTTATAGTAGTAATTATCATGTACTTAACTCGCTAACACTGTGGGATCAAGTTGATTTACCGACACCGGATACCAAAGGTTTTAAAAGCGGGATTGACCGTGCATGGCGTAAAGAACGCCCAAGTCCTTATAATTCTTCTAAGCATGCTCAAGAAGCTTATGAGAATTTGTTGGAAACCATTAATGCGCGCTATATTCTCACCAGTTACTCAACTGATGGAAATATTGAGGCCAAAGACTTATTGGCAGCCAATCTGAAGCGTGGCAAAGTCACCTTATTGACTCAAGATGTGCCTCGTTATCGTGTCAGTAAACAGCGTCAGTCTGAACGTGCACGTGTGCTTGAGTTTATTGTGATCACTGATACCCATGCCAAGTCTGGACCACCATTGCGTCAGCTGTTGGGACAACTTTATCATTTTGCGGAATTGGGTGGTGTGGATACTTCGGGTGTAAGTACACAACTGGCCTTATGGTAACAACTCGCCTTTACCATTAAAATATGGGGCGAGTGCAAATAAACACGATTGAACTTCATCAGTTCCTCTCACTGCAGCAGTAGGTAGAATTATGTTCACAGGTATCATTGAAAGTTTGGGTAAAGTCGAGAGTTTACAAAATGTAGGCGGTGATGTGCGCTTACGCATTCAGACAGACTTGGATATGTCTGATGTACATTTGGGCGACTCTATTGCAACCAATGGCATCTGTTTAACTGTAATTGACTGGGGTGAAAACTGGTACGCTGCGGATGTATCCCGTGAAAGCTTAAATCGTTCGACTTTAGCAAGTTGGAAAGCGGGGCAAGCGGTCAATGTGGAAAAAGCAATGTTGCCGACAACACGCTTCGGTGGACATATCGTCAGTGGACATGTCGATGCTGTGGGTGAAATCACTGTAGTGCGCTCAGATGCGCGTTCGCTATATTTTGAAGTCACTGCACCTGTTGAAATTGCTAAATATTTGGCTGAAAAAGGGTCTGTGACTGTAGATGGAATTAGCCTCACCATCAATCATTTACGTGGAAATATCTTAAGTTTAAATTTAATACCACATACTGCTGAACGGACCAATATTGCAACGTGGAAAGTGGGCTCTCAAGTCAATTTAGAAGTCGATGTATTGGCACGGTATATTGAAAGATTGTTGCTTGGTGATAAAGCTGCTGAGCCAAAAGCAGAATCTAAACTCAGTATGGAATTTCTCGCAGCCAATGGTTTTTTAAAGTAAATAAAAACCAAACCCGATTAAAAAAAGCCTAATTTATTTAGGCCTTTTAATATATACATGATTAAATTAGGCTAATATATCGTGAATTCTTCTGTAAGAGAGTTGAGTATTGCTTGAATTTTTATTGCATTTAGAACAATTATTGCCCACTTTTTTAGAAAATTACGGGCTGTGGATTTATGCCATTTTGTTTCTAATCATTTTTGCAGAAACTGGCTCAGTCTTTATGTTTTTTCTCCCAGGCGATAGTTTATTGATCGCTGTTGGTGCTTTATGTTCTACCGCTGAATCTGTGCATTTGCACTATATGGGTGTGTTGCTGATTATTGCTTCAATTTTGGGGTATATGGTGAACTATTATACTGGGCGTGCGCTAGGTTTTAAGTTTTTCCACGCGCATTCACGTTGGTTTAAGCCTGAATATATTAAAAAGACCAACCATTATTTTGAAAAGCATGGCGGGAAAACCATTCTGGTTGCCCGTTTTGTGCCTTTTGTTCGTTCTTTTGCTCCTTTTGCAGCGGGTGCAGGGCATATGAAAATGCCTGTATTCATGTTGTATAACATTTTAGGCGGATGGATTTGGATTGCGCTGTTGCTTGGTGCGGGTTATGGCGCGGGCAATTTATTATCTTTGCTGCTCGATTCATTTTAATCAGCTTCAAACCGTCATAAACTGCCCCGATGAATAAGCCGAATGCTGAACCTCAACATTCGGCTTATTTACATGGTTTATTCTTATTTGGCTTGTCGCATCAGTTTTCTTAAAACCATAGATCAACATAAAATCCGCTTCATCCTATAGTCAACCTATCAAAAAACTCAGGCACAAGAATATAATTTCTATTAATTAATATTTTAAATTAAATCAATTATATAGAAAAATAAATTGTTTGATTATAAAAAGCTTGCAATGCCACACCTTACATTCAAAGTTTAAATACCATTGCGTAGGCGATGCCTCACTTTTCAGAGATGAAAAGTGACAAAAATCTTCTGTTTAACAGGGCTCTTGCGCTGCAAACAAAGCAGTGCTTTATTTTTGCTCATATACCCCCGCCCAACGGCGACATCCCTGTCGCCCCACGGTAGGATAACCATCGATGATTCAAAAGTAAAAAAACGAATTGATAACCAATAGTTTCTAAATGTTTATACAAAATATAAGCTTCATTTATGATTAATGACTTGATGCAAATTAATTGTGTGAATAATGAGGTGGTTTAACTATAGTCTTCAATATCAATATGGCTCATTCAACATGATCATTTTTTGATTGATGGAAGAAATATCATCTCAAACATCAATAAAATTATTGAGAATAGAATAAAAACGCGAGTGGTTTCATTTAAAAAATCAGCGGTATTGCTCAAAATAATCTGCTGCTATTTTTACGCACTGACACAAAAAAATATCCAGAAAGTGCAAACAGAAAAAGCTTTCAAATCGCCAAAGTGCTAACATTTTGCAAGTTTTAAAATCTTAATGCTGGTGAGCAAAAATGTTAATACAACGTGGTGGGTTAAAAGTTGTGGCTGGGCTTGGAATTTCAGGCGTTTCAGCCGTAAATTTTCTTCATGAAAATGGCTACCGTGTTGCAGTCACAGATTCTCGTGAAGTTCCACCAGGACATGAGCAAATTCCAGCAGCAGTTCAAACCAGCTTTGGTCAACTCGATCAAGATTTACTTTTACAAGCTGAAGAAATTGTCATTAGCCCGGGGTTAGATCCTCAGTTGCCAGCAATTCAAGCTGCGATTGCAAAAGGTATTCCCGTCATCAGTGAAATTCAAATTCTCCGCCGTGCTACAGATAAACCGATTGTGGCGATTACTGGTTCAAATGCAAAAAGTACCGTGACCACTTTAATTGGTTTAATGGCACAAGACGCAGGGATTAAGGTTGCGGTAGGGGGTAACTTGGGGCGTCCTGCTTTGGATTTAACCCATGATGATCCAGATGTTTATATCCTTGAACTTTCCAGCTTTCAATTGGAAGCAACCTCAAGTTTAAATGCAGAAGTGGCTGTGGTCTTGAACATGAGTGAAGATCACTTGGACCGTCATGGGGATATGGCAGGTTACCATGCGGCAAAACATCGTATTTTCCAAGGTGTGAAAAAAGTCGTATATAACCGTGACGATTCATTGACGCGTCCATTGGTACCAGATGTCACACCAATGCAAAGCTTTGGGCTCAATGCACCTGATTTAAAACAATACGGTATTCTAAGAGAAGATAACGGTACGATTTGGTTAGCGCGAGGTCGTGAACGTCTGCTCAAAAGTTCAGAGATGTATATCCAAGGAACGCATAATGTTGCCAATGCTTTGGCATGTTTAGCTTTGGGTGAAGCAATTGGTTTACCAATGGACAAAATGCTTGAAACCTTAAAAACCTTTAAAGGTTTAGAGCACCGTTGCGAATTCGTTAAAGAAGTGAATGGCGTTCGTTATTATAATGATTCTAAAGGCACCAATATCGGTGCAACTTTAGCAGCATTGGACGGTTTAGGTGCTGCAATTGAAGCTCAAGGTGGTCAGGTTGCAATTATTTTGGGTGGTCAGGGCAAAGGGCAGGACTTTACTGCACTACGTGAGTCTCTGCAAAAATATGCCAAAGTTGCGGTACTGATGGGTGAAGATCGCTCAATCATTGAAAATGCCATTGCAGGGACAACAACGCTGCTACATGCAGTATCTTTGCAACAAGCTGTAGAACTTTGTCAACAACATACGCATGCGCAAGATGTAGTGCTATTATCACCTGCATGTGCAAGCTTTGATATGTTTACAGGCTATCCTGAGCGTGGTCATCGCTTTGTTGAATATGTAAATGCTCTAAACTAAAAAGAATCATAAGGAAATAAAGTATGGCTGGGTTAGCTCAGACGACTATAAGTAAGATTCACCAAGTGTATGATCGCTGGATGCCAAAATTGCCGGCAGAGATTACACCGCGTAATGTACTGATATTTTGCGTCATTTCATTGTTGTGTATTGGTACGGTGATGGTGGCTTCGGCTTCAATGCCTTATGCCGAACGAATGCATGAAAACGAATTTCACTATGTGATTCGTCATGCAATTTCGATCGTGGTGGCTTTTGTTGCGGCGGCAATTACCTATCGAGTTTCACTCAACCTTTGGTTTAAAAATACCTTTCCATTGTGGTTGATCACTATTGCTTTATTACTCGCCGTCTTAGTGGTGGGTACAGAGGTCAATGGTTCAACACGCTGGATTCGTGTAGGTGGATTTACCTTGCAGGCAACCGAAGTCGCCAAGGTGATGATGGCCATATTTACCGCAGACTATGTGGTTCGTCGTGCTGAAGAAGTCCGTAATAATATTAAGGGTCTGGTACGTCTAGGTGTGGTGATGTTGCTGACGGTCGGACTAATTATTGCAGAGCCTGACTTAGGGGCAACGGTGGTGATTGCTGTTTCGATGCTGGGTGTGTTCTTCTTAGCTGGCGCACCCATGATCCAGTTCGGCTTTGCATTCGGTGCGATTCTGGTGGCATTTGTATCCTTAATCGTGTTTGAACCATATCGTTATGAACGCTTAATGTCATTCTCAAACCCTTGGGCTGATCCTTTGGGCTCTGGTTATCAATTGTCAAATGCCTTGATGGCCTTTGGTCGTGGTGAATGGTTTGGGGTGGGCTTAGGACATAGTATTCAAAAAATGTCTTATTTGCCTGAAGCACATACTGACTTTATGTTGGCAATTTTAGGTGAAGAATTCGGTTTCTTTGGTATTTCGACCGTTTTGCTGCTCTCGTTTGTGATGTTGATTTGCTGTATTCGTATCGGTCAGCGTGCGCTCAATCATCAATATTTGCGCGCAGGTTACTTGGCTTACGGGATCAGTATTATTTTCTTATTACAGATCTTGGTGAATGCGGGTATGAATATGGGCATGTTACCGACCAAGGGGCTAACGCTTCCATTTATTAGTTATGGTGGTTCATCTTTAATTATGTGTGCGGTGATGATCAGTTTAATTCTCAAAATTGATGCAACCACCAAGGATGCCAATCCAGCGCGAGAAGAGTCTAGTTTTTAATTTTTTATTGAACTTAAATAGACAAGCCATTTGATCACAAATGGCTTTTTTTATGGGTAATTTATTTTGGATTTTGCGTATTGCAATATTTTAATGCTGATTGGGTGGTCTTAAATTTTACCCAATCCCAAGTTTGATAACCGGACTCACTCAGTCGTAATACATCTATCACTGTTGGGGAATAATAAAACGAAGTTTCCAATACACCATTGGCATAAATCTTGATCTGATGTTTTCCAGAGGTATTTGCAAGTTTGAGTTTGATTGGGGTTTTGTGATCGACCTTGATGATTGCAGAGTGATCAACTTGAACTGAATAAGTTGGTAATGGTTTACCCCATTGTTCACGTGGCGCGCCACTCATTTCATCAACAACAGCAGTTTTAGAAATCGGGGAAATACATAAAATTGCCATTTGTGCATAGACCTGTGTAAGGCCCATGAGCATGAGAAAACTCAGCGTTATTAGTTTTTTTAAAAGGTTCATCTCAATCCTGAATGATGTTGGTATTGTTGCTTAATCAGGGATTACTGATAAATGGATTGTAGCGTTGTCCCTTGAGGAATGCGAGAGATATCCCATTGAGCGACAGCTTGAGCCAACATGAGATCTGGCTGATCTAGGTCTACTGGAGCTTGTCCAAGTGCTATAATCGCTTGTAACAGCAATTCAGGTGCATGTTTGAGATCAAGTGCTTGCGCAAGGTTTTGTTTAGAGAGTTTTTGCCCCAAATGATTCATGGCGAGGGGTAAGTGCATATATTCAAGAGCTGGATAACCCAAAAGCTGTCCTAGCCAAATTTGACGTTCAGTATTATCCAATAAATCCGCACCACGCACGACATGGCTGATTTCTTGTAAATAATCATCGACAACGACTGCCAGTTGGTAATTGATAATGCCATCACGACGCTTTAGTACAAAGTCACCCAAATCGCGTTGTAGGTTGGCGCAATGTTGTCCTTGTAAGCGGTCATTGAAACAAATGTTTTGATCAGAAACTTTTACACGAATGGCTTGGTTTTGAAAGTCGAGCTGTTTGTCTCGGCAGGTGCCAGCATAGATATGGTTTGAGCCTAATATTTTACGAGTACATTCACAGGCATAAACGCAATGTTTTTGTTTGAGTTGTTCGATTACAGATTGATAAATATCTAAGCGATGTCTTTGATAAATGATTTCAGCATCGGATTGGAAGCCAAAAGCATCTAAGCACTTTAAAATATGCTGTTCACTATCTGGGTAAATACGAGGGATATCCGTGTCTTCGATGCGGACGATCCATTGCCCATGATGCGCTTTCGCATCGCAATAGCTCGCGACAGCGGTCACTAAGGAACCAAAATGTAACGGCCCTGTGGGGGAGGGTGCAAACCGACCTTTGTATACGGTACTCTTCCTCCCTCCCTTTGGAAAAGAGAGGGTTGGGGAGGAATTTGACACAGTATTAACCGTTATTTTGCTTCTCTTTGATCTCTGCAAGGGTTTTACAGTCGATACATAAAGTTGCAGTTGGTCGTGCTTCTAAACGGCGTAAACCAATTTCGATACCGCAAGTTTCACAGAAACCATAGTCATCATTTTTAATCGCTTCAATAGATTGCTCTATTTTACGAATAAGTTTACGTTCACGGTCACGGGTACGTAATTCGATGGCAAACTCTTCTTCTTGCGTCGCACGGTCATTTACATCAGGTAAAGAAGAAGATTCATCTTGCATTGTATTTAGGGTGCGATCCACTTCCGACATCAATTCTGCTTTCCATGCCAGCAAAATTTTACGAAAATGTTCGAGTTGCCCCTCAGACATGTATTCTTCATTTTTCTTTGGCTGATAAGGCTCGATACCGAATAGACTTGCTGTAGTACCGTTTTCATTGGTCTTCGGCTTGGTTTTACGCACTCGCTTTACAGACTTATCATCTGCAATTGCTGTTTGTTCTTCCAAGACTTGATTTTGGTTGTCATTCGCCATAAAGGGCATTCCTCATCATATACGTATTATCTATACGCAAAAAATATGGTGATATGCAAGTATTTTTATCACTACCAACAGAATGAATCTATCGGGGGCGTCATCATATAGATTTTTTTACCAAGATGAAAGTCACCTAACCCTGAATTCGACTTTCTGCATATCTCGTTGGACGAATAACTTAATAGAAAAAAACCAAAATGAAAAGCTAGTAACCTGAAATTTCTTCATTAATTGTAACTTTGAAGTGATCCAAGCGGTGTACAGAGGTCTCAAATTCACCATTGGCTTTTAAATGTAAGCAACGGTAACCAGGCGCAATCGGATCAAATGAAAACTCTTGGCTGAGAGGTTTAAATTGTACACACGTCGCAGGAGTAGAAATAAACTGTATTCCATTCCACACATTGTAGGATTCTTGATGGACATGACCATGTAACACGGCTTTGATGTTATCAAAGGGTTCAAGTACGGCCTTTAATTCATCGGCATTTTTGAGCTTATGTTGATCGAGCCATTTGGAATGCATATCAAAAGGATTGTGATGACAGGCGATAAGGATAAACTTATCACGCAATTGTTCCAATAGCCGTTTTAGATGGACCAATTGTTCTGTTTGAATGTTTCCATCGGTACGTCCACCCACAGCACTATTCAACAAAATGATACGCCATTGATCTAACTCAATCACTGCTGGAATAGGTTCTGGCGAATGGAACGGGAACAAGTTGAGATTGTCGTGATTTCCCGGAATTTGGTAAAAATCGACACCAAAACGCTGCATATATTCTAAATAGCGCGCATAAGTTTCTGGAAATGCAGCTTGAGCCAAATCACCAGTATGTAAAATCAGATCGATATTTTTATAACGTTGCTGAATATCATCCATGACGGCATGAAAGCTTTCTTCAGGATTAATCCCGACAAACTCTGCATCAGGTTTATCCATCAGGTGTGTATCTGTGATTTGGATAATCACTCTATCTTTATCTGTTTGCGGCAATATCTCTGATTGCATGCCTTTCCCCTAGACATCTTCAAATGCATGCAAGTGCTGTTGTAGCCATTGCAAAGCCATAATCACAGGTGCATTTTTTAAACGATTACTTTTTAATAATAGACTCAGATCTGAATAATCAATGATATGAAGTTGGATATTTTCACCTTCATCTGGCATACCAAACACACCACCTTCAGCAGGTAATGCGGCTTGCGCTACATAGAGATGAAAGATTTCATCACATGCACCAGCAGATGGATAGAAGCTAAACAGGTGTTTGATTTGGTTTAATTCACATCCAGATTCTTCGATGCTTTCCCGTCGAATGCAACTTTCTGGAGATTCATCTCCATCAAGTACGCCTGCAATGATTTCGAGTTGCCAAGGTGAAATTTCATCATCAATTGCCCCTACACGAAACTGTTCAATCAATGCAAATTTTTGTTGTTGATCATTATAAATCAGTACACCAGCAGCTTCTTTACGGCGAATTAATTCACGTTGAATGGCTGAGGTATATTCAGTTTGATTAAATAATCGGTGTCGCAAGCTCACTTTTTCGACTTGAACAAAACCTTTAAAGGCATATTCACGAGATTGTATTTCTACATCATTATGGGTGTAGGTTGCTTGCTGAATGATGTTCATGTGCACAGTTAGGATGAAACATATTCACTTCATCCTAACTGAGAAATAGGGAAAGACAAAAGTTTTTTTTAATCTTTACACTTTATGGTACAACTTTTGCCCTTGTTCCTGATAAACGGATTTCATGGTTTTGAGACCATCTTCTATAAGCGTTTCGCTATTTATAGGTTGGCCTGCATTTTGTTGATTTTGTGCATAATCTCGCACGTTTTGGGTGATTTTCATCGAGCAGAACTTAGGTCCGCACATTGAACAGAAGTGTGCAGACTTATGTGCTTCTTTAGGCATAGTCTCATCATGCATCGATCTAGCAGTATCTGGATCTAAGCTGAGATTGAATTGATCTTCCCAACGGAACTCAAAGCGTGCCTTAGATAAAGCATTGTCACGAACTTGTGCGCCCGGATGACCTTTGGCTAAATCCGCTGCATGGGCTGCGATTTTATAGGTGATAATCCCGTCTTTAACATCTTTCTTATTGGGCAGACCCAAATGTTCTTTAGGGGTCACATAACATAACATTGCAGTGCCGTACCAACCAATCATCGCTGCACCAATTGCCGAGGTAATATGGTCATAGCCCGGAGCAATATCGGTGGTGAGCGGACCAAGGGTATAGAAAGGTGCTTCCTGACAAACTTCAAGTTGCAAGTCCATATTTTCCTTGACCATATGCATTGGAACATGGCCTGGTCCTTCGATCATGACCTGAACATCATGTTTCCATGCCCGATGAGTCAGTTCACCTAAAGTGCGTAATTCGGAAAATTGCGCTTCATCATTGGCATCCTGAATACAGCCCGGACGTAAACCATCGCCTAAGCTGAAAGACACGTCATAGGCTTTCATGATTTCGCAGATTTCATCAAAATGCGTATAGAGGAAGTTTTCTTCATGATGCGCCAAACACCATTGCGCCATGATCGAACCACCGCGTGATACGATCCCCGTTAAACGATTGGCTGTCATCGGCACATAACGTAATAAGACCCCAGCGTGAATGGTGAAATAATCGACACCTTGTTCAGCTTGTTCAATCAGGGTGTCTTTAAAGATTTCCCATGTCAGGTCTTCAGCAACACCATCGACTTTTTCAAGTGCTTGATAAATTGGTACTGTACCAATTGGAACTGGTGAGTTGCGGATAATCCATTCACGGGTTTCATGGATGTTTTTACCCGTCGATAAGTCCATGATGGTGTCAGCACCCCAACGGGTTGCCCAAGTCATTTTCGACACTTCTTCATCAATCGATGAACCCAAAGCTGAGTTGCCAATATTGGCATTGATTTTTACCAAGAAATTACGCCCAATGATCATGGGTTCGCATTCAGGATGGTTAATATTGGCTGGAATAATGGCACGGCCTTCAGCGACTTCTTTACGCACAAATTCAGGGGTAATCTCCATGAGGTTGTGTGCACCAAAATTTTGTCCTGCATGCTGGCGCATATCGACACCTTCATGCTGGCGCTGATTTTCACGAATCGCAATGTATTCCATTTCAGGCGTGATGATGCCTTGTTTGGCATAATGCATTTGTGTGACATTGTTGCCTGTTTTTGCACGACGTGGTTTTTGAATATGGGCAAAACGGATTTCAGCAGTACGAATATCTTTCAGACGTTCTTGGCCAAATTTAGAGGTTAAGCTGGCTAAATGCTCAGTATCGGCACGTTCTTCAATCCAAGTTTCACGGACATTGGGTAAGCCTTTATTCAAATCAATGTGTACGTTGGAATCGGTATAAACACCTGAAGTATCGTAGACCATAATTGGTGGATTTTTTTCACCACCAAGGCCTGTCGGTGTATCCGTGAGCTCAATTTCACGCATCGGTACTTGAATATCTGGGCGTGAACCTTGAATATAAACTTTTTTAGATGCGGGTAAAATTCGAGTCAGATCTTTGGCTTCTTGCTCGTGTTGAGCCAATTGATCAGCAGGGGATAGATTCGTTAATTGGTTCATTACAATGATCCTTATGAATGACATCAACGAATCAAGCACGACCAAAAACGGTGGCAAATTTAGTCTATTTTATCTGCTAAATCCATCATCAGAATAAAGCGCTATTGCGAAAAAATAGATAAATTATGGGCTGTCAGTTTTTAGATGCTTGATTCCTACGCAGGTCTTAACCTGATCAGGTTCAACGGTACTTTAGTTTAAGTTTTGGCAAGGAGATGCAAAACTGACTAAATCTCAGCGAGGAATTACTCGCGCTCCGTCAAGCGATATTTAAATCTTAGCATGTTCTCATTGAAAATATGCTGGCATGCCGATATCAATTTCAATTATTTTTTTGAGCCAGAATTTCCCCGACAGATTTTCTAATTTTTTGTTCAAATGCCTCACGTTGTGCTCGGATCTCTTGCTGTTCAGGTGAGTTATCTTCAGGATACTGCCTAGATGGTTTTGGCATTTGCTGCCAAAGCGTTTCACTTGCGTTGATTAAATTCACAAATTTCTGCGCAGTTTGGCTACTTGCAGTTTTACTTTTTGCAATTTTTTCAATCGCTTTGATTGCTTGTTCATCTGCAATTTTATCGTCATCGAACCAGAGCGTGCGGGTGTTATCCTCGCCTTGAAAAAGTGCACTACGGTATTGTTCAATGTTCTCTATGACTTGAGGTTTAAAATGGTTGTTGGGATAATCTTTATTGAATTTTTCCCAATATAACAATCGATTGGCCACTTCATCAAAACTAATTGCTAGCCCTGCGTCCATAATATAGTTGGCGCCTGTATATTCTTTACGGATCTGTTTAAAGTAGACCTGATCTGATTTTTCTAAATAGGGTGCAAAAATATCCAGATCATATTGTGGATGCTGTACAAAGGTGTATTCACCTTCACCGATATAAAATTTTGCTAAATATAAGTCCTTTGCGTGATCAACTAAATATTTCTCACGCGGTTTTAACTTTTTATACAGTTCTTGTTTTTGTTGAGCTGTCATAGACTGACCGTCTGCAAGTGTATCGGTCATATATTGAAAGACTTCAGGCGAGGCATCGGCAATGAGTTTTTGATAAATGTTTTCAATTTTTGCTTGCCATTGATAACGTGTTTTTAACGGTGCAGATGCGAGGCATTTTTTTAGTAATTGATTGAGGTCATTTAAATCTTCAACGATGACCGTTTTTTCTAATTTTTTGATGCTTGTATCTATCTCGTTACAGTCTTGTGGAAGTGCTGGTATTTCAGCTGTACTGGTCTGAGTCGCTTTAGAAGCTGCTTTAGTTGTCTCAATTGTTTGATTGTTCTCGTGCTTTTGGCAAGCGCTGAATAGGGTACACAGGCAGAGTGTTGTGAGTGATAGATGTTGTTTTAAAGCTTTCATAGTATGACTGTTGTTGTGTATTTTTGAATGTCACAAGGATAATAAAAATTGAGCTAAAATAACATCTAACTGTTAGAACAAATCGCATCACTAAAGCAATCTTTTTTAACATGCTTAAAGTCGATCGGGCTTAAATTTAGATATTGATTGAGCTGGGACAGCGCCAATAATTGAGGGATATTTTTCAGTTTAGTGCGTTCTTTTTCACTAATTTGAATTTTTTGCTGTCTTTGCTCTTTGCTCATCGCTAAAAAATGAACAAACTTCTTGGCCTGAGCTGAAAGCTCACCATCATTGGATTTTGCCAAGCGTTCAATCACCAACCAGCTGGCTGCATCGATATCAGTTTGATTTTCAAAACTGCTCGATATAGGTGCTTCTTCAGTGCCTAAAAACAATAAACTGCTATAGGCATTTTTTAAGAACTGCGCATCATGTAAAAATGGGCTATTGGGATAAGTTTGCAGATATTCTTGCCAAAACTTAGCTCTTTTTGCAATTTCTTCAGCCTCAATATCGGGTTTATGGTTTTTAAAAAGCGGTTGTGTATTTTGTTGTGCAAGATTTTCGATAAAAACTTGTTCAGGTGCAGTCAGATACGGCGCGAAAACTTTTGCTAAATATTGCGGGCTTCTTCGATAGACAATTTTATCATCTGTTTGTTCGGTCAATTCGATATACGCTTGGCCTTTGTGACGTAATAAATATTGGTCACGCAGATTAAGTTGTTCAAATTTACTCTGTTGAATGGTCGGGTATGCAGCTTGATCTAAAGCATAGTTTTCAAATGCTTGTTGTTGTTCTGAAGTGCGCTCAATTTGTAAAAATTGTTGATACATACGTTTCGACTGATGCATCAATTCCATTTGTTCCGCAGGTTTCATCAAGGGCAAACACATACGAATATCTTGATTGACTTGTTCTATCGCAAGCGTGGTTCTTTTTGCATTGATTGCCAGCATCTCATTTTTGAGATTTTGGCAAATTTGGGTTAAATCAGGAATTGGATTTTCTTTTTGCGGCGCTTCTTTGGATTCTTTGACAATGTCGGTTGTGGGTTTTTGACACGCGATAACCACCATGCAACTCAAGATAACGAGTATGCCTGAAATGAGAAAATGAAGGGTATTGCGAGGAAATTTCATTCGACCAGCATTTAAAAGAAGCTCAGTTTTGTTCGATGCCATTGTCGCTGAATCGAGGCTAAATAAATGAAATATTTTGTAGTTTTGTGATAATGAAACGTTACTTTTTGCAAGAAACTGAGTCATGTGTCTGATTTAAGATCTGCAAAAATTAAGCTGAGTACAGCATCGTGAATTTGCGATAAATGGATGCTCACAGCAAAGTGACATATGTAAATTCAGCAAATTGTAGTAGTATCTTTACTCTAAATTGCTTTGATCAGAAGTGAAATGAGCGATATTGAGAAATTCATTTGAAAGAAAAATACTTGTCATAAAACATTCATAATGAATATGCTTTAATATTAACCCATAAAAATAGTTTTTGTTGCATGTGGAGCATCTGACCTTGAGCCCAAGTAATCCTGTATTAAACCATCATATATCTTCTCAATTTAATGAGGACTTACAGGATGTGAATACCAAATTTATGACCATGGGCGGTTTGGTAGAACAACAAGTCGCAAATGCAGTGCATGCGTTATTGGATACCAATGCCAATATGGCGATTGATGTTCAATTCCAAGACAATACAGTTAATCGTTATGAACGAGAAATTGATGAAGCACTGACTTTGATTTTGGCGCGTCGTCATCCTGCTGCAATCGACTTACGTATGGTAATTGCCATGAGTAAAGCCAATACCGATTTAGAGCGTATTGGTGATGAAGCTGCAAAAATTGCCCGTATTGCACAGACTTTATGTGAAGAGGGCGAATCGCCACGTGGCTATATGGAAACAAGGCATATTGGCAATCAAGTGCGTGTCATGATTCATGATGCTTTAGATGCTTTTGCGCGTGTGGATGCAGAACAAGCATTAAAAGTTTTGTTGGCCGATGCAGATATTGACCGTGAATATCAATCCGCGACGCGCACACTGATGACCTATATGATCGAAGATCCACGTCATATTAGTCGTGTTATCAATGTGATGTGGGTATTGCGTTCACTCGAGCGAATTGGTGACCATGCACGTAATATCTCAGAACAAGTGATTTATATGGCAAAAGGTTTTGATGCGCGACATACCAGTGTTGAAGAGATTGAACAAAAAGTTCAAGGTAAATAATTGAATTTATAAATAAGAAGACCTGATGACTCAGGTCTTCTTATTTGGAAAATTTAGGGCCTGTTGATATTTCATAAATGGCTTGCGTTGTAGGTTAAAATTGAGCATGAGACGTATACGTCGTAAAGCATGAATGAGAATAGCGAGACTATTTTCGAGTTTCATAACGTAGGCTGAGATAATTTTAGCCACAACCCTGAGCAAAAACAAAGCACTGCTTTGTTTGCAGCGCAAGGCGCAGCGGGGGACTAGCGTATTTTTTGCCGCTACGTGTTACCTTGCGAAACGATGTTTCTCATTATTTAGAATGACTAAATTTCGTATTTCGCGCCTAGTATCGCCTAAAAAATACACGTAGTCGCAAACCTAGACGAATTGTCAACAGACCCTAAGATCACAAAAAGAAAATTACACTTGAGCGAGTGCTTGTTCTAAGTCTGCAATCAAGTCATCAATATGTTCAATCCCCACAGATAAACGCACCATATCAATACTCACGCCTGCTGCTTTTAACTCTGTTTCATTCAGTTGACGATGGGTGGTGGTTGCTGGATGACAGGCTAAACTTTTTGCATCGCCAATATTCACTAGGCGAGTAAACAGCTGTAATGCATCGATAAAACGGGTGCCACCTTCACGACCATCTTCAACACCAAAAGACAGAATTGCAGACGGTTTACCTTTGACGTACTTTTGTGCCAAAGCATGTTGTGGATGATCTTTTAAACCAGCATAGTTGACCCATTTTACTTTTGGATGTGCCTGTAAATATTCAGCAACTTTTTGTGCATTTTCAGTATGGCGTTCCATACGCAAATTGAGTGTTTCTAAGCCTTGTAAAATTAAGAATACGCTGAGCGGGCTGATCGCTGCGCCTGTATTTCTTAATGGAACAACACGTGCACGGGCAATATATGCCGCAGCACCTAAAGCTTCTACATAGTTCACCCCGTGATAACTTGGATCTGGGGTATTTAAGACTTTGAAGCGCTCGGGATATTTGCCCCAAGGGAATTTACCGCTATCGACAATCGCGCCACCAATCGAATTACCATGACCGCCAATATACTTGGTCAATGAATGCACCACGATATCTGCACCATGTTCAAAAGGTTTCAGTAGGGCAGGTGTTGCAACGGTATTATCCACAATCACGGGTACACCATATTCGTGTGCGATTTTAGCAATGGCATCTAGGTCAATAATATTACCCAGCGGATTACCAATCGACTCAACGAAAACCAATTTGGTTTTTTCATCAATCAAGCCGCGCAATGCTTCAGGATCTTGGTAATCAAAGAAACGCACTTCAATGCCTTGTTTTGGCAAAGTGTGGGCAAATAAATTATATGTTCCACCATAGAGTGTTGAAACTGATGCAATATTGTCACCCGCTTCTGCGATGGTCTGGATAGAATAGGTAATCGCAGACATACCCGAAGCCAATGCTAAAGCACCAATACCACCTTCAAGCGCACTCAGACGTTGCTCAAGCACAGCGGTCGTTGGATTCATGATCCGTGTATAAATATTACCCTGAACTTTGAGGTCAAATAGATCCGCACCATGTTGGGTATTATCAAAGGCATAAGAGGTGGTCTGATAAATTGGAACGGCGACCGCTTTAGTGGTTGCTTCTGGTTCATAGCCTGCATGTATGGCAAGAGTTTCGTCTTTATATGTCATGTTCTTCCGTCAACTTTTTATTAAATTTCAATAGAGTGTAACAAATAAATATATGAAGTAAACAAGGGTTTATATATTTTAAAATCATAAAAACAGATAAAGCCAACAATGCAGCCCGAGATAAATTGAGTTTCAACGAGGAAAAATAGACCGAATATCGCTGAGTTTGTGAGCTGTCATTGTGGTGTCATTTGCTGAAACTAGCATAACAAATTCCACAAATTCAGTTATTAAAAACACAATGAAAAAAGCAGCAATAAATAAACTGACCCGCCATAAAAGCACTTTAACTTTAGTCCTCTGTAGTTTACTGGGTTTGACCGCATGTTCTGATGATGATCAAGATTCAACAACACAGAAGACCTTAACCCAAAATATAACATTGGCATTTGGTGATGAAGCCTGTGTAATGGGGGGAACACGTATGCAGAGCGGTTTAGACCGCAATGGTAATGGCAAACTTGAAGCCAGTGAAATTACTAAAACCGAAAACAGTTGTAAGCCCAATTTGTTTGCACAAGGTGTAGCGTTGCCATTTAACGTACTGGGATGTTACCCTGCGAATAGTACGACCATTGATAGCACGTTTGATATTCGTCAGGGTGGTTTTGGTTCTGATGTTGCTGCGCATCCAAGCAATAAAAAACAATTCTATGCATTGACCGATCGGGGGCCAAATGCAGACTTTACTGATAAATTATATGGTGCTGGTAAGGTTTTCGCCATTCCAGACTATGTGCCGAAAATTGGTTTATTTGAAGTTCAAGACAATGGTACTGTGAAATTAATTAAAACCATCAATTTAAAAGATCGCGATGGAAAAGATATCACTGGATTACCCAACACTTCTGCTTTAGGCGGCACAGGGGAAACACCGTATGATGTCAATGGAAAAGTGATTACCGTAGATCCAACCAAACCTTACGATGTGGTGAATAATCCAATTCGATTGGATGATTATGGTTTGGATAGTGAAGGGCTCACTGCACTTAACGATGGTACGTTCTGGGTCAGCGATGAATATGGACCGCATATTGTGCATTATGATGCCAATGGTAAAGAAATAGGGCGTATCAACCCATTTAAGGCTGATAAACGCAACAATTGGACTTTGCCGAATGAGTTTAGCTATCGCCGTGCCAATCGAGGGATGGAAGGCTTAACTATTAGCCCAGACCAAAAAACTTTGGTTGGGATTATGCAATCGACCATGAGTTTACCGAATAAAAATGTCAATAAATCAACGTTGACGCGTATTGTGACGATTAATCTTGAAACAGGCAAAGTCGCACAATATTTATATCAGCAAGAGATAGCTGAAAATTCAAACTCTGCCATTATTGCCCTCAGTGCAACACAATTTCTGGTTTTAGAACGTGATGGATTGTTTTATAAAGATACGCCCAATGTGATGAAAAATGTCTATCGTATTGATTTAAGCAAAGCCACCAATTTAGAAGATATTCAAACACAAAATGATGTCAAACAAGATGAAAAGCTTGGTTTAACCATTGCGGGCAAGACCTTAGAAGAATACCAATTGGATAAAGGCTGGGATGGTTTAAAAGCATTTAATATTGTTCCAGCACCTAAAACATTGGTACTGGATATGGGGAAAGCGGTTAAATATCCACATGATAAAATGGAAGGTCTGTGGTTGATCAATAGTACGACACTTGGGATTTTAAATGATGACGATATGGGACTTTGGAATAATGCCAAAGGTATGGAGCCAAAGTATCTGGATGCGGCGCGTACACGTATTGATATCAATACCTTATACATCATGGATAAATTAAATTTAAAAGGCCAATAATTGCATAGCAACAGCCGCCCAAGAGGCGGCTTTTTCTATCAGCATCATTTAAAAATAATAGGTTCCTCAATGAAAAAAATAGCAATTCTCACCGTTCTAACAAGTTTAATCACTACAACTGCTTGGTCTGTACCGCAAGTGACATCGCGTGAATATAAATTGTTGTTACAGCCAGACAAATTTAGCTATGCCAATGAGTCCGCTAACGTAAATAGCTATATGCAACAAGCCAAAACGGTTATTGCACAACAAATTAACCGTACAGTTTCAGGAACGATGATCTTAGACAAGCAACGCCAAATACGTTTTTATGATTCACCCAGCAGCTGCCTACTCAATAATATGGGCTATAGCTTTCGAGAACGGATTGAAAACGGAGCATCTGAAGTGACGCTTAAATTTAGAAGCTATGATCATTATCTGTCTGATTTTTCCGATTTGAGTAGCTCAACTGCGGGAGCCAAAACCAAGCTTGAAGATGATATTACTCAAACAGCAACACAAGGATTTTTGGTGGGTTCCAGTAAATCCACCACAGTGGTAAATACACGGACAATCAATAAGTTTTTAGATATCCATACGCATTTTCCAAAATTTAAAGAAACTTTTGCTATCAGTGATAATCAGCTGTTATCACCTGTAGGTGGACTCACCATTTATGAACGAAGTTATCGTGGGGTTAGCATTGATTTAGGCGAGTTTGATGCAGAGGTAGATATGAGTTTATGGTATACCCAAGCACCCTATGCAGGATTAAAACCTGCCGTAGTTGAAGTCTCGTTTAAGTACCAAGACCCAAATGCAAATTACACCAATAAGGTTGTACAACGTGCTGCCATTAGTTTTTCTGCTTTGAAATCATTGTCAAACTACAATGCACCAAGTTCAACTCAGACCAAGACGCAATTTGTATATCAGTATCAGCCGAATTTTTGTTCGTGATCATGTTTGAGATCGCGATTTGATTACGTGTATTGGTGTGGAAAAATGTTTTCTTGATGCTTTTAAAATATCTCAATCAATTGGACAAATCTGAACAAAAATAGATAAATTCAGCGTATAATTGACGGTATTTATTTATTCGCATTTTGCGAATTTCTATTCATTATAGAGGAGTCCTACGTGGCCCAATATATTTACACGATGAACCGTGTGTCTAAGATGGTTCCGCCTAAGCGCGAAATCCTAAAAGACATCTCTTTATCATTTTTCCCAGGTGCAAAAATTGGTGTACTTGGTTTAAACGGTGCAGGTAAATCTACCCTACTCCGTATTATGGCTGGCGTAGATAAAGATTTCTCAGGTGAAGCTCGTGCGCAACCAGGTATTAAAATCGGTTATCTAGAGCAAGAACCACCATTAGATCCAAATAAAGATGTACGTGGAAACGTTGAAGATGGCTTACGTGAACCATTAGATGCATTGGCACGTTTAGATGAAGTTTTTGCTGAATATGCAGCTGAAGATGCTGACTTTGATGCACTTGCAAAAGAGCAAGAGAAATTAGAAGCAATTATTCATGCTTGGGATGCACACAACCTTAGCAACCAAATGGATCAAGCTGCAGCAGCATTGAATCTTCCAGCATGGGATTCTGACGTAAGCTTACTTTCAGGTGGTGAGCGTCGTCGTGTAGCATTGTGTCGTTTGTTATTGTCTAAACCAGACATGTTATTGCTGGACGAACCGACTAACCATTTGGATGCAGAATCTGTATCTTGGTTAGAACGTTTCTTAAAAGACTTTGCTGGTACTATCGTTGCGATTACCCATGACCGTTATTTCTTGGATAACGTTGCAGAGTGGATTCTTGAGCTTGACCGTGGACATGGTATTCCTTATCAAGGTAACTATTCTTCTTGGTTGGAACAAAAGAATGCTCGTTTAGAGCAGGAAAATAAACAAGAAGAATCTTTTGCTAAAGCATTGAAAAAAGAATTGGAATGGGTTCGTTCAAATGCTAAAGGTCAACAAAAGAAAAACAAAGCACGTATGGAGCGCTTTGAGGAGCTTAACTCACGTGAGTTCCAACAACGTAATGAAACCTCTGAAATCTATATTCCACCTGGTCCACGCCTAGGGAATAAGGTTGTAGAAGTTGAAGGCATCAGCAAATCGTTTGATGGCCGTCTACTTTATGAAAACTTATCGTTCACAGTACCACCAACTGCGATTGTCGGTATTGTTGGTCCAAACGGTGCAGGTAAAACCACTTTATTCCGTATGATGACTGGCGAACAGCAACCAGATACAGGTACAGTTGTATTGGGTGAGTCTGTAAAAGTTGCTTATGTTGGTCAGATTCGTGACACTTTAGATAACAATAAAACAGTTTGGGAAGAAGTTTCTGGCGGTTTAGATATCTTAAGAATTGGCGAATATGAGATCGCATCTCGTGCCTATATCGGTCGCTTTAACTTTAAAGGCCAAGATCAGCAAAAACGTGTTGGTGAATTGTCAGGTGGTGAACGTAACCGTTTACAACTTGCGAAGATCCTTCAGATGGGCGCCAACGTAATCTTACTGGATGAGCCATCAAATGACTTGGATATTGAAACTTTACGTGCGCTAGAGGATGCAATTCTTGTATTCCCTGGTACTGTCATGGTGGTATCGCATGACCGTTGGTTCCTTGACCGTATTGCTACACATATCTTGTCATTTGAAAATGAACAGCCAGAATTCTACGAAGGTAACTATGCTGAATATGAAGCATATCGTTTAGCGCGTTTGGGTGATGCTGCTGTGCAAAAACGCACCAAATACAAAAAAATTGGTGGTTAATCACTAGTTTTGTAGATCAAAAAAACCAGCTTTCGAGCTGGTTTTTTATTGTAAATAAAGCCGATAAAGTTGGTGTTGTGCTTCGAGATGACCTTGATTTGCAGCAAGTAATAACCATTTGTATGCATTCTTTTTATCTGGCGATAGGCCGAGCTGGCCTTGTAGGTAAATCATGCCCAATTTATATTGTGCTGTGCTATATCCTTTGAGTGCTGAATGTAAAAAATACCAAATCGCGTTACGTTGATATTTTTGAATTTTTTCATTTAATCGCTGATCTAAATCAAGTGGATCGTGCTGGTTAAGCGCCAGATGTTCATAACTGGTTGCACGGTGGTAAGTATGCATTGATTCAGACATTTTAAATGTAGGGTAGGGGCTGGAATAATAGTATTTATAGCGAATGATTTGGTTGAGGCTTCGTATTATTTTTATTAAATCCATAATGTCTCACACTTATTTTTATGAAATTACCCTTACAAGATTAAAGCAAATAACCAGAATAAGTAATCCCAATAACCATGATTTTTTTTCATATAGAAGCATTGATAAACTGATTCGAGATAAATCATTTGATCTCTTTTATAAATCAAAAAGTGATTATGTTGAGTGAATCATATGGGTATTAAAAGTTCCTTTTCCCTCTGGGAGAAAGCTAGGATGAGGGTGGATTTATGTTGATTGATCAGTTTTATCTTGGTGTTTTAATTCTCGGTATTTTAATTTTTGCTATTTGAATCAGACTAAATCAATTGCATATATAAAAGAATGCCAAAATAACATTCTTCTATATATGTGCGCTCACAATCAATTAGAGGCGCATTTCAATCCCTTGTTCAGCAAGGTATTGTTTCGCTTCAGGAATAGAGTATTGACCAAAATGGAATATCGAGGCTGCCAATACAGCATCGGCACCACCTTTTAAAATACCATCTGCTAAATGTTGTAAATTACCCACACCGCCTGATGCAATGGTCGGAATGGTGACACGATCATTGATTTGACGCATTAGACCAATGTCATAACCCGCTTTCGTCCCATCCGCATCCATAGAGGTAACCAATAATTCACCTGCACCGAATTCTGCCATTTTGACCGCCCATTCAATTGCATCTATGCCTGTTGGTTTACGGCCGCCATGGGTGAAAATTTCCCATTTATTTTCACCCGTTCTTTTCGCATCGATTGCTACAACAATACATTGTGCACCAAAGCGCTGAGATGCTTCTTGAACGAACTCAGGATTAAATACTGCAGCAGAGTTGATGCTGACTTTATCTGCGCCTGCATTTAATAACAAACGAATATCTTCAACTTTACGAACACCGCCACCGACTGTAAGTGGAACAAACACACTTTCAGCCATACGTTCAACAGTACGGTAAGTGGTATCTCTGCCATTTGATGTTGCGGTAATGTCTAAAAAGGTGATTTCATCTGCACCTTGCTCATTATAACGACGGGCAACTTCTACAGGATCTCCTGCATCACGGATATCCAGAAACTGGACACCTTTCACCACACGACCATTATCTACGTCCAGGCAAGGAATAATACGTTTAGCGAGCATAATTTTTTCCAAAAATAACAGGCGATTATGAAAGTTCGTGACTTAGGTGCTACACCTCGATAGTCGAAGCGGTTATTCTATCAAACTTATGTAAGTTTTTTCGCAGGTTTTCTATGTCGGTTTATACCACTTTGAGTTTAAAAGAAGTTCAACACTTTGCAGCACCTTATGGATTAGAGGTGGTTGAACTTAAACCAATTCAAGGCGGTGTGCAAAATACCAACTATTTTATCATTTGTGCTGATGGAACACAGTTTGTATTAACATTATTTGAAAATATGGATGCACAAGCAGCAGGGGAGTTAATTCCTGTCTTAGAACACTTGGGGCAACAAGGTTTGGCAGTTCCTGTTCCGTTAAAACATAGTGGTCAGTCGATTCATAGCTTAAAAGATAAGCCTGCACAAATTGCGCCACGGATGTCAGGTAAACATCCCATGCCTTCTACAATCGCTCAAGTTGAGCAAATTGCTGTAGCACAGGCCAAAATGCATGTGGCGTTACAAGACTTCCCATTACAGCGTCAAGTGGCGCGTGATCATGCCTATTGGTATAACGTTGCTCAACAAATTAAACCAACGTTGGATGTGGCGGATAGTGCTTTGTTGAATAACCTTTTAGGTTTATATGAAGCACTGACCATGATGTATCCAAATCGACCGAAAGGTTTTATTCATTCGGATTTGTTCCGTGACAATACTTTGTTTGAAGGTGATGAGTTAAAAGGCATTCTTGATTTTTATGAAATGAATCAAGATGAATTACTTTTTGATATTGCGATTACCTTAAATGACTTTTGCACAGAATATCCGAGTGTTGCTTTGAATGAAGCCAAAGCAACGGCTTTCTTAAATGCATATACTTCGATTCGTCCTTTGACTGAAGATGAAAGAGCTTGTTTAGAGTTATATTTGGCGATGGCCGCAGGTCGCTTTTGGATGATGCGTTTACAAATCGCTCAGATGAATGCCGCTGAAGCACGCACAGGTGATGATATTTTGCAGAAAAATCCGCAAGAAATGCGTAATATGTTGATTGAAAGATTAAAGTTCGTGACTGCTTAATAGTTTTTTGTGGGAAATAAAATGCGTGATCAAGGTCGTTTAGTTGAATGGTTCGATGATAAAGGCTATGGCTTTATTCAACCAAATGATGGTGTAAAAGATCGCGTATTTTTACACATCAAAGATTTTGCACAAAAAGGGCCACGCCCAATCGTGGGCTGTGCCCTTGAATATGTGGTGCAATTAGACGGCCAAGGGCGTTATAAAGCAAAACAAGTCACGTATTTAAAAGCCACACAAATGGCGAAAGTGACAAGCCAGCAAGCGGCTAAAGCCAAGCAGTTGCATACAGCAAAGCAGGCTAAATTACAGCCGATGCAAATTTTGTGCGCTGTTTATATTATTGCTTTGGCAATCTTGGCCATAAGCGGTTTGCTCAATGGCATGTTTATTCTTTTTGTCTGTATTATCAATGTGATGACCTATTGGTTTTATGCACAAGATAAAGAAGCCGCGCAGAGCAATCAGCGTCGTGTTCCTGAAAATACTCTGCATATTTTAGCTTTTTTAGGTGGTTGGCCTGCGGCTTGGTTAGCACAGCAACGCTTACGACATAAAACACAAAAACAACCCTTTAAAAAGATTTATTTGTGTACCATATTCTTTAATATTTTATTGATTTTATGGTTAATTTCGCCTTTGAATATGTTTAAGATTTAAACGGGCGTTAGCAAATTGAAAAGGGCTTACAATGAATAATTATGTTGATCCAAATAATAGTAAATCTCTGACTTTAATTTTATATATCCTTTACATTGTTGCAATTTTTTCTGCGGGAATTCTTGCAATCATTGCATTGATTATCAATTATGTAAAATTGAATTCAGTCCGTGGTACGATTTTCGAAAGTCATTTTAGATGGCAAATTCGCACTTTTTGGTGGTATTTAGTCTGGACGGTAATTGCATTTATTCCGTTTATTTTTCTATTTTTCACCATGGATAATGTCAATGCCTTTGCGGGTGTTGCCGTGGGTGCTACGATTTTTTGTGCTGCCACTTTATTTATTTCTTGGATATGGATTGTCTATCGCGCCATTCGAGGCATTATTGCGCTGAATGATGATCAAGCCTTACCAATATAACTGAATCAATAATGCTTGATGGATCTTGTTGCCGAGCAATACAGCTTGATCAAAACGTAATTTTAGTGAAAACAGCGTTCTGATTAAGAACGCTGTTTTTCTATCTCAACTGAATTTTCTTTAAGCTGTCGTGTGTATAAAAATTTGGGTCTCCATTCATTGATGATCACCCCCAATACCACAAGTAAACCACCAAAAAGAGCCAGCAAAGGCAAGCGTTCACCTGCAATTCTTCCAAATAAAGCTGCCCAAACTGGTTCGCCAGCATAAATCACGGCCGCTTGAGAAGGATCGACAGAGCGTTGTGCCCAATTCATCGTCAATTGTAATAAAGCACTGGTTAAGCCCAGTCCAACTGCAAGCATCACCAATTGCCATGAAAAGGGTGGAATATGCAGCTCACCCACAAAAGGCATACTGACAAATGAAATCAATGAAGCAAAGGCAAGCTGAATCACCGTTACACGCTGAATATTGACCTTCCCTGCAAAGTGCCCGATGAGAATAATCTCCATAGCAATTGCAAACGAACCAACCAATGTAACGATTTGCCCCGTATTTAAATCAATGTGATGAAAACCATTTCCTGTCAAAAAAATTAAACCGATAAACGCCAGTAAAACACCGAGCCAAGTCATGATATGTGGTCTTTTGCGAAAAATCACCCAGATAAGAATCGGTACAAGGGGGACATATAATGCTGTTAAAAAGGCAGACTCACTGCTGCTGATGGTTTGCATACCGACAGTTTGCGAGCCATACCCTGCGGCAATCATACCGCCAATCAGTGCACCAGCGATGAGTTCTTTTAAATTGATACCTTTTAGATATTTATAAGACAGTAATCCAACAGCAATGGTCGCTGCAGCAAAACGACAACCGACAAAAAACATAGGGGAACTATAGTTTAGGGCATAATGTACAATGACAAATGTACCACCCCAAATCATAGTCATCAGGATCAGTGCAATTTGAGGCGTTCTGGACTTTAAAAATAAAGCGAGGGGAGAGGAAGACATAAAATAAAGTAATGTAGAAGAGCAGGGCTATTTTACGCGAAAGCACAGTATTGTGCAGATCTTAAGCTGAGTAATCGGGTATTTAAATCACTCAATTGTCATGCAGTCGTGCTAGCATATTGAATCAAAATTTTGATAAAGAGAAATAAATCATGGTGATCGAACAGGCTTTATTTCATATTGTTGATGGTCAACAAATGGCTTTTGAAAAGAAATTTTATGAATTATCAGACACCTTTCGGAATGCCCAAGGTTGTGAAAAATTTAAATTGATTCGTGGTATAGAAGACAATCAAAAATATATTCTACAAATTCACTGGATTGATCTTAAAACCCATACAGATGTTTTTATGAAAACAGATGAATTTAAACAGTGGTTTATGGCAATGAAGCCCTTTTTAGCAAGTAAAATTGAAATGCAACATTTTGAAAATACATTGGTTTAAATCTGGATGTAGTGATTTAAATACCTTCTTTAACACATAAAAAAGAGAACAGCTCGGTTCTCTTTTTTAATCCAATCTATACTGGGAACTTAAAAGCCTTGTTCATCCAATAACAGCTGCGCTTCACGTAGGTTTAATGTGCCTTCGTAAATTGCACGTCCTGTGATCGCACCTAAAATACCCGGTTTACCTTTTAAATTACGCACATCATCCAGATTGGTTACACCGCCTGAGGCGATCACTGGAAGACCTGAGTATTGCGCAAGGTTTACCGTCTGTTCAACATTGACACCCTGCATCATACCATCACGTGCGATATCGGTATAAACAATGCTAGACACACCGGCATCCGCAAAACGTTTTGCAAGATCAGTGGCTTTTACATCAGTGACATTTGCCCAGCCATCAGTTGCAACCATACCATTGATCGCATCAATACCGACAATAATGTGTCCCGCAAACTTCTTACAGGCTTCTTCAACAAATTCAGGATTTTGAACTGCTTTGGTGCCGATGATGACAAAAGAAACGCCCGCATCTAAATAATGTTCGATTGTTTCCAAAGAGCGAATACCACCGCCAATCTGGATTGGCAGTTCAGGCTGTGCTTTTGCAATTGCTTCAACGACAGGTTTATGAATTGGTGTTCCAGCAAAAGCCCCATTCAAATCAACCAAATGCAAACGACGAGCGCCTTCATTTACCCAATGCTGTGCTGTTGCAACAGGATCATCAGAAAATACGGTATCGTCTTCCATACGACCTTGTTTTAAACGAACACATTTACCATCTTTCAGGTCAATTGCCGGGATGATCAGCATGCTTTCGCTCCTTGCTTAATCTCAATGAAGAATTTATTGATCTTCATCTTAGCAAAAACTTGATCAATTTCTAAGTGTCAGTTTAGGCTTTTATTGGCGCGAATGCTCAATTTAAGCTGAGTATGTGCAATCGTGTCAGGTATTAAGTCTAAATCTAGTAAGGCTTCGAAAATTAAAAGTGCAGCATAGGCATCGGCTGCTGCATATTCAATTTGTGGTGTTGTGAGAATTTTACGTGCCCAATTTGAGGTGCTAATAGATTTACTTTTAGGGAAATTGACTTGGAATAATAATGCCATGGCATTTTTAATTCCTAAAGGATTATTGAAGCCAAAACTCGAAAAGCATTTAGAAAGTTCGATGACACTGTTGAGTTGCATGCCTTTTTTACGAAATAAATGTGCATCATTTTTTAAGCCAAAACCGACTTTAATCTGATCAGGATTTTCAAAAAAGGTCGCTAGAAAAGCCAAAATATCTGCTGAAACTTGAAATAAATAGGCTTTTTCAAATGTCGCCAGTTGAATAAGATGTGGGCCAGTTTGTATTTCACCTTTATTAAAGGTAGGTTTTGACTCGGTATCGAAACCAAAAATGTGCGCCGTTTTTAATTCTGCTTCAATTGCTTGGCATTGTTGCAAGCTATTGACCACAACAATGTTACTCAAAGGCAAATTTTGAAAACGGGGAAAGCTCTGAATTTGTTCTTTACTAGGAAGTTGCTGAGTTTGAATATTCACAAATTTAAGCTCACAAATTTTAGTCGACCAGTTTAAGCATTAAAAATATTAACCATATTGTGTTATAACAAACTTTGAATAAAAGATGATAGTTTTGTGGGTCAAAAACACAGGAATAAATTGTATGGTTGAAAAAGATGATGATCTTTTTATAGAAGGCGCCAAGCGTTTAAAGCAATTAATTCAGGATAAAAATATAAAAGCCAGTGATATTGTTAACGTACTCGAAACTTCAAAAGGAACCATGACCAAATGGTTGCAAAACTCAACACCGTCGAGTGCGCAAAGCTTAATTGAATTGGCGCGTTTAGTTGGGATGACTGAACGCTGGAATATGGAATCTAAACAGCAAGATAAAGCAGATCTAGTGACCAAAGCATATGCTGAGTCTGAATTGGATTTAAGCCATGTCACCATGGAACAGTTGATCAACGAAATTAAAGACCGTTATGCAGCTTTAAATTTAAAAGCGGATATTAAAATTAGTGTTGAGCCATTAGAAGGTGGTTTTGTCACCAAAGAGTAAAATAACCACCTTATAAAAATAGGGTGGTTATTTCGGCTGATTTATTCAGACTGATTGATTTGTTGTTGATATTGCTGAAACTGTTGCGCTTGGTCAAGGTAGCTTTGATAGGCTGGGATTGCTGTAACTGCAAGGATTAGAATACTAATCGGGAAGATCACAATATAAATCCAAGCCAATACTTTTTCCCAACCACGGGTAATCCGAGGTGCGCCATAGTTATTTGTCCCAGCATCTCCTTTTGCACAGCTTAAATAAACAAAAAAGAATAAATTCACCAAAGGTAAAAGCATAAGAAGAGATAACCAACCACTTTGGTTTTTGTCATGTAAGCGACGAATTGTAAAAATAAAGCTAAAGTAGATCACTGCGATATAAATAATAATCGCAACTGTGCCGAGAATAAAGATGAGCGTATTTGAAGGGGAGTTACTTAAAGCTGGGATGAATAGTGCAGCGATAATACCCAGTACAAACATAGATAGACCCAACAGCATATTCCAGCCCAAATAGGATAATCGACCAAAACGGCCACTGGCACTTAAAGCTGAATCATGGGTTTGAAAATTAGAAGACATTGTTATGTTCCTAGAATGAATTAAGGTTTTTAAATCAATTTTTAAAATCAATTGTTGGATTTTTATTCAATTTGGTTGAATCATAATAAACAGACGATAAAAAATAAAGTCCAAATAAAATAAAAAAATCAAGCCAACTGCAATTGACTTGATTTTTAGAGATATAAATCGGGATGAAATTGACCTGAATGAATCAGATTTTCCATTCCACAAAGTTTTTCAGTAACTGTAAACCTGCTGTATGGCTCTTTTCAGGATGGAACTGTGTCGCAAATAAATTTTCTTTATGAATAGCCGTACAGAACTGCAAACCATAATCACATGTTGCAGCAACAAGAGACGGGTCTTTGGGTTCGACATAATAGCTATGTACAAAGTAAAAACGACTATCTTGATCAATATCTTTCCACATCGGATGATTTGGATCTGCCTGATGGACTTGGTTCCAGCCCATATGAGGGACTTTTAAGCCGTCCATATCTGGAAAATGTTTTACCATACCTTCAAAAATACCCAGCGCTTGAGTACCCGCATTTTCCTCTGATGATTCAAGCAAAGCTTGCATGCCGACACAAATGGCAAGTACTGGTTTATTAAACGCAGCATGGCGCACAACCTCATCAATACCTGCTTCATGCATCCCCTGCATACAATCACGCATTGCCCCTACACCCGGAAATACGATTTTATCTGCCTGAGCGATTAATTTTGGATCATTTGTGACATCTACAGTTGCGCCAACATGTTCGAGTGCTTTGGCTGCTGAATGAAGATTTCCCATGCCATAGTCAAGAAGGGCAATACGGGTCATTACAAGGTTCCTTTCGTCGATGCAACAGTATTTTCTGCACGCGGATCAACTTCACAGGCCATGCGAAGCGCACGTGCAAATGCTTTAAAAACACTTTCAATTTGGTGATGGCTATTTTTGCCTTTTAAATTGTCAATGTGCAAAGTCATTAAAGCGTGATTTACAAAGCCTTGGAAAAACTCGGAAAATAGATCCACATCAAAACTGCCGATACGGGCACGTGTAAATGGGATATCCATCCATAAACCTGGGCGACCTGATAAATCAACCACGACACGGCTTAAAGCTTCATCAAGTGGCGCATAGAAATGACCATAACGTTTTAAGCCTTTTTTATCACCGAGTGCTTGCGCAAATGCTTGGCCTAGTGTGATTCCACAGTCTTCTACAGTATGGTGATCATCAATTTCTAAGTCGCCATCACAATGAATATCGATGTCAAATAAACCATGACGCTTGATTTGATCAACCATATGGTCTAAAAAGGGAACACCTGTATTGAGCGTGCCTTGACCAGTACCATCAAGATTCACACGAACTCGAATTTTAGTTTCGTTGGTGTTTCTTACCACTTCACTGATACGTTGCGCCATAGACACGTTCCTCAAAAAACGTCAAAAATTAAAAGTTTGATGTAAAGATATTTCGCTGTGACGAAAGTGACAGCATATTAGATTGCTCAGGAGGGTTAATCAATGCCTATTACCGTACATGCTAAAACTTCACTAGAAAATGAAGAAGTTCGCGATCAGCTTGAGCGATTATATGACACCAGTCCCGAGTTTGGGGATGGTCATGATGCCATAGAACAACTTGAGCAAAACTTGGCTCATTATACCTTACTTTATGTCGCAGAATTTAATACAAAGATTATTGGTGCGTTATGGTGTACGGGACAAGGTGAAAGTCGGACTTTGGAAAATATTGTGGTACATCCTGCTAACCGCGGACGTGGCGTTGCAGAGCGTTTGGTCGAAGAAGTTTGTCGTATCGAGGAAGAAAAGGGCATTAAAAACTTTGAGCCGGGCTGTGGAGCAATCCATCGTTGTTTAGCTCACTTAGGTAAAATCTAAGGTGATCTTGGATCTTTGACTAATTTAAGCAACCTGATCAGGTTGCTTTTTTATTTGGCTCTTTTTCCACAACTATAAAGTTAAGCTGATCTCAGTAGCATATTGCAGTCACGAGCAAAACACTTTGGGAAAAAATTAAATCGAGTTTGCAAAACTTAAAGCAAGGAGGAGTACCTTCGCTCAGCAAATTGAGCATGCCAAAATTTGCGTTCCAAAGCTGAAAAATGTATAAAAAACAGCCTTATTTAGAATAAATAGGCGATTTTTGTTGTAAAAATAAACTATTGAATGATTTTAGTGATTTCAATGCTTGACGACTAAACCATTAAATTGTTTAATACGCCCCATCGGCGTGATAGCTCAGTAGGTAGAGCAACGGATTGAAAATCCGTGTGTCCCCAGTTCGATCCTGGGTCTCGCCACCATATTTAAAATCTTTGAGATTTCAATCCCTGATCCCATCAGGGATTTTTTTTGGGTAAAAAATATTCGGTTGAATAAAAAAGTCATGATTTTTATTGACTATTGAACTGAGATACGGCTTAATACACCGCATCGGCGTGATAGCTCAGTAGGTAGAGCAACGGATTGAAAATCCGTGTGTCCCCAGTTCGATCCTGGGTCTCGCCACCATATTTGAAAAACCTCAAACATTGTTTGGGGTTTTTTATTGTCTGCTTTTTATCATCAATTAAAAAATTGATGCTCATCGTTAGAACAGCATGTCATTTTGAATGCGTAAATTGAACTCATTGTCTTACAAAATATCTTGCCATGGACTATAAATATCGTAAGATAAACCTTTGGTAAGTGAAATAGATTGTTATAAGAACAATGAAAGATTTATTTTCATCAGGCAGCCAGCTTTATCAGCAAGCTCGACCGAGTTATCCGCAAGAAGTGGTTCAGGAAATTTTAAATCATGTTCCAGAGCGCGGTTTTGCTTGGGATTGTGGTGCGGGTTCAGGTCAATTTACTCAATTGCTTAGCCCTTATTTCGATCATGTTGTTGCAACAGATATGAGCGAAAAACAATTAAACCTTGCGCCTTATTTCGACAATGTGAGCTATCAAGTCCAATCTGCAGAACAGACTTCATTTACAGCACAAAGTTTTGATTTGATTTCAGTGGCTCAGGCTATTCATTGGTTTGATTTTGATGGTTTTTATAAAGAAGTTGAACGTACATTAAAACCTCAAGGTATTCTTGCTGTGATCGGTTACGGCTTAATTCATGTCGAAAATGCAGCCATCAATACCATGATTCAAAACTTATATGCTGAAAAACTAGATGGTTATTGGGATGCGGAGCGCCGTTATATCGATGAAGAATATAAAACCCTTCCCTTCCCTTTTGATGAAATAAATGTTGCTGAGTTTAAGATGCAGTATCAGTGGTCCTCTGCACAACTGTTAAAGTATTTATCTACTTGGTCTGCAATTAAACACTATTGCGAAAGAAATCAGGATCATCCATTACTTGATCTAGCTGAAGCATTAACCAGCGAGCTTGCAGATTTGACCATCACATTCCCAGTTTTTTTAAGAGTGGGTAAAATTAAAAAATCAAAGAAAAAATGCTTTATGCACAAATAAAATAAGGATCGCATTTTATCTTCGATTACAACAGATATAGCTAACAATATACTTACTTATATATTATTTAAAAGTAAGATAAATCATGAAAGCTCCAGTTAAAATATTATCCATTGCTGTATGGCTATCGGCATTCAGTTCTACCGCTTTTGCAACGACGGGCTATTTTATGCATGGCTATGGGGTAAAAGCCCAAGGCAATGCAGGGACTTCAATCGCTCAATTTCAAGATGCATTAACGATTGCCAATAACCCAGCAGGCTTAAGCTGGATTGGTGATCGTATAGATGTGGGTGCAACCGTATTTTCACCTGATCGTTCAGCTGAGATTATCGCGAATCAAATGCCACAAGCTTATCCCAACGCCAATGGTCGATATGATGGCAATGGACGCAAATATTTTGTACTCCCAGAGCTTGCATTCAACCATCAAATCAATGATCAAGTTGCTTTAGGTTTAGCAATATATGGGAATGGAGGAATGAATACGGGGTATAAAAATAATCCATTTGCAGCATTTGGCAACAGTGGAACAGCAGGAGTGGATTTAACCCAGGTTTTCATTACTCCAGCAGTTGCTTGGAAATATGCAGAAAATCAATCTATCGGCATTGCAACCAATATTCTCTATCAACGTTTTGAAGCACGGGGAATTGCTGGATTTAGCGGATTTTCAGCCGATGCTTCAAATTTAAGCAATCGTGGTAAGGATTCTGCGACTGGCATTGGTGCACGTATTGGTTGGGCTGGAAAATTCTTTGATCAACGTTTAACCTTAGGCGCAAATTATTCTTCAAAAATTAATGCAGATCGCTTTGATCGATATCGTGGATTATTTGCTGAACGCGGTGACTTTGATGTTCCTGAAAGTTATGGTGTGGGTGCAGCTGTCAACATCACACCTCAATTAACAGTGGCTGCGGATATACAACGAATTAACTATTCGGATGTGAAATCGGTAGGAAATCCTTTTGATCTTGCACAATTACAACAAGGTCATGCTTTTGGTACACCACAAGGGCCAGGATTTGGCTGGAATGATATCAATATCTATAAACTGGGTGTGTCTTATCAAGCCCATCCAAAACTCACACTAAGAGCTGGTTATAGTCATAATGATCAACCGATTCCAGACAGTGAAGTGTTTTTAAATATTCTTGCTCCTGGGGTAATTCAAGACCACCTCAGCGTGGGTGCAACTTGGAATCTCGATCAACATCAAGAAATCAGTATTGCCTATACACATGCCTTGGAAGATGAAGTAAAAGGCAAAATTTCCCCTGCGTTTGGTGGAGGTGAAGCGAAACTCAAAATGAGTCAGGACATTTTAGGGTTGTCGTATGGCTATAAATTCTAAGTTTTTCTGTCAATCGCCATGAAAGCAGATGGATTCGACAGATTTTTAATCTGAAATAAGACGTTTACCCAAACACACGACTTCGATTTCTTCATAGCCGAGTTGCTCATAAAAGCTTTGTACATCAATATTATCCTTACGGATTAACAGTTGCAGTTTGGGGCAACCTAATGCAACTAAACGCTTTTCAAGTTGTTGTATCAATGCAGTTGCAACACCATTACGTTGATCATGAGGATGGACAGCAAGATAATTGACCCAGCCCCGATGCCCATCATAGCCCCCCATAACCGTAGCGATCAATTGTTCATCTTTGACCGCCAATAGAAACAATCCGTCTTTTTGTGCGACTTTACGGAAGATATCAATTTCTGGGTTGTTCCAAGGACGGGTTAAATCGCAGACTTCCCACAGTGCGATGACTTCGTCTAAATCGGTTTCCTGAAACTGTCTGATAATAAACATAGAATTTTTATCTCTTGTTTTTTAAAACAATCTTTACAGCAGATTAATATAAAAAACCGCAGTTGATAAGTTTATTTTTTAGACAATGCGTAAATACTTTTTGCTGAGTTTGTTAACTTATAAAAACGTTATAGGCTGAGAATAGTGATTTTTTATTGATTGAAAGTGTGCATAATAATGGAGGCATAATTTAAAACAAAAAAGGAACTTCACGTGAATAAACAGGAATTTGATTATATTATTATCGGTGGTGGAAGCTCAGGCTGTGTGTTGGCTGGGCGTTTATCAGAAAACCCGCAAGTTTCTGTTTGTCTACTTGAAGCAGGAGGGGCTGGAGAGGGCTGGAAAGTAGAAGTTCCTTGTGCAGCAGTGATTAGTATTCCAACCAAGATCAATAACTGGGCCTTTGAAACTGTACCGCAAAAGGGCTTAAATGGTCGTAAAGGCTATCAGCCTCGTGGAAAATGCTTGGGTGGCTCATCGGCAATTAATGCCATGGTGTATATCCGTGGGCATCGACAAGATTATGATGATTGGGCAGCCTTAGGCAATACCGGTTGGTCATATGATGAGGTCTTGCCTTATTTTATTAAGTCTGAAAATAACCAAAGAATTAAAAATCAATATCACGGTAATGCTGGCCCACTTTCAGTTATTGATTTACGTAGTGATAATCCCTTACAGCAAAAATATATCGCAGCTGCCAAAGAGCAGGGTTATCGAATTCTGGATGACTTCAATGGAGAAGAGCAGGAAGGTTTAGGCATTTATCAAGTGACCCATATCAATGGGGAGCGTTGTAGTTCCGCGCGGGCTTATTTATTTCCACATCGAGATCGTAAAAATTTAACGGTGGAAACCCATGCACAGACTCAGCGAATCTTGATTGAAAATGGCGTGGCTGTTGGGGTGGAATACAAACAGGCTGGTCAGCTGAAACAAATCTTTGCACGTCGAGAAGTGTTATTGAGTGCGGGAGCGATGCAGTCGCCACAGATTCTGATGTTGTCAGGTGTTGGCGAACAACAAGAACTTGCGCAACATGGCATTGAGGTAAAACAACACTTGCCTGGTGTGGGTAAAAATTTTCACGATCATCCTGATTTTATTTTTGGTTATAAAGTCAGTGAAATTCAAGGTACCTTTGGCTTATCTATTCCAGGTTCAATTGATTTATTTAAACAAATTGGACGTTATCGTAAAGAACGCCGTGG
This sequence comes from Acinetobacter sp. I-MWF, assembly GCF_025433935.1. Lineage (NCBI taxonomy): Bacteria > Pseudomonadati > Pseudomonadota > Gammaproteobacteria > Moraxellales > Moraxellaceae > Acinetobacter > Acinetobacter sp. I-MWF. Next base: position 4,276,526 of record NZ_JAMBAR010000001.1, on the reverse strand, counting down.
TTTGTTGACCACGAATTTTGCTGAATGTGGCGGCTTTATTAAAAGTTCAAATGAGCAAAGTCTACCGAATTTACAATTACATTTTGTGATTGCACTGGTGGATAACCATGCACGAACGATGCACACAGGGCATGGTATTTCCTGTCATGTCTGCCTTTTAAATCCAGTCAGTCGTGGTTCGATTAAGATAAGTGGGCCAAGTATCGATGATCCTTTATTGATTGATCCGAATTTTTATGGTGAAGAATCTGATTTAGAAGAAATGGTTAAAGGCTTTAAACTCACTCAGAAATTAATGCAATCTGATGCTTTTAAAAGCATGATTAAAGAAGATTTATTTACAGCCGCGGTAAAAACAGATGAGGACATTCGCCAAGTTTTAAGAGATCGCTCAGATACCGTTTATCACCCTGTGGGAAGTTGTAAAATGGGGATAGACGATATGGCTGTGGTTGATCCACGGTTACGCGTTTATGGTATTCAAAACCTGCGTGTGGTCGATGCGTCAATCATGCCAAAAGTGGTGAATGGCAATACCAATGCCCCTGCAATTATGATTGCAGAGAAAGCGGTTGAGATGATTAATCAGGATCAAGCGGGTGTGGCGTTTATTGAAAAGAAAGATAAAGTGCGTGTTGCAATCTGAGTCTTTAGATATTTAAAAAATGAGTGGGTGAGCATTCAAACCCAAATAAGCTCATAAAAAAACGCCCTGAAGGGCGTTTTTACTTTTTATATCAGATTTAAAATCTTATGCAGATTTTTTAGCTTGATCTTCTAAAGAAGCAAGCATATGGCCTGTTTCTTCAAAGTTATAGTGCCAAGAAAGTGCTTCGCGAAGAATATGCGGCGTTTGACCGCCTTTTTCACATGCACGATCAAAGTAATCATTCAATGCATCACGATACATTGGGTGAGCACAGTTGTTGATGACTGCACGAGCACGTTCACGAGGCGCTAAACCACGTAAGTCAGCAAGACCTTGTTCAGTCACAAGAATATCAACATCATGCTCAGCATGGTCGATATGTGAAGCAAATGGGACAACAGAAGAGATATCGCCACCTTTTGCAATCGATTTGGTCACGAAGATTGCTAAATGTGCATTACGTGCGAAATCACCTGAACCACCAATACCATTCATCATCTTGGTACCGCAGACATGGGTCGAGTTGACGTTGCCGTAAATATCGAACTCAAGTGCAGTATTGATCCCGATGATGCCTAAGCGGCGAACCAATTCAGGATGGTTTGAAATCTCTTGTGGACGTAGAACCAGTTTGTCTTTGTATTGTTCTAGGTTGTTAAATACTTTTTCGCCATATTTAGCAGAAAGGGTAATTGATGAACCTGAAGCAAACTTCATTTTACCCGCATCAATCAATTCGAAAGTACAGTCTTGCAGTACTTCTGAATACATCACCAAATCTTCAAAGTTAGAATCTTTAAGACCGGTTAATACCGCATTGGCAATCGAACCGATGCCCGCTTGTAAAGGACCAAGATTCGAAGGTAAACGACCTTCTTCAACTTCTTTTTCAAAGAATGCGATTAAGTGGTTGGCAATACCTTGAGTTTCATCATCTGGTAGTGTCACTGTTGATGGAGAATCATGATATTCGTTGTTAATTACGATACCCACGATTTTTGCAGGATCAATATTAATTGCAGGTGTACCAATACGTTGATCAACATGTGTCAAAGGAATTGCTTGACGTGTTGGACGGTAAGTTGGGATATAAATATCGTGTAAGCCTTCAAAAGCAGGGCTTAAGTTGGTGTTGATTTCAACAATCACTTTTTCAGCAAAAATTGCAAAGCTTGCAGAGTTACCCACAGATGTTGTTGGAATGATGCCACCATCTTCAGTAATCGCAATCGCTTCAATCACCGCAACATCAGGTTTTTTCAACTGAAGGTTACGCATTTGCTCAACAGTTTCAGACAAATGCTGATCGATGAACATCACTTCACCGTTGTTGATAGCTTTACGTAAAGTGTTATCGACTTGGAATGGTAAACGACGCGCAAGTACACCAGCTTCAGTTAATTGTTTGTCTAGGTCATTACCTAAACTTGCACCTGTGATTAAAGTAATCTTCAACGGATTCACTTTGGCTTGTTTTACCAGCGCTAAAGGTACAGCTTTTGCTTCACCTGCACGAGTAAATCCACTCATCCCCACAGTCATCCCATCTTGGATAAAAGTTGCAGCTTGTTCTGCGCTCATGACTTTGTCATGGAGAGATGCTAAACGAATACGATCTAAAGACATGGTTTACGCTCAATTCTTGTTCAAAACTAGACGGATTGTACCGCCCTCAAACTGAATTGTGCATGCCTCTAATGCTAAGGTCTAATTTTTTCAATAAATGCAGGTATAAATTCTGGTGATGGTTTTTAAGTTATTATTTATTAATAAAATAATGATAGCTGTTTGTTAAATAAACAAAGTTAAGTGTTGATTTATTGAGCAATCACTAAAAGTGATCACTCAAACTTTGTTTGAATTTTTGAATTGGATTTGTAGGTGTCGGTTCTTCCTCAACTTTTATTGAAGTTGGTAGTGAAATGATGGCTTGTAAGCCGCCTTCAGGACGGTTGGAAATCAACAGTTCACCTTGATGAATATCAACAATTCGTTTGACAATCGCCAAACCTAAACCACTCCCTTGCACTGTACGTGCAGCATCACCACGCACAAAAGGTTGCATAAGCCCTTCAATTTGGTCTTCGGGAATTCCTTCACCATTGTCTGCTACACAGATTTTAATATGCTCATCTTCTACAAAAGCACTGAGTTCAATTGGTTCTGCGCCATAGCGTTTTGAATTGTTGATGAGATTACCAATCAAACGTTTTAACGACAGTGAGCGAGCAGTAATGACGGGTAATTCTTGCGGCGTGAACTGAATATCTAAAGGTTTAAACTGAATGATCAGCTCTTGTAGCAAAGCATTGATATTGGTGTCTTGAAGCTCTTCATCTGAGCCATCACGCATATAGGAAATAAACTGGCTTAAAATGGCATCCATATCATCGACATCATAAATCAAACCTTCTTTTAAGAAGTCATCATCAGACATCATCTCTGCACTTAAACGGATCCGTGTTAGCGGTGTTCTTAAATCATGCGAGATACCTGCCAACATGATTTGGCGATCACGTTCAGTTTGTTCAAGTGTATAGATCATCTGGTTAAAAGCTTGGTTTACCTCACGGATTTCTTGTGGTCCATGATTGGTTTCCAAGTAGGGTGCTTTCCCTGTTTTACTGTAGCTATTCGCAGCATGTTGTAAGCGACGTAACGGGCGATTAAGCTGTCTGACCAGTGTCAGGATGATCGCCGCAGCAATCAGTGGAATACCCAATAACCAAGCTAAAATGAGTTCAGGACTATAGTTGGCATAGGTATTCAGAGGTTCACGGACCCAATTGCCATTCATTTCAGGGGTTTGGACCCAAATGCGCGGACTGGGTTTAAACTGGAAATAAACCGTCACATCTTTGATTTTTAATTCTTCTGCAAGCTGATTCTCAATGCGATTGGTAAAGAAATCCGCAATAATTTTGTCTTTTACATTTGGGTATTCTTTGGGATCTGTAACATATTCAACGCCAACCCGTTGCTTTAACCATTCGTCAATATCGAGTTGAATCTCGTCATGGTAAATCTGCAAGCGCGGATTATTGACCATTTCCAGCTCAACCGCCAAAAAACGTGCATGCTGTTGAATTTCAGGTAAATAAAGTGTTTTCCAGAAAAACCACAATGACATAAACAGGCTAAAGAACACCACGAATACCACCAATACCGTAGTACGCATTGCTGCCGAACGCGGTTTAACTTTATCGAGGAAGCGTTCCCAAGGTGTACGTTTGCGTTCTTTGTAGCTGACAAAGTCGGTAAATTCTTGTGGGTCTATGGGTTCTAATTTCACAGGAGCATTCCAATCTGTGCGATATTGTTAATCTATGGATTTTAGTTTAAAGGATGGTAGATTTATCGCAATATTAAAAATGTTAGGTTACTCGGCTTTAACTTATTTATGGTCATAAATACTCAGATTTAAAGTATTTTAAACTCAACAAAATAAGAGATGCATGGCATTGAGATCACACCGTTTTTGTAGAATCGCCAAATATGCTTATATTTAAAATACCAGTGAAATCATTAGTAAAGCGTCGCTCTAGGGCAAAGCCATCAAGACTATTGTTTTGGATGAATAAATATGGATAAAAAAATACTGGTCACATGCAAAACCAAATATGTGACCAGTACTTTTGAAACTGATTCATGTTATCGAATCAAGATCTATTTATTCCGCACCATCTGGAACGAACACATAACCTACGCCCCAAACTGTTTGAATATAACGTGCACGTGCAGGGTTTTCTTCAATCAGACGACGTAAGCGAGAAACTTGAACATCGATTGAACGTTCCATAGCACCCCATTCACGACCACGTGCAAGATTCATCAACTTGTCACGTGTTAATGGTTCACGTGGGTGCTGAACTAATGCCTTCAAGACTGCAAACTCACCTGTGGTTAATGTGACCACTTGCCCTTCACGTGTCAGGGTACGTGTTGATAAATCTAAAGACCAAGGGCCGAAAGACACAACCTCTACGTTTTGACTTGGTGCACCTGGAACTTCACGAACCTGACGACGCAGTACGGCACGAATACGTGCTAATAACTCATTTGGATTAAATGGTTTTGGCAAATAATCATCCGCACCAGCTTCTAAGCCAGCAATACGGTCAGAGTCACTGCCTCGTGCGGTCAGCATAATGACAGGTGTATCTATATTTGATGAGCGTAAACGTCTACAAATACTTAAACCATCTTCTACAGGAAGCATAAAGTCTAAAACGATGAGTGAAAATAACTCACGTTGTAATAGGCGATCCATCTGCGTTGCGTCGTGGGCCGTTTTTACCACAAAGCCTTTATCTTCAAGGAAACGCTGTAAAAGGGTACGTAAACGCACATCATCATCGACCACTAAAATGCGTTCGACACGGTCAGTTTCGTTTTGTACGATATCTGTATTTTCAGCAGGTACAACCAAACTCATGATGTACTCCCTTAATGTTGTAAATTATAAATATTCGTCAATCTCAGTATACTGCCTAAGCTCTTGTTAAGACTATGTATCAAATTGCTCAAAAATACAATTTTCAGGCTGTTTTGAAACCAAAAAACAACATCTATAACGATTTGAGATGATTCTATGTTTATAAATAAAAAGATATACCATATGCAAATGAAAGTTTTATGTATTTTGGCAATAAGTTTTGCTTTAAGTGCATGTATTAGCCGACTTTCCAGACCTGAAATCTCAGGACAAGTGATTGACCAATTTGACCAACCGCTTGGTCAGGTCCAAGTCGGTGAAACGCAAACCGACATGCAAGGCAACTTTCGACTCAAGGAGCGACGCTATGCTGCATTTTTGCTGAAAGAAATCATGTATATGGAAGCGCCACCAGTATTTGTACAAGAACGTCTAAGTAAACAGGGTTATCAGCCGTGTGATTTGCAATATTTCAATTCTCATGGCGGTGGACAGCGCAAAGGTGCACAATGGAAAGTTGGAAAAATTATTTTACAAAGCAATTTAAATACAGCAAAGCAGGATGAAATACCCGATTGCACTGTAAAAACTCAAGAAAAATGATCTTTTATCACTTTTTTCACTGCTAATTTGCAAAACAATTGTGGATTTTATGGTCTTGGTCTTTATAATCACTAACTTTTAGTCCTTATCCTTGTGGAATTAAACACGATGACTGACTTAGTTCAGCAGTTGGCAAGTGAACTTGCCGTACGTCCAAACCAAGTAGAAGCTGCCATTAAACTGATAGATGAAGGCTCTAGTGTTCCATTTATTGCACGTTACCGTAAAGAAGTAACGCAAGGCTTAGACGACATCCAATTACGCCAACTTGATACACGCCTTGTTTATCTACGTGATTTATTTGAACGCCGTGAAAAAGTAATCGAATCATTAAAAGAACAAAATAAGCTCTCTGATGACTTACTTGCTCGGGTCAATGGCGCTGAAACAAAAAATGCATTAGAAGAACTTTACGCACCGTACCGTCCAAAACGTACCAGTAAATCATTCAAAGCAAGAGAAGCAGGATTAGGGGAATTTGCTGAGAAAATTATCGCAGAGCAAATTGATCCGACTGAAGCCTTGGCTGGTTTTAGCCATGAAGAATACCCAGATGTTGAAAGCCAATTAGACGCGATTCAACACATCATCATTGATGACTGGGCACAAAATATTTCATTAACCACAGAACTTAAATCAACATTTGCCAAAACAGCGGTGTTAAAAAGTTTAGTGGCGTCTGATGAGAAAAAAGAAGTCGGTAAGAAATTCCGTGATTACTTTGATTTCTCTGAGAATTTAAATAAAGTGCCTTCGCATCGTTTATTGGCAATGCTACGTGGCCGCCAAGAAAATGTATTGGGACTTAAAGTTGATGGTGATGATCATGCACCACTTGCACGTATTGAAACTGAATACGCGCTTGAAAGTGTGCAACCACAAGCACGTCAAGATTTCTTAAAGCAAATCGCAAAGCTGTTTTGGTTAGGCAAAATTCGCCCAACGATTGAGCATTCTTTGTTGACTGAAAAGCGCCTTGCAGCGGAATCAGAAGCAATGGACGTGTTTGCAGAAAACTTACGTCATTTATTACTCTCTGCACCTGCAGGTTCACGTACAACTTTAGGTGTTGACCCTGGTATTCGTACAGGGGTGAAACTGGCGGTTGTTTCAAATTCAGGTGATGTGCTTGCACATAGCACGATTTATCCATTTGCACCAAAAGAAGATAAAGCCGGCTCGATTGCTGAACTTGCACGTCTTTGCCGTGAATTTAATGTGGATTTAATCGCAATTGGCAATGGTACTGCGAGTCGTGAAACTGAAGCTGTTGTTGCAGAAATGATGGCTGAAAATGCAGATCTTACATTAACGCGTGTTTCAGTAAGTGAAGCGGGTGCATCTGTTTACTCAGCATCAGAATTGGCTTCTGCTGAACTGCCTGAGCTTGATGTTGCGATTCGTGGCGCTGTTTCAATTGCACGTCGCTTACAAGATCCATTGGCTGAACTGGTAAAAATTGATCCTAAATCTATTGGTGTTGGTCAATATCAGCATGATGTGAATCAAACCAATTTGGCAAAAACATTGGATGCTGTGGTTGAAGACTGTGTGAATGCGGTAGGTGTAGATGTAAATACAGCCTCTCCAGCAATCTTGGGCTATATCGCAGGTTTAAATAAAGCCATTGCGCAGCAAATTGTAGATTATCGTAAAGAAAATGGTCGTTTTGACAATCGTCAAGCATTGAAAAATGTACCACGTTTAGGCGAGCGTACCTTTGAGCAAGCTGCTGGTTTCTTACGTATTCAAGATGGTTCAGAACCTTTAGATGCATCATCTGTTCACCCTGAATCGTATGGTTTGGTCAACAAAATTGTTGAAGCAAAAGCGACTACAGTGAAAGATATCATTGGTAATACTGAAATTATTCGTCAAGTGAAAGCAGAAGATTTTGCGGACGACAAATTTGGTCTACCCACAATTCAAGACGTGTTAAGCGAGTTGGAAAAACCAGGTCGTGACCCTCGTCCAGAATTCCGTACAGCAAAATTCCGTGAAGATATCACTGAAGTCAGTCAATTGACTGAAGGAATGCAGCTTGAGGGTGTGATTACCAATGTGACTAACTTCGGTGCATTCGTCGATGTTGGTGTGCATCAAGATGGTCTAATACATATTTCAGAACTTGCCAATGAATTTGTTTCTGATCCACATAAAGTGGTGAAACCAGGGCAAATCGTACAAGTACGTGTATTGACTGTAGATGCTGAGCGAAATCGTGTGAATTTATCGATGCGCCCAGAAGGTTCGGAAGCACCAACTAAAGCACCACGTCAAAAGCGTGAGTTCAATAACAATGAACAACGTGGTGAGCGTAAGCCTCAGGGTAAACGTCCACAGCAAGGTCGTCCAAACCATGACAATAAAGACAAAGCACCACGTCATGACAAGAAACCACAAGCAGCTAAACCTCAAGAAAACAAAATTGGTGGTTTAGGTGCGTTGTTATTACAAGCAGGGATTAAAGGGTCTAAATAAGCCTTAGGGTCTGTTGACAATTCGTCTATGTTTGCGACTACGTGTGTTTTTTAGGCGATACTAGGCGCGAAATACGAAATTTAGTCATTCTAAATGAGTAGTTCGTAACGACGTAGCGGCAAAAAACACGCTAGTCCCGAAGGGTTGTGGCTAAAATTATCTCAGCCTACGTTATGAAACTCGAAAATAGTCTCGCTATTCTCTTCGTTTCATGCCTTGCCTGCTCAATTTTAACCTACAACGCAAGCCATTTATGAAATGTC
>NZ_JAMBAR010000001.1:4026812-4267995 GCF_025433935.1 Acinetobacter sp. I-MWF | reverse complement strand
AAAACACGCTAGTCCCGAAGGGTTGTGGCTAAAATTATCTCAGCCTACGTTATGAAACTCGAAAATAGTCTCGCTATTCTCTTCGTTTCATGCCTTGCCTGCTCAATTTTAACCTACAACGCAAGCCATTTATGAAATGTCTACAGACCCTAATTTCTCAATAAAGAAACCGCCGTAAGGCGGTTTCTTTTATGGATTAGACAATTGCAGAAAGATCACAATCTTTTTTAAATGGACATGCTTCCCCAACCACAAGATTTTCAAGTAGATTTTGAATATTCTGTAATTGGAGAATTTTTTCACCAATGACACTGAGCTTGTCTTTTAAAATCATATGAAATTGTTCTGCTGGAATTTCATTGACGTTGACCAAGTCTAAAATCTGTTTAATTTCAGCCAAAGTAAAACCTAGATTTTTAGCGACTTGAATCAGTTGTAATTGCTGTAAGTCTTGTTTTGAATAATCCTTATAACCATTATTTCGTGTCAATGGGCGGATAAGATCAAGCTTTTCATAAAAACGAATGGTATCCCGACTGAGATTTAATTGCTCTGATAATTCACCGATTAACATCACTTGCTCCAAATTTTATGTATTTGCAAGAAACACTTGACTGTGGAGTGTACTCCATCCTTTAGCTTAAGTGCGAGCATATAAAGGGTGTATAAAGTGATGCAAAATAATCAAAGCGTAGAAAAAGTTGCCTTGGTGGTTGGTGCAACAGGGTTTATTGGTAAATTTCTTGTAGCGCGATTACTTCAAAGCAATGACCAAGTTTTTGCCTTGTGCCGTCGTCTCGATCAGCAAGAGCCGAGTTTGAGAATGTGGCTGGAAAAACAAGGAATAAACCATCAAAAATTATTCTGTCTACAAGGCGATGTTACCTTGCCTGATTTGGGTATTTCAGTTGAAGATTGGAAACGGCTTGCTGAGGTAAATTATTTATTTAATACCAGTGCATTATTTGCATGGAACCTTTCAATACAACAGGCAAGGGAAGTCAATGTTAAGGGCTTAATCAATTTACTTGAATGTGTGAACGAACATTGCCAATTGAAACGGGCAATTCATCTTTCTGGCTATATGTTGACACTCACTCAGCACTTACAGCATGCTGGAGTCTGTTTAGAAAATATCGAGAGTACGAATTGGAGGCAGGTGTACCAAAAACTGGGTGCTTATGAGGCTTCTAAAATTGAAGCTCATTTTGCGTGGGTGAAATGCGCTCAACAGTTGAAAATTGACTGGACAGTGATTCATCCTGCAACAGTGGTAGGGGATGAAAATTCTGGTGAAATTGCAGAAAACCAGCCAATTGCTCACCTGATTACTCAGCTTAAACAGGGTAAAATGACCGCAATTCCTGCAACCCCTCAGCATTATTTACCTTTGGTTTCCGTGACAATGTTGGTCAATGCGATATGCAAAGCATCACAGGATCAACTTGCAAGTCACCAAGATATATTGATTGCCAATCCTACTCAGATTTCTTTGCAAGCTCTTATTGACAATGCGGCTCACAGATTAAATCTAAAAGCACCGCAATATTTCGTCTCGCTGAGCATTTTAAAAGTGATTTTAAAATGGAAGTGGCTTGCTCAAAAGCTGGATCTCTCTGCTGAGATGTTGAATTTCATCCGAACTGAGCAATTAAATATAGATCAGTTTTTAACATTAAATCAGAAATGGCAAATACCAGAAACCAATCTTAAACAGAGCATTGCACTGACTGCAGAATGGGTGGATCGGAATCATCAGATCTAGCAATAAACTGCCCATTTCAATAAATGGGCAGTTTATTATTAACGTGTTGTATAACCACCATTGGCAAAAATAGTTTGACCTGTAATCCACCAACCCTCTGTCACTAAAAAGCGTACCAAAGGTTCAATATCTTCAATCTTGGTTAGACCACCCAGTGCAGAGGCAGATTTATGATAGGCCACTGCTTCAGGCGCTTCTTGACCATAGAAAAAAGGTGTATCCATTGGACCCGGTGCAACAGCAGTGACGGAAATACCGCGATCGCCGTACTCTTTCGATGCTGCACGTGTATAGTGCTCCACAGGTGCTTTTAAGCCTTCATAGGTTGAATACAATCCTGTATAGGCTGCTAAAAGACTGGTCACGATAGAACAAATTTTTCCACCATTGTTAAGATGTTTACCCGCAGACTGAATGAAGAAATAGGCAATTTTATTGTTAATGTCATTCATCGAATCAAACTCTTGTTCAGTTGTTTCAATCAATGGTTTTTTGAGTACTCGCCCTACGGTATTAATCGCGATATCGACACCACCAAAGATTTCTTTGGCTTTGATGAACAATGTTTCGATATTTTGAATATTGGAGAGGTCTGCTTGTATCAAGGTTGCATTAACGCCAAGTTGTTCTACGGCTTTGAGTGTTTCTTCGGCATCTTTTTGGGTTTCTAGGCTGTTGTAGTGAATGACAAGATTTGCACCTTGTTCTGCAAATTTACGTGCGATCAGACCACCTAGGTTTTTAGCGCCACCTGTAATAATCACTGTTTTGTCTTTTAAATTGTGCTGTGCCATTGTTATTTTCCAGTTTTGATAAATGATGCTGAAATTCTAAAAGCTATTTTTTATTCTAAATAGTGATTAGAATCGAATAGATTGTTTGAAAAAATTGAATAATAAATGGATAAAATTGAACGGCTAAAAATTTTTTGCTTAGTTGCAGAAAAGCATTCATTTGCCCAAGTTGCTAAAGCACTGGATTTACCACGTTCAACAATTACCTATGCAATACAAGGCTTAGAAAAAGAATATCAAGTATTGTTGTTTAATCGCACCACGCGAAAAGTTAACTTAACCAATGATGGGGTTCAGTTTCTTAAAGAAGTTCAACAATTGATTTTTCAGGCTGAAGGGCTGAATAAGTTTAAATTAAAAAATCGCCAATATAAGGGGCAAGTTAAAATTGGCTTACCATTAAGAATTGCAACCCAATATCTTCTCCCTGATCTGCATGAATTCTATGCAAAGTACCCCAATATTAAAGTCTCAATTTATAGCCACGATCATTATTCAGATTTAATTGAACAACGACTAGATTGTGTGCTTCGTGTTGGAAATGTGATGAATGAAAACCTAATTGTGAGGCCTATCACAGAGGTTGATTTATATACGGTGGCTGCTCCAGAATACTTAAATACATTGGAGAATGCTTTAGAAACAGAACCGTTAAATCAGCATATTATGATCGGTTATCAAATGAAAAATATGGATTCAGATTTTGGAAGTCTGGTTTTTAAAGATACCCAGATCAAACTTCCTTATCAACTTTCAGTTGAGGATACCGAAAGTTATTTACATGCGGGCTTGCAGGGGTTGGGGATTATCCAGATTCCAGCTTTTGATGCAATCCCGTTTATCGAGACCAAAAGATTAACCCGAATATTTGAGCAAGAAGCGTGCTTAAAAATACCCATCAATTTTCTTTTTTTAGAAAGAAAGTATCGACCAGTATATTTTCAATTCTTTATTGATTGGTTAGAGAATTTATTGAAACAGAAGCTTGCGAATCATACTGAGCTGTTGTCGTTTAAATCGTGAAAATTGTTGCTGAGTAAATAGCTTCGGTACTCAAGGTGGACTTAATAGATTGGTCAGGTAGTTTTGTTTAAGTGTTAATTGTTCAATGACCACTTGTTCTGAGTCATGATTATTTTTGAGTAATTCAATATCCGCAATCGTTTGAGACAACAAGGCTTGAAAATCATCTGCTTGTAATAAATGTTGGGAGAGGGTAATTGCATCTGTCTTAAAATCATAATTTAGACTAATTTTTTGCAGGAGGTTTAATGCAAAAGGCGGACAAAGTAGCGCATCGATGAAAAGATAGCTGAATTTTAAGTTGGACAAGTATAGTTGTTTTCGTCGAACAAAAATCCAAGTGATATTGATCAGGTTAAGCGCATAAATGCTCAGGATTAAAATTGCTAAATATAGATAACTGCTTTTATAAATCAACGCAATAGGTAATAAAACCAGTGTTAACACTGTATTTAAATAAATCATCAACTGCAACGGCTTTAAGATTTTTTGCAGATTTCGAATAGCCTTGATCTCGTCGCCAATAACTTGTTGGTGGTCTTGATGATGGGTCAGTTGCCAGCGAACTTTAAAGCATAAATAATGTGGGCAAAATGGCTGAGGAATAATCAGAAATTTTTTTAAGACACTGACGTGATTGACCAGCATCTGTGACTTAAACTTTGTGGTAAAACCGTTGAGAAGATAAAACTCATTATAGAAACAAAGTTTAGCCGAATCATAGAGATAAAATCCGACTAAACCCAAAATAATAAGATATTCAAATGCGATCATTATTCTTTATTTCTTTTAAAAATCTTCCCGATAAAACCAATGCAAGCAGCAACCCCAACAAGGATAAACTTCCAAGTCGCTGCAAAGAAAGCAGCAATGACCGCCCAAAAACCTTTTTTAGTCGCAACGGCGGCAGCACCACCTACCACTAAAGCAGCAAGACCATATTCTGCGACTTTGTCGCCTGCTTGGAATTCGGTGTAACGTTCACCTGAATTATATTGGAAGCCTTTGATAGAGTTTTTAAATGCTTGAATATTTCTATCTAGATTTTCAGGATCAGATACCAAGGTTGCACTCATCACACCCGTACGCCCCAGCAGACGTACGGTATAGTTTATGGTTTCCATATTATCTTCACCACGGACTTTTAATGCCCATTCAAGATGTTTAGATGCAGGATCATATTTTGGAGGGACAGCCCAACTGTCTGTGTAAAGTTTATCAAGCCCTAAACGCACTCGTTCAGCATTGGCTGCTTCATCATAAGATTTTAATTCTTTTAACAATGCATCAGCATCAATTTTCTCATCATCTTTGACGTAACCTGACGGTTCAAAGTCAAATGTCGCCCACCATGAATCATCCTTTGCGACGAGTACATTAGTGCTGCCCGAAGTGAGATTACCTGTAAGCTCTAAAAATTTATCTGAATTTGAAATATCAAGAAAACCATCACCTTTAATTGTGTTTAGCGTGGCGACATCAGCAAGATTTTCCTTTTTGGGTCCAATTTGCCAATTCAGTTTGGAATACGGGCTTTCTTGCTGCGTTTGTGTACTTTGATCAGATGCCGTGCTTTGTTCTGTGGAGGTTGTTTCTGCATAACTATAAACAGGTATGAGTGTGCTCGTGCTTAAACTTAGACAAAGTAAAACGGCATGGGTAACAGGTTGAAGCTTTAAGTTAAATTGTTTTTTTAACATAGTGGTCTCATTTTCTAATTGGTTATGTTTCTGATTATTTGAATAGCTTCGTGTTGTTAAATTTAAAATCAATGATTTTTTCTTTAATATTGAATGCGTGAAGTTATTCTTAGTGCTTAGTTTTTCTAATATTATTTTATTTGTTCAAGATTTTCAATGTTTGTATTTGAACGGATAGTCTACTCAGTAAAATATCCGTTCAGTGGCTTAAATTACCAATGTTCACCAGGGAACAAACGAGCATATGCTCTTTGTACCAGATTTAATTTTTGTTGCTCACCTACAGATGCAGTCGAACTTGGGAACAAATTAAAGCCAATCGACATTAATTTATTATTGATTCCAGGTGCAATCGAATACGTAATAGAGGCTAAACGGCCTAAGTTTGTCGCAACTTTCTTCGGACGTTTCACAATCGCATAAGCCACTAAATCTGCTGCTTGTTCAGGCGAAAGTGTTGGTACATATTTATAAATTTTAGTCGGTGCAATCATCGGCGTGCGGACTAAAGGCATATAAACTGAAGTAATTGCAATTTTATGTGAATGTACTTCCGCAGATAAACAACGGCTAAATGCATCCAATGCTGCTTTTGATGCAACATAAGCAGAGAAGCGAGTTGCATTCGCCAAAACACCAATTGAACTGATATTGATAATTTGACCGTCTTTACGAACCATCATTTGCGGTAAAATATTCAAAACTAAACGAACTGCGCCAAAGTAATTCAGCTGCATCGTACGTTCAAAATCATGGAAACGGTCAACAGATTCATGTACCGCGCGACGAATCGAGCGTCCTGCGTTATTGATCAAAATATCAATATGATCAACAGAGGCAATGATTTGCTTAGACACTTCATCAATAGCATCCATATCATTTAGGTCACAAGGGAAAATATCAGCCTGTCCACCTTCAGCCTGAATTTCAGCTTGGACTTCTTTCAATGTTTCTTCAGTACGAGACACTAAAAGTACATGCGCGCCTGCTGCTGCGAGTTTTTTTGCAACCGTTAAACCGATACCACTAGATGCACCTGTGATTAGTGCAATTTTACCTTGAACCTTTTTTTGAAAAAGTTGCTCTAATTTTTGATTCATAGCTATTTTCCTGATTCTACTGGCATAAATATATGCTGTATTTTTTTGTTTCGGGTGATTGGGTCTTTGTTTAAAAGATGATCACTTTTGTTGGAAGGCAATAATATACAAAAAAAATAAAAATACTAGTATTAAGTGACTGAATTTATAAAATATTTTTAGAGTAAATACTCTATTATATTTTTACTTATTTCGTGATTTTTACCATATAAAAATGAGTATTAAAAGCAAAAAATCAATCTTATTGTATAAAACATAACCAAATAAATTCACTTGAAAATTTGAATATATTTTTAAGTAAACAGAGTTGATTTCAACTCTGTTTATAGATGGGTATATGTAATATTTTTATCATGATTTATGAAAAAGCAAGCTCATCATATGCTTTTTTTAATTGTTCTTTGGCGTGGGTATGACCTTGATGTGCAGCTTGTTCAAGCCACTTTTCTGCATGACTATAACTTCGGTCTAACCCAAGTTGTCCATTTAAGTAGCTGAGTCCCATTTTATACTGAGCTTCTTGATCTCCACGCAAAGCAGCTCTTAAATAGCACCACATAGCATTACGATTTGCGATTTCATCTAAACTTAGATTTTGATCTTCAAAATGATGTGCTTGCGCTTTTTCGAGAGCAGCTTCGGAAGCATTCTGTTCAAATGCTCGACGAGATGTTGAATCTCCTAAAAAACGGTTAAAAATATGTACCAACATATACAACCTCCTTGCTAATCCATTAACAAAGTAAAAGAGACTGCTAATCACAAAAAAATGATTAGATATAATTAATCTAGCTGATTTTTTACACTTTGCAAATAGTTAAATGTAATTTGTCAATTGCGATTTTTACACATTTGTTAAAAAATACATTATTTAACAAACCAACAATTTTTATTTAAAGTATTAAATCACGCACTGTAATTTTATTACATTGAGAAAATTTGCTATATTTAGGTTGTTTTTTGATTTCGGATAGAATCTGTGAAACGCTCAAGTGTTTTCATCACAGTCTTGCTTAGTTTGTTTATGTTCCAAAGTCTTTGGAATGTAGCGGCAGCTTTTTGTGATCATGAAAGCACTACACTTCCATCACAAAGTCTAATTAGTCAGCATTTTGGACACCATAATGCGCCTGATTGTACTCAGGATCAGCAGCAGCATCCGCAGCTATTGGATGTGTATGGGATAGATAAACCGATTTCTGATCAGTCCGCATCAAAACAATTATCAGCACATCAACATGATGTGCGCTCCAATGATTTCCTGAATCATATAAATGATGATCATCGTGACCATTTGCCTTCCTTTGCGCATTTTATTGTGGTTGATGATCAGCAACAAACAGCGCAGCCTAAGTTTATAGGCTACCCTGAATCCCGCTTTATTGGCTGGAATAATTTGTACCAGTCACCTGATCTATATTTGCCCAATCCTCCGCCTCTCTCATCCCCGCTATAAGGTGGGGTAGCCAAAAAGATTGCCCACCGCTAATGGTTTAATTTAGTGGGGCATTTTTATGTCAAAAGAAATACGTAATTTAGTACAAAAGCCTGTATTTGGTTTTAGGCCGTCTTTGCTCGGTGCACTGATGTTGAGTGTGATGTCATCTCTTAGTTGGGCAGACAACCCATCTCAAGCATTAACCTTACAACAGGCAATTGCAAAAACTGAGCAATATCAGCAAACGCAGAACGTCTGGCAAACACAGCAACAAATTGCAACTGCGAACATCAAACAAGCAAAACTGTGGACAAATCCAGAGTTATCCGTATCGCAAACGGGTTTTGGTTCCAATCAAGATCAAGAGCTTTCAATTGGTGTTTCTCAACGTTTGGATATTTTTGGTGAACGTAGGTCAGCACAGCGGTTGGCACAACTTTCAAAAGACCAAAGTGACTTAAATCAGCGAATTTATCAGGCACAACTCGAATTGGCTGTGAAATACCAATGGTCACAGCTTGCCATTTTTGAATTAGAACGCAACGTGGTTCAAGAGCAACTCAACGTCAGTGAAGAAAATCTGAATGCAATTCAGAAGCGCTATCAAGCGGGGAGTGTCGCTCAGGTTGA
This sequence comes from Acinetobacter sp. I-MWF, assembly GCF_025433935.1. Classification (NCBI taxonomy): domain Bacteria; kingdom Pseudomonadati; phylum Pseudomonadota; class Gammaproteobacteria; order Moraxellales; family Moraxellaceae; genus Acinetobacter; species Acinetobacter sp. I-MWF. Next base: position 4,259,545 of record NZ_JAMBAR010000001.1, on the reverse strand, counting down.
TGTAGATCGTGCCAGACTGAGTCATGCAGAAAATGCTCGCTTATATCGTCAAGCCGATTTGCAGGTGCAAGTTGCCAAGCAGCAATTATCCAATCTTTGGGGGGACGCTGATAAATCCATTCGTATTGGTTTAAATCCTCAATCTTTATGGCCGTCTTCGACACACCAACAGGTACAAGAATATCTCGCGGACAATCTTTTTGAAAAATCACGTCAGTTACAGGTGTTGCAAGCAAAAGCGACAGTGGCGCAATTAAAAGCTTCGGCACGGCCTAATCCGACTGTGAATTTAGGCGTGAATCGTACTCGATCACCTGAAACCTCGACTGACAATGCTTTAGTTGTGGGGGTCTCTATCCCATTGAATATTTTCAACCGCCAGCAATATGGTGTGCAAATTGCGCAAGCAAAGCAGGATTTACTCAGTAGACAACAGGAATTTTATCTCCGCCAAAATGCTTTGCAGGTGGGAACATTGTTGACTGAATTGCAAGGACTGGAAGTACAGTTTAAAGCAGTCGATGAGTCTCAGATTCCGCTTGCAGCTCAGGTTCAACGTAAAACTTTGCAGGGGTTTACTGTCGGTAAATTTGCCGTTAACGATGTGCAACTCGCAACGTTACAGTTGCAAGAAGTGCGTTTGAGAAAAGTGCAATTATTGAAAGATGGCTGGCAACGTGCCATTGAAGCGGAAAGTCTGAGTCTCGGTATTGAACCAAGTCAAATCATGGCAAAAGACGCTTTAGCTCAGATCAATCAGAGTTTATGGCAGGAAACACAAGCTTTACCAATCGTGGGCGGGGGAAATTAATATGCTGAATCAATTTAAATCTTTTAAACTTCAGAAAGGCAAAATTTCTCAACGCCTACTGATCATCATTACTATTGTAATGACTGCTCTTATTGCCATGGGGTTGTTCTTTTCAACCAAAAAAGGCACGAGCAAAGAAGGCGGTGAAAAAGAAGCAGAACATGCTGAAGAAGGACATTCACATGATGAAAATGCTAAAGGAACCACCAAAGATGGTTCCGAAGAAGCGAAGCACAGTGAAGAAGAGGGTGGCGAGAAAGAGAATGCTGAAGCCATTAGTTTGACTGCTCAGCAGATCACTGAACAAGGGATTAAACTAGCTAAAGTAGAGATGGGTACTGTTACCAAATCAGCTTCTTATCCTGCAAAGGTTATGGTCAATACCGACCGTCAAGCACATGTATCACCTGCATTTAGTGGGCAGGTGGTTGCAGTCAATGTTGAGTTAGGCCAGCGTGTGCAAAAGGGGCAGGCATTGGCGACCTTGGTGGTGCCTGATTTGGTTGATCAGCAGGCGAATTTACAGGTCGCACAAACAAGCTTAGAGCTGGCACGTCAGGACTATGAACGAGAGCGTCAGTTATGGTCACAAGGTATTTCTGCCAAGCAGGATTATCAACGGGCTTACAATGCCTATAAGCAAGCACAGATTCAGGTACAAGCCACCAGATCTCGTTTATCTGCTTTTGGTGCCTCATCGAGCAGTAATGGTCGCTATGTTCTCACAGCACCAATTGCAGGCATTATCAGTAAAAAAGACTTGGTCATGGGTGAAAATGTACAGCTTGCCAGCCAGTTATTTATCATCGATCAACTGGATCAGTTATGGCTTGAATTTATTGTACCAAGTTCTGAGTTTTCAGCGATTGCACCCAATCAACAGCTTGAATTTAAGTCGCTGCAAACGGGGAATACCTTTAAAGCGCAGATTCAAAGTTTAAATAGTGAAGCTGATGTGCAGACAGGGCGTTTACAAGTGCGTGCCAAAGTGTTGTCGAATGCGGCTGAATTGCGCCCGAATTTGATGGTCAATGTTCAGCTACAACAGCAAGGCACTGCTCAAGCATTGCGTGTACTGAAAAGTGCTATACAGAAAGTTGAAGGAAAAGACGTTGTTTTTGTTTCCAGTGAACATGATAAGAAAATCGAGTTTACTGCACAGCCTGTTGTACTGGGTCAGGTATCCGGTGATGGTCAGTGGGTTGAAGTGAAGTCTGGTCTGACTCAAGGTCAGCAATATGCAGGCCAGGGTAGCTTTTTGCTGAAATCTGAATTGGAAAAAGGAGAGGCGAGCCATGGGCATTAATGATTCTTCTGATTCTAAGTTAGATCTCGATGCGGATTCAGCATTACCTCAACCTGAAGGTTTATTTGATCGACTGATTCAATTTTCGATTAAAAATGCCATTTGGGTCATGCTGTTTATTGTGGCATGGATTGGCGTAGGGATTTACGGTTATCAAAAACTACCGATTGATGCTGTACCTGATATTACCAATACCCAAGTGCAAGTGAATACCCAAGCAGCTGGTTTTACCGCATTAGAAGTTGAACAAAGGATTACCTATCCCATCGAAACTGCGATGGCGGGTTTACCAAAGCTAGAGTTGACCCGTTCAATTTCCCGTTATGGTTTATCGCAAGTGACCATTATTTTTAAAGATGGGACGGATATTTATTGGGCACGACAACAGATTAATCAACGCTTACAAGAAGCCCAAACCGAACTACCAGATGATATTGCACCGACAATGTCCCCTGTATCGACAGGGCTGGGTGAGATTTATCAGTGGGTGATCAAGGCTGAGCCGAATGCGAAAAAACCTGATGGTACGCCCTATACAGCGATGGATTTACGTGAAATTCAGGACTGGATTGTACGACCGCAGTTACAACGTGTTCCTGGTGTTGCAGAGGTCAACTCGATTGGCGGCTTCAATAAAACCTATGTGGTCACGCCTGATTTAAATCGTTTGCAACAATTACAAATCCCTGTCAGTGATCTACAAAACGCTTTAACTGGAAACAATGAAAACCGTGGTGCTGGTTTTATTGAAACCAATGGGCAGCAATTGACAGTACGTGTCCCAGGAACCTTGAACAATATTGAAGATATTCAAAATGTAAGTATCGGCAATAAAAATGGTTTTCCGATCCGAGTTGCAGATGTAGCGACTGTTTCGATTGGACATGATTTACGTACAGGTGGTGCAACTTACAATGGCGAGGAAACTGTACTCGGTATCGCCATGATGATGATGGGTGAAAATAGCCGTACTGTGGCGAAATCAGTGGATGCCAAAATCAAGGAAGTTCAGCAGTCTTTACCGAAAGGTATTGTGATTCAAACCGTATATGACCGGACAGCTTTGGTCGAGCGTGCGATTAGTACGGTACAGAAGAATCTTGTAGAAGGGGCCATTCTGGTCATTGTTATTTTGTTCCTATTTCTTGGTAATTTCCGTGCAGCGTTAATTACTGCGTGTGTGATTCCGTTATCGATGCTGTTTACTTTGGCGGGTATGGCTGAGCAGAAAATTAGTGCCAATCTGATGAGCTTAGGCGCACTGGATTTCGGGATTATTGTGGATGGTGCGGTCGTTATTGTTGAAAACTGTATTCGGCGACTGGCAGAGGCACAGCATGCAAAAGGCAGATTACTCTCACGAGCAGAACGTTTTAAAGAAGTTTTTCTTGCGGCTAAACAGGCACGTCGCCCTTTAATCTTTGGTCAATTAATTATTCTGGTGGTGTACTTACCTATTTTTGCCCTGTCTGGTGTTGAAGCAAAACTCTTTCACCCAATGGCTATGACGGTGGTATTGGCATTGGTGGGCGCAATCATTCTTTCGGTTACTTTTGTCCCTGCTGCAGTGGCTTTATTTGTTAATAGTGAAGTTAAAGAAACAGAAAGTCGCTGGATGCTGTGGTTAAAGCAAAAATATGAAAAACTACTCAATTTAGCCTATAACTTTAGAATGTTAGTCGTCACTCTTGCGGTGAGTATTCTGTTTTTAACGGGCGTGCTTGCCACTCAAATTGGTAGTGAATTTGCACCCACCTTGAGTGAGGGCGATTTTGCAGTACAACAAATGCGTTCACCAAGTACTGGCCTAGAGCAGTCTTTACGTATGCAGGAGAATACTGAAAAGTTATTGCTCAAAGAGTTTCCTGAAATCAAAGCCATATTTGCCCGCACAGGGACGGCAGAAGTGGCAACAGATGTCATGCCGCCTAATATTTCCGATGCTGTGGTGTTGTTAAAGCCACGTGATGAATGGAAGAATCCAAAGCAAACAATTGATGAGCTACGTCAACGTATGATTGCATTTCTTGGTACATTACCCGGAAATAATAGTGAGTTTTCTCAACCGATTGAGCTGCGTTTCAACGAATTAATTTCTGGTGTGCGAAGTGATGTGGGGATCAAGATTTTTGGCGATGATATGGAGGTGTTGAATCAGCAAGCCACTAAGATTGCACAACAAATCAAAGGGATTACTGGCGCAACTGCCGTCAATGTGGAACAGACTTCCGGCCTACCACTTTTAAATGTTGAAGTGAACAAAGCCGCGGCAGCGCAATATGGTTTGTCGGTGAGAGCGATTCAAGACTTGGTGGCAACCAGCGTCGGTGGGCAGAATGTTGGGCAAATCCTACAAGGTGACCGCCGTTTCGACTTTGTGATTCGTCTGGATGATGCTCAACGTACACCTGAGCACTTGGCTGTTTTACCTATTCAAACGCCAAACGGAGGTCTAATCCAACTTCAGGATGTGGCTAAAGTTGAAAATATCCTTGGTATTAATCAGGTCAGTCGTGAAAATGGTAAACGTCGTGTCGTTGTGACCGCCAATGTCGAAGGGCGCGATTTGGGCTCATTTGTCACAGAATTACAATCGACTTTGGCGAAGCAGGAAATGCCTGCGGGTTATTGGTTGAGTTATGGCGGACAGTTCGAAAACCTAACCTCTGCGAAGGCACGTATGCAGCTGGTCGTTCCACTGGCGTTGATAACTATTTTTGTGCTGTTGATGGCCGTTTTCCATAACTTTAAGGAAAGTTTGCTGGTATTTACTGGTGTGCCATTTGCACTGTGTGGTGGTTTGATTGCACTGTGGCTTCGAGGTATACCATTGTCGATGTCTGCAGGTGTGGGCTTTATCGCGCTCTCAGGTGTGGCAGTATTAAATGGTTTGGTGATGTTGACCTTTATTAAGGAATTACGTCAACAACTGGATGTTTATCAGGCCACATGGCAAGGTGCAATTTTACGTTTAAGGCCCGTATTGATGACGGCTTGTGTGGCATCGTTAGGTTTTGTGCCGATGGCGTTGGCTACAGGGACAGGTGCGGAAGTTCAGCGTCCACTGGCAACCGTGGTGATTGGCGGCATCATGTCATCCACCTTACTGACTTTGGTGATTTTACCGGTGATTTATCGCTGGATGAATGAACGTAAAGTTAAAGCACAAACGGATGGTTGATCGTTAATTTAAAAATAACCTCACCGTTCTTAGCCAAGAAGGGTGAGGCATTGAAACTGTATAGACAGTTTATTATTGGCTAACAGGCAATACACCTAAACTAATGATGGTGTAATTTTGATTTACAGGTTGAGTGGTTTTGTTAAATGCTTCACTGACTTCAAGCAAATATTGCCCTGAATAAGGAAAAGTGACTGTCGCTGAACCATCTTGAGCAACCGAAACTTTTTGTGCTTGTTTATCTGTTTGCCCTTGAGCACGGATGAGCAGTTCAGCGTTTTTGAGTGCTTGTCCTGATTTTTTAATCAAGATTTGTATAGGTTGCTGCGCAGTAATGCTGTTGGGATGCGTTTTAAATTCGACTTGTATTACAGCATCAGTGTTGTTTTGAATAGGTGACGTTTTTTCTTTAGAAATGTAGCTTTGGATTGACCATTCTCGGTTAATGGTGATCGGTACAGGCGGTTTCTTAAAGTCAGCTGGAATCACATATTCACGTTCAGCGATCTTACCTGCTTTTTCAGCAGGAACATCAAAAAGCATTTTCCATTCTTTATTATGTTGGACATATTTGAGTGGGAAAGATGCTTTACTGAACAGGTGATAGGTGCCTGCTTGTGGTAAGGCTAAGTCAAACACTGTAGCCGATTTTAAAGTGCTTGCAGCTTCAACTTGTAACTTGCTCTGATCTGGTTGAATCACGTTGAGCGCGGTTTGTTTCATGGCATGTTCTGCATTCAGTGCTTCTTCAGCATAGGATGCAATCACTGGGATTCGTGTATTTGTGGTGTTATAGCCCAGAGGTGCAACATAGGGTTCATGTGCATAACTATAAGAGCAAAGAAGTACAGAAAGGTAGAGGTATTTTTTCATTGTCGATATTCCATTAACAGGGGTATTTGAACTGTGGAAAATATAGTCGCCATTATATAGAAGAAACCTTATTATTGATAATAATAATTATTATCAATAATAAATAGAAAAAATATTCATTATTTTGATAAAACAAAATCAGAGGTATGAACATGAGTGAGCAACAAGGGCATGATCATAGTCATGCTGTCGTCACAGAAGGAAATGTAAAAAAACTAACCTTTGCATTGGCATTAACCAGTACCTTTCTAATTGTTGAAGTGATTGCGGGTTTCATGACGCAAAGCTTGGCCTTATTGTCCGATGCCGCACATATGTTTACTGATGCAGCAGCATTAGCAATTGCATTGATTGCTATCAAAATTGGTAAATTACCCGCAGATGATAAACGGACCTTTGGCTATCAGCGTTTTGAAATTTTAGCAGCGCTATTTAATGCCATGATGCTGTTTGTGGTTGCAATTTATATTCTCTATGAGGCGTATCAGCGCTTTAGCCAACCCCCTGAAATTCAGAGTGTCGGTATGATGATTGTGGCAGTTATTGGGTTGGTGATTAACCTTATTTCAATGAAGATTTTATTCTCCAGTTCAAAGGAAAGCCTCAATATAAAAGGTGCTTATCTGGAAGTGTTAAGTGATGCACTGGGTTCTGTGGGGGTGATCATCGGGGGTGCAATTATTTATTTCACCGGCTGGATGTGGGTGGATACGATTATTGCTGTACTCATCGGCTTTTGGGTCTTACCAAGAACATGGGTTCTGCTAAAACAAAGTATCAATATCTTACTGGAAGGTGTGCCTGAGGAAATTGATATTGAAAAATTACGTAATGATCTTTTATCGGTTAAAGGTGTAGAAAGTATTCATCAACTTAAGGTTTGGGCCATTACATCTAAAAATGTGCATCTGACAGTACATTTATTTGCACCAGAAGCGGATCGGAATCAACTGTATCAACAGGTTATGGAAATGCTCAGCCATCAACATGGGATTACTGAGATGACGCTACAAATTGAAGACAATGAGTGTATGGTGCATTCGCATGAATCAGATGGGCATGATCACAGTAATGCTGATGATGACACACATACAGATGAAGCAAAAAACCATTCACATTAAGGTGAATGGTTTGATTTGAACATGAGGCAAAGCTGAAGGATTAGATTTGCCACTCATGATTGCAGTCACGGCACTTCCAGCTTTTATTGGCTTGCATAAATGATTGCATTGAGATTTTAAAATCAGGCAGATCACGCCAAAACATTACCCCTGCAATCACAGCTGCAATGAAGACCACGACTGTTGCAATTTGCAATGTTTGACCTGCACCGTTGCTGAAAATCCACATCACAATACTAATGACGACCAGTAACAACAAAATAAACAGTAACGGAATCAAAAATACCAAGCTTTTTGGAACAACAGGACGTACAGCAGGCGTATTCCCATGGGTAACAGGCAAGATTTTTCGACTTTGGCACTTTGGACATTGGTATTGCATGGTGGCTCCACATTTATAATCTAAGCATATTCTAATCGTTCTATTTTAGAATGCAAAAAAGACTGAATAGCAGCTTAAAAGCAAAATTTAGGCAATAAAAAACCCAAGTCATTATGCTTGGGTTTTTTACAAAGATGTCGCCATCTTGAATATGGCGTCCCTACGGGGATTCGAACCCCGGTTACCGCCGTGAAAGGGCGATGTCCTAGGCCTCTAGACGATAGGGACAAGTGAGGCAACACAGGTAAAACTTTTGGTGGAGTCAAGGAGGATCGAACTCCTGACCTCTACAATGCCATTGTAGCGCTCTACCAACTGAGCTATAACCCCCAGTCTGTGTGAGCGCAATATTAGGGATATTGCACTCACACGTCAACAGAAAATTTAATTAAGCTTCATCAACTGCATCATTTTTCGGCAATTTGATGCTTTCGTTCAGTTTTTCCCAAACTTTTGCTTCTTTTTTGCTCGGGTCACCCACAATTTCAAGTGCATGACGTAAACGGGCAAAGGTTAAATCAGGGCCAATGGTGACCATCGATTGCATCACAGGGGTCGATGATGTTGAACCAGCAATTGCAATAAAGAATGCTGGCATGAAATCACGGAGTTTGATTTCCATTTGATTCGCCAAATCCATCAAGGTTTGGCTTACAGTATCGTTGTTCCAAGTAAACAAGCTTTCTAAACGCCAAATTGCAAATTGCAAGCTTTGACGAACTTGCTCTTCAGTCAACTTTTTGCTGTCAAATTGCTCTTTGGTCAATGTTGGGAATTGGTTGAAGTAAAAACCAGCCCAATTTACCGCTTCAGACAGTAAGTTAATACGTGGTTGAATGGCCGCAGCAATATCCTCTAGGGTTTGGCGATCAGATTTCCAAGCCAAAAGTGTAGTTAACAGTTCAGCAGGGCTGAGTGCTTTAATCCATTGTCCATTGAGCCAGTTTAGTTTTTCAACATCAAAAATTGGACCACCCAAAGACACACGCTGGATATCAAAGTGTTCAATCATTTCAGCCAAAGAGAATTTTTCTCTTTCATCTGGCATTGACCAACCCATACGGCCTAAATAGTTCAGTAAGGCTTCAGGCAGCACACCGATGTCTTTGTAGTAGTTGATTGAGGTTGGGTTTTTACGTTTAGACAATTTTGACTTGTCTGGGTTACGCAACAATGGCATATGGCACAATGTTGGCATGTCCCAACCAAAATATTGGTAGAGCAACTGGTGTTTTGGTGCAGATGGAATCCACTCTTCACCACGAATCACATGGGTGATTTCCATTAAATGGTCATCGACCACATTGGCTAAATGATAAGTTGGCAAACCATCTGTTTTGAGTAGGATTTGCATGTCGACTTGCGCCCAAGGGATCTCCACTTCACCACGAAGTAAGTCATTGAATTGGCAAACACCTTCTTCAGGGACTTTCATACGGATCACATGAGCTTCACCCGCAGCCAAACGCTGTTGTACCTCTTCTGGGGAAAGCTTTAAGCCACGACCGTCATAACCAGGGGTTTCACCACGGGCTTGTTGTTCAGCACGCATTTGATCAAGCTCTTCCGCTGTTGCGAAACAGTAAAAGGCATGACCTTTTTCAACAAGTTCTAGAGCATATTGTTTATAGATTCCCATTCGCTCAGATTGGCGATAAGGAGCATGAGGTCCGCCGATATCAGGCCCTTCTGACCAATTTAAACCTAACCAACGCAGCGAATCTAAAATCATTTTTTCAGATTCAGGGGTTGAACGGAGTTGGTCGGTATCTTCAATACGAAGAATAAATTCGCCACCATGTTGTTGTGCAAAGCATAAATTAAACAAGGCGATATAGGCAGTGCCTACATGCGGAAAACCAGTTGGAGAGGGTGCAATACGAGTACGGACTTTCATAACTAAATATTATTCAGAATGTAAATTGAAACTATTATAACGAAAAAGCCCAACTGCTTAAGGGTTAATTCACCAATAAACGATTGGGCTTCTAAATTCTTTTGAGGAGCGTAGAATTTATTTTTATAAATCAAATTTTTACAAAGTATGTGGTTGGAATAAAGCTTGTACAAAACAAGAAAATTTCTGATGTTGTTCAGCTAAAAAGTTTTGTGAGGCTGTGGTTTTAATCGACGTTAAAACTTTAAGCTGATCTTTATCTGAGATCAGTTTATTCTCGCCACGCTTTTGTTGATTGAGCGCTTTTTCAATCGGTGATTGTTTGTCTACCACAACAATTAACGATTGTATTGGTTTGGTCGTATCTTTAATTGCAGCAGTATGGCCTGTCTGTGCCATCACTGCGAGTCCTAGACTTAAGCCCAAGATCTTTAAATAAGAATCATTCATTCCATCGGCTCCCCTTGATGGTCAAATTTTTGTTCTTGAACATGGTTATTGTAGCAAAACAACTTACAAAAAGCATAACTACGTCACATTTTTTAATAATACTACACAAAAAATGTTTAAAAAACAATCATTGAAACGAAATGTAATATTTTAATTGATAACATATAAATGTGGATGAATCGTGAAGAATTCGAGTTTAGGTTAAATTGTGTAAAAAATATACCAAATAATTTACATGAGTAATACACATTTTTAGATATCTTAAATTATGAATAAGATAGTTTAAAGATTTATAAGTAATTGATTGTTAAATTAAAATAATAAAAATATAGTGCTTCTAAATCATTAAAAACCGAGAAAGAAATGAAAAAACTACTGCTTTTAAGTGCGATCAGTTTAATCGTCACGGGGAATGCTTATGCAGCGAAAGAATTTTTAAATGTATCTTACGATCCTACCCGTGAATTTTATCAAGAATATAACAAGAGTTTTGGTCAATTTTGGAAATCAAAAACAGGCCAAGATATTGAATTTAAGCAGTCCCATGGCGGTTCTGGTAAGCAAGCACGTTCAGTGGTAGATGGTTTGCAAGCAGATGTGGTCACACTGGCTTTGGCCAATGATATTGATGAAATTGTCAATGCGGGTCTGATTGAAAAAGGTTGGCAAAAAGAATTTCCAAATAATTCTGCACCCTACACATCTACCGTTGTTTTTTTAGTGCGTAAGGGCAATCCCAAAGCAATTAAAGATTGGAATGATCTGGTAAAACCTGGGGTTGAAATTATTACACCAAACCCTAAAACAGGTGGTGCGCCGCGCTGGATTTATTTATCAGCGTGGGGTTATGCATTAAAACAACCGGGTGGCAATGATGCAAAAGCGCGTGAATTGGTCAAACAAATATATAAAAATGTCAAAGTGTTAGATTCAGGCGCACGTGGCTCGCTCACAACATTTGCGGATCGTGGTATTGGCGATGTTTTGTTGTCTTGGGAAAATGAAGCAATTTTGGCGACGTCTGGTCCAGATAAAGATAAATATCAAATTATTTATCCATCCATTTCAATCCTAGCTGAGCCTTCAGTCGCAATCGTCGATAAAGTGGTTGATAAAGATGGTAATCGTAATTTAGCAAAAGGCTATTTAAATTATCTTTATTCACCAGTAGGGCAGGACTTGGCAGCAAAATATAATTTCCGTCCGCGTAACGCCAAAGCTGCGGGTAAATATGCGGCAAAATTTCCAAAAATTAAACTCTTTACCATAGATCAAGTTTTTGGCGGCTGGGCAAAAGCGCAAAAAACCCATTTTGCCAATGGGGGAATTTACGATCAATTTACCGCTGAAAAGTAATTTGAATCAAATACAAACAAGTCCTCTTTGATCAAAGGGGGCTTTTTTTAGCCTTATACTTTTGTGATGAAAATAAATAAAACAGACAAAATATAAACCACAGCGATGTTGAGCGCTTTCATCAATTAAAACAATAGATTGATTTTTAATCTGTGCTGAGTTTGCTGGTATTTCGCTTTTTGATTGAAGTTTATTCGCTTATTTCATATATTTAGAATAATTTTAGCGATGTTAGCACTCATAATATGAAAACTAATTTTAAAGCACTGATGAGTGCTGTGGTTATTGCGACGGGATTAACTGTTGCAACGACAGCAAGCTATGCTGCTGACCGTGAATTTTTAAATGTGTCTTATGATGCAACACGTGAGTTTTATGATGAGTTTAATAAATCATTTGGTGCTTACTGGAAATCTCGTACAGGTAAGACTGTTGATTTTAAACAATCACATGGTGGTTCAGGAAAACAAGCGCGTGCTGTGGTTGATGGCTTAAAAGGTGATGTAGTGACCTTGGCTTTGGCCAATGATATCAATGAAATTGTGAAATCAGGTCAAATTAATCCAGGTTGGGAAAAAGAATTTCCAAATAACTCAGCACCGTATACGTCTACCGTTGTGTTTTTAGTACGTAAAGGTAATCCCAAAGGCATCAAGGATTGGACAGATTTGACCAAACCTGGTGTACAAATCATTACCCCTAACCCTAAAACAGGCGGTTTACCGCGCTGGATCTATCTTTCAGCTTGGGGCTATGCACTTAAACAACCAGGTGGTAATGATGCTAAAGCACGTGAGTTTGTTTCTAAGATGTACCATAACGTAAAAGTTATGGATCCAGCTGCACGTGCATCGATGACCACATTTGCTGAACGTGGGATTGGTGATGTTTTACTGACGTGGGAAAATGAAGCCATGGTGAGTAAGAAAGCATCTGGCAATAAATTTGATATTGTCTATCCATCGATGTCAATTTTGACTGAACCGTCAGTGGCAATTGTTGATAAAACAGTAGAGAAGAATGGCAATAAATGGTTAGCAACGGGTTATATTAACTATTTGTATTCTCCAATAGGTCAAGATATGGCAGCACGTCATTTCTATCGTCCGCGCAATGCAAAAATCTTAGCTAAATATTCCAACCAATTCCCTGAACTGAAAACATTTACCATCGATGAAGTCTTTGGTGGTTGGGCAAAAGCACAGCAAACTCACTTTGCCAATGGCGGTGTTTTTGATCAGATTTATAATAGCAAACGCTAAACATCCACTATTTTGATTGAATCAACCTCCCTTTTAGGAGGTTTTTTCATTCTGTTATGAATCAGTTAGACTAGGTCTGTTGACAATTCGTCTCTGTTTGCGACTAAGAGTGTTTTTTAGATGATACAAGGCATGAAATATGAAATTTAGTCATTCTAAATAATGAGAAACATCGTTTCGCAAGGTAACATGTAGCAGCAAAAAACACTCTAGTCCCCTGCTGCGCCTTGCGCTGCAAACAAAGCAGTGCTTTGTTCTTGCTCAGGGTTGTGGCTAAAATTATCTCAGTCTGCGTTATGAAACTCGAAAATACGTCTCGCTATTCTCTTCGTTTCCTGCCTTGCCTGCTCAATTTTAGCCTACAACGCAAGCCATTTATGAAATGTCAGCAGACCCTAATATCAAAGTGAGTAATCAATTTAAACTATGGATATTACGCTAAGACTCGCGACTGAAGATGATATTGAGGTTATTTTTGATATACGAACGTCAGTCAAAGAAAACCATTTGTCAAAACAACAACTGACTGAACTGGGTATCACTGAGTTGGTCATATTGGATTTAATTCAAAATACTTCGACTGTCTGGCTTGCAGAGCTGCAGCATCAAGTGTGTGGTTTTTCGATCGCAGATTTAACTGACGGCAGCGTATTTGCCATGTTTGTCCACCCTGATTTTGAAGCCAAAGGTGTCGGAACTGCGCTTTTGAAAAAAGCAGAAGATTTATTATTTGAATATTTTCAAGAAATTTGCTTGGAAACCGATCAAAAAAGTCGTGCTTTTGAATTTTATCTCCGACAAGGTTGGCGTGTTTCAGCGTATTTTGACAATGGTGATGTAAAAATGCTCAAGACACGATAGCGCTTTATCGCAGGATGGATGCGCTATTTTTTGTACTGAACTTTTATAAAAAGCACTTTAAAACGGTTTTCTCTATAAAAAGTAATATTTCCCTACAAAAAGTCGTTTGGAGCTTTGGCAAAACAAGGTAATAATGTGCAGTTACTTTTTTTGCTTAAACTGAAATCATAATTATGTCTCATATTTCTGTATTACTACATGAAACTGTCGATGCTTTACTTGCAGATCGCAATACAGGAATTTACGTGGATGGGACATTTGGACGTGGTGGACACACCCGTTTATTGTTGTCTAAATTAGATGAGCATTCAAAAGTTTATGCTTTTGATAAAGACCCACAAGCGTTAGAAGTGGCATATCAGTTAGAAAAAGAAGATCCTCGTTTTAAAATTATTCATGCCAGTTTTGCAGATTTACAACAAGAATTAAATCAATTAGATATTTATCAAGTTGATGGGATTATGGCAGATTTAGGGGTGTCATCACCACAGCTAGATCAAGCAGACCGTGGTTTTAGTTTTATGAAAGATGGACCACTTGATATGCGTATGGATAATTCTCAAGGACAAACAGCCGCAGATTGGCTAGTGGATGTAGACGAAGAACATTTGGCCAATGTGATTTTTCAATATGGTGAGGAACGTTATAGTCGTCGTATTGCACGTGCGATTAAGCAAGCAGGTTATATTGAAACGACTGGAAAATTAGCGGAAATTGTGAAACTTGCGCATCCAAAGTGGGAAAAGAATAAACATGCTGCGACACGGACATTCCAAGCTATTCGTATTGAAATTAATAAAGAACTCGATGACGTACATACCTTTTTACCTCAAGCCGTAGATTTGTTAAAATCAAATGCACGTTTAGCCGTCATTAGTTTCCATTCACTTGAAGACCGGATTATTAAACAATTTATTCAAAAAGAATCAACGTTGCCAGAAGATAATGGTTGGGGATTGCCTCAAAAAGTACAAGATACTCGTCGACTGAAAAAAGTAGACAGAATTCGTGCCAGTGAGGAAGAAGTCAAAGCCAATCCTCGCTCACGTAGTGCTTGGCTTCGAGTTGCAGAACGCTTAGAACAAAAAGGCGCAGAATGAAACAAGAAATTATAGAAGAATCAAGTCATAAGCTGGCAATAAAAAAAGCGATTGTTTATGGCGTATTGGTTGTTGCAGTGTTGATCAGTGCCTTTATGGTGGTGTTGCAAGTCTTTGCTTATCGTCATGATTTTCGTGATTTAAATAGTTATATGCGTGAACGTGAAGATATCAATGCGGAATGGGGACGTTTGCTCATTGAACAACAAACATTTGGTGCAACTGCGCAAATAGGAACACGCGCAGTAACACAATTGAGAATGTATTCACCGCCAGCTGCGCAAACAGTTGTCATTTCATTACCAACTGAATCAGAGCAGAAGAAGTAAGGCATCTGTATGGCAGATAAGCAAACTAAACCGACTCGGCAGCCACGTAAAAAGCAGCCATCCATTACCCAGAAAAGTACTGTATCGATAGATATGTGGCGTTTCTATTTAATGTGGGGCGTGGTGCTTTTATGTTTTGTCGGCTTGGTCGGACGTGCATTTTATGTGCAAGTGATTAATAAAGACTTTTTACAAAATAAAGCCAATGCCAACATTCTACGTTCTGAAACATTAAAAGCCATGCGTGGTGTGATTAGTGATCGTCATGGCGTGCCTTTGGCAATCAGTTCTCCAATCATGAAAGTGGTGATTGATCCACGTGAATATTTTGAGACTAAAAAACAGTTTGATACCATCACGGCTGAATTACAGAAGACACCCAACAGTCGTAAACTCAAACGCCAATTGCCTGATGAAAATTTAAATTTAGATGAATTGGCAGATGCGGTCGGTCTTGATCGTGCAGACTTAAAAAAACGTTTAAATGAACGTCCACGTTCTCGTTATTTGGTACTTAAAAAAGAAGTTCCGCCACCACAAGCAGATTTTATTACCCAACATAAATTTGCTGGCGTTTATGCCGAGAAAACCTATAAACGTTATTATCCTCAGCCGCAGCCCAATGCGCAAATTATTGGTCTCACCAATAGTGAAGGGACGGGGATTGAAGGTTTAGAGATGCAGTTAAACTCCCGTCTGGCTGGTGAAGATGGTGAACAAAAGATTTCTCGAGATAAACATGGTAACCGTATTACCACCCCTGAAGTCGTGAAAGAAGTGAAAGCAGGGGAGAACATCACCTTAAGTATCGACTCACGTTTGCAATATATTATGTATCGTGAGTTGACTGCGGTGGGTGTTGCCAATAATGCACGTTCTGCTTCCGCAATTGCTGTGGATGTAAAAACGGGCGAAATTCTGGCTATGGCGAGTTGGCCTTCTTATAATCCTAACGATAAAAATGGCTTAAGTAATAAAGATGCCATGCGTAACCGTGGTGCAATTGACATGTTTGAACCTGGTTCAACCATGAAACCTTTTACCATTGCAGCGGGTTTGGAAAGTGGCAAATATACCCCAAACTCGGTGATTAGTACCAGCCCAGGTTCGATGCGTTTAGGTTCCCATACCATTCGTGATACGCATAACTATGGTTCGTTGACCGTTACTGGTGTGATTATTAAATCATCGAACGTCGGTTCGGCAAAAATTGCCTTGTCTTTACCAAAAGAAACCTTACCAAGCTTCTTTAGAAAGGTCGGATTTGGTCAGCGTTCGGCGGTTAAATTCCCAGGTGAGAGTGGAGGTTTAGTGCTTCCACCTGAAAAGTTAAATTCTTCGCAAATTGGTACAATGGCTTATGGCTATGGTTTAAATGCTACGATTTTACAATTGGCGCAAGGCTATGCAATGTTGGCCAATCATGGTGTGGAATATCCTTTAAGTCTCTATAAATTAAATGATCAGCCCAAAGGCAAACAGGTTTTAGCGCCTAAAATTGCTGATGAAGTTTTGTTGATGTTAGAGCAAGTTACGATGCCTGGTGGTACTGCAAAACAAGCCAATATTCCCGGTTATCGCGTGGGTGGTAAAACAGGTACAGCACACAAGTTGCGCCCTGACCATAGAGGTTATTCGAATACTGAATACCGTGCTTTATTTGCCGGTGTGGCACCGATTAGTGATCCTCGTTTGGCCGTTATTGTTGTAGTCGAAAATCCGCGTGGACAATACTATGGTGGTTTGGTTGCAGCTCCAGTGTTTGCTCGAATTATGCAAGAATCTTTACGTTTAATGAATGTGCCTCTAGATAAACCTCTTGAAACGGCTAAGGCCAAGCCATAGGTAAACCATAATGATTAATTTTCAAGATATTTATAAAGTTGATAATACAAAGGCTTGGATGTCTGAGTCATTTAATGGCTTTTCTCTAGATAGTCGTTATGTACAACAAGGGCAAATTTTTATTGCTTTGACCAGTTATTCGCAACCAGAAAAAACCGCACAATTTGCTCAAATCGCTTTAGACAAAGGCGCATTGGGCATTATTAGTGAAACAGATTTAGGTTTTGAATCTGCATTGATCTGCCCAGATGTGCGTCACTTGATGGGACAATGGCAAAAACAATATTTACAAGCGACATCCCCAGTAAAAGCTGCGCGAATTCTTGCAGTCACTGGAACCAATGGTAAAACCACGATTTCACGCCTCGTTGCTGAATTACTGGCATTACAAAATAAAAAATGTGCAGTAATGGGAACTACGGGGAACGGGATTTTGCCAAACCTAGAAGCGTCTTCGCATACCACTTTAGATGCGTTGCATTTACAAAATCTTCTGCATGATTTTGCTATGCAAGGTGCTGAATTCGCTTCAATTGAGGCAAGCTCGCATGGTTTGGAACAAGGTCGTTTAAATGGTTGTGATATTGAGATTGCTGCATATAGTAATCTAAGTCGAGATCATTTGGATTATCACGGGACGCTTGAAGCCTATGCTGAAGCGAAAGCATTGCTGTTTAAATTTGCTGCGTTAAAAGTTGCAGTAATTAACATAGATGATGCGCATGCAGATCTAATGATGAATGCGGCAAGCAGTAATCTGTCACATCCGAAAGTATTAACTTATTCAACCTCTAAAGCGGCTGATTACCAAGTATTTGGGATTAAATATAGCCTAGATGGGGCAACATTCCATCTCAAAACAGCCAAAGCTGAATTTACCGTGAATAGCCCATTGCTTGGGCATTTTAATATTGAAAATTTGGTGGCCAGTTTAATTGTTGTTGAACAAGCAGGTTTTGATTTAAAACAACTTATCGCAACTGTACCCAACTTAAAAGGTGCACCTGGACGTATGCAGGTGATTCGTGATCAGGATCGTCTGTTTGTGGTGGATTATGCACATACACCAGACGCTTTAACTCAGGTTTTAAAAACCTTGAAACGCCATGTTGAAAATCAGCTTTGGGCTGTCTTTGGTTGTGGTGGTGATCGAGATCGCGGTAAACGCCCATTGATGACCAAAGCAGCTTTGGAACAAGCCAATCCCGTGATGATCACATCAGATAATCCGCGTACCGAAAATCCTGAGCAAATTTTTGCCGATATGAAGCATGAAATTGATTTTAGCCAGCATGAGGTTCACGAAATTCGTGATCGCCGTGAAGCAATTAAATATGCAGTAAAGCATGCCCAATCAGGCGATATTGTTGTGATTGCCGGAAAAGGGCATGAAAATTATCAAGAAATTGATGGTGTTCGTCATTGGTTTGATGATGTCGTTGAAGTGCAATCGGCAATAGATGCACAACACCATAAACCCAATTCAGCTTATCCAGCTCATTAGGAATAAGAGATGCACACCTCTACCACCAGTACTGTGCCTTTGGAGCCATGGTCAGCAGCACAACTTGCTGAAGCAACTCAAGGTTATTGGTATTTAGATCAAGCACCACAAGGTGAAATTAAACGTATTTTGACTGATTCACGTCATGCTGAATTAGGTGATGCTTTTTTGGCGCTCAAAGGTGAGCGTTTTGATGCACATGATTTTGTTGTTCAAGTGGCTGTGAATGGCTGCCAAATTGCCATCGTGAGCCATCCTGTTGATGTAAATATCTGTCAACTTGTCGTGGCAGATACACGTTTGGCATTGGGGCATTTAGGCGCGTATCGTCGTGCTCAACATCCACAATTAAAAGTGATTGCACTTACAGGCAGTAGTGGCAAGACCACCACCAAAGAAATGTTGGGGAGTATTCTTTCACGTTTAGCCCCGACCTTGATTACACGTGGCAATTTAAATAATGATCTTGGTGTGCCAATGATGTTATTGGAGCTGCGTTCAGAGCATCAATATGCGGTGATGGAACTTGGTGCAAGCCATCAAGGTGAAATTGATTACACCTCAAATCTTGTGCAGCCACATGTTGCCGGTATTTTAAATATTGGAACTGCACATTTAGGCGAATTTGGTGGACGTGATGGAATTTGCCGTGCCAAATCTGAAATTTACCGTCATATTGATCAAGCTGGAACAGCAATTGTTCCTGCTCAGGATGATTTTACCGATACGATTCGTCAAGTGGTAGACACGGAGCAAGTGTTAAGTTTTGGTCAGGGTGGCGAGGTCTTTGCGACAGATGTTCAGTTACACGCACAGTCTGCAATCTTTACCCTTAATACACCTCAAGGTGCAAGAACAATCAATCTTCCTTTTGCAGGCGAACATAATGTCCATAATGCAGAAGCAGCGACTGCATTTGCCTTGGCGATTGGCGTTGATTTAGACGATATTGTAATCGGCTTGGAGTCGGCACAAGGTGCAAAAGGGCGTTTGAATTTTATTCATAAGCACAAGCATTTATTTATTGATGATACCTATAATGCCAATCCGACTTCAATGCGTGCAGCAGCAGAAGTACTTGCGCAACAGCAAGGCATCAAAGTGATGGTGATTGGCGATATTGGCGAACTGGGCGATACTGCTGCGCAGCAACACTATATGTTGGGTCGTGATCTAGTTTCAGTGGATGGGATCCAATTTGTTGTCGCGGTAGGGGAGTTTGCTCCTGCTACACAAGAAGGTGCGCGAAGCACTCAATATGGTAAAAAATTACAAGCTTTTCTTAGCCAAGAACAAGCTTTACCTTTATTGTTAAGTTTAATTGCAACACATCAACCACAGTCCATGAGTTTCCTGTTTAAAGGTTCTCGCTATACCCATATGGAAACGTTGATGGCTGATTTGATGGAGAAAGTTTAATGCTGTATTGGTTATTTCAACACTTGGCGGGTTATGAGAACGCGTTCCAAGTTGTTCGATACTTATCGTTACGAGCATTGCTCAGTGTACTGACTGCACTTGCGATTGGTTGGGCCTTGGGACCAGTCATGATCCGTAAATTACAAGCGCTTAAATATGGTCAGGCTGTCAGTTCATATGCACCTGAAAATCATGCCAAAAAAATGGGTACGCCAACAATGGGCGGGATTTTAATTCTGCTTTCAATCGGGATCAGTACCTTGCTTTGGGCAGATTTATCCAATCCTTATGTATGGATCGTCTTGGCTGTTATGGTGATCTTTGGTGCTGTAGGTTGGGCGGATGATTGGATTAAAGTCCGTTATAAAGACAATGCGGGTTTACCTGCCAAGAAGAAATTCTTTTGGACTTCGGTTGGCTCTTTGGGGGCGGGTATTGCGTTGTATATCATTGCAACTCAGCAAGACAGCCCTGTACATACAGCGAATATGCTGGATTTATTGATACCATTTTTTAAAAATCTGAGTATTCCATTGTCTTCAATTCCATTGGGTATTGGCTTCATTATTTTTACCTATCTGGTAATCAATGGTGGGTCAAATGCAGTGAATTTGACCGATGGTTTAGATGGTCTGGCGATCATGCCGATTGTTTTGGTTGCCGCAGGTTTAGGTGTTTTTGCTTATTTGGCAGGTGATATACGCTTTGCCAATTATTTACATATTCCCTATGTAAAATATACCTCTGAGCTGGTGATTATTTGTGCTGCAATGATTGGAGCAGGCTTAGCATTTCTTTGGTATAACGCGCATCCTGCCCAAGTCTTTATGGGAGATGTTGGTGCATTATCATTAGGTGCAATGCTGGGCACTATCGCGGTAATGGTTCGTCAAGAGATCGTCTTTGCAATTATGGGCGGGGTCTTTGTGGTAGAAGCAATCTCGGTATTCTTGCAAATCGGATCATTACGTATGCGCAATAAACGTGTATTTCTTATGGCGCCGTTGCATCATCATTATGAGAAAAAAGGCTGGCGTGAGACTCAAGTGGTGATCCGTTTTTGGATTATCACAATTATGCTGGTAGTTTTAGGTCTAATGACATTAAAATTACGTTAAGCCAAAGTGAATTTAAAAGTCGGCATTTGCCGGCTTTTTTTTATGGCCTAAAAATATCTTTTGGAGAATACAATGAATTTGTTGATGTGCCCTGTATGTCGTGAGGCATTGAGCCTATCGGATCGGACTTGGCGCTGTGTAAATAATCATAGTTATGATGTGGCAAAACAAGGCTATGTAAATTTACATGTAGTACAACATAAGCATAGTAAAAATCCAGGGGATACCCCTGAATCTGTACAAGCACGCCGTGGATTTTTAAGTGGTGGATTTTATGCACCTTTACAGCAAGCCGTGGTTGAGAAAATTCGTGAGTTAAGGGTTGAAAACTTGCTGGATATCGGCTGTGGTGAAGGCTACTATACTGATGCAATGCAACATCAAGTGATGCAATGTATTGGGGTTGATATTGCAAAAAATGCAGTTCAGGTTGCTGCAAAACTCAATAAAGATGTGACATGGATTGTGGGGACAGGAGCGACGCTACCTGTTTTGGATCATTCGATTGATTTGTGTACTAGCTTATTTAGCCCGATCCCAGAAGAAGAAATACTCCGAGTACTTAAGCCAAAGGCTTATTTGATGGTGGTAACACCTGCACCAGAGCATTTATATGCCATGCGTGAGGGTTTGTTTGATGAAGTTAAAGCCCATGAGCCGCAAAAGTTTGTTGAACAATTACAAGCATCTTTTGAGTTAATAGAGCAGCCGATTATCGAAACAACGTTTGAGTTGGATCAAGCACAACTCAAAAATCTGATTGCGATGACCCCTTATGCTTATAAAGCAAAACCTGAAAAGCGTTTAGTTTTGGAAGCACAAGTTAAAACGACGTTAAAGGCAGCCTTTCAAATTTATATTTTTCAGAAAAAATAATAGAAATTTAAGCCATAAAAAATGCCATCAATCGATGGCATTTTTTATTTGAGAAACTAATTATTGAACTTCATTAATCAAATTCTCAAGAGAATCACTTTCTCGTTTCGCACTGCCTTGATTCATTGCAGGCGGTGTTACTTTGTTCGGTTTGAGCGGTTGATCTGTACCTTCATCAGGCAAGTCTTCAAAGTCATTTGATGAATTACGTGATGGTGTAACAGGCGCAGGTTTAAAGATTGGACGTGCTAAAGGTGGTGATGAACCATAGCCTTCGTTTTGAGTCGCACCTTCAACTTGTGTTTGATTACGTTCTTCACGAGAAATTGGTGCTTTGGCATTTTTGTCAAAATGTACCCAAGCAGATGGTGTATCTTTTAACGCTTTACCCATAAAACCAGTCCAAACTGGCAGTGCTGCGATCCCACCATATTCACGACGACCGAGAGTTGAAGGCTGATCAAAACCGACCCAAGCAATCGCAACTAATTTGCCATTGAAGCCAGCAAACCATGCATCTTTAGCATCATTGGTTGTTCCTGTTTTACCGCCAATGTCATCGCGACCAATTTTAAGTGCTGCACGACCAGTACCATGCACAATCACATCACGAAGAATATTTGCCATATCAAAAGCAGATTGTGATTTTAAAATCCGTTGTGCTTGACGATATTTACTTTGTTCTTCTTTGCTTAAAGGGGTTTGAACCTCATCCACTGTAATGTTTGTACCTTCAATGGCCTCGTCATCAGGGGTGGTTGCAGTATTGGCCACAGTTTCTTTTTGATTGATACATGGAATACACGCATATTCAGGCGCGGCTTCATAAATGGTTTTGCCATAAGCATCTTCAATACGGCTGATGAAATGCGGTTGAATGCGATATCCACCATTGGCAATTGCGGCATAGCCTGTTGCCATTTGAACAGGAAGTACTTGTGGAGTACCCAGCGCAATCGTGAAATTACGCGGGATTTGATCTTCTTGCAGACCAAAATCCATCAATAATTGGCGTGCACGTTCTACACCTACGCTTTGTAATAAACGTACAGAAACGGTATTACGAGATAAGTACAACGCACGACGCAAAGGAATCATGCCTAAATAACGGCCATCAGAGTTTTTAGGTGTCCAGCGACCAATAGTGATTGGACTGTCATTAACCATGGTGTAAGGGGTCATACCGCGTTCAAGCGCCAGCGCATAGATAAATGGCTTAATGGTTGAACCTGGTTGACGCCAGCCTTGTATTGCGCGGTTAAATTTAGATTGATAAAAGTTGTATCCACCCACCACTGCTTCAATTGAACCATCATTGGGGTTGATTGCAATCAGTTGACCTTGTGCTTTCGGGGTTTGAACCAATGACCACGCAGTTTTATTTTCATTGGGACGTAAGCGAATAATATCTTTAACAGTTACAATCTGCGAAGCTCGACTTGGTGCACCACCCACTGCATTGGCATTAATATATTTTCTTGCCCAAGACATACCAGACCAAGGCACAGTCACTGTCGAACCATCTTGCATTTTGGCATCAAAACTATTGCTGCCTACTTTGATGACTTCTGCAGGGTAGGTATTGGCATAAGGGATGAATTGTTTTAAAGGTTTATCATGTGCTTCAGCACCACGCCATCCATGACGACGATCATAATCCTCCAAGCCTTTTTGTACTGCATCTTCTGCATATTGTTGGCGTTGGCTGTTTACGGTTGTATAAACTTTATAACCCGAATCAATTGCTTGTTCACCAAACTTTTCAACCAATTCTGAACGAACCATTTCGCCTACATAGGGAAATCGATTACTTAAGCCGCGATCAGGCATACTTAGGTTAATTGGTTCAGCGACAGCTTTTTCGTATTCTGCTTGTTTAAGATAGCCGAGTTGTAACATACGACCTAGAATCCAGTTGCGGCGTTCTAAGGCGCGTTCAGGATTCACTACAGGATTGTATTTTGACGGTGCTTTAGGTAAACCTGCAATCATCGCCATTTGTGCGACACTGAGTTGATCTAAGCTTTTGTCATAATAAATTTTTGCAGCAGCAGCAATACCATAGGCATTTTTACCCAAAAAGATCTTGTTGACATATAAAGATAAAATTTCTTCTTTCGATAGATTTTGTTCTATTTTACGTGCCAAAAAAACTTCAGTAAGTTTGCGCTTAAGTGTTCGTTCAGGGGATAAATAATAATTTTTAGCCACCTGCATGGTTATTGTTGAGCCACCTGTTTGTACATTTGACCCAGTGACACTTTCACTCACGGCACGCCCTAAGCCTTTAAAGCTAATCCCGCTATGTTCGAAGAACGATGAATCTTCAGCAGCAAGGAAGGCATGAATGAAATGTGGGGGGATCTGATTGTACTCAACAGGCACCGAAAGCTTGCCACCATATTCAGCGATCAGCTGATTATCTGCTGAATAAACTTGCAAAGGTTTAAGCAATGGCGCCTTTTTTAAAGAGCTCATTTCTGGTAGTGATGGGGCAATATATAGATACATTCCATAAAAGCCCATCGGAATTGCGACTAAAATAATGATAATCAGCAAAAAAAAGGGATGAATATAACCTGAACAAGATAGCTTTTTCATAACAAGTAAGTTTTAATAATAGCTAATGGCAAACTAATTGCGTTCAGTATAGCTTCTCATGTGATGGATTGTTAGATGGGATATTGTATCTGTAAAAAATTAAGACCAAATGCAGTTGGTTTGTGTTATTTATTGGGGATAAAAAAATAATAGGAAATCAATCGTGCTTAGACTATATCGTAAGCCAAATAAGGGGTTAATAGGAGTAGATATTAGTTCTACTACTGTAAAGATTTTAGAGCTCTCTGTTAAGAACGGTCGTTACTGGGTTGAAAGTTATGGATTAAGTCCACTGCTGGATGGGAGTGTTGTTGAAAAAAACATTCTTAATCCTGAAGCAGTTGCTGATGCGTTGGAAAGGGCAGTCAATATTGGCAATCCTCAATCGCAAAATGTTGCGGTTGCTGTACCTACATCTATGGTGATTCACAAAATCATCGAAATGGATGCAGATATGTCGGATGAGGAAAGAGAAGTTCAGATTCGAATGGATGCTGAACAATATATCCCTTTCCCGTTGGATGAAGTCAGTCTAGATTTTGAAGTGTTAAAAGATAAGCTGGCAAATCCAAATCGAGTCAATGTGTTACTTGTTGCAACACGTGCAGAGAATATCGATTCTCGTGTTGAAGTTTTAGAAATCGCGGGCTTATCACCTAAAATTGCAGATGTAGAAAGTTATGCAATTGAGCGTGCTTTTGAGGTCTTTTCCGATACCTTGCCAATCGGTGTAAATCTTGTGGGTATCCTAGATATCGGTCATACCATGACTACTTTGTCTGTGATGCAAAATGGCAAGATCATTTATACCCGAGAGCAAGTTTTTGGTGGCAAGCAGCTGACTCAAGATGTACAGAACCGTTATGGTTTGTCTTATGATGAAGCTGGTCGGGCCAAAAAAGATCGGACTTTACCTGACGATTTTGAAACAGAAGTTTTAATGCCATTTTTAGAAGCAGTTGTACAACAAGCTGCTCGTTCATTACAGTTCTTCTTTTCATCTTCTCAGTTTAACGAGATCGACCATATTTTATTGGCGGGTGGTAATGCCAATATTCCTGGTTTGGCAAAATTATTACAACAAAAACTCGGTTATCGCGTCACGATTGCAAATCCTTTTTTACAGATGGGGTTTTCGCCACAAATTGACTTAAAAAAAATAGAAAATGATGCACCTTCATTAATGGTTGCATGTGGTTTAGCTTTGAGGAGTTTTGATTAATGGCAAAGATTAACTTACTCCCTTGGCGTGATGAGCTAAGAGAACAGAAGAAGAAGCAATTCGTTGCGATATGTGTTGGGGTTGCACTGATTGGCTTGGTGACAGTGTTATTGGCGTGGTTCTATTTTGATCATAAGTTAGAAGATCAGGAGCAAGCCAATCAATTGGTGACCAGTACCAATCAAAATTTAGATACGCAATTAAAAACTTTAGATGGTTTACAAGAACGTCGTAATGCCATTATTGAACGTATGAAACTGATCCAAGGCTTACAAGGTCAGCGTCCTGTGATTGTTCGCCTCGTTGATGAGTTGGTTCGAATTGTCCCTGCACAAATGTACATCACAAAATTTAGTCGTGTGGGTGATAAATTTACCATTGAGGGGAAAGCTGAAAGTCCAAATACAGTTGCTGAATTGTTACGTGGATTAGAGGCGTCTGAATGGTATCGAAATGCATTTATGAATTCATTCTTAGCTGCAGATGAAAATAAAAATAAAGGACAGACTTCAGTGATTCCTCGTGTAGAAGAATCATATGGAAGTTTTGTGGTGACTGTAGATTTAGGTGAAATAGCATCTACTGCAGATGGGGATGCGACGAAAGCTGAACAAGCTTCAGCTGCTGGGGGTGCAAAATGAGTCGTGAAGATTTTGAGCAATTAGAATCATCTGTAAATGATGCTCCAAAAAAGAACAAGATGACTGTTGAGAAGTTTTTTCAACAGTTCAATACCTTGGATATGAATAATTATGGCAGTTGGCCTTTATCCGTTAAAGTCACCTGTTGGGTATTCTTGTTTTTTGTGGTGTGTGCAATTGGTTATTTTTTAGCAATTAAACCTAAACTAGATGCAATTGATCAAGCTCGTACAGTTGAGCAAAACTTATTAACTGAGTTTAAAGAAAAAGACTCTAAATTAAGAAACTTGCAGCAATATCAAGCACAACTGCAACAAATGGAAGCAAATTTTAATCAGCAATTAGAACAACTTCCTAAAGAAACTGAAATTCCGAGTCTGGTTGAAGATATTAATGTGACAGGGGTAAGTTCGGGTTTGAAATTTAAAAATATCAAATTAGAACCAGAAGTGAAGCAGGAGTTCTTTATTGAGCAGCCGATCTCGATTGATGCAACAGGGGATTATCATTCATTTGGCAGTTTTGTAAGTAGTTTGGCTGCTTTACCACGTATTGTCACTTTGCATGATTTCACAATTACAGGAACACCTAGTCAAGACAATAAATCTGATGTGCCAGTGATTGACTATACAATTAAAGCAAAAACCTATCGTTATATTGGAGCTGATGAGCAGAAAATAAATAAATCAGCGAATGCTGCGCAGACAACAACGACACCTCAGCAAGGAGGGACGCCACAATGAACCAGCTCAGTAAAATAGTTTGTGGAATCTCGTTTGCGCTATTGTTGGTGGGGTGTGACTCTCGTATTGACGCTGTTAATCAAGAGATGGCAAATATTCGAAATCAGCAACCAATGCCGATTGAGCCTGCACCAGTATTTAATCCAGTACCAAGTTTCAATTATTCAGCTCAACAATTACGCAGCCCATTTTTGCCAAACTCATTGGCAAATGAATTGAAAATCATGTCTGGCAAGCGCGTCTACCCGAATTTTTCAAGACAACCACAGCCGCTTGAAAGCTATCCTTTAGAGTCGTTAACACTGAAAGGAAGTATGAAAGGGGCTGTTGGACAGACCGTGGGTTTGATCAAAACACCAGACGGTGAGATTGAGCGAGTACAACTTGGCAATTACATGGGTATGAATCAGGGGCGAATTATTGAAATTACGCCGACCCGTATTGATTTATTGGAAATCGTTCCAGATGGTCGAGACGGTTATATAGAAAGACCACGGAGTCTAGTTCTAATCGGTCCAATAGATTAAAACGGAATAAAGGAATAAAAATGAAAAAGAGTTTGAAAAATATCTTTAACGGGGATGGTAAGTTTATGAATAGTCAACTTCGTCAATTTACTATGGCGGCAGTGTCAATTGCGATTATGCAGGTTGCAGCAGCGCAAACAACCATGACCAATATTGTACCGATGAAAATACCGGGGCAAGGTACAGAAATTCGTGTGATGTTTAATGGCTTACCGCCACAGCCTCAAGCCTATCAATTGGATAATCCATCGCGACTGATTTTGGATTTTGATCAGGCGAAGCAAACGATCAATCAATCATCTATTGCTGTGGCGAGTGAAGAAGCGTCGACTGTAGATATTGCGGCCGATGATCAACGTTCACGCTTAACAGTAAATTTAAAAAATAGTGGTTCTTTTACAACACGTGTTGAAGGGAATACCTTTATTTTAAAGATTAATAATGCTAATCAAGCTGCAACTTTACCGACTTATGCAGCATCTGCATCTACACAGAATAAGCAAAATCAAGGCATTGCAGATATCGGTTTCCAGCGAGGCAATGCGGGTGAGGGCCAGGTTATTGTAAATCTGTCTGGTGCAAATACACCTGTAGATGTACAACAACAGGGCAGTAAAGTTGTTATTCGAACATTAGGAAATAAAATTCCAGCACATTTAATTCGTCGTTTAAATGTCAATGATTTTGCAACCCCAGTTTCTTCTGTGGATGCTTATAATGACGGTTCAAATGGCGTGATTACCATTCAATCTGCGGGGAGCTATGAGTATATGGCCTTCCAAGCGGAAAATAAATTAACTGTGAGTTTAAAGCGTCCTGTAGAAAATAAGGTAAATCGCCCAAGTTCAAGTCAGTCTTATACCGGTAAGAAAATCTCACTTGATTTTCAAGATATCGAAGTACGCCGTGTGCTACAGCTACTTGCTGATTTTACCAGTATTAATATGGTGGCCGCAGATTCAGTTCAAGGTAATATCACTTTACGTTTAAAAGATGTACCTTGGGATCAGGCCTTAGATATCATTTTAAAAACCAAGAATTTAGATAAGCGCCGTAATGGAAGTGTGATTTGGATTGCGCCTGTCACCGAGTTGATTAAAGCTGAAGAAGATGAAGCCAAAGCAATTGCACAAAGTATTAAGTTGGCACCGATTCAAACAGAATATATACAACTCAGTTATGCAAAAGTTGCCGAGGTTCTAAAGTTACTCGAAGACTCTAGAAATCCTAAAGGTGCGCAGACAAATAATACTACGAATACAGATTCTTTAGCTTTAGAAAGCCTACTCAGCTCAAGAGGAAGTGCGGTTGCAGATATACGAACAAATACATTAATTATTAACGATACGGCTAATAATATCGATAAAGTTCGAAAAATGATTGATTTACTTGATATTTCGGTAAAACAAGTCATGGTTGAAGCACGTATTGTGCGGGCAACAACAGATTTTACCAAAGAAATGGGGGTAAAGTGGGGGATTTTATCTCAAGGAATTACACGAAATAATGATCTATTGGTTGGTGGTAGTGATAAGACTTTATGGGATTTACGTGATCCAGATGATGAAGGCAAATATACTATTACTCGACCAGATAATTTAAACGTCGATCTTGGTGTGACGACTGCGGGTGCAAGTAAAATTGCATTTGGTTTAATTAGCCTTTCTGATTTTATGTTGGACCTAGAGTTGTCGGCTTTACAATCTGACGGCTATGGTGAGGTGATTTCAACACCAAAAGTAATGACTGCTGATAAACAAAAAGCCAAAGTTGCTTCGGGTCAACAAATTCCTTACCAGACCACGTCAACAGCAGGTGGTACTGCTACAGCCACGACAGCATTTAAAGATGCTTTGCTCAGTCTGGATGTTACACCAAGTATTACCCCGGAAGGGAAAGTACAAATGCAGTTAAATATTACCAGCGATGCACGTGGTGGTGTGGCACCGAATGGTGAAATCATTCTGAATAAAAATGAGATCAATACCAATGTGTTGGTTGATAATGGTGAAACTGTGGTACTAGGGGGGATTTTTGAACAAGAAAATACCACGAACCAAGTCAAAGTTCCATTTTTAGGCGATATTCCGTATTTAGGACGATTGTTCCGTAAGGATGCCAAAACAGAGAATAAACGAGAGTTACTAATCTTTGTGACACCAAGAATTGTTAATGACAGTCGTACCAGAAATCATTAATATACTTTCAATGAAAGCAATTCGATAGGTGACTCCTTGCCAAGCAAAGAGTTGGAAACCCTACCAAATATTTATTTGGTAGGGCCCATGGGAGCAGGAAAAACAACAGTTGGTCGGCATCTAGCGGAACTGTTAAGTCGTGAGTTTTTAGACAGCGATCATGAAATAGAAAGAAAAACTGGGGCATCTATTCCTTGGATTTTTGAAAAAGAAGGCGAGCAAGGTTTCCGTACAAGAGAAACAATCGTGATTGATGAACTCACATCAAAAAAAAATTTAGTGGTTGCAACAGGCGGTGGTGCTGTCACTCAAGCCATGAATCGAGAATATCTCAAACATAGAGGTATTGTGATTTATCTATATACTCCTGTAGAAATCCAATTATTACGTACACATCGAGATAAAAATCGTCCTTTATTACAAGTCGAGAATCCTGAGCAAAAGTTAAAGGATCTACTTAAAGCACGAGATCCACTTTATAGAGATGTTGCACATTATATTATTGAAACCAATCAGGGTGCTGCGCGAGATTTAGCGCTGAGAATATTGCAACTAATCGTTTCAAAAGAAATTATTTAGTCAGTAAATTATCATTCATTGTTATTTGGCAGAATCATGCAAACTTTACATGTTGAACTGGGTGAACGTCGTTATCCAATCTTTATTGGTAGTCATTTGAATCCTCAATCATTACTTGAACCTTATATTCAGGGACATCAAGTGATGATAGTTACAAATACCACAGTTCAGCCTTTGTATTTGTCGCACTATGTTGATGCAATTCAACAATTGGGTAAGCAGGTTAAAACATGTATTTTACCTGATGGTGAGAAATATAAAGATATCCAGCACCTCAATTTGATTTTTGATGCTTTGCTTCAAGCTGGTTTTAATCGTGATTGTACGGTTTTGGCTTTAGGTGGTGGAGTGATTGGTGATATGGCTGGTTTTGCTTCAGCCTGTTTCCAACGAGGCGTGTATTTTATCCAAGTTCCGACCACATTATTGTCTCAAGTAGATTCGAGTGTTGGTGGAAAAACCGGAATTAATCACCCTTTAGGCAAAAATATGATTGGTGCATTTCAGCAACCTCAAGTGGTTTTGGCTGATATGGCACAACTCAAAACCTTGCCTGAACGTGAGCTTTCAGCAGGTTTGGCTGAGGTGATTAAATATGCGTTACTGGGTGATTTAGACTTTTTAGCATGGTTAGAAGAGCATATGGATGGGCTGATTGCCCAAAATCCAGAATTATTGGCTGAAGCGGTTTATCGTTCTTGTGCGCATAAAGCAAGAATTGTGGCCAATGATGAGAAAGAGCAAGGTGAACGTGCTTTATTGAATTTAGGCCATACTTTTGGTCATGCCATTGAATCATATCTTGGTTATGGGGTGTGGTTGCATGGAGAAGCAATTGCAACGGGTATGGTGATGGCTGCTGATTTGTCTCAGCGTATGGGATGGATTTCATCCGATGATCTGGAACGTACAAAAAAAATCATACAACGTGCCCAATTACCTGTAGCATGTCCTAAAATTCCGCTCGATGAATTTTTGGCATATATGTCACATGATAAAAAAGTATTAAATGGTCAACTTCGTTTAATATTGATAAAACAACTCGGCCAAGCCATCATTACTAAAGATTTTGATGTTGAGTTGATGAAGCAAGCGATTCTCGCGAATCAGTTATAGAAAAGGTTAGTTCCAAATGGCAGCAATTCGTACAAATTGGCAAAATATTCGACAATATATTTGGTTGGTTGGTGGATTAATCTGTCTTTTGGTGGCACTGATTTTTTGGGCAGTGACCGACACCAAAGATCTGGTCACTGTGGTCAATCCGATTGAAGAGTCCCAAGTTCAAATTCAACCTGAAAAAGTTGCTGCGACATCGCATTTAGGCGCTTTGATGGATGAAGTACGTCCACTTGAAATGACCACACGTATTGTGACTGCGGGTAGCCATGATGCAGAATTTCGTGGTACAAAATTTTTTCAAGAAAATAAGAAAGCTTGGACCATAGAGCTATTTAAGACCTCAGATGAAGATGTCATCTTGGGCTTTTTACAGAAACAAGCGGATCGTAAAAATTTTATTTATTTCCGTTTAAGCGGTGAAGATCAAGCAGAGCAATATGTTTTAGCCTATGGTCTATTTAAAAGTGATGATCAGGCCAAGAGCCAGTTACAACAATTAAATTTAAAATTGCCTGCATCTATTCATCCTCAAGCGATCCAGTTTGAAAAATATAGTGCTTTAGTCAATGATCTGGGCTCAGATGAAATGGCAAGTGCAAATAAACTCTATCAAGTAAAATTAAAATCTGCACCTTTACCTGTAGTTGATGAAACGCTATTGGCTCAAGCAAAATCAGCATTGTCTTCTTTAACAGGTTCAGCTCCTGCAAATCAGACCACCAAAACCACAATTACCCGTCGTGATGCATCTGGCAATGTGGTAGATGTACAAAAGTCACAATCTCGTGCACAGCCTTCAAGCAACAATAAAGAAACCGGTGCTACTGCTGATAAAAAGCCAGCTGAGCATGAAGTCAGTGATCCATTCAATTAAAATTAGCTCTAAAATGAAGCAGAATTAATTATTTAATTTTATATTTGCACAAAAATGGTGCTATAAATGCCTTTATAAGACGCTTAGAATTTTAAAGAATATCTTTATTTCACTATCTTTTAGTGATTTGGTGAACAAAAATAAAATTTGGCATATTTTTTGCTTTATTGTTGCGCTAATTGAGTTGATTGTCCCTGTTTTGGAGCGAAATGATTCAGTTGGTGTGCGATTTAAGTCTGATTGAGTGCTTTATTTCAGTGCGGAAGTTGTAAAACAATCTTGCAATTAAAGTAAAAACAGACTGGTATTCGATTCTGACTCAGTGGTTTACTTGAGCTAAGAAAATACTTAAAAATCGTAATTGAGTGTTCGAATGTTTTTCGCCCTTTCATGGGCCTATGTAGAAAGAAGGGTACGCTATGCACATGCCATCGCCTAACACTGTAGCTCCCGCTCAAGGTTTATACCAACCGGATGAGTTTAAAGATAACTGTGGTTTCGGCTTGATTGCCCATATGCAGGGTGATGCGAGTCATGATTTAGTCAAGACCGCGATTCATAGTCTAAGCTGTATGACGCACCGTGGTGGTATTGCCGCAGATGGTAAGACCGGTGATGGTTGTGGCTTGCTCTTGGCTATGCCTAAAGCATTCTTCCGTGAAGAAGCAAAAAAGATCAGTGACATTACACTGAGTGAAATTTTTGCGGTCGGGACGATATTTTTAAATTTAGATCCAGCACTTGCGGCTCATGCAAAGCAAATTCTAACCCATGAAATTGAAGAAGAAGGTTGCCGAGTCATTGGTTGGCGTATCGTTCCAACCAATAATGATGCCTTGGGTTCAATCGCAATGCAGTCTTTACCTGCATTTGAACAAATTTTTGTCAATTGCCCAATGGGTGTGACTGAGGTTGAATTTAACCGTAAGTTACTTATGGCACGTCGTCGTGCAGAACAACAATTAACAGCTGATCCCTATTTTTATGTGACCACACTGTGTTCTACAGTGATCACCTATAAAGGCTTAATGATGCCTGCATATATTGCAGAATTCTATACAGACCTTGCTGATGAACGTTTGGACTCACACATTGTTGTGTTCCATCAACGTTTCTCGACTAATACTTTACCCCGTTGGCCATTGGCACAGCCGTTCCGTTATTTGGCACATAATGGTGAGATTAACACCATTACTGCAAACCGTAACTGGGCAGTGGCACGTACACCAAAATTTGAAAATCCATTATTGCCAGGCATTACTGAACTGAGTCCAATTGTAAACCGTACAGGCTCAGACTCATCAAGTATGGACAATATGCTTGAGCTGCTTGTGGGTGGCGGGATGGATTTATTCCGTGCATTACGCATGCTTGTTCCACCAGCGTGGCAAAACGTTGAAACATTAGATGCGGATTTACGCGCGTTTTATGAATTCAACTCTAAGCATATGGAAGCTTGGGATGGCCCTGCGGGTCTAGTGATCCAAGATGGTCGTCATGCGATTTGTATGCTAGACCGTAATGGCTTGCGTCCTGCACGTTGGGTGATCACTAAGAATGGTTATATCACTTTGGCATCAGAAATTGGTGTCTGGGGTTATGAACCTGAAGATGTGATCTCTAAAGGTCGTGTAGGTCCTGGTCAAATCCTAGTGATTGATACCTTGACTGGAAAATTGCTCGATACCAAAGATGTGAGCAATCATCTGAAAAAAATGCGTCCTTACCGTGAATGGTTACGTGAAAACTCAGTTCGCTTGCAAGGTAGTCCAGAGCTTGAAGAATATTTGTGTGATCAAGGCCTAAAAGGTGATGACCTTAAAGCGGCTCAAAAAATGTTTATGGTGACATTTGAAGAGCGTGATCAACTGCTTCGTCCAATCGCTGAAAGTGGACAGGAAGCTGTCGGTTCAATGGGTGATGATACACCAATGGCGGTATTGTCTCGTCAAGTACGTCATGTGACAGATTATTTCCGTCAACAATTTGCGCAAGTGACCAATCCACCGATTGATCCATTACGTGAATCAATTGTCATGTCATTGGAAACCTGTTTTGGTCGTGAGCAAAATGTATTTGAACAAGGTCCAGAGCATGCAGATCGTTTAATTGTATCGAGCCCAGTCCTTTCAAATTCTAAAATGCATCAGATTCGTACCCTTGGTCGTAAAGGTTACGAAATTGCAGATATCGATTTGAATTATCCTGTAGCTGAAGGTCTTGAAGCTGCGATTTCACGTATTTGTGAAGAAGCTGCACAAGCGATTCGTGATGGCAAAACCTTATTGGTCATTTCAGATCGTAAAATCCGTGAAGGCTTTTTACCTGCAAATGCAGCAATGGTGACGGGTGCAATTCATCACTTCTTGATTAATGCTGGTTTACGTACCGATGCAAACATCATTGTTGAAACTGCACTTGCACGTGATGCGCATCAATTTGCCGTGATCTTAGGTTTTGGTGCAACTGCGATTTACCCTTATTTGGCTTATGATGTGATCAATGATTTGATTGCAAAAGGTGAATTATTGGGTGATCCAATTCACGCACAAGCGAATTTCCGCAAAGGTATTGATAAAGGTTTACTCAAAGTCCTCTCAAAAATGGGGATTTCAACAGTCGCATCTTATCGTGGTGGACAGTTATTTGAAGCAGTCGGCTTATCTGAAGAAGTTGTTAGTAAGTGCTTTACAGGTGTGCCAAGCCGTATTAAAGGTGCAACATTCATTGACCTTGAAAATGACTTAAAAAAACTAGCAGATATTGCTTGGAAAGCACGTAAGCCAATTGAACAAGGTGGTTTGCTCAAGTTTGTCTTTGATAAGGAATACCACGCATTTAATCCAGATGTGATCAATGCGTTGCATAAATCTGTACGTTCAGGGAATTATGCTGACTTTAAAGAATACGCTGAGTTGGTGAACACACGTCCAATTGCGACAATTCGTGACTTATTAAAACTCAAAACTGATCATTCTATTCCATTAGAAGCAGTTGAATCCGTAGAAGAAATTCTGCCACGTTTTGACTCCGCTGGCATGTCTTTAGGTGCATTGTCACCAGAGGCACATGAAGCCATTGCGATCGCAATGAATACGATTGGTGGTCGTTCGAACTCGGGTGAGGGCGGTGAAGATCCTGCACGTTATGGCACCATCCGTAACTCTAAAATTAAGCAAATTGCTTCAGGTCGTTTTGGTGTAACACCTGCATATTTAACATCTGCTGAAGTGTTACAGATCAAAGTAGCGCAAGGTGCAAAACCAGGTGAAGGCGGTCAGTTACCGGGTGGTAAAGTGAATGGCTTAATTGCGCGTTTACGTTACTCGGTTCCAGGAGTGACTTTGATTTCACCACCACCACACCATGATATTTATTCTATTGAAGATTTATCACAGCTAATCTTTGACTTAAAACAAGTCAATCCACAAGCCATGGTGTCTGTGAAGTTAGTATCAGAGCCTGGGGTTGGAACAATTGCAGCAGGTGTTGCAAAAGCCTATGCAGATTTCATTACCATTTCTGGATATGACGGCGGTACAGCGGCTTCACCTTTATCCTCTATTCATCATGCAGGTTCGCCATGGGAATTGGGGCTTTCAGAAGCGCATCAAGCACTTCGTGTCAATGACCTGCGTGGTAAAGTACGTGTACAAACTGATGGTGGCTTAAAAACAGGTCTAGATGTGGTTAAAGCCGCGATTTTAGGTGCGGAGAGCTTTGGTTTTGGTTCTACCCCAATGATCGCGCTTGGGTGTAAATATCTGCGTATTTGTCATTTAAATAACTGTGCAACAGGTGTGGCAACTCAGCAAGATCATTTACGTCAAGAGCATTATATTGGCGAGCCAGAAATGCTGATTAATTTCTTCCACTTTATTGCGGAAGAAACACGTGAATGGTTGGCTGCTTTAGGTGTTGCATCATTGAAAGATTTGATCGGTCGTACTGATCTACTTGAGATGTTGCCGGGTGAAACGGATAAACATGCGCATTTAGATTTAAGTGCATTGTTAGAATCACACCCATCTGCGGAAGGCAAAGCGCAATATTGCCAAGTACAAGGCAATGAACCATTTGATAAAGGTATTCTTGCCGAGAAAATGGTGGCAGAAATGCTACCTGCGATTGAAGCAAGTACTGGTGGTGAGTTCCATTTTACTGTGGGGAATTGTGACCGTTCAATTGGTGCGCGTCTCTCAGGTGAAATTGCCAAACGTTATGGCAACCTCAGTATGGAAGCACATCCTGTTAAAGTGAATTTAAAAGGAACTGCGGGTCAGTCATTGGGTGTTTGGAATGCGGGTGGTTTGCATATCAGCCTTGAAGGTGATGCAAATGACTATGTGGGCAAAGGTATGGCAGGTGGTCGAGTATCGATCTTCCCACCAAAAGGTTCACCATTCCAAACTCAAGAAACGGCAATTATCGGCAATACCTGTTTGTACGGTGCGACAGGCGGTAAATTATTTGCTGCGGGTACAGCGGGTGAGCGTTTTGCTGTACGTAACTCTGGCGCGTTTGCGGTCATTGAAGGTGCAGGCGACCATTGCTGTGAATATATGACAGGCGGTATCGTGACTGTACTGGGTAAAGTTGGACACAACTTTGGTGCAGGTATGACTGGTGGTTTTGCTTATGTACTTGACTTAGATAACGACTTTGTTGATTACTACAACCACGAATTAATTGAATTAAACCGTATTTCTACAGAAGCGATGGAAGAACATCAAGAATTCTTACTTCGTATCTTAGATGAACACATTGCTGAAACAGGTAGTGCTTGGGCGTACAAGATTCGCAACGAGTTTGATTTCTATAGCCGTAAATTCTGGCTGGTGAAACCAAAAGCGGCTAATTTACAAACGCTTTTGAAAACAACTCAAGCAGATCCACAATAATTCCACTACTCAAATTTTAGGTAGGTGTGGATAACTTCGCAGATATACACAAGCGAATGAAGTTATCCACGCTCACCCACGGAGAGAGACATGGCTGAACGCCTGAATAATGACTTTCAATTTCTGGATGTAGCACGCCAAGATCCAGAGAAAAAAGATATTAATGTCCGCAAAGCAGAGTTTGTGGAAATTTATAAACCTTTTACAGCGGAAGTTGCAGCAAACCAGACCCACCGTTGTTTAGGCTGTGGTAACCCGTATTGTGAATGGAAATGTCCCGTACATAACTATATTCCAAACTGGTTAAAACTGATTGCAGAAGGACGTATTTTCCAAGCAGCTGAGCTTTGCCATCAAACCAACACTTTGCCTGAAGTATGTGGTCGGGTATGTCCGCAAGACCGTTTATGTGAGGGTGCTTGTACCCTGAATGATGGTTTTGGTGCTGTGACCATTGGTAATGCCGAAAAATATATCAACGATACTGCCTTTGCTTTGGGCTGGCGTCCAGATATGTCATCGGTAAAATGGACCAACAAAAAAGTTGCCATTATTGGTGCAGGTCCAGCAGGCTTAGGTTGTGCAGATATTTTAGTCCGTAATGGAGTAAAACCTGTTGTATTTGACAAGCGTCCTGAAATTGGTGGATTGCTTACATTTGGTATTCCAGAATTTAAAATGGAAAAAGATGTAATGAAACGCCGCCGTGAAATTTTCACAGGCATGGGTGTTGAATTCCGCTTAAATACTGAAATTGGTACAGATATCACTATCGATCAATTGCTTGCTGATTATGATGCTGTATTTATGGGTATGGGAACCTATACCTATATGAAAGGTGGCTTTGCAGGTGAAGATTTTGATGGTGTCTATGATGCACTAGATTTCTTGATTGCAAATGTTAATCGTACACAAGGCTGGGAAAAAGATCCATCTGAATACATTAGTGTTCAGGGCAAAAAAGTCATCGTTTTAGGTGGTGGTGATACTGCAATGGACTGTAACCGTACTTCAATCCGTCAGGGTGCAGAGTCAGTAACTTGTGCTTACCGTCGTGATGAAGAAAATATGCCAGGTTCACGTCGTGAAGTGAAGAATGCGCGTGAAGAAGGGGTAGACTTCCAGTTCAACCGTCAGCCAATCGAAATCGTCGGTGAAAACGGTAAAGTGACGGGTGTAAAAGTTGTGACTACCCAGCTGGGTGACCCAGATAGCCGTGGTCGTCGTAGCCCTGAACCGATTCCAGGCTCTGAAGAAGTTTTACCCGCAGATGCGGTATTGCTGGCTTTTGGTTTCCGTACTAGCCCAGCAGAATGGTTTGCAGATGCAAATATTGGGTTAGATGGTTCTGGCCGAGTCATTGCAGCTGAAAAACAACAATTCAAATTCCAAACCTCTAACCCAAAAATCTTTGCGGGCGGAGATATGGTACGTGGTTCTGATTTGGTGGTGACTGCAATCTGGGAAGGTCGTGAAGCTGCTGAAGGAATTTTAGATTATCTTGATGTTTAATTTTAGACATTAAATAACATCTATTTAAGAGCCCGCAGTCATGCGGGCTTTTTAATGCAACAAACTCAAAAAATTAATCTGAGTCAATCGTTTGCAGATAATGATTTAACTTTAAACTATGTTGTTTTGCTCGAGTTCTTATTTCAGTATGCGTATGTCCTAAAACAGTTGAAATATCATATAAGAACACGGGTTCTAAATATTCCATTCCGGTATAAAGTGCTGATTTTTGAATTGGAGATAAAAAGTCCTCTAATAATGAATGCTGTTGTTCCGTACTAAAATTCTGCTCAGGTTGACCAATGGTCATACTCAGCAAAAGCTTTTTATGTTTAAGCTTGTCTCCTTTAGAACCATAGGCAAATTGATAGGTAAATACCTGATCAAACCAAATTTTTAAAATGGCAGGTATACTGAACCAGTACATAGGACATTGTAAAATAATCAGCTCATGTCTTAATAGCGCGCTTTGTTCAGCAGTAATATCGATTTGATAATCTGGATATAAATCATGGATATGGCGAATTTCTAAATCAGTTTGAGTTCTTGATAATTCATCGACAATGGTTTTATTTGCGACAGATTCAGTAAAACTGGGATGCGCTAAAATCAGTAATGCCATCTTGGTTTTTCCAACTATAAAAATTATAGTGAATATAAATATTATAGTTTTTATGTACAATAACTATCCATTTTGATAGCTAGCAGAAAAAATGAATACTGAGCAAAACACCTGTGAAGTGACCTTTCACGATAAGACCTATCATTGTCCGATTAGTATGGTGATGGATTTAATCGGTGGGAAATGGAAAACCGTGATTCTTTATTATCTAAAGGAGGAGTCAAAACGCTTTAATCAACTTAAGCGTGATATGCCAGATATCACAGAAATGACCTTAAGTTTGCAACTTAAGCAATTGGAAAAGAATGGTTTTATTTCCAGAACCGTATTTGGTGACAAGCCTCCAGTCAAAGTGGTGTATGAATTAACTGCATTTGGTCAAACATTTATACCTGTACTGGATGCTTTATCTGCTTGGGCACATGGCTTTTCAGAGCAAAACTGATTCAAAGTGAAGGCGTTGAAAGAAGCAGTTTTAATGCTCAAATCGGCTATGGAAAGCGATGAAAAGTGCAATTTAACAATAAAATTTGCCAATCATACTAAAGCAACAGTTTGTTTTTTAATACAAAAAAGTTACTAGACGAATCATGTTTGTTTGGGTTCTATAAAACACATGCTTTTTTGTTGAATGTTTATATGACGTTGCAAGCGTAAATATTTATAAATTGAGTTCTAATTTTGAATAGATCCTATGTGATTGTTTTAAAAATTAAAATACAATTCAATCTGATTGAAAAATGTCATTTAAGTCAATAAAAGCATGCTTATAAATCTCGATTTTAGGCTTTGTGTACACGATAAAGCACTTTTTTGTGAAGATAAGAAATATATTTATTTTTAATAAGTTTAATTATATCAATAATTTATATTTTTAATTTTTTTAAGTTTTCAATTGAGCCATGTGTTTTCTTGAAAATGATATTTTAGGTCAACTGTGTGGATGATTCTGCAATATACAAATATTGAGATTGTGCCAATATAGCTTAAATTCAGACAAATGTAGGATTATCCTTATGTCAACAGTTCAAGCGACGGCAGAAAAATCATATTTAAATCGTCCTAAAGCTATTGGTATTAAAGTCCGTAAACCAAGCTTTAACCCAAAAGCAATTCGCAGACATTTTTTTGCCAATTCTCCTGTTATGTCACATTTATTGACTGCGCTTTCTTCAACATTTCCGATTGGTGAGCAGTTCTTTGTACATAGTGTGCGTAATGTACGTGACAAAATCACGGATGAAAAATTGCAAGCGCAAATTGCAGCATTTATTGGTCAAGAAGCCATGCACTCCAAAGCCCATACAGAATTCAATGATGCATGGCGCCGTGATGATTATAACTTAGACAGTTTCCAAGCATGGTTAGCGCGTCGAGATGCACTGATTAAAAGTGTACATCCTAAATTACAACTGGCTGTTACCGCAGCTTTTGAGCATTTTACTGCCTTATTGGGTGGCTATATTCTTCGTCATCCTGAAGTTTTAAGTACTCTGGATGATGATGCGGTGAAACTTTGGGTGTGGCATGCAATCGAAGAAATTGAGCATCGTGCAGTGGCATTTGATGTATATCAGGCGATTTATAAAGATGATCGTACTCGTCGTACAGTGATGCGTAATGTGACTACGGGTTTTGCAAGTTTAACGTTTTATTCGGCTACCCGTTTGTTTATGCAAGACTGGAGGAAAAGTTTACCTAAAGTGCCGCAAAATATCTTTGGGGTATATATGATTTCTAAAATGTTGATTTCATTGATTCCTGAATATTTATCTTATTACAAATCTGACTTTCATCCGGATGAAATTGATTATTCGAAGATTGTGGCGTACTGGAAAGAAAAGCTGGCAGATGATTATGGAATGGAAAGTTTCCAAGAAGAAGTGCACCTGCCGTTATATAGTTAAGACAATGCTTTAGATCAAAGGGCTAATTTATATGATTGGCTCTTTTAGTTTTCTTGCTGACGTTGATGGATACTTTCTAAAGTATCGACCATAGTGCGGGTCATTTGGTCAATTTCATAATTGAGTTTGCCACCAATTTGGATATATTTAAATGTCGTCAAACGTAAGGTTTCGGGGATTAAATCCACCGAAATTTCATTAGTTTTCCGATCCACACGATTGACCGTCAAGCTGCAACCTTGCAGTCCAATAAAGCCCTTTTTAAAGAAGTATTTGATATTGTCATCTGGAATAACGATATCAATGTGTAGCGTTTCACCAGTATGAACCACATCTTTAATGGTTGCCATACCCTCGATATGCCCAAAAATATTGTGCCCACCGTTTTCCATGCCAGCTTTGATGGATCTTTCAATATTGACTTCATCACCAATTTTTAAAAATTGTAATGTGGTGAGAGAAGTGGTCAATGCTGAAACATCAAATGAGGCTATATTTGCAATAGTATCAAAACTTGTTGCGGTTAGGCATGTACCATCGATTGCAACACTGGCGCCAATAAAAACATCATTTAAAAAGCCATTTTCATTGGAAATATAAAGGGTTGTAAAATTATCACCTTGTTGGATGTTTACAACTTTTTCTAAGCCTTGAACGATACCTGTATACATCGCTGATCTCTTTTATTTAGCTGATTTTTATTGTACAGATTTCATTGAAGAGGACTAGGGTTGAATTTTAGATTTATGTTGTATAGAAGAGTCTAGAGTTATACTTATAGTTAACCCGTCAAAAAACTCAGACACAATCATATAATTTCTCTTAATCAATATTTTTAATTAAATCAATTGCATGGGGAAATAAAATTGTTTGATTATAAAAAAGTTTGCAATGCCACACCTTACATTCAAAGTTTCAATACCTTTGCGTAGGCGATGCCTCACTTTTCAGAGATGAAAAGGTGACAAAAATCTTTTGTTAGGCGAGGGGTACATCCTATACCCCCGCCCAACGGCGACATCCATGTCGCCTCGCGGTAGAATAACTATCTATGATTCAAAAGTACAAAAAATGAATTGATAGCTAACTGTTTCTAAAAGTTAATACAAAAACATAAGCTTTATTTATGATCAATGACTTGATAAAAATCACTTGTATGAATAATTAGGTGGTTTGGCTATAGATGATTTTTTAAAAGAGAATGAATATAGCAGTAAGGATTGTACAGGCTTATTTTATAGGGAAAAGTTTATATAGTTTGATGATAATGTATTTCAGACGATCTAAGCTTGATTGTGGCTTAAATTGGACTAAGTCAGTATGTACCTAGACGCAGTCCAATTTAATTTAGCCAACCAACCAATCAACAATCAGTCAGAAAATGAATTAAATCTTATCTTTAAACTGTTTTATGATTTTTTGACGTTGCCATGGTAAAGGACGATTAATCGCTTCAGGTACATCACCAGAGGTTGAACGTAGACGTAAATGAATTGCCGCCTGCGCAATCAAATTTGCCGATACGGGTGCTGTAATAAAGGCAAGCAGTGTGATCAATAACTCTGCAAAACCTAAACGACTGTTAAATGCTGCGTAAATCATTCCCGCGATTAAAAAACTGCCTAAACCCAAGGTGCTGGATTTTGTCGGTGCATGTAGACGCATAAATAAGTCTGGTAATTTGACCATACCTATGCCACCCACCAAAGTAAAAAATGCACCAACAATCAAGAAGAATGAAACGATGATTTCCATGACAATTTGCATATTATTTTCCATGTACTTTCTCCTTAATCAACCACATGACCCGTTGTAAAATAACGAGCCAGTGCAGCAGTTGAAACAAAGCCCAGCATTGCAACCAATAATGCGCCTTCAAACATTGAGGTACTTGCCCAATAAATGCCAAGAATGACAACTAAGCAGGTTGCATTTAAAAACAATGTATCCAATGCCAGTAATCGATCTACGATAGAAGGGCCCATCACCAAACGGACCAAACATAACAACATGGAGATGGTCACTGCGAGCAGGCAAATACCAAGTGCATAAGGTAAAATACTCATGAACGTGCTCCTCGTTGCAGGTCAAAGATTTCGATTAAAGGAACTTCATAGCGGGCTTTAATCGCTTGAAT
This sequence comes from Acinetobacter sp. I-MWF, assembly GCF_025433935.1. NCBI lineage: Bacteria > Pseudomonadati > Pseudomonadota > Gammaproteobacteria > Moraxellales > Moraxellaceae > Acinetobacter > Acinetobacter sp. I-MWF. The sequence continues at coordinate 4,216,268 of NZ_JAMBAR010000001.1, read as the reverse complement.
TTCTGCGTCTACATCATCACAACTTAGTGCATGAACCAAAATATCACCACGTTCTTGATCAATCCCAGCACTGACTGTACCTGGTGTGGTGGTAATGATCATCGCCAATAAAGTATTGACATGTTCATGGTCGGTTTCCAAAGGAACTCGAAACCATTTCGGGGTGAGATTTTTGGTTGGGCCTAAGACTTGTTTAGCAACTTTGATATTACTGATGACGATGTCCCATAGCACCACAAAAAATAATTGAATGGCGCTTTTCCAATGAATATTGGGCGTATGAATGATAAAGGGTTGAATCAGTTTAGGAATGATTAATCCCAAACTGATTGCCACAACAAAATCAAAGCTTTCAGCACTATGGTTCAACATCAGCCAACTCATTGCCACAATCACCGACACAAAAGGATGCGGTAAAATACGAGCGAATAATGATTTATTTTGCATTTATTGCTCCATAGGCTTGAGTTGAGCATTTTCAACATGTTGTTGCTGTTCTTGTCCCTGAATTTGGCGTTGCTTAAATTCAGAGATATGTTCACCTTTTAGGGTTTCTGGGCTAATAATATAGGGAATATAGTGTGCATTTGGATCAACCATTTCACCATTGTATTTTGTTTCAGGTACATAGTGCGGATCGAAAGGTTGTACACTGATGGTTTCACCATGCCCATCCAATTTTAAAATACGCTGTTGATAAAGTGATGCATCAGAAACTTGCAGCGCAGTTTTTTCAACATAATTTAAAATTGGAGCAGCACAAACGACATAGACAATCAGTCCTGCCAATAGCAGGTAAACGCTTTTGTCATTGCGTGCAGGAGCTTGCTCAGGTAAGTCCTGATAAGCTGTATAAGCCTCTTCTTTCGGGTTGTCCTCAGGTGTCGTCGCTCGCCAAAACAGGATAAATCCGACTCGTGTAAATGCCAGAATACTTAAAAAACTCACAATCAAGATAATCGCAATAATCCAGCCTTGTGCAGCCAAGTTTGCAGTTGCCTGTAAGATTAAGACTTTGCCTAAAAAACCACTAAATGGTGGCAAACCTGCCATCATCAAAGCGATAAGAAAGAACGTCATGGCAATGACTTTGTCTTGCTTCATCTTTGGTGCGACTTTGAGATGATCTTTCATTGCACCACGTTGTGAAGTAATCCAACCACAGAGCAAATAGAACGAAGCGGCAATGATGGTACTGTGAACAAGGTAATACAATCCAGCAGCCCATGCTGGTGTGTTAAACATGGCAATGGCAACTAAAATCGTTCCGACTGAGGATAACACCATAAAGCCAACGAAGCGGCGTAAGCGTTCAGCTGCGAGTGCACCGATCACACCATATAATGATGTGATTAAACCAATTGGCAATAAGTAATTGCTAAAGATCGTTTGACCAAGCTGATCATTAAAGACGGTACCATTGACCCGTAAAATTGCATACACACCCACTTTGGTCATGATGGTGAAAATAGCAGCAACAGGTGTCGCCGCAACAGCATAGGTTTTTGGCAACCAGAAACCCACAGGTAACATGGCTGCTTTGATGCCAAATACAACAAATAGAAGCAAACCACCTGCTATAGCAAGACGATGTTGATCATGTTCCAAGGTCGGTAATAAACGACCGACATCGGCCATATTCAAACTGCCCACACTGCCATAAATCATACCTAAACCGATGAGGAATAGGGCAGAAGCCAGTAAGTTGATAGTGACGTAGTGAATACCTAATTGGAAACGGGCTTTGCCTTGACCATGTAACAGCAAGACATAAGATGCCATCAGTAATATTTCAAAGAATACAAACAGGTTAAATAAGTCACCTGTTAAGAATGCACCAGTCAGACCCATTAAAAGAAGATGGAACATGGCATGAAAATAACGCCCACGTTCATCCCATTCTTTGCTGGCAAACCACAATACAGGCGCTGCAAGTGTGTAGGTGAGAACCAGCATTAACGCCGATAAGCGATCCAGTACCAAGACAATCCCAAATGGTGCAGACCATTCAGCAAGTTGATAAACAAAGATTTTCCCGGTATTGGCTTGAATCAGGTAAGCAATCGCAGTGGCGAGTCCAAGCATAACCGAGATTAAGCTAATACCACGGCGCCAAGGTTGTCGCCAATCATGTTTTAAAGCGCCTGAACCAGGATTGCCTAATAAAATCAGCATAAAGCCTGTAAATGCAGGAATTAAAATACTCAGGATTGGAGAATGAGCATACCAAAAATCTAAAAAGCTGGTCATTATGGCTCATCCTCACGTGGGTCAAAATTACTCGGTTCCTCTTTGGTGTCTACATGGTCTGTCCCAGACTCATAACGACTGCGTAATGCCAATTGAACGATAAAAGCAGTCGTTGCAAAGCCAATGACAATTGCGGTTAGCACTAAAGCTTGAGGCAAAGGGTCAGTGACTTTGCTGGCTTGGGTTAAAATCGCAGGTGAACTGATTTGTATTCTTCCCATCGAAAACAGGAAGATATTGACTGCATAGCCAATCATGGCTAATCCAAGAACGACTGGAAAGGTACGTGCACGAAGAATCAGATAAATTCCTGAGGCAACCAATAATCCAATCGCAGATGCAATTAAAAATTCTAAACTGATCATGCATTACTCCTTGGGTACTGGACCAGACATGCTTGAATGTCTAGAGTCGCCTAAAACAGAAATGAGTAACATGGCTGCACCAACAACCGTGACGTATACGCCAAGGTCAAATCCGGCAGCAGAGGCCAGATGGAATTTGCCAAACAGCCCTGATTCCACATAAATATGTGCACTGGTAAGAAACGGACGTGCCCAGAACCATGAAGCCAGACCTGAAAGCCCAGCAATGATCAGCCCTAAACCAATCCAGATTTCGTATAAACGACCAGATTGAGCACGCAGCATTTTTTCAGCCTGATCTTGTCCAATCGCAATATATTGGATCACCAATGCCATGGAGGTAATTAAGCCTGCAATAAAGCCGCCACCTGGATAATTATGTCCTCGTAGGAAAATATACAGACTTACCACAAGTGCGATTGGCAGTACCCATGAAGCAGTCATACGGAACATCAACGGCGATGGATTGAAACGATAGCTCAGGCCTTGAGTGATCGTGGTGCCATGAGCACGCATCCCATCCATCATGCACAGCGCACCAATGGCTGCAATGCCCAATACTGCAATTTCACCAAAGGTATCGAAACCACGGAAATCAACCAGAATGACATTGACGATATTTGAGCCACCGCCTAACGGAATTGACTGCTGAACAAAGAACCATGAAATCGAATTATGATCACGTGTCATGATTAACCAAGTAATCCAACCAATACCAATACCGCCACCAATTGCAATGACTGCATCACGCCAACGACGGGTTTGGCTGGACTCATAAGGGGTTAATTGAGGAAGCAGTGATAAACTCATCAATAGCAGAACTGTTGTGACAACATCCACGGTAATTTGTGTCAGTGCTAAGTCTGGCGCAGAGAGTGTGATGAAAATCATCGTTACGACCAAACCAATTGCACCACTAATTAGAACCGCTTTGATACGTTCATGGTGGAACCACAGCATCATCCAGCAGGCGGAGAACAATAACAGCCATAACACGATTGCAGTAAAGGGTGCATGTGTGAGTTCACGTGTTCCTGTAGTTAAATTTTGGTTGATCAATGGTGTGGCAACCACGGCAATACTTAAGGCCAAAATCCACAATAAATAATTTTGTAATGAGCCCGTTTCAGTTTTTTTCTTAATTTTGCGTGAAATCAGCAGGAGATTTTTGAGAAAATCTTCAAATAATAATTTGCCTTGGAAACGACCTAAGTGTGGATCAAGATCAATTTCACGAATTCGCCCGCCTTTGGCTAAGGCGAAATAGAAAATCACACCACCAATTAAGGCAATTGCACTCATCAGTAACGGTAAATTAAAACCATGCCAGATGGCTAAATGAACCCCTTCAAAACTGGCAATTTGTGTTGATGCGCGTGTTCCGGCATTGACAATGTTTTCAACCAATAGTGCCGGAATGATCCCCACTAAAATACATAAAGTTGCCAATATGATTGCTGGAATTCGCATACCGATTGGCGGCTCATGGGCATTTTTATTGGGAACATCACGCCCCACATCACCATCAAAAAATACACCGTGTACCAGACGAACTGAGTAAGCAACCGCAAATAAACCTGCCAATGTCGCAACAATCGCTGCCAACACAACATAACCACCAGATAAGTTTGCCAATAACTCAGTAAAGAACATTTCTTTCGAGATAAAGCCATTGGTCAAAGGTACACCCGCCATACTTGCAGCGGTAATCATGGTTAATGTTGCTGTAAATGGAAGAAGTTGCCAAAGCCCACTTAACTTTCTTAAATCCCGTGTACCAGATTCATGGTCAATGATCCCAGCCAGCATAAATAATGCCGCTTTAAAGGTTGCATGATTGATAATATGGAAAACTGCAGCAGCCACGGCTAAAGGTGAGCCTATACCCAAAAGGCACATGATCAAGCCTAAATGACTGATGGTTGAATAAGCCAGTAAGCCTTTTAAATCTTCTTTAAAGATGGCAAAAAATGCCGCCATACATAAGGTCAGCAGACCAATTGTGGTGACAAGATTATGGAACAATGCCGAGCCAACAAAGATTGGCAATAAGCGTGCAACCAGAAAAATCCCTGCTTTTACCATAGTTGCTGAATGCAGATAGGCGGATACAGGGGTTGGTGCTGCCATGGCATTGGGGAGCCAGAAATGGAAGGGAAATTGCGCACTTTTAGTAAACGCACCCAATAAAATCAACAATAAAGCGGGAACAAATAAACCACTATTTTGAATTGTACTCGCCATCATGGTGAGTTGGTCAATTTGATAGGTTCCTGCGATTTGACCAATCAGAATAAAGCCACCCAGCATGGCTAAGCCACCCATACCAGTGATGGTAAGCGCCATCCGTGCACCACGTTGCGCAGCGTCGTAGTTACTCCAATAGCCCACCAGCAAGAACGATGAAATACTGGTCAATTCCCAAAAAACCAATAAAATAATTAAATTATTCGACAAAGAAATGCCCAACATTGCGGCCATAAACAGCATCAACAATGCATAGAGCTTACTCAGAGAATTTTTCGGGTTTAGATAATAATAGGCATAGATATAAATCAGTGTACCGATCCCCGTGATCAGCAATGAAAAAATTAAACTTAAAGCATCTAATCGGAAACTAAAATCAATACCAATTTGAGGTAGCCATTGCCACTGCTCTAAAACGGCTTGTCCACTTAATACTGTTTTCGCTTGAGTCAATAGCAGGATAAAACTGCTTAAACTGACCCCGATTGCCCCTAAAGCTGTTACCCCGCGAGAGAATTGCTTCAGCCACAGAACAACGATAGTGCCAAGTATTAATGGTAAAAGAATAATAATCGGAAGCACACGCGTATCCATTGTCGTGAATAGGTCGTGAAACCTATGTGAATCTTATCTTTCAAGGATTTGAGGAATGCAAGGAACAATCCAATAACTTAAATCTTGAAAGCCGAATTAAATTAATAATTAAAAAATGAGTTGTGTTGCGCAACTTGAGAAAGCGATTAGAAAATCAATTTGCATTGAAAAATCTAATTTAAATTGATTTTTTCATCTTATTACATGAGTAGAATAACATCAATTTATTTTGTCATTTTTTACGCAAACATTTGTAATTATACGCTTCATGTGACTTTTTGCTGCTTGAAAAGCGTGCGGTAACAATCAATCTAGTGTGTTTGGAATTTTATAGAACAATGAATATGAACGTGAATATATTCATGATTTGATAATGGAGTATAAAAGACAGTGTTTCACAATTGATGATCATTCACTGTCTGCTATTGATGGGTATAGGCTGAGTTATTTCTATAATAAGAACTTATGTGACGTTTGGTCATCACCAGACTGTATTAAACGTTTTAATTCGGTCTTTTGTTCTTCACTCAGGTGTTTAAATTGCTCAAAAAGGTGTTGAACATTTACTGGTAGATTGGGTTCGGGTTCAAGCAAATCCTGTTCAGCGCTTTTGGGAACTTCTTTGAGCAAGTTTGCATAAATATCTTGGTATTCTTGCCATACTTTATTGTTCTGGATTTCATAAAGCTTTTTATTATCCAGTTTAAAACATTGATATTCGTCGGCTTGCTCAAGCAGTTCTTCATGACTGGCTGTGGCAATGATCTGTAAACGAGGAAAGGCTTGATTTAAACGATCGAGAATTAACTGAAGGCCAAATTGGTCTAAATCAACATCAATTTGATCAATCAGTAAGATGCCTTCACCTTCTTCACAAGGATAAAGACTTAAAGGATTGAGTATGCACATACGACGGACCAAATCACCGACTAAGGCCAGCCAATTTTTAACCGTATTCGACAGTTGTGAGTAAGTCAAACTTTGATTTTTATAAGTGACCATCAGTTGTAATTTGGGCTGATACTCTAAATAGAGATCTGTGACTTCAGGAAGGACAATACTCAAGCTTTGCTTTAAGGCTTTTAAGCTGGGTGCATGTAACTGAGCACGGGCTTGAAATAAAATACTTTGAAAATCCTCATCGCTTTGATTTGAAGATTCTTTTTGCGCTAAAACACTTTGAAAAAGTTGTGCGATTTGTGCATTTTCAATATCACTGATTTCGCGAAACCATTCGAAAAATCGTGCAAAGGTGGTATATGGAATCGGTACTAATTCATAGGCATTGTGCGCTTGTAAAATAATGGGATTATTTTTATTGAGAATATTCACTTCATTTACAAATCGTTCAGCAGGGTAGTAGGCAATTAAAGGTAAGCCTTGAACAGGATCTTTTTTGAGCACCAGATTATAACGTTCTACCAATTGTTCGAGTTGTACTAAGTCAACTTTGCTCAGACCAACACCAGAACTATTTAAGGTTTTATATAATTGCCAATGACAAGTTTGCGGATCTTGTTCTGCTGTTGCAGTGCTTTCTGCGAGTTGACCAAACTCTATTGGGAATTTGATTTTAACATCTATTTTGGATTGCACTCGATCTAACATAATGTCTTGGTCGAGCATCACCACACCAGGTGTGCGCAAATCTTTTAAACGTGCAGGAAACCAAGTCAAAGCTTGGTAAATATTTTTAATAATTGCCGTTTTTCCACTGGCTTGTTCGCCAACAATTAAACTGATTGGTTTGTTTTTATAATTAAAATCTATTTTTAAATCAGCAAAATGGTATGTATGGCGAAAATGAATTGCTGCTAGTTTCATAGGATACCTGAAAATTGACGGACAGCATAAAAAGCTGTTGATATTTTCACCTTGCGATTTTTTTCGCTGATACAGATGAACTGCTCAAAACCCTTATGCTGTTGCTTTATTTTTAAATGGCGCTTTTACTTTCAATTGTTGCACGAGATCATAGATGTGATGAATATTTAAGCTGACCTTTGCCCGTGTACAGGCAACATATAACAGTCTTAATTCTTCATCGCTGATTTTATGTTCTAAACCGTTTATTTTAAATTGGTAATCATCTTCGATATGTACACGATTCCATTCTAGCCCTTTGGCTTTATGTGCAGTTGAAATCACATAATCAGCTTGCTCTATTGGGGTTATTTTAGCAAGTGCTTTTTTGAGTGGTTCCGTACCGTGATCGTCAACCAATTTGACTAAGGGTTTGATATCACTACCGTCATTGGTTTCACAGTATTCATGTACATCATGCCAAGAGTTAAACCAAGCCAGTTCAGGCACATCAACAACACGTTTACCTTGTTTAAGCAAACTTGCCGCATCAACAAAACGGTTGAGTTTTGCATGATCGGCTTGTAGTCCAACTTTATCGCCTTGCACGAGGCCAGAAAGAAGCAATTCCATTGCACGTGCATTGGTGCGACATAAAATCGCATCACGCATTTTAGTATGTGGTTTATTGACCACACTCGATTTCATTTCAGGATTGCCCAATAAAGGCACAGTTTCATCCAATGCACCGAGCAAATGATTGGCCACATCTGCAATCGCATCGCCAAAACGGAATGAAGTGGTTAAACGAGATTCAGGGAGTGGCATTTGTTGCATGGCATTGACCGCACCACGCCATGCGTAAATTTGTTGATGGGCATCACCGACATAAATCACTTGGGTATTACGCTGACGCAATAAAATACCAAGCATTAATGGATCAGCATCTTGTGCTTCATCAAAGAGTACATAATCTGCTGGAATAAATGGATCTGATAATGCCCAGAGTTTTAAATAAATATCATGACCTATACCAGCTTGATGATTGGTATCAATCGACTCTAACCAACGTCTTTCTACAGCAGGGTAAAGGTGTTTTTGTAAAGACTCGATATCATCTGCATGCAGCCAACTTGGAGCTTGGATATGACGTGGTGCTGGGTATTGTGAGCTGGTCGAGCAGAAATAGCTTACAGCATTGGCTACTAAACTCGCCAAACGGCTGGGCATTAGCACATATTTTTCATAACGCCCGCCCATTAAACGTCTAAGCGTGATGGGTTCGAGACGATATTCTTTGGCAATAAAACTGGGACTTAAACGCGGCAGGCGTAATTTATCGGTGACTCCACGCGACACACTACGAAACGCCAAAGAGTGGAAGGTGCGGCAATCTACATTTTGATGAAATTTATTCTGTGCTTCTGTGGCAATTGCCTTATTAAAGGCCAAATACATCCCACGGCGCTCCGTCATCGCATCACTGATTAACTGCAAAGTCGTGGTTTTACCTGTGCCAGCATAGGCAATCACTTTAAATGATTGTCCTTTTTTCGCTTCTGCGATTGCAAAGCTTTGCTCAGATGTGGGTGTAAAAGAATAAGGCACAGTATTTATAAAATCTTATTAGCTTGAAAATTCAATATGGGACAGAGTATAGCAAAAATTGCTCAGCACTAGGGTGAAATCTAACAAGATGTTATTTAAACGACTGTGCTAAGAATCTGCGGAGCGTATCCTGATCATTTTTATCATAATATGAGGTATTGGGGCTTTTGTCTTTAAAATGACTTAAAAGTGAAACTAGATTGTCATAACTGCTTTCTAAACTGAGCACGGGAAAATTCTAAAACATATTCGGATAAAGTTATGACAAATTCAGCCAGCCGACATACACGCCGTGAAGTGCTTACTTGGTTAGCCAGCATTCCATTTCTTCCACTTGGGGCAATGGCAACTTCAGCCACACTAGCAGGTTGTAACGATGATGATAAAAATACTGCAGTTAAACCACCGATCAATCCAGCTAAATTAAAATCTGCAACATTTACACCAATGGATGCACCAACATTGGCAAATGCAGCAGCAATGGCAACAACAACAGTTGCTTCTGGTTTAGCTGTAACTTGGGATGACAATAGCAAGACTGATTACAAACTTGCCTATAAAACCTTCTTCCAAACAGGCGATATGGTCAATGATGGAAAAGGTGGAAAGATCTTGGCTGGTGGTTATTATGATATTAAAAACCAACCAATTATCGATAAATCTGTGGCAGGCAAAGAACGTCAATTCTTTTCAGACTGCCCAGATGGTACTTCATTATTGACAGTGAAAGATGCCAAGGTTGATGGTGTAAAAGGCAACCCAGTATTTGCGGTGGTGCAATTTGAATATACCACTCGTGATTTAGCTGGCAATGATATGTATGGTAAATTGCCATCACCAATTGGGGTAATTTCACTGGATCAAGACCCAAAAACAGGTCATTTAACTTTAGTTAAATATCATAATGTCGATATGTCTAAAGCACATGGTTTATGGATTACGTGTGGTGCGAGTTTATCACCTTGGGGAACACACCTTTCAAGTGAAGAATACGAGCCAGATGCATTTGGTCAGGGCTTAGGCACTGATATGGCAACAATGAAAGCCTATAGTAAAAACGTCTATGGTGATGAAACCTCTGCAAAACCGTATAACTATGGACATTTGCCTGAAATTACAGTGAACAAAGATGGTACAGGTACTGCAAAAAAACATTATTGTTTAGGTCGTATCTCACATGAACTAATCCAAGTTATGCCAGATAATCGTACTGCGTTAATGGGTGATGACTATACCAATGGTGGCTTGTTTATGTTTGTTGCAGATAAAGAAAAAGACTTATCTGCGGGAACATTGTATGTGGCGAAGTATTTGAATGAGTTAAATGAAACCTCAACGGCACAAATTCAATGGATTAAGCTGGGTCATGCAACTAGCCAAGAAATTGAAGATTTGGTGAATGTTCAAAATATTCAACCAAGTCAAATCATGGAAAGCTTGGACAAAGATCCACAAGATGTAAGCTATACTAAAATTATTCTGCAAAAGAAAACCATTTGGGTGAAAGTTAAACCTGGAATGGAAAAAGCAGCAGCATTCTTAGAAACCCATCGTTACGCTGCTTTGATGGGCGGTAGTATGGCATTTACAAAAATGGAAGGCACAACAGTCAATGCCAAAGACAAAGTTGCTTATTCTGCTTTAGCCAATATTCAAGATTCAATGATCAAAGGCAATGCGGCTTGGGTCGATACGCATAACGTGTCATTCGCTAAGAAAATTTCAGCAGGTGGAATTGTTGCACATGATCTAGCAGGTTCTAAGAGTGATAAATCAGGTAGTCCAATCGTCAGTGAGTGGGTGCCTTATCAATCGCATATGCTGTTAATCGGTAAGGATATTGATGCGGCTGCTGATCCACTAGGTATTGGTAACACTTCTGATCCAAACACGATTGCAAGTGCAGATAACTTAAAGTTCTCTGAAACATTCCGTACCTTATTCATTGGTGAAGATAGCGGTAACCATGTGAATAACTACTTATGGGCGTATAACGTAGACACCAAGAAATTAGATCGTATTCTTTCTTGCCCAGCAGGTGCTGAATCTACAGGTTTACATGCAGTCGATTCAATCAATGGTTGGACTTATATTATGAGTAACTTCCAGCATGCTGGGGATTGGGGTTCTTTACATAGTAAGGTTCAAGCAACTTTGGATCCTTTGATTCGCGCAAATTATAAAGATCGTTTTGCAGCTGCAGTGGGCTATTTAACAGCAGACCCAATTGCACCTTCGGTTGAGAAAAAATCTTCTTAATTTCAATTTTGAATAAAAAAAGGCAGCGAAATTTCGCTGCCTTTTTTATAAATCCCAAATTAATGATCTCGATTGGCTTTTTCAACTAGGCCAGAAAGCCCTTGACGACGTGCAAGTTCGTTGAGTACCAATTGCACATCCAACTCAAAATAACCAAGCATCACAATGGTATGGAACCATAGATCTGCAACTTCATAAATCAGATCATTTTTATGATCTTCACACGCTTCAGATTTAAAATCTTTTGCAGCAATGATGGTTTCAATACTTTCTTCACCAATTTTCTCTAAGATTTTATTTAAACCTTTATGGTAAAGCTTTGCCACATAAGAGGAATCTGGATCAGCTGCTTTCCGTTCAGCCATCATTTTGCCTAAATAACCCAAGACTTCGACTTGTTCAGCCTGCGCATTAGAGCTATTCATGGCAATAGTATGTGGATTCGATGAAGGTTTTTCACCGTATATTGCATTTGGATCTTTTAATTGTGCATCGACAATTTCCCAACCCGTTGCTGTGAGCTTGCGATAGAAGCAAGACTCTCGACCTGTATGGCAGGCGATTCCGCCATGCTGTTCAATTTGTAAGACGATAACATCTGCATCACAGTCTAAACGGATTTCGTAAACGGTTTGAAAATGGCCAGACTCTTCGCCTTTAAACCATAATTTATTTCGTGAACGAGAAAAATAAACACCCTGCATTTTTTCAGCAGTCAGTTGTAATGCTTCACGGTTCATCCATGCCACCATCAAAATACGTCCAGTTTGATGATGCTGTGCAATAGCAGGAATAAGTCCTTGTTCGTTAAATTTTACTTCATCGAGCCATTGCAGATTGTTCATAGGATTTCACCAAGTTATAAAAAGAAAGAGCGCTACGTTGACATGGTAGCGGTTGTATAGTGTACGTTATTTCCAGCATTTTAGGAAAATATTGATTATGGATTGAGTCGAGATTAAAACGCTTGTTCACACTTTTAAATTACAGAATTAGCAACTTGAGTGCACATCATTTTTCCCTTGCCAAGGATGATCGAGCAATATCCTCATACTTCATTTGGGTAAATATACCCGATTTTAATCCCGACACTGTGATTGCCATTTCTTTACGAAAATAAGGGATACGGTACATCCATGAGAAGCTTAGATCTCGTAAACCGCCTGCCCACCAAAGATCAGATTGGTATAGGGGCGTCAGTAAGCGGCTTAAAAATTGATAGAATGCAGATGAGCTTTTGCGATGTTGGTGATAGCACTGCCATAGCTTTGCATAATCGATCGTTTGATTGTTTCGGGCAACTTGGACTGCTTGTCCCAAAGCCCATGCATCTAAAAGCGCCATATTTGCACCTTGTCCAAGCTGTGGGCTCATTGCATGTGCAGCGTCTCCAATGATACCGATGCGACCTTGACCAAATTTAGACAGCACTACATCACGATAATGGGCAGAAAGCCATTGTTGCTTTTCTTCAGGATTGGCGATTACTTGTTCTAACCATTCTGCTGCGGGCTTCCAGCGTTTGGATAGCGCATTTAACCACTCAGCACGGGCTTGTTGATGAGGTAAAAAATTTCCAAGCTGATCGGTTGGAAGACTCCAGAAGATACTGGAAAGTCGTTGCTTGGGCTGAGAGGGAATTGCGCCTGTAGGTAAGATTCCCATCATGATCTTGGAGCGATCATAAAATTGGTGCAAAATTTGAGTATCAAGTTGCAAACATTCAGGCACAATGGTCCATTTCGCGCCCCAAGGGTAGGCTTGATCGATTTTAACCCATTCGATTGGTCTTAACTGGCTTCGCGCACCATTGGAAACAATAACACTATCAAAGACTTCATCAAAAGACTCACCATTGACCTGACCTAAAACTCGGATTTCATCTGCTGATTCTTTGAGTTTTTCAATATCGGCATTCATGTGCCAAGTGATCAGTTCAGGAAATTCATGGCATTTATTTTGCAAAACATGACATAAGCTTGCTCTATGAATGCCTAAACCATAAAAATCGGGATGGGCTTGGGCATAATGACTATCTACCAGTTTAAAGCCATTGGCGAGTTGTCCCTCTAAGCCTGTGACCATTGCACCGAGTTTAACCGCATCATCAAGCACACCTAAGTGCTCAAAAACTGCAAGTCCAGACGGTTGAAGCAATAAGCCTGCACCGACAGGTTCAAGCTCAGATACTTTCTCAAAAATAGTAACTTGTATATTTTGTTGTGCGAGTAAAATTGCTGCAGCAAGCCCTGCTGTTCCTGCACCGACGATGGCAAATTTTGGCGTTTTAGTTTGATTCATTATTAGAGTAAGTGCTTTGAATGATTTAAATTTAACAAAAAGCAGGGAATTAACAAGCAGTAATTTGAATCAAGCTCTTTTTTACTAGGGTCTGTTGACAATTCGTCTACGTTTGCGACGACGTGTGTTTTTTAGGCAATACTAGGCGCGAAATACGAAATTTAGTCATTCTAAATAAGTAGTTCGTAACGACGTAGTGGCAAAAAACACGCTAGTCCCGAAGGGTTGTGGCTAAAATTATCTCAGTACGTTATGAAACTCGGAAATAGTCCCGCTATTCTCTTCGTTTCCTGCTTTACGACGTATACGTCTCATGCTCAATTTTAACCTACAACGCAAACCATTTATGAAATGTCAACAGACCCTAATGGATCTTAGCCAAAAATCAACGCCTATAGGCGAGACCAGATACGGATTAAATTCAGTGCAAAATAAATGATTTAAAGCTTGAGCCATGACTGACATGGCTCATGTATCAGGCTGATATCTCAAGTCATTGAGAATACTGTTGTGATGTATTTAAGCTGTTGAAAATCAAATTTATTCACCGCTGGATGAGGTGATCAATGGGGGTAATAATTATAAATCTAGCATCACTTCAGCAAAATTTTGTTTCTCCACTATTTCTAAAAATTCATCACCTAGTCGCTGACTTTCTGCTACAGACTGCTTCCATAATTGTTTTCGCTTTTGATCATCCAGACCTTTCATCACAAAATCTTTACGATCCGGTAAACGTCCTAAAGGCAAAGATTTTAAATAGTCTTGAGAAGGCGAGATCAGTAAAGTCCGTGCTTGGTTTGCAGGTTTTGCTGTGCGAGATTTAAACATTTTGTCAAACCAGCCTGGGATGATACTGTCGGCAAAATGTGGATATAAAACAATCCCTTTACTTTCAAAAGGCAAATCGATGTGATAGTCGATCAAACCACCATCTCGATACGCGCCTTGTGGCGCATCGGCAATATTTTTTACCGCAGGTGTAACTGCGGGAATCGAACCTGAGGCCATCAGCCAATCCGCAACATTGTGTTGATTAAAATTTAAATAATGGGTTTTAAAAGCATCATCCTGAATTTTAAATTGTGGGAACTGAGCAGGTTGACAAATGACCCGTTGCATAAATTTATTCAGGTGATTTCTTGAAATTGCATTACTGCCGATAATACCGAGTAAGGAACTATACAGTGCAAGCTTTTGATCACTTTGAAATAAATGTTCTGCTTTGGCTGCGATAATCGTAAGGTGATATTCGGGATGTTCGACCAATTTTTGGCTGTGTTGGTCTAAAATGCTGTACAGCATCTCGCGAGATATTTTCTCAATCTCTGCAATGGTCATCTTTTTATGAAAGGGCAAGTTGATATATAACTCCGCCAAACGCTCAGGACCAAGTAGTTCACCTTGCGCTAAAATTCCAGCAAAGCGCCATGCACCGACGGATGAACCAATTAAAAAACGTCGTTGTTTGGCACGTTGTAGAAAATCACCGAAAATCGCCTGATCCAATCCCATTAAACCAATGCCTTTGGGGCCGCCAGCTGCGCCAGGAATCATATCGACTTGATGTGCAGATAAGCCTTCTTGTTGTATGTGTTGTTTGGCGAGTGAGCCTGCACGTAAGGTGATTGCTGCAGGGCGTTTTTGTAGAATTTGGGTCATGATTTCACTCACTCAAACGAATATTTTTTATTTTAGAGTGCGTGATAGATTGAACAATGGCGAGAGCTGTCACTCGGTGACTTAGCAGTCATAGCCAAAAAAGCCTATTCATTGAATAGGCTGAATCGCGTTATTTGGCAATCCGCCAAACTGCTAAAACAGTGGTCAAGACAATCAAAACAATTGAAATATACCACGGTGCAATGATTGCAATAGAGAGCAAAATCGCCATGATGCTACCGAAAATCCAGCTACGTTTTTGTTGCTGTTCCACCTCTAAACGCATCATTTGCAACTCATGCAGTTGTTTGGCATGCCATGCAGATTGATTTTTTAAACCATTTAAGCTGTCAACCATCAAGGTTGGGAAATCCTGTGCACCTAAAAGTAAGTCAGGAATTTTCTGTCCTAACTCTTTTAAGTTCTTCTGAGGATTCATTTGTGCTTTTACCCATTCGGTGAGAATCGGTTTTGCCAGCTTCCAAATGTCGAGTTCAGGATATAAATCGGTACCTAAACCTTCCACATGTACCAGTGTTTTGAGTAATAACATCAATTGTGGTGGAATTTCTAAATGGAAGCGACGCGCAATGTCCATGACTTGAATCAAGATACCCGCAAAGTCCAATTCATGCATCGGTTTGGACACCATTGGTCCAACAGTGCGACGCATTTCACGGGATAGCGCATCTTGATCGGTACCCGGTGGAATCCAGCCCGCCTGATGCACAATTTGAATCAGTTGTAAGAAATCGCTGTTCATGACCGCAAGCAACATACGTGCAACGGTCATTTGATCTTGTTTAGATAGCTCACCCATAATTGCACAGTCAAGGGCAATATAACGAGGGTGGCTTGGATTCAAGGTTTCAACAAACACGTTGCCGGGATGCATATCGGCATGGAAGAAATTGTCACGAAATACTTGTGTAAAGAAAATCGTTAAACCCTTTTCAGCAAGATCTTTACGATCCATCCCAAGCTTTTCAAAGGTTTCAATATCTGAAATGGGAACGCCTGTGATCCGCTCAGCAACCATAACATCCTTGCTGTCCATGTAGACTTCAGGCACATACATCATGCTTGAACCCGTGAAGTAATGACGCATACGACGGGTATTGTCTGCTTCTAACGTAAGATCCAGCTCATTTAAAATCACTTGACGGTAGTTCTGGATGATTTCAGACAAATGCACTGCACGAGCTGCTTCAAGCCGTTTTTCTAAGCTTGCTCCAAGCCATTGCAGAATTTCAAAATCCTGTAGAATCTGACTGCGAATATCTGGACGAGTGACTTTCACCACCACTTCACGACCATCATGGAGCGCAGCAGTATGGACTTGTGCAATAGATGCAGCAGCCAAAGGTTGCTCATCAAAACGGGCAAAAATTGTAGAAATATTGGCTTTCAGTGATTGCTCAATACGCGCTTTTGCAATATTGACCTCGAAGGGTTTAACCCGATCTTGTAATAAAACCAATTGTTGTAAAATTTCAGGTGGAATTAAATCACGACGCGTAGAAAGTAATTGCCCCAACTTAATTGCTAAAGGCCCCATTTCTTCTAATGCTTCTTTAAGCTTGAGCGGATTTTTACGTTCTTTACTAGACCATGCCGCAGGGTGTAAGCGAATTAAAGCTAAAGCATGCCGAGCTTTTTCAGGTAATTCTTCCGCAGGGACCAGTGTGTCGAGTCTATAGTGCGCGGCGATGCGCCAAAGTTCGAATAAACGGGCAATATGCGGAATCATATATTAAATTACCTGATCTTGATTTTGAGTAAAGTGAGATTGAAGTTGCTGAATTTTTGCTTCAAGTCGGTCAATATTTTGGTTCAGTTGACGGGTATCTTGTTGCAGATCATCCATTTGCCAACGTGGAGCCAATACACCCGTATCTTCTTTTAAAAAGTCTTCTACAAAAAATAAATGACTTTGCAGTGAGCGTTTGAGATGCTTTGGCGCCAGTTGTATTTTGCCAATTTCATGCGCGAGTGCAGGACCAATCCACGGGCTAAGCTGTGCTGCCAAATCAGGCTCAAGCTGTTGGACAATATTTTGAATATCCTGTAACAGGTGATAATCACCTTGTAGAGGAATATTGCCAATATCATCCGCAACAAATAATTTAGCCAATTCAACAACATTCTTTACATGTAATGTTGCTGTGGCTTCTGCAATCGCAACATTTTTGTCAAAAGGGCGTTGTTCAAAAATTGAAGGTGTTTCGCTTTTACCAGTCACAGTCGGTTCAAGACGGATTTTATTTTGATCAAAGTAAACATCGACAGAAAGCTGAGGCGTATCCATCACGACACGTAACAGTTTGCCTTGTAACTGATTAAATTGGATGCGGGTAATTGCATCCAAATTAATAAACTGATTGATTAATCGTTCAACTGCACCGAGTGCCAGAATTGACCACATAATTCAACCTTGCTTGTTATATCTTGGGGAAATTACAGTTTAAAGCCACGGTGTACCGCCACAATACCACCGGTTAAATTGTGGTAATCACAGTTTTGGAAACCAGCATTTTCCATCATACCTTTTAAGGTGCGTTGGTCTGGATGCATACGGATAGATTCAGCCAAATACTTATAACTTTCCGCATCATTGGCAACAACTTTACCCATAAATGGTAAAGCGGTGAATGAATAGAAATCATATAGCTTTGAAAATGGTTCAAATACTGGTTTTGAGAACTCAAGTATCAGTAAACGACCACCTGGCTTTAATACACGATACATTGCTTGGAGTGCAGCATCTTTATCAGTCACATTACGTAGACCGAAGCTGATGGTGAGCAAGTCAAAACTATTGTCTGCAAATGGCTCTAAGGTTTCAGCATTGGCCAATACAAAATCAACATTGGTACAGCCAGCATCAATCAAACGATCACGACCAACATTCAACATGGACTCGTTAATATCGGATAAAACCACATGACCTGTTGGACCAACTTCACGGCTGAAAACTTTGGCTAAGTCACCTGTACCGCCTGCAATATCAAGCACGTGCTGACCACGACGGACACCTGACATATTGATCGCAAAACGTTTCCAGAGGCGATGAATACCAAATGACATTAAATCATTCATAATGTCGTATTTGCTTGCTACAGAATGGAAGACTTCAGCGACTTTTTGCGCTTTTTCTTCACTATTAACAGTTTTGTAGCCGAAATGCGTAGTTGCGCCAACATTACCTGTATTAGCACCACGTGGAAGGTTGTATTTTGGCACAGTCCCAGAAACTGGCGTATCTACCAGTTGTTGCTGCAAGGACTGTTGTTGACCTTGTGGAGTACCTTGCGGTAATGGTTCTGTTAGAAATGGACTCACTTTGTCTGTATTCGTTACCATTTCAGCTGGGGCTGTAGGCTTTTGGTTTTCATTCGACATTTGAGTCACTCCTGAACACAAAAATGGGAAATTTTATATTGCTCTGCATAATGACAGATTCTGCATAATTTTGCAGTCCTCATCATGAAATTGTTATGAATAATATACAAAAACCGATCTTAGAGATCGGTTTGATACAGCCAGAAATTAAATTAATCCTGAAATGGATTGAGATCTCCAGCATGCACTTTTTCGACAATATCACGTTCTTTTAGGGTAAATGCATGGATAAAATCAGCTGCGGATTTCATCGGTTTCATCGCAATAAAACCTTCGCCAATAAAGTCATACATCAATTCAAATTTATATTTTATTGCAGTGCCTTTACACATTTTAAATGCAGTATGCATAATGAATGAACGCATGTATTTGTCTAGTGCACCACCCAAATCATCCAATAAACCCAGCTGTTGTTGACGGGCTTCTGCTTGATCTAGTTTCAGCAAGGTCAGTCGCATCATTTCATCATCAATCACTTGGTCAACAGGGTAATCCTTAAGTAATTGTGCCGCGACCTGCTCATCAAGTTGCATGGCAAGTACCGCCAAACCAACGGATTTTAAACCAGTCTTAATGGCATTTTCAGGGAGAATTTTTTCTGCTTTATGTGCATATTTTAGTAAGCGTTCAATCTGTATTGCCAAATCATCAAATTCAGGCCCACCATATAAGCGGTTGATAAAATATTTTGCCATCAATTGATTTTCTTTTTGATTAAACAGCGCATGATGAGTCTTTTCAATACGCATTTTTAACCAGTCCTGCGCTTCATGCAGGCGTTTTTCTAGAATTGGGTCAGTGTGATAACTCAATTGTTGATATTGTTCTAAAAGCTGATCAAGTGCAGCAAGTTTTGACATATAAAAACTCTAGATTTCGTTTAGCAACAGCATAAAGGCAGTTGCCACGTATCACTATGACAAAAGTTAAAAAACAATAGAGAAATATGGTCAGTGGATTTTTAAATAGCCAATATCAAAGATTTTATACAGAAAATAATATAACTCTGTTTTTGGGAATGGGTATACTCAATTGAAGTTTCAGATAATAGAGAAGCAGATGATTGAAGAACAATTAGCGTTTGCGTTGCGTGATGAAGAAGAGTTATCCGTTGATCTGATTGAGGCACAATATGCCTTAAAGAATTCTAAAGATAAAAATAATGCCAAAAGCTTGGTTATTTTAGTCAGTGGTATTGAGCTTGCGGGGAAAGGGGAAGCGGTTAAACAATTACGTGAATGGGTTGATCCTCGTTACTTACGAGTTAAAGCAGATCCAGCCAGTTTATTTAGCAGTAAACAAAGTTTTTGGCAACCTTATGCACGGCACATTCCATCAGAAGGGCAAATTCAGCTGTTTTTTGGCAATTGGTACAGTGATTTATTGTCAACAGCGATGCATGTTTCTAAACCCTTAGATGAAACCTTGTTCGATACCTATATTGAAAATATGCGTGCTTACGAACAAGACCTAAAAAATAATCATGTCGATGTGATTAAAATCTGGTTTGATCTACCGTGGAAAAGTTTACAAAAGCGTTTAGATTCAATGGATGCGTCTGAACAGCGTTGGCATAAGTTAATGGGTTTGGATTGGCGGAATAAAAAACAATACGACATTGTGCAAAAATTACGTCAACGGTTTACCGATGATTGGTATGTGATTGACTGCGAAGATTGTGTTGCTCGAGATCAACAATTTGCTCAGTATATTTTGCAAGCATTAAAGCAGTTGCCTCGACATAAAACAGCAGTGAGAACCAAGTGGAAACAGGCGACTGTACCTGAGTCGTTATTGCAACCTGCCACAGAAGAACTGGATAAAGATCAATATAAAGCTGAATTAAAGAAATTAACCAAAAAAGTATCGGAAGCGCTACGCAATGATTCACGCAATGTCATCATAACCTTTGAAGGCATGGATGCAGCAGGTAAAGGTGGGGCAATCAAGCGGATTGTGAAAAATCTTGATCCGCGTGAATACGAGATTTATACCATTGCAGCACCAGAACAGTATGAATTGCGCCGACCCTATTTATGGCGTTTTTGGACCAAGATTCAACCCGAGGAAAAAATCAGCATTTTTGATCGTACTTGGTATGGTCGAGTATTGGTTGAACGTATTGAAGGCTTTGCCAAGCCTGCGGAATGGCAACGTGCCTATGATGAAATTAATCGCTTTGAAAAAGATTTAACGGATAATCAAACCGTGTTAGTTAAATTCTGGTTGGCAATCAGCAAAGATGAACAAGAAGCACGTTTTAAAGCACGTGAACAAACACCGCATAAACGCTTTAAAATTACCCCTGATGACTGGCGAAATCGTGGACATTGGGACGATTATTTAAATGCGGCTGCGGATATGTTTGAACGAACCGATACTGAGTATGCACCGTGGCATGTGGTTGCGACCAATGATAAGTACACGGCACGTATTCAAATCCTTAAAACGATTTTAAAGCAGTTAAAAGCGGATTGATTGTTTGCTAGCAACAGCTAAGTTGAGGTTATAAATAGTATCGCACTAAAGAATAGATGCTCTTATTCTACGCTTTAGTGCGATGCCAATCACAATGATCTAATGCGGTAAAAGATCCTAATCTAATTGATGCCCCAGAATTTTTTTAAGTAAAAATTTTAAAGCAATTTTTTCGGCGGGATTTAATGCAGCGAGGGTTAAGTCACTAATACTTGCAGCAATTGGAATCGCTTGCGAAAGCTCTTGAATACCCGATGGTGTAATATGAATCAACACCTTGCGTTTGTCATGTTGATCAGGATCTTGTGAAATAAAAAGCTTGTCTTTTAATCGCTGGATAATGCCACGAATGGTTGCTTGGTCGATACCAGTTTCCTCAACCAATTCTTTTTGCGAACATTCTTTTAATTTATTGATGGCATAAAGTACAGCGAACTGAACCGAAGTGAGGCGAGTTTCATCCAAGCTTTGTTGAAAAATCGTTAAATGATGAAAGTAAGTCCGTCTAAGTAAATATCCCACTTGTTCTTCAATTACATATTCATCATTCATGTTTGACTTCTTTATCATGTGAGGAA
Organism: Acinetobacter sp. I-MWF; assembly: GCF_025433935.1. Classification (NCBI taxonomy): domain Bacteria; kingdom Pseudomonadati; phylum Pseudomonadota; class Gammaproteobacteria; order Moraxellales; family Moraxellaceae; genus Acinetobacter; species Acinetobacter sp. I-MWF. The sequence continues at coordinate 4,194,721 of NZ_JAMBAR010000001.1, read as the reverse complement.
AATTAGACCCGAAGATTTAAAATATTGAAGTTTTTTTTAAACTTTAACAGGGTCAGTATAAAAGGGTTGCATAAAAATAACGACCATAATACTACTTGGTCGTTATGCTTTGGTTGGATGTATTAAGCATTTGATTTTAATCGTTAGTTTCTTCGCGTTAGCTGAGCGCTATAGGAACGCCTTGATCAACAACCACTAAATCATCGAGTTTCACTGTGCAGTTACGAAGTGGAATATCCATATGACATGGTGTCTTACGGCTACCACCTACTTCTGTGTTGGGTCCCGTTGAAAATAAAAAGTTACCATTAAAAGCACGTGCATCCATACACATCCCATCATTTTTATCATGCAAACCCATCGCTGTCCATTGTGCTCGAGGTTGTAAGCCCCAACCAATGTGTGAAATTCCATACACCTCTGGATCATTAAAATATTTCATATAATCACGAAGATATTCTGCTTCAAATCCACCATGAATTTGAGTAATTACCCCCTTTTCGATTTCTAAAGTGACTCTTTCACGGGTATAGGTTTTAAAGGGTAATAAAATATCACCAATATCTACAACCAAGATGCCTTCTGCCATATTTTCATTGGGCCAAGTGAATAAGAAACCACTCGGCCAGTGATCCCAGCGCCCAACTTCGTCGGCAAAGCCATATTCAGTTACAGCAGGGTATTGCCCAAGCGGAGCATAAAAATCTGTGCCTGCCTTTGAGCTCACATGCATACTTTTCGCTTTCTTTAAGTATTTTTCAGCAGTTTGAACCCGATGTTTGTCTTCTAGAGTGGGCAGTATACGAGCGAGAATTTCTGGGGGTTCCACGGCCAATAAAATCCGTGTTCCTGTTTTTAAGATCTGTTCCTGTTCTGGTGAGTGCAGCAACATCATAGTGTCAATGATGAGGTCGACAGATTCAAGTGCTTGTTGAGCAGCAAGATTGCCTGTTAACGCAGTATCTCCACAATAAGCAGTCATATCATTTCCCATGGCTCTGGGATGATTGAACGAAGGTAATTCTAAAATAAACACTTTGGCTTTTAACCGACATGCTGCATCAAGTGCGGCTTGAACGGTTTGTTGATGTGAATAATGACTTTTTAAAATGGCCACACTTTGTGTTTCATCGACTTTGGATAAGGTTAAAACATGCTCAAACATTTGGGTCAGTTCAGTGCTATTTACAGGCATGATGATGCTCCTTTTTCATCGCTGTTTTTTGTATTTTTATAGAGTATACACTTTAATTGTGTTGATTATATATTTATTACAACATTGTAATATAAATATTATTTTATGTTAAACAATGATTTATTTGATTTTATAAAATGAGATTTGTTTAAAAATTTAAAGTGCATAGACTTTAATATTGTCGTGAGGTATATCTATTAAAAGAAAAATTTGTTTGATGGAGTAAACAATGAATAAAGCAAAAAAAATTGCAGTGATTGGTGCAGGTCTTGGTGGCGCTTCAATGGGGCTACTACTACAGAGAGCGGGTTTTGATGTTGATGTCTATGAGCAAGCCGCAGAATTTTCTCGTTTAGGTGCTGGTATTCATATTGGCCCAAACATTATGAAAATCTTTCGAGAAATGGGTTTAGAGCAAGATTTGGAAGACATGGGATGTCATCCAACGCATTGGGTCAGCCGCGATGGAAATACTGCAAACTATATGTCCAATGTTGGTTTGACTGGATATGGAGCAACCTATATCACGATCCATCGTGGTGATATGCATGCCCGACAAATCGAAGCATTGCAACAAGACAAATTACATTTTGCCAAGCGCTTAAGTGCTGTTACTCAAAAGCTAGATGGAGTAACCCTAAGCTTTGAGGATGGCACAGTAAGTGATGTTGATATTGTGATTGGTGCTGATGGGATTAACTCAAAAATTCGAGAAATCATTCTTGGACCCGAAGCCCCTTTATACAGTGGTTGGGTTGCGCACCGTGCCATGATTAAAGGAGAACAATTAGAGAAATTAAAACAGCAATTTGATTTAGATGATTGTGTCAAATGGTGGTATGAGGATCGCCATATGATGGCCTATTACACCACCAAAGAACGTGATGAGTACTACTTTGTTACAGGTGTGCCTCATCCAGCATGGGATTTCCAAGGGCAAAGTTTTGTGCCTTGTTCAAAACAAGAACTATTTGAAACATTTAATGATTTTCATCCAACCATCTTAGCCATGATTGAAGCCAGTGAAGATATTACCAAGTGGCCATTAAACAATCGTAATCCATTACCAATATGGAGCAATGGCCGTATGGTATTGCTTGGTGATGCTTGCCACCCCATGAAACCACATATGGCACAAGGCGCAGGTATGGCGATTGAAGATGCTGCAATGCTCACGCGCTGTTTGCTGCAAACAGGGTTAGACCACTATCAGGAGGCGTTCAAATTATATGAACAAAACCGTAAACAACGTGCCAGTCGAGTGCAAGAAGTTTCCAATGCCAATACCTTCTTAAAAAGCCAAGAAGATCCAGCTTGGGTGTATGGATATGATGTATATGCACATGCATTAAATGAGGAGGAGGCCGTATGAGTCAATTCCTGTATGGGTCTAATGTAGCGATCAATCAAGTCCGCTTACATTATCTTCGTTATGGTGGGAGAGGGCATGCTTTGGTGTTGATCCCCGGGATTACCAGCCCTGCCATTACTTGGGGGTTTGTAGCGGAAAAATTAGCACAATTTTTTGATGTCTATGTTTTGGATATTCGAGGCCGAGGGCTGTCTTCTTCGGGGGAGCATCTGCAATATGACACCGATACCTGTGCGCAAGATATTCTAGATTTTGTTAAAAAATTGGACTTGGAATCTTATTATTTGGTTGGGCACTCGATGGGCGCGCGTTTTGCAATTCGTTGTGCTGCGTTTGAGCCCAAAGGTTTGAAAAAAATTGTGCTGATTGATCCTCCTGTCTCAGGTCCAGGACGGCGTGCTTACCCGAGCCAATTATCTTGGTATGTCGACTCTATTCAGCAATCTATTCAGGGTATGAATGCAGAAGACATGAAGCAATATTGCCCATCTTGGACTTTAGCGCAAAGACAATTACGTGCAGAGTGGCTACATAGCTGTTATTTACCAGCCGTTATCAAGTCTTTTCATGATTTTCATCATGTTGATATTCATCAATATATCCCAAAAATCAAAGTACCAACTTTATTGATGGTGGCTGGCAAAGGCGATGTGATCTCGGCAGGCGATATTGCAGAAATCCAATTGCTTAATTCACGGATTTTGGTGAGCCGTGTGGAAAATGCAGGGCATATGATTCCTTGGGATGACTTAAATGGTTTCTTAGCCGGCTTTTCAGATTTTTTAGGACAGAGGCTTATTTAAGGAGGAATGCTCATGCAACGAATTTATAAAATTGGTCAAATCGTACCCAGTTCCAATACCACGATGGAAACTGAAATTCCAGCGATGTTGAAAGCACGTCAACTGATTCGTCCTGAAACATTTACCTTCCATTCTAGCCGTATGCGGATGAAACATGTCAAAAAAGAAGAGCTTGCGGCAATGGATGCACAGTCTGACCGTTGTGCTTTAGAACTTTCAGATGCCCAAGTGGATGTATTGGGATATGCCTGTCTGGTTGCGATTATGTCCATGGGCATCGGTTATCACCGTGAGTCAGAAAAACGTCTACATCAAGTCACGGTTGATAATGCTGCTGCTGCACCTGTCGTCACCAGTGCGGGGGCTTTGGTTGACTGTTTGAAGCTGATGAAGGCGAAAAAAATTGTTGTTGTTACGCCCTATATGAAACCCTTAACCGAATTGGTGGTGAATTACATTGCTGAAGAGGGGGTTGAAATTCTCGATTATGTGGCCTTAGAAATCGCTGACAACATTGCTGTTGCGCAACATGACCCTACTGATTTGCCCAACATTGTGCAGAGGCTGAATTACCAAGATGCAGATGTGATTGTGCTTTCAGCATGTGTACAAATGCAGTCACTTCCTGCAGTCGCTAAAGTTGAGGCACTTACGGGTAAGCCCGTGATTTCAGCAGCAATTGCAACAACCTATCAGATGCTTAAAGCAATGGATTTAGAGCCAATTGTACCGGGTGCTGGTGCATTGCTCTCTGGCGCATATGCATAAGGAGTGTGAAATGAATCAACAATCCCTAAATGATAATTACCAAGGCGTGTGGGGAAATCGAATTGGTTTTGGCAAGAAACCCGTGCTGCTGTTGGTTGATTTTATCCAGTCTTATATTACGGCATCTGAGCCTTTATATGCGCCTGATGTGATTACTGCAGTTCAAGAAACCGAAGCGGTTTTGGCACTGGCACGTGAACAGAATATTTTAGTGATTCACACCAATATTCTTTATCACGCTAAAAACCAAATTGACGGGGGAATGTGGGTAAAAAAATCACCCGTAATGGCAGCGATGACGGTGGATAATCCAGCCACTCAATTTTGCCCACAAGTTCAACCGCTCGACACTGAATTGGTGATCACTAAAAATTATGCAAGTGCTTTTTTTGCAACAAGTTTGTCATCAGTTTTAAACGCTGAGGCGATAGATACCGTGATTATTGTGGGTTGTTCGACCAGTGGGTGTGTTCGCGCAACAGCCGTGGATGCTGTGCAACATGGATTTAGAACCATTGTGATCCGTGACTGTGTTGGGGATCGTCATCATGAGCCCCATGAAGCCAATCTGTTTGATATCGATAGCAAGTATGGAGATGTTGTATCAAAACAAGAAGTCTTGAATTATTTCACTCAAAACAAAAATTGATGATTGATACAGCTAAAAATTATGGACGTTAGGGTAATAAAAAACCAAGGATAGAATGGTTTTTGGTGATGCATTAAAACAAAAGAGAATGTGCAGATCATCAGTGACATAAAAGTTTTGTTCATTTTGTTCTAAGTATTACAAGAAAAACAACTCACTTGGTTTGTGATCTAAAGGAGTTAGATATGTCTACCAGTGTTGTAAAACCACAAGAAATTTACCCTGAACAAGAGGTTCAGGTTTATAAAAAAGTGATTTGGAAACTGATTCCATTCCTGTGTTTCTGTTATATCGCAGCCTATTTAGACCGAATTAATGTCGGGATTGCCAAATTACATATGTTAAATGATGTGAACTTAAGTGAGGCAGCATTTGGGTTAGGTGCAGGACTTTTCTTTGTTGGCTATATTATTTTTGAAGTACCCAGTAACTTGGTTCTGGAAAAGGTTGGCGCAAAAATTTGGATTGCGCGGATTATGATTACATGGGGGATTTTGTCTGGTTTAACCATGTTTGTGACCACACCGATGCAGTTTTATGCGTTGCGGTTTCTGCTCGGTGCTGCGGAAGCAGGCTTTTTACCCGGGGTTTTGTATTATTTAACCACATGGTTCCCAACATATTATCGCGCTAAGATCATTGCCTTATTTATGATTGGTTTACCCTTGGCGGTGATTATTGGTAGCCCGCTATCAGGTTGGATCATGACCACCTTTGATCAAGTTTATGGCTGGGCAGGTTGGCAATGGTTGTTCTTTTTAGAGGCACTTCCAAGCGTGATCTTGGGTATTTTGACATTTAAAATGTTACCGAATCACTTTTCCAAAGCCAAATGGCTCAATGATGCTGAAAAATTAATCATTGAAAAAAACCTCAATAAAGATTTAGAAGGCAATGACTCTGCCAAACAAAAGCATAGTTTTAAAGATGGATTTTTCAATACCAATATCCTGAAACTCGGTGCAATTAATTTTTCGATGTTGCTGTGTACTTATTCTATGGGCTTTTGGTTGCCGACATTTATTAAAACCACAGGCGTTGCCAACTTATTAAATATCGGTTTACTGGTTGCCATTCCAAGTATTGTTGGCTTGATTGCAATGTTGGTCATTGGGCGGAGCTCAGATAAATATAGAGAGCGTCGTTGGCATATGGTCGTACCATTTATTTTTGGTGCAGTCGCACTGTTTTTAACCACAATGTTTAGTACCAATATTGTCATGACCTTGATTTTGTTCTCGATTGCTGCGATTGCGACCACAGGCACCATCCCCGTGTTCTTTAGTCTTCCTGCAACTTTTTTATCAGGAACTGCGGCGGCGACAGGGTTTGCACTGGCGTGTTCTATTGCCAACATTGCCGGCTTAGTCAGTAACACTTTGGTGGGGTATGCCATTCAGATTACTGGTAAACCAGAAGGCGCACTCATCGTGTTCTCAGCATGTTTATTGTTGAGTTGCTTCATTGTGCTGTCTTTGCCTAAAACTTTAGTAAACAAATAAATTAAAAAAATTGAATGGCAATGCGTTCGGGAGAACAAATTGCTGAGGAGGTTCTCATGTTAAAAATTAAATATTTAGGATTAATTGTATCGAGTTTGATCTCATTTCAAGCCTATGCCAATGCACAACCTTCACCGTTCCAATGGGAAACTGAAGATGGTTTAAAACAATTGAAATTAGGCGGTTTTGTCCGAACCAATTATCGTGATGAGCGATGGGAAAGCCCCAATAATGGCAAGTTTTTGTTTGATAATGCCCGTTTAAATATTAAAGGCAAATATGACCAATTTTATTTGGATGTAAGTTATGCCTTCCAAAGTGATCATAAACGTTCTGTTGAACATGGTTTTGTCGGGTATAAGCCTGATGACAATAATGATTTTCAGGCCGGAATTATTTATAAGCCTTTTGGAATTTATCCATTCCCAGAGCATGCATGGACTTTCCCTATTCCATTTTTCTTAGGATTTGCCGACAGTGTAGCGCCGGGATTGAGTTGGAAAAATACCTCGCCAACACATGATTTTACCGTGGCGTATATGCCAATCATGAGTCCAGGCAATATTCGTTATTCGCCAGAGTCAGGTTCGGCGGATAAATTGGATAATGTGCTGCCTCACCAACAGCAATATCTCAATGAAAAAAGAAATCAGCTCAATCTACGTTATGCCCATAAAATGGATTTGGAATTTGGTAAACAGGAGTTTGGTGTCAGTGGGGCATATTCACAATTGCGTAATAAAGCGACGGACAAAAATGGCGATTATTATGCATTTGGAGTGCATGGCTTAAATAATTACGAAAAATGGAATGTGCAAACTTCAGCGATTCGCTATAAATATGATGCAAAAAACCCAGAGGGTTTAAATAATGATCAAATTTTAATGCAAGCGAATGGTATAACACCTGCTTATTTTGTCGCAGCTGAAGGGACGATTGGTTCGTTTAATATCGGTTATACCCAACCTGTGCAAACCAAGTATTTTCCGAATTTAAAAACTGTAAAATTCTATAATGATTATAGTGTGTTATGGAAAGACAAAGCCGGCTGGGATCGCTCGCAAATGGACACCTTTGGAGTGCAGTTTAATGCAATGCCTTTCTTAATTTGGGTAGACGGAAGTGTCGGGAAGAATGTCAATGTGTTGGGTGGTGCTAAAAATGCAACTGGCTATACCTCGACGAATTCGGACTATAGCAATGACTGGAAATTTAGGTGGAATATCAACGTCGGATATAACTTTTAGTCTTGACCTATGAGGGAATAAATGGAATTCACAGCCAATAATCTGGTCGAAGCAGTGATTTTAAATCGACATTCTGTACGTGCATTTACAGATCAGGCTGTGGATCCTGAGATCATTCAGGATCTGCTGCGAAAAGCCAGTTATGCACCCTCTGGAACCAATACTCAACCGTGGAAAGTCTATGTGGTTCAGGGCAATAGTAAATTGAGGATTAGCCAGCAAGTGATTGCAGCAGCGGATTCCGTTTATTCTGGTCAATGTTCAAGAAGCGAATTTACGGCCCCTTATCTTTATTATCCTAAACAATGGTTTGAACCGTATATTAGCCGTAGACGGGAGAATGGTTGGGGGATGTATGCTGTACTGGGCATTAGCAAACAACAACGAGAGGAAATGCACCAACAACACCTTCGAAATTTTAAGTTTTTTGATGCGCCTGTTGGTTTATTTTTTACCACGCATCGTCAATTAGAAGCGGGCGCAAAAATGGCGATCGCCATGTTGATGCAAAATATTATGTTACTTGCAAAAGCACAAGGCTTAGACACCTGTCCCCAAGCATCATGGAATGATTATCACAAGATTATCATGCCAATTTTAGGTGCTACAGATGATGAACAATTGGTTTGTGGCATGTCTTTAGGCTATGCCGATGTGAATGAAAAAATTAATTCTTTTCATCCCTCACGACTCAGTCTTGAAGAATTTGCTGTATTTTTACAATGAACAAAAAACAAAGAGATATCAGATGATATCTCTTTGTTTTACTAAGTATAGATTTTAAAATGTAGCAGCGCTTAGCTTACTAACTTTTGCGTTTGTTTATTTTGAATATTTTTGGCTAATTTATAACATTCATCTACATGCGCTTCAGCAACTTTTTTCATCACAATATAGCCTAAACTTGCTGCAATGATTGAGCCACCCAGTGGGATAAATTTGGTCACTTGTTTGGTAATGATTTTAGCCGCCATATTATTTAATGATGCCTTTACCGCTGTACGCGCAACCACTAAACCTGAAAACTCAAAACCACGTTTACGTAATTCATTCCAATGAATTTTCTTGGTTGCAGGATCATATACACTGATTTGATCTGGCGCTAAACCAAAGCGGGCATTGATTTCAGGAATCAGAAGCGACAACATCCCGACATCAATCACCACATCTAAAAACGGAACAGGAATCACTGCGACACCAGCAGAGACATAAGAGCGCTTTTTCACTTGCTCCAAGCATTCATCACGAATTTGTTCTAGGTTTAAGCTTGGATCGATTGCGTCTGGAAGTTTATCAATTTTCATAAAACAATTACCTTTGTTTCAAGCTTTTTTTCATATTTTTGAAAACGCATGTTTAAGCTTGAAATTGTGAAGTTATTTCCAAATAATGTTTTAAAAATGCCATAGTATGGTGTTGTTGTATAGTGGCGAATGTTTATGTTTTGTGCATAAACGTAGACAATAGAAGATTGAAAGTTGAGGAATTATGGCCATTCATGTGATTCAAAGCCAACGCATTGATGTTTTGGTGCAAGGGCTTTTGCAAAATACCATTCGGTCATCCAAGAATCCTTTTGCAGTCTTGCAAACACAACATTTTATTGTCCCAAGCCCTGCGGTACAAGAATGGTTGAGCCAGCGTATTGCTGAACAACAAGGCATCAGTGCCAACAGTCAATTTCATCAACGTATTCGTGGTTTTCAGTGGTTTGCTTATCAGCAAGTTTTAGACGACAAAGACAAAGTCCGTAAAGCCAATATTCCGCGTTTGATTATGAAGTGGCGAATTTATCAAACGTTGAAAAGTTTTATTGAGCAGGATGAAAATAGCTTAGCCCAAGAGCATCCTTTGCATGGCATTATCCAGCGTATTTATGATGCAGCCTCGCAACTGGAACAAGGTTTAGAGAAGCAACTCAAAAAACAAAGTATGTTGTATTGGGTCTCTGAACAAGTGTCAAAATTGTTCAGTCATTACATGTTGTATCGTGGGGACTGTCAACGCGGTTGCCAACAGAACAATGGACAAGCATGTAGTTGCCCAGGCAATTGGCTAGGGCAGTGGGGACGAGGTCAAGCACTTAACCTCGAACAGCAATTCTTTAAAACCAATCAACAAATTTCAGCATTTACTTTAAATCAAGCACAAGAGTTGGAAACTTGGCAACGTTGGTTGTGGCAACATACATTTCATGATGATTTTATTGAAATGCAAAGTATTGATCATGATTTTTGGCAAATCATGGATGATGATCTACAACGCCCTCAAGCCTTAAAGAAATTACCCAGCCAGCTGATTATCTTTACTTTATTGGATTTACCACCAAGTCAATTACAGTTTTTAAGACGACTGGGACAATATTTGGATGTGGTGATTTTACATTACAACCCATCACAAGAATATTGGGCTGACAGTGTCGATCCAAACTGGAAAAAACAATATGATTTGCGGGTAAAGGCGCGTTTTGTCAGTAAGCATCCCAAAGCGACTGATGCAGATATTCAAAAGTTTTTTGATGAATTTACTTTGAATTTTAATGCAGAAATTCGTGAATCACGACATCCATTATTAACCCGTTTTGGTAAACAAGCCCGTGATCACTTTTCGATCTTATCTAATCTGTCTTCAGGCGAAGAAGGACAATGGGTGGATGCCTTTGTCGATGAAGAACCGATTCATTTATTAAGTAAATTACAATCAGATATTCTGTATTTGGTTGAGCCTGAACCGCATGCTTATCCAATTGCCAAAACGGATGACTCAATTCAAATCCATGTGTGTCATTCGTCTTTACGACAGCTTGAAGTATTAAAAGACCAGTTGGTTGCTTGGCTGATGAAAAGCACTGTTGAACAGCCACATCGGCCAAGTGATGTTTTGGTGTTAGTGCCAGATTTAAAACAAATTGAACCGCTTATTCGCAGTGTATTTCCGCATACACCAAACCAAGACAGTATTTATTTGCCAGTGAAGATTGCTGGTGTAACGCAACTGGATGCCAATAATGCTTGGCGTGCTGTTTTAGGCCGTATTCAATTGGTTGAAGGTCGTTTTAGCGTTGAGGATTTTGCAGATTGGTTAAGTTTAAATGCCACGCAATTACGTTACGCTCTGGATATTTCAAATACAGAAAGAATGATTGAGCTATTGATCAATGCTGGGTTTAAACGTGGTCTAGATGCACAACATTTACGACGATCTTTAAGTCAGGATGATGAAGATTTTCGTTTTAGTTTTAAATTTGCTCTTGATCGTTTGGCTTTAGGTATTGCGATTCCAGAGCATACGATTTTTGAAAATACCCTAAGTTATGCCCAAATTTTGCAAAGTGATTTTGAGTTAGTGGCTAAACTGATTCAGATTTATCAAGATTTTGATGTGCGCCGTGACTGGATGATTGCGCATGAGTTGGGGAAAAATACCACGTTAAAATGCAATGTTGAGGCGTGGTTAAAACTACTGATGCAAGACATTGTTGAGTTTGAACAAGCCGGTGTTGAGTCGTTAAAAGTCGTACGTGAAATTGTCAAAAAACAAGAGCGTATGCTGACTTTAGCCAGTTTTTATGATGAACATGCGCAACCCATCCTTAAAAATATTTATTTACCTTTACCCTATCTATTGAATGAAATTCAAAATTTATTAGAAGGTCAAATCGATCAGGCTTTACCGACAGGGCAGATTACCTTTAGCCAAATTGGCCAGATTCGTCCTTTGCCTTATAAGTTGATCGTCCTGTTAAATTTGGATGGGGGTAAATTTCCAGATCGAAATGTGCATTTACCCTTTGATTTGATGCAAATTCTCAAGCCGCAGTTGGGGGATCGTTCCCGCCTAGATGATGATCAAGGCGCTTTCCTCGATGCTTTATTATTGGCGCAGGAAAATCTATGGTTATTCTATAATGGCTTTGATGTGAGTGATGGTGAAGTTCGTGAGCCAACCAGCGTGTTACAGGAATTGATCAACCATATTGCCCTGATTGCCCAATCTGAAACGGCATTATCTACGGATAGTAAAGATATCAGTCCTGTTGATCAGATGATTGAGCTTAAGGGGATTCAAGTCCCTGAACATTTGCAGTGTTTATATCACATTCATAGCCTACAACCTTTTGATCCAAATGGTTTTGAGTCAACCACACCGCTTCGTTTTCAAGATCAATGGTTCAATGTTGCACAACACATCCGTCAAGCGGAAATGCTTGCTAAACGTGAGGCTTGGGCAAATACACAATATCCTGTTGTTCAAGAAGAGCTCACTGTTTTGGATGCGCGACAGTGGATTCAAGATGTCACTTTCCCGGCACAGTTATATTTAAAAACTTTAGGCGTAGAGAATCTGCGCGCAGAAGATATTCCTGCAATGAATGAACCCTTAATTTTGGATGGTTTGGCACGTTATCAGATTCGAGATTTCTTGCAGAAACAATCGACTCATTCTGCTGAAGACTCTTGGTCTCAAGAGATTGGATTACTGCAAAATCAATTACCCATTGGTAAGGTTCAGCACAGCGCATGGCAAATCAGTTTGGCGGAGCAAGACAGTTTAAAAGAGCGGTTACAGCGTTATGCTGCTGATGTGACGGTGACAACGCAACGGCAATGGCGAATTGACGCTGGTTTGGTCATGAATATTACTGTACCTCAGCAAGCAGGGCAGCATTGGGTGAGTTTGGATGCGTCAAGCGGTCGTGCTAAACGTCGTGCCAAAGTTTGGTTAGAATATTTACTTTGGTTAAGCTATTTAAATGTCGATGCTGAAAAGTCTAAAACACTACAACGTATTGCGGTATTTAGTGATGTCACGATCATCAGTACTGGGTTAAGTTCAGAACAGGCGAAAGCATATTTATTGCCGTGGTTTAAAGCATTTGCCTATGCCCAATCGGAACCTTTGGTTCTACCTGCTGCTTTGTTATTAAAGCCCGCTGAAAATAATAAGCAGTTGCAATGGTCACTCGGGACTGTTGAAGGTGGCTTAGCTGAACATCGTTTAAATGAACATGGTTTAAATGCGGATACACAACCTCATGTGGAAAGCATGTTGATCGATAACTTTGCAGATCTTTTAAATGAATGGAATAAAAGCGATGCGTTTCTACCTTATGATTTGACTGAAATGGAATGGAGTAAAAAGCATCGGGATTGGCAATTTATTTTGCAAGAGCAAGATGCGACCGCATTGTTAAAACATGCTTGTGATCATTTTGGCTATGCGTTGTATCAGCCGATTTATCAGCATCAATTTGTTGCGGAGGAATAAACATGACTTCCGTAAATTCACAGTTACCAGCAGCACAAAACGGCACAGCCAAAAAAGTTTCGATTCAGCCGATTGAAGATATGCAATTTGCTGGATTGCACTGGATCGAAGCTTCTGCAGGTACAGGCAAAACCTATACGCTCTCAAGCTTGATGGTGCGGATTTTTTTAGAAAAATACTTACCGAGCCAAGTCATTGCGACCACATTTACCCGTAAAGCTGCGGCAGAATTGAAAACACGTATTCGCTTACGATTACAGGAAACATACCGCTATTTTGACTCATGTCGTGAATTAACCGAAGCGCAAGTCTTGACCAAAGCAGCCCAAGAGTCAGATCCATTATTTTCTAAAGTGTTAAAGATGTTTGCCTCACGGATTGCGTATGCCTGTGAACGCTTGAAATTGGTGATTGATCAACTGGATGAACTTTTTGTCGGGACTTTAGATAGTTTTAGTCAGAAATTACTGCGTGAGTTTGCTTTTGAAAGTGGCAAAATCGAGCGGGCTGAAATTACTGATGATGCGAAAAGTTATAGCCAGCAATTGATTCATGATGTACTTCGTGCATGGATTCAAAAACAGCCCCAAGATATTGTGGATAGCTTGATGTTTGCGGGCGAGTTACATGGGGTCGATTATTATGTTGCAACGGTGGAACAAAGCTTAAATTTTGCCTCGGCAAATTTTATTGAGCCTAAATTTTCCAATGCAGATGTTCAGCTATTCCAACAGGTGATTGAACAGCTTGCCAAGATTCAACTGGATCAATTGCTGACTTTGCAAAGTTATTATTTATTGGATGGTGAGTTTTATAAATTTGCGAATGGGACAAAATTTAGAAATGATCGATTGAATCGTATTTTTGCCAAGAGCTTGCCGCGAATTATTCAAACCCTACAACAGCATGACTATAAGCATTATCTAAGTTCAAAGCTGAGTGTTGAAAAGTCCGACTTTGCAACCTTGATGAAGGTGATTCGGGAGCAGCAAATTTTTAAAAAAGCGGCACCTGAAAATGTACAATCCGATTTTTATCAACACCCACTTATTCAACAATTACTCAGTATTTATGCGCAGATTGAGATATATGAAAATCAACTGCTTGGAACCAATACATTCTTAAAATATTATCTGGCAAAAGAAGTTAAAACACGTTTACCTCAAGTGTTACAGCAAAAGGGTGAAACCACCTTTGCACAACAAATTCGTACCCTTGCAGAGGCTTTGCAAGGTGAACAAGGGCAGCGTTTTGCGAGCTTTGTACATGCGCGTTATCCACTGATTCTGGTCGATGAATTTCAAGACACCAACCAAGATCAAGATGATATGTTGGCACAAATTTGGCGGCATCCCAATCGTGTCAAACAGGGTTGTATGATCATGGTCGGAGACCGTAAACAGGCGATTTATGGTTTCCGTGGTGGGGACATGTTGACCTTTTTAAAAGCGCATCAGGATGTGTTTGGTAAAGCAGGGCATGAATATAATCTGATTTTTAATCATCGCTCAGTCAAGCCTTTGGTTGAAGTGGTTGATGCCTTATTTCAACGCCAAATGGATTTTGGTGAACAGGTCTGGTATACCCCAGTACAAGCAGGTCCTCGTCCGCATCCTGATTTACTGGATCATGGCCATGTCAATCCACAGCCTTTAAGATGGATCAAGCTTGAAGATAAGAATCAAGAAGCTGAACAAGTGGCATGGAAAATTCGTGAGCTACTGAATCAGGGGATTCAAGGCAGTTTATATTTTATTGAAAAATCAGTGCATCGTGCAGTAGATGAAAATGATATCGCCATCCTCTCCAAAAACCATGATGGCTTAGATAAAGCACAATCCGCGTTGGAATTTTTAGGGATTCGAACCAGTCGACCCTCGAAAAAAAGTGTCTTTGAAAGTCAGATAGCTGGTGATGTTGGGGCTGTGCTTGCTGCAATTTTGCATCCTTATCATGAAGCCAAAGTAAAACGGGCTTTGTTAAGCCGCCTGATCGGCTTTGATTTAAAAGCGTTGATTGCCTTGGAACAGCATGCCGATGGTTTGAGTGTCTATATTGAACTGTTCGATCAGATTCGTGAGATGTGGCTCAATCAAGGGTTTTTAACAGCTTGGCAATATCTGCTTAACCAATTTTCTGTCTGGACAAAATTGGTGGAAAAACACAGTCGTGACAATGAACGTGTGGTGGTGAATTTACGTCATTTAACAGAGTTATTGAGCCAGCACAGTGAAGACTATCAAGGTGCACAAAATCTTTATCATTGGTATTTAAAACAACTGACTTCACCGATGGAGAGAGAGTGGGAGATGGAACGGAAACTGTCCAATGAGGCAGGGGTTCAGTTGATGACCATTCACCAATCCAAAGGGCTTGAATTTAAGTTTGTGTTTTTATTGGGCGCTGATAAAGACTTTAAAGAGATCAATAAAACGCTGAATTTCTCGACGGTTGAACAGCTGAATGTACGAACAGGACAGAATGAACAACAGCGTGTGGTGGCGATCAATGATGCCAATCTACTCGATAAAAAAGACATTGAGCAGCACAATGAGCGTGCTTTAGCAGAACATCACCGGTTGTGGTATGTGGCATTGACCCGTGCCAGTTATCGGGTGTATGCAATGCTGAGTGATGTTAAGGAAAAATCTACAACAGGACTGGCATTTTGGCGCGGTCAAGGCGCAAATACGTTTCAGCATGCTGGAACTGCCATGCAAGCTTTATTGACCGAACGCCCACCATGTTTAGAAAAGGCTAAGAGCGATATCCAATTGCCTTTACTTGCACAAGCCTTTCCTACTCAACGTTTTTATCCGCGGGGTAAAACCAGTTTTAGTGCTTTGGCTCAGCATTTAACTCGGCAACAAATTCAGGATGCTTTGGCCGTTTCTGAACAAAAACAGGATCGAGCAGAAGATGAAATTCAACAACCCATTGTTGAAATCATTACAGATGTAGTTCCTACTCAACCGCTTGCATGGATCAAAGCCAATTTCCCAATGGGTACAATTGCAGGAAATTTCCTGCATGAAATTTTTGAGCATATTGATTTTAAAGATACGCATTATTGGCGTTTGGAAATACGTCGTCGCTTTAAAAATGATTATTCAAGTTTATGGACGGAGTTACTGGAAAAATATCAGCAAGCGTTTCTCAACGACAATTCGAGTGAGGGCGTTTCTCAAACAGAACAGGCTGTAGAAGAGACGCTGATTGACTGGATGGCTGAGTGGCTACAGGATGTTTTATCGACTCCGATTCTCAGTCATTTTAAAATGGGGCAACTTGAACCACATGAGCATTTAGCTGAGTTTCCATTTTATCTGGCCCTTTCAGATCGAGTTTTGGCAATTAAACGTATACATCAATTGTTTGATGAGCATGCCATTGCAATGCCTGAGTTTAAAGATGCCAATTCAGCACGTTATTTAAATGGGTCAATTGATTTGGTGTTTTTTGATGGTCAGCAATATCATATCGCCGATTATAAAAGTAATTTTTTGGGTGTTGATCAGCAAAGTTATTCCTTTGACGCTGTTCAGGACAGCATGTCACATGCCAGTTATTGGCTACAGGCTTCGTTGTATTTGGTGGCATTGCATCGTTATTTGAAAATCCAGCTGGAAGATTATCAAATTGATCGTGATCTGGGAGGCGCAACCTATTTGTATTTACGTGGTATGAATGGTCAAAGTGGACAAGGTTATTACTTCTGGCGACCCACGACGGAATTTATTTTAAGACTTGATGCCATATTGGGTTATTTTACTGAGGATAAATCCAGTTGAATCGTGTGAATAGTTGCTTGAAAATCTTTGCAAACAATAAGTTATTCTGTGGATAACTCTGTTGAAAACCTTGTAGATAACTCTGAGGATAACCGTGTGGAAAATAAACAGGAATTAGAAAGCCAAGTCCCGCAATGGATTGAGACATGGAGTAAATACATTTTAGCGCAGTATTCCACAGCTTCAGGATTAGATGAACAGACACTTGAATTAGTACAAGAAATTTTATTGGCAACCACACAAGGGGATAGCTGTATCTCCGCAGGGGCGCAAAACACCGCCTTATTAAAGCCATTGATTGTAACGCATGATATTGAAGAACCTGATATTGTAGAACATGATTTAGCTGAAACAGTGGTTGCACCATTTGTGCAACAGCATGGCTTGATTTATCTATATCGTTATTGGCAACTTGAGCGCCGTTTGGCGATACAAGTGGCACGGTTAAAACAGCAGAAGATTCAACATGTTGATGTTGTTGCATTTGATTCGCTTCTCACCGATCCACATCAAAAAGCTGCCTTAACTATGGTGGCAGGCAATGCTTTTAATATTATTACTGGCGGACCAGGTACAGGTAAAACCTATACCTTGGCCAGAATCATTGCAGTATTGCAGCAAACCCTTCCTGATATTCGTATTGCAATGGCTGCGCCGACAGGCAAAGCCGCACAGAGAATGGGGGAAGCATTACAAAAATCATTGAGTGATCCAAAACTACATAGTTTTGGACTGAACCAACATCAATTTAATCCCATGACCTTGCATCGGTTATTGGGCTTGGGAAATCAGCATATTCCTCGTTTTAATCTGCGACAGCCATTGCCTTATGATGTAATCGTGGTTGATGAAGCATCGATGCTAGATTTAAATTTAGCCACGATGTTATTTGAGGCGATTCCTGAACATTGCCGTTTAATTCTTTTGGGCGATGCCAATCAGTTGGCTTCTGTAGATGTCGGTTCGGTGTTGGCAGATTTACAGAATGTACAATCATTACAGCACAATCGGGTCAATCTTAAGACCAGTCAGCGCTTTAAAGATGGTGCCTTAATTGGAAAAATGGCACAGTTTATTCAATCACAGAAAAATCAAAGTATAGACCGTGCAGAATTATTGGCGAATTTTGAGCAAGAGATTGTTGAGGCGAGTGCGCTTAAACCAGTTGAACTCAAAGCAAATATGCAAGATGTGATTCAGCTTGAATATCTGCCTGAAAAGATTTTGCCAGCAGATCTAATCCAGTATTACCAAAAACTCAGTTTAGGTTTTCAAGCTTATTTTCAAAGTTTAAACAGCTATCTGATGGCCGAAGAGCCTTATCATCAGATTGAAGCGGTGACACAAGCGTTTGACCTTTATCGTATTTTAACGGCTGTTCGGCATGGCGCATTGGGATTGAATAGCTTAAACCATGAAATGGAAAAAGCATTATTTGAATATCTTCCAACATTGGCTCGTTATGGCGACTGGTATGTTGGGCGTCCTGTGATGATGAGCTATAACGATTATCAACTTGGTCTTTCCAATGGAGATATCGGAATTTGTCTAAAACATCGCCAGCATGTTGATCAATTTGAGGTCTATTTCCCTAGTTTAGACAAATGGATTGCTGCAACGCGTTTGCCTAAATCGATGCAAACCGCTTTTGTTTTAACCATCCATAAGTCTCAGGGTTCAGAATTCACCCATACCGCCGTAGTTTTGGATGTTGCAGCAACACGTTTGTTAAGCCAAGAGTTAATTTATACTGCCATCACACGGGCCAAATCTGTAGTGAGTTTATTGGTGGATCGACAGGCATTTATCCATGCTTTAGACACAGCCACAACCAGAATGAGTGGATTGGTTAGCATGATTAACACGGCATAGTTATTTTGTAGTTTTTATTGATAATTTATCTCTATGTACGAAATTGCTTACATGAATTCGAGAGATTTGCGCATAGAGCTTCTTGTTACTTTTTGAGATGATGAAGCCATAAAGAACTCAGCAAGGATCGTTGAGTAAAATCGCAAAATAATAACAATTTAAAGTCGTGAGACTGCGAACTTACATGAAAGTAAGTGATAAGAGGAAACTTACAGCCGCTAAGCCTTGTAGTTTTGGGAGAGACTACAGGGCTTTTTTATTGAAATTAAATTCTGAATTTTTTACTTCAAAGAGAATCAAATTATTTAAATTTAGTAGGTTTTTTTAAACGTTACAACCATTGCCTCTATGTACGTTATTTCTCACATAATCTTGCGGTAAATGCGACTTCTGTTCAATGTCTGTCACAGGCATAATAAGTCACATAAGGACATAATTGGTCACATGGTTGTGAAATAAGTGTCATGTACAAAAACAAAAACTGCTTAGGGTACAAGCAAATACTATAAATAAGATAAGCACAATAACTAAACAAGAAACTACAGCGCAAAGGAAAAGCCCTAAGAGTAATCTTAGGGCTTTTTCATATTTTATCTGTTGCGTTTAAACCAAAACCGCTGTTTAAACCGACAATTTAAACCAATTCGGTTTCTGTTCGATCTGTGCCAAATAATGCTCGACGTTGTGTTTTAGGGATTTTAGGGCACTGGCTAGAAATTTGATAAAGCGTTTGCGCCAGAGCAGGAATATGTGTTCCAACCACAGCTTTGCCTGTATTTAAAATACTGACGCTAATATCACGCTCTGGATCAGCCCAGCAGAGAATGTTGGAAAAGCCTAAATGCCCAAAAGCTTGCCCCGTCATTGGTCCAAATATACCCACTGGGTTACTGCCGAGCATAGGCCCCAAGGCATAGCGCATCGGTGCAAGCAAGGTTCGGTCGATGTTGGTGGTTGAGGTGGGCAAAGTTGCACGAAATACCGTTTCAGGACTCATGATTTGCTTGCCATTATATTGACCGCCATTCAATAACATCTCAAAGAAGCGATTGGCTTGTTCAGCACTGGTGTAAATATTGCCCGCAGGGCATACCGTATCCATAAAACGTGGATCATTGGTCACATCGACAGCAAGCTGTAAACCACCACCGAGCACATGGTTTAAATATAAGTCTGTACCGAGTTTAGGGTGTACACCAGTCGGATAATTTAAAGCAACTTGATCTCTATATTCTGGTTTTAAGCCATAGTTAAAAAACTGCATATCCATCGGTTTTTCAATCTGTTCATGTAAAAACTGACGAATATCTTGCCCTGTTACCCGCTCAATCAATTCACCTAAAATATAGCCCGCAGTAACAGCGTGATAAGCCAAATGCGTACCAGCAGGTGAAATGGGTTGTGCAGCGTAGAGGTGTTGTAAAATTTGATCTTTGTCAAAAAGCAGTTCTGGGGTGACTTCCATTTCTATCCGTGGAATTCCACCACGGTGAGACAATAAATGGAAAATTGTGGCACGGCGCTTGCCATTTTGTGCATATTCAGGAATGTAATAACTGATCGGATCTAATAGATTGATTGCACCTGTTTCATCTAACATGTGAATCAACATTGCTGTAATTATTTTTGATGCTGAAAATAGACAAATCGGGGTGTCTGGATTGGCAAGTACCGCATCTGAAGCCAGACCATCAGCAGAATTACCAGACGCATAACCCAGACTACGATTGAGAATAATCTCACCTTTGCGTCTTAAGCACATGGTGATCAGGGGATGGTTGCCTGTTTGATACAGGTTTTCAATACTTTGCCAAATCTTTTCAACTTGTTGTTGGGTCATCCCTCCCAGTTCTGGAGAAACTTCATTTTTGCACTGCGTGATACTGCTTAAGTCCTTGGGTACATAGCAGATATTGGTTGAAAACAATTTCACAATCTTTTTCCATGATTATTTTTATTCCACGGCAGTGTGAACTGAGTTGAGCATGATGTCAGTGTCCCAATTGCCATGCGATTTGTAAAAAAAATGCAATAGTTTGGTAATTAAGCCTTATGGGATATGGTTGTACGATATTTTTGCAATCTCACCCCACTTCCTTTAAAATAGGCGACTGCTGTAGTGATGCACGGCAGTTAAATTGATTTTGAAGAATCAATTTGATTTGTATCAAATATTTAAATTAAGCATCTCGGAGAAATCGAATGGCTTTAACAAACGCAGATCGCGCAGAGATCGTTGCAAAATTCGCTCGTGCTGAAAATGACACTGGTTCACCTGAAGTACAAGTTGCTTTATTGACTGCTCAAATCAATGATTTGCAAGGTCACTTTAAAGAACACAAACACGACCATCATAGCCGTCGTGGTTTGATCCGTATGGTTAACCAACGTCGTAAGCTTCTTGACTATCTTAAAGGTAAAGATGCTACTCGTTACAGCGATTTGATTGCTGCTTTAGGTTTACGTCGTTAATTCGATTTAAACTTTTATTTTCGGATTATTGCATGCTGAATGCTGTACTGATGAAAACTAAAGTCTATCCAGTATTTACTGGATAAAAGGGAAGGGGCGAATATTCGCTCCTTCTTCGTGTTTAAAATTAGTCTAACTAAAGATTTATTGTCTAGTGAGGTCGGCTTCTAAGCTTTGTCATTTATGCGGTTGATGTGAATGCCAAACCTTAGGGGTCTCCACTAGAATAAAATTAGGAAACAAAAATACATGTCAATGTTTAATGTTATTCGTAAAGAATTTCAATATGGTCAACATCAAGTTGTACTAGAAACAGGTCGTGTTGCTCGTCAAGCAAACACGGTTCTTATTACAATGGGTGGCGTAACAGTGCTGGTTGCTGTTGTTGCACAACCTACTGCTAAAGCGGGTCAAGACTTCTTCCCACTTACAGTTAACTATCAAGAAAAACAATATGCTGCGGGTCGTATCCCAGGTGGTTATGG
The DNA here is from genome assembly GCF_025433935.1 of Acinetobacter sp. I-MWF. Classification (NCBI taxonomy): domain Bacteria; kingdom Pseudomonadati; phylum Pseudomonadota; class Gammaproteobacteria; order Moraxellales; family Moraxellaceae; genus Acinetobacter; species Acinetobacter sp. I-MWF. Next base: position 4,173,297 of record NZ_JAMBAR010000001.1, on the reverse strand, counting down.
TAAGCGTGAAGGCCGTGCTTCAGAAGCAGAAACTTTAATTTCTCGTTTAATTGACCGTCCAATTCGTCCGTTGTTCCCAGAAGGGTATTACAACGAGATCCAAGTTACTGCAACAGTTGTGTCTTCAGACAAAACTATGGATGCTGACATTGCTGCAATGTTAGGTACGTCTGCTGCACTTGCAATCGCTGGTACACCTTTCCGTGGCCCAATCGGTGGTGCACGTGTTGGTTTGATCAATGGCGAATATGTCCTTAACCCAAATTTAGAACAACTTGCTCAGTCTGACCTTGACCTTGTCGTTGCCGGTACAGAATCTGCAGTATTGATGGTTGAATCTGAAGCAAAAGAACTTTCAGAAGACCAAATGTTAGGCGCTGTGCTTTTCGGTCATGACGAAATGCAAATTGCGATCCAAGCGATTAAAGAGTTTGCTGCTGCCGCTGGTGCAACAGAATCAACTTGGACTGCTCCAGTTAAAAACGAAGATCTTCGTGCAAAATTAAAAGACGCATTTGAAGCTAAAATCTCTGAAGCGTATACCATTGCTGTTAAGCATGACCGTTATGCTGCTTTAGATGCACTTCAAGCTGAAGCAACGGCTCAATTCGTTCCTGAAAATGACGAAGCTGGTATTGCAGATGACTTAAACGAATTATTTGAAGATCTTAAATACCGTACTGTACGTGACAACATCCTTTCAGGAAAACCACGTATCGATGGTCGTGATACTAAAACTGTTCGTGGATTAGACGTACAAGTGGGTGTGTTAGATCGTGCTCATGGTTCATCATTATTTACGCGTGGTGAAACTCAGGCGTTGGTTACAACGACTTTGGGTAATACACGTGATGCGTTGATGGTTGATACCTTGTCTGGTACAAAAACTGACAACTTCATGTTGCATTACAACTTCCCTGCATATTCTGTAGGTGAAACAGGTCGTGAATCTGGTCCTAAGCGTCGTGAAATTGGTCATGGTCGTTTAGCACGTCGTGGTGTACAAGCTGTTCTTCCACCAGCTGATCGCTTCCCGTATGTGATTCGTATTGTATCTGACATTACTGAATCAAATGGTTCATCTTCAATGGCTTCTGTATGTGGTGCTTCATTATCACTTATGGATGCAGGTGTTCCTCTTAAAGCGCCAGTTGCGGGTATCGCAATGGGTCTAGTAAAAGAAGGCGAGCGTTTTGCTGTTCTTTCTGACATCTTAGGTGATGAAGATCACTTAGGTGATATGGACTTTAAAGTCGCTGGTTCTGCAAACGGTATTACTGCGCTTCAAATGGATATCAAAATCGAAGGTATCACAGAAGAAATTATGGAAGTTGCGTTGAATCAAGCGTATGCAGGTCGTATGCATATTCTGAATGCAATGAACCAAGTGATTTCACGTGCACGTCCTGAAATTTCTATGCATGCGCCAACATTCCAAGTGATCAACATCAATCCTGATAAGATCCGTGATGTGATTGGTAAAGGTGGTGCGACAATCCGTCAAATCACAGAAGAAACAAAAGCAGCTATTGATATCGAAGATAACGGTACTGTACGTGTATTTGGTGAAACCAAAGCGGCTGCTCAAGCTGCGATTGCAAAAATCCAAGCGCTTACTGCTGAAGTTGAACCAGGTAAAATCTATGCTGGTCGTGTGATTCGTATTGTTGAATTTGGTGCGTTTGTAAATATCATGCCAGGTACAGATGGTTTACTTCACATCTCGCAAATTTCAAACGAACGCGTTGCAAACGTGACTGATATCTTGGCTGAAGGTCAAGACGTTAAAGTTCAAGTTGCTGACGTAGACAACCGTGGTCGTATTAAATTAACCATGAAAGATGTAGACCAAGCATAATATTTGCAAGGTTTAAATCCTTTAGGGTTTGATTAAAACTTAATACAGAAAAGACTGCCTTGTGCTTCGCCAAAGTTACAACTTTGGCTTGCTCAGGGCTTTTTTTATGGCATGATGCATAACAATAAAGACCAAAAATATCGTGAATATGCAAAGCTTTTATTTTTTTCAACACACAGATGAACCTTATACCTGTATACAAAAAGAGCCTGTTTTTAATGCAGAGCAACAATTTGTCTGGGTGGATTGTACCCGTGAAGATGTGGTCAATCGTGCTGAGCAATGGCAAAAAGAAATCTATAATGCGACCGAAATTCACCTCAATGAATACCATATTCGAGATATTTTAAATATCGAACATCCATGCGCATTTGATGCAATGGAAGATTATGATTTATTGATTTTTCGTAAATTAATTACCCCAGATGATCAAATCGATAGTGGTGAAGATGCGCTTGAACAGCATGATCGTGTTTTTGGTTTGGCGTCCTCGCCAGTCAGTTTTATTATTACTTCACAAGCTTTAATCACCATTCATGAAAAGGGCAACCATGCCTTTGAAAGTTATCTTGCACGTATTTTCAATATCATGAATAAGAGTTTAGAAGAACAAAATAAACCACGTAAATTACCGACTACGCCTTTAGATTTAGCACTGCGCTTGCTGAATAGTATGATTGATGGCTATTTGGATTTACGTAATCCTCTGTCTCGTCGGGTTGAATTCTGGCAACAAGAACTATTGCAAGGCAATCGCCGTTTTACCAAGTGGCATCAACTGTTTCAAGAGAATCTGGTTTTTCAACAAATTGAAAATTTGTGCGAAGAACAAATAGATTCCCTACAGGAACTTCGAGATGAAATTGTTGAAAACTATGCACATTTAAAAGGTAAAAAGCGCACTGAAAAGCAAGATATTATGTTGGTTCGCGTGGATGATCTGGTTAGCCATGTTGAGCGTATTCAAAAATATACGGTACGCTTAAGTACCGCAATTCAAACTGCAATAGATTTACACTTTTCTGCAATCGCCAATCAAACCAATGAGAATATGCGAATTCTTGCGATTATTACTGCGGTGTTTGCGCCATTGACCTTATTAACAGGGGTATATGGAATGAATTTTGAGTTCATTCCAGGTCTACGTAGCCCGATAGGTTTCTGGGTGATGCTGGGTGTGATGTTGGGCTGTACGATTGGGCTGTTAATCTATTTTTACCGCCGTCATTTGGTTGGACGCGGTGAAAGAAGTGTGATTGATATGTTGGCACAACAACATAAAAATCAGCACGTCAATTTACTCTGGTTTTTAGATTATGAACCGATCAAACAAACCATGAAAGAAGTCGAAAAAATCACAAAACTGAAATAATTAAGCATTATTCTAGTTGAGGATTTATCTGAGCTGTCTTTTGTAAAATTAAGTAGAGTTGATCTTTTAATCTTAATTTTTTCCGCTTGAGCTGCTCAATATTTTCATGAATATGATTGAGTGGATCAAGCTCAAGGTGACTGATTTCACGATCAAGTTCATCGTGGTCAATCAAAAGTTTAGCAAAATGCGGATCTTCTTGTTTTAAACTACACATGAGATCGCGGTGTTCTGGGAACATGTGTTTCAACTTTTTATTCATTACTTTCGAATTCATCAGAGCTCATTAACCTCTTTGTCAGAAAATTCTAAACGAAAAAACAAAAACGGAGAGACAAGTTCTCCATCATGACAGGTTAAATATTAACCTGTCACTAGGCATTAACATTTTGAAATGAATTAATGAGTATGAAGGTGAAGATGTTTGACTTGTTTACGCAATTGTTGAACTTCATCAAGTAAATCCATCATCATTGCAACGGCAGATAAACTGGCTTCAAAGTCACGTTGTAAACGATAAGCACGACGTGCGCGTGAGATGTCTTCTCCAAAAAATTGATGAATACGGTCTTCAGGACGTGCAGGTAAAATTTCATATTCAAGCAATTGCAAAATCCAATCCGGACTTTGACCGCATGCCTCAGCAAAGTGCTTGAGATCTAGATTTAGGTTTTCATCCACGATTTCTGCATCATGGAAACCGTCATAGACAATTTCACGATATTGAATAGTTGTCATGATTGCTCTCCTTTAGCAAGGCTATGTTGGTATCTATAAAATTATGAACGAGGATTAAAGTCAGTAAAAGCATCAGCAAATTGTTGATAGGCTTTTTGCTGTGTTTCGGTGGTTGCTTTGGGATAAACAATATTGATCACCAAATAAAGATGACCTGGTGTTTTATGCGGTATCCCTTTGTCTTTTAAACGGAGTTGCTGATTGGGTTTGGCATTTTGTGGCACAGTAACTTTTACTTTACCTGCTGGGGTATCAATTTCAATACTTTGACCAAGTGCTGCTTCCCAAGGTGTGACATCAACCGTGTAATAGACATCAGCACCTTCAACACGGATACGGTCAGTGTCTTGGTATTGGATCTCAATATAAAGATCGCCATTTTCACCACCGTTAATTCCAGCTTGTCCTTGTTTTGCAAGGCGAATTTGCTGACCTTCTTTCATTCCTTTGGGGATTTTAACTTGGAGGGTTTTCCGTTGTACCTCGGGTTCACCATAGGCATTATAGGTTGGGATTTGTAAGGTGATACTCTGAGTTGCGCCTTCATAACCAATGCTTACAGGAATTTCAATACTGGCATGTTGGTCTTCACCTTTATAGCTGCGTTGTTGCTGAGAGCCGCGTTGCCCAAAATCTTGTTGATGTCCACCGCCAAAACCGCCACCGAAACGTCCAAATAGATCTTCAAAACCACTAAAATCTTGTCCACCATTGCTACTGTACGAACGATGGAATTGGCTACCATCAAAACCACTTTGACCTGTAGATTGCCCACCAAACCCACCTGTATTGGCATAGGGGTTATCGAGTTCAAAATCGTATTGCTTTTTCTTTTCTTCATTGCTTAAGGTGTCGTAGGCGACATTGATGGTCTGCATTTTTGCTTCAGCATCAGTTTCTTTACTCACGTCAGGATGATATTTACGTGCGAGTTTTCGATAAGCTTTCTTAATTTCGTCTGGTGTCGCATTTCTAGAAACACCCAAATCTTCATAATAATTTTTTGCCATACTTAAGGTCATTATTTTGTTTAACTTTATTCTAGTTTTATGCCTTTTTGGCTACATATGGAAGAGCAACTTAGTGTGGTTATTGTTTCAAAACTTATCTAGCGCAAAAGCCCGCTTATGCTGATAAAGGTGGTGTTTCATGTTCTATGGGCTTTGTGTGTTCGGGTTGGTGCTTTGGTTAAGTAAATGACGATTCTAAATAGCTATTCAACCTTTTAATTTATAACACTTGCTGATTATGCTTTGAATTTTAATTGAAAAAAAAAGAGCAAACTGAATTTGCTCTTTTCTTGGTAAAAATCGATAGTTAAATTTTTGCAAATTTAAACCATTCAGATCTTAATAGATTAACTCAAATGCTCACCAAACAGATTTAAAGCTTCTTTTGCAGTGAACTGATATTTTTTATTGCAAAATTGGCAATCCATTTCAATTGGATTTTGAATTTCTAGAGTTTCTTTGACCGCATCTAGACCAATCTGGATCAATGCATTTTTGCATTTATCGCGTGAACAGGTGCAGTTGAATTGAAGCTGTTCAACGTCTGGTAGACGAACTTCTTCTTCATTGTATAAACGGTAAAGAATTTCTTGTGCGGTTAAATCCGTCAATTCTTCAGGCTTTAAGGTCTGCGTCAACATAATCAAACGTGGCCATAAGTCTTCATCTACACGTTGCTGTTCTTCTTCATTATTACGAGGTAATAACTGAATCAGTAAACCGCCTGCATTGTGATGGGTGCTTGCCAAGACAATACGTGTTGGAATTTGTGCAGAAAGGTCATAATACTGCATTAAACAAGCCGCAAGCGTCGGTTGATCAAGTGGCACAATCCCTTGATAACGCTCACCAAATTCAGGTTCAATATTGATAAATAACACAGGTTGTTGCAACGTGCTGAGCACAGTACTGCTGTCTTCACTCAACATAAAATGCGGATCTTCTTCATAATCTGCAAGTGCACGTACATCACCTAAATGGTTGCATTCAGCCATCGCCCATTTGAATGTACCTTGTGCTTGAATTTGTAAGCTAATACGTCCTTTAATTTTTAATGTGCTTGCAAGTAATGCTGTTGCACTCAACATTTCACCCAATAAAATGCGTACAGCAGGCGCATAATTACGCTGCGATAGAATCGTTTGTAGTGCTGTATCTAAATGTACAATTTCACCACGTACAGGGCTATCTTCAATATAAAAACGTTGACGTAAATCAGACATAAAATTCTCCAAATCCCTGTTTAGATGGTGGCGATATTATAAATCACAAGTTTATTTCACCTGAAAAACGCTGCATCTTAAAGTTAATTTTCGTCATCACGCATAATATTAATACGATCATGCTTGGCATGTGTGGTTTGAGCTTTTGCTGTGGGTCTTTCTAAGCCTGATTCATCCAAATCTGGAACATCTTTATATTGCTCAGGATTGTGGTTTTCAACTTGCGCATCGCTTTCAAACAGGTGCTCAAGCTCCGAAATAAAGTCCCGATAGCTTTCAAAAAGCTTTTGCTCATCGGTATAAATACGCTGTTGACGTGTTAACAGTTCTTCATCGTAGTTTCTAAATAGCTCAACACTATCATAAGCCTCTTGTTTACTCATGCCCAGTTCACACAATGCTCGATAACCCATCCCCAATGAAGTCAAATAGGTTTCACGCCAAATATGTTTAACTCCGACATCACGTAGGAGATGCATGTGATAACGATCTCGTGCTCGAACCAATAAGGTAAGGTTTGGATAATTGAGCAAAATATGTCGCGCAACATTCATTGAATCTTCAACATTATCAATTGCCAATACAAAAACCTTGGCCTGCTCAATTCCGGCTGCACGGAGTAAATCGGGTTGAGTCACATCGCCATAATACAAAGTACCACCATAGCGTCGAACAAAATCAATTTTTTGTAAATTATTATCAATGGCGGTAAAGGTAAAATGACGGATACGCGCCAAACGAGCAACAATTTGCCCTACACGACCAAAACCAGCAACAATAAGAGCAGGGTGTTCGTTGGGAATCTCATCGTATTTCGGCGCACTGTCTTTATTGATTAATGGCAATACTTGCGTACTTACCAGCCAAAAGAAGATTGGGGTCAGTACCATGGATAAGGTCACAATTAAAGTGATGGGCTCCATGATTGCTTCAGCCAATACTTTTTCGCTTTTTGCCACGTTTAATACCACAAAGGCAAATTCACCCCCTTGGGCTAAACAGGTTGCGACCATTAAACTGTTGGTCCAACTCATTTTTTTATAACGTGCAATGGCTACCATCGCGATCATTTTGATCAGAATTAAACTGACTGCGCCACCAATAATCAGTAATGGCATATCTGCAATTAACGAGATTTGTGTGGTCATTCCTACCGTCATAAAGAATAAACCGAGCAATAAACCTTTAAAGGGCGCAATACTGGCTTCAAGTTCATGACGGAATTCAGAGTCAGCTAGAAGCACGCCTGTTAAAAAAGCGCCTAAGGTTGTGCTGATCCCAAGTGTATCCATCAACAACACCACACCCAGCACAATAAATAGGCCAACAGCTGTGATCAGTTCTGTTGCACCACTTTTTGCCACAAAGCGGAAAAATGGTCGCATCACATAACGGCTAAACAGAAATAAACCCGTGAACGTGGCGATAATCGCAGCAAAGTAAGCAACGCCATGATGACTCGATTCACTGCCTGCTAAGAGTGGGATGATGGCAAGTAATGGAATCGCAGCAATATCCTGAAACAGTAAAATCGAAAAGGATTGCTGACCATGGGTGGTGTTTAACTGTTGTTTTTCTTCCAAAAGCTGTAAAACAAAGGCGGTTGAAGAAAGTGCTAAGGCAAAACCAATCACAAAACTTGCGGGGAGTGATTGTTGAAAGATTAAATAGATGGTTCCCATCAGCACTAAACCAGTAACCCCCACCTGTAAACTTCCCATCACAAAAATGGATTGGCGCATTTCCCATAAACGCTGTGGGCGAAGTTCTAAACCAATCAGGAACATCAGTAAAATCACCCCAAATTCTGCAAGGTGCATGATTTCCTCTGGATCATTGGCAATGTTAAATGCGCTTGGACCCAGAAGTATTCCTGTAAATAAGTAACCCAGTACGGTGGCAATACCGAGTTTTTTCCCTAGAGGAACCAGAATTAATGCTGCACCAAGGAAGATGGTGATTTGGAGTAACAGTGACATTCACTTGCCTTAAGTTTTTTTCTTTCTTTAGAAATTGTAGCGTGATTTTGTGATTGACTTGGAGATATTTATTAAGAAATTGTCTTTTTACCCAATAAAAATTTAAAAGTGATTAGCAAGGTAAGATGAGAACTGATGTGTAAATAAAGCCGTGATAATAAATTGTATTGAAAATCCTTTACTTTATATGGTGGTGATTTTTTGCTTTTTTCTAAATGATCTTTTTTATGAAGATGATATTGGGCTTAAATGGAATACTATATTTTTCAATATATTTAGAAAAACTTAATAAATACTAAATTTAATTTAAAAAATCAATTGAGAATGATTCTTATTTAATTTTTAGCGTGATACAGTATTCCGTAGTTCAAGATTTACTGAGAATAAAAATGAGAATATTTGTACTATTATTTTTTATAATTTTTTTTCCAATCAAAACATTCGCTACGTCATTTGAAGAATGTGAAATGGAATATGAGGCATGTTATAGCGGAGGAGACTGCAATTATTGGTATAAAATAGAATCGTACTGTGAAAATACTTTTGGAAGTCGTTTAATTTCAGGTTCTAGTAAAAGAGGTGATGTAGGTCAATTACCAAGAATAGAAGTAGAGGCTATAAGACCAAGTCCATTCCCTAGTATATATGATCCTTGGCTTGGTGGTGGTACTTCTGGTGGAGGTGGTGGTTCTACGAGCACGGGTCCAACGTCTAGTTCTGAGGATACGGAGCTTGTTGTTCCTGCTTTTGAGGCAAGGGAATGTTCCGCAGATAGTACTTCTAATCCTATCGTGATTGCAACTGGGAAAAAAATCCAGCAGGAACTGGACTTTACAACGTCTGGTGAGATGCCTTTAGCGTTTATTCGCTATTATGATTCTTTTGCTACTGGCACTGCGAATTTTTCAGTCAATGGAAAATGGAGGCATAATTTTGATTATCGTTTAGCTATAGATCCTCAGGGAAAGAGAATTCGACAATTACCCAATGGTGAAAATTATTACTTAAATGAATTAACACGTATTCAGAAATCTAATAACGAATTTATTGTTACCCTACCAGATGGTGGGGTTGAGACTTATACGCTCAATGGAAGGTTACTTAGTAAAAAAAATGCTTATGGTATCGGTTGGGTACTTTCTTATGATGAAAATAAAAGATTAATTAAAGTCACACATACAAATGGAAAATCTATTAAGTTAATTTGGTATGCGGGTGAACTCTCAGAAGTGATAGATCCTGCTGGAAATATTTATTCATACCACCATAATTACCGCACACTTTATTTAGTTTCTTATCCTAAAAATACAGGCACACGTACATATTATTATGGCGAAAATGGAGCTGACTCTTATCATATGCTGAGTGGGATATGGATAAATCGCAAGCCTTACAATAGCTATTATTTTAATGGAAACAAAGCAGTTCAAAGTGGCCGGAGTGATGGTACACAAGTTGATAGGTTAACTTTTGCTGATAATTATACAATTGTCACCAATCCTTTAGGTGCAGTTATTAAATATATTTATACAGATAATAAAAAAAATAAACTGGCTAAAGTAGAAAGAAGTGGGGTAAATAACTGCCCGAATAGCAGTATGGAAAATACTTACGATAACAATGGATATGTGATTTCCACCAAAGACTGGAATGGCGTAGAGACACAATATCAGCGTGATCGTTTTGGCAGAGTCACTCAAGAAACTATAGGTATCCAAAATGGTAATACTTCCAATGCGTATATCAAAAAATATAGCTACCTTGGAGAAACCAGTTTAATCACTCAAATTCAAATGCTTGATGGATCTAATCGCTTAATTCGAGAGGAAACTTATAGTTATTATGCTGCCAATGAACCCGCTAAAAACCGCTTAAAAAGCTTCTCCGTCTGCGACCAACACAGTTGTCGTAAAGAACAATACAGTTATACCTTCCATGCCAATACGATGCTGGCAACGATGGCCGTCACTAAAAATGGAAAGATCAGCCGTTATATGTATGACACAGTTGGAAATCTGATCGAGTTTAAGAATGCCTTGGGGCAAACCACGACATATAGCGATTATGATACTTTAGGCAATGTGGGTAAAATTACTTCAGCCAATGGGCAAGACATTCAATACAGCTATGACAGTCGGGGGCGAGTAATCAGTGAAGCCTTAAAAAATTCACTGGCGAGGTATATCCAAACACGTTATGAATACGGGCCTTTCGGCCGTACCAAAACCAGCTATCCAAATGGAATGGTTGAAACAACGACTTATAATGATAATGGAACGATTGCCAGTATTAGTCATGGTACCGATGGCAATGTCATTAGCCAGCAGAACTACAGTTATTCCAATTTGGGTGTCCTACAACGAGTAGAGTATCGTGAAGGTAATACTGTTCGCTACGCTCGAGCAAATGACCAAAACCAGTTGGGTTGGATAACAGCAGACAAAGGTAATAATGGTCAGAACATTGCTCGGGAATATGATGGCAATGGCAATGTGATTAAACAAAGCAATGCACTGGGCCAGGTAAAAACCTTTAGCTATGATGCCATGGGGCGTTTGCTGACAGAAGGTCAGCCAGATGGCTCAATTGTAAGATACACATGGGATTCCCTAGGTAACTTAACCTCAGTCACTGATCCAGCTGGTAATACAACCACCTATAGCTATAACGGTTTCGGGGAAGTTCTTACCCAGAAGAGCCCAGCCACCGGTCAAACCAGCTACACTTATGACAATGATGGGAATCTCATCAGCTTGACCCGTGCCGATGGCAGTATCACCAATTATAACTATGATGCCTTGAATCGAAAAACTCAGGCCAGAACAGGTGATCAGGTTCAAGTCTGGCGTTATGATGATTGTACCAATGGCATTGGAAGATTATGTGCAACCTCAGATGGGATAACGGGTAAAGGCTATGGTTATACCAAATCAGGCCAACTCACCGTTCAAGTGACTAAAATTGATGGTACAGAATACAATTATTACTGGTTATACGATGATTATGACCGTGTGTTTCAAGAAGGTCATGAACTAATATTTAATAGCGTGTATATATATGACGAACTGAATCGAGTCAAGGAGGTAATATTCAAATTCGATACAGATATTATCATAACTGTGGTGAGTAATATTCTTTATGAACCCTATGGTGGAGTTAAAAGTTGGACCTATGGCAATGGTCTGACTGAAAAGCGCAGTTATGATCAGGATTATCGCTTGACTGGTATTCGTGGAAACCTACAAAACTATGCTTACAGCTACAACAGCAATGACTGGATCACGCAAGTCAAAGATATTGTAGACGATCGCAAGAGCCTTAGTCATGAATATGATGCGATGGGCCGTTTACTTGGTTCTAGTACAAATGTACAAGCACTAAGATGGGGCTATGATACGGGGTCGAACAGACTGAACCAGTCCAGTAATGCAGCACGTTATGAAATTTCTGCTGGAAATCAGCTTAAATCAATGACCACTGCTGCGGGTATACAATCGTATAGTTATGACACGCTTGGAAACTTAACTGCTCGTACAGGTCCGGTCGGGACAGCTAATTACAACTATGCTTATGATGGTTTTGGGCGTCTTAAAACAGTGAAATCAGGTGAAAGCGTTACCCGTTATGATTATGATGTGGACAATCTTCGCAGTCGTAAAGTCAATGGTTCAGCCCGCACAGATTATATTTATACGCCTGATGGTCGTTTAACAGCAGAGACATGGCGAGTTGGTAGCATAGGCCGTTTCTATATCTGGTTAGGTGGCGAACCTATCGCTCTGTTCACAAGAGGTGATGTACATTTCATACACAATGATCATTTGGGTCGGGCAGAATCAATTACTGCCCCAAATAAGTCGGTGGTGTGGAAGGCTTCTAACGGTAGTTTTGGGCGTACAGTGACGAATGAAACATTAGGTGTTTTTAATCTTGGATTCCCTGGGCAATATTATGATGCAGAGAGTACACTTTGGTATAACTGGAACCGTTATTATGATGCAAGTATAGGGCGTTATACTCAGAGTGATCCGATTGGATTGGCGGGTGGTCTAAATACATATGCGTATGTAGAAAATAATCCGATTAATTTTATAGATGAGGATGGACTAAATCGCAGGCTTCCAAATCCTTCTGGTGGATCAGCTCTTATTAACTATCAAGCGGTGTCTTTAATAAATCAAATTCGGCGTTATGATCCATCATTTAATTATTCAACAATTAGTAATACTTACAGCCCAGCAAGATATAATAGAAGTAATATTAATGAGTTAACTGAAAAGCTACGTAATGCTCAAGCAGCAGGCCAATGTGGAAGTGGTGTCTCCAACCAAAGACAAACCAATCCTGTTGAAAAAATTACTAATCTTAGACCAACTCATGGTCCAACAATGAGTAGAAAAGATTTAAAAGAACTAACGCAAAGTATTAGGCAACAAGGTGTAAAAGTACCAGTTACTGTAACAAAATATAATGGTCAGCTATATATTCTTGATGGTCATCATAGGATAATTGGAGCCAATCGCTCAGGGATATTTGAAGTGCCAATTGAAAGAGTTGAATTACCATATGGCCCTTACAGAACCCCAGCCGATCTCATGTACTCACCAGGAGGGTACTAACTAATGGATATTATTTATTCTATTCGAGCAAACATAATAGGTAGTAGAAATATTTTACTAAATGGAAGGAAAAATGAGCATATTGTTGATTGTCTTCAATATGTTATTGATAATTCTTCGTTTGTTTCTGTAGAGAGCACACGTAAAATACTTGATTTTTGTTTAAAAGAAGCATTATTACAAGTTCATTCCTCAGACTTTCGTAGCGCAGGAATGATTTTGAATTTAATACACAATCTACCGCTAGATAAAGAAAAAGAAGAATCATGGGATGTTGATTATTTTTTATCTTCAGAATTAATTACTTTTTTACGAAATTATAAAACAATTATATCCGCAAGAAAAATAGCATTTTTTGTCTGTGGAGAGTTAAGCCCTAAATATATTGAATAAAAAGTATTGAATAGAATGACGAATATAGAAAATATTAACAAAATGCTTTTTGAAAAGAGCATCGTTATTAAAATGTATTTTGATTTTGAAGATTTTTCCTATAATTTAATTTTGGAAATAGGGTCGGATTTAGATGATACCAAACCTCTAATTATATTATTTAAAGATATCTCTAATTTTCAGATAAATAATTTTGGAGGAGGCCTTAATCAATTTATGTTTAGTCAAATAACTAAAAACAATGATGGTTTGGATAGAATAAAATACTCCTTTGAGGATAAGGATAGAGAAAAGGTGTTTTTTAATTTTTATTCATTTGAAATTTTATTGCATTACTAGCTTAATTATTCTACAAGATTGAGGGGTAATAATGGTAAAGAATAAATGGCTTAAATCATCATTAAGTTTATTTGTGATTCTAAGCTCTTCAGCTTGTAATAGGGCTCAGAATTTAGAGAATACATTTACATTCGAAACGGGAGTGGAAATTTTTGCCGAAGAAAATAAATGTGATGGAGGATACGAGAAAATTAAACCAACCATTACAAAAATAGATAATGAAAAGTCTTATTTAGTTTCATTAACAGATGTATTTTCATGTGCTGAAAATGAAAATGCTTATTTGACATTAAATTCCTTCAAAAAATCCTCTTTAGTTATTTATAGTGAAAATAAAAATAGGTGCGAATGTGTTAAATCTTTAAAAGTAAAAATTGATGCTAAAAGAATTGACACTGGCGATGTACTCTATATTGTAAGTGATCACCTCATAGTTCCTTAAAATCGAAATAAATAGAATTTGAGGGAAAAATTGTTAACTAAAAATAAATTACGTTTATTCTTGTTTTCTTTAATGATTGGTCTTCTTTTAATAGGATGTGTTTATTTAATTTCTATATTTCATAAGTTAGATTTTGTAGAGTCTAATCTATTAAAATTTAAAGTTGTGAATATATGTATGAGGTTGCCTAGTGAAAAAATACCGACTTATTTATGGGCCTCTATCGACTATGAGATTAAAGAAAATCAAGGTCTAGAACAGAATGAAAGAGTAGATTTTTATACTGCTCTTTTGGTCACTTGTGGTGATAAAATCTCAAGAAATCATGATCAAAGCTTAATTTTTTATGAAAGTGTAAAGTTAGAAGATACTGAATTATTAATCAATGACTTAAAAGAATTTATCAGTAGACATAGATATAAAAACGTATCTGGAGATGAAATCCAAATGTTGGAAAATTGGGTAGAATATTTTGATGTTAAGCTAAAAGAGAGAAGTTATGATAAAGGAAAATAGTTTTAATTATCTTAGATAGTGTTGAGAATGTAAGATTTAGTTTTCTCCAAAAAAAATATTATAAAAGATGTTGGGATTTAATCCATGAGGTTACGACTTGTATTTGTTTATAGGCTCCACAGGGACTGTTTTATAGTTTTCTATTCTTGTTGTTAATGTAAGGTTATAAATATGAAAAATTTTAAAATATTTCTATTTGCTATAATTTACCTCTTATTGGTTATCACAGCTTTCTATTTAGGAAGTGTACTAAACTCTTTTAGCTTAAACCTATGCTATTCAGAAGCAATGGCTTCTCTCTCTAGTCAATCCAAATCAATGATCAATTCAAATGATCAAAAAAAGAAGCAGCAATTTGAATCGATGTTAAATAGTTTACCACTCAATGGATATGAAACAGACTGTGAAAAGATTAGAAGGATTATTCACTAATAGATTGAAATTATTTTAACAGTTAGAGAGTGATATTTATTTATATAATCTAATTTGTGGAGCAATAGGTAGGGGGGATAAGTGTAATTAAAAGGAGAAAGTTTTGAAAAACGATGAATTGATACAAACAGCCCGCGAGCTTGTAAAACAAGATGTTCCAGATTGCGAACAAGCTTATAAGCTATTAGACCTTGCATATAAACGAGGATCTCCAGAAGCAACTTACGCAATTGCAACATGGTATTTACATGGTGGTCATTTTTTGGAACAAGATTATGTCAAAGGAACTGAATATCTAAAAAAAGCGGCAGAAATGAAATGGCCTGATGCAATGTATGATTTGGCTGTTAGTTATGAAAGAGGAGTATATGTTTCTAAAAATCAAAAAAAAGCGTTTTTATTATATTTACAATCAGCTTTAAGAGGCTCATCTGAAGCGGTTTATGAAGTTTCTAGATGCTATTATTTTGGTATCGGTACTAGAAAGAATAAAGTTCTTGGAGCTATTTGGTATGATCGAGCAGAAGAGTTAGGAAGTGTTCGAAATGATGATTAACTCTTAATATTGAAACTTCTACTTGATACTAAATATTAACTATTCAACTTTTTTTAGTTTTCTATGGCTATGTTTAAGAAATAGGGAGGAGGGTATTAATGGATATTATTTATTCTATTCGAGCAAACATAATATCTTGTAGAAATGTTTTGTTAAATGGAAATCCCAAAGAGCATATTGTTGATCGCATCCAATATGTTGTTGATAATTCTTCATTCGTTCAAGTGGAGAGTACACGTAGAATACTTGATTTTTGTTTAAAAGAAGTATTATTACAAATTCAATCCTCCGATTTCCGTAGCGCAGGAATGATTTTGAATTTAATACACAATCTACCGCTAGATAAAGAAAAAGAAGAATCATGGGATGTTGATTATTTTTTATCTTCAGAATTAATTACTTTTTTACGAAATTATAAAACAATCATATCCGCAAGAAAAATAGCATTCTTTGTCTGTGGAGAGCTAAGTCCTAAATATATTGAATAAAAAGTATTGAATTGGAATCGGCACCACGAAATTGATAAAAATACTGATAATTACAATTTACTTAATGGCAGGAAGTGGTTGTAATACATCAATATTCGGTTATGCAAGCAATTGAATCAAGATATGAGGATATTCAACATACAACAATAAACTCAACTCAATTCTTGCGGATCAACATCTATGGTGACTTTCATCGTAGAAGGTTTGCTATGTAACAGCTGTTGCCACCATTGGCGAATATAAAAATGCATTTTTGCCCGATCTTGAGAAAGCAAAACCACATGGGCTTGGTAACGCCCTGCTTTACGCTCCATTGGCGCTGGAATCGGTCCCCAAATATCAATTAAATTCTCTTCGGCAGTTTGTCTAAGGAGCTGCGTCATTTCAGTCAGAAACTTTAAATTTTCTTCCTGATGCTTTGAATCACAACGGATCAAAGCTGTATAACGAAAGGGTGGAAGTAGTGCTGCTTGGCGATCTTTTAAGGTTTGTTTGGCAAAGGTCCGATAGTCATTATGAATCAAGGTGTTTAATAACGGATGATCAGGTCTTAGGGTTTGTAAATAGACCTCACCTTTCATTTCACCACGACCCGCACGACCTGCAACTTGAATAATTAATTGCGCAGTACGTTCTGTGGCACGGAAATCCACACTCAACAAACCTGCATCAATATCCAAAATTGCCACTAAGGTGACATAAGGAAAGTGATGTCCTTTTGCCAGCATTTGAGTGCCAAGTAAAATGGTCGGTTCACTTTTTTGGATTTGATCATAAATCTTTTGCCAACTACCAACCCGACTGGTTGAGTCACGATCTACGCGCAAGACGGGGAAGTGAGGGAACAGCTCATTCAAGGTTTCTTCAACTTTGGCAGTTCCCATGCCAATTGGCTTTAATTGTTGTTGATTGCATTGAGGGCAAGCATCAGGCATACGATTAATCGTGCCACAATGGTGACAATGTAAATGCTGATAAGGCTTTAAATGCAGGGTAAAGTGAGCATCGCAGTTGGGGCAATTGGCCTGCCAACCACAGCTTTCACAGATAAGCACAGGGGCATAACCGCGGCGATTTAAAAAAATCAGAACTTGTTCTTTTTTCTCTAAACGTTTTTTGATTTCAGCAATCAAAACATCACTTAAGCCATGCTGTTTTTTTGCCACTTTTAAATCAATCAAATGCATTTTCGGCATGATTGCGGCACCAGCACGTTGATTTAACTCAATCCGTGTCAGCTTTTCTTGGCGAGCAAGATAATAACTGTCGATGCTTGGTGTGGCCGAACCTAAAATAATCGGGCAATTTTCTAAATGTGCACGATACATGGCCACATCGCGAGCATGATAGCGGAAGCCTTCTTGCTGTTTAAACGAAAGATCATGCTCTTCATCTAAAATAATCAAACCCAAATGCGGCAAAGGCGTATAAATTGCAGAACGTGTACCTAAAATAATAGAGGCTTTGCCCGTTTGCGCATGCTGCCATGCTTGTAAACGTTTAGTGTCATTTAAGCCTGAGTGTAGTAAGGCAATATTGCAATGAAAACGTGATTGGAAACGGCTGATGGTTTGTGGGGTTAAGCCAATTTCAGGCACTAAAACCAGAACTTGTTTGCCTTGTTTAAGTACTTCATGCATCACTTGCAAATAAACTTCGGTTTTACCACTCCCAGTTAAACCATCCAGTAGAAACGCTTGATATTTTTTTTGCGCTTTTAAAATCGCTTGAATGGCTTTCTTCTGATCGTCATTTGGCGTGAGTGGCATCTGTGCCAATTGCACAGGTTCTGGCGTGACATTTTGTGGTTCTAAATCACAACGAACAATGTCTTTTTTCTCAAGGACTTTGAGTGTGGCTGTTTCAACACCACTTAAATTAAGAATGTTTTCCTGTGTCCCTTTCGGGTGTAGCTTTAAAATTTTATAGGCTTCTTGTTGTTTTTCAGAACGCTTAACTTTGTCTTCGGCATGTAAGTCTAAAAGTTTCCAGATACGTGCCAATAAATTATAAGGTTTACCTTGGCGTAATAAGGTAGGTAACGCCGTTTGAATCACTTCACCGATAGGAAATTGATAATATTGTGATGACCATGTCAATAAACTTAAAACTTTACTGTCTAGAATGGCCTGTTCATCTAACAGTTCAGTAATGGCTTTGAGTTTAAAATGAGAATCCACAGGTTCATCAATCGGTACTTTCTTGACAATAACACCAATCAGATTTTGTCTGCCAAAAGACACTGCAACACGCGCACCGACTTCAGCTTGCGCATATTGTTCAGCGGTGACTTGGTAATCAAAGCAGTCATTCAAATAGACTGGAACAGCAACTTGAATACGATAAATCGTCTGTGGCGTAGCAAGGGTATTCGACATTTTTAATTTAGTGACTCATTAATTTAGTGAGGCTGTGATGAAATTGTTTCATGTGCAGATTCGGCTTGTGTTAGAGTGTAACAGTCATCTATAAACATGAATATGAATGATTTATAGGGTATGACGCAACAGCGTAATCAAAAAATTTTGGAAAACTAGAGCATAATAATGCCAGCATATCAATTTACTGCAATTGATGCTTCAGGAAAGCAGCAAAAAGGCGTGTTAGAGGGAGATTCAGCACGCCAGATTCGACAACAACTACGGGACAAGGAATTGATTCCTGTCACAGTGGATGCTGTTGAACAAAAAGATAAAAATAAAAGTTCAGGATTTTTTCAACGTAAATTCTCGGCTTATGATCTGGCCTTAATGACACGTCAACTTTCTGTTTTGGTCGCTGCTGCGATTCCTTTAGAGGAAGCATTACGAGCCGTTGCCAAACAAAGTGAAAAAGTGCATGTACAAAATCTTTTACTTTCGGCACGTTCAAAAGTGCTTGAAGGGCACTCTTTGGCTCAAGCGATGCAACAAACAGGACGCTTTCCAGATTTGTATATTGCGACTGTTGCTGCGGGTGAACGTTCAGGACATTTAGATTTAATTTTAGATCAATTATCTGATTACACCGAAAACCGCTTTGCCATGCAAAAGAAAATTCAAGGTGCGATGATCTATCCAATCATCTTGATGTTTATGTCTTTTGCGATTGTGATGGGGTTAATGACGTATGTTGTTCCAGACATTGTTAAAACCTTTGACCAAAGTAAGCAAGCCTTGCCATGGATCACTGTGGCGTTAATGAAAGCCAGTGAGATTATTCGGCAGGCTTGGCCCTTTATGCTGGTGTTTAGTGTGGTTGGGATCTTTTTATTAATTCGATTCCTGCGAACTTCTGCGGGGCACTATGCTTTTGATCGTTTAACACTCAGATTGCCATTATTTGGTAAATTATCTCGTGGTATAAATGCAGCGCGTTTTGCCAGTACCTTATCTATTCTTACCCAATCAGGCGTGCCATTGGTTGATGCTTTAAAAATTGGAGCAGCGGTGAGTAGCAATTGGGTGATACGAGATGCTGTTAATATTGCAGCAGAGAAAGTCACAGAAGGTGGAAATCTTGCAACACAATTGGAGCGTTGTGGTTATTTCCCACCGATGATGGTACAAATGATTAAAAGCGGTGAAGCTTCGGGTGAGTTAGATCGAATGTTAAGCCGTGCATCAGATATGCAGGATCGAGAAGTATCCTCATTTATTTCAACATTATTGGCTTTACTGGAACCCTTAATGTTGGTGTTTATGGCTGGTATTGTTTTGGTTATTGTGATTGCAGTCATGTTGCCAATCGTCAATATGAACAATATGATTTAAGCCAATTATTTTTATAAAGAATATATAGAGAGTAAGCAGATGCAACGAAAGATGAATAGGACTCGTCAGTCAGGTTTTACCTTAATTGAAGTGATGGTTGTGATTGTTATTTTAGGCGTACTTGCAGCATTGATCGTACCCAATGTGATGGGACGTGGTGAAAAAGCCAAAGTTGACACCACTAAAATTGCATTAAAAGGTGTAGCGGGTGCTTTAGACCAGTATAAACTGGACAATGGGCGTTATCCGACAAGCCAAGAAGGTGGTTTAGACGCGCTTGTAAATCAACCTGCAACGGCTAAAAACTGGTTACCTGGTGGTTATGTTAAAGGTGGTTATCCGAAAGACAGTTGGGAAAATGATATTCAATATGTGATCCCTGGTTCTGAAGGTCGTAAATTTGATTTATATTCTTTTGGTGCCGATGGTAAACAAGGTGGTGAAGGAAATGATGCAGATATTTATTACCAACCTTAATTGAAGATTATTTAAGTTATTATTTATGGGATTAATCACTTCATTTAATCGAGTTAATAAATCTTGAGTGAAGTGATAATCTTTCTTGTTTGCTAAAGTGTATTTAATTTATTGAAATATAACAGCTATTTAAAATAACGATGTTTGAGAGTTATAATAAGAATTATTCCCATATTTAATAGTTACAAGAAAGTTAAATTGTGTATAAAAATAGACTTTTTATTTAATTAAAAGCTTGCATAATAGTTCTCAGGGCAATCTGAATTGCTTAGGAGGATGAGATGAAAGCATTATTATTACCAGATGAAATCAGCCAATTTCATTGGACTATGCTCAAATCTGTTCTTTTAATTTTGAGCCTATTACCGATTAGCCAGTTTTTTCTCAATATTTGGCAAGTTGCCGATGCCAATAGCCAGATCATGATTGGTTTTATGGCGATTAGCGTATTTAGTGCATTATCTATTATTAGTTTTTATAATGCCTTAAATTTGACAGTATTTCAGTTAAAAACTGAATTCTCATCATTATTAGAACAATATTTAGTACGTTCATATCGTTATGTGCCAATGTTATTTTTAGCTGCAATGATGTCTTATTTGGTGACTCAACTTTAGTTGAAATATCATGGAAAACCGAGGGTATAAGTATAATCCTCGGTTTTTTTGCACTACAATTTAATGATTCAGATTTATTCAACTAAGTCGGTTGAACCAGGCTCATGGTGATTTTGCGCACAATAGGTAAGATAAACAGTAACACTGGAAAGGCAATCAGCCAAGAAATCCCCCAAGCTGAAAGCCATGTGTATAGCGAAAAATTCTCAAACCCCATGCTTCTGAATGTACTGATACATGAAACAATAAATGTCATGATAATAGACAGTAACAAAGGTAAAACAATCGCTGCATAGCGATGTGGAATCTTTTTAAAATTAAAATAAGACGATTTAGAATTTTGCATTTTTTACTCCGTAAACCAACAAACGCCAGTGCCGCACCAAAATATTAAAATTTTGATTAAAAATAGCCCCAAGCCTTGTTGGAGATATGTTGGCACGTTGATTGACGTAAACGTTTACGGCTTTATGATCAGCGAAAATAATTTAGCATAAACTTGAAAAAAATATAATAAAAAATGCGCCGAAAATATTTTCAATTTCGTTTTGATAGGGCTTGGATTGAACATGATTGTCTTTTTAACAGGATCATTTGTCTGTTTTGTATAAGGTTGATCGCTTTAAATTTATCTAAAATGATTTTATCTCTTGAGATGAACTGATAAAAATACGAGGACTCAGCAATGCAACAAATAGAATGGAATGACTTTCTTAAAGTAGAGTTACGGGTAGGAAAAATTATTCAAGCCGAAGTGTTTGAGAAAGCGCGTAAGCCTGCTTATATTTTGCATGTTGATTTTGGCGAAGCACTCGGTATAAAGAAATCGAGTGCGCAAATTACCAACCTATATCAACCTGAAGATTTAATTGGGAAGCTTGTGGTTGCTGTTGTGAATTTTCCAAAAAAGCAAATTGGGCCGATTCAATCAGAGTGTTTAGTGACGGGTTTTCATAATCAAGATGGGCATGTGACGTTGTGTGTGCCTGATGCAAATGTGCCATTGGGAACAAAGTTACTTTAATCATTGAATCAAGCGCTTTGTTGAAGCTGACCTCATCTCCTTAAACCAGAGATGAGGGATTCAAGCATTAACGTCTAGATTTAAAGCTAATATCGACTGCTTTAGGTCGATAGATCCAGCCTAAAATTAATAATAATAGGGATAGCAATAAAATAGGATAGTCACTAAAGCGGGTGTACCAAGTTTCACCTTGCATGGCAGGTAAATCACCACGAAGCACAGCTTTTTGATCTACAGGGGCTTGTTTTACAATATGCCCATTGTGGTCAATAAATGCTGTTACGCCTGTATTGGTAGCACGAATAAACCAACGTCCATTTTCCTTGGCACGCATTTGCACCATTTGAAGATGTTGTAATGGGCCTGCTGTACCAGTGAACCAAGCATCATTAGAAACAGTCACTAAAAAGTCACTATTAATCGCATTTCGTCGAGTGAGATTCGGATAGGCCACTTCATAACAAATGGCTGCAGCTAAATCATGTCCTTTAATATTAAAAGGTTTTTGATTGGATGCACCTTGTGAAAATCCACTCATGGATGGATCATTTTGTAGCGCAGGTAACACCCAAGCCAACAATCCTGAAAGTGGAATATATTCACCAAAAGGCACCAGACGTTGTTTTTTATATAAGCCTGAAGAATCTGCGCCAGAAGCCATCATACTGTTGTAGTACATTGGATAGCCATTTTTCTGTGACTCTTTTAAGTCCCAATAAGGAATACCGGTTACCCATGCTGTGCCTGAACTTTTGGCTTGTTGATCCATCATATCCAAGAATTGTTGAATATCTGTTTGGAACAGCGGAATCGAGGATTCTGGCCAAACAATCAGATCACGCCCCCATTCAGTACGGCTTAAATTAACGTAAATTTCTAAGGTTTTAATCTGATATTCAGTTAACCATTTTAAATCTTGCGGAATATTGCCTTGAATCAAAGAAACGGAGAGCGGCTTTTCTGCTTTCGGTTGTACGAAAGTGATAAACGATGCGCCCCATGCGCCAAGGATTAAAATGATTGCAGGAAAGATCCAAAAGACTTTTCTATTTAAAATTTCAACCAATGCACAAGCAAGGATAATCACAACAAAAGATACTGCAAACACACCAAACAGTGGAGCATAGCCATCTAAAAGTCGTTCAGTGAATGCGTAACCTGCAAATAACCAAGGAAAACCCGTAAAGACCCAAGTCTTTGACCATTCGAAGATCACCCACAAAGGAGCGAAAGTTAATGGCGTTTCAGGAAAGAATCTACGATATACCCAAGTCTGAATCGCAGTAAAAAGCCCCATGACAATGGCCATGATGGCGATCATCAAGACACTCAATACTGCATTGGTATCTCCATACACATGAATCGATGTATAGAGCCAGAATGCGCCAACAAACCATAGACCAAAGCCATAGCTTAAGCCAATCGCAAATGCTTGGCGTGGTGTACGGCCTTTTAAGCAAGCATATAGCAGGGCAGGCGATAAAATTGCCAACCACCACCAGTAATAAGGCGCCAGTGCTAAACTGAACACTGCGCCTGACATTAACGAAATCAATAATGGGAAAATGAAGGGCAGCTGTTTTTGTTGTTGTGATGAATTTAACAGCTTGTCAAAGTATGCTCTCATTTATGTACAGCTCGAATCAGATGAATAGTGCGTGCATCTGCTTCAATAATTGTAAATTCCCAATCCTCAAGCTCAACAACTTGGCCTTGAAGATCACTCACTAGACCAATTTCTTGAAGCAGTAATCCGCCCATAGTCTCTACTTCATCGTCAGGAAATTCAGCATCTAAAACATTGTTAAAATGTTCGATTGGTGTAAGTGCTTGCACAATCCATGTATTGGCTGTGGTATGGGCTGTATCTGGAATGATAAATTGCGCTTCTTCGTCAACGTTATCATGCTCATCTTCAATTTCGCCAACAATCTCTTCCAGAATATCTTCTAAAGTGACGAGACCTGCTGTTGAACCATATTCATCAATTACAATGGCAATATGGGTTTGAGTGTTTTTTAACATTCTCAAAACTTGGTCGGAACGTGCACTTTCTGGGACAAATAATGGCTGACGCATTAATGCATGCACATCGACAACAGATGAACGATCAGTTAAAAAGGGTAAAAGATCTTTAGCAAGTAAAATACCCACCACGTTTTCAGGCTGATCAGAAGAGAAAACAGGGAAACGTGAATGTGCAGATTCAATAAGAATATCTAAAATATCAAGAAGTTGATCATCTTCTTGTAAACTGACCATCGCTGTGCGCGGAGTCATGACTTCACGGATTTTTGTTGCAGGAAGGTCTAATACGCCTTCTAACATTGCAACAGTATCGGGTTCTAAAAAACGACGTGAATCTTGTACTAATTTTAGCAGTTCATCTCGGGTTTCTGGCGCTGTTCCTAACCATTTGCGTAAGCCACGCATTCCCCACGATGGGCCTGATTCCTCGTGCATGATCTTTCCTAAAGACGCTTAATATCTAGTAAATGTTTTTTTATCATACCGAAGAAAACACAGATGTCTATCTATTAAATAAGGTAAATAGATGAATGTATGTGTCATATTATAGATATATTGCAAGCCTTATTCATTATTTGAGTTTGTGTTAAAATTATTGATTGATTTCGCTTCTTTTTGAGAATAGATAATGTCTGAACCGATGCCTACAGCAAGCATTCAATTAAACACGCGTGGACTACGTTGTCCTGAGCCTGTAATGATGTTGCATCAAGCAATTCGTAAATCTAAATCAGGTGATGTCGTTGAAGTATTTGCAACTGATAATTCAACCTCTTGGGACATTCCTAAATTTTGTATGCATCTCGGTCATGAGTTGATTTTACAAGAAGAAGTGCTAGATGATGCCGGAAATAAGGAATTTCATTATTTAGTGAAGAAAGGTTAAAAGAAAACGGTTAAGTAATTATAGATGCAAAAACAAGAATTTGAAGTGCATCTGACAGCGGATATTAAAAGTCCAGTGATGTACCATCAGTTTAAAACGATGTGTAAACAGTTAGATGCTAAGCCTCTTGAAATTATACTTGCCCGTGGTATGTATTCTAAACAGATTATGCTCTCTAAATGTGTTTACTCAGCGGATTTAAGTACTGTCCTTGAGGATATTGTGCCTTGGATCAAGGCGTTTGAACAACAGAATATTCAAATTATCCGAACCAAAATTGAACTTCCATTTCAAGATTCTCAAACAGATCAACAGTCTATTTATTATTATGAATGGCATGCTTTGATTGAATGTAGAGATGCTTTTGAACTTAAACAACTATGTGAGCATCATCAAGCACACTTGTCTCAAAATGCTTTAAAACGCCATGAGAACTTTCGATTTTTAACATTACGCGAAACAGGAACAGCAGATTTTTTCTTGAAACGCTTAGAGTTGTTGTACATAGCATTATTAAACCAACATAGAGTGATTGCTAAAGAAAGATTTGAGATTTGTATTTATGATACCAATATCATGTTAGATCATGGATGGTTATCTTAAATAGACATAGATGAAGAAGAATGTAAATGAATGAAATAAAGCAAAAGGCTTGTGAGGGCCTGATTCGACGTTTTGCAGAAAGCCACCAGTACTTTCCTTTTATGCTAAAAGGAAGTTTCTTAACTCGGCAATATTTTCCTGCGCATATTGAACGTAAACCACAAGATTTAGATTGGGTTTGTTTAAAACCATTAATCGATCGACATTTTGTTCAGGATCATTTGAATGAATGGATGTGCTACTTAACAACTGTAGATTTTAATGATGGTATTCGTTATGAACCATTTTCGAGAGATAATTATTGGTGGGAGTTGGAGTATGTAATGGCAGAAGACTTTCCAACAGTCAGTACAAATATTATCGCATGGGTGAATGGGCAAAAAACTGAAATAGATATTGATGTTTCATTTAATCTTGAAATTCAAGATATTCACAACAGACTTATTTATCATCCTTTTGTTGGTAAGGACTTCCGATTGGCACAAACCCCATCTTTAGCTACGCAAATTGCATGGAAGTTACACCAATGTATTGTGAACCCGCGCTATAAAGATATATTTGATTTGACCTATTTACTCAAGCATCCATCATTTTCGGATATTTTTGCAAAACTTTATGCCATAGAAATATTGAAAAGTGAATGTCAAAGAGATGGTTTGGTTTTGACTAAGTTTTTGTATTTGAATCAACCTATTTTGGCTGATGCTTGTATGAAGCTGGCACAAAATTGGCAGAATGAACGATCTGGGATTCAGTTTGCAAATTTAGATGATATTCCCGAGAAATTTGAAGATTTTTGGAATATTTTTACTCAGTCATTGCTTGATGCGGAGTTATTAGAGTTAATTGATTCAACACCCTAATCAAAGAGTTTTACAAAATTAAAAATGACAGAATTTTGACTTATGATTATAATCTAAACATATTTTTTAATAATAATTAACTCATTCAAATGAACAGCTTAGTAAATAGCATTTATAAAATATTGGATCAGCTTGGACTAAACGCACAAAAACGAGCTTTGCATATCCAATTTAGCAATACAGACTTAAACAACCAAGTCTTCTTACAACGCATCGATGGACAACATGGTCTAAACCAAGGTGTGTCTATTGAACTGATTTGCCTTGCCACTTCGGCTGTGATTCCGCTTAAACAATTCATTGGTAGCCAAGTGGCCATTGATCAAGTCACAGATCATGGACAACTGTTTCGTAGCACAGGGGTGATTACTGAGGCCGCACAAGGGCAAAGTGATGGTGCACTGACGTTATATAAACTCAAACTCGAAGATGCCACTTCACTGTGGCATAAACGCCGTAACAGCCGAGTGTTTATGAATAAGTCGGTTGTGCAAGTCATAGAAACCCTCTTTAAAGAATGGCAAGACAAAAGCCCACTCTTTGCATCGAGTCTAAGCCTCGATAAAAGTGGTCTTAAAAAAGATTACGATATTCGACCATTCATTATGCAGAGTAACGAAAGCGACTATGCATTTTTAAGCCGCTTGATGCGCAGTGAAGGGATCAACTGGCTGATTGATGAAGCGCAATTGATTGTACCTAGTTCTGCGACTCAAATTCAGCCGCAAAAACTGCGCTTGGTGGATGATAACAGTGAATACAAAGCACTAGAACGAAGAAAGATCCGCTTCCATCGCAGCAGTGCCACAGAACAACAAGACAGCATTACCAGCTTTATCGGGCAACGTAGCTTACAACCCACCGCTGTCCATGTACAACGCTGGCAAGCAGATGTGTTAGAGCAAGAAGAGGGTGCAGGTAGTGTTCAAAGCAAACACCAACACAGTCAAAATCAAAACAATGCCAGTCTCGGTTTAGAACAAGCTTGGCATATCAGTCCGGCATGGATTCAAGACCTGAATGGTGAAGACCAAGCAACTGCTTCAAATAACAATCAGATTGAAAAGATTAACCAAAACCTCAGTCATTATTACGATGCTCAATCCAAACAATTTGTTGCCAACTCCACTGTACGTGATGCACAAGTAGGTTACTGGTTTGAGTTAAACGAACACCCAGAAATAGACCAACACAGTGGCTCAGATAAAGAGTTTCTGATCACGTCAAAGACATTCTATAACCAAAACAACTTACCCAAAGATCTGAGCGAGCAAATCAATCACTTGCTCCAACAGAGCAATTGGGTCAATTCAAATGTAGACTCAAACAACCCAGAACGCCAAGCCAATCAATTGGTGCTACAACGCCGTAATATCACTACTGTTCCTGAATACCATCCACTACAACACCGTCCAAGTACCCATCCACAACGAGCCAAAGTGGTTGGGCCAAGTGGAGAAGAAATTCATGTCGATGAATGGGGACGTATTAAAGTTCGCTTCCTGTTTACCCGCAATGAAGATCACAGTCATGATGGTGGTGCAGGGAGCAATGACAACGACACTGATTCCGCTTGGGTGGATGTACTGACCCCGTGGGCAGGTGAGGGCTATGGTGCGCGGTTCTTACCGAGGATTGGTGAGATTGTCGTGATAGATTTCTTTGATGGTAATATTGACCGACCATTTGTGGTGGGGCGTATCCATGAAGCGCAACGAAGTCCAACGAAATTTGATGACAAAGGGCAATTGCCTGATACCAAAAAACTGGCAGGGATCAAAAGTCGGGAAGTTAAAGGCAGTGGCTATGGCCAGCTTAGATTTGACGATACCACAGACCAAATTAGCAGCCAGCTACAAAGCAGTCACGGCACGAGTCAGCTTAACCTCGGTAATCTGAGTCATCCTAAAGAAACTGATACCAGTGAAGGACGAGGCCAAGGCTTTGAACTAAGAACAGACCAATGGGGAGCAGTGCGTGCAGGACAGGGGCTACTACTGAGTACCTATGCTCAAGACTCAGCTTCAGGTAACCATCTCGATGCAACAGCCGCGAAAAGTCAGTTAGAAAGCAGTCTAAATAATTCTAAAGCCTTAAGTGAAGTTGCCAAGAATCAGCAAACTGACCCTTTAGAAAATTTAGATCATTTAAAATCGTTTATTTCTTATTTGGAAAAAGGCGAATCCAGTGAAGCAAAAAATCAAGCCGATACCTTTAAGCAAGCCTTAATGCTATTGGCTTCACCTAATTCGGTTGCGCTTACTACTAATGAAGATCTACATCTTTCTGCCGATCGACAAATCTATGAAACTGCGGGCGATAGTATTCAATTGAGTACGCAAAAGAATTTAGTTGCACATGCACAATCAAAGATCAGTCTTTTTGCGGCACAAGAAGGGGCAAGATTATTTGCAGGGAAAGGTAAAGTTGAGATCCAAGCACAAGGCGATGGTGCGGATTTGATTGCGCGTAAAGGTATTCAAATTATTTCGACCGAAGACAAGATCGAGATTAAAGCGGATAAGAAAATTATTCTGATTGCAGATGGTTCGCAAGTTGAAATTAGTAGTGCAGGTGTTTTACCGACCACTGCGGGTAAGTTTGAGAGTAAGGCGGGGCAGCATAAGTTTTTGGGGCCACAAGAAAACGCTATAGGTTTTGATAAGTTACCAATAAGTTCTATTTTTGATGACAAATTTCAATTGTTAGATCCATTAGGAAAAAAACTTACAGATTTAGATTACATAATAACTAATACTGCTTCTAATGAGCAGTTTTTAGGGAAAAGTGATAGAAATGGTTTTACTAAAAGATTAGGTACAACATCAAGTCAAAAATTAAAGATTGAATTCAATTACGAAGATTTAATAGTTAATGAAACAGAAGATGAAGAGGGGCAAAAATGACGATATTGCAAGAAACAGATACAAATGAAATATGTAATAGTAATTGTATTACTCAAGTTGATTGTAAAAATATGTGGTCATTAGTTCAATACTCATCATATATGGCTTTAACTAGTTATAAAAGCTTAGAAGTTATAAAGAAAGCTGTTCATGGTGGAGATGCTAAGAGAGAGTTTTTATATAAAGGAAGTGATGATCAAAAAAGAGTAAAATTAATTTCTAGTCAATATGCAAAAATGTATTTAGAAAAAACTAAAATGAGTAACGTTAAATATAAAGGTCGTTTTTATTGGATGGCTTTAGGGGCAATTGCAGCAAAACAAGTTTATTGTGGGATTTTAGCATTAGATGATTTTGTTTCAAAAGTTGGTGGTGGTGTTATTCTTGATGGAGCAAATAGAGTTTTAGATAAAATTGATATAAGTGATAGGCGTTTTATCGCAACTGGAGGGATCACAAAATCAGATTTTGACTATATGAAATATTGTATGTTAAAGGGTAATCTTTGGCTTTATTTAGATATATATCCCTATCATGAATATTATTGTAGATTTTCTAATACATTTAACGAGTGTTTGCCAAAAAGAGATGGTGCTACTTATGATGCTAAAGTAGCAAATAATATGAATAAAATCCCATATAAAGAAGCATATAATAAATTGGAAAAATTTAAATATTCAGATAATATTTTAAATAACTTGAAAGAAGCTTTTCAATATGTAAAAGATTTTGAAATTGCTAAAACAATCCAAAAAAAACAAGATGCTCAGTTTAATAATTTAATGACAATAGCTGTCCATGAGCAACATGTCGTTTTAGAAAAAAGTTTTTATTCTCCGAATGGGCAGCCTGACCAAAGATTAAAAGATATTTTTGATAAACAGTCTAAACTTGAAAGTAATCATCCATATTATACACAATTTGGAGCTTTAATTGCAGACGTTCAAAATAGACAGGCAGTGTTTACAAATTCATGTAGTTTACCAATAGGGTTAAACAGTTTATCTGATAAAGATAAGTTTTTTGAAGATATGCTAAAAAATGAAAGGCTATATATAATTAAAGAAAGAATGAAGTTTATTACACGTATTGCTGAAGATTTTCATTATGTTATGAAAAAATATCCTGGTTATATGGAAAATTGTTTAGCTAGGTTAGCTGAAGGTGATATAACCGAAAAAATGCCAATAATTTAAGTTGAGAATCAGAATGAATTTAAAAAAAGTTTTTAAAATTTTGGTAATCACACTAATATCGAGTTTAGCAGCTTGTAATTCATCATCTGAGACTATGAATAAGCAGGAAGAAAAAAAAATGAATGAATCTGATTATATTATTAGCGTTGTGGCTGGCGACCCTAGTGAAAATTTAATTAATAGTAATGCTAAGTTTTTTTCACAATATAGTTCAGGTGCAAGTGTTGGATTTATACGACCAAACTTAAATGTAAATGAAGAAAGTAAACTAAAATTAAATTTAAAAGATGGATATGACCACACAGTTTTAGTTTTTAATAATTTAGAAAATTTGGTTTTTGTCTCAGATGCTAACTACCCAAAACAAGGCGTTACAGATATAGGTTTTGATATTAGTAATATAAAATCTAAAAAAATTAATGAAAAAAATAATTTTTTTTCTTATGAGGAAATTGTAAAGCAATTAAATAAAAATGGTTGGAAAGTCTTTTACTTCGAGTCTGAACCGAGAGTGTTTGGAAAACAATCATTTGAAGCCAATAATAAAATACCTAACTATCAGGGGAGTTTGGATGGGTTTTATTTGGATAGTGAGGAAAAATGGGAGAAGTATTCGAGTGCGTTAAAACGCCAGCCTCTTAGATTTTATAAAAATAATGTCATATTAACGATAAATTTTCGCGAATCTATTGATGAAGTAAAAATTCACTTGGATTTTATTACTTTTTTTTCTCACTATTTTTATCAATATGATGAGAAAATTAGAGATAAAGATTGGAAAGTGTTATTGAGTAAAGATTTAAATAAGTGGGAAAGTGAGAGACAAAGGACAGAAGTTAAAATGGAAAAACTAGGTTATGATATTAAAAAAGAATACCACGATCCAAATGTTTGGGATTTTTTAAAATAGAAAGACATAGACATAGATATAAATCATCGTTTTAATAATCTACATCTATGTAAGCAAACTTAAAAAACTATTAGCTTTGACATCGCTCTAACGATATTAAATTAAAAAACCCGCCGAAGCGGGTTTATTTATTTACATATTCGGATAGTTTGGACCACCGCCACCCTCAGGAGTTACCCAAGTGATGTTCTGAGATGGGTCTTTGATATCACAAGTCTTACAGTGAACACAGTTCGCAGCATTAATCTGGAAGCGCTTAGAACCATCATCATTTTCCATAATCTCGTAAACACCAGCAGGGCAGTAGCGTTGAGCAGGCTCATCCCATTTTGGTAAGTTGACATTGACTGGAATAGAAGCATCGGTCAGCTTTAAGTGAGCTGGCTGATTCTCTTCATGTACGGTATTCGATACAAATACAGAAGATAAACGATCAAAGGTTAATTTACCGTCTGGCTTTGGATAGGTGGGTTTAAATGTCGTAGCATCTACAGTTTTTAATGCACTAAAGTCAGGTGCAAGGTCATGTAGGGTAAATGGCACTTTAAAGATATTTTGATCGATAAAGTTAAATGCACCACCCATCCATAAACCGAATTTATGCATTGCTGGACCAAAGTTACGCGAACGATGTAACTCTTCTTTTAACCAACTGTTGTTGAATTTGTCAGTATAAGCAGTCAATTCTTTAGCAAAGAAATCTTCGCCTTCAGCGACACGCGCAACCGCTAAATCACCACCTTTCTCATGACCCGCTTGGATTGCTTGAAATAACATAGTTACCATCATTGTGCATGGTTTTAGGAACCATCCAATGTGGTGCTTCTTGTGACTTTTCAGCAGACATGAGGAAATAAGTTTTGTCCTCAGTCACAGGTACATTTAAAGGTGCACCTTGTTCTTTCCAGTCAGGGAAAAGTTCATTGATTGCACGAGGTTCAAGTACAGCACCAGAAAGGATATGCGCACCAACTTCAGAGCCTTTTTCAACCACACAGACGGAAAGGTCTGGAAGATTGTTTTCAAGAGCTAATTGACGAATTTTAATCGCAGCAGAAAGACCCGCAGGGCCTGCGCCTACGATCACTACGTCAAACTCCATCGATTCGCGTTCGATGTGTTCCATGTAGGACTCCTCATATTTCTAAGGGTGGCAACCGTGAGCATTTATTGGGAATTAATAAATCGGTGCTGCCATGAGTGTTCTAAAAATTCCGTGATACGAATTAACGCTCGTACCAATAATATATTTTGCGCTAGTATAGTTAGAAACCCTAATCTAGCCAATTGGCTGAGTCGTATTATTTTTAAGTCAGCAAGGCATAAACCATGGTAAATCAAAATAATTCAACATCAGCGGCTCAAAATCAGCCAGATTCTGATAATAAAAACTTAATGAGCATTGCACAATACTTAAAAGATGTACAGGCGGGTCACAAAAGGTCAATACCCCCTTTAGAGCAGTGGCAGCCAAAGCATTGTGGCAAAATGGATTTGACAGTAAAAGCCAATGGCGAATGGTGGCACGAAGGTCAATTGATCAAACGCCAAGCGCTTTTAGACCTGTTTACAAAAGTACTTTGGAAAGAAGACGGGAAGTTCTATTTAAAAACCCCAGTTGAACAGATTGAAATTCAAGTTGAGGATGAACCTTTATTGGTCAATCAAGTTGATCAGGTGAATCTCGATGGGCAGGTCTATCTACAAGTTACCACCACCAATCAAGACATTACACTGATTGATCCAGAACACCCTATTTTTATGCGTGAATATCAAGGTGAGTTAAGACCTTATGTACATATTCGTTTTGGGATAAATGCCTTGATTCAACGTTCTGCTTTTTTCCATCTGATTGAATATGGGAAATTGCTTGAAAATGAACAAGGAGATACCATTTTATCTTTAGAAAGTGGTGATTTTCACTTGCAATTAGGGACTTGAGGTTTAATCTTGTTAATTATTTTTACCGTATGCCAATAGTGGATCAAATGAGCGCGATTCTTCCTCTCTCTCCTCTAGAAAATCCAATGCCAAAAGCCTTGGCAGATGCCCCGATTGGTATTTTTGATTCAGGTATCGGTGGGCTTTCTATTGCACAGGAAATTGCCAATTATTTACCAAATGAACGTATTGTTTATTATGCCGATACTGCACATGTCCCTTATGGCCCACGGACGGATCAAAATATTCGTGAATTAACTGCACAAGCAATTGAATGGTTATATCGTCAAGGTTGTAAAATCGCAGTTGTGGCATGTAATACCGCTTCAGCATTTAGTCTTGATTATTTACGTGATCATTATGGTGAAAACTTTCCTATTGTTGGGCTGGTGCCTGCTTTAAAGCCAGCAGTGCTACAAACCCAGTCTAAAGTGGTTTCCGTTTTGGCTACACCTGCCACTTTTCGTGGAAAATTGATCAAAGATGTGATGCAGCGTTTTGCAGAACCTGCCAATGTCGAAGTACTGACGATTACCAATCTTGAACTGGTTCCCTTGATTGAATCTGGACGTTATAACAGTTTGGAATGCAAACATAGCCTGCAAAAGGTTTTAGATCCAGTCATTGCCAAAGGTTCAGATTATTTGGTGTTGGGTTGCACTCATTACCCTTACTTAAAACAAAGTATTCAAGAATTATACGGCCCTCAGCTTAACTTAATTGATTCTGGATTAGCGGTTGCACGACAAACGGCGCGTATATTGTTAAAAAATGAGTTAATATCAAGTAGCTTGCAAGAAAAAGGGGTGCGTTTACAATGTTTTGTGAGTGGGGAAAATGCAAAACAATTAGAAAATGTCATCAAACATCTCATACAACCAAAAATTACATGGTCTGTAGAAAATATTGTTGAAAAACTCGGCTAATTCTTTCAATATTGAACAGATTTAATATATTTTCATAAGTGTAGGGCATATCCAACTTAAAGCTCATGGATGGATTTAAGTAGGGTGTGACAAGAATGGGTTAACCTATGCTCGATAAACGGTATCAAGTTTTTATTACAACATCTGGCAAAGAAATGCAGCCAGAACGGATGGTCGTGTCACAAACCCTTATAGGGATGGGGTTTTTTTCTTGGGGATTAGAACAACGGACACCATTAAGTACCGCATTTGCACGTCGTCAGATAGATGACTGTGATTACGTTTTATTGTTGTTGGGGAGTCAGTACGGTGAACAATCTGTTTCAGGGGTGAGTTATTTACATCTTGAATATATTTATGCGGTGACCAAACAGAAACCAATTATTGTATTTATGCATGAGAGTCCTGAATTTCGCGAACCGCATTTAAAAGAAGAAAGTACGCTGCTAAAAGAAAAGTTTAATGAATTTAGACATCAACTACAAAAAGAAGTTGAGCAAGTCGTTACTTATCGAACTTTACGAGATTTAGAACTTGCGGTACGTTCATATATGCCACAAATGCTAGAACGTTATCCTGTCGTAGGATGGGTCAGACCTCAGAATATTCAGGTCTTACAAGATGAGATTGATCGTTTAAAAGCAAAGTTGGCACATGTTTCCGTAGAGCAAGGAAAAAAAGAAGCAGATCCATTTTTAACTTTACCCAAAGTTTCATTACATGAAGTGTTTAATTTTGATTATCGAATGCATGCCTATCAAGATGGTAATTTTAAAGAGTTATCGCCAGCGCGTGAGATGACATGGGCAGAGTTATTGAAAATCTTATCAGTTGAATTTAGACAACCGACGTCTGAGGATTTTTTCTCTAAAGTCTTAAATGAATATTTGAATAATACGGGTTTAACCGATGCGCAAGTGGTGATGCCACGTGCTCATGCTGTGTCTAGAGCGCAGATTAATGTGCGTTCCTTGCATACGATTAAGCAACAAGTCCGTCAAAATGAATGGATCATCCCTGTGGGGCGTGATGATCGTCAGCGTATGCTCTGGCAGATGACGGATAAATGCGTGAAACTGCTTGAAAGTTCACAACGTATTAGCAGCCGCTCTTCAATTTTTTAAGTTAAATAAATTGAGTGAGTTAAGATAAAAAATTTTGTTTAGATAAAGACTCTGTTAAGCTGATCATTCGAGATAAACTATTCTGTAAATCGGGTGAAAATGTCTTTATCTAAACCTAAAGTCCTGATTATTATTGCTAATTTAGGGACACCAGATGCGCCTACAGCTCCAGCTGTTCGGGCTTTTTTAAAGCAGTTTTTATCAGATCAGCGTGTTATCGAAATTCCCAAAATTTTATGGGCAATTATTTTAAATGCATTTGTTCTGCCTTTTCGACCAAAGCGTGTTGCCGAAGCTTATGCACAAGTCTGGTCAAATGATTCACCGATGCGTGAAATTCTATTTGAACAAGTTGAATCACTACAAAAAAAATTAATAAGTACCAATGCTGATTTAGATTTAGAGATTGTGCCAGCAATGACCTATGGGCGACCGGGTATTGATGCTGTATTGAATGATGCGAAAAACAAGCAGTATGACCATATTGTTCTTTTTCCGCTATTTCCTCAGTATTCTGCAACATCAACAGCCCCTTTATATGATGCCGTTGCACAATGGTTGTTAAAGCAACGCAATATCCCGGGTTTAAGTTTTATTCGAGATTATTATCAACACCCACTTTATATTCAGGCGCTAGCCAACAGTGTGCGTGATTATCAGCAGCAATATGGACCAGCCACTAAACTGTTGATGTCTTTTCACGGGATCCCACAGCCTTATGCAGATAAAGGCGATCCTTATGCAGAGCGTTGTCGTATCACTGCACTTAAGGTAGCTCAGGCGTTAAATTTAAAAGACGACCAATGGGCGATCAGTTTCCAATCCCGTTTTGGCAAACAAGAATGGGTAAAACCGTATACCGACCAGCTCTTGCAAGAGTGGGCAGCGCAAGGTGTTGAATCTGTTCAAGTGCTAAGTCCTGCATTTTCGGCAGATTGTTTAGAAACCTTGGAAGAGCTGGCGATTCAAAATGCTGAATTGTTTTTAAAGGCAGGTGGTCAACACTATGCTTACATTCCGGCATTAAATAGCCGTGCGGATCATATTGACTTATTTGAGCAACTTTTACAGACTCAATTGAATACACTCAAGTTTCATTTACAGGTATAGGGTTTTTTAGGAAAATTATCATGTTACAAGTCAAGATTGTACCCGTTACTGCATTTGCCCAAAATTGTTCTATTGTTTGGGATTCGGAAACCAAAGAAGCGGTATTGATTGATGCTGGTGGTGAGCCTGAGAAATTAAAACAAGAAGTTGAAGCATTAGGACTGACAGTCAAAGCATTGTGGTTAACACATGGTCATTTGGATCATGCAGGTGCGGTAGGTGCATTGGTCAAAGAATGGGATGTGCCTGTGATTGGTCCGCACAGAGAAGACCAGTTTTGGTTAGAAATGATTCAAGACGTATCTGCCCGTTATGGATTTCCAATTCCTGAGCCTGTTCATGTCAATCAATGGTTAGAGGGTGGTGAAAAGCTAAGCTTAGGGGATGAAGAGTTTGAAGTGCGTTTTGCACCAGGACATACACCAGGCCACGTCATTTTTTACAATGCCAAATATGGTGTGCTGTGGACTGGAGATGTGCTGTTTAAAGGTTCAATTGGTCGTACTGACTTTCCAAAAGGCAACCATCAACAGCTCTTGGATTCAATTCAGCGTGAATGTTTTACCCTGCCTGATGAAACTCAATTTATTTCAGGGCATGGTCCAATGAGTACCATTGGTTTTGAAAAACAACACAATCCTTTTGTGGCAAGTAAAGCGGGTTGAGTATTCACCGTCTGGCTTTATAGTAAAAATAAGAAATGAAAATGGTGAAGTAATCAATATTTTACTCACCATTTTTGTTTTAAATGTATAGTTTATTAATGATTCAACATTTTGTAAGAATCTGTAATAGTAACGTGAATGATCTGAGTGAAAACAGTTCATAGAACGATGCTATTTATGCTCATCTTTAAATAACTCTTGCAAAAGTTATTCATCTCATCATGGAAATAATATACGTGGAGAATGAGAAAATTAAAATTATGCTTCTTTCATAAGTCCTTTTTAAAACTATAAATCAACATAGGCTTCACGCTAGGGGAGATGGAACTTTCAATATCCATATGATTTGCTCAACATGATCATTTTTGATTTATGAAAGAGATCTATTAAATAGTTTAATAATAGTGGTGAATTGATTTGAATCATTTTACTTTACCATTTCCAATTTGATTAATAAGATGACTATTGCAAATAGAATTCCAATCGCGATAAGAGAAAAATCGAGCGTATATACTCCAATAAAAGTAAAAAATGCACATAAAATTGTAAGGATGGCGACAAAAATTTTTAAGCTTATAGGCACTTTAATACTCCAAGTTTCATTATAAATTGAAACTAATCAAATTTTTATATATAAAGTGTGAAGTGAAACATGCCGTATCATATCGCTATACAGATTAAAAAATAAATAGTTATTGTGAAGTATAAGTATAATTTTCTTTAATTGTTTCTAATAAAATGTTTTCGTTTAACCATGCTAAGTCTGTGATGATTGCATTAACTTGGCACACAGCTTAAGAATCTTCTGCTTGAGGTGCGTCTTCTGTCGGTAGCGTGTAGTCTCCATTGGCCCATGCACCTAAATCGATCAGTTTACAACGCTCAGAGCAAAATGGACGAAATTCGTTGCCTTCCCATGTAGAAGGTTCACCGCAGCGAGGGCAAGGAAAAGTTTTAGACATATGGAAATCCTCATTTAAAAAAGCAAAAACCGTAAAGAGTTGTTAAACTTGTGAACGATTTCTTGTTAGTTTGATCTGATTATGTCGATTCGTCAATTTCAAGCACAGCGTATGCATGCTCCTCGTGATTTTCAATGTATTGAAAATAACCCAATTTGTGTAGAAATTGGGGCAGGAAAGGGCAAACATGCCTTGCTCTTTTCTGAACAGCACCCTGAACTGAAATTGATTGCGATAGAAAGAACTCGTGAAAAATTTATTGCCATGCAGAAACAGCATCAGTTGGAAGGCCAAACAAATTTAACCCCTATTCATGCAGATGCATTGCCATGGGTGGTGCATGCACTTTATCCCAATCAGGTACAACAGCTTTTTATCCTCTATCCAAATCCAGAACCGCATAATCCTGCGCAACGCTGGTTAAATATGCCTTTTTTTGAATTTTTGCTTTCCAGATTATCTCCAAATGGCAGTATCACGTTAGCCAGTAATATTCCTGAATATATTGCTGAAGCAGAACAGCAACTAAAAGATGTTTGGAAACTGCCCTATGAAAAACAAACGATTGCATCAGATTCAGCACGTACGCATTTTGAAATTAAATATTTAGAACGTGGTGAATTGTGTCAGCAATTGATTATTGCTAAACCTGAACACTATCAAACCCGTTTTGATGAGGTCGGACCACGTCAGGGTCAAAGTGTTGAAAACTTATCAGAGCCGTCTGATGCCAATTAAGAAAATTGCCATCATCGGGGCAGGGCCAGCAGGTTTAATGGCTGCAGATGTTTTAAGTCAGTCTACAACTGATTATGAAGTTCATGTTTTTGAACAGAAACCTTCTGCTGCACGTAAATTTTTGATGGCTGGAAAGACGGGGCTGAATATTTCCCATGCAGAAGCATTTGAACAATTTATTCAACGTTATGATCATGTGGAATGGTTAAGACCTTGGGTAGAAAAGTGGGATGCGACATGGATTCAAAATTGGATGCATGGTTTAGGGATTGAATCCTATGTAGGCAGTTCAGGGCGAATTTTTCCTGTAGAAATGAAGGCGGCGCCTTTGTTACGTGCTTGGTTAAAGCAGTTGGCAACGCAGCACGTTCAATTTCATTATCGTCATCAAATTACAGATTTAAAGCAGCAACAACTCGAAATTCTTGATCTAAGAAACAATGCAACACAGCAATTGGATTTTGATGCGATTGTTCTGGCTTGTGGTGCTGTGTCATGGTCACGTTTAGGCAGTGATGGCGCATGGCAAAAGTGGTTGCCTGCTTCTGAAATTGAAGCGTTTCAAGCGAGTAATGCAGGTGTGGTTCGGGCATGGTCGAATTATATGCAACCTGTCTTTGGTCAGCCTCTTAAACGTGTAGATGCTTGGGTGGAAAATTCTGCAAAGACACAAGGTGATATTGTGATTACCCATTATGGACTAGAAAGTGGCCTCATCTATAAGCAGGGACGATTATTACGTCAGTTAGTACAACACAATCAACCGATGTCGATTTATTTAGACTTGTTACCTGATCAAACTGTTCAACAGCTTACTCAGAAATTACAGCCGTCCAAAAAGCAATCCAGTACCAATATTTGGCGCAAGGCAGGTTTAGATGCTGCCAAAGCCAATCTGATTCGTGAATTGGTAGATAAATCAGTATGGAACATTCCTGAAAAACTCGCACAACAGATGAAGCATTTAAAAATTGAGCTTGAAGGATTTCGTCCGATTGAAGAAGCGATCAGCTGTGCTGGTGGTGTAAAGCAAGCCGTATTAACACAGCATTTACAACTAAAATCCAATCCCTCTGTATTTTGCTGTGGTGAAATGCTGGATTGGGATGCCCCGACAGGAGGATATTTGTTGACGGCATGTTTTGCGACAGGGCGTGCTGCGGGTGAGGGTGTACATCAATATCTCAATAGATGAGATTAGGCAAAAAATATGATGGTGTTTTGATTAAAAACGCGACTTTTATGCTAGTTTGATGCTATTGCCAATAGCCTTTGAAATAGGGAGATTTTCTCAATGTCTGCTGAAAAAATATATACGGGAAGTTGTTTGTGTGACGGTATTCACTATGAGATTCATGGTGAAATTGGAGAGGTGATCGAGTGTCATTGTCAACGTTGTCGTAAAGCCAATGGCACAGCATTTGCGACTAATGCGCCAATTCAAAAAGCAGATTTTAAAATTACCAAAGGTGAAGAATTACTGAAAAAATTTGCATCGACAGCAACAACAACACGTTGTTTCTGCCAAGAATGTGGCTCACCAATCATCAGTATTAAAGCAGAAACACCAGATACCTATCGTTTAAGAATTGGAACTTTAGATACAGCTTTAGAACAGAAGCCAACAATGCATATTTTTACTGCTTATAAAGCAGAGTGGGATACGATTTGTGACGGTTTACCTCAATATGATGAGCGTCCATAATCGTGTAGAAAGGGATCGAATAGATCCCTAACTTGATTGTATTGTTGTTATTTTGCTGTTAAAGCATCGCCTTCAAATTTGATGCCATTCCAGCCATTTTGTATAAACTGGCGAATGTTCTGATGGTCTGTAGCATCAGGCGTTGCCAAAACAGCAGCATAATGCTCTGCAAATAGATTCAGTGTTTGTTGTTGATCTAAATCATTTAATTGTGCAAAAGAAAAAACTTTGGCACTGCCTTGGTTCTCAGTAGCAGCATTATGCTGTTGACCATTTTGAAATGCAGTCGGAGTGTGGGTATAACGAGCTTCAATATGACTGATGACATCTGCAAATTTTGCATTGCCTGCTTGAAGTTGTTTCAATAAATCTTGAGCCATGATGTGAAAATTCCGTGTTAAATCGTGCCAATATCATAGCCTATGGTTAAATAATTCAGTAATGCTATTTAATATTTTGAGATGGGCCATTCTTTAACCATATTTGCTAAAATAACAGCATCGAAATTCATAAAAATAGGTTGGTATGAATCGTCATAATATTAAAAATAAAGATTCAAACTTTATTTTGAGCCTGATCGGTCTTTTTGCTGAACGCCCATTATTATTAAAACTACGCCGTATCTTGATGGGTTTTATTCCTTTTCTACAGCTACAAAGTCAGGTCAAGAATATTGTGTATTTGTCGTGGTTGGTGGATATAGATCAAGTTCGTTCACGCTATCCACAGCCTATTCAGTTATGGGAAAAGCAAGGGAAAACGATTTTTACCATACTGACATATCAGCATGAACATTTTGGTTTTTCTTTTTTAGGTCCATTACGCAAATTGATGCCATCACCGAAACAAAGCAATTGGCGCTTTTATATTGCCCCTACACAACAGGATAAAACGGTGATTTTCGAGCAAGTTATGATTGACCAGCAGCTTTATGTTTTGAGTGGGCGTTTGGCAAGTGATGCGATGCCAGCACAATATGCAAAGAAATTTGTTCATCAAGTCTCTGAACAGCTGATTCAAACAGAGCTTGAACTTGATCCAGTTTATCAATTGTCTAGCACGGTTCAAATCAATACAGATCCGCGCTTACCTGAGGCGTGGCAAAATTTATTCTCTTCATGGGATGAGGCCATTCAATATCTGGCTGAACAAGACCATGCATGGGTAGAATGGGTCGATCAACCTGAAAAACTATCACAAGGGGATATTGAAATGCCTTTTGATTTTAGTCAGGTTCTGCCTGCGCAAGTGCTTAATATTGCTTGCCCCTTGCTAAAACAATGGGGTGTTCGTGAACAAGATGTATTTGCCTTTGTTGTGCCAACTTTGGACTTTTATGTCAGAAATGAGTTGCCACTTAAATTAGATCGTTAAGCTTCTCCATGTTAATCTGTGGATAACTATCCACTTATACACAAGTTGCTTATAAACAAGCTGAGCTGTAAAAAATCGGATGGTGGGTAAATGCGTTTTTTAAAAAGTTTTAAGGATATCTAAACATGAATTGGCTATTGGTCGCATGCGGTGGGGCAAT
The DNA here is from genome assembly GCF_025433935.1 of Acinetobacter sp. I-MWF. Classification (NCBI taxonomy): domain Bacteria; kingdom Pseudomonadati; phylum Pseudomonadota; class Gammaproteobacteria; order Moraxellales; family Moraxellaceae; genus Acinetobacter; species Acinetobacter sp. I-MWF. The sequence continues at coordinate 4,131,365 of NZ_JAMBAR010000001.1, read as the reverse complement.
TGGTGCAAGCTTACGTTATGGTGCAGGATTTATTATTTCTAAACCACATAGCCTATTCCCTTGGACAACATGGTCGATCAATATCTTGGGCTGTTTCTTGGCTGGGATTTTTTTCGCTTTTACCCAACGCTATCCTATTTTACAGAATGAAACTCGATTATTTTTAATGGTTGGAATCCTCGGTGGTTTTACAACTTTTTCCAGTTTTGGTCTGGAAACATTCCAGCTGATTCGGCAGGGACAGTTTCCAATTGCTTTGGCTTATACCGTTTCTAGTGTGATTGTTGGTGTGATCTGTTTAGCGATAGGCTTTTATATTTTTCAAATGCTTTTATCCACAAAATAATGTGCAATATTCAAAAATGAAAAAGCCTAAGCTGAGGGAAGCTTAGGCTTAGACATAACATACAGTTCAATTAACGTTTAAAACGGGCAAAGCGCTTATTGAAGTTGGCAATACGACCTTCATTGCTTGCCTGACGAATTTCACCTGTATAGAAAGGATGTGAAGCACTGGATATATCGAGTGTGACATAAGGATATTGTATGCCTTCATATTCTTTGGTATTTGTTGTCTTGATCGTGCTACCAATAACAAAGTATGCATTGGCATTGGTGTCATGAAATAACACTTGACGATATTCTGGGTGGATACCTTGGCGCATGGTTTTAACCTCTAATTATTTAAACTTGATGAAATGTTATAATATTACATTTAACTTGTAAAGTACTTCATTTGATGGGTATTCGTGTTGTCTAGCGGATTTGAAAAAAAGTGAGATAAAAAAAGAAGCCTAAGCAGGAGGATCTGGCTTAGACTTCAAATATAAGTTTAATGTAAAGCTCTATTCTTAAAATTAGATGAAGCGTATAACGAAATTTTTAAAATGAATGCATTGATCATGTTACTTTTAAATGAACTGGATGCAATCGGCTTCAATAAAAAACATCAAGAAAACTTAGTCTTGTAACGGCACCAACTCTTCAAAGAGATCTTTTAAATTATCATGGACTTTAAGTTGAATCAGATTCCAGTATTGTCCTGAAATCGTGCGATTTACCATTAAGGTATCTGGTGATGGTTTAAATACATCCCAATACTTCAATGATTTTTTCACCAGTTTGATGCCATCATGATGTGCTGAATTTTCAGCAAAATCATAATGTGTAGTCAGCGGTCGTAATAAAATTTCAAGCCATGCCTCATATAACTCTACTGGAAATTTACCTTTTTCAGCCAGTGCATCTAAAACGGTTAAATGCTCTTCAATCGTCACAATATCTTGTTTTCGTGCAGCTCTGACCAAGGCTTTAAAATGAGTAATGATTTCATTGGATAAGGTTTTTACACCACCAAAATCGTAAATGATCACACTGCCATCTTCACGGAAAGCAAAGTTGCCAGGATGAGGGTCACAATGGAAACGTTTTAAGAAGAAAATCTGTTGACCCAATGCCAAGATTAAGCGTCGACCAATTTCATTGCGCACAGATAAATCCCAAGTACTTGCAGTCTCAATGCTTTCACCTTTTTCAAGGCTTAGGGTTAAGATGCGACGACTCGAATAGTCTGTAAACACTTTGGGAATAATAATTTTTGTGTCCAAAGCTTGATGGAATGTTCTAAAAACTTGTAAGTTTTGTGCCTCAATTTCGTAATTAAGTTCTTCATGTAAGCTGTCTTGAATCTCTTTAAATAAGCGATCTTGTAATTTTTTATCTACTTTTAAAACACCCATTAAGCGTAATGCCAAACGAACTTGTTTTAAGTCACTTTCACATGCTTCATCTACCCCAGGATATTGTACTTTGACCACAACTTCAGTGCCATTTTTTAACATGGCTTTGTGAACTTGGCCAATAGACGCTGCTGCGAAGGGTTGTTCATCAAAATGCAGAAAGGTTTGATCAATCGGTTTGCCTAGCTCGCGTTCTACTTGTTGTTTAATTTCAGCAAATGGCATTGCAGGCGCTTGACGTTGTAATTTAGCAATTGCTCGTGCGACTTCAGGTGGAAAGATATCTTTATATTGCGAGGCGATTTGACCAACTTTCATCACAGCCCCTTTCATTTCTCCTAAGGTATCTGCAATTTGAACACCAATATCTTGGAACAGCTTACTGCGGGCTTCATTTTTTTGTTCTTCATCCGCATTAAAGTTACGAATTGAATTTGATACCGTTTTCGTCGCGATACTTGCAGTCATACTCGCAAGTTTCATAAAGCGGCGACCTGGGGTACTGGTACTTTTCGACATTCGTAACCATCCTTTAATTGGGATTAAACGTTTAATTCATTTTGATCATAGGCGACTATTGTTAAACTGCCTACTCTAATTTGTTAAGCGTTTGTTTCTACTTGGCTATTTTAAATCTTAAAATATCCAGCATGCTATCGGTTTCTTCTCAGTGGTTTTGGATTAAAATATTCTTCAATATTTTAATCGTTGTTGGATCATGAAAGTTTATCGTTATTTAACTGGTAAGGATGATGTGAATTTCTGTGCACGGGTCAGTAAAGCTTTAAATGACGGCTATGAGTTATATGGTTCTCCAACGTTGACGTTTAATGGAACTGATGTCATTGTCGGGCAAGCCATTGTAAAAGAGGTTGGCAATGCATCTGAGATGTCTGAAAAGTTTCAGCAAGCCTATCAGCTTCAATCTGAGTAAAATAAAGGACACTTATAAAAAATAATGCTGTATTTAAACAGCATTATTTTTAGGTAAACGCGTTAAATATAAAAGTTTCTAATTTAAGCCTGACTCAACCTTTTATTGTTCATATACAGGCGCGTTAATAATAAAACACAGGCAATGGTCAGTCCAATGATCAGTCCTGTCCATACCCCAGCGGCGCCCATATCGGTATGGCGAGCCAAATAAATTCCAACAGGGAAAGCGATGATCCAGTAGGCCAGCATAGTGATCCACATTGGGCCTTTGGTATCTTGCATTCCACGTAAACAACCCGCAGCACTGACTTGCCATGCATCCATAAGTTGGTAGCCAATTGCAAATAAAATTAAATATATCGCTGCTTGGGAAACATTATAGTCACTGGTATAAACAGACACAATTTGAGGGCGTAAAATCAACAGCAGTAACATGGTGATACAGGCAAATAAGGTACTGGTCATTAATCCAACTTTCTGGACTTTTCGCATCGCATACCAATTCTTTTCACCATAATAAGTCCCTGTGCGAATGGTCAGCGCTAAAGCCAATGACATTGGAATCATAAACAATTGTGATGTGATGGATAAGGCAATTTGATGTGCTGCAACGGTAACTTCACCAAGCGGACTGAGTACAATTGCGCCTGTACTAAAAATACTGACCTCAAAGAAAATTGCCAAACCAATCGGTAATCCCAGTTTGAGGATACGTTTAATCAGTACGCGGTCTATTTTCTCAAACATATTTAAGGGTTGTGTAGCTTGGTAGCGTTTGGCTTTTAAAATATAAATGCTAATCGTGATGAACATGATCCACTGTAACAAAGCTGTTGCAAAACCACAGCCAGCACTTCCCAAGTGTGGAATCGGCCCAATCCCATACATAAAAATAAAATTCAGCGGAATTTGCACCACAAGCGCAACGAGGCTAATCACTGTAACAGGGCGAGGGTAGCCTAAAGCTTCGGAATAGCCGCGTAATGTTGAATACATGGTAAAAGCAGGCATACCAAAAGCAATCGCATGTAAAAACAAACTGGCTTTAGGCAATAAAGATTCAGGCACACCAACCAAAGGCAACAATAAAGGAATGATCTGTAAAACCAGCATGCCAATAATACCCAGCAATAAGGCAACCCATAAAGACTGGCGAACAATCGAAGGGATGTTTTCTGGGGTACGCGCACCGTTGGCTTCTGCCACTAAAGGTGTGGTTGCGATCATGATGCCACTAAACAGCAGCATGACTGGAATCCATAAACCTACCCCAACAGCAATTGCGGCAAGATCTTCGGGAGACATATGTCCAGCCATAATGGTATCAATCAAACCAAAGCCTGCGGCAGCAAACTGAGTGATTAAAATTGGGAGCATTAAGTTAAAGAGTTGCTTTAATTCAAAGCGGGTAGTTGTGGCTTTTATCGATGCAGACACAGGAAATACTCGTTTTAAATGTGCTTAGAAAATAGATTGGTTAGCGTTGTAGAGTGAGAAGCACACCTATAAAAATCACCACGCCACCTAAAAGACGTTGCCAGTTTACTGGCGTTTTATCTGTACCCAGTAGTCCAAATTGGTCAACGATCATCGACATTGCAATTTGTCCAAAAATAATTAAGCCTGACAGGGTTAAAAAACCCAGTTTTGGTGCAGTATAAATGCTCATACTGATTGCATAAACACCTAAGCAGCCACCTAGCCAAAGATACCAAGGTATCACTGCTAAACTTGAAAGGGTTGGTCTTTGTTCAGCTTGTACAATCACCAAAATAGCGAGCAATAGTGTACCAACTAAAAAGGATAAAAGGGCAGCTTGTAGTGGAGAATGCAGATATTCACGCAATTGAGTGTTAATTGCAGTTTGAAAGGTCATGGCAATGCCAATACCCATCGTAAGTGGTAAAAGGAACAATAATTGACTCGATAATTTTAGCATTCTTCTTCATCTACTTTTATTGTTAATGTTCAGTCTAAAGCAAATTGATGACTTGTTCTAATCGGATGGTAGAAGTCATGTTAAAATAATCATTCTCTAAACTTGTTCTGAGCTTTCTTTGACTGATTTAACACCTCAAAATATACCTTTGTCGCTTTATATCCATATGCCGTGGTGTGTCCGTAAGTGTCCGTATTGTGACTTTAACTCACATGCTGTACCCGATGGGAAGCTGTCTTTAGATTTAGAGCAAGAATATTTATTGGCATTGGTTGAAGATTTTAAAACCCAAGTGGATTTTGCTCAGGGCCGTAAAATTCATAGTGTATTTATTGGTGGTGGAACCCCGTCATTGATTTCCGCACAAGGTTATCAGTGGCTTTTTACCCAGTTAAAAGCTTTAGTACCGTTTGAGCAGGATTGTGAAATTACTTTGGAAGCCAATCCAGGGACAGTTGAACATGATCCATTTGCAGATTATTTAGATGTTGGAATTAATCGTTTATCGCTTGGGGTACAAAGTTTTAATCCTGATCATTTAACAAAGCTGGGGCGTATCCATTCCAATGATGATGCTGTTTCCGCCATTCAACATGCCAAACAAGCGGGTTTTCAACGCGTCAACGTAGATTTGATGCATGGTTTGCCAGAACAGACCTTAGAACAAGCCTTGTATGACTTAAAACTTGCAGTCGAAAATGGGGCAACCCATATTTCATGGTATCAATTGACCATTGAACCGAATACGGTTTTTTTCCGCACTCAGCCTATTTTACCTGTAGATGATGTTCTAGAAACCATTCAAGAACAGGGTGAACAATATTTAAAAGCCAATGGCTTTATTAATTATGAAGTGTCTGCATGGCGGAAAGAAAAACCTTCATCACATAATTTAAATTATTGGCAATTTGGCGATTATTTAGCGATTGGGGCAGGGGCACATGGCAAAATTACCCAAGCTGATGGTGTATACCGTTTTCAAAAAACCCGTTTGCCTAAAGACTACTTAGCCAAAGTGCCGGCTGAACATTTGCAATTTAAACGTATTGAAAAACAAGACATGCCTTTTGAATTTATGATGAATGCTTTACGTTTAAATGAGGGTGTTCATGCCCAAATGTATCCTGAACGTACAGGGTTGAATTTGTCTGATTTAGATCAGGTGATTGGTTCATTAAAACAGCGTAAATTGATGTTAAATGATGACACACAGTTGGCGTGTACAGCGCAAGGTCATGTATTTTTAAATTCTGTGCTGGAAGAATTTCTATAAATGTACAGTACAACAATTTAGCTTTTGTTATAATCTGACTTAAAACAATAATCTATTAAAAAGTTAAGGTCATCACAATGAATAAGTTTCTAATCAGTGTGTTATTTGCTGTGGCAAGCATTTCACTGGCATATGCAAAAAACGTTGTACCCCAATTTAGCGACTATCCTGTGAAAGCTGTGTATACAGGCAAGACTGCGAAACTTGATCTTTCAGACCCAAGCGCCAATATGTTTCGTACTCGACTGAGAGATGCATTAACACAAAAACCAGATTTTGCCGGTGAATATGTCACCACCATGTGGGGTTGTGGCGGGGGATGTAGAGTCTATTCTTTTGTCAATAAACGTACGGGTCAGCTTTTAGCGGATGGCTTTGGTGGTGAGGAACGGACTGAAGATGTGATTGCAACACGTCCAAACAGCCGTCTCTTAGTCACACAAGAAGAGCATATGGACCAAAACTATGCAGTGGATCAAGTGACTACACGTTTTTATGTGCTCGAAAAAAATCGATTTAAGTTGCTTAAAACCATTACTCAACCCGCATCTAAAACTCAATAGTAGCGGATGACAGAATTTTCTGTTGACTTTTAAACAGATCAATTTTTAAAAGCATTAAAGCGAGTGCTTAAGGGCATCTTTAAGTTCAGGCTTTCAAGGATAGGCTTCTGCTACAAGTGAATGAATATCACTGAAGTGCAGCTTGCACTATTATATTTAAAAAACAAAGAGCGCCGTAGCGCTCTTTGTTTTTTCAGAAATCTTAAATTTTAGTAATCAAAACTAAAATGTTCTGCATCAAGTGCCATCATGGTACGAGATGGATTCACCATAGACTCAGCATGACCTTGTGAACGTGGTAATAATTGTTCAAAGTAGAAATCTGCAAGTTTGATTTTTGCTTTATAGAACTCAGGAACTTCCGCACCATTACCAGACGCTAATTTTTCAGAAGCGACTGCTGCTTGTTGCGCCCAGTAGTAAGCCATCATTGCATAACCAGAGAACATCAAGAAATCGACAGAAGCAGACGATACGATTTCACGGTCTTTACGAGCTGCAAGCATGATACGAACAGTCAAAGCATTCCATTGCGCACAGATCTTAGTTAAATCCCAGGCAAAACGACGCATATATTTGTTACGTGCATGTTGACCACAGAATTTCAAGATTTCAGCAGTATATTCACGAACCACTTTACCTTTAGATGAAAGCAGCACTTTACGACCAATTAAATCCAATGCTTGAATACCTGTTGTACCTTCGTACAAAGTCGCGATACGCGCATCACGTGCAATTTGTTCCATGCCATGCTCTTTGATATAGCCATGACCACCGAACACTTGCATACCCAAATTCGCAGATTCAAGTCCCATTTCTGTCAAGAAACCTTTGAGAATCGGGGTATAGAAACCAAGCTTATCATCATATTCTTCAAATTTTGCTTGATCACCTTGTAACATTGCATCAGTCATTTTATCTGCAAGCTGAGCTGCGTGATAAATCATGGCACGACCGCCTTCTGCAAATGCTTTTTGAGTCAAAAGCATACGACGTACATCGGCATGGTGAATGATTGCATCAGCCACTTTATCTGGATCTTTTTTACCAGATAGAGCACGCATAGACATACGGTCTTTTGCGTATGGTAAAGCACCTTGGAATGATAATTCCGCATGAGCAAGGCCTTGTACAGCAGTACCAATACGTGCTGTGTTCATGAAAGTGAACATTGCATGTAAGCCTTTATTCACTTCACCAATCAAATAACCTGTTGCGCCATCAAAGTTCAATACCGCAGTTGCAGATGCACGAATCCCCATTTTATGTTCAATAGAACCACAAGTCACAGGATTGCGTTCACCCGCTGTACCTTCAGCTGTAGGGATGAATTTAGGCACAATAAATAATGAAATACCTTTAGTACCTGCAGGTGCATCTGGAAGACGCGCAAGAACGATATGGATAATGTTTTCAGTTAAATCATGTTCACCGGCAGAGATGAAGATTTTTGTCCCAGTAATCGCATAAGTACCATCAGCATTAGGTTCAGCCTTAGTTTTTACTTGACCTAAGTCTGTACCACATTGTGGTTCAGTCAGACACATTGTTCCTGACCATGTACCCGCAGTCAGGTGTGGCATATAGGTATTTTTTTGTTCGTCTGTACCAAATTGCAGGATGGTATTCATACATCCCATGCTCAAACCTGGATACATGGTGAATGACCAGTTTGCAGTCCCCATCATTTCGGATTTGATCAGGTTTAATGACATCGGTAAACCTTGACCACCAAACTCTTCAGGATAAGACAGACCTTGCCAGCCACCTTGAATAAATTGGTTATAGGCTTCTTTAAAACCTTTTGGCGTCGTGACTTCACCATCTTTAAAATGACAGCCTTCTTCATCACCAGATTGATTCAGTGGAGAAAGTACATTTTCACAAAAATCTGCAGCACCTTCTAAAATCATATCGACAGTATCAGCATCGGCATTTTCGCCAATTGATAGTGTTTTATAATGTGCAGAATAGTCAAAAACTTCATTCATTAAAAAACGTATGTCACGGAGCGGCGCTTTATATGCTGGCATGTGTTTAATCCTAATTTAAAAATAGTTTTGGATTTTCAATCTATAGCTTCATTATTCATAATCATATGGGAATTACATTGATAAGACTCTCTAAAAAAATTGTCAGAAATGCGAATTTGGTAGAAAAAGCACATGTGAATTTGTTGATTTTTTGATAGTCTTGTACACTTTGTTTTTTATTGTTTCATTGTTATTTTTATTGTCATTATAATATTCAAGTGGGTAGATCTATCATGCATTTAAAAAAATTAACATTGTGTTTATTGGGTTTGAGTTTATCAGCATGTTCTACACATGTGATTAAAAGCAATGCTTTAAATGCAGATCAAGACGCTCCGCAACGTGCAATTCAAGGCTTTAATGCCTTGTATGAATATCCGAATTTTGATTACCGTGGACAAGTCAAGGTTCGACTTGATAGCGTTCAGAAAACCAACACAGCTGATACAAAGCAATTAGACCCTACAATTGAAAAAAAGGTCAATCAGTATCTGAAAGATCAAAAAATTAAGTTAACTGATGCACAAAAAAAAGACCTTTATCAAGCAATTGCTAAACAGGACTCAAACTCTTTTAGTCGCTTTGCTGGTATGGGGGCAGATATTGTACAAAATATAGTGAATGATTTACAGATTCGTTATGATGGAACAGTAAATTATCGTCAGAAAATGGCATCGTTTAACTTAGAGACACAGTATAAAAAACCCAACCTCTCTGTGGAAATGCGCGTTCCTACAGTATTGGATCTGAATAATTATAAATTTTATACCCATATTTTTTCTTTAATGCCTTATTTAGCCAATACACAAGATCAGAATAAATATGCCTATTATGATTTCTCTAAATACAAAGATGATATTGCCAAGGTAAATGGAAAAGCCTTGGTTGAGTTTCTTAAACAATCAGGCGCAACCTCTTATTTGATCGCTTCCCCGAATCAAATTGAAAGTCTTGCGGTGAGTTCAGCTGAGAAGCAAGCGGGTGTGGTTGAAAAAATCCGCTTAAATACCAGCATTGAAGAAATGTTTTTGCAAGGGCAATTGTATTCCACGGTGAATCGTGAATATTTCATGAATTCAGTGCTTGGATTGAGTCCTACAAATATTGCAAAACTCTTAGATACTACTGGAGAAAATCAATCAAGCGATGCTGCTAACGAAGCGGCACAAGCTGCAATGAAAGCAGTAGAAGAAGCCTCAGCGGGGATTAATACTGATGATGCGGGAGTGGCTGATGCCGCTAGCGCCATGTATCAACTTTATAGTGCAGTCAATCGTCAATCTCATGAAGCGTCTGAAGAAGAGGTGGACGCTGTTTATGCAAATGCACAAGACGCGGCTAAAAAAGCAGTTGAAGATGATGAAGACTATGCCACTAGCCAAGCTTCTGATGTTGCTGATCAGGAAGATGATAAGGTTGAAGCTGAGTCTGAAGACGCATCAGCAGAGCGTCAGAAAATTTTAACTGAACAACAATGTGAAGACTTAACAAAAGCAAAAGCTCATCCACGTTTTGGTGATGTGGAATATTGTCAGTATCATTATGAAATTGATGTTTTAAGTGCTGAAGCAAAGGATGATGCATCTTCAGCCAGTAAAGCTTTACAGCAGCAAAGTAATGCAGCGCTTGTCAAAACCTTTACAGGCTATGCGAAAGACCAGTTGGTTGATGCTCAACAATTTAAACAATTGTGGAATCAACATCATACTGAAGTTGAAGCCAGTTTGCCGCCTAAAAATAAACGTAATCCTTTAATCGTTGATCTGTCTTTAGATAACAAAGGCCGAGCGGTAAAAGCAGATTATGATTTGGGTGTGGATTTTGATAAATTAAATCGTAAACTGAATGTTAAGATGGATATGCAATTTCTTAATTATGGAAATGCCAGCAAGATCGACCAGAGTGTTTTACAGCAAGCCAAACCATTTAAAGATATCTTTAAAGGCAGCATTATGGAGCAAGCTGTAGGCGGTATTGCGGGTGTTTCAGGTGATACAGGTAGTCATTCAGAACAAAAGTACTTAACTTTAGATGAGCGGTTAGCGCAGTTGGCTGAACAAGTTTATACACAAACGGGTTCTTATGAAAAAACCTATAAAGCCGTATTTATTGCCAAACTGACTGCAGAAAAACCTGAGCTAATCAAACAATATTCTGCTCAAGATTTACAGGAAATTGCAGCGATTTATGCTTATTCTTATTCTGATGAAGAGATTTACAATCCGAAAGGTCAGGCTTTAAAGCAGATCCAAGCTTTACAGAAAAAGCATCATTTGGAAGATGACCACCAATATGATGATGGACTTGGAAATTCTGTTGATGAGATTGTAGCTAAAGTCTGGAAAGATAAACAAAGTGTTTTAGAAATTCAGAATTTAGTCAAGAAATACAAAACCACTGAAGCTGTTTTTGCGCAATATTATATGCAGAAGTTTGAAGCAGAAAATGAGATTGAAAAAGGGCAACGTGCTGACTTTATCAAAACAGCGAAGATTTTAGCCAAGTCTTATACTGCGTTTAAACGCAATAAATTTAACGATCAGGTTGTAGCTGGCTTGGATCAAGACGCGACTGAATTTATTGATTATGATTTATTTAAGCAAACTTATCAGATCTTGAGTGATGCCAAGTTAAAGTAATTGATCTTGGTTTGGTTAAAAAGAACCTCAATTGAGGTTCTTTTTTTATGGATTTTTTTTAAACAAAGATACATCCATGATTAAAGAAAATCTTTTAAATTTGGACGAACCCCATTCCAAATATAAAAGGCTTCGATGGCTTGCCCAACCAACATCCCGAAGCCTTCTGAGCTTGGAACCTGACGCGCTTTGGCTTGATCGATAAAACTTGAAGGTTTGCCATAGGCCATTTCATAAGCATGGTGAAAGGTTAAGGTTTCAGGAAGAATCAGTGCATCACCCGTTAAGCTTGCTGAAGTCGCATTGATAACAAGATCAAATTGCCCATCTAATTCATCTAGGCTACAAGCAGAAAGTTCTGCTTCAGGAACAGCGCTTTGTAAATCGGCCACCAATTGTTCCGCACGTGAACGGGTACGGTTGGCAATCACAATTTTTTTAGCCCCTGCTTTTACCAGAGGGTAAACCACGCCGCGAGTTGCACCACCCGCACCAATAATCAAAATATCTGTGTTTTCTAAAGTCCAGTCTAATGCTTTAATCGCATCGACTAAACCTTGTCCATCCGTATTATCACCATGCAATACGCCGTTTTCCATCCAAAGCGTATTGACCGCCTTGGCGATTTTTGCACGTTCTGTCAGTTGTTGGCATAAGGCAAAAGCTTGTTCTTTAAATGGCACAGTAACATTCATACCTACGCCATTGTGAGCAAAGAATTCAGTTACACTTGCAGCAAAGCCATCGAGTGGGGCAAGACGTTTTACATAGTTGAGATCAATACCAGTCTTTTCTGCAAAGGCATGGTGTAGTTCAGGTGAACGAGAGTGTTCAATCGGATTTCCAATGACTGCGAATAGTTTACTCATGCCAAATGTCCAAGTATTGATTGTGTTGATTTTTAGAGAATGTCGACAATATACGTGAAAATGGATGATACAACCAAACTATCTGCGGTTTAGCTTATGCTAAAATTTGAATAAATTGATGATTTAGAGCGCTTTTTTAATCACGCTAAAGCTGGTTTTTAAGAGGAAGGTTTTTTGAAAAAATGTTGTGCTTCAAAAAAGATACTTATGGATTGCAAACTGACTCTAAGAAGTCAAGGAAAATCATAGCAAAAACAACAAGAAAGCCAGCAGATAAAACAACACTAGAAGTAATTGAGATGCTGTCAGAGAGATGGTTGTTAGAGATAATGGTGGTTGAAATGGAGCATGCTAATAAAAATAAAATACTGAATGAAAGAGTAACCTTGTGATTTTCTAATAAATTCCTCATACCTACCTCTGGTTTCTACTGCTATAATATTCTTTAAACGCTAAGACTTTTTCAAAAAAATTAAGGAAATTTTAAGGTTGGTATCTTAGCTCAAGTTTGAGCATATATTAAATTAAAAAAGTATTCTTATCGTGAATTATTCTCATTTTAATTGTGAGTAAATCTTTCAAGCGTTATTTTCTCAGAAGTATTCATTGGTTTAAGTTAAAAAGCTATCTTGAATGAAAGATAGCTTTTTAACGATGAAACCTAAATGTCGAGAGATTATTTTAATATCGACAACCAGTCTTTAGGCTTTAAATAATGATCAGTGAGACGTTTTTCTGGACTATTTTCATCCCATTCTGGGCGATAAGACCAAGCTGCAAGCGGTGGCATGCTGACCAGAATAGATTCAATTCGACCACCAGTTTGTAAGCCAAATAAAGTCCCGCGATCATAAACCAAATTATATTCAACATAGCGACCACGACGATACAGTTGGAAGTCTCGTTGGGCTTGTGTAAATGATTTATCCTGATTTCTTTGGAAAATAGGCAAAATAGCATTTAAATAACCATTAGCGACCGCTTGGATATATTCAAAGCATTTTTCAAAATCCCATTGATTTAAATCATCAAAAAACAAACCCCCAATACCACGTTGTTCATCACGATGTTTTAAATAGAAATAATCATCACACCATTGTTTATGTTCCGCATAAATTTCTTCACCAAACGGTGCGCACAGATCAAATGCTGTTTGGTGCCAAGATAAAACGTCTTCATCATTCGGGTAAAAAGGCGTGAGGTCAAAACCACCACCAAACCACCAAATTGGTGCTTGTCCTTCAGGTTCTGCAACAAATAGCCGTACATTGGCGTGAGATGTTGGAACATTGGGATTTGTTGGATGAATGACCAAAGAAACACCCAAGGCTTGAGCTTTGGCTCCAGCAATTGCTGGATGTCGTTCTGTTGCTGAAGCTGGCAGTTTGGAAATGTTGATGTGAGAAAACATCACCCCGCCTTTTTCGATCACAGTACCATTCTGTAGAACACGTGAACGACCACCACCGCCTTCAGGGCGTTGCCAGTCATCAATTTCAAATGTTGCAGTGCCGTGGCCTAATTTTTCTTGTTGCTCTAGGGCAGAGCAGATTCGAGCTTGTAAATCTGTTAGGAAATCACGAACACGTTGAATATCTGCAGAAGTCGGGTTTTGCATGATCATCCTCAAAGGAGAATTGAAAAATTTTCTACATCAAAACATAAAATGCTAAAAAAACAAAACCAAGTCATCATAAAGGCATGTTTTGAACGTGACGTGAATGAATCGAATGAGACTAAAAAAATCTTTGGGTATCGCGGATACATGCTGCGCAATCCCGAGCAATTCACTAGGTTGAAATCTATGCTTAAGCTCAGCACAATGTATTGAAGGTAAATTCAATTTTTGGGTTTATTTCTTTTGAATGTAAATTGCGTATCGAGCAGTGAATATGAGTTGTTCTTTGATTCAAAAATACAATGTTGCTGGACCCCGTTATACCAGTTATCCAACGGTTCCATATTGGGAGGAGGCATCATTTTCGCTGCAACAATGGAAACAGACCTTAAAGCGCTCTTTTGATGAGTCTAATCACTCTGAAGGCATCAGTCTTTATATTCATTTACCATTTTGTGAAAGTCTATGTACATTTTGCGGATGCCATAAAAAAGTCACGAAACGGCATGATGTTGAACAACCCTATATTCAAGCCGTTTTAAAAGAATGGGACTTATATTGTCAGTTGTTAGCAGACAGACCCATCATTAAAGAAATCCATTTGGGTGGCGGGACACCAACATTTTTTTCAGTTGAGCATTTACAACAATTAATTCAAGGTATTTTAGCCAAAGCCAATATTGCGGATGGTTATGAATTTAGTTTTGAAGGGCATCCCAATAATACTACGCGAGATCATTTACAAGTCTTGTATGAGCTTGGTTTTCGCCGTGTCAGCTATGGGGTGCAAGACTATAATGAGACTGTTCAGAAAGCTATTCATCGTGTGCAACCTTTTGAAAATGTAGAAAGAGTGACGCAATGGGCAAGAGAGATTGGTTATACATCGATTTCACATGATCTGGTTTTTGGTTTGCCATTTCAAAATTTAGCAGATGTGTTGCATACCATTGATTTGACTAATACGTTAATGCCAGATCGCTTGGCTTTTTATAGTTATGCGCATGTGCCTTGGATTAAAGGCAACGGACAGCGTGGGTTTAAAGATCATGATGTACCTAAAGATGGGATGAAGCGAACCCTATATGAGGAAGGGAAAAAGCAACTTTTAGCGCATGGTTATCATGAGATTGGAATGGATCATTTTGCTTTAGATCGAGATGAGATGTATCAAGCATTTCATGCAGGTACTTTGCATCGTAATTTTATGGGTTATACCTCATCAAAAACACAAGTCATGATCGGATTGGGTCTATCTTCAATCAGTGATAGTTGGTATAGCTTTGCACAGAATGAGAAAAATTTAGATGCCTATTACACTTGTCTTGAAAATGATGAAATTCCTGTAGTAAAAGGGCATGTGTTAAGTGTCGAAGATTTAAAGATTCGTCAGCATATTTTGAATTTGATGTGCACCTTTCAAACCTCTTGGTCAGATCAGGCGATGGATTTTGCTGAGCGTGGTGATGTGATTCAACAGCTTGTTGAAATGCAGCATGATGGTTTATTGAACATTGAAGCGGATCGGATTGTGATCACGGAGCAAGGGAAGCCTTTTGTTCGAAATATTTGTATGGCGTTTGATTTGCATTTAAAGCGTAGAAAGCCTGAAACGCAAATTTTCTCGATGACGATTTGATTATATTTTACAAAATATTGTATTTAAAAATTTAGATGAAGAAGTGTAGATGATTCCTTTCTTTTCAGGGATGAAAAGAAACAAAAATCCTTTGTTGGGCAAAGGGGACTCCTGTCACCCTTGCCCAACGGCGACATCCCTGTCGCCATCCGCGATAGCAAAACCTTTCTTGATGTTTTATTTATAAAAATTAGTGAATTAATAGAGAGGTTATGGTTTTACTGATTTCTTTTGTTCAATTAACTTATTAATGACTTCACCATATACCCAAGTATTTAAAATACCATCTGAGCTTTCTAGGCCAATAATATCTAAAAATTTTTCATAGCTAACAGCAACTTGTTCTCTATCATCTGTATCTAGGCTGTATGGGTCAAT
The DNA here is from genome assembly GCF_025433935.1 of Acinetobacter sp. I-MWF. Classification (NCBI taxonomy): domain Bacteria; kingdom Pseudomonadati; phylum Pseudomonadota; class Gammaproteobacteria; order Moraxellales; family Moraxellaceae; genus Acinetobacter; species Acinetobacter sp. I-MWF. Next base: position 4,115,739 of record NZ_JAMBAR010000001.1, on the reverse strand, counting down.
TTGATTGATGCCATCAGCAAGAGTTTTAAGTAATTGTTTTTTAGAGGGCGGTGTATGACTCTCATAAAGTTTAATAAAAGCTTGACTTGTATCGGCTATATTTTGATTGAGTTTTTGCTTTAATTGAGGATTTTTGATTCCCGTATATAAAAAATTATCGGGCAAGAAATGGTCTTGTTGTTGAAACTGTCTTAATTGTTGAATGGTTGCAGATTGGGTTTTTGAATCAGATGCCTGACACTATGTGCTGAGTAAAAGGAGACTGATTGCAAATAAGGTTGAGCTTAATTTCATTAGTTCAGTCTCCTATTATTTAACTTAGTGATTATTTAAAAATCATCTTTCTCATACATATGTGACATACGATCATGTTTGGTTTTTAAATAATCTTCATTGAACTTATTTAAGCCCACTGTCAACGGTACACGGTCTAATACATCAATACCTAAATCTGTTAAAGCTTTTAATTTTAATGGATTGTTGGTAATTAGCCTGACTTGTTTAACCTGTAAATGATCGAGCATGATGCTACACATATCATATTTACGTGCATCAGCAGGTAGGTTTAACAATAAATTTGCATCAACGGTATCATGCCCTTGATCTTGCAAAGCATAAGCACGGATTTTATTGGTCAAACCAATACCACGACCTTCTTGGCGCAAATATAAAATCACACCTTGGCCTGCATCATTCATCATTTTCATGGTGTTGTGCAATTGAGGGCCACAGTCACATTTTAATGAACCAAAGGCATCGCCAGTTAAACATTCTGAATGAATACGAACTAAAACGGGGTTTGTAGGCGCGATTTCTAAACCCTTAGAAAGAGCAACATGCTCTTCACCTGTTTGTGGATCTTGAAATACAGAAATTTTAAAATCACCATAAGCAGTGGGTAATTTTGAAGTGGCAACAAACTCTATTGACACAGAATCTTCCATCTATTTGTTTAGAAATTGGCTAAAGTATAGCGTAATGCTTGGACATTGGTAGGTTTGTAAAGCATGTTTTTATAGATAACATTGCTATAAAAATTTCTTTTTTGTATAAAGCACACGATAATAGTTGATATATAGATAGATTATTCATGATAATTGACACCAAGAGCACACTTGCTGACTTGGAAGTTCCAATGACGCATCATTATAAATGTGGCTGATTGAATGTGATATCATTGGTTCTCACAATCATGCTAACCCGTTTACCTAGCTAGATTTGCCAGGCTTTAGAAGGCTTTGCCACATATGTTGTATACCGAAATACCTAGTCATCGTCCTGTTACGCCTTTGTTGAATGAAATTAATCATCCTCAACAATTACGTCAGTTTGAGCAAAGCCAATTGCCGCAGGTCGCAGACGAATTGCGTCAATTTATTTTGTATGCTGCTGGACAAAGTGGCGGGCATTTTGGTGCAAACCTTGGCGTTATAGAATTAACAGTTGCCTTACACTATTGTTTTGAAACACCACGAGATCGTTTAGTTTGGGATGTGGGCCATCAGGCGTATCCACATAAAGTCCTTACAGGACGCCGTGAGCAATTGATGACCATCCGTTCTAAAGATGGATTGGCGGCTTTTCCAGCACGGGATGAATCTGAATTTGACACTTTTGGTGTAGGACATTCATCGACTGCAATTTCTGCTGGCTTGGGTATGGTTTTGGCACGTCGTTATCAAAAAGACCCTTGTGAAGTTGTTGCCATCGTTGGTGATGGTGCGATGACTGCTGGAATGGCATTTGAAGCCATGAATGATGCAGTGGCGCATAATGCTGATTTGATGGTGGTGCTCAATGACAATGATATGTCGATTTCATGTAGCACGGGTGGTTTTGCAAAGCATTTAGCTGCAATTTGGGAACAAGGGCAATTCATCAATATTGATGAAGAAGGGCAAGCTTTTGTACAGGATTGCCCTGAATGGAACTACAACTCTCGTTTACATCAATCTGCGACTGATGCTGCGGATAATCTATTTAAAGCCATTGGTTTTGATTATTTTGGCCCATTTGATGGCCATGATGTGGAGCAATTGGTACAAGTCTTTAATGCGCTGAAAAAGCGTAAAGGGCCACGCCTGATCCATGTCTATACCGTGAAAGGTAAGGGTTTTGCACCTGCTGAAGCGGATCAAATTAAATATCATGCGATTGGCAAAATTAATGCATCAGCAACTAAAAATGTAGCGCCAAAATATTCAGATGTATTTGGGCAATGGCTTTGTGATGAAGCTGCACAAGACGACAGATTACTCGCAATTACGCCTGCCATGTGTGAAGGCTCAGGCATGGTACAGTTTGCTAAACAATTTCCAGAGCGTTACTTTGATGTTGCAATTGCAGAACAGCATGCCGTGACATTAGCTGCGGGTATGGCATGTGAAGGATTGAAGCCAGTTGTGGCGATTTATTCAACCTTCCTGCAACGCGGTTATGACCAATTGATTCATGATGTTGCTTTACAAAATCTTGATGTGACCTTTGGTATTGATCGTGCAGGTTTAGTCGGCGAAGATGGTCCTACGCATGCTGGTGCGTATGATTATGCTTATATGCGTACCGTACCCAATATGGTGATCATGGCGCCAAAAGACGAAAACGAATGTCGTCAAATGTTGCATACAGCATATCTATACAAAGGCCCAACTGCAGTCCGTTATCCACGCGGTAATGGTTTAGGTGTAGAAATTCAACAACAGTTGATTGAGCTGGAAATTGGTAAAGCTGAAGTATTGTTAGAACTCAATACTGAACACGAAGAAGGTATCACGATTTTGGCCTTTGGTAGTCGAGTTCAACCTGCGCTTGAATCAGCAAAACAACTGGCACCAAAGTTGGATATTGCAATTCGTGTGATCAATATGCGTTTTGTGAAACCATTGGATGAACAGATTATTCGTGATTTGGCAGACAAAACTCACTTATTTGTAACTGTTGAAGAACATGCTGTAATGGCGGGTGCTGGTAGTGCGGTAAATGAGTTCTTGGCACAGGCGCAAATTGTGAAGCCAATTTTAAACCTAGGTTTACCTGATGAATTCCTCGCACAAGCAAGCCATTCTGAAATGCTCCAAGACTGTGGTTTAGATGTAAAAGGTATTCAAAACTCGATTGAACAGGCTTGGTTAAAGCTGGTACAACACGTTTAACCTCATGTAAAAGTTAAAGTTGTAAAAATTTAGCAACAAAATTTCCCAAAAAGCGCCGATATTTGCTAAAATGTCGGCGCTTTTATGCATTATTCTTTATCAGTATCTTCAAATTTGTAGTGGGTGTTCAATGGAACCTATGGTGGTGATGGCTGCGCGTGCGGCTCAGTTAGTTGGTCAAGAGCTTTTAAAAGCGCATCAAAATCGTCATAAACTCGATCTACAAGTCGAAGAAAAAGGTATTGATGGTCCAGTAACTCGTGTAGATCGTTATATCGAGCAGTTGACTATTGATACGCTTCGTAAAAGTTATAAAAATCACAGCTTCCTTGGTGAAGAGTTTGGGCTACAAGAAGGTAAAGGTCACGATGCTGATTGGTGTTGGGTGATTGATCCTCTTGATGGTACTTTAAACTTTATCAATGCTTTCCCACATTTCTGTGTATCTATTGCAGTTCAACATAAAGGTGTAACTCAACACGGTGTTATCTATGACCCTGTGAAAGATGAGCTATTCTCTGCAAGCCGTGGTCGTGGCGCAATGTTGAATCAACGTCGTATTCGTGTGAATGTTAAAGACAGTCTTGAAAATACCTTTATGGGTGTAGGTCATGCTTACCGCGCTAAACGTAATGGTGAGATTGTTTCTTATGCGAAAAACCATTTTGAATCATTATTAAATGTAACTGAAGCTGGCGCACAATATCGTCGTGCGGGTTCTGCTGCATTAGACTTGGCTTATGTTGCAGCTGGTCGCTTAGATGGTTATTTTGAACTCGGTTTAAAACCTTGGGATATCGCAGCAGGCGAGCTTATGGTGAAAGAAGCGGGTGGTACTGTCGTTGATGCTCGTGGTGGTTCAGATTCTATGGAAAATGGTCAAGTGATTGCGTGTTCTATGAAAATGCTAAAACCATTGATGCAAGCTGTTGTTCCTGCTTGGGGTGAAGCTGCGAAGTAATTTATACTTGTGTAGATTGAGTTTTAAAAAGCCTTCATCTTTATGAGGGCTTTTTTATGGGTTGTGATTTAATGCGATACTATTAATACGGAATATAGTCGTTTAAACATTGGTGATTGCAAGACCTAGCGAATAGTACTGATATAAAAATAATACAACTTATTGGGGGAAGTTAAGATCACATATCATTGGCAAACCAATACGATTATTCTAAGCGAGTTTACCGTTGAGTGTTTAGGGGGAGCTGTAGCAGATATTCTTAAGGATGAAAGTTTAGCTGTAGATCAAGTTTTTTATTTAATTCCTGTAGATAATGAATGACTTAATACAATACAGGAAAAAACAATAAAACTTCGTGACATTATTATAAATTCTGCTATACTCTGCGCACGCACTAAATTTCGTTCATTACCTGAACATTTCTCTTCTATATTGTGTATGCGCGTCCGGTCCAAAGAGAGGACAATATTTCGCGCCCCACCCAATCGCTTAAGCGATTCCTTCAGGTTGCGGCTGTTATCAAATGTGCGTTATACGCATCGTCGTTCTCGGATCGCCGCTGATTCTATATTTTCAGCGATTATTGCTGTGCCGCTTTTTGCCGATGTCCATCAGACCATATATTAATGGAGCACCCACATTAGGGTGAATATCTCTATGAGCAAAACTTTTGCTGAATTTTCATTAGACGAGTCGCTACAGAAAGCACTCGAGAGTCTTGGTTTTACTACGCCGACTCCTGTTCAAGAACTATCTATTCCAGCGGCTTTAGAAGGAAAAGACCTTCTAGTATCAAGCCAAACTGGTTCTGGTAAAACAGCTGCATTCTTACTCCCTACGTTAAACGCTTTAGCTGGTCAAGATACTTTTGTACCATTTAAAGATCGTATGAAAGCAGTAACTCAACCAAATATCTTGGTGATTTCACCTACTCGTGAACTTGCACAACAAGTATGTCAAGATGCGATTGCATTTGTACGCCATATGAAAGGTGTACGTGTTGCAGCAATCATGGGTGGTATGCCTTTTGGTAAGCAAATCCAACAATTAAAAGGTGCACAAGTTGTTGTTGCGACTCCAGGTCGTTTACTTGATCTTGTAAACCGTCGTCAAATTAAACTTGATTTAGTTGATGCTTTAATCGTCGATGAAGCTGACCGTATGCTTGACTTAGGTTTCTCTGAAGACCTAGAAGCAATCAGCGATTTAGCTTTAAATCGTAAACAAACATTAATGTTCTCTGCAACATTTGCACCACGTATCATTAATCTTGCTGAACGCATGATGAACGAACCTGAACGTATTGCAATTGAAACAGGTCATTCAACAAATACTGATATTACCCAAACTTTACATTGGACTGATGGCTTTGAGCATAAGAAAAAATTGCTTACGCATTGGTTAAATGAAGAAGACGTAGATCAAGCAGTTGTATTTGCTTCAACTCAAGAAGATACAGATATGCTTGCTGAAGAGCTTGCAGAAGCTGGTCTTTCAGTTGTTGCGCTTCATGGTGCTATGCCACAAACTGTACGTAACCGTCGTTTACGCAGTATCCGTGAAGGTCGTGCAAAAATTCTTGTTGCTACAGACGTAGCTGCTCGTGGTCTTGATGTACCAACAATCTCTCACGTAATTAACTTCGGTCTTCCAATGAAGAATGAAGATTATGTGCATCGTATTGGTCGTACAGGTCGTGCGGGTCGTACTGGTAAAGCAATCACTTTAGCAACTTACCGTGAACGCGGTAAAATCCGTGCTTTAGAAGATTATTTAGAAGCGCGTTTAAGTGTTTCTGAAATCGAAGGTCTAGAGCCATCTCCACCTCCAGCTCGCGGTAGTCGTGATGGTGGCGGTCGTGGTCGTAGTAACGGTGGCGGTCGTCGTGAAGGCGGTCGTGGCGGTTTCGGCGGTGGTCGTCGTTTTGAAGGTGAATCAAACTTCAAACGTCGTGAAGGCGGTGATGATCGTCCACGTCGTAGCTTCGATGACAAACCACGTGGTGATCGTCCATCTTATGGTGATGATCGTCCTAAGCGTGATTTTGGTGATCGTCCACCACGCCGTGAAGGTGGTTTCGGTGATCGTCCACAACGTTCATTCGGTGGCGAAGATCGTCCTAAGCGTGATTTTGGTGATCGTCCACCACGTCGTGAAGGCGGCTTCGGTGACCGTCCACAACGTTCATTCGGTGGTGAAGATCGTCCTAAGCGTGATTTCAACTCTGATCGTCCACGTCGTGAAGGCGGTTTTAACGATAAACCTCGTTTTAACTCGAATGATGACAACCGTGGTAACAGCGTAGATTACAAACCACGTCGTGAAGGCAGTTTTGCTGATCGTCCTAAGCGTGATTTTGGTGATCGTCCACCACGTCGTGAAGGTGGTTTCGGTGACCGTCCACAACGTTCTTTCGGTGATGATCGTCCTAAGCGTTCATTCGGTGGTGAAGACCGTCCGAAGCGTGAATTTAATTCAGATCGTCCTAAACGTGCGTTTGGCGGTGATGATCGTCCTAAGCGTGAATTTGGTGGTGAAGATCGTCCAAAACGTGAATTCAATGCAGACCGTCCGCGTCGCAAATTCAACGATTAATTAGATATTTTTAATAAAAAACCAGCCTTCAGGCTGGTTTTTTATTGCAAGTTGAAAAGTATTTGGTAGAATAAAGTGTGACATAGTTCAATTTATTTAATAAAACAGTTAGACTTAACTTATGAAAAATTGAATCTAATAAAGTTGATGATTTCTTTGAGGTAATTATGTTATATATGTTCTCACTTTTATTAATCTCAAATGTTGGGTACTTTTTTTATAGCCTGCTTTTTAGATAATCTATTTGCTCATTAAATAAAATTTAAAAGTAAAAAACTAAAAAATAGCCCAACAAACATTGTTTATAAAGATGAATATTCTTTATGATTTTTTATTATCTTTTAATTACAAAACATATAGATATTTAAGAGTATAGTATGTGGGCTGATAAATGCAGGAAAAAGTTCAGCTATGAATAAACACAGTCATTCCGAAGCTGAAGCTTTAATTGAAGTCAAAAATTTAAGTTTTAACCGAGGTGAACGCGTTATCTACGATAATGTGAGTTTACAGATTCGTCGTGGGCAGATTACCGCAATCATGGGACCATCTGGAACAGGTAAAACAACCTTGTTACGGCTCATTGGTGGTCAGCTTAGCCCAGATGCTGGTGAAGTACGACTTGATGGGAAAAACATTGCTTCGATGTCACGTAATGAGCTTTTTGCTGCACGTGCGCGTATGGGGATGTTATTTCAGAGTGGTGCGTTATTTACCGACATGACCGTCTATGAAAATGTTGCTTTTCCAATTCGCGCACATACAAAATTACCAGAAAATTTAATTGCTGAGTTGGTGGCACTAAAATTAGAGTCGGTTGGTTTGCGTGGTGCTGAAAAGTTGATGCCCGCAGAACTTTCTGGCGGGATGAATCGACGCGTGGCGCTTGCTCGTGCGATTGCGCTTGACCCAGATTTGATTATGTATGACGAACCTTTTGCTGGGCAAGATCCGATTGTGATGGGGGTTTTGACCCGATTAATTCGATCATTACGTGACGCTTTAGATCTAACAACAATTATTGTTTCACATGATGTTGATGAAACATTATCAATTGCTGACTATATTTATGTTGTGGCTGAAGGTAAGGTGCAAGGCGAGGGGACACCTGAGCAATTGCAACAGCACGCTTCTCCATTTGTACAGCAATTCTTAACAGGTTCGGTTGAAGGTCCTGTTGATTATCAATTTAGTCATCAAGCCTATTTAAGTAATGAGGTTAGTTCATGAATGCTATTGCCTTATTGGGTAGACGCGTTCTAGAACGTGTTCAGGGCATTGGTGTTGCAATGCTCATGTTGTTGCGCATTTTATTCTCTTTGCCAACAATACTTGGTGTAAAACTTTTCATTTATCAGATGTATCGAGTAGGCGTACTGTCTTTATTGATCATTGCGGTATCTGGGCTGTTCATCGGTGCAGTACTCGGTTTGCAGATGTATAACATCTTGGTCACTTTTGGTAGTGAAGCCATGTTGGGCGCGGCTGTGGCTTTAACCTTGTTGCGTGAACTTGCGCCTGTTGTGGCTGCCTTGCTTTTTGCTGGTCGTGCTGGCTCTGCTTTGACTGCTGAAATTGGTCTAATGAAGGCAACTGAACAATTATCTAGTATGGAAATGATTGGTGTTGATCCGTTAAAGCGTGTGATTTCTCCACGTTTATGGGCCGGTATTGTCAGTTTACCGATGCTGTCTGTGATCTTTGCTGCGATTGGTATTATGGGTGGCAAAATGGTCGGTGTGGATTTTCTCGGCGCAGACGAAGGCTCGTACTGGAGTGGTATTCTGAGTAGCACTCAGTTTATGAAAGATGTGTTTAACGGAACCATCATTAAAAGTTTAGTATTCGCTTTAATTTGTACTTGGATTGCGGTGTATCAAGGTTATGCTTGTGAACCAACATCTGAAGGTATCGCAACATCTACGACACGTACTGTTGTGTATTCATCGTTATGTGTTTTAGGTTTTGATTTCGTGTTGACTGCGGTCATGTTCGGAGGTGTTTAATGAAATCACGTGCTAGTGAGCTGACCGTCGGTATTTTTGTCATCATTTTTGCTCTTGCTCTATTCTTTTTAGCCATGAAAGTGAGTGGTTTGGTCGGTACAAACTTAAAAGACAGTTATGAAATGACTGCAACATTCGACAATGTGAATGGTTTAAAACCGCGTGCCAAAGTGACCATGAGCGGTGTTAAAATTGGACAAGTTGATGCAATTACACTTGATCCTGTGACACGTCATGCAACGGTTAAATTCGATTTGGATGGTTCATTGACCACCTTCAATGCGGAACAGTTGAAGAAAGTAAAAGAAAATGCGCTAGGTGATTTACATTACAGTGCTGATTATCAGGCTGCAACACCTGAGAAACAAAAAGAAATGGAAAAGCAACTGTTAGGTAACATGAAATCCATCACAAATATTGATGAAGATGCTTACATAATGGTCGCAACCAATGGTCTTTTAGGCGAAAAATATTTGAAAATCGTACCAGGTGGCGGCATTAACTACATTAAACGTGGTGAAAGCATTGAAAATACCCAAGGTACGATGGATCTAGAAGATTTGATTACCAAATTTATTACGGGTGGTGCAGGAAAATCATCAACTGGCACATCGGAAGCTAAAGATGCATCTGCATCCACTGAAACAACTGATGCTCAAACTTCATTTGTTGAATAGGCATTAGAGGAGTTATTGAAAATGAACATGCTGTTAAAACAAACTTTTACTGCAACTATTTTGGCAACTATGGTGGCGACTGCAGCTCAAGCTGCTCCAGCAGAAGCACCACCAGTATTTGTTAAACGTGTTGCTGATGGCCTGATTTCGCGCTTAAAAGCAGATCAAGGTAAATTGCAAAACCCTGCTACTGTGAAAGCGATTGTTCGCCAAAACCTTGATCCTTATGTCGATGGTCAAGCGTTTACACGTATTGTGATGGGAACTTATGCAAATAGCAGTACCCCTGCTCAACGTGCGCAATTTGAACAAAATTTCCGTAATACGTTGATTGAGAATTATGGTAGCGCATTTGCAAAGTATTCAAATCAATCGTATTCAATGCGTCCGTATAAGGCAACCAACAGCAAGTTTCCTGTCGTTACTTTAGACTTCAATAACAATGGCGAAAAGATCCCTGTATCTTTCCAATTGTCTGATGCAGGTAGCCAATGGAAAGTACGTAATTTGAATGTGTCTGGTATCGATCTAGGTTTGCAATTCCGTAACCAATTTGCTGCGAACGTGCAACGTAATGGCGGCAATATTGATAAAGCAATTGCAACATTCAAGCCTGATGCAGACGCTGCTGTTAAGAAGTAAGCTCATAACATAGATAGGTGCAAGCGAGTGATTGAATTTAAAAATCAGGAATTATATGTTAGTGGTAAAATTGCTTACGAGAATGCTGAAAGCTATTATTTAAATGGTTTGAGAGTGATTCAAAATGAGAAAAATTTTCCAATAACTGTGAATCTATCACAGCTTGAACATGGCAGTACCCTTGCTTTATCTGTGTTTGTGCAGTGGTTACGTCAAACACCAAATCTTCAGGGGCTGCAGTTTAAAGCAGTGCCTGAAAAGATGATGAAAATTATTCAAGCTTGCCATTTGCAAGATGACTTGAAATTAATTTAGCATATGCAATATTGATGTAAAAAAGCACCTAAAGGTGCTTTTTTATTGACTCATTTTTCTTTCTGCATTGAGTAGTGCTAAATCTCAACTCAATCCAATAAGGGGAATGGAGTATTTAAATCCATTTCTTCCATCTAAAGTAAGCCAAAGGCCCCACAAAGAAAGCAATTAAGATGCTAATCACCACATAAAAGCTCCAGTGGCCATGGGCAAAAGGCAGAATCTCAGTGTTCATCCCATAAATACTGGCAATCAACATCGGTGGCGCAAGCATACTGGGTAAGATGGAGAAGCGACGAATGGTATCGTTCTGTTCAGTGTTAATAAATCCAGAGGTGGTATCAAGTAAGAATCGTACTTTTTGGAACAAGAACGCATCATGTTCTACAAGGGAACGTACATCCTCACTTAACTCTCGAATATCTGCATCATAGATATGGCTCCCCAATGCGCGAGGACGAGACAAAAAGGTTAAGACACGACGTAAGTCAATCAGACAAAGTTGCGCTTTTCCAAGCATATCTTCCTTTTGTGCTAAACGGGTAATCATGTCATCTAAATCTAAAATCATTTCACGATGACGTACGTTGAGGACTTCTGTGGAATATAACTCTAAGTCTTTGTGGATATCTTCTAAGATATCCGCAAGCTCATCTAGTTTTGCTTCTAATAAGCCTAAAAGAATCCATGTCGGATCTTTGTATTCAATTTCATAGTCATTACGGCGTGCACGTGCGCGAAAGGCACGAAAGGCAACCAGCTTTTCACCACGTAAGGTAAATAAGCGGTCTTTATGCAAAATGAATGCAACCGTTTGCACATTGGCAAGCATGTTTGAAGTATCTTCGGGATCGCCTTCAACTTGGTAATTTTTATTTTTTGTTAAAAAATAAGTACTGATATGTAGAATCCCATCATCATCACGGTAGAATCGTGCAGAGGATGAAATGTCTTCTAAAGATTTAAGAGTTGGTAAATTTTGCTGGTAAGCATCTAGAACCCATTCTTGTTCTTCTTGTGAAGGTGCAATGAGGTCAACCCATACCAATTCAGGATGTAGGTCGAATCCACCATTAATTGTTGCATCTTCTAAGCTACCGCGCTCAGTGGCGTAAAAGGCTTCAAGCATTATGTCTTTTCTCCCTTGCGCAGTGTGGTGTCGATTTGATGTGTGTATTTTAGACAAGGATTTTAGGAAAAACACTCATTACATTGCTGTTTTGTAAAAAAAATCTTGATTGGTCGTCTGCATTTTTAGCATGACAAAATTAAAGTTAGGTTAAATTTATGAATTCTATTGCTATTTTTTGTGGTTCATCATTAGGTACGGATCAAATTTTTGCTGATGTTGCAGAGCTGACTGGTGAAACAATCGCCAAGCAAGGGAAAACTTTGGTCTATGGTGGTGGCCGTTCAGGCTTAATGGGCATCGTCGCTGACAGTGCTTTGGCAGCAGGAGGCAAAGTGATTGGTGTGATCCCTCAGGGATTGGTCGATCGTGAATTGGCACATCCAGATTTGACCGAGCTGTATATTGTTAAAAATATGCATGAACGAAAAACAAAAATGTCTGAACTTTCCGATGGCTTTATTGCATTGCCTGGTGGTGCAGGAACCATTGAAGAAATTTTTGAGCAATGGACGTGGGCACAATTGGGAATTCATTTAAAACCTTGTGCATTTTTAAATGTTGAAGGTTTTTATGATGATTTATTGAAATTTATTCAACTCACGACAGACAAAGGTTTTTCTAAAGCGCGTTTTACAGATCAGTTGATTGATTCTGCCTCGATCGAAGAAATTCTAATCCAGTTTAGTCACTATCAAGCGCCAGAACCAAAATGGGGCGTAAAAGAACGTGAAGAATTGGTTAAATTAGATCAAGCAGATCGTACATTTGGTTAAAAACTAAAACACAATATATTGTTTTTAAATTTATTGCTGTCACAATATATTGTGTTTTTATTCTATTTTTAAATCTTATGAATGTAATTACTGTCGCGGCAGCTGTGATTTTGAATGATAAAAATCAATTGCTGTTGGTGAGAAAGCAAAATACACAATTTTTTATGCAGGTTGGTGGAAAGCTTGAGCCCAATGAACCACCAGAGCAGACCATGTTGCGTGAGATTTTAGAAGAAATTAGTGTTCAAGCAGAGATTACTCAGTTTATTGGGCGTTTTGAAACAAAAGCAGCCAATGAAGCAGACTTTCAATTGGTGAGTTATCTCTATCTAGTCGACCTAGAACAAACACCAAAAATCAATGCAGAAATTGCTGAAATGAAATGGATTGATTTGGATGGTGCGCAAACGCTTTTAGCGCCATTGACCAAAGAGATCGTGATCCCATGGTGTAAAGCAAATTTAATCCATTCATAATTTTTGCTATGTTTGCTTCACAATGCATGTATCGCTGAACGATGAGGAAAATTTATTGAGCTGCGGCAATGCAGACGCTATAAATCTGCTGGCACCCCAAGTTTTCTAAAGCGTGGGTTAAAGCATGAATTGAACTGCCTGTGGTCACGACATCGTCAATAATCAGTACTTTTTTATATTTTCTTTTTTCTGTTTTGATCATTTTAAATTGATATTCAATATTTTCTAAGCGCTCAATTCTACTTAAACCTTTTTGTGAGTGTTGCGCCTCTCGAATCACGGGTTGCCATACCGGGATATTTAATTGCCTTGCCATGATTTTGGCGATAATCAGCATTTGATTGTAGCCGCGTTCTTTTAAACGAGCAGTAGAAATTGGCATAGGAACAATGGCTTGAATTTTAGGTAGGCTTAAATTCAATAAACTTTGTGCCAATAGTGTCTGATATTGCAGTTGTTGTTCATATTTATAGACTTGGATGATGCGATCAATTGGGAAGTCGTAACGGTGAGCACAAACAATCTGGTGTTGATGCCGTTCTATATGCTGCTTATACCAAGGAAGTTCGTTCCAACACGTGTTACAAAGAGAATGCTGTTGTTGTCGATCTGTTCCACAAAGCAGGCAAGGGGAAAGGCTTTGTACGCTTTTATGGAGAAGTTGATTGATAAATTGGAGCATGCTCTGTTCTATTTTTTATTTGGGATTAATTTCGCATAGTGTGCTGAATAGATCAATAGCAGATTTTTATTAAGCTTTATATCGCTTAATCTTCATATCACCATGCTATGACAACCTCCATGTCATCATTTGTGGTCATAGATTTTGATAAGCGTCGTTAGACTGAATGAATCAAATATCTAAGCTATGATGTTTATGCATGGATATTCTAAATACATCTTTAGACATAGGCATATCTGGGTGCTTCAGGTAACCAGCGTTTTAATAAAGCTTCAGCATTTTCTGGATCATCTTTTAGTACTTGACTGGCAACATAATGTGCTTGATTAAGTAAATGATCATCTCGTTCTAGCTTGGCGACACGGAAACCTAAATCTCCTGTTTGCTTGGTGCCCAGTAATTCACCCGGTCCTCGGATTTCTAAGTCTTTTTCTGCAATGATAAAACCGTCATTGGTTTCACGCATGATACGTAAACGTTCTTGGCCATTTTGTGATAAAGGATGTTTATAGAGTAGAGCACAGAAACTTGCGGTTGCACCACGACCGACCCGACCACGTAACTGATGCAACTGAGACAGGCCTAAGCGTTCAGCATTTTCAATCACCATAATGGAAGCGTTTGGAACATCGACCCCGACTTCAATCACTGTCGTTGCAATCAGCAGTTGCAATTCATTGTCTTTGAATTGTTGCATGACCCGTTGCTTCTCATCGGCTTTCATTTTTCCATGGACTAAGCCAATATTAATCTGTGGAAAGCGATCTTTAATCTCTTGATAGGTGGCTTCTGCGGCCTGAGCATCGAGAGTTTCTGATTGTTCTACCAATGTACAGACCCAATACGCCTGTTTACCCTCAGCGCAGTTGGTGGTGATACGATTCAGCACTTCTTCGCGTCTATCAAGTGGAATCGTGACTGTTTGAATGGGAGTACGTCCAGGAGGCAATTCATCAATCACTGAGGTATCTAGGTCACCATAGGCAGACATTGCCAGTGTGCGAGGGATTGGTGTTGCTGTCATGACCAATTGGTGTGGTGTGGTGTTATCCACGCCTTTATTACGTAAAGCTAGACGTTGATCTACCCCGAAACGATGTTGTTCATCAATAATCACGAGACCAAGTTTGGAAAATTCAACATTGTCCTGAAATAAAGCATGGGTACCCACCACAATATTGGCAGTTCCATCTTTAATGGTTTGTTCAGCCACAGCGCGTGCTTTGCCTTTTTGTTTGCCTGAAAGCCATGACACATTTAAACCGAGTGGCTCGAACCATTTCTTAAAATTGATATAGTGCTGTTCAGCTAAAATTTCAGTCGGTGCCATTAGCGCCACTTGCCAACCTTCTTCCAAAATATGACAAGCCGCAACACCTGCAACCAATGTTTTACCTGCACCTACATCGCCCTGAACCAGTCGCAACATAGGTTTGTTTTGTTTTAAATCTTTGGCAATTTCATTTGATACACGTTTCTGTGCATTGGTCATTTCAAAAGGTAAGCTTGCCAATAAGGCTTTTGCAAATTTTTTACTGGTTGAAAATGCTGGCGCTGCAATTTGTTGAATATAAGCACGTCGGGTTAATAGGCTGATTTGATGTGCAACCAATTCTTCAAAAATTAAACGTTGTTGAGCAGGGTGAGAACCTTGTGAAAGTTGCAGCATATTGGCATTTACAGGAGGGTGATGAATATACTCCAATGCCTGTTTAAGCGCATAACCATTGGTGAATTTTTCAGGTAATAACTCAGGTAAAGCATCGGCATGCTGGTTTAAAGCTTGCTTAACGTATTCGCGTAATTTGGGTTGAGTTAAGCCTTCGGTGGCAGGGTAAATTGCTGTTAGTTGGGTTTTAGGGAGCGCTGTATGTTCAGTAATTAACTGGATCTCAGGATGGTAAAGTTCAAGGCCCCGAGCCCCTACACGGACTTCCCCAAAGATTCTTAAACGATTACCTGCTTTAGCACGATCTGTGAGTGCTTTATAGATATGATAGAAGCGTAAAGTAACTTTGCCAAAATCATCTTGCAATAAAATCGCCATCGATTTGCGTTTACCGGGTGGCATATCGATTGATCTGACCACGCCTTCCATGAGATAACTACGACCGACTTGTAATTGGTTCATGGGAATGATCGTGCTACGATCTTCATAATCACGTGGCAAATGAAACAGCAAATCATCTGTGGTGAAAATATTTAGTTTTTCAAGTAAAGCAGCGGCGGCATTGCCAACCCCTTGCAATTGATGGACGGCAGCCATGTCCCCTCAACTTAAGTTTGATTGATTTTGAAAATCGGTTTCGAAGAATAGGTCGTGTAATGCATATTCTATTTATTGGTTATGGTAAAACATCGCAACGTGTTGCCAAACAATTATTTCAGCAAGATCACCAAATTACCACAGTTAGCCGCAGTACGAAAGATGATGATTTCGCACAACATTTGATTCAAGACATTCAACAACTCGATTTAGCGCAAATTCAGCCTGTCGATGTGGTGTATGTATTGCTCGCACCATCTCGAAATTCTCCGCTAAGTGCTATCGAAAATTATCAACAAACCTATGTCGACTCGGTACAACCGATTGTGAGGGCTTTAAAAGACCATCCGCTCAAACGAATTATTGTGGTTTCATCGACACGTGTTTATGGGGAAAACCGTGGTGAACGTATTGATGATGAGTCAACGCCTATTCCGAGTGATCAACAGGGTCAGTTGTTATTGGCAATGGAACAGCGATGGCAACAGGCTTATCCATCTAAATGTGTGATTGTACGCCCAACTGGGATTTATGGCACATCCGTTGCTCGTATGGTTAAACTTGCAGAAACCACACGAAGTTATCCCAATATTCATTGGTCAAATCGAATCCATATAGATGACCTTGCACATTTCTTAGCGCATTTGCTTCACGTGGAACATCCAGAAAAATCATATATTTGTACAAATAATCAACCGCTACCATTGCATGAAATAATTTTATGGTTCCAACAACAGTTGAATTTATCGCACTTGGTTTTGGAAAGTTCCAATCAAACAGGGAAGCAAATTTTTGCGGAGAGGATGCTTGCAACAGAATTTAAGTGGGTACATCAAAACTGTTATCTTGATTATCAGAAGAATTTAAACCTTAAAATATACTAGCTATTTTTAAGGATCATTTTACGTTTTAGATAAGTTTGTAAATGAACTAAAAAATTGTTAGATATTAAAATGGGTTGGTTCAGTATTGTTTATTATAGAGGACTTGAGAAGTTCCCTCTCCTTGCAGGAGAGGGTTAGGGAGAGGTAATCATCCCAGCCTTCTCCCAAAGGAAAAAGGCACTTTAAAGCTTTTATTTTTTCTTCCGTTTTAAACGCTTCTTGGCTTGTTGAGCGGCTAAAGCATCTAAAGCTTCTTTTAACTCCTCATCTGTAAATGAGGTGATATGGTGAAGCATTTGCAAAGTTACATCATCAAGCACCAAATTGGCATATTGCGCAACATTTCTAAACTGCTCATCAAAAACAATGGCATGGTCTTCATTGGTTTTGATATAGCCTTGTTCAGTTAAGACTTTCATAAAACTTTGGAATAACGCTTTATCAAAGAACTCAGGTGAGTTGAACTCATACAATACAGATAAACGTTGTCCAACCAAGTGACTTAATTCTTCAACTTGGCGAATCGAGATATTTCCAGAGCCACGTTGAGTAATTAAAGCCAGCGTCATGTAATAACGTTCAAGACTTTGACGTACTGGAGCAGCTAAAACAGCCAATTGATTATGGTCTTCTGAGTTTGGCGCAGGGCTGAAAATAAAATCTTCATCATCGACAAAAATTAAATTCGCTTGAGCCAAAGCATCGACATATTCAGTCACTTGAGCCTTGATTTCACTATCTTTCCATTTTAAGAACAACTCTGCTTTTAAGAATGGATAAAGGGTACGAATCACATTGAGTAAATCAGACTTACTGATCTTGCCATTATGTTCGACCAATGCTGCGACCAGCGACGGTAAAACAAAGGCATGCAAAATGTTATTGCGGAAGTAAGTCAGTAAAATGGCTTGATTATCTTCAATGGCAATAATATCGCCAAGGACGTGCTGGACACGTTTAATCAATTTCAGTTTCATACCATAGGCAATGATTTCTTTACCTGATAATGGCGTGACCTGAGTGCGGCTGTCATAAGGATTTGCAGTTAATAACTTGCGATATGTATCAAGCTGTTTAATGCAGATTTCTTCATCAAGTGTGTGTTTTGGAGTTGCCAATAAAATCAGTGACAATAAAGAAACAGGGTTGATCACCACAGCACGGTTGATATTTTCCAGAATCGCATTTGCCGAGCTGGTTACTGCATCTGAGACTTCTTGCGGAATTGGATCATCATTATGTTCAATGGTGATTTGATCAGCGCCATGTGCTTTGAGTAAGTCATCTAAGAAAACAGGCTCACCAAAATTGACATGCACTTTACCAAAAATACGCTCAATTTTTTTCAGGGTTTGCAAGATTCCCCAAATGGATTCAGCTTCTTTTGGCTTACCATTCATTTCGCCGACATAAGTTGCGCCTTCCATCAAGCGCTCATAACCGACATAGGTTGGGATAAAGACAATCGGTTTGGCACGGCCGCGCAAATGACCATGTACCGTCATTGCGAGCATGCCAGTTTTCGGGGGTAACAAACGTCCAGTTCGAGAACGACCGCCTTCAATAAAGTATTCAAGAGGTGTGTTTCTAGACAGGATGCTAAATAAATATTCTTTAAATACCGATGTATAAAGTGCATTGCCGCGGAATGAACGACGGATAAAGAATGCACCGCCTCCACGCAGTAATTGACCGACAAATGGCATGTTAAGGTTATCGCCTGCAGCAATATACGGCACCATCAAACCACGTTTATAAATCACATAAGACAATAACAAGTAATCGATATGGCTACGGTGACAAGGTGTATAAATCACTTCATAGTCTTTGACTAACTCGCGCACAGTATTGAAGTTATGTACTTCAACACCGTCATAAAGTTGTGTCCATAGACGAGTCAAAGCCATATCTGCAAAGCGTACAGCCGATGCAGAATAGTCGGATGCAATTTCGTTTACAAAACCAATCGCTTTATGTTCAGCATCAATCATGCTGATTTTTGAGCGAATACTTTCTTTACGAATTGCATCCTGTACATCAGGGGCTTTAATCAGTGATTGCATGACATTACGGCGATCAGATAAATCTGGACCGAGAATGACCTCACGCTGACGATCTAAGTAGTCATTTAATTGATTGACAATATAAGTGGCTGGTGAAATATTGGGATGAGCAATTTTCGCATGATCGACCAAAGCTCTAAGCGATTGCGCTTCATGGAATTCCAAAAATGACTGTCGACCATGTAAACCAATGTTCATCAACTGTTTAACTTTACTTGGGGTTGCCCAAGTGTCGGTAAATAACAGTTTAAACCAAGAGTCTTCTTTATCTGGTGAACGTCCCCACAGTACTGTGACAGGGATTAATTCAATATCTAAATCAACATTTTGATCAAGTGATTCAATCAGTCTAACTAAACGCGGCGGATAAGCATGCGTAGGCGGATTAAAATAATTGTTTTCATCTTGGTGTTGTAAAAATAAAATCGCAGCTTTTTCGCGACTATTGCCAATGATTAATGGGTCAAGTGCAGGAGGAAGCTGCAAACGACGTGTTTCACCATCAACAACTAAAGCGTTACTTCGTGAGTAATTCTGTAGAACATAGCAGACAACCTTTTGAGTTGTGGGCTGAATGAGCTCAGAATTTTCAGTTGAAGGGTCTAAAGGTTGAGCTTCTGTAGGAACCTCTCCAAGAACATGTGGTGTTACCACAAGGTCAAGTATTTTACTCGAAAGTCGACGATACATTTGACCAAAGCCACTCTTGGACATAAATACTCCTAGCCAATGGTGAATCACGCAATAAAGCGGATAAAAAATATTTTCTGTAATTAAAGCACAGAACAGTATGTCATTTTCTGACAAACTGCGGGTCGCTTGTCAGATTTTATCGTTAAAAAACGTATTTTAAACAATCCATCAGCACAAGAGAAGTGACAATACAGTTTATGAAAATTTAATGTTTCTCTCAGGACTTATGGCAAAATAGAGTTAAATCTCTAAAATATGGATACTTTGTTCTATCCATTGGAATAAAGTCAGTATTCAGTATATAGAAAGGTCACTTATGAATGCTTTAACCCAAGAGCTTGTAGAGCTTTTAACCCTTGAAAAACTTGAAGAACATATTTTTCGTGGTCAAAGTCGAAATTTAGTTGGTAAGCGTGTTTTTGGTGGGCAAGTTTTAGGACAAGCACTGCGGGCAGCATCATATACCGCTGATCGCCCTGTGCATTCTTTACATGCATACTTCCTATATGGCGGTGATATCAATGCCCCAATCATTTATGAGGTTGATCGGTTACGTGATGGCAAAAGCTTCTTAAGTCGTCAAGTACGTGCAATCCAGCATGGACGTACCATTTTTTCTGCAATGGTATCATTTGCAACACCTGAAGAAGGCTTGAATTATCAAATTGCTGAACCAGAATATCCAGCACCTGATGAATTAAAAGCAGAGCAAGAGCTTAAAGAAAATTTAATCAGTTTTATCCCGGAAAATATTCGCGCTGCGTTTATGCGTCCACGTCAGGTAGAAATTCGTCCGATCAATGTGACCAATCCATTTCAGCCACAACCTGAAGCACCGTCTTATGCACATTACTTGCGTACGCATGAGCCATTAGCCGCAGAGCAGGCGGATGATATCTCCTTAAATCAAGCAATTGTTGCGTTTTATTCGGACTATACCTTGATGATGACTGCTTTGCGCCCACATGGTCTCAATTACCTCTCGCCAAGTTTACAATGTGCCAGTATCGATCATACGATCTATTTCCATAAACCAGTAAAAGCAGATGATTGGATGCTTTATGATATGGATGCAACCGTCAGTGCAAATTCACGTGGTCTGAATTTTGGCCGTATGTGGCAAAATGGCGAATTGGTGTGTAGTACCGTTCAAGAAGGCTTGATGCGAGTACGTGAAATCGAAACTCAATAATACTTTTGCATTGATATGCTAATCGTGAAACTCAGCCATCATCTATGATGGCTTTTCTATTTTTTAGCAGAGCTTGTGACAAAAAAATGCTCGATTCTAAATAACTTCAATGGCATAGTTCAACGTGTAAATATTTATAATAGTCAGCGAAGATGAGTTTAAATACCCAAATTTTTATTGCAGCCATTCTTGGTGTGGCATTTGGATTTTTATTAAATCAATTCCCTAATACTCAATTTTTAGATGCCAGCATTTATGGTTTGAGCATCGCCAGTAGTATTTTTATTGGTTTATTAAAAATGCTTTTGGTTCCACTTATTTTTAGTTCAATCTTGGTGGGTGTTTCAAACTTAGAAGCGGGCAGTCAACTCAGTCGAGTTTGGAAAATAACCTTGGCTTGTTGTGTAACCACAACGACATTGGCACTTATTCTCGGTTTAGCCTCAACACATCTATTCAATGTTGGACAAGGTGTGGATATTGCAATGTTTCAGGATGCAATGAATCAACATAAAAGCCCAGATTCACTGACACCTAGCTCATTTTTAACCAATTTTATTCAAAATACCCTCATCAATCCATTTAAAGCATTTAGTGATGGTAATGTTTTGGCAGTCGTGCTGTTTGCTTTGTTATTGGGTTTGGCACTGGTACATGGTGGAGAGCGCTTTAATTCAATCAAACAACTGGCACGTCAGTTTTTTGACATCATGATGATGTTAGTGGGTTGGGTGATGAAAGTTGCGCCGATTGGTATTTTTGCGTTGATGGCAAAGCTGATTGCAACAGAAGACATCTCTATTTTAAGCCGTCTTGCTGAGTTTGCTATTGTTGTTACGGGAACCACCATATTTCATGGTGTCGTGGTTCTGCCATTGTTGTTATGGATCTTTGGAAAAATGGATCCGATTACCTTTTTTAAAGGAACGCGTGCAGCATTAATTACAGCATTTGCAACCAGTTCAAGTTCTGCAACCATGCCATTGAGTTTAAAATGTACTCAAGAAAATTTAGGTGTGCGTCCACAAATTGCAGGCTTTGTGATTCCTTTTGGTTCCCAGTTAAACATGGATGGAACAGCACTTTATGAAGCAGCAGCAGCGCTTTTTATTGCCAATTTAATGGGTTTAGAATTATCAATTACCCAACAAGTGATTGTTTGTTTGACCGCGATGATTGCTTCATTGGGTGCACCGGGTATTCCAAGTGCGGGCATGGTTACCATGATCATGGTGCTGCAATCTGTGGGATTACCAGCGGAAGCAATTGCGATTCTTCTGCCAATTGACCGTATTCTCGATACTGTACGTACCGTAGTGAATGTACAAGGGGATATGATGATTAGTGTGGTGGTTGACCGAAATACCAAAGATATGGAAAGTCCAACTTAGTGTATGGTTAGGATCTTGTTCTAAAAGATTGACCTAAAAAAGCAGGATCTAAATCCTGCTTTTTTTATTTGATTTCAGTATTGATTAGTTTTAACAGTTATTATGCTGCAACTCTAGGCAATGCACGTTTTGCTGCAGGGGATTGATCCAAATAAGCAATTGCATCTTCTGTTTTAGCTTCATGTACTGGATCATACCAAGGCATTAAATAGCCCAATTGCTGTGAAACCAACCATAATGGATGTGGCATTAAGCGATTATCTGATTGTGCGATACTCGCCCATTCACGCCAAATCCAAGGCTTATAGAAAGCAGGTTTTTTATCTGCATAACGTGGGTCTTGCCCCATGATATGTGCAGCACCATCAACCCATAAGCCTAATACAGCGGCAATCACGATAACACTTTGATAATAACGAGAAATATAACCACCACCTAAATGACGATACAGATCAAAAGCCACTGTACGGTGTTCAATCTCTTCGGCACCATGCCATTTGACTAAATCAAGCATATTTGGATCTGCACCCAATTCCGCCCATTTTTTATTATAAAGTGCATATTTACCCAAGACACAAGTCATATGTTCAACAGTGGCGACGATACCTAAGCGGAACAAATCCCATTGATGATCGAGGACTTTGGGTACTTTAAAGCCGAGTGGTTGATCTGCAAGTAATTTACCAAACAAGAAATCCATAATCTCAAGATTACGTTGAATATCAATATTACGCACAGTTAAGTATTCTTTATTTGCCGAAGCATGTGCTTGAGCATGCATCGCTTCTTGGCGGATAAAGGCGCGAACATCTTCAGCTAATTTTTCATCTGTGATTTTGGGTAAAACACGATTGTATAAACGGCAAAACCAAAATTCACCTGCTGGGAGAATATTGTTAATTTCATTGATAAAGTAGCTGACAAATGGCTGATTTGGAATCCAATCGACAGGGGTATCTTGCCATTCAAATTTCACTTTACGTGGTTTGATGTGGTACTGAATAGACGATCCAATCCGACTGTTCTTTAATTTAGCGAGTAACTTCATCACAGTGTCCTAATTTTTCTTTGGTGATTTCACACTTTATTATTCAAGTATAAAAAAATGTCCTAAATAGTTATTAGCAATTTAGGACATTCCAGTATCAATATGTGATGAATTTTGTTAGACAAGACTTTTTTATTTATGCTTGTGGATTTTCATCTACATTTCCATCAATATTTTCACTATTGAATTCGGATTCTTGGTCTTGATCAATGAACTCATCATCCAAATCATCTTCAGTGGCTTCAGGAATTGCATCAATATCAAAATCTAAAGTTTTGTCTAAGGTGTAGTTTAAGCGACCTGCCATAATTGACGCGAGTTCTTCTAGACCTTGTTTGTTGAGTGATGAAAACAGTTGTATCGAAAAATTCAACTTCATTTTCTTCAATTGTTGTTGTACATCTAACAACACTTTACTGGCAGGACCACGGTTGAGTTTGTCGGATTTAGTCAACAGTACATGCACAAACAAGTGACGTGAATATGCCCATTCCAACATCATCACATCGAAGTGTTGTAAAGGGTGGCGAATATCCATGAGCAAAACCAGACCTTGTAAACTTTTGCGATGAATCAAATAATTCTCAAGTTCTTTTTGCCAAACAATTTTCATTGCTTCAGGTACAGCCGCATAACCATAACCTGGCAAATCGACAAGGCGTTGATCTGGATTACCTAAACTAAAAAAGTTAATCATTTGCGTACGGCCAGGTCTTTTCGACGCGCGTGCCAATTGCTTTTGATTGGTCAATGCATTGATAGCACTTGATTTTCCTGCATTTGAACGGCCTGCAAAGGCAACTTCATAACCGGTATCTTCTACACAAAGATTCAGTTTAGGTGCACTCATTAGAAATTCAGCTTTACGCAACCAGTTCAAAGATGAAGTTGAGTATTCTGAAATCGCAGGATCAGCCTTTTTTTCATAACTGATTTTTTGTTTAGGGGCGCTTGAGGTCTTACTATTTTTAGACTTTCCACTGCTGCGATGCATATTTCAACTTCAATAAACGGATAAACAAAGTGCATTATAAAGGAAGTCGGAGGTTCAAGCGAATTTTGATCGTGTTAACTGAAATATTGGCTATTAAGATGCTGGACGATGAGCTTTTGCGATTTACACATTGAGATTGGGAATAGGCGAGTTTACGATCTTTGGATGTTGTGGTGGTGCATTGAGAACATCGGCAACAGTATAGTGATCTAGGCTTTGATAAAACTGTTCAACGGCCTGATCTAAAATACCCTTTAAGCCGCAGCGTGGACGTAGCACACAAGGTGGCGTATTGCACTCTACAATTTGTGCATCACGTTGGAGAATTCGTACAATATATCCTAAGCGAAATTCTAAGATATCTGGGTTTAAGCGCAAACCACCGCCTTTACCTCGTGTGGTAATCAACCAACCTTGTTTTCCCATAAAATGCACAATTTTGACCAAGTGATTTTCTGAAACATGTAAATCTTCTGCAATTTCAGCAATCGTATAAGGCACATCTTTTGGAGGCGCGATGTACATTAAGATGCGCAGGGCATAGTCGGTAAATTTATTTAGTTGCATGTAGGCTGCTCATCTATGGGTAAAGATGTATCTCATCCTGAAATAAATAAGGCCAGTCTATCATAGACCAGCCTTATAAAGAACGGATGTAGATTTAGATACCTGCACCACCCGTACCAAACGCTTCACTATGAATTTGTTCAGGTTTAATACCACGAGCTACCAATGCTTGGTGTTGTTGTTGCATAAATGGTATTGGGCCACAAAGATAATAATCAGCATTGGCTGGGAGTAGTGCTGTATCAACCGTTGCCAAGTCTAAACGACCAGCCACATCATAGTCCTCACCTATAACATCACCGCTATGTGGGAACTCATAAGCTGTAAATGTACTGAGACGTGGGAATTTAGTTTTTTGCTCTTGGATATGTTGTTTCATCGCATGTACTTGGCTACTGCGACATGCATGGATAAAGCTAGCCGGTTGAGGCATGTCTAAAGTCACCAATTGGTTAAGCATTGCAATCATTGGGGTTAAACCTACACCCGCACTAATGAAGACATTACGTTTGCTACTATCAATCAGGTAGAAGTTACCTGTTGGAGCAGACACTTCAATTTCTGAACCTTCAGCTAAGCCATGTAAAGTATTTGATACCCAACCACTTGCCAAATCACCTTTTTCATCTTCACGTTTAACTGAAATACGTAAATAGTCTGCTTGTGGACTTGTCGATAGTGTGTATTGACGTGGTTGTTTTAAGCCTAATGCTTCAACAAATACGCGCACTGAAATATATTGACCCGCTTCATATTTAGGTAATGCACCACCATCGACTGGTGCAAGATAGAAAGAGGTAATTTCTTCGCTTTCATTCACTTTTTTAGCGATTTTAAATTTACGCCAGCCTAACCAGCTGCCTTGAGTTTGTTGGTGCTGTTCATAAATCGCTTTTTCAGTGCTGATAAATAGATCGGCCAATTGCCCATAAGCTGCAGCCCATGCGTCAATTAATGGATCTTCCATCGAAATAGTTAATACTTCACTAATCGAATGTAATAGGTTTTCACCGACAATGTTGTAATCAGGTGCTTGAATATTCAGACTGACATGTTTATGGGCAATCAGTTCAACCACAGGCAAAAGTACAGAAGGGTCTTCAATATTTTCAGCATATGCTAAAACAGCACCAGCCAAGGCTTGAGCCTGTGCACCACTACGTTGATGCCCCATGTTAAAGGTTTCTTTTAATTCGGGATTATTGCCGAGCATGCGGTTATAAAAATAACCGGTAAGTGCTACACCATTTTCGCGAAGAACAGGAACTGTTGCTTTTACAAGGTCAATTTGCTGCGGAGTCATTGTTGATCTCTCTTGGCTGTCATTTATAAGATGTATTTAAAATATACCTTATAAAGTGTATTTGCAATACACCTTTAAGAAAAGCACATAAAATAATTATGGTTTATTTTTAATTTAAGCTTTATTAATTGAAATTATTGAATTTATTTTTAAGTTTTTTAGATGAATTTTTTGAATAAGTTTTTAGATGTGTTTAGGGGAGATGATAAGTGGGATAAGCGAATAAAAACATAAGCAAGAACATGCGCTATAAAATGAGGAATAAAAAAGGAGCGCTAACGCTCCTCATATTTGTGTTTAAAAGAATTAACGCCCACCAAATAATGAACCTAACAAACCGCGGACCAGTTTTTGCCCTGTAGGACCGCCTAAGGTTCTTGCGGCACTTTTAGCAAAAGTTCCGATCACATCTTGAGTTAGTTTGGCACGTGCAGCTGCAGCTTTTGCTTCCTCTTTTTCTAAGCGTTCTTGCTCTTTGGCTTGTTGCTTATCGAGAGTCTGTTGTTGCTTTGTGAGCTCTTCTAATTGCTTGGCTTGTTGTGCCACTGCATCAAAAGCCACCTGTTGTTGTGAGCTATCAGAAACTTTACGTTGTAGCATTTCATAAGCGCTATCACGATCCACTTCATTGTCATAAACACCCGCAACAATACTTTGCGCCATCAATGCTTTTCGTTCATCTAAAGTAATTGGGCTAAATGATGAGTAGGGTGGCATCACCATCGCTCGTTCAACCACTTGAGGTGTACCTTGTTCATCTAAGCAACTAATAAGCGCTTCACCGACAGCCAGTTCTGTAATTGCTTGATCTACTTTAAACTCTGGATTAGCGCGGAAGGTATCAGCCGCAGTTTTTACTGCTTTTTGATCTTTAGGGGTAAACGCGCGTAAGGCATGTTGTACACGGTTGCCCAGTTGTCCTAAAACATTTTCTGGGATATCTAATGGGCTTTGTGAGATGAAATAAATTCCGACACCTTTAGAGCGAATTAGACGGACCACTTGTTGAATTTTTTCTTGTAATGCTGGGCTGGCATTATCAAAGAGCAAATGCGCTTCATCAAAAAAGAACACCAATTTTGGCTTATCTAAGTCACCGACTTCAGGTAACTTTTCAAATAATTCTGAAAGCATCCAAAGCAGGAAGGTCGCATAGAGCTTTGGTGTGTTCATCAGCTTATCCGCAGCCAATAGGTTGATATAACCATGCCCATTGGCATCAGTTTGGATAAAATCCATAATATCAAGGCTTGGCTCACCAAAGAAACGTTGACCGCCCTGATCACCTAAGGCCAATAGATTGCGCTGAATAGCACCTAAACTTGCAGGTGAGAGATTGCCGTATTCTGCTTTTAAAGCAGCCGCATTTTCACTGACATAGGTCAGCATGGCTTTTAAATCTTTAAAATCAATTAACAGTAAGCCTTGATCATCTGCAACACGGAACACCGCTGAAAGCACACCTTCTTGAGTGTCATTTAAATTCAGCATTTGCGAAAGTAACAGTGGGCCAATTTCAGAGACTGTGGTACGGATCGGATGTCCTTGCTCACCAAATAAATCCCAAAAAATAGTCGGTGACGCAGCAAAAGGAACACTGTCTACTCCTAAGCTTTTAATGCGTTCTTCGAACTTAGGATTGGTTGAACCTGCTTTGGCTATACTGGAAACATCCCCTTTGGCATCGGCAAGAAATACGGGTACACCAATCCGTGAAAAACTTTCAGCAAGCACTTTAAGGGTAATGGTTTTACCTGTCCCTGTGGCGCCTGCAATTAAACCATGACGGTTAGCAAATTGTGAGTGTAATACAATATCTTGTGTTGTATCTGAAGTTTTTTTTGCGATGACGATTGGTGTGCCCATTGTTATTCCTATAGCTTTAATTTGAGTTTGGATATTCTTCATCTGACTCAATATTTATATCATTGTTGTTATACAAAATTGCATTAAATGATGATGTTGTAAATCTGTTTTTATTGTTGAATATGAATGTAGGGTGGTGTGGATTGTTTCTTGAAATGCACAGGGAATAAGTAAAAGCTAAATGTACTTTTCGCTGAATGATCTCTGCACTTAATCGCGTTTAAAGGTAAGTGTAGGGCCCTTGCTATCATTTATATAGTAAAGACCCAGAGATTATATATTAAGCCTGAATGGCTTGAAGTGCGTTTTGAATATCTTGGATTAAATCGTCTGGATGCTCTAAGCCAATACAGAAACGAACCAATAGACCTTGCTCTAGGTGTGTGCGTTCTAAATGACGCATGTCTGTCAGATTATAAATCATGACTAAGCTGACAGGACCGCCCCAACTAAAACCGAGTTTAAATAAAGATAAATGATCACAAAACTTTCTGATTTTGTTGATATCAAACTCAGGTTTAAAAATAACACTAACAAGACCAGCACTTTGTCCTGTTTGGCAGGTCTGGTTCCAATAGGTGTGGCTTATATTGTCAGAATCCGCAGGATGTAAAACTTGAGCAAACGCATTTTGATTCTTTAACCAATTTAAAATCTTTAAAGCACTTTGAGACTGATGCTCATAACGAATTTGCATTGAGGCCAAGCTACGTTGCACTTGTGCGGCATCATCACCCGAAATCGCGATACCTTGAATGGCATGCATACGGAATAGCTTATGATGTAAAGCTTTATCTTGAGTGACCATAGATCCCATTAAAATATCGCCACCACCACTTGGGTATTTGGTTAAGGCATGTACGCTGATATCTACACTTAAATGTTCATGACTAAAATCAAAGGCATTAAACGCTAGGCCAGCGCCCCAGGTATTATCCAAAGCTGTGAGGATATTTTTTGCTTTGGCTTTTTTGACTAAACTCACCAAATCAGGAAATTCGAGTGTGACTGAACCTGCGGCTTCTAGCCAAATCAGTTTGGCATTTTCATTGGGTTGGAATGTATCTGCATCGATAGGATTATAAACTTGAACGATAATGCCATAACTTTTTTCAAGATGACGTAGATGTTCCATGTTGGGACCATAGATATTGTCTGCAACCCAGACTTCATCTCCATGACTCAAAAAACATGAATTGACCAGATTAATTGCAGATAAACCACTGGGCGCAAGCAAGCAATATTCACCACCTTCTATTTGGGCAATGTGATCACCTAGGGTAAACGTTGTCGGCGTGCCATGTGTTCCATAACTATAGTCATAACGATCTGTCCAATGGCGATTAAATAGTGCATCGGTATTTTCAAATATAATTGTTGACGCACGAAATAGGGGAGGCTGTATTGTATTTATATATTGTGGTGCTTTACGAGAAGAATGAATTAAAGCAGTAACTGGTTTTTGTTTCACAGGAATACTCAATTTTTGTTAATAGCTGGACTAAAGTAAGCAAAACATAATCGCTCAGTGGCGAAAAGCAATAAATTGTGAAAAATAATAAATAAAATTGATATTGGCTTCATTTTTGCATTTATCCAATTATGTTTTGTGATTTGTAGCGTAATTGATACAACAAGAATAGGTGATAACATGAAAAAACTTAAAGTGCATTATTTTCAGCATATTGCAGGTGAAGGCTTTGGTAGCTGTTATGAATATTTAAAAGCAATGGGCGCAGAAATTACTGCAACAGAATTTTTTGCTTTACCCACAGATTCACAATTAGAAATAGAAGCTTTGCCGCATGTCAATGATGTGGATTTACTCATCATTATGGGTGGGGAAATGAGTGTAAATGATGAAGCCAACTATCCTTGGTTAAAGGTCGAAAAACGATGGATTCGCCGTTATTTGGCATCGGAAAAGCCCGCAATCGGGTTGTGTTTGGGTGGGCAGTTGATAGCCAATGCTCTAGGTGCCAATGTTCGGCGTAATACTGTGCAAGAGATTGGCTGGACTTTGGTCAATAAAAGCAACCATGTGCCAGAAGATTATTTCCAATTGCCTGAACGTGTCAATGTTATGCAATGGCATAGTGAGACCTTTGATATTCCCAAAGGTGCAATTCGTTTGGCGGAGAATCCAGCATGTCCCAACCAACTTTATCAGATTGGTAAAAATGTATTGGGATTTCAGTTTCACCCAGAAATCACCCCACATAGCTTAAAAATCTTCATTGAGCATGAAGAAGAGGATATGGTGTTTAGTGGGGTACACAGTCAATCATTATTGAAGCTAAAAAAATCACAACAAACGGATTATGTGATTGGGAATCAGTTGCTCAATCATGCGATTGACTACGTTTTAAGGGTTTAAGCTGGTGTTTAAATAATAAGCGCTTTATTTATAATTAATTACTCAAAAAAAGGTAAAAATGTCCAAATAAGTTTGCTTAAGTGTTAAACAATCGTTATAATGAGCGACCCTCCGATATGGTGGGGTGAATGGCGAAGAAAGTCATTCAGATCGTTACAGTCGTGGCATCGATCACGACCTTAGTGATTTTCACTGCCTTTGACACTTACCTTATTTAGTGGGGTGAGATGCGTCAAGGGTGATTCTTTATATATTTGGCTTGGAGTTAACTGGTATGTCTAACCAGAGAATTCGTATCCGTCTTAAGTCTTTTGATCATCGTTTAATTGATCAATCTTCTCAAGAGATCGTAGAAACAGCAAAACGTACTGGCGCACAAGTGTGTGGTCCAATTCCGATGCCTACTCGCATCGAACGTTTTAACGTTTTAACATCACCACACGTAAACAAAGATGCGCGTGACCAATATGAAATCCGCACATATAAACGTTTGATCGACATCGTTCAACCTACAGATAAAACTGTAGATGCGTTGATGAAGTTGGATCTTGCAGCTGGTGTTGATGTTCAGATCGCATTGGGTTAAGGCTTTCGGTTAATTAACGCTCTATAAGTTAATTAGGCCGCTTTTTTAGAGGTTTATGCACATGGCTATTGGTTTAGTCGGTCGCAAGTGCGGTATGACACGTATCTTTACAGATGCTGGTGTTTCTGTGCCTGTAACAGTGATTGAGGTTGATCCTAACCGTATCACTCAAATCAAAACGCTTGAAACTGATGGTTATCAAGCGATTCAAATCACTACTGGTGAACGTCGCGAATCTCGCGTAACAAATGCTCAGAAAGGTCACTTTGCGAAAGCTGGTGTTGCTGCTGGTCGTTTAGTTAAAGAATTCCGCGTTGCAGAAGCTGATCTTGAAGGTCGTGAAGTTGGTGGCACTATCGGTGTTGATTTGTTCGCAGTAGGTCAAGTTGTTGACGTTACTGGTCAATCAAAAGGTAAAGGCTTCCAGGGTGGTGTTAAGCGTTGGAACTTCCGTACGCAAGATGCTACACATGGTAACTCAGTATCTCACCGTGTAATTGGTTCTACAGGTCAAAACCAGACTCCTGGTCGCGTGTTCAAAGGCAAAAAAATGCCTGGTCACTTAGGTGATGATCGCGTAACTGTACAAGGTCTTGAAATTGTATCTATCGACGCAGAACGTTCAGTTCTTGTTGTTAAAGGTGCGATTCCTGGTGCTACTGGTGGCGACGTTATCGTTCGTCCTACGATCAAGGCCTGAGGGGAAATAACGTGAATTTAAAAACTGTTTCCGGCTCTGCTGTTGAATTGTCTGAAGTTGCTTTCGGACGTGAATTTAATGAAGCTCTTGTACACCAAGTTGTTACAGCTTATTTAGCTGGTGGTCGTCAAGGCTCTAAAGCTCAGAAGTCACGTGCAGACGTTTCTGGCGGTGGTAAAAAACCATTCCGTCAAAAAGGTACTGGCCGCGCTCGTGCTGGTTCTATTCGTAGCCCAATCTGGGTTGGTGGTGGTAAAACTTTTGCTGCTCGTCCACAAGATTGGTCTCAAAAAGTAAACCGCAAAATGTACCGCGGTGCAATGCAATGTATCTTAGCTGAACTTGTTCGCCAAGATCGTCTTGTATTGGTTGAAGAGTTTGCAGTTGAAGCTCCAAAAACTAAAGAATTGCTTGCAAAACTAAACGGCTTGAACGCTACTCGCGCATTAATCGTTACTGAAGCTGTAGATGAAAATCTATATTTAGCTGCTCGTAACCTTCCACACGTTGATGTGGTTGATGCTGCTGGGATCGATCCTGTTGGCTTGATCGCGTTTGATAAAGTTGTTATGTCTGTTGCGGCTGCTAAGAAGATTGAGGTAGAACTCGGATGAACAACGAACGTATCTATCAAGTCCTAAAAGGGCCTGTTTTTTCAGAAAAAGCACAAGTTCTAGGCGAAACTGCTGGTGTTCAAGTTTTTAAAGTTGCTATCGATGCAAACAAACTTGAAATCAAAAAAGCAGTAGAGCAATTATTTGGTGTAGAAGTTGTTAAAGTTAACACGACTATCACTAAAGGTAAGACTAAACGCTTTGGTAAAACATTAGGACGTCGTTCTGATGTTAAAAAAGCATACGTCACCCTGAAAGCTGGCCAAGATGTTGAAATGGCTGACTTGGGCGATACCGCTGAAAGCACAGCGGAATAAGGACGAAAATTATGCCAATTCAAAAATGTAAGCCAACGTCTCCAGGACGTCGCTTTGTAGAGAAGGTGGTTCATAATCATCTTCACAAAGGCGCGCCTTATGCACCGTTGGTTGAAGCTAAAAAACGTACTGGTGGTCGTAATAATAACGGTCACATTACAACTCGTCACGTTGGTGGTGGTCATAAACAAAACTACCGTATCGTTGACTTCAAACGTAACAAAGACGGCATCCCTGCTGTAGTTGAACGTATTGAATACGATCCTAACCGTACATCGCATATTGCTTTATTGAAATATGCTGACGGTGAACGTCGTTATATTATTGCTGCTAAAGGCTTACGTGCTGGCGATAAAGTACAATCTGGTAACGATGCTCCAATTCGTCCAGGTAACTGCTTACCGCTTCGTAATATGCCTATCGGTTCTACATTACATAACATTGAGCTTAAAATCGGTAAAGGTGCACAATTAGTGCGTTCTGCTGGTACTTCTGCTCAGTTGTTGGGTCGTGACGGTTCTTACGCAATCATTCGTCTTCGTTCAGGCGAAATGCGTAAAGTACACGTTGAATGTCGCGCTGTGTTAGGTGAAGTATCTAACTCAGAAAGCAACCTTCGTTCACTTGGTAAAGCAGGTGCTGCACGCTGGCGTGGTGTTCGTCCTACCGTTCGTGGTATGGCGATGAACCCAGTTGACCATCCACATGGTGGTGGTGAAGGGCGTAACAAAGGTATTCAACCTGTAAGCCCATGGGGTCAAAAAGCTAAAGGGTACAAAACTCGTACCAATAAGCGTACGACTAAGATGATCATTCGCGACCGTCGCGTTAAGTAACAAGTAAAGGAATCTGACAATGCCTCGTTCTCTGAAAAAAGGCCCATTCGTCGATGCGCACTTGTTCGCTAAGGTTGAAGCGGCTATCGCGGCTAATAACCGTAAGCCGATCAAAACTTGGTCGCGTCGTTCGATGATCCTCCCGGATTTTGTTGGTTTAACAATTTCTGTACATAATGGTCGTAACCATGTTCCAGTGATCGTATCTGAACATATGGTTGGTCACAAACTCGGTGAATTCGCGCCAACTCGTACCTATCGTGGTCACGGTGTTGACAAGAAGTCTAAACGTTAAGGTGCTATGATGGAAGTTACTGCTAAATTACGCGGTGCCGCTATCTCGGCACAAAAAACTCGTTTGGTTGCAGACCTAATCCGTGGCAAATCTATTGCTCACGCGCTTAATATCTTAAACTTCAGCAACAAAAAAGCTGCAGTTGTAGTGAAAAAAGCATTGGAATCTGCAATTGCAAACGCTGAACACAATAACAGTTTAGATGTAGACGACCTTAAGGTTACTACGATTTACGTTGATGAAGGCACTAGCCTTAAACGTATTATGCCACGTGCTAAAGGCCGTGCAGATCGTATTACTAAGCGTACTTGTCACATTACCGTTAAGGTAGGGGTTTGATATGGGTCAGAAGGTTCATCCAATCGGTATCCGCCTTGGTGTTGTAAAACGTCATAACGCCAACTGGTATGCGAGTCCGAAACAATACGCTGAATACTTGCTTAAAGATCTTCAAGTTCGTGAGTTTTTAACTAAAAAACTTAAAAGTGCGATGATCAGCAATATTCTTATCGAACGTCCTACAGGCGCTGCTAAAGTAACAATTAGCACTGCTCGTCCAGGTATCGTTATCGGTAAAAAAGGCGAAGACATTGAGAAATTACAGCGTGAACTTACCAAGATTATGGGTGTTCCAGCGCAAGTAAGCATCAACGAAATCGATCGCCCAGACTTAGACGCTCGTTTAGTTGCTGAAGCAATTGCTTCACAATTAGAGAAACGTGTAATGTTCCGTCGTGCTATGAAGCGTGCGGTTCAAAACACTATGCGTGCTGGTGCTAAAGGTATCAAAGTTGAAGTTTCTGGTCGTTTAGGTGGTGCAGAAATTGCACGTACTGAATGGTATCGTGAAGGTCGTGTACCTTTACATACACTTCGTGCTGACATCGACTATGCAACTATGCGCGCTGAAACTACTTACGGTACGATTGGTGTTAAAGTTTGGATTTTCCGTGGCGAGATCTTAGGTGGCATGAAACAAGTCATGAACCCTGCTCCTGCTGAAGAACGTCCAGCTAAACGCGGTCGCGGTCGTGGTGAAGGTCAAGAGCGTCGTGGTCGTCGCAATGATCGTTCTGCTGAAAAAGGAGAATAATCCATGTTGCAACCTAAACGTACTAAATTCCGTAAGGTGCAAAAAGGCCGTAACACTGGTCTAGCGCATCGTGGTAGCACAGTATCTTTCGGTACAATCGCACTTAAATCTGTTGAGCGTGGTCAAATGACTGCTCGTCAAATCGAAGCTGCGCGTCGTACAATTAGCCGTCGTGTTAAACGTGGTGGTAAGATCTTTATCCGTGTTTTCCCAGACAAACCAATTACTGAAAAACCATTAGAAGTTCGTATGGGTAAAGGTAAAGGTTCTGTGGAATACTGGGTTTGCCAAATCAAACCAGGTAAGATCTTGTACGAAATGGATGGTGTTAGTGAAGAATTGGCACGCGAAGCGTTTACGCTTGCAGCTGCTAAGCTTCCATTTAAAACCACTATCGTTACTAAGACGGTGATGTAATGAAAACTAAAGATCTACGTGAAAAATCGGTAGAAGAGTTGGCAGCTTTGCTTGATGAGCAACAGCTTAACCAATTCCGTCTTCGTATGGCGAAAGCAACTGGTCAATTGGGTAAATCGCATGAAGTTGCGTTAACTCGTAAGACTATTGCTCGTATCAAGACCCTCCTTACCGAAAAACAGGGGAACGCACAATGAGTGAGCAAACAGTTCGCACGTTAACAGGCAAAGTAGTAAGTGACAAAATGGACAAGTCTATTGTTGTACTTATTGAACGCCGCGTTCAACACCCGTTGTATGGCAAATCAATCCGCCGTTCAACAAAATTACACGCTCATGATGAGAACAACACTGCTAAAACTGGCGATGTTGTAACCATTAAAGAAAGCCGCCCAATTTCAAAAACTAAAGCTTGGACTTTAGTGGAAGTTATTGAAGCAGCTGCTGAGTAATTAGACGTTCTTGTTGCATCATCGGTCAATTTCGAGTACTCTTTGAGCCTTTCGAAATTGCGACCGGTGATGCTCGGTTTTGGAGTAGGGCAATGATTCAGACCGAAAGTATGCTAGACGTAGCAGACAACAGTGGTGCTCGCCGCGTACAATGTATTAAAGTACTTGGTGGTTCACATCGTCGTTATGCTTCTGTTGGCGACATTATTAAAGTTACTGTAAAAGAAGCAATTCCGCGTGGCCGTGTTAAAAAAGGTGACGTGATGAATGCAGTTGTAGTTCGTACTAAATTCGGTATTCGTCGTCCAGACGGTTCTGTGATCCGTTTCGATGATAATGCTGCAGTTATCTTGAACAACAACAAGGCTCCGATTGCCACTCGTATTTTCGGACCAGTGACTCGTGAACTTCGTACTGAACAGTTCATGAAAATCATTTCATTGGCTCCTGAAGTTCTATAATAGAGGCAATCATGGCTAAGATTAGAAAAGGCGATCAAGTAATTGTGATCGCAGGTAAAGAAAAAGGCAAACAGGGTACTGTTTTGTCTGTTTCAAATGACCAAGTTAAGGTTGAAGGCCTTAATTTAGTTAAGAAGCATCAAAAGCCGAACCGTGCAACAGGTGCTGAAGGCGCTATTGTTACACAAGAAGCTTCGCTTCATATTTCAAACGTGGCAGTTTTTAATGCTGCAACCCAAAAGGCTGACCGTGTTGGTTACCAAGTGATTGAAGGCGTGAAAACTCGCGTTTATAAATCAAATGGTGAATCAGTGGCGGTAGCGAAGTAATAGGTTGAACTAGGCTATGGCCAGACTTAAAACACGTTATAACGACGAAATCCGAGCTAAGTTGAAAGAAGAACTTGGTTTGGGCAATGTGATGGAAATTCCTCGCATTACTAAAATCACCATCAACATGGGTGTTGGTGCAGCTTCAGCCGACAAGAAATTGTTAGATGGCGCTTTGGCGGATATGCAAGCTATTGCTGGTCAAAAACCAGTTCTTACATTAGCGCGCAAATCAATCGCTGGTTTTAAAATCCGTGATGGTTGGCCGATTGGTTGTAAAGTAACTTTACGCGGCGAACAAATGTACGAATTCTTAGACCGTTTGATCTCTATCGCTATCCCTCGTATTCGTGACTTCCGCGGTTTTTCTGCGAAATCATTCGATGGTCGTGGTAATTATTCAATGGGTCTCAAGGAACAAATTATGTTCCCTGAAATCGATTTTGATAAGATCGATCGTATTCGTGGTATGGATATTACTATCACTACGACTGCTCGTACTGATGACGAAGGCCGTGCGCTAATCCGTGCATTCGGCTTCCCGTTCAAATAAGAGGTCGATATGGCTAAGAAAAGTATGATTAATCGCGAATTGAAACGCGAAACTACAGTTGCTAAATACGCTGCAAAACGTGCTGAATTAAAAGCTACGATTGCAAACGTAAATGCATCTGATGAAGAACGTTTCGAAGCGATGATGAAGTTACAAGCATTACCACGTAATGCGTCTCCAGTACGTCTTCGTAACCGTTGTGGTTTAACTGGTCGTCCTCATGGTTACTTCCGTAAGTTCGGCTTAAGCCGTAACAAATTACGTGACACAGTAATGCAGGGTGATGTACCGGGCGTTGTTAAGGCAAGCTGGTAAGGAGCGACTATAAATGAGTATGCAAGATACCGTTGCCGACATGCTAACACGTGTTCGTAACGCACAAATGGCAAAGAAACAAACTGTTTCTATGCCTAATTCTAAGTTGAAAGTTGCAATTGCAAACGTACTTCAACAAGAAGGTTACATTTCAAATGTAGAAGTTGCTGATCTTGAAGGCAAAGCTACTTTGACAATTACTTTAAAATATTTTGAAGGCAAACCAGTTATCGAAACTGTGAAACGCGTAAGCCGTCCAGGTCTACGTCAGTATCGCGGTAAAGATGCACTTCCGAGCGTTAAGCAAGGTTTAGGTATTGCAATTGTTTCTACAAGCAAAGGCATCATGACTGATCGCGCTGCACGTGCTGCAGGCGTTGGTGGTGAAGTTATTGCTTTTGTTTCTTAATAGGTGATTCCTCATGTCTCGTGTGGCTAAAGCCCCAGTAACTGTACCTAACGGT
Source organism: Acinetobacter sp. I-MWF (assembly GCF_025433935.1). Classification (NCBI taxonomy): domain Bacteria; kingdom Pseudomonadati; phylum Pseudomonadota; class Gammaproteobacteria; order Moraxellales; family Moraxellaceae; genus Acinetobacter; species Acinetobacter sp. I-MWF. Next base: position 4,078,253 of record NZ_JAMBAR010000001.1, on the reverse strand, counting down.
GTAGCAGTTACTCAGAACGGCCGGCAGGTCGAAGTGAAAGGCAGCAAAGGTACGTTGTCTTTCAACCTGCATGCGCTGGTCGAGCTTAAACAGGAAGAAGGTCAACTTCATATTGCTCCAGTTAAAGAATCTCGCGATTCTTGGATGCAAGCTGGTACTGCTCGCGCTGTTCTTAATAACCTTGTAAAAGGTGTTAATGAAGGCTTCGAACGTAAGTTACAACTTATCGGTGTTGGTTATAAAGCTGCGGTTAAAGGTACAGTTGTGAACCTTAACCTTGGTTATTCTCACCCGATTGATTACGCTCTTCCTGAAGGTGTAACTGCTGAAACTCCGACTGCTACTGAAATCATTTTGAAATCAGCTAACAAGCAATTGTTAGGTCAAGTTGCTGCAGAAATCCGTGGTTATCGTCCACCAGAGCCGTATAAAGGTAAAGGTGTTCGCTATTCTGACGAAGTTGTTCTTCGTAAAGAAGCTAAGAAGAAATAAGGCGCGAGGTTCTTATGAACGAAAAGAAACAATCCCGTTTGCGTCGTGCGAAAAGCACACGCTTGCACATTCGTGCATTGGGTGCGACTCGCTTGTGTGTAAACCGCACGCCGCGTCACATCTATGCTCAAGTTATTTCTGCAGATGGTGGCAAAGTATTAGCGCAAGCTTCTACTTTGGATGCATCTTTACGTAGCGGAACTACAGGTAATGTAGATTCAGCTACTAAAGTAGGTGCTTTAATCGCAGAACGTGCAAAGGCTGCTGGTGTAACTAAAGTTGCATTTGACCGTTCTGGTTTTAAATATCATGGTCGTATCAAAGCCTTGGCTGATGCTGCTCGTGAAAACGGCTTGGAGTTCTAATCATGGCTAAAGTTGAACAAAACGAAGGTCTTGTTGAAAAGCTGGTTGCCGTTGATCGTGTAGCCAAAGTTGTTAAGGGTGGTCGTATCTTCTCTTTCACAGCATTAACTGTTGTGGGTGATGGTAATGGTCGTGTAGGTTTTGGTCGCGGTAAAGCGCGTGAAGTTCCAGCTGCTATTTCTAAAGCACTTGAAGCTGCACGCCGCAACATGATCACTGTTGATCTTGTTGATGGTACTGTACAACATCCTATTCATGCTCGTCATGGCGCTAGCCGTGTTTACATGCAACCTGCATCTGAAGGTACTGGCGTAATCGCTGGTGGTTCTATGCGCGCAGTTTTAGAAGCTGCTGGTGTACGTAACGTATTGACGAAATGTTATGGTTCTACTAACGCGGCTAACGTTGTAAATGCAACTTTTAATGGTTTACGTGATATGACGTCTCCTGAGAAAGTTGCTGCTAAACGTGGTCTTTCAGTAGAACAAATTTTAGGGTAATCAATCATGAAAACGATTAAAGTTACCCAGACTAAATCTTCTTCGCATCGTTTGAAAAATCACAAACTTTGCCTACAAGGTTTAGGTCTGCGTCGTATTGGTCATACAGTAGAAGTAATAGATACACCTTCTAACCGTGGTATGATCAACAAAGTCTACTATATGGTTAGTGTAGAGGAATAAGCCATGACTCTGCGTTTAAATGAGCTTGCACCTGCTGAAGGTGCAAAACGTGATAATCGTCGTTTAGGCCGTGGTATCGGTTCTGGTGTCGGTAAGACTGGTGGCCGTGGTGTCAAAGGTCAGAAATCACGTAAAAGTGGTGGCGTTCGTCCAGGCTTTGAAGGTGGTCAAACTGCGTTATATCGTCGTTTACCTAAATTCGGTTTCACAAGCCAATTGGCTTTGAAAACTGCTGAAGTACGTTTGTCTGAACTTGCTAAAGTTGAAGGTGATATTATTTCACTTGAAACTTTGAAAGCTGCGAATGTTGTACGTAAAGATATGTTGCGTGCTCGTGTTGTTCTTTCTGGTGAAATCACTCGTGCATTCACTGTTCAAGGTGTTGCATTGACTAAAGGCGCTAAAGCTGCTCTTGAAGCTGCTGGCGGTAAAGTCGAGGAGTAATCGCGAGTGACTATGTCTCCTAGTTCTTCAGGTCATGTTAACATGATGAAAGGTCAACCATTTCATGTGAAATATCGTGAAATTATTCGCCGATTAATGTTCTTGATTGGTGCATTGGTAGTCTTTCGACTAGGAGCGCATATTCCGCTGCCAGGTATTGATAATGTTGCTCTAGAACGTTTTTTCAAAGCTAATGAAGGTACTTTTTTAGGTTTGTTTAATATGTTCTCGGGTGGAGCATTAGAACGAATGTCCATTCTGGCGTTAGGTATCATGCCGTACATTTCTGCATCTATTATTGTGCAGTTGATGTCGACCGTGGTGCCTTCGTTAGAAGCATTGAAGAAAGAAGGCGAGCAAGGTAAGCGTAAGATTAATCAATATACGCGTTACGGCACCCTTTTACTCGCATTAGTCCAAGGTATCGGGATGTGTGCTGGTCTAATCAGTCAAGGTATTACTTTGACTTCAGGACTGGCTTTTTACATTCCAGCGCTAACATCGTTAGTTGCAGGTACCATGTTCTTAATGTGGTTAGGTGAGCAAATTACTGAACGTGGTGTTGGTAACGGTATCTCAATGATTATCTTTGCAGGTATTGTTGCTGGTTTACCAAACTTAGTGATTCAAGCATTTACTTCAGTAGATAATGGCCAATCAAGTTTAATTGGTTTGGCTATCTTTGGATTGCTATCAGTTGCTGTTTTAGCAGCGATTGTGTTTATTGAAAAAGCTCAACGTCGTATACCTGTGAACTATGCTCAAAAACAGCAAGGTCGTCGTGTATTCACTGCACAGCAAACGCATTTGCCATTGAAGATCAACATGGCAGGGGTTATTCCAGCAATTTTCGCAAGTTCGTTATTGTTGTTCCCTGCAAGTTTAGGTCAATGGTTAGGCAGTGCTGATCCAAATGCAGGAATTGTAAAACGTAGCCTACAAGATTTGGCATTGGTATTATCGCCTGGACAACCGTTGTATTTAGTGCTCTTCGGTGCGTTAATTATCTTTTTCTGTTATTTCTATACGGCGCTTGTTTTTAGCCCGAAAGAAGTATCAGAGAACTTGAAACGCAGTGGAGCTTATGTACCTGGTATTCGCCCAGGTGAGCAAACTGCTCGTTACTTAGATCATATTCTTAATCGTTTGACGTTTATTGGTGCAATCTACATTACAGTCATCTGTTTAATGCCGATGATTTTACAAAGTTCTTTTGGTATTCCATTCCATTTGGGTGGTACCTCATTACTTATCGTAGTTGTTGTTGTTATGGACTTTATGGCTCAGCTTCAAGCCCATTTGACATCACATCAGTATGACGATCAATCGTTAATGAGAAAAACGACTGCTCATCCTAAGGGATAAGCGCACTTAGAAGGTTTCATCATGAAAGTACAAGCTTCTGTAAAGAAAATTTGTGGTAGCTGTAAAGTTATCCGTCGTAATGGGGTTATTCGCGTAATTTGCAGCGCAGAACCTCGTCATAAGCAGCGTCAAGGTTAATTTAATTAAGACCTGTTGATTTCAGTAGGCTAATTAGGTTATTATCCGCCCCTCAAGATTTTTGTGGGGCGGTTGATTATCTCTACTGCCTTTTTGGAGAAATTTGAATGGCTCGTATTGCCGGTGTAAACATTCCGGATAACAAGCATGCTGTTATCTCTCTCACGTATATTTTTGGTATTGGCCGCCACACAGCTAAAAACATTTTAGCTGCTGCAGGTATTACGACTACTACTAAAATTCGTGAATTAGATGATGCTCAGCTTGATGCGATTCGTGCAGAAGTTGCTAAGGTTCCGACCGAAGGTGACTTACGTCGCGAAATTTCCATGAACATTAAACGTTTAATGGATTTAGGCTGCTACCGCGGTCTTCGTCATCGTCGCAGCTTGCCTGTTCGCGGACAACGCACCAAAACTAACGCACGTACCCGTAAAGGTCCGCGCAAACCTATTAAGAAATAAGATTTCTGGAAGCTAAAAGATGGCTAAAGATACTCGCACACGCAAGAAGGTCACTCGTACCGTCTCTGAAGGTGTTGCACACATTCACGCTTCTTTTAATAACACCATTGTTACGATTACTGATCGTCAAGGTAATGCATTGGCTTGGGCTACTTCAGGTGGACAAGGCTTCCGTGGATCACGTAAATCAACTCCGTTTGCTGCTCAGGTAGCTGCTGAAGTTGCTGGTAAAGCTGCTTTAGATTACGGTTTGAAAAACTTGGACGTCCTTGTAAAAGGTCCTGGTCCAGGTCGTGAATCTGCGGTTCGTGCATTAGGTGCAGTGGGTTATAAAATTAACAGCATTACCGACGTGACACCGATTCCGCACAACGGTTGCCGTCCACCTAAAAAACGTCGCGTGTAAGGAGAAACATTCATGGCTCGTTATATTGGTCCAAAATGCAAACTCTCTCGCCGCGAAGGGACAGACCTGCAATTAAAATCTGGCGTTAAACCATTTGACGTCAAAACAAAAAAATCTGCTAAAGCTCCTGGTCAACATGGCCAAAGCCGTGCTAAACAATCAGAGTATTCACTACAATTACGTGAAAAACAAAAAGTACGTCGCATGTACGGTGTTTTAGAGCGTCAATTTAGTAACTACTACAAAGAAGCTGCTCGTGTTAAAGGCGCAACAGGTGAAAACTTGTTGAAATTGCTTGAAAGCCGCCTCGATAACGTTGTTTATCGCATGGGTTTTGGTTCTACACGTGCAGAAGCTCGTCAGCTGGTATCTCACCGTTCAATCACTTTAAATGGTCGTCGTGTTAACATCGCGTCTATCCAAGTTAAAGCGGGCGACGTGATTGCAGTTCACGAAAGCGCTAAACAACAATTACGTATCAAAAACGCAATTGAATTAGCTGCTCAACGTGGAACAGCTGCTTGGATTGAAGTAGATCATTCAAAACTTGAAGGTACATTTAAAGCTGCACCAGATCGTTCTGATTTACCTGCTGAAATCAACGAAAGCTTGATTGTAGAATTGTATTCTAAATAATCCTTGAGGTAGCAATAATGACGCGTACTGCAAACGAGTTTCTAACTCCGCAAGCGATCAAGGTCGAAGCGGCAAGCGGGACCTCGGCAAAAGTGATTCTTGAACCATTAGAGCGTGGCTTTGGTCATACTCTTGGTAATGCTTTACGTCGCATCCTTTTGTCTTCTTTACCTGGCGCAGCCGTGGTTGAAGTAGAGATAGAGGGTGTCGAGCACGAGTACAGTACTTTAGAAGGCTTGCAGCAGGACATCGTCGAGCTCTTGCTGAACCTAAAAGGATTGTCTATTAAGCTGTTCGATCAAAACGAAGCATATTTGACATTGGAAAAACAAGGTCCTGGCGATGTAACTGCTGCTGACCTTCGTTTACCACATAATGTTGAAGTGGTTAACCCTGAACATCTGATTGGTACTTTAAGTGCTTCAGGCTCATTAAAAATGCGCTTGAAAGTTTCTCAAGGTCGTGGTTATGAAACTTCTGACTCACGTTTCCCTGAAGGCGAAACGCGTCCTGTAGGTCGTCTACAGTTAGATGCTTCTTATAGCCCGATTAAACGTGTGTCTTACACAGTTGAAAATGCTCGTGTAGAACAACGTACTGACCTTGATAAGCTCGTCATTGATCTTGAAACGAATGGAACTGTAGATCCTGAAGAAGCTATCCGCAAAGCGGCAACAATCTTGCAACAACAAATTGCAATTTTTGTTGATCTTCAGAAAGATCAAGCTCCAGTTGCTCAAGAGCCACGTGAAGAAGTTGATCCAATCTTGCTTCGTCCAGTTGATGATCTAGAGCTTACTGTTCGTTCTGCTAACTGTTTGAAAGCAGAAAATATTTACTACATTGGTGATCTAGTACAGCGTACTGAGGTTGAGTTGCTTAAAACTCCTAACCTTGGTAAAAAATCGCTTACTGAGATCAAAGATGTTCTGGCTTCTAAGGGCTTACAGCTCGGCATGCGTTTAGAGAACTGGCCACCAGCTAGTCTCCGTATGGACGATCGTTTCGCCTATCGTAGCCGTTAATTAAGTAGGACTATCACCATGCGTCATCGTAATAGTGGTGTGAAATTAGGCCGTACCAGCAGCCATCGTAAAGCGATGTTTCAAAACATGGCTAATTCTTTGTTTGAGCATGAGTTAATTAAAACTACTGTGCCTAAAGCAAAAGAGTTACGTCGTGTAGCTGAGCCTTTAATCACTTTAGCTAAAAACGATACTGTAGCAAACCGTCGTTTGGCGTTTGCTCGTACTCGTTCAGCAGCAACAGTTGGTAAATTATTTACCGTTCTTGGCCCTCGTTACAAAGAACGTAACGGCGGTTATCTACGTGTTCTTAAAGCTGGTTTCCGTGCAGGTGATGCTGCACCGATGGCTTATGTAGAACTTGTGGATCGTGAAGTAAACTAATTACTCACGTCACAGAACAATCGGTTGTTCGAAAAAGGTCGGTGTTTCACCGGCCTTTTTTTATGCCTTTTTGTTGGACAATTTATGGTTTTGTCCCAAATTGACTTAAATTTCGTCAGAAAAATGCAAACTTGACATTGCGTATTGTCAGATTTGTGCTTTAATAAAAAAGTACTCTTAAAAAGGTTATAAAAACAACATGGAAAAGCAAGTTGATATTCTTATCGTTGGTGCAGGTATCTCTGGTATTGGTGTAGCTGCGCATCTTTCAAAACACTCACCACAACGTTCATTTGAAATTATTGAGCGTCGTGAGAGCTTCGGTGGAACTTGGGATTTATTTAAATATCCTGGTATCCGTTCCGATTCAGATATGTCTACTTTTGGGTTTAATTTTAAACCATGGCAAAAAGCCAATGTCTTGGCAGATGGCGCTTCGATTAAAGGTTATGTTGCTGAAGTTGTCGATGAATTTAAATTAAAAGATAAAATTCATTTTAATCAGCGTGTACGTACTGCAAATTATGATTCTTCAATTAAAAAATGGGTCGTACAAATTGAAGATGAAAATCAAAAACTCAATACGTGGGTTGCAAACTTTGTAATCGGATGTACAGGTTATTATAATTATGACCAAGGTTATCAACCTGATTATCCAGGTAAAAATGATTTTAAAGGCGAATTTATTAACCCACAATTTTGGCCTGAAAACTTAGATTATACGGGTAAAAAAGTAGTGATTATTGGTAGTGGTGCAACAGCTATTACCTTAGTGCCTGCGATGTCAAAAGGTGGTGCAGGGCATGTGACCATGTTGCAACGTTCACCAACCTATATTGCTTCAATCCCATCTATTGATTTTGTTTATGACAAAATGCGTAAGGTTTTACCTGAAGATGTGGCCTATAAGTTAACCCGTGCACGTAATATTGGTATGCAACGCGGTATCTACGCACTTGCACAAAAACAACCGAAGTTACTGCGTAAGTTTTTACTCAAATCGATTGAAATGCAATTAAAAGGTAAAGTGGATATGAAACACTTTACCCCAACATATAATCCGTGGGATCAGCGGTTATGTGTTGTGCCAGATGGTGACTTATTTAAGATTTTACGTTCTGGTAAAGCCAGCGTTGAAACAGATCAAATTGAGAAAATTACCGCAACAGGTATCCAATTAAAATCTGGTAAGCATTTAGATGCGGATATCATCGTTTCAGCAACAGGTTTAGAAATCCAAATCTTGGGTGGTATCAAAGCTACAATTGATAATAAGCCAATGAATACGTCTCAACACATGCTGTATCAGGGTGTAATGGTTAGCGATGTGCCAAATATGGCAATGATCATTGGTTATATCAACGCGTCATGGACATTGAAGGTTGATATTGCAGGTGAGTATATTTGCCGTCTTGTAAACTATATGGACAAGAAAGGCTATGACGAAGTTATTCCACAAGGTGATGCAACTGAATTGATGGAAGATACGGTGATGGGCAGTTTAAGCTCAGGTTATATTGCTCGTGCGGCGGATGTGATGCCGAAACAAGGTAAGCATGCACCTTGGAAAGTGTCGAATAACTATTTAGCAGATCGTAAAGAACTTAAAAATGCCAAGTTTGAAGATGGTGTTTTAAAATTTCATAAGCGTGAAGCGCAACTCGCAAAAAAGCCTAAACTGGTTTCTTAATCAAACCTAGAAGCAACCAAATTAAGAAATAGCAAAATAAACAAGCTATGAAATAAATAAGGAGCGAAAGCTCCTTATTTATTGCGACATAAAAATTGATATAAAAAGAATGCTTGGTGATAGAAAAAGGAGCCAAAGCTCCTTTAACAATGATCAGATAAATTATAAAGAACGGGAAATCAGTTCTTTCATAATCTCGTTTGTACCTGCATAAATACGATTTGCCCGATTATCGATATAAGCGCGTGCAATTGGATATTCCAGCATATAACCATAACCACCATGTAATTGAAGGCATTCATCAACCACATTAGAGAATACTTCTGAAATTTTGTATTTTGCGGCAGCTGCAGCATCAACACCTAATGTACCTTCAAGTTGTAATTCCATACAACGGTCGAGGTAAGCACGGCAGAAATCAATTTCTGTGCGCATTTCAGCAAGTTTAAAACGTGTATTTTGAAAAGCACCGATCGGTTTACCAAACGCTTTACGGTCTTTGGTATATTGAACAGTATGTGCCAGCGCTGCTTCTGCGCCTGCTTGGCAGATAATCGCGACCAGCATACGTTCCCATGCCAACTCTTTCATCAGCATGATAAAACCCATGCCTTCCATACCCAATAAATTTTCTTTTGGTACACGAACATCTTCAAAGAACAATTCGCAAGTATCTTGTCCTTTCATACCAATTTTATTGAGTGGTTTTCCTTTGCTAAAGCCAGCACGGTCAGCTTCAACGATAATCAAAGATAGGTTGGCAGAACCTTTCTCTGAACTGCCTGTTTTACATACGACAATTGCCATATCGCATAGATAACCATTGGTAATAAAGATTTTAGAACCATTGATCACATATTCATCTCCGTCTAAAACGGCGGTGGTGCGAACACCTTGTAGGTCTGAGCCTGTTCCTGGTTCTGTCATCGCAATGGCTGTGACGGTTTCTCCAGAAGCCATTTTAGCAATCCAATGTTTTTTCTGCTCTTCATTACCAAAGTTGTTGATGTAGTTGGCAACAATATCCGAGTGCAAAGAAAAACCTGTAGAAGAATCCATTGCATAGGCTTGTTCTTCAATCAGAATCATACTGTAGAGGCGATCTACGCCATAGCCACCATATTCTTCAGGCATGGTTGCACAGAGCAGACCCATTTCACCTGCTTTGTTCCATAAATCGCGATCTACATGTTGTTGCTGTTCATATTTGGCAATATTTGGCACAACTTCTTTTTCATAAAATTTACGTACTGTTTCACGAAAAGCATCGTGATCGGAATTAAACAATTTACGAGGCAACATATTGGTTAAAGGTCGGATAGCACCTGATTGCATTTTTATAATATCCATATGAGTTTTAGTGAGTTGAAATTATGTGAATTGCTTATTTGTCGCAATGAGATGAATGCTCAAAACTCATTTTTAAATGATGAATTTGGTCATTTAGAAGAATTTAGCGAGAAATTGATCGGGAATCGGGTAAACTAAGTCAGAATTAACCATTGGGGGAAAATGATGTCAGAAGAACTTACTTTAGAAGAACGTAAAGTGATTTATCGTGCTCGTCGCGGTTTAAAAGAGATTGATGTATATTTTGACCCATATGTAAAACAATATTACTTAGCAGCAAGTGCGCAGGAAAAAGCCTTGTTTAAAGAGTTAGTTGATCAGGAAGATCCAGATTTATTGGATTGGTTTATGGAAGTTTCAGAGCCACCTCGACCTGAACTTAGAAGCTTGATTAATAAACTTAAAGATTATGTCCACGGATGAGTTAAAGACTCACCAACGATATCAATTCAAACCCAGTCGTATTGCACTGGGTTTTCAGCTTTTGTGTTTAACAATTATTTTTATAGTGCTGTACTCCATTATCACTGTATGGATAAGTGTATTACTGCTGTTGTTGGCGTGCTTCAGTCTAAAAATATTTAGAATGCGTCCACAAGTCCGAAGTTTAGAACATTTTGATTTAGATCAGTGGACCCTACAATATGAGGATTCCAATCAAATTCATCATGTGCAAATTCAGCAAATGATTGATCATCGATTTTATATCGCAGTGTATTTTGCTGAGAAAAACAATAAAAGTTTAATTATTTGGCAAGATCAAGTGAGCAAAATACAGTGGAAATCTTTAAAATCTCGGGTAAAATTAAGTTAATTGTCTAACAAATATAAAAAATCTAATTTAAATTTAATCTAAATAAAACATACTCTTATTTATATTTTTGCTTATTTAATATCCATTGTTAGACCAAATATATACAAAATAGCGCAATTGTAAAATTGTCCGACAATTATCTCTGTAAAAATCTGATCTTGCATGTAAATTAAAACTACCAACAGCGAGGAGGAATTTCCAAATGGGTGAAATTCATACGTTTTGGTTCTTAGTGGTTGCAATTGTTTTTGCAATTATATTTGGAAGACTAGGAACTATGCTGAGGGAACAGATTGAGAAAGCTAACGCTAACAGTGTTAACGGTAGCAAATTTAAAAGACTTAAAACCAATAAACTCTCTTAAAGAGTTTACCTTTTAACAAGTAGCATGTGCTGAACCGTCGCAATGCTACTTTTTTTTGCTTAAAATTTGTATAAAAACCAGATCAGGTCAATTGAATACTTTCTATATTGTGGCAAATTCTTCAGATGAAATTAGAGCTATTACTCTGTTATTCAGAGATTGCATCTGATATTGTTATTTTAAAAGGGATATAAACACAATTATATAGAGGACAGGAAGTATGTCTAAGGTCCACAAGCTTGGTCAATTGATGCTGACCGCTGTTGTTGCCTCATCTGTGTTATCAGGTTGTTCATATGTTGTAAAATCAGGTGCGAATGTTGCGCTTGGCTTTAGTGAAAAACATATCGTCCCACCCATTTTGGCGGGCAATGATACAGATATGGCGTGCAACTCAGGCAATGCATTAACGCCAGCGATTATGGCAACAAAAGATATGGGGGCCGACCCCACCCGTATGGCGGTATTGTTATATTCAGCTGCGGGGATGTGTGCAGAAAATCGTGCTTTGGATGCAGAACTCAGATATTTACGTGCTTCAAAAGACGGTAAAGTGACTGAAGCGCAAGATGCTCGTATAGAACAAAAGCGTTGGGCGGCCCTTGCCGCAGAACGTCAATACACGGGTTATCAATTATTTGCAGAACGTTGGCAAGCAAAATATAAATATACTTTAGGTGATTCTTGTCCAACCATGCGTAAGGACTTAGATCAAACCATCTATTTAATTGGTATGCTCAGTGGTTTGCAAGCGATGACCAATGACATTAACTCTGGCGGTGCAGTCAATGTACCGAAAGATATTGCTGCGATTGTTGAACGTGGTATGGCATGTTTAGACAATAACAAATTCTGGGGTGCGCCAATGGCGACCCGTGCAGTGATTTGGATATTGTTACCAGGTGCAGGAGACGGTAAGCCTGATCCAACCCAGACCTTAAAACAATCAATGCAAATCGCAGAACAAAAAGGTGTTCGTCTAGCATTTGCAATGAATGCAGTTGCAGCACAAGCCAGTGGTGATGACGCTAAATTAAGAGCGGCGTTAAAAGCTTATGCAGCATCGCGTGCAGATGATAAGCCAGTAAACCCTGAATTTAGATTGTTAGATGGTATGGCAGGTCAAATGGTTCAAGGTATTGCAGATCGTTATTGGACTGAACATACTGGTGTTCGTGCAGCAGATGATGGAATGACCACATTCTGGGATGAACAAGCATCTACGGGTGATGATGAATTGTTTAATGATTTACCTGCACCAACTGAAGAGCCAAGTGCTTCAGCTGACGAACCTGTAGCAAATCCATAGTATTCAATTGCATGAATTGGTTAGAATTGAGGAAGAGCGACAGCTCTTCTTTTTTTATGGTGTAGCATGGAACAACACAAGTTAGATAAAAATATATTGTTTATTGCAACCTGTATCATTTTTTTTGCAATTCTTCAGCTTTTTCAAAATCATTTCATTTACCAGCATGATGTTTTTTTAAGCCAGCCTTGGCGTTGGTGGACAGGGCATTGGGTTCATGTGGGGTGGATTCATTATGTTTTAAATGTTTTGGCTTTGGCCTGTTTACCCTTTTTATTTCCAAACATTAAAAAGCAAGTTTTTATTGCTTTATTGCTTATTTTACCGCCTTTACTCAGTCTCTGTTTTTATCTGATTTATCCTCATATTTTTGCTTATGCAGGTTTGTCTGGGATTCTTCATGGCCTGTTTGTATTTTGTGCAATCGTCAGTTTAAAAGAAAAGCCAGAACGAAATTTTGCCTTCATTGTATTGTTATGCATCCTCGGCAAAATTACATGGGAACATTTTTTTGGTGCACTACAAACTGAACAATTAATAGGTCATCCTGTTTTAATACAGGCGCATTTGCTTGGGGTGATTTTTGGAAGTATTTGTGCCATCTTGAGCTTAATTTTTCGACTTAATGTTATGAAATAGAAAATGAATCAAGAATATTATTTGTATGAAGTATTATTCTATAAAATTTCATTATTTTTATGAGGTTAAGCACATCGAAGTGTAAAGATATTTAAAAAATAAATTTGAATGAATACTTTGTAATGAATGGATGCTGATTCTCATTTGTGGTTAATTATGTGAATGTTACATCTATTTTAGTTGTAAAAAATATAAGTACTGAGTTGTTTTTTCACATTTAATGTTAAGACTATAGATGAGTTGACAAAAAGCTCGCCAAAAAAATTAATCTTTGTCATGTTTTTCTTAGGAAAATTAGGGCAAATTTGAGTGGTGATGATAGGAATGGGTATTGGTAAAGGATTTTACCTCTCACCTAATAATAAAAGATAAGCTGTGCAAGCGATTGTACACTGGTTATAAAAACTGGAATAACAATGCAAGAACCTGTAAATAATAGATCGGGATTAGGTCTACTCAGTTATCTCTGGAATGAGTGGTTCTCAACCTTTTCCATCCTTATTCTGCTTCTCCTGACCTTGATCATTGGGACAGGGGATATGATTCATGGGCAAATGCTTCGTTTAGGTGAACGCCTATATGGAGATGAAAAAATAGGAATGCAATATTCCTTTTTACGTGCTGAGCCCAACAAACCTTCATGTGACCGCAATGTAGATATCGATAAGCTTGTCAAAGAAAAAATGCAACAGGAAGCCAGTGATCCTGATGCGGCATTTTTTGGTTTAACACCAGAAGCAGATGTTCGCGCTTCATTCGTTTCAGCTCAAACGGATTGTGAACAGAAATATGCGTTCTATGATAAGTCGATCAAACATATGGAAGATCATCCATCCCTTCGTACATATCGTTCGATGGAAACGGGTTTCTTCTGGATATTGAAATGGGGCTCTGAACATCGCGTACTCATCCTGATTTTGATGGTGGTGATCGCGGCAATTACAGCATCATTGAAGATGCATCATATTGGGCTACGTCCAGCGCGTACCAAGCTTGATTTTAAAGTCTATAACATTGCGATGGTGCTGGGGAATGCCTTACTGAGCTTCTCGGTCATTAGCCAATATCGCTCAGTACTCAATTCTGGTGTTGAATCGACCCTTGAAACGATTGGGGTCTATTGGTTATGGATGATCCTATTTGTGGTCTTAACAGTCATCAGCCTGTTTAAATTATTCCGTACACCAGAAAATGCTGAAGAAGGCGGTAAATTTGGCCTTGCGCTGCTGAGCATACCTTTATATGCCTTTATGGCAATTGTGACAGGTATTGCGTTTACTTTCTTTATGGACTACCCAATGGGGCAAGGTATTTACCTTGGCTTGTTGACTGAATTTTCAAATATCTTCCTTAACTTAGCACTGTTTATTTGGGCGGGTATGTTATTGACCCAAACACGTGTGATGGATCTTTTCTTGGCGATTCTTCGTCCTTGGAACTTAGCGCCTGAAACGTTGACGTGGATCATTTTGATTGGTGCTGCAATTCCAACCGCATATACAGGCGCTTCGGGAATCTTCGTTGTTGCTGCTGGTGCAATTATCTATAAAGAAGTGTGGAATTCAGGTGCACGTCGTCAATATGCACTTGCAGTTTCGGCAATGTCAGGTTCACTGGGTGTTGTATTACGTCCATGTCTCTTGGTGATCTTAATTTCAATGCTGGATAGCCGTCATGTAACTTCAGACGAGTTATTTGATCATGGTATTTATGTATTCTGGTTAACCGCATTTATTTTCTTAGGGGTGTCGTTATTCCTTGCAGAGAATAAGTTCCGTATTAACTCACCGAAAACTGCTGTCCCAGGTATGTTGCGTGCTTTCGTTCCAGTGCTTCCATATATCTTGATTGTTGCTGTCGTGATTGGCTTCTATCAGTTTGGTCTGGACACGAAAATGGATGAATTTACTGCACCTGTAATTCTTCCAATCATGTTATTGGCATTTATTTTATTTGATAAGTTATTGGGTAATAAATTACCGATACCAGAAAATCCAAATAAAGCGCTTGCTCTAGAGCATGAAAAAAATTCTGAATACTTACGTGAGCATGGTGATACCGCTGAAACGAAACGTGGCTTCCGTAGCGCAATTCGTTTTGCAACATCGGAAAGTGTTGGTCATATTGGTGCGTTAATTATCCTAATGGCATTGTCTGCAAGTGTTGGTGGCCTGATTGAACGTAGTGAAATCGTGACCATGGTTCCAACGCATCTGGGTAGTATCTTGGTGACACTTGGCTTTATGGCATTGTTACTTGCATTAATTGGTATGACAACAGATCCATTTGGTGCGGTGATTCTCGTTGCTGCAACGATTGCGCCAGTTGCATTTGAAAATGGTATCCATCCGATTCACTTCTGGATGATCGTATTGGTTGCATTTGAGTTTGGTTATGTTACGCCGCCTGTTGCGCTCAACCATTTGCTGACGAGGCTCTCGGTCGGTGATGCAGAGGTTGCCGCCGCCGATGCAGAGGCAAAAGCCAAATATACAAGCTTCTACTATCGTTATGAGCGTTGGATCTTACCAATCGTGGTGCTGTTCTCAGCATTGGTGATTGTGACCTATGCGCCGTACATGTTTAACTTGTTTGACTGGTATGCCAGTAAATAGTTGAATGTCTAAAAAGCGCCTTCGGGCGCTTTTTTTCAGTCTACGGATTTTGAATAGATTTAGTGATCTTTAAATTGAAACTGCTGAATGTACTCACTCGGCGTCAAACTGGTTTCACGTTTAAACATGGCACTAAAGGCACTGGCACTGTCATAACCCAGATCCAGCGCAACGTTGAAAATAGATTTATTCATTGCCAAATCAGTCATGGCTTGCATCAGCCTTGCCTGCCGTACCCAATGACTAAAATGCATATTGGTTTCTTTCTGAAAATGTCGAGTGAGGGTTTTCGGACTAACATGTAAAAATTGGGCTGCGTGTTCGAGTGTCCATGTATGGCTAAGATCAAGTTTGATTTCAGCACAAAGCTTTTGCAATTTAATATTTTGTGGCTCAGGTAAGTTAAATGGTAGAACAGGGAGAAGCTCCAACTCATCTAAAATCAGTTCAAGCAATCGTGCTTCACGACTTTGAGGATGGATCGTGGTTTGAATCTGCATCGCGGAGCGAATAAGCTCTTTTAGCAGGGGCGAGATCGTGACAACACGACATTCATTGACTAATTTTGAACGTGCGTCTGGCTGAATAAATACACCATAAGCTTGCACATCCCCACTGATCAGTAAGGCATGAGCCTTATATGCTGGAATCCATACACCGCGTCCCGGTGGCGTGACCCATGTTCCTTCTGTCGTTTGAATACGGAGAACCCCAGAAAGCGTATGAATCAGTTGGATACGCTCATGGCTATGCCAATCTTCAATATGCCCATGGGAATAATTTTCAGTAAAGGCATAAATTGGATAATCTAAAAATCCATGATCATAATTATTCCCCACGATTTACTCCTCAATCAATACGGCACTGCCAATCATATATTCGTGGAATTGGCTTAGTCCTCAAGCATAATGTCCTTTTTGCGATAGTTATTGTCATTTTGTCGTACAAATACAAAATGATTATTTTTTAACATGGTTGAATCTTTCTGTATAGGCAGAGCAGCATGTTTCAAAAAGCTTATTTCTATCCATTGTTTGCCATTTTATTTTGGGCTGGAAATGTGATTGTGTCTAAAATGGCAAGTCATGCAATTTCACCTGTGGCGATTACATTTTATCGTTTGGTTTTTGCGCTCGCGGTGATGAGTACTTTTGTGTTGATTCCTACTTGGAAAAATCGTCATATTATTCGGCAGTATTGGAAACATTTGGCTTTAGGTGGATTTCTTTCTGTATCCTTATTCCAATTTTTGTCTTATCAAGCAGCGACAACCACGACAGCGACCAATATGGCGATTGTGACAGCATTGATTCCATTATTAACGATTATTTTAAGTACATGGATTTTAAAGGATCAGATTAGTTATGGCTTAGTGATCGGAGGCTTCTTATCATTCTATGGCATCTTGTATTTATTGAGTCATGGGCATATTGCTCAAGTTTTTAGCCAAGGGATGCATCTTGGCGATGGCTTGATGTTACTTGCCGCAATCGGCTACGCCTTATATGGTGTGCTGTTAAAACGTTGGAAAATGCCGATCCCTGCATGGCAATCGAATTTTGTGATGTCGAGCTTTGCCATCTTATATGTTTTGCCATTTTTTATCTTTTTACCGGCATCACAAATGCAACTGAATCAACAGACCATTCCTTTGATTTTGTATGCCAGTATTTTCTCATCGATTTTATTGTCTTATCTATGGATTGAAGGTGTAAGACATTTGGGACCCAATAAAAATAGTATTTTTATGAATTTATTGCCTGTGTTTACAGCTTTAATTGCCGTGGTGCTCTTGGGTGAACATTTACAAGTTTTTCATTTGATTGGTGGTGGTTTAACACTCTGTGGAATTTTATTGGCGCAAATTATCCAAAAGCCAATCCAATGGAAAAAATCAACACAGCAGTCATTGGACTCACTTTAAAATATTGAAATGTTTATTGTTCAAATTGAAAAAAGCCTTAACTTATAAAGAGGTTAAGGCTTTCTGATAGCAGATCGTCATTTTTGCACATGATCAAAAATTATTGATTTTGTGCCGCCATTTGCTGTTGAAGTAGCTTGATTTGCTCTTCCTTAAGTTTAATCAATTGATCCGCATCAGCATGTTGTGATTTGAGGTTTTGTTGCTGATCATCAAGTTGTTTTTGGATGTCTTCTAGTTTAGCCACTTCTTCTTTCGCTAAACTGGCATTTTCAGGAATTTTATCTTTTAAAATGGATGCTTTGACCAACTCTACATTGGCAGTCTCTGAGGCTGTACTTTGTTCAACAGGCGTTGCTGCCGCTTCCACTTTCTTCGCAGCAGGTGTAGTCTGATTCAATTGCTCATTGATTTGGGTGCTTTCAGAGGTGTTATTCAACCAGAAAAAAATAGCAATTAAAACGATAACTGCCCCCAACCCGCCTGCAATAATCCACATTAATTTTGAATTGTTTCTTTGTTCTATATGCATTTTATTCGGTCCGATCTATTTTGAAGAGCGAGGCTTGAATTGAATGACCCCAATTTCATCAGGTATAGCAGGTTCTTCAGGCGCATCTACATGGGTAGGGCGATTTTCAGAATATCCACACTCGATGCATTCAATCCATTCAGCATCGCCTTGGGTGAGCATAACAATACGATCCATCGCTTCACATTTTGGACATTTTGCACCAGCAATGAAACGACGTCTAATATTCATACACCCACCACACTTTAAACAATTTTGACCGCTAGTTTAAGCGTTTTTTTAGCTATTCGTCCAACCTTGATGACGTAATAATGCATCTATTTTAGGTTCACGACCACGGAAATTGATAAATGCATCAAGTGCTGTATCTTTTCCGCCAACTGCAAGGATTGCCTTACGGAACTCTTGTCCAGTTTGGGTATTAAACACACCTTCATTTTCAAAGCGGTCAAAAGCATCACTTGCTAAAACTTCTGCCCATTTATAAGAATAATAACCAGCAGCATAACCGCCCGCAAAAATATGGCTAAAACCATTTTGGAAGCGGTTATAAGGTGCTGTTGCTAAAACGGCATACTTCTGGCGAATATCATCTAAAGTTGCTTGGATTTGTTCAGCATTTAGTGCCGGTGTAAGTTTATGAATGGTTAAATCGAACAGTGCAAACTCAATTTGTCGTAAAGTTTGCATACCTGACTGGAAGAAACGAGCATTGAGTAAGGCTTTTAAAAGATGCTCAGGAAGTGAGTCTTTAGATTCAATATGTTCACTGATTAAAGCCAAGCTTTCCGTATCCCATGTCCAAAATTCCATAAACTGGCTAGGTAACTCCACGGCATCCCATGCAACGCCGTGTGTTCCAGCAACTGCAATATTGTCTACTTCGGTCAACATATGGTGTAAGCCATGACCAAACTCATGAAATAAGGTATTCACTTCATCATGCGTTAATAGGGCAGGCTGATCACCGACAGGTGGGGTAAAGTTCCCAACCATATAACAGATAGGTTTTTGTAACCCCGTTTCGGTTTGCATACGCGAGCGGAAACCACTCATCCATGCACCACCACGTTTACCGTTACGTGCATAGAGATCAAAGTAAAAACCACCAATCACAGTGCCTTGGTCTTCTAGCTCATAATAATGGGCATCTGCATGCCAAAGTGGTGCTTGGCGTTCAATGACTTGAATCCCATATAAACGATTGACCACATTAAATAAGCCTTGAATCACTTTAGGCGCAGGGAAGTATGGTTTTAAATCTTCCTGAGAAAGGTTGAACTGTTGAACTTTTAGTTTTTCAGAATAATAACTGCTGTCCCAAGGTTTTAGCTCATCTATGCCATCTTGTTTGGCAATGGCTTTGAGTTCTTGAATTTCTTTTAATGCAGGTATACGTGCATGTTCTGCTAAATCAACCAGAAATTGATCAACAGTGGCCACATCGGGTGCCATTTTTGAAGCAAGTGAGTATTCTGCAAAATTGTCAAAACCTAAAAGCTTGGCCATTTCCTGACGTAAGCTGAGGATTTCAACCATCACGGGTGCATTGTCAAATTGCGTATCGCTGGCTTGATCTGAGGCGCGTGTAACATAAGCGTGATAGATTTCTTCACGGAGCGCACGATCTTCTGCATAGGTCATGATGGCCAAATAAGATGGAATATCTAAGGTAGCAACAGGCTGATCTAGTTCGCGTTGTTGACCGTATTGTTTGAGTAATTCAATACTGCCTTGTGGTAGACCTTTAAGCTGATCCGTGGTTAAAGTTTTGTTATAGGCTTGGGTTGAATCCAAAACATGATTAGAAAAATCAGAAGACAATTGGGATAATCGTGCTGAAATTTCTGCATAGCGTTTTTTAGCTTCACCTTCGAGGGCAACACCTGAAAGTTTAAAATCACGTAAAGCCAGCTTAATTGCACTTTGTTGCGCCGTTGGCAAGTCGCTAAAAATCGTATGATCATAAACATTTTGATAAGTTTGGAATAAGGCAACGTGTTGACCGATCTGAGTGTAGTATTCACTTAGACTTGGTAATAAGGCTTGATAGACTTCACGCGTTTCAGTGTTATTCATCACTGCGTTGAGGTGTGACAAAATTCCCCAAGATTCACTCATGTTATTTTCAAGTGAATCTACATTTTCGATCACTGCAAGTTGTTGTTGAATGCTTTCAGGGACTTGGACCAAGTCATTTAAAAATTTTTGACCGTCTTGGATGGCTTTTTCAATATTTTGTTTGAGTTGATCTAAACTAATTTGATCAAATTGCGGTACTGGCAACGTTGCCTGTTCTAGTGTCATGAGCTTTATGCCAAATCATTTCTTAAGTTATAGATAGATGTAGGGCTTCTGGCAGGGGAAATCAAGGTGTGACAATAAAATTAACACAGATGTTAATGGACTTGTTTGGTTTTGAGGTTGTATTCAAAAGGGATAGAATATGCGCCCGCATCAAAACTGATGCCTAAAATATCTTTTTTAAGATAAAAGCCATTTGCATTTTTTAGCGCAATAAAATTTCGATCTTCAGCATAGTATCGGTATAGGTATTGCAGATCTGCGCTATCACAGTCATTAGACGTTTTAGAAAGTGTTGCTGTTTTATTTTCAATACATGGGTCAAGTTGCTGAGCAATTTCATTTGAGATTTGTGCTGCGGACAATTGATATTTTTGTAGAATTTGTGACAATGTTGCGAACTGTTTATTTTTTAAATCGATCACGTAATACTTTTCACGAAAATAGCTTCGTCCGCCTTCAATTTCTAAATGGGTATAAACACTTAAATAGTTTTGATCCTGATAGATCTTTCCTGAACTAAAGTCGATACGTGTAGCATCATCTGCCAAAAGTTCGTGTTTGATCTGTTGGTTGATTTTTTCAAAACCTTTGCTTTGGATAAAGGGAATATTTCCTGAAAAATTCGTATATTTTGAGGGAATAGGTTGGGTTTTAAAGGTGATGGTTTCAGCAGAAGCTACACAGCTGAGTAGCAGTATTGAGAGTGATAGTATATTTTTAATTTTCATGCTGTTATTTCTAGAGTTATTTGAGTCGCTATAGATGCATTATAAAACAAGGAAGACTATATGAGGGTACAAGAAAAGTATTTTTAGACGTATTCAAATTTAAAATTTTAATGATAAAAAAGAGAGCCGAAGCTCTCTGATTTTGTGGTAAGTAAAATTACTCAGTCTTTGCTTTTGCGTTCGACTTTTTCTTTTTTGCTTTAGCCTTTTTCTTCACTTTATCTTTAGCCTTTGTTTCAGGCTGAGTTGCAGCACTTTTTCCAGGTTTTTTATTGTAAGAGCTGGGTTTTCCTTTGGGCTTTTTCTTTCGAATGGGACGTTCCCCATCTTCGCTGGCATTCCCACTGTCAGATTCAGATTTAACTTTGACAGGACGTTCAGAAAAAACTTCTTCTTTGGCAACGGGTTTTGCAACACGTGGTGCACGACTACGGATTACACGGCCCGCATGCGACAGTTGTTGTAACAATTCAAAATCAATCTTACGTTCTTCTAGGTTAACCCCAGCAACTTTGATCTTGACTTCGTCACCCAAGCCAAAGGCTTGACCACGATTTTGACCGACTAAATTTTGACTAACTTGGTCATAAACAAAGTAGTCATCGCCCAATTGACTCACGTGAATCATACCGTCCACATATAAGTCTTTTAGGGTTACAAATAAACCAAATTCAGCGGTTGCACTGATCACACCAACAAATTCTTCGCCTAAATGTTGCTGCATATAGTGACATTTCAGCCATGAAGTAACCGAACGCGAGGCTTCATCTGCACGACGTTCAGTTGCAGAGAAATGTTCACCTGCATCTTCTAACGCCGCACCTGAAAGTGGATACTTTTTGTTGGTTAAACTGGCTTTAATCGCACGATGTAATAGCAGGTCAGGGTAGCGACGAATTGGTGAAGTGAAATGGGTATATGCTTCATAAGCCAAGCCATAGTGCCCCACATTTTTTGGACCATAGTAGGCTTGCATCATTGAACGTAATAACACCGCATGAATACTCGGTGCATCAATACGATCTTTGGTTGTTTCAATCACCGTTTGATAATCGGCTTGTGTCGGTTGGTCAGGGAATTTAAAGCCCAATAATTTCACAAAGTCTTTTACTTTTTGAATGCGTGAAAACTCTGGTGCTTCATGCACACGGTACAACATTGGAACTTCATTTTTTAAGCAATATTCCGCTGCTGCAACGTTAGCAAGCAACATACATTCTTCAATAAGCTTATGCGCAACATTACGTGAACGCGGTAAAATTTCTTTAATTCCACCCAATTCATCAAAAGTCATGTAGGTTTCAACGGTTTCAAATTCCATTGCATGACGTTGTGCACGTAAACCTTTTAAAGTTTCATACAATTGGTAGAGCGTATTGACTGACTTACGGACATCACGATCTTCAGGAATTGCATTGCTGTCGCCATCCAAATATTGTGCAACTTGGGTATAGGTTAAACGTGCTTTTGAATGCATCACTGACGGATAAAATTCAAATTTAGTCACTTTACCAGCACGACTTAAATTTAAATCACACACCATACATAAACGGTCAACATGTGGATTTAAAGAACATAAGCCATTTGAAAGTGCTTCAGGCAACATTGGTAATACATAGTGTGGGAAATACACTGATGTACCACGTTCTTGCGCTTCATCATCTAAAGGTTTACCAACACGGACATAATGACTGACATCTGCAATCGCGACAACGACACGATAGCCACCACCAGGACGTTTTTCCGCATAGACTGCATCATCGAAGTCACGTGCATCTTCACCATCAATGGTGACTAAAGGCAAATCTCGTAAATCTATACGGCCTTGACGATCTTTTGCAGAAGGTTCTTTAAATGCTTCAGCTTCTTTGATGACTTCTTCTGGGAACTCATAAGGTAAACCATATTCTAAAATGGTTTGTGGGATAATGATTTCAGTATCAGCTTTATCCGCCATTGATTGAATCACATGACCTGTCGCAAATTCATCTCGTGTTGGATAGTCATCAATTTCAACACGTAATGCATCGCCGACTTTGGCTTTGGCATGTTCAATCAGTTCTTTTTCTAAAGTTATGGGTTGATGTGCATTGGGCGGTGCAGGTTGAATAAAGTATTCACCTTCAAATTCTGCAACTTTACCGATCAGTTGTTTAACTCGACGTTGAGTCACTTCAGTAATATAGCCCCAAGCTTTACCTTTACGGTCTACAGAAGTTTGTTGGACTTTAACGCGGTCACCATGGAAGACTTGACGTAATTCGCGCTCAGGCAGAAGGAATTCATCTTTCTTCCCATCTAAGCTTGCAACGCCTAAACCTTTAGCGTTGACATAAACAGTAGCGTCTAGGGTAGGTTGATCTGCCATCAGCTGATATTTAAAACCATCTTTCATCAACTGACCATCACGCACCATTGCACTTAAACGATGGCTGAGCGCATCTATACTTTTTTGATCGACAATTTCAAGCAGTTCAACAAGATCTGCATGTGACAATGCTTCTTGTTTTCGTTCAATGATTTCTAGGATAAGGGTACGACTTGGAATGGGATTGTCGTAACGCTCAGCTTCAGCTTTGGCTTCAGGATCGACCCAATTTTTCATGATGTATTTGGTTTCTAGTCAGAAGATAGGATTAGCATAAGACATACAGTGGAATACTGCACGTAATTGATTGCAATATTGTGTTTTTAATTTAGTTTTTAGAGAATTTTTCTTGGTATTTGTAGATTGTGATTATTTTACAGCATAAAAAAACAACAAAATGATGAAAATCGCTTAAAAAGTATTTAATTGAGTAAATTTCTCTATTTTTTTTAATGTCATCACTTGCCGAATCGGGTTTTAGTTTGTATTATGGCGGCTCGTTACGGTGAGATGGGTGAGTGGCTGAAACCACATCCCTGCTAAGGATGCATACGGGTAACTGTATCGAGGGTTCGAATCCCTCTCTCACCGCCAACGATTACTTATGACGCGCTCATAGCTCAGCTGGATAGAGCACTTGGCTACGAACTAAGGGGTCGGGAGTTCGAATCTCTCTGAGCGCACCAATAAGTTAATCATGATGTAACGAATGCCTTTTGGCAACACAAGTATTGCGCTCATAGCTCAGCTGGATAGAGCACTTGGCTACGAACTAAGGGGTCGGGAGTTCGAATCTCTCTGAGCGCACCAACTTGAAGAATTAACCGCATACATTGCGGTTTTTTTGTGTCTGGAGTTTAGATACTAATCATAAATTGAATAATAAAATGTACAAAGTGAATGATTAAAGTGGCTGTTAATACAGTGGCCAAAAACTGAGTTATCTTTTTATATCTGAGGGCAATGTGTTTGAAAACAGCCCATAAAGTAAAAACTAAAATAAAGTAACCGATGCCTGTATATATTATTGAATTTAATAAATGGCTTTTAGCTTTTAGAATGTTAGCTTGACTGTTTGGCATTTCTTCTAAGTAAGGTAAAGTTTGCTGCTCATTTTTATCGTTTGTAAAGTGAATGTCTTTTAATATGTAATGGTAGAAGAAAATGGGCTGATCATTTGGATCATAACTGGCATAAAAGCTAAAACTGTTTGGTGTGTATAAGTCGTCTTTTACTTTTGTACAAAATGTTGAGATGTAATCTGCGCATGGTTCCTCGGTGATGGTGGTTGAATTTAGAGTAATTGCTAAAGAAGAAGTATTATTACGATAGTTAACAATATTATAGCTTAAGTCATTTCCAACATCGATATGAATGGCTTTCCATTTTAAATTTTGTAATGCAATAATATTCCTAAGATTTTGATAAAAAAATTGATGGTTGTTGGTAATTATGATGAAGAAAAATCCAGAGAAGGCAAGTGTAGTTCCAATCTTTCCCAAAAAATTTTCAGTATCTTTAAGCATAGTCGTTATTTGATCAGTTTAAGTTGATAAGTGCGAGTTCTATAGTAAATTGCTCAGGCAAAATTGATTTTAATTTGAGTCTTTGAATATCTTGATTCTCTTGGCTATTTTTCGAAAAATAAAATAGCTAAATGCAATAAGCCCAATAATAATGCCAGTGATCTCTAAATAGGAAAAAGTTTTAATTTTAAAAAGAAAAAAGATGCTGATTAAACTTAGACTAAGCCACAATAAACAGAAAAATAGCATTTCATTAAAGAAGAATACTTGAAAGAGCCATTTGCGTAATGCCTTATTTTTAATTCGCGTCAGAAATAAAAACCGATGTTTAAAACCGAATGAACTATTTGGCGAGATTTCAGCTTTGGACAGCAGCATTCGATAAAAATGGATCTCATCAAAAGACGCATTGAGTTTATTTTTAACAGGCTGTTGTGTCTTTTCATGATTATTTAACCATCTATCCACCTCAAAACAGGGCAGTAAAGACTCTCCAAAACCATCGATATCTAAATATCGATTTTGGGGTGTTTTAAGTTCAAAAGATTTTGGCAGCCAATATTTGGATGGTGATGGACTTTTGGGATCTCGATGTTTTTCTTCGATGAAATGGATCATATTCACCATTTCATTGTTAGCTTCTAGGCTAAATGGATCAATCATCATTGCCATAATATCGGTAATATTAAGCTCGACTGAAAATGTTGGAGTACGTTGCAAATATTGTAAAAATGATTGCGCTAAAATTGCTACTTTTTCATCATTATAGAGTGCTGACCATATATTGAGTCTGGATTTAAACGTTTCACAGCTTTTTAAGATCGTTGTCCGAAAGACGTAATAGCTTAAGCCATCTTCATCTTGAAGAGTGGTAATGTCTTCAACTTTAAATAAGGCCAACCAAAATAATGGAATCGAGTATTTAACTTCTTGATAGGTTTCATTTTCATCCATTTCACCCGTGGTTCTATCGAGATCGGATGAAATCCAAAGCGTTGAGTAATGTCCCATTGTTTCCTTTTATCATCTGAATTTTTATAGGAATATTTATGAAATAATAGTACAGGATTGATTGATGTGGAATTTAAATAAAATGAATTTTATTATTTTTTGCACGTCTATTCTTGTCGCAGAGTAAGGATTGCAACATCTATTCTAGAGCTAAAAACTTTAAAATAATAAAATAACCGAAGCTTTAGAAAGAAGAACATGAAGAAATATACAGATGGATATTATATTTACCAGCATGTTGATTTTATTTGTCATTTCAACCTGCAACAGTGTGATGGCTGTAATCGCACGCTGACAGGTTTTGTCTATGAACTGCAAATCCAAAGTTTAGAAAATGAATCTGTCATCTTCTGTGCTGAATGTATGGAATTGTTAGACGTGGTGAATGCCGAATAATTGCTTCGGGTCGATGATTGTTCAATTTTAACTTCGCTTATTTTTTCATCGCAAAAAGTAAGCATTATCCAGCATTATTTTTATAGAAAAGCTTATCTGATAATCATATTTATTTAGAAAAAATTCTCACTGTAAGATAGTTCCAAATCATTTTTTCTGCTTTAGAGCGTAACAATAAAATAATTATTTTGGACGATTTCTTTGAATTGGCAATATATCTACAGTGTGATGCCACAGTTTGCTTCGGCAATGGTGACCACACTCAAAATCTCAGTCATCAGTATTATTCTCGCAATATTGGTTGGTTTAATTTGCAGTATTCTCATTACCTATCGGGTACGGGTCTTTGACAAAATTGCCAAAATTTACATTGAATTATCACGCAATACGCCCTTATTGATTCAGTTATTTTTTCTCTATTACGGTTTACCAAAACTGGGGATTAAAATTGATGGATTTAGCTGTGGGGTCATTGGTCTAACTTTTCTAGGTGGAAGCTATATGGCTGAAGCCTTTCGTGCGGGTTTACAAGCTGTGGCCAAAGGGCAAATTGATTCGGGTGAAAGTATTGGACTGAATCCACTGCAAGTTTTTCAATATGTGATCTTCCCTCAAGCTCTAGCAATTTCAATTCCTGCAATTGGTGCAAATTGTTTATTTCTGATTAAAGAAAGTTCTGTGGTGAGTGCCATCGCAGTGGTGGAACTATTGTTTGTCACCAAAGACTTAATTGGTATGGATTATAAAACCACAGAAGCATTGTTTCTCTTGATCATGTCTTATCTGATTATTTTATTGCCTGTGTCTATTCTCACCAGTTATCTGGAATACCGCAGTCGGAAGGTGAGCCATGGAATTTGATTATTTGTTTCAACCTAGCCACCTTGCACGATTACTGGAAGGGCTGTGGGTTACTGCAAAAATTGCCTTTATATCAGTATTTTTTTCAGCAATTTTTGGCACGATTTTCGGTGTCATTATGACGTCGAAAAATTTACTGATTAAAAGTTTGTGTCGACTGTATTTAGAAGCGATTCGGATTATTCCAATTCTGGTTTTATTGTTTGTTTTCTATTTTGGCTTTGCAACATGGTTTAACTGGCAGCTCTCAGCGGTACTGGTATGTATTGTGGTTTTTGTATTGTGGGGGACTGCTGAAATGGGCGATTTAGTCCGTGCTGCCATCACATCGATAGATCAACATCAACGCGATTCTGCACATGCACTTGGCCTGAGTCCTATCCAAACTTTGGGCTATGTGATTTTCCCGCAGAGTTTAAAAAGAGTCACACCGGGCGCAATCAATTTATTCACGCGTATGATTAAAACCAGCTCCTTGGCAGTGCTGATTGGTGTGGTCGAAGTGATTAAAGTTGGACAGCAAATTATTGAAAATTCGCTGTTAATTGTTCCGAATGCATCTCTTTGGATTTATGGTTTGATCTTTCTTTTATATTTCATCATTTGCTATCCCTTATCCCGTTTAGCGACGCATTTAGAAAAAGTTTGGGAGTAATCATGACTTTGTTATCTATACAACATTTACAGAAATCATTTGCAGAAAGTCATATTTTACAAGGCATAGATTTGGACGTAAAACAGGGTGAAGTTGTGGTGATCCTTGGTCCATCGGGATGTGGGAAAAGCACATTGTTACGTTGTATCAATGGCTTGGAAAAAATTCAGGGTGGCACAATCAATTTAGCTGGCTCAGGTGTATTGGGCAAAGATTTAGCGTGGGTGGATGTACGTCAAAAAATTGGCATGGTGTTTCAAAACTATGAACTTTTTGGGCATATGAATGTGATTGATAACATTTTATTAGGCCCTTTAAAAGTTCAAAAACGAACAAGAGCTGAAGCTGAGAAAGTCGCAGACGAATTATTGAAACGTGTCGGTTTATACGATCGTAAGCGAGATTATCCGCGACAGTTATCGGGTGGGCAAAAGCAACGTATCGCAATTGTGCGTTCATTGGTGATGCAGCCTCAAGTGATTCTGCTAGATGAAATCACCGCTGCTTTAGACCCTGAAATGGTCCGTGAAGTATTAGATGTGGTTTTAAAACTTGCACATGAAGGAATGACCATGTTGATCGTGACTCATGAAATGTCTTTTGCCAGAAAAGTCGCAGACCGAATTATTTTTATGGATAAAGGCAAAATTATTGAGCAAGCCACACCTGAACAATTTTTTGAGCATCCACAGACTGAACGGGCAAAAGCCTTTTTAAATATGTTGAATTACTAACGGTAATTTAGACATCAATATTCACCCTAATAGCAACATATAATGATCTATAAAAATGAGGATGTATGGCTTTATCTTATTTAACTCAACCATCGAATTTTTTTAATATTTCCAACGTTGTTCGAACATTGAGTGTGGCCTTATGTATGGGAATATTGAGCGCATGTAGTCAGTCAACTGAACCAAATGCATCAGCGGAGAAAAATGCCCAGAATGATCAATCTTTAGATCAGATTAAAAAGCAGGGCGTGTTTCGTGTGGCTGTTTTTGCAGATAATCCACCATTTGGTTATGTGGACAGTGCAGGTAAACCACAAGGTTTTGATATCGCTTTAGCAAAAAGAGTGACCAAAGATTTGCTTGGGGATGAAAATAAAGTTGAATTTGTGGTGACTGAGGCTGCTAACCGAGTGGAGTTTTTAAAATCGGGTAAAGCAGATGCGGTATTTGCCAGCTTTTCAGTCACTCCTGAACGTAAACAAGTGGTTGATTTTGCTCAACCGTATTTAAAGGCTGCTTTAGGCATCGTATCGCCTAAAGCCAATACGATTACAGATATTCAGCAGCTTGAAGGCAAAACCTTGATCGTCAATAAAGGCTCGACATCAGATATTTATTTCACTAAGAATTACCCAAAAATTAATTTATTAAAGTTTGAACAAAATACTGATGCCTTTAATGCATTGAAAGATGGTCGTGGTGATGCAATTTCTCAAGACAGTACTTATGCCTTGGCATGGGCAGCTGAGAATCCAACATTTACGGCGGGAATTCAACAAATTGGTAATCAAGACTTTATTGCACCTGCAGTGAAAAAGGGCAATAGCCAACTTCTAAATTGGCTCAATACTGAAATTTCAAGCTTACAAAAAACAGGTGAAATTCAGAAGATTTATGATCAGACCTTAAAGCCTGTTTACGGTGGAACTGTGGATGCTCAAGTCTTTTTGGATGTGACACCGAAATAAAAATTGCATCAAAGCGTTTAAATACGAAAAGAAATCATTGTTTAAATATGAAAATAGATCAGAGGAAAATTAAATGAATATATCAATAAAACAGCTGACTCATCTACTTGCGGCCTCAGTGCTTAGCTTAGGGTTAGCGGCGTGTAATAAAAACGCGTCAACAACTGAAAAAGCTGCTGAACCTGAAAAAACCAGCTCAAGTATTGAGCAAATTAAGAAAAATGGTGTGGTTCGTATCGGGGTGTTTAGTGATAAACCGCCTTTTGGTTACTTGGATGCACAAGGTAAAAACCAGGGGTTTGATGTGGAAATTGCCAAGCATGTTGCCAAAGACCTATTGGGAGATGAAAACAAAGTTCAATTTGTTTTAACGGAAGCTGCCAATCGTGTGGAGTACCTTAAAGCCAATAAGGTGGATATTATTTTTGCTAATTTCACCGTGACACCTGAACGCAAGGAAGTTGTTGATTTTGCCAAGCCTTATTTAAAGGTTTCTTTGGGCGTTGTATCACCTAAAGCTAAGCCGATTACAGATATTGCACAGCTTAAAGACCAGACTTTATTGGTCAATAAAGGCACGACAGCAGACTCATTCTTTAGCAAATCACATCCTGAAATTAAATTACAAAAGTACGAGCAGAATACAGAGACCTTTGATGCGCTGAAAGATGGACGTGGTGTGGCTTTGGCACATGACAATTTATTGGTACTGGCTTGGGCAAAAGAGAACCCAAATTATACCGTGGGTATTACCAGCTTAGGTCAGCATGATTTAATTGCACCTGCAGTCAAAAAAGGCGATAAAGAATTATTGGATTGGTTGAATCAAGACTTAGAAAAATTATCTAAAGCAGGGGTTATCCAGCAAGCCTATGAAAAGACGTTAAAACCTGTCTACGGTGATAGCATTAATCCAAAAGATTTATTGGTTGAGTAAAACCCTTAAAACTTAAGTTTGCTCTTTAAAAAATATCATCGACTTTAACTGGGAAAACATAATTTGCATTTAATTGATCTTTTTCACAAAGGTCTCTTGTGCAAGTAGATGTTTTCCTTTTTTTGTCATAGGTTGCATAAGTGCCAATTCATCACCTGTATTTTTCTCGAGTAAAATAGAATGTGGTTGATCCTCAGCAAATAAAAATTGCTCACCCCATTGACGTAATGCCACGATGATCGGGAACAGTGCATAACCTTGTTCAGTGAGCACATATTCCAAATAGGCTGAGCCATTAGAAGCAGGTTGGTTCTTTAGAATTTGAGCATCAATAAGTTTAGCCAAACGATCAGATAAAATATTTTTGGCGACATTTAAATTTTTTTGAAAATCACTAAATCGTTTCACTCCATCAAAAGCTTCGCGAATGATCAATAAAGCCCAACGATCTCCAATCAGTTGCACTGACCGTGCAACTGGGCAAGCTTCATATCTGTCTTGATTCATCAGCTGTTCCATCTTTCATCTTAAAAATAGACTATAAATCTAGTTGTAATTTAAAACAAGATTGCGTAATTTAATCTGGTTGCAAATTAAAACCAGATTGGTGCAAAATGAACAAAACAAATTATCATCAGCGCAATAAAACAAGAGAGCAACAGCAATCCCATCTTTCTCCAGCCTTGGTGATGCTGTTGGCGTGTGCTGCTGGATTGAGTGTTGCAAATGTTTATTATGCACAGCCATTGCTGGATTTGATTGCCCAAGATTTTAAATTAGATTATTCGTGGGTGGGGTTAGTTGTTTCATTGACTCAAGTGGGATCAATCATTGCATTAATTTTTATTGTGCCTTTAGGCGATTTATTACCACGCAAATCTTTGATGTTGTTTCAGTCCATCATTTTATGCCTCGCTTTAATCTCGTTGGTTTTTTCAGATCATATTTTCACGTTGTTATTGAGTATGCTGATTGTGGGCATGTTGGGCACAGCGATGACCCAAGGCTTAATAGTTTATGCATCGGTTTTGGCAACTGCTGATGAACGCGGCAAAATCGTGGGTACAGTCCAAGCAGGTGTGTTGATTGGTATACTTTTATCTCGGGTACTGTCTGGTAGTTTAGCCGATTGGTTTGGATGGCAAGGGGTATATATATTCTCAGTATTATGTATGAGTATGATCAGTGTGTTTTTATGGAAATACTTAGCTGTTATCCGCATCGAAAAAGATCCTACTCAGCAATTCACTTATTCCCAGATAATCTTTTCATTGTTTGAACAATTGTTTAAAAATAGAGTGTTACAGATTAGAGGCGTACTTGCTTTCATCATTTTCGTCAATTTAAATCTGTTTTGGAATGCTCTGGTATTTCCTTTATCTGTTCAGCCTTTTGAATATTCACATAGCTTGATTGGTTTTTTAGGCATCATTGGTGCTATTGGTGCGGTTATGGCAATCCGTGTTGGTGGGTTGGCTGATCGAGGCTATGCGCAGCGTGTTACACAATATGCGTTTCTATTACTGATCGGAGCTTGGGTCATTTTAACCTGCTTATATTTTTCAATTTGGATTTTTATTTTAGCGATTATTTTATTGGATGTGGCTATTCAATCAGTTCATGTGATTAATCAAAGTCTGATCTTCCAAGCGGATATTCGATTACATGGGCGATTGGTCGGTGCTTATATGTTGTTTTATGCATTGGGCAGTGCTGTGGGATCATTACTGGCAACAACACTCTATGGTCATTGGGGATGGTATGCCGTGTGTACGGCTGGAATATTATTGAGTGTAGTTGGCTATTTATTTTGGTTGCTTACTGAAAAATATTTAATTCAATTTCAAATGAAACAGCATGCAAGCAGTGAATAAATGCATAAATCCTAGGTTTTTTTGTCGATTTAAAGATAAATAGCCCAAATACTAAACACTTGGTGTTTAACTATTGAAATAATCCTTAACAAAAAAATGAAAAGGCGTATAATGCGTCCCATCAAGACGTCGCGCTCATAGCTCAGCTGGATAGAGCACTTGGCTACGAACTAAGGGGTCGGGAGTTCGAATCTCTCTGAGCGCACCAACTTGATAAAATATTTAAAAAAAACCGCTTTATTGCGGTTTTTTTGTGCCTAAAAAATGGCACAATGAGCGAGATAATAAAAATAAGGCCAATCATTCATGCATAAATATTTCTCATTGTTTATCGTGCTGGTCATCAGTCAAATGATCGGATGTACCGCCATTCTGTGGAATAACAGTGACTCTGGCAGGTTGGCGACGGGTAAAGTGGTTTCAACCCATGCAGATCGTGTGATTGTAGATCAGGATCAAATTGTCGGTTTTGCCTATTTAAAAGAAAATGCTTCCTCAAAAAATAGCCATGATAGAAACAATGTAGATCGCTCCTTAATCGTGGTTGGGCAAAAATATGCGTATATGATTGATATTGGAAATAAGGAAATTTTAGAGACCATTCAATCTGATTTAGACCCCAAGTATTGGCGGATCAAACCTGTCCGTCCGAGTGACAAGCATTTTAGCTTGTCTTTAATGCCTGAAAGCGATGATCAAAAAAATCCACAAGCAGCTCAATTTAGCGGTGATATTGAACTGTATTATGCAAAAAACAATTTAACTCGACAGGAAGAAAATAAGTTATCTCGACTTGGACTGAGTCAGTACGAGTATGGTCAGGAAAACTCTGAATTTTATCAAAGAAAAATTGGATTGGTTGGGCGTGTTGTGGGCTTAAATGCTGAAATTAAAAATATGAAATTTCAGAACTTTAGTCAAAATTATACGATTGAAATGTATACACAAGGAAAAACCAAATACTCACTACATTCTAAAACATTGTTGCAGAAAATCGCCTTAACCCCAGTCACTTTAGTCGGTGATCTGGTCGCAATCCCGTTATATTTCCTATTTAATATTGGTACAACAATTAAACATCTGGCTGATTAATTGAGTTTTAAAAGTTCAATCAGCACTACTTTACTTTTTGAGCAAAAATTGCATTTGCACCCAGCGCAGGTAACATTTCATGGTAGGGTAAACTGCGTGCTGCTTTGAGTAGGAATGGTGCTTTTTCATCAATTTTGATGGTGGTGGTCATTTTGAGTAAGGTGTTATTGCCTTGGGGTAAAAATTGAATTTGACCTTTGAGATAACGTAAATCACCGCCATTGGCATAGAAGTTATTTTCGGTGGCTTTGGGATAGCTAAAACGCATTTTAAAATCAAAAGGAATACTAATAACCCCCAATCCGACACTGACTTTAAAGTCTGCATCTTGTCCTTGTGTGTTGATCGCTGTGGTTTTAATGCTTTTGATTTGTTTTGGAAAAATTTCTTTATAGGATAAGGGTTGTGTCCAACGTTGTAATTGTTGCGGGGTGGCATTTAAATATTGATAGCTTGTGGTAAAACGTAAAACTTCACGACCATGGGTATAAGGTACAGTGACAGGATTAAGTACAATACTGACGGGCTGTTGCGCGTTGGCACTGACCTGAACAATTTTATTGATTTGAGCTGTATTTAATTGTGGGCTAGGTAGCTGCCCTGCATTTAATGCCGTCACTTTTTTAGCCGTATATTTATTTTTGAGTGCTTCTAAAACAAAGGCGCTCGAACCATTTGGAATTGCCAGTTTTACTTCAGGGAAAGCATTTAAAATTTTCTTAAATAGGAAACCCTGCGGTTGGTTTAAATCGCCCCATTGTGTCAGGGTGACTAAGGTTTTGTTGTCAGCTAAATTGAACCATTCAAATTTTCCTAATGCATAAGGAATTGGACCATCAATCACCATGGTTGAAATGCTATTTTGTCCAATTTGATGCTGCATCACCACATCTTCATTAAAATTCAATACAGGTATCGGTGTCGGGATAGAAATACGATATTTCAATTGACTGACAGGTCCTGCTGTTTCGATGACTTTTGCTGATTTTAAAGTCGGGAATAACCCAACATATTGCGTGTAATGGCTTAAGGTTTTAGCCACTTCTTGGCTACTTACAGGCACAACAATGGCTGCTGTTGAAAATTTAGCTATAGGTTGGGGCTGTTTGCTGAATGTTGGTAGCGACGTCTTGGTCGCTGGATGGGCATAAATTAAAATATTGTCTTGTGCAATTGCCGCGATTTGCTGGGCATTATTGTCAAATGGTTTTAACGCACTGGGAATATTATCGCTCCAAGTGACCAATTTCGCGAAACTGATTTGACTGATACCGATTAAGAGCACGAGACTGATATTTAAATAAAAAGCTTTCATCACAATTCCTTTTGTGCCTTGATAAGCGGCAATCTTTTGTTTTTATAAAAACCATTTGTATGAAAGACCCTAAAAGGATTCACTTTTAAAAAATAGAGGTGTTCTGTAAAACAAGATGAAAATCCGCATCTCGCTGGAAAAATCTAGTGTAATATCTTGGCATCGTAAAATATTTGTATTGAAGCAACTATGTCAGACACCCAGCCTGCATTATCTGCACGTTATTATCTTAATTTAGAAGAATCTCAAGACGGTTTTAAACTGGCAACTTTTGGTAAAAAGCAAATTAGCCAATTTCTCACGCCTTTGGTCAGCATCGGAATCATGGTTTGGGGGATTTACCTCGGTTTAGAGGGTGTGGGTAAATATTATGTTTGCTTAGGTGCTTTTTTCTTAATTCTGCAAATGCTGATGCGGTATTGGTTTTTACCGATGATGTTTAAACGCCAATTCGTTAAATATCAATTTGGTAAAAGCGAACAAGGTATTGAATTATTTCAAGACTATATGGAATTATTCAGTAGTGGCCGCCCAAAGCAAGTTCATCATTATTCAGATGTAGATAAATTTGCAGAAGGCAAGCTTACCTATATGATCGAATTAAAAAATCGTACTGTGGTGATTGTGCCTAAACGAGCATTTGCGACACCCGCAGATCAAACGATTTTTATCAATACTTTTAAAAAGTAATTTGGAATTATAAAGTTTTTAACGCTGATCAATAAGAAGGGAACCATATGAGTACACGTCCATCTAAGATTGTATGTGTCGGTCGTAGTTATGCAGCGCATGCAGCAGAATTAGGTAACGCAATTCCAGATCGTCCAGTCTTATTTATCAAGCCGCCCAGTAGTTTGATTTCATTGCAAGACGGTATCTCTTGGAATGAGGCGTGGGGAAATTGTCACCATGAATGTGAACTGACGTTACGTATCGACAAGCCACTTAAGGGCGAAACCAATTTAGATAAAGTATTGGATGCGATTGGTGCGGTGACTTTAGGCTTAGATTTAACTTTACGTGATCTCCAAGATGACTTAAAGGGCAAAGGCCAGCCTTGGGAACGTTCAAAAGCTTTTGATGGCTCATGTGTACTGGCAGATTGGGTCAGTGTGGATGAGATTAAAGATTGGTCGGCTGTTACATTTGAATTTGCAGTAAATGATGAAGTCCGTCAAAAGGGCGATACTGCTTTATTGATTTTTGATATTGCTTACTTACTTGC
Source organism: Acinetobacter sp. I-MWF (assembly GCF_025433935.1). Classification (NCBI taxonomy): domain Bacteria; kingdom Pseudomonadati; phylum Pseudomonadota; class Gammaproteobacteria; order Moraxellales; family Moraxellaceae; genus Acinetobacter; species Acinetobacter sp. I-MWF. The sequence goes on along the minus strand of NZ_JAMBAR010000001.1, from coordinate 4,042,617 downwards.
AGACATTTGCCAAGTATTCTCTTTAGAACCAGGGGATGTGGTGATGACAGGGACACCTGCAGGTGTTGCAGCATTGGCTTCTGGTGATCAATTGAGTATGACTTTACATGGTCAAAGCCAAGATTTTGTTTGGAAAACCTTTGTAAAGTAAGTATTTAAAATGCAATCAACCCAATGTTTATTTATAATCAATACGCATTGGGTTTTTTATTATCTACAGTTTTATAAAATAACAATTCATCGTTAACTTTTACGATATATCCCACTTGATTTATCCGTTGAAATTTACAGCCAGTTAAAATTTACAGTATTGCTATTTTTTAGCTATTGTTTGAATCGTATTAAAATCGCCAATTGGCTCGTCATAATAAAATTAGCAATGGATGACTTTGGTGAATCAATACATAAAGCAAAGTTAAATTCAGCCCATGCCTTTTTAGATCGACATATAGATTGGTCGGGAAGATTATTGATTATCAATATTTAGATCGCTCCACTTCATCTATTTAAAATGTAAAAAGTTGATTTAGTGATGCAACAATTTTCTAAACTGATCTGGGGTACGCATCATCCAACGTTTAAACATATTGATAAAAGCAGAAGCATTGGCATAACCTAAATCCAGTGCAATGCTTTCAACCGTTTTCCCCTCATTGAGCATAGACATCGCTTTCATGACTTTAAGCCGTTGTCGCCATTCATTGAGTGACATTGCCAACTCTTTTTGACTCAGTCTTGCCAAGGTACGTTCAGTCATATTAATCCGTTGGGCTAAAGCCTCTAGCGTACTGTGATCAGCAGGGTGGGCATGTAAAAAATCCAAAACTTGTTTTAAGGCAGTATGATTGGTATGGGGTAAATAACTACCGATTAACTCAGCATGTTGTAATTGATCAAGTAATATCTGTAATAGTCGCAAATATTCAGGCTCAGATGCTTGCATTGGATGTTGTTTGATGTGCTGTAAAATCGCTGAAACCAAAGGCGAGGTTAAGAGAATCCCTGCTTGTTGAGGTAAGGCACTACATAACGATTGGTGGATATACAAAGTTGCATGGGAAACAGGAGTCCGATTCAAACCACTATGTTGCGTATTTGGCGGTAACCAAACTCCATATGGAGGTGGCGTAATATAATTAATTTGATCAATATTGACTTCCATCACCCCATTAAAAGCATAAATAAATTCGCCCCAAGCATGCCCATGTTCAGGATAAACCGACAGTGCAGGATCATGTCGAAAAATAAGCCACAGCGGTGCAACAATTTCATCATTGGTACTGAGTTGAGTCAGTATATTTTTATCGCTGGTTTTTGTTATCGTCATGCAAAGATTGCCTGAATAAAAAGATCTTTTGTCTACTTTGAATTATATCCTATAAAAAAGACAGGTTCATACCATTGGGGTGTCTTTTATCCGCTTTATGCAGTGGTTTTTGCTATTGCGAAATTATAACGATTCATCGAAAAAGGAATATCACTTCCCTTTCCAATGAGCACTGCTTGGAAAGGGAAGTTGTTTATCTATCTTGGTTAAAATTACTTATCATCCAAAATGGTCGAAAGCGGAATTGATAACTTGGCTGCCAAATATTCATCGGATTCGATTAAGGTTGGACCGATATGCTTCATCCATACATCATCATCATGGACATGTTCAACATCATGACGACGAGGGAGGGTATAAGGCAATGATGTATAGAATGACCAGAAATCAATTTCATCTAAATTTCTGACCAGCACATATTCATTATTGTCAGTACATTTAACCAAATTCTGTTTTTCTAGAAGTTGGATATAAACTGGCCAGCGTCCAATTTCACCACGACCTAAAATATTTAATGCTTCTGCATCAGTCACCACTTCACCCGTTTTCTGTTTTTTATAAAATAATTCCAGAATATCGAGCATCATCAACACAGGATGGCGGGTTTGGATTTTACCTGTATGAAATGCGGTAAGGGCATAGCTGATTTCCACACCCAATAAGACGATATTCCACGATAAAAAGATCCATAATAGGAAAATTGGTACAGCAGCAAAAGCACCATAAACAAGGGTATAGCTGGTGAAATTTGCCATAACAAAACCAAATAGGTTTTTAAGTAGCTCAAATGCAATCGCACCAAAAAGACCTGCAATCGCGGCCGCTCGAACAGGAATACTGCGATTTGGAATCGTCCAATATAAAATGAAAAAGCCTAAAGTGGTCAGTGCAAACGAAATGACCCCAAGTAACGCTGTACCATCAACTTCATAACCAGCAAAGTTATTACTTAAAACATTCATAGAGGCCAATGTTGATGAAATGACAAAGGCACTCCCCAATAAAATCGGGCCTAAAGAAATAATGGTCCAATAACGCATAAAGCCAATGATGCCATTACGCGTTTCTTGAACACGCCAAATCCGATTAAAAACCGTTTCGATACTGGTAAGCATCAGTACTGTGGTAATGAATAAAAACAGCACACCAATAACAGTTAAATTACTTGAGTTCTCGGTAAAGACATTAAAAGCTTTATCAAAAGCAATGCTGGTTTTCGGCAAGAAATTACTATAAATCATCTGCTGGAGTTGCTGTCTAGCAGGCTCTAAGGCTTTGATTGATGAGATAATAACCAAGAAAACAGTCAACATTGGAACAACAGCAAATAATGTCGTATAGGTTAGCGATCCCGCTTGTTCACGACAACGATCTGCTTCAAAACGACCAAGTACAAAAAGAATGAATTGAAACCAAGTTTTTTCATAGAAGGGTAGTTTTTTAAGTAATTCAAGCATATATATCTTTGATCTCAATTATTTTTCGGCATATCTTGCATTTTCATTGTCTAGCTTACCCAAAAAAGCAGAAAAATACCGTATAGTTTTATTTTCTTATGTTGAAATCAAGAAATCTCTATGCAAGCTTATGTTCTCGTACTCTATTACAGTAAATATGGATCTACCAAAGAGATGGCACACTTGATTGCCAACGGGGTAGAAGCAGCGGGTGTCGCAGTAAAAATTCGAACTGTGCCGAATCTTTCCACTGTCGTGAAAGAAGCGGAAGCCAGTATTCCAGAACATGGCGATATTTATTGTACATTGGATGATTTACAAAATTGTGCAGGATTGGCTTTAGGTTCACCAACACGTTTTGGCAATATGGCATCTGAAATGAAATACTTTTGGGATCAAACCACTAGCCTTTGGTTAAATGGTGCATTACACGATAAACCTGCTTGTGTATTTACCGCGTCAGGGTCAATGCATGGTGGACAGGAAAGTACATTATTAACGATGTTACCGCCATTGTTCCATCATGGCATGATGATCATGGGGCTGACCAATGCCAATCCAGCCTTATCCAATACCAAATCAGGCGGTACGCCGTATGGCGTCAGTCATGTCAGTGGACCACGTCATGACCAAAACTTAAGTTCTGATGAAAAAGCTTTATGTGCAGAACAGGGCAAACGTCTAGGTGAAATGGTTAAAAAGTTAAACCCATAATTTTTGATGCTCTTGTGAGATCTAGATAATAATTCAAAGACTTCTCTTTTTGCTCGTTTCTAATCGATTAAAAGAGAAGTTCTTTATCATATTGATATTTTATATTTTGTTATTTTAGATTAAAGCGATGATTACATTTTTTACATTGGTAATCAAAAAAGATATTTTGGTCAACAATCACACCTGCTCGTTTACCAAAGCGATTTCCTAGAAATCCACCTGTAATTCCAACACTGATTGCGCCTACGAAGGTTCCTACAGTTCCACCAACAATAACGCCTAAAGGACCTGCAACCGTTCCGATAGCCGCACCAATAGAAGCACCAGAGGCAGCGCCACCTACAGTTCCTGCTGCTGCACCCGCAGAAGTCAATAATACACTGCCTGCTTTGCCTAAAAGTTGTTCATGATCACGGCGTTCTAAGTCTGTAGCGCCACACTTTGGGCACTTTACTGTTTGTTCATCAGTCATTGATTTTTACTCACTCAACAAAGTCCATTTGTCTTCGTTAAGTTATGGTTAAGCGTTATATTCACGTTCACTACTGGCATTTTTGTCATGCTTATCGCTATCGTTACAATCATGTCAGGGATATGACATGATTTTGATTGTAACTGAATACCGTGACCAGTCTTTATATTTTGTGTGAATGTAATCGCTAGAATGATTGACACAAGCTTATAGAAACATCTTGTTATTGCTTCAGCCGCATTAAACTCTCCTGATTAACGCTACACACCAATCGACCATCTTGCCACATCCGGCCGAAATTAAGCCCTCTGGATTGGCTAGATACTGTGGCATTCATATCATAAAGTAGCCACTCATCTACTCTAAAATCTGTATGAAAATAAATGCTATGGTCTAAACTTGCACTACGTACACCGCCGTTCGCATAGCTGACACCATGCGGTCTAAGTGAAACCGTCAGCAGGTTATAGTCAGAATAATATGCAGCAATGGCTTGGTGCATCATGGGTGTATCTTGTTGAGTGGGAATAGTTTCAAAGGTTTGAAAATATTCAGCATAATTTGTGTCTAATTTTATCGGTTTAAATGGATTGAATGGCTGTACAGGATGGATGTTGATAAAAAATTGACGCATAAATATTGCGCGTGCAGGTTCAGGAACATCCTCATAAATCATTTGTTTAAGTTGTTGTTCTGGGATCAGTTCATCTGGCGAAGGGTAGAGAGGCGGTTCAATCTGATTTTCTAAACCCTCTTCAATATTGGCAAATGAAACCATGGCCGAAAATATAATATGGCCGTTTTGCCAAGCATGAACTTGGCGAGTCGAAAAACTTTTGCCATCTCTTAAATTTTCAACTTTATATAAAATCGGAATATCTGTGCGACCACTGCGAATAAAATAAGCATGTAATGAATGTGCTGGTCGAGTGGTGGTTTTTGATGCGGCAATCAATGCTTGTGCCACCAATTGCCCACCCACAAGGTGTGATCCAAATAAACGTGTGTTTTGCCCTTGAAATAGACCATCATCCAATTGTTGTACGTCGAGTAGATCAACTAATTTTTGAGTGATTGATCTCATTTATTATTTACCTGAGTTATCTCTTTATTTACACAATATAGCTGAGGGCTTGATCAAAATAAAAGGCAAAACAAAGACGCTACTGATCAAAAAGCATAAAAAAGAGCACCTAAGGCACTCTTTTTAATGGAAATTTTTGAAGTAAGACCAGCTTATTCTTCTACAAAGCTTACCGTACCGTTTGCTAAAGATTCAACACGTGCCAATGATTCAACACGGTAGCCTTTATCTAATAACAATTGACGGCCTGGTTGGAAAGATTTTTCAATCACAATCCCAATACCCACAACTTCTGCATCCGCTTGATGAATCAAGTCAGCAAGACCTAAAGCGGCTTGACCATTCGCTAAGAAATCATCAATAACCAAAGCTTTATCGCCTTTGCTAATATGTTTCTTAGAAATCGCAATGGTGCTTTCAATTTGCTTGGTAAAAGAGAATACTTTTGAACGATATAAATCATCTTTAAGGGTTAAAGACTGATATTTACGTGCAAAAATAACGGGTACACCAAGTTCCAAACCAGCCATCACAGCAGGCGCAATGCCTGATGCTTCAATTGTGATGATTTTGGTAATGCCGGCATCTTTAAAAAGACGAGCAAACTCTTGACCGATGAGCTGCATCATCACAGGGTCAATTTGGTGATTTAAGAAAGAATCGACTTTCAGAACTTGATCAGATAGAACGATACCTTCAGCTAAGATTTTCTGTTCTAGTGCGTGCACAGGGAGAATCCTCTAGAGGCAAGGTGCTTTTTAAAGCAAAGGCGTATTTTAAAAAGCACTAAAAAAAATGCAAGCTGAAATTGATCAAAAGGTGAAAAATGTCTTACTTTTTGTAACTGGTCAAGGTTAGGTTATAAGATGTTTTACCATCAACATGTGACATTTTCACGGGTAAATAGTCTAATTGAGGCGCTAACCAGAAAATTGAACTCTTTTCACCATTGTCATGGGTGAGTACAACTTTGACCGTGTTATAGGTTCCCGCAGGGGTTTTAATTGACTCTGTGCCTTGTTTAACAAAGCGACGCGCATCTAAACCTTTTGCATCTGCAATCAAATAACTTGATTTTAGACCGGCACCTTTTAAGTCTTCACGTACTTGTAATTCAGCATTTAACTCATCTAAAGCACCTGATTTCCATGGGAAAGAACGTGCCTGATCTTTTTTCTTGGTGTTAATGGTTTTGCTGTTTGGATTAAAGTTAATGGTCATGGTGTCATTATGTACCAACACTTTACTGGTACGACTAAAACTACTTGAGTTAATTTGACCATTGGTAAAGCTAAAACGGCTTGTTTCACTTGCAGAAGCAATTGCTGCTGCTTTTGCTGCAAATACATAGGTCCAGTTATTGCCACTTTGACTCAATGTACGGGTCGCAGTACCTAAGTTTTTACCATTATAGGCAAACTGGTAGCTTGCTTGGAACGGACTCATGGCAAGAGCATTGCTTGAAAATCCAACCAATAACATTGCAGTTGAAACACCAGTTGCGATACTTAATGTTTTAAATAACGTTTTTGCCATCATTAAATGTCCTATGCATTTAAAAGTATTTTTGGATATGACACCTATTATGCGGTGTAATTAAAGAGAAAATATTCACTTTATTGCTAATCCTGTGAATTTATGTATACATTTTGATTGCGATAACTTGAAATCTAATCTGCAATTTGAGACTTAATTCTTTTGCTCAATTGGTGTAACTTCAGTTTCAAGATAATCATCTTCGTCCCAGTCTGGGTCTTTATCTTCTCTAAATTTACTCAATAAAGCGGTTAGGTTTACATTACCAATCACCACCAACTCAGTTTCACGTAATTCTGCATGGTTCACATGGACTTTGTTTAAAGTGTCCATAATAGAACGATTTTTTCCTAACCAACGATTCAGGTCTAAATGAAGTAATTCATCTTTTACGGTAATGACATTAAATTTTTCTAGGATCATCCCCAAAGGATCTTTTTTCAGTACTTTTTGATAGAAGAATAAAGCAGTATTTACGCCCATCTTATACCAAACACTGGGATAGCTGGCTTCGATCACTTGGGTGTTACTGATTTGTTCAAAAACAATCAACTGCATATCTTTGTTGAGTTCCATTTGAACTAACTTAAGATCCACCGAAAGAACCAAATGCATGCCTTTTACATTGAGTGTGGCATAAAGTTTTAACCAATCATCATGCAGGTCGGCATGTAAATCTTCTAAAATTTTGACGTTGTCGGTGACAAAACGTTTAAAGGTCGCATTTAAAAATACTTGTGATACTGGAAACTCGCGTTCTTCTTCTATAAAACCTTCTGCTTTTTGGTATACTTGTCGAATACGTTTAACAATGTTAGAAAGTAGCGTCGGCATAAGTATTGTCCCAAATCATCATCATTTTTTAAGGCGATAAACTTGTCGATTATTAAAAAAATACAAGTCTAACGATTGCAGTTTAACAAAAAACATTGCACCATTTTGAGTGTTTTAAAATTACGTTTTTACTTTTACTAAATAAGTCACAAAGTTTGTGAATAATGTAAAGTTAAACTTATTTTAATAAATTTTAAATTTGGCGATTGGGGAATTTTGTCGGATTAATGTCATGATAAAAAAATTATTTGCCAATACACAGCATTCTGAGTACTGGTGGCAAGACGCATTATTTGTTGGAGCTGTTTCTGCAGCTGTCATTGCACATGTACTTTTTTTATCTGTTCAATTTGGAATGCCACAAGAAAATAATACCAGCACAAAAGAAATCGCAATCAGTATTCGCCCAAGTGAAGATGAAATTAAAGATGCAGACTTTTTAGCGCAAGCAAATCAGCAAGGTTCTGGAACATTCCGTAAAGAGCATCGTATTTCAAGTGATATGCCCGCGCAAGCAGAAGACAAGAGTGCGGGTGATCAGCAACTCGAAGCTTTAGAGCAAATACAGCAAAAACGAGAATTGAAATTCGAAGAAAAAGTATTAATGACGGTTCTTAGCTGGCAAAAGCAGGCGGAACAAAACGATCGTAAAAAGGCCATGGAAGAGTTGCAGAGCCAGATGCAGGCTAAAACGGCAATGGTGGCGAGTTTAGAAGCTCAATATTTACAGAAACAACAAAATTTTAGTAAACAACAAAAAATTAAAACCTTAGATGGTATTCAAGCCAAACAAGATGCATCTGCTGGATATTTAGATAAATTTCGCGAAAAAGTTGAGATGTATGGAAACCGATATTACCCAGATCTTGCCAAACAGCAGCGTCTTTCGGGTGAGGTCCGTTTAATGGTCATTCTCAATAATGAGGGTGGGATTCGTGCTATACGATTGATTGAAAGCTCAGGTCATTCAATCCTCGATGAAGCTGCCAAAAACTCAGTGCGTAAAGGTGCACCTTTTGGACGTTTTGATTCAAAAATGAAAGATATTTCTGAACTGCGGATCGTGCGTACTTGGCGTTTTGATCCAGCTGAATCTGAATTTGAAGTGCGCTAGAAACTGAACAAGATGTAATGGGATTATCTTGATTCTATTTTTTAGTATCTACATTCCTAAATAGACCGATTTTTAAGTGATCTAGAGTTAATAGCTTTTTTGAATTTGGCAAATCTCAACACTAAATTTTTTATACCACTGTTGTTTACCAATTCGTTGAGCTGCTTGATGTTCTGCATCTTTATGCCAAGCCTGGATATCTTCAAGTGTATTCCAATAAGAAAGCGCAACTTCAAAATCATTTTCACAAAGAGACTCAAATTTTTGGCAGTTAAACTGGCTCAATGCTTTCTCTCGTAAAAGTTGTGCAGTTTGAAAATACTGTTGATCAAGCGTATTGATCTGTGCCTTAAAGATAACCACATATTTCATTTTCAGTGCTCGGCCTTTACTTTAACTTCTCTTTAAAAAGGGCAATAAAATCAGAAACTGATGTATTAAAGTAAATTGTGATCATGGGCTTGAATCGGTGGAGGAGTCGGTTTCCCTAGAGTTCCCAATAATTCAATTTCAATCATTCTTACCATTGAATCTAAAGGTAAATCATTACTTTGCGTACCAAAAGGTTCTTCTATCTCGGTACTTAAAGCATCTAGCCCCAGAAAAGTATAGGCTAAAATACCCACCAGCAAAGGTGTTGCTAAACCCAGTAATGAACCTAAGCTAAAGGGCAGCATAAAGCAGAAAAAATAGACTGTACGATTTAATAAAACTGAATAAGCAAAAGGCAAAGGTGTGGTTGCAATACGGTCACAACCGGTTTGTACCAAACTGAGCTCATTTACATGTTCGTTTAATTGGGTATAGATAATGTCGGAAATTTCGCCTTCTTTGAGCGCTTGCATCAATTCCCATTGGATCAAACTCAGCGTGTATTGCGGCGCATTGGTTTGTTGATACAACTGTGTCAGTGCCTGTTGACTCATACCACTGGTTTCCACCAGCGCATCTGGATTTGCTGTTTGATGCCTCAGACGATCTCTTAATAAGTTTGCAAATACAATCACATGTTGAATGATCCGTTCACGACGCCCTTGAGGGAATATACGACAATCACGGTCAAAGTGACGTGCATTGGCGATCAGCATTCCCCAAAGTTTACGCGCTTCCCACCAACGGTCATAACAGGCGGTATTTTTAAAGCCTAGAAAAATAGAAAGCACCACACCAATCAGGGTAAAGCCAACCAAGGGTAATTCAGGAAAACGATATAAATTGGTATACTCAATGCCACCCACAATTGCAGAAATCAGCATCACAAAACCAAGCGGTGGCAGCACTTTGGGTAAAATCGTACCACGCCAAGAGAGTAATATTTTAAGGGTATCGTTTTGATCGCGGACAATCATACTTTTAAATCTATATTTTTTAGTGATCTTCACCGCTTCAAAGGTGCTTGTCAATCACATTTGTAGGGAAAGTTTTGGGTTTGATGAGTCCGTGTTCAGCAAAGGAGTAGCTTTGCTCAGCAGCAATGATCATATGATCCAATAATTCTATTTCAAGCAGTTGACAGGCTTTTAATATTTCTTGAGTTAAATCGTAATCTTCACGTGAAGGTTTGGCAAAACCTTTAGGGTGATTATGGGCAATAACGATAAAAGTCGCATGTTTTTGTATGACATATCGTAATAATTGATTGATGGAAATATTGCAGTAATTGATTGAACCATAGAATAGTTTTTTAAAACTCAATTTACGTAACTGGCTGTCTAAACAGAGTACAGCAAAGACTTCTTGAGATTCTCCGATCAATTCATAACGTAAATAATCTCGGATTAAATCAGAACGACTCAAGTCTAAACCTTGGTTTAGTTGATGTTTCAAGTAACGCCGTCCCAATTCTTTCACCGCCATCAGTTGTGAATACTTGCTTTCGCCAATGCCATGAAACTGTTTTAAATCATCTAAAGACGAATCAAATACAGCATTTAAATGACCAAAATGTTGAATGAGTAAGCGCGCTAATTCAACAGCAGAGTGTTGTTTTGAGCCTGAACGTAGAAAAATCGCAAGTAATTCTGCATCAGATAAGCTGTGTGCCCCTTGTAAGAGTAATCTTTCACGTGGACGTTCTTGTTCAGGCCATTGTTTGATTGAATGATTCATTATTTTTCACATTTTAAAATTATTTTACTTCTGATTTTTCTCCCTTGAATGACTTGGGAGATAGACTATTTAATGATATTGTGAGCGCCACTGCAACTGAAAGGTAGCCTGATAGTGAGTTTTGATCTCAGTGTATTTTCTAATAAAAATATTATCCTCGCTGTAACAGGCGGTATTGCCGCCTATAAAAGTGCAATCCTGGTACGCCGTTTAAAGGATTACGGCTTTAATGTACGCGTGGTAATGACCAAAGGTGCACAGGCATTTATTACCCCTTTAACTTTTCAGGCCTTATCAGGCAATCCAGTTCATACCGAATTATTAGACCCTGAAGCAGAAGCGGGAATGGGGCATATTGAATTGGCGCGTTGGGCTGATTTAATTTTAGTTGCACCTGCAAGTTGTGACACCATTGCAAAGTTTGGCGCGGGTTTGGCTGATGACTTGCTCAGTACCTTGTATTTGGCAACCAAAGCACCTGTTTGGGTTGCGCCTGCAATGAATCAGCAAATGTGGGCAGCTAAGCCGACACAACGTAATCTAAATACCTTAGTTGAAGATGGCGTACATGTGATTATGCCTGAAGCGGGTTCACAAGCTTGTGGTGATGTCGGTTTAGGACGTATGCCTGAACCTGAAGATTTAGCTGAACAAGTTAAAAACTACTTCCATCAAGCACAACGTGCGATTGCTGAGAAGTTTGGCTTGCTTGCTGGAAAACGTGTAGTGATTACTGCGGGACCAACACGTGAAGCGATTGATCCTGTACGTTATATTTCCAATCACAGTACAGGGAAAATGGGCTTTGCCATTGCAGCAGCCTGCTATTCAGCAGGGGCAAAAGTGACGTTACTGGCTGGTCCAGTCAGTTTAGATACCCCGAATGGTGTGCGTCGTATCAATGTTTCTTCTGCGATAAAAATGCTTGATGAAAGCATGCACCAGCTTGAGGAAGGCTGTGACGTGTTTATTGCAACTGCGGCTGTCGCTGACTATCGTGTGGCAGAAGTTGCGGAACATAAGATCAAGAAAGCAGGTGATGAGCTGAATGTTTCGTTGGTAAAAAACCCCGATATTGTGGCGACCATTGCGCAACAGTCAAAGCGCCCATTTATGGTGGGTTTTGCGGCTGAAACTCGTAATGTAGAGGAATATGCAGCAGGAAAACTGGTTGCCAAAAAACTCGATATGATTGCCTGCAATGATGTCTCGCGTGCTGATATTGGTTTTGCTTCTGATCAAAATGCGATGACCGTGTTTTTTGCAGAACAGTACCAGATGGAAAAGCGTGATTTAGAAAAAGCCTCGAAACAAGAGATTGCACAACAATTGGTTGAAGCGATCCACGATGCCTTACATCATGAGATTGAACCAATTTAAGTCTTTTTCTGATTATTTCTGAATATAAAAATGCAACGAATTCGTTGCATTTTTATTTGCTATTTTTTGTGCTTTTAAACTATGTTTAATCTTGGAAATGGACAATAGCCACAATGGGCTTTTTTACACCCAACAATAGCCACAGTTTTAAGGAAGATCATAATGATCAAAAAAACTTTAGCCACCGTCATGATGATTTCTGCTTTAGGTTTCAGCTCAATGACTTTTGCTGCGACGCTACAACAAAATATGCAGGCATTAGGTAAAAACTATAAAGCATTTAATCAAACCAATAATGCCGCTGAAGCAAATAAAGCTTTAGATAATATGCGTGCTGCTGCAACGGACGCTAAAAAAGTCAAACTTAAAGGTCGTGGTGATGCCAGTGCTCCGACTTCGACTCAATTATATGATCAATTGATTGCGCAAATTGATAAGACTCAAGCGCTAGTCAAAGGCGGTCATTTAGATCATGCCAAAATGGAAGGCAAGAAAATTGCTGAAATACGTGATCAAGGGCATAAGATCTATCAATAGTCTTATTGCGCAAATATGCATTTAGACGATTTATAAATAAGGTCAAAATTATAAATCATATATTTATATACTTTCATTAACGTGATTCATATGGTTATAACGCTTGCAATGCCACACTTTACAATTAAAGTTTAAATAGCTTTGCGTAGGCGATGCCTCACTTTTCAGAGATGAAAAGGTGACAAAAATCTTCCGTTGGGCGAGGGGTACGTCCTGTACCCCCGCCCAACAGCGACATCCATGTCGCCACACGATAGATCGACCATGTACGATTCAATAATACAAAGAATCAGGTAAATTTATATAGATTGCGTATGGACTACTTGTTTTTTGACGAACGTAATTTCGAAGAATAGATTTATCCATTTAAAAGCCGTTAGTTTTAATGACTAACGGTTTTTTATTGTGGAGGTTTTTAACGATATTGAATCACTAAACTCAGCACGATTCGGATTTGCTCATTGCATAACAACTGTTAAGTTAGATGTAGAAAAGTGAGGAGAAATGCGATGCAACAGCACAATCAGTTTGAACGTATTGCAAAAGCCATTGAATACATTAAACACAATTTTAAAGCACAACCGAATTTAGATGAGGTGGCTGCGCATATTCATTTAAGCCCTGCACATTTTCAACGTTTATTTACAGAATGGGCTGGAACCAGTCCGAAGAAGTTCTTGCAATATATTAGTATTGAACATGCAAAAAACTTGTTAAAACAAGAGCATTCGGTATTTGATGCGACTTATGACACAGGACTATCGAGCACCAGTCGTTTGCATGATCTATTTATACAAATTGAAGGGATGACACCTGCTGAATACAAAAGTGGTGGGGAAAACTTAACCATCCACTACCAGTATGCTGAAACACGCTTTGGAATGGTTTTAGTGGCTTCAACAGCCAAAGGGATTTGCTTTATGTCTTTTGTGGAACAAGAGCAAGATGCCTATAGTGCACTCGTTGAAAAATTTCCTAAAGCAAGATTTTATCAGCAAGCAGATGCCTTACATGAACATGCTTTGGCCATTTTCTCATCTGAACAAAAACCATGGAGCCAAATTAAGCTGCATCTAAAAGGTACTGATTTTCAGCTTAAAGTTTGGGAAAGTTTGCTTAAAATCCCGATGGGGCAATTGGCGACCTATGCAGACCTTGCAGAACAGATTGGAAATCCAAAAGCTTCCCGTGCAGTCGGTACTGCGATTGGCAATAATCCAGTGGCTTTTTTAATTCCATGTCATCGTGTGATTCAAGCGACAGGTGTTTTAGGTGAATACCATTGGGGTAAAACACGTAAAGCTGCAATGATTGGCTGGGAAGGTGTACACGTACATGCCAGCGTTTAATTCACAACAAGCAACAGCGTTGCTCAATAAAATTGAGGGTTTAGATTGGGAGTCAATCCGTGCTCAGATGCATATGCAAGGCTACTCAATCCTTAAAGACTTTTTATCTGATGAATTGTGTGAATTGATCAAAAGTCATTACAACCATCAACAACTGTATCGAAAAACCGTCACTATGCAGCAACATCGTTTTGGATATGGCGAGTATAAATATTTTAATTATCCACTACCAAACTTGCTTCAACAGCTTCGAACTCAGTTTTATCCCTATCTGGTTCCTATCGCCAATGCTTGGTCTGATGCTTTAAAGTTGGATCGACAATATCCAGATTCACATCTTGAATTTTTACAACAATGCCAACAAGCGGGTCAAAATAAGGCCACTGTTTTGATTTTGCACTATCAGCAAGATGGGTTTAATACCTTACATCAAGATCTATATGGCGAGGTCTATTTTCCGATCCAAATGGTATTTGTTCTTAGTCAAGTCAATAGCGATTTTACCGGTGGTGAGTTGGTGTTGACTGAGCAAGTACCACGAGCACAGTCAAAAGCCATTGTTTTACAACCTGATCAAGGGGATGTGTTAATTTTTACCACGCAGTTTAGACCCAAGAAAAGCACTCATGGCTATTATCGAGTCAATATGAAGCATGCTGTCAGTCAGGTGCGTACAGGGGAGCGTTATACATTGGGGATTATTTTTCATGATGCTGTGAGTTAAATGATGATTAAGCATGATGACATTGAGCGTTTGGCGTTATATCGAAAAATCAGGAATGCTGAAATTTTATTTGCAGGCAATCAAAAGCTAAAAATTTATGGACGTTTAAACTGTGGTTCGGGCAAGCGTATGTTAAAAGCCAATCGGGTGTTCTTTAGTAGTGAAGCCGAAGCCTTGGCATTGCAATTCCGCCCGTGTGGACATTGTATGAAATCAGCCTATGTGAAATGGAAAAATGCAACAACTTGAGTTTCTAACCGATCCCCATGAGAATTTGCTTCCACAAGATGGAACAGTGAATTATTTCGGAAAAATCATGGATGAAGCCATCGCCAATGATTATTTTGAGCAATTGCTTACGCATATTGAATGGCAAAATGACCAAGCGATTATCTTTGGCAAAAAGATCATCACCAAACGGAAAGTGGCTTGGTATGGAGATCGTGCTTTTGAATACACTTATTCAAATAGCTCCAAATATGCCTTGCCATGGACTGAAGAATTACTCGAACTGAAACAACAGATTGAATTGATCACGGGGGAAACATTTAATTCTTGTTTGCTGAATCTTTACCATACCGGTGAAGAGGGTATGGCATGGCACAGTGATGGTGAAACAGATCTAAAAAAGAATGGTGCAATTGCGTCTTTAAGCCTAGGCGCGGTTCGAAAATTTGCCTTTAAACATAAAAATAGCCAAGAAAAGATTGAGGTTTTTCTCGAAAATGGCAGTTTGCTGGTCATGAAAGACACCACACAAACATATTGGTTGCACCGCTTAGCCCCAACAAAGAAAGTGCATACGGCTCGGATTAATCTAACCTTTAGAACAATCGATGAATCATGATTTTTCCTCACGGATAAGCCAAACCATTGCGGCAAAAATAAAGCCAGGGTCTGTTGACAATTCGTCTATGTTTGCGACTACGTGTGTTTTTTAGACGATACTAGGCACGAAATACGAAATTTAGTCATTCTAAATGAGTAGTTCGTAACGAAGTAGCGGCAAAAAACACACTAGTCCCGAAGGGTTGTGGCTAAAATTATCTCAGCCTACGTTATGAAACTCGAAAATAGTCTCGCTATTCTCCTCGTTTCCTGCCTTGCCTGCTCAATTTTAACCTACAACGCAAGCCATTTATGAAATGTTAACAGACCCTAGATTGAG
>NZ_JAMBAR010000001.1:3763750-4026712 GCF_025433935.1 Acinetobacter sp. I-MWF | reverse complement strand
GTAGTCTTTAGCTTCACCGCCGTAAGTTTTTGCACAAATTGTTGCAATTGCAGCAGTTAAAGTTGTTTTACCATGGTCGACGTGACCAATTGTACCCACGTTTACGTGTGGCTTATTACGTTCAAACTTAGCCTTAGCCATTTGCTCTTCCTCGTTTATGTCGAACACGAGTTAAACAACTCAGCATCGACAATCGTCTAAAAAACTAGACACCTAATACTTGAAAAGCAGACTAATAAGCCTGCTTTTGAGAAACTGGTGTAGAATAATCTACCAAATTGTATCTGGAGCTCTTATCGAGATTTGAACTCGAGACCTCTCCCTTACCAAGGGAGTGCTCTACCACTGAGCTATAAGAGCATCATCTTCGATGGAGCGGGAGACGAGGGTCGAACTCGCGACATGTAGCTTGGAAGGCTACCGCTCTACCAACTGAGCTACTCCCGCTTAATGTTGGTAATTACCACTTATCGAAGTAATGGTGGTGAGAGAAGGATTCGAACCTTCGAAACTTTCGTGGCAGAGTTACAGTCTGCTCCCTTTGACCGCTCGGGAATCTCACCTTTACACTTACTTTCAGTGTCGTTCTTCAACATTATAACACAAAACCTTAAGATGGTGCCGGCACACGGATTCGAACTGTGGACCTACTGATTACAAGTCAGTTGCTCTACCAACTGAGCTATGCCGGCGTTTCTTAGTGTTTCGTACGTTTCGTATCGGAACGGTGTGCAGTTTAGCAAAACTCAGAATCCTTGCAAGTGTTTTTTGCAAAAAAAACCTCAAAAACTCATAAAATCAATCCGTTTGACGATAATTCAACCGCTTTGATCACTGCGCGAGCTTTTATTTGGGTTTCATTCCACTCTGATTCAGGATTTGAGTCAACAACTAACCCTGCGCCAGCCTGCACATAGACCTTATTTTCACGAATAACACAGGTTCTGATCGCAATTGACATGTCCATTTCGCCATGCCAGCCCAAATAACCCACTGCACCACCAAAAATTCCACGTTTTACCGGCTCAACTTCGTCAATAATTTCCATTGCACGAATCTTTGGGGCACCTGAAAGCGTGCCTGCTGGAAAAGTTGCCTTAAAAACATCCAAAGCATCGACATCATCCAATACTTCACCTTGTACATTGGAAACAATATGCATGACATGTGAATAACGTTCGATCACCATTTGATCAGTCACTTGCACTCTACCGATTTTCGAGACACGCCCCACATCATTACGGCCTAAATCAATCAGCATTAAATGTTCCGCAATCTCTTTTTCATCGGAAAGCAAATCTTTTTCAAGCGCCAAATCTTCTTCTTTGGTTTTTCCTCGCGGACGTGTACCTGCAAGCGGACGTACAGTCGCGATCCCATTTTCGAGTCGAGAAAGAATTTCCGGTGAAGAACCTACGATATGGAACGGCTTTTGATCTAAAAGGGTCTGCCCTTGTACCAAAAATAAATACGGTGATGGATTGAGATGTCGTAATGCGCGATAAACCTGTAAAGGCTCACCATCAAAATCCGACACCATACGATGCCCAGGAACAACTTGCATCACATCACCAGCACGGATGTATTCTTTAACTTTCTCAATTGACTCAAGGAATTTGTCATGCCCAGTCAATGACTCAAAATGCGGAGCGGTATGTTTTTTAGCAACCAAGCTGATTGGCATAGCCAATAATGCCTCAATCTCATCCAGCTGTTGCTGAGCCTTGGCATAAGCCTCTGTATCATTAACATCTGCATGTACGATTAAAAACAAAGTATCTTTTAAGTTATCAAATACAATGACGGTTTTAGACAACATCATCCATAAGTCTGGCAGTCCAACGGGATCCGCCTCAGGCACATTCTTTAACCTTGGCTCAATATAACGTACTGCATCATAACCAAAGTAGCCCACCAAGCCGCCAGTAAAATTAGGCAGTGCGGGTAAATCTTGTTGGGTGGGTACTTTAAACTGCGCTTGAAAATCACGGATATATTGAAAGGGATCTGCACATGGCTGGGTATCTATCGAGCCATCTACCGATTTGATCGTAAGCTGTCCTGCATTACAGGAAAATACGATTGATTCACCCAGTCCAATAATTGAATATCTTGCCCAGTTTTCGCCACCTTCGACAGATTCAAAAAGATAAGCTTGTTGATGCTGTTTTAAACGTGCGAATACAGACAATGGCGTATCTGTATCGGCTAAGCGTTGGCGGTATACAGGGATAAGGTTATAACCCGCTGATTTTAGTTGTTCAAATTGCGCTAAGGTTGTCATCAGGAATTCTCTCTATTTTCGATAATACTAAGTATGGATGTCTCTGCATTTCACTTAGTGACGCCATCGAAAAGTGCGTTTGCTATTCATTCCTCTTCCCTTTTTTCGCAACAATTTAAATATACAGGTGTTAAGCCAAAAGCTCTGTTAAATCATCCACCACTTGTTGTGGCTGACAGAGTTGAATATCTTCACCGTGATTATAACCATAGCTGACCACAATACAATCAACCTCTGCACGGCGTGCAGCCTCGACATCATTACTTGAATCGCCAATCATCAAGGTTTTGTCCGTTGATGACTGATAAGTTTCAACACAATACAACAATGGTTTTGGATGAGGTTTGCGCACTTCAAAACGATCACCACCTATTACATCGACAAAATAGTGATCCATTTGCAATTCTTCTAGAATTTTTCGTGCAGGCTGTTCTGGTTTATTGGTCACACAAATCAATTTCTTATTGTTTTCAATTCCCCACTCTAAAAATTCTAAAATTCCAGAGAATGGTTTGGTATCAACACAAGGCTCTGCATTGTAAATTTCCAAGAATGTATCCAAAAGCTGTTGATGCAGTACAGGATCCACCTCACCCTTTAAATACTTCAATGTACTTTCACAAAATAATGAGGTGCCTTTACCAATCCAAACCCGAACCTGTTGTTCAGTGACTTGGGGTAAGTTCAAACGCGCTAGACTTAAGTTCATGGCACGATATAAATCAAATGCTGAATCAACCAAGGTCCCATCCAAATCAAATAAAATCAGTTCGCGTTGGTCTAGCTTTGCCACATTCATGATTTACACCTAAATCGAGTTTTAATTTTAAAAACGAAAATACAAAAAACAAAGGCATGCGATTGCATGCCTTGAGTGTAGCGCATTCGCAAATTATTTAAACAATAGCCATGCAATAATTGCCAAAATGATCAAAATCACCAGTGTTGCCAAACCTAACTTTGCATTTTTCTGGGTTTCGACGTGTTCTTCTGCAACAATCTCAGGTGCTTTAACCTGCTCTACTTTTGGCTGTGTAGCCGCATAAATATCCACACCTTCTGGAATTGGCGCAGGTTTAGGGATTGCTACACCAGACGGCATACCTTCACGGTTGATTTGCACACTGCTATCTCGTTCTGAAAGCTCAGGCATGCCCTGTTCATTCATCTGATCTGCCACTGTACGTTCTACTGGGGCAGCTGGTTTAATTTCAGCAGTCGCCACAGCCTCAGCAGGTTGTTGAACTGGCGTTTCTACTGGAACTACAACCGGTTGAACTTCGACCTCAGGCGCTGCCTGTTCAGTTTGCAAAACAACAGGTTTTACCGGTGCAAGTACATTAAATTTAACACTGGCAAATTGAACAATATCACCATCCATCAACAGTTTATCTTGATCGATACGGATATCATTCACAAAAGTACCATTGGATGACTTTAGATCTTGAACCCAAAGCGCATCTTCTTTTAATAAGAATGCAGCATGGCGACGTGAAATTTCCGCAGCTTGCAATAACAGGTCTGCATCTTGATGGCGTCCAACCAGCATATCACGGTCAATCGTGACTTCCTGCCCTTCTAACTCACCTGTAATTGCTTGTAATTTCCAAGTCATGATTATCTTCCCATTCTAATTCAAGTCTATCTTAGCATGACATTTCTACAGTGCTAAATCAGCGTAAAACCAAGCTTTATGTTGCCCACGCCACAACAGAACACACCACAATACTTTAACAAGCTATTTTAAATATCAAATAAAGCATGCGATTAGAAGCACTTGTTACGCGAAGCCCACAATGCTACTGCTTGCGGATATCATTTGGTTCCTCTGCAACAGGTGTAGTCACCGCATTGCCTTGTACTGCACCTGTCTTGGCACCTGTAGGCACTTTTTGATACTGACTTGATGGTTGTGCTGTCGGTTGCGGTTGTACTAGCTTAGGCTGCGAACTTGGTGTGGAGTTAATTGGCAGTCGTTGCTGAAAAACATCATCTACATTGGCTGGGAGTTTAGCAAAGTTACCATCTTTATCCATCGCCAATTGCAGACTATACAGCTGATCATAACGTTGTTGAGATACACGACGTATATCAGCGTTATCACCAATTATCGTTGGATGGATAAACACCAATAAGTTACGTTTAGCATTTGATTTGCCTTCCGCTCTAAATAAACGGCCTAAGCCAGGGATATCACCCAAGAAGGGTATAGATTGGCGTGTATGGGCAGTATCATCTGAAATCAAGCCACCTAACACCACGGTTTGCCCATGATCTGCAAGCACAGAGGTCTTGATAGAGCGTTTACTGGTGACCAAATCTGTTGCCTGCCCTTTATTTTCGGCGACTGCAGAGACTTCTTGTTCTACCTCTAAACGAATCGAACCGCCCTCACCAATATGCGGAATTACCTTTAAGGTCACCCCCACATCCTTACGTTCAATTGAGGTATATGGATTGACAGTGCCTCCTGTCCCAGTACTGACTGAACCTGTAACAAATGGAACGTTTTGACCAACGACAATATACGCTTCTTCATTATCCATTGTGACAATCGATGGCGTAGATAATAAATTTGACTTGGTGTTGGCTTTTAAAGCCTGAATCACTGCACCATATAATTTACGAGAACCATCAGCACCTTCTCTATAATCCCCTAAAATCAGAGATGTACCTGCACCAACAGCACTACCTAAACCAGCCGCCCCACCTGACAGATAGCCTGCTGCCAATTTAGATAAACTTGTACCCACATTTGAAAAATTGACAACACCCACACCACTACTTAGATCACCCATTGCCCATTGCACACCAAGTTGATCAGTATCATTACCCTCAACCTCAATAATCGTCGCTTCAATCAATACTTGTTGACGACGGACATCAAGCTGTTGGATCGCCGCTTCTATTTCGCGCATCAGTTGTGGCTCAGCTTTAACCACCAACGCATTTTGAGCACCATCTGCAATAATACTCACACCATTGGCATTAAAACTGGTGATATTATTTTGATTATTGTTATTTGAGTTGCTGTTTAAATTAATTGCTGGTGTTGAAATACTGCTTCCAGTGCTTGAGCCGGTATTCGATGATGAATTGTTATTATTAAAACTGTTGCTATTGCTGTTGTTAGAACTACTATTAGAAGAATTATTTGAACTAGAATTGACTGCCTGACCTGTGACTAAGCCTTGTAAAATTTCAGATAAATTCTTTGCACTGGCATATTTTAATTTAAAGACTTTAAGACCACCTAAACGATCCGCAGATGGTACATCCAACATTTCAATCATATTGCGGATACGTTTACGCGTACCTGTATCCCCTTTAATCAAAATACGGTTGGTCCGTGCATCAGCAATAATACGAACCCGTGCCCCAGCAAAGTCTTTCGATGCGCCTGTCGAACTCATGGCATCCAACTGCTTAATGATCTCTTCAGCTTGACTCTGTTGTAAAGGAACAGCTTCAATATCATTTTGCCCAGTACCATCCAAGTTGCGAATAATGGTTTCAAGTTGATAAATATTCGCTGCACGATCAGACACAATTAACGCATTGGTGCCTTGTATTGCCGCCAAATGCGCAAATTGTGGCATTAATGGGCGTAATGCTGGGATCAAATCATTGGGGTTGGTATTTTCCAACCAAATCACCCGTGTTACAACCTGATCACCACGTGCATTATTGCGTGGGTCATAAGGTACACCCGAGTTTTTTACATTACTGTCTGGTACCAAGCGAATGGTATTCCCCGATGGAATAGCCACCACACCATTGACATTCAGCACCCCTAAAAATAGGTCATAAACTTCATTTTTATTTAGAGGTTTATTTGAAATAACCGTGACATTGCCACGTACACGGGGATCGACCGCAAAATTTTTGCCCGTAATATCTGCAACTTCGTTGATAAAAGCCGTGAGATCAGCATCGCGTAAGTTAATTTTCCACGTCTGTGCATGTGCTGCTGTACTGACCGCAACCATCATTGGTGCCGCTGCAACTAAAGCCCAAAGTGGTCGATTGTGATTCAAAAAAGCCATAACTTATTATCTATCCTAATTTTATTTGTAGTCCTAGCCACTTACAAACTTTGCTGAATGGTCATCACTTGATCACCACGCTTAATTTCAATTTTTACTTTGCCATCACGCTTTGCTTGTTCTAGCAGCTGAACATCACTCTGTCCTTGACCTACTGATTGTCCATTGAGTGAAAGAATACGATCTCCAGATCTTAATCCCAGTTTATTTCGGAGCGCTGCGGGGGTCTGATCTGTCACTTCATAGCCTTGACCGCCACTTGCGTTAACCCCCATGTTCTTTAGGTATTCGTCCCGATTTTCATTCATCTTCTCAATCGCCTGCCCTAAAGCATTTTGGCTTGAATTTTGTTGTGGCGATGGCACAGGATTACTTGCTGGCGGGCTGGTATTTTGATCTGTCGATTGCCCTGGCATAGGCTGATACAAACTATCCAGCCCGGTAAAACGTAACTCTTTACTGTTATTTCCATTTTGACTTAAAACAATATGATCCCAATATACTTCGGATAACTGATAACTGGTACCCTCAATTGGATCACCCACCGCATAACGATCTGCTGTTTCTTTGACTTTAATCACCGCTGAAGAGAAACGCGCAGGATAACTCACAACTACACCTTGCAAGACCATCGGAATACTGTCATCTGCTGTCGCACTAGAACCCACTTCCTCAAACAATGAAAAGCTTGAAATATTGGGCACTTGGATTTGTTGTGAACCTAGACTCACTTGCTCTGGTTGCATGACTTGTGGCGGTGCAACCACCCACCAAAAAATCGAAGCCAGTTTCCAGCACAATGCTAAAATTAAAAGAAATAAAACAACAGGTGCAAGGTGCTCTGTTTTTTTCCAAGAAATATTTTCAAAGCGTTCTTTTATATTCATTAGAAACCACCTTGAATGAGTGGTTGTCTAGAACTAATCACAAAAGTATCTAAACCAGCCTTTCCATCATAGGAAGGCACATTGAGTAACATGCGTTGGGTTAATTGCACATCTAACATCATGGTTGGATCTATGCTGATATTGGCCATCTTCTGGCTACGTTGATCTTGTATATCCAAAATCAGTTTACCCGCCTCATCTTTAAGTTTTGCATTTAAAGACGGGATATTCATTTGATCTTGACGCTGTCCAAAAGTATAACCAAGCTCACCACCACCCCAATGCAATTGACCATCTACATCACTAAATCCAGTGTCTTTTTTAAAACGTAGGGTCATATCTGAAATTTGAATTGCATTCGCTGGCCACTGCCAATTTGCAATATTCTTTAAAGTTTCTGGTGCAATCTGACCTTGCATCTGATTAATAATTATTTTTTTACCAATACCATAACCGACAACCCCATTGAGCTGAGTTTGCCCACTATGCACTTCAACATTTGCGCCCACACGTAATAAAATCAGATCCCACGGGCGTGTTCTCCACGAAACGGAACCACGTAAATTACCCTTGCGCCAATCTGCTTGCCCTTGCCAAATATTTCCACTGACATTTTGTAAGGTTTGATTGTTCTTATAAAATTTAGAAATCAGCCATGTTGCAGGGACTTGCAAAAGTACAAAAATTAAAAAAGCGACAACTCCAGTAATCCACCACGTGATCTGTTTTGATTTTTTATTCATTCATCTTTACCATCATTCATTTATTCTTCCATGCAAGATGATGCCCTCTTGTTTATACATTATGCATAATTTTTGCATAACGCCAATTCACTCGTATAAAAAAACCAAGCAGATTTGCTTGGTTCTTTGATTTTAAGGTCTTTGAATGACACTTAGATGAAGATTAGATCAAGAAATCTTCTAATTTTGCACCTTTTTCGATTTCTGCAACCAACCAACGTGGTTGTTTACCGCGCCCAGTCCAAGTTTCAGAAGTATCTTTTTTATTGCGGTAACGCGGCTCAACAGCTTTACGCGTTGTCTTTTTACGCTTTTGCGCGCCGTACTCAATAAACTGTTCTAAAGTTAAACCAGCAGATTGCGCAATTTCAATAATTTTATTATAGGCATCTTCAATTGCTTGGTCTTTTTTACTTTCAATTAAAGCTTCTGCTTCAGCTGTTAACTTTCTTAACTCTTCAACCGATAAATTACTAATATCAGGCATCATTAACTCTCCACGTAAATTTCTTAATACTTATTTAAAATAACTTCATAGCAATAGTATTTTCATTTATTCCAATAAGCAATACATATATTCCCCAATAAACACATAAAACAACAAAAAGATTATTATAATTACCTCAAAGCGCTTATTTTTAACATCAAAATAAAGCGAATGCAAAAGAATATGCTGTCTTATGTTTTAAATATAATGATGATAACTGAGGCATTTTTATGTATTTTTCAAATCATTATGCACTGTTGCTTCTAAATCAATTATAATTTTTCGCAACTGTTGGGGAATTAATGCTTTTTTCATCGCTACTTTATCGACAAAAACAATAACTGCTTCTCCGTCCGCCACAATCTGCTGTTGTTGCTGACTGAATAATACATAATGCATGCGTATAGCACTATTTCTCATTTCTTCTACCCGCGCACCAATATGTAGCACATCAGGATAAAATACAGGTTTTAAATATTTGCATTGACTTGAGGCAACCACAGTTAAAACATCTTGGTCAAATACATTTAAACGATCAAAATATTCAATACGTGCACTCTCAATATAACGATAATACATCACATTATTTACATGACCAAAAGCGTCCATATCGCCCCATGCAACCTTTTGCTCATAAACGATCGGGAATTGTGTCAATGGATTCATGCTGGGTTCTCAAATTTTAAATTGAATATAATTGCTATCTTTTTCAAAAATTGAATTCAATTGTTGAATTAATTCATCATTTCCATTTAAAGTGGACTTGATTCTTAAATAATTCATTAGAATATCATTTGGATATAATGACAGAAGTTGATCTGCTTCATATTCCCGCTGTGTTGCAATATATATATGCCATTTAGCAAAGCAAAAAACAGGAATGTTCATATATTTAGATTCAAGATTTATAATCTGTTGCTCTAAATATTCATAATCTGGATTCTGTCTAAGCAACTGTTGCTGGAACCATAAGTGGAACACATCTTGGTCAAATTTTTCATTAAGTATTTGAATCACCAGCTGCTGCTGTTGCTGAGCAAGTTCAGGTAAGCGGGTAATAATTTTTAGCCAAAGCACTTTTGTCTCATAAGGCATTTGATCGAGTTGCGGTTCTATCTCTAAAAATTTTTGCTGTAATAGTTCAGTATCTTCAAAACTTGCTTGGTCATAACAACCCAAAAGCTGTATTAACCATTGCTGTTTAGTCGCAGTTTCTAATTGTCCGAATTGAGTTGAGTGTAAATATTGCCACGGATATTGTAGGGCGAATTGTCCCCATAATTTTTGCACGGACAATTTATAACTTTCTGAAAGTTGATTCAGCCACGGCGAAAGCTCATGTCCATTTAAAAACTCTAAATGGGTCAGCGCTTGCTGACTGTCTTGTTGGGCCAAATAAATTTCGATACGTAAAATTTCCGCCAATTCAAAAGCGGATGGAGAGCTGTGTTCTAAAGCGTTTAATGCTTCTGAATAATGCAGTTGTTTGAGTAATAAACGGGATTGCACAATCGGCTTTAATAAACCAGATTGATCAAAAATCGTTTGAATCACCTGCTCTTGTTCATCTTCACCATCTAATAACCACAATACACCAAACTGTTCAAATGGGTGCAAGGTGCTAAAACTCAGTACTTGTTCTAATTTTCTTTTTTCTCGGCGGATATAACGATTGAGGAAATACCATGCCACATGCATCAAAAAACTGATGCCAACGCCAGCAAATGTTAAGAACCATAAATTGGTTTGAACTTGAATATTGTGCCAGAGCACATAGACATAACCCGAGCCTGCGGTATAACTCAATACACTCAGTACAGCCAGAATAATCAGGCTAATAAAGGCATAGATCAGAAAAATATGTTTCATCGATCTACCCCAAAACAGCCAAGCTATTCAGCTTAGGAATCGGCGGCTGCGATGTTTGCTTCATTTTTAATATTTTTTGCTTAATCTTCTGACTAGCAGCATCGGGTAATATATCCAACTGTTGAATCATTTGATTCAGCATCTCTTGGTATTCAGCAGTTTGCCCTTTGACTAATAATTGTTGCGCCAGTAATAATCTTAATTGGACTTCTTTTAAAATAAATTTACGGTTTGCCAATGCAGGCGTGTTTGTTTCAACAATATCGACTTGAAACCATTTTTCCCAAAAGTATTGCGACTGATCTTGATCTGGTTTTAGTTGATTATTTTTCAATTCGGTGATGAGTGCTTGATCAACTTGTTTAAGTAAAGCCTCTAGTTGATCTCGCTGGGCATTTCGTTCAATCACAAAGTGTTGAATACTCTGTATATCTTGCGCAATGGTTTGATGTAGGCTTTGTTTTACTGCATCTGCCAACGCATACTGATCTAAAGATTGATTTAACTGAGTAAGATGCTCAAGTGCATACACAAACTGTTGTTGTTGCATAGCAAATTGCACCAACTCTAGTTGCTGTTTAACCACTACACTGGGATGAATACCAGCAATAGGCGTTTGAATCGAAGCGGTTTTCTTTGCCACCTCTTGAGTCGGTTCATCTGTTTGTCGTTTTACTGCCACCAATTGATCATTCAAACTGGCATTCTTTTGTTCACTTTTATGCAGCGTTTGTTGAATATCATTGAGTTGTTGTGAAACATGATAGAAGTTATAACTCAGCTTAACGAGCCATCCTAAAGCGATCAACAATAAGACATAAATAAACTTCTTCATAACTTCCTTTGCAACTGCACTATGGTTTGTAGAATGGTTTCTGGCGCTAAATTTGAAATTTGAGTGCTATTCAAACAGGCCTGAGCTGCATTTTTACCATGTCTTAATAATTGATACAAACGCTCACCCAAAACTAAATAATGACAAGCACTCACGATCTCTTGATGATCTCGGGTCAAAGCCAGCCAATTGTGCCAACTGGCTTCACTGCTGATACAACTCCAATAGGGCTTTTCAAATTGCTCAATTTTGCTCACAAAATCTAAAAATTGTGCCTGAGTTTGTTGAGGAAATGCACGGTCATATAGAATAAAGTTTAAAACATCAATATGACGCGCTTGGCATTGTTGCATCATAAATTGACGCCCACCTTCACCACGCCAAAACGCAATTCTCTTGAGCTCTTTTACCTGATTAAACAGCGGTAAGCTTAACATGCCTTCGGATGTTTCCACCGCAGGAACATGGCTTTCCACCCCATAATCTAAGAGTCGTTGCGCAGTTTTTTTCCCTACAGCAATCCACTGAATATGCTGGATCTGTGCAAGCGACAAACCCGATTGCTGAAGATATTGCATACCAATCTCAACAGCTGTAGGACTGACCACAACAATAATTTGAGTCGATAACAGCTGTAAATAAAGTTGTTGTAATGTGTTGTTATATGGACGTGGTGTTAATGCCAATAATGGCAGATCAACCACGTCAAAACCTGACTGGCGCAGACATTGGGTTAATGGCTGAGCCCGATCGATGGGACGCGTATTAATAAATAGCATTGAAGCCTAAAAACTAAGCTTGATAAAGTGCTTTGAGTATTTCTCCAGCACCTTGTTTAAGTAGGTTTTGTGCAAGTTGCACACCTAACTGCTCTGCTTGATCTGGCGTACCACTGACTTGGCTACATAATAGCGTTTGGCCGTCCGCACTCCCTACACGCCCTTCCAAAGACAATGTTTGATCCTTCAATGTGGCAAAACCTGCGATAGGCACTTGGCAGCCACCTTCTAGATAAGCATTAAAAGCACGTTCAGCACGAACACAGGCATTGGTTTCAACATGCATTAATGGCATGATTAAATCCAAAATCTCTTGATCAGCTGAGCGGCACTCTAAACCCAGTGCACCTTGGCCTACCGCGGGTAAGCTAATTTCTGCTGGTAGTGTATGACGAATACGGTCTGAGAGTTCTAAGCGTTTTAAGCCTGCACTGGCAAGGATGATGGCATCATATTGACCTGCATCCAGTTTGGATAAGCGTGTTCCAACATTGCCACGTAAATCAATCACATTTAAATCAGGGCGCTGTTTTAAAATCTGACATTTACGGCGTAAGCTCGATGTGCCAAGTGTTGCGCCTTGTGGTAAATCATCAAACTTTGCATAATGGTTAGAAACAAAAGCATCAAAAGGGTCTTCACGCTCACAAATGACCGCAAGCTCCAAACCTTCTGGTAATTGCATCGGCACATCTTTCATGGAATGAACGGCTAGATCTGCACGACCATCCATTAAAGCAGCTTCTAATTCTTTGACAAATAAGCCTTTACCACCAATTTTGGCCAAAGGTGTATCTAAAATTTTGTCACCTTGGGTTACAAAGGTAACCAATTCTACTTTTACATGCGCGTGTAATTGCTCTAAACGATCACGAATATGCTCAGCCTGCCACATTGCGAGCGGGCTCTGGCGAGTTGCTATTTTCAAGGTTTTCATCATTTCAGCTTTGCCAAACTTTTAAACACTCTAAACTTACTCTGCAATCGTAAAAATGCAAGTAAATTATCAAAATGATTTAAGCTTCCCATCAAACTATAAATTCTGCATCCGTTCGCGCAGTAACGGTAAGTGACGACGACTGACTGCCAAACGCTCGTCTAACTCACGGCATCGTACCTGATACTGACCGGAGGACACCATTTCCAACCCATCCAAATAATCTAGAGAAATTAAAGCATTACGATGAATACGAATAAATCGATCTGCGAACTCTGTTTCTAAATCTTTGAGCGTTTCATCAATAAGCACACTGCCATTTTTATGGCGCACGGTGACATATTTTTGATCTGCTAAAAAATAGTAAATATTTTCAACAGGAATTAGCTCCAAACCTCGATAGGTTTTTGCAGCAATTTGCTGTCTTTGCACTTTTTCTTCCATGAGTTCTTTTTTTTCTAGGTGAGTTAATTGAGCTTGAGTCAGTTTAGTGACACTCTCCAAAACCGTTTCCAAATCATCCTTGGCAATTGGTTTTAATAAATATCCTTTTGCTTGAGATTGAATGGCTTGCAAAGCATGTTCATCAAATGCCGTACAAAATACGATTGCTGGCGTCGGATTAAAATGTGCTAAATGCTGCGCACAGCTTAAACCATCCATTTCTGGCATTTGAATATCAAGCAACACCACATCTGGCTCGAACTGCTGAACCATTTCCAATGCCTGTTGACCATGTTGCGCTGTTGCAATAACCTGATGCCCAAGTTGCGACACCAATCGTGATAAGCGTTCCACTGCAAGCGGTTCATCATCACAAATCAGGATGTCCATTGCTCCTCCTTACCCAAATATATCGTCTTTATTTTAATGAATTTCCCAATCATCTATTTTTATACTGATATTGGATTACCATTGTAAATAATCCATTCCCTGCATAATTCCGAAAATAAACAGAATAGCCAAAATGTGCTTTTAGACGCTGTTTTACATTTTCTAAAGCAATTCCATGCCCTTCTCGTACTTTTATTCTATCTTGTAAAAATGGGTTGGTAATGACTATGTTGACTTGATTTTGCAATATTTCAACCAGTATGCCGATCTTGGCATCGATAATCTTTTGCTCAACCCCATGAAAAATACTGTTTTCAATTAAAGGTTGTAAGGTTAATAAGGGAATTTTGACCTGATCTAATAACAGCGGTTGTTGAATATTCCATTCCACATTTAAACGATCTCCCAAACGAATTTGCTCTATTGCAATATATTGTTGAGATAACTGTATTTCTTCTTTTAAGGTCACGAGCTTTAATTCTTGAAAACTGGCTCTAAACAATTTGGATAAATCTATCAGCATTTGTTCAGCTTTATCGGGATCAATCGCAATTAAACTCACCACGCTATTTAAACTATTAAATAAAAAATGTGGATGAATACGTGCTTGCATGGCCTGAATACGCGCATTCAATTCACTGTTTTGCTGCAATACTGCTTGTTCACGGATATACAAGTAGCGTAAACAAAATGCGCCGAGTAATACCCCATAACTGACATGCAAAATAAGATTATGCGAAATGTCTTGCATGGAAATATTTTGTAAAGAAAAATGCGTTCCCCAATAATGAATAATATTTAAAACCAGTGTTGTACACAACACAATCGCCTGTAAAAGGATAAAACTGAATATTGAAATAGATAAATAGGTATATTGCGAGAGCCTTTTTTCAAATACATCCTGAAAAGCTGCAAAGGCCAATAATATCCAATTAATATATAAAATATATTCTAAAACATGCCAAAGATTTAAATTGCCCCATGATTGTGCTTCGGCCAGTGCCAATAAAAAAGCCAACACATTACTAGAGATAAATAATTCGAATAAATACTTGCGGTGCCCCATTTTGCTAAAAAAATAAGACTGATAAAAACCGCGCCCAGATTTTATTGATGAATGATTGCGCTTTACTTCGGCAAGTGAGGCTGAATTTGTTATACTGCGTTTAGTTCTACTGCTTTTTTTCCTACTGAGCCGATATGACCACATCTTCTAATTCCTCTAATCCGTCACAAGCCCAAACTTCAGGCATGTGGGGCGGTCGTTTCTCTGAAGCTACTGATGCCTTTGTTGCTGAATTTACTGCATCAGTTCAATTTGACCAACGCTTTTATAAACAAGATATTGCTGGCTCGATCGCACATGCGACTATGTTAGCAAAAGTTGGTGTCCTTACAGAACAAGAACGTGATGACATTATCAATGGTTTAAACACAATTAAAGCTGAAATTGAAGCAGGTCAATTTGAATGGCGCATTGATTTAGAAGATGTGCACATGAATATCGAATCTCGTTTAACTCAGCGTATCGGAATTGCAGGTAAAAAATTGCATACCGGTCGTAGCCGTAATGACCAAGTTGCCACAGACATCCGTTTATATGTACGTGACGAAATTGATGCGATTTTGACTTTACTGGAAAAATTACAAAAAGGCATCTTGGGCTTAGCAGCGAACAATACTGACACCATCATGCCAGGCTTTACCCATTTACAGACTGCGCAACCTGTGACTTTTGGTCATCATCTGATGGCGTGGTTTGAAATGTTGGTGCGTGACTCTGAGCGTTTAATCGACTGCCGTAAACGTGTCAACCGTATGCCTTTAGGTTCAGCTGCGCTTGCTGGAACAACGTATCCTATTGATCGTGCTTATACTGCGGAACTGTTAAACTTTGAAGCCGTTGCTGAAAATTCTTTAGATGCGGTCTCTGATCGTGACTTTGCAATTGAATTCAATGCTGCTGCATCTTTAATCATGATGCATTTATCACGTATGTCAGAAGAAATGATTCTTTGGACTTCTGCACAATTTAAGTTTGTGAATATCCCTGACCGTTTCTGTACTGGCTCATCGATCATGCCACAAAAGAAAAACCCAGATGTTCCTGAACTGATTCGTGGTAAAACTGGCCGTGTCTATGGCGACTTAATGAGTCTGCTCACCCTCATGAAGGGTCAACCTTTGGCCTATAACAAAGACAACCAAGAAGACAAAGAGCCTTTGTTTGATGCGATTGATACAGTGCGTGGTTCATTGATGGCTTTTGCAGATATGATTCCTGCACTTGTACCAAATATTGAAATCATGCGTGAAGCTGCTTTACGTGGTTTCTCTACTGCAACAGACTTGGCTGATTACCTTGTAAAAAATGGCGTTGCTTTCCGTGATGCACATGAAATCGTAGGTAAAGCCGTGGCTTTAGGTGTGCAAGAATCGAAAGATCTTTCTGAGTTAAGCCTTGAGCAATTACAACAATTCTCAGATTTAATTCAAGCAGATGTGTTTGAAAAAGCATTAACCCTTGAAGCATCTGTCAATGCGCGTAATCATATTGGTGGTACTGCGCCTGCACAGGTTGCTGCTGCAATTGAACGCGCTTATATCCGTTTAGAAAAACTTTATGCATAAGGAGTTTTGATATGACTCGACAAGTATTTTGCCGTAAATATCAAAAAGAGTTAGAAGGTTTAGACTTTGCACCCTTTCCAGGTCCAAAGGGTCAAGTGTTATTTGACACAGTGTCTAAACAAGCTTGGCAAGAATGGTTAAAACACCAAACCACGTTAATCAATGAAAAACGTTTAAACGTGTTTGAACCAGATGCAAAAAAGTTTTTAGAAGAACAGCGTGAAAAATTTTTGGATAATGATCAATCATTGGAAATGGCGGAAGGCTTAAAGCCTGAGTAGTGACCACAGCCTCGCAAGGCAAAAATCCAAAAATGATGTGCATCTTATGCCCATCTAAACAATCCCCGTCAGGGGATTTTTTTATTGCTTCATCGTACTAAATGATCGCGATCACATGAGCTTATAAATTTAATCTTATATATTTACTTTTCCCACGCATAAAAAAAGGAGTCTTGGAGACTCCTATAAAACTTAAAACACGGCAGTGGGTACATGCTGTGCAATCAATATACATTGATGGCATGGCTTAATATTGACCAAAGATACCGAAAACGCTGACCAATCACGACAAATTATAGATTTTACACGACGCATCCAGTTCATTTTACTGAAGTTTTAAACAGATCAGAATAAGCAACAACATTGAAAAAGCCCAATTAAGCCACAGAATCGTTGAGCTTTTGGGTATTTTCCTCAACCAATTGCGGTTTTTTCTCTACCCATTTGGCTGGAAAATATTTTTCTATGCTGGATGATAACCAGTTTGCGATTGGCTGAGGCAGTTTCACACCTAAAGGATTTTGCTCTTGCAGATCCGCAGAAGAAATCACCCGTGTTCCCATCAGGTAGTCAAACCAAGGCTTAGTGACACACCAGTTGGCATCTTGGTTCGAGTTCATATGGTGATCATAATGCCAAGGAATTTTCTTCATCGCCCAATCTGGCTCTAAATGTGCACGGCGATGGATATAATAATAATTACATGCACTATAAAGCGATGCCGCAACCATCCCTTTCGAAATCGGGTAGAAAATCAAACTTGCCGCACCTGCAACCACCGCCAAAGAAACGATTTCATTTTTGGTTCGCCAATTTGAAATCCCTTCTACATAGCCATCATCATGAAAATCTTGTTTACGCACTTCACGATGATGTTCCCAATGCGATTTCATACTGCGTGGCACTGGACTAAAACGTGGTTTTCCTGGGCGATGTTGACCATGTAAAATATAGTTATGCGCAACCCATTCAAAACCATTTGCGACGACCAATCCGACTAAAAAACCTTTTAACATAATCAATCCCTCTTGCTTATTGTGAATATAAAACATGCTGGGAAATAGGTATTGACATCAAAAAGTATTTTCATTGACAAATTACGACAAATTAAAATAGTATAATGTTTAAACTACAGCTGACGTAGATCACACAATAACAAGATGTGTAAATGATGCAAGTAAAGGACTATGCGGGCTCGATATATGGCGGGCTTGGACAATTACTCTATACTTTTAGTGAAGCTAAAGGTCTAAAGATCTCATCCAAACTACAACAGATTCAAAATGTTGAACGCTTTGACTATACCGTTTGGCGTGAAATCTTGGATGACATTCAATCACAAGTACAAAGCCCAGCTTTGGGTCTAGACATCTCTAAATATGTACAAACCAAACATATTGGTATCATTGCCTATATTGCACAATCTTGTGACACGCTTGGAGAGGCACTCACCCGCTACCATGATTTTCATCGATTGATTTATGATGGAAGCCCGCTGAAAGTTGAATATTATGATGAACAGCACATCTCGGTACGTTGGGAAAATCTACCCACCCATTTAACCACTCAAATTACTGATGAAATTGCGATGGCCGTGGTGATTCAGTTTTTAAGACAATTTATATCCGATGATATAAACCTGTATCAGGTTAATTTTATTCATCCTCAGCCTAAAAACAGCATGCTGTATCAAGCATTCTTTAAGTGTCCTGTGCTCTTTCAACAAGAAAAAGTCGAACTGATCTTTCCCATCAGCGCACTTGCGATTTCCTTTAAACGCAGTGATCAAACCCTACAAAAACTACTGATGCAACAAGCACAAGCCTTGCTTGAAAGCTTACCCAATGCCACCCAGTTAGATGAACGCTTACAACAAAGTATTTTATTGGGATTACAAAAAAACAATTATCAAATCGAAGCGATTGCCAAACAATTGAATATGTCGATACGACAATTACAACGCCATCTACAAAGTCAGAACACCACCTATCAACAACGTGTTCAAGATGTCCGCCAATTATTGGCCTTTCAATATCTGCAAGATCCTCATTTAGGCTTGCATGAAATTGCCCTGCTTCTCAGTTACTCAGAACAAAGTGCTTTCCAACGTGCGTTTAAACAATGGACAGACTTAACACCGCAACAATGGCGTATTCAGCATCGAGAATTTAAGTAATTGTGAATTAAATTTATAGATAAAAACAGCATGTTTCACCATTCTCACCACTCATTTGTTTAGCAATAAATATCTGTAAAATATAATTTTTTAAAATAAAATCAGAATATTAGCCGATATTGATATGAATATTTTTTATTTGTGATTTTATTTTCATATTTTTAGACTATTATCTTTATACAGAAAATAAAAGTTGTACCCACCCCACGGTTATCAACTATCTAAAAATAGTCATATAACCCCATTCCGTTCAAAAAAATAATTTAGGAATCAATATGAATAAATATCTCGCAGAATTTATCGGAACCTTTTGGCTGGTGTTTGGAGGATGTGGTAGCGCAATATTTGCCGCTGCTTTTCCAGAACTGGGCATCGGTTTTGCTGGTGTTGCACTGGCATTCGGTTTAACCGTACTCACAGGCGCTTTTGCTTTAGGGCATATCTCAGGCGGGCATTTTAACCCTGCGGTCAGTGTGGGTTTATGGGTAGGTGGCCGTTTTAATGCCAAAGACTTAGCCCCTTATATTATTGCTCAAGTCATCGGTGGTATTTTGGCCGCATTTGTTTTGTATTTAATCGTACAAGGTCAGGCGGGATTCACAGGAACTGGCGGATTCGCCAGCAATGGTTTTGGTGATTTATCCCCAGGGAAATATTCTTTAGTTTCAGCCTTGTTAATTGAAATCGTATTAACCGCCTTTTTCTTAATTGTTATTCTCGGTTCAACAGATAAACGTGCACCTGCTGGCTTTGCCCCGATTGCCATCGGTTTAGCACTTACTTTGATTCACTTAATTAGTATCCCCGTCACCAATACCTCAGTTAATCCAGCACGAAGTACTGCTGTGGCTTTATTTGCTGAAACAGCAGCATTGAGTCAATTATGGTTATTCTGGGTGGCGCCAATTGTCGGTGCAATCATTGGGGCATTGATTTATAAGGTTGTGGGTAATGAACCACAGTCTTAAATAGATTTTCAATGTAAAAAAACCTGCTTCGGCAGGTTTTTTTATACATATAAACTAATGAATTAGAACATAACTAATTCAAAAATGGCTTAAAAATAAATATGGTCTTTAAAGAAATGGATTCTCTATTTCGCCTTCGCTTTGACGCGCAAGCTGTTCTGGTAGATCACTTTGCTTCTCTAAACTTGCTACAACTTCATTGAGATAGCTTTGTAAAAGCTTAGCCGCTTTTAAGCCAGCTTGATCTTTGGTGATCTGTAAATTGCCATAAATACTGACACAGTCAGTTTGATTTTCTAAGGTTAAATCATGAATTGAATGTGATTCGGTGCCATTCTCAAACGGTTTAAACATTTTTAATTTTCTCAATTTTTTTCGATCTTATTCACAGTATAAATAGATTCTCAAAAGATACTGCACCATCAACGCTGAATTATTTCAAAATTTGTAAAATATATTGCAACAACGCTTCAACCAATTGTTTCACCAAAGCATCTTTGGTTTCTGGGTCTACTTTTGGCAATTGCATATTCGATGTAGTTGTTAAACCACTTTTGGGTTGGAACTGCTTTTGCAGTGCAGTGATTTTATCCTGACTGACCTCTTCTGCACATTGGCTTTCCGCATCCCAATGTGAGTACTCAATTTCTTTATTGACCTTGACCTGCTTTGCGTTCAAAGGCAATTTATAGGTATTGCGCTTTTGTTCTTCAGTCAGTTGTGGAAATAAATTCATCCCCAACTGTTCTTCTAAATAACATACGCTGACCACCTTAACCTGAAGTGAATCATTATTTGGTGCATAGTACGCACCAATGATCCCGTGTTTAGGCAAGTAAATCGCTTTATAGATTGCGGTTGGAACAATCACACCCTTTCCAATGGTTTTTAGTTTTTTCCCAGAAAAAACTGGGCCAGTGACCACATAAACATCTTTCTTTTGCTTGGTGACAATTGCACGAGTTGCTTCTTCTAACTCACGCCAAACTTGTTGGTTATTTTTAGCAGCTTGCGGCACCATATTGGCCAAAGAAAAGCTGTCAAACTGTGATTCTTTATTGGGCATATCGGCATTGGGTGACATATGACCACGATCATATCCTGAACCACGATAATCCGATAA
Organism: Acinetobacter sp. I-MWF; assembly: GCF_025433935.1. NCBI lineage: Bacteria > Pseudomonadati > Pseudomonadota > Gammaproteobacteria > Moraxellales > Moraxellaceae > Acinetobacter > Acinetobacter sp. I-MWF. Next base: position 4,005,832 of record NZ_JAMBAR010000001.1, on the reverse strand, counting down.
TAATGCACGATGTGTAGCGTTTACACGTGGCTCTTCGTGGAAATTATCTTCACGTTTAATCTTTTGACTTAAGCGCTGTGGCGATAAATATTCTGCTGTCCATAACGGTGTTTTAGAAACACCCGAATACATTACATTAAACCCGTTAAAACATAAGGGATAACTGTTTTTCTTTAAACTTTCTTTGATTAAAACAGGTGGTTGCTCTCGATAGAACTGATTTAAACACGTAGAGTTATTGGTACTACTTTGGGTAAACGGCAGTAACTGAAAAATTTTCTCTTGGCCAAACGCAATCGCAAAACTTCCAGTAGCAACAACACCCAACACCATTTTAACTACTGAATTTTTCAACAAAGGCTTCCTAAACAAGGTTAAATAAACAATCCACTCAAAACCCTTACAGAATAAGTTTTTGAATTTAAATAGCTTAACAAGTCAATAAACTGAAAGATATTGTGTCGACCTTCAACCGAGTAAAGCTTCTACGATTTGTGCTTAACTAAACAACATTCCATGTAACAATCTATTGTTTATTTCATAAAAAATGCTAGAAAATCAAATATCTTACAGATGCTTTATTGCACTTGTGATCATGATTATGTCATGTTGCGCAGCGTTGTTCGACAGCCTTGCGACACAATTTGTCGTATGGAATCATTTTATGTTGATGTCTCGCGATTTGCTGGGGAAAATTGAATAATAAAAGCATTCAAACTCAGCATTCTAAAGGGTTTAATACTGTCTCAGTGCAATATCAACCTATCTACTTTTACGGGATCAAGAATACCGAAGATAAGAATTCGTATTTTCAAGATTTAGAGGAAATATCCCTGCCAAAAATAAAGTGAATCAATGTAATACATCAGCCCATAAAACCCATGGGCAAAAAAAAGCCAGAATGACTTCTGGCTTTTGATTGATATGAATTTAGATTTCGATCTGGCTGCCCATTTCCACCACACGGTTTGGCGGGATTTGATAGAAATCACTCACTGGACTGGTATTACGTTGCATCGAAATAAACAGTTTTTCACGCCATGGTGCCATTCCATCACCCACGGTATGAATCAAACGATCACGTGAGATGAAGAAACTGATATGCATCATGTCAAATTCAACTTCTAGCTGCTTATAAGCCAACTCAAGCGCGTTTGGAATATCAGGTTGATCCTTAAAGCCATAGTAAACAAAAACACGTTGGAAGCGCTTATCTAAGACTTCAACACGAATTCTTTCTTGGTCTGGTACATAGGGTACATCACGGGTAATCACCGTCACCATAATATTGCGTTCATGCAGGACTTTATTGTGCTTAATATTGTGCAACATCGCATGTGGAACAATATTTGGATTACCGGTTAAGAATACCGCTTGACCGGGTACAAACTGAGTTTCATCACTCAAACTGACACTTTTAATAAAGAGATCCAACGGCAAGGCATCTTTTTCCAAACGGTTAAAGACAATTTCTCGCCCGGTTTTCCACGTCATCAGAATAGTAAATACGATTGCACCGATCAGGATCGGAACCCATCCACCTGAAATGATTTTTAATGAGGTTGACCCAATAAAAATACTATCAATTACTAAAAATGGGATAGCGAACAATGCCACTTTCCACTTTGGCCAACGCCAAAAACCATATGCCAAGATTGAAATCAAAATCGTATCGCATAACATGGTCATGGTGACCGCTACACCATAAGCATTGGCAAGATTGGCACTGTTTTGGAAAATCACAATCAATAAAAGAATCGAGACGTAGAGTATCCAGTTGATAAAGGGCAAATAAATCTGACCTTGTTCTACATCAGAAGTGTGGTGCACAGTTAATCTTGGCAAATAACGTAGCTGAATGGCTTGGTTTGCCATTGAAAACACACCTGTAATCACCGCTTGTGAGGCAATCACCGCTGCCGCTGTAGCTAAGGCAATCATGGGGTATAAGCCCCACTCAGGTACAAGCAAATAGAATGGGTTTTCAATCGCGCTTGGATTACGCAGTAATAACGCACCTTGCCCTGCATAATTTAATAACAGACAAGGCAAAACAATGATAAACCAGCCTAAACGGATCGGCAGTCGACCAAAATGCCCCATATCAGCATAGAGTGCTTCACCACCTGTAACCGTCAAAATCACCGCACCCATGGTTAAAAAGGCCACAAAGGGTTGATGAAAAATAAAGTTCAGCGCCCAATGTGGACTGAGCATGCTTAAGACATAGGGGGTTTGGCTAATACTATGAATACCGATTAGACCGATAGAGGCAAACCAAGTTAAGGTGATTGGACCAAAAAACTTGCCCATGGTACCCGTACCATGTCTTTGTACCAGAAACAGTGCGGTAAGAATCCCGATTGCCAAAGGCATCAGCCATTTATTAAACATGGGTGTGGCAATACTCAGCCCTTCAATGGCTGAAAGTACTGAAATTGCTGGGGTAATAATGCCATCACCAAAAAACAGCGATGCACCAATAAATCCCAAGGCAATTAAATAGATTTTGCGATTATCTGCGATACGATTAGATCGTAAGTTCAACGCCAGCAAGGACATGATACCACCCTCACCATTGTTATCTGCTCGCATGATAATGGTGACGTATTTAAAGCTGATGGTGAGCATCATGCACCAGAAAATCAGTGACAAGATCCCAAGCACGGTCGCTTCGGTGATGGCAATGTGTGCAGTCAGAAAACATTGGCGTAGGGCGTACAAGGGACTGGTTCCGATGTCTCCAAATACCACCCCTAATGCTGCGAGTGTGATCGCAGGTAACGCGGCTTTTTTTGCAGTACTTTGCATAGATTCGTCTTCAAAAATTTAGACACTATTTTTGCGCAATCATATCACTGTGAAATTTTTTTTGCTCTAAATCAATTGTTGCTTGGCAGAAATCTTTTTTTTGGTTATTATCCCACGCCTTGGTGAAGTGTCCGAGTGGCTTAAGGAGCACGCCTGGAAAGTGTGTATACGTTTATAGCGTATCGAGGGTTCGAATCCCTCTTTCACCGCCAGAATTGAAAAAACTGTATGCTGATGCAGTAGAGAAAGGCTTAAATCTTAAGGGTTTAGGCCTTTTTTGTTGTCTTTCTAATGATCAAAATCTTGATATGGTTGGGGGTATAATTCATTTATGGAGGATACCTGCTGAAAAAATGAAAATGACACAGCCCCACATCATTTCATTATCCAAACAGGTAATTGAACTCCTTGAAAGACTGGCAACAAGCAGAGTGTAATAGTATCAGCAATACTAATGTCTGCTCTTAAAGAAGCTTCAATCCATTTATGACTCATCTTGCGACCTTTAGTCTTTGTGCCATCTAAACCAACCTTACCTTTACTTCCTTCCAAAGCGCTTTCATTCTGAATAGAAGTCTCTACACTTGTTTGTCTTTTTCCTAAATCTGAGAGTTCATCATATTCAGTCTTATTATTAAATATCTCGCCAATCTCACTACGAGTGTCTACAATAGCCTTCGCACTAATGCAATAATATTTAGCAATTTAAAAAAGTTATGCGTTTAACTTATTGATACAAATTGAGTATTTCGGTACGTTCAACTGGACTACACGTTTTCTGGTTTTAGCTGTGATATTTAGCGCTTCGGTGGTCATTGTCATATGTCTATAAATGAATATAGGTAATCATTTCATCAATCAACACTTATTTCTTCTGAACTGAGGTTAGAAATATACAAGGAATCATTTTTTGATTTTTTAAATGATAAAAATTAAGAAGAGTAAAATAATAAAGAGAAGCAAATTTAGTATAATTGTATGACTAAATAAGATATTTATGTTAAAAATTGATATAAATAAGTAATAAAACTTTAAAGAAAAGAGGTGAAAAATGTCTTTCTTCGATAGCTTTTACACAGATGTTGAACCATTGACAATAAAAAATATAAGCGAAACATACGAGTCTTTAGATGCTAAAAGTTCCCATGCAGCATTAAGACCAGTACAAAAAGAATGTATAAGTTTATTAGATGAAAAACTAGACCAAAAAGATGTAATACTTAAATTAAGTACGGGATCAGGTAAAACTGCTATAGGTTTACTATACTTAAAATATTATGGGCATAAATATGAAGAACCTACGGTTTTCTTAGTTCCTAACTTACAATTAGCTAAACAAGTTGCGCAAGAAGCGAATAGTTTAGGAATCGCATATACACTTTATGGTCAAGGAGATAGATACGTTGACCATGATGCTATGAGGGGAAATTCAATCATTATCTCTACTTATGATAAATTGTTTAATGGCATCAATACTTTTCAAACTTATAATATTAATCCATGTGCTATCGTTTTTGATGATGTACATAGTGGTGTAGACATAGTCAGAAAACAATTCACACTCTCTGGAAGTAGTGAATGTTATACAAAAATTATAGGACTGTTTAAAGAAGCCTGCTCGAATTATGATGCTATGGAATGGTTAGAATTACAAAATGCGAATGCTAGTTTCGAAATACCTTATTGGATATGGTTAGATAAACTACCAAAGGTAGTTGAGATATTAGAAAAATATAAAGAAGATTTTAAATTTTCTTATCCACTTGTTAAAAATGACTTAGCATTTTGTAGATGTATACTAAGTGAAAATAAATTTGAAATAGCTACAGATGTAGTAAATATAAAGAGAAATAGGCCTTACTATGAAACAAAACATAAATTATTTATGTCGGCTACTCTAAATGATAGTGAGAACTTTATTAGAACTTTAGGTATTAATAAAGCAAGCTTTGATTCAATAGTTAGTCCTGAATCTGATAAAGGAATTGGCGAAAGAATGATTTTAGTACCATCTTTGGTATCAATTGATTTCAATAGAACAAAAATTATAGAAATATGTAAAGATTTTAGCCAAACATATTCAGTATTTATTCTTACATCATCAACCCCACAGACAAATGACTGGCTTGAAGTGGGTGCAAAACTTCTAAATAGCGAAAATATTGAAGATGAATTGAATTTATTGAAGCAATCCACACATAAAAAAGGATTATATATAATGGCTCAAAGGTTTGAAGGATTAGACTTAGCTGACGATCTTTGTAGAATATTAGTTATAGATGATATACCTTTCGGTGAAAGGCTGATAGACAATTATGATTCAAATTGTTTAGGGGATATTGGTGGGTATGGGAAAAAAAATATTTTTAGAATCGAACAAGGAATGGGGAGAGCAGTACGGTCACATGTAGATTATGCGGTGGTGTTATTAGCTGGAGATGATTTAAGCTCTTTTATCGCACAAAAGCAATGTAGAGAAGCGTTAAGCACAGAAACTAATGGACAACTTGAGTTAGGTATAAAAATGACTAAAAAAGTTGCTCAATCCCCAACTGGCGACAAAATAGAAATTTTTAAAGAAGTAATGAATGGATGCTTAACAAGAGATCCTGGTTGGAAGCATACTTATTCATCAGCAATGAAAAAATTAGTGAAACTAAACTCTCCAATAAATAATGAAGTTATTAATGCATCAGAAAAAGAGCGCTTATATTACGAATCATCATTCGATAAGCAATATTTCGATCATAAAGATGATTTTAATGAGTCTATAAATCAATTAGATGATTCTCCAGTGAAAGCAAAATTCATAGAAAGCTTTGCTCGTATTGTAAACTTTTATGACTTTGAAATGAGTCAAAAGTTACAAGCTAAAGCTCGGCAAATTAACTCTAACCTATTAAAACCAAATACAATTCTTCCAAGGAAAATAACTAAGGAATCAACTCCTGCAGGAATTAATATTGCAAATATAATTGAGGAATATAGTGAATTAAATGGTTTACTTTTGAATCTAAAAAGCCTGAGACAAAATTTTGGATTTTCGGAAAAAAACAGTAAGATAATAGAAGTAAATTTTAAAAAATTAGGTGATTATTTAGGAGCGGACTCATCAAATCCGGAAATAGATTTTAAAAATGGACCTGATGTATGTTGGTATTTAGACAATAAAGTATTTGTAATCGAGATAAAACATAATAAAACCGCCCCACTAACTAAAAGTGACGCAGGACAATTAGCTGTTTCAACTCAATGGACCTTGGATCACTACCTACCATTAATCACAGTAGTTCCTGTAACCGTAACCAATGTCAAGGAAGCTCAATCAGATGCTATTTATGCGGATGCGACATTAATACTTGATCAGGAAAACACTGAAAATTTGATTGATGATTTAATTGATTTTTATACTAGCATTATAGCTTCAGGCTTTACTTCATCAAATCAAGTTAGCAGTGAACTATTAAGTAAAAAGTTGGATTCAAATTCCATATTAAGAGTTTATTTTAAAAATTTAAAAAATAGCATTAAATAATATTAACAAAGGAATTAAGAATCAAATTCTTTATTCCTTTAAATTAAAAAAAGACAGCATAAAAAATTTCAAGCTGTCTTTTTTATAAAAGCTTCATAAACATGTATAGTTTAACTAATTTTCATCTTCATAATATAATTTATAAAACTTCCGTCCGTCCTCATCTATACATTTTTCCATAAAAGCATTACTTCCATGAACATAAATATGAAAATTCTTGTCAAGTTTTATAATACTCTTAAAATTTCTCTTTTGTTTTTTTACAGCATTAGTTGAAATAGAAAATTCTTCTGGAAAGTCTCTTAAATTATTATGATTAATTTTATCAAAAAATTCTATTATATCTGACCTTAACAACACTTCATTATTAAAATTTTCTTTTTTAAAAACTGAATTGTCTTCAAAATACTCAATAGATTTATTTAAAATAGATATTTTTTCTTCTTTAGATACATTTACCTCCACATCCAAATCATTATTAATGATTTTTTTTAAATCATCTAAAAAAAACTTTGTCTGATTAAATTCATTTTCAATGGGTCTTATATGTAAAAAATCTTCTTTCCAATAAATTGATTCAGACTTAGTATTCATTGTATTAGTAACAAGAACCAGAAACCCATGTTCTTTATTTATATTAAATACAATACATCCTTTTTTTGTTTTTTGAAGACTTATACCTTTTTGATATTCTAAATTAATACTATCAACTCCTGAATCAACTTTCAAAACAATCTCTTTCTCCTCCGACTTAAACATAGCTATGCAATCACACTTTACTTCATTTAAATAACAATTATTAAAATAAGAAATACATAATTCACCTGTTTTAATTTTAGGATGAACGCTTTTGTCATAAAGGTATTTCCCTAGATTTTTAGAATGCTCAAGAAAACTATCTGGATTTTCAAAAATAGAGGAAACCATTTGATAAACAGGATTTAACTCAAGCTTAGGATCAAAATAAAACTGATAAATCTCTTCATTTCTAAATCCATCTAATAATAATTTTACAATATACTCTTCAATATCAGTATAGGAGCTTTCTTTTTCAGAAAACTTTACTCCATCCCCTGTATTTTTATTTCCAACAGAATGAATTGCAAAATGTTTGAGATTTCCAAAAGTTATATTTTCCATCAACTTACCTATTAAAAACTTCCTGCGGAATTAAACCTTTGCCATTTATGAACTCATCAACAGTATGAAAATACTCAAAATTATTGTTTATCCAATAATCTTTAGAAGCGTGTTCAACTAATAAAATTTGAAAATCACTTTCATTCTCTTCAATCATAAACTTAAAAAAAAGATTTAATAAGTTAAATACATCCAATAATTTAGTCTCATCATCATTCTCTCCCCCAAAATATGGCTGACTCGGTTGATCAATGAATAGAAACTCTGGAACATATTTATTTTCAGTATTTAAAATAACATGCTCATGGAAACCAAGAAAAAAACACAAATGCAAAAACATATAATTAGATGCACTTCCTATATTATCTAAAGGAAATAACTGACCATAAGGGTAAAGTTGTAGAACTGAAACTTCCTTGTTAAATACAACTCGACTATCCTTATAAGCAGATAAAGACTTAATTAAATCAAAATTACGTTGAATACAACTATCCAACAATGTGCTCATTTTAAAACCACGCTGCGGCATTGTATTAATTAAATCCTTATTTTCTCTTAGCTCTTTATAAAGTTCATCATTCTCATCGATATCTATAGACTTTGTTGGTTTTTTACTTAAAATATCTCTTAAAGCATACTTAATTTCTCCAATGCAAATCAGTTTTTCTGCCTGCGACTGAAAATTATCCTGAAAGGAACTTAATTCTTTAATCTTCTCTTCAATTACATCTAATTCTATACTCAGAAAATCTATTTCAGCTAAAAAGTTTAGAGGTTTTTCTGGTTTTTTATTTATACTATTCTTAATATCCATCAATGATGATTCTAACAACTCTATAAAAGTTTTTACCTCATATGAGTCAATCAACTGATCAGAAAGATTTTCTTGAAGAAATTTTATTGGCTGCAAACTATCTGCATATTTTTCTAAGTTCTTTCTGTACAAATCATATTCTTTTTGATATTGATTAATAGAAAAAATCTTTGTCTTAAGTTTTCTTTTTGTACTAGACAATGAGTCAATTTCTTCTAATATTTTTTCATTTTTAGCTGATTTATCAATATTATCTATACTTTTTTTAATTAGGTTTATAGCCTCTTCCTGATCATCAAATGATTGAGAATAATCAATAATATTTAACTTCTTACATTTATCTATAATTTCAAATAGACCATCATTAAATTCCTTATTTTCTTTAATAATCTTTTTATTATTTTTTTTAATTTTCGTTATCTCAGCTTCAATTTCATCAATTCTTTTTTTCGCAGCAATAATTCCAAAATCTCTAATTCCTGTTGCCAAATCAAATATATAAGGCAAAGCTTCATCATATTCTTTCTTACCATAATGTGTAGTATCAAAATATGTCTCTGGCGCATCGACCATCATTTGTGTCAAAGAATTAAAAAGAAGGAAGTGTCTATAAGATAATATGAGACTTTTATTTTTATCTATTTTCTTCAATGGGTACTTAAAATTATCCTCAATTCCAAATTCTCTATCTAAAAAATTCTTTGCATCACTAATTATAAAATTTGCGTAAGGTTCCACAGGAAATCCATTAAAACCAAAATATATATCTGATGAAATAACATTATTAATTTAGAACGACGAATAATAGTTATTTCTTTATTATTGATAGAAAACCTAATACCAAACCATTTTACTTTATCGTTCACTTCACTCGCGATATTTTCTTTCCCAGCTAATAAACAGTAATCTATAATATTCCAAAAGCTTGTTTTTCCAGTTGTAGAGGCACCTGTTATGACATTTATTTTATTAGGTAAAAACTCATAACTTTTTGCTTTTTGGTTTTTCTCATGAAACCAAAGCTTTAATTCATGAAGAATAAATTTCATAGTCGGACCTTAAGAACTGAATAAAGTTTTTCAGTAGAATATTTATCTAATAAAATCAATAGTCTTGGAATAGCAGATTCAACTTTTTCAAATCTCCTCCCCTCAATACGACTTAAATTGATATCTGCTTTTATACAAATATTATCATCACTAATAAAAATATAACCACATCGTTCTAATAATGTTAGAGAATTAATTAAAACTGGCAGCAAAGAATTATATCTTTTATTAAAATTCAAGAACAATCTTGGTTCATCTTTTATAAATGATTCTAAATTCAAAATATCTTTCCTAAGAAGATAAGAAACTACTCTATCATCCAACAAAATTGGCAGAAATAAACAGGATCTTGAAATTTTTATAGATTTCACTTTATCTAGAATTGATAAAACCATACAGCTTGCCATAGCTTCATTATTGTATACATAGTAATTTTCTTTCATTTTTTCAAATATTTACCTTTCCAATCTAAATGCCAACCTAAATCCAGGCTATTTGAAAGAGCATAATAGTGACCATTACTAAGCTCAATTCCTAGAGGTGGAAAACCTGATATTGCTAAGTCTTGCTTCCTAATATAATCAACTAATTCAATACCTATATCATTAATTTCTTGACTTAAATCTTCAACTAAAATCATACTATCCAGTTGTTTTTTTATTTTTCTATATTTAGCCCTAAATTCATTAGCCCAAATCATGATACTATTATTTTTGAACCCATCTACCTCATCTTGTTGAATAAAGAACTCTTCATTCAACCAATATTCAAAATTATTTAGAAAGCTTAACATCTGTTTCGTATACAAAATTATCTCATCAGATCCTTTTTCAACCTCACCAATATCTATAAGTTGCTTAATAAAAATTTGTTCTTCAAGTTCATCTGGCAAAAAAACGTCTAACTTTCTAATAGGCAAAGGCTTGGGGTCATTTGCAATTTGGTAACACCTTCCGAATCGTTTACTAAAATCTTCAAATGTTATTTCAAAACTCTTATTATTTAAGGTATCAAAATATTTTGCATCAAATAATGCTCCAGACAACCTTTCAAAAATTGGATCTACTATTTTGGGTTGGTGAAATTTCTCCAATATTCTATCTTTAATTTTTTTTTGTATCCCTTCCACTCCAGTTTCAATATAAAGCTTAGATAAAAATTTTTTTAACTTTATTTTACCTAAGGAAATAACAGTTTTAATATACCCTTCTATTACTTTGCTCTTTGTCTCTTTTTTTAGTTCATTTAATGTAATAATAAAATTTTCCACATCATTATCTTGCTTAAAAATTAACAATGAATCAATCAATTTATTATTATCTTCGCTCTTATTTGTGATAAATATAAAACTATTTTTATTTAAAAATTCATTATATAATTTCCCCTTATCTTTAATAAAGTTTGACCAATTATGTAATGTCTTCCATAAATCGACATCCAAGTTTGTTAAATTCTGTGCTTCACCTAAGGCATTCTTAACAACAGTATGCTTTGTTTGAAATAAAATTGTTGTACCATCTTCATGATCAATATGAACGTCATCTTTTACTTCATAGCCAATTTTTTGACTAAATCTAATATCAAGCACTAAATACATAAAATAATAAAATTGATAATCATAGCCAGCACCCTGTGGAGCAGCTGTATGTTCTTTTTCAATACTTTTATTAGATATAATCATAGCTATAAAGAAATTCTTATACTTACTCTTAACATCTAATTACCACAAAATAATAAAAAAAACAACGAGATATTTTACTAATTTAATATTGCCTATAAAAACATTGTAAAACTCCTTTCACTAAGGGAATATTTACTCCCATTCTTATCTACTGTCGAACTTATCCTCAATCCACAAATATACTTCCCACTCTACCCAACCAATACGTGATTCACTCAATCTTACAGGTTTTGAAAAAGTAGGATCTTAGTCCTTTGAATCAACATTAATCATTTCCCCCCTCAAACCCAAACAAAACCCCTTTCAACACAAGCAATTGACTAAAAGTGCCCACACTATTATCCTTTCCCTACTGGCCTACATTGCCAGTCGGTTTTAGCAGACCGTAGATCCAGCACGATATATGGAGTGATTTTTGTATGTCGTGGAACCCTCGTGTTCCCCCTTTGCGGTAGAACGGGAGGGGGACGCCTTGTGCGTGCTGGTTCCTTGGATCCCGGTCTGCTAACCCCCTTTCGTTCTGCCTCCATTATTTAGCAGTAATTTGGTAGAACTTCTTATAATTCCAAGGAGTCAACCATGACTAAGCATTTTTTACTTTTATTCTTTTCTCTAAAGCCATGTTGGGAACCTCCCTGTTTCTGGCAAAAATCATAGACTTCATTTCAGCTTAAATTGATCTAAAGACTTATAGGTACTTTGGACTGCCTACACGTGTCTTTAATTCGATCGCTTTGCTGAATTCAGCTATTTCAAAATAATCAAAACAATAAATGGGAGAGAATCATGAAAGCTCTAACTTCAATTTTAATCATCAGTTGCTCACTAATGACACTGGGCTGCGCCAGCAAGTCAGAGCGAGAATTTATCAGCGGTTGCCAATCCACAGGCATGGAACGTAGTGCATGCAAATGTGCCTACAAAAAACTCGAAAGCAAATATGGAGAAGAAGGTTTAAAGAACAATCTTTACACACTGAGCCAGACTGAATCATTTCAATACGACTTGATGCAAAGTGGCCTGCAATGCATGAGGGAATAAGCCATGAGAGCCATTGCAGGAATCATTTGTGTGATTGTGATCATCTGTTTTCTCGGCCTACCGTTTATTGGCTTGATGATCTTTTTTGGACTGTTCTATCTACTTCTTAAATTTGCGCTTGGGGGAAAATAAATGAATACATCAATTAAGTCTTGGCTGATCAGAGCTTACTTTATTATTGGGTTACTGTTTGCCATCTATCAAAACTTTTGGGGCCAACAAAGCTATAAATCATTTGCCTATCACTTAGGTCAATGCATCGTTTGGCCTGCGCTGATGTTTCCCTCAGTCGGAAAATTCATTGGGGGAATACTTATTTTATTGATCATTGGCGGAATGGTTTTATTCCGTTCTAAATAAATGACCAATGGCTACATTAAATAAAATATTAAAAGGATAATTATATGAAAAATCATCAACAAACAATCTTCAATGTCATCATCGTGATTGCCCTTGCTGGGATTGTCTATCTTTTACTTATTCAATCTAAGCAAAACAAACAGGACAATAATATACAAGCAAATATTAATCCTGACCAATTACAAGTCTCTCAACTTGAAGCAGATCAACAAACTATTCAAGAAACTAATCTTTCTATTCCAACTACTGAATTGCAACGTTCGAAAACGTCTAATACACGATCAGATTCTAAACCAATCCCAGTCCTTGAGAGTTGTGGTGCTAACGAATACAGTGTTGATTGTTATGAAAATTCTGTCCCACGTTTAAACTTTATGTACAGTATGAATTCGGATAAGCCTACCTTGATTAAATCTATAAGTTTAGCTAAACCTATTGGATATCCAGACATGCTGATTAATGAAGTTAAAATAACGGCTAAAGATGGCCATTCATGTGAAGTAGATACATGGAGTCTAGATGGTGAAACCTTAACTGATATGGGACTAAATGTTTCACTGATGCCCTGTCCAGAAAAACAGATCAAACATGTTGATATAAAAATTAATGGAAAGTTTTACCGATTCGTTTAGTTTTTCAGACAAACCGACTTGTAAATTATACAAATCGGTTTCTATTTATCTAACACCTCAACTATAAGTTTTGGACTGTGTTGAAAGCATAGAACTTGTCATACCGATTGGCGCTACGGATATGCTGATCGGTTTCTTTCGCTATAAAACATGATGACTCATCACTAAAATAGCATTTGATAAAACTTCACTGAACCTCAGCACAGTAAAACTAATAATAGATCTATATAAAAACTCTTTGTTTCAACCTATAACATTGTTTAATGCTTTTCAGCTTATCTAAACTTGATCGCTTACTTGTACGCTAGCTTGAGCGGTAACATGATCGCTTAGAATTGCATCTGGTCATATTTCTATAGCGCGACCAACCCCTCTATTAACCATAACCCTATAGCCGAAATAAAAAACAATCCTTTATCTCGACTCAGTTGGCATCACAACATCCGCAGACTGACACACCTCTTGCCACTTGAGTTTAAAATCATCAATGGCTTTTTGTCGAGTTAAAGGAATTTGATAAATTGGGACACCCTTTGCATCGTCAATCATACCTTTTAACAATACCTGTTCTTTTGCAGACAATGCTTCAGGATTAAAATCAACATCATCCAGCGATAAACCGTTTTGACGTAACTGCATTAACATTTCGGAGGTCTGTTCAAGTAACTGACATTCTTTAGGAGCTTCAGCATGTGCGACAGAAACCAATAATAATAAAATACTGAATCGTTTCATTTTCAATTGTTCTAGTTTTTACTTAACTTAGTTATACGATATTTGAGCTATTTTTTGAAGCAAATAGATACATATCTACTCAACTAAAAAGACAATTGACTATTTCAATTCCAACTTTCTTGAATTAGTATCAAGTGAAAAGAACTTCTAGCACGATTCAAAGGAGGTGAAATACAAAATAAAAATCATATAGATGTAACGTTCTCTTAAGATAATCATGATGCGGTACTTATTAGCGATTCAAACAAGTTAAAAGCATAAAACTGCTATTCGGGAGTGACAATGAATAACAGCGCCAATTATGTAAGACAAGTCAAAAATGCTAAACGTGGTGGATACACCCCAACTATTGCCAAAGATGTAAATAAGCATAAAATTCAGAAAGCTATCCAATTGATTGAGCAATGGAGAAAACTCGCAAACGAATTGAAACCCCAAATGCAAATAGATATGGCAATCACCCTAGAAGAATGCGCACAAGATCTGGATCATATTTTAAGGAGAAAATAAGTCTATATTTCAAAACTGATAAAGATTTATTGATTTAACCCTAAATACTCAAGGCTTACCCCTCCGTAAGCCTTTTTAGTCGGAAGATTAAAGCGATTACTAATCATTGCTCTAGTTATCTTTGTTAACCTGAGTTCAATATAAAGTTCTTGATGAAATATGATACGCGGAAACGTCATCCGCAACTGTCTGAGGCAGGACTCCATTTATAAAATGTTGTTTCTGCGATTCATTGAATGAGTTGCTGGTGGCCGACGAGTTTTGCGGATGACAATGGTTTTGCCTACTTTTGTCGAAACAAAAGTAGGGCGAGCCGCAGGCTGATCCAGAAATTGGATGAAAGCTCAGCAAGACTCCGTCAAGATCATTGTTTTTCAATAAGTCAAAGAGATAGCTAGGTCGAGTCCATGTTTTGCTATTTTGTCTGCCCGCAAATTAAAAGCGGAAAAACCCTTTGCTCTCTAAAAATCTAAGCATTCATACCACACGGCATTATCAGCTTCGAACCAAGACCCCATCGCTAAGACTATAAATATTAACGATTATTCAATTGTTTATTTTTTGGCTTGCAATCTTATAAATATTCTGTAAAATTCTCGCCACGTTGCCGGCATAGCTCAGTTGGTAGAGCAACTGACTTGTAATCAGTAGGTCCACAGTTCGAATCCGTGTGCCGGCACCATTTTTACTTAGCCTCGCTTTTTTAGTGAGGCTTTGTTGTTTTTGGCTTAGGCATTTACTTATAATTTTTTGATCTGCTTGATCTCATCACAAATAATAAAAATTATGTTTTGACCGCGCTGAGCTGTATATATCGAACAATTCCCTCTTCAAATAACCTTTTACAAAGTTTTGCGGTCATTTGTATTTTGAGCTGATCTAGCCCTCCACGCTCTGTTTTCGCTCTTGTCGCAATATATTGACTAAAGCCAGCCAATACTGCTGTAGAGAGATCTTCTAGCGCGATTTGCTCAAGACCATGCTGTTGCAGGGCATGATTGATTTGAGTCGCGGTCATCAGTGATTTTAAATCGACATCAGCGGCTTTAAGTAGCCATTTATATTTCATTTTTTGTTTTGAATTTAAAACTGTGTCTGAAAGCATCAACGTATGAAAACCCAAACGACCTTTTGAATTTAAAATTGGGACGACTGAATTTAAAAATAAACTTAAATCACTGTGGTAAGCCGCATCAATACACAACACCACATCAAAAGGTTGCGTCAATAAAAGCGTATTTAAATTTAAAAAAGATTGGCAGTGAATCGCCTTAATTTGCGGGAGTTGTTTTTGAATTTTATCGACACACTGTTGTTGTAACTCAACCGCTTCTAAGTCTTGAATTTGGTAGTGTTCTAACCAGTATTTTAAACTAGCACCCTGACCACAGCCTAAGTCCAGTACCCGATCATGTTGATTAAGCTGTACCGCGTGTGCAAGTCGTTCAGCAAGTTGCTGGCAGGCTTGAGGGTAAGAGGATGTAGCTTCATCCCAATAGCCTAGATTGGTCCAAGCACACTCAGCATTATCTCCTAACATTTTTGCATCGATTGCATATTTATGTTTTGGAAGTTTTTGCTGAATCGCTTGAAGCCATTTCATTTTAAATCATTCACTTATTCAGTTATGAATTCATTAAGCTTTATATGAATTCATTGGGCTTTAATAGCCAAGTTGCGGAGCCACCTCAACTTTAGGTTTTAATCCTACAAATGGCAATGGTGCACCAAAAATTTCTGCGATATGCATTGCAGAAGTTACCGCAGATTCAAGAATTGGCAAACCATCACATGACCATGAGCCACAATAGAATACTTTGCGGTTGGCGACTTTATGACGCGCTTGCAACTCAATGTTCAATGCTACTGTTTCAGAATCCACCACAGCACGGGTTAAGGTCACTGTAGAAATGACTTTCTTCGGATCGATGCTGGTCACAGGACGCCATGTTTGGAACACTGGAGATTTACCCACCAGACTTGGTTCAATCGAGTTCAGCCAAACTGTGAATTGTTGTTTGGTAAATTTACGATCCATCATATAGCTCAACACAGCCCAATCTTTACGATTTGGCGGCATCACAGATGCATCGGTATGCATGACCAATTCGCCTTGCTCAAACTTAAATTTTTGCAATAAAGCGATATCATCAGCAAATTGTTGTTTATTTAAAAAGTTTTCTAATTTATTGGTCGGTGTTGCAACCACCACACGGTCAAATTGAAATTGCTCACCTTGTGCATTTTCAACCAGAACAGCATTACCCTGTTCCTCAACTTTGGTGATTTCAGAACCGCTATGAATATCAATACCTTCAATCAATTTATCGACAAAAGCAGGTGTTCCACCATGTAAACGCAATAAAGCATCACCATCGGTTAATTGCTTTAAAAAGATTAAGAGCGGTTTTGCAGGCCATTCACCAATAGTTTTAGGGTCGCAGGTGCAAATGGTATAAAGCACAGGCATTACTGCACCATGCCAAAATACTTCTTCAATGTCATTGTGATTGATAAAATCAGCAAGGGTAATGTCTTGATTTTTAGATTTAAAAAATTGAGAAATGGCGGTTTTAAGCTGCAACATCCCTTTGACTAAACGCCAACCATACTGCTTAATCCCTTTACGGTTATTGATAATAGGGAAATTACCAATACGGGTACGTGATGTGGTCAACCAAGTTTCTGTTTTATCTTCAAATAACCAACTGCATGCCATAAAGGTACGCACTGGAAAGGTTTTTATGCCGAGGTGTGTTGCAAGGCTCAGTGTATTTTTCCATAAATGCTGATTCATCACGCGCAAAGGTGCATCAATTAGACCACCTTCAAACTCAATGCTGTGACTATCCATACCACGACCAGGTAATGCTTCGAAGATGGTAATGTTATGACCTGCATCTTTAAGAATTCTTGCGGTGGCCAGGCCAGCCATACCACTACCAATCACTGCAATATCCAAAGTTATTATCCGTGCGTAACCATTTTTTTTATTATGAGCTATAGCCGATTAAATCACGGTATTAAAAAGTTCCAGTTTTAACTTTTTTTGTTGGAAATTTTTTAGGAAAAATCTCCATTCCTCGGTGTTTATTTAATTTTAGTGGTTTTAGACCAAGCTCCTGTGCGACACCCTGCTTATACTTGATTGATATTTATATATATAAAAAAATACTGTTAAAAACATACAGATAATTTAACTATTTATTAAAAAAACATTTACAAATGCCAATTTATTAATTATTATTTACAGCATAAAAACGATAAATAATTCACATTTACAATAAAAACAAATAATTATGACAACACACACAATAAAAGAAACTACAGCATAAAAAGGATCTCTATAGTGTGGAATAGAGATCCTTTTTTTTACTTTGAATTTGCTTTTTAAGCAGATCAATTGCACCACTTGTAAAATGACGGCATACAAAAAATACTGAAACAACGGATATAAATTAACCAAATGAAATATATTGTGCTTTACTTCACATTTTTAATTAATTATGATGCGCGAATAACAAAACAACCCAATCAAAACAAGACATAATCATCTAAAGAAAAAAACTACAGCGTAAGAGAGCTTCTGTTCGATAAGAGCAAAGCTCTTTTCTTTTTTTAAATTTCTGACCTTTTGATGCTAAAAATTTTAAATATAAAAAAAGCGGATTTTACAATCCGCTTTTTGACTTCTCGATATCTCATACATGGCTGAACTTATAGGCTAAAGACATGAAAGGTATCCGTTATACACAAATACCTTTCATCAACATCAACTAAGCTTCCGCTACAATTTCACCAAATTTGCCATTATTGAAATCGTTAAACGCTTGCACGATTTCTTCTTTGCTATTCATTACAAATGGACCATAGCCTTGGATTGGCTCATTCAGTGGTTTACCTGTAAGGACCAAAAACTTAGCATCTTGCACCGCTTCAAGTTGAATTGCTGCATCGCCATCTTTTTCAAACATGACAATCGAGCTATCAAGTACCTTTTGTGTACCATTGAGCAGCATTTCACCTTCGAGTACAACCACCAAAGTATTGTGGTCAACCGGCACATGAATAATTTGCTCATGACCCGCTTTAAGCTGACCATCCCAAACATTGACTGGGCTAAAGGTTGAAGCAGCGCCTTGTTGTTCAGCGTATTTCCCAGCAACCACACGTAAGTGGCCTGCATCGTCATCAAAATGAATCACAGGAATATCTTGCGCAGAAATTGCTTGATACTTAGGTTGGGTCATTTTATCGGCCGCAGGTAAATTCACCCAAAGCTGAACCATTTCAAAGATTCCACCTTTTTCAGTGAATTCATGTGAATGGAATTCTTCATGAACCAAGCCTGCACCCGCAGTCATCCACTGCACATCACCTGTTTTAATGGTTCCACCGCCACCATGGGAGTCTTTATGGGTAACTTCACCTTGATAGGCGAGTGTCACTGTTTCAAAACCACGATGTGGATGTGAACCTACACCGTGCTGTTCATGGCTAGGTGCAAAGGTATAAGGCGCTGCATAATCCAATAATAAAAAAGGACTAATCGCTTGACCTAAACGATCATAAGAAAACAAGTTTTTTACAGGAAAGCCATCACCGACCCAATGCATATTTTGATTGCGGTATACACCAATAATTCTTTTCATCTCAATACTCCTATCTCTAGGCTTTAATATGAATCCATTTTAGGTTTTTTAAAGTGATCAATACAGCAATCTACCAATACGCTGAATCCCAAATATAGGATATTCAATAGCGACGGCACAGCGTAGTTTTTAATCAATCATCTTATTTATGAGATTATTAATCTCAGTTTATAGGCTTAATTATCATGATTAAGCCACGTAACATGAAATCCATGCAAAATAATTTGTTTTGTATTTAAGCACAATTTAAATTTTAGTGACTTCAAGGATATAAAAAATGGGAAAACCTTACGTTCGTTTAAACAAAGATGATGCTGCGGTATTGTTAGTCGATCATCAAACTGGATTACTTTCTTTAGTCCGCGACATTGACCCAGATAAGTTTAAAAACAATGTTCTGGCACTGGCTGCGGCGGCTCAATATTTTAACCTTCCCACCATTCTGACCACCAGTTTTGAAGATGGTCCCAATGGCCCACTGGTACCCGAGTTAAAAGCGCTTTTTCCAGATGCGCCTTATATCGCTCGCCCTGGTCAAATCAACGCTTGGGACAATGAAGACTTTGTCAAAGCGGTAAAAGCAACAGGTAAAAAACAACTGATTATTGCGGGTGTTGTCACCGAGGTTTGTGTTGCCTTTCCTGCACTTTCTGCCCTTGAAGAAGACTTTGAGGTCTTTGTGATCACTGATGCTTCAGGAACATTTAACCCGCTGACACGTGACTCAGCGTGGGACCGTATGAGCAATGCAGGTGCACAATTAATGACTTGGTTTGGTGCCTCATGTGAGCTACATCGCGATTGGCGTAATGATATTGAAGGTTTAGGTACGCTATTTGGTAACCATATCCCTGACTATCGTAATCTGATCAACAGCTACACACAAAACACTTCTCAAAAATAAGACAATCGTTGTCGCGAGGAATTTAAGTCTTTGCATTCCTCGCTTTTGTTTGTGCATTTTATTTGTACAAATTTTAAAATATTTTCCTATTAATGATACTATTTTATCATCAACACACCTGAGATGAAGCTGTGCACTCTTTTGATGACTACTATTATTTCTATCTGGTGGTAAAACATGGTGGATTTAGTGCTGCGAGTGAAGCCAGTAATATCACCAAGTCTAAACTGAGCCGACGTATTCTGGATTTAGAAGCCAAATTTAATGTGACTCTGATTCAACGCTCGACACGGCATTTTAAAGTCACACCACTAGGACAAGAATTCTTTGAGGAATGTGCAAAGATTATTGAACAGGCAGATAATGCTCAGAATGTCTTATTAAAACAAGAAATTGAATTACAGGGACTAATTAAAATTAGTTGCCCACCGGTGATGATGGAACATCAAATTCGACCGATTCTAAATCAGTTTTTAAAAAAATATCCCAAAGTTCGGGTTGAATTAGCACTCACCAGTCGACGTATCGATGTGCTGCATGATGATATTGATTTGGCCATTCGTACTAACTTTTCAAGCAATGAAGACTCCAGCATTATCGTTAGAGATGTGATTAAAACCACGCACTGTTTAGTGATTAGTCCTGAACTTTTAGGCGATCGTGAAATTCAACATGTCACAGAACTTTGTGAATTTCCAACCATTGTATTAGGTACAGATAAACAAAACTATCATTGGCATTTACATCATATTCAGCAACGTGAAGAAATTGATATTCCGTTACAGCCTCGGGTCAAAAGCAATGACTTAATGGGCGCGTATTATGCGGTACTCGATGGCTTAGGTATTGCTGATCTTCCCTATTTAACGGTAGAACGAGACATTGCTTCAGGACGTTTAATCCATCTGTTACCAGAGTGGTGTTCCAATATCGGTGTTGTACAGTTGGTCTATGCATCACGCAAAGGTCAACGCTTAGTCATGGAAAAATTAATTGAAGATTTAGTCGATGGTATTCGTGCCTATGCACCTAAACACGATGGTTATATTTTATAAAGCCAAGCGAACAATAAAAAACCAGAAGTTAAACTTCTGGTTTTTCAATTCTAATCCTAGGCAATGATTAGATTTTACCGATCAAATCAATTGAAGGTGCAAGTGTTGCATCGCCTTCTTTCCATTTTGCAGGACATACTTCGCCTGGGTGTGCGTGTACATATTGTGCTGCTTTCACTTTACGTAGTAATTCTTGTGCATCACGTCCAATGCCACCAGCATTGATTTCAATAATTTGAATTTTACCTTCAGGATCAATCACGAAAGTGCCACGATCTGCAAGGCCTTCAGCTTCAATCAACACTTCAAAGTT
Source organism: Acinetobacter sp. I-MWF (assembly GCF_025433935.1). Classification (NCBI taxonomy): domain Bacteria; kingdom Pseudomonadati; phylum Pseudomonadota; class Gammaproteobacteria; order Moraxellales; family Moraxellaceae; genus Acinetobacter; species Acinetobacter sp. I-MWF. The sequence goes on along the minus strand of NZ_JAMBAR010000001.1, from coordinate 3,984,600 downwards.
TTTTGCCAAAGCCCAAGTTGGATCACCCACCATTGGATATTGGATCTTTTTGATTTCATCTGAGTTGTCATGCCACGCTTTATGAGTAAAGTGTGTATCGGTAGAAACTGAGTAAATTTCTACGTCCATTTTTTGGAATTCAGCATAGTTATCTGCTAGATCGCCTAACTCTGTTGGGCAGACAAAAGTAAAGTCAGCAGGATAGAAAAATACCACAGACCATTTACCCAAGAAGTCTTTTTCAGACACTTCGATAAATTCACCATTTTTATATGCAGTTGCGTTAAATGCTTTAACTTCAGTATTGATCAAACTCATTTGGTCTTCCTTCAATAGGTTTCAGGGATTGCTTATCTGTGAAATCACTATACGAAATATTATTAAATCGGTAAAACTGGAGTTTTTAATAAAAATAATCGGTTTTATAGATTTATTTTTCCAATCTGTTGGCTTGGTTTAATCGAAAATATTATTTCAAACTTTGCTTGACCTTTCGCCTTTTACTCTATAGATTTTCTTTTTGAGTGGACTTTAAAAAATGACGTTCTCAATTCTTTTGGAGCAATTCCAAAACCTTCCTTTTGGTACAGACGCTTTTAAACAACTGAAAATAAACTGTGAATCTCAAATTGCTCATTCTGAGTCTGATTTTGAGAAAACGGCGATTTTTATGATTTATGGTTTTGCCAAAAACTATGTCTTACTTTATGAAGATCAAGCCATTACTGCTGAATTTGCGGCAAAAGCAAAAAACCAATTGCTAGGCTATATGCAGCAACTGGACACAGCAATTCAAACTCAAGATCGTGCGACCATTCTTAATCACTTAGATCAAGTCACAACGCACTATATGCAAAGCTCACGAATTTTTTAATCATAGCATCCATGATTTAACAAGCTTGGTTATTCAACCTTGTTGTTGCTGATATACGCTTTCTAAACTGCACCAAGCCGCATGTGCCAATGCTGCTTGGTAAACTTTTGGCGTAGCTTTCACTTTACCTGACAACCATGCCCGACAATAACTTTCTGTCGATCCAACCATAAATGACAATAATAATTCATGGGGAATGTTCTCGATCACCCCATAATCGGGTTGCTGTTTCATCCAAGCCAATAAGTGCTGATTACGTAAATGATTCTGCTGTTTTAGCTGATCACGCTGAGAACTTTTAGAAATACTAAAATTGGCAGTATATAAAAATCTAGCGAAATCAGGATAATCCATCACCCAGTCTATATAACTTGCTGTCATCACTTGGATACCCTGCTGTAGACTTTGTGCAGACAATAATGCTTGATCACGGCGTTCTGCTTGGTCTTCTATGGCTAAAATATACAGGGCTGCCACTAAACCTTCTTTATTTTTAAAATGGTGATAAATCGCCCCCACACTGGTTTGCGCACGTTCACGGATCATTTCTATTGTTGTTGTTTCAATCCCATATTCTAAAAAACAGGCTAATGCTTCCGTTAAAATCACACGTTTTAATTCTGCACGACGTCCACTATAACGACGTTCCAACAAACTTTGATTATTCATGTACAGCCTTTGATTTTATTTAAGCATTTTCTATATGACATTTTACGCGATTCAAATCGTCTGTCGAGCCAATAACAGAATTTAATTCTGTATTAGAATAATATTCTGTAAGCTAAATAAGGAATACAACAATGAGCCAAACCCTAAAACTGTGGAATAGATTTAAAAATAAGCCTGCTGGCAAATGGACATTTTCAAAATTATTGTGCTTAAAAGCGCCTTATTTCAGCAGTATTTCTCCTGTTTTTGAACGACTTGAAACGAATTATGCTGAAATTAAAATCAAAAAACACCGTGCTGTACTCAATCATATTGGTACAGTCCATGCAATTGCCATGTGCAATATGGCTGAACTGGCTGGTGGAACCATGACCGACGTAACTGTGCCTTCCACGCATCGTTGGATTCCCAAAGGGATGACGGTTGAATATTTAAAGAAGGCTGAAACTGATTTAATTGCGATTGCCACACCTGTTGAAAGCAATTTTCAGTGGAATCAAGGTAGTGATTATTTGGTCAATGTGGAGGTTAAAGACACGCAAAATAATCTGGTGTTTAAAGCCGTGATTACCATGTGGGTTTCAGAAAAAAAGTGATTGTCTAAAACCAAATCATGAGATTCATAAAAAAACCCTTTGTTTTCACAAAGGGTTTTGATAAAGCTTGACCGTTTTTATCAATTAAAACGGTAAGTCATCATCCAAATCCGCAGGGGCAGCAGTAGGTGCTGATGGTGCAGCTGCAGGTTTAGGCGATTGAAAACCTTGGTTTACATTGTTTCCGCCATTGCCATAGCCACCTTGTGGATTGGCATTGCCGTAACCACCACCTTGATTACCTTGATTCGCATAACCGCCACCGCCTTGGTTGTTGTTAAAACCACCTTGCTGGTTGTTATTGAAACGTGGTTGGTTATAACCACCATTGTCAGCAGCAGCGCCTTCACCTTGTTGACGGTTGTTATCAAGCATCTGCATTTGTTCGCCACGAATTTCAGTGGTATAGCGCTCTTGACCATTTTGATCCGTCCACTGACGGGTACGTAAAGAACCTTCAATATAAACTTTTGAACCTTTACGTAAATACTGCTGTGCAATCTCACCTAAACGGTTGTGCAATACAATACGATGCCATTCCGTTTGTTCTTTTCTTTCACCGGAATTTTTGTCTGTCCAAGATTCACTTGTCGCAATTGAAAATTGAGTGAGAGAACCCCCATTTGGGAAAGTTTTAGTCTCAGGATCACGACCTAAAGTACCAACTAAAATAACTTTATTTACACCACGCATTAGATGTTATCTTCCTATTCGATTCTATGTTTTACTTTATAAGAGTTATGTTTAAATGGCTACCTCTTTCCCAAACAACTGCGTTAAATGTTGTCGCGCAGCATCATCAATTTGCTGTTTATCAACCTTTATATACGCAACTTGCTGGTCAGACATAACCACAACTTCCTCAATACCACGAATTGACAACAACTGAGAAGTCCAATTATCGGTTTGTTTATCCTCAGGCAATCGTAATACGATTGATGTTAAATATCGTGGTTGAGCTAGCCCAAAACTAATGAGCAACCAAAGTATAGCAATAGCTGATAAGACACTCCAACCCATTGTTGTATTATTGAGCAAAATTAATTGCCCACCAAGTGTCCCACCAAAAAAAGCCCCTAAGAATTGAGCACTTGCATTAACACCCATCGCTGTTGCTTTGGATTGGATCGGTGCTGCTTTAGACAACCAGGAAGGGAGTAATGCTTCCATGACATTAAAGGCAATAAAGAATAATCCAAGGCCTAACAACAAGACATATTTGGATTCATAACCAAAAATCAGAACGACTAATCCCGCGATAATTCCCGCAATTGCCGTTAGAAAAATACTGCGCATTTTACGGTATTTTTCAGCCAGAATAATGCTCGGAAATGCAAAGAACAGACTGATGACCAACAAAGGCAAGTAAACAATGCCATGTTGCGCCAAAGGAATCCCAGCAAAATTGATCAATTGAGAAGGTACATAAACAAACATTGCGGTAAGCAATAAGTGCAGCGCAAAAACTGAAACATGCAGACGATTCAAATCGCCCATTTTTAAGACTTGTTTGAGCTGATGCAGATAACCTTGTTTAAAGTTTTTATGATGACGGGTAGTTTTAGGCACCATAAACAACATGAGGATTGCCAATAATCCCATAATTGTTGTTACCCAGAATAGTCCTGAAATCCCCACCAAACTGGTGAGCCAAGGCCCTAAACTAAAAGCCACAACAAAAGACAATCCGATACTCATGCCCATCACAGCCATGGCTTTGGTTCGATTCTCTTCACGGGTGACATCAGCCAACAAAGCCATAACAACCGCAGATACAGCGCCAGCGCCAGCAATCGCACGGCCAATAATGACCCCATAAATGGTTTCAGACATTGCCGCAACAGCACCACCCAAAGCAAATAGCAGTAAGCCAAAAACAATCAAAGGTTTACGGCTAAAACGATCTGCCCATAAGCTAAAAGGAATTTGCAGAAGTGCTTGGCTGAGGCCATAGACACCGACCGCTAAACCGATCAAAGCAGGTGTGGCATACTGATAAGACTGACCAACCACCGCAAACACAGGGATAATCATGAACAACCCCAACATGCGTAAAGCAAAAATACTACTTAATGCAAAGGTCGAGCGGCGTTCTAAAGGATTCATCATATCTACTGGCTTATCAAAACTGGCGAGCTATTTATCAAACACATCATCGCATATTGTGGCAACTTTGTGGAAACATTGAGCATAAAAAAGAGCACTGTTAAAGTGCTCTTGTATTGTAATCTCTTTTCTTAAAAAAGGATTAACTCTGTTGTTCAATTCGCTTGTTATATTGAATTGATGCAATGACTGCCCAAACAATAAAGGCAACACCAATCAAACCTGTTACCACCTCAGGTACATGTAAACCTGTACCACTTGCAATCATAATAAATGCCAAAGCACCAATGGCATAATGTGCACCATGCTCAAGGTAGATATAGGCATCAAGTGTACCTTTATCGACCAAGTAGATTGTCATTGAACGGACAAACATCGCACCAATGGCCAAACCAAGCATAATGATGACAACATCAGAGGTAATCGCAAACGCACCAATCACGCCGTCAAAACTAAACGATGCATCTAAGACTTCTAGGTAAATAAAGCCACCAATACCAGCTTTGATCACACCTGTAGGTGCACCATTGGCATCATGACCCACAGCATTGCCGTCTTCATCCACTTCTGGCTCGCCACCCAGTAAATGACTGAGTACTTGTACACCGATATAAATCACGATGCCCCAGATACCTGCCATTGTGACCACAAGGCGTTTCGCTTCATCTACATTTGCAGCCATAATCAGCAATGCAACTAAAGCAAGGAATACCGACATTGCTGGTACATTGGCTAAGTTGGCTAAACGCTTTTCAATCCATTTAAACCAATGGGTATCTTTGCCTTCATCCAAGAAAAAGTTTAAAAATACCAACAACAAAAATGAACCACCAAAAGCGGCGATTTCAGCATGATGTGCCAATAATTTTTCTGAGTATTGAATTGGATCATTTAATGCCATTTTCACAACATCAAACATGCCCATATCCGCTGTGACTGCAACAATCACAACAGGAAATACCAGTCGCATACCAAACACAGCAATCAAAATACCAACAGTTAAAAAGATCATTTTCCAGAAATGATCCCAATTACGCAGTACAGATGCATTTACAACAGCATTGTCAAAAGACAGAGACACTTCCATCACAGCAAGAATTGCCGTAATAGTCAGTGCAGAGAGCATGGCTTGCACGCCTGCATTTGGACCATGGGTAAAGCCCCAATATGCAGAGATTGCCAAACACACGATCGTAAAAAATATTGAGAAACCAAAATGTTTCATCATGGGAATTCGACCTACGGAGAATAGTTTTTGAATCAGAAAACTGAAATAAAAATCGCGTTTTTAATGCGCACATTATGACGACTTTTTCACATTTATCCAAAGTTCTTTGTCATATTTTTATGCAAATACAGCCGAATTTTCTGCATTCAAATACCTAAAGCAATTTAGAGTTGTTATAGTCTTGCAAACTGAAATCATTTTATAACTTGAATCATTGCATAGGAAAATGACATGTCTTTTTCTCAAGACGTATGGCAACGTAATCTTGCTTTATATAACAAAACTTTAGCGCTTCCATTTAACCAAGAACTTGCGACAGGCTCATTAAACAAAGAAGCTTTTTGTCATTATGTGATTCAGGATGCGCATTATCTGGTGGCTTATGGTCGTGCATTGGCTGTCTGTGGCGCAAAAGCATTTGATGCTGACGATATCATCCAATTTACCCAAGGTGCGAAAGAAGCGATTGTGGTTGAACGTAGCCTACACGATGGATTTATGAAAGATTTTGGGATTAGCAAAGCTGACTTTGAGAATACCCCGCTTACCCTTGCCTGCCATCACTACACTGCTTTTTTAACTGCGACGGCTTGGTCTGAAAGCTATCCTGTGGTTTTGGCTTCGTTACTGCCTTGCTTCTGGATTTATGCAGAAGTTGGAAAAGATATTGTGAGTAAATCTATTGCCAATAATCCATATCAAGCATGGATCGATACCTATTCGGGTGAAGAGTTTAACGAAGCAGTTAAAAATGTTTTAGCAACGATTGACCGTATTGCAGAACATTGCGATGCACATACCCTTGAGAAAATGCATAAAGCCTATACCAAAGGCGCTGAATTAGAATGGTTGTTCTGGGATAGCGCTTATCATCAAAGACAGTGGTTGGGCTTAGATCAGTAATTTATAGATTCAATACTTTCCCACTATCTATTATTACATATAGTAATTTAGGGATAGTGGGCGTTGGAAACATAAATAAAATACTGCTAAAAAGAATCAAACTAATAATTTAATGAGAGCTACAAACATAGCCGTGTTACATATACTGAAATGGTTGTAATGTTTAAGTTTGAGCCTTAGTTAAGAAAGATAAAATTATGAAAGAATAATCAGAAAAGAATGAATTTATTAAAAAAATATAAACCAATAAAAAGCTGTTTTTGATTCTAGACAAAAAATGTATAAAATAACATTTTAGAAAAACTTCCCATATAATTTAATAATACTGGATAATCAAAAATGAACGCATTTATAACTTTAGGCGCAAAGACTGACCATGGTGGCATTGTTGTTGAAGTGGATAATTCATTTATTATAGATAGTAAAGCTATTCATCTTGAGGGCATGAAACACTTTTGTCCAAAATGTAAAGTGATGGCCAGCGCAATATCATTAGGTAAGGGTTTCGTTGTTGTTGGTACAAGAACAGCAATAATGGCTGGAGATAAGACGACATGTGGCGCTACTTTCTTCCCAAATCAAAGTCTTGCCGTTCGTGAAAGCGGTAAAGATATTAGCAGAAGTAATACTAAGAACTCAGCATTTACAAACAATAATTTTGCAAAAGTATTCGATGAGCAGATAGTTGCTATAGATCATGAAGGTAATTTTATACCTGACACAGCTTATTACATCAAATCAAAAGATGGACAAATATTTAAGGGATACACTGATTATGAAGGAAAAACTCCACGTATAATTACAAATACAGCAAATGATCTAGAAATATGGCTGGGCGATGATGCTGAATTTATGATGGAGAACCATAACAATGGTTAATCCAACAGGTACAGCTAATACGAATCAAAAACCGGGGTCAACTCAAAACATTAAAGTAGATCGAAAAAATAGAATTATTGTTTGGGGCGGGGCTTACAGTACAAGTGATATAAACACGTTTAAAGCTACTGCTAATAACTTACAAAGGATGTATAAAGCTCGGGATGGAAGTAAATATAATATATTTATTCGCGAAATAAAAATATATCAGGATCTCATAGACTTAATTAATAGGCAGCCTGAAAATAGTATTAAATCATTAGATATTTTTACACATGGTGGTCAAAACCATTTGTGGATGGTTTCCGTAAGAGAGTCTGATACTGATAATGACCGAATTAAATGGAGTATTTATGATCTAAAATGGATTAGAGGACTGTTTAAAAGTGCAAATTTTGGTGTAAGTGACCTTAAAAAGATTAATTTTAAAGGTTTTATGAATGATGCCAAAATTGAAATACAGGGTTGCAATACCGCAGAAGACCCACACGATTCTAATAACTTATCTGCCGCATTTTCTAGGTATTTATATAATGCAGGAAAAATAAAGTCGTATGTCATTGGGCATACGACTCAGTCAAACCCACGAATTAATGGCTCTTCAACAAAAATTAGTGAGCAAAGTTATATGTGGATGCGTAGAGTTGTTTATCGAAATGGTCATTTAATTTTAGATACGAAAGATAAAGGCTTTTTAGATAGTAAAATTAAATAATAGGTTGAGATATGTTAGGAAAATACACTTATGAAATCTTTTTAATTTCAGGATACTTGAGCCTTTTTTTTCTAGTATTCACTATTCTTGTTTTAAGCTTTCCAGGATTTTTTAGATTAATACCAATATTTAAGCGTGTGAATAGAAAGACCTCAATGTGGTTGTTTTTCATTGCTGGAATATTTTTTCTCTTGTGTCAGCTCGCAATCCCTGAGGGATTTCCTTAATAAGAAATAGGATGCTGTAAGTCTTTATATTTATTTAATTTCTAAAAGTGTCATCTTCAAAAAATAAAAAAGAGTGCCAAAGCACTCTTTCACTCGCAACAGAATACATTAAACCGCTATTTTAAGTTAATCTGATAAATTGCTGTACTGCCACTGACTTCATTACCCACAATCAACATAGGCTTTGCATTTGGTGAATCTTTGGCAGAGACAAACGTCAGTCCTTCAGGACCTAAATCACTTTTCTCAATCAGAATCTGCTTGCCATCCTTGTTTAAGATTGGCTGACCTTTGGCATCTTTATAAACCTGATCCTGTTTAAAGGTACGATTATTAAAATACTGTATAAACACAGGCTTTTGTGGATTACTAATATCATAAACCATAATCCCACTTTGGCGCTCTAAGCCGATAAAGGCAAAGGTTTTTTTACCAATTGTACCCAGCGCTAAACCTTCAGGCTCAGGCCCTTTATTGTCACTTCGGTCATCAAAAGCCGCCGCTTCATGATCACTATTAAAATAATTTGGAAATAGCTCAGCAACTTTACGCTCAAATTCACTGCCTGAATCCCAAACTAACTTGCCTTGTGCATCCCAAATACTGAAAGAACGCGCGCCATAGCTATAAAGTTTGCTATAGGTCAATAATCCATTGGCATCCAATTTTGGTGAGCCATCCGTGTTGGTTTGATAACCCATATTCCAAGCAATGTTTAAACGTCCTAATTGTGTATCATCACGGCACATGCCTGGATCAGTCGCTGTTGCACCACAATAGGCAAAAACTGTTGCATCTAGTTTGGCACCTTTTACACCTGCGGCAAGATTAGTCAAATGAGCAGGATAATCGCCTTTATTATTGAAACCTTTGACATTAAACAGGTGTTTCATTCGAATTGCTTCTGCAAAACCTTTACTTTGATCTCCAGCATAATAAGCTGTTGAGTCTTTTAGCCACTCACGTGAATCACCTTCATTGGCGGTGACCAAATAACTTGCCCCATTGACTTGATAATGGGCAATTGAATCAGGTTGATACATCCCCACCAAACCTGGCCAAGTTTGGATATTAATTTTTCCATCTTTATCACTGACATCTAGCGCATTATTGGCAAGCCCATGATCTTTATAACCTAATGGAAAAATATCAGTCACTTTTTTAGCAACGATATCAATTTTGGCAATGGCATTATTTTCTTGTAAGGTCGCCCAAGCGGTTTTCCCATCATTGCTGATGGTGATGTACTCTGGCTCTAGATCTTGTGCAACTGTCGCTTTAGGACCAAAAATACGTACACCCGATTTAATCAAATCGGCTTTTTTATCATTAAATGCTTTAAAATCGGCAAGGCTGGCGGTTGGTCGTTGAATGTTGCTGATATCAATAATGCTGATTGAACCTTCAGGATCAATACTATAGTCATCATTGGGTTCAGCCTCATTTGCCACCAAAACAGTTTTACCATCTAGGCTAAATGTCAGCATATCAGGCAAAGCACCAACTTCGACTGTACTGATCAATTTCAAATCTTTGGCATTAAAAAAAGCCACAATGCCCTTATCTGTTTTTTGTTTGGCTTGAACAGCAAGTGCCACAATGCCATTTTTAATCGCAACTGAATTTACTTCTGAATCAGCTAAAGCTTCACGGGCCGAAAGCTCACCAATATGCACAGGCGTTTCGGGTTTAGACACATCTAATACATCAACTAAACCTTTCTTGGCATTGACCACAAACACCCGTTTTGTTGTTGCATCATATGCCGGAATCTCTGCTGCACTTTCAGCAAAAATACCCGTTTCATAACGTCCCAATAAGCTTAAATTAATGCTTTCAGGTGTGGTTTCTTCAACCGTTGGCGCTGTTGTTTTATTATCATCATTACATGCCACTAAACCAACAGAAAGCATTGCTAAACACAATGCTGAAACTTTTATGTTCATAAACAGCCCATTTTTTGTTTAATTTGGCTTAATGTATTCATCATGGGTGTAAGTTCCATGACAAGCAGATTACAGTTTTATGGCAATTTCTTGAACATTCAATTGAATACTTCACCTGATTCAATATAAAGCAACGATTTCATACAGATTTAGTCAGATGATTGTTTTAAAATATTCACAAAATGGGATTATTTAAGTTCTATGACGACTACGCCATCGCACAGTAAACTCCAACCTAAATTCTATTTATTGGTTTTTTTAGTTTCGATCGGCTTTTTCATGCAAGGCTTAGATACCACGATTATCAATACCGCTTTGCCTGCTATGGCAGAAAGCCTGCAAGAAAATCCATTAAAAATGCATGGCATCGTGATTAGCTATGTCTTGGCGGTTGCTGCGTGTATTCCTTTAAGCGGTTGGTTGGCAGATCGCTTTGGGGTACGAAATATTTTCTTTGCAGCAATCGTGATTTTTACCGCTGCCTCATTGGGCTGTGCACTGTCCAATGACTTCAATTTGCTTATTGTATTTCGAGTTATTCAAGGTATCGGTGGCGCATTACTGGTTCCAGTCGGGCGACTCGCCATGTTAAAAATCATCCCTCGTGAGCAGTTTCTTTCTGCAATGAGTTTGATGAGCTTAGCAGGTTTACTCGGTCCATTAATGGGTCCGATCTTAGGCGGTTGGTTGGTCGAATATGCCTCTTGGCACTGGATTTTTTTGATTAATTTACCCATCGGTATTTTAGGCACTTTTGTCACCTTTAAAGCCATGCCCAATGTGGCTGAAGCATCAGTAAAATCCTTTGATTTCAGTGGCTTTATCCTATTGGCAATCGCAATGGTGGGCATGGCTTTAGGGATTGAAAATATTGCCAGCAATGAAATCTCCAGAAGCCTGAGCTTAGGCTTACTTTTCGCAGGGATAATCTCAGCATTGGTCTATGCCTATCATGCCCATACCCATAAAAATGCATTGTTTCGTAGTCGACTGTTTAAAAATAAAATCTATACCATCGGTGTACTCGGTAATTTCTTTGCGCGCTTTGGTGGAAATGCGGTTCCTTTTATTTTGCCACTGATGCTTCAAGTCGCCTTTAAAATGGAACCTTTTATGACTGGGGTAATGATGACCCCGATTGTACTTGGTTCATTATTTTCTAAACCCATCATTCGCCCGATTTTACAACGTACTGGTTATCGTCCATTTCTACTGGTCAATACTTTATTGATCGGTGCATGTATTGCCAGTTTTGCGTTACATACAGCAGATACTCCGACATGGTTAGGTGTAGTGCATTTCTTTATTTTTGGTGTACTCAACTCATTACAGTTTGTGACCATGAATACCCTTACGCTTAAAGATCTCCCACAACAGGACGCCAGTAGTGGGAATAGCTTTTTATCGATGATTATGATGTTATCAATGAGTATTGGGATCGCTTTGGCAGGTACTCTACTCAATGCATTTACAGGCTATTTTAGTGAAGCGCATATTACACAAGCATTTCACTATACCCTGATTTGCTTAGGTGCGATTAACATCATTACGGCGTTGATATTCTTTCAAATTCCCAAAGAAATCATAGACTAAACTTATAAAAACTTAAATCCATCAATAATAAGGAAATTTTATATGATCATTCCTAAATACTGGGCTGAGGCTAAAATAAAAACACAGCTTGAAAAACGCCAAATGACCATTAAACGCTTTGGATGGTCAGATCTGAGTATGGAAGAAGCCCAAGTGCATGCTAAAACACGTACAACAGAAGCGCTTGAAAAACTCAGATCAGGTCAAAACATCCGAAAATTTGACCATAAAATTCCTTACAATGGGAGTGAAGGGCTTCCAATACGTGAAGAAATCATTGATCAACAAGATGATGTAATTATCACTCGTAATTCTTATGGTGCACTCTGTCTAAATACACCTGATGTACTATTTGCTGATATTGATTTTAATTACACCCCGAGTAGTCGATTGTATTTTTCAGGATTATTTTTACTCTTTCTAATCAGCATTGTGAGTGCTTTATTATTTCAATCATGGATTGTACTGGCTATAGGAATACTTCTTTCAATCATAACCAGTAAACAAACTGCTGAAATGCTATTAGATATTCAACATAGGTTTATAGGGGAACCTGAACAACAAGTCTTAAAGTCTATTCGTAATTTCTCTCAACATCATCCTACATGGCATTTACGTATCTATCGAACGCCAAAAGGCTATCGTGTTTTAGTGATGCATCAAGTATTTGATCCAAGAGGTGAAGAGGCTCAATTGCTTTTTAACGCACTACAAGCAGATCCCAACTATGTACGAATGTGTAAGAACCAAAATTGCTTCCGAGCAAGAGTCAGCCCCAAACCGTGGAGAATAGGTGTCGAAGCATTACGTTCAGGTGTTTGGCCTGTTAAAGAAAATCGTGTGCTTGACCGAGAAATCTGGATTACCGAATATCAAGTACGTGCCAAAAAATATGCATCGTGTAAATTTATAGAACAATTGGGTAGTCAAATAATGCACCCCAAAGCAAAACGCGTACAATCGACACATGATCAATACTGCAATGCAAATATTAACTTAGACATCGCATAACATTGGCGATAGGATTATTTTTGTGAAACATACGCCTAAATATTGTTCCATCATCACCAGTATAGGGTGTATGAGTTTATTGGGTATCGCCAGTTACTTGGCTGTGTTCTATCCACAAAATGCGGGTGCTCAAGATTATACCATTCGTGGTTTCGATGTATCACATCATCAAGGTGATATTGATTGGAAAAAAATCTCTCCGCAGCACTATCAGTTTGTCTATCTCAAAGCCACTGAAGGTGGCGATTATCAAGATGATAAATTTCAGCAGTATTGGTTAGAAGCACGTGAGCGTGGTCTGCGCGTAGGTGCTTATCACTTCTTTCGTTTATGTCGCGATGGTGACATTCAAACACAAAATTTTATCAAAACAGTGCCAAATAAAAGCAATGCCTTGCCCCCTGTGATGGACTTGGAGTATGACAGCAGTTGCATAAACACCTATACCAAAGAACAATTAATCAAACACATCAAAAATATGCATGATCAATTGCAAAAGCATTATGGTAAACAACCGATTTTTTATACTTCCAAAATCTTTTACAACATGGTACTCACAGGTGAATTTAAAGATACACCGATTTGGATTCGTGAATATAAAGATAAGCCTGATTTAAAAGACCAACGTGCATGGACATTTTGGCAACAGAGCAACCAAGGCAAAATTCAAGGCATCGAGAAAAATGTCGATTTAAATGTATTTTATGGTGATGCAGAACAATGGCAGCAGTTTTTACAGAAAAATAAGTTGAATTAAGCGTAATCAAGATCATTCATGACATAAGCTGTCGCATATTCTTTACAAAATTCAAATTCATCAATAGAAACAAATCAAGATCGGTTAGAATAATCACACAGCGTTTCAACACTGTGTAATTCATGAGAAAAATCATCCATATTGACATGGATGCATTCTATGCATCTGTAGAGCTACTCGACCGTCCTGAATTAAAGCATCTGCCTGTGGTGATTTCCTCACATCATCCTCGGGCTGTGATTGCTGCTGCATCCTACCCAGCGCGTCAGTTTGGATTACGCTCTGCCATGTCGATGTCTCAGGCAAAAAAACTCTGCCCTCAAGTCTATGTGATTGAACCGAATTTTGAAAAGTATCGTGACGTTTCTGTAAAGATTCATGAGATTTTTCAGAAATACACTGCGCTTATCGAACCTTTATCTTTAGATGAAGCTTATTTAGATGTCACTGAAAATTTACAAAATATTCCCAGTGCCACTGAAGTGGCGGAACGAATTCGAGCTGATATTTTTCAACAAACAGGGCTTACGGCTTCAGCAGGTGTGGCACCGAATAAATTTCTTGCCAAAATTGCCTCGGATTGGAATAAACCCAATGGCATTTGCATCATTAAACCGACCCAAGTTCAACATTTTATCCATGATTTACCCCTGAAAAAAATTCCTGGTGTCGGTAAAGTCACTCAGGAAAAACTGAAAAGCTTAAACTTAGAGACTTTGGGGGATTTGCAAAAAATTGAAGAAAATATACTGATCCATCATTTTGGCAAATATGGCAGACAGTTGTTTTTATATGCCCAAGGTATTGATGATCGCCCAGTACAAGCCGAACGACAACGTCAGCAAATTTCCAAAGAAACCACATTTGATGATGATCTCAGCCTTGAACAGTGCTCAATCTATTGGGACAATTTAATTGAACGCGTTTGGCTCAGTTTAGAAAAAAAACACATGCAGGCTCGTGGTGTCACCGTTAAGTTAAAACTCAAGAATTTTCAAGTTTTACAGCACAGTAAAAGTTTTAAAACCGCACTTCAATCACAGCAAGAAATGATTCAAGTCATTCAAATATTATTAAGCGAAATGCAAATTCCTAAGCATTTCCAATTCCGTTTAATCGGGGTAGGTTTATACCAACTGACAGATCAGCAAGATGAAGCACAGTTGTCATTATGGTAAACATAAATGAAAAAGACATGTGCGACTTCAGCTTAAATCTTTTACTTTATATCAGAAATAAAATCGTGAATTAATCTCGCCACTTGATTTGCGTGTACATTGGCCAAATCATGTTTCCCTTGTTCAATTATATGCAATCTGGAATGCTGAATTTTTTCATGCAAATATTTACCCACGCCCACAGGGCTAATGGGATCTGCATCGCCCCAGAGCAACAGGACTGGGCACGCTATTTTGTATAATGAATCATCTAAATGGGTTTGATGATCGACAAACCAATTGGGCACCGCAAATGTTTGCTGGTAATCGCCTCGCCAATCGGCAACCTGAAAGGGGCTTAAATCAATTCCACCAGAGCTTGCAACCAAAACCAAAGCTTTGATCAATTCAGGTTTTTGTAATGCTGCTTGAACTGCAAAAACCCCTCCCATAGATTGAGCAATCACAATACAGGGCTGTTGAATTTGGTCGAGAATATAGCCATGTAAATCGTCAAAACTATCAATATGCGGATGCTCTGGATGCCCAGCAAAACTTGGATAGGCCATCACTGTTTTTTGATGATCGGCTGAAAGCTGCTGCATAACAGGTTGCCAAAATTCTGTACTTCCCGATGCGCCTGGTAAAAAAATTAAATGCATTCAGCCATCACCTTGATATACAAAATTTAATCATCACTCTTTAGTTTAGCACGTTGAAAAGCAGGACGTTGCTGAATTCGTTCAGCATATGCAGCCAGTCGAGGGGTTTTATTTTTGGTTCTTTGTTGCATGGCAATCACGGGAAAACTCATTTGAATGTCGGCAAAAGAAAACTCACCTGCGGCATAGTCATGTTGACTAAAATAAGCTTCCAAAAAGGCTGCATGCTCTTTTAAACGAGGATTGCTAAAGCCGCCACGGACACCTTCTGAAATTTTCTTTGCAATAGGACGAATTAAAAAAGGAACATGTTTTGGCATATTGGTCATGACCAAGGTCATCAACAAATAAGGCATTAAAGAACCCTCGGCATAATGCATCCAGTAGTTATATTGCATTAAGTCTTTAGGATTCTGAGGCTTAAACCGATTTTTTGTATCATAGGTTGCTTGAAGATAATCTAAAATCACAGCAGATTCTGCAATTGTCAGGTCACCATCGGTCAATACAGGTGACTTTCCAAGCGGATGAACTGCTTTTAACTCAGGGGGCGCAGCGAAAGTAGGCAAGCGCTTATAGTGCTTAATCTGATATTCAAGTCCCAACTCTTCTAAAGCCCAAATAATACGGAGTGAACGAGATTGATCTAGGTGATGTAATGTAATCATTGTATTGCCTCAGTTTTTATCCTTCGACTATAAATTGATCTCAACTTTTCAACAATTCTATTACTGTATTTAAATCATTTTTTTATCAACTTTGTTTATACTCTAGATTCAATACTGGTTATTCTGAGAATAAAAATGAAGTCACTTATCCCGTTAATTTTCTTCTTTATTTGTTCAAATCTATATGCATATCAACCCAAGCTTATGTTACTGGGATCTCTTGAGAATAAGGGTGAGTCCTTTATTGATGTAAATGCACATCAAAAAATTCGTGATTCGTTTAAGCAAGCTGTCATCTATGAGAAATATGCCCATCCTATAAAAGATGAGCAAGGTGCAACATATCAATCGGTTATTAAACAGCTTATTGTGGATTGTAAAGAGAAAACCATCGCCATTCGGGGTGCTGACTACTTTGCAGGAAAAACATCAAACAGCAAATTAGTGAAAAAATTTGATGACCTTACCTTGAGCCATGATGGTGAAACGGGAGCAGCTTTTTATTCCTTTGACGATTTAGAGTTTAAAGCCTTGAATCAAGATAAGTTTTATAACAAAATTTATGCAAACACCTGTAAATAAAATAATTTTTGAATAATCTTACTGGCAGAAAAAAAGATATTTTGTTTTTATGCAAAATATCTTTTACGGATCAGCGACAACGACCATCTTTTACATAGCCGTTTTTTAAATAATCGTGGTATTGATTTCCACACTACGCAATAAAGTCTTGGTCACTGGGGTTTTTTGGCAAATGTCTAACACTTTTTGATGCAACTCTTCAGACAAAGGAGTGGCAAAAGACAAGCGACGCTCGACCCATTCTTTCCCCTCTTTATTGGCATTAAAATCAGCTTCAACTGTAAACTCACCCAAATCAAGCCCTTTGTGTTGAGCATACATACGCAATGTAATCATGGTACAAGAAATTAAACCTGAACAGATAAAATCATAAGGCGCTAAGCCCTTGTCTTGCCCACCGAATGATTCTGGTTTGTCGGTAATCAGTTGATGTTTTCCACTCACCACCTCACCTGACCATGGTTCTGGATAGGTTTTTACCTTTGCATTTGCAATAATTGCCATTTTATTTTCCTTTAATCTTTAAATTTTTAGTGAATGCCAGTTTAAATAAAACTTTGTAAACGCAACACTTGCGCTAAAGGATAATCAAGCATGCCTTTAACGCAAATTATTTAGTTTGAATCCCTGTCTAAAGATCGACAATGCGCAATGCAGCACATCACTTCGATGCTCGCATCTTGTCTGGGAATGCCGGTGCTTCTAAACGTGGACCATCATAATCAGGGATCGTTCCAAAACGGGCATCCTGATTTGCCCATTGTTCTGTTGCCGTTTTTAGTTCTTCCTGTGTTCTGCCCACAAGATTCCACCACAGTAATATAGGCGACTCAAAAGGTTCTCCACCAATCAACAGTAAACGCGAGCCTTTTGGTAATTCAACTTCAATCTGTGAAATTCCAGGTTCTATCACCACCATATTGTCACTATTTAAATCATGACCATTTACTGTTGCTTCACCTTCTAATGCCATAAATCCATATTCAAAATGAGGATTCAGTGGAATACGTGTCTTGGTTGATTCTTTTGCAAAAAAATCGATCCCGACTAATTCCGTATGCACTTTGACAGGAGATTTGGTATTCATGAATTCACCGACTAAAACTGTAAATTCAATATGGTCCTGCTCTACAATGGGTAATTCTGGATAATGATCAAACTGCGGTGCCATATTGATCTTATCATCAGGCAATGCAATCCAAAGCTGTGCAGCATGCATTCTCGTTTCAGTATCGGGAGCAACTTCTGTATGGGAAATTCCATAACCCGCAGTCATCAGATTCACTTGTTTAGGACGAATCAATTGTTTAGAGCCGATGCTGTCTGTATGCATCATCGTCCCTTCGATCATCCAAGTGAAGGTTTGTAATCCAATATGTGGGTGCGGTCCGACATCCAATCCATCTCCCTGAGGAAATACGACTGGACCTGCGTGATCTAAAAAGCACCATGCGCCAATCATGCGTTTTTGACGACTGGGTAATGCACGTTTAATGACGGTGCCTTTGCCTATTTCTGCTGAACGGATTGGAAAATCTTGAATAAACTGATTCACATATTTTTCACAATCGTCAGAGTTAGAAATCTCGGTATAGTTGGTATTGGTCATTTTGTTATCCTAAATTTGTCCATCAGCTCAGGACGTTATTGCAACATCTACAATTTCATTTTATTTAGCTTATCGGTTTTATATACATCGACCTATAGCTATCTTAATACGCTGAATACCATGAATAGGACAATAATAGTTTGGTTTTTGTTATGCAGTTTCTGATTACAAAATCTGGGAGCAATACTTTACCGAGTTGCATATTCACATTGAAATGTTTATAGACCCACCATCACCCTATGACATGTTCAAAGCCTTGATCGAATTAAGCAGAAGGTGGTGGCGTAAGATCTACAAATAAGCCTGTGAAACGGCGAACCAGAGGTAAAAAAATTAATACTGTGGGAAAGGCAATCATCCATGAAAATAGCCAGACGCTAAACCATTTTGCAAAAAATCCATCGAACCACCCCACATTTTTCCATAAATTAATCATGGAAATGGTCGCACTCATCAAAGCTGAGAGTATCAACGGCATAATCCACCCTGCATATTTTGCTGGTAATTTCGGAATTCCAGCAAAAATCATGGCAGGTTTATGTTGATCGCGTCTATTTCCGATCTTGATCTCTGGTTTTAAATCACGCATTTTTCTTGACGTTCTGCTTTAGGTTTTTCATAAATTGTTTAACTGCGGGTTCAAAGTCTTGAAATAGCACATGATCACGGTGGGTAATCATCACCTCTAAGAAGAGTTTTAATCCTACCGCAAACGCTTTAGTGGTTTCTTCATCAAAAAACTCAGCAGCTTTTAAGCGCTCTACGATTTGGAAAATATCATCGTGATTACCCACATTAAATTCGATATTTTCATCGTAGGTTGATGGATGACCTTGCGCATCTGCAAGATGTTGCACAGTTACATAATATTGATGTTGTTTCATAAGATTTCTCTAACTTGTTAAATATGCGGCTGGGTTTAATGAAGGGTCTGTTGACAATTCGTCTACGTTTGCGACTACGTGTGTTTTTTAGACGATACTAGGCGCGAGATACGAAATTTAGTCATTCTAAATGAGTATTTCGAAACGACGTAGCGGCAAAAAACACGCTAGTCCCGAAGGGTTGTGGCTAAAATTATCTCAGCCTACGTTATGAAACTCGAAAATAGTCTCGCTATTCTCTTCGTTTCCTGCCTTGCCCGCTCAATTTTAGCCTACAACGCAAGCCATTTATGAAATGTCAACAGACCCTAAACTCCCATAAAAAATAAAATTGTAGGGAATCATGTTGAGTAAAACTTGAGAATAACTCAGCGGATAAAAGGGATACATATCTGCATGCATCAACGCATCTAAAAAAACATGACTAAAACTCCCGACCAAAGCACTGACTGTCGCCACTTGCCATGTGATCTGCCAGTCTGCTTGTTTGAATAAGTTGCGTAAGCAAAACTCACTCATCACTTTACCTATGGGGACTGCAAGCAAAGCAATCAACAAAGCACCAAGTAAATTATGGGTATATAAATGGAGTGTGGTCCAGCCTCGAATGATGCCAATTAGAGGTTCTATATCCATCAAAACTTGAACACCAGAGAAAATTAACAAGCTAAATTTTTTATTTGCAATAGCTTTACAGCTTGCGCCTAAGCCCAAATGTAAGGGAGTAAATGGCATTGTTATTGTTCATGCTTATTGTGATGTTTAAATTATAAAAAATTGCATCACACACGGTTGTGAAGTTTGGGTGATTTTTATCTGATCAAATATAAAAAAGACCGCATAGTGCGGTCTTTTAAACTTAATTATTGAGAAATTAAGCTTGGCCTTCAGCAGCAGCGCCTTGGGCACGTTCCATATTTGCTTCAAACTCTGCATCAAAATTGATTGGCGTAAGAAGTAATTGAGGGAAGCTACCTTTCGTTACAAGATCATTAACTGCTTCACGCAAGAATGGGAACAAAATGTTCGGGCAGTAAGCACCTAAGATGTATGGAAGACGGTCTTCTTCAATACCATCAATCAAGAAAATACCTGATTGTGTTACATCGACGATAAATGCTGTATCGCCGGCATTGTTCGCTTGCACAACAACTTTTAAAGACACTTCAAAGTGGGTTGCATCCACTTTTTCAGCAGCAGAAGACAAGTTGATGTTTAATTCAGGTTGCCATTCTTTGGTAAAAACTTGAGCCCCAGGTACTTCAAAAGAAATGTCTTTTGTATAAATACGTTCTAAAGCTAGTTGTGGTTGAGCTTGTTGTTCTTCACTCATTCTTTATTCCTTAAATTTTAAGAAGTGATTCATTAATTAAGTTGTGGATTAACCAAGTAACTCATCGAGTTTGCCGGCTTTTTCTAAAGCATAAAGCTGGTCAAAACCACCGATAAATTCATTATTAATAAAAATTTGTGGCACTGTACGGTGTCGAGTTTTCTGGATCAGCTCAGTCTTAACTTCAGGTGCTTCTTCATCGAGATTGATTTCGGTAAAAGCAACACCTTTACGCTCAAGTAGAGATTTCGCACGTACACAGTATGGGCAAAAAGTTGTTGAATATACTTTTACTTCAGCAGTCATGTTGAGCTCCTTAAGCTTATTTTTTAGCTTTAACTAATGGCAAGCCTTGGGCTTTCCAGTTACTGATACCACCATCAAGACGATAGCTGTCTGCATGGCCGACTTGTTGTAAAGCACTTCCTGCAACTTGACCTAAGTTGCAGATAAATACTAAAGGACGGTCAGCAGTTTTTAACTCTTCGATGTGACTGGCAATTTGACTGTATGGAATGTTGCGACTGCCACTCACATGACCTTCACGGAAATCTTTAGCATCGCGTAAATCAATCAACATCGCATTTTTAGCCTTCACTAAAATACCAAGTGATTGTGGTGAAATCTTACGACCACTGCGTTGTCCTTCAAAAATAAAGAACAAGATCGCCAGTACCCCTAAAATACCAAATAAGAAGGGGTGATTCCCCATAAACTCAAACCAACGTTCCACAAGTCACCTAATTACAATCAAAAATTGCGTCGAGTATAGCGTATATATATGGTGATCAAAATCACCGCTTCAAGGTTCTCAAAGAAGAAATTTAATTTTTTTGTTGCGCATCAGTGATTTCTTCAATTAAACGTAAATAACTTTCATGTCGTCTGGCTAGAATTTCACCATTTTCTACCGCTTTTTTAATTGCGCACTGTTTCTCATGTGTGTGGGTGCAATTACGATATTGGCAATGTCCAATCAAGTTAGAGATTTCAGGAAAGCCTGCATCAATCTTTTCTAGGCTCAAATGCCAAAGCCCAAATTCACGGATGCCGGGCGAGTCGATCAAAGCACCGTTTTCACCAAAACGAATCAAACGGGTAGAGGTGGTTGTATGTTGTCCGAGTGCTGAGTTTTCAGAAATAATATTGGTCTTTTGTTCTGCATCAGGAACGATGACATTAATCAGGGTACTTTTGCCGACACCTGATTGCCCAACGAAAGCAACAGTTTCGTTGTCGAGTCGTTGCTTTAATTCGCTAATATCACCTTCAGACTGAGTGATCAGTACTTCATAGCCCAAGTCTTGATATTCTTTAATGAGATCTAAAATAGGATCATTTTCTTTGAGTAAATCTGATTTGTTTAACACCAAAAGGACTGGAATATCCGCATCTGCACATGCCACCAAATAGCGATCAATTAGCGTGGGTGCTGGCTCAGGCAGAGTTGCAAAGACAATGACGATTAAACTGATATTGGCTGCGACAGGTTTAACTTTATGATAACGATCGGGACGCGTTAACAACGAGGTCCTTGGGTGAATGGCAGTGATGATGCCTAAACCTGTATTTGGATCTGCTTGCCACTGAACTTTGTCGCCCGTCACTAACAGCTCTAAATTGGTTCGTGTATGACAGCGCCAAACACTGCCTAATTCAATCGGTTTCCAAAAGGGTTCTGGATCACCTTCATTGACGATGGGTTTTTGCGGATGTTGAGTAGGAACAGAAAGGGCTTGTACTTCGAGTTGTCGTCCATAATGCTGAACAACAAGACCTTCAAGGTCATTGGAAGTGTCGATTTCTTCTTGACGTGTTTTATGTTGTTTCTGAATGCGGCGTTGCTGCTGTTCAGTTAAACGACGTTTACGAATTAAAGCCATTCATATCCTAAAAACCTTAAAAATGAGAAGGCAAAAATACCATGACAGGCGAATGAATTACAGCGAAGATGCAAGAAATTTGCTACTATTCATTTTTTATTGGCCTAATAAGATTGCACTATATGAGCAGCACTCCGGATACCCGCTTAATTTGGATCGACCTAGAGATGACAGGTTTAGATACAGATAATGACAAGATCATTGAAATTGCGACAATTGTAACAGATGATCATTTGAACATTTTGGCGGAAGGCCCTGTGCTCGCAGTGCATCAATCAGATGTTATCCTCAATGCAATGGATGAGTGGAACACCAAACAACACGGTCAGTCAGGTCTGATTGAACGGGTGCGTCGTAGTAAACTCACAGCGCAAGATGCAGAGCAGCAAACCTTAGAATTTTTGAAGAAATGGATTAATCCTAAAACTTCACCAATGTGTGGTAATTCAATCTGCCAAGATCGCCGTTTTATGCATCGTTTAATGCCTGAGCTTGAACAATTCTTCCATTATCGTAATTTGGACGTGTCTTCAGTGAAAGAGTTAGCAAAACGCTGGAGACCTGAAATTATGAGCGGTCTAAAGAAAAATGCTTCACATTTGGCAATGGATGATATCCGCGATTCGATTGCTGAACTTAAATATTATCGTCAGTATTTCTTTATCGCCAATCAAGATTAATCACCTGAGTGGTTAAATCTCATTACATATCAGATTGAAAGAAGAGGCTTTTTAGCCTCTTTTTTTACTATGCATTTTGGTTTTTTAAGCTATACTAAAGCTGATGTCCTCTGACAACTCGTTACAAAAAATAGCAAGCAGTTCAAATTGTTTGCATAAAAAACGTTTTAATATCCTTATATATATTTGAATTATTACAAAGAGATTGACTATGCAAAGTAATAACCCAATTTTAACGCGTGCGGAAACGTATGCAGATTATGAACAGCCAATGACTGTACAAGGCGCAATTCAAAAATCAGTTTTATTGACTGTTATTGCGGCCATACTCGGTGTTGGAATTTTTTTCTATAGCTTTACCACAATGAATGTTGGAATTGCCTATGCTGCCGCAATGGTCGGTGCAATTGGTGGTTTGATTCTCGGATTGGTTGCTACATTTAAGCCGAATACAGCACGTGTTTTAGCTATTCCTTATGCATTCTTTGAAGGTGCATTTTTGGGTGGTGTTTCAGTGATCTTCCAACTGAAGTTTCCGGGCGTACCATTACAAGCACTTTTAGCTACATTTATCACAACTTTAGTGATGTTTGGTTTATATAAGTTCCAAATTATTCGTGCAACTGAAAAATTTAAATCTATTGTGATTTCAGCATCTATCGCAATTGCATTGGTTTTTGTGGTGCAGTTCATTATGCGTTTGGCTTTTGGTTCAAGCATTCCATTCTTATTTGAAAGCAGTATTTTAGGTATTGGTTTTGCTGCATTTGTTGCAGTGATCGCATCATTGAACCTGATTCTTGATTTCGATTTGATTGAGTCTGCTGCAGCACAACGTGCACCGAAAGCTTATGAATGGTTATGTGGTATCGCTTTATTGGCAAC
Source organism: Acinetobacter sp. I-MWF (assembly GCF_025433935.1). Lineage (NCBI taxonomy): Bacteria > Pseudomonadati > Pseudomonadota > Gammaproteobacteria > Moraxellales > Moraxellaceae > Acinetobacter > Acinetobacter sp. I-MWF. The sequence continues at coordinate 3,960,753 of NZ_JAMBAR010000001.1, read as the reverse complement.
ATTGGTATGGATGTACTATTCATTCCTACGTTTATTGAGCTTGTTGCAAGGTGATGATTAATCATTCCCTTTATATCGATTGATAGATTTGAAAAGGCGCACTCGATTCAGTGCGCTTTTTTTATGTTTTTAGTAAACTTTTAAAAAAAGATGCATTATGCAATTTAGTTATGGGTCAAGACTTGGCATTATGCTTACAAAATTGATCAGGTGAGAATTTCATGGCACAAGGACTATTGGCAGGTAAACGCTTTTTAATCGCGGGTATTGCAAGTAAATTATCCATTGCATTTGGTATTGCTCAGGCATTACATCGTGAAGGTGCAGAACTCGCATTTACTTATCCAAACGATAAACTAAAAAAACGTGTAGATGATTTTGCAGAACAATTCGGTTCTACTTTAGTTTTCCCTTGTGATGTTGCTGTGGATGCTGAAATTGACCATGCATTTGCTGAATTAGCAAAGCATTGGGATGGTTTGGATGGTGTTGTACATTCAATCGGCTTTGCACCTGCGCATACACTTGATGGTGATTTCACGGACGTCACAGATCGTGAAGGTTTTAAAATTGCCCATGACATCAGTGCTTATAGTTTTGTTGCTATGGCACGTGCAGCAAAACCTTTATTGTTGGCCCGCCAAGGCTGTTTATTGACTTTAACTTACCAAGGTTCAGAGTCTGTTATGCCAAACTATAATGTTATGGGTATGGCGAAAGCATCTTTGGAAGCAGGGGTACGTTATTTAGCATCAAGCTTAGGTGCTGAGGGTATTCGTGTAAATGCAATTTCAGCAGGTCCAATCCGTACTTTAGCGGCATCTGGGATTAAATCTTTCCGTAAAATGTTAGATGCCAATGAAAAAATTGCACCGTTAAAACGTAATGTTACGATTGAAGACGTAGGTAATGCAGCCTTATTCCTATGCTCACCTTGGGCAAATGGGATCACTGGTGAAATTCTGTATGTCGATGCTGGTTTTAATACGGTCGGTATGAGCCAGTCAATGATGGATAGCGAATAAAGTTAAGTTTGTTTAACTGGTTGAATTCAAAACATAAACCTCAATATTTAAACGTGAATATTGAGGTTTTTTTACAAATTTTAAAAAATTAACCGATCAATAAACTAGGATTCAATCGTTTTTTTTGATTAAATATTCATAAATATTAATATTATTTTAAGTTTGATAAGAAAATGAATTTTGCCAATATATTTTCGGCTCTGCAACACCTTGGATTGACTGCGCAAAAACGAGCCTTGCATATCCAATTTAGCAATCCTGATTTGACTGCTCAAGTCTTCTTACAACGTATCGATGGACAACATAGTCTAAACCAAGGTGTGTCTGTTGAACTGATTTGCCTTGCCACTTCAGCAACGATTCCGCTTAAACAATTTATCGGTAGCCAAGTGGCCATTGATCAAGTCACTGATCATGGACAACTGTTTCGTAGCACAGGGGTGATTACTGAGGCCGCACAAGGGCAAAGTGATGGCGCACTAACGCTATATAAACTCAAACTCGAAGATGCCACTTCATTGTGGCATAAACGCCGTAACAGCCGAGTGTTTATGAATAAGTCGGTTGTGCAAGTCATAGAAACGCTGTTTAAAGAATGGCAAGACAAAAGCCCACTGTTTGCATCGAGTCTAAGCCTCGATAAAAGTGGACTGAAAAAAGATTACGATATCCGACCATTCATTATGCAGAGTAACGAAAGCGACTATGCATTTTTAAGCCGCTTGATGCGCAGTGAAGGGATCAACTGGTTGATTGATGAAGCACAATTGATTGTACCTAGTTCTGCGACTCAAATTCAGCCGCAAAAACTGCGCTTGGTGGATGATAACAGTGAATACAAAGCGCTAGATCGAAGAAAGATCCGCTTCCATCGTAGCAGTGCCACAGAACAACAAGACAGCATCACCAGCTTTATCGGACAACGTAGCTTACAACCCACCGCTGTCCACGTACAACGCTGGCAAGCAGATGTTTTAGAGCAAGAAGAGGGCGCAGGCAGTGTTCAAAGTAAACACCAGCACAGTCAAAATCAGAATAATGCCAGTCTTGGTTTAGAACAAGCTTGGCATATTAGCCCAGCATGGATTCAAGACCTGAACGGTGAAGATCAAGCAACCTCTTCAAATAACAATCAGATTGAAAAGATTAACCAAAACCTCAGTCATTATTACGATGCTCAATCCAAACAATTTGTTGCCAACTCCACTGTGCGTGATGCACAAGTGGGTTACTGGTTTGAATTAAACGAACACCCAGAAATAGACCAACACAGTGGCTCAGACAAAGAGTTTCTGATCACGTCAAAGACATTCTATAACCAGAACAATTTACCCAAAGATCTGAGTGAACAAATCAATCGCTTGCTCCAACAAAGCAATTGGGTAAACGAAAATAAAGCAGATCCAAACAACCCAGAACGCCAAGCCAATCAATTGGTACTACAACGCCGTAATATCACTACTGTTCCTGAATACCATCCACTACAACACCGTCCAAGTACCCATCCACAACGTGCCAAAGTGGTTGGGCCAAGTGGAGAAGAAATTCATGTCGATGAATGGGGACGTATTAAAGTTCGCTTCCTATTTACTCGCAATGAAGATCATAGTCATGATGGTGGTGCAGGGAGCAATGGCAACGACACTGATTCCGCTTGGGTGGATGTACTGACCCCGTGGGCAGGTGAAGGCTATGGTGCGCGGTTCTTACCGAGGATTGGCGAGATTGTCGTGATAGATTTCTTTGATGGCAATATTGACCGACCATTTGTGGTGGGGCGTATCCATGAAGCACAACGAAGCCCAACGAAATTTGATGACAAAGGGCAATTGCCTGATACCAAAAAATTAGCAGGGATCAAAAGTCGAGAAGTTAAAGGCAGTGGCTATGGCCAGCTTAGATTTGACGATACCACAGACCAAATCAGCAGTCAGCTACAAAGTAGTCACGGTGCGAGTCAACTTAACCTCGGTAATCTGAGTCATCCTAAAGAAACCGAGACCAGTGAGGGACGAGGCCAAGGCTTTGAACTAAGAACAGATCAATGGGGAGCGTTACGAGCTGGGCAAGGCCTACTACTGAGTACCTATGCTCAAGATTCAGCTTCAGGTAACCATCTTGATGCGACTGCCGCGAAAAGTCAGTTAGAAAGCAGCCTAAATAACTCTAAGGCCTTAAGTGAAGTTGCCAAGAACCAGCAAACTGATCCTTTGGAGGTGTTGGAAAGAATAAAAGGGTTTATCAATACACTAGACCAACAAGATCCGAAAAAAGCAGATGCATTTAAGTCTGCGGTGATGATGTTGGCTTCACCTAATTCGATTGCGCTTGCCAGTAACGAAGATATTCATCTTTCAGCAGATGGGCAAATCAGTCATACCGCAGGCGACAGTATCAACCTAAGTACACAAAAGGCTTTGATTGGGCATGCCAGTGCTAAGATCAGTCTTTTTGCGGCACAGGAAGGGGCAAGGTTATTTGCTGGAAAAGGTAAAGTTGAACTTCAAGCTCAAGATGGTGGTGCAGATGTGATTGCACGCAAAGGGATTCAAATCATTTCGACCGAAGACGCGGTTTATATCATCAGTCCGAAAGAGATTAAGTTGATTGGTGATGGTTCTGAATTAAAGATTAATGGTTCAGGGGTATTTTCAACAACAGGTGGTTTGTTTCAGGTGAAGTCAGGACAACAGAAGTTTACCAGTGGTGCGAAGATTAATTCAGACATTCCTCAACTTCCTATTTGTGAAATGCGTGTTTCTGGTGCTGCGGCAAAAGGTGATGCTTCTGTGGAGCTTTCATAATGTTATTAGAGCCTATGCATCCAAAAGAAGTGATTGAGTATGATTACGTCATTATTGACCCGAATCTAAATGCTCAATATTTTTATGAAGTGGAAGCTCAACTTAAGTCTTTAGCACCTGATTATGCGAAGAATGTACAGCATGTTTTTCCGTATTTATTGCGTTTAAATTCAGTTGGTGCTTCGCTTGTTGATGAAATAAAGCAACATGATCAAAATCAGATCAAAGCGGGGCTTTCACCTTTTTTTCTAATTACGTTTAAAAGTGTTCCAACTCGAGAACCTGATATTGTTGATCACTTAAAACAAAATTTAGTCTATGAAGTAGGCACTAAGAAGTATTTGTATCGGTTTTTTGATCCGAAAATTTGGATGTTACTCAATTATTTTGAGAGTCAGGATTTTTTATGGATCAATAAATATTTTAAAAATATTGAATTTAATTTCTTAAATGAAACATTGTGCTTTGACGCTGGATCTGAGGGGGATTTTATTCAACAGCCTGATCATGATTTATTGGAAAAAATCAGTGTAAACAATAGAGTGTTTGAAAAGTTAAAATTCAAGACTGACGATCTGCTAGCATACTTTTTGAAAGTAAATCAGATTTTTAATTATGCAGACTTAATAAAAAATAAAGGAATTTTGACCAAGGATGATGCTGTAGCATCCATTTTTCATGCAGATTTAATCGGTGAAAGCTTTCTTGAAACCCACTTTTTCCAACGTTTAACAGAAAGTCCCAAAGGCTATGAACAGGCAAGCAAACAGCTTTCAACGTCTGAGTGGGATGATTTTTTTAAAAAACAAAATATTGATGATGAAAATTTAAAAAATAAGGTGATGTATGGATTCTAAGAGTTGTGATTTTTGTAAAAGAGATATTGGCTTAAAGATTTTTGTGAATCGCTATATATTTTCATCAACAGGTACAAATATTCCACTTGATATGGCTGAAAATCAAAGTGAATTGTATGAAATAGAGGATATAAAATCAGATATCAAAGAATATTTATCGGGTTTAGAAGAAACCAAGTTTGATTTTATTAACTCCTATAAGCCACCTAGTCCGCAAGCTTCAACAGCCACGTCAGCTTTAGAAGCATCTAGTCATGATTCAGAAAATAATCTTGAAGCACCAGTTGAGTCTCTGAATACGATTAGGGTCACAGCCACAAAGGGTAGTTATAGTTATCCTAAACACAAAACTGAAACATCAATGGAACAGTATGGTTTTAAAGGGAGTACTTTAAGAAAAGGTTTTTTATATGTTTTCCTAAAACACTTAAACCAATGGCAAGAATATAAAATTTCTGAAAAGGGCTTTTTAAAACGTATTAATGAATCAAATTATGATCAAGATTACTCATCTAGACCCTTAGTTTTAATGGAGCAGGGTGATGAGCCTTGCATGAATATTAAGCATAGAGCAAATGCTTTAACGATCGTTGTACCCAAACCCAAGGAAGCCTCTTTTGTATATTTAAAATATTCTGAAAACGCATGGAGCAAAGCAACGAAGCTGAGAAACAAGTCACCTGAATTTTACGAAAAATATATGGATAAATTTGACGTAAAAAAATTTATTGCAGGACAATACGAAAAAGGCACATTCCCAATGAAGGCGGGAATTGAGAATTTTTGTGCAGATTATATAACAATATGGAAGTCGGGTGAAAAAGGTGAAGGGATTTTAGAAAACAGTCTATTAAAAAATAATATATCAAAAGATTTATTTTCATATTCAGAGTATTTTTCCTATCTGTCAGGGAAGACACCTAAAGATATACTTGAAGACACTATGTCTCAAAATGAAGATATTAACCAAGTTAAAACTAATAATTTAGCTTATAGAATATTTTCAGACTCAAGTTTGGATGATTCATTTCTTAAAGAGCATAGCAAAGAGGAGCTCACCGAGGCTTTATCAAATGATGCAAAAGCAAGAATACTTTTTGGAGCTGTATTTGCGATTGATGACCCTGTTGGCGTAGTGATGGATATTTCAGCTCAAGTCGCAAATCAAATGATGAGTGACGAAGATTATACTGATGATGAAAAAACTGTTAACACATTAGAAGTGTTAAAAAATAACTTTGGGATTAATGATTATCCTTACTTTACCAATGAAGAATTAAAAAGAAAAGAAGAAGCTAAAGAGCTTAATCGTATGATTAACGGTCCTGGAGCAATTTATGGTGAGCTCCTTGAGGAGAGGTGGAATGAGAAAAAATCAACTGAAGAACTCAATGCCGAGGAGCGAGCGCAAAAAGCAGCAGAACAAATAGGAAAAAATAAAGAATGGAATACAAAATATATTCAATATATTGATTCAAATAGATTTAGTGCGGGTTTAGCCACGCTTAAGCAGAAAAAGCAACAGCAGACAGCCTATGCGGATGAATTGGATGGAATAGGTCAAGAGTTTCTTAAAGAAAGCATAATTGCGGATCATTTTTTCTTTAACCAAGAAAAAGATAATTTAGTTGATGGTGTTTCTCTTGGCATGTGTGTCAATCTAGTTTTAGAAAGTAGCAAATTATGTCCAAAAATGAATAAATACATGGGGCAATACTTATACAACACGCGAGATCCTAACAATTACTTTTTAAATTTTCTTGCTTTAAATTCAAATGGACTTCGTCAAAAGTTAAATGAACAAATTAATAAATGGTCGCTGACTAATTTAAATGGAGCTTTTGCTACACAGCCTTTTGGGGATTTCATTAATTCCTTTCATGGCTTTTTAAGTACAGCTCGAACGGAAGAATTAAAATTTACATTGTTGACGAATATCAGCAAAGCCTTTTTAAATATCACAGGGCTATCTGCCCCGAATGCTTTAGCTGCTCATCCATTCCAGCCTTTAATGATTTCAATGTTTAGTTTGTCTGAAATCAAGTCTGAGCGAATTACTTTTACGAATAAAAGCGATTTTAACTCGAAAATGCGAAATTATTATAGATCACATCAAAATATCGTTGGCAAAGATAATGGTCTAGGCAATGTCATAAAAAATAGTGATTGGAACTATCTGTATGATAAATACAAGCATCTTAAATATATCGATGTGCCACGTTTAGAAGTAAATCCTGAGTTTGAGAGAAATTTACCAAAAAACTTTAGAGAAGCTGTAAAAAAGCATGCTGAGTTATTAAAAAAACAAAGTGCGATGAATGTCAGCGTTATTGCTGAAGATGCTATAGAGCCAAGCCCAAGCTCAGATTATTTTAAATTCTTTATGATTAAAGTCGCAATTGTTGGTTTACAAGGCTGGGCAATTTGTACTGTTTTTAGTCAAAGTTTTGACAATAAATATGAAAAAGTTGGTCGCAGAAGTGCTGCTGTGATTGGTCTAACCATGTCCACTGTAGAAGCAGTGGGCGCACTGTTGAATTCAAGTGATAAAATCACGTCACAATCTCGGCTGTTAAAGTCAATGAATACTTTTATTCTTGAATTAACGACAGATAATAAAAGTATTGTTAAGGGGTGGATTTGGAGAGGCTTTGGTTTGTTTGCTGGACTAATATTTGGTGGATTTGATGTATATAATGGGGTTAAGGCTAGTTCTAATGGTGAGTTTGCTTATGGGTCTCTTTTGGTTGCCAGTGGTGTGAGTGTAATTATAGGTTCTTTATTCATTTTTGCATTAAATCCTTTTGGATGGATTGCAATTGCTTTAGGTATCATTCTTTCTTTAATTGCCTATTTTGTAAAAGAGAATAATATTCAAATATGGATACAACGATGCCTACTATCGACCAATACTGAAAAGAAAAGATTTAGTGATATTTTCGAGCAAACAGATCAGTTAAAGACGGTAATATGATGAAAAATAAAATTAAAAAGCATGTGTTTGGTTATGATGTGTTTAAAGAAAACATACCTTTTTCAAAATTAGATGAAGGTGATGTACTGTTAAATCCTCATGATGAGTTTAAACGTAATCATAACTGGTCTTTTTTAAGAATGAATGATGATTATATCGAACTCATTGACCAATCTTATGCGAGGTTAGGAAAAGGATTAAGTCTTTTAGTTTTTATATCACCTTTACTTTTTTTTATAATTGGTTACTTGGTGTACATGTTGGTTAACCCATTTTATAATGAAGGTGTTTTATTATATATATTTATTGTATTTGTTTATATATTCTTATTGTTTTTTACATTATATGGATTTTTGAGTCCATACTTTAAATATGATCATAAGAAACCATTATGTAGACCAATCTTATTTAACCGAAAAACAGGCAAGGTGTTTTTTTATTTAACTGAAGCTGAGTATATCGAACGAGATTGGAAAGATGTCGTTTATGTGATGGGGAGTAGTTTTGGGCTTTCAGGTATACCACTCAGGGAGCTTAGGGCACATGTTGTGGAAAATGGTATTTTAAAACACACATTCGTCATTGGTTTTCCTATGATTGGTATCTTTCGTACCCAAGGTTTATGGTCATTTATATGTCATTTTATGCATAAGGGACCAGAAGAACTATATCCAAAGCCTAATCCGATGTATGGAACAATAGACCCGTTTACGCAATTAACGTTTTGCCAACAGGTCATTGGAGCAAAAGAAAGTTATCGAGATACATGGAAGTCATTTCGAATCATTTATCATGATAATTGGGTTCCTGCTTTATTTTCCTATCCTTTTGATGTGTGTAATTTTATTGCAAGACGAATATTGCTCAATATAAAATCTCAACCTGTATGGCATAAAGAGGTTATCCTTAAAAATAAAATGGAACAACAACGTCCAGAGGAAATCAGCTTTAAAGACAACTTTGAATTTAGTATGTTTGAGATGAAAGATAAATAATAGAGCGCGAAAGCGCTTTGATTTTTAAAAATTAAAAAGAAAATTATATTTTTTGATAGCTTGATATTTGGAAGCATCAGTAAAATGGTTGCATAATGAAAAGTAAAATTAAAGAGCATGTATTTGGTTATGACGTATTTAAAGAAAATATACCTTTTTCAAAATTAGAGGAAAATGATGTACTTTTAACGCCTTATGATGAATTTAAACGCAATCATAACTGGTCTTTTTTAAGCATGAATGATGACTATATTGAGCTTATTGACCAATCTTATGCAAGGTTAGGGAAGGGAATCAGTCTTTTAGTTTTATGTTTTCCTGTATTGTTATTAATATTTCATATCCTATATTTGTATTTTACACTTGGTGGAGGTCCTAACGAGTCTATTTATTTTTCAATATTTGTCGTTATTTCTGCATTGATTATCTTTTTTTTACCACTCTATGCATTTTTAGACCCTTTTTTTAAATATGACTACAACAAGGCAGTTTGTAAACCAATTTTATTTAACCGAAAAACAGGCAAGGTGTTTTTTTATTTAACTGAAGCTGAGTATATCGAACGAGATTGGAAAGATGTTGTTTATGTGATGGGGAGCAGTTTTGGACTTTCAGGTATACCACTGAGAGAGCTTAGAGCACATATTGTTGAAGATGGTCTGTTAAAACATACTTTCGTCATTGGCTTCCCAATGATAGGTATATTTCGTACTCAAGGCTTATGGTCATTTATATGTCATTTTATGCATAAGGGACCTGAAGAACTATATCCAAAGCCTCATCCGATGTATGGAACGATAGATCCGTTTACTCAATTAACGTTTTGCCAACAAGTCATTGGATCAAAAGAAAGTTATCGAGATACATGGAAGTCATTTCGAATCATTTATCATGATAACTGGGTTCCTGCATTATTTTCCTATCCTTTTGATGTATGTAATTTTATTGCAAGACGAATATTGCTCAATATAAAGCCTCTAACTGTATGGCATAAAGAGGTTATCTATAAAAATAAAATGGAACAACAACGTCCAGAGGAGATCAGCTTTAAAGATAATTTTGAATTTAGTATGTTTGAGATGAAAGATAAATGAAAAATCCATGGTATTTCGTTCCTCGTACAAAAGTTGGAGAAAGTGTAAAGAAGTATCAACTCTTTAAACTCGATACTTTTGAACTCAAACGTGTGATCAATCATAACTTTTCTGTTATTCAGATGAATTCGACATTTATAGAATTTATTAATAAAGAGTATATTTGGATTGGAAAGTCATTTATTTATTCTTTATTAATGGATATCCCCGTACTTGTAATGAGTATTTTCTTTATATATTTGATTTTTTTTGATTATGGTGAAATAGATTATATTATGTGGTTTGGAGCCATATCTATTTTTATTGCAAGCTTATATATTCTTCTAACGATGCTTCAGCCATTGATAAGGAGTGAACTCCTTAAACCTTTATACAACTCTATAATTCTAAATAGGAAGAACAAAGAAATAACTTTCAGTAAAAGTAATGAAATCCTGCAATTAAAATTAAGTGATCTTTATTTTGATATCGTTCAATCACAAGGTGTAGTGGGGCTACCGCTATATGAGTTACATGCCTATATACTTGATGGTGAAGTGATAAAACATGATATACAGTTGGGTACACCCAATATTCATAAAGACTATATAGAAGGCTTTTTACTATTTATAAAAACTTATGTAGAACAGGGGCCTGAACCACTGTACTACAGAAAAGGGATAGATGATCCTGAGCAAGATTATAAAAGTAAATTAACATATTGCTATGATATTCAAGAAAAAAAAGAATCCTTTAAGCAAAGTTGGCAAACCGTGTTTATCAATCATTTTCAGACACCACTCTATGCGCTTATTTTTGCCATACCTGAATTTATTCGGTTCTTTGGACGACGAATCACAGTTGTTTTTTCAAAATCATTCTACTGGAGCGAACAGCTTAAAAAGGATAATCTCATAGATGAAAATGATCCCTATATAGTGACGGCGAAAGACAATTTAAAATTTGGTTTCTTTAGCGTGAAAGATAAATAAAAAGATTAAAATTAATTTTTATCTTAAATTATATTAATAGGTTAACTATGCTAAATGGCACTTTACAATACCCAGTTTATAAGAATGATAGACATCTAACCCCAAAAGAAAAGGACAACATTCTTTCCAAAAGAGCCACTTATAAATCAAATATTTCTCATAGCTATAATTTTATAAAAATGAATTCTACCTATATGGAATGTGTGAATAATAGCTTTTTCTTGAAAGGGAATTCTTATTTTAATTTGCTCGGTGTTTTTTTTGTAGCAGTTCCGGTTATTTTAATTGTTTGGCTTATATTTTTTTATATTACAGTAATTCGTGATGCTGAAAGTTTATTAGCTTTTATAGTAGTTTTTTCTCCAATGCATATTTTATTTTCCTTTATTCTTTATGTTTTTTATAAAGGCTATCAGAATTTTAAAAAGTATGAAAAATTAGGCTATAACTATTATCCAATGCGATTCAACAGAGTAAATCAAAAAGTCTATGTTTATGATGTAAGTGGCCAAATATTCATAGGTGATTGGAATAAAATTGACTTTATTTTAAATAGTCGACTTGGTGGATATGAGGGTACTTTTTGGGAAGTCAAAGGGTTTATCAAGGATAACAAAGATTTGATAGTTTATACCTTTGCCTTTGCACTCAGTAAGAATAAAAAACAAGAGACACTGGAGATATGGGAATTTATCAAAGAATATATGAATAATGGACCTGAGAAACTTTATTTTAATAAAAAGGTAGCAGGTGTAATTCATCGCCTACCCTCTGAAAAGTTAAGTTATTGTCTAAATATCGAAGTGCACCCTGAGTCTTTAGAAACCAGTAAGGAAATCGTTGCTTTAGATTATCAAAGTGAAATTCGATCGTTCTACTCACGAGCAATGATCAAAATTTTAGGGAATACTCGGAACAAATTTATTCGTGCGGATAAACAACCTAAATGGCCTCAGAATGTGGAAAATGAATGTCAGGTTGATACTAAAGATCCCTATATTGTTGATGCTTCGACAACATACCAACTTGATACATTTGGAAAAATAATCAAATAAAAAAGCCCCTCAGGGCTTTCTTATCTCAACACATTCTTAAGGTAATTGCTTAATCGGACTGCCACCCAAAGCTTGCATCAAAGTGACATAAGCATTGTATTGGCTTTGCTTGGCTTGGACTAAAGACAAACGAGCACTACGTGTGGTTTCTTGGGCATCCAAAACATTTTTTAAAGCAATTGCACCATTACGATAACGTACATTGGTCAAACGTTCTGTTTTTTCCGCAAGTTCCAAGTTCTTTTGTTGAAAGGCGACTTGTTTATCTAGCTCTGTACGATTTGACAATGCATTTTCAGTATCTGCAAAAGCTTGGTACAAGGTATTGCGATATTGAACAATGGCTTTTTCATAGTCCAGTTCACTGATTTTTAAATTCTTTTGCATATCATTATATTGTAAAAACGGCAGGCTTAAGCTTGCGCCTAAAGTCAGTGCAGGATTTTTCAATAAATTTGTCAATGATGTGCTGGTTGAACCTAAATTCCCCGTCAAACTGATTGAAGGATAATAGCTGGCTTTGGTGGCATCTTTGGTCGCCAAAGATTCACGTAAACGCAATTCGGCTGCTTTTAAATCAGGACGGCGCGACAAAATATCTGCCGGTAAACCCGCTGAGATATTGGGTAGACTGATCTGCGGTAATTGCTGTGGTTCTTGAATATTTAACTGTTGCACAGGTATTTGTAATAACACTGCCAAAGCGGTACGTGTTTCAACACGTTGCTGTTCAATTTGGCTTAAACTGGCTTTTTGGCTTTGTACCGATTGCTCAGCTTGGGTCAAATCTAGTCCTGAAACTGCGCCAGCGCGATATTGAGTACGCACCAATTCAAAGGTTTTTTGAGTAGCAGCTAGGCTTTGTTGGGCAGAGCTATAGCGTTCATTTAAATAACCCAATTGCCAATATAAATTTGCGGTTGTGGCAATTAAGGTCTGCCCAGTGGCTTGTAAGTCTTGTTCAGTGGCTAAAGATTCCCACTTCGATGCTTCCGTTTGACGTGCTAATTTTCCAAACAAATCCACTTCATAACTGACACCCGCACTGAGAGATAGACCTTTGGCAGCATCATCACCTGAATGAAGGTCAAAGCTATGGCCTGTAGATACTCCAGAACTAATACGAGGCCCTTGTTGGTCTCGCGCTAAGCCAGCTCTTAAACGGGCTGTTTGTAAGTTAATCCCTGCAACAGCTAAATCAGCATTGCGTTGAATCACTTGATTGACCAGTTGATTTAACTGAGCATCACCAAATAAGGTCCACCACTGATCTGCATATAAATCTGCCTGAACTTGTTTAGATTTTGCATTGTCATAAACAAAACCATTTGGAATTTGAACAGCAGGGGCCTCGTATGGGGTTTTAACCACAGCCGCACAACCGACCAATGAACTCCCAAGAATCAAGGCGCTTGCAAGTTTGCTTAAATTCATTTGCATTAATAATTTCCTTATTCTTCGGTTATTCACGCGAAAGTGCATCAACAGGATTGAGCTGTGCTGCATTGCGAGCTGGGATAAATCCAAATACCACACCAATCAAGGTTGAACATACAAATGCCGCAATGATAGAGGTGCTTGAATACGCCATTTGGAAACTGCCTTTGGCAATATGTCCAATCAACTGTCCAATGCCTAAAGAGAGCAGAACCCCTAAGATACCGCCCAAAATACACACCAAAACAGCTTCGATCAGGAACTGTTGCAGAATGTCACTTTGCCGAGCACCTACAGCCATACGCACACCGATTTCTTGGGTACGCTCAGTCACCGACACCAACATGATGTTCATTACCCCAATACCACCGACAACCAGTGAAATCACCGCAATAGCTGAAACCAGTAAAGTCATAGTTTGTGTGGTCTGTTCAATGGTTTGACGAATACTGTCAGAGTTTTGAGTAAAGACATCTTGTGCGCCATGACGTTGTTCCAACAAACTTAAAATGGCATTTTCAGCAACCGCAGTTGGATATTCATCTTTAATACGCACGATGATGCTACGAACATTGGATTGTCCTAACATTCGGCTCATGACGGTTGAATAAGGTAGATAAACATTGAGACTGTCTGAGTTGCCCATAAAGCCTTGCTGTGCATCAATCACACCAATGATTCGGCTTGGAACACTCCCCAATAACAGCACTTGCCCTACAGGGTTAGTGCCATCTGCAAAGAAAGTCTTTTCAGTATTGGCATCAATCACCACATCCTGCGCTCGCCCAGTGATACTGTTTTTATCAAAAGCTTGCCCAGATTTAAAGGTCATACCACGCACATAGAAGAAATCAGCACTGACGCCATTGACGGTTGCAGAAGCTTCGGTGTCTTTAAAACGCGCTGTTACGCTACTATTGACTGTTGGACTGACTGCTTCGACATAAGGTTGCTCTGAGAGTGCTTCAGCATCTGCTGGAACCAAGGTTTTAAACTGTGCTGTCTTCGAGTTATCACCAAAGCCACGTCCCTGAAAGACGGTAATGGTATTGGTGCCTAAACTGCTGATGTTATCAAGAATCTGCTTTTGTGAGCCATTGCCTAAAGCCACCACTGAAACCACAGATGCAATCCCGATAATAATACCCAGCATGGTTAAAAAGGTACGCATACGGTGGGCATTCATTGCCAGCAAGGCCATACGGAAGGCTTCTGCAAAACGATCTAATGCAGAACGCCATTTAGATGACTTTTTACGATTCGACTTAGGTTCTGGATCGACAACAACATCAATCTCATCATCATGTTCAGGAACATTTGGCTTATCCGCGATGATGTTACCATCACTGATTTCAATGATACGTGTCGCATTTTTTGCCACATTCATATCATGGGTAACTAGGATAATGGTATGACCTTTAGCATTGAGCTCACGCAAAATACGCATAACCTCAACACCACTGTGCTTATCTAGTGCACCAGTTGGTTCATCCGCAAGGATGACATCACCACCATTCATCAAAGCACGTGCAATTGAAACACGCTGTTGTTGTCCACCCGAAAGTTGATTTGGACGGTTTTCAGTTTTTTCACCGAGTCCTAAGTCAGTCAAGATTTCATGTGAACGCTTTTGACGCACACTCGGATCCATACCAGCATAAATCGCTGGAACTTCAACGTTTCCTGCGGCATTTAAATCACCCAATAAGTGATAGCGCTGGAAAATAAAACCAAAATATTCACGGCGTAATTGCGCGAGTTCATCGGGTTCAAGTTGACCTGTTTCACGTCCATTGACTTGATAACTACCTGATGTGGGTTGATCCAAACATCCCAAGATATTCATCAATGTCGATTTACCCGAACCAGATTGCCCAACAATAGCAACCAGTTCACCGGGGTAAATTTTAAGGTTAATACTCTTTAAAATCTGAATAGTGGATTCACCCGCAGGGAACTCACGAATCAGATTACTGACCTCAAGTAGAGGTTTGATCTGATGATTGTTCTGATCCATGCTTAGAGTCTCATTGGGCCACTGTTTTTATTGCTTCGTTTTGCAGAGTCATTGGATGTATCTGAACCATCTGCTAGTACAACTTGATCACCTTCATTGAGGCCACGCAGTACTTGGGCAGTTACACGGTTATTTAAACCAATTAAAACTTGTTTACGTTGAGCGCTACCATCTGCCTGTAAAACGCGAACAATCGAAACCGAAGCTTTACCTTGATCAATCAAAGTCTTTTCATCTGCTGTGAGTTCAAGGCGTTCTGGGCGATCAGCAGCATTTTGTCCATTTTTATTTGCTTGACCTTGAGGTGCAGATGCTGAACGAGTTGAATTTGCACCAGATGCGCCATTTGCGGATTTATTGGCACGTTGTGGGCGGTTTGAAGACTGTAATGCCGCAGCAGGAACAGTCAGTGCATTTTTGGCTTCAGCCAGAATGATATACACCTGTGCGGTCATATCAATTCGGAGTTTACCGTCATCGTTTGGTACATCGAATAGGGCATTATAATAAATCGCTGTACTTGTTGATGATGAAGATGAGTTGCTTGATGTTTCAGTATTAATTGATTCTGGTGCTGGCTCTACTTGACGCAGTGTTGCATAGCGTTTTTTCTCACTATCACCCAGTGTAGTGAAATAAACTTTTTGACCTTCTTGAACTTTCATGACATCTGCTTCAGACACTTGTGCCTTGATGGTCATGGTGTCCAATTTTGCAAGTTTCACAATAGTCGGTGCACTTTGGTTGGCGTTTACCGTTTGACCTTCTTCGGTCACAATGGCTACCACGGTGCCGTCCATAGGTGCAACAATACGGGTATAACCTAAGTTTTCTTGTGATGTTGCAAGTGTAAGTTTGGATTGTTCAATTTGTGCATCCATCGAAGCAATATCAGCTTGTGCTGTTTTAAATGCGGCTAAGGCACTGTCATAATCTGCTTTAGACGTTGCATCTTGTGCAAACATATTTTTTTGGCGGTTATATTCTGCCTCAGCTTTGGCTAAAGTCGCCTGTTTGGTTGTCAGTTGAGCCTGTTGATTTTTAATACTTGCTTCAGCTGTTTTTAAATCGTTGCTTTGACGCACTGAATCAATTTGTGCAATCAGTTGACCTTGTTTAACTTGGTCACCTAGCTTGACGTACATTTTTTTAACTTGACCCGAAACCTGCGCACCAACGCTCACCATCTTGGTTGCTTCTAAATCACCTGTTGCAAGAACTGCATCTTCAATATCACCACGTGTGACTTCTGAGGTTATATACTGCGGTTGTGTATTTTTAGGCTTTAATACATACCATGCGATTGCGGCAATGATGGCAAGACAAACCGCTATAAGAATGGCTTTGGCTGGTTTTATTTTTGGCATAGCGATAATTGGGCTGAGAGAAAAATTGATCAAATTATAATGATTAAATAAGGATAAAGCGTGAATTTTTTAAAATAAATGGAAATGAGAATTATTCTGTATAATATTTACCTAAGCATTGATAAATAAAGTTTTTCCACATAACTCAGCAATACTTTGTTGAATGATGTGTTCTGGACTTTCTTTGCTGAGTCCTTTGATTGCAGCATCTACACGCAATAACAATTGTGGCCAAGTTAAAAATGAATGTGGATTTAAGCGTCTAAGTGCTTGTTGATACAAAGAAATCTTGGTTTTCCAAATACCGAGCTGTAAGGCATTTTGTGGTTGTTCATACAACTGCATCAAAAGACGCATTTCTTTACTAATTGTCCATAAAATTAAACTGTTGGGTTCGCCTGACTCCACAAGATATTGGAAAATTTTAATCGAAAGTGCCAAGTTTCCAGCAATCAATGCATCACTTAAATCAAAGGTGCTATAACGTGATTGATCCTGTAAACATTCTTGTAAATGTTCAATTGAAATCTGTTTTTGATCTGGGAAGGTATCGGCAACACGCATCAGGCTGTTTTTGGCAGCCAAAAGATTATGTTCATGATGTTGTTCAAGCCAGATCCAGGCATCTTGATTTAATTGGACACCGAGCTGATCTGCTTCGATTGACAATATTCGTTGACGGTCTTGCGGGTAATTTGCGGTTAAAGCAATCACAACACCATTGGCTTCAACAGTTTGAAAGAAACTTGACTTTAGACTACTTGAGTCTTGTTTGGGCATAATGATCACAAGCAAGTTGTGTTCATTATGTTGAATATAGTGTTTGAGTTGTTTGAGTCCATTGGCATCGGGTTTGATATTACCATGGACTTCAAGTGCCAGATTTTGAGAAAATAAAGATAAGCTATTCAAAGCATTAAAGACATTTTTCCAGTCGGAAACGCTATTGAGATCATAGCGTTGTCTTTCTACTTCATGTTTTGCCCAGCTTTTTCTTAAAGCATCGAGTAGGTTTTGTTCTAGAAGTGGTTCTTGACCATGTAAAATCCAAACACCTCGCGCTTCATCAACACGTTTAAGGGCTTGTAAATAGTCAAGTTTCATAGAATTATTGCGCTACAGGTTGGTTCGAAAGAGTACGTGCTTTAGGTAAGCGGTTGGCTGCAATTTGACGCGACATTTGTTGTGCAATGTCATCAATCAAAATTTGGCTCAGATATTTATATTGTTGATCATCTGTGTTGACCGTTGCAACATCATATTGATAACTACGAGATGCATTTAAGGTTCGAGGTTCAGTAATCGGATTCCCTTGTTTATCTTCAATCTGGAAAGTAACACTTAGACGGAGTAGTGTTTCTACCAATTTACCATTTAACTCATGACGAACGGGTTTGTAGTCTAATACTCGTAATACATAAGCATCACTTGAATTACTCAGTTGGACACCTGTCGCAGTTAAATAAACACTGAGTTTCTTTTCAAGATCTTCAGTATTCGCTGGTAACACCAGTTGTAATTTGGTGTAAACCAAAGGCGTTGCTTGGGCATTGGTGCCCTTTAAATGAAAGCCACAACCTACTAAGCCCGCACTCAGACCCAAAGTTAATACAACTGCAGCAACACGTTGAACTAAATGCATGCTTTGTCCTCATGAAATTCCATTGGATATGGAATATTTAATCTTTATAAATTCACGCCATTTTAGAATCAAAGCCCGTTGAATGACAACGGGCTTTGTTTGGGTTTTGTTTATTCTACTAAAGTCCCTTCCCCTTAGGGAGAAGGTTAGGATGAGGGGAATGACCTCTCCCTAACCCTCTCCTAGAAGGAGAGGGGATTTAAGCAGGAATTAAACCACCAAATTCACAAGCTTATTTGGAACCACAATTTCTTTCTTGGTTGGACCTGTTAAGAATTGCTGAACCTCAGGTAACGCTTTAGCCAATGCCAATAATTCATCTTTCGATGCATCAACAGAGACTTCTAACTTGCCACGAAGCTTACCATTGACTTGAACTACGATCGTTTGTGTATTACGTGTTAATGCAGACTCATCAACCGTAGGGAACAGTACCGAAGTTAAATCGATATCGAACTCAGTCAATAAGGTCTGACTTAAGTGTGGTGCAAATGGTGCAAGTAAAGTCAGCAAAGTGGTAATCGCTTCACGTGCTACA
Source organism: Acinetobacter sp. I-MWF (assembly GCF_025433935.1). NCBI lineage: Bacteria > Pseudomonadati > Pseudomonadota > Gammaproteobacteria > Moraxellales > Moraxellaceae > Acinetobacter > Acinetobacter sp. I-MWF. Next base: position 3,941,977 of record NZ_JAMBAR010000001.1, on the reverse strand, counting down.
GCAACATCATTGTCATCTTTTGCTTCAAACTTATTGCTGGCGTTGAGTAATTCCATCAAAGCTGCAATTGCGGTATTGAATGCATGACGACGTTCGATGTCATCACCCACTTTTTGAATTGTTTCATGGGTCTTACGACGCAGGTCTTGTGCTTCAGTGGAAAGTTTCGAAGCATCAATTGCTGTTGCATGGTTGCCTTTTTCAAGGAAGCCTGCTGCCAAACGCCATACACGTTTTAAGAAACGGTTTGCACCTTCAACACCAGCATCAGACCATTCTAAAGATTGATCTGGTGGTGCAGCAAACATCATAAATACACGTGCGGTATCCGCGCCGTACTGGTCAATAATCGCTTGTGGGTCGATACCATTATTTTTCGATTTCGACATTTTCTCTTGACCACCAACCACAACGTCTTGACCGTCACCTGAATATTTAGCAGAAAGTACACGACCTTTCTCGTCTTTTTCTAACTCAATATCCGCAGGATTAAACCAAGTTTTTTTGCCACTTTCCGCTTCACGATAGAAGGTATCCGCTAAAACCATACCTTGAGTCAATAAGTTGGTAAATGGTTCATTGCCTTGTACCACACCCTCATCACGCATAAGTTTATGGAAGAAACGTGCATAAAGTAAATGTAGGATTGCATGCTCTACACCACCAATATATTGGTTTACAGGCAACCAAGATTTTGCAGCTTCAGGTTTAACTAAACCACCCGTGAAATCAGGAGAAGCATAACGTGCATAATACCAAGATGACTCTACAAAGGTATCCAAAGTATCGGTTTCACGACGTGCATCACCACCACAGCTTGGGCATTTTGTTTGATAAAATTCAGGCATTTTATTTAAAGGGTTACCTGAACCATCTGGAACCACATCTGTTGGAAGAACAACTGGCAGTTGATCTTCTGGAACAGTGACTTGACCACACTTATCACAGTTGATCATCGGAATTGGACAACCCCAGTAACGTTGACGAGAAACACCCCAGTCACGTAAACGGAATTGAACTTTAGCGCTGGCAAGACCTTGTGGTTCTAATTTGCTTAGGAATGCATCAAAAGCAGCTTGGAAGTCTAAACCGTCAAATTCAGCTGAATTGACCAATTTACCTTCTTTAGAACCGTACCATTCCTGCCATTCTGAAGCAGAGTATTCAGCATCATCTGAGCCTTTGGCATCAATGACTTGTTTGATTGGTAAGTTGAATTTATTGGCAAATTCAAAATCACGTTCATCATGTGCTGGAACGGCCATCACCGCGCCTGAACCATATGACATCAATACATAGTTTGCGATCCAAACAGGAATATCTTGACCCGTAACAGGGTGTTTAACTGATAAACCTGTTGCCATGCCTTTTTTCTCAGCAGTCGCAAGATCCGCTTCTGCAACAGAACCCATACGACATTCTTCAATAAAGGCAGCAAGTTCTGGCTTGCCTGCTTCAGATTGAATCGCAGCAGCTTTGAGCGCTAGAGGATGTTCAGCTGCAACCGCAACATAAGTTACCCCCATCAAGGTATCGGCACGTGTGGTATAAACCGTTAAACCATCTGCATAAGCTTCAGGATTTGCTGACGGGAAAGTAATGTCCATACCCGTTGAACGACCAATCCAATTGCGTTGCATGGTTAAAACTTGTTGTGGCCAACCGTCTTTTAAGGTATCTAAATCGTCTAATAATTCTTGTGCATAATCGGTAATACGGAAGTAATACATTGGAATATCACGTTTTTCTACCAATGCACCTGAACGCCAGCCACGTCCATTTTCAACTTGTTCATTTGCAAGAACAGTTTGGTCTACAGGATCCCAGTTTACTGTAGACAACTTACGATAGATCAAGCCTTTTTTATAGAGCTGTACAAATAACCATTGTTCCCAGTGGTAATACTCTGGTGTACAGGTGGCAAATTCGCGATCCCAGTCGACAGATAGACCAAGTTTCTTCAATTGATCGCGCATATATGCAATATTTTCAAAGGTCCACTTTGCTGGCGCAACTTGATGGGCAATCGCTGCATTTTCAGCAGGTAAGCCGAAAGCATCCCAACCCATTGGTTGTAGCACAGTTTCACCTTTGAGACGGTGAAAACGGCTGATCACATCACCAATAGTATAATTACGCACATGACCCATATGCAGTTTGCCGCTTGGGTAAGGAAACATCGAGAGGATATAACGACGTGGACCTTCTACAGTGTCGGCAACTTTAAACGATTTGCGATCTTCCCAGTCTTTTTGGACTTGAGGCTCAATCGCATTTGCTTGATATTCAGGGTCAATATGAGTAGTCATAAATGTATTTGAGAATAATGGTTAAAAAACTGTGCACACAGCATAGCGCAAAATCCATCTAAAAGTGAATTTTGCGCGCTTTTAAATCTGAAAAACTTGTGATTTTACTTTTAATTTAATTATTGAGGCGTCGTAAGGCTAGGAGGAGTATTTTGCTCATTTTGTGGTGCGACATTGGGCTGTTGAGTATTCGGTGGATTAACCACTGGTGCTGGGGTTACAGGTTGAGTACCTTGAGGTTGCCCATTTTGTGGCTGATTTTGTGAGGTATTTGGCTGTGCTGTTGGTGCTGGGTTGGTAGGTCTCGAATCTCCATGATAGCCATAAGTGTTCACCTTACTTTGGCTGCGCGCATTCTTCGGTGGCGGTGTGGTGGTGTAATGGGTAGAGCCTTTGCTGTCTACCCATTTATAATACTGTTTTGCATGACTGGCGCTGACCCCAACCATAGAGAATAAGGCAAAAATTGTCGATACAAAAACCGTGTGTGCAAAGCGTTGACGTTGTTTCATTTTATAAAACCTTTGAGTCATTTTTTATTCAGATGAAAACGAAAAATCATTCTGCTATCTAATATACATCGGATTGTTTTCGCTTGATCTGGGTATTTTTGAAATCGTATTTATTTTATACAGAAAAATAAAATTTTAAATAATTCTTTTGCAATTTTATTGGCTTATAAGTCTTTGAAAATTTTATTTATAAGACAACCAAAAAAAAGGAATAGTTTTAAAAATAAACGCTTGGTAAATAAACAATAAAAAGCCTGATAGAAACCTTGACTTTGTTCGCTAAAACTACAAAAATGCTTGCTTTAGTTTCAGATGTTTTTTTCGATCACCCTTCGAGTAAAAATATCAAAGCAAGCAATAACATTTTCTCTAAGCCGAGAAAATGACTCTACCGAAGCATGTTTATCCCAACATATTTCAGTGATTCATACAGCTCAAACAGCTGCGTGACGATTTATTTTTTTATTGCTGCAAAAACTAGTAAATATGTGTGCTATAACAGAGCGCACAATCAATGAATGAAACACGGCCTGTGTCTCCCATAGCGCTGTGGAATAAAGATTAGGGTGAATACGTTGGAACTTTTATCTGGTGGTGAAATGCTCGTTCGTGCATTGGCGGACGAAGGCGTTGAACATGTTTTTGGATATCCAGGCGGCGCAGTATTACATATTTATGATGCGCTATTTAAACAAGATAAAATCAATCATTACCTCGTACGTCATGAGCAAGCTGCTGGTCATATGGCAGATGCTTACTCACGTGTGACGGGTAAAACAGGTGTAGTGCTGGTCACTTCTGGACCTGGCGCAACCAACACTGTAACACCAATCGCTACAGCCTATATGGACTCAATCCCAATGGTGATTTTGTCTGGACAGGTTGCCAGCCATCTTATTGGTGAAGATGCATTCCAAGAAACAGATATGGTCGGTATTTCTCGTCCGATCGTAAAACATAGTTTCCAAGTGCGTCATGCAAGTGAAATTCCTGCTGTTATTAAAAAAGCATTTTATATTGCTGCTTCAGGTCGTCCGGGTCCTGTTGTGGTCGATATTCCGAAGGATGTAACCAATCCTGTCGACAAATTTGCTTATGAATATCCTGAAAAAGTGAAGATGCGCTCTTATCAGCCACCTCACCGCGGTCATTCAGGTCAAATTCGTAAAGCCATTGATGAGCTGATTAATGCCAAGCGCCCTGTGATTTATACGGGTGGTGGTGTTGTTCAAGGCAATGCTTCTGCATTACTGACTGAATTGGCACATTTATTGAATTACCCAGTGACCAATACGCTGATGGGTTTGGGTGCGTTCCCAGGCGATGATGAGCAATTCTTGGGTATGTTGGGTATGCATGGTACATACGAAGCCAATATGAGTATGCATAATGCTGATGTTATCTTGGCGATCGGTGCGCGTTTTGATGACCGCGTAACCAATAATCCAGCGAAGTTCTGTACCAATGCGAAAGTGATTCATATTGATATCGACCCAGCGACGATTTCAAAAACCATTATGGCGCATATCCCAATCGTGGGTGCGGTAGAGCCAGTACTTCAAGAGATGTTGGTTCAATTGAAACAAATGAATGTTTCTAAGCCAAACCCTGAAGATATCTCTGCATGGTGGTCACAAATCAACGAATGGCGCAAAGTACATGGTTTGCGTTATGCGCCAGGTGAAAATGGTGTGATGAAACCACAACAAGTGGTTGAAGTATTAGACAAGGTAACCAATGGTGAGGCGATCATTACTTCTGACGTTGGTCAGCATCAAATGTTTGGTGCGATGTATTACAAATACAAACGTCCACGTCAATGGATCAACTCAGGTGGTCTAGGCACAATGGGTGTAGGTTTACCTTATGCCATGGCTGCAAAACTTGCATTCCCAGATCAACAAGTAGTGTGTATCACAGGTGAAGCATCGATTCAGATGTGTATCCAAGAGCTTTCTACATGTAAGCAATATGGCTTAAATGTGAAAATTCTCTGCTTGAACAACCGTGCTTTGGGGATGGTAAAACAATGGCAAGATATGAACTATGAAGGACGCCATTCAAGTTCTTATGTTGAGTCATTACCAGATTTTCCAAAATTGATGGAAGCTTACGGGCATGTAGGTATCCAGATTGACCATGCGGATGAGCTTGAATCTAAGCTTAAAGAAGCAATGGCGATTAACGATAAATGTGTATTCATTAACGTGATGGTTGATCGTACCGAGCATGTATATCCGATGCTTATTGCAGGTCAATCTATGCAAGATATGTGGTTGTCTAAAGGGGAGCGTACTGAATGAGACATATTATTTCTGTACTCGTTGAAAACGAAGCTGGTGCGCTTTCTCGTTTAGTGGGGTTGTTCTCTCAACGTGGTTATAACATTGAAACTTTAAATGTCGCACCAACTGAAGATCCAACCATGTCACGTTTGACATTAACCACCTATGGTGATGACCATAAAATTGAGCAAATCACCAAACAGCTGAATAAATTGGTTGAAGTGGTTAAAGTGGTTGATTTGTCAGAAGGCGCGCACATTGAGCGTGAACTGATGCTGATTAAAGTCAAAGCATTGGGTTCTGCACGTGCTGAAATTAAGCGCACAGCGGATATCTTCCGTGCTCAAGTGGTTGATGTTACACCAACGACTTATACCATTCAGATTGCGGGTACAACTGAAAAAATTGATGGCTTTATTGATGCACTTGCAGAAAACACAATTTTAGAAGTTGTTCGTTCTGGTGTATCTGGTATTGCTCGTGGTGAAAAGGTTCTTTCACTCTAGTTGCACCTCAACCAGTAATTAATTATTTGATTTTTTATTCCCTCATGTATAACCTCTCCTCGCAATAGGAGAGGGACTTAGACTAGAAGATTCAAAACAATAATCTTCAGGATAGGAAGAGGAAACACAGCATTTTAGCGGAGACAGCAATGCAAATTTTTTATGATAAAGACTGCGACTTATCTATCATCCAAGGTAAAAAAGTAGCGATCATTGGTTATGGTTCACAAGGTCATGCTCACGCGCAAAACCTTCAAGATTCAGGTGTAGACGTTACTGTTGGTTTACGTGCTGGTTCTACTTCTTGGAAAAAAGCTGAAAATGCAGGCCTTAAAGTTGCTGAAGTTCCAGCTGCTGTTGCTCAAGCTGATTTAGTGATGATCTTGACACCAGATGAGTTTCAATCACAGCTTTATCGTGACGTGATCGAACCAAACATCAAAGAAGGTGCGACTTTAGCATTTGCACATGGTTTCGCTGTACTTTATAACCAAGTTGTTCCACGTAAAGATTTAGACGTGATCATGGTTGCACCAAAAGCACCAGGTCATACTGTACGTTCAGAATTCCAACGTGGTTCAGGTGTACCTGATCTTATCGCGATTCATCAAGATGCTTCTGGTAATGCACGTAACGTTGCACTTTCTTACGCTTCAGGTGTAGGCGGTGGTCGTACAGGTATCATCGAAACTTCATTCCGTGAAGAAACTGAAACTGACTTATTTGGTGAGCAAGCAGTACTTTGTGGTGGTGCTGTAGAATTGGTTAAAATGGGTTATGAAACGCTTGTTGAAGCGGGTTATGCACCTGAAATGGCTTATTTCGAATGCTTGCACGAACTTAAATTAATCGTTGATTTAATGTTTGAAGGCGGTATTGCGGACATGAACTATTCAGTATCGAACAATGCTGAATACGGTGAATATGTGACTGGCGTTGAAGTGATCAACGAGCAATCACGTGAAGCGATGCGTAATGCACTTAAACGTATCCAATCAGGTGAATATGCGAAGATGTTCATCCAAGAGGGTGCATTGAACTATCCATCTATGACAGCTCGTCGCCGTCAAAACGCAGCTCACGGTATTGAAGTGACTGGCGGTAAATTACGCGCGATGATGCCTTGGATTCAAGCCAACAAAATCGTAGATAAAGAAAAGAACTAATTTTTAGTTTTTATCAAAGCCCACTCTTTTGAGTGGGTTTTTTTATGCTATATTTTAGCTAAAGTTAATAATAAAGTAGAAAATAACATGATATTAAAAACATATTTAGTCAGCATCAGTATGCTTGGTTGTAGTGCTATATATCCCGTATATGCGCAGAATGCGAGCGTAGATGATTCTATGCAAAAATCTAGGCAGAATTATGATCAAGTTCAAAATACCCAAAATAAAGTACTCGATGAAAAGATTGCGTACAATGCTTTAGAAAAAGCCAAGCAGTCTTTAAATGCGGGGCATCCACAACAGGCCATTGCAGCATTACAGACAGCAATTCAGTATTTTGAAAAATACCAAAACAATAGCCAAGATACTCTCTATGCAGCCAATGGAACAGCTGAAACCTTGCTATACCTGATGCTTGATATAGGAAAGCAAAAAAATATTCGAGTTTTTTCAAGTTGTTGGGCGGACTTATACTTTCAAGCCGCTTATGCCTTTATTGAAATGAATGATCTAAAGAATGCTCAAGTGCAGTTAAAAAGTGCTTTAATGCTATCACCTTTTAATAGTGAGTATTTAAAAGAGGCAGGGTTTATCCAGCAAGCACAAAAACAGTGGCAAGCCTCATTGGAAAGCTATAAAGCTGCTGAACAGCATCTGTATTTGCTTGAGCCTGAAGAAAAAAGATTGGCGATTCAACAGAGTGTAAGACGTAGTTTAGGGGTGAGTTTGATTGAATTAAATCAACTAGATGAAGCTACTCAATATTTTAATAAAGTTTTAAAGGTTGATCCCTCGGATGCAAAAGCGCGTAATGAATTAAACTACATTGATGAGTTAAAGAAAAAAGGTCATGTTGCCAAACAGCCAATTGGTCGCGTCTAAATCGCACTTTGTAAAACCATCTTTAGGGTAGCAATTTTTAACTAATAAAAATTTATTTTGTGATAAATTACACATTATTGATTCTGGTTAAACGTGGTATTCAAGCATGAAATCTAAACTTCTCATCGCAATGACGACTTTGTCTATTTCATGCTTTAGTTTTGCTGAAACGCAGCCCACTTCGAGCAACACTGCTCTAAAACCGTTGAGTGGTGTACGCGTATCGATGCAACGTATGCTCAAGTCGAGTGAAGGTCGATACTTTATGAACCTTTATGCGGGGATTGCCCATCCGCACGGTGTGCTGACGGATTTAATGGATGGTACAACAACAGATTTTAAAGGGACACAAAAAGCTGATCAGTTGGATTTAAAGTCGATCGCTGCTGAATCAGATTCTTCTGCAACTGGTAGTGATCAATTAACTGGCCTATTAAATGCAAACACAGGCGTGTTTAAAGCATCATTGTTAAAGAAACCAAATACTGCTTGGCAGTCGATACAGTTTGAGCCTGCGTTTAAAGTCTCCAATAAACCCGTTTTTATCTTTAAATTTTATGGTCAGGATGATGCCAATAGCCCTTATGGAAAAACCTTAAAGCGTGTTGATGTGTTAAATAAAACCAATAATACAGTGGTACAGAGCTTGACAGGTTTTACTGGTTATCCAAACAGTATTGGCTATATGGATATTAATTTTGATGGTTATTATGATGTCATTGTGTCGGACTTGTCACAAGGTCGTACAGTCGATGATAAACGCTATATCTACTGGATGTACAATCCAAAAACACAACAATTTCAACGTTCTCCACAACTTGAAAAAATTGTTGGTTTCCCAAGTTTACATGGTGAAAAACAACAAATTGATTTTGGTAATGGACAGCTTTATCAAGTTCAGAATGGTTTGTTAAATCGTATTTCTGATGAAAATTGATAATGGTCAAAAAACTGTCATTAAATAATCATTAAAATGTCAAAAACTTAGCCTAATCTATTCAAAAATGAAGAGATTAGGTATCGTATGAATAAACCGTACGCGAACACCTTGCAATTTAAACAACAAGATTTTCCCGATAACTTTAAATTTTATTTCAATCCAAACAAGAAAAAAATCGATACGAATAAAGATCATCTTATTCGTGACTTATCCCGACCTCGACTGAAAATTGCAATCGTGACTGAAACATGGCCACCAGAAATTAATGGTGTTGCTTTGTCTTTAATGCAACTGTGTAAAGGCTTGCAGAACCAAGGCCATAAAATATTACTAATTCGCCCTGCACAAAAGACCCAATGTCAAGACTTTAGCCCGAATAAAGAGTGCTTGGTGACTGGGCAATCAATTCCGAAATATCCAGACATGAAGTTTGGCTGGCCCCAATTTCTAAAAGTCTCTCAAGCAATTTCGGCATTTTCACCTGATGTGGTACATATCGTGACTGAAGGGCCTTTAGGCTTTACTGCGCTGCATGCGGCAAAGACACGACGAATTCCGGTATCAAGTGGGTTTCATTCACAATTCCAAGAATTTAGCCGCTTTTTTGATTTAGCGTTCTTGGTCAAACCGATTCAAAGTTATTTGCGATGGTTCCATAACGCAACGCAACTGACTTGTGTGCCAAGCCGTGATACAGAACAGGCATTACGTGAGTTTGGTGTGACCTGTCCATTGGTTGTGGTCGGGCGAGGAATTGATACAGAACGCTTTTCATCACAACGCTACTCCGAACAGTTGAGACAACAGTGGGGTGCAGATGAAGACACCACAGTCTTGATCTATGTTGGGCGTTTGTCTTCTGAAAAAGAAGTCAATGTGGTGATTGATGCCTATTCTGAACTGCGACAACAAGCACAACGAAAAGTAAAGCTGGTGCTGGTAGGGCATGGTCCAGATCGTGGTCGTTTAGAAAAAATGCCGGGTGCTGAACATGTGATTTTTATGGGCAGTCTAACTGGCACACAACTTGCTGAAGCCTATGCGAGTGCAAATGTTTTTGTTTTTGCAAGTCAGGTAGAAACCTTTGGGAATGTCGTTATCGAAGCGATGGCGAGTGGTTTACCGATTATTGCTTATGACTATGCCTGCGCTCAACTTCATGGCAGACATGCGCAGAATGGCTGGTTATGTCCAATTGGAGACATCAAGCAATTCACTCAACATGTATTAGATATTCCAGATAACAGCACACTCAAACGTTTCGGGCAACAAGCGATGCATGATGTGCAAAGCATCGGATGGCAACATCCTGTACAACAATTCGAAGAAGCACTATACCAGGTAACGCAGTATGCAAAACGACTGACCTAGTTCATCTCAAATAATGAGAGGAGAGTGGAAAATGAATTTTAAAAATACCAAAATAAAAATGCTCGATCTCGATCTTAGAGGTTGTTTATATCTCAATAATTTATCGCATACCCAAAGTATTGCGACGTTCTTTAAAACTGTGAGCCGTTTGGGAGATGGTCCTTTCTGGTGCGCAATGTTGGTTCTGATTTGGCTACAAAAGAGCTGGATCTATGGTCTGCAACTTCTCTATGTCGTTGTTATGGGTCTTTTAGGAACAGGAATTTATAAGTTCTTAAAACACAAAACAGTGAGACCACGACCTTATCAAGTTCATCAAGTCATTATTCTGGGTGAACGACCATTGGATCATTTTAGCTTTCCGTCAGGTCATACGTTACATGCGGTCATGGTCACTATTGTGTTTGGCTATATTCAACCAGTTATGTTGTTCATTATGATGCCTTTTACCATTCTTGTGGCGTTATCTCGGATGGTTTTGGGTCTGCATTATCCAAGCGATGTCATTGTTGGCGCACTGATTGGTGCAAGTGTCGCGAGTTTGATTGTGTTAAGCGCACCATATTTAGGAGTGATGTTATGATGGTTTACTTACTGCTGGTCTGTAATTTTATTTTTAAAGAATCTGATGATTTTGATCATCAAGGTTTTAACTTTGAATAATTGGCTCAATTCAATCCGTCTTGTAAATTAAACGCTTGAATCCGTGGTGAATCTTGTAAATGTCTAGAATGATTTATTTCTGAATGAATTGAGATTTGATACAGTAGCAGAATTAAATTGAGCAAAGGAAGACCTGATATGGGCTTACGTTGGACAGATACAATTGATATCGCAATTGAACTCAGTGAAGCGCATCCAGATGTGGATCCACAATGGGTGCGTTTTACCGATATGCATGCATGGATTTGTGCATTGCCAGAATTTAGTGATGATCCAACCAAATCGACTGAAGGTCTGCTAGAAGCCATTCAAATGGCATGGATTGATGAAGCGAATTAATGGCTTGAGATGTTGCTGAATGATGCTAAACGTCACAGCGCATCGAAAAATCCAAATTTTTTACAGATTAAAAGCAGAAAATTGTTCATTATTCGGTATAATGCGCCCAAATTTTCGTGTCAATTTGACTAAAGGAGCCACTCATGGCTATTGAACGTACTTTATCTATCGTAAAACCAGATGCAGTTGCTAAAAACCACATTGGTGACATCTTTGCTCGTTTCGAAAAAGCTGGTCTTAAAATCGTTGCGACTAAAATGAAACACCTTTCTAAAGCAGAAGCTGAAGGTTTCTATGCTGAGCATAAAGAACGTGGTTTCTTTGGTGACCTTGTTGCATTCATGACTTCTGGTCCAGTTGTAGTATCTGTTCTTGAAGGTGAAAACGCAGTTCTTGCTCACCGTGAAATTCTTGGTGCTACAAACCCTAAAGAAGCTGCTCCTGGTACAATCCGTGCAGATTTCGCTGTAAGCATCGATGAAAATGCTGCGCATGGTTCTGACTCAGTTGCATCTGCTGACCGTGAAGTAAATTACTTCTTCGCTCAAACTGAAGTTTGCCCACGTACTCGTTAATTCGACGTATCTAGGGTCTCTTTTTCTACACGAATAAATCTCCGATTTATGAATTGATAACAGACCCGAAACCAGATAGGTGATATACTACTTGTCTGGTTTTTTTATTTTTGTTGCTTTATTTGGCTAAATATTGGTCAATATGTTTTATTACTACGGCATGATTTAGGTAATCCCCATGAATTCTGAAGTTGTCGCTTCATCGTTAAATCTAGATGAACAGCAGCCTGCATCATCAAAATCTGTACAGGCTGATCGTATTCAGACTGCAAATGTGCAGAAAGTGAATTTACTTGGCATGTCACGTCCGCAATTGGAAAAATTCTTCGAAGAAATCGGCGAGAAAAAATTCCGTGCTGGGCAGGTAATGAAATGGATGCATCAATTTTTTATCACTGATTTTGCTGAAATGACCAATATTTCAGGAAAATTGCGTGAAAAACTAGAAAGAATTTGTGAAATCAAAGCGCCAGAAGTGGTGCATCGTAACTATTCGAAAGATGGAACTCGTAAGTGGGTATTCCGTGTTGGCGATGGTGCTGGCTCTTTGGTTGAAACGGTATTGATTCCAGCAGAAGATAAAACAGGTTCACGTAAAACACTGTGTATTTCATCACAAGTGGGTTGTGCTTTAGATTGCTCATTCTGTTCAACAGGAAAGCAAGGTTTTCAGCGTGATTTAACCCCCGATGAAATCATTGGACAGTTATGGGTGGCCAACTATTCTTATATGGAAGAAGTGCCTGTTGCTGAACGTGAACGCTCGGTGACCAATGTGGTGATGATGGGAATGGGTGAGCCATTACTCAACTATGATGCTGTATTAAGCTCAATGAATATCATGTTAGATGATTTTGCTTACGGCATGTCTAAACGTCGCGTTACATTATCAACCTCAGGTGTTGTACCGAAAATTGACCAATTGGCACAAGATATAGATGTGGCTTTGGCGATTTCTTTACATGCGCCAAATGATGAATTACGTAATGAATTGGTGCCGATTAATAAAAAATATCCATTAGCACAATTGATTGCTGCATGTCAGCGTTATATTGCCAAAGATGGTAATGAAAGCTCTCGTAAACATGTCACTATTGAATATGTGATGTTGGAAGGAGTGAATGATCATCCTGAACATGCACAACAAATGATTAAGTTACTGAAAAACTTACCAAGTAAAATTAATTTGATTCCATTTAATCCATTTCCGCATGCGCCATATGGCCGTTCAAGTCGAAATCGTATTATTTCTTTCCAAAAAACTTTGTCTGATGCAGGTTTTGTGTGTACGATTCGTCAGACACGTGGTGATGATATTGATGCAGCATGTGGGCAGTTGGTCGGGCAAGTGGCAGATCGTACCCGTCGTGCAGAGCAGTGGAAAAAGAAAGTTGCTGAACGTGGTGAGATTATTCGTTCATAAGCTTAAAGATTTGTAGACATACATTTATATCAACAAATAATCAGGGGCTGACTTTGAGAAAATCGATGTATCAAAAAGCAGTTGTAATATTGGCAATTGGTTTATCTGCATTGGTCGTACAGGGTTGTCAAACGACAAATTCAGACACAATAATAAAAAAAGATCCTGAAAAAGCCGTTAAAGTACGTACTCAGCTTGCTGCTGAATATATTCGTACAGGTGATTTAGATGCTGCAAAACGCGCACTAGACCAAGCTTTAGAAACTGATTCACGTGATTCTGCGGCAAATATGATGATGGGTGTCTTACTGCAACAAGAAGGCAGTAAGATCAGTATGGAAAAAGCAGACGGCTATTTTAAGCGTGCGATTTCCAGTGACTCAAAAAATGCACAAGCTCGTAATAATTATGGAACATATTTATTTGTTACTGAGCGCTATAATGACGCGATTGAACAATTGAGTATAGCTGGTGCTGCGCTTGGCTATGATCAGCGTTACAAGGCTTTAGAAAATTTAGGTCGGGTTTACTTAAAAGTGGGTGATGTGGCAAATGCTGAAAAAGCATTCAAACAAGCTTTACAAGTCAATCGCGATTCGATTATTTCTCTGGTAGAGTTATCAGAAATTTTCTATTTGCAACAAAAAAGTGCGCAAGCAAGTCAACTCTATGAGCAATATGTTCGTTTAGTAGGTCAGGACAAACAGGGTGCGAGAGCGCTTTGGATTGGTTTACGTATTGCACGTGCCAATAATGATCAGATGGGAATGCAAGTGTTGGTCAACCAACTGCGTGCATTGTTCCCGGACAGTAAAGAATATCAACGTTATCTGCAATTACAGTACAGTACTGAGGCCGTATGGAAGTAAATCCTAATTCACAGCAACCTACAGGTTCAAACGTAGCATCTAATGGCTTAGGAAATGTTCAACGTCCAGGTGAGTATTTGCGTCAAATTCGAGTCTCCAAAAACCTAGACATTCAAGATGTTGCAAACGAACTAAAAATGCCTGTAAAAACCTTACAAGCATTGGAACAAGATGAATATAAGTCTTTGCCAGAAGCAACCTTTATTAAAGGTTATTATCGTTCATATGCCAAGTTTCTAGGTGTTGATGCAACGGTAATCATTCAACGCTTTGATGAAATTTATCAAAATGATACTGGGCTTTTGCCAAACCATGCATTGAACAACTCCCCAATCAAGATTATGGGGAAATTGCCTGGATCAAACAGTGATCGTAATAAAAAATGGTTAAAGCGAATTTTAATTGCCATTGTTGCGCTTGCGGTGATTTGGGCTGTGATTGCTGGAATTCAAAAAATGACATCGGGTAAAAGCGCTGATGTCGATGCCAAACCACAAGCCTCAGAAGTAGAAGTGTTGAATTTAAACAATGCAACTGCGACTTCAGGTGATCAAATGGTATTGAATTTCAGTCATCCAACTTCTGTACATATTGTAGATAGTACAGGAAAAGTTTTGGCGACTGGTCGCCAGTCGGCTGCTTTAACCGTTAATGGCCAATCACCATTCCAAATTCGTCTCGATGATGCAACTGCTGTGTCATTAAGCCTTAATAATGAACAGATTTCATTGTCTCCATATACAGTGAACGGAAAAGCAGAATTCCGTTTGTCACGTTAATGGGCAAGAGTAGATAAGATCATGATTGAGAATCCAATCAAGCGCCGTCCTACACGTAAAATACGTGTAGGTTCAGTGTATGTCGGTGGTGATGCACCGATCAGTATTCAAAGTATGACCAATACTGAAACCTGTGATGTCGATGCAACAGTTGCGCAGATTCAACGCTGTGCAGATGTTGGTGCGGACATTATGCGGGTATCGGTACCGACTATGGAAGCTGCTGAAGCTTTTGGTGAAATTCGTAAACGTGTCACGGTACCATTGGTTGCAGATATTCATTTCGATTATAAAATCGCATTGAAAGTTGCAGACATGGGCGCAGACTGTTTGCGGATTAACCCTGGGAATATTGGTTCTGAAGCCAAGATTCGTGAAGTGGTTGCTGCTGCACGTCATCACGATATTTCTATGCGTATTGGTGTCAATGCTGGATCTTTAGAAAAAGATATCCAAAAGAAATATGGTGAGCCGACAGGTCAGGCATTACTTGAATCTGCAATGCGTCATATCGACATATTGGATCGTTTAAACTTCCATGAGTTTAAAATTTCAGTAAAAGCATCAAATGTATTTTTAACAATGGATGCTTATCGTTTATTATCTGCACAAATTGATAATCCATTACATTTAGGTGTAACCGAAGCTGGGATCTATCGTACGGGTTCAGTGAAATCTGCGATTGCTTTAGGTGGTTTGCTGTTGGATGGCATTGGTGACACCATGCGTATTTCATTGGCGGCTGAGCCTGAAGAAGAAGTAAAAATTGGTTTTGATATTTTAAAATCCCTGAGCCTTCGTTCAAATGGGATTAACTTTATTGCTTGCCCAAGCTGTTCACGTCAGGAATTTAACGTGATCAAAGTGATGCAGGCTTTAGAGGAGCGTTTAGAAGATATTCGTACACCAATGGATGTGTCTGTCATTGGTTGTAAAGTTAACGGTCCGGGTGAAGCAAAAGAAGCTGATATTGGTATAGTCGGTGCAAGTCCGCGCTCACTCGTGTATCGTAATGGCGAAAAGAGTCACTTAATAGATACAAATCAGTTGGTTGATGAAATCGAAAGCATGGTTCGTCAACGTGTTCAAGAGCTTGAAAAAGCTAAAGCTAAAGAGATTATTCGTAGTTCATCATGAGTTCAATTGTCGCAATTAAAGGTTTTAATGACTTTCTCCCATCGCAAACACCTGCGTGGAGACGTCTTGAGCAGCATTTAGCATCGCTTATGGATGCATACGGTTATCAGCAAATCCGTTTGCCGGTGGTTGAACATACCAATCTGTTTAAGCGTTCAATTGGTGATGCAACTGATATCGTTGAAAAAGAAATGTACACTTTCTTCGATAAGGGTAATCCACCTGAATCTTTAACTTTGCGTCCAGAAGGCACAGCGGGTTGTGTACGTGCAATGTTGGAACATAACTTACTCCGTGGTGCAAATCCACGTGTTTGGTATGTTGGACCAATGTTCCGCTATGAAAAACCACAAAAAGGTCGTTATCGCCAGTTTCACCAATTTGGTGTAGAAACTTTTGGTGTATCGACACCTGATCAAGATGCTGAACTGATTCTCATGACTGCGCGTTTATGGAAACGCATGGGTGTTGCAGATAAAGTTCAACTTGAACTAAATACCTTGGGCGAGTCTGATGAACGTGCAGAGTATCGTGCTGCATTGGTTGAATTTCTTACAGCGCATCACGCTGATTTGGATGAAGATTCGCAACGTCGTTTAACCACCAATCCATTGCGAATTTTAGATTCGAAAGATGCACGAACTCAGCAAATTCTTGAAAATGCACCTAAATTGCATGATTTCTTAAAAGAAGACAGTTTGAATCATTTTGCTCAATTGCAACAGTATTTAACTGATGCGGGTATTGAGTTTGTCATCAATCAAAAACTAGTCCGTGGTTTAGACTATTACAACAAAACTGTTTTTGAATGGACAACGACACATTTAGGTTCTCAAGGAACGGTGTGTGCGGGTGGTCGTTATGATGGTTTGGTTGGACAGCTGAAAGGTAAGCCTGATCAATCTGTACCAGCAGTTGGTTTTGCCATGGGTATGGAACGTTTATTATTGCTTCTTGAACAAGTTGAAGACAATACACCTGTGCGTGAATGTGAGTTATTCTTGCTGTCAGATCCTGCAACACAAGGTCAGGCTTTGGTATTGGCTGAACAAATTCGTGATCAACTTGAAGCTGTAAATAGTACAATTCGCTTGAAAACAGGTTCACAGGGTTCAATGAAGAGTCAAATGAAGAAGGCAGATCAATCGGGTGCCATCTATGCTTTGATCTTTGGTGAGCGTGAGGCTGTAGCGCAGCAAGTTTTAGTCAAAGAACTTGCGACAGCAGAACAATATGAAATTAAGGCCACTGAAATTGTGCCTTTTTTCATTGAAAAATTTTCGTCAAAATAAGCCGATAATCATAAGGAAAAGGGGAGTCAAATGAGTGCAATGACTGATGATGAGCAACTGGATAGTGTGAAGTCATTTTTTAAGAAATATGGCTCGGCTATGGTGACAGGTGTCCTCATTGCATTGATTGCCTTTTTCGGTTGGGAATATTGGCAAAAGAAAACTTTGGCTGAAAATCAAAATGAAACAGCCAAAGTTCAGCAATTGATGGATGAGGCGCGAGCAGCCAATGGTGATGCTAACGTCACTGCTGCCCTAGTCGCGTCAGCAGATAAAATTGTCAAAGACAATCCAGGTTCTGTTCATGCAATTCAAGCACAAATTGTCATGGCAAAAGTTGCCTATGATAAAAATGACTATGCATTGGCTGAGCGTGAACTGAAAAAAGTTGAAAATTCTAAAATTAAAGATGCTGGTTTGTTACAAGTTGTAAAAATCAAACTTGCCGATGCGCAATTGGCGCAAAAGAAGTTTGATGAAGGCTTGAAAACCTTGTCAGCTGTGAATGATCCTGCTTTTCAGGCAAGTGCTGATGAGTTAAAAGGTGATATTTATGTGGCAAAAAATGACACTGAAAATGCAAAAAAATCGTATCAAGCAGCATGGAATGCGGTCGTTGAGCGTAAACAAGAACGTCAAATTTTACAAATTAAACTCGAAAGTGTTGGCGTATTAGTAGAAGATCCTGATCTTGAACGCCCAATCTTAGCAACACAAGTGGATGAGTCTTAATGGATAGAAATTTTAAAATACCTTTTGCTTTAGCAATCTTATCAATCGCTTTAATCGGCTGTTCAAGTAATAAGACGAAAGAAGTGAAGATTAAGCCAAATCCACTGCCTAAAGTTGCACAAGCTTCAAGCTTGGTTCAAGTATTTTCGACCAGTGTTTCTTCGACCAGCAGTGAAGATGCATTACGTCTACGTTTAGATACAGACAATGGTGTTGTGTTTGCTTTAGATCCAAAAGGCGAAGTGGCTGCCTATAAAGGCAAACAGCGCTTATGGAATGCTAAAGTTACCAAAGACGGCTTAAGCTCTGGTGTTGAAGCAGCAGATGGTGTGGTGATTGTTGGTAATCAAAAAGGCCATGTTTTTGCATTAGACCAAGCAACGGGTGCGACCAAATGGTCTGCGCAATTGTCGGGTGCAATTATCAGTTCTGCTTTGATTCAATCTGGTCGCGTGATTGTGGTTGCAAATGACGGTACGGTTTATGCCCTAGATGTTGCGACAGGTCAGCAAGCGTGGACTTATAAATTACCAAGCGCTTCATTTAGCTTAAGAGGTCAAGCTACTCCAGTTAGTTTAGATCCACGTACCGTGCTTATCGGCACTTCTACTGGCTATATTTTTGCAATAGATAGCCTTGCAGGTGTACCGCGTTTACAACGTCGTGTTGCGGTATCTGAAGGTCGTTCTGATATTCAGCGTTTGATTGATGTGGACAGTGAGCCTGTTGTTTCAGGACAATATGTGGTTACGACGAGTTTCCAAGGTCAAGTCACTGTTCTAGATTTAGCTTCACAACGTGTTTTGTGGAGTGAAAATTCAAGCAGTATCAACCGTCCAGAAGTGACCGATGGTAAAGTCATCGTATCGCAAACCGATGGTCAAATTATTGCGTATGACTTGATTACAGGTCAGCAGCTTTGGAAAAATGAGCAACTGCTCAACCGTAACTTAAGCAATCCTGTATTGCTCGGTTCAAATCTTGTTGTGGGTGATTTAGATGGTTATTTACATCAAATTGATCCAAATACAGGAACAACGTTAGGTCGTGCTAAAACCAGTGGTGAAGTACGTACGTTGAGAGTGATTGATAATCAAGTTTATGTTTCGACACGCAAAGGTGCAATGAGTATCTGGCAAAGTCGTTAACAGTTAATCAACAGACACGATTAGGATTCTCTATTTTTTTAGTCTTGTGTTAAAATAGAGCAATCCGTATGAATTCCATACACGGGGTGATTGAAAATCAATACCCCGTGTTTTTATTTTAGGTTTTTCCTATTCTTCTTCCTATACATTTCTGATGTTCAGACCAGTCATACTGGCTGATCTTGAATAAAGGTTATTTTATGAAACCCGTAATTGCGCTCATTGGTCGTCCAAACGTCGGCAAATCAACGTTATTCAACCAGATTACCAAGAGCCGTGATGCACTCGTTGCTGATTTTGCTGGTCTTACCCGAGATCGTAAATATGGTGATGCAACTTATGAAAATAAATCTTTCATTGTCGTTGATACTGGGGGTATCGGTGAAAATGAAGGTGGTATTGACTCATATATGGCAGAGCAATCAAAAACTGCGATTAATGAAGCCGATATCATTGTTTTTGTTGTCGATGCACGTGCTGGGCTATTGGCTTCTGATGAGCAGATTGCCCGTGAGTTGCGTACACTTGGTAAAAAGGTTTACTTGGTTGCCAACAAAGTCGATGGTGTACATGCTGAAGCTGCATTAGTTGAATTTTATAAACTTGGTATGGGTGAACCCTTACAAGTTGCGGCAAGTCATGGTCGTGGTGTTCAACAAATGCTTGAGGATATCTTGGTGGATGTCCCTGAAGATGAAAACCCAGAAGAACACGATAAGGCAACAGGTTTACGCTTAGCAATTATTGGTCGTCCAAATGTCGGTAAATCTACTTTGGTTAACCGTTTGTTAGGTGAAGATCGTGTTGTTGCATTTGACCAACCGGGTACAACCCGTGACTCGATTTATATTCCGTTTGAGCGTGATGGTCGTCAATATACCTTGATCGACACAGCGGGTGTACGTCGTAAAGGTAAAGTTGATGAAATGATTGAGAAATTCTCAATCGTTAAAACGCTACAAGCGATTAAAGATGCACATGTCATCGTGGTAGTTTTAGATGCACGTGAAGGTGTGGTTGAACAAGATCTACATTTGATCGGTTATGCACTTGAAGCTGGTCGTGCCATGGTGATCGCCATTAACAAATGGGACAACATGACAGAGTATGATCGCAAACAATGTAAATTGGATGTTGATCGTCGTTTTGACTTTATTCCTTGGGCAAAAGTACATTTGATTTCTGCTTTGCATGGAACAGGTGTCGGTGAGATGTATCCAACCATTCACCGTGCTTATGATTCATCACACTTAAAAGTTTCACCTGCAAAATTAACTCAGATTTTGAATGATGCAACTGAAGCACATCAACCGCCAATGATCAGTGGTAAACGTATTAAGATGCGTTATGCCCACATGGGTGGACAAAACCCACCAACGATTGTGATTCATGGTAATAAGGTGGATAAGACGCCTGCGGACTATCGTCGTTATTTAGAAAATGTCTTCCGTAAAGTGTATAACCTTGAAGGTACACCAGTTCGCGTTGACTTTAAAACAGCTGAAAATCCATTTGAAGGCCGTAAATCTCAAATTGATGAGCGTGTTGCAGCACGTCGTCGTCGTTATGTACAGAAATTTAAAAAGGCTGAAAAGAAATTTAGAAGCTAAATTTAGCGTTGAATACATCAAAACCCAAAGTGATCTTTGGGTTTTTTTGATTTAAGATAATGAAAAATGTTTGGGAATGGATTGTGAATCGTATTATTCAATTGGATGTTAATTCTATTCAAAATATTCTTCCGAGTTACCATTCGAGCGATCGAAAGGGACAGATCCAAGAACTGAAACAGGCGATCTATCAATACAGAAACCAATTGTTGTCTGATATTTTTTCAGTTGAAATTAGTAACCACTCTTTTGAAAAAACAGATTTTGGTAAACCCTATTTAATTAATTATCCGAAGTTTCACGTGAATCATTCACATAGTCAGCACCATTATGCTTTGGCAAGTAGTCAACAGATCCAAGATTTGGGTGTGGATGTCGAGGACTTAGATCGAAAGGTGCGCTTTGAGGCTTTAGCTAAACATGCTTTTCATCCTCAAGAATATCAAGCTTGGCAAGCGTTAGACTTTGATCCTACTTTTTGGTTTAAGGTGTGGACCACAAAAGAGGCGATTTTAAAAGCATCGGGCCTAGGGATTCGTTTGAGTCTAAATGAGCTAAATACTGGAGTGCATGTGATGAATGATGGTGGGATCTCTACGCATCCGTTATTGGGCAGCTTTGCCTATCAAAATCTCCAGCTGAGCCGAGTCATGCTGACGGTGGCATGGCGTTCTGAATTATCCTGTAAGGGCTTTGCATTTCCACAGATTCAAATTATTCAACATGGTTGATTAAAAACGGTATAGATGTTTTCATTCTGCATAACACATAAATTGCAACAACGTTATTCCATATTAGAGTGTGGCATCTATACGTCTAAGTGCTGAAATTTTCAACCTTAAGCCACATATATTGCAAATCGGCATTGTTTAATAAAACCAGTTAAATGTAAGCTGCTTATCTTTAAATAAAAATAAATAGTACTCGATCACGAACAAACAATCTTGCTCGTCGTGTGTACTTTGTAAGCTATATTTTTTACATAAAAATTAGTTTATTTCTCCATGAAATTCTCTATACTTGATAAATTAAATGATAATTAAGTAGCGAAAATACTAATTATTGTGAATTTAAAGCGATGAAAAAGCGATAGGTTAGGATTAATTATATAGTGCGATTTAAATACTTCATCAGCTTAATTTGCATCATATTTTTTTATCCAAATTTTAGTTTTGCTTCAAGTTTAGAAAGTGACCTTGCTGCTTTTAATCTCATTACCAACTACGAGCTTTTATTCTTTGGTGGAATATTTGTCATTCTGATGCAAGCTGGTTTTGCTGTAGTTGAAGGCGGATATGAAAATACCTATAAGTCAATTTCCGCATTATTGGTCAATTATGTTTCAGCAGTTTTAGGAACGCTTATTTTTGGTTTCTTCTGCGCAAAAATTCTTCTTGCAGGAGATGCCAGCTCCGAAAAATATATGAATGGCATGCTGCATGGCTGGCATTGGAATCTATTATTTTTTTATACCTTAATGGCCACCACAATCACCACTGTGGTTGGGCGAGTGATTCCAAGTAAAGTTCCCTTATTCGTCAACTGGATAACCGGTTTAATGATCGCAGGTGTGATCTTTCCTTTCTTTAGTAGCTGGACTTGGGGAAATATCTTATTCGGTAAGGGCTGGTTAAAAGAGTTAGGATTTATTGATTTCGCGGGTTCAACAGTGGTGCATTCCACCGCAGCATGGATTGTTTTGGCGGGCTACTTAACTTTAAAACCTCAAGACCGACAAGAAATCTTAAAAAAAGACTTAATCTTTGAAGATTATAAAATCTTATCTTTGGCATTGGCTGGCTTTATTCTTTGGCTGGCATGGTCAGGTCTAAATGTAGTTTATATCTCAGCACTCTATGCGGATATAGGGGTGATTGTCGTCAATGCCTTTGCTGCACTCTTTGGGGCAATGATTGCACCCTTGATTTTTTCCTTGGTACTCAACAATAAAATTATTTCATGGGTTGAAATGATTAAAGGTGCTTTGGGTGGCTTGGTGGCGATCACGGCAAGTTGTGGTTTAGTGAATTTGTCATCGGCATTGATTATTGGCTTGGTTTCTGGATTATTCACAATCTATTTACCCCGTTTATTGACCTATTGGATTGATTCTAAGCATATTCGTGAAGTTGTTGTGGTACATGGTATTTGTGGAGCATGGGGCACACTGGCTGTTTCTTTGACAGATAACCCCGTAATTAATTTAGCCAACAAAGCCAGTGTTATCGATCAAAGTATTGGGATTGCGGTAAATTTTGTGTGGAGTTTTGGCGTTGCATTCTTAGTATTTAAACTGATTTGTAAACTGCGTAATGCATACTCAATTAAGTCGTTAAAAAATTGAGTACTTAAAAGCTTTGAAAAAAGCCAAGCACTAAAAAAAGCGACATAAAGTCGCTTTTTTCATATTTAAGTTCTGTATTAAACGTTAGGCAACACTTTCAGGTGTCGCACGCCATAAACTTTCCAGATCATAAAATTTACGTGCTGTTGGTAGCATCACATGTACGACTACAAATCCTAAATCGATAAGGATCCATTCAGCGTCTCGTTCACCTTCAACACCAATTGGGCGAAAGCCTGCTTTACGTGCTTCTTCAGCAACATTGTCAGCAAGTGCTTTAACATGGCGTGTTGATGTCCCGCTCGCGATGACAATTGCATCTGAAACGTTGCTAATAGCGCTGACATCAAGTTGAATAATATCTTTGGCTTTTACATCAAGTAGAGCTTCTTGTACGACTTTTAAACAAGTCTGTACGTCTTGATTTTGAGTGTTCATTGCAAGTTCGTGAGAATTAGAAGCGCTGGGCGATGGTTCTAAATTCATATAAGGTATATTTTCCAGAAAATATCTCATCTTCTAATATAGCGCTTTTGTCTAAAAAATACAAATTATACAATGCAACCGTTTGCCTAAGCACACACCTATTTAATAGCTATGGTTGTTGGAAAAATATTTTTCTTTCCATGCAAATGACTGATTTGAATGCGATTGTGGTTTGTATTCTGCTGCAATAAAGCCCGTATAGGCGCTTTGTTTTAACCATGAAAAAATTGCAGAATAATCAATTTGTGCGGTATCTGGTTCGTGACGTCCTGGGCAGTCAGCAAATTGTATATGCCCAATCCAATCAATATTTTCTTGTAAGGCTGCCAGTACATCTTCGCCCATCATCGCCATGTGGTAACAGTCAAATTGCATTTTTAATGCAGGATGCTGTACTGCTTCTAACATTTCTTGGCCTTGTGCAATATTTTGAACCAAGAAACGTGGCATGTCTGTACCATTGATCATTTCAAATACAGGCTGAATATCACGATTAGAGAGCAGATGACAAGCCAGTTTTAAATTGTTTGCCAAGGTGTTTAAACAGGGGAGTAAATCGGCATCTTGTGGTTGTTTACCTGCCAAAATATTGACGTTTGGAACATTGAGCGCTTCTGCATATTCAATTGCAAGTTCTAAGGCTTGATGAAATGCCAGTTCTTGACCAGGCACACCAGCAAGTCCGTTTCCACCTTGCATCAAGTCACCGGTGGGAACGTTGATGAGGCAAAGGCTGAGGTCATATTGTTCAAGTTGAGCTTGAATCTCTTCAATGCTTAATTCATACGGAAATTGAATTTCTACATTGTGGAAGCCATGAAGATGTGCCAAAGCAAAGCGTTCAATGAGCGGCACTTCAGTAAAAATCAAAGATAGGTTTACTGCGAGTTTAGTCATAAGAACGCTCCTTGCTATATTTGGACTCTCATCTTCAATGTAGTAGGCAATAGATTATTTTTCAACTTATTTATGTGTAGTTCCGTGTATTTTAACCCGATTTATTTTCCACTTGATGAATGACTGTGGCTAAATCCGACTCAGCAAATCCGTTGTTTTGATGGCTTTGTAATTGCCCAAGTGCACGTTGAGCCACAGGGATTTCTAAATCAAATTGTTGTGCAAGTTGAATAGCATTATTTAAGTCTTTAGAAAGCGTTTGTACTTTCCATTGTACTGGCTCAAAAGTATGTGTTGCCATGCGTGGGGCTAAAATTTGGAAAGGTTTTGAGTCGGCAAAACCACCAGCCAAAGCCGGCGCCAATAGGGTTGTATCTACACCTGATTTACTGGCAAGCGCAACAGCTTCCGCGATCAAGGTGCTATTGGCAGCAACGATAAGTTGGTTACAGATTTTAGTGGCTTGTCCAGTACCTGTTTCACCCATACGTGTGACACGCTGTGACAGGATATTGTAAACGAGGCTTAGTGCTTGGATCACCTCAGCATTGCCCCCAGCAAAAATAACCAGCGTGCCATTTTCAGCGCCTGCTGTTCCACCTGAAACAGGTGAGTCAATCCAAATCACCTGTTTTGTTGTGGCGCTTTCAGCCAGCTGCTTGGTTTTATCCACAGATAAACTGGAGAAATCCACAATCACTTGCTTGGCTTGTAAATAGGGTTCAATGTGCTCATAGACCAGCTGTACAGCTTTATCATCAGCAAGGCAGCTGAGAATAATCGGATATTCTGCAATATTCTCAAGCTGTAATGGGTGAGCGCCTAGATCAATAAGGGCGTCACAAGCAGATGCGGTTCTGTTCCAGACAGCGACATGCAACCCTGCTTGGATTAATCGGGTTGCCATACGGCTACCCATTAATCCCATCCCTAAAAATGCAATTTTACTGTTACGATCAAAATTCATTTTATAACTCAAAAAGCTTTCAATAATAATTTTGGATTATTTATATTGGCGCGGTAAAAATTTTAATTCAGGATTTTTATCCTTTTTACGTGCAATTTGACTATTTTTACCCAAGAGTAATTTTAACTGCCAAATCTTCTCTAAACGTAAAGATTTCTGAGGTTGATGTTCCATCGCATCTAAAACACGTTTAGCAGCCATCAGCGCATCTGGCGAGCGTTGCAGCATCTCTTCTGCAATGGCTTGAGCTTTTGCCAACGGTGAGTCGTCTACATGCGTCACTAAACCAATGTCTTTGGCATAATTTCCATCAAAAATACGTGCAGTGAGGGTAAGTTCTTTGGCTAAATCAATACCAATCACGCCCTTGATTGAACGGGTTAAGCCCATGTCAGGCACAAGCCCCCAACGGCTTTCCATGATTGACATTTTAGTCTCTGGGTGTGCAATACGGATATCTGCAGCCAATGCAAGTTGCATCCCAGCACCAAAACAGAAGCCTTCAATTGCTGCAATGACAGGGACAGGTAGTTCTTGCCAGATTAAAAATGCTTTTTGGAATAGGCTTTGACCGGGTTTAATCAGTTCCCAAGCAGCAAAAGCTGTATTTTTAGGGCTATTTAAGTCAGCAAGGTCAATACCTGCACTAAATACATTGGCTTCACCCGTCAGAATCACCACACGAATACTGCGGTCTTTTTTAATCTGTTGTGCGGCGCTTACCAATTCACGGAGTAAAGCAAAACTCATAGCATTGCGTTTATCTGGACGATTTAATGAAACTGTTGCGATACCATTGTTTTTTTCTATATGTAGTAGTGCCATGATCTTGACTCATTTTTTCCTTGGTCATCAGCATAGCATGTGAATTGAATAGTTACATGACAGTAGAGTCACCGAAACTGTGTTGATGTGCCAATTAGGTGGTAAAGCCAAAACAGGATTGCAATAGTGACCTGTATCATTTTATTGGATCTTTAATAAGATGATTGCAATAAAAAGATTGTTTTAATTCATGCTGTTTTAAAGAAACAATAAAAACCATACACAGGATAAACCCAGAGTCAATTTGGGTTTTATCCTGAGGATTTAAAAAACAGCTTAAAACACGATAAGAAAAGCATTTATAGCGCTGAATCGGGTAGAACTGCGCTGTATTTATGAAACGGGTAAAATCTGTTGTGCCGCAGTTTCAACTTCATGAATCGCCAATTGAAGCTCATCAAAGCGTTTCATCACGTCTTGGATAAAGGCTTCATCTGCTTTGCGACGCTCTTTACGTAGCATGGAAATGAATTGTTCAAAATCACCTGTAATACGTTGTAATTTGGGTGTACCGACATAACGGGTAGCACCATATAAGCGATGTAAGACATGTTCTAATTGTGGGAAGTCCTCAAGCTCAATAAGTTGTTCAATTTCAGCCAGTTCCGTTGGGAAGCTGTCGACGAGCATTTTTAACAAATCTTGTGCGAGATCTTCTTTATTGGCTGCTAAAGCAAGGCTTTGTTTCCAATCTAGAATATAAGCATCCAGCGCTTCGATATATACTGTGTTTTCTATAGGTTGCTGATGTTGAATAAATTTATCGCTTGTCCAATTGGTGAGAATTTGAATAATTTGTTCAATCTGGATCGGCTTGGTTACATAGTCATCCATACCCACTTTGAGTAGTTTTTGCTTCTCATCAGCCAATGCATGAGCTGTTAACGCAATAATCGGCATCCGCATACCATCTAAGGTAGATTCCAAAGAGCGAATCGCCCGTGTGGTATCTATCCCAGACATGACTGGCATTTGGATATCCATAAAAATAAGATCAAATGGTTTTGCACCTTGTTCAACCCCTTGCTGAATAATGGTTAAGGCTTCTTGACCACTGAGTGCCTTGGTGGTTTTTACATTGAGCTCACCTAATAGCGCTTCTAGTACGATCAAATTCGGTAAATGATCATCTACTGCTAAAACGTGTAAATCTTGCCCTTTAAAGTCTTTATGATGTTCTTGTTCAAAAATAGGCTGATTACTTAATAGTTGAATCACTGAACTACGGCTCAGTGGTTGATACAGTGGACGCGCTTTATATTCAGTCAACATATTTGGATCAAGTGACATTTGATAACCATATACCGCCAAATGACCTTGATAACGACCACGAATTTCTTTAAGTAAGGCTTCGGTATCTCCACTGTGATCAACGATCAACCAGGTGTTTTCAGTATTTTTTTCTAAACTATTTAGTCGGCTAAACAGATCTAAAATCGATTGTGCTTCAGTATGCTGGACTTGATAGTCTTCTAAGTAATGACGTAATACATTGGCGGTTGCAGGGTGTGCCAAGAAAGACACCACATTTAAGTTTTTAAATGATGGATGAACAATTTCTTCATCTTCATTTACCGTTAACATGGCGGTAAACCAGAAGGTTGAACCTTTTTCTGTTGGTGCGCGTTCTTGGTTATCTTCAAAGCCAATTTGACCATGCATCAAATGTACAAGTTGCTTGGAAATAGCTAAACCGAGTCCTGTACCACCAAATTGGCGAGTGACAGAAGCATCACCTTGAGAGAATGATTCAAATAGTCGTTTACGATCGGTACCACTTAAGCCAATCCCACTGTCTTGTACACTAAAGTGCAGCAAACATTGTCCGATATCATCATGTTCCATCCGCGCACGAACAATAATTTCACCATCAGGGGTGAATTTAATCGCATTGGAAATAAGATTAGTCAGCACCTGTTTAAAGCGTAAGGCATCACCAATGACATGTTTAGGCACATTGTCTGCAAAATAGAATGCCATCTCGATATGTTTTTGCGCTGCCAATGGCGAGAGCATATCCATCACATCGAAAATTGCTTCTTCAAGATCAAAAGGTGCGGTTTCGAGTTCTAATTTACCTGCATCAATTTTCGAGAAATCGAGTACATCATTAATCAATGCTAATAAATGTGCAGAAGACTTACGGATGGTCTGTAAATATAAACTTTGATCATTGCTTAAATTGTCTTGGCGCAACATCAAATGAATAAAGCCATCAATACTATTTAATGGGGTACGTAATTCATGACTGATATTGGCAAGGAAGACCGACTTCGCCTGATTGGATGAAATCGCCTGATCACGGGCTTGTTTATAGGTAATGTTTTGGACTTCTAAGGTGTCTAGTGTACGACGTAAATCATCTTCCGTTTGTTCAGTATGTTCTTTTAGTTCAAGGAAACTGAAATGTAGCCTTTTCACTACATTGGCAATATCACGCTGTAATAAGCGAAGTTCCCCAGTACTGTTGATCACCATATGTTGATCAAGCGTATCTGCATTTAAGCGTTGCAATTGCATCCGAATTTCGTACATCGGCGCAATCCAGCGTCTTGAATAGAAGTTTAGACACAATAGAAGCAACAGTAGCGTTAATAAGGCAGTCGTAATCAATACGATCATGACACGATAATGTGAAATTTCTAAAGGTTGATTATCAAGTTCAATCACCAACCACATATTTTCAGCAGATTTGGTGGGGTTTAGTTTAATCCCATAAATATTGTTGTACTTATTTTGAATTGGTCCAAAGAAAGTGCCTGATTTTGGAATTTTTGGCCAAGCACGTTGATTTTGGTAGCCTACACTTAAATGATTGACGTTATTTTCATCTAAAATCGCTGCGCTGAGTAAATGTTTTTCGTTAAACATTTTTTGTAAAATGCTTTCAGCTTTGGCGTGTTGAATTGGATCCTGTTCCATGACTGCGGTGAGTTGCTCAGCAGTATATTGGTAACGGCTCAATATCGCGATGGCTTGGAAGCGCTGTTTAGACTTGGCCGCAGCTGATGTTTCAGAAAGAACCAGTGCTGTTCCAACACATGCCAAAATCATAATTGGCACGAAAATTAACGCAATAAGTTGACCATAAGCGTGATTGAGTTTTAAGCGTTTAAAGAGTTTTTTATTGAAATTCGACATTGTTCCAGCAACTCATTGCCCATGGCAAAGATATTAACATGCTTTAATCATCCTGCATGACAATATGACTAAAAATCTTGTGAATTGAAAATGAGTTATGCTGTTTTATAGATAACTTTATCATTTCTAATTCTAAGTAAAGTTTATTTTTTTATATCTATTTAATTTTATTCAATAAAGAAAATCATGCTCCTACTTGGGTGTGTTGATATATATGAATTTAGTTTGATCATTCCAAGCAAAATGAAGCGGAAAGATGTGCAGTATGTTCCTTTTTTTCATACAATATGCCCACCTCGATATAGGTGCAACCGATGAGTCACACACAACCTGATTTCTTAGCCGACGAATTTTTGTTAGATCACTATGTAGGAAAAACTCCTCTGGTGCGTTTACAACGTTTGGCAAGTCATACTCAAGCAACAGTATTGGCAAAGCTAGAAGGCAATAATCCTGCTGGTTCTGTCAAAGATCGTCCTGCATATAACATGATCATGAAAGCTGAACAGCGTGGTCAAATTAAGCCGGGTGATACGTTGATCGAGGCGACGAGTGGAAATACTGGGATTGCGTTGGCAATGGTCGCCGCAATGCGTGGTTATAAAATGAAATTGATCATGCCGGGGAACTCTAGCCAAGAACGTAAAGATGCGATGCGTGCTTATGGCGCTGAATTGATCGAAGCAACCAATATGGAAGTTGCGCGTGATATGGCTTTGCAAATGCAAAGTGAAGGCCAAGGTTTAGTATTAAATCAGTTTGGCAACCCAGACAATGTAGAAGCACACTACCTGACCACAGGTCCTGAAATTTGGCAACAAACCGCAGGAAAAATCACCCATTTCGTGAGCTCTATGGGCACAACGGGCACGATCATGGGGATCTCTAAATATTTAAAAGAACAAAATCCAGATATTCAAATTATCGGATTACAACCTTCAGAAGGTTCAAATATTGCAGGTATTCGTCGTTGGCCACAAGAATACTTACCGACTATTTTTGATCCAAGCCGTGTCGATCAGATCATGGATATTCCGCAAATTGAAGCGGAAAAAACCGCACGCCGTTTAGCACGTCAAGAAGGCATTAGTGCTGGGACCTCTTCAGGTGGTGCTGTATGGGCGTCGGTTAAAATTGCTGAAGAAAATCCAGACGCAGTGATTGTATGTATTGTCTGTGACAGAGGTGATCGTTATCTTTCTACAGGTTTGTTCTCTGTTGAGGATCAAGAATAGTTGCTTCGAAGTCATAAATTGCTTCATGATGGCAAACTTGAGTATTGAGTAAAGCTTTTATGCGTCTTCCAGTTTTAGTTTTTGATATCGAAACCCTGACCGATCTTAAGTCAGGGGCGCATTTATATGGCTTGGATTTACCACAGGACGATTTAGAACAGGCGTTGGCAAAACTACGCCGTCAAGAATCGGGGATGGATTTTCAGCGCTTGGCTTTACATGAAATTGTTTGTATTTCGGGATTGTGGATTGATGAAAATGGTGTGATGAAACTGTTTTCATTTAGTCGAGAGCACTATACTGAAACTGAAATTTTACAAAAATTTTTATCTATCTTTGATAAAAGACATCCAACACTCGTGAGCTGGAATGGTTCACAGTTTGATTTGCCTGTGATTTTATTCCGTGCCATGTATCATGGACTATCTGCACCAAGTTTGTTCGATCAAGGTGAGATTGACACACAAAAAAGGTATAATAACTATCAGAACAGATACCACAACCGTCATGTCGACTTAATGGATGTCATGGCGATGTTTAATGGACGTCATTTCCAGAAATTGGATGATGTTGCGCATTTATTGGGTTATCCCGGTAAACGTGGTATTTCAGGTTATTTTGTTCCCGAATATGTGAATACACAGCAATGGTTGAAACTCACCAGCTATTGCGAAGGTGATGTTTTAAATACATGGTTGATTTTCTTAAGATGGGCTTTGCTTAAAGGTCAGATTTCTTTGCAAGATCATCGTTTATGGATTCAAGCCTCGATTCATTATTTGCAAGGACAAGCTCAACAACATGAGTTTTTAAATGTTTGGCGTGAAACCTCACAGCGAACTAAATTTACTCAAGCAGATTTTTCCTCCACACCCGATTAGGTATCCCTTTGAAACATAGAGCCAAACCTCGACCATCTCAGCTTCCACAATATATTTTTAAAGTTGAAAGATTGTCACACGAAGGGCGAGGGATTGCGCATTATGGTACAGAACTCAATCATCCAAGTGAAAAGCAGGGTAAAAAAGTTTTTATTCGCTATGCACTGCCTGGTGAAACTGTAAAAGCTCAAGTGACGCGTCAAGTATCCAAACTTGAAGAAGCAGACAGTATTGAATTACTCAGTGAGCCAAATCCACATCGTATTCAACCGATCTGCCCACATTTTGGTACTTGCGGTGGATGCAATATGCAACATATTCATCCAGATGAGCAAATTCGCTTAAAACAAGATGTTTTAAAGTCACATCTCAGCCACTTTGCGGGTTTAGTGCCTGAACAGTGGTTAGCACCATTGCGTTCAACGCGTACCGACTATCGGCATAAAGCCCGAATAGGGGTGCGTTATTTAGCTAAACAAAATAAATTATTGATGGGTTTCCGTGAAGCACAGAGCAATCACTTAACTGCAATTGAAACCTGTAAAATTTTAGATATTGAATTAGATCAGGCCTTACCTGAAATCAAGGCATTACTCGAAAGTCTAAAAGGCAAAAGCAGCATTGGTCATATAGAATTAGCCAAAGGCGATAGCGAAATTTCATTATTGGTTCGCCATACTGAAAAATTAAAAGCCCATGATGTCAACCTATTGCAACAATATGCGTTACAGAAACAGTGGCAGTTGTATTTGCAACCTGCGGGTGTGGAAAGTGTACAACGGCTAGATGATGCTCAGGCAGACATGCATTTGCATTACCGTTTAAAAGATTTTGATATCGAGTTTGCGTTTAATCCAACAGATTTTACCCAAGTGAATCCCACTGTAAATCCACAGATGGTTAATCTGGCATGTGATTTGCTTGAGTTGAAAGCAGGTGAAACTGTTTTGGATTTATTTTGTGGATTGGGGAATTTTTCTCTGCCGCTCGCTCAACGTGTGGGTGCTACAGGAAAAGTCATTGCTGTTGAAGGTAGCGAAGCGATGGTGAAGCGTGGTACAGAAAATGCACTGAACAATCGCATAAGCAATGTTAAATTCTATTCACAAGATTTAACAAAAGACTTTTCGCATTATTCTTGGGCAAATCAAGGATTTGATGCATTATTGATTGACCCTCCTCGTGCGGGTGCAGAACAAGTTATGCATTATTTGCCCAAATTTGGTGCGCAAAGAATCGTTTATGTGTCGTGTAATCCAGCAACATTGGCCAGAGATGCTGGAATTTTGGTACAACATGGTTATCAGCTCACTAAAGCCGGTGTGATGGACATGTTTACGCACACAGGGCATGTAGAATCGATTGCT
The DNA here is from genome assembly GCF_025433935.1 of Acinetobacter sp. I-MWF. Classification (NCBI taxonomy): domain Bacteria; kingdom Pseudomonadati; phylum Pseudomonadota; class Gammaproteobacteria; order Moraxellales; family Moraxellaceae; genus Acinetobacter; species Acinetobacter sp. I-MWF. The sequence continues at coordinate 3,909,293 of NZ_JAMBAR010000001.1, read as the reverse complement.
TTGTTTGAAAAGAAATTAGAGATAAACGATTTATAATGAAATATAGAGTTAGAGGAGTAGGGTATGGTCACAGTACGTGAGCAACTTCCTGATCAGCTCAATGAGCTATCAGAGGAAGCGACTGTAGAACATGCCGATGAAGCGCAACAGGCTCTAGCAACTTGGCTAGATCGAGTGCGTGGAATTTTAGACGGTGCTGAACTTAAGCAGTTAGAAGAAGTCGCGCAATTAGTATTACAAAAAGAATTGGCGACCACAGTAAATTCCAGAACCAATACCTTTGCAACAGGCATTGGAATGGCCGATATTCTTGCGCATTTACATGTCGATGAAGATACGCTGGCAGCAGCTGTGCTTTATCGTAGTGTGCGTGAAGATCTCACTACTTTAGAGGAAATACAGCAACAATGCGGTGAGCAGGTTTACAACCTTGTCAAAGGCACTTTGGCGATGGGTAAACTTTCTGAACTGATTGAAAAGAATAAACGTTTAGAAGATCACTTTAATAATAATCAGCGTGAACATCTGACAGGCATCTATAAGATGTTGATTTCTGTGACAGAAGATGTTCGTGTGGTCTTGATTAAACTGGCGGAACGGACCTTTGCTTTACGTGAATTGGCGCATTCTTCAAAAGAACGTCAAGAGCGTGTTGCACGAGAAATTCTCACCATCTATTCGCCTTTGGCACATCGTTTAGGCATTGCCCAATTAAAATGGGAGCTCGAAGATCTTGCTTTCCGTTATTTGGCACCAGAACGTTATAAAGAGATTGCTTCTTTACTCAATGAAAAGCGTCTAGAGCGTGAACAATATATCCAGTTTGTGGTAGATAAACTCAAGAATGAGTTGGCTGGGCATGATATCGAGGCCGAGATTTCAGGTCGGGTCAAACATATTTATTCGATCTACCGCAAAATGAAGAGTAAAAATCTAAGTTTTGATCAGCTTTATGATATTCGCGCGTTACGGGTTTTGGTTAAATCTGTCGCAGAGTGTTATCACGCTTTAGGCATTGTGCATCAAATTTGGCGTCATATTCCTCATCAGTTCGATGACTATATTACCAACCCCAAAGCCAATGGTTATCGCTCTTTGCATACTGCGGTGATTGCAGAAAATAAATCTTTGGAAATCCAGATCCGAACCAAAGAAATGCATGAAGAAGCCGAGTTGGGCGTGTGTTCACACTTCAATTATAAAGAAGGCTCGAAAACCACCGACTATTCATTTAATCATCGTTTGCATTCTTTACGTGCAGTGCTTGAACATTATCAAGAACGTACCGAAACCAGTGCACATCCCAATGAGGACGAAACAGAAGATTTTGAACAAATTCAAGATTTTGAAGGGTTTGAAAAAATCTATGTGTTTAGTCGTGATGGGGATATTAAAGAACTACCACGCGGATCGACGGTGCTTGATTTTGCTTATCATGTGCATACCGAAGTCGGCAATAAGTGCTATGCATCACGGGTCAACCAACGCTATGTGCCGTTAACCTATACCTTAAAAACAGGCGAACAGGTTGAGATTTTAACCAAGAAAGATCGTGAACCCAATCGTGATTGGTTGGTTAACTCTTTGGGTTATATTAAAACAGCACGTGCACGTGACAAGTTGCGCCACTGGTTTAGGCAACAAGATCGCAGTAAAAATCTGGAAGTTGGGCGTGAGCTACTCAATAAAGAACTTTCACGTTTAGCGATTCACCCGAAAAGTATTGATTTAAGTGATTATTGTAATCACTTCAATGTGAAAACTGGGGATGACATCTTGGTGTCATTGGTGAGTGGGGAAATTAGCCTGCATGCCTTGATCAATCAAGTCAATCGCCACATGCACTTAGATCAAGATGAACCAGAGCTGGTTTTAAAACCAACATTAAATCCGCGTGCAAGTCATACCTTGTCGGCGCATGGAATTTTAATTGATGGTTTGGACAATGTTGAATTACATATTGCACAATGTTGTCAGCCTGTTCATGGTGAATCGATTGCTGGGTATATCACATTGAATCGTGGTGTCAGTATTCACAAGGTTGCATGCCCAGATTATATGCGCATGATCAAGTTAGAACCTGATCGTGCGGTTGAAGCGGATTGGGAGATGCAACCGACACGTGGGCAAAGTGTGCAAATTGTGGTGGAAGCGTATGATCGCCGTGGTTTGTTAAAAGATTTGACCCAAGTGATTTTTTCAGATCAGATCAATATCCGTCAGGTGAATACGATTTCTGAAGCAGATGGTATTGCCAATATGAAATTGTTGATTGAAGTGAAAGGCTTAGCGCAATTGTCTCGCCTCTTGGCAAGATTGGAACAACAGCCTGGCATTATCAGTGCTCGACGTTTGGTTCAAGGTAATTAAGCTATCTTGTCTTGATCAGATTTTATGATTTGAACAATAAAAAACTCGCGAAATGCGAGTTTTTTATTGTCTATTAGATTTTGCTATAAGTTTAATTTATAAATAGAAAGCTAATCTCTATTGGATTAGTTTTTACAATATTAAAGCTTAGGTTTTCTCGTGAGTATTAAATTGCTCAAGCGATTGATAAATTGAGGGCTAATAGCAGAAAGTGTAAACATTACTTTAGTTTTTAAACCGACTGGGCGATGTGTGGCGGTGAAAAGTGAGCCTTTGGCTTTAACCTGTGCAAACACTTGCTCCGCAACATCTTGGGGTGTGAGACTGACCCCGATATTTTGAATCGCGCCTGCATCCATGTCTGTCACCATCGCTGTTTGGACAAAAAGCGGCATCACATCTAGTACACGAATGCCATATTTTTGCCATTCGATATCTAATCCTTCTGTAATACCGCGTACGGCAAATTTACTGGCAGAATAAGAGACTAAATCTGCTTGTCCATAAATGGCTGATGCTGAGGAAAGATTGATGATACGCGCAAATTTTGCTTGTTTTAGATAGGGAAGTGCGGCATGACAGCCATTTAAAACGCCATTGACATTGATATTGATTGTACGATGATGGGCGCTAATTTCGGTTTTTTCAAAATCTCCAGAATAAAGAATCCCGGCATTATTGACTAAAATGTTGAGGCCATTTGCCCATTGAGAAAATTCTTTAAGCGCGGTTTGCCATTGTGCATAATCGCTCACATCTAATTTGCCCGCTTTGGCATTGTCACCCAATTGATCTGCTAAAATTTGAGCCTGCGCTTCATTGATATCATAAATACCAACTTGATAACCTTGTTGGTAGAATAGACGTGCAATCGCAGCCCCAATCCCTTGCGCAGCACCACTAATGAATATGCTTTGACTCATTGCAGCATCCTTTTTTAGTTTATTTTGATTGCAAAGAGTTGAACATAAAATATGCATAACAACAAGTGTTGTGCAGTCATTTGTTATTGATCTTAAAGGACATAAAATGCAACAGCTATTCGCCATCATGAAACAATTACGTGCAGAATGCCCTTGGGATCGTGAACAGACACCTGAAAGTTTAACGTGCTATGCCATTGAAGAAGCGTATGAGGTGGAAGAAGCAGTACGTTCTGGTGATATCGATGAAATTAAAAATGAATTAGGTGATTTATTGCTGCAAGTGGTTTTTCAATCACAGATGTACAGTGAGCAGGGGGCTTTTGATTTTAACGATGTTGTCGATGTACTTTGTCAAAAATTGATCCGACGCCATCCACATGTTTTCCAAAAACAACAATTTGATAATTTAACGCCTGAACAAGTGTCGGTGTTGTGGCAGGAAATTAAACAACAAGAAAAACAGGGCAAAACTCAATCTCGATTAGATGCGGTAAAACATGGCCCTGCTTTATCTCAGGCAGAAAACATTCAAAAAAATGTCGCAAAAGTAGGCTTTGATTTTCCTGATGTGGCGCAGGCCTACGATAAAGTCAAAGAAGAATTGGCAGAGTTTGAAGAGGCGCTGCAATCGGAAAAACCTGATGAAATTATAGATGAATTTGGTGATTGTTTATTTTCTTTAATCAATGTAGGGCGTAAACTAGGCATTTCAAGTGAGATGGCGCTGTTAGGAACCATTTATAAATTTAAATCTCGCTTTGCTTATATTGAAGATCAAATCAATTTTAAAAATAAAAGATTAGAAGATGTGTCTTTAAAAGAAATGGATCTCCTTTGGGATCAAGCAAAGCAACAATTAAAATCACAGGTTAGCAATGAGTAATCAGCATTTTTATTTTAATCGTGTAGTAAAACTAATAAAATCGTCTTTTTTATTGGTAATTTTGAGTTGTTCCTTGAGCTTGTATGCACAACAGTTTGATCAAGCTTATCTCAACTGGAAAGCAGAACAACAGGCTCATGATGCAAAATTAAAAAAAGTCGACGATCAATACTATCTTTCGCGACCGAATAGCCAAAAATCGCCATCGAACAGTAGTCAAAAAGGCCCACCATCATCTGCCCAGTCTTCAAACAGCTCAGCTTTAAAAGTCAGTTTAAATTCTGCAAATGCTGAACAATTACAACAGCTCACGGGTGTCGGGGCAAAGAAAGCACAGGCGATTATTGCTTATCGTAATCAGAATGGCGGATTTAAACGTATCGATGACTTAAAAAAGGTCAAGGGGATTGGCGAGAAACTTTTAGAGCAGAATAGGGCACGACTGAGTTTATGATGGGTTTAACAGCCTGTAGATCGACGAATTATCAATAGTCCATAAATTCAAGTGAAGTTTGCGAGAATCAAATTGCCCTTTAGCTGTGTAAGCGATATCATTAGCACAATTATGATTTTTACGTCCTGACGTAGGAGACAGTGTCTTTTGCAAACTTTGCGTGCGTCAAAGTGTGGGTTATCCACCGCTCAATTACCTTCCTCCATTTTAGATGTTATTGATTCTTTAACTAAAGCTGGCTATGAAGCTTATATAGTCGGTGGTGGTGTACGTGATTTAATGCTTGGCTTAAATCCGAAAGACTACGATGCTGTGACCAATGCAACACCTTCACAGGTGAAAGAGGTATTTGGTCGTCGTTGCCGAATTATTGGGCGACGTTTTGAATTGGCACATGTGTATTCAGGTCGTGAATTGATTGAGGTGGCGACATTCCGTGCCCCACCGAAAAAAGCCATTACCTCTGCACAAGGGATGATTTTACGTGACAACAATTGGGGAACAATAGAGCAAGATTTTGCTCGACGTGATTTTTCCATCAATGCCATGTATTACCAACCTCGAAAAGGGGAAGTGCTCGATTTTTGTCATGCTATTGATGATATAAAAACCAAAACTTTAAGACTATTGGGTGATCCAGCACTTCGTTTTGAAGAAGATCCAGTACGGATGTTGCGTACATTACGTTTTGCTGCGAAGTTAAATTTTAGTATAGATCCTAAAATATTAGACGTTTTTACCCAAGAAATGACGCAATTGCTGCGTGATGTTTCTCCGCATCGTTTATATGATGAGTCGCAAAAATTATTCACCATGGGGCATTTGCATCGTGTGATGCCGATGTTGATTGAATTTGGTATTTGGAAGCAATTATTTGCTGATATTAGCCCTGAGATTACCCAATTTATAGAGCGCGCAGCGAAAAATACCGATCAACGGATTCAAATGGGTAAAACCATTAATCCTGCATTTTTCTATGCGGTATTGCTTTGGAATAATTTCTTAGCGCGTTGTGATTTCTACCATGCTAAAGGTGTAGTTGCTGCAGAAGCACGAGCTCAAGCAGGCTTAGATGTGTTAAAACGTCAAGCGACACGAACCATTATTCCTCGTTTTGCCGAAACCTTTATTCGTGAAGTCTGGGAAATGCAAAGTCGTTTGCTCAACCCGAAACCACAACAGATTGAAGCGCTTTCGGGTCATGCACGTTTCCGTGCAGGATTTGATTTCTTGCTGTTGAGAGAGAAGTCAGGTGATGCTTCTACCAATGGCATGGGTGCATGGTGGGAAGCTTACCAAGACATGTCGACTGATGAGAAAGAACGTGCAATTGGCAGTTATAATCGTCAGCGTGCCAAGAGTCGTAAGAAACTTGCTGAAGTTGCCCCTGTTGAAGATGTAAAAGCAACAGCTTCCACGCAAATTGAACCATTGGTGAAAGAACAAGAATCTCGTAGCCGTCGTTCACGGGCTAAACCAAACTCAACATCATCTCAAGATTTTAGAAGTAGAAGTGATGCTCGAACGGCAGTAAACAAAGGCGAGATTACAGCGGATCATCCAATCACCAAGCGTAGACGCGTACAACGTGATTTAAGCAGTGTGATTTTTGGACCGACCCAATCATGATTAAAACCTATATTGGTTTAGGCAGTAATTTAGGTGATTCTGAGCAAATTCTACGGGAAGCTGTAGAAAAACTCAGAAACTTAGGTGTTGTTACTGTTTCAAAGCTGTATCAAAGCCCACCGATGGGGCCTCAAGATCAGCCAAATTATCACAATGCAGTTGCAGAATTACACACTGATTTAGCGCCTTTGGCCTTGCTGGATGAGTTGCAAGGTATTGAAAATGAATCGGGTCGAATACGTTTACGCCGTTGGGGTGAGCGTACTTTAGATTTAGATCTTTTGCTTTATGCTGAAAAAAACATTATAAATGAGCGGCTCACAGTACCGCATATTGGTATTTTAGAGCGTGATTTTGTGGTGATTCCATTGTTAGATCTCGATCCTGAGCTTCAAGTCAATGGACAATCATTGCAAAAGTTAGATTTCGTGCAACATTCAACCCTTAGTGTTTTAGCAGATCAGTCATGGGCTGATTAAAGGATTGAATGGGCAGAGGAACTCTCATTGATAGAGGAATATCGTCATGATTAGCCTAAGTGATTTAAGACAATTCAAAACTCAGGGACGTAAATTTTCATGCTTAACTTGCTATGATGCAAGTATGGCAAAAGGTATGGAAGTTGCTGAGATTGACACCATTTTGATTGGTGACTCTTTAGGGATGACAATCCAAGGGCATGATTCTACCTTGCCTGTGACTGTTGCAGATATGGCCTATCATACTGCTGCTGTACGTCGTGCAAATCAACATGCGTTTGTCCTGTGTGATTTACCCTTTATGAGTTATGCCACGCTCAATGATGCGTTGCTCAATTCAAAAACCGTGATGCAAGCGGGCGCTCAAATGGTGAAAATTGAGGGCGGTGAGTGGCTGGCTGAAACTGTAGAAGTTTTGACACGAAATGGTATTCCTGTTTGTGTACATTTGGGTTTAACACCACAATCGGTGCATGTTTTTGGTGGTTATAAATTACAAGCGAAAACACGTGAATCAGCAGATCAACTGATTGCGGACTGTAAAGCTGTAGTCGAGGCAGGTGCCGCTGTGTTATTGCTCGAATGTGTTCCGGCACAGATGGGTAAAGAAATTGCTGAATTATTCCCACACGTTCCTGTGATTGGCATTGGTGCTGGTGCAGATACCGATGGTCAAGTACTTGTGGTGCAAGATATGCTTGGTTTGACGTTTGGTAAAGTGGCACGTTTTGTACGTAATTTTATGAAAGAACAAGCAGGGGAAACTGCAATCGTGGATGCATTCAAGGCATATCATGTTGCTGTACAAGAGCAATCATTCCCTGCCAAAGAACATACTTTCCAAGTAGAGCTGTAAACATGAAAACAGAAACGACCATTCAAGGATTAACAGCATCACTTCAGCCTGCTCGATCGGCACGTAAAATCATTGGTTTTGTACCGACGATGGGAAATCTACATCAAGGCCACTTAAATCTGGTTCGTGAAGCTCGTAAATTATGTGATGTGGTGGTGGTCAGTATTTTCGTCAATCCAATCCAATTTGGACCGAATGAAGATTTTGATAATTATCCTCGTACACTTGAGCAAGACAGTAATTTACTTGCTGAAGTGGGTTGCGACATTGTTTTTGCACCTTCTGTGGAACAAATGTATGGTAAATTCCCACGCTTAACCAATATTAGTGTGGGCGAAATTACCAATGATTTGTGCGGTTTACAACGTCCCGGTCATTTTGATGGTGTCGCTGTCGTTGTTACCAAATTGTTTAATATTGTACAGCCGAACTTTGCATTTTTTGGACAGAAAGATTATCAACAATTGGCTGTGATTAAGCAGGTTGTTCGTGATTTGAATATGCCAATTGAAGTGATTGGTGTGCCAATTGCACGTGCTGAAGATGGTTTGGCCTTAAGTTCTCGTAATGGTTACTTATCTGAACAAGATCGTCAAACAGCTCCTGTTATTTTTAAGAGCTTAACGACTGCTGAACAAGATTTACATGCAGGTAAAACACTTGCAGATGTCTTGGCGCAAATTCGTGAAAGTTTAAATGATGCGGGGTTGATTGTGGATTATGTCGAAGCACGTAGCCCAGCGTTGCAAAAAGTTGAACAATTCGACCAAGATGTTGTATTGTTTGTTGCAGCGAAATTAGGCAAGACTCGTCTGATTGACAATTTACAAGTAAAACATTTGACATAAACTTTGCTTTTAGGATCGCCATGCCATGAAGCGCATACTTATCGTAACAGGACAGTCTGGTTCAGGTAAATCATCTGCTTTGCAGGTGCTTGAAGATTTGGGTTATTACTGTATCGATAATTTGCCTTTGGCATTGCTTCCTGAAATCGTTGAAAAGCTGGATAGAGAAAACAATTTAGAATTATTGGCACTCGGTGTTGATGTTCGAAGTGCCAAAGAAGATTTACAAGGTTTTGATCAGGTTTTTCAACAGTTACAAAAACATGGCAGCGTAGACGTTATTTATTTAACGACGCGTGATCAGGAGTTGATTTCACGTTTTAGCGCATCGCGACGTCCACATCCTTTGTCAAACCGCTTCCAAAGTTTGAATGAATGTATTCAAGAAGAAAAAAATTTATTGCTCCCCATTCAACTGCGAGCAACAGTACATATCGATACAACGGATAAAAGTGTACACGATTTAAAAGATACCTTATTGTCCAAACTGGGACAGTCCGATAAACTCATTTTAATTTTGCAATCTTTTGGTTATAAACATGGTATTCCATTAGATGCAGATTTTGTTTTTGATGTAAGGCATTTGCCGAATCCACATTGGGATTTAGAGTTACGTAAATATTCGGGTTTAGATGAACCAGTACGTAAATTTTTAGAAGCCAGCGAGCAAGCAAATGAGATGTATCAAGACATCTATCAGTTTTTAAATAAGTGGTTGCCTGCTTTTTCGGAAGGTCATCGTCACTATATTACAGTGTCAATTGGCTGTACGGGGGGGCAACATCGTTCGGTTTATATTGTGGATAGGTTGAAAAAGGCTCTTGAGTCGAAATGGACTATTCAGGTATTACATAGAGAAATGAAGCACTGGTCATGATTGACACAACTGTTGACGTAATTAATAAATTAGGATTACATGCGCGTGCATCTGGAAAACTAATCGAAGTCACGACTAAATTTAAATGCTCTATTCAAATTGGTAAGGGTGACAAGTTAGTCGATGCCAAGAATATCCTTTCTTTACTTATGCTCGGAGCGGGTAAAGGAACCACCTTGCGTCTAGTGATTGATGGTGCAGATGAAGAAAAAGCTTTGTCTGAAGTTCAAGCACTGTTCGCAGATAAATTTTACGAGGCAGAATAATCGTGGCACGTCGTCCGCAACGTTTTACTGAAGATGATTTTGAGTCTTTAGAAGGGCGTGCAAGTAAAACCGAACAGAAAAAAGCTGTACAACGTATGGCTGCTTTAGGTGAACAACTCGCAGAGTTGTCGAAGAAACAAATTGAATCTTTACCTGTTGAAGATCGGTTGATTGAAGCTTTGCTTGATGTGCAATTGATCACATCTTTTGAAGCACGTCGCCGTCAATTTCAACGGATTGGAAAGCTTTTGCGTAATGAAGATGAAGCCATCATTTTGTCTTATTTAACCCCTAAACAAGGGATTAAAAAGTTGGCGCAATTGGATCGTTGGGTTGATCGAATGATTGAACAGCGTGATCCTGCGATTAAAGAATTCTGTAAATCTTATAATGCTGCAGAAAGTCATTCTTTACGTCAGCATGTATTGCGCATTCATCGGGATATCACCCGTCAAGCCACTGCTGAAGAATTAGCGGCTTCTAAACTTAAGTTATTAAATTATGCCCAACAAGTGGCTTTGATTTCGGATAATTCCAAGTAAACTCAAATTAATGATCGTGACAAATAAAAAACGACCCTTTTGGGTCGTTTTTTATATTTAGCCGAGATAGATTAAACTTTTGATGGCATCATGGGCATGTTTTCGCCTGCTTTAAATTCTGGCTGGAATTTAACAACACATTTACCATCGATGATTTTGTCATTCATTTTTACTTGAATTGCCTTGCCATCAGTTTGGCCTGCACATGATTTTTGAATCGCATCCCACTGCGCTTTACGTTCCGCTCGTTTTTGTGCAAATTCTTGCTTAATTTGAGCACGTTGCTCTTCGGTCATGTCTTTCATACGTGGTCCTTCATGATGCATCATACGGCCACGTTGTTCTCCATCACGACGGAAATCTTGTTTCATCTCTTTCATCGCCTTGTGATCAGGCTTGAATACGATATTACATGTCCCATTAATATTTTGCTGACCTGCTGTCACCTGAACCGTTTGACCAATTGCTTTGCCATCACAGGCTTTTTGCATTTGTTGGCGTAACGCTTTATGTTGAGCACGCTTCTGTTTCATTTCTTCGCGTTGTTCTGGTGACATTTTATGATGTTCACCATGCATCATTGGACGGCCATCTGGACCGTCTTTAGGGCCAGGATTGGATTGACAGGCCGTCAAAGCCCCTGCAGTTAAAATACTTGCTGATACCAGTGCGATTTTTGTCATTGCTTTCATTGTTACTACTCCAATGAATATTTTGATGTTCTGTTGATACAGTAAAGATTAAATAATAATGATGTAGAAACAATGGAGAGAATTTTGAGCAACTGTTGGGTACAATGTTGAAATGAGAAGAAAAACGTGAGACCAGTTTTGAAAATACGTCGAGTTCCCATTGCATTACGCTTATTTCTGACTGTTTTATTGACAACTTTAGTCATTACAACAGTGAGCTTAGGTGTCTTACATTGGACTATGCAAAAGAACTTTGCCAGATATGTTGCAGATGTTGAAATGCAGAAACTTGATCATCTGATCGAAAATTTGGCAGATGTATATGGAGTCTATCAAGACTGGGGTAACGCGGTTCAAGCACAGATTTTGCAAATTGAAGGTGATGCTGCGCCTGATGATTATGATAAATTATCACGCTGGTGGCTACGTCGCCAGTATGATATCGCTTTACAGCAACGCTACTTTAAAGAACATACGATGGTGGCGACTTTGGGACAAACGGACGGTGCAGTTCATAAGTCTCAGCTGGATAAAGAAGAACTGAAAATTCTCGAAGAAAATTTACCCTCAGCTTATCAACCTTTTGAAGGTTTGAAATTTCCGCTTAGTTCAAATCAAAACTTATATAGACCCTCAGATCGTAAAGCAAATAAACCGCCTATAGGCAAAGATAAAAGTCATCTTTCAGCAGGACACGAAGCACCAGCTTCTGCAGCGAAAGAAGCGCCAACGCGAGATCCGATGCGAACGGTAAATCCGCAGAATGGCAAAAAGATATTTGTGTCATTGCCTGACCGTTTGGGGCTGAGTTCACGACTTTCTTTATATGATGCAAAACAACAGTTTATTTTAGGTGAACCGTCAGATGATCAGGTGTCTTATCGTCCGATTTTAGTCAATGATGAAGTGGTCGGTTATTTGGGTTTAAAACCAGTTTTAGATCAGGATGATGCACTGAGTATTAACTTCTTTAGTAATCAAAAGCGTTATTTAGTGCTGATTTATATCTTCACCTTCTTATCAAGTTTGGTTGCAGCATTGCTATTGGCGACTTATTTTAAAACACCGATTCAACGTTTATTGAACGCAACTCGCGAATTAACCAAAGGTAACTACCAGCATCAAGTGGTGATTAACCGTAATGATGAATTGGGAGACTTGTCGACAGAGTTGAATCAACTGGCCGTTATTCTCGACCAGCATGAAACATCACGCCGTCAGTGGGTTGCAGATACTTCACATGAGTTAAAAACGCCATTAGCAGTATTGCAAGCACAGATTGAAGCCATGCAGGATGGAATTCGCAAGCCGACACCAGAACATTTTGAAGCGATGTTACGTCAGGTTACGAGCTTGAAGAAGTTGACACAGGATTTAGCCGATTTGGCACAAGCTGAAGCACAACAATTAAAATGTTACTTTGCAGAAATTGATCCTTGGTCGGTGGTCTTACAAGAAATAGAGAATTTTAAACCTAAATTTGAACAAGCTGATTTAACAATTTCAGCCGCAGGTGAGGGAGCGAAGTTACAATTAGATATAGATCGCTTTAAGCAAATTATGGTCAACTTACTTGGAAATAGTATTCGCTATACTGAGGCAGGTGGTGAAGTCCAAGTGCATACAGAGCAAGATGCAGATTCTTGGAGTGTGATCGTTGATGATAGCCCATTGGGTCTGAGCGATGAACAGATTGCACACTTGGGCGAACGTTTCTATCGTGTGGATAATTCACGTACACGTAGTACAGGCGGTACAGGATTGGGCTTGGCTTTATCAGGTAAAATTGCACAAACACTCGGTGGTCAGCTTACTTTTGATCATTCGCCATTAGGCGGTTTGCGTTGCAAATTGACATTTTCAAAACATACTAAAGTTTAAAAGGAATAGTACAACATGAAGCATATCATGCTGGTAGAGGATGAAGTTGAACTTGCGCAATTGGTGCGGGATTATCTAGAAGCAGCGGGCTTTGAAGTCAGTATGTTTCATGATGGTCAAGAAGCTTATGACAGCTTCCTGCAACGCAAGCCAAGTTTAATGGTGTTGGATTTGATGGTCCCACGTATGGATGGTTTGACCATTTGCCGTAAAGTACGTGAGCAAACCGACTTACCGATTATCATGGTGACTGCACGAACAGAAGAAATCGATCGTGTCTTGGGGTTAAATATGGGAGCAGATGACTATGTCTGTAAACCTTTTAGCCCAAAAGAGTTGGTGGCACGTGTACAAGCGGTATTACGCCGTTTAGAACGTAAAGCTGAACCTGAAGCCAATGACTTATTTCGTATTGATAAAGCACAACAACGTATCTGGTATCAACAAAAATCGTTGAATTTAACGCCAACTGAATTCCGTCTTTTAGAGCTTTTCCTCGAACATTTGGGACAAGTCTATTCTAGAGCGCAACTTTTAGACCATATTAACCCAGATAGTTTTGATGTTGCTGACCGTGTTATTGATAGTCATATCAAGAACTTACGTCGTAAAATATCTGAAGCAGCGGAAACCGGAAATCGTCATGAATGGGTACAAGCTGTTTATGGCGTAGGCTACCGTTTTGAATATCCAGAAGATTAAGTTTTCGACATTTTAAGTTCATCGTTGTGGATAAACACAGGTTTATCCACAGATATTGTGGGTAAATGTTTATAAATGTAAAAAGTTATGTTTGAAAAATAAACATATAACTTTATGTTTATTGATATATTCTGATTTTGACTGAATCGTGTATAGGTTGAGGTTAGATCTGTTGATCTAATGTGCGATCCAAAGCCCGCTAATTATTTAATGTGTTGATAAACCGCCAATACCTGCTTTTGGGCTTTGGTCAGGCTCTTGCTCACAAGCTCATAAGAGCCTTCAACCAAGTCTTGAATCAGATCAGCACTGATCTGTTCGCCTTCATAGACTGAAATCCAATGACGTTTATTCATATGGTAGCCCACCTGAATCGAGGGGTAGAGATCTCTCAACATTTCGCCATGATCAGGTTCAACTTTTAAATTAATCAGTTTTTTGCCATGCAGTTCAGAGCCTAACATAAACATTTTTCCCATCACTTTAAAAACAGGAACATCCTCACCAAAAGGATAGTCAAGTTCAGATTTAGGCAAATGTGATGCAATCTTAAATGCTAAAGTTCGGATTTCTTCACCAGTCATCATTGTCTCTTTTTAAAATATTTTTTATGAATAAATGCTAATCATTGTTCCATCATCGACCAGCTTCCAAATTTCATCCATGTCTATATTTCTAACGGCAATACACCCCCATGTCCAGTCATTTCTAGGTAAGTAGGTCATTAAACTAGGCAGCTTTTCCACTTGTGAGCGTGTTGCTGAACCATGAATCATAATGTCGCCACCAGGAGAAACGCCAAGTTGGTTGGCTTTAGATTTATCCTGTGGGTTTGGATAGGACACATGCAGTGATTTATAAAATGCACTATTGGGATTACGCCAATCTAGAATATAACGACCTTCAGGGGTTTTTCCATCACCTTCTTTAGCTTTATGTCCAATAGGATCAAAGCCTAAGCGCATTGGATATGTTCGTATGTCTTGATCATGATGCATGAGTTTAACAATACGATCTGATTTATAAACTTTAACTTCGGTGATTGGCGTGTTTTGACGAAGACGTTGAATCTCTTGCTCAGATAAATTCTGCACATGTATAGCAGCATTTGCGGTTGGAATAAATTGATTATATTTTTGATAAGTCCAGACACTTGCTATAGCTATAGCCAAAAGAATCAAGCATGGAATGAGGTATTTTTTATTCATTTTAGAATACTAATATTGTAAAACCCTGTATTGCCTAAATTTTATGCATTCTAAAGACAAAAGCTGTAGTTAATTTGTGATTGTGGATTTATCCTGTGGATAAACACAAGTTTATCCACAGAAATTGTGGGTAACTATGATGGGTCAGATCAGAGAAAGTGATTCGGCAATTTATTTGATCAAGAAGAACAACTCACCATTACTTCAGGAACATCGCTTGGTAAAGGTGCTAAGTCTTTGACTGTTTCCAGATCTATTTGTTTGGTAAATGGCTGACTAAGCAATTTAAATAGGCGATCAACCTCAGAAAAATCATCACGTTCAGCCTGTTCAATGGCTGTTTGTAGCATATGATTTCTTAAAATATAGACTGGATTGGCCTTTTTCATTTCCGCATCAAGTTCATCAATATCTTGCTGCTCACGAATATTGTGATATTGCGTCAAGAAGTTTTCAAATTGAAAGCGATCTAGGCAATCATCTTTAATGGCTTCATATTCTTTATTCTGTAAGCGAAGAAAACTGTCGGTATAGTCGAGTTGCTCACTTTGTAGAATTCTTAAAAATGCCATACCACAATCAAAACTATCTTTGTGGAAGCTGGGTAGTCCAAGTTTTTGGCATAGCCCATAGGTATAATGTTCTAGAAAGGTCGGTTCAAAATGCTCTAAACATTCGACGAGGTCTTGCTTAAATTGTTCTTTATTTTCTGCTTGTGCCAGTGGAATTAAATTGTTTAACCAATTCCATAAGTTCCAATGTGCAATACTCGGTTGGTTTTGGTAGGTATAACGACCATTGTAATCACTATGATTGTTGATCCAATTGGGACGGAAACGCTCCATAAAACCATAAGGGCCAAAATCGAGGGTAGAACCTGTAATATTGAGATTATCTGTATTCATAACCCCATGTGCAAAACCCACCAATTGCCATTTTGCGATCATGACAGCGGTGTTTTGAATCACTTGCGTTGCAAATGCTAGAACAGTGTCTTCAAACCTTTGCTGTTCAGTACTCAAACATTGTGGATAGTGCCATTCAATACATTTTTGGGTAAATTCAGTGAGTAATTCAGGCTGATATTGATTAATCCATTCAAAATGCCCTAAACGGATGTGGCAATCCGAAGTGCGTAACATCATTGCACCAAGTTCAAGTTTTTCTCGTTGTACGCCTTGGGTTGAAGAAGTAAAGCCTACGGAATTGCTTGAAGGAACTCCCAGTGCATTGAGTGCATGACCCGCTAGATATTCACGAATCACAGAACGTAATACAGCACGTCCGTCTCCCATACGAGAGTAGGGGGTTGAGCCTGCACCTTTTAAATGTAGGTCAATGGTTTGACCTTTTCGATTTAAAATTTGCGCTATCAATAGGCCACGCCCATCCCCCAATTGACCTGCCCATTGTCCAAATTGATGCCCTGCATAAACCATGGCAAGGGGATGAAATTCAGCAAAGGTTTTTTGTCCGCTACAAATCTCGACCCATTGGGCTTTTTCATCTTCAAACCATTGTAATTCATCCGCAAGCGCAGCATTAAAATGCCCAGCCTTTGCACCTTTCAGTGGGCTAGGCATTTGCTCATGGTAGAGCTTTGAATCGAGAGATGGATAACGTGGGGCAAATTGCATAGCGATCGGTCACAATGGTTTTACTTGTCCCTCTCAATATAGCAAAGTTTTAAGCTGTTGAGATAATGTCGACTGTTTTAGTCGACAATAAATAGCTTTGCACCAAATGCGGTAGAAGAACGATGCGCTTCAGCTTGGTCTGCAACTTGATAACTCATCCCAGCTTTTAAGGTAAAGGTACGTCCATCATCAAGTTCAGTGTGCAACTCACCTTCCAAGCAAAACAGGATATGACCTTTTAAACACCAGTGGTCAGCCAAATAATCGACAGAATATTCGACCATTCGCACTCGAATATTGTCAAATTGCTGTGTGCGCCAAAGTGCAAAGCCTTGCTCACCCTCATGGCGCGTTGTTGGAACTTCTGCCCAGTTGGTAATGCCAAAGGGGATGTTATTAATTTGCATATTATTTTCTCTCAATATTCTCAGTATGAATGTCTGTCAAAAATGGATAAAAGAAAAGCCCCTTTCGGAGCTTTGCTTTTGATGTGTATTGAGAATTTAAGAAACAACGTTCTTTTTGATTCCACGCATCAGTGTTTCTAAACGTTCACGATGGAAAGCAAGTTTCTGTTCGACCAATTGGAAATCAACTTTAAGTTTGACATCCATTTGGTGGATCTTTTCAGCAACAGATGCTTTTTTCGCTTGTAGCTCTTGTTCTTTTAATGCAGCCCAATCATTTAATGTATTGGTGAATGCTTCATATTCTTGCGATACTTTTTGTTTCATCGCGATAATATCTGCATTGACGTTATGACCATAAATCGCTAAATCCTGTTCAGCATATTTAAATCTCATCGCCAATTCCGCTTTTTTGATATTGAAGCTTGGGATACGACGTAGGTTCTTGGCTAAACCGATTTTAGAGCACGACCAAATCAACCATTTTGTTGGATCATATTGCCACCATTTCACACCATTACGATAATCGTATTGGAAAATATGGTGATAGTTATGATAACCCTCGCCCCAAGTTGCAATGGCAAGAACAAAGTTATCACGTGCAGTATTTTCGTCAGTATAAGGACGTTTGCCCCACATATGGCAGAGTGAGTTGATGAAGAATGTTACATGATGGCTAATGATTAAACGGAGCAAACCACCTAAGAGTAATACGCCCCACATGTCACCTACAGCCCAACCCAGTGGAACTAAAATCGCAGCATGTACAGCAATCACAAGTGGAACATAATACTTGTCTTGGAACATAACCACTTTGTCATTCAACAAATCAGGTGCATTTTTATAATTTGATTCAGCAGCAGGATAATTACGTAACATCCAGCCAATATGAGCGTACCAAAAACCATTGTTAATCGAATACGGATCTTGATCTACATCATCCACATGGCGGTGATGGGTACGGTGACCAGAAGCCCAGAACAAAATACTGTTTTGAACAGCAAAAGTTCCCATGATCATCAAAATGATTTTAAGTGGTAAAGTCGCTTCGTATGCACGATGTGCCCACAAGCGATGATAACCTGCAGTAATACCTAAACTACTGAGACCGAGTAAAACGAATAAACTAATCCAAGCTGCCGCACTAAAATCATGGTGGTAGGCATATAAAGGGATCGCAATTACTGCCACAAGGGGTAAAAACACCAAGGCAAAAACACCGATCCAATTTATTGGGGCTTTGGGTAGGGGAGCATTCATCTCCAACAGCACTCCTAAGAACCTTAATCAGGTAAAGTTAAACGCATAGCTTCAGCATTTTTCTAGGCTATACTTTCACAGATATTATCATGGGCGAACATGTGTTCACTAGTATTAGTGTACATCTGTATTGTATAAAACAGTAACAGAATAAAACATGAATTCTAGCGGTTTGATCGAAAAAAATGAATGGTTAAAACGTCGTATTTAAATGTCAAAATAGTGTAAGAATTTTTCTGCCTTATCCAATTTGATTTTTAGGGGGTTAGACAATTGATTCTCAAGTTAAATTTTAATTTTGGGACTCTCTAAAGTTCAAAATAAAATTCTACTTTATTGTGTTATTAAGGGCGTTTGAGTTATTGAATTTGTGCTAAGGCAAGCTGCATCATTTTGGGGAAATCAGTAATTAATCCATTGATCCCCAAATCTCTTAAATGCTTAGCACGCTCAATATCATTGACAGTCCAAACACTGATGTCCAAATCTGCACGCTGAGTTGCTTGAATGAGCTCATCTGTTGCCAATTGATTCATCCATCCAATCTGGCAGCATCCCAGTTGTAATGCCTGTTCGATCGCACGTTGTTGGATGTCATCTTCAATCAGTAGACCACGTTTAAAACTTGAGTTTTGCTGTTGTAAGGCTTGATGTATTTTTAAATCAAAACTGGTAATCACTGCAATATTTTCAAAACCTTGCAGTTGTTTTTGTAATTCGATGATGAGTTTTTCAGCGTGTTGCAATGTTTCTACAGCTTTCACTTCAACTTCAATATGCTCAAAGTCCTGCATAATCTTTAGGCTTTGGCTTAAGGTTGGGGTAATTTGTTTTTCCCAATCCATCCAGATATTGGCTTGGTTATAGGCCGCTAATTCAGCGCTGTTTACATCATACAGTGCTTGATCTATTCCAGTTGTTCTTAAAAAATTATCATCATGCATGATAATGAGTTCATCATCTTTTAATTGTCGAACATCGAATTCAACTGCACGGATACCTAAATCGTGAATATATTGAAATCCAGCTAGGGTATTTTCAGGTGCTTCACCACGCGCGCCACGATGTCCGATAATTCTCATAATGAACTCACATACTCATTTTCATCTGTATAGTAATCGTTTAAGTCTTACTTTTAGCAATAACTTGACTTTATCATACTGTTAAAAAATTACTTTTAGACAGTGATTTATCGTTAAATCGTGTCATTGATGTTCTTTTGCCAAAGCACTTCACTACCGCCTTCTGCGCGTTGTAAGGTGCGTGAAGCTACAAAAAACCAGTCGGATAATCGGTTAATTAATTGTAGAGCAGTTGCTTGAATATTTTGATCACGACTGTGTACAGTCATTAAGCTACGTTCTGCTCGACGACATACAGCACGTGCTTGATGTGCATAACTACATGCTAAAGTTCCAGAGGGTAGAATAAAGTCTTTGAGCATTGGTAAGTCTTCATTCATTTTGTCGATTTCCTTTTCAAGAAATTCAACACAAACAGGTTGGAGCAAGTTGTAGTTAGGAATACAGACTTCACCACCTAAATCAAATAGCCAGTGTTGAATCAAGCTCAGTGATTTATCCCAATGGGCTTTATCAACGATGTTACTCATTGAAATTTGTGAACGTAATACACCAACAATAGAATTTAGTTCATCTACATCACCGAGAGCGGTAATACGTAAGTCATCTTTCGCTACGCGAGAACCATCTCCTAATCCTGTGGTGCCTGAATCACCTGTACGGGTATAAATTTTACTTAAACGATGTCCCATAATTTTGTCCTAGATAAAAATGAAAAGATAAAGAATAAAAAAGGATAATGTCGGTCAAAACATTATCCATAAACTGCGCTGTTTTAGATATTTTTTTGGATGTCGCTTTTAGTAGCGGAAAGTTACCCCAGCAGATGCAAGTCGACCACCGTTGATGTAGTAAACACCACTACCGTTGTATGCTGTCTTATAATTAACATCACCAATGTTTTCAATATTGGTAAAGAGTTTAATCATTGGAGTCGCTTGCCAGTAAGCATTGACATTAGTACTAACATAACCAGGCGTTGTGGTTGGTGTAGTCGATGGATAATCTGCAAAATCTTTTGAATTAGATTTTGCGACGACAGATACAGAAACACCATATACGCCATCATCCCAACCTGTAGTTAGAGTTAAACTTTGGCGTGGTCGGCGAGTCAAATCTTTTTTAGTTTCATCATCTTTTGCTTGAACATAAGCATAAGTTGTAGTTAAAAAGAGTTTATCTTGTTGCCATTTAAATGAAGCTTCACCACCAGTAAAGGTTGCTTTATTTACGTTAACTAATTTACCCGCCTGATAACTAATCAGGTTGTCTACTTTATTGCGATAGATAGATAAACCTAAATCAATATTATGATTGAGTTTTTGATCGACACCGATTTCATAAGAAAAGCTTTCTTCTGGTTTTAAATCAGGATTTGCTCCCCAAGAAATTGCATATAAATCATTGGTTGTTGGTGCACGGAAAGCTGATCCTACATTTGCATAGATGCTTGTAAGTGGTAAAACTTGATAACGGACAGCACCTTGACCCACTGTGTGTGTACCAAACTTATCGTTGTCTTCTACACGAATACCGACTTGAGTTTCTAGACCATTGTGTTGATATTGATGCTGTGCAAAATAGCCAATAGTATCTACAGATTCTTTGTATTTAACATCTTGTCCGCCAAACAGATTTTTCGAATAAACATCACCTTTAATATCTTTAAAGGTTGAGCCGAATAAAATGTTTTGAGCAGGTGTCAGTTGCCATTTTGTATAGAGCTCAGCTTCTTGGGTTGTACTATGTACATAATCTGGAGAACTATTTTGCTCAATATTGTCTTTAAATTGCGAAAGTCGGGCATGAAGTGCGACATTATCTAAAATATCGACTCGACCTTTTAGATTAATGATTTCGTTTTTAAAATCTTGAGAAACAAGATTACCGTAATTGTCATAATCGCTATAGCCTTGATTTTCACTATAATCGACTGAGGCTGCATAGCGCTCTTTTTCAACACCTATTTTTGCACTATAACCCTTTTGATCAAAACTTGCTTTCTTGTTGTTTTTTGCATCTGTTACAGGAGTACCATCAGTTTCTAGGCGTTGTCCACGAACTTGAGCATAAAAACCATCTTGAGCAAGATCAGCACCAATTACTGCTTTATAGGTGTTATTTTCACCCATTTCACCAGTAACAAAAGCACCCGTTTTTTCAGGTGTTTTGGAAATCAGCTGAACTACACCACCAATCGCATCAGCACCATATAAAACTGATGCAGGTCCTTTTAATACTTCAATTTGTTTAATATCTGTTGTATCAATAAAAGGTAAAGATGCAGAGCCAGCAGTATTTGAGTTTAAGCGAACGCCATCTCTTAAAAGTAAAGTATGGTTAGAGTTTGTACCACGTAAGAAAATAGCAGCTGTTTGTCCATAGCCACCGCTTTGTACCATATTGATTGATGCATCTGTTTGTAACAGTTGTGGTAAAGATGCAATTGGTGATTGTTCAAGAATCTTCGGCTCAATAATATTGATTCGAGCAGGAACTTCACTGATTTTTTGCTCAGTACGAGATGCTGTGACAACGATTGTATCAAGTTTCGAATTTGCTTCTGAATTTGAAGAAGTATCTGCAAAAGCAGTAGAAGATAACCCCATCGCAATAGCGACAGCACCTACAAGTGCAGTAGGTTTAAAAATAACAGACATGATATGCTCCATACATTCACTCCCCGTGAACGATTGAGTTTAAGGGCACAACAAGCTGGTATCCGGACTTAAATATAGAACCTAAAGCGATTCAGATTATTCCACCTTCCCACAAAACATTGCAGTGGTGTAAGTCTTTTGACTTATTAAAGAATAATATTTTCATTTTACCGTTGCGGGGGCAGTGTTGGATTTCCACCAACTTCCCAAAGCCTTAAGCTAGACTTGTTGCATTTGTGTGCAGTATAAAGTTTGTTTAGTGTATAAACAATGTAAAACAGATAATCCTATAGAACTTTAACGCAAGTGAATAAATTTGCTTTACAATGATTTGCTTAAAATACTGAAAAAATCAGTTTGATCTGAACAAATTCGAGTTCAAAGCTATGCGTACCCGTGCCAAAATTTGTGGGATTACACGACCACAGGATATTCAAGCTGCTGTACAAGCAGGTGTGGATGCGATTGGTTTTGTATTTTATGAACCTAGTCCACGTTATGTCACGATTGAATTGGCTCAGCAATTGGCACAACTTATTCCACCGTATATCAACATTGTTGGATTATTTGTTAATGCCAGTGCACAAGACATTGCACAAGTATTAGAACAAGTGCCTTTGGATATTATTCAGTTTCATGGTGATGAAACTGCACAACAATGTCAGCAGATCGCACAGTATAATAAGCGCCGTTGGTACAAAGCCATTCAGATTAAACCTGATGCAAAAAATTCAGATATTATTACGACAATTCAGCAATACCAACATGCTGGCGCGAGTGCTATGCTTTTAGATGCATGGCATCCTGAACTGAAAGGAGGGACTGGACACAGTTTTGACTGGTCTCAATTCCCTAAACTCGATATTGCTTTAATTTTGGCAGGTGGTTTAAAACCTGAAAATATTGAAGACGCTATACAAACGACTCAAGCGTATGCAGTCGATGTCAGCGGAGGCGTAGAATCCGCAAAAGGTATCAAAGACCAACAACTCGTAGAACGATTTATGCAAGGAGTCCAACGTGGATCAGCAAAGTAATCAACAAAATAGTGTGATTGACTATACCCAATTCCCAGATCAAAACGGGCATTTCGGTATCCATGGCGGACGTTTTGTGTCAGAAACTTTAATGGCAGCTTTAGAGGATTTAGAGAAACTCTATTTCCGTATGAAAGATGATGCGCAGTTTCTGGCAGAATTCGACCGTGATCTCGCTTATTATGTCGGACGTCCTAGTCCGCTTTACTATGCTGAGCGATGGTCGAAAGAGTTGGGTGGTGCGCAAATTTATCTTAAACGTGAAGACTTAAATCATACAGGCTCACATAAGGTCAATAACACCATTGGTCAGGCGCTACTTGCGAAGCTTTCTGGCAAAAAACGTATTATTGCGGAAACGGGTGCAGGTCAACATGGTGTGGCGACTGCAACAATTGCCGCGCGTTTAGGTCTTGAGTGTGTGGTATTCATGGGGGCTGAAGACGTAAAACGTCAGGCCATGAATGTTTACCGTATGCGTTTGCTTGGTGCAACGGTTGTGCCTGTAGAAAGTGGTTCTAAAACATTAAAAGATGCCATGAACGAAGCGATGCGTGATTGGGTAACCAATGTAGATTCGACTTACTACGTGATTGGTACGGTTGCAGGTCCACATCCATATCCTCAATTGGTACGTGATTTCCAGTCGATTATTGGTCGTGAAGCACGTAAACAAATTCAAGAGCAAGCAGGTCGTTTACCAGATGCTTTGGTTGCATGTGTCGGTGGTGGTTCAAATGCAATGGGCTTGTTCTATCCATTCTTAAATGATCAAGATGTCAAAATGTACGGTGTTGAAGCAGCAGGTTTAGGCATTGAAACAGGTAAACATTCAGCGCCATTAAATGCAGGTCATGTTGGTGTTTTACATGGCAACCGTACTTATTTAATGTCAGATGAGCAAGGTCAGATTATTGAAACACATTCAATATCAGCAGGCTTGGATTATCCTGGTGTGGGTCCTGAACATAGTTTCTTAAAAGACATGCATCGTGTGAATTATGTGCCAATTAATGATACAGAGGCTCTTCAAGGCTTCCGTGATTTGACTCATATTGAAGGGATTATTCCTGCACTTGAAAGTTCACATGCAATGGCCTATGTGACTAAACTTGCGCCAACAATGTCGAAGGATCAAATTATTATTGCGACGGTATCGGGTCGTGGTGACAAAGACTTAATGACTGTTGCACGTATTGATGGTGTTGAAATGGTTGAGATGTAATTCATCTCACTCGATCAATTTAAAAGCCTCTTTTATAGAGGCTTTTTTATTTCTGGACTAGACAGGATCATAGGGAAACTCTACAAAAAGCACATGGAAATCATGAGCTAAATTACTCAAAATTTAATGAAAATAATCGGTTAATTTTTTTATATGCATTTTTTACAACAGGTTCGAGCTGAATCTTTTCCTGAAAAAATTGTCTGGGGATGGAAAGACACATTTGCGATTTGTATCATCCCCTTAATTATTTTAAATGGCTTTATTTTAGAAAAAATATTTGGAATCTCGATAGCTGTTAGTCTGGGCGATACCATTTTAAGAGGCGTGCTGTTTATTTTAGTGTGCTACTTATATAAGGAAATGTTGCTTACGCATTGGCAAAAGTATAAACAGGCCTTTTGGCGCTCAAGTGTCTTGGTGGTGGTTGGTGCAATCGTGCTACAAGTGGTGATCTCGCTGACACGTCAGCTTTTACCCCTCGGGCCGAGTATACAAGAAAAAGACCTGATTGATCCTGAACATATTCCTTTTCTCAGTCTGTTGATCATTAGCCTGGGTCCACTATTTACTGCGCTTTTAGAAGATATTGTGTTTCGCTATACTTTATTGCAAAAGTTATTTATCCAACCGTGGTTATGGCGCATTGTGCTGATTATATTGAACTCTATATTATTTGGTCTGATCCATTATCATAATTTTGATGGAAATTTAATCGCGACAATCAGTTTTATGAGTGCAGGTTTATTTTTAAACCTGATCTATTTGTGGACACGCAATATTTGGCATGTATTACTCATTCATTTTTTGAACAATGCCGTATTATCTGTGGGTGGGATTTTATTATTAAAACTTGTTCAAACATTAACTTAGTGACTGAATATGTCTAGTTTATTTATTGTTATGTTGGGTGGCCGTCATGCACGTGCCAATGTTGAAGTTCATGATGTGGTTCTTGCCGTAGGCGATTCGCTTGAAGAGGTTTATCCTCAATTAAAAAATGCGTGGTTTGGTGAGCAACAGGGTTTACACATCGACGCATGGCAAAAATTACAGGCTTTAGTATTTGAAAATAAAAAATATCAAATACATTTTACTGATGCGCAACCGAATGCATCAGATCAGAAGCTTTGGCTGATTAATTTAGGCGGCTATGATGCAAATGAGTTTGGTGAGTTACACCGCTATATCCTGATTGTTGCTCAAGATGCGATTGAAGCGAAAGCCAAGGGTAAACAGTATTTTGCAGGGCATTGGCAAAAACCACATACCGATCGAGTTTTAGAGGTCGATGATTGTCTGGCGATAGATCAGGTATATGGCCGTTATGTGCAATTGGTTGAAGTAGATTTGAATGCTGATTTTCATACAGAGCTTGACCAAAGTGTTTGGGAGAATACCTATTTGACCATCTGAGTTGTCATCGCTTGATCTGCTTAAAAAGGGCGCTGTATTGCAGCCTTAAAAGATTAAGCGGATCTTAATTTTAAAAAATTGACATCAATCATTGCATTGCTCTCTCATAATCTAGTCATTGAAACAACAGAATCTTCGCAATGTTTTCAACAAGTTTGCATAAATTAAAAACTCAAACAAAACACTGCGGAGTGTGATCAATGAGCGGTTTATTAGACGAGTTAGGTAAAATTGCAGGTGCAGTGATTGCTGAGCAAAGTGTCGATAAGTTAGATCCTGATGCTGGCTTTCTAGAAAAAGCAGTTGGCGCATTTGCAGGTTATGAAGCCGCAAAAATTGCCGAAGACAAACTAGAAAATAGTGATGAGCAGCAGAAACCAGAGGATTAATTCAAAATTGGTAAACCCAGCTTTGGGCATTGATCTTAATCAATCCTGTATAAGATAAATTAGCTACAGGGTTGAATAAGTTTAGTATTGAGATGATAGCTGTGATCAAAGAGAGGGCATATTCGATATGCTCTTTTTTATTATCTAAAATAAAGATAAGCAATGAAGAAAAACATCCATAACGTAATAAAAGCATGCTTTGCCCGTAAAGCATTGCCAATTCGATCTTTGCACAATGCTTATCAATAAAACCGCTATAAAATATGGAAAAAAAGCATTTCTTTGATAGATCAATACTCGTTATATTGTGCATCGTTATAATGAAACTACTAGCTGTACGCCATGTATTTATATACTGATTTCGATCAGCAACTGATCAATGAACGTGTTGCACAATTCCGTGATCAAACGGAACGTTATTTAGCTGGAAAACTCACTGAAGATGAGTATCGTCCATTACGATTACAAAATGGTTTATACGTACAGCGTTATGCGCCAATGCTACGTATTGCTGTACCTTACGGTTTAATGAACTCTAAACAATTACGTAAAGTTTCAGAGTTGGCCAAAGAATATGACCGTGGTTATGCACACGTTTCGACACGTCAGAACATTCAGTTTAACTGGCCTGCGCTAGAAAATGTGCCTGATATGCTAGAAGGTTTAGCTTCTGTTCAGATGCATGCGATTCAAACTTCAGGAAACTGTATCCGTAATACCACAACTGACCAATATGCTGGTGTTGTTGCTGGGGAAATTGCAGATCCACGCCCAACGTGTGAATTGATTCGTCAGTGGTCTACATTCCATCCTGAGTTTGCATTTTTACCACGTAAGTTCAAAATTGCAGTTTCTGCACTTGAAGAAATTGATCGTGCAGCAACTTCATTCCATGACATTGGGGTGTATTTAACTCGTAATGAAGCGGGTGAGTTGGGTTATAAAATCAAAGTGGGTGGTGGTCTAGGCCGTACACCTATCATTGGTTCTATGATTCGTGAGTGGTTGCCACGTGAAGATTTAATTGCTTATTTAGAAGCAGTTCTGCGTGTTTATAACTTGCATGGTCGCCGTGACAATAAATATAAAGCTCGTATTAAAATTTTGGTTAAAGCATTAACACCACAAGTTTTTGCTGAAAAAGTTGAAGCTGAATTTGCTGAAACAATTAAAACCTTGAAAGTTCAACCTGAAATTTTGCAAAAATTAGACGAAGAGTTTATGCCGTTTGATTATCAAAATTATGTAGATGAAGATTTCAGTGGCTTATTTGCTGAATATCCAAAGTTTAAACAGTGGTTCAATATCAATACCAATGCACATAAAGTTGCAGGCTATCGTATTGTCACTATTTCACTAAAACGTGCGGGTATTGCACCAGGTGATATGACTGTTGAAGAAATGAATTTGATTGCAGATCTTGCAGACAAATATACATTTGGTGAATTACGGACCACACACGAACAAAATATTTCATTGGTTGATGTACCACAGAAAGATTTATTTGAATTGTGGCAAACGCTTGAAAAGAATAATCTTGCTCGTGCACATATTGGTTTTATTACCGATATCATTTGCTGCCCAGGTGGTGACTTCTGTTCATTGGCAAATGCGAAATCTATTCCAATTTCTGAAGCCATTACACGCCGTTTTGATGATTTAGATACAGTCTATAACTTAGGCCATATCGACTTGAACATTTCAGGTTGTATGAATGCTTGTGGTCATCACCATGTCGGAAACATCGGTATTTTGGGTGTGGACAAAAAAGGTGCTGAATTCTATCAAATTACCTTAGGTGGAAATGCAGACCATGATGCTTCAATTGGTGATATTTTAGGACCATCATTTGCAGCAGAATCTGTACCTGACATTATTGATGAAATTTTAAATACTTATCTTGATCTTCGTAACGAAGGTGAAGAATTTATTGAAACTTATCGTCGAGTGGGTATTCAACCATTTAAGGAGCGCGCATATGCTTAATACCGCACTTCAAGTCCTCTCTAAAGATGGCACTGTTGCAGACAATACCTATCAAATCATTGCTGAAGATGGTGTATTGCCACAAGGTGATGTGTTGCTGACTGTTGAGCAGTTGGACCAGCTTGCGAATGTGACGGGGAAAAAAGCACTATTTCTTACCGTAGATGCTTCACCTGAAACCAATGCGTTTCCATTAGATCAGTTAGATGCGATCTTTATTGATTTTGCTGGTTTTAATGATGGTCGTGGTTATTCATTTGCTGCGTTGTTACGTCGCCAAGGCTACGCAGGCGATCTTCGGGCAACAGGCGATGTGTTTAAAGATGTTTTGAACTATATGAAGCGTTCTGGTTTCGATACTTTTGTTGTAAAAGAAGGTAAAGATATCCATGAGGCAGCAGCAGGTTTAGGTGATTTTACTCATCCTTACCAAGCCTCTACAGCTGTACCAAAAGCACATTATCAAACAGGTGCTTGATTGCTCTAAGTACTGATTTTGAAATGAAAGCCGAACGAAAGTTCGGCTTTTTATTGTTCTCAAGTTAAAGCTGGTGTAGCCATTGCTTATTATGAATATGATTTCAATGATATAAATTGGTATTCGGCTTTATTTGTATCGTGCCCAAATCAACATTGATTCAACATAACATCATTAGGTCGTAAAACCTTCTCTACTTAAAAGCATTTACCAAAAAATCATCGTTGCATTTTTGCAATGTTGTAGGCTGGAAAAGTCTATATATCTACAGCATTAAACACCACATAATCAAATAAAGATGATTCATGGTGGATGAAATGTTAAATCAAACAATGGGTGACTTATCTCTACTCAAAGGCTGGAACGCAACTTTACCCAATACTGAAGTCATGCCTGTACTATTTTTGGGTCATGGCTCACCCATGAATGCAATTCAAACCAATGATTTTACTCGTTCATGGAATCGTATTGGCGCTGAAATGGGCACACAACCGACAGCAATTTTATGTATTTCCGCACATTGGCTTACCCAAGGTGGTACTGCCGTCACTGCGATGCAACAACCGAAAACCATTCATGATTTTGGTCGTTTTCCTCAAGCTTTGTTTGATGTGCAATATCCTGCTACTGGAAATAAAGCTTTGGTTGAGGCAACAACTGAAGCAATCCACAGTATAGAAATTCATCATGACCATAGTTGGGGATTAGATCACGGGACATGGGGTGTGTTATGTCATGTATTTCCACAAGCCAATATTCCTGTTGTTCAATTGAGTGTCGACTATAGTCAAGGTGCCCAATATCATTATGACTTGGCTAAACAATTGGCGCAGTTACGTCGTAAAGGGGTATTGATTGTTGCCAGTGGTAATCTCGTACATAACCTAAGCAAAATTGCCTTTGATAAATTTGATGATCATTATGGTTATGATTGGGCTTTAGAAGCTGATGCAAAGATGAAAAATTTCTTAGCCACGCATAACCATCAAGCTTTGATTGACTGGCAAAAGCAAGGTGCTGAGTTTTTATTGTCGATTCCCACACCTGATCACTATTATCCGATGTTATATGCCTTAGGCTTACAGGAAGAGAAAGATGAGTTACATATTTTTAATGATCAAGCCGTTGCTGGTTCATTAACCATGACCTCATTTCGACTTGATCAACATTAATGTCAAATGTTAAGAATATAAAAGTTGGGTCTAAGGATTCAACTTTTATAGTATTGATGAGATTGAATTAGTAGTATTTATTCTCTCAAGATAGAATTCTTTTAAGATGACTACTTAATTTTTGAATATTAAAGCGTTATGTGGAATTTGTACTTAAATCTGTGTTATTACTAACTTAAATTATTATTTAATACATTATTTATGTGGCAATTTTTCAAAAATTTTTTTAAACAGTCTCAATCTTTGCCTCCTGTAAAAATTGAAGAAAATCAGCAGAAAGTTATTGTAAATACGGTAACTCAGTCTGTTGTTCAAAATACTCAAAGCAGTCCAGATATAGATGATTATACATATAGGTTTAATGGAAAAGAGCTTACAGACTTTGAAAATTCATTATTAAAACTAAAAAGTTATGATGGTTACACAAGACAGAAAATGTTGAAAAAGCTTCAACAATGTTTTGAACCAGAGCTTTTTCCACATTTATTGTATCGCCTTAGTGATTATGTTGAAGTAAATCGTCATTTGGCTGCAGAACATATTGTGCGTTGGAGTCAACGACCTGAATTTTCTCAGCTTTGTAGTGATTATTTTTTTGAAATTTCAATGTTGCAAAATCGAGATCGAACAGATAGTGATTCGTTAAAGTTATTGCTATCGGAAGTAGCGAGCAATAGAGTTTACCTCTCAAAAACTTTAATAAATAAACAAGGTAAACTTCCTCGTATTTTATTAAAATTTATTCTTCAATATCAATGGATAGAAGAATACGAGTTACTTCAATTCTGTGGATTAGCCAAAGATCAACATATCCGAGCTTTTTGGCTCAAGCAGTTGATTCAACACAAAACTGATGAAGAAGTTCTGTATCAATTGAAGCAGAGTTCCAATAGAGATGTGCAATATCGTTTATTTGATTTTTTATACCAGAAAGATGTACTCACTACAGATGATTTAATCTTATTTTGGCATAGTAAATTTCTTACGATTATGGATTATGCCTATTTTGCTTTAAGATCAAAAAACTTTAATTTTGAAATGTATTTTAAGGCACACCCAGTTGAGCAGTTATCTACATTTGAGGTAAGGATTCGTGCACATCAATGGATGTTATTAAAAGGTGATCTAACTGAATTTTATACGATTATTGAGCAAGTCAATCAACCCTTAATTGTAGATTCAATCTTATCTTTAGCATTAAAACAAAAGTATATTGAAATAGATCAATATTTTAGTTTTTGTCGAAAAATGGGGCGGAAATTACATTTCTATCACTTGTCAAAAGCAAAAAAATACTTGAGTGAAAAACCTAGTCTAGATGAGCTTATTCACTATTCGTCATTCATCGATGATGGAATCAGTTTCCATCAACGGCTGGAATTGGTTAACGGCAGTAATTTTGCGGATCAACTATATTGGTATGTTAAACAACATGACTATATTGAAACAATCGAAGACCAACAGCTGTTAGGTTCTTATGTTCGCCAAAATTTACAAAATTTGAAATATGCAATATATGGCGTACAGTGGACAGAATCACAAAAAATTGAAATGCGTAGTCGATTACCTGATTTTACACAGTTATATCCAGATATCTTTGACGATCAAAACATTATAGTTCTATTAAGACCTTATCTAGAATAACGGAGAATTAATAAATTTATAGAAGAATGCTGTAGCTAATGATGGTTCTAACAGTAAAGGAAATAAGAAACCATATATTGCACCCGTAATATGCGCGCGGTGATCGATTAATGGCGAATGCCCTGAACGGATTGCATACAGGCTATAGCATAAATAAATCGTCCCAAAAATAATCGCAGGTACAGGTAAAATATAGATATAAATCATGCCCCAAGGATTAAACAGAATCGCACTAAATAATACTGCATTGACTGCACCCGAAGCCCCTAAACTTCGATAGGAATTTAGGGTTCGATTATGCAAATAGCTGGGAATCGCAGCAATGATGATGGCGCTACAATAAAATAAGACAAAGCCCATACCACTTAAGTAACCACGGAAAAACCATTCAACATTTCGCCCAAAGAAGTACAAGGTAAACATATTGAAAAATAAATGCATACCATCTTTATGGATAAAACCATGGGTTAAAAAGCGATCATATTGACCATGCTTAATCGCTGAAACATTGAAAATTAAACGATTCATTACATTGCGTTGTTGCCAAGCAATAAAAGAAATCGCAAGTGTGATTAAAATAATCAGAAGGGTATGGGTAAGACCAGTGATCATATTGTTATAAATGACGTTGTTATCGTAATAGCAATATAACCTATATCATTGTCAATCAATAGGCTATCGCAATATTCTGTTCATTATCCTTCATTCAGTTGGCAGTTCACCATCCAGCGAATACCAAACTGATCGGTGAAAGCACCATATAAAGCACCCCAAAATGTAGGTTCTAGTGCCATTTCAATATGACCATTGGTAGAGAGTGCTGTAAATAATCGCTGAGCTTCATCCGCTTCGTGAGCTTCTAAGTTGATTGAAATATAATGGTTGGTACCTTTGCTAAATGGCGCACTATTAGGTGCACAGAACTGCTCGCTGGTGTCTGAACCCATCAATACAGTAAATTCATTAATCGGCAGAGAAACATGTAAAATATAGTTTTTCTCTTGGTCTGGCACTTGGACATCGGGCAGTTCGGAATAACGTTTTAAAAATGAGAATTCACCGCCAAAAACAGATTTATAAAAATTAAAAGCAGCTTCCGTCTGACCTTCAAAGTTTAAATAGTGATTAAGTTGCATTGTGATTGTCCATTTTGTTGTTTTGAAGTGATTAATTTATCAGCTGATGGTTTAAAACTTGATGAATATTTTGTAATTGAAAACAAAAATCCCTCAATCATCAATGAGGGACTTTTGTTTTCTAGGTTATCGCTTTGGTCTGCTTAAAGCTGTTTATCTTGTTGTTGCTCTAATTTTAAATCCTGTTTATTGGCATAACCATCAATATCTTCATTTTGAAGAACTTCATTTGGATTTGGACGATCTACAAAGCCAATTTTTGGTACAGGGATTTCAATCTGATTTTCCACAAAACGATTGCGGATTAACTCATGAATTTCATCTTTAACTTGTAAGTAGTTTGCTTGCATACACCACAGTGCAAATAAAATTTCAATGGAGGATTCTCCAAAGGCTGAAACAGTCACACGCGGTTTAGGATCTGCTAAAACCAACGGGTAATCGTTGGCGACATCAATTAAAACTTCACGGACTTTATTGATATTTTCATTGAAGTTAATTGCAACCGTAATCGACAATCGCCGTATCGGGAATTTTGATAGGTTATGTACGGGGGCGCGAATCAATTGCTCATTGGGGAGGCGCACATAGACATTGTCCATGGTCAAAAGCTTCACGGAAAGTAAATCAATCGAAATCACCTCACCTTCAATGGTATGTCCACGAATCAGAGTGATTTGAATGGTATCGCCAACTTCGAATGAACCTTCGCCAATTAAAAATAAGCCACTGATTAAATTTGATGCTGAAGTTTGTGAGGCAAAGCCTAATGCAACAGTTAAAATCCCTGCTGCACCTAAAAATACGCTGAGTTTAAAGCCTGCTTCTTTTAAGCTGGCAATCACAAACAGTAAGAAAATAAAATAAAAAATACCTCTACGCCAAACCAAACGTTGATGCGCATTAAAGCGCGCGCCTATGGTACGGATAAAGGTATTGGAAATGACACGTGCCAGTACAAAACCCACAAAGCAGAGGATCAGAGCAACAGCAATTTCACTTAAGCGGTCGACATTTACATTGGTAAAGATGCCTTTTAGGCTATTGGCAATGTCTTTGGGAATATTGGATTCAGCCATTTTTACCTCATCCCTTAGAAAAATGAATCAAACATATTGAACAAAGCGCCACCTGGTGAGCGTGGTGGATGTACATAAATCACTTCGCCGGCCAAAGGTGGTGTACGATTTTCAATTCTTACACGGGCAGGGCGGTCATTGCCTTCATACACGACCTTGATTTGTGATGTCCATAAACGTCCTGTGCTTTCACTATAAAATAAAGGCAGTGCAGGAACAGGCACATTCATACGGTCAAATCGAAGCTGATGACTACTGACATTGTGGAAATCAATCGGTGTTACTGCACGAAAGGCACGTGGACGTAATAAATTTAATTCGGTACGACCATCGACTGAGGTGGCATAACACATTTCGCCTGTGCGGTGATCAGGGCCAAACCATGTATCCTTAGGTAAAATTACAGGAATATCAAATAAGGGTTCTTTTTGGGCTTGCACAAAACCTGAAATCCACAGTGGTGTACTGATATAGAGTGTGCCGCGTTGACCTGCTGGAATATAAATTGGATCAACAGGACGAATCACCACAGAGCGGTCAGCTAAACGGGGCATGAGTTGAAATGCTTTATGGGTCTCGCGAAACATATAGCGTTCAACATGTACAGGTTCAGGAAAACCAAAGTTTACATCATGAATTTTATGCCATTGCTGTTCATAGTCATATTGGAATTTTGGACGATAATATTCCAAGCGCCATTCTTGTAAACCACGAGTAATGCGCATCATCATAGAACCAAATTGCCATGCTTTGGATTGGTTCAATTCAAACAGTTGTTCTCCCCACCACTTTAAATCAGGGAGTTCAGGTTCCAAATGTTCTTTCTTCTTAGACAAAAGTGTTTATCCCATTCATAAAATCATCATCAAATCTTTAACAAACAGACTTCACGCTGTCATGAGCATAGAGTACACTCAAAGCAATTTAAATCATTAATATAAGTTGTAATGCAAGTTCTCAAACAATTACAAATACCATATAGTTTTGCAAAACGGCATGGAGTGCTGTTGCGTTATGAAGGTGATCAAGTTTTTATTGTTCGCCGTCAGGATACCGCACAAATTGCGATTCAGGAAGCCCGCCGCTATCTCGGTCGTACAGCACAACATCAATTATGTAATGAAACTGAGTTTAATCACATGCTCAGTTCAAGCTATGCTGGTGAAACGGGCGAATCGCAACAGGTTGCAGCTGGTCTTGAAGATCACCCTGATCTATTGAGTCTGGCCGATCAGATTCCTGAAACTGAAGATTTGATGGATCAGGAAGATGATGCTCCAATCGTGCGACTCATCAATGCTTTATTATCTGAAGCGATTCGAGTCGGGGCTTCTGATATTCATATTGAAGCTTTTGAAAAGAAATTATCTGTTCGCTTACGGGTAGATGGGCAATTGCGTGAAATCGTACAGCCTCGTCGTGAACTTGCGCCATTGTTGGTATCGCGTATTAAAGTCATGGCAAAACTCGATATTGCAGAAAAACGTATTCCACAAGATGGTCGTATTTCTTTACGTCTTGCAGGACGTGAGGTGGATGTCCGTGTTTCGACCTTGCCATCGTCGCATGGTGAACGTGTCGTTATGCGTTTGTTGGATAAACAAGCGGGTCGACTCAACATGACTCATTTGGGTTTAATGAAGCCTGACTATGAACGTTTAACGCAATTGGTTCATCGTCCACATGGCATTATTCTTGTCACTGGCCCTACAGGTTCGGGTAAAACGACGACTTTGTATGCCGCGCTTTCTGATTTGAATGATGGCTCTAAAAATATCCTCACTGCTGAAGATCCAATTGAGTATCAACTTGAAGGGATTGGGCAGACTCAAGTGAATACCAAAGTGGATATGACCTTTGCCCGTGCGTTAAAAGCCATGCTTCGTCAAGATCCAGATGTGGTGATGGTGGGTGAGATTCGTGATTTGGAAACGGCTGAAATCGCAGTTCAAGCGTCTTTAACAGGTCACTTGGTTTTGTCTACACTACATACCAATACTGCAATTGGTGCTGTGACCCGTTTAAAAGATATGGGGATTGAACCCTTCTTATTATCCAGTTCATTGATTGGGGTGATTGCCCAGCGTTTAGTTCGGACACTTTGTTCTCATTGTCATACATGGCGTGAAGCAGATGACTTTGAAAAAGATGTGTTTAAACCTGTGAGTTTAGAATCGAATTTAAAACTGCCTGTGCCGAATGGTTGTGATTTTTGTTCCCATACGGGCTTTACAGGACGTACTGCGATTTATGAAATTGTACCGATTGATGAGCAGATGCGCCGTTTGATTCATGGTAATGCAGCAGAATATGAGCTTGAAGAATATGCCCGTAAAGATGCAGGTTC
Source organism: Acinetobacter sp. I-MWF (assembly GCF_025433935.1). Taxonomy (NCBI): domain Bacteria; kingdom Pseudomonadati; phylum Pseudomonadota; class Gammaproteobacteria; order Moraxellales; family Moraxellaceae; genus Acinetobacter; species Acinetobacter sp. I-MWF. Next base: position 3,873,725 of record NZ_JAMBAR010000001.1, on the reverse strand, counting down.
AATTCGAGATGATGGTTTACGTAAAGTATTGGCGGGTAAAACTACAATGGAAGAGGTTTTACGTGTCACCAATGAAGCGGCTGAGTAACTGAAAACTATTTGTCTAGCTTTTTAAATTTTTCTCAGAGTATGCTTTAGGCTTTATAATTTAAGCTATAAATTCTATAGAGCCTTTAGTTACTTTTATAAGTATAGTTTCTGGTTAATTCTCAGGTGTTAAAATAATCTGCTTATTTATTAAATTCGAAATATTAATCATGTAGTTAATGATTTTTTAATGATCTTGTAGCGAATTAATTTCTTCTGGATTAATATCATTTTCAATTTTGTCTACTAAGAACAAATAATTATTGATTTGAATGTTATCTAAATAGAGATTTACATGTGAACATAGATAGATTGTGGGTTTCATTCAAGCACTCTTGAAGGACTTCAAAATTAATTTGATTCTCATTCTTTTGTGTCTGCTGGTTAAACCATTTGATTTTATAATTTTCATTTACAAAGACAGTCCATTTTTTTAGGTCGTCAATATTAGTATCGAATATATAAAGGTTTCTCAGAGTACCATCGCAATAATATATTTTATCTTTTAGTTCTGCCCAGTACATAAAAAGTCAACCAGAAAAATAAAAGTAAGCATTAACCCTACCTAAAAATAAATTTATACTTCTAGGTAGGTTTTATCATAACATTAAACAATCACATTCAATGTCACATCAATATTGCCACGAGTCGCATTTGAATATGGGCAAACAATATGTGCAGCATCTACTAATTTTTGTGCTTCTTCTTGCTCTAAACCTTCTAAATGAATATTTAAAGTCACTTGAATACCAAAACCAGTAGCGATTGGACCAATACCAACATCACCTTCGATATAAACATCTGGGGTAATTTTTAAATGATCACGGTTGGCAACAAATTTCATCGCACCAAGGAAGCAAGCAGAATAACCTGCTGCAAAAAGTTGTTCAGGATTGGTACCGCCACCAGCACCACCCATTTCTTTAGGCACTGCTAATTTAACATCTAAAATTCCGTCTGATGATGTTGCACGACCATCACGACCGCCAGTTGCTTTTGCATGTGCTGTATAAACCACTTTTTCTAAAGACATCGGAAATCATCCATTTTTGATTGCGTTCAATTATATCGTATACGATATAAATATTTAAACAAGTAGCGTTTGTGTAAAATTTGATAACTTTATTTTGAAATGTTTTCGCGTAAGTTTGAAAGAAGATCTTTCAATTGAGTAATGCTGTCTAAATCACAGGCACTGGCTTGAGCAACTTGTAATGGAATATCCACGGCTTTTAATTTTAGCGCATGGCCCTGAGCAGTGAGGCTAATAATCACTTGACGTTCATCTTTCGTAGAACGTTCGCGGTTAACAATACCATTACTTTGTAATTTTTTGAGTAAGGGGGTCAGGGTAGATGATTCTAAAAAGAGTTTTTCACCGATTTCAGACACAGTTAGACCATCTTTTTCCCAAAGCACTAACATGACCAAATACTGTGGATAGGTCAGTCCTAGTGGTGTGAGTAATTTACGATAAAGTTGATTTAATGCTAAGTTTGTAGAGTAAACAAGAAAGCAGAGTTGATGATCAAGATTTAAGTTTGAATAGTCTTGTTGCATGCTTGTCTCGTGAAGATATTACGCCTCACAAGTATAACGTTGTTTTGTCTTGTTCAGGAAATAAAAGTCATTAATGGCAATACAGACTTAGAATGACATCAATTTGCGATGTTGCATTAAAGGCATTGTTTCACGAATTGAGCGCTGCTCATTCAAGTCAAAAGGTACCGTCATCAATTGCGCGCCTTCTGCATCTGTAATCGCTAAAATCTGCCCACGACTATTGGTTGCGCCAGCATGTCCCCAAGTTTGACGTTTTTCACCATGCCAACCTTGTTGTGCTGCACCTAAAACATGACATTGACTGTCCATCGCACGTGCTTGAAGTAATAACTGCCAATGCATTTGACCTGTGGTATAGGTAAATGCAGCTGGTGCAGTCAAAATATTTGCACCTTGCGCTCTCAAGGTGAGTGCAAGTTCTGGAAAGCGTAAGTCGTAGCAGACCATCAAACCGATTTGTCCAAAAGGTGTTTTCGCGACAACAATATCACTGCCTGGTTCAAAAAACTGAGATTCTTGATACCCACCAACAGCATCACCCACTTGCACATCAAACAAGTGAATTTTGTCATAACGTGCTTCAGTGCCTTCTGGACTGATACATAGGCTGACAGTACGAACTCGACCGTCTGCAATAATTGAACCATCTGGACGGAAAGGGCAAGGCAATGTCCCTGCAACAATCCATATTTGATAATGATGTGCTAAGTTTTCTAAACGCTTTTGAATTTCTTCAAAACGTGCAGCAGTTTCCCGTTGTTTACCTGCGGCAAAGCAGACAAAGTTTTCAGGAAACACAATCAAAGAAGCTCCATCAGCTTTACTTTGTTGTATCAACGACTCAATCACACTGAAGTTTGCTTCAATGTCATTTTGAGAGTTCATTTGAACAACGGAAAGTAAAGTCATGGGCTATCCCTGATAAAGCAATTTTGAAATTATTAAGCGTTTTGCTGGTTTGAAGATACACATTCCATTGTATCTTGCTGCTTTTCAAGTTGTTTAACTAATGGCTCGAACATATTTTGGTTGTTTTCATTGAGCTTCATTAATGTTTTGTGTGCATCGAGAACGGTACACAGCATTGTGCTGTGATTAACATTATCGTCAATCAAAGCATTGGTGCACACTTGAGGGTCACCACAGTAATTTAAAATGACAAAAACCTGCCCTAAGCCCATGCTATTGGCTAGAGTGGTAATATCTGGATTTGTGGACAGCATCACCGCTTGGATGTGGTGTACTTGTTTCAACTTTAAGCCAAGCTTGGCAAGTATTCCAAGAACTGTACTATCAATAAATGTGGTTTGGGTTAAATCAACAATTGCGCCAATGACGTTTTTCTGTTGTTCAATCCTTGCCAAAAGTTTGTCTAAACTAATACAAGATTGGGCTCGCACTTCACCAATAAGTTTGAAAATATGCGTTCCATTCAAGCTTGCATATTCAACATGACCTGTTGACATATAAATGCCATTTGCAGAGAAGGATAGGAAAATTATCACATAGCGCAAGTCTATACTCAAGCGTTTGCGTATAGGTTATTAGTCTAATTTATTATATGTATTTGATTGTATTGTTAATTCATTCTGCGGAGACTGAGGATTGCAATGTCATCTGCTACATGTTCTGGTGCGCGGAATGATTGATTTTGCAAATGATAGACCAATTGTGAGAACTGTTCATTCAAGCCACCTGAGAATGGTTCAAGGGCACCATCAGAACAAATAATGAACCGGGCATGCTTGGTTAAGGTACATTGAAATTCTTCAACCTCTAAGTCTTCTGTGAGTCCTAAAGGAAAACTGCTGGTATTCAAGACACGAGGGGCTTGGTTGGGTTCAAAAATGATGGGGGGAGGGTAATGTCCCGCACTTGACCATTTTAAAGCATGCGTTTCTAGATTTAGAATGCCAGCTAACATTGTGATGTGTTTTTCAATGTTTTCTTGAACCAGCATACCATTGAGTTTTTTAATCAATTCTCTTGGTGTTTTCGAGCGACCATGAAAGGCAGCCATCCAAGATGTCAGTAAAGAGCTAGTTACCCCATGACCCGACACATCGGCCAAATAGAACATGATTTCTTTATCACTGATTTTCCAGTAGTCATACCAGTCACCAGACAAATACGCAGAAGGCTGGAAAAGCGTTTCAACTTTATAGTTTTGCAGTTCAATTGGATTTGGAAGAAGTTTCTTTTGTAGCTCTGCGGCAGATGGTAAATCACGGCTATCTTGATTACGTTTATATTGCGCATCAATTTTTAATAAAGAATCTTCAAGATTGGCTGGAAGCTTGGTCCAGATCCAACCAGCAAGGGCACCAAGTTCCCATGCTTGAGAAAGTTCGCTTCCTTCATTTTCTTGTGCAATGACAATGGTAGGTAAAGCCCATTGGTATTGTAAAAAATCGTGGACGTCTGCAATTGCAATAATTGTTGGATCATAACGATGAATGTCTTCAATGGTAATCATCTGCAAGCTAGGAAGCGTATCTAATACTTGTTCTAAGCTTGAAATTTGGCGACTGGGTTGAATGAAATACATAGAAGAAATGAATGATCCTTAATCGGTATAAAAGCATTATCCAGTAGATTTACTATAGATGACACCACAATGCTAGTAAAACCATATGAATTACTAGCAAATAAGTTTAACAAAATATTGTGGTTATTTGTCTGCGTTTGTATCAGTAGGATGATTGCTGTCGTCCTCATCATCATCTACAAATGCGACAGCTTCCTGTCCACGGCCTTTTTTCTCAGCAATTTGGAATGCTAAACGTTGTAAATAGATATCGCGAATTGCTGAGTAACGATCACCTTGCAATACACTTTCAACATCTAGAAGTTTAGAACGGGTATTAATCCCACCTAAAGCACGATTACCCCAGATTAAACCTGTTTGATGGTTGTTATCCATTGGATAGGTAAGCGGATTGGCATAACCTTCAGCAACATAATCAACTGAGTGACGAAGTGTGCTTGGTCCTAAGATAGGCAGCATGACATAAGGGCCACTTGGAATACCGTAGTAACCTAATGTGGTACCCAAGCTTTCTTCTTCAGTTGCTAAACCTAAGCGAGTTGCAGGATCAGCTAAACCTAAAGAGCTGACAGTGTTAATGGTAAAACGACCTAGAGACTTGGCTGCACGACTAAAGCGCCCTTGAGCAAGTTGGTTGACCGCATTCCATGGTTCACTCAGGTTTTTACGAAATAAACTATATGAAGAACGTACATCACCAGGCACTTTTGCTTTGTACTGAACAGCAATAGGTCGAGCAACATTACGGTCGATCATGTCATTAAACGCATAAATTTCACGGTTCAATGGTTGTAGTGGATCTTTTACAGCATCTGGTTGCGCTGCATTGGCATTCACTTTTAAGTCATTTTTTGTGATGTTTTTAAGCTCTCTAAGGGCTTCAATTCTTGGGTGTTTAGAAGCTGCTTCATTTTCTAGTGCTGAAGAATTCTCTTGAGACGACTTATCATCTGAATCAGAGTTTGTAGAAACAGCATTGTCCGAATTCTCTTGAGCAGATAATTCGTCTTGAGCAAATACATGGCTAGTCAGACCAATGCTAAGTAAACAAGCCCAAAGTACATGATAAGGACGCATAGAATTCCTTGAAATATTCTTAAAGTAAAAGTAGTCGATAACGATATAGCTATATTAAAGACTTCATAATCGTATTCTAACAGTAGTTATTGCATATGTATTAAAGCAAATTTGATTAAAAAGTGTGAATAAATATGATAAACGAACATTATTTGTTCGAACAATTAAAATAATTAAAAAAAGGGGTTGTGTTGGATTGGGAATGCTGTAGAATGCACATCCATCGGCGGTGATGTTAAATAAAACTTCTGATAAATCAGGCACTTGATTAAGTTGTTAAGATTTCGAATTGAGATTTTAAGATGAGAGCGCTGATGGTAGTGTGGGGTTACCCATGTGAGAGTAAGTCATCGCCAGCTTTTAAATCTAAAACACCCCGATCTCTAGCGAGAGCGGGGTGTTTTTTTATGTGCGCTATTGGAATATCTGGAAGAACGAAGTATAAAATCTAGATCAGAATTTTTTATCATTAAATGATAAATTAATTGCTTTACCTAACATGAAAAAAATATAGGAATATAAAAAATGTCAGAATACACCTTGCCGCATTTTGGAACACTGCAATTAGAATCACTAGAAGGATATTATCAAGTTGATCTTGAGCTTAATGGCAAAGCTGTTCAAGTTGATTTAAATTTTGAAGCGAATACTTTGGATGTAGAAACTTTTCAACGAGTTAAGTCTTTTATTGAAAATATAGAAAAATTTGATCAAAAAAACCAAGATTATATTCAACAAGATTTTGAAAATGAAAGGGAAGGGACTGTTAAAGAATATGTGGATTTTCATATTGAAGAATTAGGCGATGATTTCTTAGAAAAAATTGGAATTTCTAATCCAATAGACAAAGCACAGCAGTTTTTAACCAAATTATATTTAACAAGAGTTGGGCTTTATCCAGATGGAAAATATGATACATCATATTTTGCTGTCTTTGATTACACTACAAATAGAGACTTAACTGATCAGTTAATCGTCGTTAAAACAGATGATCATGGTAATTTGGATCATTTAAGTTGGGAAAGCTAACGATGCAGTAAAGTGAAACGGCCGTATTCAGAAGTCTATAGATTCTAAAACAATGTAGGAATAAAAAACAAAACCCCATCATGATGACGGGGTTTTCTTCGTATTGATGCGTTAGATCTAACTTTTGTTAAATTTTACACCTTATCTTTAAAGTTTCAATCCAACAAACTCATGACATCATCTTCAGACAATTTCACTTCATTTTCATGATCAATACTTAGAATAGATTTGGCAAGATCAGCTTTATTTTTCTGTAAGGCTAAAATCTTTTCTTCAATACTTTGGTTGGTAATCAACTTATAAACGAATACAGGTTTATCTTGACCAATACGCCATGCACGATCAGACGCTTGATCTTCAGCCGCTGGGTTCCACCAAGGATCATAATGAATCACTGTATCAGCAGCAGTGAGATTAAGCCCAACACCACCTGCCTTTAAACTGATGAGGAAAACAGGAATATCGCCTGTTTGGAATGCTGTGATCACTTCATCACGCTTCTTGGTTTGTCCAGTAAGTTTTACATTTCGAATATTTAAGGCTTTTAAATGCTCTTCAATGAGTTGTAGCATCGTAGTGAATTGAGAGAAGATTAAAATCTTACGTCCTTCCTCAACCATATCTTGAACCATTTCCAATAAATGATCTAATTTTGCTGATTCAACATTTTGATTTTTGACTTGATCAAGTTGTAAAAGGCTTGGATGGCAGCAAACTTGTCGAAGTTTAAGCAATGCGCTTAAAATTTGAATCTGACTACGATGGAAGCCTTTAGCTGCAATCAACTCACGAATATTCTTTTGCATTGTTGCACGAACAGCTTCGTAGAGCTTGGATTGCTGTTCATTCATATCAATATTGACTTCAATCGTGGTTTTTTCAGGAAGCTCTTTCGCCACCTCAGTTTTTAAACGACGCAACATAAACGGTTTAATACGAGAAATGAGTTTGGTTTTAACCTGAAGATCTGCATGTTTCTCGATAGGATTGCGATATTTTTTATTAAACAATTCCTGACTATATAAAAAACCAGGCATCAAGAAATGGAACAATGACCATAATTCGCCCAAATGGTTTTCCATCGGTGTACCAGTTAAGCATAGACGATGTTTTGCTTTGATTTGTCGCACCACTTGAGAGGCTTTGGCGCGTGGGTTTTTAATGTTTTGCGCTTCATCCAAAATCAATAAATGATATTGATAGGGCAGTAAAAATTCTTCATCACGGCCCAAAAGCGGGTAGGTACTGAGCACAATATCTACGTTTTTAATCTCTTGAAAATGCTCGACTCGATCATGTCCTTGTAAGACCAAAACTTTTAATTCAGGGGTGAATTTCTCAGCTTCTTTACGCCAGTTATGCATTAAAGAGGTTGGTGCAATAATCAAGGCTGGGCGTTGATTTAATCGGCCTGCCTGCTTTTCTAATAGAATATGTGCAAGTGTTTGTGCTGTTTTACCGAGTCCCATATCATCGGCAAGGATACCGCCATGTTCAGTTTCGCGTAAAAACTGTAGCCATGCTAAACCTTGTTGTTGATATGGTCGTAGTTCGCCTTGGAAACCTTGTGGTGTACAGATTTGATCTTGATAACTATTTTGAAGCTTTTCAGCAAATATTTTCAGGCGTTCGTTGGTGCGCCAAGGCATGCCCAAATGATGCTGTAAATCTAAGAATTGAGCGGCATCGTATTGATCTAATGTTGCAGATTCAGGATGTCGTAAAATTTCTTTTAAATAGATCAGAATGGGCTTAATTTCTTGATTTCTAAGCGCCAGTTGTGTTTGAGCTTCTCTTAAATGAACAATTAAGAAGCTGTCACTGTCCATTTTTTCAATATAATCATCTTCTAAAAGATGTGGATTGTGCTGTATCGCATAGCCAAGAAGATCAATCAGGTTATAGGTGTTGCCATTCATATCCTGAATCGTCGCACCGACATTAAACCAGTCTTGTTTTTTTTCAGATTCATTTAATGAGAGTTGCAGGTTTTGTGTTGCACTTAAATTGAACTGACTATCTAGGGTATGTTCAACTTTCCAGCCGAGACCTTCGATTTTATTTTCAGGAACTAGCTGCTCAACCCAAGCCATGGGATCTGCATAAACAATTGAATTTTCAGTGATGTCATCAAAAGCAGGGCGTTTGCTTTTTGGTAGCTTGCTAATCCGTTGCATGGATTTAACTGAATGAATTAATTCATCAATATGTTTCTTTTCAGCAACTAAATCGCGTTGTTGGCGAACCGCTTTTTCATCAATATTGATAATGAAACTGTCATCAGGGAAACCCGCTTTAATTCGTCCAGCTGAGTATTCAAATTCAATTTCAGCAATTGCATAATGATGCATATGACCAAGACGATCATATTGCGGATGTGTTCCAAAACGTAAAATAGGTGAGGGTTTGCCTTTTAATATTTCTATACTTTGTGTAAATGGCGCTTGAGGTAAATCTTCAAAAAATGCATAGGGTTGAATCACTTGCTCAAATTCAGCCATTAACTCCACAGGCATTTGTGGCATATTCAGCAATTCTTCGATCATTTCACTAGAATATAAAGACTCAAGTACACCGACTTGGTTTTTAAGGGTATCGAGATAACTTAATGGATGAGAATGAATAATATAAATTTGTTCAGCATGGTCAGGTGAAATTTCTAGATGATTTTCATCAAAAAATTGTGCTTTAAGTTTCTCTGTTTGTTGTTCTGTGCGCGTTTGCCAGTTGAATTCAATTTTATAAGCTTGATCAGACCATGTTAAAGGTAATCTTTGTACATCTAGTGCGTAACAAGCGCTACTTTGAATAGCCGTTCTTAGATGTTCTTGATAGATTCCTGAAATATCCCATGACGCAGGATAGAAATGAACATCGCTAAAATTTAGCTTAGCGAAAAAATACAAATGACTAAAGATTTTCTTTTCTTCTTTGCTCACTTTAAGACGTTCATTTAATACATTGTCATAGCTGGTATAGAGCGCGGTATCTCTAATTTTTCCATCTTTGTTACGACGAACTTTAAAAACACTAAGTTGTAATTTGGCGGTGTTATTTTTTGGTTGGAAAATATAAATAAGTTGGTGCTGTACTGGCGTTTCAGTGCGTTGAACTTGTGCCAATTGTTGTTTAAATTGAGCGAGCCAAGCTTTTGCCGTGGTGTGGGTAGAACTATTTGTTGTGGTTTGAGCTTGGTCTAATGGGTTTAGTTTTTGACGTGCGGTTGGGTTGGAAAGCTGTTGATCATAAAAATAACGTGCAAGTGCAGCCGAATGCTTACAATCGTAACCAACAGGGCAACTACAGTCGGTATCCACAATTTTATTTGTTAAAGGATTATAGATAACAGCCGTTTCATAATAATCCGTTCCCTGAATTTGTGCTTCGATGACTAAATTATCCCGATCAGGGTAGACCTCTAAGGATTTTAGATCAATTTTTTTGACATAACTCAAGCTTCTTTGAATGGTTGCAGGGTTAAAACGTGATAAAAATTGATTCAATGTCGCCATTATTTATAGAGCTAAAAATTAAAAGGAAATTACTAACAGTGTAACGGATTTTTGATCATGAATCTGAAATTAATATATGAGTTTTGATCAAAAATGACATGTTTTTAAATACAAATTGATCGTTTCTGCAACTTTAAATTAAATAAAATCTGTCAGTATAAGTTTTTCAAAATAATGCTGGGAAGCAAATCAAGATGAAGCATAATCCAATTTACTATACAGATCAGCATTTTGCATTTGCAGATTCCATTCGAAAGTTTGTTCAAAAAGAATTAATGCCACATATCAATCAATGGGAAGAGGCAGAAACCTTTCCAAAAGAACTTTATAAAAAAGCCGCAGATATCGGCTTATTGGGGATAGGTTTTGACGAAAACTATGGGGGAATTCCAGAAACCGATGCTTTTCATGTGTTGTTGTCTTCGATTGAGTTAGCCAAAACAGGTTCAGGTGGTTTATGTGCTTCCTTATTGTCACATTCGATTGGCGCACCTCCAATCAATCATTTTGCTTCAGATGAGATTAAACAAACTGTATTGACTCAAATCTTGGCAGGGGAAAAAATTTCAGCGTTGGCGATTACTGAACCCACGGGTGGGTCTGATGTAGCAGCACTTAAGACCAAAGCTGTACGGGATGGTCAAGACTATATTGTCAGTGGCGAAAAAACCTTTATTACATCGGGCATTCGTGCTGATTATTATACTGTTGCGGTACGTACAGATCCTGATGCCAAAGGCCCGAATGGTATCTCGATGTTATTGATGGATGCTCATAGTGACGGCATAAGCAAATCAAAACTCGACAAAATGGGATGGTGGGCTTCGGATACGGCTCATCTCCATTTTGATCAGGTTCGTGTTCCTGCAAGCAATTTGTTGGGAGCAGAAAATATGGGTTTCCTTGTGATTATGAATAACTTCAATATGGAGCGGTTTTTTCTTGCTGCCAGTAGTTATGGTTTTGCATTAACCTGTTATGAAGAAGCATTGGAATGGGCACGAGAACGAAAAACCTTTGGTAAACGTTTAGTTGATCATCAAGTGGTTCGGCATAAATTAGTCGATATGGCGACTCGCTTAACCACAACACTTGCTTTGTTAGAGGATACTGCTTATCGCTTAGGGAAGCCTGAAATGCAGGGCAATGAGTTGATTGCGCAAATCTGTATGCTTAAAAATGTAGCCACTCAAACTATGCAATTTTGTGCCGATGCAGCGGTACAAACGTTAGGGGGCATGGGCTTTATGCGAGGCACTAAGTCTGAACGGATTTACCGTGATGTTAAAGTCAATATGATTGGTGGTGGGGCGGAAGAAATTATGAAAGACCTCGCGAGTCGTCAATTGGGCTATTAGAATATCGAGAATGGATTAAACTAGAACTGTACACAATAAATCGCAATAAAAATAAGCAGGGAACAACAAGATATGGATCATTTAAATAACCCGATTTACTACACCGCTGAACATCGTGCATTTGCAGACAGTGTGAAGAAATTTGTTGAAAAAGAGATTTCTCCTTTTGTCAATGAATGGGATGAGGCTGAAACTTTTCCTCGTGAACTTTATCAAAAGGCTGCTGCAATTGGTCTATTGGGTTTAGGCTTTGATGATGAGCATGGAGGAATCTCAGATGCAGATGCATTTCATGTGTTCTTAGCCGCAGTTGAAACAGCCAAAGCAGGCTCTGGTGGTGTACATATTTCTTTGATGATTCATACCATTGGTACACCACCAATTCATCACTTTGCTCAGTCACATATTCGTGACAAGGTGATGCCACAAATTATTTCAGGCGAAAAAATTTCTGCACTTGCGATTACTGAACCAAGCGGCGGTTCTGATGTTGCTGCATTACAAACCAAAGCAATCCGCGAAGGTGATTTTTATCTGGTGAGTGGTGAAAAAACCTTTATTACTTCAGGTATGCGCGCAGATTATTATACGGTAGCGGTGAGAACCGATCCTGAAAATAAAGGTGCGAGTGGTATTTCGATGCTATTGGTTGATGCACATAGTGATGGCATCACTAAATCACCGTTAAAGAAAATGGGCTGGTGGGCATCGGATACTGCTCATTTGCATTTTGACCAAGTCAAAGTTCCTGTAGAAAATCTTCTTGGTGAAGAAAATGCTGGCTTTAAGGTCATTATGAAGAACTTCAATATGGAGCGCTTTTGGTTAGCCTCTATGGCCTATGGTTATGCCTTGGTCTGTTATCAAGAGGCTTTAGAATGGTCTAAAGCGCGGAAGACTTTTGGAAAACGCTTAGTTGATCATCAAGTGGTACGTCATAAGTTGGTTGATATGGCCACGCGTTTAACCACAACACGGGCATTATTGGAAGATACTGCGTATCGTATGGGGCAAGCTGAACTACAGGGCAGTGATTTAATTGCACAAATTTGTATGTCAAAAAATATCGCAACCCAAACCATGCAGTTCTGTGCAGATGCAGCAGTGCAAACCTTGGGTGGCATGGGCTTTATGCGAGGGACTAAATCTGAGCGTATTTATCGTGAGGTCAAAGTAAATATGATCGGTGGCGGTGCTGAAGAGATCATGAAAGATTTGATTAGTAAGCAGTTGGGGTTTTGATGACAAATTTTTAAGTGATAAAAACTTACAATGTTGGTTTTTGCTGAAAAAATAACCATGGTATGATATATACCAATGGTTGTTATCAATTTGAGGAGTCCTTATGGAAGTAGCAAAAATTTTTCAATCAGGACGTAGCCAAGCTATTCGTTTACCTAAAGCATTTCGTTTTGAGGGTAAAGAAGTTGTGGTTAAACACTTTGGTAATGGTGTTTTGCTATTACCTTTAAATAATCCTTGGGAAATTATGCAAGAAGCTGTGTTTGAGTTTGAAGATAATTTTTTGTTTGAGCGGGAAGATCAAGGCATTCAAAGTCGAGAAGAATTATTGTGATTTACTTACTTGATACCAATATCTGTATTTATATTATTAACAACAAACCACCACATGTATTTGAAAAATTTAAACAATATCAATTAGGTCAGCTGTCAATTTCAAGTATTAGTGCTTCGGAGTTGGCTTTTGGGGTAGAAAAGTCAGGGTCTCTGCGAAATAAAAATGCTTTGGATAAATTTTTAGCTCCTTTAGATGTTCTTCCCTATGATGAAAGTGCAATTTGGCATTATGCAAAATTAAGACAATCATTACAGTCTAAAGGACAAATGATTGGTAGCTTAGATATGTTAATCGCAGCACATGCGCTAGCATTAGATACTGTTTTGGTGACAAATAATATGAAAGAATTTGAACGAATTGATGGATTAAAATTAGAAAATTGGGTTTGAACGTTAATTTTTGAAAGAATTATCTACTTATTAAGTAAGTTGAATCATCTGTTCACCTCAAATTCTTATATTACGTTTGTATTACTTATGAATCGCCATTTCCAAAACGATTTCAGTCAGTTCATCTAAGCTCATTTTACCATTGGGATTATACCAAGTGACGGTCCAAGCAATCGCACCGCCCAGTAAACGGCGCCAAATAAAAGCATCATGCTGAATTTTGCCGAGGTCGCGCAATTTCTCAATCACAGCGAACCAGATATCCTCATAATCATTTCGCAGTTTAAGAAGTTCATCTTGCCGTTGTTTTGACAACGCAAACCATTCATAAACTAAAACAGCCATGGCTGAACCGGTATCTCCAGTAATCGAAATTAACTCAGCTTTGATCAAGTGTTTTAACTGTTGTTCAGCATCATCCGATTTTTGGATTGCATCAAGCATACGGGCATGATTGTAAATAATGGTTTCATGCATGACATTGGCAAGAATATCATCCTTGCTTTTAAAATGATGAAACAAGCTACCCGATTGAATTCCAATAAAATTTGCTAACTCACGAACTGTAGTTTTGGCATAACCTTGCTTATGAAATAAATAAGCAGCACCAAGTAATAAACGACCTTTAGGGCTGTCATCAAAACATGCGATTGGTTGGATATCATCGATTGAGTGAGCAATCATCGGATCATTTTTTCCATAAAGTTAAGCAAATAATTCATTGTTTAAAACGTGTTTTAGCACATTTGCCAATTCAGGATAACATTTTGCCCTTTACAAACCAAGCGCTTGCTTGGTAGATTGATGTATAAATTTTATTCAGAACAATGAAAACAAGATAGGTGTGAAAATGGAAGATCAGCGTATTGTGAAAATTGGATGTGCTTCAGGTTTCTGGGGGGACACCAATACCGCAGCATTTCAGTTGGTACATTTGTCTGACATCAATTATTTGGTTTTTGATTATCTTTCAGAAATCACCATGTCTATCATGGCAAAAGCGATGATGACCAATCCAGAACATGGTTATGCTTTGGATTTTGTCAGTCGGGTGATGACACCGCTGCTTAAAAAAATCAGTGATAAAAAAATAAAAGTGATTAGCAATGCTGGTGGTGTCAATCCATTGGCATGTCGTGATGCCTTGCAGAAAGTACTTGAAGCACAAGGGTTGGATTTAAAAATTGCAGTGGTATTGGGGGATGACCTATTGCCACAACAAGCCGAATTAAAAACACAAAATATTAAAGAGATGTTTAGTGGCGAAGATTTGCCTAGCCAATTAGCCAGTTGTAACGCATATCTAGGAGCTGTTCCAATTCGAGACGCACTTGATCAAGGTGCAGATATTGTCATCACTGGGCGAGTGGTGGATTCAGCAGTGGTGCTTGCACCTTTGTTGCATGAATATAAATGGTCCTTAGAGGATTATGACAAGCTGTCCCAAGGCGCTTTAGCAGGGCATATCATTGAGTGTGGTGCACAATGTACAGGTGGCAATTTCACTGATTGGCGCTTAGTACAAGGCTTTGACAATATGGGGTTTCCAATTGTTGAAGTGAAAGCAGATGCATCATTTATCGTGACTAAACCAAAAGGAACCGGTGGACTGGTTTCAGTTGCAACTGTTGCTGAACAAGTTGTCTATGAAATTGGCAATCCGCAAGCATATTTACTGCCCGATGTCACAGCAGATTTTAGCCAAGTGAAATTAGAACAGGTGGGTGAAGATCGAGTTTTAGTGATTGGCGCAAAAGGTAGAGCACCGACACAACAATATAAAGTCAGTGCAACCTATCCTGATGGTTATCGTGTCTTGGTGAGTTTCCTGATTGTAGGACGCGAAGCCCCTGAAAAAGCCCAAGTAATTGCAGATGCAATATTAACTAAGTGTGAGCGTGTTTTAGCATTACGTTCAGTTCCGCCATTCTTAGAAAAATCAGTTGAAATATTGGGTATTGAAAGTACCTATGGTGCAAATGCACAGCCAATCAATAGTCGAGAAGTGGTTGTCAAAATCGCTGTAAAGCACATGTTTAAAGAAGCATGTATGTTTTTTGCTTCTGAAATTGCCCAAGCATCTACTGGAATGGCACCTGCATTGGCTGGAATTGTTGGGGGGCGTCCCAAAGCTTCCCCTGTGATTAAGTTGTTCTCGTTTTTAGTGGATAAATCAAAACTAAGTGTTGCGATCGACATCAATGGTCAGCGTCAAAATATACAGATTCCATCAGGTTGCTCAGATCAATCTTTTGATGTTGTTGCAGTGGGTGAAGTTGCTCAATTTACGGGTCAGGAGATTGAAGTTCCTTTAGTTGAAATTGCCCATGCTCGGAGTGGCGATAAAGGAAATCACAGCAATATTGGAGTGATCGCACGTCAGCCTGAATATCTACCCTGGATTCGCGCCAATTTGACTGAGGAAAAGGTCAAAGAATATATGCAGCATGTTTTAGACCCTGAAAAGTCTAAAGTGATTCGTTATGAAATCACGGGATTTAATGCCTTAAATTTTATGCTGGAAAATGCCTTAGGTGGTGGAGGAATTGCCAGTTTACGTATTGATCCACAAGGCAAAGCTTTTGCTCAGCAGCTTTTAGATATGCCAGTCAAAATCCCAGCGAGTTTAAAGTCTTTCTAATCCTTGTTTACGAACGTGGGGGGACTTCCTCGCTTTTAAAAAGGGAGCTTAGAGCGAGATTTAAGCAAGTTAAAAGACAACAATTTGGATATAAAAATGCATTATCACTCAATATTTAGATCGGATGCTTTTCAGGACCAAGTCATCATTGTGACCGGTGGTGGTTCGGGTATAGGACGCTGTACTGCTCATGAACTGGCTGCTTTAGGGGCTCAAGTGGTGATTACAGGGCGGAAAATTGAAAAGCTGGAAAATGTCAGCAAAGAAATCATCGAAGATGGTGGCAAAGTTCATTTTATCGTTTGTGATAATCGCGAAGAACACAACGTGAAAGAGATGATTGCTGAAGTGATTGAAAAATTTGGCAGACTCGATGGCCTTGTCAATAATGCTGGCGGTCAGTTCCCCTCAAATTTAGAAGGTATTTCTGCCAACGGTTTTGATGCTGTGGTACGCAACAACCTACATTCAACTTTCTACTTAATGAAAGAAGCGTATAACCAATGGATGGCAAAACATGGTGGCAGTATTGTCAATATGGCAGCCGATATGTGGGGTGGCATGCCGGGGATGGGACACTCTGGTGCAGCCCGTGCTGGGGTAGATAATTTAACCAAAACAGCAGCAGTGGAATGGGGGCGTTCTGGGGTACGTGTTAACTGTGTTGCACCTGGTTGGGTTGTTTCTTCAGGAATGGACAATTACACCGGTGATTTTGCCAAATTTATCATTCCAAGTTTGGCGGGGAATGTACCATTGAAACGGATGGGGACAGAGTCTGAAATTTCTTCAGCGATCTGCTATTTGCTTTCAGAAGCAGCAGGTTTTATTTCTGGCATGACGATTCGTATTGATGGCGCTGCGTCCTTAGGCACTCGAATGTATCCATTGGCAGATGCTTCGAATAGCGAGTCGTTTAATGGCTTCCATCGTGCCTTTATTCCAGATGTATTAAAACAACAATTGAGTGATCAAACCAATAACCAGCAGACAGGAGAAAATTCATGACTGTTCTCCAATCCGAAATTGCAGTTGGCAGTGAGCAATTTGAACAGAACAAGCAGGCATTACTTGCTCAAATTGCCGAAGTACGCGCAGTACAAAATAAGAATATTGAAAAATCATATGCAGCCAAACCCAAATTTGACAAGAAAGGCAAAATTTTACCGCATGAACGTGTCCGTTTAGCTCTTGATGCTGATTCACCATTTGTTGAACTGTGTGGCTTGGTGGGTTATGGCATGCATGATGATAAAGATGGTTCAGATGCAGGTGGTGGGATTATTTCAGGGATCGGTTTTGTCAGCGGTGTTCGTTGTCTGATTTCAGCAAGTAACAGTGCAATCAAAGGCGGAACAATGTCACCGATGGGGGTACAAAAAACCTTACGTCTTCAAGCAATCGCTTTTGAACAGAAATTACCGATGTTGACTCTCACTGAAAGTGGGGGGGCCAACTTAAATTACGCTGCTGAAGTATTTACTTATGGTGGAATGACCTTTGCCAATCAGGCACGACTGTCTGCTGCAGGCTTACCCCAAGTCTCAGTGGTACATGGCAATGCAACTGCGGGTGGAGCGTATCAACCGGGTCTATCTGATTATGTGATTGCAGTTCGTAAGCAAACTGAGATGTTACTCGCAGGGCCACCTTTACTTTTGGCGGCAACCGGAGAAGTGGCAACTGCAGAGGAACTCGGTGGTGCAGAAATGCATGCACAGGTTGCTGGAACAGCAGAATTTTTAGCCGAGAATGATGCCGATGGAATTCGTATTGCTCGTGAGGTTTTTGAGCATCTTAACTGGAAAGAGCAAACTCAAAAGTTAAACTTAAGCTATAAAGAGCCACGTTATCCTGCCGAGGAGCTGTTAGGGATCATTCCTGCAAGTCCGAAGCAGCCTTTTGACATGAAAGATGTGATTGCACGAATTGTTGATGACTCTGAATTCTTTGAAGTAAAACAAGAATATGATGCATTGACTGTGTGTGGCTGGGCAAAAATTGGTGGGTTACATATCGGAATTATCACCAATAACGGACCGATTACCCCACAAGGCGCCACCAAAGCTGCACAGTTCATTCACCTCTGTGAACAGACCAAACGCCCATTACTGTTTTTACATAACACCACAGGCTTTATGGTCGGAACTGATGCTGAACAGAACGGCATTATTAAGCATGGTTCGAAATTGATTCAGGCCGTTGCCAATACCACTGTACCGAAAATTTCTATCGTTGTGGCAGGTTCCTATGGCGCGGGCAATTACGCGATGTGTGGACGTCCATTATCACCGCAATTTATTTTTGCATGGCCAAACTCGCATGTGGCGGTGATGGGTTCAGCTCAGGCTGGCAAGGTATTACGTATCGTAGCGGAAGGAAAGCAAAAAGCTTCAGGGATGGAGCCTAACGAGCAGATGCTAGATTTCTTAGAGCAAAGTACAGCAGCAAAATTAGAACAGCAGTCAACCGCCTTATTTAATACGGCCATGTTGCATGATGATGGAATTATCGATCCGCGTGATACACGCAAAGTCCTGATCTTCTTATTAGAAACAATTTATGAAGCAGAACATCGCAAACTAAATCCAATACGATTTGGTGTATCGAGGCTTTAAAAATCCTCGCCCTTGCGAAGCTCATCATTCCTCATCTTTTAAAAGTGGGGTGTTCTCCGCTTTATTAAAGCGAGTTAAAGAAGATTAAATTTAAGGAAAAAAACAATGAAATTTACAACAGAGCATGAAGCACTACGCCGTACTACACGTCAGTTTGTTGAGACTGAACTCAATCCTTATATTCCGACATGGGAAGCTGAAGGGCGATTTCCTATTCATGATGTGTTTAAAAAACTGTCGGATTTAGGTTTGCTGGGGATTTGTAAGCCTGAAGAAAATGGCGGATTAGGTTTAGATTATTCTTATAACCTTGTGGTTGCAGAAGAATTAGGGCGAGCCGCCTGTGGTGGCGTACCTTTGGCGATTGGTGTGCAAACGGATATGGCAACGCCTGCCTTGGCTCGCTTTGGTAGTCAAGAATTACGGGATGAGTTTTTAACACCTGCAATTGCGGGTGAATATGTCGCTTCGATTGCTGTATCTGAAGTACATGCAGGTTCAGATGTCGCAGCCATCAAAACCACCGCAAAAAAACAGGGTGATGATTATGTGATTAATGGCAGCAAAATGTGGATTACCAATTCACTTCAAGCTGACTTTTTTTGCTTATTGGCCAATACCTCTGATGATAAACCGCATGTCAATAAGTCCATGATTATTGTTCCTGCAAAATCCGCAGGTATCTCTTTCTCTGAACAGCTTAATAAATTGGGAATGCGTTCAACCACGACAGCAGAAGTCTATTTTGACAATGTTCGTGTACCACAACGCTACTTGGTGGGTGCAGAAGGTATGGGCTTTATGATGCAAATGATGCAGTTCCAAGAAGAACGAATGTGGGCGGCTGCCAATGCAATTGGTGGTTTGGAAAATGTGATTCAACAAACAATTCAATATACCAAAGAACGAAGCACCTTTGGACAACCGTTGATTAACAACCAATATGTACATTTTCGTTTTGCGGAGTTGATGACCGAAGTGGAAGCTTTACGTGCCTTAACCTATCGTGCTTGTGAAATCCACATTGACGGCGGGAACGCAACAGAAATTGCCTCTATGGCAAAACTTAAAGCAGGTCGTTTAACGCGAGAAGTCGCAGACAGTTGCTTACAGTTCTGGGGTGGAAATGGTTTTATGTGGGATAACCCCGCTTCTCAGCTGTATCGTGATGGCCGTTTAGGTTCGATTGGTGGCGGTGCAGATGAAATTATGCTTGGAATTATTTGTAAGTTGATGGACATCCTTCCATCTAAACGTAAATAACAAGGAGAATAAATATGGCACTTTCGCAATCTCTAACAACACAACAGTTTGATCGCAGTATTGAGCTTGAGCAAGAAGGTAGCATTTTAACCCTATGGCTTAATCGACCTGAGAGTCGCAATGCCATGAGTTTGAATATGGTCAAAGCGATTCAACAGGTGTTTAAAACGATTCAAGATGATATCTCCATTCGTGCAGTCATTTTACGTGGCAAAGATGGACATTTTTGTGCAGGCGGTGACATTAAAGATATGGCCCAACTGCGTGGTGAGGCCACCAGTGTTGGTTCTAATCAGCCTTATGTTGATTTCAATCGTCAATTTGGACATATGCTGGAGCAAGTGGATCAAGCGCCACAAACCGTTGTTGCAGTTTTAGAAGGTGCAGTATTGGGTGGCGGTTTTGGTTTGGCCTGTGTTTCAGATATTGCAATCAGTTTTGCCGATGCCAAATTTGGTTTACCTGAAACAGGATTAGGGGTTATTCCCGCCCAGATTGCTCCATTTGTGGTAAAGCGAATTGGCTTAACTCAAGCGCGTCGTTTGGCTTTACTAGGTGCACGTTTTGAGGGGCATACCGCATTGAAGGTTGGTGTTGTACATGAAGTGGTTGAGAATGAAAAAGCACTGGAAGTTTTATTGATCGAAACCATTCAGCAGATTAAACGTACTGCCCCACAAGCGTCTCGTGTGACTAAAGCTTTATTGCACCGTACTTTAAATGAAGCTTTGACGCCTTTATTGGATGATGCTGCGCAGCAATTTGCCAATGCTGTGGGGGGGGAAGAAGGTATAGAAGGCACAATGGCCTTTATCCAAAAGCGTCATCCAAATTGGTTTGATGCATAAGTCTGACAATGCGGATCACTGATCTTGATTGAGATCGGTGTGATTCAACCAAGATAATCAAGTGAATATAAAACCAAAAATAGGGAAAACGAGAATGGCATTTTCAAAAATATTGGTGGCGAATCGTGGTGAAATTGCTGTTCGCGTGATGAAAACAGCAAAAGCAATGGGCTATCAGACTGTGGCTGTCTATTCAGATGCAGATCGTTATGCACGTCATGTACAGCTTGCAGATGAGGCTGTATATATTGGTGCTTCAAAAGTTTCAGCGTCCTATTTATCTATTCAAAATATTATCGAAGCATGTAAAAAAACGGGGGCTGATGCTGTTCATCCCGGTTATGGTTTCCTTTCTGAAAATACCGATTTTGCAGCAGCTTGTGAGAAAAATGGAATTACCTTTATTGGCCCACCTGCACCTGCAATTGAATTGATGGGCAGTAAACGCCTGTCAAAAATTGCCATGATTCAGGCGGGTGTACCATGTGTACCAGGCTATGAAGGTGATCAGCAAGATATAGAGTATTTAGAACAACAAGCCAATAAGATTGGTTATCCACTGATGGTCAAAGCTTCAGCAGGCGGTGGTGGGCGCGGTATGCGTCTGGTACAGCAATCTGCTGATATTGTTGAAGCCTTAAAAACAGCGCGCTCTGAAGCAGAAAATGCCTTTGGTTCAGGTGAGCTGATTCTTGAAAAAGCTGTGATTGCTCCACGCCATGTTGAGATACAGGTATTTGGCGATACCCACGGCAATTATGTGTATTTATTTGAGCGTGATTGTTCGATACAGCGTCGTCATCAAAAAGTGGTTGAGGAAGCTCCATGCCCAGTGATGACTGAAAGCTTACGCCAACAAATGGGTGAGGCTGCTGTTGCAGCAGCGAAATCATGTGATTATGTCGGTGCAGGAACGGTTGAGTTTCTATTGGATCAATCAGGTGAGTTTTATTTCCTCGAAATGAATACACGTTTGCAAGTTGAGCATCCAGTAACAGAGCTGATCACGGGTTTAGATCTGGTGGAATGGCAACTGCGTGTAGCCAATGGTGAAACCTTGCCCTTACAACAGTCTGAACTGACCTTGTCAGGGCATGCGATAGAAGTTCGCTTATATGCAGAAGACCCACGCCAAGACTTCTTGCCACAGACAGGTCAAATACAGCGCTGGCAAGCTGCTGATTTACCCAATGTTCGAATTGATCATGGTTTGTTGCAACAGGATGAAATTAGTCCATTTTACGACCCAATGGTGGCAAAAGTCATTGCATATGGTCAAACCCGTCAGGATGCCATTCGGCTCTTGGCGCGTGCTGTAGATGATTGTGTATTGTTGGGGGTAAATAGTAATAAGCAATTTTTAGTGAATTTACTTAGACACCCTATTATTGTCAAAGGCGACACCAATACTGCCTTTATTCAAGAGCACTTCCAAACAGATGCCAGCTTACATAAACAGGCTTTGGGCTTAGAACACCTAGCTGTTGCTGCGGCACTGTTGACCAATGCTTCTAGTCAAAGCAGTTGGAATACCGGAATTGCGTTATCTTTACCTTTAAAACTCAAGCATGATGATCAGTTATTACAGCTTTTGGTGAAACGTGATCAAAACCAAGTGAGCGTTGAAATTTGTGGGCAGACACTTGGGATCAGCATTATTGAACAGCAAGCAGAAAAATTCATTTATGCGGTGGATGGTGTACGCCGTTCGATTGACTATGTCTTAGATGGAAATCAGCTGTATTTAGATGCGGTAAATGGCAATATCAGCATTGAAAATATCACCTATGCAGCACCTGAAACTTCCGATGTCGCAGGCGATGGTCACATTCGTGCACCAATGGATGGTGCGATTATCAATATCCTGGTAAATGCGGGTGATACCGTGACTAAAGGTCAAACTTTGTTGATTTTAGAAGCGATGAAGATTCAGCAACAGATTAAGTCTGATGTTGATGGGGTCGTGAATGAGATTATTGGGCAAGTTGGACAACAGGTAAAGAAACGTCAGTTGGTATTGAATATTCAGGCTTGATTGATCAGATCAAGCGCATTGTATAGTGACTTAAAAACTTCAATATTCTCGTGTATTGGAGTTTTTTTGATTGCTGAAAGTAATAAAGCATGTACATGCTTGACAGCTTTTTAGTCTATTGTTATTTTTCGGCAATTCTTCTCAATATGCGATCCACATGCCGATTGATGATGGCTTTGTTTATCAGCCTCCTTTAGATCCACTTGACATTATTTTTGAAGATAATGACTTTGTTGCCATCAATAAACCCGCAGGGTTACTTTCAGTTCCGGGGCGTTTGCCTGAACATCACGACAGCGCTTATTTTCGAGTATTAGCAATATATCCAAATGCCAAGATTACCCATCGTTTGGATATGGCAACCTCGGGCATTCTGTTGTTCGCCAAACATCGCGATGCAGAAGTTGCAGCAAGTAAAATGTTTCAAGCGAGAACTGTTAAAAAAAATTATATTGCTTTGGTGCAAGGGCAAATCAATAGCAATGGTCGTGTGGATGTGCCTTTGATTACCGATTGGGAAAATCGTCCACGCCAGATTGTGCATTTTGAGTTAGGCAAACCCGCACAAACTTTATTTGAATCTGTAAGCTATGATGCTGAAAAGGATGTAAGTCGGGTGCTACTTACACCGATTACAGGACGTTCTCATCAATTACGGGTGCATATGCAATATATTGGGCATCCGATTATGCGCGATAAGCTTTATCATCCTACGCCGTTTAACACCGATTTAGCGCGTATGGCATTGCATGCAAGCTATTTGTCTTTTATGCAGCCTTTTAATAATCTACTGGTTGAGATTGTATCTGAGCCTGAGTTTTAGCATTTGGCTAAATCAAAAAAGCCTGCAAAATTGCAGGCTTTGATCATTGAGAGGGGGATTAAACTTGGTTGTTAACATCATCATGTTTTGTTTCACGAATGGCCAAGAATGCCAACAGTGAAAGAATGGATGCTGCTGTCAAGTAGTAACCCACCGCTTGTAAGCCATATTTGGTTGCAAGTTCAGTTGCAATCAGAGGTGCAAAAGATGCGCCCAAAATACCTGCCAAGTTAAAGGTTAATGCAGAGCCTGTATAACGCACAGAAATCGGGAAAATTTCAGACAAGACCGTACCAATTGGACCGTATGTCATTCCCATCAATGCTAAACCTACACATAAGAACAAGAACACAATCACTGTGCTACCTGACTCAAGCATACTGGCAAATACTAAACCAAAAAGTGCAGAGGCGATACATACCCCAATAGAGGTTGCCTTACGCCCAAACTTCTCAGCAAATACAGCAGAAAGCGGAATAAAAGCAGCAAAACATAGTGTTGCGACCAGTTGCATTTCTAAGAATTCTGCACGTGAGTAACCCAGTTGTTTGGTTCCCCAGTTGAGTGCAAATACTGTTGTGAGATAGAACACCACGAATGTACACACCGCAGCAATTGTACCGAGGAAGAGCATTTTATAATGTTTGGTCACAACTTCTTTAAATGGAACATTAACTTCTTTTTGTTTGTCTAATACTTTTTGGAACGCTGGGGTTTCATGCAATTTTAAGCGAATATATAAACCCACAATCACCAATGCAGCACTTGCAAGGAATGGAATACGCCAGCCCCATTGCATAAAGTCTGCTTCAGACATCAATGCGCCAAGACCAAGGAATGAACCCGTTGCCAAGATAAAACCGATCGGTGCGCCCAGTTGCGGGAACATTCCATACCAAGCACGTTTGCCTTCAGGAGCATTTTCAGTTGCAAGTAGGACGGCACCAGACCATTCACCACCAAGACCTAAGCCTTGACCTAAACGACAAAGTGCAAGTAATAGCGGTGCAACGATACCAATCTGTGCATATGTTGGAAGTAGACCAATACACACTGTTGAAACACCCATGGTCAATAAAGCCGCGACGAGGGTTGCTTTACGACCAATACGATCACCTAAGTGACCAAAGATTGCTGCGCCAATAGGGCGGGCAATAAATGCGATTGCAAATGTTGCGAGTGATTGAATTGTTGCCGTCATCGGATCTGTACTTGCTGGAAAGAACAGATGCGGAAAAATAAGGACTGCAGCAGTTGCATAGATATAAAAATCGAAGAATTCGATTGTTGTACCCACAAGACTTGCGAAAAGAACGCGAGCCTTTGAATTTGTTTGAATTTCTGGAGTAGCAGTAGATAATGACGCCATGGTGAACCTTACACTTTTAAAAGTAAAACGAGTCTTTAAAGCGTAATCTTTTTAAAAAAGGCGTAATTTCTTAAAAAAACAACGAGATCAACCCAAATTCACTCCATCAGGGTCACTGAATTTTGAGTGTCTATGAATTAAATGACGTAAAGATAGATTGCAAGGAAATGTGATCCTGCACCGACCAAAACAAATATATGCCAAATAGCATGAGTGTATCTTACTCTTTTTAAGGCATAAAACAATGCGCCTATTGTATATGCTAAACCACCAATGACCAATAATTTTAATGCTTCTGGTTTTAAATACTGTTGCATATCATCCATTACAAGCACGGCAAGCCAACCCATGACCAAATAAGCAATTAGTGAGATTTTTTCAAAACGATGAATGAATATTAACTTGAATAGTGTCCCAATGGCTGCGATGACCCAAAGTGCAATCAATAAATAATGTGCTTTTGCTGTTGGGATGGCAATTGCCAAAAAGGGCGTATAGGTTCCCGCAATTAAATAATAAATCGCGGTATGATCCAGCTTTTTATACCATTGGCGTTTTTTTTCATCGACAGAAAAATGATAAATTGCTGAACTGGAAAACAGTAAAATCATGCTTAGACCATAGACAAGCAATCCAAAAAATTGCCATCCATGCAGATAGTTGCCTTTAATCAGCATCAAAGCAGTCGCTAGAGCAGCCAAAATTGCACCGAATGCATGACTCAACGCATTAATACGTTCTTCTTGTGGTGCATAGATGTGAATCAATTTATCTGTCGACATTGGATCTTATTATCCTAAAAATACAACTGTATAGTAATGGAGTTTTACCTTTAAAGTAAGACGTCTTAAAATAGGTAACTTAATTAATACGAGTTTTGATTATGTCCAATGTGGCAAGCTTATCTGTTCAGGAACAACAATTTTTTGATAGCGTACAGCAAGCTATTGATAATCAAAGCTTAGATCGTTTGATTTTAAGTCAGTATAAAGGAGAATTGGTTGATTTAGAGAAAATGACCTTTCGCGTCATTCAGCTACAGAATGAAACGGTTCTAAGCTGTCTATATCGTTATAAAACCAATGATATTACTAAAAACTATCCCCTTACCGATGCGTTAACCATGATTCAGGGGCTGGCTGAGGATTGTAAACAAGCCAATTTATTTACCCATGAGGCCGAGACGCAGCTGAAGAAAAATAAAAAGAAAGCCTTGCTGACCGTCAGTAAAAATAAGCTGGATAAAACCGCTAAAAATCAACAACTAGGGCATGATCGTACAAAACATCGTTTTGTCGACCAAGAAAGTTATTTTCTCCAACCGCTCGGCATTACCGATGCCAATGCACAGATTATTCCAAGCATGGCACGTAAGTGGAAGCAGATTAACAAATTTGTTGAAATCTTTTCAGGTGCTTTAGTGCATATTCAACAGCCAGAGACTTTAGCGCATGATAGACAAACCAAAGATCAGGCTTTAAAAATTGTCGATTTTGGTTCAGGAAAAGGCTATTTAACGTTTGCTTTATATGATTATTTGGCAAAACAACATCAAACTCCATTTGTAACGGGTGTTGAGCTGAATGACAAAATGGTGAAATTTTGCCAAGAGGTTGCGCAAAAGTCTGATTTTAATCAATTGGATTTTTTCCAAGGTGATGTGAGAACGTATCATCCATCCCATTTGGATATTATGATCGCCTTACATGCGTGTGATGTTGCAACAGATTTTGCGATACATACAGGTATTCGTTTAAACGCTCAAATGATTATGTGTGCACCTTGTTGCCATAAAGAATTACGCCCACAATTGAATAGTCCACAAGCGTTACAACCGATGTTGCAATTCGGTATTCATGCAGGACAACAAGCTGAAATGCTGACAGATACCATTCGAGCTCTGTTGCTGAAAGCGTATGGTTATGAAACCAAAGTCTTTGAATTTGTAGCATTAGAACATACCAGTAAAAACAAAATGATTTTGGCAACCAAGCGTAAAGATTTCACTGCACCTGATCAAACAGTCTTAGATCAAATTCGTGCTTTAAAAGAGATGTATGGGATTCAAAAACAATCCTTAGAATTATTATTGAATGATCAGTGGGACCAGCAAGACATTGGCGCTAAGTGCTAGCGCGTTGTGAGGAGAGAAAGCAGGTTTAACTGCTTTCTCCTTGGTACTATTTAGATAAATTATTTTATTGCTGATTCATTTCATCAAGCTCAGCTTCGCTCGTGCCCGTGGTTTTTTGAGAAATGGTATCTGGAAAATATTGCGGATCATCCATTTCTGGAATCAATTGCTCACCCATTTTATGAATCAAGATACTGGTTTTTAATGTTTCTGTTGGGGCTTTAATCAGTAGTTCTGTCAGAAAGTCTGTTGCTTTAGCTGCAAATTGCGCATCACTTTCTTTGCTACCACGTTCAGGCATTTGAACATTGTCTAAATTAAGCACAGGGACTTTACAGGTTAACGGTACTTGAAAACTTTGACTATTTTCAATAATTTTACCATCCTGTTTACAGCTCTGATATGCAGCACTTTGAGCTTTCATTTGGCGTTCAAATGCTGGCGCAACAATTTTAAAATCGTTGGCATTAAATTGTTCTTTAAGTATTTCCTTCATCTTTTCAGATGCAGTGGCTTGTTTTTCGCCACTTTCATCGCGGTTTTTTTTAGCTTCAGCTTCTGAGATACCTGCAATTGCGGCACTCATTTTTAAATTAAGCTGATCTTGATTTGGGTCTTGAGAAAATAATCCAATCATGCTTTTTGAGATAATGTTCACACGATCTAGCTCGGATGTTTTTGCATAAATACTTTGAGTCGTCAGTAAAATTGCGCTATAAATAAATACTTTAAATTTATGATTTAGAAACATAATTATTCTACAAGTTTAGTTAAGTTGGTGAAAGTGAACGCATTGTCACTGTGCATTACATTAGCATAATTGCAAGAATGAAGGATCAATTTCTCAACCATTAGGATTTAAATAATGAGCCAATTTGTCATTCAATCTGGGCCGTGGAGTCAGCTTCAACATGATGCAAAACTGATTCGAAGCATGGTTTTTATCGAAGAACAAAACATCAGTGAAGCAGATGAATGGGATGAGCAGGATGCCATTTCATTGCATTTTGTTGTATATGCTCAAGATCAACCCATTGCTACAGCGCGGTTATTGGAAAATAACAGTATTGGTCGAGTTGCTGTGTTGCAACAATATCGAGGTGAGGGGATCGGTAAACTGCTCATGCAACAGATTATTCAAGTTGCAAAACAGCAAAATAGAGCATTTCTTCAATTATCCGCTCAAGTTTATGCAACGCGCTTCTATGAAAACTTAGGTTTTCAGGTACAAGGTGAAGAATATTTAGATTGTGAGATTCCACATATCGATATGGGGTTAAGTTTAAAAAATGACTGAATTGAAATAAACCCACATTGAAATAAACCAAGATTGAAATAAACCAAGAGAATCGATTTGCCCATGCTCAGTATAAAAACCCCGTTAATTCAATCTTTAGTTTTAAGCCAACTGAATCAATGTCAGGTGTGGTTAAAAATGGAAGCCTTACAACCATCGGCATCATTTAAACAACGAGGCATTAGCCATGCCTGTCAAAAATATTTTGAGCAGGGTGCCCAGCGTTTTATCAGTTCATCGGGTGGCAATGCAGGCTTAGCTGTTGCTTATACAGGTCGACAACTGGGTGTTCCGGTGACCGTCGTGGTTCCTGAAACCACAGCACAACGTGCGAGAGAATTAATTGTCCAGCAAGGTGCAGAAGTTATTGTACATGGCGCTTCATGGACCGAAGCCAATGCTTTAGCGCAGTCCTTATTAACACAGCATGATGTATTTATTCATCCTTTTGATCATCCATTGTTATGGGAAGGGATTATCCCGATGATTGATGAAGTCATTGCAGATGGCGTTACTCCAGATGCGGTGGTCTTATCTGTGGGGGGCGGAAGTTTACTTTCAGGTGTTGCAGCAGGATTAAAAAAACATGGTTTAGCCCATATTCCAATTTATACGGTTGAAACCCAAGGTACAGCATCCTTACATGCTTCGATTGTTGCTAAACAACATGTTGAATTGGATCAAGTGAGTGGTATAGCAACAACGCTTGCAGCAAAAAAAGTCTGTCAAAATGCATTTGAAGTGAGCCAAGCACTTGAGGTTCGTAGTTTGGTGGTTTCAGATCGAGACACTGTAGATGCCTGTTTAAAATTTGTAGATGATCATCGTATTTTGGTTGAGCCGGCATGTGGTGCAACATTATCAGTGCTTTATGATCAGGCGATTCAATTTAAACCCACTGATCAGGTCTTGGTGATTGTATGTGGTGGCGCAGGGATTACCCTAGAAACACTACAAGCATTCAATGGGTAGATCGGATTGAATAGATAATCAATGATCATAATCTATTGATCCTTTAGTAAGTCTTTTCGATTTAGAGGATGGTGAGATGATTCAAGTTGTACTTTTTGATTTAGATCAAACCTTACTTGATCGCACCTCCTCCCTAAAGGCTTTTTTAAATTGGCAGGTAAATTTCTTCGAGCTGGTTGCGATACAACAGAAACCACAATTTATTCAGCGTTTTATTGAGTTGGATAATAATGGTTCTGTATGGAAAGATCAGGTGTATGCTCAACTTATTCAAGAGTTTCAAATATCCAGTTATTCAACACAAGCGCTATTAGAGAATTATATTCAAGACTTTAATAAATTTTGTCGGAGCTTTAGCGATGTTGATCTGGTTATTTATAGCTTATTTAAGGCAAATTTTTCTCTTGGATTAATCTCTAATGGAAAGACACCTTTTCAGGAAGATAATTTCAAAGCCCTAGGTTTAAGTGAGTATTTTTCGAGTGTGATTGTGTCAGAAGCTGTTGGACTGCGAAAGCCTCATCCAGAAATTTTCCAATTGGCATGTCAGCAGCTCGGTGTTATTCCTCAGCACTGCGTTTTTGTTGGCGATCATGAGATAGCAGACATTCGCGGTGCAAAAGCTTTGGGCATGAAAACGATCTTATTTGAGCCTCAACAAAAAGAAACATCGACACAGGCCGATCATCGTGTAAAGTCTTTTCAAGACATACTTAGTATTTTAAAAATAAAATGAAAAGATTATATAAGCACGGTAGGGTACAGTTTCAGGTTTTATTTTTATTTGGAGTAGTATCTCAATTCAGTGTATTTGCACAAGCTGAAACAGATAAACAACAACCGTTAGCCTATGAGCTGCAGGTGGAAACAAAGCCAAAAACTTATGATCCTGCGACACAGTCACGGATTCGGGTCTATCGAAAGGGTGCGACAAAAACTTTAATTCAACATTCATTTGATTGTGCAGGAAGAAAAGCTGGGATACGGGATTACTTAAGTGGAAATGGTGCATTATCTGCGCTAAAAGCGTATGCCAGAATCACCTTTAATATCGAAGAAGGGATGCCTCGTAGTGCGATTCAGAAAGAAGCTGAAAGCAATGCTATGCGAACCTACCAACTGATCTCTTATAAAGAGTTTATTTTAAATGCCGACCAACCTGTGAATTTATATGGTTTTGTATTTGGAGCGACTGATTCATCTCGGACAAAAGCACAAGTGATTGATCAATGTGTGGATGCTGTTGCTTCGTTCAGACCACAGGCTGGACACGATTATGAAATTTTAGGTAAATATCAAAATAACCAATGCCAATTTCAAGTATTTGATCTCAAAACCAATGATCAAATCCCTGTTTCTGACAAGCTTTATACTTGCCCTGAAAAGTCATGGAAGTTTTGGAAAAAGGATCAGTAAATGAAACGTGCAATACTTGGTATTTTTTTGATGATGGGGCTTATTGTACCCAATTTGACTTGGGCATCTTATGTCAATAAATGTCTCTTAACGGTTAAAGTCTTAGAAGAAACTTCAACCATGACGATGGCAATCAATGGGCCACAAGGTGAGTTTGAAAAAAGTAAATTGACGATGTATATCAAAATATTAAAAGCTGAAAAGAATGGAAGAGCTGACAGTGGATGTCAATCACTGGTCAATCAACGCATGCGAATTACGATTGAACAGCCACCTTTGATCAGTTTAGTCAAAGGGCAAGTTGTACAAGTAGAAAGCATCACTCAAGATGCTTTTCCACAAGAAGGATATGTCACGCAATACAAGCTAAAAAATTAGTCTGTTGGGAACTTCGCTTTTAGCCTTTGCGTGTGTTGCTCCAGTCTTCTATGGCTTTTTGTCCGCTTTCTAAGCCAACTTCATAGGTATATTGCAATTTGCGTTTATCTTTACATAAACGGCCTGCTAACTTTTTATTGTCAGGTGGGCAGACTTCCAAAATGCTTTGTTGCGTATTTTGGCGGATAAAATCGACAGTTTGGTTATAACGAGTACAGCGGTTTTTCAGACTATCTGCAAAGCCAGTATATTGATTAAGCAAATATTTTGCCAAGAATTGATCGGCTTTACTGCTGGCTTTAAAGTAATTTTGTGTACGGGTACGAATCACCAAGAGATTTTGAATATTTGCTTGTTGCGCTGCCCATTGAACAGGGAGGGCATCTGCGACACCGCCATCAAAATAAGGCTCTCCAAAAATTTCTACAGCCTGTCGTGTCAGATAGGGAATAGAACTAGAAGCACGTAATCCATCGATAATATTGTCTTTCCCAGCACGTAAATATTCAGGATAACCTGTACGAGCATGAGTCAAGACCATATAAAAGTCAGGATTTTGACTAAATAATGCCTGTTGATCTAGAGGATTCTCTTTCTCGACAATATTCCACATCCACTGCATATCCAGTAAATCCCCACCTTTAAAAAAGCGAGCATAACGAATAAATTCAGGTCGAAGTGAGTGGTCTAAATAGAGTTCGATATTGCGACCTTGTTGTCGAGCAAGGTAATTGGCGAGGTTTGTTGAACCAGAAGACACTCCAACAAAAAGATCAAAAGGGTTAAAATTTTGTTGTAGGAAAGCGTCAAGTACACCGCAGGTAAAAGCCCCACGCATACCACCACCTTCTACGACAAGCGCATTACGTGAATCATTGATCATAGATTGTTTAGTTTGCATGTTCTGGCTGAGCTGAGTTGTGTGGCATGTTTTTCATTTCATCATTCGACATTTGCTGTGTGTCATGTGGAGGTGCTGTATCAGTATTCTCAGTCTGAGGCGTCGCTATCTGCTTATTTTGCTGACTCGGCATATAATCTGGTTCATTGGTTACAGCCATATAGAAGAATACAAGGAATAAACAGCTAAAGATTGTTGCGAAAATCACGGCTTTAGATTTCCACAACGGTTTTTTGGGAGAGTTAACATCGTTCATAGGAAAACTCCTAAAAGAATGAAATGTGTAGCTATTTTATAACATAAAGCAGTAGTAAAGTTGGCATTGCTATAAAAGACATAAATTAAATGAGGCTTATGTATATAAACACAACATGAATTGATCAGTATTGAATACATATCAGACATAACAAGCAGGCTGAGATTAAAATTGAAATCAAGCATATAAACAAGATTATTTTGAGCTTTATTTTAGATATTTGTGGAAATAAATAATGTTGATTTATTAGAAATATATGAATATTAAAGATCTTTCATAAATCAAAAAATGATCATGTGAAGTGAATTATATTGGTATTGAAAGTTCCTTCTCCCTCTGGGAGAAGGTTAGGATGAGGGTGCTTTTATGTTGATTTATGGTTTTAAAAAGCACTTATGAAAGAAGTCTATTTAAACTACATTTTTAGCGAGATTATTTATTTAATTTTTCAACAATTAATCAAAAAATCTATTTGAATTTAAGTATTTTTAGTAATGAAATTGTTTTTTTAAATAGAAAAATTTTAGAATTAATTTATAATAGAGGCAACTAAAACGAATAAATTATTAAAATGAATAGCTTAGTAAATAGCATTTATAAAATATTGGATCAGCTTGGACTAAACGCACAAAAACGAGCTTTGCATATCCAATTTACAAATACAGACTTAAACAACCAAGTCTTCTTACAACGTATCGATGGACAACATGGTCTAAACCAAGGTGTGTCTGTTGAACTGATTTGCCTTGCCACTTTGGCTGTGATTCCGCTTAAACAATTTATTGGTAGCCAAGTGGCCATTGATCAAGTCACAGATCAAGGACAACTGTTTCGTAGCACAGGGGTGATTACTGAAGTAGCACAAGGGCAGAGTGATGGTGCACTAACGCTATATAAACTCAAACTCGAAGATGCCACTTCACTGTGGCATAAACGCCGTAACAGCCGAGTGTTTATGAATAAGTCGGTTGTGCAAGTCATAGAAACGCTGTTTAAAGAATGGCAAGACAAAAGCCCACTCTTTGCATCGAGTCTAAGCCTCGATAAAAGTGGACTGAAAAAAGATTACGATATCCGACCATTCATTATGCAGAGTAACGAAAGCGACTATGCATTTTTAACCCGCTTGATGCGCAGTGAAGGGATCAACTGGCTGATTGATGAAGCGCAATTGATTGTACCAAGCACTGCAACTCAAATTCAGCCACAAAAACTGCGCTTGGTGGATGATAACAGCGAATACAAAGCGCTAGAACGAAGAAAGATCCGCTTCCATCGCAGCAGTGCCACAGAACAACAAGACAGCATCACCAGCTTTATCGGGCAACGTAGCTTACAACCCACTGCTGTCCATGTACAACGCTGGCAAGCAGATGTGTTAGAACAAGAAGAGGGTGCAGGCAGTGTTCAAAGCAAACACCAACACAGTCAAAATCAAAACAATGCCAGTCTCGGTTTAGAACAGGCTTGGCATATCAGTCCAGCATGGATTCAAGACCTGAATGGTGAAGACCAAGCAACCGCGTCAAATAACAATCAGATTGAAAAGATTAACCAAAACCTCAGTCATTACTATGATGCTCAATCTAAACAATTTATAGCCAACTCCACTGTACGTGATGCACAAGTGGGATACTGGTTTGAATTAAACGAACACCCAGAAATAGACCAACACAATGGCTCAGACAAAGAGTTTCTGATCACGTCAAAGACATTCTATAACCAGAACAACTTACCCAAAGATCTGAGTGAACAAATCAATCGCTTGCTCCAACAGAGCAATTGGGTCAATTCAAATGTAGACTCAAACAACCCAGAACGCCAAGCCAATCAATTGGTACTACAACGCCGTAATATCACCACTGTTCCTGAATACCGCCCACTACAACACCGTCCAAGTACCCACCCACAACGTGCCAAAGTGGTTGGGCCAAGTGGAGAGGAAATCCATGTCGATGAATGGGGACGGATTAAAGTTCGCTTCCTGTTTACCCGCAATGAAGATCATAGTCATGATGGTGGTGCAGGGAGCAATGACAACGACACCGATTCCGCTTGGGTGGATGTACTGACTCCATGGGCAGGTGAAGGCTATGGTGCGCGGTTCTTACCGAGGATTGGTGAGATTGTCGTGATAGATTTCTTTGATGGAAATATTGACCGACCATTTGTGGTGGGGCGTATCCATGAAGCGCAACGAAGTCCAACTAAATTTGATGACAAAGGCCAATTGCCTGATACTAAAAAACTGGCAGGGATCAAAAGTCGAGAAGTTAAAGGCAGTGGCTATGGCCAGCTTAGATTTGACGATACCACAGACCAAATCAGCAGTCAGCTACAAAGCAGTCACGGTGCGAGTCAACTTAACCTTGGTAATCTGAGTCATCCTAAAGAAACTGATACCAGTGAAGGGCGAGGCGAAGGCTTTGAACTAAGAACAGATCAATGGGGAGCGTTACGAGCTGGGCAAGGCCTACTACTCAGTACCTATGCTCAAGACTCAGCTTCAGGTAACCATCTTGATGCAACAGCCGCGAAAAGTCAGTTAGAAAGCAGTCTAAATAACTCTAAAGCCTTAAGTGAAGTTGCCAAGAACCAGCAGACTGATCCGCTGGATGTATTGGAAAATCTCAAGCAATTTCTTGATCAAATCGAAAAAGGTGAAAAAGACAAAGCGGATGCATTTAAACAAGCTTTGATGATTTTAGCTGCACCGAATTCAATCGCATTGGCAAGCAATGAAGACTTACATCTTTCTGCGGATAAACAAATCAGTTATACAGCAGGTGACAGTATCAACCTGAGTACGCAAAAGAATTTAGTTGCACATGCACAATCAAAGATTAGTCTTTTTGCGGCACAGGAAGGGGCAAGGTTATTTGCTGGAAAAGGCAAAGTTGAGATCCAAGCACAAGGCGATGGTGCTGATTTGATTGCGCGTAAAGGTATTCAAATCATTTCGACTGAAGAGATGATTGAGCTAAAAAGTCTCAAAGAAATTATTATCACATCTGGTGGCTCTCAATTAAAAATTAATGGTTCAGGTGTATTTGTGACCACGGCTGCTAAGTTCGAAGTGAAAGCAGGGCAACATAGTTTTATTGGTGGAGCAAAAGTCGATTATTCACTTCCATCATTCTATGAAAATATTTGTAAGCCTTGTTTGTTGGATGCAGCAAAGTTTGGAATGGCATTTGTTGATAAATAAAATGAAAAGAAAAATTGTTCCATTTAAAAATATAAAAAGCTGTATCGAAGATGATCGACATGATTTGAACATGTATTTAATCTTGGATGCAGCGCAAGTTTCAGATCAAACTTTGCACTTTATTAACGCATGGCGAAATGATGCAAGGCTAGAGTTTTATTCATTATTCTCAGGCACAACGGAGGGCAATGCACCTTTTGAAGTTGCCCCTGTACTTGTTTTAATCAATGATTTAGAGGCGCTCGAAGAAGATGGGTTGAGCTTTATTCATCAAACATGGAAAGATGAACAGGCGTTAAATCTGGTATTCAGTTCATTGGATTTGGCTCAGTTTGTTAAAAAAATGAAACGCTATCTCACAGTAGAATTTCCTGATGGTACACAAAAATTATTTAGATGGTTTGATCCAAGAATTGTTAAAAAAATTCATAAAATACTGACAGATCAACAAGAAGATGAGTTTTTTGAGGATATTACAAAATGGATCATTTCAATTCGAAATTATCAGGATGTAGATTCTAATCAATTAATGGTATTGGAGAATGCATAATGTTCATACTCAGCCAAGAAAAATTATATGAATTAGATGTTGAGCAAAATAAAGAATTTTTATATGACCTTGTCTATGAAATTATAAAAGAAAACCCAGCCCTTAAACTGAATGGGCAATTTGATCAGCTATTAGAACCTGTCCAAAGCCTGATCAATCTATATATTGAAAAAGGCATCAATCAAATTTATACACTCAAATATATGGTGAAGAGCCATGTTTATTTGGGAATAGATTATGCAAATGATCCGCAATATCTTTGGCTCCAAAATGAAATGCAGCATTACAATATTGCGGAGCAAGTATCTTATGTAGATGCTTTTTATACACTTTTGGAAAGCTATAAAAATGTGGTTTTAGGGTATGATTTTAAATTTGTTTTTAAAGCAATAGACCAGTTAAATCAGAGTTTTAGTCATTCCAATCTTCAAGAAAACCTTTCAATTATTTATCCAGAAAAAATAGAGTTTTTAAAACAAAATGATTCATTGAGTTCACTTCAAGAAAATTATTCCAATGATATCCAATCATATAAAGAGTATGTATTGGGAAAAGAATTTCATCATAACGTTTTTATAAAAAATTTGATTAATTTGGAGGTTTAAGATGGGTGTAGGTGGTGCAAGTCCTACAGCGGGCACTTCATGTGCAACGTGTTTAAGAAAGTTTACGGTTCATTTTCGGAGACCATATAAATACGGGGAAAAGCCACGATTAAACGGAACATCTTATATTTTGAAGTATAATGGAGAGTTTGGGTTTGATTGGTTAAGAGATGAGTACATATTTCCTGTTTTTGAAATAAATAGAAAAATGCAGCCTGCGTTAATTAATAAAAATTACATTAGTGGTTTAAAGAAAGTATATATAGATGGTACACGGAAAATAACCCCTTGGGGTATAGAGTACATCCCATCTCATTTAGCAATTTTTGCAACTAAGGTAAAAGATAAAAATGCAAGTTCTAAAATTAATGTAGATGGTGCACTATTATCTATTGAACTTCACCAAGTTGTCGGGGATGATGAAGTACCTCTACAAGATGATGGTACAAAAATAATATTTGAAACTAATGAAAAATGTATAAAAATTTCTACATCAACTGGTAATGAAAAAAGTAATCGTCTGGAGTTACCAATTTCTTTTTTCATAAAAAATAGGAAAAAAACAGATTTGGTAGATCAGTCTAGGTGGAGTTACAGTACTAAAAATGCAATTAGAATATCTTGTGAAGGAGCAACAACTAAAGGTGCTCTAATTAGTGTAAAAGCAATAAAAGGGAATAATATTTTTGAAGTTGGGCAAATGAGCGTTTTTGCAAATGATAAAGTTCCAATAGCTAAAATATGCTTTGTTGATGTTAGTTTTAATCAAAATAAAGTTCAACGGCCTACAGGTACAGGATTGGAATATAGTTTAAAATATGAATCTTTTAATCAAGCACTTATACGACCTAAAATAGTAAGAGATACAATTTTTAATATAAAGGATATGTTAGATAAAAATAAAACATGGGACTTGGAAGGATTTTATAATAAATATTATGTAAATCAAACGAAAAACAGTTTAGGTAATAGTATAATTAGCAATACTTTAGATGATGAATTTAAGCACGATTTAATCTTTTTATTTCAGAAATATGCAAAAGTTAATGGTTTAATAAATTCTGATTCTAATGATGTTACATATGTTTTTTTTACAAATACACAATGTTCATATACCAAAAATGGTCAAATTTTTAATAGAAAAGGTAGTGCTATTTTTGCACCTGAAGCAGGATCTAATAGGAAAAAAGTATGGGGGAACTCAGTTGTTATTTATCATCATGGAGCAACTGAATTGGAGACTGTCGTCCATGAAATAGTTCATAGCTTTGGGTTATCCCATGTATTTCAAAATGAGAAAGATATACCATATTGTTTTCATAAAGGTTTTACCGATAATTTTATGGATTATGAGGATACTGATGAAGATCCACCTAAAAAATCGCTTTATAAAGGTAATCAAATAGCTTTATTTAGGCATCAATGGTTACTTATGCGTAACGATAGAAGCTTAGATTACAATGGATAAAGATATTATGAAATTTTTGATTTTATTAGTAGTAGTTTTAAGTCTGTCTGCTTGCTCATTTGACTCAAATAAGGATAATTGTAGTTTAAAAAATAGTGAAAATATAAAAGATGAAAATGGCTATGATGTTCGAGTAGCTAGAGATATATCATCATTTGTTGAAAATAATAAAATTTATTTAAATTATGATCAAAATGAAATTATTAAAAGATATTTTGAGTTAAATAGTCAATATTTAGTATTGAAAGTTCTAGATAGTCTTTCTCCTGAAGTAGGTTTTAGTGATGGTACTGTTAATAATAATGTGAAGAAGAATTTTGATTACATTTCCCGTCTTTCAGCTAATAGTAATTTAAAGGGTAATCATATGTTTTTTAGTAGTGATAACTATGTTCCTTATAGTGAGCAATTAGAAGAAGAAATTGTATCTATGGTTAAAGATCAGATTTATGTGGTAAGTGGTGATAAAGTGGGTGGGGTAGATTTGAATAGTAAAGTTAGTACTTTTATAACAAAACTAAAATGTAGTAATTCAAATGAGCCTGAAGTAGAAGAATGGAATGTAAATGATATGCACATTGTTTTGGAAGCTGATGGAAAACAAATTAAAAATAGGAAATATAATAGTTTGAATTTTTTTATTTATTTTACAAAGAAAACGGATAAAAAATATGAGACATCAATATATTAGTGTTTTATATCTATGATATTGAAAATCATATAAAAATTTTATACCTTTGATAAGGCTTAATAAGTTATGAGGAAAATTTTAACTATTTTTATATATTCTTTTTTTCTATTTGCATGTGCTCCTAATGAGCCATTAGATCATCTATGCCAGATAAATAACAAAACTAAGAAAAGCGATACTCGAAGTGACGTAAAGGAAATATCGAGAGATATTAATTTATTTGTTGTTAATCATGATTTGTATTTGGACTATAATTTTAAAAAAATATATAGCAAATATAAGGAAATGAATTCGAATTATTTGAAGTTAAAAGTTATAGATCGATTATCTGCTACTCAAGGTTTTGATAATGGAATAGTTCACAATGAAAATTTTGAAGATAATTATCATCATATGTCTACATTAGAAGTACGAACTACAGGACAAGGTCCAAATACAAATTATTATGCTAGTGATAATTTCGTTCCATTTGATGAAAATATCCATAAAAATATCGATCAATCAATTTCTGATCAAATTTTTTTAATAAATTCAGTAGCTTTAGATAAAAGCAGTCTTGATAACTTCATAGAAAATTTTTTAACTAAAGGGCGATGTCAAGGTGGGGATCAGTACGGAAAGGTTATTTCTGAAAAGAATTTTAATGGTGTACATATTATCTTGGAATCTGAACCTGAATGGTTTGTAAGCAAAGGTCAAGTCAATAGTTTTGCTTATACTGTATACTATACAAAAATGACAGATAAAAATTATGAAAAATCATTATATTATTAAATTTAAAACTGTATTCCTGATATGTTTTTCTTTGACATCCTATAGTTTTGGAGCGAATGTAGAAAATCGAATTTTTAATTTTGAAGATAAAGAAATATCAGCGTTATCTTCTGAAATAAATTACTCAAGATTTGCACCAGTAAACCAGCTTAATTTAAAAGCAATGTCTGTAGATTTAGGTGAAATAATAAAGAACCTTGAAAAAATAGGTTATATCAATAGGGATACAGTCTCGCATAGTAAACGCTATGAAGTGCTATCCTATGGTTTGACGACCAAGAAAATTTATTTTTTTAATAATAGCAGTCAAACACCTGATCTCTTTTCTGAGATTTATGCAGCGAACTCTAAATTTAATCAACTCAAAAGTATTCGTCTAGGGTTAAGTGTTGAATACAATGGGAAAAAATTTAAAAAAATGAATACAGATCCAATTGTTCCCACAAGTTTTATTTCTGCTTTGAATGTGATTGATGAGAGGAAATCAAAAGAGGTGTATGTTTCACTTATGAAGCAACATATTTTAAATAAAAAAAATAATGTGAATGAGTATTGTGAATTTTTAGTGACGACGAGAGTAAATGTTAAGGATTATTGGTTAGAATTAAATACTGAACTCACAAAGAATAATACTTATTTCAATATTTACCAAAGCAAAGGAATTCCTCAAAAATGCAATTTGTGAAATTCTTTGTTTGGATTTTTTGCTTAGACCCTTTTCCGGCATTCTGTGGTGATTATAGAAAAACTAATAGTGATGGTGATTTCGTATCCCTGCAGCAGTAGATGCTTTATGAATATAGTTTCCTAAACGAGATTAAATCTTTTATAATAATTTAAATTCAATAACTTAAATCTTGATAATTTAAAATTCGAAGCTTTAGGATATTCAATTGATTACTCAGGTCAATTCCATATCTACCGTGAATAAGCTATATTAATGGCACCAAAAATAGACAATCAACAACATGCAAAATTTACAACAACTCTTTATCAACACCCAAGAAAACTATGAATTGATCCCTGATTTTATCGATCTGCTTTTAGCATCGGATATTTATTGTTTAGGAACACAAGATCAGCATAAAAAAATTCAATTCCGTATTCTAGAAACACCAGAAGGTGATCAAGCAATACCATTCTTCATAGAGCTAGAAACCATTCAAAATGATATTGGAGTCGATGCCGAATATATCATGTTAAATACACGGCAGTTTTTTGAAATGACTCAGGGGGCAACATTGGTATTGAATCCAACTTCTGAATTAACAAAAGAATTTCAACCTGAAGAAATTAAAGCAATTTTAGAGATTGATGAAGAAATTTAAGAATGTGCAGGATTCAATTTCTCCAGCACTTCGTCAATTTTTTTCAACCGTTTGATTTCATCCCATAAGGCTTTGGCTTCGGGATAATGCTTAGACATCATCCCAATCCATTGTTTATAGCGACCGACCATGTTCAGCTCCTTTTTATATGGTCCATTTAAAAAACGAATTTGTAAATTTAATAGTTCAGACCATGTGATAAGTGGTTCATCTGTATTTTTACGAATACATTGTGTGAGATCTGGTGTAGTCACAGCACCACGACCAATCATCAAATCTTGGCAACCTGATTCAAGTTGGCATTGTTTCGCATCAGCATTGGTCCAGATTTCACCATTGGCAATCACATTGATTTTGAGTGCTTCACGAATCGGCTGTAGCTGATCCCAAAATGCTGGAGGGGTGTACCCATCAGCTTTGGTCCGAGCATGGACAGTGACCCAAGCTGCGCCAGCATCTTCAATGGCATGCGCATTTTCAAGGGTAAAATTTCGATCCATATAACCTAAACGCATTTTTGCAGATACAGGGATGTATTTGGGTACAGCATCACGTACAGCCTTGACCAACTCATGTACAACTTCAGGCTCATCGAGAAGTACTGAACCACCTCTATGACGGTTTACTGTTTTAGCAGGACAACCAAAATTCATATCGATTGCAGGAGCACCTAATTCAGCAGCGCGTACCGCATTGGCTGCGAGCATTTCAGGATTATTTCCTAAAAACTGAACGTGTACTGGTGTGCCAGCAGCTGTCTTGCCTTGATTGTTTAATTCTGGACAATAGCTATGATAAACATGGTCAGGTAAGACCGAATCCGTTACACGGATAAACTCAGTCACGCACCAGTCAAAGCTACCGACATGTGTGAGAACGTCACGCATGATAGGGTCGGTTAAGCCTTCCATTGGGGCGAGTATAAGTTTCACAGTTGTTACCTGATGAGATGAAAACAGCGTTATACGCATTTTTGTAGGAGATGTCTACCGATGCAAAATATATTCTAGGTCAGCGCTGAATGGGGTGTTATTGAAAAGTTGATCCATAAATTTTCATTATCAAAACTTTCTACGTAAAGTCGAATTTTTTGTTGTGGATACATGTTGTTTGAACCTAAATGCGATTCACAATCTTTGTAATTGGCTAAACCATAAAATCTTTCGCCATATTGAACAATCACCCCTTGAGGATAGAAACACACAATCTCGGTTTCAATGCTTTGCCCAATTTTAAATTTGTTCTTTAATTCATTCCAATCACTTAAATATTTAGAGATTGATTGATTCCAAAAATTTAAAAACTCATCTTTTTCAATAGGAATAATTTCATCTAAAACGTCAGAAAAACTTCCTTCAGGTAAGAAAAAATGCGCTTGTTCTATGTTTAAATTTGTATTGATGCTGAGTGAAGCTGTCACCAAAATTGATCTGAGACAGTAATATTCCAGATCTAATTCATATAAAACAATTTCTTCTGCTTCTGTATCAATATATTTATTTATAGTAAGAATACAAAATACTGCCATTTTTGCTCAGCGCTGCGTTTATCAACGATGCAAAATCATTTCCAAAACAAATTTAGAACCAATAAAGCCAACCGCCAATAAAAAGAATCCAATCATGGTAAAGCGAATGGCTTTTTGACCACGCCAGCCAAACTTATAGTGACCAATTAACAACGCACCGTAAACAAACCAAGACACAATACTAAACACGGTCTTATGTGCTAGGTGCTGTGCAAAGAAGTCATCAATGGTAAAGAAACCAAAACATAGGGCGACAGTTAATAAAACAAAACCAGTAATGAGCATATCAAAAAGTAAAGATTCCATGGCTTGATATGACGGTAAGAAATTGACCCAAATACGTTTTTTTTGTTTCTTTTTGAGTTCGCGGTTTTGAAACCAAATCAAAACGGCTTGTATGGTTGCCATGAGTAAAACGGCATAAG
This sequence comes from Acinetobacter sp. I-MWF, assembly GCF_025433935.1. Classification (NCBI taxonomy): domain Bacteria; kingdom Pseudomonadati; phylum Pseudomonadota; class Gammaproteobacteria; order Moraxellales; family Moraxellaceae; genus Acinetobacter; species Acinetobacter sp. I-MWF. Next base: position 3,831,055 of record NZ_JAMBAR010000001.1, on the reverse strand, counting down.
CAGATAAAGACAGAATGATATGGATGTCTAAACCGATAGAATGCTGTTCAATAAATTGATCTGGTTTACTAAAACAAAAACCGAGAATCAAACCAAAGGCGGCAACAGGAATTCCAATCAAATTTAGTGAAAGAACAGGACGATAGGTACTATAAAGCATACTTAAAACCAACATTAACGCAGAGGTAAAAGACATCAAGTTAAAGACGTCGTAATTAATCCCTAGTGGTGTAAGTATGTCGTTATGCAGTACACTTGCATGTAATATCAGCCCTAAACCTGACATGATGCCAATAAACCAAGGGTTTGCGGAACGTTTAGCCATTAAGTGCATGAACAAATACCAAAATGAAGAGGTATAGGCAATTAATGCTAAAATCGTATAAACCAAGGGTAGGCTAATCATGTCAAACCTTTTTCAGGATGATGAATATTCATGTTATAAGATATAAATTCCATGTGAACTACAGTATCCTATAGCATCTTGAGCATAAATTTTCTATTTTAAGAAAGATTTTTTTGCTACTAGCTATTTTAAGCGGATTTTGCAATGTTTGATACCTTAACAGAACGACTCACGCAGAGTCTCAGAAATGTTACTGGCTCTGGGCAGCTAACCGAAGATAATATTAAAGATACCTTACGTGAAGTGCGTATGGCACTTCTTGAAGCCGATGTTGCTTTGCCTGTAACTCGTGAGTTTATTGCGAAAGTTAAGGAAGAAGCATTGGGTCAAGAAGTCATGACTCAGCTTTCACCAGGTCAAGCTTTCGTTAAAATTGTGTATGACGAACTCACCAAAATGATGGGTGAGGCAAACGAAAGCCTAGACTTAGCTGCAAAACCACCTGTTGTGATTCTTCTCGCAGGTTTGCAAGGTGCTGGTAAAACCACGACAGCTGCAAAACTTGGACGTTTCTTAAAAGAACGTCAAAAGAAAAAAGTGGCGATGGTTTCTGCCGATGTTTACCGTCCAGCTGCGATCAAGCAACTGCAAACAGTTGCTGCTGAAGTGGGTGTTGATTTTATTGAATCGGACGCTTCTGAAGATCCGATTAAAATTGCACAACGTGCAATTGGTCAAGCCAAAATTAACTTTAACGATGTCTTGATTGTCGATACGGCAGGTCGTTTGCATGTCGATGATGACATGATGGACGAAATTAAAGCATTACACGCTGCAATTGGCCCAACAGAAACCCTATTTGTCGTTGATGCAATGACAGGTCAGGATGCGGCAAATACTGCCAAAGCTTTCAATGATGCATTACCATTAACGGGTGTTATCCTCACCAAAACTGATGGTGATGCACGTGGTGGTGCGGCGCTTTCGGTACGTGCGATTACCGGTAAGCCAATTAAATTCTTAGGTATGGGTGAAAAACTCGATGCCTTAGAGCCATTCCATCCTGAGCGTGTTGCACAACGTATCTTGGGTATGGGTGACGTACTTTCTTTAGTCGAAGAAGTTGAACGTAAAATCGACAAAGAAAAAGCCGAAAAAATGGCGAAAAAATTGCAGAAAGGCGGGAGCTTCAACTTTGAAGACATGCTGATGCAATTTGAACAGATGAACAAAATGGGCGGTATGATGGGCTTCTTGGATAAGTTGCCTGGCATGAGCAATTCAGGCATTCAAGATGCGATTGCACAAGCAAATCCTGAAAAGCAAGTGAAAAAGATGGAAGCGATTATTCAATCGATGACCATTAAAGAACGTCGTAACCCAGACTTAATGAATCCGAGCCGTAAAAAGCGTATTGCAGCAGGCTGTGGTATGGATGTAGTTGAAGTCAATAAACTGATCAAACAACATGCACAAATGGCGAAAATGATGAAGAAGTTTGCCAATCCATCGGGTATGGCAAAAATGATGCGCTCATTGGGCGGAATGCAAAAACAGTTTGGCGGTGGCGGCGGTATGGGGCCATTGTTTGGTAATAACGATAAAAAATAAGTCTCATTTTTTTTATAAAAAGCGCCTTAGGGCGCTTTTTTGTTAAATAAAAATAACATACTTTTGTTGGCTGTTTAGATATTCTGAGCCCATTATTTGAATATGATTTAAACAATAATTGATAAGAAGTTGATTTATGAAAAAAGTATTTATCGTACACGGTTATAAAGACTCCCCTGAACATCATTGGTATCCGTGGCTAAAGCAACAAGTATTGGCGACAGGGCATGCATGTGAAGTGATTGATCTAGAACATCCAGAGCAGCCCCAATATGAGCTGTGGAAGCATAATATTACGCAGCAAATTAAGTCACTCAATGACGATACCATCATTGTGGCACATGGTTTAGGGGGGATTGCCAGTCTGGATTTTCTTTCGAGTGAATTATTGGGGCGAAAATTAGGTGCTTTATTTTTGGTTGCGGGATTCAGTAAAAATTTAGCCGTTTTACCTGAACTTAATTTATTTTTACAACACGCTCGGGTCGATGATGCGCTGCTCAGAATGAATATTCTGAATCGCTTTATCTTTTTCTCCAACAATGATCCTTTTGTGCCAGCGCCTGTCAGTATTCAATTGGGTTATTCGCTGAATTCACAAATGATTGAGGTGAAAGGTGCAGGGCATTTTATGGCAGCAGAGGGTTATACCAGCTTAACTGTACTTTGGGAAAAGTTAGCCGTTTTATTACAACCTGAATCCCAAGCTGGTACTCAGGCTGCATATTCGATTTTATCGTGATACTGTGTTATTGATTGAGTTTTTGATAAAGCTCGTCAAGAATCTCCTGAGCGTGTTGCTCATCTTGAATCAAATTGCCTTGTTGATCCCAAACTTTACTGTCTAGAATCGAATAATCTTCACTTGGGCTTAATTTTAGTTCTGCTGCAGGTTTGCCATCTTCATACCATACCTTTTGAACGATGGGCTGATCATCTGAATATTCTTCCTGTAGCCCAAGTTGACCATTTGAATAGTATGTTTCAGTTTTTCCAACTGATCTCTGGTCTTGGCTGGTCGATTTAAAGCTGACTTTTCCATTTTCAAAATAGCCCACAACTTCACCGTCGACATATTTACTATCAAAGCTATTTAAGCCTTGAGGGGCTTTAATCCAAAAGGGGTCAGATTGTTTTTTACGACTATTTTGATAGAAGTCCTGAACTAAGAAACGGCCATCTTTATCACGACCTAATAGTTTTCTGAAATATCCATTTTCTACAGGTGTGAGTGAATAACCCTGATCCATGACTAAGCCGCACTCACAGGCTTCTTCACCTGCATCTGGAGCAAAGTAAGCAATAACGGGTTCAGTTGTTGCCATGGTTGTTGAAGGTGAGTGCGTGGTTTGTAAACTGGTACAACCCACCATTGTGAAGCTCATTAAACAGGCACTAAGCAGTAAGGGTATCGTTTTCATAATGATTGCTCTTTTATCGTGTTTATGGTTGTGTTTATTTATTAAAAATGGAAGATTGCTGATCCTCCATTAAATTGTATTTAGGTTTAAGCGGTTTGTCGATCTATATAGAACTGTAAGCCTTTGAGTAATAAATCTGATTCAATTCTTGGTTGATATTTCTCTAGAAATTGTGCAAATAGATTGGCATCACCACCTGTTAAAATAAGCTTTCGTGGTTGTTGCTCAAGCACTTTTTCAATGGTGCTTAACAGCCCCAAGAAAATGCCATGATGTACTGCATCTATGGTATTCCGACCAGGACTTAGCTCTGAAAAAGCCGCATCTGGAATTTTAATGCCTTTGGTTTTTTGAATTAAAGAATCACGTTGTAAATAGAGGTTAGGCAGAATATAACCGCCTAAATGTTGTAAACCTTGGGTTAAATCAATTGTTAAAGCGGTGCCGCAGCTAATCACACACAAGTCATCATCAGCTTTCGCCACAGCCAAAACTTGTAACCAACGATCGATCCCGAGTTGTTCTATATGGTCATAGCCACAACGTAATCCTGCATATTCAGCATGCACTTTGGCAAAAGTTACAGGAATATCGAGTAATTTTAAAATCTGGACAATGCGTTCGTTGTTCTTTTTATCTTGGACTGAGGAAATTCCAATTTTGTCTAAGCCTAAACCACGGAAATGTTGAATTAAACCCAATAGCAGATCCGCAGGGGATTGGAGATGTAATTCTGCTGCCTGTTGGATAATTTGATTATTTTCAGTAATCCAATATTTTAGACGGGTATTTCCAATATCTAACCAAAGTGCTTTCATTATTTTGCCTAATTGAAACTGAACACAATCTGCATAATTATTTTATTTGAAAATATTGAACGACTTAGAGAGCATCTCAATCTGATCAATCAAATAGGGCAAATAACCTGCGGTTCATTTTGCTGAACGTTGTTCCGTACTGTTAGTAACTGTTTGCTATGATCTTTGGATCAATACGATTACTGCGCAATATATAGCGAAATGTATAGCGAAAAAAGCCCTGTTTTAAATAATTGCCGATCACTTTTTCACGATACATCTGATCAATCCATCTCATTTTAGACAACGGATCACCTCGTTATTTATGCTTCAGCTAAGCGTAAACGCCCTTGATAGACATTGACTAAGCCTTGAGCTGTCAATAAATTCAGTGCGCCATCATCAGAAATTCCTTTGAAAACACCCTCAATTGAATTTTGAATTTGTTCAAAATAAACCTGTTGATCCATAAAAGCAGCATAGTGATTAAATCGTGCTGCAAGGTTATAGCAACCATGATCAAACCATTGTCCAGCTTGTTGAATTGCCAAATACATTTCTGCAATGATTTGGATTCGATTTGGAAATTGTAGGCCTAATTGCATTATCGAGGTGGCTTGTTGAGTCACATTTTCTTTGGGGATCGGAAATAAGTTGATCCCGATTCCAACAATAGCTTGATGTGGTGAAATGGGCTCAACTAAAATTCCGCCCCACTTTCCTTGAGGGCTATATAGGTCATTGGGCCATTTAATTTGTAATGCTGGTAAATTCTTAAGTGTTGGCATTTGTAAGATATTTAAAGCAATTTCCAATGCTAAACGCCCATCTAAGGGTGTTCGAGTTTCAAGCAATGTGCTTAAATAAATGTTACCAATTGGCGAAACCCATTCCCGTTGGTGCTGACCTCGTCCTTGAGTCTGAGTTTCACTACAGACCAAAACTGTCTTGACGCCGCTGAGCGCAATTTCACGCACATCATCATTGGTCGATGCTGTCGTCTGCTTTAAAAGCAGCACTTCAGGGAGTTCATTTGCTTGTGTAAGAAGTTGTCTAAGATGACGAGTCTCTAAATCCATGTTGAATCTGAGAAGAGTGAAGGAACATTTATGGAGTTAATCATATATTTAGGTATTGGTGCAATCGCAGGATTTGCTGCTGGGCTATTTGGTGTTGGTGGTGGCTTAATTATTGTACCAATTCTCTATGTGGTCTTTACCAAAATGGGCTATGATCCTTCGGTCATTATGCACATGGCATTGGGAACTTCACTTGCAACAATTATTGTAACCTCAATTAGTTCCGTAACAGCGCATCATAAAAAAGGTGCAGTACTTTGGAATGTTTTTAAAAACTTAGCCCCAGGTTTGGTGATTGGCTCATTTATTGGAGCTGGCATTGCAGATATTTTATCAGGTCAGCATTTACAGCTGATTATTGGTGCATTTGCAATTTGGGTGGCATTTAAAATGTTTAAGGGGGCCAATGTCAAAGTCGATGAATCTAAACAATTACCGACCGCACCTATGCAAATGCTGGCTGGTGGGGGAATTGGAGTTGCATCGGCAATTTTTGGTATTGGTGGCGGAAGTCTGACGGTTCCCTATCTCAACAAAAATGGTGTGGTGATGCAAAAAGCCGTTGCAACATCAGCAGCTTGTGGTTTACCAATCGCGATTGCGGGTGCGCTCGGTTTTATGTTCTTTGGTGCACAAGAACCAACCGAAATTAAAAATTCAATTGGTTATGTGCATATTTATGCCTTTATTGGGATCAGTGTAATGAGTTTTATCACTGCCAAATTTGGCGCAAAGGTGGCGCATGCACTTTCTCCAGCGATGTTGAAAAAATGCTTTGCATGCTTACTTACAGTGGTCGGTCTTTATTTTATTTATCAAGGTATTACTAAGTAGATTCCGATCAATGGTACTTTTTCTAAACACTGAGTTGACTTAAAATACATTAAAATTGTCGGACAATGTCATGGTTTCAATTGAATTAAATCAGGTACAACTAAAATAATGACAATTGACATTGTCCAAGTAAAGAATAATAAACCAAGATAGGAATTATATGCATTCGGAAGAAGTGGATAGCCTTTCAGAACAGATTGCCAAACATATTAGTGAACAAATTATTAGTGGCGAGTTGGTTGAAGGGGAAAGAATACAAGAACTACGTATTGCCAAAGAACTGGATGTCAGTCGTGGCTCGGTACGTGAAGCCCTTTTGCTTTTAGAAAGAACCCATCTGATTGAAATTTATCCTCGTCGTGGTGCAATTGTCTCAGAAATGTCAGCACAACAAGTCCGTGCATTGTTCGATACCAGCGCATTGTTATTAGGTCAAATCGTGCAACGTATGAGTGAAACATGGCGCAATCATGAAGCTGAAGCGATTCAGCAGATGATGAATCATTTGGTTGAGCAGGTGAAGCAAGGCAATACTGAAAAGTTTTATGATGGCATATTTCAATTTTTATCAGGGCAACAGGACATGGTTGGGAATCCCTACCTGATGAAATTTTATAAAGAGTTGTTACCATCCCTGCGAAGAAGTTATTTTTTAACCTTAAATACTTCAAGACGCGAGCTTCAAGAAGCTTTAGAATTGCTTAAGTTGGTGATTGACGCAATTTTAATCCGAAAATCACAACAAGCTACTTTATTTATGGAAGATTTTTGTCGACACTTACGTAATCTGGTGTTGGAATCTCTGACACGGATGAAACAAATCGAACTCGCTTGGGCGCGGAGATCGCGTCGGTAATTACTAGGACATTATGCGTTTAAGCAGCTTAAAACTTTCAGGCTTCAAATCTTTTGCCGATAGTACAACACTACAATTCAAAGATAACCGTACAGCGGTGGTAGGTCCTAATGGTTGTGGTAAATCCAATGTGATTGACGCGATCCGTTGGGTGATGGGGGAATCCAGTGCGCGCCAGCTCCGTGGTGGCAGTATGCAGGATGTTATTTTTACAGGAACGGCAAAACGTAAACCTGTAGGTATGGCAAGTGTAGAACTGCGCTTTGAAAACACCTATGGCAAATTAGGTGGGGCTTATAACGCGTATACTGAACTTGCTGTTCGCCGTCAGGTGAATCGTGATGGAAAATCTGAATACTTTCTCAATGGGACGAAGTGCCGACGTCGTGATATTACCGACATTTTCTTGGGTACAGGTTTAGGTCCTCGTTCCTACGCAATCATCGAACAGGGAATGATTAACCGCTTGGTTGATGCCAAACCTGAAGAAATGCGTATCTTTCTTGAAGAGGCTGCTGGGGTTTCTCGTTATCAGGCTCGTCGTCGTGAAACACTACAACACTTAGAACATACCACGCAGAACTTAGACCGCCTCGAAGATATTGCTTCAGAACTCAAATCACAGCTTAAAACCTTAAAACGCCAGTCTGAAACTGCGGTTCAATATAAGACTTTAGAAACTGAAATTCGTACGTTAAAGATTGAAATTCTATCTTTCCAGTGTGATCGTAGTTCTCGTTTACAAGAACAATATACGGTTGAAATGAACGAATTGGGAGAGCACTTTAAACTGGTGCGCTCTGACATGAGTACTTTGGAACATGATCTGACTTCAACCAATGAGTTGTTCCAACGTTTGATTCAACAGTCCACGCCTTTGCAAAATGAGTGGCAACAAGCTGAGAAAAAACTCTCTGAGTTGAAAATGACTTTGGAACAGAAACAAAGTTTATTTCAACAGAACTCAGAAGCTTTGGGAAATTTTGAACAGCAAAAAGCTCAAACCAAAGAAAAGATTCAGTTGATGGAATTGCAATTGGAAACCTTGCACGGTCAATTGGAGCAGCAGACTGAACATTTACAACATGCTGAGTCTGAAACACAACAACGTAGCCAAGCCTTTACCGATTTAAAAGCGCAGCAATTGCAAGCACAACAACAGTATGAACAGGTTAAAGTTCAAGTTGAAAAGCAACAGCAGCAAAAAGCACAAATGCAGGCGCAAATTGAACAGCTTGCAAAAAATGTAGCGCGTATTGAACAGCAAAAAGATACCTTAAAAACCCAAGCCGTTCAGGTTCAAAGCCAATTTCAAACTGAAGATGTTCAACAACTTGAGCAAGATAAAATAGCAATCCAAGCTGCGATTGTTGAATTAGAACAAAAAATTAATCAAGCAAAGCAACAGTTTGAACAACTACAGGAAAGCATTAGTCAGCAAAAAACTCAGATTTCAGCTTTAAAATCTGATGTACAAGTGTTGCAATCTGAACAGAAAAACCTCACCCAATTAATGGCGAAAAGTGCTGTAAATAGCAAGGCTGATACTGTGCAATTGATGAAGGTATTAACGCTGAATGCACAAGGCAAAGCACATGCGCAGCTGGTTGAAAAGTTTTTAGCCAAATGGTTGTCAGCCCATATTGTTGAACAAGATGCTGATTTTGCAGAAAGTGTGGCACGCCAGCTTAAAGCATCAAGCTCACAAGATAAAATTCAATTGAATGGATTGGCATGTTTAGCAGATTGGATTGAATCTCCACAGTACTCATTGTGGAATCAAGTCGCTGTAATTGAAAACCTTGCTCAAGCTTTAGCTGTACAAGCACAGTTAAAAGCAGGACAAAGCATATTGACGCTGGATGGTTATCATGTCGGTCAAGATTGGGTGGTTGGTCTGTTCTTTGATGAGTCGAGCCAAGCCGCACAGGGTGCACTCAGTCATCGTATTCGCCTTGAAGAAATTGAAACACAACTTGCGCAGCTACAACCACAGTTGATTGAAGCTGAAACTGTATTGCCGAGTTTAAATCAGCAATTGTTGGACCTGCAAAAACAGATCCAAACAGAGCAAGACACGCTAAAACATCAGCAAAAACAGCTACAACAGTTTGATGTGCAGATTGCTAAGCAGCAAAGTGCTTCACAAGCATTTGAGTTGCAGAAAGTTCAGCTGAATAGTCAATTGCAACAGTTAGATGAGCAACTTGAAGAAGATGCAATGCAGAAAGATGATCTTGAAATCGATATGCATTCGGTCATTCTCAAGCTTGAACAAAATCTTCCTGAGTTTAAAACTTTGCAATTCAAGTTGGATGAGCTCAATGAGCAGGTTGAAGAACAGCAACAGCAATTACAGCTTAAGCAGCAAGATTCTGAAACTACACGTCGTCTAGCTGAACAAAATAAACAGCAAATTGAATTATTAGACAAAGACCTCTCCTTCTCTAAAACGCAATATCAACAAATTATTGCGCAAATGGAGCAAGCCAAGAAGTTTGTAGATCCAATTCAATTGGAGTTGCCGAGTCTAGAATCGCAATATGCTGAGCAGGCACAACAAACTGAAAAACTGCAAAAAACTTGGAGTGAGTGGCAAGTTGAATTGAATAATATTCAATCCAAACAGCAACAACTTACAGAAATGCGCCATTTGCATCAGCAAAATGATGAGCAATTGCGTACAAAACTGGAAGAGCGACGTTTGGCTTGGCAATCTGCAAAATCAGATTTACAGCATTATTCCGATCAACTTAAAGAGATGAATGCTGAAGTTAAGCAAGGCGTATTGATTGATTTACCTGTACATCAAGAAAAGTTTGAGAAAGCACAGCGTCAGTTTGAAAAATTAGGCGCGGTCAATTTAGCCGCTTCAGCAGAATATGAAGAAGTTTCTAAGCGCTTTGAAGATCTAACCCATCAAATGCAAGACTTGGAAAATACGGTTGGGCAGTTGAAAGATGCCATGAAGACCATTGACCAAGAAACCAAAAAATTATTTATGGGGACTTTTGATCAGGTTAATGCTGAATTAAAAGTATTATTTCCAAAAGTCTTTAATGGTGGTGAAGCCAGTTTAAGTCTTGAAGATGACTGGCAGTCTGGCGTGAAGTTGATGGCACGCCCACCCGGCAAGAAAAATAGTTCATTGGCTTTGTTATCTGGTGGTGAAAAAGCATTAACGGCATTGGCTTTGGTATTTGCTATTTTCCGTTTGAATCCTGCACCTTTCTGTGTTTTGGATGAAGTTGATGCACCTTTAGACGATGCTAACGTTGGTCGTTTTTGTAATTTAGTAAAAGAGCTTTCTGATCAAGTCCAATTCATTTACATTACACATAATAAAGTTGCAATGACGATGGCAACCGATTTGCTGGGTGTGACGATGCCTGAACCAGGCACATCAAAGCTCGTCACTGTGAATTTGGAAGAGGCAAGAGAATACGGTTTAGCCGCGGAGTCGTAGTATGGAAGTCACCACAATTATTGGAATTGTTGTTGCAGTAATCATCATTCTGGTGGGTTTACGGATGGTGCTACGAAAGCCCAATGATGCCGCACCTTCTTTAGAGTCTGAATTGCATATCAATGAAGACTGTAAACAACCGGTAATTCCTCGTCATGTACGAGATCAATTGCGAACAGACCGTGAGTCTCAAGAGCAAGTGCGTGTTGAACCGAATTTAACTGCTTTAGACTCGGTCGAAGTTGCAGATGAAAAACAGCAAAAGATTGAGGATGTAGCAGCGGAGTCGAATGTTGTTCAGTCAACTAAGCTTGAGCATGCCGCAATTACACAACAAACTGAAAAGACGGAAACAGTGGCAAGCACTGAATCCACAACAGAGTCTGTAAAAGCACTTGATGTGCAAACAGAACCGACGACTCTAACTCATGATTCTGCCAAAGCCGTAGTCAGTCAGGACAAAGAGGAAGCGTTTCAGTTTAATGCCAATGTTGAAACAGCTGAAATCAAAGAGTTTGATGAGGAAAGTAGTATTTTAGATGTTCATTTAAATGAGCAACAAAAATATGATGATGAAAGCGTATTGTCTACGGCTGAAACCATTATTGCGCTGAATGTTTATCCGAATCCACGTAAAGCATTGTCTGGGGATAAAACCTTAAAAATGTTGCTCAAATATGGTTTACGTTTTGGTGAACTCTCTTGCTTCCATCGTTATGAGAATCCAGAGGAAGAAAGCCATTTACTGTTTTCGGTATTACGTGTCACCGACAATGGTCCAGATGGTTTTGATTTAGAAACCTTATCGACTGAACAAGTTCAAGGTTTGGCTTTCTTCTTGGCACTCCCTCATTCAGATGTGCAAAAAGGCTTTGATACCATGGTCAGTATTGCTGGCTTAATTGCTCGTGAAATAGATGGTACGGTCTATGATGAAAACAATCTTGAATTTACCCCACAACTGAAAGAGCATTGGCGCCATAAAGCGATCGATTATCGCTCAGGGCATGATGCTTAGCATAACGTCATATTTACTTTATAATTGGTATTCAGAATTTTAGGCGGAGTATTCCGCCTTTTTATGGTGAAAAAATTTATGGAAAATAATCCTGTCGTGACGCAAATGCGTCAATTGATTCAACTCATTGCAAAACATAATCACGCTTACTATGTGATGGATCAGCCGAGTATTGAAGACAGTGAATATGATCAGTTATTTCACCAACTCAAAGCTTTAGAGCAACAATACCCAGAATTGGTTCAGGCAGATAGCCCAATCAATAAAGTGGGTGGAAAACCACTGTCTAAATTTGAAACCATTACCCATACTGTACCGATGCTGTCCTTGGGCAATGTATTTAATCAGGACGAGTTATTTGCTTTTGCCCGCCGTATCGAAGAGCGATTGCCCAATCAAAAGATTCAATATGATGTCGAGCTAAAATTTGACGGATTGGCGATTTCGCTCTGGTATGAAAATGGTGTATTGACACGTGGTGTAACCCGTGGTGATGGTGAAACAGGCGAAGTGATTACGCAAAATGTAAAAACTATTCGTAATTTACCGAAAGTATTGTCTTCGGATAAAGTTGCAGTGCCACGCTTGTTGGAAGTTCGTGGTGAAGTATTGATGCCAAAAGCTGGCTTTGAACGACTCAATGCTGAAAATGAAGCGAAAGGTGAAAAGACCTTTGCCAATCCTCGAAATGCTGCGGCAGGTAGTTTACGTCAGCTTGATCCAAGTATTGCAGCATCTCGCCCTTTGGCATTCTATGCTTATGGTATTGCACAATGTGAGCCGCATCATGGCATTGAGTCGATGTCAGCGAGTCTTGAATGGTTGACTAACTTTGGCTTTGCTGTGGGTGAACGTCATTTCATTTGTGAAAGTATTCAAGAAGTACAAGAAAAATATCAGCAAATCAATCAAGAGCGCCCGAATTTAGCGGTTGAAATTGATGGCATGGTCATCAAAGTTGATGATCTTCAACAGCAACAAAAGCTGGGCTTTTTAAGTCGTGAACCGCGTTGGGCAACAGCGTATAAGTTTCCCGCAGTTGCAGCATTAACAACGGTTGAAAATATTGATTGGCAAGTCGGACGTACTGGGACTTTAACCCCTGTAGCACGCTTGAATCCTGTGGCTGTGGGCGGTGTAACGGTTTCTAATGTGACTTTGCACAATATTGGTGAAATTCACCGTCTGGACGTTCGTATTGGCGATACGGTCAGTGTCTATCGTAGCGGTGATGTGATTCCCAAAGTTGAAAAAGTATGGTTAGAATTCCGTCCAAATGACGTGACAGAAGTACATTTACCTGAAAATTGTCCAGTATGTTCTTCTCCTGTCGTAATGCCAGAAGGTGAGGCTTTGGCACGTTGTTCGGGGGGGCTATATTGTTCTGCACAACGTATTGAAGCCATTCGTCACTTTGTTTCACGTAAAGCGATGGATATCGAAGGTCTCGGTGATCGTTGGGTAGAGTCATTATTACATCTTGATCTGTTAAAAGATGTCGCGGATATTTACCATTTACATGAGCATCGTGAACAGTTACTGACCATTGAAAAAATGGGTGAAAAATCTGTCCAAAATTTATTGGATGCGATTGAGAACAGTAAGAAAACTACACTTGCTGCATTTATTTATGCCTTGGGTATTCGTGGTGTAGGTGAGACGACGGCACGTATGCTTGCCAACACTTTCCAGACGCTGGATGCGATTCGTCATGCTGATCTTGAAGCATTGAAGAAAACTCCAGATGTTGGTGATATTACGGCTGAGTGGATTGTTGATTTTTTCCAAGCTCCACATAACCTTGAAGTGATTGATCGTTTGCTTGCAGCAGGGATCCATTGGGATGCACCAGTTGCACCCACCCGTCAACCTTTAAATGGTGAGAGTTGGGTGATCACAGGCACATTGGCAACCATGGGGCGTGATGATGCGACTCAAATGCTACAAGCACTTGGTGCGCGTGTCAGTGGCAGTGTATCGAGCAAAACCAAATGTGTGGTTGCGGGTGAAAAAGCCGGTTCTAAGCTTGAAAAAGCAGAGAAACTGGGTGTCACTGTACTGAATGAGCAGGAGTTTTTAGCATTAATGGCTGAGTATGGGCAGGCATAATTTCATTTAAATTAACTCTAAAATTACTGTAAAGATATAGTTGTTGTATCTTTGCAGTTTTCAAAATTAAAATTATCAATTCAAGATTGATGCGATTGCAAATCAACAAGTCATCATTTTTCAATAGGATTTTTCGCACTGTATTTTAGCGATTACATTTCGCAAGGGTGCTTGCTCTATCATTAGTGCGCTATATGATAATAATTCTTATTTATTAGAATTTTCCATTAAACTTAACTTTAGATGAGAAATTACAATTCTTAACAATAGTGAAAGTCTATATAATAATCATTATCATTTGAAAAGTGTCTTATTATTTATATGAAAAATTTTTCTCAAACATTTCTAGTCAATTCTATTTCTATCGTGCTTTTTGGTGGGGGACTTACACAAACAATTTGGGCAAATGATGAAATTAATGCTTTGCCTACGATTAAAGTCGCTGCTGAAAAAGAACAAGAAAAACCAACATTTGCCAACGGTGCTTTGCAAAAAAATACAGATTTAGGGCCATTGGGAAATAAGAAAATTATAGATACGCCTTTTAGTATCACCTCTTATTCAGCACAATTGATTGAAAATCAACAAGCAAACACGGCGGGGGAGGTGTTAAAAAATGATGCCAGTATTCGAACCACAACCAATCAAGGACATTTAAATGAAAACTTTAAAATCCGTGGTTTCGATGTCAATCATGAGGATCTAAATTATAACGGCTTTTATGGTGTTGCACCTTATGGTCGGATGCCTACGGAATTTTTAGAGTCAGTGACTGTACTTAAAGGTCCAAATGCATTGGTTGCAGGTGTTGCACCTACAGGCAGTGTGGGTGGGATTGTGATGGGGCATTCTAAACGGGCAGATCAAGAACTCACCCGAGTTTCTGCATCGTTTCAAGATGAAGGATATTATCAATCAGGCTTTGATGTATCTCGTCGTTTTGGTGAGAACAAGGAGTTTGGTGTACGTGTGAATGGTGCTTATGCTGATGGCGAACATATCATTGATGGAATGAATGATCGTCAAGCTCTAGGGGCAATTGCTGCGGATTACACCACGGATAAACTAAAGATTAATTTGGATGCTTATGCGGTCAAAGGAAATCGTAAAGGCGGTTCACCTGCAATGGTCGCTATGGGTGGCAAGGGTAGTGTTAATCATGTACTTGCAGCACCTAAAGGGGATTTAAACTACTTTTCAAACCTAGAAGGCAATACCAACAGCCAATTTGTAGGCTTATCCGGTGAATATAAATTTACCCCTGATTTAAAAGCATTTGCAGGCGTTGGATATGTAGAAAAATCATATGATGGTCACCTTTTTGGTACACGTATGATTGTCAATAATTTAAATGGAAATGCAACCTCACAATATTATCGAGTGGGATCAAAAGAACATAACACTGCTGCTAATGCAGGCTTTGAAGCAAAATTTGATACAGGTGCGATCAAGCATACTTTAGGATTGCGTACTGATTATTTAACCCGCAAATATTCACAACATAAATCCGCAACCAGTTCGGGGTTTACGACCAATTTATATGATCCATCAAATACAGGAACAATGCCAACAACCTACCCAGAAATTGTTCCTTATGGTGATAATGAGTATGTGAGTTATACCTTAACGGATCAGCTTTCAATGTTGGATGATAAATTACAACTGATTTTAGGTGGGCGTTATCAAGATATTGATACTAAAAATCTTGTCAAAAAATCAGCTTATAGTGCAGATAAGCTATCACCAAGTTTGGGGATTGTTGTCAAACCATTTGGTGAGGATTTATCTTTTTATGCAAGCTATGTCGAGGGCTTAGCTGAAGGGATTACTGTCTCAGAAACGACCTATCCAACTGCGACAAATAGAGGTGAGACACTTGCACCTTATCAAACCAAGCAATATGAGTTAGGTGCAAAATATCAGTTGGGTTCGTGGTTAAATACTTTGGCGCTTTATCAGATTAAAAAGCCTGAGGCTTATCTGGACAGCATAAGTAATAAAGTCAACGATGATGCTGAAACGCGTTCTCGTGGGGTGGAATGGTCATTCTCTGGCAATGTTACAGATACTTTATCTGTGATGGGGAATTTGGCCTATATCGATGCTGAATATGTGAAATCAGCGAAGGTCGCTTTCGAAGGTAATAAAGTATATGGTGTACCCGATTTTACTGCTTCGTTAGGGCTTGATTATGCCATTCCTAAGGTTGAGGGGCTGCATGTCAATACTCGTGTAAGTTATGTGAGTGAGCAATATTTGAATGAAGAGAATACGCTAGAACTACCAGACTATACGATTGTTGACTTAGGCGCTCGCTATAAAACCAAACTTGGTGGGGTAAATACCACATTCCTTGCCAATGTTGATAATGTTGCCAATAAAAAATATTGGGAAGGTGTATTTAATTCAAACTATGCTTTAGTCGGTGGTGCGAGAACTTATAAAGTCGGTGTGACTTTTGATTTCTAAGCCTTAGCTGATATTGAACGCTACAGGCCAAATAGCCTTTTTCATGATTGAAAAAGGCTATTTGGCTTTAAGAATCAATTGAGCTGTTATTAAATATATTTCTTCACCACACCGTCATCAAGAAGCTGCTGGAAATGCTCGACTAAACTGGTTTCAATATTACGATAACTCATCCCCAATTCCTGTTTGCTTTTATCAGCATTAAAAAAGATAGGGTAGCCCATATTCTTTTCAATAAAATCACGCGAATAGCCAAATACAGGTCCAATGAATTTAAATGCTTTTTTCGGGACTTGGTTACGCGGAAAAGGAAATTTTTGTCCAAAATTTTGACGTAAAATTTTCCCCATTTCCAAAAGGCTGAGTGAGCCACCACTGATAATGTAACGTCCAGCCGCATTTTCCTTGAATGCTGCCAAAATATGCGCATCAGCAACATCACGAACATCCACAATACCATTCCACATCGGTGGGACACCGAGTAATGTCATGCCGTTGGCAAATTGCTCTAAGACTTCTACGCTCCCTGACTGTGTATTTGCGGTCAGTGAGGGGCCAAGTACCAATGCAGGGTTAACACAGATCAGCGTCCAACGATTTTGTGCTTCCGCCATTTCCCATGCTTTACGCTCTGCCATAACTTTTGAATACGGGTACGGTTGGTGCGTGGTTGAGCTGGTGGTATTCCAGTGAGATTCATCAAACTGATTATGCTGCGTTTTTAAAATATCAATTGCATCGCCATAAGTAGACGCGATACTTGAAGTCACAATGACTCGTTTGACAGACTCTGTTTTATTGACACTATTTAAGACATTTTCCGTGCCTAAAATTGCAGGTTCAATAATATCTTTAACAGCATCTTTATAATTGGTCACAACAAATGGCGAAGCCATATGTAACACAACTTCACAGCCTTGCATGGCTTCATCAAAAGAACCATTTTCTAAAAGGTTGGCTTTAAATAGTTTTAGTGTGCCAGAGCTGGCTTGTGCGATTTTCTCTAAATGTGCAAAGCTTTGTTTCTTATTAAGATCACGTACAGTGGCATGAACGGTATAGCCTTGCTCAAGTAATTTTTGAATCACCCAACTGGCGATATAGCCTGTTGCACCTGTAACTAGAATAGGCGCTGATGTGTTTCCCTGAGACATTATTTTTTCCTGCTAATTGTTAATATTCAATATCATAAATATTAAAGTCAAAATTGTCTTGAAATATTAGCATTAAAAAAAACCAAGAAGATAAAGTGAGGGTTCTGTCATTGAAAATGAACAGGAAATGGAATAATGAAGGGGAATAAGAAGCATTTTTAATGGTTACAAAATAAATCATTTTGAATTTTGATGAAAAATCACCAATAAATCATCAATGAAATTTTGTAAGCGGTTATTTTTTATATGAAAAAATACTTATTCAAATTGCAAATGCGTATGTTTATCATTTTAATTTTATAAAAATCATAAACTTACACATTTTGTCTTTTGCAAAACTGGTAAAATTTGTCCATACTATTGCAAAAGAATGTGGAGTAATTGAAATGCGTGGCAATCCAGAAGTCATAGACTATCTAAATATGTTGATCGGTGGCGAACTGGCTGCTCGTGATCAGTATCTTATTCATTCGCGTATGTATGAAGATTGGGGCTTAAGCAAAATTTATGAACGTATTGATCATGAAATGCAAGAAGAAGCTTCACATGCAGACGCTTTAATTCGCCGTGTACTTTTCCTTGAAGGTACCCCGAACATGAAGCGTGACGATATTGTTACAGGTGAAGATGTTGTGACCTGTTTAAAAGCCGATTTGGCATTGGAATATCATGTACGTGAAAAATTGGCGCAAGGCGTAAAGCTATGTGAAGAAAAAGGCGATTACGTGACTCGTGATATGCTGCGTCAACAAATGAACGATACTGAAGAAGATCATACTTACTGGCTTGAAAAACAATTAGGTTTGATCGAGTTAATTGGTTTACAGAATTATATTCAATCTCAAATGTAAGACACACTAAGCGTCTTGCTTAAGGTGAGATGTTTTAGATTAAAAAAGCCTTTAGACATTCATCTAAAGGCTTTTTTAATGCTTCAGTCGTTATTTCTTTGAAAACTTCTGAATATCCGCTAAGACTTGATCGGCATGTGTTTGGGTATTTACACTGCTATAGTGATACACAATCGTTCCTTGTGGATCAATCAAAAAAGTTTCTCGTTTTGCTATTTTGGCAATGCCTAAGTTTCGGATGATTCCAAATTGGTCTGCGAGTTGATGATTGCTATCAGCAAGAATTGGGAAATTTAGCCCCAGCTTTTCAGAGAACTTTTGATGTGATTGCACATCATCCAAACTGACACCAAGCACCACTGCATTATTTTTTATAAATTGTGGGTAGAGTGATTTAAATTGATTGGCTTCTTGTGTACAGCCAGGTGAATCATCTTTTGGGTAAAAGTAGAGAACAACCCATTTACCTTTATATTGACTCAGTTCGTGCCATTTTGAGTTTTGATCTTGTAGTTTAAAACTTGGTGCAGGCTTACCTACCCATTGCTTTTGGTTGGAATCCAGTTTGGAAAGAATAGAGCTTTCCGCATGGCTGGCCGTGTTCAATATGCATAAAGCTGAAACGGAAAGTAAGCTAATACTGAACAGTCGTGATAGTTTCATGACAAACACTTTCCTAAATTGATCCTGATTTGATCTTAGCAAATTTTAAGGTTTTGGCGGTATGTAAAATGTTTGCAATTGTTCACATGCCATTTATGATGAAAGACCGTTTAAAATAAATAGAACGTAAAATTATGGACGTTGGTGCAGTATTGATTCAACTAAAAGTAGCCATGATGGACGATGTTGTCGCATGGCAAAATCAATTGAATAGGCGTAAGCATGAGGCAATTGAAACACTTCAGGCTGAAGGTGTGCATGTTGAATCATGGTTCCATGTGGAACTGGATGGACTAGATTATTTGATTGCTTATACACGGGCAGATGATATTGCAAAAGCACATGAAATTTCGAGAAAAAGTCAGTTTGCAATTGATCAAGTACATCAGCAATTTAAAAGCACTTGGCAAAAAGTGATTCCAGCCAGCTTATTGGTCGATTTACACCATCAGAAATAGTTAGAAGTCCGATTGTCGTTCAATTTTAAGCATGATCTAATAAAACATCGTTATTGTTTTATAGTGGCTTAAATTGAATCGACGTATTTTGCTGATCACAGGTTGGGGCGGTGGAACCAAACTACTCAAGGATTTACAACAGGCTTTACAACAACAAGGCCATGAAGTTGTATTGATCAATATCTTTAATGCGCTGGACGAAAGTGTTTTACAACATCAGGTGGAGCAAGCCAAAGATTTTGATGTGATTTGTGGTTGGTCTTTAGGGGGGCAATTGGCAAGCTTGCTGGTCGAGCAAATTAAACAGCAATACCAACAACAAAAAGTCTTGATTACACTGGCTTCAAATCCTTGTTTTGTGGCAAATGCTGAGTGGCAAACGGCAATGAGCCAAACAACCTTTCACAACTTTAAACAGTCCTTTGAACATGATGCGATTGCGACATTAAAGAAATTTGGTTTTATGGTTTGTCAGGGCACCGCAACCACGCGAGAAGATTTTGTACATTTGCAAAGTTTGATTCAGCCGCAAAATTTAGAATTATTAAAACAAGGGTTAGCGTGTCTTGAGCAATTAAATAATGTCGCGATCTTAAATAACTATGCCGGCAAACAGTATCATATATTTGCTCAACAGGATTTCTTAGTTAGTCACAAAGTCTATGAGAAATTTAAAAATTTCACTGCAAAGTTTTTAGATGTCGAGCTGGTAAATGGTTCACATGGCGTTCCAGTTTTTGATTTTTTAAGTCTAAGTGACAAAATCTGCCAATATTTACAAAAAATAGAATAAATCTATGGATCAGTGGTGAATCTCGCAATTTATTTTTATTGCGTGCAGGTTTAACATCGCTAAACTGTTTTTTGCTGTAATTGTAATGCACATGGAGTGAACGGATGACCGATTTAAACAATGGGTTTGATGATGTTGATCTTGAACAATCAGAGTTAGATGATCTGGACTTTGATCGGCAACATATTTGGCATCCATATACCTCTATGACCAATCCCTTACCGACTTTTAAGGTTAAAAAAGCCTATGCTGCGACCATCGAACTTGAAGATGGTCGTCAATTGATAGATGGGATGTCTTCGTGGTGGTGTGCGATTCACGGTTATAATCATCCAGAGTTGAATCAAGCAGTGACAGATCAGCTACAGAATATGTCGCATATCATGTTTGGTGGATTTACCCATGATCCAGCGATCCAGCTTGGAAAATTACTGGTTCAACTGACCCCGCCTCATTTAGATAAAGTGTTCTTTGCCGATTCTGGTTCCGTCGCTGTAGAAGTGGCATTGAAGATGGCAGTACAGTTTTGGTCTTCACAGGGCTATACAGAGAAAACTAATTTTGTTACCCCACGATCTGGCTATCATGGCGATACTTGGAATGCGATGTCTGTTTGTGACCCTGTAACAGGTATGCATCAAATTTTTGGTTCAAGTTTGCCCAATCGCTTATTTGTTCCAGCACCTCAAGTCGGATTTTATGAGCAATGGGATCAAAGTGACATTGCTGAACTTGAGAAAAGCTTGGCTGAACAGCATGCAACGATTGCAGGTTTGATTCTTGAGCCGATTGTACAAGGTGCGGGAGGGATGCGTTTTTACCATTCTGAATATTTGCGTCAAGCCAAACGACTTTGCGAAAAATACAATGTTTTGCTGATTTTTGACGAAATCGCTACGGGTTTTGGGCGTACAGGGAAACTATTTGCATGGGAGCATGCACAAGTTGAACCTGACATTATGTGTATTGGTAAAGGTTTAACGGGTGGCTATATGACGCTTTCTGCGACATTAACCACCAAACATATTGCTGAAACGATAAGTCAGGGTGAAGCGGGTGTGTTTATGCATGGCCCAACCTTTATGGCAAATCCCTTGGCATGCGCCGTTGCTGTCAAAAGTACACAATTATTAATTTCTCAAGATTGGCAGAGCAATATTCAACGAATTGAAGCTCAGCTTAGACATGCTTTACAGCCCTTACAGTCCCTTAATCATGTTCATGATGTGCGAGTTCTTGGTGCGATAGGGGTGGTTGAAATGACTGTAAATGTCGATATGAAAACCTTACAGCAGGAGTTTGTACGTCGTGGTATCTGGATAAGACCATTTGGCAAATTGGTCTATGTGATGCCTCCATATATCATCACAGCACAAGAATTAAAAACCTTACTGGAGCAATTGGTTGAGGTGGTTAAGGCTATGGAGCAAAGTGTATGAGCTTGATCAATACCCACCTTGAACATTTTTCACGGCAGCTTGATGTGCTAAAACAGCAAGGCAATTTACGCCAATTTCGCTCGAATGTTCAGCAAGGTCGTTATATCTGCCTTGATCAGCATCAAATGCTCAATTTGGCTTCAAATGATTATCTAGGATTGGCATCTGATCTCACATTACGTGAACAGTTTTTTGATGAAACACCCAATGATCAACGACGAATGAGTTCTTCGTCTTCACGTTTGTTGACTGGACATTTTCCAGAATATGAACTGCTTGAAAATAGTTTAACTCAGGCTTTTCATGGTCGGGCGGCATTGTTATTTAACAGCGGCTATCATATGAATATTGGTATTTTACCTGCACTTACAGACAGTAAAACGCTGATTCTGGCAGATAAATTGATTCATGCCAGTATGATTGATGGGATCCGTTTATCCTCAGCCAAATATGTACGTTATCGTCACAATGATTTAAATCATTTGACTCAGCTTTTACAAAAATATCATGCAGATGAGGCTTTCGAGCGCATTATTGTCGTGACTGAATCGATTTTTAGTATGGATGGTGATGAAACGGACTTGGCTGCATTGGTGAGTATTAAGCAACAGTTTTGTAAAGTCATGCTCTATGTAGATGAAGCACATGCAATTGGAGTACGTGGTCAGCAGGGCTTAGGTTGTGCTGAACAATATGCGGTGATTGATGATATTGATCTACTTGTGGGAACTTTTGGTAAGGCAATCGCTTCAGTTGGTGGTTATTTAATTTGTCATGCGGTGATTCGCGATTATTTGATTAATGCGATGCGCCCTTTGATTTTCAGTACTGCACAACCGCCAATATGTATGGCATGGACAAACTTTATTTTTCAGAAAGTTTTAGGCTTAGATCAGCGCCGCCAATATTTGCAATCTACAAGTCAGTATCTACAACAGGCTGTTCAAAGCAAAGGTTTTGAGTGCCCATCAACATCACATATTGTTCCAGTCATTGTAGGTGACTCGATTAAAACGGTTGAAAAGGCCAAAGCATTACAAGATGCGGGTTTTTATATTATGCCTGTACGTCCCCCGACTGTGCCGCAACACAGCTCACGGTTACGTATCTGTTTAACTGCTCAAATCACCCAAGCTGATCTAGATCAGCTAATTCCGTTGTTGTGAGTTGAATGTGAAACATCCAGAAATTGATAAATCACAGGTTGCCTTGCGTTTTGCTCAGGCAGGGCAGAGTTATACTGAACATGCGGTCGTACAAAAAAATATTGCACAACAACTGTTTAATTTAATAAGCGAATATTGCCCAGCACACTATGAAAATGTGTTTGAAATCGGTTGTGGTTCAGGAAACTTAACTGAGCTTTTACTGCAAAATTTGCAGATTAAACATTTGATTTTAAATGATCTATACCCCGAAGTTCAGCAGCATTTCCCTTCGGATAAACCAATTGAATATCGGATTGGTGATATAGAACAGCTTGAATTTCCAAAACATTTAGACTTAATTAGCTCAAGTTCCGTTTTACAATGGATGAGTGATTTAAATGGTATTTTTCAACAAGCTTTTCATCATTTAAATCCTAAGGCGTATTTTTGTTTTTCAACTTTTGGACAGCATAATTTACAGGAAATTAAAAGCTTAACAGGGCAAGGTCTGAATTACCTATCCCTTGACGATCTGCAACAACAATTAAAGCGAAATGGTTTTGAAATTCTACATATTTCGGAGCAAATTGAGCATCTCAATTTTCCACATCCCAAATATATTTTGCAGCATTTAAAAGCCACAGGAGTGACTGCGACAGCATCTGGCTTTAGATGGACCAAGCAGAGTCTCGCCGATTTTTATCATCACTATCAACAGTTTTCACAGGCTGATCAGTCAGGAAATATACGCTACTCACTGACTTATCATCCTATTTATTGTATTTTGCGGAGAATGTCATGACTGGATCAGTTTACTTTATCAGTGGAATAGATACTGGAATTGGCAAAACCTATACCACTGGGTATTTAGCCAAATTATGGAATGAGCAAGGTCAGAAAACCATTACGCAGAAATTAATCCAAACGGGTAATACCGATATTTCAGAAGATATCGAACAACATCGTGAAATTATGGGAATGGGCTGGTTTCCAGAGGATGAAACCAAGCTCACCATGCCTGAAATCTTTAGCTATCCTGCATCGCCTCATTTAGCCAGCAAAATTGATGGGCGTGAGATTGATTTTGAAAAAATTGCAGATGCCACTCGGCAACTGGCTGAAACGTATGATGTTGTTTTGTTAGAGGGTGCAGGTGGATTGATGGTACCCCTAACCACAAGTTTACTTTCAATTGATTATGTGGCTCAGAAAAAGCTTCCTGTGATTTTAGTCAGCTCAGGGCGTTTGGGCAGTATTAATCATACGATTTTAAGTTTAGAGGCTTTAAAAAGTCGTGGGCTTGAGCTTTATGCACTTGCTTATAATTTAAATGATGAATCTCAGGATGAACTGATTTCAAAAGATACCGCAGAATTTTTAAAGCATTATTTGGTGAAACATTTTCCGAACAGTGCATGGATTGATATTCCAGTAATCTGTTAGTTTGTTCATCGAATTGAGTGCTGAAACAGCAGATTCATAGTGTTCTGAGCCTGCTGTTTTCTTGTCGCTTTTAATAAATCTGAATGCTTTAAATAAGCGACATGTATAAAAGGTAATCCTGATGAGTTTTAAAATTCGAATTGAGTTATTTAAAGAGCTTGAAATAACTTCTCTTGATTTTGAAAGTAATGCAGCAACGCAAATTTTAAGTCGTTTTGATCAGATTGATTGGATGCAACAAGTCGTCTGGGGATACATGGAAGAGCACCATGGTGATTTTCCATTTTTTCAAATTGAGCATATTCAGACTGGACGTAAGTTCGGTGGACTCTTTGTGGTTTATAGCCGTAATGAATATAACTTTAATGCACATGCTGAGCTCTATCAAAAACAACAAAAATCGCATTTTTTTGGTTTGTTTAAATCTGAAGCGATGCCAAGTTTTGATAACGAGGACCTTCCTTTTGCGGTATTTCGAGATTGCTTGGAAAATTTTTTACGTGGCAACGACTCTGAAATAGAGCGTTTAATGAAAACAGTCTATCCTGGGTATACCAGTACTGGTTATTTTGATCGTTAATTGCACAACCCAAATTTAAAGTCATTTTTTAGATGGCTTTAAACTTTTCTTGAGACTTAATCATAAAAAGAAATTTCCTAATTTTAGTTTCGCAACTACGTGGCGTTACATAAACAATAAAGTTATAACAAATTAGTCTTTTTTAAACATGAAAAGTCATTTATATTTCATATCAGTAGCGTAATTTATGTCCAATAAGCGCTGTGAAATAAAATAAACCGAAAATAATGAAGAGGTGAACCATGTCAGGATGGTATGAAATTAGTCAAGCTAAAGATGGTCAATATCGTTTTGTATTAAAAGCAGGAAATGGGGAAATTATTCTCACCAGTGAACTCTATAAAGCAAAAGCTTCTGCCCAAAACGGTATTGCATCTGTACAAAAAAATAGCCCAGATGATGCACGTTATGATCGTTTAGAAGCGAAAAATGGTAAACCTTATTTCAACTTAAAAGCAGCAAATCATCAAATTATCGGAACAAGTCAATTCTATTCGGGTGATGCTGCTCGAGATAATGGGATTGAATCTGTGAAGAAAAATGGCCCTTCAGAGAAAATAAAAGATTTAACAGAACACAGCTAAATCTGGTATAAATCAACTATATATGTTGGAAAAGCATGTCATTACGATGACATGTTTTTTTTGAATCTAAAAAACAATGATAAAAATAAGTGTTTATTTATGAGATTGAATTTTTAGTATTTTCTTACTATGGTCGAAAATTTTGCTAACAACAAGCCAAGACTAAAGCGATCCAAAAGCGTAAGTAAGCATGAATTTTAATACTTAAATAAGGTCTACTTATTTAAAAACATAAGCCTTAAAACATACCAATATATATATTATTAAGTTGTATAGAATAATCATAGAAACCCTAATATATAAACTAAAGTTGCAGGATGGTTAAGTGGGCTTATTTATATGTTTTCCTCTGGGGTTATCGTTATATTCGCTGGTTAGTATGATTTTTTTTCATAATCATTTATGACTTTTTTAAAGATTTTTTAAAGTTTAAATATGTTAGGCTAACTTCAATATTAAATAAAAGGAGAATGATTATTTAATTACAGCTTCAGCATTAATTAAAATATTGTTAAATTTAATTAATAAATTATTTAAGAATTGTTAATTAAATTGAAATATAGACTGTTTCTGTTGAAGTGCAAATTTTTTATATCTATTTGTATTATTGAGTGATTTATTTTTGTGAAAGGTTTTGGTTAATATCTAAACATAATAGTTTTGGTTGTATAAACTGATTCAATCAGATTAATTAACAGTGATTTATTTGATTTAAATTGATTAGATATGAAAAAACAAACAAAACACTTCACATAATACTTATTAAGTGTTAAATTCATCACAAATAAGAATAATGAGGTTTTATGATGAAAATAGCAATCGATGGTAATGTGAAAGTTGCCGACGAGATAATATCTCAAATTGAATTATGGGATGCTGCTGTTCTTGGTAATAAAATTGATCATCTATTAGATCAATGTGCGGATGACGTCAGTATGTTTGATGTGAGTATACAATTAGACGGTATTGATGCGTACAAAAAAGAATGGGAGAAGTTCAGTCCATATTTTAGTGAAAATGTGCAAATTGTACGTCGTAATATGAAAATCTATGCGTCGAATGATTTAGCTGTATTGCATTGCCATTCAAAAGTGGAAAATTCTGTGCTTAAAGAAAAGTTGCAGATGCCATGGTGTCGAACAACATTGTGCCTGAAAAAGAAGGGTGGTCAATGGTTGGTTGTTCATCAGCATATTTCGATGCCGATTGATATGAGCACTGGTAAAGCGATCGTAATCAAGGACATTGCTAAATTGAAATTAGTGGTTTAGTGAGCTAGATTTGTTTGTTATTAAGCCCTTTGATTGGGCTTTTTATTTATGAATTTTTAAATTTTCCAGATAGATGCTAGATCATTAACAAAATTGTCAAAATAACTCAGTTTTTTACTTGAATGAAAGATAGAGTTTTGAAAAAATTATGATAATAATCTCAATAATGTGAAAATAATGCCAAATTCATTATTTGTAAAATATGGGTGGTTAAAGCCACTTGCGCCAAGAAATCCACACGAACCACATCGCGCCGCAACCTCATTAGAATTGTTATTTGATTTAATTTTTGTGGTCGCCATTGCGACTGCAGGACAACAATTACACCATAGTATTATCGAAAATCATTTATCACATGGCTTAACACTTTATTTTATGGTGTTCTTTGCATTGTGGTGGGCATGGATGAACTTTAGCTGGTTTGCATCTGCCTATGACAATGATGATGTATTTTATCGAATCATGACCTTTGTACAAATTATTGGTTCACTTGTGATTGCGGCAGGGATCCCGATAGCGTTTCAACAACAAGATTTTGACGTGATCATTATTGGTTATGTCATCATGCGTTTGGGACTCGTTACACAATGGTTCCGTGTTGCCAAAAATGATCCTGAACGTAAACAAACAGCGTTGAGATATGCGGCTGGTATTATCATCGTACAGATTGGCTGGTTACTTTTTCACTTTACCCCGATAAACTTCACCATTTATTTGTTCCTGCTCTTGGTTATCGCTGAATTGAGTGTGCCCATCTTTGCGGAAGCACATAATATGACGCCATGGCATCCACATCATATCTCTGAGCGTTATGCCTTACTCACCATCATTGTCCTTGGTGAATCAATCATTGGAAGTTTTGCTGCAATTTCTGATGCATTAAACAATCAGTTGTTAAGCCAAGAATTAATCTTTTTGACCATTGGTGGCTTATTGATTATGTTTACCATGTGGTGGGCATATTTCGATCATGATGTTGCTGAACGGCTCAATAGTCGGAAACGTGCATTTTCATGGGGCTATGGCCACTTTTTTATTTTCGTGAGTATTGCAGCTCTTGGTGCGGGTTTAGCTGCTGCTGTGGATGTGGTGACGCATAAAGCTGAGATTTCGGCTGATATCGTCAGCTATTTTGTTGCAATCTCTTTGATTGTCTATACTGCGAGCCTTTGGTTGTTACAGGAAATTCACCATCTTTCAGGGATTAAGAAATGGTTTTATCCAATTACAGCCGCCATCGTACTCTGTATTCCGATGATCTTTACCCAAGTGGGGTATGCTGTTTTTGCTATGGCAATTGTTTATGCGCTACGTTTAATTTTTTCAAAGTGTTATTTGGCAAGGTAATAAATTAAGTGGGTTTTGAGCAATGGGATTTCATGATTTTTATCGTTTGAGTTCGCACGCTGTGATTTTCAATGAAAATCGACAAGTCTTATTATTGAAAGCGACTTATGCTGATTGTGCATGGGGTTTACCAGGTGGTGGATTGGATCAAGGTGAAACAGTACATGATGCGCTGATTCGTGAGTGCCAAGAAGAATTAGGTTGCGAAGTTTTGATCGAATATTTATCAGGGGTTTATTATCATTCTGCAGTAAATTCCCACGCATTTATGTTTAAGTGTACATTGCAGAACGATCAGATAATCAATTTAAGTGATGAGCATTCTGAGTATCGATGGTTTGACTTTGAGCAACTTTCACCTGTGCAAAAAATTCGTATAGAAGATTGTTTTCATTTTGATGGTCAGGTAAAGAGCAGGGCATTTTAAGGATTGGCTATCGCATGGTGATATGGATATCGCGATCAAACAAGGGATAGAATATCCGTCTCATCCAAAAAGCAGATTCACTTTTATACAAGGGTATGGTTTTAGATAAAGCAATAAAAAACAGGTCATCAAGACCTGTTTTTTATTTACCTCAATTTAAGATTATTTATCTGGTAATGCATAAGCAACGATTGAGTCACCCATTTTGGTACCAAATGAACCGTGACCACCCGCCATGATCACAACGTATTGTTTACCATTGCTTTCATAGGTCATCGGTGTTGCTTGCCCACCCGCAGGTAGACGACCTTTCCACAGCTCATCACCATTACTGACATTGATCGCTCGGATGTAATCATCTTGAGTCGCGCCAATGAACATCACATTACCCGCAGTTGAGATTGAACCACCTAACATTGGCACACCCATTTTAAATGGTGGCAATGGAATACCCGGCATACTGTCACGAATTGTACCAATACGACGTTTCCAAGCAACATCATGCGTTTTCAAATCTACACCAGCAACATAACCCCATGCAGGTTGTTTACATGGTAAGCCAAATGGTGAAAGGAATGCACTGATTTCAACACCGTAAGGAACGCCATACATAGGTTGAACACCCGCTTCTGTACCTGCACCTTTGGCTGTTTGTTTACGGTTCGGATCAGCAGGAATCAATCGACTGACAAAAGGTAGGCCAATTGGATTCATAACTGCGATTTGACGATCAGGGTTAAGTGATAAACCACCCCATTCAAATACACCCAAGTTACCAGGGAAAACTAATGTTCCGTTTTCTGAAGGTGGGGTATAAATACCGTCATAATTTAACTTGTGGAATGACACACGACAAATTAACTGGTCAAACATGGTTGCGCCCCACATTTGTTTATCCGTTAATTTTTCTTGAGGTGCTAAGTTAAAGTCTGAGAACGGTTGTGTTGGAGAATAGAATTCACCTTTAGTTTGCGGACCACGTTTTACACTTTGTGGTACTGGACGTTCGTTAATTGGTACAATTGCTTTACCGTTACGGCGGTCTAAAACAAAGGCATTACCTGTTTTAGTCAATACATAGATTGCTGGAACAGTTTGCCCAGTTTTATCTTTGATATCTGCTAAGGTTGGTTGTGATGGTACATCCATATCCCATAAATCATGGTGAGTTGTTTGGAAGTTCCAGATCAATTTACCCGTTGTTGCATTGATTGCTAACATTGAGTTTGCATAGCGTTCATGCAGTTTTGTACGGTTACCACCCCAAATATCGGGCGTACCTACACCTGTTGGTACATAAACGATATCGAGTTTTGCATCATATGCAAGCGGAGCCCATGCATTCGGTGAGTTTTGGACATATTTTTGACCGGGACCCGGAATCTGATTTGGATTTTCAGCACCTGTATCAAATACCCAAAGCAATGCTCCAGTATTTACATCATAACCACGGATAACACCAGAAGGCTCTTGAGTAGAATAGTTATCTGTCGTTGAACCACCAATGATAATTGTGGTGCCTGTGACAACAGGTGGTGATGTTGGAATATAACCACCCGGATAAGGGAATGGCATGTCCTTTTGTAAATCAACTTCACCGTTATGCCCGAAGTCAGAACAAGCTTTACCTGTTTCAGCATTTACCGCAACGATACGACCATCATTGACTGGTAAAATAACTTTACGCGGGCATTCGGTAGACGAAGATTTTTTTGCTTGTAAACTTGCTGCGAAACCAACGGTATTATCTGCATCGTAATAAGAAACACCACGGCAAGTTAAATGTTGGAAGGTATTATCAGCTTTGAGTTTTGGATCAAATACCCATTTCTCTTTACCTGTAGAAGGATCAAGAGAAACCAATTTTTGATGGGTGGTACACAGGTACATGTTATTCCCGATTTTAATCGGTGTGACCTGATTGGTTGTTTCGCCTGAATCATTTTCAGTCTTGAATTCACCTGTACGATAGGTCCAAGCAACTTTAAGATCTTTAACGTTCTCTGAGTTGATTTGGTTCAACGGAGAATAACGTAAACCGGATTGAGTCCGACCATAAGCCGGCCAGTCTGCATCCGCAATACCGTCAATCGCTGCTGGCGTTGGCTGTTTACTGGTTAAAGTCCCACGAATTTCTTGTGGATCATTAAAGATAGAATAAGCCATAACCGCAATGGTGATCGCCAATGTACCTGAAAGTGCAATTTTAGCACCTTTGGCATCGAAACCGCGTGTCACTGCTGGAATGAGTAGCCATAAGCCAAACACACCTAAAATATCTAAACGCGGTGCAAGCGCGAAGAAGTCTGAACCGACTTCCCATAGTCCCCAGACAACTGTGCCGAGTACTAATGCTGCATAAACGTATAAAGCAGAACTATTTAATTTGCGTAATAAGATTGCTGTTGCAATGAAAAGTATCCCGGCAATGATGTAGTACCAAGACCCACCCAGTGCTGCCAGCCATACTCCGCCGCCTAATAGAACTACACCGAAAACAATTGCAATCACAACTGTTAGGGTTCTGAGTCCTGAAGATGGAGTTTGCATATTGACCACCTATCTATTTGATTAATTTTTTACGCTTTACCTTTCCATTGAGGATTGATGAAGCACATTGTTTAAATTTTTAGATTTTAAATATTTCGATGCGAGGGGAGAGAAAGGGTTAAAATGGCATCGAAATATTTATGATCTATAACACTAGAATGCAGTTTGGAATTTGATACCGCCAACCCATGCATTTTCACCATCTTTATATGCACCAACATGACGAATATATTGCACATTTGGACGGATCGTCAGCCAATTTGTTGCATGTACACCGTAGTAAATTTCAGTGTTGTACTCTTCATCTTGTTGACGAATTTGAGTGTTGTTCACATCCTTGTTGATGCTGATACGAGAAAAACCAATGGCGACATCATCTTGAGGACGCGCATCGAAAGGACCTTTATAGACCAATCCAATATTTTGCATATTGTCGACAGTATTTGTGTCTGAGTCATGAAGGGTTAAATTAATGAAACCCGTTAAGCCACGACGTGCATCGCCATGATGTGCTGTAAGTTGTTGCTTGGCAACCAGCCATCCACCTTGTTTATGATCTGTTTCATTCGGATTTTTAATGCGTTGTACATCGACAGTACTGTAGTAATAGCCCAAACGATATTCGCCTGGTAATTTTGCAGCACTGAGTTTTGGTTGCCAAACCACTTCCGCAGGAATAATTGCACCATGTGAACCGTCTGTGCTTAAGTTAAACCCCTTGCCACGTTCTAAGTTTTCAGGATTGTATTCATAAGCACCGACTTGAGCATATAAATCAGGTTGGATGTTATATTTAACCCGCGCAGCCCATTGGCTAACAGGCCAGTTATACCATTGGTCGCCTACCCAGTTACCCACTTGAGAGCCACAAAGTGCAAGGTTTTGAAAATCACAGTCAAAGCTGTTAAAATCCTCGCCTTCGCCAAAACGGCCCACTTTAATATCTAGTTTTTGATCAAAGAATTTTTTCTTAATCCAAAAATCAGTTAAGCGCCAAGTTTGACCACGCCCCCAAACTTCTTGGGTTGAACTGAGTTGTCCTGCAAGGGCATCAGAGGTTTGCGACAATGAACGACCATTACGTTCAGTGATGGTGATTTGGGCTTCAGTGTCTTTCCATCCAAGCACTTTTTCCAAGTCTACATGACTACCAATCGCAAACTGATCTGCATACTCAGTACCATGGCTTGAATGGTTTTTTGAATCTAATAAGGTGGCTAATTCGCCGGTATAGCCGAAGCTGAAGTCATAACCTTTTTGTTGGAGCTCGGTTCTTTTTCCGTTCCAATCACCAAACATCCATGGGCTTTCTGCATTAAATGCCTCAGCTGCATGAGCACTTTGAAAAGAACTACATAAAGATAATAAGCTGATAGCCCAATAAAAGTGACCTTTAGATTTATTCATATTTGGTGACCTTGATAACACTTTGTAACTAATTATTTATAATACTCTCATATTTGTATAAAAATCTATTATTTTTGACTTTTAATTGTAATTAATGTGAGTATTTTATCTCATGGTGATAATTTTTTAATAAATGAATATTGAGTTTTTGGCTGTTTTTGGTCAATTTAATCTATTGTTTTTAAACTACTAAATTTTATTTAAAAACTAATTGAAAAACCATGGATTAAAATTGATCTGAAAAGATCAGCTTACCTGTGTAACCTATTTAGAATTAAGACTACACAGGATGCTGAGGTTACAAATTATACAAATTGTAAAGAAGATGACAGAATTGTAATTTCATTTAACTTGAATTGTGTTGTATTAAATAGGCAATTACCATGTCCCTTCACCCAGTTGCTGACCAATATAGTGATATTGCATTTGTGATCTTGAAAACTTAATTGGACAGGCTAACTGTGGTTCAGTTTGATCAGAATTAGGCTTCAATGGCACATTGACCACCCAATTGCGTTGTTGAGAAATTTGGGACTGTAGTGCTTCGTCTAAACTCAGTACGGGTTCTACGCAAACGTCCAGTTGTTCAAACAGTTGATTCCATTCAGCCAGATTTTTACTTTTAATTTTATCTCGAATCACTTGCTTGACCATTTGACGATCTTCAGTATCGAAAGAAGCACCTTTTTGTAGAAGGATTGGCAATTCTAATGCGCTTGCCAGTCCAGTCATAAATTGTGGCTCTAAGCTACCAATAGATAAGTAACGAGCATCGGCCGTTTCATAATAATCATAAAAGGTCCCGCCATTAAGTTGTTCAGATTCACGTTGCTGCTGTTGATCACCAGCCAAACTGGCTGCGGCTGCCATATTATTGAGTCCAACCACACAATCGGTCATGGAAATATCAATATATTGTCCCAGACCACTATTTTGGCGTTCAACTACAGCAGCAAGAATACCGATGACAGCATGTAAGGAACCACCTGCGACATCTGCGATTTGAATCCCCATCGGCGGTGGCCCACTGTCTTGGCGGCCACAGTGTCCCGCGATACCAGACAGGGCAATATAGTTAATATCATGTCCAGCTTTATCTTTATATGAGCCAGTTTGGCCATAACCCGTAATTGAACAGTAAATTAATCGTGGGTTAATTTCAGTCAAAGTTTGATAATCCAAACCCAAACGTTGCATCACCCCCGGACGAAATTGTTCAACGACAATATCAAACTCAGAAATCTTCTGCTTAACTTGCTCAATGCTGGCAGGATCTTTTAAATCTAAAGTGACAGATTGTTTATTTCGGTTGAGATAACTGTGTGAAGTCGCTTGTCCATTGGCATAAGGCGGGAACAAGCGCACCAGATCTGGACGCGTTGGCGATTCAATATGGATCACTTCTGCACCTAGGTCTGCAAGGTATAAAGTTGCAAATGGACCGGGTAATAAAGTGGAAAAATCGAGTACTTTCAATCCCTTTAAAGCTGTTGTCATAATTGTTTTTACCAATACTGTCTTGATTTTACACCCATAATAGAAATATAAAATTAACAAAACAATGTCATGTTCAGCCATTTACCTTGATCATTTCGGCAATTTATGATGTAAAAAGGTGATCTGCACTGTTGTAAATCGCCAATAAAACATTTTTTAGCGTCATTTAGGTCAATTGTTAGTGAACATCAAAGAGAGTGAAGGATTTACCATGAGTCGTGATACGATCAGTATCCATTTTGTGAATGCCGCCTTAACAGGTGTGAAGCGTCTAGGAATGGACGTTGATACCTTACTTTCACATGTTGGCATAGAAGCAGAATTACTTCGCCAACCTAAAGCACGTATTTCACCAGAGCAATATACACGTTTTGTGAAAATGCTGTGGATGGTGACCCAAGATGAACATGTTGGCTTTGATATCCAACCTCGTCGTTTGGGATCTTTTGCCATCATGTGCCAATTGATTATCCACGCTAAAACTTTGGGTGATGCTTTAGAGTTATCATCACAATTTTATAAATTGTTTGGGGATGAATGGTCGGTCGCGGTCGAACGTGACAAACATGAAGCGCGTTTAGTGCCATTGATTCCAAAAACCATGGACCCTGATCATTTTATTACTGAAAGTATGTTGATGATTTGGCATGGTTTAGCTTCATGGTTAATTGAACGTCGTATTCCTTTAGAACGGGTACATTTTGGTTACCCGCGTCCAAATCATGCAGATGAGTATGATGCGCTGTTCTTTGCACCTGTGATGCAATTTGATATGCCACGTACTGAAATTACTTTTGCCGCTGACTATTTGGATTTACCGATTCGTCAGGATGAAGCAAGTTTAGAAGAGTTTTTAAAAGCTGCGCCTGCTCAGCTTTTGGTGAAATTCAAAAATACCAATTCTTTAACTTCGCGTATTCGTGAAGTCTTAAAGAGTCAAATTGGTGAAGAAATGCCAACCTTAAATGATGTGGCTTCAATGTTGTATTTATCACCACAAACCTTGCGCCGCCGCTTAGCTGCAGAAGGTAAGAGTTACCAAGGCGTTAAAGATGCCTTGCGTCGTGATGCAGCGATTCATTTGTTGTTAAATCCGGATTTAACCTTGGAGGATGTAGCACAACAAGTGGGCTTTAGTGAAACCAGTACCTTCCATCGCGCATTTAAAAAATGGACAGGGGTTACCCCAGGGCTTTATCGTCAATTGCATGGTTATCATTAATCAAACATAGATGAATTCAAAAGTATTTTTGCTGATCCTAAGCCCAAGTGATACTTGGGCTTTTTTATGCCTGATCATTCCAGCTAAAATTTCTTGTAAGATATAAGCGATAAAGCGCAAGCGAGTTATTTGATAGTGTACCTACTTAATTCTGATCTGATTTAAACAGTGAGTTTGATTTAAATAAATAGACAGATGCTATTTAAAATATTTTTGACTGGATACATAGATGACATGTTTGATTAGAAAAATTGACCCTTCAGATATAGCGCAACTGATCGAAATAGAAAAATCTGCTACACAAGCATTTTCAAGTATTCCCAAGTTATCTTGGCTTGTCGAAAGTCCCGTATTGTCAGCACAAGATCACTTACAATTGATTTCTTCTGCTTATGCATTTGTCGCGATTAATCAAAAGAATCAAGCTACAGGTTTTTTATACGCAGAAAGACAAGCACTTGATTTATATATCATTGAACTAGATGTGAGTGCCGCATTTCAAAAACAAGGGATTGGTCGGAAATTGATTGAATATGTGATTGCTACTGCTCAGGGAGAGGGCTGTGATGCTGTGACATTAACTACCTTTCATGATGTGATTTGGAATCGGCCATTTTATGAAAAATTAGGCTTTGAAAAGATCAATGCGCTTGAGATGCCTCTCTATCTTGAGCACAAACTTGAGTATGAAGTTGCATGTGGTTTTTCTCGTAACAGCAGATGTGCAATGAGATTGGCACTTAATTGAAATACGGGATTTGTTTTCGTTTTCCCATTCAGAACGAACCAGCCAATTGACAAAAAATATCAACTGACTATTTCGTTCTCGTCATTGAACTCTCAACTTTATAACGTACACTCGAAGCAGATAACAACCTAGAAGTCATAAAAAGGAACAGCTATGAGCGAGGCTTACATCATTGATGCCATTCGCACACCACGCGGAAAAGGAAAAAAAGATGGTTCACTGTATGAAGTGAAACCAATTACATTATTAACCACATTGCTCAATGAATTGAAAGATCGTCATCAGCTTGATACTTCAAAAGTAGACGATATCGTACTGGGTTGTGTAACACCAATTGCCGATCAAGGCGGTGATATTGCTAAAACTGCTGCAATTGCGGCAGGTTGGGACAATGATGTTGCCGGTGTGCAAATCAACCGTTTCTGTGCTTCAGGTCTTGAAGCTGTCAATATGGCTGCACAAAAAGTACGTTCAGGCTGGGAAGATATTGTTGTTGCTGGCGGCGTGGAGTCTATGTCACGTATTCCAATGGGTTCCGATGGTGGACCTTGGGCGCTGGATCCTGAAACAAATTTAAAATCACATTTTGTTCCTCAAGGGATTGGCGCGGACTTAATTGCTACGCTCGACGGTTATAGCCGTACAGATGTGGATGAGTTTGCTGCCAACTCACAACGTAAAGCTGCTGCTGCACAGGCAGCGGGACGCTTTGATCAGTCCGTGGTTGCAGTGAAAGATAAAGCTGGTGTTACGATTCTTGAAAAAGATGAATTCATTAAACCAAGTACAACTGCTGAAGGCTTGGCAAAACTTAATCCAAGTTTTGAAATGATGGGTGGAATGGGTTTTGATGCGATTGCATTACAACAATATCCAGAAGCACAAAAAATTAACCATGTACATCATGCTGGAAATTCATCGGGCATCGTAGATGGTGCTGCCGTAGTGCTGATTGCTTCTGAAAAAGCAGTCAAAGAGCAAGGTTTAAAACCACGTGCAAAAGTGTTGGCAACAGCATTGGTTGGAACAGATCCAACCATTATGCTCACAGGCCCTGCACCTGCTGCGCGTAAAGCGTTGGCAAAAGCAGGTCTCAGCATAGATGATATTGATCTCTTTGAAGTGAATGAAGCCTTTGCATCTGTGGTGATGCGTTTTATGACTGAACTTAAAGTTCCTGCTGAAAAAGTCAATGTAAATGGGGGCGCGATTGCAATGGGGCATCCATTGGGCGCAACAGGGGCAATGATTCTTGGTACGCTGCTTGATGAATTAGAACGTCAGGGTAAAAAACGTGGTCTAGCAACATTGTGTGTAGGTGGTGGCATGGGTATTGCGACCATTATTGAGTTGGTATAAGGAGAATAATAATGAGTGCAATTCAATATGAAAAAAATGCGGATGGCATTGTTATTTTAACGATGGATTCTCCAAACCAGTCTGCAAATACCATGAACGCTGATTTTCGTGTGGCTTTAGAAAATGTTGTGTCTAAACTTAAATCTGAAACAGATTTAAAAGGTGTGATTTATCGTTCTGCGAAAAAAACTTTTTTTGCCGGCGGTGATTTGGATGAGCTGATTGAGGCAACGCCAGAACATGCCACTGAGTTCTTTAATATGACTGCCAAGCTAAAAGGTGATCTTCGTACGATTGATACCTTAGGTGTTCCTGTGGTTGCGGCGATTAATGGTACAGCGTTAGGTGGTGGTTGGGAAATTGCTTTAAGTTGTCATTATCGTATTGCTTTAAATGATCCTAAAACCAAATTAGGTTTGCCAGAAGTAACACTGGGCTTACTTCCTGGTGGTGGCGGTGTGGTGCGTATGGTGCGTCTGCTAGGTTTGCAAAATGCATTCCCGTTCCTCATGGAAGGTAAGCAATTCGGGGTAGATAAAGCCAAGTCTTTAGGTTTAGTCAATGAGCTTGCGGATAGCGAGCAAGACATGCTGGACAAAGCGATTGCTTGGATTAAAGCCAATCCGAAATCTCAACAGCCTTATGATGTGAAAGGCTATAAAATTCCAGGTGGCGATCCTAAAACGCCTGCGGTTGCTCAGATTCTGGCAATTGCACCTGCAATGCTGCGTGATAAAACCAAGGGCTGTTATCCAGCGCCTGAAGCGATTATGGCCGCTGCGGTTGAAGGTGCCCAAGTTGATGTAGATACCGCTTTCCGTATAGAGGGGCGTTACTTCACTTATCTTGCAACAGGGCAAGTTGCCAAGAATATGATTGGAACGTTCTGGCATGGTTTGAATGCAATTAAAGCAGGTGCAAGTCGTCCTAAAAACATTGCCAAGTGGCAAGCGACCAAAGTGGGTGTACTTGGTGCAGGCATGATGGGCGCGGGTATTGCATATTCGACAGCAATCAAAGGCATTCAAGTTGTGCTAAAAGATGTCTCTGTGGAAAATGCTGAAAAAGGTAAAGCTTATAGCCAAAAACTATTGGATAAACGTGTTTCGCAAGGTCGTATGAGCGCGGAAAAGCGTGATCAAATTTTAAGTTTGATTACCGCAACAGCATCTGCAGAAGACTTAAAAGGCTGTGATTTGATTATCGAAGCTGTATTTGAAAATCAAGAATTAAAAGCCAAAGTGACTCAAGAAGCGGAACAATTTCTTGCCAATAATGGTGTCATGGCCTCAAATACATCAACATTACCGATCACGGGTTTAGCCAAAGCCTCTAAAGATGATACGCACTTTATTGGTCTACATTTCTTTAGTCCTGTCGATAAAATGCAATTGGTTGAAATCATCAAAGGTAAAAATACCTCTGCTGAAACCTTAGCAAAAGCCTATGACTATGTGCAACAAATTGGCAAAACACCAATTGTGGTCAATGATAGCCGTGGTTTCTTCACCAGCCGTGTGTTTGGTACATTTGTGCAAGAAGGTCTACGTTTATTGCACGAGGGTGTACATCCTGCACGTATTGAGATGGCAGCACTGAAAGCAGGTATGCCAGTGGGCCCATTGGCGATTCAAGATGAAGTGGCATTAACGCTTTCTGAGCATGTGGCTAAAGAAACCCGTAAAGCACTTCAGGCTGAAGGTAAAGACTTACCACTTTCAGGTGCTGATGATGTTATTGAAACCATGATTCACACCTTTGAACGTAAAGGCAAGGCTGCGGGTGCTGGTTTCTATGAGTATCCTGAAGGTGGCAAAAAGCATCTTTGGGATGGCTTGAGCCACTGGAAGAAAGATGTTGATATTTCTGAACAAGAAATGATTGACCGTTTCCTATTTGTTCAGGCTTTAGATACCTTACGTTGTTATGAAGAACATGTCTTGGAATCTGTGATTGATGCCAATATCGGTTCAATTTTTGGTATTGGCTTTGCACCGTGGACGGGTGGTGCGATTCAATTCTTAAATCAGTATGGTTTAGAAAAAGCTTTGCTTCGAGCGAACTCGCTTGAAGCAAAATATGGTGAACGTTTTAAAGCACCGCAAAAGTTAATTGATCAAATTCCACATGGAAAGATTATCTGATTTTTATATATTGCTTTAAAAATTGCAGATGAATGTCTCAAGCATAGATTAGACAATGATTTGCACAGAAAGAGGTCAAGGACCTCTTTCTTTTTTCGAATAGATTTTGCTTTTTATAGAATAAAAGTGTATGAAAAATATGCAAAACCAGTTAATATCTGGCTACAGCTTTAGTACAAAAAATGTCAGTAACACTTATAAAATAAAGAGAGAAAAGCAATGTCACAAAATAAAACCGAAGATCAATATAATGCGATTGATTGGTTTAAAAAATGTTTAAGTAATTATGCCAATTTTTCTGGGCGTGCTCGCCGTAAAGAATATTGGTTCTTTGTATTGGTACAGTTTGCTGTGCTGATCATTGCAGCAATTATCGACTCAATCATTTTTAAGAAACCATCTGTATTGTATTTTATTAGTGCATTAGCGCTGATCGTGCCTTCAATTTCAGCTGCTGCTCGACGTTTACATGATACGGGAAGAACAGGTTGGTGGTACTTGATTGCTTTTGTTCCTTTTGGCGCTTTTGTTTTAATTTACTGGTTAGCTTC
The DNA here is from genome assembly GCF_025433935.1 of Acinetobacter sp. I-MWF. Lineage (NCBI taxonomy): Bacteria > Pseudomonadati > Pseudomonadota > Gammaproteobacteria > Moraxellales > Moraxellaceae > Acinetobacter > Acinetobacter sp. I-MWF. Next base: position 3,791,413 of record NZ_JAMBAR010000001.1, on the reverse strand, counting down.
AGATACCAAACCTGAAACAAATCAGTGGGGTGGTCCTGCAAAGTGATTTTTGCAGATTAAAAAAATAGGGCATTCGCCCTATTTTTTATGAATTAAATCAAGGTTATATTTTATCTATCGAACGAATGCGCTAAAGGTTAGATCGTGATAAAAGTGGATTGATTTGGTGTGTGATGGTGTTGCTAAATTTGAAAAAATAGCAATAATCGAAGGACCGACTAAAGTCTAATACTTCCCTTATAAAAGGATTGGGAATTCACATGGATTTAATACAAAGCAATGGTCAACCCCGTTATGGGCGTTTTAAGGATGTGCCGAGTAAGATTAATGTTAATCAATATATCTACAAAACCCCGTATGGCAAAGTATTAACAGGTTGGCGTAAACATTTAAAATATAAAAAGTTTAAATTTTGTGGTATCCAGCATGAACACTATTCTATCGGTATCGCAATTGCCGATATTGGTTGGGCAGGACATGGCTTTATTTATGTCTATGACCATTCAACGAATGAAGTTTTAGAATGGAATGCCAATACGATCTTAGGGCGAGGGACAAGCTTAGATGAGCAGCCTTTGTATAGCCAAAGTCACTTTAGTAAATCGCCTTTTGAATTTGAAATGCAACATGCCAATGGTGTGCGTTATATACGGGCAACTCGAAATGGTGAAGAGCAGTTAAAAGCTCGCATTTTTTGTGCAGGGACAGAGCCTTTAAGCTTGTGTAGTCCCAATGGTATTAATGGTTGGACCTATACGCAAAAGAAAACCACCTTGGCTGTAGAAGGCTTCTTTATCAATAAAGATAAAGCGTGTATAGATTTTAATGAAAAAACATTGGCATCTCTCGATGACACCTGTGGATTTCTAAGACCAGAAACAGCATGGTTTTGGTTATCATGTAACTTTTGGGATACGCAAGGAAACCGTATAGGCTTAAACCTCGCTTCGGGTGTAAATGAGAGTTTTGGCAATGAAAATTGTCTTTGGGTCAATGGTGTTCTATATGCAGTTGCCGATGTACTATTTGAAAAGTTAGATGCAAACGTGTGGTCAATTCGTTCTTTAGACCAGAAATTAAATCTGACGGTAGAAACCGGCTGGCGGAGATTTGAAAACTTAAATTTACGTTTGGTGGGGAGTCAGTTTAGCCAATGGCAATCACGCATTAGTGGTACGGTCGAATCTGAAGTGGGTGAGTGTATTCAGTTAGATCAAGCCTATGGCTTGTTGGAACAGCACTACGCGAAATGGTAAGGCTGTTCTTATTTAAAGCTTTTTTAGTCTTATAACGCGGCCTTCCAAAATGCTTCACCTGCTTGAATCGGATCATTGGTTTCGGCCAACACATCGACCCAAACCTGATATTGTCGAATCACAGGGTGTTGGCTCGGATGAAAATCAGGCTTAAACCAATCTAAGTATTGTTCGCGCATTGCTGATAATTTACCGTGTTTGCCAAAAAACCATGGAATACCTTTGAGTGCAAATTGAGCACGTTGCATACGACTGAATCCATCGTATTTAAGCATGACATTGGCACGGTAAAAGGTAAATCCAAACATTTGTAAAGTGACAAAGGCAAGCGCAAATTTACGTAAGTTTTCAGGAACTTCTCCCACCTCTTTCATGACATCAAAAGCGACATCTCGATGTTCCATTTCTTCGATTGAATGCCAAGCAAATAGAGCACGAACAAAAGGGTGAACCTCTGCTAAAGTCTCTTGTTTACTATAAAAAGTTTCAGCCATTAATGCAGTAAGATGTTCTGCTGCGGCAGTCATGGCAATGTTGTACTGTTTGGAACGATGTTTCAGTATATGCTCGAAATGCGCACCCATAAATTTTACGAACTGATCAACAGGCATGCCTTGGTGCAGCATTTCTTCATTCATTTTGTCATGTGCAATACCGTGCTGTGCTTCCTGTCGAATAAAATCCGTGACACGTTGCTTTAAATCTGGATCGGTGATTTTGTCACGCAGTGCCCGAACACTTTGAATGAAATATCTTTCCCCTACAGGAAAGGTCAAACTCAGCGCATCAAACATACGGGTACGAAAAGGGTCATTATCAAACCAAAAGCGTGGAACTTCATTCAATCTAAAATCTAAATTGCTACGAACTACAGGGTCAACTTGGTGTTTTACATATGCATTCATTGTTTTATTTCTCGCATTATTTAGTTCAAATCCCTCTTCAGGATAGAACTGATCGGTTTATATCAAGACAGCTATAGTCCAGCCTGCCAGAATGCTTCACCTGCTTGAATAGGATCATTGGTTTCAGCCATCGTATCGACCCAAACTTGATATTGTCGGATTACAGGGTATTGGCTCGGATGAAAATCTTTTTTAAACCAGTCTAAATATTCATTTTTCATTGCAGATAAAATCCCTTTTTTACCGAAGAACCAAGGCAATCCTTGCGCTGCCATTTTTAAACGTTCTATACGGCTGAATCCATCATGTTTAAGCATGATATTGGCACGGTAGAGGGTGAAGTTGAACATCATTATGGTGGTAAAGGCTAAAGCAAATCGACGTAAGTTGTCGGGGACCTCACCGACTTGTTGCATCACATCAAAGGCCACATCTCGATGTTCCATTTCTTCAATAGAATGCCATGCCAGTAATGCACGTACATAAGGATGTGCTTCTGATAAGGTTGCTTTATGGCGGTAAAATGTTTCTGCCATCAAAGCGGTGAGATGTTCAGCAGCAGCTGTCATCGCAATATTGTATTGAGGCGAGCGTTGGCTCAATTCAAATTTAAAAATCTTACTTAAAAGTTGGATAAATTGATCGACAGGCATGCCTTGATCTTTCATGACCTGATTCATTTTGTCATGTGCAATACCATGTTGGGCTTCTTGACGAATAAAATCAGCAACACGTTGTTGTAAATCTGGATCAGTGATTTTGTCACGGAAGAGTCGGACACTTTCTATGAAATAGCGTTCACCATCAGGGAAGGTCAGACTGAGTGCGTCAAATAGTCGTGTACGGAATGGATCTCCACCAAACCAGAAGCGCGGTACTTCCTCAAGTTTAAAGTTGAGCTTGGTTCGAACCACTGGATCGACCTGATATGTAACTAATGCATTCATTTTATTTTACTTGCATCACTGTTGATGATTTCAGTATGTCGGGATTTTGCAAGTTTGTTTTGACAGATATTGCCATTTTTTATACATTTTACGACAAAATGAAAATTTGCAATGTCAATTTTCTAAGTTAAAGGATTAAAAAGAGTGCAAGACGATGCAGGAATTACAGATCCCAAATGGTTATTTTCATCTCTGGCAGATGTATCTGTCTGAACGAGGGATTGATCTTGCGACGCTTGATTTCTTACAAGCGGATGAAAAAAAACATTTAATTGGAATTTTGTCACAGCCGATTGATACACAATCTTCCTATTTCTTCTTTCATCAACTGATTGAAAAAACCAAACAAGCGCTAGATTGCCCTCAGATCGTTTTTGAAATGGCAGAATATGTGCGACCTGAGCATTTTGGGGTTTTGGGCTATATGGCATCACGAAGTACAACCGTGGCAGAAGCTTTACAAAATATTATGCGCTTTAGTCGTTTGGTGATTGATGGTGACGAAGTTATTCCAATGCAAATGCAGCTCAAGGGAGAATATGTACATTTAATTTGGCCCTTTCATCATGAAAAATATATTCTTATTAATGAATTTACCAATGCGTTAATGATGCATCTCGCGCGTAAAATTGTACCGCCAAATCAATTTCCATTGCATGCGGTGCATTTTGCTCATGCACCACAGATGGCAATCTATCATTATCAAAAGTTCTACGGCTGTGAAGTCTCTTTCCATCAACCGCAATATAGTTTTGTCTTAGCCTCAGCAGGTTTAAATTTAAAAATCCAACAGGCAGATCCATCCTTAATGCAGCTTTTGGTCAAACAAGCAGAGGAGGCTATTGCGTCTAAACCTCGCTATGAAACCATTGCTCAACGTTTACATTTGATTGTGGCAGAATATTTAAAGTTAAAACAACACGCCCCAAAAATCGAAGAACTTACTCAAGAACTTCATATATCCACACGGACTTTACAACGACAGTTAAGTGACTTACAGACATCGTTTAAGAAAATTGTAGAGATTGAACGGATGAAGCGTTGTGAGTTTTTATTGGAAAGCCAAATGCCGTTCAGTGAAATTGCGATGCAGTTAGGTTATTCAGATCAGTCAGCTTTAACCAGAGCATATAAGGCCTTTAGTGGGCAGACCCTGCTCGAGAAAAAACAACAATTGAAGTCATTGTGAAAAAACAGTGCAAACAAAGTATACTTTAAAAACCAAGCACTTAGATAACATTGCTGCTATCTAAGTGCTTGGTATGATTGTGATTTTTTAATTTATGCACAAAACACAGGTTGATCTGATTGTTGAATTGGTTTTTTAAAACCATGATTCAGCATGATTTCAAGTTATCTTTAATTTAGGAAATCTAAATACGATTGCCAAGATTGCAAATATCGCCAATACCCAACAATAGTAAATCGAACCAATCAGCTCAACAGGGGACAGTTTGGCAATTGAGCATGCAAGTAATAGTTGTGCACCGTATGGAATCAAGCCCTGAACCACACAAGAGAAAATATCCATAAATGCGGCTGCACGTTTGGGATCAACAGCATATTCTTTGGCAACTTCTCGTGCCATGTCTCCAGATAAGATGATGGCAACCGTATTATTTGCGACAAACACATTTGAGAAAACCACAAGGAAGCTAATTCCAATTTCTCCCGCACGTTGTTGACCGATTTTAAATCGGCGAGTTAAGGCATAAATACGTTGAATTAACCATTCTAAACCCCCTTCTTTTTGCATAATGGCAGATAAACCACCTAAGAACATAGAAAGTAAGGCAACTTCAAACATACCCACAAAGCCATCATAAATAGCGGCATTGTATTTAAGTAGGGTAAATTCAGGATTTTCAATGATGCCAAGACAACCCGAAAGTACTATTCCGATGGTCAGTACTGCAAGTACATGTAAACGTGTAAAAGCTAAAAAGAACACGATTACATAAGGCAAAATAAGCCATAAGTTATAACTTTTATATTCAATCGTTTGCGCATGATGACTGGTCAAAATGTAAATCAATATGGTGATAATCGCAGCAGGCAGTGCAATCCAGATATTCACTCGAAATTTGTCACGTAGTTCTACATTTAGACTTCGAGTTGCTGCAATGGTGGTGTCTGAAATCATGGATAAGTTATCACCAAACATTGCCCCACTGACCACAGCACCAATTGCATAAATGGGCTGAATATCCGTTGCTTGAGAAAAACCAAAAGCAATCGGCGCACATGCAGCAATGGTTCCCATCGATGTTCCCATTGCTGTGGCAATAAAGGCGGAAATGATGAAAAGCATCGGTAGGACAAATTCAGATGGAATAATCGATAAACCAAATTGAACAGTGGAGTCCACACTACCGATTGCACTGGTTACGCTGGCAAAGGCACCTGCAAGCATAAAGACCATAAACATCAAAATTAAATTGGGATGGCTTGCACCATGCAAAAATGTTTCGATAGCGGCATTGATTTTCCCTCTATACAGCAGGATGGCTAAAATAATTGCAGGAAGAGCAGCAATAGGGGCTTTCACTTGATAAAAAGCAAACTCAGTACCAATGATCGTGTGATAAATACCACTGCCTAAAAAAATGGCTAAAAAAACAATAAGCGGCAAGAGCGCAAGCACGCTGGCTTGCACTTTAGCCTGAGAATGTGTGGTCATAAGAGGAGATAAAAAATCAGAATCCTGACTAGTATAAACAGCTTTTGCAATTTCTGAAAAATAATTAAGTGATGTAGGTAATAGGGTGTTTGGCTGTAGGGTGATGATTTAACTTTATTTTTTACTCATAATGATATTTTTTTACAAGCTTGAAAATAGGTAGCTTTGATCATTGTCCTCAACTTGAAAATAGCGCTAAATGTATCCATGGGTTGTTTTATTATTTGTGATATAAAACAAGATACGCGAGAGCGACTATGTGACTCTATCCTTTGAGTAAAAAATAGCGTTACAATGCAGTGTCTTGTATTTATACATTTGGATGATTAAACCGTAAATAAATCCATTTTGAATTTATTTACTGGTGTTTAATGATCTAAAAACTCCTCAAGTTTGAACAATTCAAGGAATGTACAATCCTATGTCACGTTTAGCCACTCGTTTTGCACAGCTTAAATCTCAACAGCGTAAGGCTTTGGTTTCTTATGTTATGGCGGGTGATCCTCAACCACATGTAACCGTACCATTGTTACATCAAATGGTTGCAGCAGGCGTAGACATAGTTGAACTTGGATTGCCATTTTCCGATCCTATGGCAGATGGTCCAGTGATTGCACTTGCAGCAGAGCGCGCTTTAGCTGCGGGTACCAATACCTTTGATGCCTTGAATATGGTTAAAGAATTTCGCCAAAAAGACACAACAACGCCAGTTGTTTTAATGGGGTATTTAAACCCTGTTGAAGTGATTGGTTATGAAAAGTTTGTGGCTTATGCGAATGACTGTGGTGTTGATGGTGTACTTCTTGTGGATTTACCGCCTGAAGAAGCACAAGATTTAGATGAAGTATTGCAAAAGTACAATATGGATCAAATCTTCTTGCTTGCACCAACCTCTACCGATGAACGTATTCAGCATGTAGTAAAACAAGCAAGTGGCTTTATTTACTATGTGTCTCTAAAAGGCGTAACGGGTGCAGCAACATTGGATACAACGGAAGTTGCAGCACGTATTGAAAAAATCAAAACCTTTACCGATATTCCAGTTGGGGTAGGTTTTGGTATTAGTGATGCCGCTTCTGCAAAAGCCGTAGGTCAAGTTGCTGATGCAGTGATTGTCGGAAGTGCTTTTGTCAAACCATTTGCAAATCTTGCACCAGAACAAGCTGTTGAAGCAGCAGTGAATAAAGTCAAGGAGCTTCGAGCCGCGCTCGATGAGTTAGTATGAATCAAGAAGTGAAATCAGGGAAAATCCTCAGCGCAACAACGCCGTGGACAGATCGTACAGTTCCAGGCATCCATATGCCTGACCAACAACAAACACTCAAAGCGACGTTTACAGAACCAACCATTGAGTGCCCTGAATGTCATGCACTCGTGACTCGTACTGCAATGTCTTTCAATGCCTATGTTTGTCCATCATGCGATGAACATTTGAAAATGAAAGCACGTGATCGTTTAAATTGGTTTTTTGATAATGTGACCACTGAACTTGGTCAAGAATTTGCAGCAAAAGATCCTTTACATTTTGTAGACAGCAAGCCTTATCCAGAGCGTATTAAAGAAGCGCAGGAAAAAACAGGTGAAACTGAAGCCCTTGTGGTGATGCAAGGTCAAGTTAAAAATATTGCAATGGTTGCATGCGCATTTGAATTTGACTTTATGGCTGGATCGATGGGTACTGTGGTCGGTGACCGTTTTGTACAAGCTGCTGAAAAAGCGATTAAAGATAAGCAACCACTGATTTGTTTTGCTGCTTCAGGCGGTGCTCGTATGCAGGAAGGCATGTTGTCTTTGATGCAAATGGCGCGTACCTCTGCGGCGATTCAAAAAATCAAAGATGCACATCTTCCGTATATCGTGGTATTAACCCATCCAGTGTATGGTGGTGTAACAGCATCATTGGCAATGTTAGGTGATGTACATATTGCTGAACCTAAAGCGATGATCGGTTTCGCGGGTAAACGTGTGATTGAACAAACAGTACGTGAGAAGCTGGAAGAACCGTTCCAACGTGCGGAATTTTTGCTTGATCATGGCGTAATCGATCAAATTGTTCATCGTCACGCATTACGTGATACTGTATATCGTATTGTAGCGAAACTGATGAATTTGCCTTGAACAACCAAACAGCACCTTTAAATACTGATGATTTACAAACATGGCTCGATTATTGGAGCCATGTTCACGTTACAGGGATTGATTTAGGCTTAGAGCGCGTGATTCCTGTGGCAGAACAACTCGGGGTGATTAACCCTAAAGCCAAAGTGATTACCGTTGCTGGAACAAATGGCAAAGGTTCAACCACAACAACTCTCGCTGCGATTTTGAATGCGCAAGGGTTGAATGTTGGTTTATACCAGTCTCCACATATTTATCGTTTTAATGAACGGGTTAAACTGGCTGGACAAGAAGTTGATGATCAAACTTTGATTGATGCTTTTGTTGCGGTTGATCAAGCCCGCCGTATTTGTGATTTATCTTTATCTTTTTTTGAAGCCACGACTTTGGCTGCATTTGTTATTTTTAAACAAAAACAATGTGATGTTTGGGTACTTGAAGTCGGTCTTGGTGGTCGTTTGGATGTGGTCAATGTGATTGATCCAGATGTGGCTGTGATTACCAATATTGGTTTAGATCATACCGATTGGCTGGGCGATACGATTGAAAAAATTGCTTATGAAAAAGCCGGTATTATCCGAGCAAATATTCCTGTTATTTTTGCCGGCGCACAAGATATACCACAAGCGATACAACATAAAGTACAAGAAACCAATGCTACGCTATATGCGTTAAATCATGATTATTTTTATGATAACTCAGAAGATGGCCAATCTTGGAATTTTGCAAGCTCAGGAACGACTTTAAAACTTCCTTTGGGACACTTGGCACTGGAAAATATTTCTACGGCTGTCGCTGCAATTTTGGTAAGCGGTTTAACGGTTTCACAACAGGCGATTTCGCAAGGTATTCAGAACGCACAATTGTCAGGGCGCTTTGAAATTAGAAAAATACACGATAAAACAGTAATTTTTGATGCGGGACACAATCCGCATGGTGTAGAATTTTTGTTAAAGCAATTGCGAAAATTCCTAGAATACAATAAACAGTACACAGAAGTTGTCTCTGTTTTTTCAATGTTGTCCGACAAAGATGTAGATTCTGTGGTCAAGTTGTTGAAAAATACTGTATTAAAGTGGAAAATTGCACCATTAACTGTGCCTCGTGCGGCATCATTGGAACAATTACAAACTGCTTTACAGCATGAGACAGTTGAACAGTTTGATTGTGTACAAGCAGCATTTCAATCAGCGCTTGCAGAAACCAATAATAATCAGCTGATTTTGGTGTGTGGTTCATTCCATACCTTAGAAGCGGTCTGGGAGTATTTAGACGAATGTCAATGAATAACAAACAACGCTGGATGGGTGGTGTTGTTTTATTAAGTGGTGGTGTTCTATTGGCGGCATTGCTTCTAAAAGGTAAAGAAGAAATCCACCAAAGCCAAGTAGAGACACAGCCGACAAGCCAAGCTCAGCAGAATAAAGCGACACCTGCAGGTGAGCCTGTACAATTGCAGCCATTGACTGTCGATGTTGCGACTGAAAAACGTCTGTTAGAAGAGCAGAAGCGTGCCCGTGAAAAAGCGGTTGCTGAACAAGAAGCAAAAGCAGCAGATTTTTTACGGACGCAACAACAGGCTGAAGCAGATGCTGCACGTAAAGCAGCTGAAGAGTATGCTGCTGCAAATGCAAGACGTGGTGCAGCTGCTGCGGCAGCACAGGAAGGGGCTGATATTCCTCCTGAGCTGGTACAGGATGAAAAAGCCAAAGCACAACAGAAAGCAGCAGAGCAGAAAAAACTTGAACAGCAAAATGCTCAATTAAAGCAAAAAGCCGATGCTGAAAAAAAGTTAGCTGAGCAGAAGCGTCAAGCTACCGCAGAAGCAGATAAAAAAGCCGCTGAAGAAAAGAAACGCAAATTAGAAGAACAACAAAAAGCAGATGAAAAACGTAAGCTAGATGCTGAAAAGAAAGCCGCTGCTGAGAAAAAGCAAGCGGAAGACAAGAAAGCAGAAGCGGATAAAAAGCACAAAGCACAAGAAGAAGCAAAGAAAAAAGCGGAAGCTGAAAAAGCACGTGATTTGCTTGAAAATGGTGATAAGCAATGGATGGTACAAGTTGCGCTTGCCGCCAATGAAGCCAATGCAGATGCTGTCGCTGCTAAACTACGTGCCAAGGGCTACAAAGTGACTAAGAGTCCAACCTCAAAAGGTATTCGTATTATGGTTGGACCATCGAAAGATCGAGAGACTGCGGATTCAGCACGTAAGAAGATCAATTCTGATGCGAGTCTAGGCATGAAGTCGGCTTGGGTAATCGAGTGGGTACCTCTAGACCGACGTTAAACGCTATGAGTTAGGTATTTGTAGTTAAAGATGGATTCGCGAGCTGCTCACGGATCCATTTTATATTTTCAGGGGTAAAAAGTTTTTCAATATTGCCCCAGATTGGATGAAAGCCATAACCGCCATGCTTCATTTCATTTAAAGCATCATTCACAGACCAGTTCTCAAAAATAATTCGGTACATTGCAACACTTGCCCCAGTACGATCAGAACCATGATAGCAATGGATTAAAACCTTCTGGTTGTGGACTTTTGCGATTTGAATTGTTTTCATGACATTGAGTAGATCATGACGATCAATTGCCCAAGTATTGATCGGGATATGAACCAATTGAAAGTTCTGTTTTGAAAAGACGGTTTTATCTTTATTGCGACTTCTTAAATTAATTACCATATCAATTTGATTGGTTTTTAACTCAGGAATAAGTTCAGCACTGGGTTGTTCACTACGAAAAACGGTGTCACTGATCCGATAAAAATTATACTGTGGAGCAACGATAGTTCCCCATTGTCTTGGGCGCTCATGATCTGGAAGTGCAGCAGTTGTCATACATGCTGAAAGCTGTACGCTGAGTGCGAAAATAGTGGTATAATGTAATAATTGAGATTTAAGCATGTTTTAAATATCGGTCTAGTTCAACAGGATCGTGGGCACAGATAATTTCAATTTTTGCTTCATTCTGTGCAAGCTGTTGCAGTTGTGATAATGTTTTTAAGCGCAATGTATTATCTTCCGCTAGGAGATATTCAATTTTGTCGAGCGCGCGTAATTTATTCTTAGGGTTGAGTTCTAGATGATTAAAATAAGCATCGCCACAGAACAATAACCATCTATCTTGTTGTTTGATCGCTATACCGCAATGTCCTACAGTATGACCGACTAAAGGAATCAATAGAATTTCATCATTGAAAATATTAAAACCTTGAACTTTTTGGAAGTTAAACCATGCTTCGCCGTTTTTAGGTTCAAGAAAATTCCAGTAACGATGATTTTTAAATTGTTGTGGTCGATAACGCAATTTATTCATGACTGAAAGTTTTTGTGCTGCATTAAACTCACTGGATAAGATGTGAACTGTGGCATTGGGAAAGTCTGAAATACCACCTGCATGATCTAAGTCTAAATGACTGACCAAAATATGTTGAACTTCGGATGGTTTAAAACCCAATTGTTGAATTTGAGAAATGGCTGTGAGATTGAAATCAGCTTGTATGCCACTGATTTTAGTAAAAGCTTTACCTAAACGTGTTTGCGGATGTAGGTAGTCTTGCATCCCAAAACCGGTATCGACCAATACAAGACCTTTGTCTGTTTCAATCAATAAGCAATGACACACCATTTTGCCATACAAACCTTTTTGTCCGTATAGTGGTGCACACATCGGACACATGGTTCCACAATGTAAATGATGTATCTTATAAATCATAATTAAGCATTTGTTTTTAGGATTGTGCTTTGTTTATAAACTGAATTGAGAAAAATACCAATCTAAAAATGATAGAGTTATGGTAATTCAATTATTCTTGTTGAAATTAGGGGGAGCAGTCAAAGTTTTAAAATAGAATATTTAGAAACTTTAACTTTATCACGTTAAAACAAAGTATTGATTAACTCGGTGTAATTTGAGCTGATACTTTTGGATCTAATCTAAGGAAAAGTGGATAAGCGCTTATTCAAAAGCGCTTACATCGCCTACACCACGACGGATAATTTCAGGGTTTGCTCCTGATAAATCAACGATACTGGTGGTGGTTAAGGTACCTAAACCACTGTCAATAAAGACATCAATACGTTTTTCCAATAATTGTTCAATATCGTAGGGATCATCCATTGGCGCATCTTGACCAGGTAAAATCAAAGTACTGGTCAGTAAGGGTTCTCCCAACTCTTTTAATAGCATCTGACAGACGGGATTACTTGGAACACGTAAGCCGATGGTTTTTTTCTTGGGATGCATCAAGCGTCGTGGAACTTCACTGGTTGCGGGTAAAATATATGTGGTTACGGCCGGGGTATTGGCTTTAAGTAGACGATACATTGCATTGTCAACTTTGGCATAGGTTGCAATATCAGATAAATCTGCACAGATAATCGCGTATTGATGCTTTGCCCCTAGACCGCGGATCTGAGCAATACGCTCCATTGCACTTTTATTTCCAATCTGACAGCCGATTGCATAAGCCGCATCAGTTGGGTAAACCACAACATCACCTGCTCGAATTCTTTCGACTGCTTGGCTGATTAAACGTGGTTGAGGATTGTCAGGATGTACTCTTAAATGCAGCATATTTATTCTCCTGATTTATTGTTAATTCAATTATTACTTGGGAAAGTAAATCGTTGCAATCAATGTTTTAAAAAAATTACGGGTTTAATCAAGATCGTTACGATTAAATTCAGTGCTTTGTAATGTTTTGCCACCTCGAGTACATAGACAAATACACTGAATGAAGTGTTTTGCATCGCGTGGAAGTTTGGCTTTACCTGAAAAAAAATCCTGAACTTGTGCATAAACACTGTCTTTAAATGTCGAGCCGTCACCACCTTCACCAGTCAGATTATCCAGCGAAACTCGAAATTTTCGTCCAAATGCTTTGGAAAATAACCATTCAATGGCTTGGGGCTTGATTTCAACCTGCTCAAATAAGGCTTGTTGTTCAGCTGTACGACCGTCGGGTGCATACCAATAACCGAGATCAGGCAATAAACGGCGTTGTTCTCCGGCAATGCTCCAATGACTGATTTCATGAAGAGCGCTGTTGAAAAAACCATGTGCAAACTGAATACGGGCAGGGCTGTGTTCGCTAGCAGGGAAATACTCTGGTTCAAAATCACCACGAACAAGCGTCACATTTAGGTGGGAAAACCAGTGATTAAAGTGTAAGATAAGCCAATCAACGTGTTGCACTTCTGTTTGTAAGTTAGCCCATGATAAGCGTTGCACATCGGCGGCTTGCAATGTGTTTTCAGAAGTTGAATGCGTATTGAATTGTAATGAAGTAGTGACTTCAGGTTGCGGCTGCAACTGATGCATGGCTTGTATTACTCAAGAGATCTGTCTAAATAAGTACAAAATTGTATCTTAATCTTTGACAGAGTACCTATGAATTTGTAGAATTGCCGCCTTAATTATGTCAGCAAATACCTTTCCGGCACAGATAGAGCCGTTTAAATGGGCTGAACAAGGCTTTACATGGTCAGGTACCCTGCCATTGTCTCGCTTTGTTCGTATTTCCCGTGAAGCTGTTGGATCAATTGATGATCAATTGATCAATATAGACTGTAAGCTATCAATGGATGCGTATCATCGTATTGTTTGGCTAGATGGCCATGTAGATACTAAAGTTCCAATGGAGTGTCAGCGTTGTCTGGATTCTGTTGAAATTACGCTAGTTTCTGACTTCCATTTGGCTTTAATAGATGATGAGTCACTGATAGAGCGCTTGGATGAGGATGCTGATTTCATCGTGCTAGGTGAAAGTGAAGCAACAATTAAAGGGGATTATTTAACCAATACTCCTTCGACTGTTGATTTACTTGCACTTTTAGAAGATGAATTGTTATTGTTGATGCCTCTGTCTCCTAAGCATGACGCTTGTGAACATAAGCATCAACCAGCCGTTCAGGACACTGTTGAAGAAAAACGGGATAATCCGTTTGAAGTTTTGGCAGGTTTGAAGGGTAAACTTAACTAAATTTTGTGTTATACTGTTAAGTTAAGACAACCGAATTTGTTCTGATCCATTTTTTCGATTTGTAAGGAGCCATCATGGCCGTTCAGCAAAACCGTAAAAGTCGCTCTCGCCGTGACATGCGCCGTTCACATGACGCTTTAACCGAGAATGCATTAACTGTAGACCAAACTACTGGTGAAACTCACCGTCGTCACCACGTGACTAAAGATGGTTTCTACCGTGGTCGTCAATTATTCGCTAAAGCAGCTGATGCTGAATAATTGGTGAACTATTAAGCGCAAGCTTAGTAAAAAAATGGGAGCGAAAGCTCCCTTTTTTTGTTTTCAATGACTGGGTTTTTTGTTGTATTTCGCAATTAAATAAATTTTTTTTTAATGTAAAATTGCGCCATCGGAAACGATCAAGATTAAATAAGGGACTTTTTATATGTCTGCCAAACGACTCGAACAAGCAGCTCAAGCAACAAAAACTGCATTTTTGTTTCCAGGTCAAGGTTCACAAAAAGTGGGTATGCTTGCTGAACTTGCAGAACAGTTTAGTGGTGTACAAGAAACCTTTACTGAAGCATCAGATGCCATCGGTTTTGATTTATGGCACATTGCACAAAGCGGTGAAGGTTTAGATCAAACTGAAAATACTCAACCTGTTTTATTGACAGCAAGTATTGCTTTATGGCGTGTATGGTTAGATCTTGGTGGTGTTGTGCCAAAATACCTTGCAGGTCATTCCTTAGGCGAATACAGTGCTTTAGTTGCTGCAGAGTCGATGACTTTGGCAGATGCAGTCAAGTTGGTAAATTTACGCGGCAAATTGATGCAAAGTGCTGTGCCTCAGGGGCAAGGCGCGATGGCGGCTATTCTCGGTCTAGATGACGCGAAAGTACTTGAACTGTGCGAGCAAGCCAATGTGCAAGGCCGTGGTTCTGTTGAAGCTGCAAACTATAATGCACAAGGCCAAGTTGTTATCGCAGGAGACAAAACTCTAGTCGAAGCTGTCATGACCGTTGCCAAAGAAAACGGCGGTAAAGCGATTGCATTACCTGTATCTGTACCATCACATTGTTCTCTAATGAAACCTGCTGCCGAACAGTTTGCAGAAGCTTTGGAACAAACTGCCATTGAGCTACCAAGTATTCCTGTAATACAAAATGTCAATGCTGGAATCGCGACAGATACAAGCCAATTACGCTTAGCATTAACGGCGCAACTGTATCAGTCAGTACAGTGGACTAAAACCATGCAATTCATCCAAGACCAAGGTATTCAGTATGTTGCTGAATGTGGTCCAGGTAATGTATTGGCGAATTTAGCAAAACGTTTACCAAATATCGAAAAAGCATTTCCACTCGATACACAAAGTCGTATGGAAGATGCACTGAATGCTATCTTAGTGGCTGAAGGGAAAATTGCATGACACAAGAACGCAAAGTCGCATTAGTGACAGGCGCGAGCCGAGGGATTGGTGCTGCCATCGCTCAGCAATTGATTCAAGACGGTTATTTTGTTGTAGGTACGGCAACATCAGCAGTGGGCGCAGAAAAACTTTCAACAGTTTTTGCTGAAAATGGTGCAGGTGCATTACTTGATGTACGTGATGGTGCTGCAATTGATGCATTGGTATCTGACATTGAACAAAAATATGGTTCAGTGATGATACTTGTGAACAATGCAGGGATTACCAAAGACAATTTATTGTTACGTATGTCTGAAGATGATTGGGACGATATTCTCAATATTCATCTTAAAGCTGTATTCCGCTTATCTAAACGTGTATTGAAAGGTATGACCAAAGCTCGCTTTGGACGCATTATCAATATCAGTTCTGTTGTTGCGCATTTTGCTAACCCAGGACAAGCCAACTATTCTGCTGCAAAAGCAGGGATTGAAGCTTTCAGTCGCAGTCTTGCAAAAGAAATGGGAAGCCGTCAGATTACAGTCAACTGTATTGCGCCTGGTTTTATCGCAACAGAAATGACTGAGCAGTTAAGTGAAGATATTCGCAAAAAAATGAGTGATCAAGTTGCGTTAAACCGATTTGGTCAACCAGAAGATATTGCAAATGCAGTAAGTTTTTTAGCTTCTGACAAAGCCAGTTACATTACAGGCACAGTATTACACGTAAATGGTGGTTTATACATGGCGTAATGCGATGTATAAACTTTGAAAAAAGTAAATATTCAATTAAACTATCAGGCAATTAAAAGCCGCCACAAGCAATGAGGAGAATTCCTGTGAGCGATATCGAACAACGCATTAAACAAGCTGTTGCAGAACAATTAGGTATCAAAGCTGAAGAAATCAAAAACGAAGCATCTTTCATGGATGATTTGGGTGCTGATTCTCTAGACCTAGTAGAACTTGTTATGTCTTTCGAAAATGACTTCGACATCACTATTCCAGATGAAGATTCTAACGAAATCACAACTGTTCAATCAGCTATCGACTATGTAACTAAAAAACTTGGTTAATGTGTTGATTGTATAGCACGTTGTTGTTATACGTAAAAAGACCACCTTTAGGTGGTTTTTTTATGCCTGAATTTAGCTGTGTTGAGTGCATGCATGCTTGGCGATCCTTAACCTAAAAAAGCAATTAAATAAGTTTAAAATCAAAAGCATTGGTTACATACCGTTACCTTTTTATCACCAATGACAACGCACACCCTGACGCTTTTTCGCTATAAAAATAGAGTTCTTAAATTTGTATAACAGTTCACAGTAATACATTCTCAGTAAAACAATTTTCAATAATGATATGGAGTACGACATATGGGTCTTTTTGATTTTATTAAAGGAATTGGCAAGAAAAATACTGCACCAGCTGAGCCACAAGCGGCACCAGCAACGCCAGCAGAACCGTCTGCACAAGAAATTGCCAATAAGTTGTTGGGGCACATTAAAGCGTTAGGCTTGCCAGTAACAGGGCTTTCGGTAAGCTATAATGGTACTTCTGATTTGGCCACGATTCACGGTCAGGTACAAACTCAGGCAGATAAAGAGAAAATCATTCTTGCTGTGGGGAATATTGACCATGTGGCGCAAGTTGATGATCAAATGACAGTGGCAGCACCTGAGCCTGAAAGTAAGTTCTATACAGTTAAATCAGGCGATAATTTGTCTAAAATTTCAAAAGAATTTTATGGTGATGCCAACCAATATAATAAAATTTTTGAAGCGAACCGCCCATTGTTAAAAAATGCGGATGATATTTTCCCAGGACAAGTTTTACGTATTCCTGCATAACATTTGTTCGCTGATCTTTGATCATAAAAGGCACTTCGGTGCCTTTTCTATTTTTAAAATGATTTTGTTTTTATTTTAGTATTTGTTGTTTGGTGTATTTTGAAGGGTAAAAGAATTTCGTTGCAATCAGTGGATATTAAAAAAAGACCACATCAAGCTTGGATGTGATCTTTTGGAGTTAGTTAGCTCTAATCTAAAAAAATCAATATTGCATATTATTTATTAGGTTGTGGGGTAAGACGAAGATAAGGCTTAACCGCCGTATAACCTTTTGGGAAGCGTTCTTTAAGCTCCGCTTCATCTTTGATCGACGGGACGATAACAACATCTTCACCATCTTGCCAGTTTGCAGGTGTGGCAACTTTATAATTGTCAGTCAGTTGTAATGAATCAATCACACGGAGAATTTCTTTAAAATTACGTCCAGTTGATGCAGGGTAGGTAATGATTAAGCGAACTTTCTTATTGGGATCAATAATAACTAAAGAACGCACGGTGAGCGTTTCACTGGCATTTGGATGAATGAAATCATACAGCGTCGATACCTTACGATCTTTGTCTGCAATGATTGGAAAGTTTACAGTGGTATTTTGTGTTTCATTGATGTCGTTGATCCAACCTTTATGTGATTCAACATCATCGACTGAAAGGGCAATGGCTTTTACCCCACGCTGTTCAAACTCATCTTTTAATTTTGCGGTATAGCCTAACTCAGTGGTACATACTGGCGTATAGTCGGCAGGGTGTGAGAATAAAACACCCCAACTGTCGCCCAAGTAATCATAAAACTTAATTGGACCTTCACTAGATTCCTGAGTGAAATCTGGCGCAATGTCACCTAATCGTAAAGTCATTTTGAAACCTCAATATTTAAAAATGTTGTTTGTTATTTGGCTCGTCCAAACTACTATTACCCAGTTTTTTTATAATTAAAAATAGTGTTTTTGTATTTCTTTATGAAGAAAATAGATATTAATAAAAGAAGCATATGAAAAAAAACATAGAATTGATCTCTACCTCACTGCAAATATCGGTTAAATTTGCTACATTAATGCGCCTTAGCTGATACGTGCTAGAACTAATCGTCAGATTTTTTTGATTGGATTTGTGCAAAACCCTTGTACTTCAAATTTCTACCACCATAATATCGTCTGAGAAAAATTTATTTCACAAAGATTTAGAGAGTTTATATGTTGGCAAGTCTGATCGGAGGAATCTTCGGTACTAAAAACGAGCGCGAACTAAAACGTATGCGTAAAATTGTCGATAAGATCAATGCGCTCGAGCCGACGACATCTGCACTCAGCGATGCAGACTTATCTGCAAAAACTGAAGAATTCAAACAAAGATATAAGAAAGGTGAAAGCCTAGATAAATTAATGCCAGAAGCGTTTGCGGTGTGTCGTGAAGCAGCAAAACGTGTCATGGGTATGCGTCATTATGATGTGCAGCTCATTGGTGGTATTACTTTGCATGAAGGAAAAATTGCAGAAATGCGTACAGGTGAAGGTAAAACCCTGATGGGTACTTTGGCTGTGTATTTAAATGCAATTAGTGAACAAGGTGTTCATGTCATCACGGTCAACGATTACTTGGCACAACGTGATGCTGAATTAAACCGTCCGCTTTATGAGTTCTTGGGTTTAAGTGTTGGTGTAATCTATTCGATGCAATCACCGATAGAGAAAGCTGAGGCATATCGTTCAGATATTACTTACGGTACCAATAATGAATTTGGTTTCGATTATCTGCGCGATAACATGGTTTTTTCTATGGCAGAGAAAAAGCAACGTGGTTTGATTTATGCGATTATCGATGAGGTCGATTCGATCTTGATCGATGAAGCACGTACACCCTTGATTATTTCGGGTCAAAGTGATGATTCATCACAGCTTTATGTTGCAATCAATAGTATTCCACCGAAGTTGCATGCTCAAAAAGAAGAAAAAGTCGCAGATGGCGGTCATTTCTGGATTGATGAAAAGCAACGCCAAGTTGAAATGACTGAAGTCGGTTATGAAACTGTTGAAGATGAACTGATTAAAATGGGCTTGTTGGCTGAAGGCGAAAGCCTATATTCACCATCAAATCTAAACTTGGTTCATCACGTGTCTGCTGCAATTCGTGCACATTTCCTTTATCAACGTAATGTTCACTACATCGTACATGATGGTGAAGTAATCATTGTCGATGAAAATACTGGTCGTACCATGCCAGGTCGTCGTTGGTCTGAAGGTTTACACCAAGCTGTTGAAGCCAAAGAAGCGCTAGACGTTCAACCTGAAAACCAAACTTTAGCAACAACAACATTCCAGAACTATTTCCGTTTATACAAAAAGCTTTCAGGTATGACAGGTACTGCTGATACTGAAGCTGCGGAAATGAAAGAAATTTATGGTTTGGATGTGGTGCTTATTCCAACCCATCGTCCGATGATTCGTAATGACCAAAACGATTTAATTTATTTAAACCGTAATGGTAAATACAATGCAATTATTGAAGAAATTCAGAAAATTCATGAAGCAGGTGTTGCACCTATCTTGATTGGTACTGCAACCATTGAGGCTTCAGAAATTTTATCTGATAAGTTACGAGATGCGGGTATTACCCATGAAGTCTTGAACGCTAAACAACATGAGCGTGAAGCAGACATTATTGCCCAAGCGGGTTCACCGCGTGCAGTGACCATTGCAACCAATATGGCAGGTCGTGGTACCGATATTTTGCTTGGTGGTAACTGGAAAGCAAAACTTGCCAAAATTGAAAACCATACTGCGGAAGATGAAGCTCGTCTTAAAGCGGAATGGGAACAAAACAATGAAATGGTGTTAAGTTCAGGTGGTTTACACATCATCGGTTCTGAACGTCATGAATCACGTCGTATTGATAACCAGTTGCGTGGTCGTTCTGGTCGTCAAGGTGACCCAGGTGTTTCACGTTTCTTCTTGTCATTAGAAGATGATTTGATGCGTATATTCGCGGGTGATCGCGTTGTTGCAATGATGCGTGCGATGGGACTACAAGAGAATGAAGCCATTGAACATAAAATGGTGTCGCGTTCTATTGAAAATGCACAGCGTAAAGTTGAAGCACGTAACTTCGATATTCGTAAAAACTTATTGAAATACGATGATGTAAATAACGAACAACGTAAAATTATTTACTCTCAACGTGATGAAATTTTAGAAGAAAGCTCACTTCAAGATTATATTGAAGAAATGCATCGTGAAGTCGTAAAAGGCTTAATCGAAACTTATATTCCACCTGAATCAATCCATGACCAATGGGATATTCAAGGGCTTGAAAATGCATTGAATGAAGATTTAGGTATTAATCTTCCTGTAAATCAATGGTTGGAAGAAGATCGTCGTCTAGATGAAGAAGCCTTGGTTGAGCGTATTTCTGATGAGATCGTTACACGTTACCGTAATCGTCGTGAACAGATGGGTGATGATACTGCTGCGACACTTGAACGTCACTTCATGCTGGGTTCTTTAGACCGTCATTGGAAAGACCATTTGGCTGCGATGGACTATTTGCGTCAAGGGATTCACTTACGTGGTTATGCACAAAAGAACCCTGAACAAGAATATAAGAAGGAAGCCTTCAATTTATTCGTCAATATGTTGGGTGTGATTAAGTCTGACGTGGTTACTGATATTTCTCGTGTGCATATTCCAACACCTGAAGAGCTTGCTGAAATGGAAGCTCAACAACAGGCTCAAGCTGAATCTATGCGTCTTAACTTCGCACATGATGAAGTGGATGGTTTAAGTGGTACGGTAAGTAATGAGATTGTTGATGCACAATTCACGGATAGTGATGAGATTGCAGCACCAGAAAGCCGTAATGCACCTTGTCCTTGTGGTTCAGGTTTGAAATACAAGCAATGTCACGGCAAAATCTAATTGAGTGAATAGACCCTGAAAGTGTTACAAAAAAGCAGAACAATTGTTCTGCTTTTTTTACAAGTTATTACCATACGTTAATTTTTATTGCAGGAAATGTGATTAAGTGGTATTAAGTTGCTCAATTGGAAAAGATCTTTGGGAAGATAATGAAAAAATTATTAAAACCTTTATTTGTTGCAACCTTAGCAGTTCCAGCATTGGCATTTGCAGATACGGCACCACAAACGACGACAGTGGAAAAAGTACAAGCTGCTACAGGCGCAGTAACAGCCCAAGCAGAAGTAAAAAATGAAACCACGACTGTGATTAGTCCACGTACAGGTATTCGTTATACTTTAGGTAATACAGGCGGACGCCCAATTATTTTAAAAACTGCGGCGATTGCAGCGGTAACACCTGCTACGGTTAATCGCGTTGTTGCTTCAAATCCAGCGTTGTCAGTATCTAGTCAAGAAAAAGTAAAGCAAGCATTATTGGCTGCGGATACCACGACTGCTGTTCAACAGTAAGGTATTGATGATGTGATGAAAGCCAGTATATTTACTGGCTTTTTTTATTTTATATTCAAATGAATAAGCTTTTCTTATAGTAAAAATAAATAAGCATTTTAATAAGCTCGATTTTTATAGAGAATTCTAATAAGCTGTGTTTTCATTCTAATTCATATGGACATTTGAAAATGGCTGTTGGTGACGTGTCTATGCCGCATATGCATGTGGTACAAGGTGTAAAAATTGGCTCTGCTGAGGCGTATGTCCGTTATCCAAATCGACGAGATTTAGTTATTTTTGAACTTGCACAAGGTACCAATGTTGCGGGTGTGTTTACCCAGAATGCATTTTGTGCAGCGCCCGTTCATGTGTCCAAAGCACATTTAGCACAAGCCAATCCACGCTATTTAGTCATCAATACTGGGAATGCTAATGCAGGCACAGGCAAATTGGGCATGCAAAATGCACAATTGACCTGTTTAAAGCTTGCTGAGTTAGCGCAGGTGGAAGAATTTGAGGTATTGCCATTCTCTACAGGGGTTATTGGCGAACAACTACCCATTGAGCGTTTAACTCAAGGTTTACAGCCTGCACTAAATAGTTTGAATGACGCTTCATGGACGGACGCTGCGACTGGGATCATGACCACGGATACCACACCAAAAGGCGCCTCAGAACAGTTCGAGCTTGATGGTATAACGTATACAATGACTGGGATTTCTAAAGGTGCAGGTATGATTCGCCCAAATATGGCGACCATGCTGAGTTTTGTTGCAACCGATGCGCCAATTGCACGAAATCTTGTGCAAAAAATGTTAAAAATTAGCGCAGACCAATCATTTAACCGGATTACTGTGGATGGTGATACTTCTACCAATGATTCATGCATTTTTGCTGCAACCGGAATGGCTGGTGGTGTAGAAATTAGCAGTGAAGATGATGTACGTTATACTGTGGTCTTGGATGTTTTATCGCGTGTGATGAAGCGTTTGGCGCAACTGATTATTCGTGATGGGGAAGGGGCGACCAAATTCATTACTATCACGGTTGACGGTGGAAACGACACACAAGAATGCTGCGATATTGCTTATAGCATTGCCCATTCACCATTGGTTAAAACGGCAATTTTTGCGTCTGATCCAAACTGGGGGCGTATCCTTGCTGCGATTGGTTATGCTGGCGTGAAAGATTTGGATGTTGAAAAAATTCAAGTCTGGTTAGACGACGTGCAAATTTGTAAAGATGGTGGTGCTGCTGAAGACTATACCGAAGAAGCTGGTGCACGGGTAATGTCACAGACAGAAATGACCATTCATGTAAATCTTGGTCGAGGGCAGGCCAAAGATACGGTCTATACCTGTGACCTATCCTATGATTATGTGAAAATTAATGCGGACTATCGTTCTTAACTACTGATTTTTTAAGGAGCCTCATTCGTGAGGCTTTTTTATAACAAAATATTTTTCGTGGTGAATTTATGTGCGCTAAACCGTACAATCAATTCACAAGTGTATAAACGCTAGCATGATGCCAGCGACAAGGAAAGAGAAGACCTCTTATGAATGATGCGAATAATTTAATTGCCAACGAAGCAAAATCGGTTGTGCAAGCGCATTTAGATCGTTTAGGTGAACCTAAGGACAATAGTCTGAGTCCAGCGGTAAAACAGCAGAAGTTTGCGCAAATTAAAGCTGAATTGCAAAAGAACAATGCTGTTTTGGTGGCACATTATTATTGTGATCCAGATGTGCAAGAACTTGCGGAAGCGACAGGTGGTTGTGTTTCTGATTCTTTAGAAATGGCACGTTTTGGACGTGATCATGAGGCATCTACTCTGGTGGTCGCTGGGGTTAAATTTATGGGAGAAACCTCAAAAATTCTTTCTCCTGAAAAAACAGTCCTTATGCCAACTTTGGAAGCAACCTGTTCGCTTGATCTCGGTTGTCCTGTAGATGAATTTACCGCATTTTGTGATGCACATCCTGAGCATACTGTTGTGGTCTATGCCAATACCTCAGCAGCAGTTAAAGCACGTGCAGATTGGGTAGTGACTTCAAGTTGTGCAGTAGAGATCATTGAACACTTAGACAGCTTGGGCGAGAAAATTATTTGGGCGCCAGATCAACATTTAGGCCGTTATATTCAAAAGAAAACCGGTGCTGATATGTTGCTTTGGGATGGTGCTTGTATCGTGCATGAAGAGTTTCGCGCCCGTGGTATCGAAAAGATGAAAGCGCTGTATCCGAATGCAGCTGTATTGGTGCATCCTGAGTCACCAGAATCCGTGATTGATATTGCGGATGCGGTAGGAAGTACCTCACAACTGATCAAAGCAGCTCAAACATTGCCACAAGACACTTTAATTGTGGCTACAGATCGTGGCATTTTCTATAAAATGCAACAAGCTGTACCACATAAGACCTTGATTGAAGCACCTACAGCAGGCGAAGGTGCAACTTGTCGTTCTTGTGCGCATTGCCCGTGGATGGCAATGAATGAATTAGATGGTATTTTGTCAGTTTTGCAAAAGGCCGATCAAGAAATATTCGTAGATGCTGCTTTGGCTGAACGTGCTAAATTACCTTTAGATCGTATGTTGAACTTTAGTGCTCAATTAAAACGATAGAAATTGTATAAAAAACATCTGAAATGTTTGATTAATATACATTTGACGTGTTTTTTTAACTTTTTTTCAAGATAGGTGTTGACGTCTTGTGGCGTCACGCCTAGAATGCACACCGTACCGCACGATGTGCGATACATAAAAGCTGAGATGAACGGAGCATAGCACAGCCTGGTAGTGCACCTGGTTTGGGACCAGGGGGTCGTAGGTTCGAATCCTACTGCTCCGACCAATTCTTCAAGGCAAGTTAATCTGTGATATTAGTATCATTGGTCATGCGCCTGTAGCTCAGTTGGATAGAGCATCCGCCTTCTAAGCGGATGGTCACAGGTTCGAATCCTGTCAGGCGCACCATATGTTGCTTGATACTATAGATCCTAAAACTTAATGTGACGGTGGATGTAGCTCAGTTGGTAGAGCCCCGGATTGTGATTCCGGTTGTCGTGGGTTCGAGCCCCATCATTCACCCCAATTCCTTAAGTTTGTTGTAAATTCGGAGCATAGCACAGCCTGGTAGTGCACCTGGTTTGGGACCAGGGGGTCGTAGGTTCGAATCCTACTGCTCCGACCATTTAAGCATCAGCTTAAATATAAATCATCCGCTTAAAGGCGGTTTTTTTATGCCTGAAATTTGTGTTTGTCAACGAAGCGTCAAGTTCTATAGATCTAAAAAAAAGATCTGCGTAGAGATCTTTTTTAATAAAGAGAATATTATCAAGGAATAATAATCACCGCAACACGACGGTTTTCAGCTTTATTCTCTTCTGAATCATTTGATTTAAGTGGCTGGTCAGCCCCTTTTCCAATCACTTGGATATTTTGTGGATTAAATTTTTGCTCAATGAATATATTTGAAACATTTTGAGCACGTTCTTTGGATAATTTTAAATTGTATTCAGGATTTCCGATATTATCGGTATGACCTACAATTTTAAGCTTATCGAGATGATATTTATTTAATTGCGTGGCTAAACGAACCAATTCAGTTTGGCGCTCGGTATTAATATTCGATTCATTAAAACCAAACAATAAACGTTCTGGTAGACCTAGACTCCAGCCTTCATCCGTTAATACAAAACCTTCTTTCTTAAGTACACGAGCTTGTTTATAGCTCAACCCACCTAGATTCATACAACCTGTAAGTGCTAGGCAGAGTATTGCAAGAATAGAAAGTTGTACGTTTTTTAAAGTCATAAAAACCCCCTAATATTATGAATGGTAAATAAACCAATGATGCTGTAAAGATTTTGCTTTGTACATGGCTTGATCTGCTTGAGAAATTAAGTCTTCTGGGCTTGAGGCCTGGCTAGAGATAGCAATACCGATACTAAAGCTAAAAGAAATCGATTGTCCTTTATAGATTAAAGGATCGTCACAACATTTAATCAGATTTTCAGCAATAGAGATGAGGTGTTCAATTTTAGAAATGGAACGTAAAATAATTGCAAACTCATCTCCTGCAAGACGCGCGACAAAATCATCTTGGCGAATATGGCGTCTTAATCGCGAAGCCATTTCTTTTAAAACTTCATCACCGACCAAATGTCCATATTGATCATTAATAGCTTTAAAATTATTATTATCAATAAATAATAAAGCTAAATTTTCACGTTGATTGGTGTCTTCATATAGATTACATAACACCTGATAAAAATAATTACGATTAGGTAATTCAGTTAAATGATCATGTTGAACTTGATAAGAGAGTTCACTATTCTCGTTTTGAAGATGGGTATGCCAAGATTGAATTTCATCTAAAAGTTGGTTGAAGACACTGTTTAAGTCTTGAAATTCTTTTACATCACTTTTTGGAAACCTTAAGTTATACGCCTTTTGGTTTCTTAAGAGTTGTGCAATTTGTATAATCGGTAAAAAAGAACCCATAATATGGCGATAGGTCAAGTTTACTGACCACCATACAGCAAAAACCATAAAGAGCATGCCAAACGCTAAGCCAGTAAAAATTTTAAAAATAAACATTAAAATTTCATTGGAACTTCCATACAGCACAACTTGACCGACCAGTTTTCCTTGATGTTGGACGTTTAACTTGATGGAATCTTTTAAAAAGATATGATCAAAAAAGTTTTGAATATAAGAATAGTGTTCAACATTTTTTAAGCTTTCTGCAACTTTATGACCTTGATTATCATAAACCTCAATCAGGCGTACTGAATGTTGAAAGGTGTATTCATTGATAATCTGTGAAATCGCGATTCTATCAGAGAACACCAGCGCAGGTTGAACACGTTCAGACACGGTGCGGCTGATTAATAATAGGTTTTGTTTCGCATAAGATTCAACGGTAAATACTGAAATCGTGACAAAAGTAGACGTACTAATAAATAAAGTGATTGCAAAGGTCGTAAATTGAGATTTACGAAACAATGTTTGTAAGGAACTCGATTTAAAAAATTTATTCATCATTATTTTAATCCGAATTCTTTGCCAGCAATAAAACACGTGGGTCAACATGTATTTTAGACTGAGCTAAACTATCAAGATTCACTTTAAAAATAGTATTTCCTGTTTTGTTGGTGGATAAGCAAAAAACGCTGCCAATTTCACATTCAGAATTACTTGAGCTAAACGATAAAATAGATGAATTTAATGATTTCCCAATAAGGGCCTGTTCGGTTTGTGCTGAAGTATTGGAAAAAAATACCGCATCACAATGACGATTTTTTAGATCAGCTGAATGTATCGCACTTATATTAAAAGGAGACTTATTTGATTTGATATAAGCAGAAAATTGGTTTGCATAAGATGCATTATCAACGACGCACAATTCTGGATTCGGAGTGTTCCATTTTGCATAACTTAATATCGACAATGTCATCATGAAAATATTATGTGACGAATTGGCTGAGGAATAGTTGCAGCAAAAGAGCAAAATTCCTAAACAGAAGCTTCTTCTATTTATAAAACGGGCCATATTCGACTTAATTTATTAAATGATAAAATTATTTCAAATAGTTTAAAGAAAAAAAACAAATATAAATAGCTTAATATTTAAATAAAAACATGTTCTGCTTTATTAGTATGAGAAAAAATGGTGCAAAAAATAGCTAAAAATGGACTTTTTTTGCTATTTTGGTCGAAAAAATGTTCAGTTGATAAAAAAGTTTAAAAAAAGGGGTTGTGTTGGATTGGGAATGCTGTAGAATGCACATCCATCGGCGGTGATGTTAAATAAAACTTCTGATAAATCAGGCACTTGATTAAGTTGTTAAGATTTCGAATTGAGATTTTAAGATGAGATTGGAGTTGGGTTTGTTAGAAAAAATAATTAACATTATTGATTGACTTTTTAGAGATAGAGAGTAGTATAGCCGACCTAGCTTGATGCTGACGAAGCATTGAGAAGATCATTAAGAGAATATGAAGAACAACTTGTGTGGATTTTTACTGATTGATTGATCGAAATATTATCATTGATTGATTGGTTTAAATTACTCGAAGTTTATTTGAGAGAATTTGTCAGTACATTGATGAGCCAGAATTGTGA
>NZ_JAMBAR010000001.1:3725172-3763650 GCF_025433935.1 Acinetobacter sp. I-MWF | reverse complement strand
AGCGCTGATGGTAGTGTGGGGTTACCCATGTGAGAGTAAGTCATCGCCAGCTTTTAAATCTAAAACACCCCGATCTCTAGCGAGAGCGGGGTGTTTTTTTATGTGCGCTATTGGAATATCTGGAAGAACGAAGTATAAAATGGAATATTAAAAAGCTCTAGCCTTAGCAGGAGCTTTTAAAAATCATTAAAAAGATTCCACCTAAACAATAAAATCATTAATCTTTAAAGTGAACAGGAATCCATTGATAGCTTTTCCCATCTGCTGAGTAAATATGTCCAATGCCTGGGAATGGTAAATGAGGTGCTGCGATGGTTTGCCCATGTTTTGCATAATCAGCAAACTGCTTTAATCGGGTTTGAACAGCTGTTTTCGGGTCAATATCATATTCTATTGCTGTTTCTGGTTTATCGAATTGTACTGTATGAGAGTGGACAATATCCCCAATAAAAACAATATCTTCACCCGTTGTTTTTAGTTTGTAACTAAAATGCCCTGGGGTATGACCAGCAGTACTGATCACTTCAAATCCGCTGATGTTGTCAGCCAGTTTAAATGTTTTAAACTGTTTTTTAGCTTGATAGGGTGCAAGGGCAGCTTTGATTTTTTCTACAGTTGCTAAGTAATTGGCTCGTTTATCTTGTGCTATTTTT
Source organism: Acinetobacter sp. I-MWF (assembly GCF_025433935.1). NCBI lineage: Bacteria > Pseudomonadati > Pseudomonadota > Gammaproteobacteria > Moraxellales > Moraxellaceae > Acinetobacter > Acinetobacter sp. I-MWF. The sequence goes on along the minus strand of NZ_JAMBAR010000001.1, from coordinate 3,762,997 downwards.
TCAGCTTGTTTTGGATTTAGCCAATAATTTGCTTCATCTTCAGAGACATAGATGGTGGCATTTGGGTAGTTTGCTATGCCATTTTTACTGACACCACAGGAATGATCAGGATGTAAATGTGTCAGTAAAATCGTGTTGACTTGTTCAGGTTGATGACCTGAAGCTTTGAGATTTTTTAATACAGAGCCTAGATGCGCACCGAAACAATCTGCAGTACCGCTATCCACCAAAACTAGTGATTTACCTGTGTTAACTAAAAATGCATTCACCGATGTTTGCACACCTTTGGCTTGATCTGCATGATATTTCTTTAAAATTTCTTGAACCTTATCTTGTGAGATATCTTTAAATAGTGTGGGAGACATAAAGTTGGTGCCATCTAGCAAGGCGGTAATTTGTGTATTGCCCAACTGATGTTGGTAAAACCCTGCTACTTGCGCTTGTTGTTCAATGATCGGTAATGTTTTGGTGACTTCTGCTTGTGATATTAGAGGGAATAAGCCGAATAAAAGTACAGATAATGATAGGGCAGTTTTTTTCATTGGAGTTGATCAGAATTAATTTAACGAATTATTTTTTAACATGGATTGGTTCATCACGGCGCTTTTTATATATGAAAAAAAATCTACTTTTGTAAGTGAATTTTTTATTAATATACACAATGATCGAATCAGCTATGTGAGGTCATTCATTGATATCCTGACGATTTCTGGCTCTTTTCCACTCAATAAAAGTACAAATCAGCGTTGTTGGTAGTATAAGGACAAACTGGAGATAAAGAAAAGTCAATAAAGGGGAAGGCGCGACTATAGCAATGATAAGAATAAAAGGGGCTAGCATAGAGCCTAAAAGACACCCATAGATTAAACTATAACGCCAAGAGGCTAACGCTAATTTACTTGCAAAAAAGTGCTTAAATAAGAGATTGGTAATGATGGCTGGAATGCATCCTAGGAGATAACCAATTGGAGTAATCAAGATGAATGCAGCGATCATTGGAAATATAATAGATGGTGTAATGAGTCCTTTTAAAAACCGCATTGGATCATAAAAAAATAATCCGCTGTGAAATGTGATCGTGATAATAAATGTACCAATGAGTGGACCACAAAGGATAAATGCAGATATTTTTCCTTGGTTATTTTTTGACATATCCATATTGAGGCGAGCCCCTTTTTTTCATTTTTATAATGTGAATGTAGTAAAACATTAGCATAAAAAAAGACTTCCGAAGAAGCCTTTTAGTGATTTATGATCGTCTAGGATGAGATAATCAATAATTAAGAAACTTTATCACCTGGTTTCGCACCAGATTCAGGTGAAATCACCCAAACACCATCACCATTCCCAGCAGCAAGCACCATACCATTTGAAATACCAAAACGCATTTTACGCGGCGCAAGGTTTGCAACCATAACCACCAATTTGCCAGTTAAGTCTTCAGGTTTGTAGAACTCACGGATCCCACTGAATACATTACGTGGTTCAGCTTCGCCAACATTTAGAGTCAATTGAAGCAGCTTATCAGAACCTTCTACTGTTGCTGCTTCTAAGACTTCAGCAACACGCAAGTCGACTTTAATAAAGTCATCGATCGTAATGATTTCTGCTTCCCCTACTTTGGATTCAGGCTTTTTCTCTTTGGCTTTTTCAGTTTTCTTTTCTGCTTTCGCTGGTGTTGCAGCAGCTAAAGATTCTTTTGATGCATCAACCATTGCAGCAACTGCTTTTGGATCAACACGTTGCATCAATGGCTGGAATTGAGCAATTTCATGCGCAACTAAAACCGTTTTTCCTGAAGCAAAATCAAAACTTTCAAGTTTTAAGAAGTCTTGAACCTGTGTTGCCAAAGTTGGCAGTACCGGTGCCAAGTAAACAGCCAATTGACGGAATAGGTTGATGCCAACAGAGCAGACATCATGAACTTGTTGTTCCTGACCTTCTTGTTTTGCCAAAGCCCATGGTTTTTTCTCATCAATATACTGATTTGCACGATCAGCAAGTGCCATGATTTCACGTATAGCGGTTGAAAACTCACGTGCTTCATAAGATTGAGCAATTGAATCACCCGCATCAATGAAACTTTGAACCAGCTCAGGTTCAGCACATGTTGCAGACAAGCTATTGTTAAAATTGCTGTTAATGAATTTTGCACAACGACTGGCAATATTCACAACTTTACCTACTAAATCTGAATTTACTTTTTGTACAAAGTCATCAAGATTCAAATCAGAATCTTCAACTTTATCAGAGAGTTTAGAAGCAAAGTAATAACGTAAATACTCAGGATTTAAGTGCTGTAAATAGGTTTCAGCTTTAATAAATGTGCCGCGCGATTTTGACATTTTTTGACCATTTACAGTCAAGAAACCATTTACGAATAGACCTGTAGGGGTGCGGTAATTTGCACCTTCTAACATCGCAGGCCAGAACAACGCATGGAAATATACAATGTCTTTACCAATGAAGTGATAGACCTCATTTTTAGAATCTTTTTTCCAGTAGTCGTCAAAGCTTAATTCTGGGCGTTTCGTTTTGATGTAATTTTCAAAACTTGACATATAGCCAATCGGGGCATCAACCCAAACATAGAAATATTTATTTGGTGCATCTGGAATTTCAAAGCCGAAATAAGGTGCATCACGAGAGATATCCCAATCGTTTAAACCATTTTCAAACCATTCATCTAACTTATTGGCGATCGAAACAGGTAAACGACCTTCATCACGCGTCCATTTTTGCAAGTATTCGGCAAAGTTTGGGAGTTTAAAGAAATAATGATCTGATGATTTTTCAACAGGTGTCGCACCACTTAATGTTGAGCGTGGATTTAATAGCTCTGTCGCATTATAGGTCGTACCGCAAACTTCGCATGAGTCGCCATACTGATCTTCCGCTTTACATTTTGGACAAGTCCCTTTAATGAAACGGTCTGACAAGAACATGCTTTTTTCAGGATCAAACAACTGAGTAACAGGACGGATCGCAATATTGCCTGCCTCACGGTTTTTAATATAGATTTCTTCTGAGCGTGCTTTATTTTCATCGCTATTGGTTGAATCATAGTGATCGAAATGTACGCCAAAGCCATCAAAATCACGGATATGCTCTTTTTGCACATTGGCAATTTGTGCTTCTGGGCTAATCCCATTTGCTTCTGCACGGAGCATGATTGCTGTACCGTGTGCATCATCCGCGCAGACATAAGTCACTTCATGACCCATTGCACGCATGGCACGAACCCAAATATCTGCTTGGATGTAGCCGAGTAGGTGACCCATATGAATAGGACCATTTGCGTATGGAAGGGCGTTAGTGACTAAAATATTTCGCACGGATATAACTCTCTTTCTCAAAGTTAATGCAAGGGCATTGATTTTAGCGTAATTGCTATGAAGATGCACAACAGAATAGGTGAATTCTTTTCAAATGTAGATTTTTATGCATATTCTTATATCTGCCAATTCATTATTATAGAATGGTGTATTCGTGTATTTCCCAAGAGCAATAAATCTATGATTGATGATGAATATTTTGATGATGACCAGCCTGTAACCCGTATTCCACAAAATCAAAATAGTAAAAATCTGATTGAAAAAAATATTCTGAAACAAGCTGAACGCTATTTTGCAGATATTTCTGAAGATGAACATCAGTATCTTATTGAAACACTCAATGGGTTTGCTCAAGAAGAGCCTTATTTTGAAGTTTTAGCCAATCAATTGGATCAGCCTGTGGGGGCTAAAATTGCCAATGACGCTCTCAATCTATTGCATTTTTGGCAATTGATACATGAAACTGAGGATATTGCTCAGTTTAATCTTTTAGATGTGATCAACAGTGCGTTTTTTCAGTCTGAGATGTTTAAAGCTTTTGATCAATTAGCGCTGGGTGAGCAGAAGTCACAATACCAAGCTGTGTTAGAACAAAGCTTTAAACTCTATCAATTAGAGTTGTATGCGGGATGTATTCCATTGCTTTATGCCCAATTGGAAGGTTTGTTAACAGCTGTTTTAGTTCAAAATGGTTATTTAAAACAACAGGACACCAAGTTTATTGATGTCTATAAAATCGTTCCTGGGTTAAAAGGTCATGAAATTAAAAGTTTGTGGCATAAAGCTAAAATTGCCAATGAATTGAATCATTATTTTTTAGAGTTGGCTGCTTATAAGATGGATAGTAGTTCAACGGTGAGTATGACACGGCATAACATTCTACATGGTACGGATTTGAATCATTTTAATCAGGGGCGTAGTTTCGTATTGTTTATTTGGCTATTTGCGGCAGTCAGTTTTATGGGAAATGTCCGATCATAAAGTCCGAATCTTGATGATTCTTCACCTAAACTTCACATCTTAATCAAACACGCTACATTTTAATTTTAGAAACTAACACCAAGATCGAAGAAGGAGAAAATCATGCGGTCTTGGTATGTATTTGTTGTTTCAGCATTTGCAAGTTTAGCGGCTGTTCTCAGTTTAGTTGTACCATTTTGTCTTTTTCTATATTTTTATCAGGGCGATTTATTTATTTCAGCTTCTGAACGAACTTCAAGCCGAGGCATGGAAGTCGTATTGTATTTAACTCCATTTTTACTGCTGGTCGGTTTTTTTAGCTACACAGTTATTTTTAAAGTATTTAAAGTACCTCAAAAAATCATCGAAACAACACAGATTATAAAATCTATAACTTTGATCTTTATCATGATGTTAAGTTTTTTATTCTTAGTTTTATGTTTAGATGGTGCTCTATCTAGTTTTATCGAGGCATTGAGTTACTTAATCTTCGTTTATTTACTGTTATTGCTCCCGTTTTGTATCGGTCTAGTTCTCGGAAATGCAGTTTACTTCATTTTATGCAGAAAATTTAATGCGCAGAATATGTTTAGAAAACAAGTACATCATTGGGTTTAAATTTGCGTTTCATGTTATGTTCGAACTTCGATATCAATAAGAAATTACCTATGCTTAAACTGATTGCCGAAGACTTTATCCAAGTGGATAAAATTGATTTAGTTTTACCTTTATATCAACAATTAGTTGAGCAAACTAAACGAGAAGCGGGCTGTATAGCCTATGATTTATATCATGATTTACGCAATACAGGGCATTTTGTATTTATTGAGGAATGGGTGGATCGAGCTGCTTTAGATGCCCATGTCCAATCCTCTCATTTTCAGGATTTAGTCCCGCAAATTGATCAACATAGAAGACAAGACGGAATTTTTACCCATATGCAGCATTATGATGAATTATTTAAAAAATGAATATTTAGCATTCATCTTCAATCATTTTCTTAATTTTGATTGCCTTTTCAAAATGATCAAGCTGATGGGTTTTAATCCACCATTCTGCCACTTGCATTAAGGTTTCTGGGTCATCATTTTTATTGGCAAAGAATGCATAAAAAGATAAACCGACATCATCTCCCTTTTTAGCAATTTTATCATTACAGACTCGGATAATTTTTTCTTTCATTAAGTGTTGCATTCGATAAGACTCAGTGTTTGTTTTAATTCAATGATTTCAATCAATCAGAATAGGCTATTTTATTCATTTTGAAACAAAAAAACACATCGCTACAAACTGTGTATGAATTGTTAAAGAAATGCATCTTTTTACATTTTATGGAGTTTCAGTTGTTATAACTAGGCTGAGACTTAATTAAATAGGAAGAAAATCATGACAAATTTAGACGATTTAAAAAACAAAGCTTCTGAAGTAATTGATGATGTAAAGTTAAAAGCCAAAGAAGCAAAATTAGGTGCTGAAAAGGTTGCAGATGACCTCAAACATAAAGCAAAAGAAACACTGCTTAAAGGTGAGCAAGCTGTAAATGATTTGAAGCACAAAAAAGATGATGAAAAGTAATTTGAATAATCACTGAACAGCGCCACGCTGTTCAGTGATACTGTTTACTTAAGGTTCTTTACGAATCCACTCAATTTCACGAATCTGATTATTCACTACCGTAAAAGTATAAGTTACATTCTCAATCTCATAGATATAGTTGGATACGGTAACCGTCGTTTTACCTTCTTTACGTTCATAAGTGTTCATTGAAATTGGAGATTGGCCAATCCGTGTCGACATTTCCGTCAAACTATCACCTACAGAAACCAATTGTCCTGAAGATGTACGCACCGCAGTTGTAGATGTTCCAGCAAAAGCTGAACTCGAAATGATTAAAGAAAAAACTAAAAATAATAGAGACTTCATAGAGCTACCTTATTATTGTCAAAAATTACACAAAGTTGTTATTGACCCAATGTGACTATAGCTATTTTTTTATCCAGTATTTGTATGGGAATTATTAAGACGACGTTTTGTCTTAGAAAACTAAATCGCAAAAAACTAAAAGTTCATTTTGAACAATGAGATAAAATGATTAAATGGATTATTTTGGATGCTAAACCAACTAAATCAGTAGGATTAATAACAACATTCAAAAAGCTGAATAGAAGTTTGCTTAACCTCAGGTCATTTTACAGTTAAACTATCTGTTCTCAGTATTTATTGTATTTGCAAATTTGGAGCAAATCTATGTCGTGGCTTTCTTCGCTTAAATCAGTTTTTTCTCCTGCGCAGGAGGTGAAAGAGGAAGAAGTCCAATCTGTTTTGCAAAACTATATTTTGCCAAATTCAAATGTCTTAAAAGATCGTATTACTCAAGTGAATGTTGTAGGCCGAGTATTACAACTAACAATTAATACTTATCCTGAAGAGGCAGATCATTTACAAAAAATTCATGATGATCTCGCAGATGCATTGGAGAAGTGCGGTATTCAAGAGTTGAATTTGCATGTGATTCAACAAAAAATTCAACATGATTCGAGTTGTGGCAGTGATCAGCATGGAAAAGCAGGGCATAGTTGTGCTTCAAAGCCCAAAGAGCAACATCCTAATCTTCCTCCAGTTGTCGATGCTTCTGCTAAAATGGCAAAGACACAAGAAGATCCTAATAATCCACCAATTCAAAAAGCAGCACCACAACAACGAGATATTCCGAAACACCCTCGAATTCAAAATGTGATCCTCATATCATCGGGTAAAGGTGGGGTCGGTAAATCAACCACCACAGTAAATATCGCATTGGCTTTGCACAAATTAGGCTTAAAAGTCGGGGTTTTGGATGCTGATATCTATGGCCCAAGTATCCCGACAATGCTGGGGAATGCTGGGCAAACACCTAAAATAGAAGGTGAAAATTTTGTACCATTAGAAGCTTATGGTATGGCGGTACTTTCGATCGGTCATTTGATTGGAAAAGAAAATACACCAGTTGCTTGGCGTGGTGCAAAAGCCACAGGTGCATTGATGCAACTGTTTAATCAAGCGCTATGGCCTGATTTAGATGTTCTAGTCATCGATATGCCACCTGGTACTGGGGATATTCAATTAACCCTTGCCCAGCGTATTCCTGTAACTGGTGCTGTGATTGTGACAACACCACAGAATGTAGCCTTGATGGATGCTGTGAAAGGGATCGAACTGTTTAATAAAGTACATATTCCAGTTATGGGGGTGGTGGAAAATATGTCGACACATATTTGCTCAAACTGTGGTCATGAAGAACAAATTTTTGGTACAGGTGGCGGAGATCAATTGTCTGAGCAATATAATATTCCGTTGCTGGGTCGATTGCCTCTAAATGTTCAAATTCGTGAAAACGCTGATGCAGGTAAACCATCTGTGATTGCAGGAGATGTTGCTGCAGAAAACTATATGGCTATTGCTGAAAAAATTGCACAAGCTTTACCTAAAGCCGAAAAAGATCCGCATAGAATTTTCTAAGAATTGATCTCTCAAGCGTCCTCTCTTTATTTTAACCATTGAATTAAGGAGAGGATGGTTGAGAATGAATCAATGAAATATTTAAACTTACTCGATAATAAGATTTTATATGCACTGCCCATTTTCAGTATCCTCAAAAATCAAATAATTAATGCTAAATATGAAGGGTATGGTACAAACGATGTTAAGTTAATTAAAGTTATTCTTAATTCAAAAATAAAATTTAAATCGCCTTCTCTTAACTATCTGTATAAAATATAGAAAATTGATCAACTGGTATATTCATTGCTTAGGTATAATTTCTAATTTAAACCATTGAGTAGACCATGCTATTAAAAAAAATCTTATGTGCTTTAGGAATCTGTAGTTCGATGTTATTGACTGCATGTAATGATAGTGATTCAGATAAAACCAATTCTAATTCAACGACACAGAAATCATTGCAACCCATCATCATTCAAGGTGCATTACCTGTAGAATCTGAGCAAATGGCCTCAAAACTAAGCAACTCTACAGTCGAAACGTTCGGTGGTTGGACGTTTTGGAAAGGAACCTATCAGGGTTATCCGGTGATTATCTCTAAAACAAGAATGGGAATGAGCAACTCTGCTGCTGCAACAGCAATTGCGATTGAACGTTATAAACCTATTGCGATTATTAACCAAGGAACATCAGGTGGACATGATCCAGATCTTAATGTCTATGATATTGTTTTAGGTCGTTACACCACCAATATTGGTGCATTTAGAACACCTAAAAAAGCAGTTGGAGAGGGTTCGAATTCTCTTGAATGGACAGAAGCTTTTGATGTGCTGCCTACGGATGAGTCTGATCCTGAACCGATTGCGATTCGTAAATTTGAAGCAGATAAAGATCTATTATTGGCGGCGCAGCGTGCAAAAACCAATTATAGCAAGGGCCGTGTAGTTGAAGGTACTATTGGTTCAGCAGATGTTTGGAACAATGAATTGGATCGAATTGCTTTTTTCCATAAAAACTATGGCACTTCTGTCGAGGAAATGGAAGCGGCATCTGTGGCACAAATTGCCAGCCAATATAAAGTACCATTCCTTGGTGTTCGTATTTTATCGAACAATATTACCAATGGCGGTGCATATGATCCAGGTACTGGAGAAGCATGCCAGCATTATGTTTTAGATGTGGTTGTTGAATATATGAAAGCTAAACAAGCAGCTTTGAAGTAAATTTTTTTATCAGAATAAGTTGGAGCTTGTTTAAAGAATGTTTGGCTGTTTTTTACGGTTATTCCACTTTTTAATCACACTCCAACGCCAGTAAATACGTGTCGCAATAAAGAGTAGTGATGCAAATACAAATGCTTCAATAAATAAACCTGTCGCAAGAATTTTGGCTAGACTAAAATCGATATGCCCATGCCCAAAGTTTTTGATCCAATGAATGATTTGATGGAAAACACCGAGTAACATTTCCTTATTAATCATATGCACATGATAAATTTTGGAACCAATCCAAAAGGCAAAAATCAAAATTGGCACAATGGTTAAGGGATTCATGATCCAAGCTAAAATTAGACCAATCGGTAGGTTTGCCTCAAAGAATAATACTGAAAAAATAATCAATAAGGTGTGGAATGGAATAGGCAGGATGCCCCAAAAGGTACCAATAAACATTGCTTTAGAAATCGATTTTCGATTGACATACCAAAGCTGAGGACTTAAGGCTTTATCGCCAAAAATCTTCATGAATTTCAAATTGTTGACTCGCTCTGGACTAGGGAGCCAAGACTGAAAAAAATGCTTTGCCATAAAAGTAGAAAATGCAAGAAAGGTAACTATTGTGCATCAATGTAGATAAAAACGACAACCTTTCTGACAAAAAACCTAATGAGTAAGAGAGAAATATGGATAAAGAATAGTCAATAAAACTGAAAATTTACTTAAAAAGCCCTTGATTCGTGCCAAAGATGGCTTTTAACGGAACTACTTGGTATTTTACCGCTAATCAGTGTGCTTTTGGGGAATAAACTTACTGATTTAAAAGGTATTATTATTGATTTTAAAATTTGATTTTGGACATAAAAACAGCATTTCTTCGATCAGTGACTTTGCAGTTTTTATCTGATTTTAAGTTTTCAAAGCATTGAAAATAAAATATATTTTTATTTAGGGTAATGTTCTTCAATAAGTTCTCTTACAATTAATTTTTTGCCAATTCAATTTAAAAGATTTAATCTGCGATCAATCCATTGATGAGGTCATTTAATGATTTCATGGTTTTTTATTGGCTTGGTGGTGACGATTCTTTTGACACCAGGACCAACCAATACGCTTTTAGCATCTTCTGGAATTCAAGTTGGAATTCGAAAATCTCTTGCATTAATTCCAGCGGAAGCGCTTGGCTATCTTATCTCCATTACTATTTGGGGATTAATTATTGGATCTGTGTCTAAACAGTTTCCAAGTGTGCCTGTTATTCTTAAATTATTTAGCGCAGGCTATATTTTATTCTTGGCTTTAAAATTATGGCGTACAGCAAATCGAGATGAAAACTTTAATCATGCGACAATTCGGGCGCGTGAGTTATTTTTTGCAACCCTTTTAAACCCAAAAGCACTTCTTTTTGCTTCTGCAATTTTTCCAACACATGTATGGCAAAATGCATCTGCTTATACTTCACATATGTTGGTGTTTTTATTATTAATCGTACCGATTGCATTTTTTTGGACATTTATTGGTTCTGTGATTTGCAGTAATAAAGTGACTTGGCTCAATCAGCGTAATATGCAAAGAACTGCGTCTTTAGTTTTAGTGAGTTTTACTGTACCACTGAGCTATTCAGCACTTTTAAGCCTTTAACAATCGATTATAGTTAACCTTAAGTTTGTACGTTTACTTACGACTTGGGCTGCTCTATTTCGTCATAAACATTCCTTTCAAAAGCAATTTCAGTTAAAGTACAGCGCAGTAAATAGCACAGTTTTGGGATAGAGATAAATGGCAATTAAGTCTGATCGTTGGATTCGTGAAATGAGCGAAAAGCACGGTATGATTGAACCGTATGCAGAAAACCAAGTGCGTTATGATGAACATGGTGAAAAGCTAATTTCTTATGGCGTATCTAGCTATGGTTATGACGTACGTTGTGCACGTGAGTTTAAAGTCTTTACCAATGTTCACTCTGCCATTGTCGACCCTAAAAATTTCGATGAACGTAGTTTTATCGACATTGAATCTGATGTTTGTATCATCCCTCCAAACTCATTTGCGTTAGCACGTACTGTTGAATATTTCCGTATTCCACGTAATGTTTTGACGATCTGCCTAGGTAAATCGACTTATGCACGTTGCGGGATCATTGTAAATGTAACGCCACTTGAACCTGAGTGGGAAGGTCATGTGACATTAGAGTTTTCAAATACGACGAATTTACCTGCGCGTATTTATGCCGGTGAAGGTGTTGCTCAAATGCTGTTTTTTGAATCTGATGAAGTTTGTGAAACCTCTTATAAAGATCGTGGTGGTAAATACCAAGGTCAGGTTGGGGTAACCTTACCTAAAGCTTAAATTAAAAATGAGCTGAAAGAAGCAAGTGTAAATCACTTGCTTTTTTTATGTATTTATCATGAGTAATAATATGATTTAGGCACTATTTTTATTGGAGTAAGTGTGGTCGTTAAACTTATCATTAAGTATATCTAATGGGAGATGTTATTTTATTTTAAATAATTGTTTTTTATCGGAAAATTTAAAATTTATTCGGTATGAATTTTAATCTATGGTATAAATAAAATTACGTTGATGTTAAGTAAAAATGTGATTTATATCGTTTTATTTATTCAGAATTTGAATAGTACTTTAGCATCGGTATAAAAAATAAGGTCAAGCTTTGCTAAGGATGGAAGCATAGGATGTTCCAGATAAAATATTTAAATGTTGTATTGTTGATACTGAGTGGTTTAGGGATCAGCACTGCTCAAGCTGCAACGTTACAAGCTCTGACTGATGAACAATTATCAGAAATGACGGGTCAAGCACTCATGAGTTTGAGTTATACATCACCAACAGATGCAAGTAATTTAGAATCAAAACGGGATGGTGGTGCAAAAAATATAGGCTTTTACAAGTTAGGCCTAGAGGCTGATTTAGAATTAAATGTAAATATAAAGAAATTACAATTAGGCTGTGGAGGAGTTAACAATTCTATTCGTAGTGGGGTTTGTGATATTGATATCGACAATATTAGTTTGAGCGGTTTAGGTAATTCGGCATCTTCTAATACAGGTAGTGATTCTGATCGAGCTGCCCGGGTTGGATCAAGTGCGGTATTAACCAACCCTTTTATTCAGTTTGCAATAAAAAATCCAGATAGTGCATCCACGCGTGAAGTTGTAGGAATTAATTTAAGTTCAGAAAAAGCCATGGGCTTAATTACATTTGGTTTGGAAAACAGTGATACGCCAAATGGGATTAATACTTTAAGTGGTTTTATGACTGTTGCTGCAACCAGTGGTCTTGCTAAGGTGAATGGTTTTGGAACCAGTTTAGTATCTGGAGAGGCTGCAAAAGGTGCTTTAACACAAAGTTATACAGGCGTTGCCATTAAAGGAAAAGCTTCAGGGGTAAATTTTACAACAAAAAGTTATAATTTAAATTTAAGAGATTCAGCTACGGGAAGTAATGTATTAAATGGTATATTAAATTTACCTCAGCAAGATATTACAGGTAAACGTATTAGCTCAGCTATCTTAAAAGCAAATGCTACGGTTAATGATATTGCAATTTCTGGAAATATTGTCGCTAATGCTTTATTGATTATTAATTTAGATAGAGAAACGACAGGGACAATTAAAAATTTGAAAGTAGATGCAACAATTGATGAGGGTTTAAATTTTTTTCATAAAGCTAGTCTTAATGGAACTCCTGCTTCTTTATCACTTCAATCCCAAGATTTGCAATGGACAGCAAATAAGTCGGTTGCAGCAAGAGGATGGTGGTTAGAGTTTTCTAATCCAATCGATATTGGTGATATCACCCCAAGTAAAGCAGTTAATATTGAATTACCAACATTAGTAGAAACATTGGGTCAAATTAACACCTTTTTGGCGAAACCAGCAAATGAAATTAATTGTGGGTCTTGGGGGATACTAAGTTGTCTCTTTGGAAGCTCGATTCCTGTAGGAACTGTTGATTTAACAAATGCTCCAGCAGCTTCAATGCCACTTAAAGATTTAGTGTTAAAAAAACAAGATTTCACACCCAACTGCTATGGTTCATTGAAATTCTGTTAATTTTTATTGGCTTCTAGAGGCTTAAAAATAAAGAGATTTAATACCAATGATGAATCAACTTTCTATCTTAAAATTTTAAAACCTACCTAAGTGGGTTTTAATGCCTTAAATTGTATTCCCGCAGATGTCTTTGGTGTTGGAGGAATAGTTTAAAGTCATTTGGCTACGCTCAAAGATAAGCGTTTCTGTTGGTTGATAAGTGCCTATTAGCGATGTTGGATAACCACCAACAAGACCAAACATTTGGAAACTGATTTGAGTAGCTGAGTCTGATAATGGCGTATTGTTTATATAGCCTTTATCTATACCATTTAAATTTATTCCAATTTGTTTTGAATCTTGATCTAAATAAAGGCCAATTTTATAATTATTTGCAGAGCTGTAAGCTATATCAAATTCTTTCTCATAATTAATGCCTGCACCCAAATCAGAAAAACTAACGTAGACTTTTTTTGTTTTCGTATCATCTGAATTTGTAAGCCATACGAAGCCTCCATACTTCAGGTTTCCATTTTTGATAGCAAAAAAATTATATCCTAATGTGTATACGCCACTTTGATTTCCAGAATAAGATCCTGTAGGGATATCTGCAAAGTTATCAATCTTTAGCTCAACTGCATACTTTCCTGTGCTTGATAAATTCTTATCACCTAGAATTGTGTTATTTGTTCCATTTATATAGTTCTTATAAGATTGTGCAAATGCAGACGTGCTTGCATGATATTGGTATGCTGAGCTCTCAAGTAGAAAACTAGCAGTTGTTCCGTTTAAGTGGGGAAATTTTTTTGCAGGCGGAATAGGATTTCCAATCATCTGTTGGATTTCAGCAGTTGTTGCATCAAAATTATAACTACATGCAGCCCAACTGCTTATGCAGATTGAATTTATCATTAAACCGAATATCATTCTTTTCATGGTGTATTCCTTTTTATTTTGAGATTTTACTATAAAGTTAAAATGGAATAGATGTGAAAATATCCGATAAAAAGGTTTAAAAATTTTAAATACTTGATTTAAGTGGATTCATTTTAATTAAAATGTTTGAACTATTTTTATATCTATCTTTGATTTTTTATATTTGAATTTAAATCGTTTTTTATTCTTGATAATTGCTATGGAATATTTTTAATGTTTTTTGATGCTATTTGGCATCTTGGTTTATTAACAAAAATTACAGTCATTTTGTCGGAAATTTAACCTATATTTAAAAACATTATGATAGATTAATCACATTATATTTCTCTATTGAAAACTAAAATACATTTATGGTTGTAAGCACCTAGATTTTATGAAGTTTATCTAAAATTAGGTTTGGTTATTGGAACAGTAGAGCCTCACAATTTTGAACATAATCTAAGGATAAGGAGATGTTCATGCTTAAAATAAAGCCTTTGCGTGTAGCACTTTTTTCATTCAGTGTCTTTGCAATGTCTGCTGTATATGCACAGTCTACAACTTTAAAAAGTATGTCTGATGAGCAACTCTCTGAAACGACAGGTCAAGCCTTAATGAGTTTGACTTATGTTGCACCTACAGATTCAGCAAATATGGAAGCAAAACGAACAGGTGGAGATAAAAGTATTGGATTTTATAAATTAGGTTTAGAAGCTGAACTTGAATTAAATGCTAATATTAAAAAATTACAGTTAGGTTGCGGTGGTGTAAATGGCGCAGGGAACTGCGACATTGATATTGATAACTTGGGTTTGAGTGGTGTGGGAAACGCTGCAACATCTAATACAGATAGTGCTTCTGACCGAGCTGCTCGTGTAGGATCAAGTGCTGTTTTAACCAATCCATTTATTCAATTTGCAATTAAAAACCCTGAAAGTGCCTCTACACGGCAAGTCGTGGGAATAAATTTAAGTTCTGAAAAAGCAGTGGGGCTGCTGACGTTTGGTACTGAAAATAGTAGTACAAAAAATGGAATTAACTCCTTAAGTGGATATATGCAAGTTGCTGCTACGACTGGAACAGCATTGGTCAATGGTTTTGGTACGAGTAATGTTGCTGGAGAAGCAGCCAGAACACAGTTAAGACAATCTGATGGTTATAATGCGATTAATGGTAGGGCTTGTTGTCTTATATTTGGAGCATCAGTTGGGTTTTCTACGACTTCTTATGACCTTAATTTGAGGGATCAAGCAACTGGAAGTAATATTTTAAAGGGTGACTTAGTTCTTCCTCAACAAGTTATCACTGGTAAGCGTATCAATAGCGCAATTTTAAACGCCACTGCAAATGTTAGAACAATTGATTTATCCGGTACAATTAGTGCAACAGCATTGGCAATCATTCCCCTCAATAATAAATCAACTTCAGGAAGCATCAATAACTTAATCGTTGATGCAACAATTAATGAAGATTTGGGTTATTTTCATAAAGCCAGTTTAAATGGGACGCCCGCTTCTTTATCTCTGCAAGGGCAAGATATTCAGTGGACAGGAAATAAATCAGTTGCTCAAAAGGGTTGGTGGTTAGAGCTGTCTAATCCAATTGATATTGGTAAAATTGATCCAACAGATAAGGTTGATATTCCAAAAGCGACATTAAACGCGATCATGGATCAAGTAGGTGCGTATTTAACCGATCATCCTGTTGATTGTGGTAGTTTTTTGGCTTTGAACTGCCTCGCAGGGACAGCCGTTCCTGTTGGGACTGTTGATTTAATTAATGCGCCTCATGCAACTATGCCATTAAATAATATACAGTTAGCTAAACAGGATTTTACTCCAAACTGTTACGGCTCATTAAAGTTTTGTTAATCAAATGCTTATTATGTTTTGGCAGTAACTGTGTTAAAACTTATGATGAGTTTATTGCTTAAAAAGATTCATTTGTCGGAAATGATGGATTTTAACCAAAAAAACTTTGTCATAATTAAAAAAATTACATAGTATGAAGTGTGATAGACATAACAAAACTGTATAAACAAGGATATGTGTTTTTGTACAGTTTGAAGTCGGAAATTTAAGAAATAAAATAAAATATGGTGCGGAGCATCGTATAACACAGGAAGGTCGTGGATGACTACACTCAATTATACGGTAAAATTTCATAAAACCGTTTTGGTGAGTTTCATTGGTTTATGCTTAAGCCAATCTTGCTTCGCACTCGAAGAAATGTCTGATGAAAAGTTAAGTGATACCACAGGTGAAGGTATTGCCTTATTGCCTAGAGACACTTATATGGTTTTTCAGGGCGCTGGAGTTAACCAAACTCAAGATACTGTGCTTACAAATCGTAGTTTAGACACTGGCTATATCTATTATGTTCCTGTGGGACCATTGTCATCAATCGTTCAAGATACCAATAAAGATGGTGTTGTGAATGCCAGTGATCATTCAGTCGGCAAAGCTGATTTATATCTATATGGTTTGGCATTGTCTAAAAATGCCAGCAATAATGCCAACCTTAGATTGGATGCTGGATCAACCAATGGCGTAGCGAACGCTGCGATTAAAAGCTGGGGAACTGCAACCAACCCTTGGATATTCAATGTAAAAACAGACCTCAATGTACCTGACTTTGGTGCAGGTACGGGTTCTGTGACATATTTAAATTTTGAAGCGCCATTATATGAAAATTTATATTCATTTGCTGCTGATAAGAAAACAGTGACGACCAGTGCTTTTGTCAATGATGTTGGTGGGGAAGATGCATATAACCTTAAACTTGCATTTTGGGCAGATGGTTTTGTACGCGATCAAAGTAAGGCTGACAAAGATCCAAATCAATTTAATCTAGGCGAGGGGTTTAGTACCACTGCGACGGGGCGAGCAAACCGTATTCGCTTACAAGGTATCTTTAACGGTTTTGGATTAAATGGCAGTAAAATTCAATTATTCCAAACACTTGGTGGTGCTACAAATACGGGGGGTATGAGTGCTTTTTATAACAATACTTTAGGCTTGGCTGGTGTTATACGATTAAATAGTGGCGATGGTTCAAAATTATTGGGAACATCTACAGCAAACTCATGGACTGCTCCAGCGAATTTGATGAGCCATGTTTTTAGGATTAGCACTCAAGAATGTGGAGTTGGCAACTTGAATGGTTGTACTACTCCAGCAGCGCAAGACATCTTATCGACGCCAGCAATTAACGGTGGAACAGCACCGACTTTTTCAGATAAAGAAGGTATTTATATCTATAATTTGAATACCAATTTGGTGCTCGGTTCATTGTATCAGCCTTTGATTCTCGGATCTGATGGCACAAACTTCAGTATAGAGCTGGCTAGAATCCCAAATAAAGAATCAATTTATAAGAAGATCTATACAGATTATACAGGGGCAGATACTTCATATACAGGTTCTACTTGTAATGTCTATAACTGTGGCGCAAGTTCAATAGCGGGTTATCAAGGCAGTTCGGCAACACACAGTAGTATTAGTATTGGTACTGTTTATAGTACTGATGCCGGAAAGACTTTACTTGCAGATAAATCTGCGGGTGCTGTGGGGGTTTCATTTAATCAATTAAATAATGCGACCAGTTCAAATGCACAGAATAACTTAGGATCTGCCTTGATTGATGGAATGCTGATTCAGCATATGAAAATAACCACCAAAGGCCTATAGGATAGGAAGAAATATAATGAAAAAAACAGTACTTCTTATTTTAACCAGTTTGGTGAGTTTTCATTTAGCAGCAATGGAGGCTTTAACTGATTCAGACATGCAGCAAGTCGAAGGGCAAGCTGGTGCCGATTTATCTTTAAAATTGGTACTGAACCAAATTAATGCAAGTGATTCATATTACACCACAAATAATGCCTATAAGTTTGATAATGGTACTGGCGGTATTTGTGAGAAATTACAATTTTGCCATTTGGCATTGTCTGTAAATAATCGCTATGTTGATGCAAATGGTCTAGCCAGTAGTACTGAAGGGAACAAACTTTGGGTAGTCTTTAAAGGTGTACAAGGGACGATTAATATTCAGAAATTAGGTTTGGATGGTGTTGATTTGGTCTATAAAAATACCACCGCTATGCAGATGATCAAACCCTCAATTCAGTTATCTTTTGATGCGAATCAACCGATCCAAATTCGTAATTTTGGCTTCAACTCTCTTTCTATCGAAAAAGATGATTTCACCAGTAAGACCAATGCAGATGGCACAGTTACGGAAAGCGCATCGGGTGCAACGGAAAGCCAATATGGTTATTTAAAAGCTAATAAATATGTAGCAAAACCTCAAACAACGGGCGCTAATGGCTCTACCGCAAATAATTATGATGTCGGTCGAGAAACGGGCTTTATGGGTGTACAAATGAACGGTAATCTTGTTTTGCAGGGCAAGCTGATGATGTTTAGTTGTGATTCTACAATGAATAAGCGTTGCTAAAATAAATCTGAGGGTTTTGGAATGGACATCAAAAAACAACAACATGGGAAAAGATTTATTTTAAATACATTAGCTTTGAGCTTGTTGGCTATACACGCACCTGTTTTTGCACTACAAGCTTTGGATGATAGTGATTTAAGAAACGTAAATGGTCAGGATGGCGTACATATAGAGGCAAGCTTAAAAGAAGCCAATATCAAAACATTATATTGGACTGATCAGGCGGGTCGCGCAGAAGCAGATGCAACCAGTCAAGCACTTGTTGCAACAGCAGATACGGTTAAAATACAACAGAGCAATACTTCTACAGATCCATTAAAAGCAGATATGAAGCTTAATATGGGGACAGTGGCTGGCAAAACTGGAGTGAATTTAGATTTATCACTCTCTCCTATGCTAATGACCGTCGATTCATTTCGTGTTTGTGATAGTGACCCAAGTGGAACACGTTGTAGTGCAAAACTGGGTAATTTAGCGGTACAAACGGCTTCAAATACCAGTATTGGGTTAAAAACAAGCAATGGGCTTTTAAGTAAAACAGATCAAGTTGAGCTGACTTTAGGGCTTCAAAATGCCAATATTTATTTAGGCCAAAGCAGTGCCACAAGTCAGTTAAATCAACTGATTTTAAAGAACTTTAACTTTAATTTTAAAGGAAAGGGTTTTGCGTTTATCGATGCGGCTGAAGGCTTTAAATTACAAACCAATTCTGGAAGTAATATCGCGGGTGCAAGTCAGGCACCAGATTCGAACTATGGTTATGTAGATTTAACCCGCGTGGTTGATCCTGCTTCATTAAAGGCGGGTTTTATAAACACAGGCAGTTATGGGAATGGGACTTCCACAACCAACGCAGGTTTAAATCTTGAAATTATGGTGAATAATAAGGGCATCAATCCTACATCGCTTTATGATGTTGATATCTATAATACCCCAACAGGTGCAAAAGGGCTGATTCGTGTCGGTGCCAGTGGGCGTATGGTGAATGGTTCATTACAATTTCGTGGTGTACAAAATGCCAGTAGTTTAATTGGTTCTGCTGTTAATTCGAGTGGTACAGATACAGGGAAAGATATTGTTGGTGGTTCGGGTATTGCATTTCGTATGAAGACAGATTTCACCAAAGAAGGTGACACCATGCTTGCTGGTGGTGGAGATGCGACAACGCTGGAAATTGGTGGTGCAGGATTAAATAGTTACGGTTTTGAGTTTGGTAATTTAACTGGTTTACAAAAGGGAACACGTGCTTCTTTTGACACAGGAAATGTTTTTTTAAACCTTACCGATTCTAAGCAAGTTACGATACCTGTAAACACAACCTTCCAAAATTCAAGTTTTGGTAATGGTCAAGCTTTAACCAATTCAAGTGATTATAAACAAGATATTTATACAAGCCTATCAGCAGGTAATCGTCCTTATGCTGTCGTTGCTTCAATTCGCGGTGGGGAATTCCAAGCCATCTCTAGACGAGGGCGATTTACCACTACTGCTGGTGTTGCTGCTGGTAATTTATTTACAGAGAATGGTCTAAATAATCAGTGGGGTTTGGCTTTACCCTTTTATAACTTGAATGCCAATTTAGCGATGTATGGCACAACAGTTGATGCAGATAAAGCCTATTACTATTCAGCAGATGGTACGAAAAGCAGTGTCGCAGCTACAGCGGGTACGCAAACTTCTAGACTCGGTTTTTCTTTAGGTTTAAGTACAGAGGGGGTAGATAAAAGTGGCACAACTAAGCTTGGCAATAAAACAACCTCGATCCTAGTGATTGATGGTGGTCAGGTAAAAAATGATGCAGGTGTACCTATTGCGGGTACCTCTAAAGACTATTATTTAGGTTTAAGAAACATCGATATGTTGCTGAAAGGCAATGGCAGTATCGGGGTGGAAAATGGAAGTTTAAATTTAAGTTTAAAAAATATGTTGGTGGTGATGGCAGCTGAAGTTGCGGCAGGTTATTTACCTGGAACAACCTATGCATCATGTGCGGGTGGTATTGCAACGGCAAGTGTTGCTTGTGGCAACAAGGGAGCATCTGATTCCAATAATTTTGCAAAAAGTGATGATGTACTGTTTGGTCTAAAACTTCGTTTTGGTGGTGATATGGATTTGTCGCTTATTCCAAATAGTGAAATTAAAGCGGATGGAACAGGCAATCGTTTAACGGTTGTGGGTGATTTAAAATTAGCAGCTACAAATAACACCATCCAGATTAGTGATCCTGTCAATGGTTCTATACTTGGTTTAGATAACTTGACCGGTGATATTCGCTTTAACAATGCTATTGTGCTCAGTAAAAACTCAACGAGTGGGACTGGTCAGGTTGGATTTAATGCAAGTTTACAATTTAATCCTACACAGTCAGTCGGCGGTGTATTTAGAGCGAGAGATTTAAACTTCTATCCTCCATCTATGAATGGTGCTTTAGTTTCAGGTGCACGCTTAGGTGAAATTGCGTTGACAGGAGGTCGGTTGAGCAGTGAATTCAACATTGTTCCACGGAATTAATGCGTTATTGGTCGGCTAGTGCTTTTGTCGTAAAGAATTTTTGATTAGACTGTGATGTGGTAGGCAGTATATAAATTTTCCTAAGGATTAGGATAATGAAAAAAAATAGAAACCTAGGATGTATATCATTATTGATACTGAGTCCAATTGCGCTGGCAATGGAACCTATGGATGATCAAAGTCTTTCCCAAACAACGGGGCAAGATGGGATAAATGTTGGTATAAATCTGAGTAAAGTTCAACTCAATCAAATTTCAATTATTGATCGTGACGGATTAGGCTCAACTGTGAATGATGCAAATAAAGCATCGCTGGTTCTTGCTGGTAAAAGTGCTGGTGCGGTTGCTGACCAAAGTGTTGATATCACTTTTCTAGGCGCTTCAAACACCCCAACTATGAATGTAGTTATGGATACCGATGGGGGGGCTACAGGTGGAGCAAGTGGTAAACCTTTTGCTAATATTGGAATGAGCTTCGGAAGCAATATTACGGGGATTAAAGTTTCACCGTTTGCACTTTACTTGGCTGGAGCGAATTCATCTTCAGGACCTGCAGGGTATCAATCTATTTTTACAGGAACCAGTGAAAAATCCGATGTCATTAAATTTTTAAAAATGGACAATGGTTTTGATATCAACTTTGCCGCAGCCAAACCAACCATTAATTTACAGTTAGGTAATGCACCTCAAGGACGTATGATTGCTTTTGGTGGTGCAATTCAATCGATTTGTGGTGCGGGATCAGGCTGTGCTATTGCACTTTTATCTGATGATAGCGATATTGGTGCAAATTTTAACTTCCAATTAACTGGAACGGATAAGGTCAATGGTTTTTCATTAAACGGTTTCTATGCTGGTGTTGAACAAACAGGTTTTGTCTTTGGTAATACGGGTGAATCGAGTAAGTTTGATCTGGGTATCAATCAGATGATTATGGGAACGAGTGGGGCAAGTGCGGCAGGGACTTTTAATGGTCTGCAAAATGGTTCGATGGGGAACTTTGGGGCAATCGGAACATCAGTTACAGATTTAAAAGTCAAAATTAATGGTCTGTAATGCTGGTCTATAAAATACCAAAACATAAAAAACCCTATAAGTTGTGTAACTTATAGGGTTTAGTTTATTTCAGAGCTTTTTTAATGCGATTGAAAAATTATTTCACTAATTTAGCCAATAACTCATCTTTGCTTAAATTTACAGATTCGGCATCTGTGCGACCTTTATACTCAAAAGTACCTGCATCTAAGCCTTTTTCACCAATGACAATACGGTGAGGAATACCTGTTAGTTCCAAGTCAGAGAATTTAACACCAGGACGCTCATTACGATCATCCAGTAATACATCATAACCTGCGGCTTGTAATTCAGCATAAAGTGCTTCAGCTGCTTCAAGTGTACGTGGAGATTTTTGTGCATTCATTGGAACAATTGCAACTTCGAAAGGGGCAATTGCAGATGGCCAAATAATACCTTTTTCATCAAAGTTTTGTTCGATCGCAGAAGCAACTACACGGGTTACACCAATTCCATAACAGCCCATTGTCACAACTAATGGTTTGCCGTCATCACCCAAAACTTTACAGCCTAATGCTTCTGAGTATTTTGTGCCCAATTGGAAAATATGACCAACTTCAATACCACGTTTAATTAAAATCGTGCCTTGACCATCTGGAGATGGGTCACCTTCAACCACATTACGTAAATCAAAAACTTCTGTAAATGTTGCATCACGTTCCCAGTTGATACCAGTGGCATGTTTATCCACCTCATTGGCACCTGCAACAAAATCTGAAAGCACAGAGGCTGCACGGTCAACAATCACAGTTAAGCCTTTATCAACCAGTCCTTGTGGTCCGCAGAATCCCGCAGTTAAATCAAGAGCACTCAGTTGAGCATCTGTTGCAAATGTTAAAGGTGCAGCAATCAATGGGTGCTTTTCAGCTTTAATTTCATTGAGCTCATGGTCGCCACGTAGGAATAACGCGATTACAGGAACATGACCCTTTTCATCCGCAATACCTTGTACAAGTAAGGCTTTTACTGATTGCGCTGGATCTGTATTTAAAAATGCAGAAACGTCAGCAATGGTTTTTTGATTCGGAGTGTCTACAATTTTTAGATCTTGGGTGGGTGCTGCGCGCTCACCAGTCAATACTGCTTCAGCCATTTCAACATTGGCAGCATAGTCAGATTCGGTCGAGAAAGCGATATCGTCTTCACCACTTGATGCAAGTACGTGAAACTCATGTGAACCTGAACCACCAATCGAACCTGTATCTGCTTGAACAGGGCGGAAATTTAAACCTAAGCGGCTGAAAATTCGGCAATACGTGTCGTACATAACATCATAAGTTTCTTGTAATGACGCTTGATCGACATGAAAAGAATAAGCATCTTTCATGATAAATTCACGCGAGCGCATCACACCGAAACGTGGACGAATTTCATCACGGAATTTGGTTTGAATTTGATAAAAATTCATTGGAAGTTGTTTATAACTTTTTAATTCATTGCGAGCCAAATCTGTAATGACTTCTTCATGTGTAGGACCAAGAACAAAGTCATTGCTATGGCGGTCTTTAAAACGCAACAGTTCTGGGCCGTATTGTACATAACGACCAGATTCTTCCCATAGTGAAGCTGGCTGCGTCACGGGCATTAATGTTTCCAAAGAACCTGCACGATTCATTTCCTCACGAACAATCGCTTCAACTTTATTGAGCACACGTACACCCATCGGCAACCAAGTGTATAAACCTGAAGCCAATTTACGGATCATCCCCGCACGTAACATGAGCTGATGTGAAATGACTTCAGCATCGTTTGGGGTTTCTCTTAACGTTGCAAATAAAAAGCGACTCGCGCGCATGGAAACTGTCCTAAAATTTTTAGATTTAAAGAAAGGATTATACGATAAAAAAATACGATAAAAAAATAAGCTGAACATTTTTAATGATTGTTTAAATTGAAAACTTTATATTCTTATGTTAGTGGTGCGATCAGATCCCGATGTGAACTTGGAAATCATCTGATATCGTGAAAGGTTGTTCAAATCATTTATATTGTTTTGTTAAGTTTTTATCAATAATAGGCTCAAGAAATTTCGAATTAAAAGGGGGATTATTCAAGTTTTTTAAGGCGGTTAATAATATCATCATAGTAGGTTTGTGTCTTACGGTAGTTGTCTTGTAGGCTTCCAATATAATCCTTTGTTTTATCTATGTTTTCAGAATTGTATTTGATTCTATCTTTGAGTGTAACAGGAACAGAGTTACCTTTGCGGTAGTACTCCATTTCTTGTCTTTTAAGTATAATACGATCACTTTGAAGCTGTTTAAGAGTTTGGTTTTGTAAGGTTATTTGTTGTTTTATATTGCTTAAAAGCTCATTTCTTTTGTTAACTGCGACTGATGAGTTGCCATAGGCACGCTTTAAGCGCGCATCTTGTTCTAATTTACGCATTTCAGATGCGCGTGATGTCGATTGCTGTAAATCTTTCTCGACATTATAAGCATGATTACGTTTGATCACTTGCATGTTACGGTCAAGCGCTTCATAACCATTTTTTATGTGTGCTGGTGTGACTGAGGTGCTGATATTGGCCACCCCATTTTTATCATAATATCGATACCACACGGCTTTAGCTTGAGGTGTATCGGCATAGACCGATAAAGTGCAGATGAGTAAGCTGACTGAAAGAGCGGTATTGCATATTTTTTTTGTTTTTGACGCTATATTTTGGTAATAGATTATTCTATCCATTTAAAGTCTACCATCCCCAAAAAATCAATGTAAGTTATATGATTTTGAAACTATCTTTGCTCATTTTATGTGGTTACATAATTTTAATAAACAATTAACTTCTAAAAAAAAGCAGAATATTTTTTTTTATGTGAGCTTTACGGTGTTTTACTGTTTGAAGTGAGATTTCCGACAAGAAATGTTCATTGATAAAGTGAGTTAATATATGTTAAAAAAACATGATTAATTGTAAAAATAAATCTGTACAGCACAATTCATTCCAAGCTTACGGAAAGGGGCATTAAATGGACGATAAATTTCAAAATCTAAAAGTCATGGTGATCGATGATTCTAAAACCATTCGTCGTACTGCTGAAACATTATTACAAAGAGAAGGTTGTGAAGTTGTCACTGCTGTAGACGGTTTTGAAGCCTTATCTAAAATTGCTGAAGCAAATCCAGATATTGTTTTTGTCGACATCATGATGCCTCGTCTAGATGGCTATCAAACCTGCGCTTTGATTAAAAACTCCCAAAATTATCAAAATATTCCAGTCATCATGTTATCCAGTAAAGATGGCTTATTTGATCAAGCAAAAGGTCGTGTTGTCGGTTCAGATGAATATTTAACAAAACCATTTAGTAAAGATGAACTATTAAATGCTATTCGCAATCATGTGACTGCTTAACTGAACGGTTAATTTGGGGGAAATAATGACAAAAATTTTAATAGTTGATGATTCACCAACAGAAATGTTTAGATTTAAAGAAATTCTAGCTAAGCATGGATTTGAAGTGATTGAAGCAACCAATGGTGCAGATGGTATTACACTGGCGCAAGCTGAATTGCCGGATCTTGTGTTAATGGATGTTGTTATGCCTGGTGTGAATGGTTTCCAAGCGACTCGTCAGATCGCACGTGGTGCAGCCACCAAGCATATTCCAATTGTGATTGTAAGTACTAAAGATCAAGAAACCGACCGCGTTTGGGGAAAACGTCAAGGGGCTTGTGACTACTTAACCAAACCGATTGATGAGAATCAGCTGATCAGTACGATTAAGCAACATCTACAAGCAGGATAATGTATGGCAGCAAATGGATTTATCGAATTACTTCGATTGTCTAAGCGAGGAAATAAAAATTACGCTGACAATGAAAATGAAGTAAACCGATGGTCAGGCATTGCATTTGAAATGATGGGGCAATATTTTGTTGCGCCTTTGGGTGAGGTTTCAGAAGTTATTTATCCGCCAAAATACACACCCGTTCCCAATGTTCAGGGATGGGTGAGAGGTTTAGCGAATATTCGCGGACGGTTATTGTCAGTTTCTGATTTGGCTTTTTATTTAACGGGGCAAAGAAGCCAATTTCTACCTACTCAAAAAGTCTTATGTATTAGTCATAATGACCACTATGTTGGTCTGATCGTAGATCAGGTTTTGGGGATTCAACATTTTAATAAAAAAGGCTTTTTTTCTAAAAACAATCAATTAGAAGAAAACCTTCAAACCTATTGTCAGGGATATTTTCAGCAGCATAATCAGGCTTGGAATATATTCTTGTTTAGTCGTTTGTTAAATGATCCTCAATACATGAATGCATCAGAAAAATTTATAAACTAGCTTTGACGCCTAATGAGAGTTAAGCGAATCGGGAGAAGCTGAATGGGCTTTAAACTAAAGAAGAAAAATACAGGGGATACTGCTCAAAAAAGTAGTTCAGGCGTATTAACCAAAACCAAATCAAAAATTGATGAATTTGCTAAGTTGTTTGGGGAAAGCGACAAATCAAAGCCATTTATTCAAATGGCAATTGCCAGCATCATCGTTGCGATTATTTTGCTTTTGGTTCTATTCTATACAGTTCCTCGAAATAACGACTTAACTCGTAGCTTGGGTGAATTAAAACTTTTATCACAGACCTTATCACGTCAAGCAACTGAAGCCACCGCATCGGGTTCGAAAGACTCAATTGATGCTCTAGTTGCATCGCAAAAGAAATTTAAAGAAAACTTAGATGTCGTCAAAGATATTCATGCGTCTTCAAAACAAGTGGAAGGCGTTGAAAAAACTTGGAAACAAGTTTCTGCTGATATCGACATGATTGCGACACACCAAAAAATCATTAACCAGTTATATGACACCAACATTGCTGTTGCGGATGTGATCCCAGGCATGCAGGCTGAATATAACGCAATGGTTGACCAAATGGCACGTGACAACATGTCAAGTACTCAGGTTGTTATCGCGAAAAACCAAGTATTCCTTGCAGAACGTATTTTACGTTCTATTGGTTCAGTATTAAGTGGTTCGGATAATACCCGTGCTTCAGCAGACGACTTTAATGCGGATACTGAAACATTTGGTACGTATTTAAATGCACAACTCAATGGTAGTGCCGATTTAGGTGTAACACGTATTGATAAACCTGAACTACGTGAGTCTTTAGAAAGCATTAAAGCGGATTACAATGAAATTGTGCAATTGGCATCAACTTCTGTACTAAAGAACTCTGATCAGATTTTTAAAGTACGTCAGGCATCGTCAGACATCTTTGCTCAATCGGATAATTTATTAAAAGGTTTGGATCGACTTTCGGTAAATACCGGTGTGGGTACGATTTTACCTGCATTGATTTTACTCCTTGCGCTCGGTGCATTCTTATTTGCTGTATTTAAACTACTCGGTTTACGTAGTGAGTCAGATAAAGTTCGTGTAACACGCTTACAAGACGAGTATGACCGTAACCAGAATGCGATTTTACGTTTACTTGATGAAATTGCCGATTTGGCAGATGGTGATTTAAGTTCGTATGCAACGGTATCTGAAGACTTCACTGGTGCAATTGCCGATTCGATTAACTTTGCGATTGACCAATTACGTGACCTAGTATCTCGAATTAATGACACTTCTCAAGAAGTTGCACAATATACGCAGAATACCCAACAGATTACTAACCAGTTAGCTGAAGCTTCTGAGCATCAGGCGCAAGAGATTGCAGGAGCATCAACAGCGATTAATGAAATTGCACAGTCGATTGACCACGTATCTGCAAATGCTGCTGAATCAGCAGAGGTAGCTCAGCGTTCCGTACAAATTGCATCAAATGGTGCAGATGTAGTAAACCGTTCAATCGAAGGTATGGATACGATTCGTGAGCAGATTCAAGAAACTTCTAAGCGTATTAAACGTTTGGGTGAGTCTTCTCAAGAGATTGGTAACATCGTATCGTTGATTAATGATATTGCCGACCAAACCAACATCTTGGCATTAAACGCAGCAATTCAGGCATCTATGGCCGGTGAAGCGGGTCGTGGTTTCGCCGTGGTTGCGGACGAGGTACAGCGTCTTGCTGAACGTTCAGCATCTGCAACCAAACAGATTGAAACACTGGTTAAAACCATTCAGACCGATACTAACGAAGCCGTAATTTCAATGGAACAAACCACCTCGGAAGTTGTGCGTGGTGCGAACCTTGCAAAAGATGCGGGTGTTGCCTTGGGTGAGATTCAAACAGTATCAAGTAACTTGGCTGGTTTGATTGAAAGTATTTCTGAGTCGGCGAAATTGCAGTCTGCTTCAGCAGGTCATATTGCAAATACGATGAATGTTGTACAAGAAATTACTTCCCAAACCACTGGTGCAACATTTGATACAGCCCGTTCGGTTTCTGAATTGGCAAGTATGGCGGATTCATTACGTCAATCAGTTTCAGACTTTAAACTGCCTGACTAAAACGATTGATACTTTATATATGTGCAATATCGACTGTAACAAGTGGCTATTGCACAGAATGGAACGCCTTCTAAAGCCATTCAGCTTAACTGTATTTTGAAAGGTTTTAGTCCCAAAGACGGGAACTAACATAGAAGCCTGAGCTATGAAAGAAATATTAAAACATTTAGTGGAACAAGTTACTTTACCTGAAGATGCGTATCTTGGTCAGGATGAGGAAATTTTAGAAATTTTTGTAGAAGAACTTGAAGAAATTTTTGAACAGCTACAAACCTCTCTTGATCGATGGCAACTCGACGAGTTTAAAGATACCGAATTGGTCAATATTCGCCGTTATTTTCATACGCTTAAGGGGTCTGGGCGTATGGTGGGGGCTAAACGTTCTGGTGAACTTGCTTGGACCGTTGAAGATACATTAAATCGTATTATTACGAAAAATTTGGAACTTACTTCCGAGATTCAACACTATGTACGTGCAGTATTTAATATTTATAAGTTCAAACTCTACGCAGAGTTTTTAAATCGAAAACCGCATCATTTAGATTTAGCACCTTTGGTGTATTTGGGGCAACAGCTACAACAGAAACAAAGCTTAGAACCTGCTTTAGATGAGTTATTGGCATTATCAAATACATTGGATAATGAAAATGTCATTACTGGTTTGGAGATTGGTGAAGATACTGTAACAGCAGCAGTAACCTCAGTGACCACTCCGCATGTGGTTGATCTCATTGCAGATGGCTCTACAGATACGACTGAAGAAGAAGTGGCAGTTGAATCGACTGCTGCAGATGATAGTTTAACCTCTGAAACCTTGGAAATCTTTGTTGAAGAGTCAGAGGAGCATCTGGCGGCAATTAAAGACTTTTTGCACTTAGAAGAACATACGCCTGATCAATATAATCGCTTGATTCGTGCCTTGCATACTTTGCGTGGCAGTTCTTCAATGGCGCATGTCAATGAGGTCTTTGAAGCAAGTGGTAAAGTCGAGCATTTATTTAAAGTATTGGTTCAAGAAGATACCGAGTCCTCAAAAAATGAAAATGCTTTACTGACTTACTATGCTGAATTTGTCAGTGATTATCTCTATGTTTTAAAACTGAAAGGTAATCAAGCTGTTGAGCTACAAACCATTTATCAAAAATTTAATGATGCTTGGGAACGCTACGATTTCCAACACCAATATCAGCATTCACAAACGGGTTTAGTCACACAATTGGTTGATCTAGAGATCGATCTATTGCTTGATGCTGAGTTTGAGTTTGATAAACGCGCCCAAGTTGAATATCCAGCATATTTCCAACAACTGGCTCAACAAGCGCAGATGTTGATAGATCATACCAATAATCGTGCTGCACAAGGCATTCATGATTTTAGTCTTGCTTTAAAAGATGGTTATGAACAAGTTATTCGCAAGCTAGATTTATTAAATACTGATTATGCTTTTGAAATGTTTTCTAAGGCCCATCAGGAATTTATTCATTTATTCGATACTTTGGCATCAGGACAAAGAGTCAGCCTAAATGAATCAACACAAGCGATTTTGGCTGAGTTACATGACTATTTACACCAAGAAATAGACACTGGTGTTGCTGGTCAAATTGTTGAAACAAAGACTGCGCTAGATACTGAACAGCAGCCAGATACAGTCTCAATGGCAGCGAACCCTGTTGAATCAGTAGGGAACTATGTACTGACGCAAATTAATCTGGATAAACAGAATATTGACTCAGAATATAGTCAACGTGAATTTGATGCTGATGTTCTCGACATTTTTATTGAAGAAGCCGACGAATTGTTGGTTGGAATGGACCATGACTTAAATACGTGGTCAAGCCATCCTGATGACACAACCGCGTTAAACAATTTGATGCGTTATTTGCATACCTTAAAAGGTGGTGCAAATATGGTGCAAGCCACCCATATTGGTTTGATTGCGCATGAGTTGGAAACCATTTATGAACGCGTGATTAAAGGTCAACTCAAAGCAGAACCACACATTATTCAAGCGATTCGTTTAATTCAAGATGATGTGGCAGATCGTATTCAATTGATCCGTGAAAAATCAATTGATTATCCAGCTACTCATATTCTCAGTGTTTTACACAATATCGATCAGCAAGGTCCGATTGAAGCTGTTCAAGCATCAACTGCGGTTGAGCCACAATTTAGTCATGATGCAGTAGATTTGCATGAACTTGAATATGTTGCAGATGATATTGTTTTAGCGATTGATCAAACTCCAGAACTGCTTGAAACTGAACGCTCGGATCAAGATCAACAACCTGCAATTGATGATGCTCAATTATTTATAGATGCAAATCAAGATACAGGTTTAGATCCTGTTGAAGTTGTTGCTCGAGAAACCTTTATTGAAGAAGCACGAGAGCTGATTGATGATGGTTTGAGCATTTTATCTCAATGGTTTGATCAGCGTAGCAACCGTAGTTTCCTACTCCAATTACAACGTATTGCACACAGCTTAAAAGGCGGTGCAAAAATGGTGAAATTGGAAGAAGTAGCTGATATTGCATATGAATTAGAAAATGCATTTGAGCAATTTGGTTTACATAATTTTAACTCGAATGTTTATGATGGTTTATTGGAAAAAACCTTTCATTGGCTAGATGCTGCAATCTTTAAACATCACTATGATAATTTTGAAGGCTTAAAATCGAGCTTACATAGTATTGAATATGTTGATGTATCCGCACAGCTTCCAGAAAAACTATCTCGAACAAACTTAATCTTTGAGCAATCGATCAGTGAGTTTGTTCAGGGGGATGGTACAGAGCCACCGTCAATGTTGGGTGAATGGGATCTGTCACAAAAAACTGAATCCAACAATGAGATGATTCGTATCTCTGCTGATTTGGTTGAAAAAATGATCGACCTTTCTGGTGAAAACGCGATCAACCGTTCACGTATTGAGATGGATTTGGGGCAGTTAGGGAATACCTTGACTGATATGGAGTTGGCTATTCAACGTTTGGCGGATCAGCTACGCCGTATGGAAGGCGAGTTAGAAAGCCAAATCATTGCAAAACATGGCGATTTAAGCGCTCGTTATGCTGATTTTGACCCTTTAGAAATGGACCAATATTCATCTCTAAACCAGTTATCAAAATCGTTGGCTGAATCTGCATCTGACTTGGTTGATTTTAAAACCACGTTGGCTGAAAAGATTCGTGATACTGAAGGTTTATTGCTTCAGCAATCTCGTATTCAAGCTGAAATTCAGGAAAGCTTGATGCGTACTCGTCTGGTACCATTCTCAAGACTGTTGCCTCGATTACAGCGCTTGGTTCGCCAGACCTCTTCAACCGTGAATAAACCCACTGAGCTTTTAGTCAATAATACTGAAGGAGAGTTGGATCGTAATATTCTGGAAAAATTAGTTTCACCGTTAGAGCATATGTTGCGGAATGCGATTGACCACGGGATTGAAGATGCGGAACAGCGTCAGAAGTCGGGCAAAGCGTTGACTGGTCGAATTGATTTGAATATTAGTCGTCAAGGTACGGATGTACTTGTCTCGTTTAAAGATGATGGTAAAGGAATTGATCCAAAAGTTATTCGTGATAAAGCAATCGAAAAAGGTTTAATCAAAACGGATCAACAGTTAGAACCTGAGGAAATCCTACAGTTTATTTTCCATCCTGGTTTTAGTACAGCGCAACAAGTGACACAAATCTCTGGTCGTGGTGTTGGCTTGGATGTTGTGCAAAGTGAAATTAAATCACTTGGTGGACAAGTGAGTGTCAGTTCTGAGTTGGGGCATGGTTCAACCTTTACGATTACCGTACCTACAACAGTTGCGGTCAGCGATGCCTTGATGGTGAAAGTGGGTGATCAGCAATTTGCAGTTCCATTATCGCAAATTGATCGTATTGTTCGAATTTCCCCAGCCGCTTTGGAAGAATATTTTGAAACTCAAAATGACTATTTTGATATCGATTTCCAAAGCTATAAGCTACGTTATTTGGGTGAGTTTACCTCGAATCAAGTTACTCCACGGTTACATGGGCTTGCACATTCATTACCAGTCTTGTTGATCAAGGGAAGCTTGGGGCAATCGATTGCCATTCTGGTTGATCAGTTAATTGGTTCGCGTTCACAAATTGTGGTTAAACCGATTGGTAAGCAGTTTGCTACCATCAATGCAATTGCGGGTGCAACTATTCTGGGTGATGGTCAGGTGTGTTTGATTCTGGATGGGCAAAATATTGCACGACAAGTTCAAGCATCTACCCGTGGTAGTGCTGAACATCTTCAACATGATAAACAACGTCATCGTGATCAACGCCGTTTGATTATGATTGTGGATGACTCAGTTACCGTTCGTAAGGTCACTTCACGCTTGCTTGAACGCCAAGGTTTCGATGTGATTACTGCGAAAGATGGTGTGGATGCGATTGAGCAACTTGAAAATGTCAAACCAGACTTGATGTTGCTGGATATTGAAATGCCACGAATGGATGGTTTTGAAGTCACCAACTTGGTTCGCCATCATGAAATTCACCGCGATTTGCCAATCATCATGATTACGTCACGAACAGGTGAGAAACATCGTGAACGGGCATTTAGCTTAGGTGTGACAAATTATATGGGTAAACCATTCCAAGAAGCTGATTTATTGGAAAATATTGAAGCTTTGTTGACGGTTAAATAGGAACGCTCATGACAAAGAATATTGAAAAATCTGCAATTGATAAAATTAGCACACGGGAATTACAGCATTTAATTACGGTGTCTACTGGGTTTATTGATGCATATATTATTGATTGTTATGATAAAGCACCAATGTTATTACCCCAAAATGTGGTGCTTTCTGCTCAGAATAGTCCAACCTATGTCAATGTCGTGGAATGGCATGAAAAGAAGTTGCCGACATTTAGTGTCAGTGATCCTAAAAAGACCTTGGGTGTCGCACTGATCATTGAAGGGGAGGATGCAGACGAGCGTTTTGCCTTGATGTGCAATGAAATGCCAAGTTCGATACGGCTACGGATTTCAGAAGTGGTCGACGCAGAGGATAGCATCAAAGATAAGACGATTTTACAATATGTGAAAATTGGCGATAAGACTTATCATGTGCCGGATTTGGATCAAATCCAGTTACAGATTGGGATAAAGAAGACTTGATCTGTAATGCTTTCAAAGCTTATCTGTAAAAAAGGACGCATTTGCGTCCTTTTTTACTCAGTTACTCAGTGAGAATCGCTCAACTTAAGCGAGTAATTCGACTAAGATTTGTTCGTAGATTTCAGCCAAAGGCTCTAATTCAGCAATATTCACATGCTCATTAATTTGATGAATCGTTGCGTTTAAAACACCTAACTCAAGCACTTGAGCGCCTGTCGGTGCTATAAAACGACCATCAGAAGTTCCACCACTGGTTGAAAGCTCGGTCTCTGTTCCTGTCACATTTTTAATTGCAGTTCGTGCAGCATTGACCAATTCACCGACTGGGGTTAAGAAGGGCAAACCTGATAACGTCCACTCAATATCATAATCAACATGATGACGATCTAAAATCTCAAGAACACGTAATTTGAGTTGATCTGCAGTCACTTCAGTTGAGTAACGGAAGTTAAAGGTAACGGTCATCGTGCCGGGTACAACATTGGTTGCACCTGTACCAGCTTGAATATTGGAAACTTGGAATGAAGTTGCAGGGAAGTATTCATTGCCATTGTCCCATACCGTATCACAGAGTTCAGCTAAGGCTTTTGACGCGGTATGAATGGGGTTGATGGCCAAATGTGGGTAGGCAACATGGCCTTGTTTCCCTTTTACTGTTAACACTGCATTTAATGAACCACGACGGCCATTTTTTACGATATCGCCCAGCGTATCTGTACTTGAAGGCTCACCGACAAGGCACCATGTCATTTTTTCATTACGTGCTTCTAAGGTTTCGACAACTTTAACCGTACCATTGATAGAAGGTCCTTCTTCATCAGAGGTGATTAAAAAAGCAATAGAACCTTTATGGTCCGGATGATTCTTTACAAAACGTTCAGATGCAACCACCATTGCAGCCAATGCTGTTTTCATATCAGCACTGCCACGACCATAGAGTTTGCCATCACGAATTTCAGGTAGGAATGGATCAGACTCCCAAGCATCTAGATGACCTGTAGGCACAACATCGGTATGACCTGCAAAACAGAAAACTGGAGATGCCGTTCCGCGTCTTGCCCAAAGATTATCAACATCTTCAAAACGCATATTTTCAATATTAAAGCCAATAGCAGACAGACGATCTGCCATGATGGTTTGGCAGGTATGGTCTATAGGTGTCACAGAAGGCTGGCGAAGAAGTTGTAAACTCAGTTCTAAGGTATCCGAATGATTCATGGACATTGATCAAGTAAGTAAATTGAACAATATAATAGAGGAAGATAAAACCGAATGAAAACCTTAAAGCTTGAGAAAGGATAAAACTATTTAAATTGGCATTAAAAAAGCCTTATCTATTGAGATAAGGCTTATGTTGTAGAATGAAGTTGATACTTACAATTTATTTTCAACTTTTTCTGCAGAATTCGTAACAGCATCCCCCGCTTTAGATACATCCTTACCAACACCTTTAAATGTGTTGCAACCAGCTAAAACAAAAGCGAATAACATTGAAACTGCTAAAATTTTTTTCATTACTATCTCCGTGTTTCACGCGTTAATTAGAATTTTAGTATACGAGCATCGGGTTAATATATCGTTATGTTTTTATGAGTGGATTGGTTAATCCATGTATAAGAAACGTGAATAATTAAGCATTTATGTCAAAGAAAAGCGCCAGAGGAGCTTGGCGGTACATATAAAATTGCAGGCTATTTTTATTATGATATAAACCATTACACCAAAATTGGGCAGCAGCTGAACTTTGTTTTAGATCTGGGCAAATCCATTCATGCCGTTGTAGACGGTAAAAATCTTTTGTAATGTGATGTCCCCATTGACCCAATCGACGTTGCGTGTTGATCCATGAGGGCGGTGCAACATCGTCTTTATTGTCAGGCAGATAAAGCTGTCCTTTCATCACAGCCAGTTTCTTTTCAATTTTAAGATCTAAAGCCTCGGTAAATTGAAATTGTTTTTCTGAGAAATGATTCAGTTTTCGTAAAAGGGTGTCGCTACGATTTAGACCATACCAATGCTTTAAGTGTAAGTTTGATTCGCCTAAATAGTACTTTAAAGCAACTTCCCAATGCTCGATCTGTTTTGTGGCCTGATTACGAACAAGGAAATCAATTTCGCCTAATGTATTCTTTGCTTCAATGATTTGAATACTATGCTGAATCAGTTGATAGTGTTGATTGGCTTCATCTTGTAACCAGAACCAAAATAAATATTCAAAACGTAAACCTAAACGTGTGCTTTTAAGCTGTTGTACAAATTCAATGAGTGGGGTGGGGTCGTGATCGAGTTGATCTAAGCGTGTTTGAAAATCTATATATTGTTGTTGCCAAAATGCCGAGGTATGTACTTCAAAACGATTTTTAATTTCTAATTCATCAGGCAGATGTTGAATAATATTGGGACTGGCAATGCAAAAAGCCAATTGACGAACAATAGGGTGTTTGTACTTTAACCAAGGTTCAAAGTAGTCTGTCATTGTATGCTGTCCTAAACTGAAGACTTACTCAGTTTATTTTTAAGAAAAGGTCTTTAGTGTGTTGAGATTCAAGCAAATAAGTGGATAAACATGCAAGCTCAATTTTGACTGTATTGGAAATGATGAACACCGTGATTTTAAAATACAATGATTTCAATTGATTTAAAATATACTGGCAAAATCATTTGGGCGGTATACTAGTCGAATGGGCAGATTGAGTTAATCTATGAAAGTTTTGTTTTGGCGAACATTGGTGATTGTTTTTATTGTACTCGGGTTTATTGGGGCAATATTACCAGGAATGCCAACGACAGTTTTCCTCATCTTGGCCGCTTGGGCGGCATCAAAAGGTTGGCCACAGGTTGATGCTTGGTTACTCAATCATCCAAAATATGGTGCAACGCTTCGTGCTTGGCGTGAAAATGGGACTGTGCCACGTAAAGCAAAGTGGATCGCCAGTATTATGATGTTGATCAGTGGGGTGATCATGTTATTCACCAATGCGCCACTGGCTGTGAAGATTTTTACCGATGTGACCATGTTGATTGTGGCTATCTGGCTTTGGTTGCGCCCTGAACCAAAACCTATTGTAAAAAATCTGAATGAAATGGATAAATCCGAATAGCCTTCATTTGATGTTTTGATCATTAGGGGCTGTTGACAATTCGTCTACGTTTGCGACTACGTGTGTTTTTTAGGCGATACTAGGCGCGAAATACGAAATTTAGTCATTCTAAATGAGTAGTTCGTAACGACGTAGCGGCAAAAAACACACTAGTCCCGAAGGGTTGTGGCTAAAATTATCTCAGCCTTCTTTAGGCGATACTAGGCGCGAAATACGAAATTTAGTCATTCTAAATGAGTAGTTCGTAACGACGTAGCGACAAAAAACACGCTAGTCCCGAAGGGTTGTGGTTAAAATTATCTCAGCCTTCGTTATGAAACTCGAAAATAGTCTCGCTATTCTCTTCGTTTCCTGCCTTGCCTGCTCAATTTTAACCTACAACGCAAGCCATTTATGAAATGTCAACAGACCCTAAGCACTGAATATTTTATTAAGTTTATAGCAAATAGATAATAGGGTTAAAATATTGATTAAATGACCTACTCAATTTAATTAAAATATGGGTTTGAATATTTTATAAATAGATAAATAATAAACAAAAAACACCAATTTAAACTAAAATGATCTATTTTTTAATCACTCAAACCTAAAATAGGTAAAACATCGAGAAAAGCGTTTGACACTCAGTAAAGATTCTCTATAATGCACCTCACAAACGATGAAGTCGTTAGGGCGCTTAGCTCAGTTGGTAGAGCGTCTGCCTTACAAGCAGAATGTCGGCGGTTCGATCCCGTCAGCGCCCACCAAGCTTTAACGTTGAATTTTTAGTGCAGCGGTAGTTCAGTTGGTTAGAATATCGGCCTGTCACGCCGAGGGTCGCGGGTTCGAGTCCCGTCCGCTGCGCCACTTAAATTCAATCATCGTATGTGTAGCAATTCATTTGTTAAAGTGCAGCGGTAGTTCAGTTGGTTAGAATATCGGCCTGTCACGCCGAGGGTCGCGGGTTCGAGTCCCGTCCGCTGCGCCACTTTAGAATGATTTTGCAGTGACATGTAATACTGAATTAGAGTCTAAATAGTTTTTTATTTATTCTAGTTTAGGGCGCTTAGCTCAGTTGGTAGAGCGTCTGCCTTACAAGCAGAATGTCGGCGGTTCGATCCCGTCAGCGCCCACCATATACAACGCAGCGGTAGTTCAGTTGGTTAGAATATCGGCCTGTCACGCCGAGGGTCGCGGGTT
>NZ_JAMBAR010000001.1:3631250-3725072 GCF_025433935.1 Acinetobacter sp. I-MWF | reverse complement strand
TGCCTTACAAGCAGAATGTCGGCGGTTCGATCCCGTCAGCGCCCACCATATACAACGCAGCGGTAGTTCAGTTGGTTAGAATATCGGCCTGTCACGCCGAGGGTCGCGGGTTCGAGTCCCGTCCGCTGCGCCATTTATCTTATTTCCTGAGATCAAGATATTTGGATGTATAAGAATTTGAAAGGGAATATTGTTTTCTTTTATGTTCTGATAAAGTAATATTGTGATGATCCTCACTCAGGGCGCTTAGCTCAGTTGGTAGAGCGTCTGCCTTACAAGCAGAATGTCGGCGGTTCGATCCCGTCAGCGCCCACCATATACAACGCAGCGGTAGTTCAGTTGGTTAGAATATCGGCCTGTCACGCCGAGGGTCGCGGGTTTGCCTTACAAGCAGAATGTCGGCGGTTCGATCCCGTCAGCGCCCACCATATACAACGCAGCGGTAGTTCAGTTGGTTAGAATATCGGCCTGTCACGCCGAGGGTCGCGGGTTCGAGTCCCGTCCGCTGCGCCATTTATCTTTTTTCCTGAGATTAAGATATTTGGAATAGTAAGAAATTGAAGTTTTAGATTTTTAAAGATCGAACATTATAGACTTCATATCGCTTACTCCCTATCTTTAGGATAGAACTTAAGATTAAATCATCGATTTTCTTATAGGTTCAAACAGAGTAAACAACTTTGTTTATCCACACTCAGGGCGCTTAGCTCAGTTGGTAGAGCGTCTGCCTTACAAGCAGAATGTCGGCGGTTCGATCCCGTCAGCGCCCACCACATTTTCCAATCTAGTTATTTGTTTAGAACTTCTGTATAATATATAAGCATAAGTATTTTAAAAATAAATTTTCTATGCGAAATCCATATCAACGTAAAGCTGCGTCTTCAACTCAAAAAAACTCAGTTCAAACCCTAGACCAATATAAACATTTTGTCGAAATGATTGTTTCACAAACCAAGGTTTTTGTTCTTTATGATGATGGCTGGGCTTTGTGCGCATCACCGACAGGGCAACAGTCTTTAGCTGTTTGGCAAAGTAAAAATTTGGCACAACTTCTGATTAAAGATAACTGGAGCCGTTATGCAGTTCAAGAAGTTGAACTCATTGTTTTTATTGAACAGATGATTCCTTTTATCAAACAAAATAATACCGCAATTTCTATAAATTTAACCCCTGAAGGGCGGAATATTT
The DNA here is from genome assembly GCF_025433935.1 of Acinetobacter sp. I-MWF. Taxonomy (NCBI): domain Bacteria; kingdom Pseudomonadati; phylum Pseudomonadota; class Gammaproteobacteria; order Moraxellales; family Moraxellaceae; genus Acinetobacter; species Acinetobacter sp. I-MWF. The sequence goes on along the minus strand of NZ_JAMBAR010000001.1, from coordinate 3,723,884 downwards.
TAGTTTCGACAAATAAATTTTTACTCGATATCAAAAATTATTTATATCAGATGTATACGACCCAACCTGAGTTATTTCAAAACAATAAACGCTTACCATTACCACGTAAAATTCGCTTACATCAGTAACGCTGTACAAACAATGATATGGCGTTCTGCGTCTTAATATTCACCGAGCACCCAACCGCTGATATAGGCAAAATACTCTCTTAACCATGCGTTATAGCGTGTCGTGAGTGGAGTTTCAGCACCTACGGTAATGAAGTTATGATAGCCTTGCTTTCTGGCGATTGCTGCGGCACGTAAGGTGTGAAAATCACTGGTCACAATCGCAATTTTAGAGTCTAAAGTTAAACCATGCGCTTTTAAAATCGCTTGGGTATTTTTTAGATTTAAGTCAGTACTGGTACTTTTATTTTCTTGTAGAATTCTACTGGCTTGGATTTGCATATGCTCTTGTAAATATTGCGACATAATTTCTGCTTCAGGTTTTTCTTCACCAAAATCTAAACCACCACTGACAACGATCAAAGCTTGAGATTGTTGTTTTGCAATTTCACCAGCTTGATCTAAACGTTTTGCGAGGGTTGGTGAGGCTTTTCCTTGGGTAATGCCACTGCCTAACACAATAATTGCTTGTAGATTATTTTCTGCTGTATTTTGTTGGGATTTTAAGTGGATATAACCAAAGAAGCCGATTAAGCTGACAGACCAAAGCGTAAATAGAACCCATCCTAAGCGCCAGATTTTCTTTAACTTTAAGTGTTGGGCTAAATACTGCTGAATGTGTTGGCTCCATATTGCTGTAGTAATAAAGACTAAGCCAATCAGCAAAGGGAGTATTGTTCCTAAGTGGATTTTTTTATATAAAATTAAAATAAATCCATCGAGGAATAAGACAAATCCCAGCAAAAAAAAGACAATGCGGAAGAGTTTATTGTTATACATGGGTGAAAATAAATCATTAAAAATTAGTCTAATTCTAAACGAAATCTGTGCATTTATTATATATGAATCAAAAAAAACCGAGCAGTTGAGCTCGGTTTTGGGTTTTGGTAGGTAAATTTATTCAATAGCCCCTAATAAACATCACGACGATAACGACCATCTAAACGTAATTGTTCAACGGTGTCTTCTCCAAGGATATCAATTAAAGCGAGATCAACATCAGTTGCCATACCATTGATACTGCCACATACATAGATTACCGCATCATTGGCCACCCATTTTTTCAGTTCTTCGGCATGATCACGCAGTTTATGATGTACATAAATTTTTTCAGCTTGATCACGAGAGAATGCTAAATCAATACGTTTTAGCATCGCTGTATTTTGCCAAGCTTGAATTGTATCTTTAAAGAAATAATCGTTTGCTTGTTGGCGTTCACCAAAAATCAACCAGTTTTCAGTATAGTCCATACGAACACGGGCATGAATCAAACTCATTATTCCCGCAATCCCGGTACCATTTCCGATACAGATAATCGGGCGGTTATCGGTAATTAAATGGAAAGATTCATTATTACGAATTCTTAACGCAATTTTATCACGCAATTGCACATGTTCTGTCAGCCAACCAGAACCGAGACCAAGCTCACCTTGAGGATTTTGTTGCTGACGAACCACCAAACGCAACACTTGCTGACTTGGAATACTGGCAATCGAATACTCACGAGTTGGTAGCGTAGGGAGTTGCTCGAGTAAGTGTTCCATATTGGCAAAAGGTTCAATAGCAACAGTTAAATCGCGATTCCAAAGCGCTTCTTGAATGCTTTGTTCGAGTGAATCCACTTTTGTCTCTGCATGAACTTGATATTTATCCAAGAACAATTGAATACGTTCTGGACTATTTCCCGTTTGAATTTCAGCAATATCGCCTGCTTGCCAAGTTGTATCGTAACTGGCTTGTAATTCAAGATTAAATGCGGGTGCGCCTAAGCTGTTTGGATTGAGTAATTCTCGTTTTGTTAGACGCCATTGATCAAAAACTTTATCAATAGACATTGTTTGTAGATCGAGTTTTGTGGTTTTTGCTAAAGCGTCATTCCAATGTTGGATATCTGCATTATTGCCATTGTTGACTTCAAGCGTAGCAAACAATTGTTGCGCACCAGAATGTTTTAACCATGCATCTATGCGATGCCCAAAGCTACAATAGGTCTCAGGATAGTCTTGTGAACCCAATGCTAAAACCGCATATTTTAAATGCGAAAGATCCAATGATGTAGCCATGAGCTTTTTCTCAAAGTGCGAGGCTAAGTCAGGTGCTTCACCTGTACCATAGGTACTTGCAATCAAGAGAATCTGTTTGGCTTGCTTGAGATCATCTTCAGAGAGTTGTTGTACAGCTTTTACTGTTGTTGGCTGATGGGCTTCTTGCAGACTGGTTGAGGTGCGCCATGCCAATTGCTCAGACATTCCTGTTTGAGAGGCATAAGCAATTAACCAAGGTGTTGCATTTGGATCAATTTGAATTGCTGAACCCGCTTGTTTTGCAGCAAGGGTGAGTCGCTTTTGCTTACGACGTTTTAAATACAGCATCCATCCAGTAACAAAAAATAATGGCATTGCCAATGCCGCAAGCATTGCGATGAATTGAAAAACTGGGCCAAAGAAGCTACCACGGTGCACAGGGAGCATACTTCCCATGATTTTTTCATTGAGTGGTTTGCTTTCGTATAAGTCTAATTTTTCAATTTGTGCAGTTTGATAGTTATAGGTTGCTTTATTTCGTGCACGCTCATGTTGTGGAATAGCATCAACAAAGGTGAGTTCAACTTTACCATCTGGCTTTTTAGGGATCGAAACAGTCAGTGTCGAATAGTCACGTTTAATTTGAGCATTAAACCCATTCCATGTTTGAGTAAGTACATGTTGAATTTGTTCTGGTTTTAAACCTTCTTTATTCTCATGCTTATTTTCACGGTCTGGTTGTTGATGACCAGTCGTTGGATTTTGCTTTTCGCCACGTTGTTGTGGTTGTTGTTGCGGATTGCCAGAAGTCCCTTGACGTCCTTGACCTTCTCCACCGCGTGCCGCTTGCATTTCAGGCTGAGGTCGTTCAACCCCCATTACTTTAAACATACCATTGCGCCACCAGTCATACGACCAATACAGCCCAGTACATGCTAAAAGTAAATAAAAGATCACCACCCATGTGCCGACTACAGCATGTAGATCCCAAAGGAAATTACGACCTTTGAGTTTAGGCTTAATGGCAAACCATTGTTTAAAAGAATGCTTTTTCGGCCAGCGTAAATAGAGGCCACTGAGTACAAAGAAAATTAACATCAAAGTACTGGCGCCAGTAATTTGTTTACCGACTTCACCGACAGTTAAGTTCCGATGCAGTTGCTGTATAAATTGAAAAAAATCTTTGCCTTTCACTTCTGGAAGAACTTCGGCCGTGTAAGGGTTTACCATCATGGTATAACCTCTACGTGCGCCTTCTTTGACAATATTAATGTTTGAAGCCTCTTCAGCGGCTTTCGCGACAGTAATACTGTTGATTTTCATTTCAGAGTTTTGGGTTTGGAAATGTTGATAAATTTCAGCAGGCGTGAGTTTTGCCTGATTTTCAACTTTTACCGTGTAGCTGTCTGGGTTTAACCATCTTTGAATCGGTTGTTCATAAGAATAGATTGCACCAGTTACTCCCATAATTGAGAGAATTAAACCAGCTGTAATCCCTAGAAACCAGTGAATTTGAAAAAAAATCTTTTTAAACATGGCAATGCAAAGGGCAGAATATTTTTGATAGCAAATTATAGCTGAATAAATCGGAGAGATAATGAATTTTGCAGATAATATTTATTCTCATTATCATTTTTATTAAAATAGCGAAGTACAAAAAAACCTCCAAAAATGGAGGCCTTTTAAAATTTTAAATTAAAGTGTCTTGGGTTCACCAACAACTTCTTTTAAATGTTTACGCAGTGTTTCAAAGGGAAAATTCTTGCTATCCATACGTTTAGGTAGAATATATGCGCCTTGTTGGCCTTTCACTTTAAAGTTTACCAGTAAGAATTCAGGGGTGTTGTACCATTCATAAATGTCTTTCCAAGCCACGGTTCCAACACCTTCTTGTACACCCATTTGTTGACGCATCACAATACCACTTGGCTGTACACCTAATTTTACACCTTTGATTTCCTGAACTGGAAATTCATTCATCTTGCGTTTTACATACCATTCAAGACCGAATTTACGAACTAAAAGATAGATGGCAACCGCAGCAAGAACCACCCAAAAAATAATGGTTGAATAGTTTTTAATTAAAGCGATGCCAAGTAATGAGAGTATGACTGCTACACCCATGATTGCCCAAGCTTTAATCCCAATTTTATTGGTACTACGCCAAATTGCAAGTTGAGCGCCGCGTTGTTCGGCTTCCGAAACTTCGTACGGAACAGGTTGTAAGGTATAAGCGTAAATATTCTTGGCAGTCATAGTGTCAGTAATGTATGTAAATCTAGTCAGAGTTTAGCACTAAATCTCAAGATTTAGTGCACCTATTGTACAAAATAACGATGCAATTTTGATGCAGATTTATAAAGAAGCCAATTCAGTAGATTGATCATCTCGTTCATGGCTTAAATTCTGTTTCAAGCTACTCAGTTGCTTTAAAATACTGAACATTAATGACAATTGTTGAAGAATAATGAGTGATTTAGAGTCTTCTGACTCGGCTTGACTTAAACGGGCACGAATGGCTTTCAACATATTATGTGCGGTTAAATCAGGCATTTCATCCCGTAATAAAGCCCCAGAGATATCATCTAAAGCTTGATCCAATAGATTAAGCACCTGTTGGTCTTTCACTTGCTCACGATGTGCACCGAGTGCTGCGATATAGCTAAGAAAGGTATGATTTAAACATAAGAACTCAAAAGCTAAGCTTTTTTGACTTGGGTCAAAATCTGGTTCAGTGGCAAGGGTTGAAATCAGTGAGGCAACATCTGCATCCCGATTATGTGCAGCACGACGAACAATTCGATAGTCTAAACTATTATTGCGTCCCTGATGATATTGAGCGACTACATTGGCCAAATAATTGCATTGAGCTTCCAGTGAACGTTGAATGGTGCGGGGTAAACGACGGAACTTCCAGTCAGGGAAAATAAAGCTGACACCGAACCAGGCGAGCGCACAGCCAATCACTGTATCAATCATACGAGGTAGCGCAGCCTCATAGCCAAGCCCATCCAAGTTAAAATTGATCAGCGCCATGATGGTAATAAAGGCAGTGGCTTGGGCATATTGTTTGCTGCGTAAATCAAAAAACAATACACCACTAAGTACGAGTAGTAAGAGTTGTCCTTCAATAGAGGGCACAAAATACAAAATTGCATAACCTAAAATAATGCCGCCTAAGGTTCCAATAATCCGTAATCTCAAACGTCGTTTGGTCGCATTAAAGTTTGGTTGGCTGACAAACAGTGCGGTTAATAGAATCCAGTAACCGTATTCAATATTGGTGAGTTGCACAAAAACATAGCCAATAAACAAAACAATCGAAACGCGAATTGCATGTCTAAAAAGTACAGACTCAGGGGTTAAATTTTGTTTGATTCGAATGACAATATCATCCCAACCTTTGAGGTCATCATCTTTAAGTTGGTTTTCGAAATTTTTACTTTGATCGTATTTTATATGCCGTTCAGTTTCGAGATTTTGTAATTGGGCATCAATCGACTTTAAGTTTTGATAAAGCGCAAACAGTGAATTGACCCAAATTAAGTCATAATTTTCTTCTTTTTTGAGTTTATCTAGCGAGTATCTGAGGTTTTTAAAAGCATGCTCAAAACGGACATTATGCTGGTAAGTGGTGCGGTGTAAGATGCTATCACTCAAATCCTTACAGGCTTTACCTTGCAGCGCTAAAATACGTTGGAAACGAAATAACACATCGCTATGTTCAAACATTTTGGCCAGCTTTTGATAATCAATATGTGCTGAATCGGCCCGTTCATGAATATCTTGTGCAACAAAGTAATATTGTAAACTACGACGCGTATCACGTTGTCCTCGGTCACCTTTTAAACGCGTCAACAAGGCGGTACGCATATCATTAAAAATGCTGATGAGCTGTCCATTTTCCATAGACAAACTAATCATACTGTCTTGATAGCTGGTTGGTGTCATATCGACATCAAACAAATTGGATTTGGAAAATAGAAAATTACCTAATGATGAAAAACATTGAGACAATTTGTCTTGAACCTGCCGTACTGGGAACAGTAAAAAACTGATGGTTGAAATAAGCCCATACCAAATTGCACCAATCACCAATAGACTTGGCTGGATATACCATTGATCAAATAAATGCACCCCAAGCATGGAATATACAGAAACCACCAGACAGCCATAAGAAATGGTGGCATAGCGACGTCCCAAAGAACCCAATAAAATCCAACCGATACAAGAAACAATCAAACCTAACGCAAACAGAATAGGGTAAGGAAAGAGCAGGCTCACTGAGGCAGCGGTGATAAAGAATCCGATATAGGTATAGATCAAATTCATGATACGTACAGAGAAGCGATCGTCTATATCACTGAGACCTGCTGCAACCACCCCTAAGGTCAGTGGAATGGTCATTAACTGCTGTCCCAACAGATAAGGTACAAATGCAGTCCCTGTAAAGGCAATGATCATTCTCAAGTTATACATGAAACTTGTGTTGTAGGTTGCTTTTCTGAGTTTTAACAGCCAAGTGTTCAAAGGAAATCCTTGTTAAATCAATAGGGTGTTATTTACTTGGGCAATGCGATTTGGCTTATATGGCTTTTCACTTATCTTTGTGACAAATCATACAATGGACAGTGTAAACTTGTCTGCAACATTCCTTATCAAATTATAAACCATCTATGTCTGAAAAAAACGTGGGTCAGCAGTATTCAACGGGCTGGATTATGCTTTTGGCTTTATTTACCTCTTTGGGCCCATTATCCATTGATATGTATTTGCCAGCATTACCACAAATGGCGCAAGATTTTAATGTGACGACCCAGCAGATCGCCAATACCTTGCCGGCGTATTTTTTTGGTCTTGCTGTTGGTCAATTGATTTATGGTCCAATCAGTGACCGTATCGGGCGTAAGAAACCGCTTTATTTTGGTATGACCTTGTTTGCTTTTGCTAGCTTGTTGTGTGTTTTAGCACCTGATCATTGGTCGTTGATTGCCGCACGTGTTTTACAAGCCTTAGGGGGCTGTGTGGGGGTGGTGATGGCACGGGCTGCAATTCGAGACCGTTTAGATGTGCAAGGTTCGGCGCAAGCTTTTTCCAGTATGATGATTGTGATGGGGATTGCCCCAATTCTTGCTCCAACCTTGGGTGCTGCCATTCTACAATTCTTTAGTTGGCAAGGCGTCTTTATCGCCTTGTTTGTGATTGGTCTGTTCTGCTTATTTTGTGTGCACTTCTTATTTAAGGAAACACTCGCGCCAGAACGCAGGCTGCGTCTCAACTTTAAACAAGTGTTTATTTTATATGCTGCTATTTTTAAAGATCGAAGCTTTCGCTTTCCAATGTTGGCAGGTTGTTTTACTGGTGCAGCACTATTTTGTTATATCAGTTCCGCGGCAGCAGTGTTGATGGATGGTTATCATTTAACCCAGCAACAATTTGCTATTGCCTTTGGTTTTAATGCTTTTGGTATCATTTTACTGTCTTCTATCAATAAGCGTTTAGCCAACAAACTCTCGGTGATCCTGCGCTTGAAAATTGGTGGTTTGATTCAGGTTACAGGCGCATTAATTATTGTCAGCGCAGGTTTCATGTCTGATGCACCATTGGCGATTGTCATGTTGGGTTTATTTTTCTCTGTTTCAGGGATTGGTTTTACTGGACCGAATGCGATGGCACTGGCGATGTCTGAACAAGGCTCAAGAGCAGGAACTGCAAGTGCAATTATGGGCAGTATGCAATTTGCGTGTGGCTTATTGGGTGGTGTGGTATTAAATTTTCTTGTATGGAATCATTTATTCAATATGGGAATTTTGATGTTGGCTTTTACTGTGGCTGGGTTTATGGCAATTTTAAAAGTGGCTCAACAGTTCAAGATGAAACAAATTTAAGCTTATACCAATACTGAACATGAGATCGTCTTGTTGATTTACAAGACGAAAGTGAATTTTGATTAATTGAATCAAAGACGATCTGTATTTTTTATTCAAGTATGAGGAAATTGACAGGTTCTAAGAGATTGTATTGTTAGAATAAGAACGCGATATACATACACGCGGTCAAAGCAGAAACGAAAAACACAAATACCAGAAAAACAAAAGCCGACGATTCGAGTGATGAGTAAATCGTCGGCCAAAATACTTCGTTATAAAGATTCAGGCTGCTAAGTTGAATCTTAAGAAGCATAAGTTTTTAGTTTCTCTGAGAGAAGGTCTCCAAATCTCTTTGCGGATGCCGTGCAATCAATTTGGTTGCTGCAGACCTTATACTTATATAACGACAGCAGTTTCAAATTGGTTGACAAGAAAATGAAAAAAAGTTGAAAAAAAATTATAATATTGTTCTTTATGCAATCTAGGCTGTTGTCATGGTGTCTTTAAACAAATATTTTTTGTGGTTTTTGCTGCTTTGTTTAGTCTTGACCATGGTTGCAGGTGTATTGGCTGCATTATTGCCCAATGAAATTGCTGGCGTGTTAACCGCAATACCATATTTGATTGCGATGATTATCGTCTTATATCGTTTTCTCAAACAACAACGCCGTGCGCCTACAGACCAAGAGCGTAAAAAACTGACCCTTGGTTATACTGCAATATTTTGGGGCTATAATTTACTTGGGGTATTTGCGGGTGTTTGGTTTTTTTCTCAGAATGATCCAGAAGTGTGGAAAACTTTTGTGATGTATCTGCAAAATACTCAATTTCTGCTCACAGCATTGATCATGTTGCTGATGTTGGCAATCCCTTTATATTTAATTACCTATTGGTTTTATGGAAAGCAAGCGCAGCGTATGGCAGCTAAAATGTTTGGTCAATGATCTATTTAAATTGTTGACTTTACTTTGAGAAATCAAAGTCATTGATGAAATCTGCGTCAATACAAATAAGCAAAAAATAAATTTTATTTTTAAGCTATGGATATGCTGTTAGTGTACGAACATATCCATAAATTCGCGTAATTCTTGAATGGCAATTTCAATGTCTGTGGTTAACCACGTTGGTTCAAAGATCCCTGCATAATGTTCTAAACGATCTTGAGGCACAACAAGTCGTATCGGGCAGTCTTCTTCAAGTAAACGCCATGGCACGATTGGAACTTCGTTATCCAGAAATGGCACAATATTGCGAATATCAATAATCATCGCATTGATACATTCTGGAAAAGGCATAACGGATAATTCATCTGTACGGCGACGGAAATACTCTAAATCGCCCCATTTTAGAATATAACTTGGCTTATTAAATTCAATAATTCCAATGAGATGATCATCTCTTGAGGTATGTGTGAAGCATTGATGCGTGACATCAGTGTCCAAGTCCAACTCGACACTTTGTCGTTGATAAGCCATATCTACAATAGCCAAAAAATGGGGTACATATTATAGCTCATTTATCTATCAAGAACTGCTCGAATTAAAATTTACTTTTGCTTAAAATATTTTTACACACAGATCACAAATAGCCTGTTAGTATAAAAATACATCAATTCGATGGAGGTGGACGTCATGAAACACGATTTCAATAAACCATCTTATGTAACAAGTACTGAAGATATAACGCATAAGAATCGCTTACCCATTTATATGCTTATTCTTGTGGGGTTATTTCTTGTTTCCTTGCTTGTTTACATGATCGCCGACTGGGTTTAATCCCATTATCCTCTATAAAGATTATATTGATCAGACAAACTCTAGCTGCAAAGCTGGAGTTTTTCATTTTTGCATGCTTTTGTTGTATTTATGCAGTTAAATTTGCTCGTTATATAAGCAATAGATAAAGTAGAAGAGTAATTCATCAAGTATCCAATTCAAATAAAGAATGTTGCTTAAAGTCATTTGAGCACGCTCAGATTGTTATAAATCTATAACTTGAGGAAATAAAAATGAATGAAATTTTACAAACAAGGGGGAGATTTGATGCCATGTATTATTGGGATCAATTCCACCCGATTCTCGCCGCTGTTGCCATCCTTATTGTGGGATGGATTATTGCACTGATTGTTGCAGCAGGAATTAAAAAAATCCTAGAAAAACTAGGTACAAATACAAAATTGTCTTCAGCAACAGGTCATCGTTCAAATATTGAAAGTATTCTTTCTCGAATTGTTTTTTGGGTGGTGATGGTGATTGCGGTGATTGGTGCATTAAATGTACTGAATCTTACCAGCGTAAGCAGTCCATTTAGTTTGATGATCCAGCAATTCTTATTGTTTATTCCACAATTACTGGCTGCCGTAGCCATTGGGTTTATTGGCTGGATTGTGGCAAATCTGGTTAAAGTTGGTTTAAAAAAAGCCTTGGATCGGACTCAACTTGATGAAAAATTAAGTGCCGATGTGGGGGTCAGTCCGATCAGTCAGAATATCGCTGATATTGTGTACTGGCTAATTTTATTGCTGTTCCTACCAATTGTATTATCAATTTTAGGTTTGCAAGGCTTATTGCTTCCAGTGCAGAACATGCTAAATGAAGCAGTCTCTTATATACCAAATATTTTCATTGCGGGTGTCATCGTTTTTGTCGGTTATATCTTGGCAAAAATCCTGCGCGGGATTGTTGAGGGTTTAATCAACAGTCTAAATTTACAAACCCAAATTGAAAAAGTAGGGCTATTTAAAAACTCAAACCAAGGTTTAGCGAAGTTTTTAGGCTCTTTTGTTTTTGCCGTTGTCATAATTACTGCGTTAATTGTGGCTTTTGAAGCACTTGGTATACAAGCTATTTCACAACCAGCAACCGCAATGCTGGGTGAAATCATGTATGCAATTCCACATATTATTGCAGCTGGATTAATTTTAATTGTGGCCTATGTGGTGTCTCGTTTTGTGGGGCGTTTGGTTTCAGAAGTTGTTGCTGGAACGGGTATTGATGAAATTCCTGCAAAATTAGATTTGCAACGCTTTTTAGGTGACACGAAAGTTTCTTGTATCATTGGTTATCTGATTGTTTTCTTTACCATGTTATTTGCTGTTTCCGAAGCGGCAAATCGACTGGGCTTTGAACAAGTTAGTCATTTGATCTCAATGTTTATTTACTTTGGTGCCAACATTTTGTTAGGCGCAGTGATTTTGGTGATTGGTTTCTGGTTGGCCAATATCGTGGCGAATGTGGTGCAGCGTGGTGAATACAATAGCTCAAGATGGTTAGGCAACTTGGTTCGTGTTTTGATCATGGGTCTGGTGATTGCAATGGGTTTAAAAGCCATGGGAATTGCCGATTCGATCGTTAATCTTGCTTTTGGCTTAACCTTGGGTTCTGTGGCAGTTGCTTTTGCATTGGCTTTTGGTCTAGGTGGACGTCAACCTGCAGAACGCGTTTTAACGGATTTAATCGATAAAGCCAAGAAAGAGGCAAATCAACCGAATCCTTTAAAGCAAGAAAATACTTATTCATCACAGCCAAGTGGTACAGACGCTACACAAGTAACCGCAGATACCCCTGCGATTGAAAATGAGTATAAGTCACTTACTGATTCATTGAAACAGGACAAAGATGACCCGAATTAACATTTAAATTCTTTTAAAGATCGATCAGGATTGATGCTTGATCGATCTTTTTATTTTTAGGTCAAAAGTGAGAGGGAATAGAGATGTCTAAGAAAAAGCCAAATAATTTCATTGCACCCATTGTGATTGCAGGAATCACTGTAGGTTTTTTAGCAAGTGCTTATAAGTTTGTGTTTGCAAAACCGAAAAAGCAACCATCCGAAATTGTTAAGCAACAACATGAATCTCAAAACAAATCTCAAGAGTGATTGTGTTTGCAAAGCATGAATTTTATCGGTTTTTTTATAGAAAATAGATAGACATCAGATGATTTATTGTCTAGATTGAATAGGTGAATATGTAGGCAATATAGAACACACTCATCTGATAAATATCATTTTCAAAGGAATTGAAATGAAGATCATCTATTTTTTACACAAAATTCATCAGTCGTTATTTGCAAAAAACCATGATCTAAAGTCGATGGATTTGGCGATTCAACGAGTGACCCAGAAGCAGCAAATCCAGAACCAACTTATCTTATTTAAAACAGATTATCTGGAATAAGCTTTCTATTAGACTTCTTTCATACGTCCTTTTTTAAACCATAAATCAACATAAAAGCGCCCTCATCCTAGCCTTCTCCCAGCAAGAGAAGGCACTTTCATAATACCCATATGATTCACTGCACATGATCATTTTTTGATTTATGAAAGATCTTAATTGATCAGTCTAAATTAAACATATTCTGAAGCGGCATGTGCTGAAGCCCATGCCCACTGAAAATTAAACCCGCCTAAATGACCAGTTACATCTAAAATCTCACCTATAAAAAATAAACCTTTTTGTTTTTTACTTTCCATGGTTTTTGATGAAACTTCAGTGGTGTCGACACCACCTAAAGTGACTTCTGCAGTCCGATAGCCTTCAGTACCAGAGGGTTTGACTTCAAATTGCTGTAATTTATTGGCAATGGTTTCAAGTTTTTCATCACTTAATTGCCCAATCGCCGTTTCAGCCCACTCGGACCAAATGAGATTTTGTAGTTCAATCACCACACTTTTCGGTAAAAGTTCAGTCAGTAAGGTTCTGATTAACACCTTAGGTTGGCTTTGCTTTTTGCGCTTTAAAAAATCAAACAGCTCAAGACTTGGTAAAAAGTTAATATGGAATGCTTGTCCTGCATTCCAATAATTTGAAAGTTGTAATGAGCTTGGACCACTTAAGCCACGATGCGTAAACAACAATGCTTCAGTAAATGCAATTAGCTCGTTAGATAGCGTTGCTTCAACCGCATTGCCACTTAAACGAGTGGTAACTTCTTTAAATTGATCTGAAAAAGTGAAGGGAACTAAACCTGCGCGTGTAGGATAGATGTGGTGACCAAATTGTTTGGCAATTTCATAGCCGATGCCAGAGCCACCCAATGTTGGAATAGATAAGCCTCCTGATGCAACAACAACCGATTCCGCCTGAAAATAGCCTAAATTGGTGGCGACTTGAAAAGTCTGATCGTTAACTGTGTTGATCGCTTTGACTTCACAGCTGGTTTTAATGTCAACATGATGTGTTTTTTCACATTCGTTGAGTAGCATGCTTAAGATTTCTTTTGCGCCATTTAAGGTAAACAGTTGTCCATGTTTGCGTTCTTCATAGTCAATGCCATATTCACAGACCATCCCAATAAAGTCCCAATTGGTATAACGCGTCAGGGCAGAGATGACAAAATGTGGGTTATGTGAAATAAAATTTTCAGGTTCGACATAAAGATTGGTGAAGTTACATTTGCCACCACCTGACATGAGGATTTTTTTACCAATTTTATTGGCTTTCTCAACCACTAAGACCTTACGACCACGGGCAGCTGCTTTTGCCGCAAGCATTAAACCTGAAGCACCCGCGCCGAGGACAATCACATCATATTGGTTAGAAGACATATCACACTCATGGAAACTTTGAGCAGGGGATTATAGACAAATTTAAAGTAATTTTCAGGACAATTATAAATAGGTAGGGTCTAGCTACGTCCTTGCAAGCCACCACTATGCAGAATCAAGATTTTTGCATTTTCTTTAAAGTAACCTTTTGAAATTAAATCAAAAATCCCATAAAACATTTTCCCAGTATAAATCTGTTCAAGCGGAATGCGATATAGCTGCTCAAAGTTGTTTATAAAGCTAACTAATTCAACTGTAGTTTTGGCATAACCTCCAAAACAATAATCATCCAGTATTTTCCAATTGCTTTTATGGGTGAGTTGACTGACATCTTGTTGTAAAAAATCACCTTTAAGTGCTGAAAATCCTAAAATTTCCTGCTGTGATGAACTGGCGTTAATCAGCCCAGTGATTGTGCCACCTGTTCCTACCGCACAGCAAATCACATCATAATGATTTAAATCTTCTGTCGTTAAAATTTCCTGACAACCTTGTATAGCAAGCTCATTGGTTCCACCTTCAGGAATAATATAAGTATCTGGATAATGTTGTGTTAATTCATCGATCCAGTCATGATTATTTTTTTGTCTATATTTTTCACGTGAAACAAAAACTAGCTGCATGCCCAACTGCTGTGCTGTCGTTAGAGTAGGGTTGAGCGGTTTATGCGCTAACTCCTCGCCCCGAATAATCCCGATGCTTTTAAATCCAAATAACTGTGCTGCATAGGCTGTGGCAGCGATATGATTGGAATACGCACCACCGAAAGTCAGCATCTGTTTTAGGCCAAGCTGACGTGCTTCAATCAAATTATATTTGAGTTTAAAAAATTTATTGCCAGAAATTTGTGGATGGATTAGATCAAGCCGTTTAACTGTAAGTTGAACAGATCCAGCAAAATCTAAACTTTGGTAGGGAATAGTTTGGGCAATATGATCAAACATGCTGTTTTTTTAACTGAATGGGTGTGTGTGAGTAGCTTTGAATTAAGCCTGTTCAAGATATTCTAATCAAACCTGTAAAACAAGACAGGTTTGATTGAGTTTCATGTCTATTATTGGGGATAAATTTCTAGGTTTTAACTCAAGCTTTTCACTTAGGCGGATCATTGAGTGCTGGTATCGACGGAAGTCACCACAGACATCCCCGGTCGTAAGAATTCTAAACCTTTTTGATTGGGATCAATAGCAATCCGCACAGAAATACGCTGTACGACCTTGGTAAAATTACCTGTGGTGTTGTCAGGCTTAAGCACACTAAACTCAGCACCAGCAGCAGGTGAAATCTGTTCAATACGGCCAGTAAATTTTTGATGTTTCATAGCATCTACCGTAAATGTTGCTTTTTGCCCGATGTGCATATCAGCAATTTGTGTTTCTTTGAAATTGGCAATCACCCAGGTTTGTTGCGGAATTAGATACATTAACTGGGTGCCAGCTGCAACATATTGTCCCACACGAGGAGTGACTTCGCCCAACTGTCCATCCATCGGTGCTGCAATCACGCTGTAGTCTTTTGTCGTTACCGCTTGATCAAATTGTGCCTTGGCATTGGTGACTTGTGCTTTTAAGCCCGATTGAGCCACTTGAGCTGTTTTTAATGCTTCTTGAGCAACCAATACATTGGCTTCCGCTTGTTTGAGTAAGGCTAAATTATTTTTTACATCCGCAGCTGCTTTGTCTTGTTCTGTTTTAGAGGTTGCGCCAGTATTTCCCAATTGTTGATAACGATTGAGTTGTGCTGTTGAAAGTTCATAACTTGCTTTGGCTTGTTCAACTTTGGCTTGTGCAGCCACAATATCTGCTTTGCGTTGTTCAATCGCTTGGGTTTGATTGGCTAAAGTGGTATTGGCCTGATCAACACCTGCTTCAGCTTGAGTCACTTTCTGATCATAGGTTGTGGTATCAATATGCATTAACGGCTGACCCTTTTTGACATGGTCAAAATCAGTCACCAATACATCTTTGACATAACCATTGATTTGAGAAGATAAAACTGTGGTTCTGCCTTTGATATAACTATTGTCGGTGGATTCTATGCTGCTATCAAAAGGGCCAATTTTCCATGCGCGCATAATCACAGCAATCCCCACCAACAAGACCAAGAGCATCAACAGCAATGTTCTTTTCGCTGTTGGAATAAGCTTACTGGATGGTGGTGGCGCTGTTGCAGGTGCTTGTGGTGGTGTAACTGCTGCTTGCTCTGTTGGTTTTTGATCTTGCGACATAAGAATTCTCAAATATTTTTTAATACATAGCGTGACATCATGGATCATCTGATTTCGGAATAGCCTGAGATCTGTCTAACTGCTATTGAGGACCTGTTGCTGTTTTTTGAGTTGATAGCGTGTCCAAGCAATATTAAAACTACTCCAAATCAACAGTAAAATGGCGAAAATTCCATTTAATGCAATCACATCATTATAGGCACGCACTTGTGCTTCTCGTGTCACAATCTGGTTTAAATTGCGATAAGCTTGGTTCTGTTCAAGTGATGCATCTAAAGTATATTTATTGGCTGCTTGCTGATAGGCCGCAAGTCGTTGCACCACCAATGGATCAGTTGGTGATAAGTCACTGACAATTTCAGCCCGATAATTTTGGGTGCGTAATTGTTGATAGGTTGAAAAGAATGAATTTCCAATTAAACCACCAAAGCTTTGTGTTGCAGAGAACAACACCACAAAAGTGACCATGTGTGATGGGCCTTTTTGTAAGGCATTAATAATCCCTGTCAGCAACAATGGTCCGATAAACATACCACTGGCAAAGCCAACAATAAATTGGCTGCGGTAAAAATTCTCAGGTCGAACATCACTGGTGAGATGATAGTCTAAAGCGCAGGCAATAAGAACCAAGACTACAGCACCGACCAAGTGCCATGAGATGCGTTCTCTTTTAAAGGTCATGGCGCTAAAAACGGTGCCGAGCACAATGCCAAGAAAAATCACGCTATACAAGGTAACGAACTGATCAGGCCCCATGCCCATAGTTTTTAAAAAGTTAACAGCCGCGTAACTTTGCTCAGACATAAGCAAGCGAATCGCCAACGCACCAAATACAAATTTAAGTGTGGTGGCTGAACCTAGCCAACGGGTAATGATAAGCGGATTGACACGGTAATGTTCATAAGTCAGTCCGATAACAATAAGACTGAAACCAGCAATTAAGGCATACCCTAACCATTTGACTTCAAACCACCAAAGGATTGGGCCTTGGGTCAGGACGATACATAGCAGGGCAAAGCCAGGTGCAAGCAAAGCAAAAGTGAAGAAATCCTGTTTTTCAAAGACTTCGATTCTTAAGCTACGTGGTAGTTTTAAAGAAACCACCATAGCCAAACAACATATCGCTAAACCCAGCTCAAAGGTATAGAGCACAATCCAGTCATTTACATCGACCAGAGATGGGGAAATGATCCATGCCAGCGGAATACCTAATTGTTGAAAGCCCAGCGCGAGATAAATTCCTCGCCCAAAGTTTTCTCGTTTAAAGGCTTGCATGATGTAGTACATGCCTAAAGAACTCAGGGGGGCGGCAACCAAACCGCTGATCACACGGACAAACAATGCCATTTCAAAGGTGTGCACAAAGATATGTAGCACCAACACACAAATAAAAAGCACTAAACCAATTTCAGAAAAAAGCCGTAACCCATATTGTTGCCGAGCTTTAAACAGAATCATGTTGGAACTAATATTTGCCATCACATAAGCTGCGGGAATCCATGCAGCTTCCGAAGGCGTTAGCGAGTATTCACCCTGAATAAGTGGTAAATTTGCAGTAATAAAACCATTACTTAAACTGCCTGAGATCGCAACAAACAGGCCAATAAAAAAATAAATCAGCTTTTTATGTGTTGGATGTGCAATAGCCGCAGGCGAGCCTGGTAAGGTTGGACGCTCTTCAGGTGTCCAATCTGGGGCAGGTTCAAGTAAACGTGGCGATTTATCCATAAGTGCCTCAATTACGCCTTGATGCCATCAATCAGTAAGTCAACTGCACGTGTGGCCAGTTGAACTTGTTCTTCGTCAGTTAGCCCTTGAAAGGAAGCTCTTAGAATACCGGTAATTAGCGCATAATCTTTTGGGGTAAGATCTGGTCGGCAAATATGATGGGCAATGGCTTGATCAATCAGCGGTTGAAGAATTGCGTCACGCCGTTGATAAATATCCACCATACTTGGGTCATTACGATCAATCACACGCCAATATTCCATCAAGGCGGTGAGATAAGGCAGATTCTCGACATGATTGCGAATTAACCGAATCAAACCATCAGGATATTCTGAAAAGCTTTTTGCCCGTTCATCTAGACGAGTTAATGCTTGTTCCATCAAGGCGATGACCAACTCACGGCGATCTTTAAAATTACGATAAAAGGTTGCCCGTCCAACGCCAGCTTCATCAATCACAAGCTGTAATGGCGCACGAATCCCTTGTTTACGGAATATTTTCAGTGCAGCATTAAGCAAATCTTCGCGATTTTGTGCCGCTTGTTTTTGACGTATACGCATAGGGGAAATTGCATTAAATTTTATTCTGATATTTAACGGACATTTTTGTCCGATGTAAATTACTAACTCTGTGGATTTTTGTAAATAGCAGCTTTAAAGTTGATTAGATTGGTTAGAATGACTTAGGTCAATGATTAATAAATCGTATAAATAGGTTTAGATTTCTAAATATTTACCCTTTAAAATAAAACAATAAGTGTGCTGAAATTGTGAAAATTTTTAAAAATATTGTTATTTCGATCTGCTGCATCGGTGTATTGGCGTTAAATGCCTGTACGCCATCTGAGAAAAAAGCAGATCCGGCTGCATCTTCAAGAAAATCATCAGATCAACAGATTGAACAACAATTCAAGCTTTGGAAGGCGCAACAAGACCCCCAATTATTGGCGGATTATTATCAGTTTATGTCGCAGTATTTAAAACATCCGCCTAGTCTGATGGAGCTGACAACCAGCCGAAACTATATGCCGGAACAGTGTTATTCAAAACGTTTTGCCATCCCGCCTAAAGCCTTTTGGAAAAATGTGGTGAGTAGTTTGCAATTGGTGGAAAAGTTAAATCGAAATGAATATTTTAAAACATATACGATTTCAGCAATCTATCGTGCCCCTGAATTAAATAAATGCATAGGTGGGGCGGAAAAAAGTAAACATTTAAGTAATTATGCAGTTGATTTTCATGTGCTATCACCCAAAGAATCCATTAAAAAAGATCGCGAATTATTAGTTAAAAAAATGTGTCATTTTTGGCAAGTGGAAGGCAAAAGTTATAAAATGGGTTTAGGCGTTTATGGTAATAATCGCTATCATATTGATACCCAAGGATATCGTACTTGGGGTAAGGACTTTAAATCGAAAAGTTCGCCGTGTTTAAAAAGTTAAAATTGTATTTTTGAGCAAGAATTGAACTTGAATCTATATTAAAAAATGCTGAAATATTGGGAACGTTATTTATGTTGAAAATAATAAAGGGTTGTTTATTTGCTCTGCCTTTTTTCAGTAGTTATTCTGTTTTTGCGCAAGCTGATGCTGCTGTCGAAGTTGACCCTGAATACGAAGTATTGGGCCGTGCAGGGAAACTGAAAATTCAAAAAGAGTCTTGCACTCAGCTTGGTTCTAGTTGTGACTATGTACTCTATGATGCTAAAGGAAAGAAGCAGGTATTAATGGAAAAATGGAGTAAAACCGCAAACGTTTATCAATTTAATCCAAATTTAATGGGGTTTTTGTTGGGGCTAACAGGAAGTGAGTATAATCTCACTGTGATTAACGATAAAAACCAACAAAAAGATTATAGTAGTTTTCTTGCGATGAATGGGCAGCAAAGTTGTTTTGTAACTTTTGAGTCGAATTTAAAAAATATGCCGAATTCATTGGTATTTTATAGCATTCCTGATTTTCGGGTACGTTTAGTGCTCAACAACAAAGTGCCGCAATTTAAAAAGCTGAACTATCCTGCAACGGCAAATTTTGAGGATAATGGTGATTTTTCATTTAACTATAATATTAAGGTCGGAAACGAGATGGAGGTACAGGATGTTATCATTCAAAACCCTTGTCAGTCTGATTATCGAGTGATCATGAGTTAATATAAATAAAATAAAGTTATTAATTTTATTAAAATTCATCATTTTTATTTTTGTATTGAGTTGTCTATTGTCATTTTATTCAACAACAAGGACATGAAAATGACCACTCAACAGCAAGTTAATCAGGCACAATATCAAAATAAATCAGAAGCATACTTAAATAGCCAAGTACATGCACAAGGCATTGAGTTTGAAAAAATGCAAAATTTAATCCAACAACATCAATTCAAACGAGTTTTGGATCTAGGCTGTGGTGGTGGGCATGTCACGTATCAGATTGCGGCATTCACTGAGCAAGTAATTGCCTATGATATTACGCCTGAAATGGTCAATCTTGTGACCACGCAATCTCAACAAAAGGGATTCGATCATGTCATAGGGCAGGTTGGTGCAGCAGAGCAATTGGATTTTCCTGTTGAGCATTTTGATTGTGTGATCAGTCGTTATTCTGCGCATCATTGGCAAAGTATCACTCAAGCGATTGATGAAATTTATCGTGTATTACGTGCTGATGGCAAAGTGATCCTATTTGATATTATTGGCAATTCTAATCCAATTTTAGACACCTTTATTCAGACCATAGAAACCATTCGTGATCCAAGCCATGTTCGAAATTATAGTTTGGCGGAATGGGTACAAATCGTAGAACAAGCAGGCTTTAAGGTAGAAACCATTGAAAAGCAAAGTTTACAGTTAAATTTTCAAAGTTGGGTGGAGCGTATGCAAACACCAGTAGAGGGTATCCATACCATTCGCTATTTACAGTCCAAAGCCGCTGATCAAGTACAACAGTATTATCAGATTCAGCAAGATGGTACATTTACCAGTGAAGCTGTATATTTGGTATTGAGTAAAACTTGATTAGAAACCTGATGTCAAAAAAAATAATCAATACAATAGTTCCGATATTATTTAGCATGATGGCTTATTCCAGTAGTGGTTATGCCGAGCAGATTCATCGCACAGTGGCCAAGATAGGACAATTTTCAGTTATTCAGCAAACATGCGATGAAGATGCAAATGATCATTGTGATTTTGTACTCTATGAAGGTGATGATTATAGATTGCCGTTGGTCGTAGATTGGGAGCGTGGTTTAAATGTTGAAAACCAAACCGAGGATTTCTTGCATTTAAGCTATGGCTATACCTTTAATGTTCATCATAGTCTTTTCATCTCGAAGGCGGGGATCGTTCAGGCTTTAGACAACGTTGTTGCTGTGGATGAAAACACTGGGTGTATCGCTCGATTTGAATTAAAAGATGCGCCTACGATTATTTTCCAAAAAGCATTTACCGCGAAAATTTTAAACAAAATTCAACTTCAACCAAAGCAATACCCTAACATTGAGTCTGTAAGCGTAGATGCTTTTCAATATTTTAGTGACATGGAATTTGATGGAAATGGTGGCTTTCACTATCGTTACAAAAATAAAAATGGTGAAGATCAAGCTGTTTTAATGATACATCCTTGTGACGTATAACCACTTTCTATAGATAGACACCTTTTGAAATAAAAAATAGCTGTATTTTTAATCAGAACTGTTATGCTCGAACTATAAATAAAACAAAAAATGGAGGAGATGCCATGAAAAAGCTATCCATCAGTTTGAGTGTAATACTTGCAGTATTTTTGGCTGGGTGTGAAAAGAAACCACCTACACCAACAAAAACTGAAGTTCGTTCAATCCATATCGCTGGTATGCCTGTGTATGAAAAAGACTATCGTCTCAGTGCTCGTTCAGTGGATTCACAACCCTGATTTTTATTCAAAATATAAAAACGAGTGCATCAAAAGAGCATGCACTCGTTTGGTTTTAATTCAATTTAACTCAGTTGATTTTAAATGAATTAATGAAAAACAGTTTCTAACGCTTTTAATCCGACTTTAGGATCAAGTAATCCATTATAGATCTCAGGAATTTCACGTTCTACGTCAAAGAACTCATAAATTGCAATCATGGCACCACGAACAGAATATTCAACAGTAAAAACCACATCATCTTCAATTTCAACAAATTGCCCCAAGAATGCGAAGTTTTTTGCGCCTTGTGGAATAACCTGTGGGCGGTCACCAGGCTTACGGCAAGCAAATAAAGCCGATGCATAAGGCATCATAGCTGTTGTTACAATGGTGTTTGCTAGAACATGCTCAAGAATGTCATCAAAGCCGAGTTGTAGAATCAGTTCAGTGAGTATTTCGTTGCCTGTTGCTTGTGACATCGGTTTTTTGATGTAATCACCTGTTTGATCAATTTGGAAACCATAGCCCCAGAGGGTAAAGGTGCCTTCTGGTAAATTTGCAAAATGCGGTTGAGCAGGCACCACAATCGATAAATGCCAGCCAGATTCAAACCAAGTCATCAGTGCCCCAGTACCTGGCTGGTTACCTGTGTAATCAATGATGCGATTTAACAGAACATCATCTGTCATGGTGAGTGTAAAAGACTCCCATTTATGTTCATCAATGTTGCCGTAAAAGGTCATTGGTCGGCCAAAGTCAGGTGCTTTTTTCGCAAGGGTTTCCCATAATGTCCAACCATGATCAAGTCGATCACGAATAAGCGCTGGAACATCATCATTCCCAGCATAACGGGAATCTGCTGTAATTGAACCTAAAGTAAA
Source organism: Acinetobacter sp. I-MWF (assembly GCF_025433935.1). Taxonomy (NCBI): domain Bacteria; kingdom Pseudomonadati; phylum Pseudomonadota; class Gammaproteobacteria; order Moraxellales; family Moraxellaceae; genus Acinetobacter; species Acinetobacter sp. I-MWF. Next base: position 3,701,551 of record NZ_JAMBAR010000001.1, on the reverse strand, counting down.
TATGGCAAGATCATTTTCTTGAAGGTTGATTTGCTCAGTACCTTCAGGAAGGTTGACATACAAGCGTGTTGCACGACGTTCTAGGGTTGCTTCATCGGTTTGAAAGTCTGCATCTGTCACATAATTGCCAAAACGAACATCTACGCCTTGTTCAAGCAACCAACGTTGTAGCGGCAAAATCATGGAATCATATTGGTTGTATTTGGTTCTTTTTACCCCAGCGAGGGTATGAATACGTGGTAACTCTTGGATAAAGCGTAAGAAATAGCGACGAAGTTCTGCTGCACTGTGCCATTTTTGAAAGGCAAATGTAGTACGCCACATACGCCAAAAGTTCGTTTCAAAGAAGGTCTCATCGAAAAATTCATCAATACGGCGGCTGCCAATTTTTTCTTCTTTTGCTGCCAATAAGCGTAACATTTGCGCGCGATGGCGTGTATTTAAACCCAGTTTAGCGGCATCTGAAATCACATGCTGCGCATCAATTAAACGGGCTTGTGCATGGGTTTTGATTTGCTCATTGAACTCACGACATTCTTCACGAACAGAAATTTCAGGATTTTCTAAGGATGGAATACTCGAAAATAAGTCCCAAAGACATAAATATGTTTCATCTGTCAGCATCCGCCCACCACGGGTAACCCATGCTTGTGCAGCATGTGGCGTGTGACCGCCATCCATTGAACCACCTGAGACATCTAACTCTTCGAGAATGTGAATATTTTTAGCTGGTACTTTGGCATCACGTATAGCAAATGCAGCAGCTGCCATTCCAGCAATTCCACCGCCAATGATCCACAAATGTGCTTGGCTTGCATCTAAACGGTTGGTTTTGTTGTTGTGCATTTTTTACCCCTGAGTATAAATATTGATTTTGGATAATTTAAAACCATAGTTTTATTATGGTTTTTTATAGCCTATAAATACATGAAAATGGAAGTTAATTTTTGTGATTTATATGGTCTATTTTATGGCTTTTTAGGATATTTTATATACCTTGATGATTTTATTGATATAATTAAGATATTGAAAAATAAATTTTTTATTGAGTTTTTACTCTAAAATATCTGTTTGATCTAAGTATGATGATAATACACAAGTGTATTTAAATTTATGATTGAAATTTTGATGAGTTTGCATTGAATAAAAGTGTAATCGCGAAATAATAAAGATTTTTATATCTTCAAAAATCGGTTGTAGCGTAAAATATCTATTCTTAAAAATAGTCTGGGTCGGGGTGTCTCTTGGAATCATTATTGATTTTAGGTTCAATTGCATTGGCATTAATGCTAGGTGCAATTAGCCCTGGTCCTACATTTGTTTATGTGGCTAAAAATTCAATTGCGATTTCTCGTAAACATGGTTTGTTTACCGCTTTAGGGACAGGCACGGGCGCAGCTTTATTTGGTTTTTTAGCTGTAATGGGATTACAGGCAATCTTATTGGCTGTACCTTCTGCATATTTAGCTTTAAAAATTTGTGGTGGTCTGTATTTACTTTGGCTGGCTTATAAAATTATTAAACATGCTAAAGATCCTATGGCGCAGGCATCTGACTCATCCACGGTGATGAGTTATCAACAAGCGTTTCGTTTAGGTTTAATTACCCAGTTAAGTAATCCTAAAATTGCGATTATTTTAGCCAGTATTTTTACGGCGCTTTTACCCAAAGACATTCCAACGTATTTTTATTTTGTTTTGCCTATCTTGTGCTTCTTTATCGATGCAGGCTGGTATTCACTGGTTGCTGTTGCGCTTTCAGCGGAAAAGCCGCGCCGTGTTTATTTGAAGTTTAAAAAAGTCTTCGATCGAGTCGCGGGTGGTGTCATGACCTTACTCGGTTTAAAGCTAATTTTTGGTATGAAATGATTGTTTTTACGAGTAAAAATGGTCATGGATTTTATCAGCAGATCTTGTTTGTTAAAAATTAATTAACAGTATGTTTAGTTTATGTTATATATTTATTCATTATAATGGTTTAGACCTTAGAGAGATGTAATTTTGAAAAAAATATTATTGATTGCTGCCTTAAATGGCTTGGTACTTACTGCTTGTTCTACCACTGAAAGCTCTAAAACCATCCAAGCTCCTCAAGTGGCTGCTGTGACTTCAGCGGTAAAATATTCAGGTGCGAAAACAGCAGTTTCGATTGGTAAGTTTGATAACCGCTCAAGTTATATGCGCGGTATCTTCTCTGATAATGTCGATCGTTTAGGCGGTCAAGCAAAAACGATTTTAGAAACGCACTTGCAACAAACAGGATATTTTTCAGTCTTAAATCGAGACAATTTATCAGAGCTGCAACAAGAGGCTGGTTTTGGTAAATCATCTCAATCCATTAAGGGCGCACGTTATGTGCTCACTGGGGATGTATCTGAATTTGGGCGCAAAGAAGTGGGTGACCATCAATTGTTTGGGCTATTAGGGCGTGGTAAAACTCAAATTGCCTATGCAAAAGTCAATATTAATGTTGTTGATGTAAATACAGCAGAAGTTGTCCATTCTGTGCAGGGTGCAGGTGAATATGCGCTCAGTGAACGCGAAATTTTAGGTTTTGGTTCTACAGCATCTTATGACTCAACCTTAAATGGTAAGGTTTTAGATCTGGCTGTACGCGAAGCAGTTAATCACCTTGTCACAGATATTCAAACAAACAAGTGGTCCGTACAATAGGTTTGAATGAATGAAACGGGTTTTATTATTCTTAAGTTTTTTTACAACGCTAACTTTGGTTGGGTGTGCATCTGGACCACAGTCTTTATATAGTTGGGGCGGGTATCCACAGCAAACCTATTTAATGCTGGCGGTTCCAGAAAAAACTTCGCCTCAGCAACAAATTTTAGCGCTTGAAAAAGATGTTGAGAAAGCAAAAGCAAAAAATGCTGCAGTGCCACCAGGTTTATATGCACATTTGGGGCTGTTAAATCTTAATATTCAAAATGGTCCACGTGCAATTGAATATTTTGAGTTAGAGCGCCAAATTTATCCTGAGTCAACCGTATTGATGGATCGTTTATTGAAGAAAATGACCACTCAATCGACTGAGGTAAATCCCAAATGAAAAATATGAAACAATTATTCGTACTTGGTTTACTGATGATGCTTTTCACCGGTTGTGCGGTATCACCTAAGCAGAATCGTGATTTAGCAGCATATCGTGAGCATATCCCTAAGTCGATTTTGGTACTTCCTCCAATCAATGAGTCTCCTGATACACGTGCAACCTATGGGTATTGGTCAACAGTAACATTGCCTGTGGCTGAGGCTGGTTATTATGTATTTCCAATTTCTGTTGTTGACACCATGTTTAAAGAGAATGGGGTGACCAATGGATTTGATGCTCAAGCAATTCCTCCGCAAAAGTTAAAAGAGATTTTCGGAGCGGACGCTGCGTTATATATTAAAGTTAAAGAGTATGGTTCTAAATATCAGGTGATTCAATCTGTAGCAGCAGTTGCAGTAGAAGCCAAACTTGTAGATTTGCAAACTGGCACATTACTTTGGCAAGATGAACAGCGACTTCAGCAAGCCAATGATAATAGCAATGCGGGTTTGATTGGTGCGTTGGTTGGTGCTTTAGTTGATCAAATATCCAATCATCTGTCAGACAAGGCCTATACTTTATCCAGTACTGTAAGTTCGCAATTATATTCACCGAGTATAAATCAGCAAAAAGGTCTGTTATATGGACCACGTTCGCCAAACTTTAGCCAAAATGCAGTGAAACCTTAAGCACTGGTATTGTTTGTGAGTATTAAATAAAAACCCCAATTTAGAAATTGGGGTTTTTATGTTTAACGCATATTGCTGATTAGTGCACCATAGAAATCTTGTCTAAGAAGAATTTGGTTCTTTCATGACGCTCATCAGGCTTATTAAAGAAGTCATTTGTTGCACAGTCTTCCAAAATTTTGCCTTGATCCATGAAAATAACTCGGCTTGAGACTTTACGAGCAAAGCCCATCTCATGAGTTACACACATCATGGTCATGCCTTCTTTTGCCAATTGACTCATGACTTCAAGCACTTCACCCACCATTTCAGGGTCTAATGCCGAAGTAGGTTCATCAAATAACATGCAGACTGGATCCATACATAGACCACGGGCAATCGCAACACGCTGTTGCTGACCACCAGACAGTTGCCCTGGAAACTTATTTTTGTGAGCTGCCAGACCAACGCGATCTAAATATTGCAACGCTTTTTTCTCAGCCTCTGCTTTAGAACGATTTAAAACCTTAAGTTGCCCAATGGTTAAATTATCCAAAACAGTCATATGTGGGAACAATTCAAAATGCTGGAATACCATTCCCACACGAGAACGGAATTTTGCCAGATCAGTTTTTGAGTCTTTTAAGGCTGTTCCATCAACAACAATATTGCCTTCTTGGAACGGTTCTAATGCATTTACAGTTTTAATCAGTGTGGATTTACCAGAACCTGAAGGTCCACACACCACGACAACTTCACCTTTTTCAATTGAAGTGGTGCAATCTGTAAGAACTTGAAAATCTCCATACCATTTTGAGATATGTTGTATTTCTATCATTGGCATATTGATTCTCCAATTATCGAATTATTGCTATTTTTTGATGTAAACGCTTCACAAGTCGTGAAAGCGCAAAGGAGATACAGAAGTAAACAACAGCTACAATTAGGTAGAAAGTTGCTTTGGTTTCAGCACCGTAGGTATTTGCTAAGGTATTGGCATTGCCCAAGAAGTCTGGCGCACTAATCACGTAAACTAAGGATACGTCTTGGAAAAGTACGATAGATTGAGTCAAAATGACAGGTAGCATGTTTCTAAAAGCTTGTGGCAACACCACATTGGACATGGTTTGTCCATAGGTGAAACCAAGTGCATAACCTGCATTGACCTGACCTTTAGAAACAGACTGAATCCCTGAACGGACAATTTCTGAAAAGAATGCAGCTTCAAAAATTGCAAAGGTCACCACACTTGAAAACAGTGGGCCATAATAGGTATCTGACTGAAACTCAAAAATCTTTGGCAATAAGAAATAGAAAATGAAGATCACTTGAATCAGTGGTACACCACGGAAGAAATCGACATAAACTTTAGCAAAATTACTGGCAACTTTATTGTTGGATAAACGCATCATGGCCAAAGGTGTGCCAATCAGAATCCCGCCAATAATTGATAAAATCGTCACCGTAACGGTAAATTTAAACCCTGCGATCAGCGTTTGAATAACATCTTGATTTTGTAAAATACTAAAATCCATGACTATTTACCCCCCGAGCCTAGACCAGGAACAGCCATACGTTTTTCAATCCAAGCCATGATCAACTTAATGGTATAGGTAATGACTAAGTAAACTGGTGTCGAAAGAATAAGAATAACAATATCTTGGGATGTTTCTTCACGCATGGTTTTGGTATAAGCAAAGAAGTTCAAAACACTCAGTGCATACAGTACAGCAGAGTTTTTGAAAATATTCATTGCTTCAGAGGTGAGCGTTGGCCAAACAATACGATAAGCGACAGGCAGAATGACATAGCGATAGCTTTGGCTTTGATTTAAACCAATTGCAAAAGCCGCATTTTTTTGTCCATTTGAAACTGTATTAATGCCTGAGCGCACTTGTTCAGCGATACGTGCTGCGGTGTATAGACCGAGTGCAAACACCCCAACCACTGCGGGATTATCATTGAGAATATTTTGCCACCAGCCACCATTAACCATCTCTCCACTACCAGTACTTAAGCTGAGTGGTAGTAATTGTGGGAATACGAATGCCCAGAAAAATAGTTGTACGATCAGCGGGATATTTCGGAAAAGTTCGACATAGCAAGTACCAATAAATGAAAGTGGTTTATTGGGTAATGTACGTAAAATTCCGATCAGAGAACCAAGAAGAAATGCAATGAAAAATGCAGCAATCGCGGTCCAGACCATGGTCCAAACACCTGAGCCTAGGAGTTGTAGCCAGGTTGGTGCATCTGCAACAGGGGAGTAACTTTCACCACCAATCGCTTTACAGACAGATTCAGCCCATGCAGCTTTATCAAGACTATATTCATTCGAGGGGAGACAATATGCTGTCCAGTTAAGTGAGCCTACGGACATGTGTGCTCCTTGTATTTTTAATTTTATAAAAATTTATAGACCAGACTTTAAACCTAATCTGATCTATAAACCGTTGTTTTAAACTACATTATTAGTTAATACCAGCATCCGTAGGATTGGCTTTAAGCTTTAAATATGATGAGCTCATTGGCATATTTAAATTGACATTTTTAGGTGCGATTGGTGACTGGAACCATTTTTTATATAGCGCCGCCATTTGACCATTTTTCCACATTGTTGTTACTGTTTTATCTGCGATTGCTTTATACGCCGCATCGCCTTTCGGTAACATAATGCCGTACGGCTCAGAAGAAAGTACTGGACCTACAATTTTAAAGTCTTTTGGATTTGATGATTTTGCAATTAACCCTGCAAGAATATTGTCATCCATCACAAATGCTGCAGCACGGCCAGAAGCGACCATGGCAAATGAGTCTGAGTGGTCTTTACCGTAAACGTTGTTTACATTGACTTTTTCGCCTTTCTCACCCATTTTGATGTATTTGTCAGATGTCGTCCCTTGGGTGGTCACAACTGCTTTACCATTTAAATCGGCGATTGTTTTAATTGGTGCATTGGCTTTAACTGCCATGCGTACTTCTGTTGCATAATAGTTGGTTGAGAAGCTCACTTGTTGTTGGCGTTGAACAGAGTTTGTCGTTGTACCACACTCCATATCGATATTACCTGCCAACATTTCTGGAATACGCGTAGAAGAGGTAACCGCTTTATATTCAACTTTAAGATTTGGCATCTTGAGCGTTTTTTTCAGCTCATTGGCAAAGTTATTACAAATATCAACAGCGTATCCCATTGGTTTACCACCAATCACATAGGAAATCGGATCAGATGACTCACGGTAACCAATGATCACTTTCCCTGATTGTTTGATCTTTGCTAATGTATCTGCTGCTTGAACCTGTGAAAAAGCACCGCCAGCCATAAGTACACCAAGCGCTGTGGTTAAAACTTTTTTTGATAGTGTTTTTGTAGATAGTGTCATTTGAGTTCTCCATTACATGATTTTTTTGGCAGTTTAAGCCGCTCGTTTCTAAAATTAAGCAGTTATCGTGCCAAACCTTTTCCTTGAAACTACGATTCATCATATTTCTTTATATCATTATTTTTATACTCACTATTCCAATAAGTAAAGGATAAAAATAATAAATTTCACAAACTAGAAATGTGACTGGTCTCACAAAGTGGAACCTATTTTATTTAAATATTTTGAAATAAATAGCCCTAAAGCCATTTATTTTTGCTTATAGGTTTTAAATCTCTATTTATATAATTGATGACTATTTCAACAGATCTGGATCGAAGGTCTTTTTTAAAAATTGAATAAAAAAACGACATAATTGAAATTTACCTTTAATTGATAAATAACAAACATTTTTATGTAAGGTATTCATTTTTTTTACTAGTCCTAAACCATTTCCTGTGATATAAAAAATCAATAGGCATGAATTTTGCATTGCTTATTCACATAAGATGAAATGAAATAATACAGTGTGGGAATTATGGGTATGAAGTTATCGGTTGGATTAAAAGTTGCAAATTCGTTGTCGCTTACGCCACAACTGCAACAAGCCATTCGATTACTGCAATTATCGAGTTTGGAGCTTGAGCAAGAAATTCAAATTCAACTTGATAGTAATCCTTTGCTTGAAAAAGTTGAAGAAGAGACACATGAAAGCCCTGAAAATGTAAAACAAGAACAACAAGAATATGAGCTTTCAGATTCTTTAAATGCCAACCATTTACCCGATGAGCTGCCTGTAGATACAGATTGGGATGATGTCTATACCCATCAATCAACTGCAATGGAGCGCCCTGAGTTTGAGGATCGGGAAGACAATCGTCATTCAGAAGCATCATTAAAAGAACATATGTTGGGGCAAGTCAATTTATTGCATTTTTCTCCAGTGGATAAGTTAATTGCATATTGCATTGTCGATGCTTTAGATGAAAAAGGATTTTTGGCTGCCGATATTGAAGAAATTGTTAGCTCAGTACAGCATCTACTACAACAAATGGATTATGACATTGAGGTTGAAGAGGATGAGGTTTTGGTTGTTTTAAAACATATCCAACGCTTAGAACCGATTGGTATTGGTGCTCGTAGTCTTGCAGAATGTCTTTTTGTACAAATTGAGGCTTTAGCTACCACTACACTGTTTAGGAAAGAAGCGCTAATGTTGTTGAAACATTATGAGCTTTTGGTCAGTAATGACTTGAATAAACTGATTAAGCAAACGGGTTTAAATGCTGAGTTATTAAAGTCAGCAATTGATTTATTGAAAACCCTTAAACCTTATCCGGGTGCTGAATTTGAGCAAAAAGAATCAGATTATCAAATTCCTGATGTGGTGGTGTCTAAGAAAAATGACCATTGGTATGTTCAACTGAACCCAGATATTTTACCAAAACTTCGAATTAACTCATTTTATTCAGGCATGATTAAACGTGCTGATCAAAGTGACGATAACCAGTATTTACGCAATCAAATGCTTGAAGCGAAAAACTTTATTAAAAGTGTTGATGAGCGTCATAAAACTTTATTAAAAGTCGCAAGTTGCATTGTGCAACATCAACGTGAGTTTTTAGAAATCGGTGCTGAAGGAATGAAACCTTTGGTCTTGCGAGATGTTGCAGAAGAAGTTGAATTGCATGAGTCAACAGTTTCCCGTGTCACCACCAATAAGTTTTTACTGACACCTCGTGGTCTATTTGAGCTGAAATATTTCTTTTCTAGCCATGTTGGAACAACTTCTGGAGGAGAAGCATCGTCAACAGCCATTCGAGCAAAAATCAAAAAGCTTGTTGCAGATGAAAACCCACGTAAGCCGTTGTCAGACAATACAATTGCCAATTTATTAAAAGAAGAGGGGATAGATGTGGCACGACGGACAGTCGCAAAATATCGTGAATCGTTACATATTCCGTCTTCATCTGACCGAAAAGTGTTGATCTAAATTTTAAAGTGTGGCTATTCTAATTGTTCATTATGACGAAATAATGAATCGCTTTTTGTCTTTTGGAGTAACTTAAATGATTGCATGATATTGAGCACAGTTTTTTCCTTGGTGAATGCTGTCATGAGATCGTTTGGGTTATGACTTTCATATTCCTATATAAGGAGAGGGATAAAGCTATGCAAATTACAATCCGTGGACATCACTTAAGTATTACACCAGCAATAGAAGAAAATATTCGAGATCGATTTGCCCAGATGACCAAGCATATTGATCAGGTCAATAGTATGCAGGTCAAGCTGAGTAAAGATCATCAATTGGATAAAAGATCAAAAAAAGGCAGTGCAAATCATATTGCTGAGGCAATTGTTCGTTTGCCAGGGATAGAGCTTTTCGCCCAAGCGAGCGCTGATGATATGTATAATGCGATTACAAAATTGACAGATAAATTAAAAAGGCAATTAGATAAGCATCGAAAAATGCAGTTGGATTATCAACCAATGGAAGTTTTAGCGACATAAAATTGATATTTTTAAAAGAGGTTGAAAAGACCTCTTTTTTTTATCTATATTTTTTGTACAAGTTAATGAATTATTTCGGTGAGTTATAGTAAAATATCCCGTTTTTACACTGTCAGTCCTATAAGAGGTCGATGCAATGAATAGTGAACAGCTCACTGAAATCTTAAAAGCAGCTTTTCCTGATGCTGAAGTTGCTGTCAGTGGACAAGCAGGTAAATTTGACCTTCGTATTGTCGACAATCAGTTTGAAGGGAAACGTCCTGTTCCTCGTCAACAAGCTGTTTACGCGCCACTTAATTCTTATATTGCCAGTGGTGAGGTACATGCGGTAACTATTCGTGCAATGACTAAAGAAGAATGGCGCAAAGCCAGTATGTTTGGAGCTTAAGCGTCAATGGATAAATTTGTCATTCAAGGTGGTGTAAAACTCGAAGGTGAAGTTCGTATTTCTGGTGCGAAAAATGCGGCTTTACCTTTATTGGCTGCAATGATTCTTGCAGATACACCAATTACATTAAAAAATGTTCCAGATCTAAAAGACGTTCGCACTTTAGTTAAGCTGATTGGTGGTTTAGGTATCACCATGAGTTATGAGGGCGAAACGGTTATCGCAGATACCTCTACATTGGATAATCAGTTCGCACCTTATGAACTGGTTAAAACCATGCGTGCATCTATTTTGGTGCTTGGCCCACTGTTGGCGCGCTATGGTAGTGCAAAAGTTTCACTTCCTGGTGGATGTGCGATTGGTTCACGCCCTGTTGATCAGCATTTAAAAGCCCTGGAAGCTTTGGGTGCACAAATTGAGGTCGAAGCAGGTTATGTTCACGCCAAAGTGGATGGTCGTTTAAAAGGTGGTGAAGTCATCTTTGATATGGTGACTGTCGGTGGGACTGAAAATATTTTAACTGCAGCAGTATTGGCAGAGGGTGTTACAACAATTCGTAATGCTGCGCGCGAACCTGAAATTACAGACCTTGCACTAATGCTTATTAAAATGGGTGCAAAAATTGAAGGTTTAGACACAGATACCTTAGTGGTCACTGGTGTTGAAAGTCTGCATGGCTGTGAATATTCAGTGGTTGCTGACCGTATTGAAACCGGTTCATATTTGGCGGCGGCAGCAATTACGGGCGGTAAGGTTAAAACCACACATACTGATCCAAATCTTCTTGAATCTGTTTTAGATAAATTTGAAGAAATGGGTGCAGAAGTCACACGCGGTGAAGATTGGATCGAATTGGATATGCTGGGGAAACGTCCGAAAGCTGTCAGCTTCCGTACCTTGCCACATCCAGAATTTCCAACAGATATGCAAGCACAGATCATGGCGGTAAATGCCATTGGGCGTGGTTTTGCAACAATTTCTGAAACGATTTTTGAAAATCGTTTTATGCATGTACCTGAATTAGCACGTATGGGCGCAAATATTCAGGTTGAAGGCAATGATGCTGTAGTTACAGGTGTGGAAAAATTATCTGCTGCACCTGTTATGGCAACTGATCTACGTGCTTCGTTTTCTTTAGTTTTGGCTGCTTTAGCTGCTGAAGGGGAAACCATCATCGATCGTATTTATCATATTGATCGTGGTTATGAAGATATCGAAGCAAAGTTACAAGGTCTAGGTGCCCAAATTAAGCGAGTGAGCGAGTAAGTTAATGAGCGATATGAGAAACGATGATCCAAACTTTGACGTAATGGGCAATTTTGATCATGGTTTAACTTTGGCATTGAGTAAAGGACGTATTTTAAAAGAAACGTTGCCTTTACTTGAAACTGCTGGAATTAACTTATTGGAAGATCCTGATAAATCTCGTAAGTTAATTTTTCCAACCACACACAAATCCGTTCGTATTTTAATCTTGCGTGCTTCTGATGTGCCAACGTATGTTGAGAATGGCGCTGCGGATATTGGTGTAGCGGGTAAAGATGTGTTGATGGAACATGGCGCTCAAAATGTCTATGAACCATTAGATTTAAAGATTGCCAATTGTAAATTAATGACAGCTGGTAAAGTGGGCATGGTTCGTCCTAAAGGTCGTTTAAAAATTGCCACCAAGTATGTAAATTTAACTCGTCAATATTATGCAAGCTTAGGTGAGCAAGTTGATGTGATTAAACTTTACGGCTCAATGGAATTAGCCCCATTGGTTGGTTTGGGTGATTATATTGTCGATGTGGTGGATACGGGGAATACTTTGCGTGCCAATGGTCTAGAGCCTCTGGAAGAAATCTGTAAAGTCTCTTCACGTTTAATTGTCAATAAAGCCAGCTTTAAGCGTAAGCAAACTTTATTAAATCCAATTCTTACTCAGCTTGAAAAAGCAGTAGAAGAGCGTCAAAAGAGCAATTAATTTATTCATGTTTGTTCGATAAAGATGCCGTCTAATTTTAGGCGGTTTTTTTTTGCAATTTATGTTAAAAAATAACCATCCATGATTTAAAAAAAGAGTTTATGAAAACACCTCAACAGCGCAAAGAACAATCTATTTTAAAACTTAAAAAGTATTCAATTCCTTATATTGACTGGTTACCTGTGATCGAAGCTGCTGAAGACGTGCAAGCGCGCAGTGCAGAACAGATTGCAAAACGCGCGATTGCTTGTTTGTGGGTGATTCAAGTCGCTTGTGATCTGAATAATGATCAATATGATGATGAAACACAGCTATTTGTATTTGATATTTTGAAGAAAATGCAGGTGCTAGATACTTTAACCGAGAAAGAACAGGCAATTTTAAAGCGTGAGGCTTCAGCACAAGATATCATCAATATGGTGTGGAAATATGAAGCCTATTGGGTATTGTTATGGGCTTTGGGGATTGTGGATGAATTGAGTTATCCAGCAGATATCGTTGATTGTGATTTTGCCATTCAAGCCGTATCGTCGTGCGATACCTTTGCAGAATTTATGACCAAAGTACAATTGCGGGATAGCGAAGAAATTTTAGATCAGGCTGATTTAATTTATCGTTATGATTGGGCATGTGTAAATGCGCGTTTAAAGCAACAGGATGCACCTGAAAATTTAAATTCATCTATCGTTGTGGAACGGCATGGTGCATTGAACTGGCTGATTCAGGCAGATAGTGATTGGGATCACCCAGATGTGAGCACCTAAATAAAAGTTTGCTGTGTCAAAAGTGATTTGCAATCAAACTTTCCTATTAAAGTAAGTTGAAATGTTGCGGTGATGTTGCCCACAAGATACTCAAAACAAGGTAAACTAAATCTTTCCTAAACAACCTTGTGGGTAAATTGATGCGACGTTTATCGACTCAAGAGCAGAACTTTAAACAAGTCTTTGCTGACTTGTTAGCTTTTGAAACAGTGAGTGATCCTGAGCTTTTAAAAACAGTAGACCAAATTATTGCAGATGTACGCCAACATGGCGATGCACATGTACTTAAACTCACTCAACAGTTCGATCGACATCCAGCGCATCAATTTTCAGATTTAGAACTGACACAAGAACAACTTAAAGTTGCATTTGAGGGGTTAACCGTAGAAGTACGTGAAGCTTTGGAATTGGCGGCCAATCGGGTTCGTTCATTTCATCAGGCGCAAAAACAAGACGGTTGGTCTTATGTGGATGGATTAGGAAATACCCTTGGTCAAAAAGTCACCCCTTTAGACCGTGTTGGTATTTACGTTCCAGGTGGTTTAGCTTCTTATCCGTCCTCTGTGCTGATGAATGCTTTACCTGCGCATGTGGCTGGGGTAGCAGAAATTATTATGGTGGTACCTGCGCCAAATGGTGATTTAAATCCTTTGGTATTGGCAGCTGCTTATTTAGCAGGCGTAAGTCGTGTGTTTACAATTGGCGGTGCTCAAGCAGTTGCCGCACTTGCTTATGGAACAGAAACGATTCCAGCAGTGGATAAAATTACAGGACCGGGTAACCGTTTCGTTGCTGCGGCAAAACGTGCTGTTTTTGGTCAAGTCGGTATTGACATGATTGCAGGGCCTTCTGAAATTTTGGTTTATGCAGAAGGTCATAATGACCCGAAATGGTTAGCGATGGATGTTTTGTCACAAGCTGAACATGATACGGTTGCGCAAGCGATTTTTATTACGCCTGATGAACAATTATTAAATGATGTTGAGCAAGCCATCGAAGAACATTTGGCTGCATTACCCAAAGCTGAAATTGCACGAACTTCGATTGCAAATCGTGGTGCTTTGGTCTTGGTTAAAGATCGCCAAGAAGCCATTGATTTGATTAATCAAGTTGCGCCTGAGCATTTGGAATTGTGCTTAGATGATGCTGAGCTGATGTCAGAAAGTATTCGCCATGCAGGTGCAATCTTTATGGGGCGCTATACACCAGAAGCGATTGGTGATTATTGTGCGGGACCTAACCATGTCCTACCTACTTCTGGTACAGCACGCTTTTCATCACCTTTGGGTGTTTATGATTTTCAAAAACGTTCAAGTTTGATTATGTGTTCTGAGCAAGGCGTAAAATCGCTTGCCAAGGCCGCAGATATTCTTGCACAACAAGAAAATTTAGATGCGCATGCTAGATCAGCAAGATATCGTTATCAGTAATTCACTAATGGCCCAGTATCCGTAAAAATCCTTCTCTCTTAGGGAGAGGGTGTGGATGAGGGTGTAAAAATTTAATTGACTTAGTTTGGGGATTCATATTGACATGCCCAAACCCTCTCCTAGAGTGAGAGCGCTTATATAAAGTAAGTCAAGTGAGAAAAAATACGAGATAAAAATGCCAAATATTAGCCCTGAGCAAATGCGTTTTTGGAGTCCTGAAGTACGTGAATTAGAACCGTATGTCCCAGGAGAGCAGCCTAAAATCCAAAACTTATTAAAACTGAATACCAATGAAAACCCATATCCACCATCGCCAAAAGTGGTTGCAGCGGTTCAGTCTGTACTTATAGATTCAGCAGATGTATTGCGACTTTATCCAGATCCAGATGCATCGGCACTCAAACACGCGATTGCGAAACAACAACATGTAGATGTTGCAAATGTCTTTGTTGGTAATGGGTCTGATGAGGTTTTAGCCCATATTTTTAAAGCATTTTTTGTTCAAGATAAGCCGATTCTATACCCAGATATTACCTATAGCTTTTATCCTGTTTATAGTCAGTTTTTTGGAATTTCAACCCAAACTAAAATCTTGCCGTTAAATGATGATTTTGAAATTGACGTGGCTGATTATAAACAGCCGAATGGTGGGATTATCATTACCAACCCTAATGCACCAACCAGTATTGCATTGGGGCTGTCGGCAATTGAACAGGTCTTGCAAGCCAATCCTGATTCGGTGGTTGTGATTGATGAAGCATATGTGGATTTTGGTGCTGAGTCAGCTGTGAGTCTGGTTGAGAAATACGAAAACTTAGTGGTTTGCCAAACGACTTCAAAATCGCGTTCTTTAGCTGGTTTACGCGTTGGTTTTACAATTGCACAACCACATTTGATTGCCGCATTGGAAGCTGTTAAAAATAGTTTTAACTCCTATCCAATTGATCGTTTTGCAATAGCTGCAGCTGTCGCATCATTTGAAGATCAAGAATACTTTGTAGCACAATGTCAAAAAGTCATTGTAAGTCGTGACAAACTGGTTGCAGATTTAGTGGCGCTTGGGTTTAAAGTATTACCATCTTCAGCTAACTTTATTTTTGCTTGTTTACCCTCAAAAGATGCTGGTGAATTGGCGAAAGCGTTGCGTGAACGTGGCATTATTGTTCGATACTTTAATAAACCACGTATTGATCAATTCTTACGTATCACTATTGGTACAGATGAACAAAATCAACGCCTTGTTGATACACTAAAACATGAGATTTTAGTCTAGGATTCATGTTGAGGTTGATGCCATGTATTGAGTAAGTCAAGCATGGCAGTAACTTTATCAAAACATTCCTGATATTCTGCATCACAATCTGAAGCGATAGTAACTCCACCGCCTGCCCACAATGACACTTCATCTTGATATTTTTGAATTGAACGAATCAAAATGTTCCAAGAACCAGTTCCATCAAAATTAAAATAGCCCAGTGAACCACAATAGGCGCCTCTTGGTGCACTTTCGAGTTCTTCAATAATTTGCATGGCTCGAATTTTGGGTGCACCAGTAATTGAACCGCCTGGCAATGCTGTAAATAAAACCTCAAATGGATTGATATCTGGTTTTAGAATAGCAGTCACCTCACTCACCATATGATGTACTTGGTTAAAGGATTTAATATTAAACAGTTTTGGGGTTTTTACTGAACCAGTTTCAGCATAGACACTGAGATCATTGCGTAATAAGTCCACAATCATGACATTCTCTGCCTGATCTTTTTTAGACTGAATCAAAGTATTTTTTGATTGTGCATCTAAAGTTGGGTCGTCATAACGCGGCATTGTCCCTTTTATGGGTTTGGTGGTAATTTTATGATCAGCTTCGAAATCAATAAATAACTCAGGTGAGCAACTCAGTAATTCAAAATCATTGATTTTTAAATAACCCGAATAGGGAGCATCCGTGAGTGTCCAAAACTTTTCAGCGGTATCTAAAAGTAAACCATGTGCTTTTGCAGTGAATTCCTGAGTTAAATTAATTTGATAGCAGTCACCCGCTTTAATATATTCTTGAACTTGTGTAAATGCATGATCATATTGTGGCTTTGTCCATGTCGCAGTACAGTTTGATAAAAGTTTAAAGCTTTGATTTTGTGTGGAAGGTATGGTTAATAAATCTTGTATAAAGTTGAAAAACTCTTCTGCGCAGGCTTCCATGCTATAAAAAAAGAATTGCTCGTTTTCTCGTTTGATAAATGTTTTATAAACACCCATGTAAAAATTGGGTTGAGATTTGATTTTAGCATCAATGTGTTGTTGACTGGCATAGTTGTAATCAATAAAACCCATATATCCACCCTGAAAACTATGCTGTTTTGGTGCAGATTGAGCGGTGAAGTTAAAGAGGTGATTTAAATGAGAATCGCTTTTATCTTTTTGATAATGGGTAAAATGATTTCTGGTATAGCAAGAAAGTTGTTGCTGGGTTGAGATACAGTATTGTTCAGGTGAAAAAGCAACAATATCTTCACCCGCATTTTTTAAATAGATACAACCGAATAATGAGTCAAGACAGTGTAATAAATCTGCAGTGCTATTTGATGAAAAATCTAATAACTTCCGTAACATAGGGAGGATTAACTCAAGTGCGAAAAGGGTTTATAACGCACTATTCTACCTGAAAATAGCACTTATAAAAGTGTTTACCGTTTATCGGTTTAATTGGGTTTTTGATAAACAGCAGTTGAACAAAAAGTAACATACCGTTAATTTAAAAGGGCAAAACGGACTACTCAAGGATTGGTGTTCTAAGTTGTAAAACAACTAAAAACAACAGGGAACTATGGAGAGTGGTTAAAAATGAAAAAAAATGCTCTTGGGAGAGTACAGATTATGAAATTATTTACTAAACTTGCTTTAGTTTCTGCAGTGGCTATGAGTTCAAACGCAATGGCGATGCAAGCAATGGATGATGCCGCGCTGAGTGCAACGACTGGTCAGGATGGTATCAGTATTGGTATTGATGCAGATAAAATTGAAATTGCAAAACTACATGTTTTTGATGGTGATGGTTTGGCAGTAAATGCAACGACAGGTGGTACAGGTAAAGCGGGTGCGATTACTTTAAATAACGTGGTTGTAACCAAAACAGGTACAGGTAACTTAGCTGATTTGGTCATTGATACTGACGGTGGTGCTACCGCTGGTAATACTGGTACGCCATTCTTAAACGTTGCTGCTGCAATTAATGCATTGAAAATTGAGTTAGGTAAAATTGAAGTAAATAATGTTACTGGAACAGCTGGTGCATATAAGCCTGATGCTGGATCTGCTGAGATTTTAAGTGGTTTGACAATCAATACTGGTGCTACGACAGCAAATATTCAGTTGGGTAATACACCTCAAGGTGCAATGATTAAACTGAATGGTTCGATGATTGGTGGTTTATCAATCAGTAACTTAGCCTTGAAAGATGCTTCTGGAGCAGGCGGTGGTTATATCGTACTGGGTGGTATTAAAGTGACTGACAGTGGTTCAGCTAATTTGGCTTTAGATGCTGATGTTGCTGTTACCACGAAAGGTTTGGCTGTAACTGCAATGAAAAGTACAACAGGTACAGATATTTATCTAACTAAAGTTGTATTGGGTGGTGGTACTGGCTTTGTACCAGGCACACCTGGAACTGCAGGTACAGGAACAGGTTCGGGCTCAATTGGTGATGTTGCGATTACAGGCATGAAATTCTATAACGGTGGTTCAGCAACAGCAAATGGTGTAAAACTGACGATTTCTGGTCACTAAGCCTAGAATTAAAATTTCAGAAAAGACGCATGCAAAGCATGCGTCTTTTTTTTACAAAAAAGCTGAGAAAAAGCGACAAAAGTTGAAAAAAAGACTGTTTTTTTTTTCAAAAACCGTTATCTTCATAATCACAGGGACGTAGAGTGTTCACTCTAAAAATAAAATCAGCACTTTAGGCAAAATACTGCCGATACTTGATAGTTAAAATTATGATAGAAATTACTTTAGGTTCGGCATTAATGTATTATTTTGCCAACCACGCCTTAGATGTGAAACCCAAGCCAAAGGATGCGATTTACTACGCTGAGCTTGCGGATTCCAGAGACAAGTCATTTACACGCAATCATCGTGAAATGGTGCATGTTAAACCTGCTTTAGAAAATCAATTCCGTGGAATTGTACGTCAAGGATATGACTATAGTTGCGGTTCAGCTGCATTAACAACACTATTAAATGGCTATGTTGGGACAAATTTAACCGAACAACAAACCATGGAAGGCTTATTACGATTTGGAGAATACAACCGCATTATTGAACGGCGAAGTTTTTCATTGCTGGATATGAAGCGCTTTGTTGCTGCAATTGGATATGAAAGCGGTGGCTATAGAGGCGAGTTCACAGACCTAATCAATCAAAATCAACCGGTGATTGTGCCAATTTCTTATGCGGGTTTTAAACATTTTGTTGTGTTTAAAGCTTATAAAGATGGTCGTGTTTATGTGGCAGATCCAGCCTTGGGGAATATTAGTTTTGATCAAGAGCGATTTAAGCAAATTTGGGAAAATAATACCTTATTTGTGATCAACGCGCCAAAAGATCAGCAACGTAACTTGTTGGCATTACAAGATGCCGATATGCGTCATGTAGATGATGCAACAATCAACCGTTATGCCTTAGTTGAAGCGCAATATTCAACAGATTATACCAATAAATTAGCAGATAAGGCTTCGACAATGCGTAAGGTGATTGACCAAGATACCAAGTCTGCGACATACAATCAGCCAATTACATCTTATATGCGACTCTATTATAAACGTAAGTAAAAGATGGATTAAAAATTAGATAACTGAATTGGATTTTTTGGAATAGGAATAATATGAATAATCAATGGATGAAGCGAACTTTACTTGCAGTGAGTATTCAGTTTGCAATTGGAAGTTTGTATGCAGCTGAAGCAGAGACAAGTGCTGATGTAGCAGCAGATCAGGCTACAAGTACAGATGAAGCCAGTTCTGCAAATATCAGTCAAACAGCTCCAGATGCGGCGGTACAAGCTACAGAAGAAGTAAAAATTAATAAAGATGAAACAAAATCTTTAACACCTAAACCTGGTACACAGGCTGCAGAAGCATTACAGAAGAAAGAAGGTGATGCTTCTCAAGAAACCAATTTACAAGAAGTCTTTACTTCAAATGAACGTCAATATTCTTTAATTAAAAAAGGTGAATTTTCAACTTTTTATGATTTAGATTATTCCTACTATCGTGATTCGCAATTAAATTTAGGAATCAACGAAGGCACAGCTTATCAACTTCGTGTTGATGAGGATGCCAGCCATACCATCAGCAATACATTTACTGCACAGTATGGGATACGTGATAATTTAACCTTTACCGCATCTATTCCATTTATTGCTAAATCAGATAGCTTAAAAGATGCCACGGCTGCGGGTCTAGGGGATATTAACTTTGGTGCACGTTGGGAACCTTTCCCGCTGAAAGCAGGTCGTTTACCGCTTATTTTATTTGGTAGCTTATCGACCAAAACCGGTGATAGCCCATATGAGATAAACCCTGAAAAAGATCTTTCCACAGGTAAAGGCTATTACTCTGTGGGTGTCGGTGCAAGTACTCGTAAATATATCGACCCTGTTGTACTGTTTGCATCGGTTTCTGCCAATTATGGATTTAAAGAAACGGGTTTAAATCAAGTGCGTGGTGGTGGTAATGCCAATGGACAAGGTGGCGATCAGACTTATCAACGCGTTTTAGAAGAGTTTGATCCAGGTATGACCGGTGGTTTCTCTTTTGGTTTTGCCTATTCATTTAACTATGATGTTTCGATGACCATGTCATATCAACAATCATTTAATATGAATACTTCATTTAAATATAGGGCTCAAGAAGGACTTGCAGATTCCTATAAAGCAGCAGACCAATCCAGTGGGATGTTTTCTATTGCTTTAGGTGTACGTGTCAATCCAGATACGATTGTCAATGGTACCTTGGGGATTGGTTTAACAGAAGACTCACCAGATATTTCGCTTGGTCTATCTTTCCCGTTGGATATTTTAGGCTTCGGTAAGAAGAAAGCTCACTAAAGGGATGTAAAGTATGAAAAACATACGTTTGCGCCCAATAGTTACAGCGATTTTATTAACAGGGTGTTCAACTCAAGTATTTGCGGCGCTAGGACTCAACCTATCGGTAGATATACGCTCATTGACCATGGGGAATGCAGTAACTGCAGACCCGCCGGGAATTAGTGCGATTCATTTTAACCCCGCAGCATTAACTAAACTCAAAGGTTTACAAACTGACGTACAAGGGATTGTTGCAAACTTTGATATACAACGTGAATTTTCTGCGCCGCCTGGTTATAACGTATTTGGTTATTCTGATGATCCGCTGATTTGTAATGATGCGCCAGACAATCCTTCGGGCCTTTGTACAGATTATAAAGACTCAGTGCGAGGGGATGTAGAATATGCAAGTTTATATATCCCTATTCTAAAAAAAGTTGTAGATTTAGGGCCTGGCTGGCCAGTGTTAGCACCAACGGGGGGAATTTCCTATAACCCACCTGGCTCAAAACTGACCTATGCAACTGCTGTATATGCGCCAATGGTGGCTGGTTTTGGCTCAGAAGACGGTAACCCTGGTAATTACATGGGGCAACAAGTTGCTATTGAACGTATAACCTATTTGTCGCCATCTATTGCATACCAAGTCAGTGATGAATTGTCTATTGGTGCTTCGATCGGGATGTCATACAACGCAATGGCATTAAAAACCGATCTAAGATTTCCAAATGAAATGATTGGTGTTCTACGACTGATTGATGAATCGGTTTGTGGACCTTTCCGAAATAATTCAAATGTAATTACTGACCTTCTACTATTTGGTATTTGTAATGCTGATGAGGGTATGAACCCATTCGGTCAATTCGGGAAGATGCAGGTCAGTCTTGAGCAGAGTTTAAGTCCAAGTTATAACTTGGGTTTAATGTGGGAGCCTACGGAAAACTTTGGTTTTGGTATGGTTTATCAAAGCTCGGCTAAAATGCGTATGAAAGGTAAATATTTTATCGATAATGCCAACGCACCGCGAGAACTTATAAAAGGTTTAAACTCTTCAGCAACAGGGCAAATTCTTGCGGCAATTTTAGGATTTCCCGGTTCTATCCCGCCGACTGAATCAGGTTTGATTTCAATGGATTTGGAATATCCTGCTCATTTTCAAACTGGTATAAAATATAAAATTTTACCTGATTTACAGGTAAACTTCGATGTAGGTTGGACTGACTTTAAAGCATGGGAAAAGTTTCAGTTTGAATTTGATCGACAAATTTCAGCATTAAAAATTGCCAAATTATTATCCAATCAAGTCACTGATACCTCATTGGCTTTTCCATTAGGCTTTCAATCACCGTGGAGTTGGGGAATTGGTATTGAGTATTCAGCAAATGATCGTCTAAAACTTCGTGCAGGTTATGAACCTCGTGCTAGTGCGATCCCAGATGATAAACGTAATACCATGGTGCCAATTAACAATGCGCAATTATTTGGTTTAGGTTTAGGTTATCGTTTTGATGAAGATAGTGATATAGATTTATCGATTGGTTTCTTACGTAGCCGAGATAATATCCCTGCAAACAGCAGTAGTTTAGCGAACAAGACAGGAGTAGATAACTTACTACTCAACCCATACGCTGGTTTAAATGTAAAAACCAATACAAAAGTTACAATTCTAGGGCTTAACTACAGAACGAGATGGTAATGCGTTTGAACGTTGATAAAAAAATAGTCGTAACTTCTTTGTGGTTAGCTTTAAGTTTTAGTCTAGCCACATCGGTTTCTTATGCCGCCAATTTTTATACAATTATTGGCCCAGATGGGCACCCGATGATTGTTCAGAAGCCTGAAGTAGCTCCAAAAGTAGTAGTAAAGCAAAAAGATAAAAAGGTACAAGAAGTAAAACCATTACAGCAAACTCAACAAATACAAGAGACTCAAGTTGCCAAGCCTAATGTACAAGTGGTAGAAGCTCCAGCCATTGTTAAACAAAGTCAAAAAGAGATCGAGCCTAAAAATGTGCCATCAACGGTTACTACTGCTCAGCCTACACGTCAACCCGCTTTAATGGAGCATAAAGCTAAAACTCAAAGTCCTGTTCAGGTACCGGAACAATCTTTAGCACCAGCATCACAGAAAATAGTGCCTCAATTTGTTGTGGAAAAACCGCCACAGCAGTCCACTGATATTACTCAGCAAACCAATAAGGTTGAGAAACTAGACAAAATAACGCCAGTAGACCAAACTGCGGTCAAGACCAATAAAGAAGAAGTTGTGCCGAAAAGCACTCAAACTATAGAAGATCAGCATTTCACGGTCATTGATGGTGAAAAATATGTCAATAATGAGTATTTAGAAGATCGTGAATTTAATTTAGAAGGTAAAAAAAGATTTTATATGACGCCAGAGATTGGTGCAGTGCATGGACGCTATGAAACCATTGAGCGACAAAAAGGTTTAAGTGCGAGTCTTTTGAACCGTATTCGTGGTAATTCAGAATCTGAAGAAAAAAAGCCTGTTGTTTTATCTTCAACTTATTTCCGCTTAGCTAAAGATGAGGTTGTTCAAAACTTAGAGCAGGCGTGCTTCTCTGGTAAAAAAATAGTCAAAGCAAAAGATTTATCAATCAAAAACCAAGAAGTTGGACTTTGGCCAGTTGCCCCCATTAAAGAAAATTTTGCTTATGAAGTGGTGAAGTTAGACCCAAAAGTTCAAAATGTATTATTAACATCCTATGCATCGTCTTCAAAGGTTCAAAGTTATTATTGGCCTTTGGTGGTATTTTTAGATGGACAAGGCTGTGTCCTCGAAGGCGTGAGCGGTTTTAAAAGTGAAGAATCTCACGACAATAATTTACAATACGCAGCGATGGAAGGCGTTTTAAGAAAACCTGATCAAGCTGTATATCTATTTTTAACACCATTATCCTCAGCATTAGATGTGGAAAATAAGCAGTTAACAAATCATGGACAAATTAAGCTGAGTGTAATTCAGTAAGGATGAAAATATGAAAAAAAGATTATTCGCCCCTTTGGTTTTAACCAGTTTAGGTTTAGCGCTCGCAGGTTGTGGTGGTGAAAGCTCAACAGTCAATGAAGACCCGTATAAAGGTATCAAAACCTATTCAAATGGTTGTGATGCAGATTCTACAGAAAAATGTTTAGGTTTTTATGTTGACTATCCTGTGGATGGTCTAAATTTTGACTGTAGCACGGATACTAAAAATCACTATGTAACTAAACTCGAGGGTGGCTTAGCACTCGGTGGCTGTTTAATTGGTGATAAAGCGAAGTTCTTTATACAAGGCTCTCAATCGGAAAGAAAAATTATTTTAGGTGATGTTGATCTTGCAAAAATTCGTCCTTTAAAAGTGCGTGGGCAACCAGCAGCAATTGGCTTGATTGATATTGCAACTGCCATGACTGGCAAACCACCAACCAGTATGACCATGAGTGATGATACATTCAAGGTTATGGTTGGGTTGGTTCGCGTTTTCCAAGCGGTTGGATTGGAGCAAGATGCTAATCAGATTGGCGATGTACAACCAATTGAATTAACAGATAATATCAAAAATAATTTAAAAGCAGTTGATGCCGATATTGTTGTAAGCGATTTTATTAATGGTGGTTATGTTGCAAAACTAAAACCATGGGTCAATGTAGAGGCAGTTGATGAAACTTCTGCGAGAGAGACTGCACAACGCTTGGTTCAACAGTCATTGGTTAATATTTATTCAACAAACTTCCTTATTTTCAGTGGGGCGAATGTTGATATTCAAGGTTTTACAGGTAAAAGTGAGTTAAGTACCAAGAATGAATCTATTGCCAATATGTATGTCGTGACTGACCGTCAAGGTTATACCTCTGGCTATGCAATGCAATGGGTTGGCGTACCTCAAAAACTAGAAGGTAGTACCCTTGCAGATTCACTGTTAAAATTTTTATTGCTCAATCAAGTTGCGCCACAAAAACTCAATGTAAATGGCCAACAAGGTTGGATTAATCCATTAACCCGTAAAATTACCTCTCCACTTGTGTTTAAAAAAGATCAAAGTTCGACGGATAAGCTTGAAATTTATCAGGGTGCTTTGCTAAATAATACTAGTGTTGCAGGTACTGAATATATGTATAAGCGAGTAACAGGTGCAACCACGGCACCTACAGATCCAACGGTATATGGGAAGTGGCGTCAAACTTTAAATGGTGATCAGCTTTCTGGGTGGATCGACATCTATAAAACTAATCCTGCCAATTACTTAGATCGAAAAGTTTTCCTGACTAAAAATACCGTTAAAACAGGTGAAAAATATTATTTCCCACTGTATGCGAATATTACATTTACCTTTGACAACAAAGAAGTTAATCCAAATACACAAACACTCGGTATTGTGATTGATGAAAATGGTGATATTCGTACCAATTTAGGTAAAAATAATGCGCTAAATTCAACTACATGTGCTGATGTAGATCCAAGTACTTATATTGACAAAGAAACAGGGGTACAACAGTATCGTATTGGAACCACGGGTACAGCTTATATTAATGGCAATGTTGAAAAATCGATTACAATGCGTATGATTCTTGCAAACCCTGTATTTGGTAATCTTGATGGTGCATTGGCAGGTTTAAATGAAACATTAGTTGTTAGTCCACCCAAAGATACAACTCCAGAAGCAATAGCCGATGCTTCTGTTTCCTCTGGTGGTATACGTTTAAACCTGCAACGATTAATTAATGAACAAAACACTACCAGTGGTGTAAACATTACCAGTTGGTCGGGGAACACGACATTGCCAGCGACTTGGGTGAATTTACATGCGGTTTATCAGTCAATTTATAACAATGTAGAAGCCAATAAAGAGAAAGTTACACCTGAGCAAAAAGAGCTAGCAAAGCGTTTATCAGGGACTTTAACTGTAAGCTTACCGCAGTGTTATACCATTAAAACCAAGTAATTTATCTTAATTAAAAAACCTCAATTCAAGTCATTTGAATTGAGGTTTTTTGTGCTCATATTTTTAATGCTCAACCATTGGTCGAAGCAATAGCTATTTGTGATTATCCTGTCTGATCTAATCGGGTGCCTAATGTTTCTAGATGCATTGGAAAGGTATTGGTTTTACGGTCTTCAAAATAATGTCTTAACGTGCGTTCTACACTTGGAAAAGCTAAATCGTTCCAAGGAATCTCATGTTCTTCAAATAAACGACTTTCTATGGTTTCCTCACCAGCACCAAATACACCATCTTTTATTTGTGTTTTAAATAAAACATAAACTTGCCCGATACGTGGAATATTATACATGCAGTAAAGTTGTTCAATTTCAACCTCAGCTTCAGATTCTTCACGTGTTTCGCGTGCTGCACCTTGTTCCATGGTTTCAAAAAGTTCCATATAACCAGCAGGTAAGGTCCATAGTCCATAACGTGGTTCTATTGCACGGCGACATAGTAAAACTTTATTTTCCCAGATCGCCAAAGCGCCACAAATCACTTTAGGGTTAACATAATGAATGGTGCCGCAGTGTGTACAAACTTTACGGATTTTTTGATCACCTAAAGGAATTTTTTCTATGGTTGGATGACCACAAGCACTGCAAAAACTCATAAGCTTCATTAAAAATGTGAGATAACTCAGCATAACTGAAAAATTCTACTTTCGCATCATTTATAGCCTTATCGATAAAATTTCCTATATGATAGAACGAGAACAAAAAAGATAGAGTGAGATCAATGAAGGATGATGAGCTAACCCAAGTATTGCAAAATCGATTACGTTTTGGCAAAAGAACCTATCCGGCCAATGCCGCAGTACTGATTGCAATTACTCAAGAAGCTGATCCTAAAATTTTACTGACGAGACGCTCTGCCTACTTATCAAATCATGCAGGAGAAGTTTCCTTTCCAGGTGGAAAACGTGATCCAAATGATACCAGTAATATTGTTGTGGCTTTGCGAGAAGCATGGGAAGAAACCGCACTCAATCCCTTTGATGTTAAGCTAATTGGTGATTTACCCATGGAGCGGGCGAAAAGTGGGTTGACAGTAAAACCTGTAGTTGGATTAATTCCTCCAGATATTCAGTTGATTGCTCAGCCGAGTGAAATTGATCGTATATTCTATGCCCCGATTAAAAAAATGATGGAATCACAGCCTATTCCTTATGAGGTGCGTTTGGCACATCAATCGGTGTATTTTCCAAGTCTAAGAATTGAAAACGAAATCATTTGGGGTCTAACCGCCAGAATTCTGATTTCGTTATTTAAATATGGTTTGGATTATCAAAAAAATTGGCCGTTTTTATTGAACTCTCCATCTTTTAAATCACAGATATTCAATAAAAAATAATGCTGAAAAGCTATGTTCAAAGCCAATGCTCTTAAAATATTTCAAAGGAATGTAATACCATGATGTATAAATTTAAAGGTTTTGTGCCAAAAGCGTTGCATGCACCTTTTGATGGTTGGATTGCGGATAATGCAACGGTAATTGGACAGGTTGAACTGGGGCAACAAGTCAGTGTTTGGTTTGGTGCAGTCATTCGTGCTGACAATGCCAAAATTCATATTGGGAATTTTAGTAATATTCAAGAAAATGCCGTTTTACATACAGATACAGGGATTGAATTAACCGTTGGTGATTATGTAACCATTGGGCATCAAGCCATGTTGCATGGTTGTACGATAGGCGATAACAGTCTAATTGGTATTAACGCCGTAGTTTTAAATCATGCTGTGATAGGTAAAAATTGTATCATCGGTGCAAATAGTTTGATTCCAGAAGGTAAAATTATTCCCGATAATTCCTTAGTGGTGGGTTCACCGGGTAAAGTCGTGCGAACTTTGGATGAGAATGCGGAGAATTTATTAAAAATGAGTGCTTTGCACTATGCTTCTCATTACAAGAATTTTATTGATTTAGAAGAATTTAAATTTGATTAAAGTCGTGGTTTTAAAATAATCCATAAAAATGCCAAGCACAATGTCTTGGCATTTTTATGGATTATTTTGGTCTAATGGATTTTATCTGACTGGCTTTATCTCTAAGTCCTCGCGCTATTGAAATGAGTGGAGTATCATAGGCAGCATTTTTAACACAGTAAGGTTGTGCATGAAATTGCTGGCATTGGAAACTGCCAATGAGCAGTGTTCCGTTTCGATTGTTGATGAAACTCAAACACTCTATTTTCAACTTGATACGCGAGCAAAAGCACAAACTCAAACCATTTTGCCGATGATTGAGCAAGGTTTTGAGCAAAATCAAATCTCCAGTAAAGACTTGACTGCAATTGCATTTAGCCGTGGGCCGGGTTCATTTAGTGGTGTACGTATCAATGCCGCAGTGACTCAAGCTTTAGCCTGGGCAAATGATATTCCTGTGATTCCAGTTTCAACCTTGCAAGCGTTGGCGCAAGCTGCTTATCAGCAAGCCCAATTGACTGAAGTTACCGCAGTTTTAGATGCACGTATGCAAGAAGTTTATATGGCAAGTTTTAAGCTTGACCCAAATAACATTATGCAACTTGTAGACGAAGAAAAATTATTAGACTATCAACACGCTGCAGAATATCAAAAATATACCTTGATCGGTTCAGGTTCAGCTTTGGTGAATGTAGAGGCAATCGCGTTTCAGCAGATTACTGCTTCTGCCCATGATATCGCCACAATTGCGCGTCAAAATGCACTGCAAAAGCAATGGTTCAGTGCAGAACAAGCCTTACCTGTATATTTACGTGATAATGCATGGAAGAAAATTCCAGAACAAGGTAAACCATAATCGTTTTTCGCTTTAATTTTTAGGATTTCACAATGGATCTTTTACTGCTACTCAAAGCAGCCATTATGGGTATTGTTGAAGGTATTACCGAATTCTTACCTATCTCTAGTACAGGGCATTTAATTCTTGCATCTGAGCTCATGAATTTCTGGACCAAAGAAAAGAGTGACTTATTTGTCGTTGCTATTCAAATGGGTGCAATCGCTGCGGTGATTTATGAGTATTGGGGCAAGCTTTGGGGTGCAGCAATCGGTCTATTTTCAGGTGAGCCGAAAGGGCGTCATCTTGGAGTCAGTATTATTGCAGCTTCTATTCCAATTATGCTGGTTGGCTTAACCTTTGGTGATATCGTAAAAGAGTTGTTGTTTAATGATATTTCTGTGGCGATTGGTTTAATCGTCGGTGGTTTAATCATTTGGTGGGTTGAAAAAAATCCGCCAAAAGTCAATGCAGTGGAAGTGGAAAATATCTCGATTAAAGAAGCGATTTATATTGGTTTAATTCAGGTATTGGCGCTTATTCCAGGGACTTCACGTTCAGGTGCAACCATTATTGGTGGCATGATGCTGGGTGTATCGCGTAAGGCTGCAACCGAATTTTCGTTTTTCCTCGGTATACCTGTTATTGTTGGTGCAGGCTTATTAGATCTTTTTAAAAATTACCATATTTATGAAACAACTCAAGATTGGACCGTATTCTTTGTGGGGCTAATTGTTTCTTTTGTTTCTGCTTTAATTTTGATCCGTGTTTTGGTGGCTTATGTTTCTAAGCGTGATTTCATGGTCTTTGCTTGGTATCGTATTGCTTCAGGTTTGTTGATTTTATTGTTTGCATTAACAGGTTGGAAATTATGGTAAGCGAAATTCGCTTATTTACTGAATCCACATTTTTTGAGAAAGCACAGTCCTACCAAACTGTGCTTTCTTTACGTGGTGTCGTGGTAAACATTGCAACGATTGAAAAACTCAATGCACGGTTCTTAAGACTGAATCCTGAACTTGCCTTGTGTGTTGATGAACAAGGGTTAAGCCTGTGTGCCAATGGCATGAAAATGCAGCCTGATTGGAAAGCTGAGATCCCTCGTTTAAAACGTGCAACTTTAAAATCTGAAATAATTGCACGAGCATGTAATATTTCAGAAAAACCAAACTTAATTGATGCAACTGCTGGTCTAGGGCATGACGCATTACTGATGGCGCACTTAGGGGCGAAAGTAACCCTGATCGAACGTCATCCAATTTTATTTACCTTATTGGAAGATTCAAAAAAACAATTGGAAAATGATCCGTTTTTAGCCAAAGTTGTTGAGCGTATTGATTTGGTTTTTTCTGATTCAGCTCAATATTTACAACAATTGGTCATCACGCATCAAACTGTCGATGTGGTTTATTTAGATCCGATGTTTCCGCAACGGGATCAAAATCAGCAAGCCATTAAAAAACAGGCGCAAGTGAAAAAGCAAATGCAGCTCTTACACATGCTTTTACCTGAAGATGGTGAAATGGATTTAGGCGATCATCTTTTAGTCTTAGCAAGGCAAATTGCCAAGCGAGTTGTGGTAAAACGTCCTAGACTGGCTGTATTTTTAAATGATCAGGCAACCGATCATCAGTGGCAAGGTGATGCTTGTCGTTTTGATGCCTATTTTAACAGCAATCTTATTGAGTAATTTGGTAACTGTTTCAATAATAGTCGAATTATTGATATATAGTTAAATCAAACATTGATAATTTTTTAGCCAAGCCTAAACTAGATAGGCTGATTGAAGCCACTGCCTTAACAGAATCTTTATGATAGATCTTAAACCCTCGATTAACTTTTGGCATGATTTGAAAAGTAACCAACGTGCAGGGATTTGGTTATTCTTAGGTTCGCGAAAGTCTTTACAAATTGTTCGTCCATCGATTCTTCAATTGATTTTTTGGGGACTGTTGGGTGCAGGTGCAAATACACTGTTTAGCTGGTTAGTTGCTGGTGATGGTGGTGTGTTTAATCGACAAGGTCTAGTCAGCTACGCATTGTGGCCTTTTATTGCCTTGATTGTGGGGATTTTCCTATCACAACGGACCAATAATCCACGTTTGATGTTGGTTCCAGCACTATTATGGTTGGTACTTGATACGCACATCATGTTGTTTCAATGCTTGCTGCAATATTTGGGCAATCAAGATCTGCTGCCTTATTTCACTTATGATGTGATCCCACTGCTGTTTTTTGCTTTGTTTATTTGGCAAAGTCTTGCTGTAGTGTGGGTATTTTCAAGAGAATTACAATGGCCATGGTGGGAACGTGCTTTGATCATGTTTGCGACTGTAGCCACTTTGTTTACTTGGCAGGTTTCGATTAAGGAACAGCCGATTTGGAAAGTAGAAGATGTTCCGCCAAGTATTAGTGAAAGTGCTTTTTATGCACAAAGCCATTTACTCAATAAGGCATTGGAACAGGTTCAGTTTGGTGAGTTTGCTCAAACGCATTGGTACTTTTTAGGTGTTGCTGGTGCAAGTTATCAAGACGTGTTCAAATTTGAAATAGATCGAATTAAAGAACAATTTGATACCCGCTTTGGAACCTTTGGGCGTTCTGTTGAATTGGTCAATAACCCACAGAGCATTAGAGACACTCCTATTGCATCTAAAACCAGTATAGATCTGGCTTTACGCCGTATTGGCCAGCAAATGAATCGCGAAAGTGATGTATTGTTTCTTTATATGACTTCTCATGGCTTGCCTAATCGTTTTGAACTCGAAAATGAACCGATTAATTTGGATGATGTTGATCCAAAATGGTTAAGAGAAACCCTCGATAAATCAGGTATTCGCTGGAAAGTGATCGTAATTTCAGCCTGTTATTCGGGTAGCTTTGTTTCAGCACTCCAATCACCAGACACTTTGATTATTACTGCTTCTGCCGCAGACCGTGCTTCATTTGGTTGTTCAAATGAAGCTGATTATACTTATTTTGGTCGAGCTTTCTTTGATCAGGCAATGCGTGAACAAGGTTCTCTCAAAGCTGCATTTAAAGAAGCGACTGAAACAGTTGCGAAATGGGAAAATGCACAAGGCTTTGATCCATCTGAACCGCAATGGGTGATTGGGAAAAATATGGAAATGATGTTACCGCAGTTGGAACAACATTTATTTCCACAACAAGGCGTTATTACTACTGCGCAAACCCAAAATGTAAAACTGGATACACAACAAAAGCCATAATAAATAACGGCGCTTTAAATGCGAAAGCAAAAGCGCTTTAATTTATATTGAGTTGAATCTGTTGATGTTATAAGACGGTAGCCCTAAACAATTTAAAGATCAAAATGTGGAGTGATGCGCTGATGGAACTTTTAAGTAAAAATATCTGTTTTGATGGTGAACAAAGAATTTATCAAATTCAGTCAAATTATTTAAAAGGGGCAACGAAGTTTGCGACATATCTTCCGCCTCAAGCATTAAAAGGGCAGAAATGTCCTGCATTATTCTATTTAGCGGGACTGACCTGTACGGAAGAAACCTTTATTATCAAAGCGCATGCACAGCGCTTAGCATCTCAGCTTGGTCTAATTTTAATCGCACCAGATACATCACCTCGTGGTGAACAGGTTGCACAAGGCGATTCATGGGATTTGGGGCAGGGTGCAGGATTCTATCTCAATGCAACTCAAGCACCTTGGGCTGAACATTTTCAGATGGAAAGTTATATAGTAGATGAACTTTATCCATTGCTAATAAAAAGTTTACCGATTCAATCTGAAGCTGTAGGAATCTTTGGTCATAGTATGGGCGGGCATGGGGCATTAACACTGGCTTGGAAATATCCAAATTATTTTAAATCAGTATCAGCATTTGCCCCGATTTGTGCACCAACAGAATGCCCTTGGGGTGAAAAAGCCTTTTCACATTATTTAGGCGCTGATCAGTCTGAATGGGCAAAGCATGATGCGACCCAATTACTGCTTTCTAAAGGTCAGTTATTTGACGAAGTGCTTATCGATCAAGGTATAAAAGATCAGTTTTATAGTCAATTGAACCCTGAGAAATACCAACAAGCCTGTCATAAAGTTGGGCAAAAACTCACATTAAGATTTCATGAAGGTTATGATCACGGTTATTATTTCATTCAAAGTTTTATTGATGACCATTTACAATTTCATGCTTTGCAACTACAAAAATAATTGAATCGTCTAACAAAAACTGAATTTTGAGTAAAAGTAAATCGTTGTTTGCTTTTACTCTATTTCTTTCAGCGCAGAAAAAATATAAACTGCTTTTTGAGGTTTTTTATTTCATATCATTTTAGATTGTCATCAAATAATTTGAATAAAGAGAAGAATATGCAAGAACAAATACCGCCTCCATTTCCGAGTCATTTGAGTTTGGAAAAAGGCGCTACACCACCAGAAATACAGCAGCCCGCAGACCAGCAATATCCTAGAATTCACCGTTTTAAATTTCACGGTGATGCGATGGAATATTTTGGTATATGGATTGTGAATATCTTATTGACCATCATTACCTTAAGTTTGTATGCGCCTTGGGCGAAAGTGCGTCGTTTACGTTATTTTTATGGTAATACTGAATTCTTTAAAAGACGTTTTGACTTTACTGGTATTCCTACCAAAATTTTAGTTGGACGTTTGATTGCATTGGGTATTTATGCCGCCTTTTCAATTTCCTCGCAGTACTCCATGATTGCGACGGTAGTTGGTTTAGTGGTGTTGTATGCAGCAGTACCATGGCTGATTCGGGCAACAATGCGCTTTACTGCAAGAAACAGTAAATTTGGCAACAGTCGGTTTTATTTTGCGGGAACCACAAAAGAATCCTATAAAGTCTTTTTTCTCAGTATCTTAATTTATATTTTTAGTTTAGGGATATTTGCTCCTGTTGCGATCTGGCTGTATAAAAAATACTACATCGATCATTTATATGCAGGGCAGTTGGATTTTAAATTGAATGCAGATTGGTCAGCCTATATGGCAGCAGTTTACATTCCAATTTTTATGTCTTTTGGAATTATGCTGGCATTTGGCATTATCTATTTCGGTATTATCGGTTTTATTGCAGGGTATACGCCAAACTTTTTTATCTTTGGTGTCTTTGCGATGTACGCTGTGGCAGGATTGTTTATTTATCCATTGATCGCGGCACGTATTTTTATTACCACATGGAACAATACAACGGTTGGAAGCAGCCAATTTAAAACAGATTGTAATCAATGGCGTTATGCATGGATTGTGGCATCAAATTGGCTGGTTAAAATTCTAAGCATTGGTTTAATGTCTGCATGGGCGGCAATTCGTATTCACAAATATCAAGTTGATTCGATGAGTTTAATTTTGCATGATGATCCAGATCAAATGATGAATCTTGCACAGCAAGAGCAAAGTGCTTTAGCTGAAGAAATTAGTGACATCTTCGACATTGATGTTTCTTTATAATGATATGAGTTGAATAATTTATGTCACGACCAATAGAAGTCATTTTCTATGATGGTGTGGTGTCTAAACCACACCATGCCCAACTTTCCGCTCAATCTGAGTCCGAGGTATTGATTCAGTATGGTGAACGTTTAGAACATCAACGCCGTTATGCATATCGCGATATGGAATTAATTGGCGCGCTGGGGCAATTAAATCCTGCGATTGAGCTTAAAGATGACGCTAGGATTGAGTTTCAGGGGGCTTTACCAGAATGGTTTAATTTTGGGACTAAAAATGTTCAGCATTCGATCTGGAAATTAGAACGTTCTCCAAGTTTAATTGTATTCAGTATCATCTTTGTGGTGGCTTTTGTTTTTGCTTTGGTGAAATGGGGTGTTCCAGCAGCATCACATTATGTTGCTTTTCAGCTGCCTGAAAATAGTTTGAATAAATTAGGTGATGAAGCGGAAAAATATGTATTGAACAATTGGACTAATCCTAGTCATTTGGCACAAGGTCAAAAAGATCAAATTTCTAAGCAATATCTAAGTACCATCGCTGAAGGAAAACCCGCAAAATTGGTCTTTCGTGAAGGTGGGCGATTGGGGGCCAATGCAGTGGCTTTACCCAACAATACGATCATTGTTACCGATGAGCTGATTGAAATGGCGCATAGTGACCAAGAGATTTTAGGTGTATTGGCACATGAGCAAGGACATTTGGTGGAACGGCATAGCTTACAACAAGGCTTAACCAGTTTGGGGTTGAGTGTGTTGTATATTGCCATGACGGGAGACAGCTCAGACCTATTGACCTCGTTACCTGCCGCGATGATTGGTGCGAATTATTCACGCAAATTTGAAGCTGAGGCGGATATGTATGCGCTGAAATTGATGGATCGTAAAGGCATTGAAGTGTCTCATTTTGCGAATTTCTTACAACGCTTAAGTGATGAAACTGCACTGGAAGAAAAACCAAAGCAAGCGGGCAAAACGGCTGAAGCTGATAAAAAAGCTGACCCAAATAAAAAACAACCTCAAAATGAGTCTAGTGAAAAAGAGAGCTCTTTAGAGATTTTTGATGCCTTGTCTTCACATCCTGCAACTGAAGAACGCGTTAAAATGGTTCGCGATTTTGAGAAAAAACAACAGGCTAAATCTTAAATAGTGTAGATAAGCGATGTTTATCTATAGATTGTGCAAGGTGGCGGTGACTGGATCTAGGGCTTAATGAAGCCCTTTATTTTTTGTATTTTTCTCAAAAGATCAGACCACTCTTTAAAACCCATATCATCAAGTAAGAGACAGCCGCTGATTCAACCAGATTGATTGTTATGACCTGATAAATGACCTAGATAAGTAAACAAGATAAGTAAAACTGTTGCTTTTTAAAACAACCCTGTAGGCTAAGTTTGTTATAATGGGAAAAATTTTTATCTTTGCCAGGTTGTTTCATGTCCAAGCCATATCTGATTGCACCTTCAATTTTATCTGCTGATTTTGCCCGTCTGGGTGAAGATGTGGAAAATGTATTGGCAGCTGGTGCAGATGTTGTCCACTTTGATGTCATGGATAACCACTATGTGCCAAACCTAACTTTTGGTGCGGGTATATGTAAGGCATTAAAGAAATATGGGATCAAAGCTCCGATTGATGTGCATCTTATGGTTTCACCTGTTGATCGTATGATTGGTGATTTCTTAGAAGCAGGCGCAGATATTATTACTTTTCATCCTGAAGCAACGCATCATATCGACCGTTCATTACAATTGATTAAAGATGGTGGTGCTAAAGCAGGTTTGGTGTTTAATCCAGCAACACCTTTGCATTATCTCGACTATGTTTTAGATAAAGTAGATCAAGTGCTTTTAATGAGTGTAAACCCTGGCTTTGGCGGTCAAAAATTTATTCCTACCACTTTGGATAAATTACGTGAGGCGCGTAAAATTATTGATGCTTCAGGTCGTGACATTCGTTTAGAAATTGATGGCGGTGTTGGCCCAGCAAATATCCGTGAAATTGCTGAAGCAGGAGCTGATATGTTTGTTGCCGGTTCGGCGATTTTTAGTAAGCCTGATTATCAAGCTGTGATTAATGAAATGCGCGCTGAGTTAGCAAAAGTGGGACAAGTTTCGGCTTAAACTTTTCCACACATGTATTGTGTGAATTGTGGATAACTTTGATGATAACTATATGGATAACCATGTTGATAAGCATATGGATAAGCTGGGTATAGATTAATCAAAGTGTGATCAATCGTTTATCATACATGCAATTTCTGTTTAAAAAGAGCCCAAACGGGCTCTTTTGTTATAAGAATCATCCGCTATTCATCGATTTAATTATTCATTTTTTATTCAAAGTGCAGTTGATGCAAAATTATTCAGTGGTATTGGTAATCTTTCCACGTGATATTTGCCAAACTCATCATTATTGGCTATGCTCTTAGCTTCATCATGGATTAAAACATAGGTTTTAGTTTTGTTTAGACAACTGCACAAACAGCTTTGGTTTGTTTGTCTTATGGTTTTTGCCATAGGGTGGAGCAGTGTGTCTATTGCATCTGTAAATGTGATGCAACATGAGCAAATGATGAATTCATCACTTTTAGATGAACATCAATCGATGATGGAAAATAGTGTTGTACAAGAAATGAAACAGCACTGTGTCGATATACAACAAAAACAAAATGATCAAAACTCGCATCTCAATCATGAGCAACAGCTACAAAATCTAAAAGATTGCCATAACCAACAGGTTCAATCTCAAGATACGCAGCAGAGCAAATGCCCAGATTGTGCTGCATTCTCATGCCAATCTTCAGTGGTTTGGTTCAATCCTGATATTCCCAAATTGATTGCACCCGATCATCTGCACAATACTCAAGCCTATCAAATCAATTACCAAGCTCAGCACCTCGCAGGGCATTGGCAAGAAATCCTACGCCCTCCAAAAGCTTAATCTGATTTTAGACACTTTTTTATTCAAAATTGTTTGTTAAAATTTAGGTTAAGTTATGTTTATTCAGTTATCTCAAAAGCGATTAGCTCAAAGCTTGATTGCGACATTGTGCTTGGTCTCCTCAACTTGGGGAATTGCCGCAATCAAAGAATATCAACTCAGCATTGATGAAGGAATTGTCAATGTAACAGGTAAACCCGTAAAACGAATTACTGTAAATGGCCAGTTCCCCGCACCACTTTTAGAATTTGAAGAAGGTGATGAAGCTGTGATTCGAGTGAAAAATAATTTAAAGAATCAGGATTCATCGATCCATTGGCATGGTCTATTATTGCCCGGCATTATGGATGGTGTACCTGGCTTTAATGGATATAACGGGATCAAACCCAACGAAGAATTTGTCTATAAGTTCAAAGTTCGTCAGAGTGGAACCTATTGGTATCATGCCCATTCGAAAGGCCAAGAGCAGGATGGTTTATATGGTTCTTTAGTGATTTATCCAAAGGATAAAAAACCGCTGGCAGCGCATGAACGCACAGATCGTGATTATGTGGTGATGTTGTCGGATTTTCATGAGCAAACCAGTGACCAGATTCAAAAAAATCTAAAGGTTTCCGCAGAATATTATCAGAATCGACGTGAAACACTAGGGGATGTTTGGAAACAGTTACAACGTGATGGTCTAAAAGCAACGTGGTCTGATCGCAAAATGTGGAATCAGATGCGTATGCTAAAAACAGATATGTCTGATGTGACGGGTTATACCTTTCTTGTAAACGGAAAAACCCCTGAACAAAATTGGACAGGTCTGTTTAAGCCAAATGAAAAAGTTCGACTGCGCTTTGTGAATGCATCAGCAATGTCGTTTTTTGATGTACGTATCCCTCAGTTAAAAATGACAGTGGTCAGTGCCGATGGACAGCCTGTAAAGCCAGTGAATGTGGATGAGTTTCGTATTGGTACAGCTGAAACCTATGATGTAATTGTTGAACCAAAAACCAGTCATTATCAGATTGAAGCAGAGTCTATTGATCGTTCAGGATTTGCGATTGGAACACTTCACAATGAATTAACAGCAAAAAGTGCTGCTATTCATATGCCTGCTGCTCGTCCACGTGCTGTGCTGACTATGGAAGATATGGGAGGTCATGGTGGCGGAGGGATGAATCACTCTAAGATGAGTATGGGTGATATGTCAGGTATGGATCATTCAAAAATGAATGCCAACGATATGCAAGGCATGGATCATTCAAAAATGAATGCTGACGATATGCAGGGTATGGACCATTCAGAAACGAATGCGAAAGATATGCAGGGTATGGATCATTCACAGCATCGCAATTCATCAGCAGCGCAAAAAAATGATCAAGTGGTTTATGGTTGGGCAAATGCCTCGACACCACAAGGAGATAAAGCACTGCAATACAGTGATTTAAAATCACTAACCCCACAACCCGATACTCGGGATGCCACCAGTGAATTGGTGATTCGTTTAGGCGGAACCATGGAACGCTACGTTTGGACGATTAATGGTAAAAAATTCAGTGATGCTGAACCACTCAAAGTGAAATATGGCGAACGTATCCGAATTAAATTTATCAATGACAGTATGATGGCGCATCCAATGCATTTACACGGCATGTTTATGCAATTGGAAAATGGTCAGCCTGCTGTAGATATGCCTAATAAACACACCATTGTTGTACCACCTGCAAAAACAGTTACAGCATTATTAACCGCTGATGAATTGGGTGAATGGGCAATCCATTGTCATTTGCTCTACCACATGAGTGCAGGGATGATGAATAAATTGATTGTTGCCAATGTGAGTGATGGCAAAGTGTCCACCCAGCCAGTTCAAACAACAAATACCACTCAAAAGGCTGAAGTGAAAGGAGACGAACATGCAAATCATTAATCTTTTTTCTAAATCAGTTCTGGCAAGTTCATTACTTATGCTGAGTGGTTTGGCTTTGGCCCATGAAGGGCATCAGATGCAAAATGATGTGAGTATTGCGACAGACTCCGCTGTCGTGACTGATCATTCAAGCATGGATCATTCAAAAATGAATCAGTTGGATGAGAAAAGCAATGCTGTAGATCATACACAGCATCAAGCGATTACAACCACTACGGGAGAGGAGAGCATAGCTTCGCATAGTACCCATGATCACCGTAAAGAACATGGTGCACAGGTTTATCAGCGAGTGACTATTGATAATGCTTGGATGCTGGATGAAGATGGAAAAGGTACTTTAGATTCATCTTTAGAGTTACGCATAGGTACTGATGAAAATAAGTTATTCATTAAAGGGAACTCCAGTAAGGCTGAATCAGACAAAATAGAATATGATCTAAGTGCTCTCTATAGCCGTAACATTGCTGATTTTTGGGATGTACAGGCGGGTGTGCGTTACAGTGATAATCCTGAACGAACCACTGATCAGGAACGTATAGATGCGGCTTTGGGTTTACACGGCTTGGCGCAGTACTTTTTTGAAACAGATGCTTATCTGTATTTCGGACAGGACAGTCGGGTTGCATTTAGCCTAGAAACTGAACGTGATTTACTACTGACACAAAAGCTGATTTTAAAGCCTTATTTAGATTTAAATGTGGTCTTTAGCGATGATTCACGTTATGCCCAAAAAACAGGGCTAAACAGTATTAAAACAGGTTTAGAAACCCGTTATGAAATCACAAAAAAGGTGATGCCTTATGTAAGTGTGGCCTATGCATATTCTAAAGGTAACAAAGAGACCGCATGGCAAACTGCAACCGACTCCGAATCAGGTTGGTTATATGGTGCAGGTCTGCGTTTTAGATTCTAAGCTTTCGTTTTTCATATAAAGCAAAAGGTCACTTCTTTGGGAGTGACCTTTTACGTTTCTGCAATGCCAGCAACACGTTCAAGCTGGTTATTTACAAATTTAAATTCCATTCCATGCTCTGTATCTAAATCATAGTGAATAGAGAGGGTTAAGGTATTGGGTGCACTCACACGCAAATTTAACATGGTCTGTATATAAGGATTATGAGATTCCACATCCTGAATATTCAATGCAGCCTCACCTGATTTTTCTGGGTTTTCATAATAATGTGCATAAAGCTTTTGATAGCGTTCAAAAGCATGTTGCTGAATGGTCTGAATATGTTGTTCAATACTGTTGATAAATAATTGGTAGGCTTTCGCAAAAGCGTTGAGTTGATCTAGATTGGGCGCTTCTTCGATTTCATCGCCATCTTCATCAAACTCTTCCCCTAAGAAAATCTCCCGATCAGCATTTTGATTAAAAAAACAATGTGAAAAAAATGTTTCTGAACTAAACCCAGCCCAGCTCGGGTGGATATCACCCCAATAATCATGTTTCATGGTTTTGATCCCTGATTTTTATATTTAGCATGCTTGATCATAAAGTAAGCCTCATGAAAAAAAATTATTCAAAATGTAAAAAAGGTCAAATTTTGTAAATTTTAATAAATTCCTCAACATGAGTTGATATAATTAGGCTTCTTCAGGAGGAACGACCTCCCTCAATTTGAGAAAAATCGTCAGGACGGCCTGATTCTAATTTAAATTTGGAGCTGGTCATGGCTTGGGTTTTTCTTATTTTCGCAGGTATTTTTGAAATCGTTTGGGCATATAGTATGAAATTGTCCGAAGGTTTTACAAAGCTTACACCAAGTATTGTCACCTTATTTTTCATGATTTTAAGCTTTGGTCTATTGGCATATGCGATGCGTACTTTGCCATTGGGAACTGCTTATACCATTTGGACAGGGATTGGAGCGATAGGCTCATTCTTGGTTGGTATTTTTATTTTGGGTGAACCTGCAACAGCAATGCGTATGTTCGCTGCTGTACTGATTGTTTCTGGCTTAGTTTTAATGAAACTTTCTTCGTCTTAATTTATTGAAATGTTTAAGTGCTATTTCTGTAGGAGATAGCACTTTTTTTATGTGTAGTTCATGGTGTAATCAATAGTGGAAACACCCAATAGAAAATGGTGAATGTGTAATGGCATGGGTATTATTGGCAGTTGCGGGTGTGTTTGAGGTGGTTTGGGCATATTTTATGAAGGTGTCTGACGGGTTTACCAAGCTGACACCGAGTATCTTGACCATCATCTTTATGATTGCAAGTTTTGCATTACTTTCTTATGCAATGAAAACATTACCACTTGGTACAGCTTATACAGTGTGGACAGGGATTGGTGCGATTGGTTCTTTCGCCGTCGGAATTTTCTTTTTAGGTGAAGCAGCTTCAGCGATGCGGATGTTGGCTGCTGTATTGATTATTTCAGGCCTTATTTTGATGAAATTATCTTCAAGCTAAGTTAAGCTGTTGGTGAGTTGGAAAGGGAATAAGGATATGCAACTTTCATTTATGGAAATGAGTTCCCCAGTCGGGATATTAAAATTAGTCGCCCATGATCATGCCTTGGTTGCAGTGCTTTGGGAAAATGAAAATCCTAAACGGGTCCGTTTGGCTGAATTAATTAAAAATAATACACATCCTGTTTTGTTGGAGACGGCGAAACAATTGACTGAATATTTTCAAGGGAAAAGAACCCAGTTCGATTTACCGCTAGATTTTGCGGGGACTGAGTTTCAGCAGAAAGTTTGGCAAGCTTTATTGACGATTCCATTTGGTGAAACGCGGAGCTATAAAGAGATCGCAGAACAGATTGGAAATGTCAAAGCGGTTCGGGCAGTGGGCGCTGCGAATGGTAAAAATCCGATCTCTATTATTGCGCCATGTCATCGTGTGGTCGGGGCTGATGGTAAATTAGTGGGTTTTGCGGGTGGGTTGGATAATAAGGATATTCTTTTAAAAATTGAACAAGTGCCATAGACTCAACGCTATTCATTATTACATTACAATTTAAAATGATTGCACAAATTTTTGCACCATTGTTATCAAATCTAGGTTGGATCGTTTTACTTTTGGTTGCGATTACGCTGGTT
Source organism: Acinetobacter sp. I-MWF (assembly GCF_025433935.1). Taxonomy (NCBI): domain Bacteria; kingdom Pseudomonadati; phylum Pseudomonadota; class Gammaproteobacteria; order Moraxellales; family Moraxellaceae; genus Acinetobacter; species Acinetobacter sp. I-MWF. The sequence continues at coordinate 3,660,220 of NZ_JAMBAR010000001.1, read as the reverse complement.
AAATTATTTAAGCCCTTTTTAAAAGGGAAAATAGGTGAATTTGCTGTCAGCACCCATGTAAAACTCTATTTAGACAAAGAAAATTATATTTTATTGAATGATTGTACGCTGCCTGATGAGCAAAATCAGACCACCCAAATAGATCATATTTTATTAAGTCCTTATGGTATTTTTGTCATTGAAACAAAGAATTATAAAGGTTGGATATTTGGTGGCGAGCGTCAAAAGATTTGGACACAAAAGATTTATAAAAAGAGCTATAAGTTCCAAAATCCATTACATCAAAATTATAAGCACCAAAAAGTTTTAGAAAGTGTGCTCACAGATATTGTTGATTCCACTCAGATCCATTCAATCGTGGTTTTTATGCCTGATTGCGAATTTAAAACCCAAATGCCAAACAATGTCTTTCGTGGTGCAGGTTGGACAGATTATGTCAAACAATTTAAGCAAATCAACATTTCTCCAATGAAATTAAAACGTATTCAGTATCGTCTAGAGAAAGAAATTTTAGAAAAGTCGTGGAAAACCAATCGCCAACATATACAAAGCCTTAAAGATAAATATACTGAGAAATGAACATATTACTCATAATCAACATCGTACTGATTAAATTATATTTTTTGTATGATTGGATCCGTATCCTGTAACTGTGGCATTAAGATCAGCAGAGGATGAGGGGAAAAATCACTCATCCGCAGCTTTAGATTTTAACCATTTCCATTGCCCATTTTTAAATTGGTAAGTGTCGATCCACCATCTTGCGCCACCTCGACATGAGCTGGTCATTTGTTTCTTCTGGGGAATCAGTTTGAGATCCGTCAATCCAGAACATTGTGCATGGCTAAAATCAAATTTTTCTTGGTCCAACACTTGATAATCTTTACTTTTAGGTCGGTAGAGAAAAATATCAAAAATAGAATAAACCCCCATTCCCATATCAGGTGTAGACACAGCAATATCGGTATATCCATCAAAATTATAGTCTTGAAAATGAATCTGTCGTTTTCGTTCAAATGGTAATTCTGCAAGATCAAATGCTTGCTGTTTAGCCGCTGTTTGAATGATGAGTTGACCTGATTCGTCATCGCCATCTTTAAAAATAAAATGGTTTTTTTGCCCATTCACTACATCGTTAATATTGCGATTTACAGTTTGTTGTTGTGGTTGAGCAAATGTGAATGGGGGTAAAAGTAAACTTGATAGCATTATTGTCGTGAGTGTTTTATGCATTGTTATTCTCGTTGTCATTCCCATTGTTTTAGGGGATTTCCAAGTTTCAGCTGTTTAGTGAAACTTGGATGCTATTTTCAAAAGTGCAGAGTAATATTCAACATTTAAAAGCGCTTTGGAATTTTTTGCCCACCTTCAATCGGCGTTTCGGCATTTTTTAATACACCAAATAACCATGTTTCAGCATGTTGTACCGCGATTTTAAGCGGATCTCCTAGTGCTAAACGTCCTGCAATAAAGCTTGCCAATGAACAACCTGAACCATGGTATTCACCTTCTAAACGGGGACATTTAGATTCAGCGATCATTTTACCATTCACATACAAGGCGTTGCGAATATAGTCTGGGGTATCTTCATGCCCACCTTTTACCAGAACAGCTTGTGCGCCCATTTCAAACAGCTTGGCTGTGGCTTTTTCTATGTCTTGCTCTGCTGTTAAGGCACGTAATTCCACAGTATTTGGGGTAATGATTGTTGCCAGAGGAATTAGTTCGATAAAGGCTTTAACCAAGGTCTCTTGATTACCCAGTGAACCACCACTATTTGCCACTAAAACAGGATCAAGTACATATAGATAATCTGGATGTTCACGTAAAAACTCAGCCAGCGCAGCAATATTATCTGTCGTCCCTAACATCCCCGATTTGATGGCTTTAATAGGTAAATCACCGACAACTGCATTGGCCTGAGCAAGCAGTAGTTCTTTGGAGCTGGCTTCAAAACCAAAAACTTGTTGAGAGTTTTGAATGGTTAATGCTGTACAAGCAATTGCCGCATGTGCGCTACTTTGACCAATCGCTTCAATATCAGCCTGTATACCAGCACCACCAGAAGGGTCTAGACCTGAAAAACAAAGTACAGTAGGGCGCACGATGATGTCCTTAATTCACAAATTTACGTTAGTATAGGCAAGTTTACGAGAACACTCGATAGTAATTTGATAATTGTTTCAAACACAGATTTAAAGGATTGGATGGTGATAAAGAATATTTTAATTGATCTCGACGGCACATTAACCGACCCCAAAGTAGGCATTACGACATCTGCACGTTATGGACTTGCAAAGGTTGGACATCCGATTCCTGACAGTGAAAATATCGACTGGATTATTGGTCCACCGTTAAAGGCATCATTGGCAAAGCTACTCAATGTTGAAGCAAATGATATTTTAGCTGAACAAGCTTTATTGGGTTATCGTGAACGTTTTGCTGTAACAGGCCTATTTGAAAATCATGTTTTTGATGATGTTGCACAAACCTTGGAAGCTTTAAAAAGTAAGGGCTATCGACTGTTTTTAGCCACTGCAAAACCTGAAGTTTATGCACGTCAAATCTTAGATCATTTTGATTTATTAAAATATTTTGATTATCCCTATGGCAGTGAGTTAAATGGCGAACGCACCAATAAAGGCGAGTTGATCACTTATATCCTTGAAAAAGAAAAGTTAAATCCTGAAGAGTGTTTGATGGTGGGAGATCGGGAACATGATATTTTTGGTGCACGTAAAAATGCGATTGAAACCATTGCTGTAGAGTATGGATATGGCTCAAAACAAGAATTGGACGAAGCAGCGCCGAAAGCAAGAATTACAAAGTTCTCTGAATTGTTAAACCTGCTCTAAATCTGCTTTTAGTTCAGACTTTTGAGATAATTCCAATTCACCTTAATCATCCCCAACATAGAGAAACCATACTCTGAGTTGGGGTTTTACTCGCAATCACATCGTTAGTCGTAATCACACATTTAAACAGGGACTAAATCCCCAGTAATATTTTAATGTTATTCACTCAATCGGATAGAGATATTGCATGATGTGGAAGCATTAAACGCTTAAACCCATCACCGCTCAATTTACGATCCACTTGCAGTAAAACTTGGCTTTAAGGTGGAGAGATATTTAAATCTGCAATGCATCCCAAGTCAGCCCATCTAAAGGTAAAATGATGGAATTAGCGCACATCCAAATACAATGACTCCTTAATTTCTTCCATCACAATATAGCTATGTGAAGAGGCTGAAGACGGAAGTTTTTTAAGTAAATCACCAAGTAAGCGTCGATAAGCGCTCATTTCTTTTAATCGGGCTTTGACTAAATAATCAAAATCTCCCGAAATGAGATGGCACTCTTGTACTTCTGGTATTTCCATTAAGTCCTTAGCCACTTGTTCAAACACATCACCAGACTTTGCAGATAAACTAATTTCTAGAAAAACCAATAAGTTGCGATCAAGATGTTTCGGGTTTAGGCGTGCATGATAGCCCATAATGATGCCATCTCGCTCCAAACGTTTGACGCGTTCAGAACAAGGTGTGGTCGATAAACTGACCCGTGAAGCCAACTCGCTAATGGCAATTCGACCCTCATTTTGAAGAATATCTAAAATCATTCGATCTATACGGTCTAATTTACGCATCAATTATTCCCTTTTTTTTAATCATTTTTCACGACAATAAATTAAAACACCTAAATTTTAGCATTAAAAATAGTGAAATAAACTATTGAACCAAAAATATACTAGTGAAATAAACTAGTAAATGCATAAAGGATAAGAAATGCGTGTAATAGTATTAGGTAGTGGTGTGATTGGCGTAGCAAGTGCATATTACCTCGCGCAGCAAGGAGCACAAGTTACAGTTTTAGACCGTCAAGCAGGTCCAGCTGAAGAAACCAGCTTTGGTAATGCAGGTCAAATTTCTCCAGGATATTCGACACCATGGGCTGCACCCGGTATTCCATTTAAAGCGGTTAAGTGGATGTTTCAACATCATGCACCACTCGCGATTAATATCGATGGCAGTATGTGGCAGTTACAGTGGATGGCGCAAATGCTTAAAAACTGTAACTCAGAAAGTTATGCGATCAACAAAGAACGTATGACCCGTGTTGCAGAATATAGTCGTGACTGTTTAAGAGAACTGCGTAAAGATACCGGGATTGAATACGAAAACCGTTCAAAAGGCACATTGCAAGTTTTCCGTAATGAAGCTCAATTAGAAATGGTTCAGCGTGATATTGCTGTACTTAAAGAATGTGGTGTTCCACATGAGTTATTACTTAAAGATGATCTTGCTAAAGTAGAACCAGCACTTGAACATGCCAAAGATAAATTGGTCGGTGGTTTACATCTTCCAAATGATGAAACGGGCGACTGCTATTTATTTACCAATGCTTTAGCCAATTTAGCCAAAGGTTTAGGTGTCGAGTTTAAATTCAACCAAAATGTTGAAAGATTGGTGGTTGAAGGTGATGAAATCAAAGGTGTTGTGGTCAATGGTGAAGTGTTAACTGCTGATCGCTATGTATTGGCTTTTGGTAGCTATTCACGTGATTTCTTAAAGCCGCTGGAATTGAATTTACCCGTTTACCCAGTGAAGGGTTATTCTTTAACCATTCCAATTGTTGATCCAACATTTGCACCACAATCTACAGTTTTGGATGAAACCTATAAAATCGCGATTACTCGTTTTGATCAACGTATTCGTGTTGGTGGAATGGCAGAATTAAGCGGTTTTAATCATGGTTTAAATGCGGATCGCCGTGGCACATTGGAAATGGTGACCCAAGATTTATTCCCGGGTGGTGATTTGGCACAAGCATCATTTTGGACCGGTCTTCGCCCAATGACTCCAGACAGCACACCAATTATTGGCGCAACACGTTTTAAAAACTTATTCCTCAATACTGGACATGGCACTTTAGGCTGGACGATGGCATGTGGTTCAGGAAAATTGATTAGTGATTTGGTACTTAATCATCAAACCGATATCAGTACCGAAGGTTTATCTATTCAGCGTTATCCACACGCTGCTTAAGTGCCACTTTATTAAAACAGTGATAAATAAATTGTTTAGCGATAAATAATTTACAACGCCAATCCATATTCAGGGATGAATAAAATGCCTAGACCAATTACTGCCGTCATTCATCAGGATGCTTTGTTGCATAACCTGAATGTCGCCCGTCAATTTATGCCACAAAGTAAAGTTTTTACCGTGGTCAAGGCCAATGCTTATGGACACGGTATTGAACGTGTCTATGATGCATTCAAATCCGCAGATGGTTTTGCTTTGTTGGATATCGATGAAGCAAAACGCCTAAGAACATCGGGATGGACCGGCCCAATTCTGCTCTTAGAAGGCATTTTTTCAACAGATGATTTATTGGATTGTGAAAAGTATCAATTAAGTTTTAGCTTGCATAATGAAGATCAAGTGAATTGGCTAGAACAATTTCACAGCCAATCTCTCAAAGACAATCCAGCACAGACGCAATTCGATGTATTTTTAAAAATGAATACAGGAATGAATCGCCTTGGGTTTAAACCTGATGCGTATCGGGCAATGTGGCAAAGATTAAAGCAATTCGATGTGGTGAAATCTATCACGCATATGATGCATTTTTCAGATGCTGATGGTGAGCGTTTGGGGCAATCTGGGATTGCCTACCAGCAAGCTATTTTTGAACAAACCATTCAAGATTTAGACGGTGAGCGCTCAGTTTCAAATAGTGCGGCCATTCTCCGACATTCACAAGATTTACGTTCAGATTATATTCGTAGCGGGATTATGCTGTACGGCAGTTCTCCAGACTATCCAACACATTCAATTCAAGATTGGAATCTTAAACCAAGCATGAGTTTACGCAGTGAAATCATTGCAATTCAAGATTTACAGCCAAGTGAAACAGTAGGGTATGGATCTAGATTTACTGCAACCCAAGCCATGAAAATCGGAATCGTGGCATGTGGTTATGCAGATGGTTACCAACGTATTTCGACGGATGCACCCGTATTGGTCAATTCTGTACGAACTCAAACTATTGGTCGTGTCAGCATGGACATGTTAGCGGTTGATTTAACCCATATCCCAGATGCGCGAGTTGGAAGCGAAGTGGTACTTTGGGGACAGTCGTCAAATGGAACTGTACTGCCGATTGATGAAGTTGCAGCAAGTTCTGGAACCGTAGGTTATGAGCTCATGTGTGGTGTAACTGCACGGGTCAATTTTAAAATTTCAAAATAAGGACATCAACATGTCAAACAACGTTCAACACGCAGACATTCAAAAGCTCAACAGCAATCAAGTGATGAGTGCAGTTACCATTTTCAATAAAGTGGTTTATTTGTCTGGTCAAGTTCCTAAAAATACCCAACAGGATATTATTGGTCAAACTCAAGAAATCTTGGCAACGATTGATCAGTTATTGCTTGAGGCAAATACTGATAAATCACGTTTATTGTCTGCTCATGTTTACATCAAAAATTTGGATGATTTTGCAACTTTTAACACCATTTGGATTGATTGGTTAGAAGGCTGTGTTGCACCATCTCGCGCAACAATTCAAGCGGATTTGGTTAATCCAGATTGGTTGATTGAGATCGCAGTTATTGCGGCGCAGGCATAAATTAATCTCTTGTCATAAAGTAGAATTGATTATTGTCAATAATTAAAGCAGTATTTGCCCCGAATTAAAGCTGGTCACATGTAAACCATGTGGCCCAGTTCGCGTTAGGTAGAACAATAGAACGGGAATGTTCTTATGCCACAAGCGGGTTTTACCTCCAAAAAATTGTCAAAAAGGATATTTTTATGACAACTTCAAGCCATTCAGATGACGTACCATCGTCGCCAAATGAGCTACAACGGAAATTATCCAATCGTCACCTACAATTAATTGCGATTGGTGGTGCAATTGGTACAGGCTTATTTATGGGTTCAGGGAAAACCATTTCCCTTGCAGGCCCTTCAATTCTGATCATTTATATGATCATTGGTGCAATGTTCTTTTTCCTGATGCGCGCATTGGGTGAAATTTTACTTTCAAATCTGCACTACAAATCCTTTATTGATATGGCACATGACTTAATTGGTCCGGGTGCTGGCTATTATATTGGCTGGTCATACTGGCTCGGTTGGATCTTAGTGGGTATTGCGGATTTGGCTGCAATTATCAATTATCTTAATTTTTGGCTTCCTGACGGAACCGCCTTTACCCCCATGGGACAAGCCTTAATTAGTGCAGGATGCGTACTCTTGGTATTGGGTATTAATCTCCTCACGGTAAAGTTGTTTGGTGAAATTGAGTTTTGGTTTGCTTTGATCAAAATTTTAGCCATTGTCGGATTAATTCTTATTGGTGGCTATATGGTGTTGAGCCATTTCCAAGCACCGACAGGTTCAGTTGCAAGCTTTAGCAATGTCTGGTCGCATGGTGGCATGTTTCCGAAAGGCGCAAGTGGCTTTTTAGCAGGTTTCCAAATTGCCTTGTTTGCTTTTGTCGGTGTCGAGCTGATCGGTACTATGGCGGCAGAAACCAAAGATCCTGAAAAGAACTTACCTAAAGCGGTCAATGCGATTCCGACCCGTATTATTTTGTTCTATGTATTGGCACTCTTTATCGTGATGTCGGTAACCCCTTGGAATGAAATTCCTGCGGATCAAAGTCCATTTGTCACATTGTTCCTACATGCTGGTATTGGTGCAGCAGCTGTGATTATGAACTTGGTGGTTTTATCCTCGGTAATGTCATCGATGAACAGTGGTGTATTTTCAACCAGTCGTATGTTGTTTGGATTGGCTAAAGAAGGGCAAGCACCGACTAAGTTGGCTGAGCTGTCTAAACGCGCCGTTCCTGCAAAAGGTTTGTTGTTCTCTTGTGGCTTTATTATGGCAGGTGCAGCACTACAATATTTTGTTCCAAATACGGTTGAAGCATTTACCTTAGCCAGTTCTTTATGTGTGATTTTATTCATTAGTATCTGGAGTATTATTATGGTGTGTTATATACGCTACCGTAAATTACGCCCAGAATTACATGAGAAATCAAACTTTAAAATGCCGGGTGGTGTATGGATGTCTTATCTTGTTTTGATCTTCCTTGCCTTTACTTTGGTGATTTTAAGTCTTGAGCCTGATACTTTAAAAGCTTTAATCATCAGCCCATTGTGGGTGATAATTTTAGCGGTGACCTATCAAATGATGTATAAACCGCGTATGAAAAAGCGTAATCAACAGCTTTAATGTTGAATATTCAATTGATCAGGAGATGGTGTTAGATCATCTCCTGAATAACTATGATATGAAAGATTTTGATATAAATTAAATTTAAAAATTAAACGCTTAGATTAAATATAAGATACTTAACTTTTTTGGTTTTCCCCGTGATGGATTGCATAGATTCAATGTAAAATTTAACAAATTATTCAAAATAAAATACTGAAATAAAAATAAAAAACACGTTTAATAGTATCATTTACGCTAAACAACAGCATATATGCGCAATAACAAGATCGATCTCTTACGTGGAATTTCAATTTTATTGGTCCTTCTCCACCATTTTAATATTCCTTATAAACTGCATGACACATTTCTCGGTATACAAATCTTTGGCGAAAGCTTAAGTACTTTAATTGCTCGCAACGGTAATTATGGTGTGACCTTATTTTTTGTGATTTCAGGTTTTTTAATCACCCAGCATACTTTACAAAGAAGTGGCACACTCGCGCAGATTAAACTCAAAGATTTCTATATTCGCCGTATTGCCCGAATTATGCCTTGTTTAGTGCTACTGGTGGTGCTGGTGACGGCACTGGGTGCAATGGGGCTAAAACCCTTTATCAATCAAGCGCCAAACGGTATTGAAGTTTCTTACGGCTTAACTGTATTTTCTGCTTTTACCTTGTGGATGAATATCCTGATCATTGAAAATGGCTGGGTGAATTATGCACTTGGCGTGTTGTGGTCTTTATCTGTTGAGGAAGTCTTCTATTTAGTATTTCCGATTTTGTGTGTTGTATTAGGTCGTGGTAAAGGCTTTATTATATTCTTATTGGCAATCATCATTTATGCACCTTATTTCCGTTCATTGCATTTTGCTGAGGAAAGTGGGGCTTATCTTTATCATTACTTCTCAAGTTTTGACGGAATTGCGATGGGTTGCTTAACTGCTTTAATGATTCAGCGGATGAGTCAAAAAATACAGGTTTCCAAAATCGTGGTTCCAATCATTGTCTTGTTGATGGTCGCTGTTTATTTATATGCACCAATCAAAGAGGTCAGTACTTGGGGAATCAGTATTTTTGCTCTATTGTCAGCAATGCTGATCTTCTGTTTTGCTCAGAACCCACATACTGAATCTCGCTCTATATTGTCAAAAGGTGTAGCGTGGATTGGACAACGTAGCTATGAAATGTACTTGTTTCATTTGATTATCTTGGGTTTATTTAAAGTTTTTTATTTTCCTAAAGAAACCTTAGCAAGTGAAAAATTAATGCTATTGCCAATTTATTTTATTGCTGTTTTTGTATTGAGTTGGGCCATTGAAAAGTATTATTCAACACCGATGAACAGAAAAATACGCCAAGTTTTACTTAAAAATGGGTGATAAAAATGGAAATATTGCAGTTAATAGAAACCATAAAACAAGATCCAAGCTGTAAGGTGTATCCTGCACAGTTAGCACAAGATTTGCCACAAAATATTCCTGATGATGTGAAGATCTTTTATCGTGAAACCAATGGAATAAAATTTTTTCCACGAGAAGCTTATTCAATTGAAATCGTCGCGAGTCATCAATTTATACCGATTAATACTTATTTATTCTCAGACGAATCAACCGATTTGGAATTGGAAAATGATGATATCAGTCATGACTGGTTTTTAATCGCAAAGGTAGATGAAATGAGTCAATATATCAGTATTGATACGGCGCAAGCTAGACGAGGTCAATGTTATGATAGCTTTTTTGAAACCCATGCAACGATTGGTGATTCACCTATTATTGCCCAGAACTTTACTGCGCTTTTACATCAGTTATATATGAATAAAGGGCAATACTGGTATTGGTTACAAGATGATTTTCAATATTTAGGTGATGCTTATGATCCGCCTTTACCCAATCGAGATGTATAAAAAAAACCTCCATTTAGGAGGTTTCTATCTACAAGTTAAAATGTTGGTTTAACGACCACTAAAATCACCACTGCAAATAAAATCAGGGTTGGCATCTCATTGAAAAACCGCCAAAACTTATGCGATTTATAATGTGCATTGCCAATCAGTTTTTTACGGTAATAGCCACAAACAAAGTGGTAAATCACCAAAAGACCAACTAAACCGACTTTTAGATAAAACCATAAAGCTTCATGGTAATGACGTGTTGCATCACCCCAGTCTACAAGAAAATGTGCGGTGATTAATGTTGCGATCATCGATGGCCACATAATGCCGCGATATAATTTACGCTCCATGATCTCGAAACGCTGATGACTTAGATTGTCATCGCTCATGGCATGGTAGACAAACAAACGCGGGAGATAAAACAGTGCTGCAAACCAACACACGACTGCAATGATATGTAAAGCTTTTACCCAAAGGAAAGCTTCTGAAGGAGCATCCATCAATTTACCCTTTTAAGGGCAGTGTGCGAGAAGTTGATCATCCAAACTTACTTTAAATTTGAATGATCAACAATTCTTTGTTTAGCCTTCCCATTTTTTAAAAATGAGACAAGCATTGACACCGCCAAAACCGAAACTGTTACTCATCACAGTATTCAATTTTGTATCGCGTTTTTCAAGTACGATGTCATAACCTTTTGTGCCTTCATCAAGTTCAGTGACATTGATGTTTGGCGCGATAAAGTCATTTTGCATCATCAATACAGAATAAATGGCTTCTTGAACACCAGCAGCACCCAGACTGTGACCTGTCATAGACTTGGTTGAGCTTAATGGTGGAACATTGCCTTCACCAAATGCACGACCCATCGCAAGAAGTTCAGTCACATCACCAGCAGGTGTTGAAGTACCATGCGTATTGACATAGTCAACCTTATCTACGCCATGTTGTTTAGCTTCTTCTAAAGCCATTAAAATACAACGGGTCGCACCTTCACCCGATGGTGCAACCATATCCGCACCATCCGAATTTGCAGCATAAGCAACAACTTCTGCAAGAATATTTGCACCACGTGCTTGAGCATGTTCAAGTGATTCAAGTACCACGAAACCACCACCACCCGCAATCACAAAACCGTCACGGTCAGCTGAGTATGGGCGTGACGCTGTTTCTGGAGCATCATTATATTTAGAACATAGTGCGCCCATTGCATCAAACAATAAGCTTTGTGACCAGTGATCTTCTTCACCGCCACCGGCCAACATTAAATCTTGTTTACCCAATTGAATCAGGTTGTAAGCATAGCCAATCGCATCAGCTGAAGTTGCACAAGCACTGGTGATTGAATGAGCAACACCTTGTAATTTAAATGCAACACCGACATTGGCAGTAATGGTGTTTGACATATTACGTGGTACGAAGAATGGGCCAATTTTACGCGCACCTTTTTCTTCTAAAAGTTTAACCATCTCTGTAACAGACGCAGTTGAGTTACCACCTGAACCCCCTGCAATACCGTAACGAGGATTACCGCCCAATTGCTCTGGCGTTAAGCCTGCATGTTCAACAGCTGCAAGCGCAGAATTGTAGGCATACATTGCACATACGCCCATAAAGCGCTTGAGTTTACGGTCAATACCATCAAAATCTTGTTCTGCTGCGGCACTGACATGACTTTTAAAATTAAGTTCTTCGTAAGTTGAATTATGACGTGTCCCTGAAATACCATTTTCCAAAGAGTGCTTAACAGCTTCCAATGTATTACCGATACATGAGTTAATGCCCATACCAGTGATGACAACACGACGGTTCATGCAAAGTCCTTTATTTTAGAATACAGAATGAATGTTTACATTTAAACGCGTTTACTTTTTTAGTTCAATGGCGAAAGATATTGATTCTTGCGCATCATTTAAAACAATATATTGTATGCTTAAAAGTTAATTAAATAACTGAAAATAAATATATTTATTATTTTTATAATAATATGAATTCATGATGGATATTTACATCAATTAGGCAAAACCATCCATAAGCAGGGCTAACTAGAGATGGTTTTAAGCACTAATTTTTGAAATAAATTTTAAATTGCTGGAATGAGCATGGTGTTTTATCCCTATTGTAGAACAAGTCTTCTCTTTACCTGCTGAGTTGAATTATCCATATAACCGATATGATGACCATCAAGACCAATCATATCGGTTGCAATACAACTGTTATAGCTTGTAGCAAGCCTCAACAAAATTTCTTTGTCTTTATGAATTACCAAGGCGTTTTCTTTTCCCACTCTGGATCAAAACCTGATGTCGATGCAGCAACTTTTAAATAATCTGCATAGCTCTCAGCCAATAAAATTGGTGGAATCTGTTTAAGTGGAAGTTCATTGTTGTTCCAAGAACGGCTGGCTTTTTTGCTAAAGGTCAGTTCATAAAGGACAGCTGGAATATTTTCCTCTGGTACATAGCTTCCACTAAATGTAATCTCTACATCAATACCCAACTGTTTATAGGGCTTGGTATAGCGATCGAATGAACCACCATCTTCAATGCTGGCGCGTTGATAGCCCAATTTTGTCACTACACCACGTAGGGTAAAGGTGTCTGTAAGCCAGCCGTTATGATCCTTAATTTCAGTGACATTATCATCTTCAAGCTTCGGTAGGTGATGGGTCATCTGTTCAAATAAGAATTTCACTTTGTAGTCTTTAAAGTGTGCAATCCAATCTTTGGCTTCCTTTTCACCAACCAAAACCGCATGAGAAATTTGAATTTTACTGTCTGCACTGAGTTCGATTTCATCATCATCTAAATTCAGTAATGCACCATCATCACTTGGTCTAAAACTGATTTTTTCACCATTGGTTTTGATTTCAAGCCAAATCAGTTTTTGGATTAAGCGTCTCATAATCGGATGGGCAAAGATATACTCTTGCCACTCAGCAACATTCCACTGACGTTCGCTACACATCGCCTCATACAAACGACCTGTTTGCATATCAACGACTTGTTTAAACTCTTTTTTACTGGTGCTAAATAGTGCTTTGGCTTCTTTGATCAGGCTTTCATCATCATTTTGGCGGGCCGCGGGTAGCGCTTTAACCTCTTTACCTTCTTCATTTTTAAGAATGAATTTGTCTTTATCATCGACAATGGCGCTAAAGTTACGTGAGCCATATTGCAGTTGTAACACAGCATTTTCATCTAAACCTGCTGTTGGAATAGTACGGTCAGCCAGCTCATCACTTGTCCATTGATTACGTTCAGCAATCTCAGCAACCAATGTGTTTGCAAGTGTTTGTACCGAAGCAGTCCGGTAACGACGTGAAAGTGAAAGCAACAGTTGGATGATTAATGGATCATTACTGATTGATAATGCACTAATCATGGCTTCAATTTGTGAGCGACGAGGGTAGTGTTGTTTCATATAGTTCTGCAATTGTTTTACTGCAAAACTTCCTTGTGCATTGGCAGTCAGTGAAAGCATACCTTTACTTTTGATCGCGGAACCCAGATAAAGTCCTAAACGTTCGCGTTTAATCTCTTCAATCACTTCTTCTAAGGTGATGGTGCCATATTTGGCATAATATTCAGGGTATTTTTCACCATAACGTTTGTATGAATCCCGATAAGAACTTAGACGGCTAGGCGCTTCTGTAGTTGCATATTGCGTTGCTTCATCCAATGGTGTTTGTAAGGTATCTTGATGAATAAAACTGTGTAATAAATGATTGGCAAGTTGTACCTGATCTTTTTGATCGAGTAAGTCACTATAGCGTTGTAATAAGGCATTGGCTCTAGGCTCTTTTAGTTTTTCAGCCAATATCACCCACCATTTGACAATTCTAGGGTCAACCTCTTTGCCATTCTGCCATTTCACTTTTGGCAATGTGTCAAAATCAAACCATGTAAAACTGCTTGAAAGTTTGCCTTTTAAACCGTCTTCTGCTTCTTTTAGTAGCACTTCTGGTTTGAGATAGGCACTAATATCCTGTCCAAGCTTTTCTAATGCTGTTAGAAGAGCAGCTCGAACGATTTCTTTCTTCTCTTTTTTAAGTAAAGCATTCAGCGGTTTTACTGCATCTTGATTTTGTAGACGTGCTAGCCATTCAATTGCAGTGATTCGGATGTCTTGTTTACCCGAATCTAGGGCTTCGATGGCACGTTGATGAATGTCAGGAAGGTGCTGTAAGGTTTCTTGCGCTTCATAACGCAAACGCTTATTTTCACCCAATGCAAATTCGAGTAAGCGCGGAATAAACTGTACTGGTAAGGATGGGAAACATTTAAGTACAAAGATGGCATCGGATGGGTTAAAGCTTTGATATTCATTTTTTTCTAAAGATGGAGAAAGCCCCAGCGCTTCAGTTAAATATTCTTGATTTTCCGCAAAAAATGGCCAAATTTTATCTTTTTCATAAATATGATCTTGTAAACTTTGATAATAGGATGATCCCGCTAGTATCCCTTGAGCCACTCTACGTTTTGGATTATTAAATTTAGCCGCATCTAAGGCCTGAACGATATGGCGAAGTTCATAATTGGCATATTCTTCAGGTTTAAGCATTTCAAATAAATTAGGCCAATAGATCCAATTTCGATTGCGTATTGCAATGATTCTCATGGCATGATTAATGGAAAACTCAGGATATTTTTTATATTTATTTTTATGGGTAATAATATTTTCAACTTGGTGGACATTTTTAAAAGATGCATCACCGTTCAGTTGATCAACAATCGACGTTAAGGTTTGATGATTGATTTTTTTAAGCTGCTTTAAATGATCTTGAGCCCAAGTTCTTTTATAACTTGCTGTTTTATTCTCTTCAATTTCATCGGCAGCATTCTGTTCAGCTTTTGCCAAAATTTCTTGATAATTTTCTAAAATAACCTGGGTAAAACTTGCTGGAATTTTTTGTTCAACAAATGGTTGAAAGGTTGGTGCTTCAAAATCTTGCTGTAATTGTGCAGTATCAACAGATCTTAAGCGCTGAATTGCCATTTGTAATATTTGTTGTACAGATTTTTGTTTTTCTTGTGCAAAAGCTTGTTCTAGTACTGTCAGATTGTCAGCACCTAAACGTGCCAATAGATCTGCAGAAAAGCCACGTTCCTGACTTGAACCTTCCAATAGATTTTGATTTAAATATTTTTGGCTATCTTCTGGATTTAAATTCGTCAATAAACTGGTGGCTTTAGTACGGATGGTTTTAGATTTACCTACAGAAAGTTTTACAATCAAGTCGGGGATTTGTTTGATCAATGCCGTTTGTTTGGCGATATAGTCTAAAAAGTTTTCTTGTCCAATGATGCTCAGTGTTGGAATAAGTTTTCTGAGTTGATCTAATCGGGCTGAAATGAAGTCTTGGGTGTCCTTGAGTAATAATATTTTATCTAATTTACTAGAATGATAACTGTCGATATTTTGGCGTTCAAATAAATAAGGCAGTAGTTCATCGCCTAAGCCCTGTTGATCACTTTCAAGCAAATCAAATAGTTTCTGTTGGGTCCAATTTTGCTTTAACAACTTATTCGGATCTGCTTCGCTAAAATGCTGGCTGTCAAAAGCGGTAATAAATGTATCTACCGTGAGATAAATAAACCAAGCGGGCACTTTTTCATAAATATTGGTAAAATTTTTCTGTTGTGTTGCCGCTTCAAGCACTTTGGCAAAACGAATGATTTGTTCAAATTCTAATTCTTCAAAGATCTCACCATAATAACGTCGGCGTAGTTTTAGTGCTGCTTCAGCAAGCTTATTTTCTTTTTTATCCAGTGATTGATTATTTTGAGGCCAATACCAGCTATAGGTACCTGGCTTTCCCAGTAAAAGCAGTGCTTTTTCATTCGGGTATTGCTGTAATTTAAGTAATATTTCTGGATTTTCTCCATCCAAAATAAACAAAACCACATTTTGATCAAGTTGGTCTTCAATGACGGCCAAAGGCTGGAAAATATGGTAGAGTTTTTCAACTTTATTTTTTAAATCTTCATTATGTTTTTGAATGTGGTCATGATCAGCGGTTGAGTTTACTTGTTGCGTTTTCACTGCCTTATCCTCAGGCTTTAAAAACATCGACTCAATTTTTGAAAAAAGTTTATTTAACATCTGTATTCCTTTTGAGCAACTCGCTGTTGCTTTTCTATAGGCGCTAATACTTTAGGCTTTAATACTGTGCTTGGTAGTTCACTAAAATTATAGAAAAATATCATCAATTTAAATAGCAAGCTTAATTTATCACGACGTAACTTGTCCTTCTAAAGCGATTCTATGATTTAGGCGTTGTAGTTGTAATAAAACATGTCGCCATTTTAAAAGCTGACTGGCTAAATTGTGCTGTGTGGAATCTGATTTAAGTGAGTTTTGAATAAAGCTTAACCCCAAATCTGCAAACTTTTCAGCAAAATCATCCAGCTTAACCAGATCATCCGTATCCAGTTTTGAACGACCTGTATTTGCATAGAATTCAAACACGGCTTGTGATTCCAAGATCAAAAGGTCTAATGCAGATAAATGTTGCTGATGTTTCCATTGCTTTTTTTGTTCGAGCAGTTTTTCAATTCGACCAGTAATCAGCTCAACCAAGCTACTTTTCTTCTGTATAGGATGATCATAATCCAGACTGAATATTTTTAAACCTTTTGGCGTTGTTAAAAACACACTACATGGAATGAATTGAATCTGTTGCTGTGTTGCTTCGATACGCACCAACGTTGCGATAATTTTTTCATTATGAATCAGTTGGGTGAGATGTTTAATTCGTGCACGGTATTCTGGTTCTATTGGAATGACCAGTTTGAGTGCTCTATTTTCATCGTCAGTAATACGGTATTCAAAATATTGCTCTAGTTCGTTGAGTTCAGGTGCTGTGATACTTTTATGGCGAAGCAGTACATAACGTGATTTAAGCTGTTCTAGGCTTGAATGCGGAACAAGCATTTGCTGTAAAGATTGCCATGTTGAAATGCCAATATTCATTTGTTCTAAGTCAGATTGGCTAAGTGCATTGAACAAGCCTTTTGGTAAAAAACGAGTATCTGTGCTGGCACTAAGTTGTGTCTCTGAACTGGATTTTGCATGGGTTAATTCAAGTTGATGTTGGAGTAAAAAGCTGAGAGAACTTCCCCAAATTCCAGTATTGGCTGCACTGTGCATATCAAAGGTACGATCAAAATGATTGGCACGTGCCTGAGTCACTTCTTTGAGTTGTTGCTCTTTTACATCCCAGAAGCACACTGTTAGACCATGTGCACCACTCTCTGTATTCCACCATTCACAACCAAGAGGGATCAGATGCGCTATGCTTTCTTGTTGATAGTCACGTTGTACAGCACCACGAAGTTGTCGCAATGCTTCGGCTTGAACATCTGGATCTAAATGCTCAATTTCTGACAGTGCAGCCAAATAGGCATACAAATGTGCCAATTGATTAAAAATCTGCTGCTCATCTACCTGTACATCTGCTTCCAAAAACTGCTTCATTGAGCCATGTAGGGCACGCAATAAGCTCCCTAAACGTGGTAAGTTTTGTGCGCGTGCTTGCATATTTAAAATATGCAGTGACATGACCATTTCTTTGGCCAGATGTGACAAACCTTGCTGAATAAAGTTTTGACAAATGAGTTTAAGTTCTTGGATCAGTACCTGATCATCAGGCGAAAGTTGCTGCGTAGAATTGTGTTGTTGCGCTGTTGTATCAATTGACCATTGCCATTTTTCAGGGGCATTTTTCAGAAATAAATAAGCAATACATGCCAAATGCCCCGCAACTTTTTGTTTGTCTGCAATTTCTGACAATATGCCTTCAAACCCTGTTGCAGGGTAGAGAACAACTGGATTGGGACTTAAATCGGTTTGAAACGTGATTTTATGTTCTTGAATATCAATTTGACAGGATTCAGGTTGCAGCAACCAATTTTGTACAAATTCATAGGCCAAACGAATATTGGCTTTGCCTGCTTGTTTTTGGATTTTGCTTGGATCAAATTCTAAAACAGTTTCAAGGGTTGATGTTGTTGCTTGCTCAGATATCTTACTGTGTCGAGATGTTTCCTGTTGAGTCAGTGGTACTGCATTTTCTAGATTATTGTTAGGGGTATTTTCACTTGGGCTATTTGCGGTAGCCAGTAGTGTTTCATGTTCCTGAACCCATAAAATACTGCTGAGAATATGTTTACAACAGCCTTGTGCTGAACAATTACACAGTGCTTTGGTGATGCCTTCAAGGGGCAGTTTAACTTCACATTCTTCGACTTTAAATACCAGTTGATCGTGCTCTTGTTGCAGTAGTTCAACAGCATCTAAGGATTTACGGGCACGACGTAAAAGACCAGCATTACTGTGCATGGTTAGGCTGTCTTCATCGTATTGGGTATAAACATGCCAACTCATTGCATCACCTCTGCAAACCATGTTGCCAAATGTTCAGGGGTCATTGCTGCGATTTGCATACCGCGTTCTTGGAGTTTTTGTGCCATATTGATGTCATAAACAGGATTGGCTGCTTGATCCAGCGCAGCAAGCCCAAGTAATTTGCAGCCTTGTTGATTGAGTTGGCTGGTGGTGTTGAGCATTTGTTGAACGGAGGCACCTTCTTCAAAGTCACTGATCAAGACTAAAATACTGCGATTGGGTTGTTTAATTTTCTTTTGACAGTATTGCAAAGCTTGACCAATGTTGGTTCCGCCACCGAGTTGAATGGTCAGTAAGACTTCAACTGGGTCATGTGCCAAATGGCTTAAATCAACAATTTGGGTGTCAAACAGGACCAGACTCATATTGACCGCAGGGAGAGCTGCCAAAATACTGGCACATACTGCTGCATACATGATCGAATCCATCATCGAGCCACTTTGGTCGACACACAGTACAATTTCCCATGGCAAATGTTTCTGTACACGGGCATTAAAATAAGGGGTTTGGATAATCAGTTTTTGTAAATCAGGCTGATAATTCTTGAGATTGGCTTGAATGGTCCGTTTCCAATCAAAGTTTTGTGCCTGTTTAAGATGTGAACGCTTAAAACGATTACGACGACCTTGTAGCGCTTTTAAAAATTGTGTGCGGATTTTTTGTAAGAGTTCTTCCACGACTTTTTGAATTAATTCTCGAATAGCATCTTTCATTTCATTGCTTAAACGACCACGCATACTCAGCAAAGCTTTAGCCACTGCAGGGTTGGGTTCAAGTTGTCTTACATGCTCTGGGTTTTTAAATAACTCAGTTAACTCATAGCGTTCTATGGCTTGTTTTTGCATACGTTCAAAGGTCGATTTAGGGAACAGTTTTCGACTTTGGTTGAGCCAGTTAATCGCGTTAAGCTGCGAGGCTTCCAAACCGCCATGGCGATTTTTCCCTTGTTGGATACCACGACGTTTATATTCATTTTGGTAGAGATAATCGAGGTTGCGCTCAAGTTTTAGTTGATCGCCTGACAATGCCGCTGCTGATAAATTCTGGTCGGCATAGCGACCGAGCATCAAGCGCCAACGGCGTGCTTGATCCATTGCATCAAGAGAAGCGGGGGTATCTGAGTTTTCATCAAGATTTGGTTCAGGAGGTAATTGACTCATTTATTCACTCCTTGTTGTTCTGATTGCTGTTCAAGCTGTTGTTCTGGATTCAGTTGTTTTGAGCGATTGCTTGCCCAGCGATCTAAGTGATCATATTCAAATATTTTTTGCAGTTGCTGGTTAAGTTGTATGCCTTGGAATACATCCTGTTCCCCAATATGACTGAGCACCTGATCGAGAATGACATCCTCGCCAAGTCCTGTGGTTTTTGCGATAATTTTCGATACTTTGGTGCTTTGCTTTGGGGTGAGCTGACTAAAGATATAGCGTAAATCAGGTAAAATCCGAATAAAGGTATCTTCCGTCCAATGACTGACCAATTGGTGAAGTGCATCAATTGCAACCTTGGATTGCACAAAGATTTCAGGCGCGATAAAAAACATGCCATGTAGGTATTGCACAGTATCTTCAGGATCACTTCCCACTGCAAAAGCCAGTTGTAATTGTTGTTGAAGCTGATTTTGCTCAATTTGATGATCTAAAAACTGCAAAGTATGCAGCGCACCTTTGAGTGAACTAAGATGAAATTCATCAATTTTTGTCAGATCAATTTGGCTATACATCAGTTCCAGTAAATCTACATCTTGTGCATTTACAACTGCATGCTGTAGTGAAAGATTTCGTTGTTTAATATTTAAAATCAGTTCATGCAAGGTTTTTAAGTTGCTAAGATTTTGTTCAATTTTTTCTTCATGGGTATCGTAAATTTGATCAAGTAAAAAACAGGCCTGATAGACGGCAAAACTTAAACTTTGTATCACGATATTTTCGGGTAAATTTAACAGCTTGTGACCATGCCACAAATAATACAATTGCTGTGCTGCACCAATCACCGAGGCAAGGTTTTGATCACTTTCTAAAAAAGTATCGAGTTGTTGACTGAGCAATTCTAATTGTTGTTTTAATCCTAAGCGACACGCCAAAGCCAGCAATTTGGCAGTTTCAAAGGCAGATTGCCCGACACCTTTTGCTTCATTTTCTTGCTGTAGTTTAATAATTTTAAGCAGTGCAATTTGTTCGAGTTGATTGCCCATTTCTGCCAGTTCAATCAAACGCGCTTCGACACTGGGTGTCCATGCATAACGCCATTCCTCAAACAGCAAATCCAGACTGGCACCTTGTACAAAATCTGGACCTGAAATACGTTGAGCAAAATTACAGCCGACAAATTCCAGTAAATGCAAATATTGGCTAATGTCCTGATGTAAAGGTTTACGATAAATATCGAGTTTTCGATTGCGTAAAATGGTGTCATTTAAATTAAAACGATAGACTTTAATCTGTTGATAGGTATTTTGTAATAATGCAGGGCTGTGCTGATTTTGAGCAACCTTACCAAGCTGTTGCCCTCTTAAAAACTGAAAAATCAGGGTAAATAAATGCTGTTGTCCATCATCCATTTCCCCTTTGATTAAGGCGGATTGTAAGGCATCGAGGAGGTCATAACGGCTCGGTTGATAATGCCCTCGAAGGCAAGCCAATTGCCAAGCAAGTTCAGCGGTATTTTTTAGTGCGATATAAGGCGTTACATCCAGTGCATTTTCTTGGTTTAAAAAATGGCATAACTCATTTAAATATTGAAAAAATTGCAGTTGCGTTTGTTCAACCGTTGGATTGTTTGCAGATTTTAAATTTTGCCAATGTTGTTGATAATATGCAGGTGAGGGCATACCCGAAGCATAGCCATTTAAAGCATCTAAACGATCGAAACTATAGCGAATCAGCCAAGCTTGCTCTTGCCAGTTTTGCTTTTGATCTTGGACAATAAAACGTTCTGCTTGCTGTGGGGCTGCTAGATTTTCAATTAAGGCAAGACTATGAAAGCCACCCGTGATCACCAAAATTTTATGTTTGGGATCAATACTGTCTTGGATGCAATTCCACATCACATCTTCACGATGTAATGAAGCATCTTGTAAGAGTACCTCACGCTCATAATCCAGACGTGCCAATGAACACCAAGCAAAAACATCATCAAAAAATGTTTGAGCATGTTGCAGTTGTTCAACATTTTGCAGCTCGAATAAATGATCCCAAAGTTCATCGTGATTTCGGCAATGCATGGTTTCAGCAAGTTTTTGGATATATTGGCTATGTGCAAAATAACGTTCAGACAGCAAACTTTTTTGTTGCCAGTCCAAATCGGACGGTTGCGTTTTTAAGGCACTTTGTTTTGCCCAATCCAAGTCAATAAATTTAATGTTTGCTTGAATGAGTTTTGCCTGTTGGATGGCGACCCATTCAGGGGAGTATTCACAAAAAGGGAAGTAGGCAGAAAAGATTTCTGGTTGAACATCATCATCACTTTCATGTTCTTCGCGAGCATTCTCTTTATTTGCAGCGCCTTTTTTGGGAGAGGTTTTATTTGAAGAGCGTTGTGCTTGTGCAAATATAGCCACAGGAGGCTGAGTGGCTTGGTTCTGTAAGCTTTCAATTAAAAACTCAAAACTTGTTGGTGCTTCGATTAAAATGTGAGTGGGCTTCAGTTCATCGATATATTGTTTTAACGCGTATGCACAAGCGGGGCTATGATGGCGGATTGGCGCAAAAAAAATGTTTTGCTCCGCCATTTGCTGTTTCAGTTGAAATGCCTGTTTTAAGCGTTCAGGCATTTCACCTCTCTCTATATTTCGATCCAACAGCTGCATGATTAAAACTCTCGGCTGGCTTCATAGAAACTTTTCCAGTCGGCATCTTTACGTGCACGCTCTTTCACCACAGTATCCAAATAGTAACGTAGGCGTTTAGCGTCATCTGGATTATCTTTAAACACAACCCCAATCAATTGTTGTGCGAGGTGTTCTGCTTTTAATTTTCCATCACTGAGATAAATCGCTTGTAGACCCGCCGCATGGGCAATATTGACCGCTTCAGCCGTAGACATAACAGCATCAGGCGTTTTAAGTGTTGCGCCTTGCAGACTCTGTCCTGTTCTGAGTTCATTGAAAATGGTCACCAAGAGTTCGATAACTTCTGGGCGAATTTGGATTTCACTGTATAAATCAGCAAGCTGGTTCTTAAGTTGTAATCCCACCAGTTCGATTTCAAATTTTTGATCACGAATTGGTTTTACTGTTTCAAAGTTAAAGCGGCGCTTTAATGCTGCTGACATTTCATGTACGCCACGATCACGCAAGTTTGCTGTTGCGATGATGTTAAATCCTTGTGTAGCTTGCAAACTAAAATCTTGTCCCATTTCAGGGATCATCATTTGCTTCTCAGACAGTAAAGACACCAACACATCCTGAATTTCAGGTGGACAACGGGTGATTTCTTCAAAGCGGGCAATTTGTCCGTTTTTCATGGCATAGAAGAGCGGGGAGGGAATCAGTGATTTATCTGTTGGTCCTTCCGATAAAAGGAGTGCGTAGTTCCAAGAATATTTAATATGGTCTTCTGTTGTCCCTGCTGTCCCTTGAATTGTGAGCTGAGAATTGGCTGAAATGGCAGCACTAAATAGCTCTGAAAGCATCGATTTTGCTGTACCTGGTTCACCCACTAGCATCAAACCCTGATTGCCCATCAACGTAACCAAGGCACGATCAACTAAGGCATCATCACCATAAAACTTTTTTTGAATATCCAGTTTGGCATCACCCAAGATAAATGAGCGAACAGCGTAAGCAGAAAGTTGCCAACCTGCTGGTTTTCTATGTTGATCTTGTTCTTTTAAGCGTTCTAGTTCCGCTTGATATTTTTGTTCTGAACTGTGCTTAATTTGATTTTGAAAATTTTGCTTCATAATGATTCTATATATATTTTATCCAATGAATCTATCATAACTGGCAAAGGCTGAGATGACCACTGGTACATAAGTTGTTCGCGACAAATTGTGACATCTGTTTGTTATAAAAAGTATTTTTAAGTAAATTGAGTGCTGTAATTGCAAGTGAACTAGGGTTAGATTGTTTATAATTGTATAGTATGATGATCTGTATTGAAATTTTGTGAAATAGTGATTGTATTGATTCGTGAATCAGTACATTAATGTAAGCGTTGAGAAACTATTTAATACAAGCTTTAGTGTTTGAAAAACCACAGTTACGAGGGTGCACATGGCAAATTCTAATAAAAAACAATCAGGCGGATTTATTTCAAATGCTTTTGGCGTGGCCAAAAAGTTAAGCGAAACAGGCTTAAGTGTGATCAATCATGTTGCTCCTGGTACGGTGAGTAAATTGAGCCACAGTCCTAAAGATGAATCCGTTGTACAAGGTACTGCTCAAGAAAAAAGTGCTTTTGAACGTAAACAATATGAAAATCCTCAACAAATGCTACGGGAACATCTACCTAATGTAACTGGGCAGCTTTTGGGGAAACATTATAAAAAAATCAATAATGTCGCTTCGTTTATTTCACCAGATTTAAACGATAAATTGTCTGATTTTATTTTTGATAAGCTCAATGAGTTTGTTTCAGAACTGACTTCTGTAGAAGCTGTTCTAAAAGAAGTGGGTGCAAAAAGCTTGGCAGAATTGGCTAAGGATCCTGAACGTTCACAACGGATCAGTACAGCGCTGGCGAATCAGAATAAAATTATTGCTGCAATTCAAGGTACAGTGACAGGTGCGTTTGGCGGCTTAGGCGCAATTCTTGATGTACCTAGTTCACTGGCTTTGGCACTCCGAAGTGTTTATCACACTGGGCGAGCGCATGGTTTTGAGTTGAATGCAAAAGATCATGCTGTTGTTGAATACATTTTTAAACAAATTGATCTAGGCACTGTTGCTGAAAAACACGCATTGATGGCGGCAATACGAACTTTTGCAGGGGTGTTGCAAACTCACAATGTGAGCCAATTGCAACAGCTATTAGGTTCAAGCAATGATATAGAGCTGTTAAAAAAATGGGTGGCAAATGAGGATGGCACATTTAAGTTGCCATGGATGAATAATCTTCCACATTTTAGCCTGTTGACACGACTCACCCCCTTAGCCACGATGGGCATCAGCGCTGCATATAGCTGGAAACTGGTCGATGATGCAACCGATAGAGCTCAAATCGTATTTTCTGGCGCAAGGCAATATCTGCTACAGCATTCTGATGAAAAAATTGATGTATTAGATGCTTATGAAAAATTTAGTCAATTGATCTCAGATGCACACCCCTTGCTTTTAGAAGACAGCAAAGCAGAAATGCTTGTAGAGAAAGTCGAGCCTCAGGTTGAAAATGAAGCAATTACTCATGTTGAAGTGAAAGAAAAAACCAGTGAAACTGTTGATGAACCCAATGCTGAGCAAAAAGTTGGACAGGGAATTCAAAAACTGGCTGAAACGCACATTGAAGATAAACATGCAACTCAACAGCAAGACAAAGCGACGCCCGTAAAACCTCGACGTACCGCGCAAAAGAAAGTCGCAGCAGTGGAGACCACTACAGCGAAAGCAACTGATGTGGCGAAAACATCGACAACTGCAAAAACTGTAACAAAAAAGCGCACCCCAGTGAAAGCCAAAGCTGCTACAGAAAATGCGGTAAAAGCGTCTGAAAAAACGCAAGAAGCTACTGAAACAAAATCAGAAAGTAAGCCTGAGTAAGTTAAATCATTCATTTAGCCAAAGCTTGAAATGGTCAATATTTGACACCATGTTGAATGTTGACCATTTTTACTTCTTGGCTTACAATTGCATGCCCTCAAAAAGTGGTAATTTTTTGAGGCTTTTTATTAACGGGAGAATTGCCATATGGCAACAACAAATCAGTTGATCCGTAAGGGTCGCACAACTTTGATTGAAAAATCAAAAGTTCCTGCGTTGAAGGCTTGTCCACAACGTCGTGGTGTTTGTACACGTGTTTATACAACTACACCTAAAAAACCTAACTCAGCAATGCGTAAAGTTTGCCGTGTTCGCTTAACTTCAGGTTTCGAAGTTTCTAGCTATATCGGTGGTGAAGGCCATAACCTACAAGAGCACAGTGTTGTTCTTATCCGTGGTGGTCGTGTTAAAGACTTACCAGGTGTACGTTACCATACCGTTCGTGGTTCTTTGGACTGTGCTGGTGTTAAAGATCGTAACCAGTCTCGTTCAAAATACGGTACTAAACGTCCTAAGAAATAATCTTTTAAAGATTAGCTTCTTAAGAATATAGAGCCGCAATCCTTTATCGTCTCGCTTGTCTGATTTCTGCATTAATTTTGTGAAATTCAAGCGACGTGTAGTAAGGCCAGCGAATAGCACACGACACTTTGTGCTGATGCTGGATAAACCTGAAGTGTCATATTTATAGGTAGATTAAAATGCCAAGACGTCGCGTAGTCGCTGCTCGTGAAATCCTTCCGGATCCTAAGTTCAGTAGCCAAACAATCGCTAAATTCATGAACCACGTAATGCAAGATGGTAAAAAGTCTATTGCTGAAAGTATCGTTTACGGTGCTTTAGACCGCGTTCAAGAAAAAAATAAAGTAGACCCAGTTGAATTTTTCGAGACTACTCTTGAAAAAGTTCGTCCTATGGTCGAAGTAAAAGCACGCCGTGTTGGTGGTGCTACTTATCAGGTACCTATGGAAGTACGCCCATCCCGTCGTACTGCCCTAGCTATGCGTTGGTTGGTAGATGCTGCTGCTAAGCGTTCTGAAAAAACTATGGCGTTACGTCTTGCTGGTGAGTTGCTTGATGCAGCTGAAGGTAAAGGCGCAGCGATCAAAAAACGTGAAGATGTGCACCGTATGGCTGAAGCTAACAAAGCCTTCTCTCACTACCGCTTCTAAGCGGCTAAAACAGTCCCTAATCAGGAGAATACTCATGCGTACTGCAGCACGATTTAACATCGCCCTCTACCAAAGTGGGGGATTTGCGGGTATTTAAGTTGCCCATTACGTATCGAGTATCCGTACGCATCAATGCTTCATTGATGCGTCCTGTTTTAAACAACAAAATTTAGGAATGCAAGAAATCATGGCTCGTCAAACCCCAATTTCTCGTTATCGTAACATTGGTATTTCTGCGCACATTGATGCCGGTAAAACTACAACTACTGAACGTATTTTGTTCTACACAGGTGTATCTCACAAAATTGGTGAAGTACATGACGGTGCAGCAACAATGGACTGGATGGAACAAGAGCAAGAACGTGGTATTACAATCACTTCAGCTGCTACGACTTGTTTCTGGTCTGGTATGGGCAAGCAGTTCCCTGAACACCGTATCAACGTAATTGATACACCGGGACACGTAGACTTCACAATCGAAGTTGAACGTTCTATGCGTGTTCTTGACGGTGCGTGCATGGTTTACTGTGCTGTAGGTGGTGTTCAACCTCAGTCAGAAACTGTATGGCGTCAAGCAAATAAATATAAAGTGCCTCGTTTAGCATTCGTGAACAAGATGGACCGTACTGGTGCAAACTTCTTCCGCGTTGTTGAACAAATGCGTACTCGTTTAGGTGCTCATCCTGTACCTGTAGTGATTCCAATTGGTGCTGAAGAAAATTTCCAAGGTGTTGTTGACCTGATCGAAATGAAAGCAATCATTTGGGACGAAGCTTCTCAAGGTATGCAGTTCGAATATGGTGATATTCCTGCTGATCTTCAAGCATCTGCTGAAGAATGGCGCACCAATATGGTTGAAGCTGCTGCAGAAGCATCTGAAGAGTTGATGGACAAATACCTAGAAGAAGGTGATCTTTCTAAAGAAGACATCGTTGCAGGTATTCGTACGCAAACTTTGGCTGGCGAAATCCAACCAATGCTTTGTGGTACAGCATTCAAAAACAAAGGTGTTCAACGTATGTTGGATGCTGTAATTGAATTCTTACCATCGCCTACAGAAGTTAAGCCTATCGAAGGTATTCTTGACGACAAAGCTGAAACTAAAGCGATTCGTGAAGCATCTGATGAAGCGCCGTTCTCTGCATTAGCGTTCAAAATCATGAACGATAAGTTCGTAGGTAACTTGACTTTCGTACGTGTTTATTCTGGTGTTCTTAAACAAGGCGACCCAGTATATAACCCAGTTAAGTCTAAACGTGAACGTATTGGCCGTATCGTACAAATGCACGCAAATGATCGTCAAGACGTTGAAGAAATTCGCGCTGGTGACATCGCTGCATGTGTAGGTCTTAAAGACGTAACAACTGGTGATACGCTTTGTGATGAGAAAAACATCATTACACTAGAGCGTATGGAATTCCCAGAGCCAGTAATTTCTCTTGCTGTTGAGCCTAAAACTAAGGCTGACCAAGAAAAAATGTCTATCGCTCTTGGTCGTTTGGCTAAAGAAGATCCATCGTTCCGTGTACGCACAGACGAAGAATCTGGTCAAACGATTATTGCGGGTATGGGTGAGCTTCACCTTGACATCCTTGTTGACCGTATGAAGCGTGAATTTAACGTTGAAGCGAACATTGGTAAACCAATGGTTGCTTACCGCGAAACAATCAAAAAGAGTGTTGAGCAAGAAGGTAAATTCGTACGTCAAACAGGTGGTAAAGGTAAATTCGGTCATGTATATGTTCGTTTAGAGCCTATGGATGTTGAAGAAGCTGGTAAAGAATACCAATTCGCTGAAGAAGTTGTAGGTGGTGTAGTACCTAAAGAATTCTTCGGTGCGGTTGACAAAGGTATTCAAGAACGTATGAAGAATGGTGTATTGGCTGGTTACCCAGTTGTGGGTATCAAAGCGACATTATTTGATGGTTCTTACCATGATGTCGATTCTGACGAATTATCGTTCAAAATGGCAGGTTCTTACGCATTCCGTGATGGTTTCATGAAAGCAGATCCTATCTTGCTTGAACCAATCATGAAAGTTGAAGTAGAAACTCCAGAAGACTACATGGGCGATATCATGGGTGACTTAAACCGTCGTCGTGGTATGGTTCAGGGTATGGACGACTTACCTGGCGGTACTAAAGCAATTCGTGCTGAAGTTCCACTTGCTGAGATGTTTGGTTACGCAACTCAAATGCGTTCTATGTCTCAAGGTCGTGCGACATATTCTATGGAATTTGCTAAATATGCTGAAACTCCACGTAACGTGGCTGAAGGCATCATTTCTAAATTCCAGTCTGGCGGTAAAAAAGGTGACGACGAGTAATCTTTCGATTACTATAAGCCCAAACTAATTCATAGTTAAAAACCAAGTGCTCATGCAGTGACCCTGCATGAGTAGTTTAAAAAGGAAGCTCTCATGGCTAAGGCTAAGTTTGAACGTAATAAGCCACACGTAAACGTGGGTACAATTGGTCACGTCGACCATGGTAAAACAACTTTAACTGCTGCAATTGCAACAATTTGTGCAAAAACTTACGGCGGTGAAGCTAAAGACTAC
>NZ_JAMBAR010000001.1:3485760-3631150 GCF_025433935.1 Acinetobacter sp. I-MWF | reverse complement strand
TTTACGTGGTACTAAGCGTGAAGACGTACAACGTGGTCAAGTACTTGCTAAACCAGGTACAATCAAGCCGCACACTAAATTCGACGCAGAAGTATATGTACTTTCTAAAGAAGAAGGTGGTCGTCATACTCCGTTCCTTAACGGTTACCGTCCACAGTTCTACTTCCGTACAACTGACGTAACTGGCGCAATCCAATTACAAGACGGCGTTGAAATGGTTATGCCAGGTGACAACGTTGAAATGTCAGTAGAACTAATTCACCCAATCGCAATGGACCCAGGTCTACGTTTTGCGATCCGTGAAGGTGGTCGTACAGTTGGTGCTGGTGTAGTTGCTAAAGTAACTGCATAATCGCTGATTGTGTAAAAAGAGCGCTCCTTTGGGGCGCTTTTTTATGGATAAAATAAACTGCCTATAAATTGTTAGACAATACCCATCAAAAGCTGTCCTTAACTGATATTTGTGTGACCTAATCTGCAATTATTAAACTTTCATAAAAACGTAATATAAAGAAAGAGAAAAACAAACATAAAGAATTTAAGTGAAACTCACTTAATAGGAGGAATCGCAATGAATGCAAAAGTGAATATTTCAAACCGTGCTGGTGCATCTTTCCCTGTACGTCGTATGGATTTTAATTTTGACGATGTACCTGAATATTGGGCAAGTGGTTCAGCGGGTATTACACATTTCATGACTGCATTGTCAGCATTGTTCCCAGATGGTGAAAAACTTTTTATCGATTCTGTGCGTGCGGTACGTTATCACCCTGCGATCAAGGACAATGAAGCATTACAAAAAGAGATTAGTGCTTTCATTGGTCAAGAAGCTATGCACACCAAAGAGCATGAAAACTTTAATGCTTCAGCAAAAAAATTTGGTCATGATGTTGAGAAATACGAGCGTGAAACAGGTGTGTTAATTCAAGGCGCACGTAAATGGTTTGCACGTGTAGTCAAGCCTTTTGGTATGACTCAAGAAATGGTGGATTTAACCGCGACCACTGCATTAGAGCATTTTACTGCAACAATTGCTTCGCAACTGTTAGTCAATGGGCATATCCAAAAGTTAATGACTGATCCAACCATGTCGTATATGTGGTATTGGCATGCTGTAGAAGAAAATGAACATAAAGCAGTGGCTTATGATGTTTATGAAGCGGTGTTTGGTAAAGGTATCAAAGCTTATGGCTTACGTACCACGGCTTTAGTTTTTGCAATGGTACTCATCTTTATGGCGCAATCATCTTTTGTGGTGCGTTTATTAAAAGAAGATGGCAAGCTCAACCTAAAAGAGCTCGGTATTATTTATAAATATGCTTATAGCCCATCTAAAGGCATTATCACAGGAATGACCAAAGAAATGTTGGCATACTTTAAGCCAGGTTTTCATCCAAATGATCTCGATACAGTGAGTTTGCTTGAGACATGGAAAGCGAAACTGGGTCTGTAACGTGTTTTAAAGTCAGCATTTTGATTAAGGAGCAACAATTGTTGCTCTTTTTTATTAGACTTATTGGTTTAATTTCTTATAATTCATTTTTTATATTGAGTTGATGAACGCAGATGATTCGTTTAATGCAATCTTCAGATCTGCACGCTGTTTCTCAAATTGAAGACTTGGTACAAAGTCATCCTTGGAAAAAAAGTCAATTTGAAGAGTCTATAACAAGTTATCTAAGTACGGTGATTGAGCAAGACCATCAAGTGGTGGGCTTTTGTATTCTGCAACCTGTTTTAGATGAAGCCAATTTATTGCTTATGGCGATTCATCCGAGCCAGCAGGGTAAAGGGTTAGGCTATCAACTGTTAGATGAATCGATTGCATTATTAAAAAATAATCCAGTACAAATCTTTCTTGAAGTGCGTGAGTCAAATAAAGCCGCGATTGCGCTGTATGAAAAAGCCAACTTTCATCAAATTGATTTAAGAAAAAATTATTATCCGAATCAACAGGGTGGCCGTGAACATGCAATTATTATGGTCAAAGCCTGTAGTGATGATTTTTCAAAATTATTTAAATAAGCCTAAGCAATATCGAGAATGCGAACAGCGAAAGCCGATTATTTGATAATCGGCTCATTCCATTCTGAGGGCAGGGTGGTCATCAACATATCGCCCAACTCTTGAATTTCTTTGGCTTCCAAATGACGATTGATCCGTCGCCATTGTCCATCTAATAATAATTCAAATGGTGCATATTGAGATTTGTAATTCATTTTCTCGGCATGTGGAACCCAATACCCGAGGTAAACAAAATCTAGATCCAACGATTTTACATATTCAATTTGTTTGAGAATCGCAAAAACCCCCAGTGAACGCTTACTTTCATTTGGATCAAAGAAGGTATACACCGCAGAAACGCCATCATCTAATTGATCACAGGTAGAGACACTAATTAAACGATCATCTTTCCACAGTTCAAGGAAAAAGCTGTTGGTACAACTGTGAATCAGGAATTTTTCAAATTGGTCATAACTGGGTGGGAACATATCACCATCGGCGTGTCTTTCAATAATATAACGCTCGTACAGATGATAATGCGTTTGTGTGGCCTCTTGGGTCGAAATAATTTTAACGGTTAAATCTTGATTGCGTTTCCAGGCTTTTTTCTGAGCACTGCTCATTTTAAATTCAGTCACTGGCACCCGACAAGATAAACATTGGCGGCAAAGATGGCATTCAGGGCGATAAACAAAATCACCACTGCGTCTAAAACCTACACGCGATAATTCGGAAAGTGTGACAACATCAATACGATGTACAGGGTCGAGAAACACCATACGTGCAGATTTATTTTCAAGATAACTGCAATCATGTGGTGGCGTAATATAGTACTGTAAGTCGTTTAATAGGGACTTAGGATGATAAGAATTCATAAATCATGTCCCTCCTTTTATTTTCATTCCATTAAGCGCGATAAAATCGCTATTGTTTTACTTGAAAATACACGCTCTTGATAACTTTTCCAATCTATAGAGGGTTGTTTTATTACATCTTGTAACGATTTAAGGTATTCATGGCGAGAAAGTGTACAAGCACCGAGGCTGAGTAAGTGATCATTGACCAACTGACAGTCAATCCACGGTAAATTATTTTCTCGGCCCAATAACATCAGTGTGTAAAAAGCCATTTTGGAAACATCGGTTTGAGTGCTAAACATCGACTCACCAAAACAACCATGGCCAATCGTCACACCATACAGCCCACCTACAATTTTATCTTGATCCCAAACTTCAACACTATAGGCATAACCAGCTTCAAATAGTTGGCAATAACCGTGAATAATCTCCTCGGAAATCCACGTTTCATCCGCATAGCTACGTGGGAGCGAACAAGAACGAATGACCTGTTCAAAAGCATGATTGATGGTAATTTTATAATCAAACTTTTTCATATTTCGCATTAGTGATTTACTTGGGTGATAATCCTGAGGGCGAATGATGCAACGGGGTTCTGGACACCACCAACAAATTGGTTCACCTTCGGAAAACCATGGAAATAAACCATGCGTATAAGCTTCAAATAATGTAGAAGGCGCTAAGTCTGCACCTATACAAATCAAGCCTTGTTCATCTGGATCAGCTTCTATTGGATCTGGAAAAATAAATTGTGAAAGGGGGAGTTGATTCACGAGAATTCATCAATAAAAAAGATCAGCTTTATCTTAGCTGATCATGTGATTAAATGTCTAAACAGACCTTATGCAAAAAGTTTCAAATGTTTTGCAATTTTGAGTTTGTCACTATCTAGAAAGAACTGGGCTTTCTCTTGAATGACTTCAAGGCTGGTTTTTGGATCCGAAACGGTATTGCCTTGTTGATCCAATACCAGCCAGCCTAATTGAGTCAGCACGTCCCAAACATATTGTGCAAATTGTGCGGCAGACTCTAGCCCATCGATAAAGTGAGCGCGATAGAAGAGTTGGGTAAACTGATCGGCTGGAATACCAATCCCTGTGAGTGGGCAGGCCAAAACTTGATAATTGGTATGATAGCTGGCTTGCTCAAGGAAATAACGATTTAATTTCTGAGCATGTTCAACCATATCTGGGTTTGAAGCTGCCTGACACGGTTGTGCCAAGCCTAAGTGGCATAAAATCACCAAGGCATTAAGCAGCTTGGAATAAGTAATATTAGGGATGGCCTGTTCAAGCTCTGCAATCGTCTGCGGCTTATAGTCAGATTGTTTAAAATAAGCACCGAGTGGTTGATAAATCTCTTGGATTAAATCAAACTCACCTAAGTATCCTGAAATTGTTTTTGGTAATTTTTCTGGTGCAGTTAATAAGACAAAGGCTGTATTTCTCAAGCGATGCTGAATTTCTAATGCAGTTAAGGTGTTTTTTCCGCGGATATATAAGTCTTTTCTAAATTGTGTGTTGGCAAAATAATCACGGCATTGCTCTTTAAAAACTGGATGTTCAATGGTGTTTAAAAATTGCTGATGTTGTTCACTAAAATTAATGTTATCTAGATGCGAATTTAAATCTGTTGAACCGGCATAGGTCAGTTTAATTTCTTCTAAAATTCGTACCACTTGTTGAAAAGAGAAACATTGCCAATCTTGATTTAGGTATTCGTGAATCAAATAGTTTGGATTTTGCTTTTTTAAATCTTGCACTTTGTTGAGTGCATTGGGATTTCTCTGAGCAAAGAGGGGATTTTGCGTTAACAGCTCTTCACTAAAGTTAAGTGAATCATTTACTTTTTGTAGCGGGTTGGTACTGGTGCTATTAAATTTAAAATGACTGTGAAATAGCTCACGGACTGGCATATTGGCAGCCCAACCTGTCAAGCAGTTATAGCTGATATAGACAATCCCATTGGGACTTAAAAATTTTCGGATAAACTGCAAAATAATATGTTGGTTTTCGTGGCTAATCCAACTCCAGATCCCATGTAAACTAATCGAGTCAAACATCGGTAAGTCTTTGTTGAGTAACTCTTCAAAACTTGCATCATAGAAGTGATGCGGGACTTGATTTTGTTCAGCCAAGACATTGGCATGGGCAGCGTGAGCAGGGTTAAAGTCTGTACCAAAAAATAAACCAAAACTGGATGCAGCATGAATATTTAGACTGACACCTTGACCAAAGCCGAGTTCACAATGTTTGTGACGTTCATTGGTGGGTGGGCAATCAACCCCATTGAGTAATAAGCAAAACTTTTGGTAATTCGGGCTTAAGTCTCTATAGTAACCATAGGTGTAATTTACTTCGGTCTGGTAGCCATCGGTCCACGCTGTTGTCATGTTTTTTCCTATAATTTGTATTCATTTAAAGTCATTGCTCTTGTTTATTTATAAATCAAAAATAGACAAACCGCCATGTAGGCGGTTTGTTTTTACACAAAATAAATCAATTATTCTAAGCCATCTAAATAACGGTCAGCGTCAAGTGCAGCCATACAGCCTGAACCTGCAGATGTAATTGCTTGGCGATAAACATCGTCAGCAACATCACCCGCAGCAAATACACCCGCTACAGATGTCGCTGTGGCATTGCCCGTAGTACCGCTGCGTACTTGAATATAACCATTACGCAGTTCAAGTTGATTTTCAAACATTGCCGTATTTGGTTTGTGACCAATTGCCACAAACATACCCGATACGTCAACGTCTTGAGTTGAATCATCTTGGGTAGACTTAATACGTACAGAAGTCACACCAGAATTGCTGTCACCTAAAACTTCATCAACTTGATGGTTCCAAATGATCGAAATTTTACCTTCTTTAACTTTTTCATTGAGATGGTCTTGAAGGATTTTTTCCGAACGTAATTTGTCACGACGGTGTACCAAGGTAACGTGTGACGCGATATTGGAAAGATATAGTGCTTCTTCAACAGCAGTGTTACCACCACCGACAACCATGACTTTTTGGTTTTTATAGAAGAAACCATCACAAGTTGCGCAAGCACTTACACCTTGACCCATATAAGCCTGTTCAGACTCAAGCCCTAAATATTGTGCTGTTGCGCCTGTTGCAATAATTAACGCATCACACGTGTACTCATCCATATCGCCTTTAAGCACGAAAGGGCGAACCTGAAGATCAACTTCATTGATATGATCGTATAGAATTTCAGTACCAAAACGTTCAGCATGCGCTTGCATACGATCCATTAATGCAGGCCCTGTTAAACCTTCAGCATCACCAGGCCAGTTCTCAACATCAGTCGTGGTGGTTAATTGACCGCCGAGTTGCATACCTGCAATTAAGGTTGGTTTTAAATTTGCACGCGCGGCATAAACAGCAGCACTATAACCAGCAGGGCCAGAACCTAAAATAATTAACCGAGAGTGACGAGCGCTCATGAGTCATCCTTTTTTATGAAAAATATAGAAATTGTTTGAATTATACGTGAAACTTTATCAAAGTTGTGTGGCTTCAATGTCGATAATATTGATCATCTAAATCGAATTGAGCTATATAGAATAATCAAATAATATTGTTTGGCATTTTTATCGAAATAAAAGCTTAAATTTCTAACAATGCTTTACAACACAAGTAAATAATAGTGCATCTTTTTTTTAAGAACAGGTGCATAATATAAAAATTTCTTCTCTCAAGAAAGCTGATCAAGCTTCAGAAAAGAGTAATTTGAACAATTGGTTACAGGATAGTATATGACTGCGGTGTCAAATGTTTATGCACAGCGCTTTTTAACAACAATATTCTTGATTTCATTTGGGATATATCTGTTCCTTGCAACAGTCACATATACTCCATTTGATCCAGGCTGGATGCATATTTCGAGTGATACACAACAGGTTTCAAATGCCAGTGGTGTAGCGGGTGCTTGGATTGCTGATTTGTTGTTTGGTTTTTTAGGTTGGGCAAGTTTACTCATTCCTGTATTTATTTTTATAGAAGCAGTGCAAGTGTGGTGGCCACGAAGTTTTGTGAGTCGCCCGTTTCGTTATGCTGCTCAATTTTTTATTTTGCTTGCGACCTCAAGCCTATTGTACTTGCTTTGGAATGTACCAGCAGACACATTAGCCAATGCTTCTGGCGGAATCATTGGTTATGAGCTCGGTGAAAGCCTATCTCAACTGATGAGTATTTATGGCGCAGTTGTATTTATTTTGCTCTTGCTTGTTGTTCTATTTACCTTAGCATTTGGTATTCAATGGAATAGAACGTGGGCAACACTGAAAGCCACGCCTGCTTATTTACAAGATTTGTTTTATAAAAATGTTCCTGAAAGTGAATCTGCTTTTGATTTGACATCTCCGCAGAAAAATAAAAATCATATGCATAAGGCTGAACCAATAACAGCTCAAGCTGAATTCGTCGAAGCTGATGATCTGGCACCAGTAAAAGAGCATTTGGTTGTTAAAAATACGAAACACAATCAAACAGCTGAACGCTTATTTGATGACATGATTGAGCAAGAAAATAAAACTCAACATCATGTTCAATTTGATCAAGACGATATTGATGATTTGGAATTAGAGCGGACTTTAGAAAAAGCACATCGTCTAGAACAAGACAGTCAACGTACTGTTTCATCTGGTGAAGTATGGAAAGCCTTACATCAAGATCAAGACCATAATCGTGATATTGATGCCTTGATCAAAGCGTCAGAAGATCAAACTGAAGATAAATATGCAGATCATTTGCCACGTGTGCATCAACATGATGTTGATCATGTGCAGATCAATAAAAAATCTTCACTTGATTGGGATGATGACCAAGTGTTTGATGAATTGTTGTCAGTTGTACCAAATGGACAAACTGCCACAGATATTCATAGCCCATTTAATACCGCTACGGCGCAGACTCATATTGAAGCTGGTTATGTAAATACTGCTGTTCAGGGTGGGCAAAGCGTTGCGAGTGGTGTCGCAGTAGCGGCAACTTCAGGCGTGGCAATACAAAATTTAGCCAATGAATTAGATGAGCTGGCATCGCTTGCAGATGAAGAGCTTACTGAAAGCCCAATTGCGTACCAACAAAATCAACAATCTGTAGATGTTCGTACAACCAGTAATTATGCTCAATCTACGCCATTTACCCGTGCCAATATTCAAACCAATTTAAATGCTTCAACCTTGGTCAGTGAAGAAGAAAAGTCTTTAATTGCTGCAGATAAAGATGCATTTAGAGATGCTTGGCAAGAAACTGCGGGTAAACCTCAAGACGAATTGCAGAGTGAGTTTGCAGAACTTGAAGATGATTTCGACTTAGATGCACCATTAACAGATGCATTTGGTCGTCCGATGTCACGTGCAATGCAAGTTGCAAATAAGCGTCGAGACTTACCAACATTGCCAGGCTATGAACTGTTAGATAAAGTCGATCCAAATAAAAAAGTCAACTTTACCGCAGAACAATTGTCACGTTTATCTGAACTGTTAGAAATTAAACTTCAAGAGTTTAACGTCAAAGCCAAAGTCATAGAAGCCCAACCTGGGCCAGTGGTTACACGTTTTGAGTTAGATTTGGCACCCGGTGTAAAAGCCTCGAAAGTGACCAATATTTCCCGAGATTTGGCACGTTCTATGTCAATGGCATCTGTACGTGTGGTTGAAGTGATTCCCGGAAAGCCTTATATCGGGATTGAAGTACCGAATAGCAGTCGTGAAATGGTACGTCTGATAGAATTACTGGAAACCCCTGTTTTTAAAGATCCAAATGGTTTGCTTTCAATGGCAATGGGTAAGGATATTTCGGGTAATCCTGTGATCACTGATTTAGGTAAAGCGCCGCATATGTTGGTTGCGGGGACAACAGGTTCAGGTAAATCAGTTGCTGTAAACTCAATGATCCTGTCGATGTTA
Source organism: Acinetobacter sp. I-MWF (assembly GCF_025433935.1). NCBI lineage: Bacteria > Pseudomonadati > Pseudomonadota > Gammaproteobacteria > Moraxellales > Moraxellaceae > Acinetobacter > Acinetobacter sp. I-MWF. Next base: position 3,622,364 of record NZ_JAMBAR010000001.1, on the reverse strand, counting down.
TTGAAATATACACCTGATCAATTGCGTTTGATTCTGATCGATCCAAAACAATTGGAATTAGCGAACTACAATGATATTCCTCATTTATTAACACCTGTTGTGACTGACATGAAAGATGCTGTTAGTGCATTGAATTGGTGTGTCAATGAAATGGAACGTCGTTATAAGCTGATGTCTTTTTTAAAGATCCGTAAATTAGCCGACTATAACCGTAAAGTGGAAGAAGCCATTGCAAATGGTGAGGATCTTATTGATCCAACGTGGAAACCAAGTGATTCTGCGACACAAGACAGAGCGCCACGTTTGCAACCATTGCCTTCGATTGTAATTGTTGCCGATGAATTTGCCGATATGATCATGCAAGTGGGTAAAAAAGCGGAAGAAATGATTACCCGTCTGGCACAAAAATCTCGTGCAGCAGGAATTCATTTACTGTTAGCAACACAACGTCCATCGGTAGATGTTATTACTGGTTTGATTAAAGCCAATATTCCAACCCGTGTGGCATTACGTGTAAACAGTAAAATTGACTCCCGTACTATTCTGGATGGTGGTGGTGCAGAAGATCTCTTGGGCCATGGTGATATGTTATTCCTCGGTCCAGGTAAAATTGATCCTGAGCGTGTACATGGTGCATTTATTTCCGATGATGAAGTCAACCGTATTTGTGACGCATGGCGTGAACGCGGTGAACCGAACTATGTTGATGAAATTCTCACGCCATTTGATGAAGAACCGACCACACGTGGTTTTGAAGATGGCGATGGCGATCCGAACCGCGATGCACTCTATGACCAATGTGTTTCATTTGTCTTAGAAACACGTAAAGTATCTGTATCTTCACTGCAACGTAAGTTTAGTTTAGGTTATAACCGTGCTGCCCGTATTGTTGATCAAATGCAGGAGCAGGGTATTGTTAGTGAACAAGGACCGAATGGTAAGCGAGATATTTTGGTCTAATTTAAACAGATTACCATGAGCTTAGGCTCATGGTAATCATGTAGGATTGAGAAACAGAGTGAGTAAATACAAGCACCAAAAAATAGAAAAAAACACGATAAGTACCATTTGAGCTTTACTAAATTTCTTTTGTTCAATGACCACAAATTGATTGGATTGTTGTTTGGCAAAATTGAGAGCCTTAAATGCAGGTATTAGAAAAATGAAATTCAATACAGTTATCAGATCATAAGGTTCAGGCAGTTTAATCAGTACTGAAAAAACCATAAATCCTATAAACATCCAGCCTGATGAAAAATTCTCTGTATATCCTTGTTGCTTGGCATAGTTATTTATTTTTTTAAACAAGGAGTATAGGAAAAAAATATAAAATACTGCCCGAAAAGCCGGCATGATGTCTAATTTGTCTTTTTGCATAAAGAAGCGCCACGCTTTAAACATCCACCAAATCTGATATAAACCCATTGTCAAAAAGCACAAGAGCATAAATTTATTGATGCTGATGATTTTTTGCACTTCCACGGAATGATGTGGTGCTTGCTCAATGAGCGTGGTTGAATCTTTTTCTAAATTAAGCATGATTTATTTTTTAGTTAGGTTTTAGTTTTTGATTATAAAGATAAAATAATATTTTCTCCAATAATTAAAATCCGTCTTTTTAAAAGATCGTTAATTTTTATTTGTGATGTAGATTCATTGACGTTCAGCCTAAAGGATTTTATTGAAGTACAGATATCGATGGAAAAACATGAATTTTCACACTAATATAAATTTGTCTCGCTGAACGGAATCTAGTCCATGTTGATCGCATTATGTACGTTAATCTTTATTCATTTTTGCGCCCTGATTACGCCAGGCCCTGATTTCTTTCTGGTCTCGCAAACCGCAATTAGCCGTTCAAGAAAGCAATCTATTTTTGTGGTTTTGGGGATTACCGCAGGGGTGATGTTTTGGGCTTTTTTAGCTTTGGCGGGTTTGAATATCATTTTTGAAAAAATGGCATGGTTAAAGCAAGTGATGTTGGTTGTTGGTGGGATTTATCTGTGCTGGTTAGGCTACCAAATGCTTAGATCAGCTTTGAGTAAGAAAGAGAATCTATCACAGCATCATTTTGAGTTACCACAAAACAATCTACGTTTTTTTCTCAAAGGTTTCTTAACCAATTTATCAAATCCTAAAGCGGTGATTTATTTCGGTAGTGTATTTTCAGTGTTTTTAGCCAATCCACATTTAGATGGTGTGCATTCATTATTATTTATAATTGTTTCCGTGGAAACGCTGATCTGGTTTAGCTTTGTTGCCTTTGTATTTTCATTACCTAGCTTTAAAGCCGCTTACCAAAATGCCTCAAGATGGATTGATGGTATCTCAGGTGGAATCTTCACGCTCTTTGGTGCATATTTGATTGGTCATCGCTAAAAGCATGCTCCCAAATTTAAAAAACCTGCTTCAAGCAGGTTTTTATGCTCTTATTCGGAAATAATTTTTAAATTATTCCACGTCTTTGGTTAATTGATAAAGTTCAGCATTTGGACCCTCAATCTTTTCACCCGTTGCAAAACTCCGTGCTTCTAAGATATTTTCGCCAACAAAGTATTTGCGGTTATCTGCATTTTTATCTAGACCGATAATCGATCCAGATTCATCAAAACTAAAATGACCTTGAGTTTTAAATTCTTTGCCTTCACCTTTAACCCCTTCATATTCTTCAGTCAGTTCATAAGTGTGATCTGATTTTAGGATGAGTTTGGTTTTGATTCCTGAGCAATCAGCACACGGAAGTAAACCTTTGTATTCACCAGCCCAATCCAAGCTATTTTGAGCATTATGTTCTGAATCAATCGTTGGGCTTGCTGCTTCATGCGATGCAGCAGCCTGTGTTTGTGCTGTCGCTTTGATATCCTCTGACGCATTATGAGTCGGTTTAGAACAAGCGCTTAATGACAGCGCTAAAATAGACATGACGAAGAGTGTTTTTTTCATAACATAACCCAAATGAATAAATAATTATATGTGAATGATTTTATCCAGAATATAAATTATCTCCCTGATATGAAATGTGAATTATGTAAGAAATTGCTGAGTAATGTAGTTCGATGTTAAAAAGTTAGGCTATTATAGGTGTTCTCTTAGTGTGCTATTTTAAGTATTCGAATCTATGTCTCATTTGGCTGAATATGTTGCTCGTATTTACAATGAAAAAAACGACAATCAAAAAAGCAATGATCAAATCAAAATTGAAAATGTCACTTTGCAATGCGAAAAAAATTATGAGCAAGATATAGAGATCACTCAGACCACCAAAATTTATACATTTTCAGATGGCACACAATTGAAACAAACCATAGAACAAGACAATCAGTTGTTTGAAGTGGAGTCTTGTCTAGAAAGCTGGATTGAATATCAGGTCATCCAGCAGTCAAATACGAATATTCAGCCACAAAAAATTCATTTTGATAATCATTGTCGTGAATTACATTGGATTAACTATTTTAACCAAACGAAAAATTAATATATGCAAATTCATTGCAGAATTTAATCAAAACTGAATATTTACTGACAAGTTTTACAATGAATTAATTTTATACATTTATATATTAATTGCTGATTTTCTATACAAAGTAGATTTTTATCTGATCTATTGGTTGTTACAATCCAGCGCGAATTCTTTATATTTTGGTGTGCTGGGTGTTTGAAAAATTAGCTGAACAAAGTTTGGGCTGGATGGGATGGCAAATTGATAACCATTGGGATTTAAACATCGACCAATGTGTCATGATTGCTGCGCCGCATACCAGTAATTGGGATGCACTCTATGCACGTTTAGCGCTGAAAGCTTTGGGCGTTCATGTGCGTATTACCATTAAAGACAGCTATATGAAATTGCCTTTTGGACCTTTTGTGCGTGCTATGGGTGGAATCGGGATTGATCGCCGTCCCAAGCAGGATGGAGAGGAACGTCCAAGTATGGTTCAACTGATGAGTGAGCTGTTTAAGACCCATCCTAAATTGGTCATGCTGGTGACGCCAGAGGGAACGCGTGCAAAGCAAGAACAGTGGAAAACAGGCTTTTATCATGTTGCCACCAGTGCTGGTGTACCTATTGCACTGGCGTATATGGATTATAAAAACAAGAAAACTGGGATTGGTAAAATTGTTTATCCAACTGGAAATTATGAACAGGACATGGCTGAAATCATGGAGTTTTATGCTCAGATCAATCCGAAGCATCCAGATTTATTTAGTATAGATACCCGATTTATTCCAGAAGCTGAGTTTTGATTCGATAGCATCTTTGAAAACTCAAATACAATGAATTTAATTTTGATATGGGAAGGGTGATTTGGCACATTCCCATATTTTATTAGGGTTAAATATTTGCTGTTATTCAGTTGATACAGCATCTGCACATTGACATATTATTTTATAAATAACCTATTTTTTTAGCTCAATTAAAATACTACTTTAATAATTCAAAAGATCTACATCGTTATTTAAGAATTACTTAATTTTTTAAAATGTCGTATATAAATAAATTGTTGAAATTGGTTTTAAGTTGAAAACAACTTAAAACCATGGTGTAAATAATTCTAAAAGTTAAATTCAACATTTATTGGGCATAGACAGGGATAACAAGATGAATAATAGCGTCTATTACAATGCAAAATTTCATACCGTGAATCAACTGCAACCTTGGGCCGAAGCCATGTGGGTAAAAGACGGTAAAATTTTAGCGATTGGCGATCAGAATGAAATTCTGAGTTTGGCAGCGGATGCTGAAAAATATGATTTAAAAGGGAAATTGGTGATGCCTGGCATCCATGATGCACACACGCATCTTTTAAAAGCGGCACTTCTTCGATTGGAATATTCTTGCCAATTAAATGATCCGCAAACCTTGCAAGAATTGGCACAGCAACTCAAAGCGTATTGGGAAAAATATGCCTCCAAACGAACATGGATTTTTGCCGGGCTCTATAACCCATTGATTTTTACTGCTGAGCTACTGACACGAGAATGGTTAGATCAAGTCATTCCAAACGTGCCGATTGTGATTCATGATTTTTCATTTCATAACGTCATGGCGAACAGCCAAGCACTAGATCTTGCAGGTATCACGCGTGATACACCGAGTACGACCCGCGCAAAAATTGAAAAAGATCCTATAACAGGTGAACCTACTGGAATTTTGCGTGAAGGTGGATGGGTGAAATTATATATGGTCGCACCCACAGAGACTGATGAGGAAAATAAGTTCGCACTTAAAATGGCGGCAAGTATATGTAATCAATATGGTATTACTTCGGCACAGGAAGCTTCAGCAACAAGATCATTCCTGACAGCAGCTAAATCTTTGGATGATAACGATGAGCTTACACTGGATTTGATTTGTCATATTCCTTGGAAAGCAGAAATTATGTCCTTGAGTGATCGTGAAGAAGATGAAAGGGTAATTGCAGAACGAGCGCAATATGCGTCCAAACGTGTCATGGTGAATGGAATCAAAGTGATGCTAGATGGTACATCTATGGCACCCACCTTTAGCCATGTGCCCTTAGATCCGATTTCAGATGAACCTATTACTTACAATTTACTTCTCGATTCCAATGAACTCACTGAAAAAATTCGTGAATGGACAGAAGAAGGTTTGATCGTTAAATCACATTGTACGGGTTATGGTTCTGTGCGTATTGGTTTAGACAATTATGAAAATGCCAGCAATGTTGAACGTCAAACAGGGCAATTTCATGATATTGCACATGCCCATTATGTTTCTGCAAAAGATCGGAGCCGTTTTGCAGAATTAGACATTATTGCTGAAATGTCCCCCGCGATTTGGCATATCCCAGAATATCAACAAGCGCTTGGCAAAGCCTATGATTTCCGAACTTTGTATGATGCTGGTGCAACCATGACGATTGGTACAGATTGGCTTTTGCCACCTACGCCAAATCTTTTTCCCGCACTGGCAGGTATTTTACAGCACGGAGATGAAAGTGTGCCTTTGGACGTGGCAGTCAGGATCATGACGTTGAACGGCGCAATTGCTGTTGGGCATAGTCATCGTACTGGGAGTTTAGAAGTGGGTAAGGAAGCAACCTTTATTGTTTTGGATCGCAATATTTTTGAATCAAGCCCTGAAGAAATTGCTGTGACTCAAGTCATCACCACAGTATTACAAGGTCAGCATGTGTTTCAGCGTGCTAACTAATCTACTGGGTTAAATTATCGTTTATGTGCGTAAGGGAAGACATATATGAGCGGAATAAAACGTATTCCTGTGACCTTACTGACAGGTTTTCTGGGGAGTGGTAAAACAACATTACTGCATCGTTTGTTGGCCGATGATCGCATGGCGCACACGGCAGTGATTATTAATGAAATAGGTGAGGTTGGCTTAGATCATTTATTGATAGGTCGACTTGACGATGACATTGTCTTGCTAAAAAGTGGTTGTGTCTGTTGTAGCATGAAAACAGAACTTTCAGAAACGCTTAAACTTCTTTATTGTCGTGCTGAGGCAGGAAAAATTCCTGTTTTTGACCGTGTTATTGTTGAAACAACAGGTATGGCTGACCCGATTCCCTTGCTTAAGCTTTTATTGGCAGATGAAAGTGTCGCGACTTTATTTAGTGTGCAAACTGTGATTGCTACGGTTGATACATTATTGTCCTTAAATGTCCCGCATCAGCGGACGGAGAGACTACGTCAAATTGCTGTTGCAGATAAAATCATTTTAACTAAAACAGATTTGTCGCATGCCTTTACAACATTTACCAAGCGCATCCGCACTCTGAATGCGAGTGCTGAAATTATTGATGGTGCGGATGTGGCGGCTGTTGCTTTGGTTATTTTTGATCGTGAAAAGTATCCAGTAACACGTAATTTACTTGGTACGCAGTGGTTTACACATCAGACAAATTCTCAAAACACTTTCAATAACGCACCGCATCATAATATTTTTACACTGTGTTTATATGCCAACCAAGCTTTGTCTTGGGCGCGTGTGACCCATTTTCTTCAGAAGCTGGCACGACTTTATGGCGTGAACTTGCTCCGAATCAAAGGATTGATTCAGGTGGAGGAGTCGTTACGACCGGTGATATTACACGGTGTTCAACATTATCTATTTCCCGAATCTTACCTAAATGCGTGGCCTGATGATGACCACAGATCGAGAATAGTGGTCATTTTTGAAGGGGAAATTCATCAACAGATCGAAGCATTGTTTGATGCCATTGTGCTTGAGCCAATGACCACATAGCAGAACGCCTGCACCCATAATCCTCAGCATTTTCAATTGCGCAATTTAAGCGTAGGGGGTTTTGCATCTTAAAAAAACAATTTGATTGATCGTAATTTTTTAACGATTTCTCTATTAGGAGATACTCATGGAAGACAAATATGTTCACTCGATTGAACAACATACCATTCAGCAAATCCCATTAAATGCGCGATACGGTAAGGCTCGGGATCTATTCACACTTTGGTTTGGTGGAAATTTGATGCTACTGACGTTTGTGACAGGATCAGTTTCAGTCACCATTTTTCATCAATCTTTTGTCTCTGCTATTTTAAGTATTATTCTAGGGACGCTTATTGGTGGCATCTTTGCCGCACTCCATGCCGCTCAAGGACCGCATCTCGGTGTCCCTCAAATGATTCAAACCAAAGGGCAGTTTGGCGCATATGGTGCACTTCCAATCCTTGGAATCGTGGTCATCATGTATGTCGGCTTTCTCGCTTCAAATGCGACGCTGGCTGGACAAGCCATGAATTTGCTTATTCCCTCATTCAGTCAGTCATCCGGCATATTATTCACTTGTGTCGTTGCAGTGATCGGTACAATCGTTGGCTATCGATTAATTCATCTATTTACAAAAATAACCTTTGTGATCTCTGGTTTGGCTTTTTTGGCAGCATATGTGTGGGTGTTTTTTATTCAAGGTTTACCAGCAGACTTTTTCGCGCGTAATTCTTTCTCAGCTACAGGTTTTCTCGCGACACTTTCGATTGCTGCACTGTGGCAGATCGCATATGCACCCTATGTCTCTGATGCTACTCGTCATTTACCAAAAGAAACAGGAGCTAAGGCAGCGTTTTGGGCGACATATTGGGGATGTGGATTGGGTACCATCATTCCGATGTGTTTGGGGGTAACAATAGGATTGGTGACACCAAGTGGAGATGTTATCGCTGGGATGATCGCTTATGTACCTAAGATGGGGAGTGTGTTTATTTTGATTTTGGTCATTTCCATCTCTGCTATTAATTCAATGAATTTATATTGTGGTGTACTGACTTTAATTTCTTTTATTCAGACATTTATTCCATCATTTATGCCATTGGCTAAGGGGCGAATTGTGATTTCATTTTTGTTAATTGCTATTGCGCTGTGGATTGGAATCAAAGCATCCAGTAATTTTCTGCCCATATTTATTAATTTTATTTTCTTGCTCATCTACGTACTTATCCCTTGGACGGCTGTGAATTTGGTTGATTATTACTGGGTTCGTCATGGGGAATATGATGTCGATTCGTTTTTTCATCAAGATGGAGGAATCTATGGAAAATTTAACCTCATGGCCGTTTCTGCATATATTTTTGGTGTCATTGTTCAAGTGCCTTTTATTGCGACAGACTTGTATACAGGTCCTATTGCCAAGGGGCTTGATGGTGCAGATGTTTCGTGGGTTGTTGGTCTAATTTTAACCTCTATTTTTTATCTAATGGGGATCAAAATTTTTGGTATCAAAGACCATTCATACAAGACTAAAAACTAAATTACGGCACGGCTATTGTGATGATGCAGCCATCATATCACTTTGCCTATATGAGGTTTGCTACAGCCTATTTTTACTGCTTCTAAGGCTATTTTGATCATGAGACCGACTTTGTAGAAGGGATCGCTATATTTCACTAGGGGCTGTATTTAAAAATTCAGCAGTATAGAGGATGGTCTAGGTAATTTAAAAATGAACGCTGCTCATCATAATTTACGTTTATGATTTTAAAACACAATCATTTAAAACACGATATTTTTAAGATCATAAACGTTTTGCAGTATTCAACAATAATCGGCTTATTTTTTAGCGTTGCACACCACCGAGGGATTCACAGGCTGTCTTATAAATATCGTATTGTTGTTGAACCACTTCATCGAGAGGAATTTTAAATAATTCATCGCCAGATTTATAGCGATCGACGTACTCAGTGGCTTTTTCTTTACTCACTGCAAGTGAGCGTTCATGATAAGTATTAATTGAACTATGGGCCAATTCTGCTGTTTCAATATTATTACATTGAAATTGGCTGAGCAGTTTTTCCGCAGTTTTAATTTCACTAGATGTGCCAAGTACACATCCTGTTAAGAGAATACTGGCACTTAACAAAAATGAGTTTTTCATCACAGATATTTAAGAAAAATGAGTGGCGGAATTGTAGGATGAATCGGGTATTAAAAATAGAGCCGCTCGGATATTGTTTTCATTTTAGCAACCAAATGCTGAATAAATAGTCAGTTAAATTTATTCAATTTTCTCTCTATTTTGCTAAAGCAACGATGTCAGCAATAAGAAACAACCTGAGGCAAATAATAAACTCAGCACCAATTGTTTAAATTGTTTTTCTGATATTTTATAAAACATTTGCGCACCAATCAGCGCAGGAATACTCACTGTAAGAATGATCAGTGCAAAATAGGGGAGATGGACCTTGTGGATGGTTCCTTGGCAGAGATAAATAATAATCGTAAACAACTGAATCGCAAAATTAAAATGTCTTAAAATATAACGCTGTTGTTGTTTAGGCAGATTTTTAAGCATCACCCAAGCTGATGGTGCTGCGCCACAAAAACCACCAAGACCACCTAAAATACCGCCAATAAAACCAATGCTTCCATCTGCAAGTTTTCCCAATGCTTGAATACGAGGAAACACAGGGGCAAAAAACATGGTCGGACACCAAATCACTAAAAATAATCCAAGGATGGTCTTAAAGGTATTTCCATCAATGAGGTGTAAAAGATAGGTACCGAGAGGTACACCAATCAATCCTGCAATGATATAGGGAAGCACTAGGGAAAATGGGAGTTGATGTTTTTGTTCTTTTCCCAATGCAATGATATGGCTCCATAGAGAAGCAAACACCACCAATGGTGCTGCCAGTTGTGGCGGTAATACCCAAATCCAAAAAGACATCGCAATCAAGGCAAAGGCAAAACCAGTTAAACCTTGGACAAAGCCTGCAATCATGGCACCGAGAATAAAAATAAACCAAGTCATTTTTAAATTAAACAAAACTGAATAGGGTTAGAGCATAGCATTGAGATAGTCGATCTTGGTTGAATCAGCTGATTTTAAAAGAAATCGTGAGTTTCCATCATGACTTATTGAGATAAGCATATCTGTATCGTTAACATCTATACCATTAAAAACAATCAGCTGTATTAGATCATGAATAAAAATCCATCCAATAAAAAGCCCCTGATGGCAGAGGCTGGGGTAATTAAGCGAATAGGAGATGATTTGTATTAATCATTACTTGGTTTTAAGGATTGCGTTAAACCATTAATATCTCCGCCTTTAATGCCTAACTCATTCATTAAGCTATCAATCAGTGGAGCTTGAGAACGATAGCGCAGTGCACTATTGACCACTTGATCAGACAAAGCGATTTGATTTTGTTCACCAGATTCACCTGTTGCATTTGAACCTGCCATACCGCCTAAACCATTGACTTGAAGAATCTTGATATCATCAATATTTTCCATTGGTTTAACACTTTCACGAATGATTTCAGGTAAGTATTTCAATAAAGCTAAACGGATTTGCATCTCAACTTGTTCTGTTGAAAGCACATTGTTGGCTTCATTGACTGCACGTGTACCTTCAGCATCAACTTGATATTGCTTTTCTTGTGCCGCAGCAAGCAACATTTTTGCATCTGCTTCACCTTTGGCTTTTAGACGTATTTTTTCAGCATCCGCTTGTGCTGCAATACGCACTGCTTCAGCATCATCTGCAGCTGCTTGTTTAGCGGCTTCTGCTGCTACGGTAATCGCAATTGCATCTGTTTCAGCGACTTGCTTTGCAGCCACCAATTCAACGGCTTTTAAACGCTCTGCACGCTGAGTTTCACGAACAGTTGTCACTTCTTCTTCCGCTTTTACCGCTTGTGCACGTGCTTGGTCAGCCAACGCTTTGGCTTCAGATTCAGCACGTGATTTTTCAGCAATTGCAATCGCACGATCTTGCTCGGCCAATTCAATGGTTTTCTTCTGTTCGACTTGGGCTTTTTGGATCAACTGCGCTTTTTGAATATTTTCATTTTCAACATCACGTGCAGATGCAATACGTTTTAATTCGACTTCACGTTCAGCAGCAATTTGAGCTTCTTCTGCTTCGCGTTTTTTTGCGGCTTCTTGTGTTGCAATTTCTGCCGATTGCTCAGCTTTACGAATGGCGATTTCACGTTCTTGTTGAAGTTTTGCATATTCTTCTTCACGTAGAATTTGCAAGCGGGCTTGTTCTGTTTCTAAGTTTTTTGCTTTAATGGCTAAGTCATTGTCCTGTTCAATGTCATTGCGTTTTTTACGGCGGTCTTCAATGGTTTCAGTCAGTTTGGTTAAACCTTCTGCATCGAAAGCATTTTGAGGGTTAAAATATTCAAAACTGGTTTGATCTAAACCTGTCAGTGAAACCGTTTCTAATTCTAAGCCATTTTTAAACAGATCTTCAGAAACCACTTGTTGGACTTTTTGAACAAAATCAACGCGTTTTTCATGTAACTCTTCCATTGCCATTTCAGCAGCAACAGCACGTAGTGAGTCTACAAATTTACCTTCCACCAAATCTTTGAGTTCTTGTGGAGACATGGTTTTTTTACCCAAGGTTTGGGCAGCTGTTGCAATAGATTCAGCAGTTGGTTTAACCCGTACATAAAATTCAGCCATCACATCCACACGCATACGATCACGAGTAATCAACGCTTGATCTGTGGCACGTTTGACTTCAAGACGAAGGGTATTCATATTGACGGGAATCACTTCATGTAAAACTGGCAATACAATTGCACCGCCATTTAAAATGACTTTTTCACCGCCAAAACCAGTACGGACAAAAGAAACTTCTTTACTTGAGCGTTTATACAGGCGGGCGATAATCACCCCGATGACAATCAGTGCCACCAATATAATGCCTGCTAAAACAAGGATTTGATATAAGTTTGAATTCAACATTTTATTATACCTAGGTTTGTTATTGAAAAATTAAAGTGGCGTTGCTTGAAAGCCTAGTTTTGTTCTTTGTGTCAAAATCACACTTTGACCTTGTTGGAAGATTTCATCTAATTCTGGTTCAACCAAAATATAATGTGTCTGTCCAAATTGATCGATGACTTTGGCTTGTGCAGGGTAGTTTTGTTTTGCTTCACCTAAAATAATCTGAGCAGTACGCCCAATCAGTTCATCACTGTGAATCGCAGTGGTTTCATCTTTCGGTAAAATTTTTGCAACGAGTGCTGCACACACTCGGACAATTGGCATAGATAAAAAAAGGCTGGCTGGTGCAATCAGCCAAATAGAAAAATAATTTCCAGTGAAATTGAAAAATATACTTTGCACAATAAAACCAAATAGTGCATAAACAGTCAGAAAAATGATCAACCAAACCAAGACGGGGACACGACCAAGATAGAGCCAATCTAACAGTTGCACTAAAAGGTTGTGATCTGTATGGATGTCTAGATCCGCATGATGGGTTTCTAACAGTTGATCTGGAATAAATTGGTCTAAAAAACCTTGTGAGGTTGAACCAATAATAAGGAGTAAACACTCCACAATACCCAATAAAAACATCAGGCACAGACTGACACTAAACAGTAAGTTGGATGAGTGTGTAAATAATTCCCACATATTGTTCTACTCAAAATTATTGTTGCGCGTTTTTATAAATAAAATTTTTAATTTGAACTGAATAATTAAATGATCATCAGTTAATTCAATTAATAAATTAAGTTTATCGGTTTTGTCGTAGTATTGCAACAAAATATTTTATGATATTAATTAAAATCAATATCTTATAATTTAATATATTCTTTTATATTTTGAAAATTGCTTGAAAAGTAATGCTTGCATTTTAGCCAACTATTCCTTATAACTGATTGAGTTTACAGAGGGAACTGAAGACAAAAAAATACGCAATGATTGGGGTGATCACTGCGTAGAACAACGAATCTGCTTTCACAGTTCGGTTAAGGAGAAATGTTATGAACTTTGGGGATTGTTCATAACTTAAGGTTGATAGTAGAGGTTCCCCTCTGTAAATTCATTGGTATTCACGTAAACAAGTGTTAAATCTCGTAAACAAGATTAAAATGTGAACAACATCAACTAAAAACAAAATGTTAACCAATGTTTTTAAACATATTATTTAAAATAAATAAATTTTGCGCTACGTTTTCTCGATTAATCTTTTCTCTGCTTTTTAATGTAAACCAGACAGTTTTTATCAGCTATTTTAGTTAATTTTGCTATAGTTCAAAGCTTAAATTGCAGCTTTCAAAAGTGCTGATTAGTCTATTGTATTGAACTCAACTTCCTATATTGCATCATGTTTGAGTATGCTGATTGAGACGCAGAATTAAGATTTTAAAAATCGATACGTCATAAACTGTGATTTAAAGCTAATTATTCACTTTTTAAGGAATTTATATTGTTATCGTAACTACTATTCGAAAAAGCAGGACAACAGTATTTTTTGTGAATTTTAATTCAAAAAATTATATTAAAGATTCCGTTCTCAATTTTAGTTCTGGTTTTGCTTGCAATCATGCCGTATTTTTTCATAATAGCCTTTCCTGTCTTGATTAGTTTTTTACCATGTCACCATTAGAAATATTCGCGGTTATTATCAGTATTATTGGTGTCACATTGACGATTAAGCGAAATATGTGGTGTTGGGTATTTAACTTCTTTGCCTTTGTTTTATATGCCTATTTATTCTTTGAATTCAAATTGTATGGTGAAACAATCTTACAAGTGTTCTTTATGGTGGTGAATTTTTATGGCTTTTATCACTGGCTAAAAGGTAAGCAGCAAGATCATGAGATTCGAATAGAGCCAATTGCCTTACAAACAGTGATTCTTCAGATGATCATCGCAGCTGCTGGAGGGGGAGTATTTGGTTTATCGCTACATTATTTTACTGATGCTGCTTTGCCTATGTTAGATTCCCAACTGGCTGCATTTAGTTTATTGGCAACCTATTGGACCAGCCGTAAACATATTGCGACTTGGGTGCTTTGGGTCTTTGTTGATATCGTCTATGTCTGGATGTTTATGTATAAAGAATTATTCCTAACAGCTGCTTTATATGCGGCGTTTGTTGGACTGGCTGGATTTGGATGGTGGCAATGGGAACAGGTCAAAAAGAAACAATCGGCGAGCATGTATAAAGGAATTTAACATCCTTTAAGGGGCTGCCATGATTATTGATTTTGTTCAAATACAAAAACAAAAGTTTGAAGAACTTGTTGAAAAAATCATGGCTCAACCTGAGCAATATCTCGACTTTGATTCAGTCTCTGATTTTTACAAAGCCCCATGGTTAGATCACTTCCCACAGGGCACAAGGTGGAGCACTTCTGGTTTGGATGATGGTGCAGAAGAATTTTGTATTCAGATCAAATATAGAGAGCTGGTGTTCAATATAGAGATTCAATCAACTTTTATTCGTTTAAAGTTTAACAGTAAAAGTATCAGCATTTATAAAAAAATATAAAGCCAAGTTTTTTTGGTTAAGTCTTTGAAAATAATAATTTTACTTAAATTGAGATTTAACTAAGTCTAAATAATTCTGGAGAGATTATTGCAAATTGTTTTGTACTGAATTTAAACGACAATAATGCTAATGCTTTATGTTTAAAACACTATCATAATTAAAACAGGGAGCTAACGCAGTTTGATTGGATATTTCAAGTTTTGATTCGAGTAAAATTAACTTTTAGAATGTTAAAATATAAATTAAAAATAAATTAGAGTAAATTAACAATAAAAAATATAAAGATGATAAATCTTATTTTAAAAATTTTTGTACCCAGCTCAGTGTATACATCAAATAGGCTAAAGCTTGACGGATATCGCCAGTAAAAAAATTATTGAATTCGGTCAAAGAATGTAAATTAAATCCCTTTGTTTGTTGAAGTATTAGAAAAAAATTAAAGTTAAAATTGATAAAATAAGCGTGATAAAACGATTATTCTTCAGAAAATATTTGCAAATAATATAAAGGATTAATATCCTAAGCTTCAGGTTTATTTAGTATAAAAATCTATATTTTCGAAATACACTTACATAAAATTACTAGAGTGTTATATTTAAATGATGAGTACAGATAAATAAAACAACGGATAGAAATTTACAATTTTATGGATTAGTTATTATATGGAACAAAAAAATAGAATGGCAGTACAGTCCTCAACGGAACACTTCATGCATGATGTCATGATCATGAATTGGAGTAATCTTAAGAAGTGTAGCCTTGTGCTCTTCTTAGGGGGTGTTGCTGTTTTATCGTGGATTGTATGGTGGTTTTTTAGCAACGCTCAAATTGAGCTACAAGCTTGGATTAATCAAGATTTTTATCCAATCTATATGAGATTATTGTCTTTTGCTGCACTGGGTTTTTTTGCGCTTATTTTTATTATTCGTACTTTAAGTAAAACTTCTATTTTTGAAATCATAATACCGTATATAACCATCGCATATTTTGGTCTTATCTTTGTTTTTGGCGCACATTGCATTGGGATTTTTAGCCCAGCATCAAGTGCAGGTTATGTCAGCTTAGTCACAGTGGCGCTGGTATTATTCGAACGAAAAGTGGTGTATCTAATCGTCATTCCAATCACTTGTTTTATGTTGATCAGCCTTGGATTAAGCCTGACGAATAAAATAGCCTATGCGCCAATTTTTAGTGAACACTTACAATCCATGTCGTTATATAAAAATACATTTTGGGTGTTTTGCATGTTGTATTTTTATATTCCGATCTTTCTTGCAAGTCTAGTTTTATTCGAGGTTCTTTTAATTCAATGGCGCAAAAGAGAGCAAATGATTCAGCGAATTAGTGTACTTGATCCACTTACAGGCATTTATAATCGTCGTAGGATTGGTGAGAATATTGACTTATTAAAACAGCAGCAAAGCTCTTTTGCAGTTGTATTATTAGATTTAGATTATTTTAAGAGTGTTAATGACCAGTATGGGCATGATACTGGGGATGCAGTTTTAAAACAGGTTGCAAAAATTTTGACTGAGAATATTCGTGAACAGGATGTTGTTGGACGATTTGGGGGGGAAGAATTTATTATTCTCATGAGCAATGGTGCATTAGAAAATGCACTGAGACTTGCTGAGAGATGCCGTCAAGCAATTGAAAAAGAAGAAATACGATTAGATCATCAACAGACGCTCAAAGTGACGGCTAGTTTTGGGGTCGCAGTATCAACGAATCCTTTTTTATCAACAAAAGAAGAATTGATTCGTCAGGCTGATCAGGCCTTATATCTGGCAAAAAACAATGGGCGTAATCAGGTTTGTCATTTCTTTGAAGTAGAACTTACCCATTCATTCGGATACAAACAACGCGGTTAAACCGTTTCAAATTTTTTGCGATAAACTACACTTGTGATAAGGGTAATTAGACAAAGCACAACAATATAGTACACAGCACCAATATCGCGATATAAACTCAACCATTGTACCAATGGCAGCGTTAAGCCACCTGCAATTGCGTATGCAACATTGTATGAGAATGAAATTCCTGAAAAACGAATTGGGGCAGGAAACATCTTGACCAAGCTATAGGAAACTACACCGACTGTGCCAGAAAATAGACCAAGTAACATGTACAGTCCGAAGATCGTTGAATGAGCGGCATGACCTAAACTGTAATAAAAAAGACCTGCAGTGATTGCCACACTGAGCGATCCCAAACAAATTACGCGCCCAGCACCAAAACGATCAGCGAGAAAACCTGCCAATATACAACCCAGCATTTGCATCAGAATTGCCATGCTTTGCATTTGAAATGCATCCGCACGTTGAAAGTTAAATGTGGTGGTCAGTAAATTGGGGGTAGATAGGATAATCACCACAACACAACCGGTCAAAAACCAAGTAAATAGCATCCCGATGACAACGGCAGATTTATGGGATGCCAAAACTTGCTTGATGGGTAGATCTTTTGAGAGTTCTTTACGCGCCTGCATCGCTTTAAATACTGGGGTTTCTTTAAGATAACTTCTTAGATATAAGGCAATTAATCCAAAAACTCCACCGACTATAAATGGGAGACGCCAAGCCCAAGCATGGATTTCAGCTTCGCTAAACTTAAGTGAAATAAACAGCGACATCAAAGCGCCCAGTAAGATCCCCAGTGACAAACCTGAGGTAAGCAAACCATTGGCAAAACCAATTTTCTTTGTTGGTACATGCTCTGAAACAAATGTCCATGCTGCGGGAATTTCTCCACCAATCGCAATGCCTTGAACCACGCGCATCAATAACAGTAGCAATGGAGCAGCTAAACCAATGTCTGCATAAGTTGGCATTAGACCAATGAACAAAGTAGGGAGTGCCATCAGTAATATGGATAAACTAAACAGGCGTTTACGTCCTACGAGATCACCAAAATGTGCCATGATCACGCCACCTAACGGACGGAAGAAATATCCTGCGGCAAAAATTCCGTAAGTATTCAGCATTGCCCAAAAAGGACTTAAAGAGCTGGGGAAAAATAGTTCAGCAATGATTTTTGCGTAAAATACATAAATGACGAAATCATAAAATTCGAGCGCACCGCCCAGAGAAGACAATGCAAGGGTTCTTTTTGCTTCCTTATTGAGGCCCAATTTTTCGTCCATGATGATGCAATGCCTTAAAAGAGAAATTGAATGTGAATGTAATCATTTTAATTGACTATTTTTTACTTAAAAAATCAATATTTATTTTTACACATCATACTTATTTTTATAGGTGATCAAGTGATTTAAAAATCATTTCTGCTTTAAAAGTATTGCGATAAGTTAGATTCTAATAGATTTAAATATTGATCATTTATATGCGAATTAACCACGGGATAACACTCAGAATAATACCGCATACAGACATAATCATTGTATTTTCAATAAAATAAGGAAAAATCATCAAAGTGATACCACAGATAAAAGGCATGTTCATTCGCTGTCTTTTTCCATAGATAAAATAGCCTAAGCCAATTGAGCTAAAGATCAAGCCTAAGAATAGGGATGCTGTATTCATTATTTTCAACGATAGACTAGACGGTAGTTATTTACACGATCATGATTAAAAATGGTTTAAAAGACAAGCGGTCATTTGGCTTAGGTAAATAGAAATTCATTTGTACATAACCTACATACTTTTGCACAATAATTGAATTGGAAAGTGCATTTCAAATGCTACACTCATCTTTATCTAATTTACATTTGATCAAGGTACAAGATAATGAGTGCCGTGTTACCTGTCGCCCAACGTGGTGAAGACGTTTTAAAATTAATCGCAGCGCCTGTGGCTGAAGCTGAGTTTTCAAGTACTTGGTTAAATGAATTATCCAAGGCCCTACAGGCCACCATGTTAGAGCGTAATGGTGTTGGGATCGCCGCACCACAAGTGTATGTTTCTAAACGGGTGATTATTGTTGCTTCAAGAGCGAACCCTCGCTATCCAGATGCTCCTGAAATGGATGCAATCACAATGATTAATCCTGAAATCTTAGAGCAGTCTGAACAGACCATTTTGGGTGAGGAAGGATGTTTAAGTGTGCCCAATGAAAGAGGGCAAGTGGCTCGTGCTGAAGCAGTTACTGTACAATTTTTCACGCTGACTGGCGAAAAGATTATTCAGCAATTTCATGGCTTTCCTGCACGCATTGTGCAACATGAAATCGACCATTTAAATGGGATACTGTTTGTTGAAAGACTTTAAACTGAGAAAGCTTGGCTAAAATTTTACTTTGAATTTTATCTTTAATTCTAGCCAAGCTTTTCTACGTAGAATTGCTAATTGGATATTGTTAATTGGACTTCGCGCGCTGCAAGGCACCATTCCATAAGCTTAAATGATATTGTCTTTGGTCTGCGCTCATCTTAGGCTCAAAAGCACGATCTAATTGCCAAGATTCAGAAATTTCACTGAGATTATTAAAAACACCTGCCTTTAATCCTGCCAATGCAGCAGCACCCCAAGCGGTAGATTCCAAAAGTTTAGGGCGTAGCACAGGTACATTTAAAATATCTGCCTGAAATTGCATCAGCATATCATTTTGGCTTGCGCCACCATCTACACGTAATTGTTTTAAGGGTTGTGCAATATCCGATTGCATCGCAGTTAATACATCAGAAACTTGGAAGGCAATGGATTCTAAGGCTGCTCTGGCAATATGTGATTTATTGGTTCCACGTGACATTCCACAAAGTAAAGCGCGCGCTTCACTGTCCCAATGTGGTGCTCCCAGACCTGTAAAGGCTGGAACCAAAACGACACCATCTGTAGTGTCAACTTGGCAAGCTAGCTTTTCAACTTCAGCACTATTTTTGATAATTCCTAAACCATCTCTTAACCATTGCACAATCGCACCAGCCATAAATACACTGCCTTCTAAGGCATAATGAGATTGGTCTTGGCATTTCCATGCTAAGGTGGTGAGTAATTTATTTTTGCTATATTGAATATCTGTTCCTGTATTGAACAGCATAAAACAGCCTGTTCCATAGGTATTTTTGGCTGTTCCAGCTTCAAAGCATGATTGTCCAAAGAGAGCAGACTGTTGATCACCTAATACGCCACAAATGGGAATTTCCGCACCAAGAAGCCCTGTGGCGGTATTGGCAATATAACAATCAGATTGGATAATTTTAGGCAGAACACTCGCTGGGATATTAAATAATTCAATTAATTCAGCATCCCATTGCTGTGTTTTTAAATCCATCAGCATAGTGCGTGAAGCATTACTTGCTTCGATGACATGCTCTGAGCCTTGAGTTAAATTCCAAATTAACCAACTGTCGACTGTACCAAATGCGACATGGTTTTGTTCAGCCAGTGCTCTTAAGCCTTGCACATTTTCCAATAACCAAACCAGTTTTCCAGCACTAAAATAAGGATCTATTCTTAATCCTGTTTTTTTGTGAATTTTTTCAGATAAATTGTTTTGAACTAACTGATTGCACCAGTCTGTAGCGCGTCGGTCTTGCCAAACGATGGCAGGGGCAAGTGGTTTACCTGTTCGCTTATCCCAAACTACCGTAGTTTCACGTTGGTTGGTTAAACCAAGTGCTTTAATGTCTTTGGCCAATAGTCTTGCCGATGCGATTGCTTGCTGTACGACGGTGATTTGTGTGGTCCAAATCTCCATGGCATCTTGCTCAACCCAGCCCGAATGTGGGGTTTTAATTTGGGTTTCCCGTTGAGCAGAGGCATATACCTTTCCATGCTCATCGAAGATAATTGCTCTGCTAGAGGTCGTTCCTTGATCAAGTGAGAGTAAATAGCTCATCTTTTTTATATTTGTCCCTTGAAAAATAGTGATAGTAGCGCAATTATAGAACTAGGCGCATCATTTGATATAAATGTAGTGAATTATCTGCTTAATTTGCAACAATTATGTTATGATGGCCGTGTTATCTGGGGATGTTATTGGCTTCGACGCCGATGATGAAGCTCATAGATGCATGCCGAGAGCGCATTTTCTCTCGTAAATCAAATTTGCATATTTTAGTCGCAAACGACGAATCTTACGCTCTAGCTGCCTAAGGGCAGCTTGTCCGCTTCACTGAATACTTGTGGTCAGTGGACCCGACTGTAGCGCACGCACACAAGTCCGTATAAAGTCAAGCCTCGGGGCTTTATACTAAACTTAGAGGATCGCGTTTTGTACCCTGTTCGTCGGGTCACTTAATGTTAAAATAATTGACGATATCTAAGCATGTAGTATTCTCGAGTGTAGTGTTGGCGGACGCGGGTTCAACTCCCGCCATCTCCACCAAAATTATTGTTATAAATTAGCCACTTACTATAAGTGGCTTTTTTATTGCCACATTTTTGCCACACTTCCAACTTTTTGCGCCACATTCTTTTAAATATAAAAAAGGCACTTATTAAGTGCCTGTATTTAATTTTGCCATCTCTATCCTGTTTTTATCACCATGAATCCATTTAGCGTAACGTTTTTTGAGTATTGATATGCGAACTAAAAGTATTTCTTCGTACTCTGATTGCTTGTCACTTTGAATAAAAACTTCTTAAAAAGCACTTTAAATTTTAAGCTGAACTTGATAAAAGAAGCACTATTGATCAACATAATGAAATTCAATTGTTATGGCTAAAAATATAAACTTTACCCGATAAAAACCATCAAAGATTGGGAGGGGGATGATTGGGATGTTTATGAGGAAAAATGTCTGCCGAATGGGTTAATGTTACTAAAAGGTCGAGGTTATGAGCGACTTCATGGGCATTGTGCCGAAATTATCCTGACGCATGAACTGGCTGAATTTATTAAACAAAATCATTCAGTGGAATTGTCCATTTTAGCTGAACAGCTTGGATTTTCTAAAGATGTGTTACTTCGTTTTAGAAAACGTCTTAATATAAGAAGGAAACTATCTGATTATGCATGGGTCATTGAACATCAGGACGAAATACTCTATGAGCGTTGCGATGTATTGTTCGAAAAATATCAATTAAATCAGGGTGACATTGGTCGATATGTTCGCTATCTAGTCCATAAGGTTGGCGTTATCAGGACTCGAAAACGAGCAAGAAAAGTTGAAGACGAAATTCAAGCAAAAGTTTTAGCACATAAAGACATTATTATTTCATGTAATAAAATTATTGATTTGGTTGAGGCGATGGATATTGCTGTCTCTACTGCAACAAGAGTTCATAAACAAATGTGTATGGAGCAAAATTTACCGACAACAGCCGAAAAATTAAAACAAAAAAGTACTGAGAGAAAACAATGGTTATTGGACAATCAACACGCTTTATTAAGTCATGATTTGACTATTAAGGAGATTGCTCTAAAGTTTAATCTCACACAATCACAAATCAAATGGGCAAGGATAGATTTAAAAAAGTTACTCAATATTCCCAAAAAACCATTAGCTATTGTTTGGGTTAGGGCGCATCAAGCAGATTTGGAACAGCTAAGTTATGCCGAGTTACAAAACAAATATCGAATGACTCAAGGGCAAGTGAGGCATGCTTTAAGAGTGCTCAAAAAACTGAAACAAAAAGAGACACAAAATGTCGTTTTAAAAAATAACTATAGACAGTTCTGTATAGACAGATTATTAAGTTGTTTAGTAGAATGGATCACAATCTAAAATCAAATAATAAACTATGTCTAACAATATTTACGCTGCCTTGGAGCAGCTGGGATTGACAGCTCAAAAGCGTGCGATCCATGCCCTATTTTCAAATTCGGTATTAAACGATCAAGTCTTCCTTCAACGTGTAGATGGAACTCATGAACTCAATGAGGGTGTACATCTAGAACTCATTTGTCTTTCAACCAATGCCCAAATTCCATTAAAACAATTTATTGGGAGTCAAGTAGCCGTTGATATTGTCAACGATAAATCAGAACTCAATCGAATTTCAGGGATTGTAACGAAGGCTGATATTGGTGCAAGCGATGGCTCACTTACGATTTATCGCCTAACAGTAGAAGATCCGACTGCACTTTGGAAACAGCGTAGAAATAGTCGTGTCTTCATGGCGAAATCTGCCGTTGACGTGGTTCAGTGTATTTTTTCCGAGTGGCAGCAACGTAGTCCGTTGTTTGCTTCAAGTCTAACACTGGATAAAAGTGGTTTAACCAAAGACTATGATGTACGTCCTTTCATTATGCAGAATAATGAGTTGGATAGTGAATTCATTCAAAGATTGCTAGCCTCCGAAGGCATTAACACTTTAATTGATGAGGCACAGCTTAAAGTTTCCAGTTCAAATGAACAAATCCAAGCTCAAAAACTAAGACTAATTGACAGCAATGATCACTACCAAGCACTGGATCGACGTAACATCCGTTTTCATCGTAGCAGTCCAACAGAACGACAAGACAGCATCACAGCATTTACAGGTTTGCGATCAATCCAGCCAACTTCAGTCCATATACAACGTTGGCAAGCGGATGCATTAGAAACAGAAGAAGGTGCTGGCTCAGTTTTAACTAAGCATCGACATTCAGACAATCAAGATTCAGCGAGTTTAGGATTAGAACAAGCATGGCATTTTAGTCCTGCATGGATACAAGACCTCAATGGAGAAGATGGTGCAACGCGATCAGGCAACAGTCAGATTGAACGGTTTAACCAAAACCTTAGCAACTACTACGACTCACAAGCCAAAAAATTTACGGCAACATCAACAGTACGTGATGCACAAGTGGGGTACTGGTTTGAATTTAATGAACACCCAGAGATAGATCAACACTCAGGTGCAGACAAAGAATTTTTAATTACATACAAGTCTTTCTATAATCAAAATAATTTACCTAAAGACTTAACAGATCAAGTTATAGCCTTACTCAAACAAAGTAACTGGCAACAGACTGAAATCAGCACTAATAATAAAGACGAACGTCAAGCAAATCACCTCATTCTCCAACGACGTAATATTACTATTGTCCCTAAATATAACCCTTTAACCCAAAGACCGACAGCGCACCCAATGCGTGCCAAAGTTGTCGGACCAAGTGGAGAAGAAATTCATGTGGATGAATGGGGGCGTATCAAAGTTCGCTTCCTGTTTACTCGTAATGAAGACAACACCCATGATGGCGGTGCGGGTTCTAATGACAATGACACAGATTCAGCTTGGGTCGATGTCCTAACTCCATGGGCAGGTGAAGGCTATGGGGCGCGATTCTTACCGAGAATCGGAGAGATTATTGTGATTGATTTCTTTGATGGCAACATTGACCGTCCATTTGTGGTTGGGCGTATCCATGAAGCGCAACGTCATCCAAGTAAGTTTGATGACAAAGGCAAACTGCCTGACACCAAGAAGCTGGCAGGAATCAAAAGTCGAGAGTATCAAGGCAGTGGTTACAATCAACTGAGGTTTGACGACACTACTGGCCAAATCAGCAGCCAGTTACAGAGTAGTCATGGCGCCAGCCAACTCAACTTGGGCAAACTGAGTCACCCAAAAGACAAAGCAGAAAGTGATGATCGTGGTGAAGGCTTTGAACTTCGTACTGATCAATGGGGAGCAGTTCGGGCAGGGCAAGGTTTACTACTTTCGACCTATAAACAAGACCAAGCCAAAGGTGAGCACTTAGATGCTGAAATTGCTAAGAAACAGCTAGAGGGTAGTCAGACCAACAGTAAAGCCTTAAGTGATATTGCCAAGAATCAAAAAACTGATGAAATTGAATCAGTTGAACAACTAAAAGAATTTGCAGAACAATTAGAGCAAAAAATTGCAAAATTTAATAAAGCCTTGCTTTTATTAAGTTCACAAGATGGGATTGCCTTAAGTACCCCTGAAGATATTCATATCTCCGCAGATTCACAGATCAATCAGATTGCAGGCGATAGCATCAACTTGAGTACGCAAAAGAATTTGATTGCACACGCACAAAACAAACTCAGTTTATTTGCTGCTCAAGGTGGCATTAAAGCCATTGCAGCGCAGAGTAAAGTCGAGATCCAAGCGCAGTCAGATGCATTAGATATTTTTGCCAAGCTGGGGATTAACATTTCATCTACTGATGACAAAGTTGTGATTAGTAGTCCTAAAGAAGTTGTGATTACAGGTGCAACTTCACAGATTACTTTAAATGGCTCAGGAATTTTTCCAAAGACGGGTGGAAAGTTTGAAGTGAATGCTGGGCAGCATGTATTTCAACCCGGCGCAGGTGTTAGTGCTAAATCTAACTTACCCCCACCGCCGAAACGTGGGCAGGGTGTACTCGAATTATTACATGACTATGCACATGGTGATTTTGTTAAACAAGGTGGTTATACCGTTATTGACTCTTTGGGTAAGCAATTTAAAGGGCAATTGGATGACAAAGGCTTTGTACGTGTTTCAGGATTAGCGACAGGTGCTGCCAAGGTAGTATTTGAAGATGACAAGCGTAACCCTTGGGATGAAGCAAGTGATTTCAAACGTCCTCCACAATGGCCAAACGAAAATGACCCTGATGCGCAAAGTTTGATGGGTAAAGTTGAAACTGCTCTGAAAGGTGCGGTTACAGAAGCTAAGAAAGCATTAGGTCAATCCTTTACCAATCCAGCTTCAATTAAAAAGACCATTGAAACAGCTAAGGCATTAAAAGATGGTGGTGCAAAAGCTTTATTACCAATGTTGCAACAAGGCGTTGAAGCACAGTTGACCAATCAAATTGCCAGTTTAGTACCCAAAGCACTTGGGCAAAATCCTCTAGGGCAAGGTATGCCAAGTGGAGTACAAGGGATTGTTGCAGGCAATAGCCCCAAGCCCATTACGAATCCTTTAAGACAGCAAAACTCAAATAATTCGGGTCAGAGTACAACTTTGATGAATAATAACCCGATGAATGCAATGAACTTAACATTTAAATAAAAATAGAGAATCAAAAAGATGGGAATTCCACCAAAAAAAGTATCTAAACAGCAAACTAAACCAAGTGTAAGAACGAATACTGGTAAAGCAGCGGTTGCACCAATCAATACCATAAAAATGGCAGATGTAAATGCTGGAACGAAAAAAATTAATCAATGGCTAAAGCAAAATACAGGTGGTGTGGTTGATTTAGATATTTTGAAAAGTGTTGCAGGTGCTTTACCTGTTATAGGAAATATTATTTCATTAACAGACGCAGTTTACGATGTTATAGAAATCACTAAAAAGCCTAACCCAGGGTTTCCAGATTGGCTAAATTTAGGGATTGATATAATTGGTGTTATTCCGATCCCTCCTGGTTTAGCTGCATCTAGAATGGCGCTGAGACCAGCTCTAAAAGTATTAAAAAGTAAGAACCTTGCTAAAGAAATACCAGATGCAATTATTGATTTATTAATGATGCATGTAAATGAAAAAGTTGCAGGTGAGTTGGATAAGTTTGCAGAGAAGGCACAACCACTTATTAATGAAATGGTTGATAGCTGTGGCAAAAAGGGCAAAGAGCTTGGGAATAATTTTGCAGATGGAATGAGTAAATTGCTGAATGGGCAATTATTCGACTCTAGAAAGGATTTAAAGAATGCTAAATCCAGCTTTTCAAAAATGTCAGATAATATTTTTAGAGATTCAGGGAAAGCTTTTGATCATGGCATCGCATTTTTAAGAAGTGGTCTTTCTGTTGTTGGGCAAGAATATGGAAACACAACAGCTAAAGCTGCTACAACTTTTATCGGTGCAGATACGAAAGCTGCAATAAACAAGCAGGTTGGCCTATTTAGAAAATTTAGTAATGCTGTACCAGCTAAATTAGCTCCTTTAGCTGAACCTAGTACTACCATGAGTGTTGCTTGGATGTTGCAAAAGCTGACACTTGCAGCTAAAAAATTCAAACAGAAAAAAGCCAAAAAGACGGTAGCTATTAAACCAAACCAAACTTCACAAAAAGATAAAAAACGTCCAAATGGAGAGTTGGAAACAATTCAAAACCAAAAAGGAGCAAATAACAATCCTAATGATAATTGCCAGTTAAATACAACAGGTGTGAATGGAAGTAAATCAAAGCCAGTAACTAAAACTAAAAAAAGTATTACTTATGCTTTAGGGACAGAATATTTAACTCATGTGGATGCATTTGAATTTGCTCTTTCTAGTTTTGTTTTATCTAGGACCTATGCTTCAAATTTGTATCAACTAGATGAGGGTGAGTTTGGAGCACGTTGGCTTACTCCATTTATGACACGTATTATTAATAAGACAGAATATGTAGAAGAAACAGAACAAAAAGAAGGGTATATCCATAAATTAAAAGGATTCCAATATATTGGAGCAGATGCTCGTCCAATTGCCTTGGCAGATATTAAAATTGGAGAAAGTATTCATGACCAACAGGAAGGATTTTATTACAGTATAATTTCTGAAAATGTACAAATGATTTCATTTGGTACAGAAGAGAAGCACATTTTTGAAAAAAATAATGATGAATATCGTTTATCGACCATTGAATATAAAAATGGCATGATAGCAGCAGTCCGTTATGACCACAAAATTAATGATAAATCTTATATTTCTGACATTCTAATTAAACATAAATCTCAGTTGTTATTGCACATTGCGTTTAGCATAAATAATCAAGGTAAAGTTGAAGATGTTTGGTCAATTGAAAAAGGAGAGTTAAAACGACCACTGGCAAGTTATAACTACAATGAAAAAGGTGATTTAGTTGAAGCCATTACAGAAAGTGGGGCAAGTTATCATTACGAATATGATCATCATCTTATAACACGTTATACAGATCTTACAGGTCGTGGAATAAATTTAGAATATGATGGAATTGAGCCAACTTCTAAGGCATATCATGAGTGGGCGGATGATGGTAGCTCTGAAGTTCGCTTAGAATGGGATGAAAATATTCGCCTTACTTATGTTATTGATGCATACGGAAATGAAACTGAATACTACTATGATATAAATGGTTATACCTACCGTATTGTATATCCAAATGGGTTAGAAGAATGGTATTTTAGAGATGAATGTAGTCGTGTCGTCAGACATATTGATATTGATGCTGCTATTAACGAATATGAGTTCGATGAGAATGGTAATTTAACTACTATTACACAGCCTGATGGTGCGACAGTTTACTATGATTATGATGATCAAGATCAACTGATTGGTATGGTAGATGCCGAACAAGGTCGTTGGTTTAAAGAATATGATGGATCAGGAAATATCATTAAAGAAATTGATCCACTAAAAAGAGAAACAAAGTACAACTATAATGGTATGGGGCTTCCTACACAAATTACAGACGCTAAGGGGGGGAGTAAGCGATTAGAATATGATGGCCAAGGAAACTTAATTAGTTATACAGATTGTTCAGGCAAAGAATCTAAATGGGAGTATGATCTCCGAGGTCGAGTGGTCTCTGTAGAAAACGCTTTAAAAAATAAAATTGAATATTTTTACAGTGATTTTACAACTGAAAAAAGAGAGCCTCTTGAAAAGGGTTTACCATTAAACTCCTTTGGTCAATTAGAAAGGATTAAATATAGTGATGCATTAGAAGAACATTTTATTCATGATGCAGAAGGGAGATTATTGGTTTATATTGACCCAACAGGTAAAAAAACATGTTATGACTATAACTCAGCAGGTTTGATTTCTTATCGCATTGATCCTCAAGGTTATAAAATCAAATATGAATGGGACAAACTCAATAGACTAAAACGTTTAATTAATGAAAATGGTGCAGCTTTTGAGTTTTTTTATGATGTCATTGGCCGCTTAACCAAAGAAATTGACTTTGATGGTAAAGAAACTATTTATGAATATGATGAGGCAAATGGTCAGCTTCAAACCAGTATAGAAGTTGCAATGCTTCATGGGCAAAATTTATCAGGAAATCTTGCGCCTAAAGATCGTATTCAACATTTTGTTATGGACAGTATGGGGCGTCTTGAACAACGTACTTCTGGTTTTGGATACAAAGGTCAAAATGAATTAGAAGAACAAAAGTTAGAGGAGTTTGCTTATAATAGTCATAGTCAAATTTTACTGGCAAAGAATGCTGAAAGTAAGGTCGAGTGGTTCTATGATGTTGTTGGTAATTTAGTTCGAGAGCACATTCAAGATAATACAACGTGTAAAACAGCTGTGTGGAAACATAGCTATGATGAAATAAATGATCGCATTAAAACGATACGTCCAGATGGACAAAATGTTGATTGGCTAACGTATGGTACAGGTCATGTGCATAGCTTAATTTTAAATGGTCATGATATTGTTAGTTTTGAAAGAGATGATTTACACCGTGAGACTGCCAGACATTACGCAAATGGCTTAAGTCAATTTGAACAGTACGATGAACAAGGTCGCTTAAGTCAGCAACAGATCGTCAAAGGTCATGAAAATGGCTATGCGTATGAGCAATTACAACTAGAGCAAAATGCTGTTCAAGATACAGCTAGCTTATTATCTCGTGTTTATCGTTATGATAAATCGGGTCAGCTTGCACATATTCAGGACAGTCGTCGTGGTGACATTTATTATAAATATGATCCACTTGGGCGTCTGTTTGAAGCGACATCAAAACTGGGTAAAGAAAAATTTAGTTTTGATCCAGCAAGTAACTTAATTGATCGAGATATTGACCAGCAAAATCACATTCATGAACGTGCAGCTGATGGAAATCAGCATGGTTATTTAAAACTGGTCAATAATGTTGTTCGCCAGTATTTAGATCAACAATATCAATATGATGCTTATGGTCAGCTGACGACTCAAAAATCAACACAAGGTGATTTGGATTTATCTTGGGATGTTTTAGGTCGTTTGGTACGTAGTCGTAATAGCGAATATACAGCTGAATATCGTTATGATGCGATGGGGCGACGTTTAGCAAAAAGAAGTAAGCATCATCGTACAGGTCAGGAACAAGACTTTGTTTATGGCTGGGATGGAGATACTTTGGCTTATGAATCCAATGAGCTATATACCAAGCATTATATTTATGAAAAAGATAGTTTTATTCCTTTAATTCAAGCCGTTTATCAAGCACCTATACAGAATCATACCACACCCGTTTGGGATGATAAATACAGTTTTAATCGAGATCCACTTTGGAAAAAGACTCAGAGTGGTCAAGGTTTTGATGACATTTGGTTCTATCACTGTGATCATCTAGGTACACCACAAGAGCTGAGTGATCTTAGTGGTCAGATCATTTGGAAGGCACAATATAAAGCTTGGGGTGAATGTAAAGCAGAGAAAGTGAAATCAAACTTCTTTGAAAATAGTGAAATCATTTCAAATAATATTCGCTTCCAAGGACAGTATTTTGATGAAGAAACAGGGCTTCACTATAACCGCCATCGGTATTATTCACCTTATGTAGGGCGTTTTATTTCTAAAGACCCAATTGGTCTTTTAGGTGGGCATAATGTTTATGCTTATGCTCCAAATCCTGTTGAATGGGTTGACCCGAGAGGCTTATCTGGCGGAAAAGGTTCTAAAAATGGTGGTGGAAAGGGGAGTAAAGGAGGAGTACCTCCTAAAAAGAAACCTTGCCCTGGAAATCCTTGTGAAGGTAAAGATCCCTCAAAAACAGCTCGGTCATGGCAAGGATCGGCACCTTATTCTGGTGTCGATGCATATAAAAAT
Organism: Acinetobacter sp. I-MWF; assembly: GCF_025433935.1. Lineage (NCBI taxonomy): Bacteria > Pseudomonadati > Pseudomonadota > Gammaproteobacteria > Moraxellales > Moraxellaceae > Acinetobacter > Acinetobacter sp. I-MWF. The sequence goes on along the minus strand of NZ_JAMBAR010000001.1, from coordinate 3,592,051 downwards.
GTAGTAGTAAAAAAAGGCACTGTTTTATATACTTTGTATCCGCATGGTAATGCTCCAGGAAATTATCTTGCTACATCACCTGATGTAATAAAAGCTGGGACTGCTAGAGGTTATAACGATGCAGTACAAGTTGCACATACAGGAAATTGGGATAGCCCTAAAGCAAGAGATATGCGAACACAACTACATGCCTTCATTGTTACTAAAGATACGTGTATGGCTAAAGGTAGGACAGCTGCAAATCCTCATCTTGGTGCTGGAGGAGGAACTCAATATTTTATTGAAAACTCAGATAAAAAAAATCTAACTTCAACAGGTAAAATAATTAAATATGGAAAATAAATTGAATTTACAAATTATATTAGATGAAAAAATTTTAAAAATTGATAACTTAATTATTGATTTGGCTAATATTCATTCTTTAAATTTTTTGAAAAAAGAATCAATAAATGGCAAACAACACTACTTTTATAATCAACTAATTTATTTAAGTGATATGGTTGATTTGAAAGTATTTCTGAAAACAGAAAATATGATTTATATATTGTTTCAAACCCCAGAGTTTTTTGAAAAAAACTTGCTTAACTCTAAGGTTTTGAAAAGATTCATGAAAAAATATAAATTAGAGCATAGTAATTTCGATGTAGAACATCCTACTAGAGTTATTTTGAATAAAGAAAATCACAAATGGAATTTAGTCGAGTTTACTTACGATCCCAAACAAGGTGATATTTCCATGAGTTTGGAATTTTAAAACGTAATAATAAAAATTATGCTTTCTTATTTTTTTAAAGTGAGGTATGAGTTAGTATAAGTCAATGAAATTTAATTTAAATGGAATATATATCTGTGAATGTCTAAAAGAAATCATAGTAAAAGGAATAGATTTAGGAAATTCTATTAGATCTTATAATCAAATTCCTGAATGGCCAGAACAAGATAGCACATTCATTTTTTTAGAAAACAAAATAAATATAACATCTTTGAATGATTTACCTGAATGGATTTTAGTGAGGGTGAATAATGATATGCATTATACTTGGTATAATGAAATTTATTGTAAAAAGCATCATGACTTATTAGCGGCAGGTGATATGTGATTCTAATCTACACGGTTCCCTCTAAAGCCAAATTTAATTAGGAAGAGGGGTTGGTAAAAGAGCCTTCTATACGGTCTGTAAGCTAGATTGAAGGAGAGTTTAAAGATTCTTCTTCAATTATTTTGAGTTCATAAATTATTTTGTGTGGTAAGTATCATTTTTTATAAATGATCTTTTTATAACCAAACGAAATGAGCATATCCATGCTTCTGCCTGATAAAAACAGAAGCATTAAATTTATGCCATTAAGCTTTTCGCTTTTCAAGAGAAGCTTCTTTTAAGTAAGCACCCTAATTCATCAGGCAATATATTTTGTTACTTAGTTATAAAATGTATCATGAAACTTAATAAAGCCTTGAAATTTAACAGTTTCAGGGCTTTTTTAATGCCTGAATTTCTATCATAGACATATACAGGCACTATCTGAAAATCACGCACTATCACTATATGATGTTACACAGGTGTGACACGCGTGTAACAGGTGAACTATGCTTTCAGACTCACAAGTAAAAGCTTTAAAACCAAAAGGCAAAAGATATTTATTTGCAGATGGTGAGGGTTTGTCAGTTGATGTATTTCCTACTGGTAAAAAGAAATGCATCGTTTCATACCGAGTAAATGGAAAACAGACTAGAAAGAATTTAGGTGAATACCCTGAACTAGGGTGCAAAGACGCCCGCCAGTTAGCTCGTCAGTGTAAAGCTGAAGCACTAAAAGAACAATTGGGCAAGTCTAAGAAGTATGCTTCTGTTAAGGCTGTGGAGAATAAGACAGGTAGAAAGTATAATTGGCGCAATCTTAAAAAGTGGTGTCTAGAAAAAGGTAGAGAGATTAAAGACATTGCAGATCCAAATTTTGGAAGTGTAAAAATTTATCCTAAGGAAGCATGGAAAGAGGTTTACGGAATTGAGTTGAAACGAATTCTTGGATAGGCAAAACCTCCCTCGGGAGGTTTTTTTGATGCCATTAAATGTATTAGTTCAGATCATTTAGATGTTGTTTTTTCAACTGATTGTGATGTTGATACATTCTTCTGCTCATTGGCTACTTTTTGTTTATGACTAGGCATATAGTCAGGTTCACTTGACATAGCCAAATATAAAAAAGTGAAAAAGATTGATGTTAAAACAGCAACGATGGCTATAAATTTCCAGCCTAAAACAGTTGATTCTGAATCATCTGTTGTGTGGTTGTTTTTCATGTAAACCCCAAAAGGAAAAGGTAAAAAGTGCAACATTTATATCATAAAACCAACTAAAGCTTTTATCGTATTCTCTTGGAATGATTTTTAATTCAAAATTACAATTCTGTAATCTTTATCCAAGTTAAAGTAATAATTATGTGCTAAAAGTAAGATATTTCTAAAATTTGAGCTTGGACATGGAGCGAAATATTTGTAATTCAACAGCGCACTATGAATCAGATAGTGAAAAAAGCAAAAGCAACTTATTTCCAATATCAGTATTCATTTTAGTAATGATTATTTATGCATTCCTAGCAACAAAATTTTTGATGGTCGAAACTCCGCATGCAGATAAAGCGCAGACAGTATCGGGGAATACCAAAAGTGTTACATCAAAAAATTATTTCTGAATCCGTTTCATTTAATTCAACTTAAGAAAACCTCCTAACTGGGTTTTTAACTAATTTATTGATACTTTAAACGCACCTAAAGGAATGTTTCAGAATGAATAAATTACTATTAATTGGTACTTTGGGGTTATTGCCAGTGTTAGGTAATGCAGAATTTTTAACAACCTCTAAAGGTGAAAAAGTAGAACAAAAGAACAATCAAACTTCGGCTATTGTAAGGCTCACAGATGATGATTATGTTTTAGATGGAAAATATTATGATGTAACACTTAAAGATGGTAATAAAAAAGACGTTATTGTTAATGTACTGACATTTGTAGACCAAAAAGATGGGAAAAAATTAACTAGAGATCAAGCTTTGTTTGGGATCAAAATGATAGAGATTCCAATTCTAGATGGTCTTAAAAATCGACATTCGTATGTTCCAGTAAAGGTTTATATTTATCAAGTTGGTAATTCAGTAAACATTACTATCGAGTATTTTGCAAAAATTTATGGTACAAAAAAATTAGGATCAAATTCTAAAGAATTTACTATGGATCAAAATGGTGAAATTCATATTGTGCAAGAATGAATTTAAAACATAAAAAAACCGCCTTTCGGCGGTTTTTATTGAACCTAATTTATGAGCAATGAATGATTTACCTTCCTATTGGTGTCAGCAGAAAACTCAGTGCTGACAGCTTGTCAAAGCAGCTGAAGCAGAAAAATTGATTGAAGCATGGCCCTCTGAGTGAGGGTTATAACCACTCTTAAAAACTATTAGTTTAAATAAAAACTATATGAGTTATTCTACATATTCATTTTTAAAAATAAAGAATATCTCATATATGAAATTTTTGTCTCAAATGAGTTTAACAATTTGTTTACTTGCATGTTTGCCAAATGTATTTGCAGAACAATGTCCAAAAAACGATGAAAATAGAAAAGCAGAAATCATTGATGGTGTAATAAAACTTGATTTAAAGATAACAAGAAAGTGTGCAGAAGAAGGCAATATTCGTGCACAAAAAGACTTAGCAGTGGCTTATGCGTCAGGCCGATTTGGAATTGCTCAAAATTTAGATGAAGCATTAAAATGGGAAGTAAAGGCTGCTTTACAAGGAGATCCTGAAGCACAATATGATGTAGGTCTATCATACGAAATAAAAGAGGACTACAAAAAAGCCATGGAGTGGTATTTAAAAGCTTCAGATCAAAATTACGGAGTTGCACAACTTTATATTGGAATGCTATATGCGAATGGAAAAGGTGTATCACGTGATGTTGATACGGCTATTGCTTGGTACAGAAAAGCGGCTGAGAATGGAAATGAATCAGCTCAGATGACTTTAGATACGATTGAAAGTAAATAGTTCTTTATCTTATATTAGATTAGGCTTTATATAGTTAAAATTTAGTTTTTTTAATAGCCTTGCCCTAAACTCCAAAAATTAGAGTCAGGGCAGGGCAAGAAATCACACTTTAGATCATTGATACTGTTGCAAAATACAATGTGTGTAGCGGTTTGAATGATAGGAAGAATAAAGCCCTCAATTGAGGGCTTATTAGCTTAAATTTTTATACCTATTAAATGCTTCAAAAATTCTCTTTTTTTGTTCATTCGAAACATCTGGGTATGAGAAAAATTTTTCATAATCTTTTCTAAATTGGCAACTTTCTATTCTCTTAGCTAAGCTATTAACAAAGTCTTTTCCTTCTGTAAGATAATTTTGAATTGCCTGTTCATCTAGGCAGATAGTTTTCTCCCATGAAATTGCACTCATATTTATAAGAACATTGAGATACATACCATCACTATCCTTATACAGTTCCCAATAATATGGTTCCATCTCTATTACATTCATTTTAAATCTTTCCAGCTATCTACAATATTCGCCCAATTCTGAACCATCTCGCGTCTTTGCTGTAAGTGCTTTGCATGATGCGAAGAATGAATCATTTAGGTGAGGGTTTATTAGCTTAAATTTTTTTAATTAATTCTGTAGCATAGGGCGCTTTAACAAATATTCTAAAATAAATAAATAAAAACCAAAGAGTGCTACTAATACAAAATTACTACCAATGGCGTAACCTATAACAAATGGTGAGATACTTGGAAATTTAATAAATAAAACCCAAATAAGATTGATTAAAACTGTTATTGTACCAATAACATAAACGTAATATTTATAAAATTTGATCGATGAAATCAATGCGCTATCATTTTTTCTTATCTTAGATACAATAAAGCCTATTAACAAAGCAAGTGATGGAATTACTCCAAAAAGTGCAAGGAGCCAATAAACTAATTGGAATACAATAAATAAACTTATTTTTAGTGCTTTCATAATCTCAAACTTACTCTTTAATTTTTTTTTGTTAATCAAAAGAGCGAATATACATTAAAACATTAGGTCTTGAAATAGAGCTGCTGAATGTAATGACAATTTCGCCAAAACAATAATAAAACTTGAGTATCATGTATATGAAAATGAATTTTGTCATAAAAAAACCCACTCTAAAGTGGGCAATGCCGGACATCATTTCTAGTTATTGACCATTCTCTCCAATGGTCAAATTTAGTATATCTTGTTTTATTTTGGATAAAAACGCAGCAAAATAGTTGGTTATAATCTTTAACCACACTAAAAGTGTAGTCAATAAGAGTGTGTCAATTGGCCACGCTCGTTCAACATAGTAACCAATATTCACCATTGCCAACACTGGCCTATTCAAAGATGGTTTGTGATAGGTCTATTCAAAAAAGAATGCACCCAGTAGCTGCATTTTGATTTCCAATATTTAATACCTAAAATTTCTTCTAGCTTGCTTTAAATAATATTCGTTAAAAATAAGAAAACCAGGCAGTAGTGAAAGAGCAAAACAAATTACATTAAAGATGAAATAATAATTATCATTAGATACAAGTTCCTTGTAGCCATTTATTTCCGATCCAGCAATCAGTGGAGCTACAAAGAAAGGAATCATAAGCATATAAACAATTATTTTCTTTAAGTCGCTTATTAAGCTTTTTTTGTTTATTGCTATAAGTATTTGAGAGTAAATATAATTTATAAAAATGAAATAGATACAAAAAATCAAAAAGAACAAAAATGCATATAACCATATCATGGGGCACATCCTAATTGTATATCTTTTAATTTTAAAGAAAATAAGACTCAACTATTTTACCCATTAATTTGCAATAATTCATCCCAACTAAATCATTTAACCTTAATCATCCCACTCTTTGTAAAATAATTCTTAGACAACATGTCTCGACTCATGGACCACTTTCGATCTTTTGAATAGCAAGGACCAACTGAAATCTTTGTTTCTTAAGTGAAGAATATGCCGCTGATGCAGAAAGTTTTTTATTGCACCCAACTGCCACACAGTGGTTTTCCCACTTTCGGCTAATGTTTGTCCAAGTTACTTCTGTTAATATGGTTACGAGAATTAACAAAGTAGTTACATTATGAGAAAAATAGTTTTAGCTTATCTTTTAGCTGTATCAGTTTTATCTAGCACAAAAAGTATTGCGCAAGATGATGATGTTCAAGCAATCTTTATAATGAAAGGGGAGTGTACTACAGCAGTTATTAACTCTAAGGCAGAAAACTCTTGCATGGGATTACTTTCACATACTGTTTTTAAAAGTGGAACTTTATTATTCATGTTCAACTTTTTAAAGAGTGAAACTGATTTTTTCACACTAAAATTTTTTGGTGATTCAGAAATTAACAGAGGGGCAAATGCGAAAATTATGCCAGTGAGTTATATTGAAATTAACTCCCCAAATACAAAGAAGAGCTACAAAGCGGTTGGAAAATGTATTTTTCAAAATCCTTATAATCAAGTGCCTGCGTTAATAGAGTGTGAGGCAGAGACTGAAAATGGGCTTATGAAAGCTAAGTTTTTAACAGATGGGCAAGATCCAGAAAGTTTTTAATAAGTTATTAGAGAAAAAGCACCCTAAGGTGCTTTTTTTACACCTATTTAGTCTAATTAATGTTCACTCCATCTTTACCATTTGTTACATTGGTAGCACTTTATAATAATTGGTATCGATATGAAAAAGATCGCATTGGGGTTGGTTTTAGCATTAGGTTTTGCTTCATTTGCTGATGCTGGACGAGGTCGCCAACCTTGTTCGGGTAGTAAAGGTGGGGTAAAGCATTGTCAGGCAGGTAAATTTGTTTGCAATGATGGTTCAATTAGTGGATCTAAGAAAATTTGCGGAAAATAAGCAATGGGATTTAATTTTAGAAAAAGCATTAAAATTATGCCTGGTGTTCGTGTGAATCTCACCAAAAAGGGAGTTTCAAGCGTATCTGTTGGGAAAAACGGTGCAAGAGTTAATGTAGGTAAAAAGGGCACAAGAACTACAGTTGGATTGCCAGGAACAGGGCTATCTTATTCCTCTTATTCACCTAGAAATAAACAAAGTAAGGTGAAGACATCACTTTCATCAAATCAAGACTCTAGAGATGCTGGATCATTTAAGGGAGTATTTAAATTCTTATTAATTTTAGCTGTCATCGTGTTCTTTCTTTACTTGATTTTTTAATGCTAGAGCCCATTAAGAGTATAACTTTCGGGTTATTCAGCCAAAAATCAACTAATTGATGACGCTGCGCGACAACATTTAACGCACAAGAAGGTGCTGAAGTATTGACATTTTGAAATTGTTTCGTATTGACAGTTTTGTCACTATAGAATATTCTAAACATGTAGTCGCAGCGCGGTATAAATAATCCACGCCTAGGCTGAGGTACGATAAATTCTGCGATAATCGTAAACTTACTGTAAGTAAGTTGCCTCTAGGTGCCGCACCCGAATTCTTAAGCCTCTAAATATATTTAGGGGCTTTTTTAATACTTGATAATAATTTTATGCGAACATTTATATATTTAGATGAAAGTGGTGATTTGGGATGGAATATGCATGACCCATATCAACATGGCGGTTCTAGTAGGATGCTTACACTTGCTGCAATATGCTTACCAGAGGGGAAGGCTAAATATATCCAGCGTATTGTTAGAGCTTTATATGTAAAAAGAAAACGACCTTTAAAGAATGAGCTTAAATCAGTGGATTTGAATACAGCTGATAAAGAACTATTTCTTAATCTAGTGGCGAAACTGCTTATTGAGCATAAAGATATCCAGTTGAGATCTATTACAGTTCATAAAGAATTTGTAAATAATAAAATGAAAAACGATCCCAATGTTCTATATAACTACATGATTAAATGCCTATTATTAAAGCCAATATGTGGATCTAAATTTGTTGACTTCATGCCAGACAGACGAAGTGAGAAGGTGAACACGAAATGGAATATGGGGGAATACCTAAATCAGATGATTTTGGAGCACTCCATAGAAAATGAAGTTAATAATCAATACTGTAATGTTATTCCGATGGACAGCTCAAAATGTCTTGAATTGCAATTTATTGATTTTTACGCTGGCTTAATATGGTCGGCATACGAGTTTCGCGACAAAAAAGCGAGAAAATTTCTTGCTGAATGCCGCAATACTAACCATAAGTTGTTTTTTCCACACGAAGATAAATAATAATTTAAATTAATATGAAAATACTAAACCCACTCACCCAAGTGGGTTTCTTTTTAATCAATTAATTAGTATCTTGGTCTAAATAGATTAAGGATATATCATGAAAAAGATAATTTTAATAATTTTGATTAGTCAGGTACTTATAGCTTGTGCGAGCGTAGCTACCCAACGCTATGAAACACTTAATGATCTAATGCAATCATGGGTTGGATCTTCAGAAGAAAAACTTATAAATAAGTGGGGAGTGCCAGATAAGAGCTATACATTAACAAATGGAAATAAAATTATTTCTTATGAAACTTTTGTTCATCCAGGGCGTTATTGTGAAGAAAAATTCATGCTTGAAAAAGGGATCATAGTGAAGTGGGGGCACTCTCGTTGCGATTTAAATTTCAGTAATGCTAAGAAAATATCAAAAGATATTCCAATTCCTCAACCGACTCTTTGATAGTCTAAACGTTGTGTAGTTTTATTGATTCAAACCTCCTTCGGGAGGTTTCTTTATGACCTTAAAATTAGTATCTTGTTTAAATGAATAATTTAGTAAAATTTATGAAAAGATTTCTAATTTTAAGTTTGTTGCTCGGAACGAGTGGTTGTAATGAAAGCTCAACAGGTTTAAAAAAGAATGCGATAAATGCAGCTTATAAAAATTGTTACGGTTATCTGAATGACCTTGTTGAAAGCCCATCCAGCCTTAAAATAAACAAAGCAACTCCCAAAATTAGCTTCCCTGAAGATAATTTGATTTATAAATATTTCAATGAATCCCTAATTGATAAAAATACAGGAAAGATTTCTCAAGAAAATATTGATGAAAATACAAGGTTTAGACAAATTAGTTTTGCTATAGATTATGAAGTAAAAAATTCTAATGGTGTTTCATTAAGAGACAAATTTGTTTGTTCATATGTTTATGAGTTAAAAGGGAATGAGGAGTCACCCAATAAGATGTACTTAACAAGTTGGGAAACAAAAAATGAGATTAAAAGTACCTATATTCCGCTTGATGTTAGAAATGAATCTAATTTCAGAATGGGTCAAAAAATAGTTAAACCTATTACTGAAATATCCTCCCATTTTACAGATAGAGATAAATTATTATTTACAAACATAGAGTTTCTTTACAAAGATTCTAACGAGCCTGAAAATTGAAAAAATTAATATGTTGCATGAGTTTATCTTCATATAGTAGCAATAGGATGACTAGAAAATGAGTGGTTAATATCTGATAAATATAATGAATTTAAGAACTCTCAAAACTAAAGAAAAACATTGAGTCTGAAAAACTAGAATTAAAAGTTAATTAAATTTATAATAGTATCACATTGAGAATAAATATTTATTTAAAACAATTATTTAGTTGGTAGTGGAACTAAGATGTCTAATATAAAAAGTAGTCCTAAAATTGGTCAATCATCTTCAAATTGTATCAGAAATTTTACAGTTCAATTCCGACGACCTTATGAAATTGGCATGCCACCTGATAATTATAATGGTGAGTATGGGTTTGATTGGGTACGTGATGAATATATTTACCCACTGCTTAGTATTGGTGGAAAGAAAGATACAGTTATAGATATTTTAGGTACTCCGCGTTTTGTTCATTCAGAATTATATAAAGTATTCTATCATGATGTTAATACTCGTATTAATTTTCCTTCTAGATACTTTCCATCATGGCTATACCTTTTTGCTACTGATTGTAAAGGCGTCTATGGGAGTGAGGAGATCAACAAACAGGGTGCTTGCCTTGATATAGAAATTCATCAAGAATATTTGGAAAGTATTAAGGGAGAATATATTGAGGAAAAAGAATCTTTAACTGACAATGGAACTGTTTTACAGTTTGAAGCATCCAATGATAATATAAAAATTTCAACTTTTGACAATAATCAAAATGCCAAAAGTATAGAAGAACCTTTAAGTAATTTTATCAATTCAAATCGAAATTTTATGAAATTAGGATTGGATTATGATGAAGATAACAACTTAGTTGAAAGAAATAGATACTTTTATAAGAAAAAGAGTGCGATAAAGATAATCTGTTCTGGAGGTACATTAAAAAATAATGAACACATTATAGTTAAAGCAAAAAGAAATAATTGTGAGCCAGAAAGTGTAGGGATAATTTATATTGCTCGAAACGAAACAATTTATACTATAAATATTGTGGAAATAGATGTGAAGGTTAATGGTGAAATTATACCAAAATCGAAAAATCACCAATTAGAGCTAAGGAATAAGTTTTTTAATCAAGCACTTACTGTTTTTAATGTTGTTAAAAAGGAAGTTTTTGATTTGGACTTACTATCTGTAAGTGACACTGAAGTAAAAGATTTTGTTGATAAATGGTGGAACAAAAGATTAAAAAATGATGGTAAAGAAAAGTATCTTGAGGTTGTTTCGAATGAAAAGGAACTCCTTAGATTAAGTATAAAGCGAAAGAAAACTGTAGATCCCACTGAATTTTCTGATGCTGAATTCATTAGAGAGTTAAAAGAACTATATTGGCGGAAAAAAAAGGTGGGGTTGACTCCATATAGTGAAATAGAAAGGAATACTTACATTTTTTTTGCACCAGTATCTGTTAGAAATGCACGTGAAAAGGATACTGACAAATGGAATTATGTTTTAGGTAGCGCAAGTTTCAAGGCCCATTCAAACATACTTTATTCGGAAGGTAAGTATTCAAGTGATGAAGAATTTTCAAATGCAGTTGTAATATTTAAGGATAGCGTGGAATTTGGCTTTCTTGAAACTTATGCTCATGAGTTGGGGCATGCACTAGGGCTAACACATACATTTGAGTCTGGTGAGATGTTTAAATATCAAAAGGGTTATACAGATAATTTTATGGATTATCCTCAGAGAATAGATAATACAGATTCAAAATTTATAGATAGATTAAATATAATTTCTAAATATCAAATTGATATGATCTATAACAGGAGTCGAGTAGGCGGGATATTGCATCCATGGAAATGGACATATCCTGAAGTTCCACTTACCTCCTCAAAAGATGAGAGTGAAAAAGAAGAGGATGAAAAATCTGGTATAGAGAAAATAATTGATAAGATAGAAAAGTTTATCTTTGACTAAAGAGACTCACTGTAACTAGTGACAATATAAGTGCTGCATCAAAAAAATATTTTTAGATTCTTTTCACTAAGTTCAACTTAAAACCCATTCAACAGAGTGGGTTTTTTATTAGACCAAATTTATGAGCAATGAATAATTTACCTTCCCATGGGTGCCAGCAGAAAACTCAGCGCTTTAAAGTTGCAAGCAGCTGATGCAGAAAGATTGATTGAGGCGTGGCCCTCTGGGTGAGGGCTGATTCGGAAAACGGTTACTATGTTAAATGATTCATGATATTTAATGATTTTAAGAAACTTGCTTCAAGACCAACCCTTTTGACGATTAAGAGCGTAAGGAAGAAGTGAAGCCAATGCCAATACTGCCAGTACAGCACCAATCCATAAGCCTGAACGTAAGCCGTAACCATTCGTAATTGCTAGACCTCCAATATACGAACCGCCACCTAAACCTATATTAATCACTGAGGTGTGTACTGCATTGACCATAGGACCTGGATGAGCAACACTGACAATTCTTGCCATCATTGCTGGATTCATTGGAACACCAGATAATCCAATCAAAATTATTGTAATAATTGCTACTGTTTTATATTCGGCAAATATTGCAAAAGCGAATAAGGAGATACTTAATACGGTTAATCCGATAAGCATGATTTTTAGGCTGTGGTCATGTGCTAAACGGCCAGTAATAGTATTTCCCACGATATTTGAAAAACCAAATGCCATTAAAATAAATGGAACTACTTGCATGCTAAATCCAGTGATATCGACCAAAACAGGAACGAAATAACTAAATGCAGCAAAGCTTGCTCCAAGAATTAAGCAACTTGTTGCACATGCTTTCCAGTAAGCTTTATTTTTAAAGGCTTTAATCTCTTCTTCCATTCTAAGTTGCCCACTGCTTTTCACTTCAGGTAAAAGACGTAATAGAGCAATCAAACAAATGAATACCAATACTGCTACTAAACCAAAAGTAACACGCCAGCCCCATTGTTGGTCAATCATAGTCGCAAGCGGGACTCCAAACACATTGGAAATCATAAAACCTCCAATAACAATGGCTGCTGCTCGTGGGCGATTATGATTAGGAACCATAGCCATACTTGTGGCAAGTGAAAGACTCAAACAACCTGCACATAAGACGCCAGTGATAAAACGGATTGCAATCAAAATAGCATGGCTAGAGATAAAGGCGCTTAGGCCTTGGATTACTACATAGAGTGCAAACAGAATAAGTAAGACTTTACGATATTGAACTTTATATTTGAGGAAGAAGAAAGTGAGTACAGGTCCACCTAACATGACACCAAAGGCATAATATGAAATTAAATGTCCAACCTCACCTACACTGATTCCAAAGGCTTGGGACAAAGTGGCGGTCATACCAGCGACCATCAATTCTGCTGTACCAATTGAAAAAATCGCTAGACCTAATATATATACTGCTAATGGCATTTTTTGAATAAATTCCTATTTCTTGAACGTTCATTACAAAATGAAAGGGTTTAGTTTCTTTAACACTAAGTATGTGATTACAAATTAGCTAAGAGACCATTAACTACATCTTTCAGAAAGCTTTTATCTGAAATATTTTTGTTCAGTACACGCAAACCGTAGTAGCCAGCTAAAAATCCTCGAGCCATTTCAAGGGCTGAGGCTTTTGTACTGAATTCCCCATTGGCTTGTCCTTCGACAAATACTGTGAGGAGAGAGTTCTCTAGGCGCTGTCGATATTCTAGATTCAGGCTGGAGACAACCTGATCTTTATCACCCATTTCTAAAGCAGAGAATAAGACCATGGCTTCGTGCTGTTCTGATTGTGAAAGATCCTCAGCAATCCCCCAAAGTAAAAGGGATCGTAATCTCTCTTTGAACAGCCCCGACTGTGTGAGAATGGATAATTGAGCCGCCATGGTTTGTTCATGGCTACGTAACAAAGCTTGTTCATATAAAGCTTGTTTGCTACCAAAGGCGTTATATAAACTTCCGCGCCCTAATCCAGTAACATCACATAAATTTTGTGCAGAAGTACCTGCATAGCCATTGCTACTAAATACAGTTATAGCTGCATCAATGATTTCTTTATCTTCAAACTGTCTTGGACGGCCTGGATAATTGGATTTGTCATCACTCATGGATGAGCCTGAGTGGGAGTGAACTATGAGGGATACTAGATATTATGGAATGAGTTGTCAAATATTAAATTAAATCTTAAAAATAATAGCTTACTTATAGATTCTTTCTAATCGTAAAAATAGAGGTGTTGCTTGCTAAAATCGATAACTTAATCAATCACCAATAACAGAAAAACCTTGTTCAAATTTTTAAAACTTGAGTCAGGGCAAGGGAAAGAAATCACACTTTGGAACATTTATACAGTTGCTAAATAGCTTTCTTTAAATGATTTTTCCTAAATCAATTTGTCTATATAATCAAAGCTAATTAAAGATGGGATAAAACAAATGAAAAAAATAATCTGTATTTTGATTCTCAGTTGTAGCGTACTTTCAAGTTTCAGTCATGCCTGTGAATCGACTTCATTAGACTGGGAAAAATTTTATAAAATCTATGATTCAAATAAAAATGGTACTTTTGAACTTAATGAATTTCTAAAGGTTAAAGATTTTGAACCATATTCTTGGCCAGATGATAGACGGTTTCAAGGCAAAGATAAAAACATTAAATTATTTAAATATCTAGATGAAAATCAAGATGGAAAACTTGTAGAAGATGAATTTGTCAAAATTCACGGTTTATTCCCTGACCCTTGTGCTAATTGGCTTCATAAAGCTTGGTGGAAATTTTGGTAAGTGATTTAAAATATATATCTTAAGGTGAGTCAGAGTAAGACGTTTTGTTTTTATAATGTTTTGCTTTAATAGTGAGGAAATGATGGTAAAATTAAGAAAGAGGATCTGAGTTCAATTCGGAAATCGGAAACCTAACTCAGAATAAGTTTTAAACTGTCACAAAAAATCATTAACTATCAAAGCTGTGTGTTACACATAAGTTACACAATACATATCCTAGACAATAAATATTTAATATATATAATGAGTTAAGGCTTTAATTAAACTCCCGCCATCTCCACCAAATTTGTAAATCATGATCTATCACTTAGTTATACGATGTATCATGAAACTTAATAAAGCCTTGAAATTTAAAAGTTTCAGGGCTTTTTTAATGCCTAAACATCTATCATGGACATAGACAGGCATTATTTGAAAATCATTTATCTATTTTACATATCGCTTAATTAATATTTGCAAGCGATGACCAACTCGATCAATAAAAGTTTAGCTTTCATAAAATGAAAGTTAAGTTTCCATAATTAATGTTCTCGTATTCTTTTAAGCCACCTAATCTACGTCTATACCTTTAATAAGTTATGGAGTCGTAAATGAAAGGGAAGATTGCTTTAGAAGAACATTTTGCAATTCAAGAGACACTTGGTGATTCGGAACGATTCTTTGTACCAGATGTTTGGAGAACTAAGCGGAGCCAATTACTCGATATAACTGGTGAACGTTTACGCCGCATGGATGAAACGGGTATTGAATACTCAATCATTTCTTTAAATGCACCTGCGATTCAAGCGATTGCAGATCCGAAAAGAGCTGTTGAAGTTGCAAAAATTGCAAACGACACCTTAGCGGAATTAATCGCTAAACATCCTGATCGCTTCGGGGCTTTTGCTGCATTACCATTACAAGACCCAGAAGCAGCGGCAAAAGAACTCAATCGCTGCATAACAGAACTTGGTTTTGCGGGTGCTTTAGTAAATGGTTTCTCAAATTTAAATAACGATGAAACAGCAAGATATTATGATGCTGGGGAATATTTAGATTTTTGGAGTGAGGTTGCTAAACTCGATGTACCATTCTATTTACACCCGCGTAACCCACTTTTAAGTCAGCAATTGGGTATCAAAGATCATCCTTGGTTAATGGGGCCTGCATGGTCATTCTCAGTTGAAACAGGTGTACATGCACTGCGTTTAATCGGTTCAGGTTTATTTGATAAATACCCAAATATTAATATTATTTTAGGGCATCTAGGCGAGTTAATTCAAAATAATATTTGGCGTACATCGCATTGGGCTTCAGCCAATGGCCGAAATCCACTCGGTGTAAAAGCAGAAAAGCCATTTATTGATTATTTCCGTAAGAATTTTTATTTAACAACAAGCGGTAACTTCCGCACAATTACTATGAAAAATGCAATTGATGAAATTGGATCTGATCGCGTTTTATTCTCAAGTGATTATCCATTTGAAGATATGGAAGAAGCGACGCATTGGTTTGATCATGCCGAAATTGGTGAGAATGATCGAGAAAAAATAGGCCGTCATAATGCACACAAATTATTCAAGTTAAGCATTTAAAGTAGCTCAAGCCAATAACAATGATTGTTATTGGCATTTTTAATGCAGTAAAAGGATTTTATGATGAAAATAATACTAGACATACAGCAAGCCGTTGATACTAGAAAATTATCTCTGCAGCAGTGGATAATATTTATACTTTGTTTTTTAGTGATTTTAGCAGATGGGATTGATACGGGGGTAGTCGGGTTTATCGCTCCAGCATTGTTAGATGATTGGGGGATCACTAAAAATGATCTACGCCCAGTAATGAGTGTTGCCTTAATAGGAATGGCGATTGGAGCAATATTTGCAGGAATATTAGCCGATAAGATTGGACGAAAATGGGTCATTATCGGTTCGGCATTTATTTTTGGTGTTTTAACTATACTGACAGGTACTTCAAATAACACGACTGAAATGATGATATATCGATTCTTAACGGGATTAGGACTTGGTGCTGCAATGCCAAATGCCGCAACACTCGTATCTGAATATATGCCAGCGCATCGCCGTGCATGGATGGTGAATTTATTATTTTGTGCACTACCGCTTGGTATTACCATTGGTGGTGTTTTATCAGCAGGTCTTTTATCAAATCATGGTTGGAAAATGGTGCTATATATAGGTGGGGCTATTCCTGTAGTGGTTGCCGTTGTTTCGATTTTTCTTTTAAAAGAATCGTTGCATTTTTTGATTAAAAAACAAGGACAAATCGAAGCATTAGAAATTGTAAAAAATATACAGGGTAAATTTATCGATGCACAATTAGTTCCTGTTAAAAGCCTAGATGCTGATTTAACTGAAAAAAATACCAATCCCGTTAGTCTTGTCGTCGGCAAGTTTATTGTACCCTCTGCAATGATGTGGCTCTGTTGCTTTATGAGTTTATTGGTATTTTATGTGCTTACAAGCTGGATGCCCACGCTTCTTAAGGAATCAGGATTTACACCAGAACAGTTTAGTTTAGTCACAGCAGTTTTCCCATTTGGTGGCGTTGCAGGAACAATCCTCATTGGTTGGTTTATGAGTAAATATGACGTGAATAAAACCATCACTTTTGCATATTTTATATCAGCCGTATTATTTGTCATAACAGGATTTCTTACCCAAAATATTTATTTACTCGCATTGTTTATTTTCTTAGCAGGCGCTGGTTTGGTTGGCGCACAATCCTCATTGCCATCTTTAGCTGCGATATTTTATCCTGCAGAATGCCGTGGAGTTGGTGTTTCATGGATGCACGGATTAGGCCGTTTTGGTGCTATTTTCGGGGCATTTTTCGGCGCCTATATTTTCACATTTAATCTCGGTATGAGCGGCATTTTCTTCGTACTTGCAGTGCCTATTTTAATTTCGGCGCTAGCGCTTTATTTGAAAGGGCGTTATTCAACTTCTAACGTGACAATTCCTCAAACTTCAAAAGTTTAAATAAAAAAACAATAACGACTACCTCAATGATTTTCAGGTAGTCAGGATTTTTACACCTTAAAGATTAAAGTAAAAATAGGTACATATCATGAAGAATATATTTTTTCTTGGATTAGTCGGCTTCACGACTACGCTTCCCACAATTACAAATGCTGAATTTATCAAAGATCGTAAAATATCGTTAACGACAAAAAATTATTACTTTGATAGAGATTATATAAACAATGTTCCATATCCTGCAGCAAGAGATTGGGCTCAAGGTTTTATCCTAAATGCTAAATCTGGATATACCAGCGGAAATGTAGGCTTTGGCTTGGATGTTCTTGCTTTAGCAGGTTTTAATCTTATGGGAAATAATAAAGATTATGCTGCTTCAGGTTTATTGCCTGTGGATAGAAACAATGAGCGTCCTGATCATACAGGAGAGTTGCGTTGGACCCTGAAAACCAAGGTAAATGATTCGACAGTTCATATCGGGACACTTTCGCCGATGTTCCCAGTAATTTTTTCAAGCCCTGCACGATTATTCCAACAGAATTACCGCGGTGCACACGTGCAGTTTAATGAAGTAAAAGATCTTAAGCTTCATGGATTATATGTCGATCGAGTCAATCATAGGGACTCAACGAACTATGAAAAAATTCGTATAGGAAATATCAATGGACGATTTAAAACAGCTGCTGAGTCTTCAGGCTTATATATGCTTGGCGCTGAATATCAATTTAGTGAAGGCGTTAAAGCAGATCTATATCACGCAAATTTGCATGATGTATATTCTCAAAATTTTATTGGTGTAAAAACTAAACATGATGTCGGAATCGGTCATGTTCTTGGCGATTTTAGAGCGTTTCTCAGTGAAGATGCTGGAAAAGAATTAGCAGGGAAAATAGACAATCAACATTTAAGTGGGATTGTCGGTTTAAATATTCTTAATCATACCTTGAGTTTAGGATATATGCACTCTTTAGGCGACACCGCAATGCCAACATTGGGTCATGCTGAACCTGCAGTATTTATGGATAGTATAAGTGCTGATTTCACCAATCAAAATGAAAAAGTTATCAGTGTTCGATATGACTATGATTTTAAAGATACTGCTTTAGATGGTTTAAAATTTATGGCGAGATATAGCCAAGGAACTGATATCGAAATTCCTCGGTTAAAGGGTGAGGTATTTGAAGAAGACTCTTTCGATTTTGATCTAAATTATCGCATACCTCGTGGAATGCTCAAGGGTGTTGGTATCCGTGCTCGCTATACGCGTTATCGTAATGATTTACCTAATGAGAGAATCGTATTCAGACCCGCCAATGAGACGAGAGTCAATGTTGATTACACATGGCAATTTTAAAGCATAAAATAAATGGAATGTTATCGGCGGTTTGGCTTATAACATTCCAAGAAAATTCAATAATTAATATTGTCTTTGGTAAAGTTAATAAAATCTTTGACAACCTCTCTCTTTTTTAATTTTGAATACACCATGTAAAGTGACAATTCAGATGAATGATTGTCTTTAAAACACTCAATTAATATACCTTCTTCTAATTCTTGTTTGACCTCGTGATATAGACGATATCCGATACCAAATCCTTGAATCATCCATTGGTGCGTAACTTCAGCATTATTACTCTTTAAATAAGGGTGTACATGAACCTCAAATATTTCGTCATTTATACTGTATTTCCAATCTTGATATATGTGACGATTTCTTATTAGGCAAATGCAGCGATGATTGAGTAAGTCTAAGGGATGTGTAGGATAGCCAAATTTATTAAAATATTTGGGGGAAGCACAGAATATACGTCTAGTATCGAGTAAAACCTCTGAGTTGTAGATTACATTATTGGGTTGTTCGAGTTGAAAAAGGATATCAAGTTCATTTTCCACAAGATCCATTTTCGAGTCAGAAAGAATGAGTTCGATTTCTAGATTTGGATGCGGTACGCTGAATTTTGCTATTAAATAACCTAACTTACTACGCCCAAGATAATTTAAGCTACCAATACGTAATTTACCTGCAAAAGAATTCACATTTTGAGAAACTTCTTCATGAACTTGTTTCATTAAAGATGATATGTAAATACTGCGATCTAATAATAATTTACCAGCCTCGGTTAAATCAAATTGTCTAGCAGATCTATTCATAAGCCTCTTACCATAAAAATATTCAAGTTTTGCTAATTTTCTGCTTACTGTCGGCAGGGGAATATCCATTTCAATGGAAGCACGCGTCATTGATTTTGATGAGGCTAAGGTTATAAAGAAATCTAAATCACTAATTTCATCTTGCATAATTTGCTTTCCGTAGCATAAATCAATTTAATTTTTGCATAGCACACGTCTGTCCAAAATATAATTGATGCTTTTTAAAATTAAATTTGAAGTGTTTGATGAGTTGTTAACTTTTTATTTTTTTCAAAAATCCCATTTTCATTAAAATTTAAAAATAACGATTTGACTTGCAGTGGTCATTATAACAGTAGTTAGGATGATTATGAGAAAAATTAATATTTTGAAAAATATAAGTTTAATTTAAAAACTGTAAATAAAATTGAATAAAAAGTGTTATAGCTAAATATGCCATAGAAAAATATGATCCTTTTAAAATTGAGCAGCAAAATAGTTTTTTCATTGAATATTCAGCCTGTAAAGCAAAAAAGTGGAGTGCGCACAAATAACATTCAATAAATTAGCAAGAAGGTTAGATAAATACTGCGGGACCAGTTTCAACACATTAAAAACGGTGTAATAAGTACGATGTATTTTAGATAATTCCTCAATATGACTAAGTTTATGATATTTATATATTTTAGTTAAAACTCTTCTTTTTGACATTTTTTCTGACACTTTCTTTGACATTTTTTTGATATTTTTTATTAAAAAATTGACTAAATAACTGAAATACAATAATAATGATTTGACATTTTCTTTGACATTTTTTCTGACAAAATATGCCTGAACAAAGTAAAACATGGATAGATGAAACGACGTTAAAAGTCATGACATATAAATCAGGCTTTTTTACTTTTCAATTGGGTTTTGAACATACTCAAGTCCAAGCGATGCTTAATCGTGTCAATGATTCACAAAAGCGCTTTAACAAAACTCCAAGTTTGCCCTTAATTATTGATCAAGTGCAGGATAAGGTATTAGCAAGCAGTATTTACAGTACCAATACTATTGAGGGAGGGCAATTTACAGAACAAGAAACTGCAAACATATTAAAACAGGACCCTAAGACTATTCAAAAGTCAGAAGAGCGAAGACTGACAAATTTAAAAGAATCTATTGAATGGATAAAAAAAACCAGTTCTAAACAGTTAAAGCCTGTAGATGGTAAGCCTTTTGAACTTTCTACGATGTTTCAATTACATATATTGGTATCTCAGAATTTAGAAGAGCAACATAATCCAGCAGGGCAGTTACGAAATAACCAGCCAACTCAAAAAACAATAGTTGGTAATGATTCTCATGGAGGGACCTATCGACCACCCAAGTGCATAGAGGATATTGAATATCTTATTCAGGCGTGGATAGAATGGTTAAATAGTCCAAACGTAATTAATCAACCAGCGATAATTAGAGCAGGGCTAGCACATTATTATTTTGAGCTAATTCACCCATTTTGGGATGGTAATGGACGTACTGGGCGTCTGATTGAAATGTTTATTCTTGAGCAGTCAGGATATCGGTTTAGTTCATCTGCTATTTGGAAGTATTATCAAACGAATATTCATGAATATTTTGCTCTATTCAATCAGTGTAGAAAACTAGCTGATAAAAAGGAAGATAACCCTAATCAACCATTTATTGAATTTATATTGAATGGTATGTTTGAAACAATTGAATATCTTCATGATGAAAGTAATAAATTAATCGGATATTTGCTTTACCAAACAGCTTTAAATAACGCTAAATTTAGGAAGGAAATTTCAGATAGGCAATTCAATCTTATTCATAATGTGATGCGAGTGATGAATGAAAGTAATAAATTTTTGTCAAAAGCAGAACTTTATCGTATTCCACAAATCCAGATTTTATATGATAGAAAAACCGAAAGAACATTTTATAGAGATATTGATAAGCTTGTTGAATTAAAATTTTTATCTGAACAGGATGGATTGGTCGTTATGGGAAATTGATTAATAAGTGAATCCTTTAATTTCTTGTATCAACAATTTCAGCGCTTTTTTATGCTTAAATATCTATCATGGACATCTACAAGTACTATTTGAAAATCACGCACATTACAAATAGAGTATGATACATAGCGATGACTTTCACTATTTTGAGTTGAGTATACTTGATGAAAAAAATATTAATGTTGCTTATTAGTCCTGTAATTGCTGGTTCTGTGTATAGCGCTGAAGATTGGTCGAAAAAACCTCAATCCTATGTGTTTTTACAAAATGAAGAACCTCAATATGGGAATAACAATAGTGAACATGTTGATTTTTTTGAGTTGTCAAAGCAACAAGAGCAAGATCGTATCGCTCAACGTGATGTAAATGTCGCAAAAATGTATGAAAATCGAGCAAATACTTCTAATATGAGTCCATTTGAAAGATCTCAATATCTTCTGAAAAATAATGATACTCATGCTTTGAATGCACATGAAAGCGAGCAACAGCTAAAATCATTGCAAAAGGCCCGCAATAGAGGGGTAATTTCAGAGCGCGATTATCAACAGAAAATGATTAAGCAAAATCAGATGCCTTTAGAACAGAAAAATAATCAACTTAAATATTCAATCCCTGTAGGGGAGTGATGATGAATATCTTTAAGTGTGATTGGTGTTGAATGGGTTTTTTAATTATTTATTTTTATATAGAAGTACCTTAAGGTACTTTTTTTAACACATTAAAAATTCAACTTCTCTACAGGTTGAAATCGTGATAAGCAATTCTATAATCTTTCGTTATCTTTGATTTAAGTTTTTATCATAGTATTTACGATTCATCCATATTACCTAAAAAATTAAGTTAAAATGTAATTATATTAGAGGCTTAGTCTGACAATATTGCCTTAGATTAAGCGACGGTCAGTTGATATAAACGTTTTTTCCTCATCCATGCCTATGAAATTCATCAGACATGGATTGAAACGATTTCGAGATGAGAGGATTAGAACTTATATTGATAATTGATAAAGAAACGATTTTCTGTAAAATCACTCCCATAATCTTGCTGGTAACGTGTAAATAAGTGCTGTAAAGACAGTCCTTTTAGCGCAGGTTGCTGAAAATTATAAGTCGTCAGAACATCAAGTTCGGACTCTTTATTTTTATCACCATTGCTCATTTTAATATCCCGCCCAACCGCATATTTTGCAATGCTGTTTAAACCGAGGATGTAATCTTTAAAATCATAACCATAAACAAAATGCCATGATTTTTCATTTTCTTTAAAAAAGCCTGTGACATTCCAGTTAATAAAATAAAGCTCAGGTAAAAAACCATCAGGCAAAGGGTAGGCGTCTCCAATAATTCGTTGATAACCGACACCTAAAGTGTGATTGTTCAGTTTCAATGTTTCCAATAAACCTACATTTTGGCTATCGATATCTAAAGCACTGCTATTATCTTGCGAATTAAAATATCGTAACTTTGAATGTAAGGCGATATTGTCAGCAATTGGGTATCGATGCTCCACACCTAAATAGTGTTTATCATATAAATTTTCTAAATGCCCATAGTAATAATTGATATTAAAATCTTTATTCACATCATAAGATAAATTCAGGTAATCCAATCCATCTGAATAATGTTTTATACCTTTCTGCGTATAAGAAAATTTATAAAAATCCTCCTCATTGCGAGGAGAGTTTTTCGACACATGACCAAGTTCGACTTTAAGTTTTTCTTGAATTGGAAATTTTAAGTTCACACCTTGATAAGTCGTTAAAAGCTGACGGCTTGTGTCGATTGCGGTCATGGGTAAATTGAGCCATAACTCACCCACTCTCAATTCTGCCTGATCATATTTAAGTTTAAGTGTACCCCCATATTTTAAATAGTCTGCTGCTTGTTCTTGTTTGACTGGGTCAAAAGGCAATACGGTATCATTGACATGTTTGTCATTGCTTAGACGTACCGCATATTGCATTGAACCATCAACGCCAATTTGCAGAGGATGTTCTAAAATTTCAATGGGTGTGTCATAAAATTGTGAGTGATAAAATAATGATACGCCTTGTGACCAACTCCCTGAATCTTTGATATTTTTTTGGTCAAAATTGCGATCAATATAGGCATTTTTTAAAGTTAATTTCCATTCATCTTTGGCTAGCGCTAGTTGTGTAAAAGCACAAGTATTGATGAATATGAGCGTAGTAAAAATCTTTGTAAATGGTGTATTGAATAACATAAGGCATCCTTGACTTAAGTTTATTTCCAAATGAAAGGTGATTTTTTCTGGGTTTCTTCAGCATCAGGTTCTAAAGCAATACCTGTGCGGTCTTTAAAAATACAAATCGCTAAAAAAGCAATCACAGACATCACGGTTAAATATGCACTGACTAAATAAATACCGTTTACTTTGCCGATTAATGCTGCTGCAATTAATGGCGCGAATGCACCGCCAATGATCGAGCCAATCGCATAGGTGATGGATATACCCGAAAAGCGAATAGAAGCAGGGAAGAGTTCAGAATAAAAGACAGCTTGCACACCATAGGTGATTCCAATACCCATTGATAATAAGGCTAGACCAGACATGATGTAGCTATAGTTGCCTGTACTAATCAGTGGGAAAAGCACCAGAGCGGTAATGATTTGAATCAATGAGCCGAAAATATAAACTGGTTTACGTCCAAATTTATCTGAAAGCACTGCAGATAACCAAGTAAAGAAGGTCCAAATAACGGCAGAAATACTGATCAAGGTCAAAATGATTGGACGCTCTAAATTCAGACCATTTGGATTGGTGGTAAAGCTTTGAATAAAGCCACCAGCAGTCATGTAGCCCAGCGCAGTTGTACCAGCTATCAATAATGCTGAGCTAAAAATGACTTTTTTATACTGTCCAAAAAGTTCACGGATCGGTTTCTGCGTGGTGCCTTTCTGCTTTAACTCCTCAAAAATAGGGCTTTCTTCAACTGAACGGCGAATCCAGTAGCCTAAAGCAAAGAGGAAGATACTACATATAAATGGAACTCTCCAACCCCACGCTAAAAATTCTTCTCCTGGTGAAACATAGCCAGTCATGATCACTAAAACCAGTGATGCCAGTAATAAACCAAGTGGAACACCGAGTTGTGGGAATGAGCTAAATAATCCACGTTTTTGGGTAGGTGCATGTTCAACGGCCATCAGTACAGCACCGCCCCATTCACCGCCTGCGGAAATTCCTTGTAAAATACGCAGTAAAATTAAAATGATAGGCGCGATGATACCCACGCTGTCGTAAGTGGGTAATAAGCCAATTAGAGTTGTGGTTCCACCCATCATGATTAACGTAGCGGCTAGAACGGTTTTACGTCCAAACTTATCGCCAAAATAACCTGCGATAAATGCGCCAAAAGGCCGAAAAATAAAACTGATCCCTACAGATGCAAAAACCAACAGGGTGGCAAAGGCTGGACCTGCGGGTTTAAAAAACAGTTGATTAAAAACTAAGCCTGCAACAGCGGCATAAATAAAATAGTCATACCACTCTATGGTGGTCCCAACAATCGTTGCTATCGCAATTTTGCGAGTACGTGATGCCGATGAAGTAGGAAGTGCAAGCGTCGAGCCGTGCAATTCTGCTTGAGAGTTTTCCATAGCTTTTCCTTTTTGTATTTCACTTATGCTTCAATCTATTCTTGGTTTTTTGATTGAAACAAAATCCTTGTCGTATTGACTCATCATGAATCAATCGAATAATTATGCTTGAATATTTTTCGAATGGATACACTATTTTTAAAATAAAATAAAAATGGTATCTTTTTAATTTAAATTGGTAATATTTTAAATTTTAAATAATGATATTAAAATATTTTAAATCAAATAATTGTAAGTTTTATCGATGTGTTGGTTTTAAATTTTAATTATAATTTGATACTTAAATTAAATAAATTATAATTTTTGGTATCTTTTTAATGTCTTTTGCAACAAGAAAACCCAAATAAACTGATTTGGGTAAATATGATTTTGCAGATGAAGTTGAATCAGGTTTTGTATAAATCCTTATAAGTTATATCTTCACTCAGTCATCCAATCGGTTCAGCTGTAATGTGTACTGTCGTGTTATCAATCAACGTTGTATCCGTGTGAGCAATCACCTCATCTCAAGTTATTTTGGTCGCGTGTTTAATTCCATAAATTTCATCTTTTTTAGGCAAATACATCATCACCACCAACAATGTGATTTATTAATGCAGAGATCGCTGACTGAAATTGCATCTGTTCAGTATTTATTTTGGGGTAATTTATTTAGGATAGGTTTGAAAAACTCCCCTAAAGCCTAGCGTTATTGCCACAAAATGACTGAGGCTAACTTTGGAAATTTAGGGGAGCTGATTCAATAAAAATTATTTTTAAACAAACGCTTAATTAGTCGCGATTGACTAAGGTTAAAATATCGTAAGTGGCAACTAGTTCATGTCGTTGGTTTTTTACTTTAATGTCCCAAACAACAACGCCGTGGGCTTTTTGGCTTGGGTCTTGTAAAGGCTTCGGAGTTTTTTGTTTACAGGTTAATTCGACTTGAATGGTATCTCCGATTTTAACAGGCTCTACAAAACGTAAATTGTCCATCCCATAGTTTGCAATCACTGGACCTGGTGCTGCATCTACAAATAACCCCGCAGCAGCGGATACGATAAAATAGCCATGCGCAACACGATCACCAAATATTGAGTCAGCTGCAGCAATTTTGTCCATATGTGCATAGAAGTGATCTCCACTTAAGCCAGCAAAATTGACAATATCAGCTTCTGTCACAGTACGGCGAGCAGTCAATAGGCGTTCACCGATACGTAATTCATCAAATGATTTTTTAAAGGGATGAACTCGATCTTCAAAAACCTCTGAACCAATGGTCCAACTATGACCAATTTGTGTCATGGCTTTGGGTGAACCTTGGATTGCTGTGCGTTGCATATAATGTTTTACCGCACGTAAACCACCTAATTCCTCACCACCACCAGCACGACCTGGACCGCCATGAACTAAGTAAGGAAGAGGCGAACCATGACCTGTACTTTCTTTGGCATTTTCACTATCTAGGATATGTACTCGACCATGCCAAGGTGCAATTTTGGCAATGATCTGCTCTACATTTTCATCCGCATTGCGCACCACAGAAGCAACTAAACTACCTTCACCCCGTGCAACTAAATCAGCCAGCTCTTGAAGGTTTGCATAAGGCATTAAAGTAACAACTGGACCAAAAGCTTCTATTTGATGAATGGTCGTGGCTTGGCTCGGATTTTTACAGACTAAAACAGTCGGTGGATAAAACGCGCCTTGTTCAGGATTTTCAGCTTGAATGGTGAAATCTTGACGAAGGTGGCTACCAAATACAATTTCAGCCTCTTGATTGAGTTGCTCTACTTTTTCAGCCACATCATGTTTTTGTTTTACACTGGCTAATGCCCCCATAGTGACATTTTCACGTTCAGGATTACCCATGACCACATTTTTTAATTTTGCGATTAACCGTGTTTGTACTGTTTCAAGTAACTCTACGGGAACAAAGGCGCGACGGATTGCAGTACATTTTTGCCCGGCTTTTGTGGTCATTTCACGAAAGACTTCTCGTACAAATAGATCGGTTGTTTCCGTAGATGCGTGTTGAGTCAAAATAGCACTATTAACAGAATCTGCTTCCATGGTAAATGGAATTGAATAATGATTTAAATGCGGCGTTGCGCGTAATTTTTGCCCAGTGGATGCAGAACCTGTAAACGTTACTGTGTCTTGAGGGTTTAAATGTTCGAATAAATCATAAGTTTGACCACAGATAAGCTGTAATGCACCTTCTGCTAAGATGCCGCTAGCCAAAATGTCTTTGACAACAGCGTGGGTCAATTCTGCACCTTCCGTGGCCGGTTTAACGATACATGGCACACCTGCCAATAATGTAGGGGCAATTTTTTCTAACATTCCCCAAATTGGAAAATTAAAAGCATCAATATGCACAGCGACACCAGCCTTTGGGCTAAGAATATGCTTTGCACCAAAGGTACCGTTTTTAGACAGCGGAATCCAAGCATCTTCAACCAAGGCGGTTTCATCGCTGAGTTCACGACGAACTAAACTCGAATAGGCGAATAAAGTTCCGATTCCACCCTCGATATCAATCCAAGCATCTTTACGGGTACAACCTGTTGCTTTGGCGAGTTCATAATAGCTTTCTTTGCGTTCCAGCAAATATTGAGCGACTTGTTTTAATGCATTGGCACGTTGATGGAAAGTCAGTGATGCAAGTGCAGCACCTTTTTGTTTTGCATAATCAACAATGGCTTGCGTGTCGATTCCTTGACTACTCACTTGATAAATGGCTTCACCTGTTATCGCATGATAGACAGTACGGAAGTCTTGTTGAGCGAAATATTCTTGTCCATAAACCAAAGAGCTTAATGTTTTAATCGCAGGCTGCGTGGTTGATTTTGTGGTCATTTCATCGGGTTCCGTATGGGGTATTGCCGTATCTAAATCAAGCATTACTCAAACTCCTTTTGTGATACGTTTTAGATGGTTTTCTATTTTTAATGACTCATAATTTGTCTTTTAAATTTTAAAATGTCAAATTTTTTTAGCTAAATATTGTGATATTAAAAATATAATAAAAATAATTTTAATTAAAACAATTATTTGCAGAAGTAAATTTTAAAATAATTATGATACATAAAAATATGTATTGATTTTTTATTTGTATCGTTTTAATTTAAATAGCATAACACTTGGGATAAGTGAGGACACAATGAATAATCATCAAAAAGATTTCGATCAATCTCTGGAAAAGGATATTTCGATTGAGCCTAAAGATTGGATGCCAGATGCATATCGTAAAACTTTAATTCGTCAGATTGGACAACATGCACACTCAGAAGTTGTGGGAATGTTACCTGAGGGCAATTGGATCACGCGTGCACCAAGCTTAAAACGTAAAGCTGTTTTACTTGCTAAAGTTCAAGATGAAGCAGGGCATGCATTGTATTTATATAGTGCGGCTGAAACCTTGGGTGCCGATCGTGATGACATGATGGATAAACTCATTGCTGGGCAGATGAAGTATTCATCAATTTTTAATTATCCAACCTTAACTTGGGCCGATGTTGCTGCCATTGGCTGGTTGGTTGATGGTGCGGCAATTGTCAATCAAGTTGCGTTATGTCGTACCTCTTATGGTCCCTATGCACGTGCCATGGTGCGTGTATGTAAAGAAGAAAGTTTCCATCAACGCCAAGGCTTTGAAGCCATGATGCAGTTGGCAAATGGGACACCTGAGCAAAAACAATTGGCACAAGATGCAGTGAATCGTTTTTGGTGGCCTGCACAAATGATGTTTGGTCCGAGTGATGACAATTCTCCAAACAGCGCGCAAAGCATGCAATGGAAAATTAAACTCTTTAGTAATGATGCACTCCGTCAAAAATTTGTGGATAACACGGTACCGCAAGTTTTACAGCTTGGTTTGACTGTGCCAGATCCTGACTTACGTTTTAATGAAGCAACAGGACATTACCAGTCTGGTGAAATTAATTGGGACGAATTTTTTGACATTCTTGCAGGTAAAGGCCCATGTAATCACGAACGTATCGAAGCACGCCGTAAAGCGTGGGAAGGTGGCAAATGGGTACGTGATACTGCTGTGGTCTATGCACAAAAAAAGCAACAACAAGCTGCTGCCAAAGTTGCTTAGTTCAGCGTTTTAGTCAAATTTAATAAGGATTTTATGATGGACAATAAAAATAACTGGTCGCTATTTGAAGTTTTTGTACGAAGTAAACAAGGTTTAAGCCATCGTCATGTGGGTAGTCTACGTGCACCAGATGCAGAAATTGCACTCCAAAATGCCCGTGATGTTTATACCCGTCGCAATGAAGGGATCAGTATTTGGGTGGTGAAATCTGAATGGATTACTTCATCTCAACCTAATGAAAAAAATGAATTTTTTGATCCAGCATTAGACAAGGTATATCGTCATCCGACGTTTTACCATATTCCAGATGGCATTGAGCATATGTAAGGGGGACGAAGATGAGTCATTCAGTATTTGCACAGTTCCTATTGCATTTGGGTGATAGCCAACTGATTTTATCGCATCGTTTGGCCGAATGGTGTGGTCATGCGCCTGAGCTAGAGCTGGATATTGCATTAGCCAATATTGGTTTGGATTTGCTAGGCCAAGCCAGAACATTGTTAAGTCTTGCCGGTGAGGAGGAAGGCTTAGGTCGTGACGAAGATCAATTGGCATTTTTCCGTAACGAACGTGAATATCGCAATTTATTGTTATGTGAACAACCCAATGGTGACTTTGCACAAACCATGGTACGCCAGTGGTTAATGGATCATTATCATCATTTGTTATTTGCTGCATTAAGCCATAGTCAACACAAAGCGTTAGCTGCATTTGCGCTGAAATCATTACGTGAAGTGAAATATCACTTACGTTTTTCTACCGCTTGGATGGAACGTTTAAGTTTAGGGACGAGCGAAGCACATGCAAAAACCCAATTAGGTTTAAACGAATTGTGGCGTTTTAGCAAAGAATTATTTGTCTTAACCACCGAAGAACAAGGCTTGGTATCAGAAGGCTTAATTCCAAATATTGAACCTTTAAAAGCGCAATGGCTGGATGTCGTAACAGTTGAACTGCAACGTTTAGAGCTTAGTTTACCTGAAACAGGGGCTTATCGTAGTGGTGCAAAACAAGGCCTGCATACTGAATATTTAGGTTTCGTTTTGGCTGAATTGCAATATATGCAACGTACTTATCCCAATATGAGTTGGTAAGTTCAGCTTTTCACAAGGAGTGAACTACATGAATTTAATTCGACAATTTAGCGATGATTGCTGGGATATTTTACAACAGATTTCTGATCCTGAAATTCCAGTGTTATCGGTTGTGGATTTAGGCATGATTCGTGGGGTGGAGTTGAATCAGGACAATAATATTGTGGTTCGACTTACACCCACCTATAGCGGTTGCCCTGCAACAGATGTGCTGAAAGATGAAATCGTACATGCGTTTACTGCAAAAGGTTTCACACCGATTCAAGTTGTGGTGGATTTAACAGAAGCTTGGACCACCGATTGGATGAGCCAAAATGGCAAAGACAAGCTGAAACAATACGGTATTGCACCTCCAAAAGGCGAGGCACACAGTTGTGGTACACATGTCGCATTAACCGATGGGATTGAATGTCCACATTGCTACAGCATACACAGCAAATTATTAAGCGAATTTAGTTCTACTGCATGTAAAGCCTTATATCAATGCCAAGACTGCTTAGAACCATTTGACTATTTCAAATGTATTTAAGTTGAACATTGTTCAACAGTTTGAAAAGTTAAAATGAAAGAGGGATTTTCACATGAGTCAATTTGTACCATTAACCATAAAATCAATTACGCCTCAAACTGAGCAGGCGATTTGTATTGCGTTTGATCTTACACCAGAACAACAACAGCACTTTCAGTATCAACCAGGGCAACATTTAACCATTCGCCATTTAACAGAAAGTGGTGAAATTCGTCGTTGTTATTCGATTTGTAGCGATGTTCAAGAAGACATGAGTATTGCGATTAAAAAAATTGATCAAGGTCAATTTTCAACTTGGGCAAATGACAATTTAAAAGCCGGTGATCAACTTGAAGTAATGCCACCGCAAGGGATTTTTTTTCAAAAAGTTGCCAAAACTGGAGGAAAAAACTACTTAGGATTTGCTGCAGGCAGTGGAATTACCCCAATTTTATCCATTATAAAAACAGTGTTATTACAGCAACAAGCTGCCAGTTTTACTCTGATTTATGGCAATCGTACTTGGAAACAAACCATGTTTGCTGAGCAAATCATGGATTTAAAAGATCGTTTTAAAGAGCGTTTTCAATTGATCAATGTCTTCTCTCGTGAAATGAATGACAGTGCTTTGTTTAATGGTCGGATTGATGCTGAAAAACTGCAATTATTATTTAAAGCAAATCTGATTCATGCAGAATTTGATCATTGTTTTGCCTGTGGTCCCAATGAAATGATGGAGGCCGTCGAAACGGTTTTACCTGAATTTGGCATTGAACGCAGCAAAATTCATACTGAACGTTTTAATACTGGAGCTGTGAAAAAAGCCACAGCGCAGCACATTGGCAATCGTAATGAAGAAAAAGTCAATATTGTGCTGGATGGGCGCGAGTTGATCATTGAAGTCGCCAAAGAAGATGACAGTATTCTAGATGCTGCATTACGTGCAGGTGCCGATTTACCTTATGCATGCAAAGGTGGCGTATGCGCAACCTGTAAATGCAAAGTACTTGAAGGCAAGGTCGAGATGGCAATTAACTATAGTCTTGAACCTGAAGAACTTGCAAAAGGTTATGTACTCAGCTGTCAGGCATTGCCAACGACTCCAAATGTGCGTTTGAGTTTTGATGAATAAAACGGAATAACATTGGAGCAAAGAGATGGATTTCTTAAAAACCAGTTTAGTGAAAACAGGCGTGATGCTTATCGAGTTAAATCGCCCAGAAAAACATAATGCGTTAAATAATGCCACCTTAAAACAACTTGTGGAGGTGCTGCAAGATTTAGAGCGGGACCAAAGTATTAAAACTGTTGTGATTACTGGTAATGAAACATGTTTTGCAGCGGGTGCTGATCTAAAAGAATTGGCAGCCCTTGATGTGGTGACAATCCAGCAAGATCAACGTCCGTTACTATGGAAACACATTGATGAGTTTTCAAAACCAATCATTATGGCGATCAATGGCTTTGCCTTTGGTGCAGGCTTTGAGCTCGCCTTGCATGGCGATATTGTGCTGACTGGTGAAAATGCACAATTTGCCTTACCCGAAATCGGTTTAGGTATGTTGCCTGGTGCAGGTGGTACGCAGCGTTTAGCACGTTTGGTCGGACAGCAATTGGCCATGCGTTGGGCAATGACAGGGGAACGTATTTCTGCAGCGCTTGCATTACAACATGGTATTAGTAGCCAAATTTGCCCAAGCGCACTGACGGTGCAATATGCAATTGAACTGGCTGAAAAAATTGCCAAACAAGCGCCATTGGCAATCCGTGTCATTAAACAATCGTTGAAATCCATTCATGAAGTGACTTTAAGCCAAGGCTTGAAGCAAGAACGTCAGCATTTTGTCTGGCTTACGGCAACTCAAGACCGTAAGGAAGGTATTGATGCATTTTTTGAAAAAAGAAAACCAGAATTTAGAGGTGTGTGATGGATTACCAAACCATAATTGTTGAAGAAAAAAATGCAGTCGGTTATTTAACTTTTAATCGCCCAAAGCAACTGAATAGTTTTAATGAAACGATGCATCATGAAGTATCACAAACGTTAAAGGACTGGGCCAAAGATTCAAATATTCGCGCGGTGGTGATTTCAGCCGAAGGTCGTGGTTTTTGTGCAGGGCAGGATTTAGCTGATCGAGTGGTTGATCCCAATGCAGATGTACCTGATTTGGGGGTATCGATTGAAAAATATTACAACCCATTAATCAAACTGATTACAGAAATGCAGAAGCCCGTGATTTGTGCGGTAAATGGTGTGGCGGCTGGAGCAGGTGCAAATATTGCCTTGGCCTGTGACATTGTTCTTGCCGCAAAATCTGCATCATTTATTCAAGCCTTTTGTCGCTTAGGTTTGGTACCTGACTCGGGAGGCACTTGGTTTTTACCCCGTTTGGTTGGACGCGCACAAGCAATGGGTTTGGCAATGCTGGGCGATAAAATTCCTGCTGAAAAGGCAGAGCAACTGGGCATGATTTGGCAAAGTGTTGCAGATGAACAACTCAAAGCTGAAGCGGAAAAATTGGCTGAGCATTTGGCAACACAACCCACCTATGGCTTGTCTTTAATTAAAAAAGCAATCCATGCTGCTGCTCACAATAGCCTTGATGATCAATTGATTTTAGAGCGTGACTTACAGCGTTTAGCCGGTCGTTCCAGCGATTATAAAGAAGGCGTACAAGCATTTATGCAAAAACGTAGCCCTGAATTTAAAGGATGCTGATCATGCAACAATTCAATTTACAGCAAGCAAATGTCGCTGTTATTGGTGCAGGAACGATGGGTATTGGGATTGCTCAGCTGGCTGCGATGAATGGTCATCAAACGCTGCTCTTTGACCTTGATCTCGATACAGCCAAGGCAGCACTTGCACAGCTAACAGTACAACTGAATAAACGTGTACAAGCTGGAAAAATAACAAAAGCCATTGTGGACAGTACATTGGCAAATTTAACAGTGGTGGATGATATTCAGCAGCTTGCGGCAGCAGGATTAATTATTGAAGCTGTGGTGGAAAATAAAGAAGTGAAACAAAGCATTTTTCAACAACTTGCAGCGATTTGCTCAGAACAGACTATTTTTGCTTCTAATACCTCATCCATTTCAATAACTACAATAGCATCTGTGATTCCACAACCTGAACGTGTGATTGGATTACACTTTTTTAACCCTGCACCAGTGATGAAACTTGTTGAAATTGTACAAGGCTTAAAAACTGCCAAAGTGAATGCAGATGCTTTGTTTAATCTGATGCAGAAATGGAACAAAGTACCCGTTTTAGCCAAATCTACGCCCGGTTTTATTGTGAACCGTGTGGCTCGTCCGTATTATGCTGAAGCTTTCCGTGCTTTACAGGAAAATGTGACGACGCCTGAACAGTTAGATTTCATTTTACGTGAATGTGGTCGCTTTGCGATGGGACCATGTGAATTGACGGATTTAATTGGTCAAGATGTGAATTTTTCAGTGACACAGAGTGTTTATCAGGAATTTTTTTACGAACCACGTTATCGCCCCTCTCTTATTCAAAAACAACTGGTAGATGCAGGTTGTTTGGGCCGTAAAAATAAACAAGGCTTCTATAATTATCATCAAGAACAACCAACACCAGTATATCGCTTACCTGAAATGACTCAGGATAGCTCACAGAACATGAATGTGAGTATCTATGGTGAATGGGCCAATCAAGCTGATTTTATTCAGCGCCTAAAAAATCAAACGACATTCAATATCAACAAAGTTGTGTCTCAACAAAATTATATTCAAATTGATGATATTGATCTCCAACTCACGCAAGGCGAATCTGCCGATATTGTTTATACACATCAAAAGGTTGTACTGATGGATTGGCATGCAGATTGGAATAAAGCTAAAGCAATTGCAGCGACTGCATCTCCAGCATGTTGCCAAGCAGATCAAGATAAAATGACACAATTCTTTGCTGCAATTGGTGTTTATGTAATTTGGACAAAAGATCATCCTGGGTTATATGTAATGCGAAGCATTGCAATGTTAGTCAATGAAGCTTGCGAGGCGGTTTTGCATGATGTCGCGACAGAACACGATATTGATGCTGCCATGAGATTTGGAGTGAATTATCCGCAAGGTCCGTTCCAATGGATGATGCAAATGGGTGCACAACAGATTTTGATGATTTTAGAAAATTTACATCAAGTTTATGGTGAAGAACGCTATCGCCCAAGTCTGTATTTAAGAAAAAAAGTTGCTGCTTTGGCATTACCCGTGCAGCAAGCACAACAATTAAAACAAGTAGGATAAGGCGTAAAAAATGGAACAAGTGTTTATTTGTGATGCTATTCGTACTCCAATTGGTCGTTATGCAGGAGCTTTAAGTAGTATCCGTACAGATGATTTGGCTGCTTTGCCGATTCAATATTTAAAACAACAACATCCTACGTTGGCTTGGGATCAGTTAGATGAGCTTATCCTTGGTTGTGCCAACCAAGCCGGTGAGGATAACCGTAACGTCGCTCGAATGGCATCATTACTTGCGGGACTACCAGACTCAGTACCTGCGATTACGGTAAACCGTTTATGTGCTTCAGGATTGGATGCGATTGGTTTGGCTGCACGTGCTATTAAATCAGGTGAAGCACAATTTGTATTGGCTGGTGGGGTCGAGTCAATGAGTCGTGCGCCATTTGTACAGTCCAAGCCAGAAACCGCTTTTAGCCGAACACCAAGTATTTATGATACAACTATTGGTTGGCGCTTTATCAATCCAAAATTTAAAGCGAATTTTGGGGTGGACAGCATGCCTGAAACAGCAGAAAACGTTGCTGAAAAGTATCAGATTAGCCGTGAAGATCAGGATTTATTTGCTTTCAATAGTCAGAAAAAAACGGCAACTGCGCAACTTAATGGCGTGTTTGCAGAAGAAATATGTGCTGTAGAAATAATCGATCGTAAAAAAAATCTGACACGTATAACTGAAGACGAACATCCACGCGCAGATACCTCACTGGAAAGTTTGGCAAAATTAAAAGCGCCGTTCCGCAAACAAGATGGTTCTGTCACAGCAGGAAATGCATCGGGTGTAAATGATGGTGCCGCTTGTGTGTTACTGACCAGTGAAGCTTTTGCAACGGCAAATCAGTTGAAACCACTTGCCAAAGTCATTGCGATGGCAAGTGCAGGCGTTGAAGCAAAATATATGGGAATTGGTCCAGTACCAGCCGTACAAAAACTGCTGAAACAGACAGGTTTAAGTCTGGATCAAATGGATGTCATTGAGCTGAATGAAGCATTTGCAGCACAATCACTTGCAGTAATGCGTGAACTGGGTCTGGACGATGATGATGCACGTGTCAATCCCAATGGCGGAGCAATTGCTTTAGGTCATCCATTGGGTATGAGTGGTACACGTTTGGTGATCACGGCAATGAAAGAATTGAAACGCCGTAATGGAAAATATGCACTATGTACGATGTGTGTGGGTGTTGGGCAAGGTGTTGCGCTTATTTTGGAAAATTTTGACGCATAACAACCACTGCAATACCAAACCAAGGATTTTAAGAAACAGCCAAAGGATGGCTGTTCAGGGAGTAACAATATGAATAACAATACATTGGAACATTTAGAAAAAGCATCGGTTGATGAGTTACGCAATGTTCAATTCGAACGTATAAAACAAACATTGCAACATGCTTATCAGAATAGTGCCGTCTATCGTCAGAAATTTGATGAAGTTGGGGTACATCCTGATGATTTTAAAACTTTAGAAGATCTAGCTAAATTTCCATTTACCTCTAAAAAAGATTTACGCGAAAATTATCCATTTGGCATGTTTGCAGTTCCACAACAGCAAATAGTCAGAGTACATGCCTCGTCAGGTACAACGGGGCAACCCACTGTCGTGGGATATACTCAAAAAGATATTCAAGTTTGGTCTGATGTTGTGGCACGTTCATTACGTGCTGCAGGTTTAAGTAATCAAGATATTATTCAAGTGTCTTATGGCTATGGGCTATTTACCGGTGGTCTAGGTGCGCACTATGGTGTTGAGCGTTTAGGCGCAACGGTCATTCCTATGTCAGGTGGTCAAACTGAAAAGCAAGTACAATTAATACATGACTTTAAACCCACGGCAATTATGGTGACACCATCCTATTGCTTAAATATCATTGAAGCATTGGAAAAAAGATTTGGTACTGCCAAAGAGTGCTCCATTAAAATCGGAATATTTGGTGCGGAACCGTGGACCAATGAGATGCGTAAAGAAATTGAAGACCGTTTAAGGATTGATGCACTGGATATCTATGGCCTATCTGAAGTGATGGGACCCGGTGTGGCGATGGAGTGTCTAGAGACTAAAGATGGTTTAACCATTTGGGAAGATCATTTTTATCCTGAAATTATCAATCCAGAAACAGGCGAAGTGTTGGCTGATGGTGAATTGGGCGAATTAGTTTTTACCACGATTACCAAAGAAGGCATGCCTGTCAT
This sequence comes from Acinetobacter sp. I-MWF, assembly GCF_025433935.1. NCBI lineage: Bacteria > Pseudomonadati > Pseudomonadota > Gammaproteobacteria > Moraxellales > Moraxellaceae > Acinetobacter > Acinetobacter sp. I-MWF. The sequence goes on along the minus strand of NZ_JAMBAR010000001.1, from coordinate 3,554,986 downwards.
TCGTTACCGAACCCGAGATTTGACTCGTTTATTGCCAGGCACAGCAAGAACAATGCGCCGTATGGATAAAATTGTTGGGCGAAGTGATGATATGATGATTATTCGTGGTGTAAATGTATTTCCATCTCAAATTGAAGAACAAATTTTACAAATCCCTGAATTGGTTCCTAATTATGAGATTCAGATTTGTAAACAAGGTCATCTGGATGGATTGCACATCCGTACAGAAATGCGTCAAGATATACCTCAGGAAATACACGCACAACTGTGTACTCAGCTCAAAACTAAGATCAAAACAATGGTTGGAATTACGGTAAGCATTGAAATTTTGGCAGAAGGGGCATTGCCACGTTCAGAAGGTAAGGCTCAGCGTGTATTTGATTTGCGCAGCAATAATCATGTTACACATCCATCAAGTACGCTTAGCCTCGGTTAATTTGAGTGTTGTTATTTGAGATTGTTAAATTAAGGTCCTATCGAACATTATGAATTCAAAATTAAAACTTGCTATAGATGATTTTATTACCAAAGAAATGTTAAGTGGAACGTCACTGATCATGACGGTTTTTGGTGACTGTGTGCATCATCACGGTGGGATTATCAGTCTTGCAAGTTTGATTCAGTTAATGAGTGTTTTTGGACTCAATGAGCGTTCGGTACGGACTGCTGTATTTAGACTGGTACAAAATGGCTGGTTAGTGTCTGAAAAGATTGGTCGTACAAGTTATTACCGTGTGACTGAAAGTAGTCTCAACGGTTTTACACTCGCAGATACTAAAATTTATAATTTTAATCATAAAGAATGGGATCAAAGTTGGGATTTGGTTCTACTCAGTTCATTGGATATTGATAATAAACAAATTTTAAAGAAAGAATTGGAGTGGCTGGGTTTTGCCAGTATCGCAAGTAATGTAATGGCTTATCCAAGTTGCGAAAAATTGAAATTACAGAATTTATTGCTCAGTCAAAACATGACAGATCAAGTGGTAATTTTTAAAGCTGAAACTTTGCAACTGTGGCAAGAATCTTATCCAACGGTAAAACGAATGGTGGAAGTTAATTGGCCAATTCTTGACTTACATTCACGTTATGAAAAATTTATCCATGATTTTAGAGAGTTCTTAAATCTTGTGGAAAATTCAGATGATATGGATGCCGCACAAGCATTTCAAATCCGTATTTTGCTTATTCATCAATTCCGCCGAATTTTATTAAAAGATCCAAATTTACCATTTGAATTATTACCTTCAAACTGGTTATCGCTGAATGCGAGAAACTTAAGTAGTAATCTCTATCAACTGGTTGTTTTTGCAGGGGAAGAGTACTTTATGCAGTTTGCTCGCACATCAGAAGGTTTTATGCCACCTTTACATCCTATGTTTTATAAGCGATTTGGTGGTTTAAAAGTTGAGGAAATGGACGCTTAAACCTACCAACGCATTTAATTATTTAAATGAGTTGGGCTTTGAAAAATATGGATTATTCACATGCCTTGTTATGCCATTGATAATGTAATTCCAGTCGTACACCCTAAAGCATTTGTACATCCTACTGCTGTATTAATTGGCGATGTTATTCTTGAAGAGGGCGTTTATATTGGTCCTTTTGCTTCGTTACGTGCTGATTTTGGACAGATTCATGTCTGTAAAAATTCCAATGTACAAGATAACTGCGTAATTCATGGCTTTCCGAAAAGTATTACCTTAATCGAAGAGTATGGGCATATCGGTCATGCTGCTATTTTACATGGCTGTACAATTGGCAAAAATGTTTTGGTTGGCATGAATAGTGTCATTCTTGATGAAGCTGAAATTGGTGAAAATACCATTATTGGTGCCAATAGCACAGTTAAAACCAAGGCTGTTATACCCGCAAATGTGCTCGCTCTTGGAAGTCCTGCAAAAGTCGTTCGTGATTTACTAGAAAAAGAAATTGAATGGAAGCGAAATGGAACAAAAGAATATATTCATCTTACACAGCGTTGTATAAATTCATTACGAGAGGTAGAACCTTTGATTTCTTTAGAGAATCGGTTGGATTTTACAAACTTTAAAGCTGAGCATCAGTTGTACTAATTTGTAGTTTGAGTGTTATAGCGGTTGAGCATCATAATATTGTGAATTGGATCAATGCGTACTGAATTTACAATCAGAAAATAGGTTCAACACATTGTTTTTGTCTCGTCCTAAAAAAGTTTAACAATATTTCATTGAGAACTAAGTTAAGCAATGAATTCGGTTCTTGCTTTTTCACACATATCATTTTTTCGCCAATCTCTTAAAATAAGGAAAAACATCTTCTTACTGACGATTATCCAAAGCTTATGGTGACCACACAGCAAATTGAACAAGCCAAGCTGTTGAGCAAAAGGCTGTTGTTATAGATGTCTAAGTGGTTCTTTTATTTGTTAATATTGGGTAAAATTACTGCAAATTTTGCACTTTATAAAATGTAGATTAGGATGATGATGAACAAAATTTTAGTGATTGCCTTAGGGATATTGCCAGTATTTGCACAAGCACAAAGCTTTAAATACACAAACACCGCGTCTGGTTTTAAAAATTATCAGGGACTAGCCACTTTAACTGGAAAATTTTCACGTAATTTAGACCCTGAATATTTGGATTATATGGGCGATGATATTTGCTTTGAACCTAACAAAACATCAGCTGCACTTATTCCACGCCCAAAAGGTGATACACGAGATGTCTGGTTTTGCTTTAGCAACTTTGATGCAGCAAAAAAGACTTTTAAGTTACCAGACAATATTAAAAAAGGTTATTGCCAATATGAGGGACAGGCAACGATTCAAATTAAAGACTATCATTTATTTATAGAGGAAACTGAAGGTTTTGATTCAACTCAATTAGTTTCAGCGACCAATATTACTCCTGCAAAAGCAATAAAATGTAAAGTGCAGAATTAAGACTGTTTAAATACTGTGATGAGATTTGATAACTACAAGTAAATAGAGCTTAACTTGGTTAGCTATTCGCAAACAAAAAAGATCGCATTAATGCGATCTTTTTTTAAAACAAATACTTAATCTATTTATACTCATTTATTCTTTTTGCTGACTTTTTTATATTCCAGATAAGCTTCTTCAGCAAATTTTCGTAATGAAGTCCCGATTGCTGCATATTGGAATTCATTTAAGTTGGCAAGCGAGGCGCGTGCAGAAGGATGTTGAACACCAAAACCTGAACCTGGAAGTAGTACTACACCTGTTTCATCAGCAACTCTGAAAAGTAATTCTGTTGGATTCTTATTTTTCATCACCCAATCAGCAAATGCATCACCATATAGTTTCCGTGAGGTATTTTCTAAATTGACCAAGGTATAGTAATCGACTGCATTCGGATCTTGTGGGACTTCAACCCCAAGCTGTCTATAAAGCGCAGCATCACGTTCTCGAACTACAGATTTCACTGCTTTTTTATAGCTTTGGCGAGAATCCATCATATTAAATAAAGCAAAAAGAACCATTTGTACTTGTTGAGGTGTGGATAATCCAGCCGTGTGATTTAAGGCAACATTACGGCTATCGGCAACAAGGCGATCAATAAACTTAATACTAGATGGATCTGTGGTGAGGGATGAGTAACGTTCTTCGAGTTCTTTCTTGTCTTTTTTAGAAAGCGCCGCAATTTTTTTATCTAAAATATTATGATTACTCAAGGCAATGACCCCAAGTCTCCAACCAGTTGCACCAAAATATTTAGAGAAAGAATAAACCAGAATGGTATTGTCAGGGCAAATTGCAAACAAGGATTTAAAGTTATCTGCAAATGTGCCATAAACATCATCTGTTAAAATAATCAGGTCAGGACGTTTTTTAACAATATCAGCCAAAATCGCTAAACCTTCATCACTCATTTTAACCGAAGGTGGGTTGCTTGGATTCACCAAGAAAAATGCTTTAATCGATGGATCTTCTAATTTGCGTAATTCGGATTCAGGGTATTGCCAACCAAGATTAGGATCAGCCTTGATGAGTACTTCTTCGAGCTGATAATCGTTGAGTTTTGGAATTTCGAGATAAGGGGTAAAAATAGGCGAACCTATGGCAATACGATCACCATGTGAAATAATTTTATTTTCTTTTAATGAATTAAAAATATAAGCCATTGCAGCTGTACCACCTTCCACTGCAAATAAATCGAGTTCTTCTTTAGGCATACCTTGTACGCCCATTTCACGTAAAACGTATTCTTTAATAATCTTTTCGCTGACTCTTAGCATTCGATCTGGGACAGGATAATTACAGCCAAGTATACCTTCGACCATTTCGAGTAAGAATGCATCAGGATCGAGTCCCAATTGGTCACGAACATAAGAAATTGCTTTACCCAAAAAAACAACACCTGGCTTGTCACGATTTTCTAGGATGAAGTGGTCAAAGCGTGATTGCAATCCTTCTGCACGCGGAAATCCACCAAGCCCTTCTGGCATATAGGAAAAAGAAAATTCTGATTCAGTGGCAGAAAATAAACCCAATTGGAAAAAGGCACGGCGTGGAACAGTTGCCAGAAAGTTTGGATTGCCTCGTCCCGCATTGAGCATCATACGGTCAGTATGGCTTTGTGCTAAAGCAATCAATTCATCTTTGAGTTCAAATGGGCTTAGTTTTGCGTATTTTGAATAATCAACGTTCCCCATGGGAAGTCTCCTTAATTATCTTGAAGTGAATGAGTTTGAAATTTATAAAATTATTTATGCTAAACCGACAATTAGAGGGCCAAGCAAGGTTAAAAATACATTTGCGAGTGCATAGGTAATTGCAAATGGGACGGTCGGAATTGAGTTTCCAGCTTTGTCGAGTACGCCACCAAAAGCGGGATTTGCACTGCGTGAGCCAGTTAATGCTCCAGCCATTACGGCGACATTGTTATAACGGAGTACATAACGGGCAAACAGCATTGAAAGAATTAGCGGTACTAACGTGACCACCACTCCGATCATAAATAGGGACAAGCCACTTTCTTTAATGGTTTGCATGGCCTGTAAACCTGATTGCAAACCGACAGCAGCAACAAAACCAGCAAGACCTAAATCTTTGAGAAGTTGTGAAGCAGCTAAAGGCATATTGCCGTGGACTTGGTTACGGCTACGTAGCCAACCAAATAACAGACCTGATAACAGAGCACCGCCACCTGCACCAAGGGTTAAAGGAACATCACCAATACGGACAACAAAGAGGCCAATGACTAAACCAATAACTAAACCTGCACCATGGAAAATCCAGTCTGTTTTTAAGCTTTCTGGTAAAGCTTTACCCGCTTCTTTGACTAAGCGTTCAAGATCACTTTTAGTTCCATATACGGTGACCACATCGCCTTGACGCAGGACTGTATCATCACTTAATGCTTGCGCTTCACTGTTACGTTTAATTGCCAGCACATAAATGCCATGCTTTAAGTAATCTGGGGTATTGGCTTTGATATCGCCAAGAGTACGGTTGGCATATTTTGAGTTTCGTAATATGACATCTGTGGTGTCCATGATCATTTCCATGCCTTGTGAGGATTGCAACTCAGATCCAATAAACTCGGCAATGGAAACGATACTTGCCCTGCGACCAACGACCAGAACAACATCATCTTTCTCTAAGGTAATTTCTGGCGCAACATCAATAAATTGATCTTTGCGTTTTAATCGTTCAATGGTGACGCTCGGTACTTGTGTTTCGAGTTCGGCAATGGTGTGTCCTGATGCTTGTTTGACTTTGTAAATACGACCAACAATTTCAGGCATAGCCAATTCTTGACCAGGTGCCAGTTCAAATGCACCTTTTAACTGTTCCGCTTGCGCTTTCAAAGCATCATCATGAATTTCTCGCCCCATAAATTTTGGCAAGATATTCACACAGACAATAATTGCGCCTAAAGAACCAAAAATATAGGTCACGGCATATCCAATCGCAACATTGGCTTGAAGTTTCTGAATTTCTGCAAGTGGTAAGTCTAGGCGAGAAATCGCATCGCCCGCCGTACCAATAATCGCAGACTGGGTCATCCCACCTGCAGCCAAACCTGCTGCTAAGCCTTTATCTAGATTAAAGATTTTTGCCATGACTAAGACTGTAATGAGTCCACATACAGCCATAAAAATAGCCAGCAAAATTTCTTTAATGGATTGTGGCCCAAGCGATTTAAAAAACTGTGGGCCACTTTCAAAACCGACTGCGTAAATAAATAAAGCAAAAAGAATCGCTTTTACACCATTGTCGATTGGTACGCCAATAAGACTTAGAATAACAGCGACAAGTAATGATCCTGCAACACCACCAAATTGAAACTTTCCAAATTGAAACTGACCGATCCAAAACCCTATTGCTAAGGATAAAAATAATAGGATTTCAGGACTATGTTTTAATTCACCTTGTAGCCATTCAATCATTTTACGGCCCCACCTTTATTATTTAATCTATATTTGATTATGAATTGAGTGTTCATTTTTTTGCGTTCAATGAAAAATACTATATCAGCCGAGGTTGTGTAAAATATCCATATTTGAAATATATTATTTCATGGTTTTTTTATTTATTTAAAGAATATACCAAATATGGTGAATATTAAATTATGCTTAAATAATAAATATTTTAATTATCATAGTGCCTTTTACTTGCTTATTTATTTTTAATGAGATTTTTTGATTGATAATTTTTTATTAAAAGTTAATTTATTTAAAAAATAAATTTAAAAAAAATAAACAAATTTTTTTGTATTTACAAGGTGCTTGTATTGATGATTATTTCAATGTAAATTATTGAAATTAATAAATTATTTATTTTAGTATTAGATATTTGTTTTTCTGGTGTTAGCAAAGTGTATCGTTTGGTAAACAGTATGGAAAAATATAAATATATTGTGCATTTTATTTGAAAAGTAATTAATAAATCAAAACATCATTATAAATGCAGGTATATATATCATGAATAAAGTGTATAAATTGGTCTGGAATACTACAGTGGGAAGCTGGGTTGTAGTATCTGAAATTGTAAAAGGTAATAAGAAATCGAAAATTAATAAAATTGTGAAAGGTTCGATGTTTTTATTATTTATTGTTAATTCAAATGCTATTTTGGCGCAAGATATTAATGAGAGTTTAAATGTAAATGGTAGTTTAACTGCAACTGGAGATGTGGTTGCAAATGGTGTTTCATTAACAACAGTAAATACTGATTTAAATCAAACAAAAAATGATTTAAATACCCTGGATGATCAAGTTAATAATACTTCTACGGGGTTGGTCACTAAGGTATCACAGGTTGATTTTGATAGCTTAAATAACCAAGTGAATGATTCAAGCACAGGGCTAGCGACGAAAGTGTCAAAGTCGGATTTCAATAGCTTGAATAATCAGGTCAATGATGTAAACACAGGATTAAATAGCAAGGCATCTGCGACGGATTTGAATTCGCTGAAGAATCAAACTTGGAATATACAAAGCAATGGTGGGACGTCTAGCGCCGTAAAAGCTACAGATACCGTGAATTTTGTGAATGGTAAAAATATTGCTGTAACCAATACGGGTACGAATATTTCAATTTCTACTGTGGATGATCCTGAGTTTAACTCGGTAAAAATTGGTGATTCTGCAAATAATACTGTATTGACCAGTACAGCAAATGGTTTAGACCTAGGTGGCGATAAGCTCACAAATTTAGCCAACGGTAGTATTGCTGCAGGATCTACAGATGCAGTGACAGGCGGGCAAGTGAATGATTTACTTTTCCAAAGTGGTCAAGGTATCAAATATTTCCACACCAACTCATCGCTTGTTGATTCACAAGCCAATGGTTTAAATTCTCTTGCTATAGGCCCTGTGGCAAAATCTGAAGGTGAACTATCAATCGCTATCGGTCATCTCTCAAATGCTACAGGACTCAACAGTATTGCTGTCGGAAATACAGCCAATGCCATCAATGATTATTCTATTGCTTTTGGTAAAGAAACAGGCGCACTTGGCGCCAATTCAACTTCTATCGGAAATGGTGGTCAAGCGAGAGCATTGACCCCGACTTATAACGTATCCAATACGCAACTGATTGCAATCAATGGTATTCCTGTCACCGCAATGGGAACGGATCCCAGCACTATTACTGAAATTAATGGGGTTGCTGTCTCTGCAACGCAAGTGAATCAATTCCTTACAGCTTTGCAAAATGGCGCCAATATGTCTGTTGGCGATAAAAGTGTTGCATTGGGGTCTTCTGCATTAGCAGGTGGGCCTTCAAGTATTGCGATTGGGGATGCTGCGATAGCAACAGGAACGCATTCAAATGCAATCGGTCAGGGTGCAAATGCCGTGGGAACCAATGCCAATGCGATAGGAACCTCAGCATCTGCTGCCACCAATGCCAATGCGATCGGAAATTCAGTGTCTGCAAGTGGAACTGCGAGTGTCGCAATCGGAAATCAAGCGACTTCAGGAGGCACGAGTTCAATTGCATTAGGTGATGGCGCAAAATCTAGTGTGGTTAATGGTGTTTCAATTGGTAGTGCTGCAGGAGTAGGTTCTATTGGTTCTGGTACATTTGACCGCAATGGGCATATCGCCGTTGGAGCAAATGCAGGACAAAATATTAGTGGTAACCAATCGATTGCGATAGGGGTTGGTGCGGGTAGCAATTCAACAGTCAACTCAACAAGTTCTGATTACAATATCGCTTTAGGTAGCGATGCAGGAACAAACTTATCGGGTAATCAGAATATTTCAATTGGTTTTGGCAGCAATAAAGATAGAAACGCTACCGTACAAAGCTCAGTTGCGATCGGTGCGGCAACATTTACTGAAAGTTTAGGTGTAGCTGTTGGAACACGAGCAAGTGTTGCTCAAGGCGGTGTTGCACTTGGTTATGATTCAATTGTGACAGGCACTTCAGGGGTTGCAATTGGCTTGGATTCTTTGGCGGGTCAAAGTGATGTGGCATTAGGTTCTGGAAGTATTGCGCAAAATAACTCACTTGGAAATGGCTATATCACCAACGTCTCTGGTGGTGTGGGAGGTTTTAACATTGTTTCGGTCGGGAATAAAAATGAGCAACGTCGAATTACCAATGTTGCCGATGGTTCTGACTTGCAAGATGCGGTGACGGTCAATCAGATTAAAGCATTACAAAATGACATTATCCGTGTGATGGGCGCAACGGATGCAAAAGGTAATCCTGCAACTATTGGAAGTGGAGGTACTTTACCTTTAATCCAAGTCAATGTTAAAGATTCCTCTGGAAATACCAGTAAGCTTCCAACAACAATTCAAGATGCTTTTGATTTACTGGGTACGGGACAGATTGGTGGCGTAGTACCTGATGCTGTGTTGTATAACTCAGACAAATCAGTTGTGAATTTAGTCGGTACTGATGGAACGATTATTCGCAACGTAAAAGGCGATGAAAATGATCTGTCCTCAGCGGTGAATTTTGGGCAATTAAAAACAGCTGTTGCGGAAGCAGGACCACAATACTTTTCAGTAAATACCACGGATATCAATAATAAAAACAATACAGGGGCAAATGGCGACAATTCTTTAGCAATTGGCCCGAGTGCCAGTACATCTTCCCTTGCAGCGGGGAGTGTTGCTTTAGGTAGTAATGTGATTGTAGCAAGAGAAAAATCAGTTGCGATTGGTGCGGGTGCGGGTTCAGTAGGGGTTTCCTCAATTTCAATCGGTGATTCTTCGATTGCCACAGGTACAAATAATATTGCGATGGGGAAAAGCGCAGAAAGCCGTGGCGAAGATAGTATTGTTATAGGGAATGGTTCTGAGGCGGACGGCACCAAGTCAAACTATGCGGTCGTTGTAGGGAGTGATGCTGAAGTTAATTCCGCAGATCAAGGGATTGCAATTGGTCGCCAAGCATTGTCTCAGGGAGATAATGCGACGGCAATTGGTTATCAGTCTAAAGCCAATGGTGCGCAGAGTGTTGCATTAGGACGCTTTGCCACAGCAACTGCTGAAGACAGTATGGCCTATGGAGATAATGCTAAAGCTTCGGGTACGAATTCTACTGCAATAGGCTCAGATGCAAACAGTACTTCTCAAGATGGTTTGGCAATAGGCTCTCAAGCAAAAAGCTATGCAGCAAAAGCCACGGCAATTGGTCAAAACGCAGAAAGTGCGGGTGAAAATGCGATAGCGTTTGGTGTCAACAGTGTAAGTCGTGCTAAAGATGCCACTGCGATAGGCAATAATGCAACTTCAAATGGAATCAATGCGATTGCACTTGGCAAACAATCCAATGCAAATGCTTTAAATTCAATTGCGGTGGGTACAGGAACCAATGCACTTCAAGAGGATGCGGTCGCAATCGGAAATAGTGCTTCGGTGAGTGCGAAAGGCGCAACTGTATTGGGTAAGTCTGCAACAGCATCACATGAAAATGCTGTGGTTTTAGGAAATAACTCAGTTTCGGCAGCTTATGTGGCAACCAAATCAGCCACAATTAATGGCAAAACCTATGATTTTGCAGGAGCTCCCGCTGCATCTTCTAGTGTAAGTGTCGGGGATGTCGGTGCTGAACGAACCATTGTCAATGTCGCTGCTGGGCGTATCAGTAGCTCAAGTACGGATGCAATTAATGGCAGTCAATTATATCAAACCAATCAAGCCATTACCGATTTAGCAGACACGCCATTAAGCTTTGCCGGAGACACTGGCGCGAAAGTGGAGCCGTAAATTGGGTGAGCAATTAAAGCTCACTGGTGGAGCAACTGGGGTACTTACAGATGGCAATCTTGGGGTTGTAAGTAATGGTACCGATACTTTGCAATTAAAATTGGCCAAAGATGTCAACCTGACCGCTCAAGGAAGCTTAAGTGTCGGCACTTCCAAAATTACAGATGGGCAGGTGGAAATTAAAGACAGCACCAATAATAGTAATATCAGCACCTCCACTCAGACAGTGATTACTGCTGGGGCAAGCAGTAATAGCGCAAATGCCAATAGCATTAACTTAAAAAATGCGAGCAATAATGTTGTGTTAAGTGGCACGACAGGTACTTTGACAGGGCTGACCAATAAAACTTTAACTGAATCAGACTTTGCCAAAATGGGGCGTGCAGCAACAGAAGAACAGCTTAAGTTAGTCAATGAGGTGGCTGAAAATGCCAATAAAGGTTGGAATTTAACCACCAACAAAGACGCTACAGGCACTACAAATATTGCAGCCACGGATACAGTCGATTTTTCAAATAGCGATGGCAATCTAGCCATTGGTCACACTGGTGCAAATGTCGATCTAAAACTTGCAGAAATCGTTAATGTGGGCGGACTTCCAGGTGGGGCAAACATTGCCATTAATGGCAAAAATGGCACGATTACAGGATTAACCAATACCACTTTTGATCCGAGTAACTATTTATCTGGGCGCGCTGCAACTGAGGATCAATTGGCAACACCCATTACATTTGCTGGAGATAATGCTGGTGTGAATGTCGATCGTAGATTGGGGCAACGCTTGAGTATTGTCGGTGGTGAATCTGTTGCGAGTAATTTAACCGACAATAACATCGGTGTGGTTGCAGACAGTACCGACAATAAACTAACCATTAAACTCGCTAAAGATATTCAGCTCGATAGTGTAAATGCGAGTGGCACAGTGATCGATAGCAAAGGCTTAACTTTTGTAAACGCAAGTGGCGGTGCTGTGCCGAATTCACCAAGTGTGACCGTGACAGGAATCAATGCGGGGACCAATAAAATTACCAATGTTGCATTGGGTGATATTAGTGATAGCTCTATGGATGCTGTAAATGGGAGCCAGATTAAACAGATTATCGATAAAGGATTTAGCATTAGTGCAAATGCTGACAGTGCAGCAAAAGATACGATTGGTCTCGGTGAAAATGTTGATTTTAGTGCAATCGATGGCAACATTAAAATTACCAACACAGGCAATAATGGCATTAGCTTTGGGCTTGAGCCAGTGGTCAAGATTGGACCTGCCACAGGTGGAAATCCAATAACAGTCAATGGTAATACAGGAACAATTACAGGCCTAAGCAATACAACCACATCCAGTAATGACTTTGCTACTGTCGGTCGCGCGGCCACAGAAGAACAGCTCAAACAGATGCAAACTGGGCTCAATGATGCGGGCTTTGGCTTAACGGCTGGCGACGGCAATACCATCAACAAAAAATTGGGCGAAAGTATTGAGGTTATTGGTGCCGATAGCAATATTGCCACCAAAGTCACTGGTGGCAAAGTTGAAATAGAGCTCGCCAAAAATATTGATCTGAGTAGTGCAGGCAGCTTAACAGTCGGTACCAGTAAAATTACAGATGGTCAAGTTGAATTAAAAGATGCGGGCAAATCGAATATTAGTACGGTGAATAGTACAATTGTCAGTGATGGTAGCAATAGCAGTACGTTAGGTGCAGGGAATATCAATGTCAGTAATGGCACTTATCAAACCCAAGTCGGCCCAACACAAATTCTTGTAGGTGGTGCAAATCCAGTTACGGTGAATGGTTCAACAGGACGGGTGAGTGGTTTAAGCAATACCACTTGGGATCCAAATGCAAGTTACAATCAAAAACAAGCTGCGACTGAAGAGCAGTTAAAACAAGTCAGTGATGTTGCTCAGAATGCCAATAAAGGCTGGAACGTCAAAACGGATGCTATTTTGGGGACAACGCAAGTCAAACCAGGCGATACGGTCGATGTCGGTTTAGCAACAGGTGAAACTAATTTAAATGTCAGTGCAAAAAATGACAGTAATGGAACGACAACCATTGATTTCAGCTTAAATAAAGACCTGAATATTGATAGTGTCACTGCGGGTACCGCAACGGACTCCACTGTACTGAATAAAGATGGTATGACCGTACAAGATGGTAGCACTCAAAGTGTGATCAGTTCTGGTGTGATCAGCGTCAAAAATACAGTCAATCAAGTTGTACTTGATGCCAATAAAGGCACACTAGAAGGTTTAACCAATAAGACTACATCAGGTAAAGATTTTGCTACCACAGGTCGTGCAGCCACAGAGGAACAGCTTAAAGAAATCCAAACTGGACTGAATGATGCCGGTTTTGCTGTAACCGCTCAGGATGGCAATACAGTAAACAAGAAATTAGGTGAAAGCGTTGATGTAATTGGTGCTGACAGTAATATCAGTACCAAGGTTGCAGCTGGAAAAGTACAAGTCGAGTTAGCAAAAAATATTGATCTCACTTCTGCAGGCAGCTTAACGGTTGGTAAAAGCAAAATCAGTGATGGCAAAGTAGAACTGAAAGATGCTGCCAAATCGAATATCAGTACTGTTGATGGTACATTGGTGAGTGATGCAAGTAATAATAGTAGTTGGATTGGTGCAGGCAGTATCAATCTAAGCAATGGTATTTATCAAACCCAAATGGGACCAACACAAATTATTGTGGGCGGTGCGAACCCTGTAACTGTGAATGGTGCAACAGGGACTATTGGTGGGCTGACCAATAAAACATTTAATCCAAATAACTTTGTCAGTGGTCAAGCTGCGACAGAGGATCAGCTTAAAGCGGTGAGCGATCGTATACAAACAGCAAACCAAGGTTGGAATTTGACCACCAATGGAACCAATAGTAATCCAGTCAAATCAGGCGATACGGTCGATTTTAGTAACAAAGATGGCAATATTAATATCAGTAATAATGCCAATAATGTCAGTGTCGAATTAGCCAAAGATATTCAGGTTGACAGTGTGACCGCAGGCAATACCGTAATCAATAATGATGGTCTTAGCATTACTGGCGGGCCAAGTGTGACTAAAAATGGTATTGATGCTGCGGGTAATAAAGTCACCAATGTTGCAGAGGGGAGTATTGCTCAGGGCAGTAAAGATGCGGTGAATGGAAGCCAGATTCATAATATTATTGGGGATGGTGCATTCCAAGGCGGAGATGGCAATACCATTACCAACATCGGTGGGACAGGTGCAACCAACATTAATGATGCGATTAGCTCAATCAACCAAAAAGCTGGGCAACATTCTACAGTTATTGCTGGGCAGAATATGACCGTCACTGAAACAACCAATAGCCTAGGAGGTAAGGAATATAAGGTTGCAACAGCGGATGACGTAAAATTTAACACGGTTATTGCAAATACGGTTACTGCAGATAATGTCATAGCAAACACAGTCAAAGTGGGTGATGTTGCAATAGATCAAAATGGAATAAATGCTGGGAATAAAAAAATCACCAATGTTGCAGCAGGTGAAGTATCCAGCACTTCAAAAGATGCAGTTAATGGTTCACAACTCAATACGTCAAACCAATACATCACCACATCATTAGGCGGTGGCGCAAAATATGAAAATGGTCAGTTCACTCCGCCAACCTACAATGTAAATAACGGCTCATATCATAATGTAGGTGATGCCTTAGGTGCGCTTAATCAGGCTGATATTGATTTAGGTAATAAAATTACCAATCTAGGCGATCGTTTAGAGCAAGTATTTTATGACACCAATGGTCGCATAGATGATTTAGAGAAAAGAGCCAGTGCAGGCAATGCGCAAGCACTTGCAACAGCAGGTTTACCTCAAGCTTATATTCCAGGCAAAAGTATGATGGCAATCAGTGGGGGGACTTACCGTGGCGAAAGTGGGTATGCGATCGGGATGTCATCAATTTCAGATAATGGTCGATGGGTGTTTAAGGTGAGTGGAAGTGGTAACTCGCGTGGTGATTTTGGGGGAACTGTAGGTACTGGAATCCAATGGTAGTTTAGGGAAGCTAAGGCATTTTAGCCATGTAAACAGTGTCTTAGCTTACCATTTTTTGGATTCAAATTAACGAGAACAATAATTTATGTGAGAGTCGACATATGAAAAATTTATTAATATTGAGTTTAATAGCCCTAACATTGAGTGCTTGTGCCACAGGAACCATTATTTCTAAAGAGGGTAAAACCGATCAAGCGAAATGGCACAAGGTGGATGATGTCATTTTAAATAAAAAAGCGGGAACATTCCCAAATGTACAGAACTTGAATCAAGTCAGAGCAGGAATGACCAAAGATCAACTTTACGCGCTGATTGGTCGACCTCAATATGAGGATGGTTGGAGAGCTAGAGAATGGAATTATTTGTTCCATTTCACGACTGCAGACCGTACCAATGACACTATTACAACCTGTCAGTTTAAAATTTTATTTGACCAGGAAAAGATCGCAAGAAGCTTTTACTGGAATCCAATACAGCCTAAAGATGGCCTATGTCCTCCCTCTCTTGAATTAAAGTAAAAATAAGCGAGTAGATGGTTGAAGGCTTTAAAATTGTATACTTTAGGCATTTAATTTTTTGCGTGTAGAAAAATTCAATCTCAAACAACAGTGTGTAAAGAGAAAACCCACAACGATGTGAACACTTTAAATAAGCGGTCATATCGTTGTGGCACATTTAAATCATATACGTTTTTAAGATGATGTTTTAACACGCCATTGAGGATAGATCGAAAGGATATAGTCCTGAAATTGTTGTATCACTTTTGGATTGTTTGAGCGCTTTAAATAGTCTAAAACACGATCTAAATAAGCCTCACTGGGTTGTATCTCAAAGCCTAAATTTTGACTTAATTGAGCATAATGTTGTTTTATAAGATTGGGATTTTCTGGGATCGCTTTAATATTGACTCGCATACCTTCAAAAATATAACGCAAACCATCAAGATTACCTTTCATTGGCACAGTACCGTGATCTTCACCCTCATACTGGACATATTTATAGTTCAGTTGAGTAAAAGGCTGTTGACTTAAATATTGATTGAACTTTTTGATACCCTTGTAATGGTTGTCTAAACTGTCTGTATTTTCACTGGCACCAACTTGGGTTAAAAATAAAGTTTTATGCTGAAAATCTTGATTGTTCGCTTCCTTAAAACGTTTCAGCATGATCTCATCATCCCACCAAATACTAGGGTCATGGACAATATAGGCTTGGATATTTTGTTGACCATTGAGCATATGATTGAGTGCGGTAATACCTCCGAAAGAATGACCAATCAATATATTTAACCCATTCGTACGATATTTTTTCTCAATATCAGGCATGAGCTCCGATTCTAAAAATTTAAAAAATGCGACATTTCCGCCAGTTTCACCTTCAATTACACGTCCTTCATTAATTTCAGGCTTTTGCTTGGTTGGGGTTAAGTCTCGAGCACGATCTGTATTAACGATCCCAACAACGACGATTTCAGGAATCGAAGGGTAAGGTGACTTCGATAATTTTTCCACAATTCCTGTCAAATAATGGAAGTTACTTTCGCTATCTAATAGATAAATCACAGGATATTTTTGCTTAGGATATTTGCCATATGTTGCAGGGAGATAGATCTGGATTGGTCTTTTTTCATTTAAAACTGAAGACACGAAGTTGTGTGTTTCTCCAATTTTGATGCTGTTATCCGCAAAACTAGGTATTGAGATTTGCATGATCAACACGCCTAGCGCCAAGTAGAGAGAAGTTTTCTTCAACATGAAAAATGACCTATTCGATAACAGTGATGTGATTCCCCCAGTCGAGTAAACTTATTGATTGCTCAAGTATGGGTACTGATGATTTACAGAAAAAAAGAGATTAAATTCAATTCAGGTTGCGTTGCTGGCTGACAAAGCTTTTAGCAGAAACAGGTGTTTTGCAGCATCAGTTTGTATTTTTTTAACTGATCAAAGTCATAGAGCTGAGTACACGATTTGCTATTGGCTGAATAAGAATAGATTGGATCATAAAATTGATTTTTATAAATATGCGAATAATAATTATTATCTTTTAAGTTGGTGGTAAAAATCAATATGGATCTATATGTTTTATAAATTTATATTGTTTTGCGCTGTCATGAACAAGTTAAAAGCTATGCGTTTAAAAAATTAGCCTTTAAGCATTATGGTTCCCATTAAAATTTCTTCAACGTATTTTTAAACCATACTCCTTAACTCATAGGCTGTATTTCTCAGTAAAGGCAAAACTTGCTGAATCAGTTGTTCTTCAGTGACACGATGTGTTTGTGCAATACAGTTTAATGCAGCGACGGCTTTGCCTTGTGCATTTAATACTGGAACTGCAATCGCAATAACCCCTAATTCATGTTGTTCTTTTGATAGACAATAATCTTGTTTTTGAATTTCTGCCAATACTTGATAAAACTGGACTTCATCTTGAATGGTATAAGCGGTGAGGCGTTTCAAACTATATTTATTTACCCAGTGTTTTTGTTCTTCTAAATTCAATGCTGCCAATAAAACCTTGCCTGTTGAGGTTGCATGTGCAGGCAGACGATTGCCCAAATGCATCCCATAAGGGCTAAGGCGTAAATTATCGTGTTGAGGTAAGTAGCTTCGGGCAATTGGAACGACTTCATGTTCATCTAAAACCACCAGTGAAAAAGTCAGACTGGTTTGAGCGCTTAACAGATTGAGAATAGGTTGCACAACTTTAGGCAGATGAGCAGAGCTTAAATAGGAGCTCGATAAGCGTAATACTTTGTGAGTTAACCAAAAGTAGTGATCATCAGTTTCTAAATAACCTAAATATTTTAAAGTTCGTAAATATCTTCGTGCCGCTGTACGACTCAATCCTGTGCGCTCTGCAATTTGAGTCGAATTGAGTTTTTGACGATCAACCCCAAAGGCTTCAAGCAAACTTAGCCCTTTGGCGAGTCCAGCAATGTAATCGTCTTGCTTAATGGTTTCACCTGAAACCTCGTTCTCAATTAAATCGTATCTCATCGTTCATCCATTTCCGATTATAATTTTATGGCCGATATACGGTCATTGTTGCCACTATACGGCGATTATCCAGTTTTCACCATATCAAAAAGAGATCAAAAAAATTAATTTAATGGTCAGGATATGGAGAAAATGTTATGGAAAATTTAACCACACAAGTGGCGATTATTGGTTCAGGCCCAGCTGGGCTATTGCTTGGACAACTGTTGTTTAAAGCAGGTATCTCCCACGTGATCATTGAGCAACGCAGTGCTGAATATGTAGCTGCACGTATTCGAGCAGGGATACTTGAACAAGTATCGGTTGATTTATTGAAGCAAGCGGGTGTGGATGAAAATCTAAACAAGTTTGGCTTAGCACATAATGGTATTGAAATTTTAACCAATGGCTTAAAGCATCGTGTGGATTTATCTGAGTTAACTCAGGGGAAGCAAGTTACGGTTTATGGACAAACGGAAGTCACAAAAGATTTAATGCATGCACGTGAAGCGGCAGGTCTATGTACTTACTATGAAGCTGAGAATGTGCAAATTCATGATTTTGAGCAAAACCCGTATGTTAGCTTTCAGCAAAATGGTCAATCGTATCAGCTTAGATGTGATTTTATTGCAGGCTGTGATGGTTATCATGGGGTCTGTCGTGCAAGCGTGCCACAAGATAAAATCAAAACTTTTGAAAAGATTTATCCATTCGGTTGGTTAGGTGTACTTGCAGATGTTCCACCTGTTTCAGATGAATTAATCTATGTGCAGTCAGAACGTGGTTTTGCTTTATGTAGTATGCGTTCAAAAACCCGTAGCCGATATTATTTACAAGTTCCTGTGACGGATCATGTCGATGAGTGGTCTGACGAACGATTTTGGGATGAGTTAAAAAATCGCCTTGATGACGAAAGTCGTAAAAATTTGGTTACAGGCACTTCTATTGAAAAAAGTATTGCACCTTTACGCAGTTTTGTGACAGAGCCAATGCGATTTGGGAAACTATTTTTAGCAGGAGATGCCGCACATATCGTTCCACCGACTGGGGCAAAAGGTTTAAATTTAGCTGCATCTGATATCGCTTATTTGTCAAATGCCTTAATTGAATTTTATCTCAATGGTTCAGAACAAGGCATCGAGGAATATTCTGAAAAATGCTTAAAACGTGTGTGGAAAGCAGAACGTTTTTCATGGTGGATGACGCATTTACTACATCGTTTTGAAACGGAAAGTGAGTTTGATCATAAAATTAAGCAGGCTGAATTGAGTTATATTTTAGATTCACATGCGGGTTTAACCACATTGGCTGAAAACTATGTGGGTTTACCTTATGAAATTAAAACATTTAATGAGGTTCAGGGGAGTCGTTCTGACTTGCTTAGTCATTAATTTTTGAAAAATAGAAAGTTACCTATTTTGAGCAAGATTTTAAATCTTAATTAAATATAGGTGGCTTTCTTTTTCTTTTTTATACAACAAAGCTGTTCAGGCTTTTTTTGAAACTTGAAACCAAATAGATTCAAATCGAAAATTTGTTTTCATTTTATAGATGAACTTGTTAGCATCAAAGGGTATTTTTGATAGCGTGTGACAGTGAATGTCTTCAGGTCAACAAGTTTTAATTAAACTTAGAAAAATGATTATTGCTGGGGAGCTAGAGGGCGGTGCCAGAGTGGCAGAGATCCCAACGGCTGAGTTGCTTGGGGTGTCCAGACAGCCTGTGCGTATGGCATTTCGTTTACTTGAGCAAGAAGGTTTATTGATTAAAAATCCGACTCGAGGTTATACAGTTCGAGAAATTTCAGAAAAACTGATCAATGATGCACTTGAAGTGCGTGGCATCCTTGAAGGACTGGCTGCTAAAACCATTGCAGAACAAGGTTTGACGGAAGAACAGAAAAAAACACTACAAAATTGCATTGTCGAAACTGAAAAACTTTTTGATGGAAAAACTGAGTTTGGTGATCATGAACTGGAACGTTACCATCACTTTAATGTGATTTTTCACGATACCATTATTCAAGGCGCGCAAAATGTTGCATTGATCCAAGCCTTAGCCAAAAACAATCAATTGCCCATGGCCTCGGCCCAAGCCATTACCTATGACCAAACTCAAGCACTTTCAGAATATCGTCGCTTACATTATGCCCATCTACAACACTGTTCAATTTACGATGCTTTAATGCATAGACAAGCTGGACGTGCTGAAACATTGATGCGGGAACATAGTAGTGTTGTGGTTTTGGGCGAGACCTTAAGAAACGTGTTGTCTCAATAAAACCGAAAAGAAATATCAACAGACCCTAAGCAGCTCTTTTAATCGAATCAAAGGGCTGTTTTTCATTAGAATTCAATCAGCAAACTTGTAGATTTTGCTCGGGAACAGCAGGGGGTAAACTGGTTATTTAATGCATGTTCTTCATCAGTCATAAATACATCACGGTGATCTGGAATTCCTGCAAGCACACGCGTGATACAGGTTCCGCAAATACCTTGTTCACAAGAAACAGGGACATCAAAACCGTTCTCAATTAAGGCTTGGGTTGCTGTTTGATGAGGCTGTACTTCGATTCGACGGTCACTGCCTTTGATTTCGATGGTAAAAGCAGCATTGTTAGATACCTCTGACTTTTGTGCGACAAAGTGTTCTTGATGTAGCTGCTCTGTCTGCCAGCCCATGTGTTGAGCTGACTCCATCACAAATGCCATAAAACCTGCTGGTCCACAAACATATAAATGTCTATCGGATGTGGTCTGCTCCAAGACAGACGACATATCACATTGAGTTTCAGGTTGATTTTGAATATGAAAATGAATCTGACCTGTAAAGTGTTCGGTTAAATTTCCATAGAAAGCAATCATTTCATGACTACGTACAAAATAATGCAGCTCAAATGGGATCCGCTGGGATTTAAGTCGATATGCCATTGAAAGAATCGGGGTAATACCGATACCACCAGCAAATAAGATTGCCTTTTGGGTATGAGGATGAATTTCAAATAAGTTACGTGGTACGCCAATACGTAATTGATCACCTTCACGGTACTCGGTATGCATGCAACGAGAACCACCTCTAGAATGCTCATCATGCAAAACACCAATCACATAACGGTGTTTTTCACTACAACAGTTTGAAAGTGAGTATTGGCGCGTTAAGCCATTTTTGAGATGTACATCAATATGCGCGCCTGCCTCAAAGCTTGGAAGGGCAGAACCATTGCTTGAAATCAATTCAAAGGCTCGAATTGATGGAGTAAGTTGATGAATTTTATTAATAACAACGTCCATGTTTATTCTCCTTTAAATCACCCGAATATTTGGAAACTTATGTTTTGTTGTTTCAGGTGTGAGCGTACTTTCTTGTGCCAGTAATCTATCAATCACTTTACGTGACTGTACGCCACCAGCATCGATATTCAGCATCAGTAACTGGCGATGGGGATTTCGTAAAATATTTTGTTGCTGTTGTTCCAGCATTTCTAAATCTTCGGTAAAGATTTTGCCTTGACCTTCGCGAATGAGATCAGTGAGGGTCGGGTTATCTTGTTGGAAATTACGTGCCATTCCCCAAAAATACCAATGCGAGGTTTCTGTTTCAGGGCTAATAAAATCAACCACGATCGATGACACTTTTTTATCTTTAGGGGCATGATATCCGCCATGACCAGCATGAGCGACACCCACTTCAATATGTACATTACTTGGAGCAACGAAGTGACAGCGTTGCCAACGATCTACAGCAACATCATCTGCTAAGTTATTACAACGAAGTGCCATTTGCCAAAATGGAGGAGCGATGACATTTTCCATATAACGTTCAGTAATGACATGATCACCATCGACCTTGGTGACAGGAAGTGCTTCATCAATTTCTTTTTGCCCAATACTGCTCGAATGGACATAGGTTTCATGGGTCAAATCCATAAGGTTGTCGACCATCAAACGATAATCACAATCAATATGGAATAAACCACCGCCATAGCTCCACTCAGGATGATCTGCCCATTCTAGTGTAGGGAGTTTGGACTCATCAGCCAA
Organism: Acinetobacter sp. I-MWF; assembly: GCF_025433935.1. Lineage (NCBI taxonomy): Bacteria > Pseudomonadati > Pseudomonadota > Gammaproteobacteria > Moraxellales > Moraxellaceae > Acinetobacter > Acinetobacter sp. I-MWF. The sequence goes on along the minus strand of NZ_JAMBAR010000001.1, from coordinate 3,533,249 downwards.
AGCTTGATCACCAGGCCAAACCCAAATAAAACCAAACTTTTCTATGGCTGCATAGGCTTTATTACAGGGGAAACCGTTTACACGTTGAGCTGGCATAGAAATGGTTTTTCCTTCGCATCCCATGACTAAACCATGATAACCACAAACTAAATTGCCATCTTCAACATAGCCTAATGATAATGGGGCGCCACGATGTGGACAAAAATCTTCAACAGCAGCAACTTGATTTTCTTTGCCGCGATAGAAAACAATTTTTTCACCACAGATGGTGCGACCAAGCGGCTTGTCTTGGATATCTTCAGGATAGCAAGCAACATACCATGCATTTTTTATAAACATTTGTGATGACTCCTTATCACTTATTGGATCCAATTTATATCAACAAAAATAAACAGTCAATCCATAAAATGATCATTAAATCCTTTTATTTAGGCTTTTTTATTTTGTTTTTATCAATATTTTGCTGTTTTTATTTAAAAAAATATCTCTGCGATATTTATGTGGTTGATTGTGCTTTTATTTATTTTTGGATCCAATTGGTGTTTTTGTTGAATACCTCTCGCATTGCGAAAACTAAAATATTTAAGAATAAGGGGGCTTTTTTAATATCTCAATAAGGTCACTTACTTAGTAGAGGCTAATTGAATTTAATGGATCCATTTTCATGTAATTTTTAAATTTATACATCTGTTCTTTATTTATTTTTTTATAAATATTTAAATAAATCAATTGATTTTGCTTTTTATTTTTATTTTGTAAATATTTTTTAATAATACTATTGATTTTTTGGATCCAATTAATCAAGATGAAATAGAGCAGGACGCTCCAAAAAAATATTCTTGTTCAAAGATGAGTTTAAAAATTAAATTATTCCTCTAGGTAATTATGGATACGGATATGCATAACCACCCAACGACGCAGCTCAATAATGTCGTGTGTATATCCTATCCAGATTGGGAGATACACAAATGGAAAGAGATGTGCTTGGAGAGATAAGTCAAAATAAGATGAGCCGCTATCAATGGTTTGTGATTTTGATTTGTGTTTTCCTCAATATTATTGATGGTTTTGATGTCATGGTTATGGCATTTACTGCACCTTCGGTTTCAGCGGATTGGTCGCTTTCTGGTGCTCAAATCGGTTTGTTATTAAGTGCTGGTCTATTTGGCATGGCTGCTGGTTCGATTTTTCTGGCACCACTTGCCGATAAAATTGGTCGCCGTTTACTGATCTTAATTTGTTTGGTGATTGCTGGAATCAGCATGCTGGCATGTGCTTTTGTCAATAGTCATAGTATGTTGGCCATGCTTCGTTTTGTCACAGGGATTGGGGTTGGCGGTATTCTTGCCAGTAGTAATGTTTTGGCCAGTGAATATGCCAATACACGCTGGAGAAGTTTTGCGGTAAGTTTGATGTCTACAGGATATGGGATTGGTGCCACACTTGGTGGGATATTGTCACTGACACTGATTGAACATTTAGGCTGGCGCTCGATTTTTCTTGCAGGTGGGATCACAACCATTGCAATGCTGTTGGTGAGTATATGGTTATTGCCTGAGTCCTTAGATTATTTGTTGGCAAAAAGACCGCAACAAGCGCTAGCGCGAATGAACTCAGTGTTACAGCGTATGGGCTTAACTCATCTAGATGCCTTACCTGATTATGCAAAAAGTGATGCAAAGGGTGGCGGAGATTTTGCTAAATTATTTGGTGGGCAACAGGGCTTTCAAACATTGTGTCTATGGGGTGCTTTCTTTCTCGTAATGTTTGGCTTTTATTTTGTGATGAGTTGGACACCGAAAATTTTAATTTCAATGGGAATGTCGCCTGAACAAGGGGTTACCACAGGTATTTTAATTAGTATTGGTGGGATCTTTGGTGCAGCAATTATTGGTTTGCTGGCATCCCGTATCAAAATCTTCTATGCCTTAAGTCTATTTCTAGGACTAACTGCCGCATGTGTGTTTTTATTCGTGGCTGTCTCGGCCCAAGTGAGCGTGGCATTGATTGTTGGCCTATTACTTGGAACGCTGATTAATGGTTGTATTGCAGGTTTATATTCTATTTCACCTACAATTTACGACGCCGATATTCGTAGCCGTGGCGTAGGCTATGCCATCGGTTTTGGACGTATTGGTGCTATTTTATCACCAACAATTGCAGGCGTTTTTTTAGATAAAGGTTTAGCGCCAGCCACACTTTATGCATATTACGGGGTGGTATTTATTTTGGCAATTGTACTTATTTTAATGTTAGGTAATGCATTTTATCGACATAAAAATGAAGCAGCCTATACGCTTAAAACAACAACTTAATCCTCTAAAAATTAAATAGTTGAGATAAAAAATGAAAAAAACATCCTTGTGGGTGTGGGTATACTTTTGCCCATTATTTAGTACTCTGGCGCATGCCGATTTAGTGACGGACAGTAGTGCAGAGCTAACGCTTAGAAATTTTTACTTTGACCGAGACTATAAACAAGATCCATATCCTTATACTGCTGCGCGCGATTGGGCACAAGGTATCATCTTTAATGGTCAATCGGGCTATACCGATGGAACAGTTGGTTTTGGTGTTGATGTATTGGCAATGGCTGGATTTAACTTAATTGGAGATCGAGCCGATGACTATGCACGGAGTAACTTATTACCTGTAAATGCAGATAATTCACGAGATGATTATTATGGGAAAATAGGGCTGACTGCCAAAGCAAAATTTAAGAAAAATGAGCTTTTTGTGGGAGATTTGGTTCCACGATTGCCCACGATTTTTTCTTCACCTGCGCGTTTGTTCCCTCAAACTTATCGAGGTGCTCGGTTTGTTTCCAATGAAATTCCAAAGTTGCAATTGGAAGGTTTTTACGTAGACCAAGTGCGACAGCGTGATTCAATTCATTATAGTGATGTTGGTACGGACAATATCAATCGCCGTTTTGATCAATCAGCAACAACAGATTACTTCTATAGTTTTGGTGGCGCTTATCAACTCAATGATGCATATCGAATCCGTGCTTATCAGGCTGAACTGCACGATATCTACCAACAGCAATTTTTAGGTTTTAATGGTAAACAGCCTTTAAATGAACAGTTAACTTTTTTAAGCGATGTACGATTTTTCAATAGTCAGGAGGCAGGTAGACAAAAAATCGGTGATGTAGATAACCAGCATTTAAGTGGATTATTTGGTTTAAATTATCAAAACCATACCCTGTCTTTGGGTTATATGCAGGCCTTTGGTTCGACAGGGTTACCATTTTTATCGGGAACAGAAAGTCCAGTGGTGCTTGATTTTATGAGCTCGGATTATTCCAATAAAGACGAGAAAGTCTATTCACTGCGTTATGAATATGATTTTAAAAATGTAAAATTTGCTGATATCTCTCTCAATGGACTGCGTTTTATGACCCGCTATGCCAAAGGGCAAGATATTGATTTACTTAGTTATGGCGATAAACGATTTAAAGAAGAATCAATGGAGCTGGATTTAGCTTATAAAATCCCAGAAGGGAAGTTAAAAGGCTTAGGCATGCGAGCACGTTTTTCTCATTACCGAAACGATATGCCAACCAATATGGTCTTTCACTCAGCCAATGAAACTCGTTTAAATATAGATTATAGCTTTAAGTTCTAAGGGCTCTGTATTACGAAACGGTTCTTTGATTTAAAGAACCGTTTTTAAAATTTAGTCTAATGGTGAAGAGTGTGTGTTTAAGTAAATTGTGATGAAAAGTATTTTATTAGTTCTAATACATTCATTTTTGGGCTTTATAAATCCAGCGATTTTAAGCTTTCCACAATACTAATCATGACATCGGCACAATCTTGACGAGCAAGCCTTGCTTTAGCGTATTCTTCTGAATGATAACAAGCTTGTGCTGTTTCTAAATCAGCAAATTCAATAATGACATGGCGTTCATAAGATTTTCCTTCCATGCAAATAGAATTTCCACCTCTCGCAAGAAATTTTGCATTATATTTTTCAAACGCTAAGGGGGCTAAAGCCATGTATTGTTTATATTGTTCTAAATTATGAATGGTAACGTGCGCAATCCAGTATGCAGCCATGGCTTTAATCCTTTAATTTCTTAAACCTTTATGTATTTAAAATATTTTTTGCAATTGAAGCAGCTTCAGCAATATGTGCAGCAACAGCTTGTTTGGCTTTTTCAGCATCTTGATCTAAATAGATCGCTTCACATATGTTTTTGATCCGTTGAAAACCTGAAACTTCACGTTTAGTTGAATTCATTGTCATTGCGCGAAGTCGGCTAATACGACCATTTAAGCGTTGTACTACTTCTAAGGCGATATGATGTTTTGCTGTGGTAAAAATCGTTTCATAGAGTTTTGATGAGACTGAAATAATCAAATTAATGTCGTCTATAGCAAAAGCGTGTTCAAGTTCTATCACTAAAGCTTTTAAAGTTTCGGTGGTTTGAGGGGTGAGATTCCGAGTGCAATCAGCAACCGCACTTTGTTCAAGCAATAGTCGAATTTCATAAATCTGTGATGCAATTTCCCAGTTCAGCAAAGAAACAATTGGCCCTTTATTTGGCAAAATCTCAACCAAGCCTTCAGCTTCTAAATAACGAATGACCTCCCGTACAACAGAGCGACTTACGCCCAGTTCTTCACATAAGCTTCTTTCAACCAGTCTTTTTCCAGAAGGAAAATAGCCAGTAATAATGGCATTGCGAACTTTGTCTAAACATAGCTCACGCAAGGTCACGGGTGGATTTTCAATTTTAAGATTCATAGAGGTTTAATCATTCCTGATTTTGCGAATACACAATTTTGTTACAAGTTCCTTGCTTAAAAATAGCATAGCAAACTATTGCATTTTTTGCATTATGTATTATGGTATACCATAATACGGACTGCAAAATTAATTAACCAGCAAGGAAGAACAATGAATCTGATACGTAAAACGGTGCTTCATGTCGAAACCACATATATCGATGGTGCTAAGGATGCACCTATACCCTTAAAAATGGTTGCAGCAGCAGCTGTGATTCAAAACCCGTGGGCAGGGCAAGGTTATGTTGAAAATCTTTCCCCAGAAATTCGCCGTATTGCACCAGTACTGAGTGAGCATTTAACCAAGCTTATTTTGGATGAAGTCGGTTCTGGTGAAGCAGTACAAGCATTTGGTAAGAGTGCAGTGGTGGGTTTAAACGGTGAGCTTGAACATGCATCAGCCCTAATTCATACCCTACATTTTGGAAATACTTACCGTAGTGCGGTCGGGGCAAAATCATATCTTGCATTTAACAACACCCGTGGCCCTGCAAATGCATCGATTTTAATTCCAATGATGGATAAAAATGATGAAGGGCGCCGTTCTCATTATTTAACCTTACAGTTTGCTATTCCAGATGCGCCAGCTGCTGATGAGTTAGTCATTGTGATTGGTGCTGCAACAGGTGGTCGTCCACATCATCGTATTGGGGATCGTTATCAAGATTTGGAAGAGTTAGGTCATGATCTCAAAAACCCTGCAGCTGTCAAATAATCGCCTTGCTCACTATTTTGAGCAGGGTCAAGGAGAACCTTTAGTTCTGATTCATGGTGTTGGAATGCAAGCCGAGGCATGGTATCCGCAAATTGAGTTCTTCTCAAAAGCTTATCGCGTGATCTCAGTGGATATGCCCGGGCATGGGAAAAGTACAAAGTTAGCCCATGATGCATCGTTACAGGCCTTTGTGGATTGGATGATTGAGTTTCTGACAAAACTGAATATTGGAGCTGTCAATTTGGCTGGGCATTCAATGGGTTCACTGATTACAACAGGTGTAAGTGCAACTTGTCCAAATCTGGTGAAACGTATGGCGGTATTGAATGGTGTTTATAAACGTTCAGAAAAAGCCAAGAATGCAGTGCTTTACCGCGCTCAAGCGATAAAAGCAGGTCAGCTTGATATAGAAACACCACTACAACGTTGGTTTGGTGACAGTGAGGCAGAGCGCCAAGCTGCATTAAAAGTGAAATCGTGGTTACAGCAAGTAGATCTGTCAGGCTATGCAACTGCTTATTCCGCCTTTGCTCGAGGTGATTCAATTTATGCCAATGACTGGTCAAAAATCACCTGTCCAGCTTTGATTCTCACGGGGACTGGTGATCCTAACTCTACAGCAGAAATGGCAATACAGATGGCCAGCCAAGCTCAAAATGCCAAGGCTATTGTGATTGAAAATGAAAGACATATGGTGAATTTAACTGCACCAGATAAAGTGAATAATGCAATGCAAGCATGGTTGGAAACCAGCGTCTAAATTGCTTGATAAAGGAATATAGCAATGAGTGAAATGGATACAATAAATAAAATACGGGAACTACGTGATGCTTTTGGGTCATTTATGACAGGCGTGACCATAGTGACCACCTGTAAGGACGATGGAACACCATTAGGTTTTACAGCGAACTCTTTTGCTTCGGTGTCTTTGGACCCAGCTTTGCTTTTGGTTAGCATTGCAAAGACATCAAGCAATTACGATTACTTTGCACAGGCAACACATTTTGCCATCAATATTTTGGCAGAAGAGCAAAAGGATATTTCCAATACCTTTGCTCGTCCAAGTGATGATCGTTTTGCAAATTTGGACTGGCGCAAAAGTGATTGCCAAAATCCGATTATTGACCAAGTGAGTGCATGGTTTGACTGTACCACTTACCAAGTTGTTGATGCAGGAGATCATGCTGTATTGATCGGTAAGGTAGAAGGTTTTACTTCAACAGGTTTTGCCGGACTGGGGTATTACCGTGGTGCTTATTTTACCCCCGCTAAATCTTCAACGGATGTGATCTCTGGCATGAAGGTTATGATGATGGCATTAATCGGTCATGAAAACCAAATCTTGCTTGAGCAAACCTCGGAGCAAAAATGGACATTGCCACATTTGCTTGTAGATAAAGACGGTGCAGAAAAAACGCTGGAGAAAATCTTTGCGGTTTACCAGCCTGAAGCTTCGCCAAGCTTTATTTATTCTGTCTACGACGATATCACCACACAACAACAATATATTGCTTTTTTATGTAATACCCCCATTCCTGAAGCCCACAAAGGTCAATTTGTGGATTTAAATGACCTTGAGCAACTCACTTTTGTCGATAGTGCTTTGGAAAGTATGTTAATGCGCTATCGCAAAGAAAATCATCTTAAAACTTATGGTGTTTATTACGGGAATCAAACCACTGGAACGGTTCGTCAAATTGTTAAAGAGGAAGTTTAACTATGCGTTTTTCATTATTTGTACACATGGAACGTGTTTCTGATCAAGAAACACATAAGCAACTTTATGATGAAATGATAGAGCTTTGCCAAATTGCTGATCGGGGCGGAATGCATGGGATTTGGATGGGTGAACATCATGCAATGAATTTTACCATTGCACCCAATCCATTTATTAATTTGGTTGATCTTGCCAACAAGACTCAAAATGTTCGCTTAGGCACAGGTACCGTAGTTGCGCCGTTTTGGCATCCGATAAAGTTGGCTGGTGAAGCTGCCATGGCAGACATCATTTGCAATGGTCGTTTAGATATTGGCATAGCGCGAGGCGCATATTCATTTGAATATGAGCGTATGGTACCGGGGATGGATGCATGGAGTGCAGGTCAGCGGTTACGCGAAATGATTCCTGCAATTAAAAACCTATGGAAAGGCGATTATGAGCATAAGGGTGAGTTTTGGCAGTTCCCGAAAACCACTGCTTCACCACAACCTTTACAACAGCCACATCCATCGATTTGGGTTGCTGCTCGTGATCCCAATAGCCATGAGTTTGCAGTACAAAATGGCTGTAATGTACAGGTTACACCTTTGCACTTAGGTGATGAGGAAGTCGAAAAGTTGATGGGGCATTTCAATACGGCTTGTGAAAAGTTTGCTGATGTAGCTCGTCCTGAAATTATGTTACTACGGCATACCTACGTTGCTGACAGTGAGCAAGATGCACAGCTTGCAGCAGATGAAATGAATACATTCTATAATTATTTTGGGGCGTGGTTTAAAAATGAGCGGGAAATTACCCAAGGGCTTATTGCACCACTGAGTCAAGAAGAAATCGCACAACATCCATTTTATACAGCTGAAGCCATGCGTAAAAATAATGTCATTGGTCAGGCGCAGGAAGTCATTGATCGTCTGAAAGTCTATGAGGCGATGGGGTATAACGAGTATTCCTTCTGGATCGATACAGGAATGAGCTTTGAACGTAAAAAGGCCTCATTAGAACGTATGATTAATGAAGTGATGCCAGCATTTGCATAGGAGAGAAGAGTATGGCTTCTCCATTTCAGTTATATATTAATGGTCAATTTGAGGATGGTGCTGCGCAATTTGACAGTATCAATCCAGCAACTGGACAAGTTTGGGCAAAAATGCCTGAAGCTCGAACAGCTGAGGTTAATCGTGCGGTTTCTGCTGCATCTCAGGCTTTGCAAAATGTGGCATGGTCAGGTTTAACCGCTTCGCAACGCGGAAAATTGCTTTATAAACTTGCGGATTTGATCGAAAAAGCTGCACCGCAACTGGCACAGTATGAAACGTATGACACTGGTAAAATCATTCGTGAAACCTCAAGCCAAATTGCTTATGTGGCTGAGTATTATCGTTATTACGCAGGTATTGCAGACAAGCTAGAAGGTCGCTATTTACCGATTGATAAGCAAGACATGCAAGCTTGGACTATTCGTGAACCTGTGGGTGTAGTCGCTGCGATTGTGCCATGGAACAGTCAATTATTTTTATCCGCTGTCAAAGTCGGTCCTGCTTTAGCAGCAGGCTGTACGGTTGTGTTAAAAGCCTCAGAGCAAGGGCCTGCACCATTACTGGCATTTGCTCGCTTGGTTCATGACGCTGGTTTTCCAGCAGGTGTTGTGAATGTGATTACGGGTTTTGCAACTGAATGTGGAGCGGTTTTAACGCGTCATCCTGAGGTTGCGCATGTGGCATTTACTGGTGGTCCTGAAACAGCACAACATATCGTACGTAATTCCGCCGAAAACCTTGCCAAAGTATCACTTGAACTGGGTGGAAAATCGCCATTTATTGTTTTTGCAGATGCTGATTTACAAAGTGCTGTAAATGCCCAAGTCGCTGCGATTTTTGCCGCAACGGGGCAAAGTTGTGTTGCAGGTTCACGCTTGCTCATCGAAGAAAGTATTAAAGATGAGTTTCTTCAACGTTTGGTTGAGCGGGTTCAACGGATCAAAATTGGTTTGCCGGATGATATGGCAACGGAATTTGGTCCACTGTGTACTTTAGCTCAACGCCAGAAGATTGAGCAAGTGGTGGCAAGTTCAATTCAGCAGGGTGCACAACTACTCACAGGTGGACAAGCCATTGATCGTGCAGGTTATTACTATCCACCTACGATTCTAGATTGTAGTGATGCTCCGCAGGCCGATTGTGTCATGACTGAATTGTTTGGCCCTGTATTGTCGGTGGTTGGTTTTCGCACTGAAGCGGAAGCAATTCAAACAGCCAATCATACTGCGTATGGACTTGCCGCTGGGATATTTACCCATAACTTAAGTCGTGCTCATCGGATGACCAAAGCGATTCGGTCAGGCATTGTTTGGTTGAATACCTATCGGGCAGTTTCACCACTCGCACCCTTTGGTGGTCATGGTTTATCTGGTCATGGTCGTGAAGGTGGTTTTGAGGCGGTATTCGATTACACCACGACAAAAACCGTTTGGTTACGTACTTCAGATGAACCTATTGATGATCCTTTTGTGATGCGATAAATCTTAAAAGGTCTGATTTAGAAATTTTAAATTCAAGGATGAAAATATATGCACAACACTGAAATCCCATAAATTTTACTGCGGTTTAAAAATACCTTTTGTTGAGCTTTTAAAAAGCCTCAACTGGAGCATTTTTATCTTTTTTTAATGATTGATTAAAACTGTTGAAAATCAGTGTACAGAATAAGAGCAATAAAGGTCAGGTCATCTCGCTATGGCGCTGACAAGGCAGGTTGTGAAACCTAGGTTTACGCTCACAAATAAATTGATATTGAGGAAAATGAATTCCTCAAAGAGAGATTAAGGATATGAATCAAAATGAAAAAAATGCTTTTGCGATAGAAAGCCATTCAATTGACTATGTAGATCCATCAGAACGTCATGGAAAAGTTCGGGATCTTTTTACCCTATGGTTTTGTACCAATATTGCGCCTTTGGCAGTGATTACTGGCGCAATGTCAATGTTGACGTTTAATCTGAATTTGGTCAGCGCTTTAATTGCAATTTGTGCTGGGCATTTCTTTGGGGCCGCAATTTTGGCATTGACTTCAGCTCAAGGACCACAAGTGGGTATTCCGCAAATGATCCAGAGCCGCGCACAGTTTGGGCGTTATGGTGCATTGTTGGTTGTATTATTTACCACCCTGATTTATTTGGGGTTCTTTATTTCAAATATTATTTTATCTGGCAAAACTTTACATACCGTTGTACCTGCAATACCTGTACCGATAGCCACGGTGATTGGGGCAATTGCTGCAACCACGATTGGTATAGTGGGTTATCACCTTATTCATAAGTTCAATAAGATTGGCACGTGGTTTATGGGAGGCGCATTATTAATTGGTCTGATGATTATGCTTCCACATATCAATGCAGATGTCTTGGCAAAAGGTGCTTTTAATATGAAAGGCTGGTTTGCCATGTTTGGTTTATGCGCTGTTTGGCAAATTAGTTTTTCACCCTATACCTCAGATTATTCAAGATATTTACCTAAAAGCATAGGAATTTTTAAGCCTTTTATTTTTACCTATTGGGGCGCATCTCTAGGAACGATTTTTGCGATGGTATTTGGCACAGTGGCAGTCAGTATCGGTTCTACTACAGATGCAATGGAAGCGGTCAAATCGGGGACAGGATTGTTTGGCTATGCACTGATGATTTTATTCCTCTGTAATATTATTGGTCACAATGCCATGAATTTATATGGTGCGGTCTTATCTTGTATTACATCGATTCAAACCTTTGCCGGTCAATGGATACCAAGTAAAAATATTCGTGTGGCTTTATCTATTGCGGTACTTGTTCTCGCTACATTTACTGCGCTTTGGGCATCTAGTAACTTTATTAGTTTCTTCCTCAATGTGGTTTTTGCCTTGCTATTTATCTTGGTGCCGTGGGTATCGATTAACTTGTTGGATTTCTATGTGGTGAATAAGAAATCCTATGATATTCACTCTATTTTTGCTCAAGATGGTGGCATTTACGGCAAGTTTAATGCAAAAGCTTTAACCGCCTATTTTATTGGGATTGCAATTCAAATCCCATTCTTGACCAATGCATTTTTTACAGGACCTTTCGCCAACGTTATTCCAGATGTTGATGTGTCATGGGTGATAGGTTTGGTGGTTAGTTTTGTTGTGTATTACCTATTTAATCTTGGAAAGATTAAAGGGGGATTAGAAAGGAATCTGCAAAATGAAAAAAAATAATTTACAACTGATCGTTGCTTCAATTCTCGTTGCTTTTATTTCGCCAAGCTATGCAGGAATCAGTTTTGGTGATCGTAATAATGAAACTGGTCAGCTCACGGTATCTGGTTATGTGCGAGGTAATTACCAACTTAAGCAGTATGGTGAAAATGCCGATGATCAAAAAATTCGTTTTGATGCAGCACAACTCAAACTAGATTATGCGCGTGGTGATCTGTTTGGGCATGCTGAGTATAGATGTTATCAATATGAACGGCTGTGTGACTTTTCGACCATGATTGATGCTTATGTGGGATACCGTCTCAATAAAACTGATCAGTTTGTAGTTGGGATGCAACCGATTCCATTTGGTCCAGGACGTTTCTGGGGCAATAGTCTATTTGGTAGTATCAATACCACTGCTGGGTTGGAAGATGTGCATAATGTTGGTGTGAACTATCATGCTGAATTGCCGACAGCAACCAAGTTTGATTTAGGTTATTTTGCTATAGATGGTGGTCATTATTCAGGAACATATACACCTAATTCAGGGCGTTATACTGCGAATTATGTGCGTTCAGATGATGAGTCACAAACCAATTTACAGGAAAAAAATATGTGGGTTGGGCGTATTACGCAGGATATACCTTTGGCTGTTGAGGGGCTGAATACACAAATCGGTGTATCATACTGGATCTCAGAAATTGACAATAAAAAGACCAATCAAACAGGTCGTCGTAAAGCGTGGTCAGTATTTAGCAAACTCAATTATGGTGCTTTAGGACTAACATTAACAGGAGGTGAAAATGACATCAGCAATAAAGATCTGATTCACCCTGATACCTCGTTGATGGGATCGTATGACAGTGAATATGCTGTTGCCAATAAAGCAACTTATTATACCGCTGACCTTGGATATACCTTTAAAGATGTTCAACAGATTGGCAATATTACCCCTTATTTTATGCACAGCCGTTACAACAAAGATCTGTCAGGATCACAAGATTCTACGCGTAATATTTTAGGTGTCTCGATTGATCATAAACAGCTTTCTTTGCTTGCTGAATATATCGTGAGTAAAAATGATCCATTTATTGGTGGTAATTTTTCATCATTGGCGCAGGGTGATGATAACAAATGGAATAAGTTGTTGAATTTGACTTTATTCTATTATTTCTAAAACAAAGCAAATCACATTCGGGCAACCGAAAATTTTTTTCACGATTCTTTTGGTATGCCATCATACAAGATGATGATAAATAGATCATTGATCAACTGATTTGATGATCTATTTCTCTATACCAGAGTCTAACAAGGATAATTTGTATGCAACTTAATGCAATGCCACTTTTCCATCAACAGGCTTTCGTTGCTGGTCAATGGTGTGATGCCGATAGTCATCAAAGCGCTGATATTTATAACCCAGCAACACAAGAAATAATTGGAAGCGTGCCAAATATGGGCAAGGCAGAAGCTGAACGGGCGATTAAAGCTGCTGTTACAGGTTGGGCAGCGTGGAAAAACAAGACCGCAAAAGATCGTTCAATCATTTTAAAAAAATGGTTTGAATTGATGATTGAAAAGGCGGATGAGCTGGCATTTATTTTAACCAGTGAACAAGGCAAACCTTTAGCGGAGGCGAGAGGAGAAATTTTATATGCCGCCAGTTTTGTCGAGTGGTTTGCTGAAGAAGCGAAGCGTGTGTATGGCGATGTTATTCCAAGTCCTTATACCGATGCACGTATTGTTGTACAGAAACAAGCAATTGGTGTTGTCGCAGCAATTACGCCTTGGAATTTCCCAGCTGCAATGATTACCCGTAAAGTTGCTCCAGCATTGGCAGCGGGTTGTCCGTGTATCGTGAAGCCCGCACCTGAAACGCCATTTACAGCTTTAGCTTTGGTGGATTTGGCCGTTCAGGCGGGAGTGCCTGCTGATATTTTCAGTGTGATTACTGGTGATGCAGTAAGTATTGGAGGTGCAATTTTTGAAAGTCATGAGGTGCGTAAGTTTACTTTTACCGGTTCTACCCCTGTGGGAAAGCTGCTTTATCAACGTTCAGCACAGACCTTAAAGAAAGTATCTCTTGAATTAGGGGGAAATGCGCCGTTTATTGTTTTTGATGATGCCGATTTAGATGCAGCGGTTGAAGGTGCACTGATTGCAAAGTATCGCAATGCAGGTCAAACCTGTGTTTGTGTCAATCGTTTTCTGGTACAAGCTGGGATTTACGACAAATTTATTGCTGGATTAAGTGAAAAGGTGAACGCTTTAAAAATTGGCAATGGTTTAGATCAAGGGATTGAAATTGGCCCCTTAATTAATAGCAATGCTGTTAAAAAAGTCGAAGCGCATGTTGCAGATGCATTAGCCAAATCGGCACGTTTGGTTACAGGCGGTAAACGACATCATGCAGGCGAATTGTTTTATCAACCCACCATTATTGCTGATGCAAATGCAGACATGGATGTTGCCACACAAGAAACATTTGGTCCTCTTGCCGCCGTATTTAAATTTGAAACCGAACAACAAGCCGTAGATATGGCAAATGCCACGGAATTTGGTTTAGCTGCATATTGCTATACCAAAGATTTAGGACGGGCTTGGCGCATGAGTGAACAGCTTGAATATGGCATGGTTGGAATCAATAAGGGGCTCATCTCAAATGAAGTTGCTCCTTTTGGCGGAATGAAGCAGTCAGGTTTAGGCCGTGAGGGATCTAAATATGGAATTGAGGATTATCTTGAAATCAAATACACCTTATTTGGAGGATTAAGCACATGAGCAATGACAAATTTGAAAAAGGCCTCGCAATTCGTAAACAAGTGTTGGGTGAGGCCTATGTAAATCACTCTATGAACAATGCCGATGATTTTAATTTACCTTTACAAGAGCTGGTTACGGAATATTGCTGGGGTGCTGTTTGGGGACGTGACGAACTGAGTAAGCCTGAACGCAGTTTAATTAATCTTGCGATGATTTCTGCACTTAATCGCCCACATGAGTTGAAACTACATGTTAAAGGTGCATTGAGAAATGGTTTATCTAAAACTCAAATTCGTGAAGTGCTTTTACAAGTTGCCATTTACTGTGGTGTACCTGCTGCAGTCGATAGTTTTCGTATTGCAAAAGAGGCAATTTTAGAATATGAACAAGAAAATCGCTAAGTTGATTTATTGATATTCATTGAAATTTAATCTGACAGGCTCAGCCAAAAAATGGGGAACTGTCAGATCCAGTTTAAGCAAGTAACCGTACATTCAATTAGACTGTTTACATCAATAAACTCTTCACACAATTTAACTCGATGAGGCCAAATTGACCAATGTTTCATGTAGATAAACCCAATAACATTGACCTGATTCAACTTTGATACAAGCCGTCGATATGCGTAATGTATCAGGTTCATGGCTTTGTTGATGTTCTTGGTATTGAATCCAGCAGTGATTGTTTGCTTCAAATAAAGCACACGTATTTAAGATTTTAATTTTTAACGCGGGTTTGTTACCTACGTTTTGACTAAACAAGGCATTTATTTCGGGAAAACCAATGACATTGCCTTGTGTTGTAATCATTTTAAAATTTGGGTCAAAACTGGCTAAGAGTTGATTTAGGCTTTCTTTTGCATTTTGACCTGTAAATACGTTTTCAATCAAAATATGTAAATCGATGACATGTTGTAATGCATTGTCCATAGGATTAGACATGGGTTTTCTCCTTAAAAATGGAAATTAATGATAAGAGGCACAGCAATGCTGCAATCATAAAAGTTTGCTGATAACGTATTAAATCATTTGCAGCAGGCAACAGACTAAAGATTGAAATAAGGACAACTGTACCTAAACTAAAAGCGACTTGTCGATTAATGTTCCACAGCACACTGCCTTGTAATAAGTCTTGGCCGTTAAAATCGATGAGGGCACTGATTTGGGCAGTATTGGCACTTAGACCACCACCCATTCCCATCAGTAGATAAGCAACTATCAAGGTACTTAAATCATTGGCATTTGAAACCCAGAACAGCAGTGAAATTCCTAAACTATGTAGCATAATACCAATTATAAAGAGCTGCTTTTTACCGAGATGGCGATAGAGAAGTCCACCACTGGTCATCGATACCAATGCGCCTACTGCATAGAGCAGCATAAATAAGCCAGTCTGTTTTGCATTAAACCCAAGGTTACGTTGTAAATTAAAGATATTCAGTAAATTCACACCAGTAAAAATACCGGGGACTGCGTAATAAACGATAAATGCATTGCGTAAATTATAATTTTTTAACAATTGCAAATTAAGAATCGGATGAGCAGATCCTTTCGCGTATTTGAGATAAATCAGAAGCATTGTGACGGAAAGCAAAAAGCTACTGATCGCGAGTACAACACTATGGTAATCGTTAAATAATGAGAAAGAGAGTAACAAACACAACAGGCTGACATTGACCATAAACAGTCCTAAAAAGTCAGGTTTCCCGGACGTTTTAGCTTTATTTTCTTTGATCCATCGCCATGCTAAAAAAGCAGTGATCACGGTAAAGGGGATATTGGCGAAAAACACCCAACGCCAAGATAAAGCATCAATAATCATGCCGCCAATCGTTGGTGAAAAGGCTGGTGCAATTAGTGCGATTGCCATGATCATTGTGGAGATACGTTGCCGTTCATGATTTGGAAACAATGCAAATACCAATGCTTGACCGACAGGGATTAATAATCCGCCAGCCACACCCTGAACAAATCTCCAAAAAATTAAACTATGGATTGATTCACTCATGCCAATCAACCAAACGCTGACGGAAAAGAGCAGCATTGAATAACACAGCAATTTCCGATCACCCAATACGCTTGCTAACCATAAGCTCATGGGCATGATTAAAACCAAACCTAAAATATAAGCATTGCTTACCCATGCAACCATCGATGGGCTGACTGAGAAAGCTGTTGCTATATCGGGTAAGGCAATTGCAGACATGAAAATATTGATGCAATCAATAAAGAACCCAAGCAAAAACACTGTTGCTATTTTATAGCGATATGACATAGCGACCTCCAAGATGCAGGAGGGTACGATTCAGGCCTTTTATTGTCGATGCATGCGAAGTAAAATCATTGTTTAATAATTTCAAACAATCAGTGTGATTATGCAAAAAAACCTAAAACAGATTATAAGTTTTCTGCAAGTGGTTGATTCAGGATCATTTACCAAGGCAGCAGAGATTTTGGGTTTAAGTCGATCGATGGTGAGTATTGATATCAAGCATTTAGAACAGCATTTAAATGTCAGTTTGTTGATTCGTAATACGCGTAATATCGCACTGACTGAAATAGGCAAAAGCTTTTATGAGGATTTCAAACACATTCAATTGCAAATCGAAGAAGCTTTTGAGCGCAGTCAAAATTTAGCCACAAGTGTCACAGGGATATTGCGTTTTTCATCGACCAATGAATTTGGACGGAAATTCATCTTACCTTTGCTGGGTGAGTTTTGCCGCCAATATCCTCAATTACAACTACAATATTCATTTAATTCTTCCTTAGATGATTTAGTCACTGAAAAATTAGATTTGGTCATTCGGTTGGGAAACTTAAAAGACTCATCGATGCGGACACGAAAAATTGCTGAATATCCGATTTATTTGGTTGCCAGCCCTGAATTTTTACAACGTTATCCAATCAATAGCATTGCTGATTTAGCACATGTTCCTTGGATTGGTCATCGCTTATTGAATTGGCAGGATGCGCAATATGTTTTACAAAATGATCAAGGTGAAAAACATACATTGCCTTTTGTTAGAAGTCAGTATGAATCTAATTCGGCAGAAGCGATACATCAGATGACACTTGCTTCATTGGGCGTTGCGATATCGCCAGCTTGGTTGGTCGATGAAGATATTCAGCAAAATCGTTTAACTCGGGTGTTAGCTGATTTTGATTTACCTGTACAAAATGTCCAATTGCTCTATCCGAATACGGGAACCTTGCCAGCAAAAACCCGTGTCTTTATCGATTTTTTGGTGCAACGACTGTGTCTTTAATCATGTCAAAATAGGCGCTTGCTATTGCAAATAGATAAAATGCATGGTCAATTGTTAGACTAGATTTCGCCAGATCAATTGTTTATATAAAACCAACAGGATATCATCAAAAAATATCACAACTCATCTGTATACAGCTCAGTAAAATATAGCAAGATGAGCTTCGGTCTAAAAAGAATTTATAAAATGGTGTTGATGTTCTATGCGTGAACCGTCCTCCTGTCCGCCAATTTCTACCCCTATGAATCAGCAAGCATTGATTCAAAATGGTGATATTGCACCGCAAACGCTGGTTGCCTGTGAGGAATGTGACACGCTCTATCATCGAATTCAGCTGAACCAAGGCGAGCGTGCTTATTGTCTCTGTTGTGGGGCTGAGCTTTATCGGCAAAGCAAACCATTTAGTGTCTTACTGGCAATGGTAACAACAGCGCTAATCGTATTTGTGATTGCCAATAGTTTTCCGATTGTTAAGGTGGAATTGCAGGGGAATGATTCCCAGACAACATTACTGGGTGCGGCATGGGCAATGTTTCATGCAGGGCAAGGGCCCGTAGGTGTGTTGATTCTTATCACGACTTTCGTGGTGCCTCTATTGGATTTATTGCTGCTGTTCTATGTCCTTTCATCAGTTCATTTTTTTAAAGTTCGGCCTCGCTATTTAGTTGCAGCATTTCGTACCCTGTTTTTATTTAGAACATGGGGAATGGTTGAAGTATTTTTGATCGGGGTATTGGTCACCTTGGTTAAACTGGTGGGGATGGTTGTGGTGATTCCGGGCGTTGCATTATGGGGATTCTCCATACTGAGTGTGTTGCTGGTTTATATTGCCTCAGTAAAAGTCAAAGATCTTTGGGATGAGATCGACAGGAGACTCTCATGAAAACTGAACAGTCTCAGGCTAATTTTTCAAAATACTCAGCGAATACAGACAATAAAAATTCGTTGCAATACCCAAGAGCCAAAGATTTGTCTTTGGTGCTTTGTCATTGCTGTGGAACGCTCAATAAACAGCTTCCAGAGGCTGAAACAAAACACGCTTCACATTGCTTGAAATGTCATAGTGTGCTGCATCAACGTAAACCAAAGAGCTTAGACAGAACCCTTGCTTTGGTGATCGCGGCGAGTATTTTATATATTCCAGCCAATGTACTCCCGATGACCGTGACAGATTCTTTGTTAGGCAGTCAGCAAGATACGATCATGAGTGGTGTGATCTATTTTTGGCAGAATGGGGATTATTTGGTATCTGCTGTTATTTTTATGGCCAGTATCTTTATTCCCATGTTAAAACTTTTGATTCTGTGTTTTCTGTTGATTGCAGTAAAAATGCAGTCTTCTAAACGTTTGCATTTTTCACCTGAGCATTGCTCAATGCTTTATCGGATTGTTGAGTTTATCGGTCGATGGTCGATGATTGATGTTTTTGTGGTGGCTTTATTGACCGCCTTGATTCAGATTCAATCACTGGCAACTATTCTCGCTGGGCCGGGCGCGGTTGCTTTTGGTGCAGTGGTGGTTTTAACCATGTTTGCTTCACTGAGTTTTGACCCGCGTATTATTTGGGATAATTATTCTGCTGCCCAGAATACGCGCAACAAGAACGGGCTTTTCCTGCAAGGCGCAGATGTGATTCACGTGGATCATGCTCCCTTGAATCATGATTTATCTAATTCCAGTCAATAAAACAATGATGGGTGTGTATGTCTGAAAATAAAACCAATAACGAAAGCTCAGATCATCAGGATCCTCATGCTGTAGATGAAACGCAGCAGATTTTGCCTGAACCTGAGAAAAATAAAGGACGCTGGCGACCATCGTTGATCTGGCTGATTCCGTTTATTGCCTTGTTGATAGGTCTGTCGTTGGCAGTCAAAGCGGTATTAGATACTGGTCCGACCATTAATGTTGCTTTTAGAACGGCTGAAGGGCTGGTTGCAGGTAAGACGACTGTTCGTTTTAAACAAGTGGATATCGGTCTTGTTCGCCAAATTGATCTTGCTGATGATCATTCACATGTCATTGCCAAAATTGAACTGCGTAAGGATGCCAGTAATTTTGCTGCAAAAGACTCACGCTTCTGGGTGGTTCGCCCACGCATTGGTGCCAGTGGCGTCTCCGGAATTGATACCTTATTGTCGGGTGCTTATATTGAGGTTGATGGCGGTAAGGCAGAACAAAAACAGGATGAGTTCACTGGCTTAGAAGTTCCTCCAGTCATCTCATCAGATGTACCGGGTAAAATCTTTTTCCTCAAAGCCAATAACTTAGGCTCACTGGATATTGGTTCTCCTATTTATTATCGTCAGATCAATGTGGGTCAAATCACGGCTTATCAGTTGGCCAAAGATGGTAAGAGTGTTGAGTTACAGACCTTTATTCAAGCACCTTATGATAAGTTTGTGACCACAGATGCGCGTTTCTGGCAGGCCAGTGGTGTCGATGTCAGCTTAAGTGCATCAGGATTTAAACTAGATACCCAGTCTCTGGTGAGTATTATCGCTGGCGGGATTGCTTTCGGTTATCCTGAGAATTCACATGCTGCTGTTGCTTCGGATCAAAGTCGTTTTAATTTATGGGATTCTCGTACTGAAGCTTTGAAAGAGCCAGATGGAAATCCACATCGTATCATTATGTATTTTGATCAGTCTTTACGTGGCTTGTCGGCAGGTGCACCGATTGACTTTATGGGGATTGAAATTGGTAATATTCAGTCGATTAATGCGGAGTTTGATGCAAATTATACTCAGATTCGGATGCGGGCTGAGGGGGTCATTTATCCATCTCGTTTAGCCAATGGCAAAGAACTTGATCCTGATGGTGTGATTTTTAAACGCTTTATCGAAAGAGGCTGGCGTGCTCAGATGCGCACTGGAAATCTACTGACAGGGCAGAACTATATCGCTTTTGATCTATTCCCTAAAGCAAAACCAGCAAACTTAATCATCAGATCAAATGGTGTGATTGAGGTTCCAACCACACCAACCGAGTTGAAGGGATTACAAGCACAAGTATCGCAAATTGCGGATAAACTGAATAAATTCCCATTGGTGGAAATTGGGCAGGATGTACGTAAAACCCTCAATAATATGAATTCAGCGATTAGCTCTACAGATAAATTGGTGAAGCAGTTGGATGGGGAAGTTGCGCCAGGACTACAGGCGACTTTGGATGATGTACGTAAAACCATGCGCTCTACTGAAACCATTCTATCCAGTGATGCGCCAATGCAACAGGATGTACGCCGTGCTTTACAGCAAATGACACGTGCTGCCGCATCTTTACAGTTAATGGCTGACTATATTGAACAACACCCTGAATCACTCATTCGTGGGAAAACGCCTGAGGTTAAGAATGCTAAATAAAAAAAATAGCTCACATTTTTTGTCCTATTTGCCGCCGTCTAGTCGAGTAGGTTGCAGCTTGCTACTAGCCATTGTGGGTTTAACGGGCTGTTCCAGTTCGCCTACACCAAACTACTATAGCTTGACGCCAACGGTTAAACCGTTGGTGAGTTCAAATGTACGGGTGATTGAAGTATTGCCAGTGGGATTACCAGATCGTTTAAACAGGGCCCCCTTAGTCTTACAGGACAGCAGTGGTAAATCTAATGTATTGGATAACGAACGCTGGACGTCCACGTTGGGGGCAGAGTTACGTGATGGTTTGTCTGCGGGTTTACAACAGAAATTAGGTGCTGTGGATCGTTACAGCAGTGGTATGACGGGTGGTAAAGTCTCTTACCGTATTGCAACCGATTTTTCTCGCTTTGATATTATCGAACACTCCAACACACGTTCGTTAATGGGTGCGATGAATCGGGATATTGAGGTGGCGGTTGCTTGGATTATTAAACGTGATGACCCAGCCAGACCCTTAAATCAGCCAACAGCTACACAGAATGCAGTGTTGCCGAACCGACAACTTAGTTGTCGAATGGCATTTACCGATGCAGTTGGTGCAGATGGCAATAAAATTGTTGATATAGTCAGTGTTTCACGACAGTCATTGAGTAAGGTTGTCGAAGCGATTACCGCTTCTGTTGTTGCGACAGAAGCCAATAAAGCTGTGGTGATGGAAGGGGTGACTTGTTCCTAAGTAGGTACTATAAAAAAGCACCCCAGTTTTAAATAAAGCTGGGGTGCTGTTAATTTTGATTCAGTGTTAACAATCTAAAAAAATGAATATTCAAAATCCTTTAAATATTAAACCATCGCTGGATCACTGACAGAATCTGCACCTGTTTCAACACGTCCTGCAAAGCGTCGATAAAACTTAGTGTCCTGAGTACAAGTTACGGCAAAATCATACCATTGCCATGTATCTTTCAGTTCCCAATGTCGTGTTGATGTTTGACCTGCTTTTACATTGATTTTTAACGCTGCGTCGCTACGATACACGACTGGGCTAATGACCAGTTCAACATCTTTCGTGCCTGTATTGGTCAGGTCTAAATAAACATTACCATTGGCAATATCATAACACACTCGAATTTCAGGATTGATTTGCAGGGTTTGATTACGATTTAAATCACCTTTGAAATGGCGATGAAAACCATTTGGTCCCATCACCCAAAGATCGTATAAGCCTTGATTATCCTTTTTCACATTCCAAACATCATCCAGTGTTTTACCCGCTTCTACTATGTAACGACGTGGGACACGGCTGAGATTTAATTTATCATAGACATGAAAAACTGCACCTTGAGTCCCTGTATTCGAGAACAAGAGTTTAACTGTTCCATCATTTTGACAACGTGCACTGGTATGTAATTCATAAGGCAATGCTTTAGATGGGCGAATACCACTGGCTTGAATTGGAAGTTGTAAATTGGTTGGAATTGGAACATTGGGCAACTTTTGCTGAGCTGAACGAAGTTGATCTGCTTGCTCACGGGTTTGTTTACCATTTAATTCTGGCAGTACATCTTCATTTGGGGTTTTAAAATTAAATGCTGAGGTTAAATCACCACAAATCGCACGACGATAAGGGCTGATATTTGTTTCTTTTACCCCAAATCGTTGTTCTAGAAACATTAATACTGACGTATGATCAAACACTTGAGAGTTAACCACACCCCCACGACTCCACGGTGAAATTACAAAGAGTGGTACACGTGGGCCCGGTCCATAAACACCATTGTCTTTTTTAGGCTGGCTGCTGCTGCCTAGTGGCGCGTCATGTAGATAATATTCATGCTGCATATCAGCTTGGCTGAGTGTGGATTTACCAGCATAAGTATTGTCTGCTTGTAAGGTTGGTGCAGATGGGGACGGAACATGGTCAAAATAACCATCATTTTCATCAAAATTGATCAAGAAAACTGTTTTACTCCAAACCTCTGGCACTGCTGTTAAAGCATCTAAGATTTCTTGAATAAACCAAGAACCTTGTACTGGGCTTGATGGACCTGGATGTTCACAATAGATGGATGGTGCATTGATCCAAGACACTTGGGGAAGTTTGCCTGTTTTGATATCATTTTTAAAAGCATCTAAAAACTCTTCGGGTTTATTGCCGGGCAGGGTGTTTGCGATACCTTTATATAGTGGATTTTTAGCATTATCGGTTGTGGCATCATAAGCTTTATAAGGTAACGGTTGCGCTGCATTATTGTATGGACTATTTGGCGCACCACCACTTGAAACTGGATAGCCTGAAGCAATATTGGCTTTTTTGAAGGTACGGAATGCACCGAGCATGTTATCGCCCCATTCATCCGGCATGTTTTGATAGCAAATCCAGTTAACACCTGCCTCTTCTAAACGTTCAGCATAGGTTTTCCATGTGTAGCCGATATCAACGTTTTGGGGATCACCATCAATCCAGTCCCATTCATTATTCACAAACGCAGTACTGGTCGGTACTGCGCCATTGGTGCCGGTTAAATGAAATGAACGGTTGGCATCTGTACCTGTGTGCATTGAACAGTGATATGCATCGCAAATGGTAAAAGCATTGGCTAAAGCAAACTGATAAGGGATTTCCTGCTCTTTAAAATAACCCATTGCATAATCAGTTTTATGGGTAGGCCAGTTTGACATACGGCCGTTGTCCCAAGCTTTTTGGCTATCTACCCAAGTATGATTTGTACCGGGTGCACGTTGTGCATTATTACTCGATCCATCTAAATGAAAAGGCGTTAATAAGGCACCGTTACTTCGTTGTTGTTGCCATACAGTACGATCATTTTGCAAAGGAATGGTTAAGCGGTCGGCAAAACCACGAACGCCTTTTAATGTACCAAAATAATGGTCAAATGAACGGTTTTCTTGCATCAGGATGACCACATGTTCGACATCCTGAATGGTTCCTGTTTTATTATTTGCAGGAATAGCCAATGCTTTTTGAATGCTGGCTGGAAATGTAGATAAGGCAGCAGCACCAAAACTTGTTTTAATTGTATTTGCTAAAAATTGACGACGATTAATCACAATATTTCCCTTTGGTATTTTTATGTTTATGGTGCGCAACGCATTAATGGTTTTTTAGATCCATCAGGCTGTGTGGTGGTCTTATCATCATTTGAATCATTACAAGCGGTGAGTGCCAGTAAAATGGGGAAAATATAAATGTAGGATAGCCATTGTTTCGATTTTCTTAACATGTGTTTCATCCATTATAAAGATGCCCACACATTAGACAGCGTTTGTGACAGCAAGGTGTCACCTTTATGACAAATCATTGACATGGCAATAGCGCTAGAAATCGAAACAGAAATCCAGATAAAAATAGAAAATAAAACTGGAAAAGCTTAATCAGTTTTGATGGAGAGATGAGAGGGAGATGTTTAATTTTAATTTGAACTGTTGTTGAACTCTAAGATATTTATTCAGTACTTTTTATTTTAAGTTATTAATTTTATTGGTTATATTTTTATGGGATGAATAATCATGCATCAGGTCAAAATGCGATGGATGAAAACAGCTTTTAAGTTTTTGGCTTAGATCGATTGTCTTTATAGGAATGATACTGTCATTTAAGGACAACCTGAAGCTTCAACGTATTCACATCATTGACAAGATCAACATGGATCATTATTTTAATTTCATAGGTTCTTTTTTGGAACTTGTTATTTTAAGATAAATTCTTGAGGTGAACCATGTCTATATCAGCGGTGAAAGAAAAATCAAAGCAAAAAACACCTGCATCATTTCCAGTACGTCGTATGGATTATGAATTTCAGGATATGCCCAAGTATTGGTGTAATGACGAACCAACCTTTACCCATTACTTCACAGGTTTATCGACGCTTTTTCCTGAAGGTGAATCCTACTTTGTCCGTTCAGTGCGCGCTTTACGTGGAAAAATTAAAAACAACCCACAATTAGACCGTGATATTGGAGCCTTTATTGGACAAGAAGCCATGCACTCTAAAGAACATCATGCTTTTCATGTCAGTGCACAACAATATGGTTTAGATCCTGAATCCTTAGAAAAAGCCACGGGGATCATATTAAAAGCGGTAGAACGTGCCTTTCCTAAAAAATGGAATCTCTTGGTCACAGTCGGTCTGGAGCATTACACCGCAGTGTTGGTGGTGGAGATGATGAAAAATGTCAATGAGTTAATGACCGATACCACTATTCGCAATTTATGGTTATGGCACAGTGTTGAAGAAACCGAGCACAAGGCTGTGGCTTATGACATGTATGAATATTTATATGGTAAGGGCTTAGATGCCTACATTCCTCGTGTGGCGATTTTTACATTTAGTCTTGTGCTGATCACGCTATTTTCTAATGTATATCAAGTGGTGTTAATGTCGAGAGATAAACAATTATTAAACCTTAAGTCTTGGACTAAGTTTGCTGGGTTTACAGTGCAAGCCTATCGTAAGCTGGTACCGCAATTTTTCTCTTATTATCAGTTTGATTTTCATCCGAATGATACCGATGAATCCGAAATTGTCGCACAAACTAAAGTAAAAATTGGCTTATCCCCTGAACAATCAATCCTTCTCCAATAAGCATTTTATTTATCAAAATAGGAAATAGTGATGAATCCACTCAATATGACTGGTCTGGAAATTATGCAAGCATTCCAAAAAGGACTGGTGCCAGCGCCTGGTATTGCAAAAACCATGGGGATGGAGGAAGTAGAAGACGTTGAATATGGTCGCATTGTATTTATGGCCATTGCGGATGAACGTCATAGCAACCCATTGGGTGGAGTACATGGTGGTTTTGCCGCAACGATATTGGATTCAGTGACAGGGTGTGCTACACATACCGTCTTGGCTGCAGGTGAGGGATATGGAACCACTGATCTTGCGATAAAAATGTGTCGTCCAATGCCGTTTAATAAAAAGTTAATTGCTGAAGGTAAAGTCATCAACGTAGGGAAAAACTTAGTCATTTCAGAAGGCTATCTTCGAGATGAAGAAGGAAAATTGTATGCACATGCAACAGCAACCAATATGATCATCCGTCGTTGAAAGATTCTATTTATGCATCATGGTTTTGAACCAGAATTTTTGGATCAGGGCTTTAAAAGCAGGCCTTTGAAGTATTAAGTGCTGATCCTGTGATGTAGTTTATCGAATATCAATCGACCCAACGTTAAGCTGAGAATATAAAATGAATTCAGTTGTATTACATCAATGGGAAATCTCACCTTTTTGCCAAAAAGTTGCCAGGATGTTGCAATTTAAAGGGATTGCTTATCAGACTGTGGATTATAACGGTGTACTGGGTGCAAAAGTGCCAATGCTCAGTAAAGCAGGCAAGGTTCCTGTTCTAGATATTGATGGTCAACGTATTCAGGACAGTACCCGTATTGCACGTTATCTTGATGATGCTTATCCAGACTTACCACGATTATATCCTGCTGATCCATTGCAAAAGGCCTATGTTGAACTTTGGGAAGATTGGTCAGACGAGTTGTTATATTTTTATGAGGTGCACTTTCGTGTCAGTGATGCTGATGCCTTAGATCATGCGGTTGAAATGAGTGCAAAAGGTCGCCCCAAACATGAAATATATCTGTTAAAACCCTTGCTCAAAGCAACATTAAACCTGCAACTTAAAATGCAGGGGACAGGTCGTATGGCCACGCAGGATATTGAGGCGGAATTTATTCGTCATTTAGAGCGTATCGAATTGGTGTTGGCGCAAACAGGGTGGTTGGTTGGCGAGGGTAAAACACTTGCTGATATTGCGGTTGGTTCGCAGCTTTTAGAGATTGTCCGCACCAGTAAAATTTGGGGCGCTAAAATTAAAGCTTATCCTTCTATTGCTCAATGGATCGACTTGCTATGAATACGCAGAATGCAACATCTCAAAATATAGCAACACTTCCATGTGTGGTTGTTATGGGCGTAGGTGCTGAACAAGGAATTGGAGCAGCAGTTTGTCGTCGTTTTGCTCAAGAAAAATTAAAAGTACATGTTGTGGGGCGTACTTTAGCGAAAGTGCAAGCCGTGGCTGATTCAATCAATGCGCAAGGTGGACACGCCGTAGCACATGCTTTGGATGCTGAAAATGAACAACAAGTGCAGACTTTTTTTGCGGAGAGGAATGCGCAAAAGGAGCATCTCGTCGCTGTTATTCATAATGTGGGGGGCAATATTCCCTCAATTTTTTTAAAGACCTCACTTCAGTTTTTTACTCAAATGTGGCGTTCTACTTTTTTATCGGCTTTTTTAGTGTCACAACAAGCCTTAAAAATATTTGAACAACAGCAATATGGCACACTGATTTTTACCGGGGCAAGTGCATCTCTTCGTGGTAAACCTTTTTTTGCAGCATTTACCATGGGCAAATCTGCATTACGTAATTACGCACTGCATCTCGCCCAGACATATAAGCCTCAAAATATCCATGTTGCACATATTATTGTTGATGGCATGGTCGATGGTGATCGTGTCAATAAGGCGGTATTTGGTTTAGGACGCTTACTGAGACTTACACGAGGCACAGGTGGATTAAATATCGAAGCAATTGCTGAGAATTATTGGGTGCTTTATCAACAAAATCGTGATTTATGGACCCATGAGCTGGATTTACGTCCTTATCAGGAGAAATTCTAATATGTACAATTTAATTCCTCCATTGCTGAGAAAAAAATCCAAACTACAGGGCTGTATTGTTGTTATTGGCAATGAAACCCACTCGCTCAGCCAGCTTTTTGTGGATCAAGCACATAACAGGGCAATGCCTGTATATCAAGTTCAGCATGATCCTATGCAAACCAATCTAAAGATTGAGCAACAAGATTCAGGTCTAAAGCGGGTTCGTTTGAATCTGATCAATCCGACTGCTTTAAAAAATTTAGTTGGCTATATTCAACGAACAGGGCATTCAATTGAACTGTGTATTTTCCAAGCTGATTTTTCAAAATCATTGTCGAATTCTGATGCTTCAGCCCAACAGGTCGAACAGCTTTGGCAAAATACTGGTTTGGCTGCGGTAAATATTGCCCAAGCGATTATTCGACAGATGTTGATAAAGCCACAAGGAACTTTGATCTTTCTAGGAACACAGCCCAACCTGATCGCTGAAAATAATGGCTTAACTCAGAGTATGTTTGCCAGTATTCGGGCATTGGCACAATCTTTGGCAAGAGAGTTTCATCCTAAAGGCATTCATATCACTTATTGTATGTTGGAAAGTTGGGATAGTCAGAATGTTGTCTTGATGGATTCGGTTAAAAATATGTGTTGGCATCTTTATCAACAACCTGATTCAACTTGGAGTCAGGAATTGAGTGTTGGCGTATAAATGCTATGGGGATCAATGCGAGAGAGCGCTAGTTAATCATATCCATCAAGTAGCGTGATTGAAACTTCAAAGCAATGGATTATCCTGAAACAATCGTACAATCCATTCGATAAAAACTTTTTGTCGTGGTGAAACCAGTGTTTTTGATGGGTAAAGTAAAGAAATAGGCAGGGATGGAACAGGATAGTCAGTTAAAATTTGACAAAGTGTGCCTTGCTCTAGCTCAGATAAATAACCATAACGCGGTGCTTGGATGATCCCCAAATGCTGTTTGGCTGCTGCTGCATAGGTATTTGCACCATTGACTTGAATCTTTAACGGCAACTCAAAAAACTGTGTTTTCTTGCCTGTCAGAAACTCAAGCGGCAGTGGCTTTTGTCGAGCAGAAGAATAAAATCCGACCATAAAATGTGATTGCAGATCGTCTAAGCGTTGTGGTGTGCCATATTTTTCTAAGTATTTTGGACTGGCTAATGTCACTTGTTGAATATCGCCCAGATGCCTGACAATTAATTCACTACTATTGAGCTGACCTATACGAATGACACAATCAATGCCTTCTTTTATCAGATCTACATAACGGTCGCTTTCGGTGAGTTGCAACTGTATCTGTGGAAACTCAGTTAAAAAATCATTTAATTTTGGCAGAATAAAATGCGCAGCAAAAATACCATGAACTGCGATTTTTAAAGGCCCTTGAGGTTTTGCATCAAGAAAATCATGATCAGACTCATTGATATAAGCCAAGATATATTTGCAGCGCTCATAATAAATATGGCCTTCATCGGTTGCTTTTACCTGACGAGTGGTACGCAACAATAAGCGCGTATTGAGTTGGAATTCTAATTGTTTAATTGCATCAGTCAGCGTTGAGCGTGGCAGATTTAAGATCTGCGCAGCTTTGGTAAAACTTTGTTGTTCAACCACATTGACGAAAGCAGACATTGCATTGAGTTTATCCATACGCCATTCCAATTGTTCGATTTATTCGGATAAAGATGTCAGGTTTAACTAGATTATCTGGTTTTATCTGAACAGTATCATAGAAGCGATTAGAGGTATATTTTATTCCATGAGGTCATCACGATGCATACAACAGGTCAAACACAGCAAGAAAAAGTGATTTTAATTACAGGCGCTTCTCGCGGGATTGGTGCAATTACTGCCAGCTTATTGGCACAGCAAGGCCATAAAATCATTATCAATTATGCCAGTAACGATAAAGAGGCGGAGCATGTCTTGAGCAGTATTCAAGCGTTAGGCGGAACAGCGAGTCTCTTTAAAGCCAACATCAGCCATTCCAATGAAGTGACTGCATTATTTGATTATGCAATTCAAACCTATGGTCGATTGGACGTGCTGATCAACAATGCAGGGATTTTGAAATTAAGTAAGATTGAACAATTAGACGATGAAAGTATTGATCAAGTTTTAGC
Organism: Acinetobacter sp. I-MWF; assembly: GCF_025433935.1. Lineage (NCBI taxonomy): Bacteria > Pseudomonadati > Pseudomonadota > Gammaproteobacteria > Moraxellales > Moraxellaceae > Acinetobacter > Acinetobacter sp. I-MWF. The sequence goes on along the minus strand of NZ_JAMBAR010000001.1, from coordinate 3,503,621 downwards.
AATTAATATTAAAGGCCCTTTATATACCATGCGTGAAGCTGCTAAGCGACTGCAAAAGGGCGGTAAAATTATTAATTTATCCAGTAGTGTGGTGGGGATGAAACTCGAAACTTATGGTGTTTATACTGCATCAAAAGCTGCCATAGAATCCTTAACGGCAATTTTAGCCAAAGAGTTAAGAGGAAAAAATATTACGGTAAATGCAATTGCACCTGGGCCTACGGCAACTGAACTTTTTCTTGAAGGCAAAAGTGATGAATTGATTGCTCAGTTGAGCAAAGCTGCACCTTTAGAGCGTTTAGGCACTGTAGAAGATATTGCCGCAGTGTTGGATTTCGCAGTAAATGAGGCGAGTAATTGGGTCAATGCCCAAGTCCTTCGGGTCAATGGTGGGATCGTTTAATTGCATAGGGAAAATCCTGACCCAAGTCTTTAATTGGGGCGATAGAGGATAATCACTTTATTTATCTGCTACCGCCCCAGATTCTGATGAGATCAAGACCTGTGCGAATCAAGGCTATACAGATTATTTTTTATAGGTTTTCGCTTGAGTTAAGTATTTTTCCATTTCTTCATCTGGAACCATTCCTCCTCCAGTCCCCCAGACAATGTGATTGGCATTTTCCAATTGCTGTTGGCTAAAGTGATGTAGCGCGGCATAGTTTTGATGTTGATTGGTCAAAATTGGTCCAAGCATACCCGCGAGCGCAGAAGGTTCTAATTTAAGCTGTTCTGTATCATTGAGCATGCCCAAGAGTACATACATGGTTTCATCCGTTAATGTATAAAAACCGTCTAATAATCTTTGCATTGCTCGACCCACAAAGCCAGATGCTCGCCCAACAGCGAGGCCATCAGCAGCGGTAATATTGTCTATACCCAGATCTTGAACTGAAATTTCATCATGTAAACCCGTTGCAACACCGAGTAACATACACGGTGAATGGGTTGGCTCGGCAAAAATACAATGTACATGGTCACCAAAGGCCATTTTTAAGCCAAATGCAACGCCACCGGGGCCTCCGCCAACACCACAAGGTAAATAAACAAATAAAGGATGTTGTTGATCAACCAAAATATTTTTTTGTTCTAATTGCTGTTTTAAACGTTGCCCAGCAACTGCATAACCTAAGAATAAGGTTTGTGAGTTTTCATCATCGATAAAAAAGCAGTTTGGATTTTCTAATGCTGCCTTTCTGCCTTGTTCTACGGCAACACCATAATCTTCAGCATATTCAACTACTGTGACATTGTGCGCACGTAACTTATCTTTTTTCCATTGACGTGCATCTGCTGACATATGCACAGTCACATCAAAGCCTAATTTTGCACTCATAATGCCAATAGAAAGGCCTAAATTTCCGGTAGAACCGACCGCAATACTGTATTGACTAAAAAACTGTTTAAACTCTGGACTATCCAGTTTTGCATAATCATCTTCAATGTTTAGGCGTTGTGCTTGAATCGCAAGCTTTTCAGCATGACAAAGCACTTCATAGATGCCACCACGGGCTTTAATTGAACCCGATATAGGAAGATGACTGTCTTTTTTAAGCCATAATTGACCATGGATCGATTGTCCAAAATACTGTTCCAACTGTTGCTGCATTTGAGGAATCGCTGCCAGTTCGGATTCTATAATACCTTGAGATGCCGCTGTTTCTGGAAAGGCTTTCATCAAATAGGGTGCAAAGCGTGTCAAACGTGCACTGGCATCATCAATATCTTTTTGGTCCAACCCGACATAGGGCAGCCCTTCTACCAGTGAGGTAAAATTGGGATTAAACCACGCCACTTCTTTGAGTGCGATAAGGTCTTTAACAATCGGATATTGGGCAATCAGCTGATCAATCTGTTGAGCGTTCATAAAATACTCCTAAAGGCTTAAATAAAATGAGAAAGCAGGAAGGTGCAGCCCAATGCTGTGAGCGAGGCAAGAAAAGTTGCAGAGGTATAATATTTAAAGGTTTCGTTTAATGTAGCACCACAGTATTGTTTGACTAACCAAAATAGAGAGTCTGTCACAATGGTAAAACCGATGGCACCTGAACCAATCGCAATCGCCATGATTTCAGGACTAATATCTGGATAGAGCGGTAACATTGGCGCTACGATTGCAGTTGCGCCCATCATTGCAACAGTGGCAGAGCCTACAGCTGCATGTAAAATCAGCGCAACCAACCAAGCGAGTAAAATTGGATGCATATGCAAGTGGGAAAGCGTGACAGCCATTGAGTCAGCTAAACCACTGGCTTTTAAAATACTGTTAAATGCACCGCCAGCCCCAATAATAAATAAGATGTTGGCAATTGAAGAAAATGAGTCTTCTGTGGCTTTTAATAAGCTTCCCATCCGCATATTACGACGTAGACCAAGGGTGTAGTAGGCAACAAATACCGCAATAAACATGGCGGTGATCGGATTGCCGATAAAGCCTAAAATGTGTGAAAGCTGAGTGGATGTATGACTATTTAATTCAGCCAAAGTTTTGATTAACATTAATCCGATTGGAAGAAATACCGTAAATAAGGTGATTTTTAAAGAAGGTAAGTTGTGTTCTTCTTTTAAGGTAAGCTTTGAAAATTCGACAGGTACTGCTTTAAACGGTAAACGTTGACCAACCAATTTTAAAAACAGTGGGCCACCAACCAGTGCGGCGGCTAAACCCACCATTAAGCCGAAAATAATCACGATACCGACATCAGCCCCTAGTTTATTGGTGACATAAAGCGCCGCTGGGTGAGGCGGTACTACACAGTGTACAGCCATTAATGCGGTGCATAATGGAATCGCCAATTTAAACAAAGAGGTTTTGGTATGCTGTGCTATAGAAAAAGCCAAGGGAATTAATAACACCACGCCAACTTCTACAAATAAAGTGATGCCACAAAATAGCCCAATCAGCACCATGACCACATCACTGGATATCCAGTGACATCGCTGTAAAGACAGGGCTATACGTTCAGCAGCGCCAGAGATTTCCATCATTTTGCCGAGAATGGTACCTAGTGCAATGACTGTGGCAAGGAAACCCAAGGTGCTTCCAATCCCATTTTCAATTGCATTGACCATATCCAGTAATGGCATTTTCATTGCTACACCGACAAAGGAGCTTGCCAGAAGCAAAGCTAAAAAGGGATGCAGTTTAAATTTTAAAATAGTGAAAATTATTAACCCGATACTGGTTAATAATATACCGACATCCACGAAATTGGTTTCCATACCATATATCTCTGTGACAAAAGTTGTTCTTTGTCTATTGAAGTTAAACCAGAGAAATCCGTCAAACGATCATATTTGATCTACGGGTTAAAATAATTCACTTGAAAAATAAATCCTAAATAAATTTTGATTTTTAAATGATTTATACGTTATTTATATGGGCATAGGACAGCAAGAAGCATGTGATCAATCATTTTGTTTCAGCAAAAAGGAAAAAGGCATGACCAACGCACATAAAAATCTAACCGGTTTTCAGCTCTCAAAACTGTATACATTTGAAGTTGCGGCTAGACATGAGTCTTTTGCACTCGCCGCTGAAGAACTGTCTTTAACCCCAAGTGCGGTAAGTCACCAAATTAATTTGTTAGAAAAAGAACTTAATATCAAACTGTTTTTACGTTTGCATCGTAAAGTAAAGTTAACCACTGAGGGACAGCGGATTTTAGCTGCTTTACAATTTTCATTAGACTCGTTAAACGTTGAAATTAAGGCATTGCAAAATCAGCAACTTGTCGGCTCACTCACGATTTATGCAAGACCATCGATTGCTCAGTGTTGGTTAGTGCCTCAATTACCTGATTTCATTCAACGCTATCCATTGATCCAACTCTCAGTTTTAACGGGTAATGAGGATGTAAATTTTCAACGTAGCGGAATTGATATTGCGCTTTATTTTGACAATCAACCGTCTTTTCAATTGAATTATCAGCATTTAATGGACGAATATATTATCCCTGTATGTAGTCCTACATATGCAGAAAAATTTAACCTCTACGATCATCTAGACAACTTAAAAAACTGCACATTGCTGCATGACTGCCAAGCATGGAGTAACGGCACAGGCGCAGATGAATGGAACAGTTGGACGCAGCATTTTAATGTAAATATGGATCATTCTTCAGAGATGAGTTTTGACCGATCTGATCTGGCTTTGATTGCTGCTAAAAATCACTTGGGTATTACCATGGGACGTAAAAAACTAGTAGAAAAAGACTTAGAAAGTGGTGAGCTAGTAATGCCATTTAAAAACATGTATTTAAAATGTGATCAGCATTACTATATTACATCATTGAAAAATAACGAATTACCTAAAGTTAAAGCATTTAGTGACTGGATAAAAGCACGAGCAAACTCAGAAATAGGGCATCAATGAAAAATCCTCAACCCTAGAAAAAGCCGAGCAAGCCTTGAATAAAAAATCACGAAATCAATTTTATGCTAAAACGTAAAAATTAATATTTTTTGCTTTTAGAGCTTTTATAATACTTGATTATTATGATTAATATTTGAGTGTTTATATTTTAATAACGCCAATCAAAATAAAAAATAAACAAACCTAAATATAATGAGAAATTAAATAGAAATAAAAAGAAAGATGTAATAAGTTTTTATATTAACAATAGGATGATTGAGATGGAAAAGCTAAACTGAAAATGACATTGTAAAATATAAACAACAACAAAATATACGAATTTTAAGTCAGTAAGATCATCCAAAAATACAGATTCTCCCTCAAAAGTCATGTTCAAATTTTTATACAAAAGTGAAGTTTAATTATAAATATTTATTATTTTTCAATACTTTGGTGGATTTTATTGAAGGTTGAAAAGCAGATCTAGCCACATTGTTATTGTAAATAAAATTGTAATTGATTATTATTCTCATTTGTTGATTGTGTGTGTATATTTGTAATCCATATTTTTGCTTCTAATTTGAAGATACTGGATGACCTGAAATATACACATTTAATGATGATTAATATCATTGAATAAGGTTTCTCCCTCATCAATTTAAACCCTGTTGAGCTATATGAATAGGGGTATGATGAGGGTAATCGATATAACAAGTATCGCATTTAAATATTGATTTTTTAAACAGCAAAATGGAAAGAATTTTTTAATTCAACAAATATTCACCTCCAAGGAAACGAACATGAAAAAATTGGCGCTATGGATGACCAGTTTAACTGCAATGGCAACTGCTGGATCAGCGATTGCTGCTACAGTCGATCAATCCAATGCTTATCAACAGGCATATGCATTATATGTGCTTTATCATCCTAATAATAAAGAGCAGAACAGTAGCACTTTAATTAAGCAATATACTCAGGACTATGCCGAATTGTTTAAGGCGAATAAAAAAGTTAATCAAGCGCAGTTTGTTCAATACGAGCAAGCACGTTTAGAGCCATTACTTAAACAGCGCCGTGAAATGTCAGAAAAACAGGCGCATGTACGTTATGGCATTCTCGATAATAATAAAGACCAGAAACTGACCCTAAAGGAATTTCAGGAGACAGGTTTAAAAACCTTTAATGAGTTTGATAAAAACTTGGATGGTTTAGTAAATGCAGAAGATGCCAAATTAGCGGGCAATAGTAATGCAACGCATGATGGATTCCGCGTGAAACTACCAATTTCAATGCCCATGCCAAGTAACATCAACGAATTTATTAGCCAATATGGTCAAGGGAAAAACTATGTAACGCTTGGAGATTACCTCACAGCGCGTGACAAACAATATTTTGCAACCGATGCGAATGGTGATCATATTGTCACTGAGAAGGAATATGTGGATGAGTTTATGCAACGTTTTGATGCCAATATCGCAACAGGTAAAGTCAAAATGCAGGAAACGGCAGCACAACAATTTCAAGTGATTGGCAAAGGTAAAACAACAATTCAAGCCAGTGATATTCAACAATTTGCTAAAAATATGGATCAAGCGATCAGTCAATAAATTATCGCCAATACGTGATAAGCAGTTTCTCGGTCATCTTGAGGATGATCGAGAAATTTTTTATTTAAAAGCGATAAGCTTTTGATAAAATTATAATAATTTTTAATTAAATTTTGTTTAAGATTTACCATATATCCCATTTGGGTATGTTGTGTAGTCTTATAAATGAGTTGGATACATTAAAAAATTCAATTAAAAGGGCAAACTGAGCTCTCATTTTCTTTATTTTTTTGCTAAGATATTGTTAATAATTCTCATTCTCTTTAAGTATGTCTGATCCTATTAGCACACTATATCGTCATCACCATTCTTGGTTATATCAATGGTTAAAACGTCGCCTCAATCATAGTGAAGATGCCGCTGATTTAGCCCATGATACTTTTCTGCGTATCTTAAAGCGTAAAGATGAATTGTATTTTGATCAGCCGCGTGCAATTTTGACCACAGTTGCCAAGGGAATTTTGATTAATTGGTATCAACGTAAATCGATTGAAAAAGCCTATTTAGAGGCGCTTTCAAGCAGACCTGAATATGATGAAATTACACCTGAGCAAAAAATATCAGCAATTGAATCTTTATGTTTGATTAATCAATTACTCAATCAATTGCCTGAGCGCCAGCAACAGGTCTTTATTTGGTCACAATTAGAAGGGTTGACCCAACAGGAAATTGCAACACGCTTAAATATTTCTACCCGAACCGTGATGCGTGATCTGGTCTCAGTGTTGAGTCAATGTTTAGCTGTTATGGATTAATGCCTGCATGTTGCATGATCAAATTTATCAAGAAACAGCGCAATGGATCATTAAAATCCAACACGCACCATTGAATGAAACTGAACAGCTTGAATTTGAACAATGGAAACAGCAAAGTTCCCAACACCAAGCTGCATGGTCTAAAGCCGAACGCTTATTGTATAGCCTTGAGGAATTTCCCGAAGATGGGCAGCAGCTGATTCAGCAAGGCAAGAAAAATGCCCAATTTAATTTAAACAAACAATTGTTGCTTGCCTGTTTACTGTGTTTTGGCAGTGTCATGCTATGGAACTCGGATTATCGCTATAGATGGTTATCGGATTATCGTACTGCGGTGGGGCAGCAGAAACAGCTTGAACTGGAAGATGGGACACAACTTCAATTAAATACCCATACGGCTTTGAACGTGCGTTATACAGCGCAACAACGTATTGTAAAATTACATTATGGTGAAATACAAATACGCACGGCCAAAGAAAAAAATCATGCTTATCGCCCATTCTTGGTCGAAACTGAATCGGCAAATCTTCAAGCGCTTGGCACTGTATTTAATGTTCAGTATTTAAATAACAGTGAAAATCAAACCTGTCTAGGCGTCATAGAAAGCGCAGTGAAAGTCAGCTTGAACCAGTCCAAACACACTAAAATTGTCCATGCTGGTGAGCAGCTCTGCTTTGATGATCGCAATTTTAAAGCATTACAAAGTTTAGATCCGAATGTATTGGCATGGAAAAACCACATGGTCATGGCTTTTGAAATGCCGTTGGAAAAATTGCTTCAAGAAATTGGGCGCTATCAACACCAATATATCGACATTGACCCTCAATTGAAGTCGTTAAAAGTTTCAGGTTCATATCCAGTCAATGACTTTGGCACCTTACAAACAGCATTGCAATTCAGCTATCCAATCAAAGTAGAACGTTATTTTGGGGATCGTGTGTTGAGCATTCAGCCGAAAGCTGGAAATCAGAAAAGTAAAAATAATTAAGAAATGATGTCAGTTTTTACAGACAAGGCGGGTAATACAGTTAAACCAAACAAACTGGAGAAAATTGATGAGCACCTCATTCACACTCAACCGCCTTGCATCTCGTTTAAAAACAGAGACAGCCGGTCAACATGAATATATGCATCAATTAATGGAAAAAGCCCAAGTATTTAAAGATGTCGCACATTATGCAAAATTTACTTTGTCACAGTATTATTTTCAAAAAAATGTCGAATATTTATTTCAACATCCCAAGGTTGCAGCCTTGATTTCTGATTTAGATATTCGTGGACGTTCGCAAGCAGCTTACTTAGACCTACAAGACCTTCAGATCGAACCAGAATCGTTGGCCTTGGTTACTGAAAAGATCGGCTTTCCTGAAGCGCTGGGTTGGATCTATGTATCAGAAGGTTCTACGCTGGGTGCAGCATTCTTATTTAAACAAGCCCAGCAAAGTTTGGGGTTTTCCGCAGATTTTGCTGCGAGAAATTTGGCTGCTTATCCAGAAGGGCGGGCCAAAGTCTGGAAACACTTTATTGAGGAACTTGATCAGGCTGACTTTACTCAAGATGAGCAAGATCGTGTCATTTACGCTGCTCAACAAGCCTTTGATTATTTTGGCGCATTATTAAAAGACATTCATTCAACATGAAAAAAGCGTCTTCTGTCAGCAATCACACACAAGGCAAAGACTTAACGCTGTTAGCGTCTTTGCCGGTATCGCCATCCGCAAATTTACATTCATCCTCAGTGGTGCGTGTGATCTGCATCATCTTGGCAATTTTGTGTCTTGTTCTCGCGGTGGTGGGCATTGTATTGCCGGGGATCCCAACTTTTGATTTCCTCTTTTTAGCAACGATTTTTGCCTCAAAAGGTTCAGCACGCTTGCATCGTTGGTTACATCAAAATCGTTATATTGCAATGTTGCTCGCACAATATCGTGGCGGTTTTAAACAGATTTCGCGTTCACGTAAATGGATGATGACATTGAGTATTTTATTCGGTACGACAGTATTAATCATGTCTTCACTGCATCTGCACTTAAAACTTAGCCTGTTGGTCATTTTGCTGATTGGGTTGATCTGGATTTGGACCAGACCAGAAAAAATATAAATTTTCATGTCATGTTTTAACAATTCACTGGGTAATGATTATTGAAAATGAAAATCATTCACAAGTGTGGGCGTTCCTATGAAGTTTAAAAAACAAACTCTGGCCATGTTAATACAGTGCTTTTGTATCAGTGGTGTTTATGCACAAATTACTCCCAATGTTTCAATGGCAGCGAAAAAAGCGCCAGAAAAATATTATCAAATTTCAGAGAACCAATTGGGCTATGTGTTATCAAGTTTTGCAGCACAGTCGGGTATTGCCTTAAGTTATGATGCAAATATTTTAAAAGGGCTGAAAAGTAAAGGAATTACCGGGCATTATAGTGTAAAGCAAGGCTTCGATTATTTGCTTACAGATCACCCTTTTCGGGTAGAGCAGCAAGGTTCAACTTATGTCTTAATTGCTAAATCTGGCTCAGCTAAACCGAATACAGAGAAAAACACTGCGATTGGAAATAAAAGCACTCCGTTAAATAACCCTTCGCTTTTCAATAATACGGACAGTGATGTTGTTACGCTTCCTCAGATTAAAGTCAATGCTGTACAACAAAAACAAAAGGTCAATACAACACAGCTGAATCGTGAACACATTAGCCGATTTAGAGGCACGGGGAATGGTGATGTGTTTTCTGATATCGCTGGTGTACAAGTCAATAGCCTGCGTAACGAAGCGGGTGCAATTGATATTGGTATCCGTGGAGTACAAGGTGAGGGCCGTGTTCCTGTAATTATTGATGGTAGCCTACAATCCAGCCATACCTTTCGAGGCTATCAAGGAGAGAGTGACCGAACTTATATCGATATGGATTTGATTAGTCAGATTGAAGTCGAAAAAGGCGCATCGCGAGCGAAATTTAGTGTGGGCGGTATTGGCGGAATCGTGAAAATGCGTACACTCAGTGCAAACGATATTTTGCTGCCTAATCGTCAATCAGGTGTCATGCTAAAAGGCAGTTTTTATAATAATAACAAAGCACCACAGACCTCAGATAATGAGCGTGAACAGATGTCTTATCTGCTTCGTAATAAACTGTCCTCGAATAATTTTCAAAATGGCGCTGGCACAATCGCTGCTGCTTATCGGAATGATGTATTCGATCTGGTCGCTGCTTATAGTAAACGTGAAGTCGGTAATTACTATGCTGGAAAACATGGCATTGATTATTATGAAGCGCGAGATATTGTTGATGTTGGACCTGGTCAAGAGGTGGTAAATACCAGTTATAAAAGTGATTCAGGCATCATCAAAGCAGGCATGAATATCACAGATGAACATCGTGTTGAAGTGAATATGCGCCGCCATATGCAAAAAGCGGGTGAGGTCATGGCTTTTTATTGGAATAGATCGCAAGTGATTGATCCCAACTCTCCACCTTGGGGATACATCGATGGTGATTATGTTCTACCCAAATATATAGAGGGCGCATATACCATGCCACAATGGTCCCTTGGAACCGCAGCGATTAATGCATTCAGTGCTAACTATACCTATAAGCCCAAGAATAATCAGTGGTTTGATTTAGAGTTAGGGGTTTGGCATACCAATGCCAAATATCGCCAGCACAATGGCATGCTTGGCATCGCCAATTCTCATTATGGCGACCAATACTGGGGAAGTTTTCAGGACTATCGTAGTGGGATTAATTTAGAAAACACCAGTAAAATTGATGCTTTAACTTTGAATTATGGTCTGACATATGACGAGCAACGGATGAAGCCACAAAATCTTATTGATACTGAAATCGCACGTGATGGATTACGTCAAGAGTCCTCTCTATTTCTCAATGGCGATTATATCTTTAAAGATTTTAGCCTGAGTTTAGGCAGTAAATGGCATAAGGCAAAAGTTAAGGATTATGGAGACCAGTATGTCGCAATGAGACCGGTCGCCAATTCCGATTTAAATGACAAAGGCTATGCGCTTCGAGATTATGATGGAAAGATCGACTGGATGGCGCAGCTGAATTATCAGTTGCTGAATGGTATTGATGTCTATGCAAAACTTTCCAATATGTACCGCAGTCCAAGTTTGTTTGAATCGACAGTTTCCAAACAAACCTTTAGTTATGATCCAGATTTGCCGATTAAATCAGAGAATTCTCGTCTTGTAGAGTTTGGCTTTATTGGGCACAACGATAACGTATTCACTGAAGCAGATCAGTTAAAATTCAATATCAATTATTTCCGTAATCAAACCCAAAATTTCCTTACCCAAGGAGTACAACGTAAAGAGATTGTTAATGAGATTACGCCTGATTTTATTTTGCCTTATACCACCTCATATACTTTTCTAAATTATGAGCAAGTTGTATTGAAAGGTTTAGAGTTTAATCTTGCTTACCAGCATCCAAGTTTCTTTGTAAACATGAACGGAACTTTATATCAAGCACCGAAAGTATGCCCAGCAACGAAAGATGATTGTAATGAGGTCGGAGATTCTTGGAGTCTGATTTCAACACGCTTGCCACCACGTAAACTTTTTAATATTAGCTTAGGCAAGAGTTTGTTTGAAAATAAACTCAATGTGGGGGTACGTGCCAGATATCATTCTGAAAAGAAAAATCCTAAAGGTTGGTTACAGGGTACAGGGGTGAGTGGGCGTGCGGTGACTGAAATTTCTTCGGAAACCTTAGTTGATATTTTTGCGAGCTATAAACTGAATCCAAATCTAAATCTCTCGTTTAATGTTGATAACTTAACCAATCGTTATAACTTTGATCCTGGTACAGTGATCGGTATGCCGATTCCCGGCCGTACCATCAAAGCTGGGTTCGAAATGAGATTCTAGAATCATAAAACAATCAAATTGGCAAAACCCAACTGTAAAAATATGAGTGAACAAAGTAGTGAAAAATCAGTCGCTCTAAATCAGTCGCTCTAAATTAGTGGTTAGAATCACGCATTAAAAAATTGATAAAGTTCTATAGATATAGAACTTTATCATCAAAAAAATATATTCAAGCGATCTGATCATACACAGAAGCTTAGACAGCAGCATGCTGGTTGTTCAGCCCACTCAACGTCATGATTTTTGCGCCTGTTGGTCAATCTGTTGTAGCTCTCGTAAACGGCTAGAGTGAAGGTCTTGATTGTGTTGACGAGCCAACAGACTATAAATGGTAGGTAAGACAAAAAGCGTAAAGAAGGTCCCGATCAACATACCGCAGACAATCACAAGCCCTAGACCAAAGCGACTATGTGCACCAGCGCCTGTGGCAAAAAGGAGTGGAATCAGCCCAAACACCATTGCCGCTGTGGTCATCAGAATTGGACGTAAACGAATTTGAGCAGCTTTTAGAATGGCCGCTCGCCGATCTAAACCTTCATGAACTTGCAATTCATTGGCAAACTCAACCATTAAAATACCATGCTTACTAATCAGTCCAATCAGTGTGACTAAACCAATCTGAGTATAGATATTGACTGTGGCAAGTCCAAAAGCCAAGGGGATTAATGCGCCACAGATCGACAGTGGAACCGTAATTAAAATAATAAATGGATCCATTAGGCTTTCATATTGAGCGGCTAAAACCAGATAAATCACAATCAGCGCGGCTAAAAATGCAAACATCAAAGCGTTACCTTCCTGTACATACTGACGTGCATCGGCTTGCCAGTCATAACTAAATCCAGCCGGTAATTCAGATGCAGCCTGTTTCAGAAAACTTAAAGCTTGACCTAAGGAAACCCCAGCGGCAGGGATTGCTTGAAAAGTTGCAGCATTTTGTTGATTAAATTGAGTGAGTTTATTGGGTTCTACCTGTTCACTTAGACTGACCACAGTCGATAAGGGAATTAGTGTGTCTTGGTCGGTACGAATAAACTGTCGTGTCAGTGCTTGAGCTGTCAAACGTTGTGTATTGATGCTTTGAGGAATCACATCATAGGCACGACCTTGCATACTAAAACGATTGATATAATTCTCACCAACCAATGTCGCTAAGGCTTCACCGATATCTTGCATACGAATACCCAGACTATTGGCTTTGGCCTGATCAACCTCGACTCGAATCACGGGGTTATTAAAGTCAAGATCACTGTCGACCACCACAAAAAGTCCACTTTCACGGGCTTTTTGTTTGATGTTCTGCATCGCCTGATAAATGGTTGAATAGTCTTGTGCACTACGCAACACCATTTGTACGGGTAATCCACCTGTTGAACCGGGAAGCGCAGGATTTTGGAATACAAAAATACTGCTGCCTTCTACATCACCAACTTTGGCTTGAAGTTGCTGTTGAATTTCATCCGCAGAATGCACTCGCTCAGACCATGTCGAAAGGGTTGTTCCACCAAAACTTGATGCAGGCCCATCTGTACCATTAATAATCCACGTGGTACTGGTTTCGGGGAAAGTCCAGAAGATTTCATCGAGTTTTTGATTAAAGTGCTCAGCATAATTGAGATTGGCATGTTGTGGTGCTTTGATGGCTGCCAATACACTGGCTTGATCTTCATTGGGCGCCAATTCTTTTTGAGGGAGTTGGTAAAGCAATGGAAGGCTAATAAAAATAGCGATCGCAAAAACCACTGTGATCCAACGATGATGCAGGGAAAAATTGAGCAATTTACTGTAAAGCTGGGTCAAATGTTCAAAGAACCATTCGGCTGCTTTTGCCATTTTACCTTCTTGCTGTTTGGATTGAAGTAGAAATGAACTCATAACAGGAGACAGGGTTAAGGCAATAATCCCTGAAACCAAAACTGCGCCGGCTAAAGTAAAAGCAAATTCTTTGAATAAGGAACCAGTTAATCCACCCATTAAACCAATCGGAGCATACACTGCGGCCAGTGTAATGGTCATTGCAATTACAGGGCCTGCGACTTCTCGTGCCCCGATCAGAGCTGCTGCAACTGGGGATGCTCCTTCTTCAATATGCCGATGGACATTTTCAACCACCACGATTGCATCATCTACAACCAAGCCGATGGCGAGTACCATGGCTAAAAGCGTGAGTAAATTGATGCTAAAGCCACATAACAGCATTAAACCCAAGGCACCTAACATTGACAATGGAATTGTCACTACAGGAATCAAGACACTACGTAAAGAACCTAAACACAAATAGATCACCGCAATAACAATAATCAGCGCTTCGATAAAAGTATGTAAAACTTCATCAATAGAGGCATCAATAAAACGGGCTGTTTCATAGGCAAGATTGACTGTAACCCCCGGCGGTAAGGTTTTTTGGATCTCAGGCAATTTATCTTTAATTCCCTGTACGATCACCAAGGGGTTGCCTGTAGGCGTCGCTTGTAGACCGACAAAAATTGCAGGTTTACCATCCATAGAGGCACTTGTTTCTGTCGAAGCAGCGCCAAGTTCAACTGTTGCCACATCTTGTAGACGAATTAGATTTTGAGCATCATTGCGTATCACCAGATTTTTAAAGTCCTGAATACTGGTGAGATCTGTGGAAACATTGACATTTGAAACCACCAATTCGCCTTTGACCTGCCCCGGTGCGGCTTGGTAGTTATTTTGACGGATCGCATTGGCGACATCGGCGGCAGTTACCCCACGACTGGCCAAACGATCGGCATCCAACCAAATCCGCATAGCCAAACGCTGACTACCATAGGTCTGTACCTTGGCAACCCCATCAATTGTAGACAGCATGGGCTCTACCACCCTAGACAAATAATCGGTTAATTCAGCCAAGGACAGTTGTTCGCTGGAAAATCCAATATAGGCAACATCGGTAGATTCACCTGAAGAACGTTCAATGACTGGATCAAATGCCTGTTCTGGTAGTTTGTAACGGACTTGATTAACCTTTGCCATCACCTCTGTTAACGCTTGGGTTGAGTCTCGATTTAATTGCATGCGTAACGTTACAGCACTGCGACCTTGTACAGTAGAAGAACTGAGATAGTCGATGCCTTCTACCGAAGACACTGCTTGAGCAATGGGTTGGGTGACAAAACCTTGCATAAGTTCAGCAGATGCACCGGGATATTCTGTATTGATACTTATCGTTGAGGTTTCAAGTAAAGGATACTGTCGGATAGGCAGTTTATTCAGGGAAAACAAGCCCGCCAGCAAGATCAAGGTGCTGACGACCAAGGCCAATACTGGGCGTTTTACAAAAAGGTCAGTAAATTTCATTCGCTTATCTCCCTAGACTTTGGGCTTGATCGAGGAAGATTGGGGATGCTCAAGTGTATTTACGGTCGGCTCAACTTGCATACCATCACTTAATTTAAGTTGTCCTGATACAACAACTTGATCACCTGCTTTGAGCCCAGATTTGACTACAACTTTGGCTTGATAGCGCTCACCGAGCACTACCGCCACACGTTGCACAATCAGCTTGTTATGGTCTTGTTTTGCAAGGAAGACAGTATTGCCATAAGCCGTATAGGTAATTGCAGTTTCAGGAACGACCAAGCTTGGGCGTTCAGATTCTTGGATGTCTAATTTGGCATACATGCCCGGTTTTAACTGTTGATCATGGTTATTTAAAATTGCTTGCCCCTGCACAGTTCGCGATGTTGTGATCAGCGGTTCGATTGCACTTACCACAGCTGTAAAGGACTTTTCAGGAAATGCATCAATTTTGAGTTGTACAGATTGTCCGATTTTTAATCTTGATGCCAATTGTTCATCCAATGTGAAATTAGCAAGAATTTGTCGAAAGTCGACCAGATTAGCAATACCAGTGCCTGCCTCTAAATATTGCCCTTGATGTACTTGGCGTATTCCCATGACACCAGAAAAGGGGGCACGAATCGCTTTCTGTTTTATGCTGGCTTGTAGCTGTTGGATTTCTGCACGCGTCATATCTCGATCAGCCAATGCGGTATCCATTTCTGCCCGTGAAATTGCATGACTATCAATCAGAAGTTTGCTGCGGTGATAGGCCATTTCGGCTTGTTTCAATTTGGCTTGCAAGCGACCTAATTGAGCTTGTTCAACATCGGTATTGAGTTGAACCAGTATTTGACCTTGTTGAACCGCTTGTCCAGATTGGAAATAAATCTGTTTGATCATACCTGTTGTTTCTGTTGACACTTTGACTTGTCGGATTGCTTCCAACTCACCAATACTGGAAAGCACTTGTGGAATATTTTGTTCGACCACTGTACTCAAGGCCACTTTGACTGGAGGGTAAGCGCCAGATTGATGCGTTTCACTTGAACGAGAATTTAAATAAAAATAGATTGCGACACCCACGAGAATTAAAGTGATCGCGATTAGAAAAAGCCATTTGTTGTTTTTCATGCGACAACTCCAAGGTTGCGGAGTTGTTGTCGCAAATGACTGGCAATGGTCAGCGTTAAAAGACCACCAATCACTGAAATATGTTCAAGTGCAAAGTAAAAGGCGATATTGGCTTGAATACCAGTCATGTTCCAAAAGTGATGCACAATCGCAATTGTCAGTGCTAAAAATACGGAAAGAATCAGTGTGCCGAACCACATATGCCGCTCAAATAAAATACAATAGGCACCCACAAGCAGAATCAACGCAGAAGCATAATTAAATAACCAGGCAGGCTCTAGACCAGCAGCCTGCATTTCCAAAAATCCTGTTTCAACAGCAAGAATTTTACTAAGTCCTGAACTTAGAAATAGAAGCGCAAGACAACATCTGCTGATGGCCCACAGCCATTGGCTTTCTAAACTTAATTTAATGAAATATGGCATGAGAATATTTCCTGAAGAAATAAGACTGGATAATTAAAACCTTTAAAATGAATAGCTTGTTGTTATTCATAACAGCTGTGGCAAGCAGTCTAAAACCTCAAGTTATATTTAGGTCAATGGGCTTTGATCAGAAAATTTGTGGAGAGATAAGATTTTTACAATGGCTTAAATTGGCGATAGCTTTTTTTGTATTTTGAGTTGTAATGATGAAAAGCCATGGCAGCTAAGATCAATTGACAAATGTGCTTTGCTGAATTATAAAACCTCAAGTAATGTTGAGAAATATCAAAATGCAGGCAGAAGAAAAAATTGATTTTAATCGAATGATGACGGTAGGAGAGGTGGCTAAACGGAGTGGTGTAGCCGTTTCAACCTTGCATTTTTATGAGTCGAAAGGGCTAATTAAAAGTATTAGAACAAATGGAAATCAGCGTCGTTTTCCATCAATTGTCTTACGTTATATTGGAATTATTAAGGTTGCACAAAAAGTAGGAATTTCTCTGGAGGAAATTAAAAATGCATTAAGTGTTTATCCTATGGGAAGCAAATTAACCGCAGAACAATGGTCAGTGTTATCATCGCATTGGCGTAAGGATTTAGATGAGCGTATTCAAAAACTAACACGTTTAAGAGATGAAATGGATTGGTGTATCGGTTGTGGTTGTTTATCTCTAAAACAATGTCCTTTACGTAATCCAGAAGATGTATTGAGATACGAAGGATCTGGTCCCCGTATTTTAGAGCGTGAATAAGAATCCAATATTAATATTATATACGTTTGATATTTTAGCTTTTTATCTTGAGCTGTTGATCACTTATGTTTGATGAAAAACTCTAAGCACACTTTCAAGTTTTTAATCAGCGCAAATGATCATTATCAATAATGATATTGAATTAAAACGGGCATATTCAAAACCTAGTCAGTGTTGTGTAAATAACCAGTAATAAATAGACAGGTCTGTATAGACAGTCCGCCTAACTTTTTAGTAGAATACATCACAATTTAAAATTAAATAATAATGCATGTCTAACAATATTTACGCTGCTTTGGAGCAGCTTGGCTTATCAGCACAAAAACGTGCGATTCACGTACAATTTTCTAATTCGGCGTTGAGCCAGCAAGTGTTCCTACAACGCATTGATGGAACACATCAAATCAATGAGGGTGTTCGACTTCAACTCATCTGTCTTGCAACGTCAGCAACTATCCCTTTAAAAAGCTTTATTGGAACTCAAGCTGCAATCGATATTGTCACAGATAAATCTGAGTTAACCCGTATTTCAGGGATTGTGACCCAAGCCGATATTGGCGCATCTGATGGTTCTCTTACCATCTATCGTTTGACTGTAGAAGACCCAACAGCACTTTGGAAACACCGTAGAAACTCTCGA
>NZ_JAMBAR010000001.1:3339330-3485660 GCF_025433935.1 Acinetobacter sp. I-MWF | reverse complement strand
ACAACACCGACCTATTGCATCACCACAACGGGCCAAAGTGGTGGGGCCAAGCGGAGAAGAAATCCATGTCGATGAATGGGGGCGTATTAAAGTTCGCTTCCTGTTTAGCCGTAATGAAGACAACACCCATGATGGCGGTGCTGGTTCCAATGATAACGATACAGATTCAGCTTGGGTTGATGTCCTAACTCCATGGGCAGGTGAAGGCTATGGGGCGCGATTCTTACCGAGAATCGGTGAGATCGTTGTTATTGATTTCTTTGATGGCAACATTGACCGTCCATTTGTGGTTGGGCGTATCCATGAAGCGCAACGTCATCCAAGCAAGTTTGATGACAAAGGTAAACTTCCTGACACCAAGAAGCTGGCAGGAATAAAAAGTCGAGAGTATCAAGGCAGTGGCTACAATCAACTGAGGTTTGACGATACCACAGGTCAACTCAGCAGTCAGTTACAGAGCAGTCATGGGGCGAGTCAACTCAACCTCGGTAATTTAAGTCATCCCAAAGAGACAGACACCAGCGAAGGACGAGGTGAAGGCTTCGAGCTGAGAACTGACCAATGGGGAGCCGTTCGGGCAGGGCAAGGCTTACTACTTTCAACCTATAAACAAGACCAAGCCAAAGGTGATCACCTTGATGCTGAAATTGCCAAGAAACAGTTAGAAGGCAGTCAGACCAACAGTAAAGCCTTAAGTGATATTGCCAAAAACCAAAAGACTGATGAAATTGAATCGATTGAGCAACTAAAAGAATTTACAGAACAGCTCGAGCAAAAAATTGCAAAATTCAATAAAGCCTTGCTTTTATTAAGCTCACAAGATGGGATTGCCTTAAGTACCCCGGAAGATATTCATATCTCCGCAGATTCGCAGATCAATCAAATTGCAGGCGATAGCATCAACTTGAGTACGCAAAAGAATTTGATTGCACACGCGCAAAACAAACTCAGTTTATTTGCTGCACAAGGTGGCATTAAAGCTATTGCAGCGCAGAGTAAAGTTGAAATTCAGGCACAGTCAGATGCTTTAGATGTATTTGCCAAGCTGGGGATTAACATTTCATCTACCGATGACAAAGTTGTGATTAGTAGTCCTAAAGAGGTTGTGATTACTGGTGGCTCATCGCAAATTGCACTGAATAATTCAGGAATTTTCCCAAAAACAGGTGGGAAGTTTGAGGTGAATGCTGGGCAGCATGTGTTTCAGGGTGCAAACAGTGCAAATGCTAATCTACCAAAGCTTCCTAAGTTGAATATGAAAGAAGGTACATTTGAAATTTTTCATGAATATGTACATGGCAATTTTGTAGAAAATGGAAAATATGAAGTTGTTGATACTTTAGGGAAGGTATTCAAAGGTCAATTAAATAAACAAGGTCACGTATTACTACAAGGACTTGCTCCAGGTGTAAAGAAAGTCACACTTTGGCCAGATGAAAGAAGTCCTTTAGATGAAGCGAGTGATTTTAAAAGAGAAAACTACGCATCCATTCTTCCTGATAGTGCTAGTTTAGGAAACATTGTTAAAGATTTCATTACAAGTAAATTACCGAAAAATGAAATAACTAAAGCGTTAAGTGATGTAGCCACTTCTAAAAAAAGTACAAATAAAAGTTTTGCAGAATTATCTAAAAATGGGTGTTTTTCATGAGTGATACAGTTTTATTTATTGATGAAAAAAGTAATGAATTTAAAAAGGCACTCGCTGAGTCACAACAGACGGCTGATATATGGATTAAAGCTGCTACACATGGTGTAGTAACATTAAATGATGTTCAAAGTGTGCTTTTGAACACTCCTCCTTTTAGTCTAGCCTCTGATATTATGTTTTCGGCTTATGACATTATTGAAGATACAAAAGCACTGATCAATGATCATACAAAAGTTGAAAATTGGATTTATTTAGTTATTGATATTATTCCATTAATTCCATTTCCTGCAACCAAGGTTGTAGGGCCACCAATGAAATATGGGATGCATATGGTAAGGAGTGCAATTCGGAAATCAGGTGGGAAATTAGCATTCAAAGATGCTTTGATTCAGCAGTTGCAAATGGTTTTACATGAGCGGGTTGCTGGACAGTTTTTTGATGCGACAGAGTATCTACTTAATAATATTGATAAAATCAAAAGTGATATTCAAACAAAAATTAAAGAATCAATAGATGCTTTTATTAAAACAGTCGATGACCAATTTAAGAAAAATAAATTAGATCCGAATAGGTTTTATACCGATGCTGTTAGTCAGCTTAATAAAGCGAGTCAATATGATTTCGTTTTTCCAACTAAAGCTGAACACTTTAAAAATTTTGCAGATTATTTAGTTTTAAATCTTCGTGGTGTGACAAGCGCAAAAACAGGTCAACAAATTCAATCAGCAAATATGATTATTTCTGCTGCAGAAAATATATGGAATTCTGTTAAAAGTATTTTAAGAACAATACAAAATGCTGCAAAGTCATTTGTAGATAAAGCCTTCGGTAGTGTTGGTGATACTGATGCAGAAACATCAGGTGTGTATTATTTTTTATTTATGTTGAATTCTTTAGCTTTAGGGGCATTATCTAAAACCAAAACTGGCCAAAAAGTCCTAAAAAAATTGAAAGATCGAATTGCGGCAATCAGAAAAAGATTACAAGGCAAGACAAAAGGAAAAGAAGACCCTTGTTCACCAAATAAGTCTACTCAAAAAGCAGCTTCAAAACGAAGTGTCCAATATTCAACTGGTGAAGAAATCTTTACTCACTATGACTTTCATTTGAAATATGCTCCATTACTTGGTTATAGGACGTATATCTCGGGTTCTAAAAATATTAAAAGTACTTTAGGCGTTAAATGGCAGTCTTATTTCAATAAAGAGCTTCTAGAAGAAAAAGGTAAAATTTATTATTTTGATAGTGTTGGCAATAAAATTGAGTTACCCCGATTGGTTAAAGGTAAAAAATATTTTATTCCTGAAAATGACATTGAAATAGCCCTTTTAGAAAAAGATTCGATACAAATTGCTTTTAAAGATGGTTCGAAGGAAGTCTATAAAAAACTTAAAAAAACATATAAAATTGATTATATTCTTTATCAAAAAGTAAATACGCTTGGATTTATTTATGACCAGAATGAGAATTTGACAGATGTTGTTATCAAGTCAGATGGTGCTCAGCTCGGACAGCTAGGTTTTGAATATAATGAAAAGAAAATTCATAAAATTTGGCTGATTGAAAACAATAGCATTAGCCGTCTACTCGCATCATACCGATATGATGAAAATGATGACCTCATTCAAGCGACGACTGAAAATCAATACAGCTATAATTATCAATATAAAAATCATTTAATTACACGCTACACAGATTTAACAGGTGTAGCGATGAATTTTGAGTGGGCAATGATTGATGACAGTGATAAAGTCATTCATGAATGGATGGATGACGGAAGTAATGAATTCTTTTTTGCTTGGGATGATTCAATTCGAACTACTTATGTCAAAGATGGTTTAGGGAATACGACTGAATATTATTACAACAGTAACGGTTATACAGATAAAGTGATTTATCCTGATGGATCAAGTGAAATATGGATTCGAGACAAAGCTGATCGAATTATCCAACACATGTATCCTGATGGAAGCTCTGAAAAGTTTAAATACGATCAACATTCCAATTTAGTTGAATATTGTGATCAAGAGAGTAATTGGACGTATTACCAATATGATGAAAATTCTAATCTAATTTTTGTTCGTGATTCATTTGGGTACTTGTGGGTTAATGAATATGATCAAAATAATAATCTAATTAAAACAATCAATCCGCTGAAACATGCTACATCATATCAATACAATGCCACTGGATTACCCGTTTCAATTAAGGATACCAAAGGTGGTACAAAATCTCTGCAATATGATGAAAGTGGAAATCTTGTTGAATATATAGATTGTTCAGGGAAAACTACAAAATGGTCTTATGATGAGTTTGGACGCTTGTCTGTAGTTGAAAATGCACTGAATCAAAAAATTGAATATTATTATACATCATTCACCCGAGAGCTAAGAGAGCCAGTTCTTAAAGGACTTCCACTCAATGCTGCTGGTGAGTTGGAAAAAATAAAATATGCCGATGGCACGGAAGTTCATTTCATTCACGATGCCGAAGGTCGCTTATTGGCACATATTGATGCAAATAAGCAAATTACAAAATATACCTATACCGCTTCGGGATTAATTCATACTCGTACAGATGCCTTAAATCATAAGCTTCAATATCAATGGGATAAGCTCAGCCGATTAAAAAGGTTGATCAATGAAAATGGTGCAGTCTATGAGTTTTTCTATGATGTTGTGGGGCGATTAACCAAAGAAATTGATTTTGATGGAAATGAAATCAAATATGAATATAACCAAGATTCAGGGCGATTAGCCACCAGTATTGAGGTTGCTTCTGCATATGGACAAAAATTACAAGATCAACTCTCACCACAAGATCGAGTTCAGCATTTTATTTTTAATAGTCTTGGGCAACTCGAACAACGGACAGTAGGTTATGGTTGTGGCAAAGAACTTAACCATATTCAAACGGAAGAGTTTGCTTATGATGCCAGTGGTAAATTGATTGATGCTAAAAACTCAGAAATGCATAATCAATGGTTCTATGATGCTGTTGGAAACCTAAGTCGAGAACATCAGAGTGATTTAAAGCTGAAAACAACAGCAGTATGGAAACACAGCTACGATGAAATCAATGATCGAATCAAAACCATACGACCTGATGGACAAAATATTGATTGGCTTACTTATGGTACAGGTCACGTTTTAGGTTTAATTCTTAATGGGCAAGATGTTTTAAGCTTTGAACGAGATGATTTACATCGTGAAACTATGCGCCATTATGCCAATGGGATAAGCCAAGAACAAAAGTACAATGATTTAGGACGATTGATGCAACAAAGCATCGTTAATGGACATAAATCGGGCTACGACTCTCCAACAAAACAAAATAATGCAATTCATGAGACTCAACAGCTTATTCAACGGCTTTATCAATATGATAAATCTGGTGAGCTAATCCAAATTCAGGATAGCCGTAGAGGTAATTTAAACTATAAATACGATCCTGTAGGTCGTTTGTTGGAAGCAAATTCTAGGTTGGGTAAGGAAACTTTTAACTTCGATCCTGCAAGTAATATTATTGAACCTAAAAATACTCAAAAGTCACTGCAGACTCATAACCAAAATATAGACGATACAAACTATGGTTATAATCGTCTGGTTAATAATGTTGTCAAAGAATATTTAGACCAGCAGTATCAATATGATGCTTATGGACAGCTCATTCGTCAAAAATCATCTAAAGGTGATTTATATCTAGAATGGGATGTTTTAGGTCGGCTACAAAGAACAAGAAATCAAGAGTATTCGGCGGATTATCGTTATGATGCTTTAGGGCGTCGTATCCAAAAATGCAGTAAACACCACCATACAAGTGGAGAACAAAATATTCTCTATGGCTGGGATGGTGATACCCTCGCCTATGAATCGACTGAAGACGCGACTAAGCATTATATCTATGAAAAAAATAGTTTCATTCCTATGCTACAAGCTGTTTATACAACATCGATAGATATTCATCAAACACCTGACTGGACAGATAAAACTTATAGTATCCATCGTGATCCACTTTGGAAGAACACGAAACAGAGCAAAGGTTTTGATGATGTATGGTTCTACCATTGTGACCACCTTGGTACACCACAGGAAATGAGTGATCATACAGGTGCAATCATTTGGAAAGCGCAATATAAGGCTTGGGGCGAATGTAAAGTAGAGAAAGTTAAATCTAATTTCTTCGAAAATTCTGAAATTATTAGCAACAACATCCGTTTCCAAGGACAGTATTTCGACCAAGAAACAGGTCTTCATTACAACCGATATCGCTACTATTCGTATAATGTTGGACGATATATAAGTAAAGATCCAGTTGGATTGTTTGGTGGATTGAACACATATCAATATGCACCAAATAGTAATTTCTGGGTTGATCCATTAGGTTTGAAAGGAGTAAGTGTAAAGCCTGCACCCGTAAATTCACCATTTGATTATTATTTAACACTAGATAGTAAAGTTTATCCTGAAACTGCTGGTCATATTAAATCAGCTATTGCTAGAGGGCATGCATCCATAGTAACTGTGGATCCAATTAATGCTCCAGCAAGACGAAGATTAGCTATGAAAGGCCATCCTTGTAAAACTGGATATGATCGAGATGAATGGCCAATGGCTATGTTTAAAGAAGGTGGATTAGGTGCAAGTGTAAAATATATTAAGCCATCTGATAATAAAGGTGCTGGTAAATCAATTCAATTAGGTCTCGCCGGTGCGGGAGTTTTACCCGGCGATAAAGTTAAAATCTTTGTAAAATAGAGGTGTAATATGACTATAAAGTTAGAAATTTTAAATGAGTTGTTAAAGTATGATTATCAAAAGGAATATTTTAAATCATTGGAAAATAATTTTGATATAAGAGAAAGTGATAAAACTTTAGAACTTGTTAGATTGGTTTATAACTTATTTGTTCAAGAGTTTGATAATTATTCTGTGATCAGAGAATTTTTAGATAGTATAGAGTTTTGCGATTTTAATCGTAAAAACTCAATCCAATGGGCAAGTCTTTGTTATTTATATCAAATTAAATATATTGTAAATGAAGATGTTAACTTAAGAAAAGAAATTCTTTCTATTTTAATGAAAGATCTTAATGATAATAAAGTAATGGAAGAAAAGCGTTTTAATCGGGTAATCAATGGAAGTGAAATAGCTTCTAGAATCGAGACTAGGAACAAGGAAAAAAAAATGGGACGGGAATTTTATTATACTAACTCTATAGCATTAATAATTGATATGTTGAAAAAAAATATATATGAGTTCAAAGATAAAGAAGACTCTTTTTTATTACAGGATAATATTATTTGTGAAATTAATGAGTTAAAAAATATTTTGCCTACTTTAGAGGAAATTTTTTAAATTTTGAATATTAATCAATCTGAGGTCTTTTTTATAAATCAAAAACGATCAATTGATTGATCGTTTTTAAATCAAAATTGTTTGAGTATTGATGCATAATTTAAAAATGAAATATATTTTTATTCAAAAGCTTACAGATATTCAGTTTAAGCGATTAGCGGGCATTTGATGTATATTTGAAGCCACCAGTAAATTAGGAAAAGAAACCTTTAACTTTGACCCTGCCAGTAACATCATAGATCGCTACAATGATGACAAAGCGCAAAATCATGAGCTAAGCCATCAACAAACAGCAGAAGAAAAAGGCTATGGTTACAATCGTCTAGTCAATAACGTGGTCAAAGAATACCTCGACCAACAATACCAATATGATGCATACGGACAATTGGTTCGACAAAAATCAACGCAAGGTGATTTAAATCTTGAGTGGGATGTTTATGGTCGAATGATCAAAAGCCGTAACAGCCAATATACAGCAGAATATCGCTATGACGCTTTAGGACGAAGAATACAAAAACGTAGTAAGCACCACCATACAGGTGATGAGCACAACATCATCTATGGATGGGATGGTGACACATTAGCTTATGAGTCAACAGAACAAGCCACTAAACACTATATCTACGAAAAAGATAGTTTTGTGCCGATGCTGCAAGCCGTCTATCAAAGCCCTATAGAATTACATCAAACACCTGATTGGTCAGACAAGCCGTATAGTGTACATCGTGACCCACTATGGAAAACCACCAAGAAAAGCAAAGGCTTTGATGATGTATGGTTCTACCATTGTGACCATTTGGGTACACCACAGGAAATGACAGACCACTCAGGTTTGATCATTTGGAAACCGCAATACAAGGTGTGGGGTGAGTGCAAAGCTGAAAAGGCTAATTCCAATTTCTTTGAAAACTCAGAAATTATTTCAAACAATATCCGTTTCCAAGGTGCATGAGCAAAGACAGAGCATTGCTCTGTCTGAAGCGCAAGGATCAAGAAATAGGGCTTCACTATACCGTTATCGTTATTACTCGCCTTATGTGGGACGGTTTGTAAGTAAAGATCCAATTGGATTGTTTGGTGGATTGAATAAATATCAATATGCACCAAATTCTACACAATGGGTTGATGTCCTTGGTTTAAATAAGTATTTCATTGGCAGTATGGACCAAATGTCTTTTAAAGCTTCTGCGTTAAAATCATTAGTGCCACACTCTAAAGAATGGATGGAAACTTATAACAATTCCAAGTTAATTTTCATTTTGTTCAATCCATTGAACCAAATCATAAATTTTTTCAGCGACTTCAACTCCTTTATTTTCAGATAAAGAATATTCTACATGTGGCGGAATAACTGGATATTCCTTACGAATCACAAAACCATCATTTTCCAAATCACGTAAAGTTTGAGTCAACATTTTTTCACTGATGCCATCAATTCTACGTCTTAACTCACTAAAACGGTGAGTCCCTCTTCTTAAACAGAACATGACCAAAACGCCCCAACGATTGGTTAAATGCATAAGCTTAACCCGAGAGGGGCAATTCTTTGACAACACATTTGCGGCTAAACAAGATTCATCAGTATTCATAAACTTTCCACGACTAAAAAACACTTACTTTTTAGTAAGTACTTACAAAAAGTAAGTTTATTATTTACTATAACAAATATCAGCAAAACTGTGTGGCTTTTCACATATTTTGAATCATATATTTATAGATGAGAGTTAATTTATGGCTTCTCCAATTCTACACTGGATTATCGACCCGATCTGCGGCTGGAGTTATGGTGCACTGCCTTTAATTAATGCAGTCGAAGAAAAATTTCCAAATCTACAACGTCTACATTTTGGTGGACTTTATAGTGAAGATCATCAACCACAAATGACAGCAGCAATGCGAACACAGATCATTCACTATGATGAACAAATCCATCAACTCACAGGTGTTGATTTTGGTGATGAATATAAAAATGGTTTGCTTAAAGAAAGCACACTGATCATGAACTCTATCCCTGCAACTCATGCTTTACTGAGTATTCAGCAGGGGTTAGGGCATAGCGCGATGATATCGTTATTAAATTTAATACAACTGGGCTACTATCAAAAAGGTCTAAATGTCACACAATATAGTGTACTGGCTCAATTTGCTGTCGAGTTAGGACTGAATAATGACCAATGGTCAAAATATTTAGATGCGATCGATCAAGATCAACAAGATGAATATATTCAACATGCACGCCAATTATTATCCCATGTTCGAGGACAAGGTTTTCCAACATTGGTGTATGAAAATCAACATGGTGAAATGGGCAAAATACCGCTTCATGGTTTTTATAATAAATCAGAGGATTTTGTACGTTTTTTAGAGCAACAACTACTTAAATCTTAATTTAATTCTAAAGAGAGCCAACAATATGAAATTATTTTTAAAATCACTTCTTGCAAGTTCAGTGATGTTGAGTGCTTCTGCATTTGCAGCAGAGTTAAGCTATAAAGTTTATAACCCACAAGCACAAGGCATTTTTCCAGTTACATCTACACTTATTTCGGGTGAAAAAGATGCAGTGCTGGTGGATGCGCAATTCAGTGTTAACGATGCAAAGAACTTGGTTAAAATCATTCAAGACAGCGGTAAAAACCTTAAATATATTGTGATTACAGCGGGTGATCCAGATTTTTATTTTGGTTTAGAGCCACTGGTACAAGCGTTTCCAGATGCAAAAGTGATTGCAACCCCAGAAGTTGTTAAACATATTGAAGCAACCAAAGAAGGCAAGTTTGCTTATTGGGGACCTATCTTAAAAAATGGTGCGCCATCTCAAGTGATTGTACCGAGTGCCAGTGAAGATAAAACCATTGTGCTAGAAGGTGAAAAAATTGAGATCAAATCACCGGGTAAATACGCATCTTATCTTTGGGTTCCAAGCAATCGTACAATTCTAGGTGGTGTAGGGTTATCTTCAGGGATTCATCTGTGGACAGCAGATGCACAAACTGAAAAAGAACGTAACGAGTGGCGAAAAACGCTAAAACAAATGAATCGTTTAAATCCACGTGCAGTGATTCCTGGACATTATATTGGTGATATTCCAACAGGAACTCAAGCAATCGACTTTACTTATCAATACCTTGTGGATGTTGATCAAGTTTTAAAAGATCATAAAGATTCAGCATCAGTGATTGCTGCTTTAAAAGAAAAATACCCGAACTTGGCCGAAGAAAGTTCTTTGGAGTTAAGCTCTAAAGTGTTGACGGGTGAGATGGAATGGAAATAATTTAACGATGACCTATTGTTTTAAATTCATGAACTTCGTCATTGTTGGTGAACAAGGATAATGGGTTAATCTAATCAGGTGAAACTTAATCTAAGATCATGGTTAAGTTTCATCATTGAAGCCATTGATTTTTTTCTAAGCGGAATTTTGAGTTTCAAAGCCAATACACAATCGACATTTACAAAATCTCTCACAGTATTCAATTTCATCGCCACGTTGTATTTCTGTATCGAGCGTGAGTATTGATCGTAGAAAATATAAATCTTTATTAAAATCTAATTAATTAAAAATCAGATATTTACTGTTAATAAAAGCAGGGTTTATTGGTGGCGATAGCCTGATAAAAATTGAATTCAGCATATGTTTTAAAATTGTAGAAATAGGGGTTTTCCCTCATTCAAAAATCTTTTTAGGGCAGAATATACTGTGCATGTTGAATATATCCTCTATAAGAACGCTTGGAGTAAAAAATGACTGAACTAAGTAAAATACCTACACCAGATACTGCTGAAGATAATGCTTTTTTTCCATCCCCTTATTCTTTAAGCCAGTACACCGCATCGAAAACAGATTATGACGGTACGACTTATCCCAACCCATATCGTGGCGACAAAAAAATTCTGATGATTGCAACGGATGAGCGCTATATCCTGATGCAGAACGGTAAATTCTTTTCTACAGGAAATCATCCCGTTGAAATGTTACTTCCGGTATTTCATTTAGACAATGCAGGCTTTGAGTTTGATATTGCAACGCTCTCAGGCAACCCTGCCAAGTTGGAAATGTGGGCAATGCCGAATGAAGACCAAGTGGTTTTAGATACCTATGCAAAGTACGCTGAAAAACTTAAAAACCCGTTAAAGCTTGATGATATTTTGGACGAGATCATTGCTGGAAACTCACCATATGCAGGGGTTTTCATTCCTGGTGGTCATGGTGTACTCGCAAAAATTCCTGAAAGTAAAAGTGTAAAAAAAGTTTTAGAATGGGCGATAAACAACGATAAATATGTGATTACACTGTGTCATGGACCCGCAGCTTTACTTGCCGCAGCCGTCGATGAAAAACCAGAAAACTATATATTTAAAGATTATGAAATTTGTGTATTTCCTGACTTTTTAGATAAAGGCGCAAATATTGAAATTGGTTATATGCCTGGGCCATTACAATGGTTGGTGGGTGAAAATCTCGATAAATTAGGCGTTAAAATCCTAAATAAAGGTATTACAGGGCAGGTCCATAAAGACCGAAAACTTCTGACTGGAGATAGTCCTTTGGCATCGCATAATTTAGGTAAGTTAGCCGCTGAAACCTTATTGGCTGATCCTGAATTGGTATAAGCATCAATCAAGACGTTGTTTCTATTTAGACGCAATTTTTTATCTCAATATTGGAGATCTAGAGGTGATCTGCTACTGATCTCCAATATTTTAGTTTTAAGTGTTCAGTTTAGTGAGAAGACGGCTTTATGAGACTTGCAAGCAATCAACTGGCCGATTTATTATTTCAGACTGTTCACCAATTGAGACAAGCACGTGACCTCGAAAGTCTATTTAAAATTCTGGTGGGATTTGCTGCTCAGCTAAATTTTGATCGGATTATTGTATGTAGTGTTTCACCTCAAAACCAACATGAATGGATTGATGAAGTTTTCTTTGTGCATGGTAACTGGGTTGATCGCAGCAATATCGAAGAGCGTGAAGTATATTTACGCCGCTGCCCAATCACCAAGCATATTTTTGAATACGATGAAGCCTTTTTTTGGGCAAAGAGCTCGCATAAAAAAACTGCAAAAGAAACCTATCGGATTATCAAAAGCCTTCTACATCTTGGTGAGGTCAATGGAATACAAGTGCCCGTATTTGGTCGAACAGGTTTAGAAGGGGCAATTTCATTTGCGGGTGAAATTTCTGATATGGGTGCTGATTTTAAACTCACAGTACAGATGGTTTGTAATATTGCTTTTGGTGAAATTCTACATAAACAAAAGCATAGAATTGCGCATAAAAAAATACTGACCAAACGTGAAAAAGAAGTTTTAAAATGGGCAGCAGTGGGTCAAAAGCATTTTGAGATTGCCGACATTTTAAAAATTTCAGAGAGAACTGTTGAAAATCATTTACGCAGTATAAGAAAGCGCTTAGGAGTAAAATCTACTGCTCAAGCAATTGCTTCTGCCATCATCAGCAGAGAAATTGAATTATAAAGCAGCTCGATGTTTGCGACTTTTAAACATTTAGGTTTAGTCAAAAGCGCAGCGATTCTTTTAAGAAACATAGCGTGAGCATTGAGATTTTAAGCCCCCCCCTCAAAAAAAAGAAGAAAAGAAATAAAATAATAATGATCGCCAAATAAAAACCAGAAGGACTTTTTATTTGGCGTGTATATCTAGAAAATTTGGTTAGTCTTCCCTATGCCCAAATTGAAGTAATTAGATTTATCAATGCTTAAAAATAAATAAATTTTGAAATTTTATCGGCATACTCAACCACATTTTGAGAAATTTCACCTCTAAATAAATCTTCTGTATAGGTGCTGAGTGGGCAGCTTACAGATAATACGGCAGCGATTTCTTGAGTTGCCTGACTATAAATAGGTGCAGCACTGGCAGCCATATCGGTATTAAAGTGCCCCCAACTGATCATAAAATCCTGACTGCGGACATAATTTAAACGTTCTAATAAACTCGCCAGATCACGTGGTGTACGATCAGAATAGACTTTCCAATCGGTAAAATGTTCATAGCGTTTAATCACTTCAACCTCAGAAAGGCGAGATAAAATTAATTGTCCAATTACGGTGGCATGGGCATGCCAACGTGTACCAATATGCACATTACTGGTAAATGAACCAATAGATTGGGCATTGCTGATAAAGACAATATCGGTGCCTTCTAAAATAGAAAGATGCACAGCGATTTTAATTTTATCGCGTAATTCACGCATGATGGGGATAGCCAGATCAGTCAGCGATGATTTGGATAAGCTGTTAAAACCAAGTTCCATCACGTTGCTGTTCAGCGCATAAGTCTTTTGCGACATTTTTCTTAAATAACCACAAAACTCTAAAGTGTGGATTAAACGAAAAGCACTCGAACGGTTTACATCTAATTTTTCTGCGATTTCAGAAATGGTCATTTCCTGATGCTGTTGATCAAATAATTTTAAAATGGCTAAGCCACGCACCAAACCCGGTACTAAATAACGTTCATCATTATTGGGTTCAGCATTTTGCTCCAAGAGAGCATCATTTATTAAGTTCATTGCCAAGTTGCCCTGTGTTTATTTTGCAATTCCTGCACATGGAATACCACTATAGTAATCATCAATTTTTCTAATCTCAATGTTTATATATAAAACATTTTTTTGATTAAGAAACATCTAAAATTATAACTTTTTATTAATTCATTGAAAAACATAAAAATATAGTATTTGACAAGCAAAATGATCAAAGCTTATGCTATTCATTATGTTTTAAATGCTAAATTAAGTTTTATATATAAAACAAATAAGGATGCAAAAATGAGTTGGATCTCAGTTTGTCAGCAAGATGACATTACCGAAGACGAGCCGAAAGCCATAGAAGTCGAGGGTAAGAAAATTGGTGTTTTTTTTATCGATGACAATTATTTTGCGATCGAGAATGTTTGCCCACATGCCTTTGCGTTGCTAACAGAAGGCTTTATTGAAGATCAAACCGTGGAATGCCCATTACATGAGGCAATTTTTGATATTCAAACAGGTGAGCTAAAGAGTGGACCGGGATGTCGTGATTTGTGTACTTATCCCGTACGTGTTGAAGGGCAGGACGTTCAAATTCAACTATAAGTCTTATTTATAAGGATGGAATCTCATGAAAACATTTAATGAGAAGCTAGCGAACTGGATTCATGCCACGCCAGCGACCGAAGCAGGGATCAACAATATTCAAATACCGGGACAGCCAGAACTTCTGGTTTGGCAAACACGCTATAAAGTGCCAACAGTCTATGAGCAGGATTTTGTTCAACATTTAATTCAAGCCTTTTCTTCAGGCGTAACAGAACTTACTGATTTGGTTCAATCGTTAAATCAACAAGGTTTTCGTTGCGAGTCTGGTGAACTTTGGACTTCTGAAACATTTTCTGAAGAAATGCAACGTTTAGGTTATTGATTCAAGGAAGAACAGTGATGAATGCAGCAGTAACAGTGACTCCGAGTGTTGAGGAGTATTTAGATTTAGGTTTACGTGATCAATGGCATCCTGTACTGGCAAGTTGGGAAGTCGCAGCCAATCCTGTGGGTATTACCCGTTTAGGTGAAAATATCGTGGTTTGGCGTGATGACCAAGGTCAGGTGCATGCTTTAGAAGATCGTTGTCCGCACCGTGGTGCGCGTCTTTCTTTAGGTTGGAACTTAGGTAATCGCGTGGCATGTTGGTATCACGGCGTTGAAGTTCGCCATGATGGCAAGGTTGAAGATGTACCCGCAGTACATGAATGCCCAATGAAAGGCACAACTTGTGTGAAAAGCTACCCAGTGATTGAGCAACATGGTGCAATTTTCCTGTGGTTTGGCATTGATCCAAATGAAGTCGCTAAACCACTTGATTTTCCTGAGCAATTGGCGAGTGAGGAGTGGAGTTCATTCCTATGCCAAGCAGATTGGAAGGTCAATCATCAATATGCGATTGATAATGTGATGGATCCAATGCATGGCACCTATTTGCATTGTACCTCGCACTCAATGGCGGATGGTGAGCGTACTGCAGAAATGAAACACCGCTCAACTGAAAATGGTTTTGTCTTTGAAAAAGAAGGGCAAACAGGGGTCAATTTTGACTGGGTTGAATATGCCAATACTGGTGCAAGTTGGTTGCGTCTTTCGATTCCTTATCGTAAAGATTTTGGTCCAGGCGGTGAGTTTTGGATTGTGGGTTATGCCACACCGATTGATGCTCAAAATACCCGTGTTTTCTTCTGGCGTTGTCGTAAAGTCAGTGGTTGGCAACGTAATGTCTGGCGTTTTCTTTATCGCAATCATTTAGAAAAACTGCATTGGGATGTCTTGGAACAAGATCGAATTATTTTAGAAAATCTTGCGCCAAATGCACGTCGACATGAATTCCTCTATCAACATGATGTCGGTTTATCGCGCTTACGCCGTTTAATGAAAAAAGAAGCGGAAAAGCAGTTAAAGAAAATTGCGAGCTTGAATAGCTCAAACCGTATTGAAATGCAGGAACAAGTTCATGGTTAATGTCGCATTGTTGCAGGGCAAGAAAGTCTTTGTTACAGGCGCAGCAAGAGGCTTGGGACGAGACTTTGCACAGGCCATTGCCGAAGCTGGTGCTCAAGTGGTCATGGCGGATATCTTGACAGATCTTGTGCAACAAGAAGCAGCAGTATTGCAGGCACAGGGTTTACTGGTGACTGCGGTCACGATTGACTTGGCTGATGCTGATTCGATTCAACAGGCTGTTCAGCAAGCAGCTAAACATTTAGCTGGAATAGATGGTTTGGTGAATTGCGCTGCAGTTGCGACCAATGTGGGTGGTAAAAGCTTGATGGATTATGACGCCGATCTATGGGATCGGGTCATGAACATCAATGTCAAAGGGACGTGGTTGGTCACCAAAGCATGTGTGCCATATCTCAAGCAGTCTGATGCAGGCAAGGTAATTAATGTGGCATCGGATACGGCTTTATGGGGCGCACCTAACTTGATGGCTTATGTTGCAAGTAAAGGTGCTTTGCTGGCAATGACCCGTTCGATGGCCAGAGAGTTAGGGCCATTTAATATCTGTATCAATACGCTTTCTCCAGGATTGACACTGGTTGAAGCAACAGAATATGTACCGCAAGAACGTCATGATTTATATGTAAATGGTCGTGCGATTCAACGTCAGCAGTTACCACAGGATCTGAACGGAACAGCACTTTATTTACTTTCGGATTTGTCCTCATTTGTGACTGGACAGAATATTCCCGTAAATGGTGGTTTTGTCTTTAATTAAGGAATTGTTTCATGATTACAGGGATCGAGATTTTAAAGTTTGGCGTTGAGGATCGGGCTGCTTCAAATAAATTTTTGGCAGATTTTGGTTTAAAGCCAAGCCAATCAGATATTGAGGGTACGGATCTTTATCAAACCCAGAACGGCAGTAAAATTTATTTATTTGATTGTGATGATCCGCGTCTACCACAGGCCATCGAGTCAGGTTCAACCTTACGTGAAGTGACGTGGGGCTTGGATGATGCAACACAGGATTTGGCTGATTTAGCGACTCGCCTGAAAGATGTAGATGGTTATCAAGCCACGGCTGACATGCTGCAATGCTTAGACCCAAATGGGATGACCATTCGCTTTCAAGCCAGTTTTACCCAAGAACTACCTGCGTTAAAAACTGAAGGGATTAATCAATACGGCAGTATCACTCGTGTCAATGCAGCCAGTCCAGTGTATGAAAAAGGGCAACCTGTTGCGATTGGACATGTGGTGTTCTTTACCCCTGATTTAGAAAAAACAGAATCGTTCTATATCGAAAAGATCGGTTTCTTCTTATCGGATGCTTATCGTAATCGTGGTGCTTTTTTACGTTGCCGTGGCAAAGGCTATCACCATGATTTGTTCTTGCTTTCGGTACCCAATAAACCTGCTGGACTCAATCATGTGGCCTTTGTGGTGCGTGATATTCATGAAGTGATTGGCGGTGGCTTAAACATGAACCGTTCTGAATGGTCTACTTTTATTGGTCCAGGTCGTCATCCAATTTCTTCGGCTTACTTTTGGTATGTCAACTCACCTTTGGGTGGTGCATTTGAATACTACACCAATGATGATTATTTGACGGAAGAATGGCAACCACGTGTTGAAGAACATTGTTTAGAACTCTTTACTGAGTGGGCGGTTGAAGGTGGTTTAGATGACCACACTCGTCGCCAAGTCAAACCTGTATAAGCAGTTGGAACAGGGAGATTAAGCTATGCAAAGAATTGTCATTGTTGGCGCAGGACAAGCTGCGGGTTGGGCAGTAAGCACACTCCGTCAACATGGATTTCTAGGTGAAATTCATGTGGTATCCAATGAGGAACGGGTATTTTACGAACGCCCACCCCTGTCAAAACAAGTCCTCTCCAAAGAAGCCAGTTATGACAGTTTGCATCTGTTCTCTGCTGAACAGATGCAAGATTTTAATATCGAGTGGCACAAGCCTGCTGTGGCAACACAAGTGGATCGCCAACAAAAACATGTGGTTTTAGAAAGTGGTCAAGTTTTGCCTTATGACAAATTATTGATTGCGACTGGAAGTCGAGCACGTGTACCAGTCAATACATGGCAGTTTATTCCCAATGTAGTGACTTTACGGAATGTACAAGACTGTGAACGTTTAGCCGAAATCTTACAACATACGCAAAATTTAGCAGTAATTGGTGGTGGTTGGATCGGTTTGGAAATTGCAGCAACGGCACGGAAACAAGGCAAACAAGTGCATGTTTTTGAATACGGTGATCGACTTTGTGCACGTAGTGTTAGCCCTGATGTGTCTGAATTTTTGCAAAATATGCATCAACAACAAGGTACTCAGATCCATTTAAATAGTAAAAATGTGCATTTGATTGAAGCAGGTCAACAGCAAGTTGAAGTGGTGAATCATCCAAATACCAGTGAACTGTTTGATTGTGTGGTGGTGGGTGCGGGTGCAGATATTGCCAAAGAGCTGGGTGTGAGTGCGGGTTTAGACGTTAAGGATGGCATTGTCGTCAATGGTTTTGGACAAACTTCAGACCAAGACATTTATGCCGCAGGTGATGTGGCGATACATCCAAGTTTGGGCTATTGCATTCAGTCTTGGGCCAATGCGCAAAATCAAGCCATTGCCGCTGCAAAGTCGATGTTAGGTATGGATACGGAATATCTGGATATTCCTTGGTTATGGTCAGACCAGTATCACTACAATATTCAGATTTTAGGGACTTACCAACCTGAAAAAACCAAGCAGATTGTGCTACGTCAAAACGCAGCAGATCAGTGCAGTTATCTTTATCTGGATGAGCAAAACTGTTTGATCAACATGATTGCGATCAATGACTCAAAACTGGTCAAACTGGCAAAGCGCTGGATGCAATCCAATACCGTGTTAGACCCCAAATTATTAGCAGACCCTGAATTTAATGTAATGAAATTAAAACCGTAAACATTAAATCCGGTTCATGACTCAATCGAAGGAATGAAATATGAGTAATGAAGAGAAAAGTGGATTGAAGCATTGGGTTCCTGCTTTTGTCCTGATGATCTGTGTCGTTCTGGCATTTTTCGACAAAATTAGTATCGCAGTCTTGTTTGCGGATCCGCACTTTCAGGGCGCGATGGGGATTGCCCAAGACAAAGCAAAGCTTGGATGGTTAATGACCAGCTTTTTATTGGCTTATGGTTTTTCCTCTGTGTTTTTAAGCTTCTTAGGCGATATTTTTAGCCCTAAAAAAATGCTGTTTTGGAGCGTCTTATCTTGGGGGATACTCATGTTCTGTATGGGTTTTACCACCAACTATACAGGGATGTTGATTCTCCGCGTTCTGCTTGGATTAGCTGAAGGCCCATTATTTGCCTTGGCTTATACCATCGTGAAACAAACCTATACAGATCGTCAGCAAGCACGTGCTTCCACCATGTTTTTGTTGGGTACACCGATCGGTGCCTTCTTGGGTTTTCCAATTACAGCGGCTGTTCTCGCAAACCATGATTGGCATACCACCTTCTTTGTGATGGCCGGTTTAACTGTAATTGCACTGATTGCGATTGTGTTTGGCTTACGTAATTTACAACTCAAGAAAACCATTGAGCTGGAATCGACCAGTAAACGTGTCAATTTTAAAGGGCATATCCACAACACCAAAATGCTATTACAGAACGGTTCATTTTGGTTGGTGTGTATTTTCAATATTGCACTGATGACTTATCTGTGGGGATTAAACAGTTGGGTTCCATCTTATTTGATCCAAGACAAGGGCTTTAACCTTAAAGAGTTTGGTATTTATTCAAGCTTCCCATTTATCGCCATGTTGATTGGTGAAGTGATTGGTGCATTTCTTTCTGACAAGTTAGGTCGTCGTGCCATTCAGGTATTCAGTGGCTTATTGGTGGCCGGCATCTTTATGTATGTCATGGTCATTATGACAGATCCAATTTTAGTAATTGTTGCAATGTCTCTCAGCGCAATGGCTTGGGGCTTTGGTGTCGCAGCAATATTTGCACTACTTGCTCGTGTGACCACTGCTGATGTGGGCGCGACAGCGGGTGGGATTTTTAATGGACTGGGTAATTTTGCCAGTGCAATTGCACCCGTTCTGATCGGTTACATCGTGATGCAAACCCACAGTTTTAATTTAGGAATTACCTTCTTAGCAGCAGTTGCTGTGATTGGATCGTTCTTCTTGGTTCCTTTACTAAAACGTTATTAATTCAAGATATCTAGGAGTTAAAACATGACTACTCAACAATTCGAATCATGGTCACAGCCTGAAGGTACAAGCTTACAAGATTGGTTAAATACCCGTATCGCACGTTTTGAAACACGTAAATATGATTTTGATGCCTTGAAGTTCCAAGCGGACTATGACCCCAAATATCGCCGTGCCCAAATGCGTTATATGGGCACGGGTGCAACAGGTGTAGTCAATGATGGCAACACTGTTCCAGCAGAAAACTTCACTTTTTCAACCATGGTTTTACCTCCGCAGTGCGAAGGGCCTTTGCATATTCATCATGATGTTGAAGAAGTGTTTTTTATGTTGCGTGGTGAGATTGACCTGTTTATCGAACATAACGGTGAGAAATTTCAAACCAAACTTAAAGAGCGAGACCTGATTTCAATTCCACCTGGAATTTACCGTGGCTTGTTTAATCCGGGTCAGGAAGATGCCTTGATGTGTGTGATGTTAGGTGCGGGTAAACCGACTATTCCGAACTATCCACCAGAACATCCATTGTCGCAAATCAAACGTTGATTGAATCGACAAAGCCCAGCCCTACAGCAAAGGAATCCAGCCATGACATTGCTTGATCGATTAGCCAAATATCCAGTCAAAACCATTGTAGTGGATGGTCAAGTACACGCCTATCGTGAGGCAGGTCAAGGCCAGCCGTTGATTTTGCTACACGGGATTAGTTCGGGTTCTGCTTCATGGATCAACCAACTTGATGTACTGAGTCAGTCTTTTCGTGTGATTGCTTGGGATGCACCGGGTTATGGCTTATCAGAAGGTTTAAATA
This sequence comes from Acinetobacter sp. I-MWF, assembly GCF_025433935.1. Taxonomy (NCBI): domain Bacteria; kingdom Pseudomonadati; phylum Pseudomonadota; class Gammaproteobacteria; order Moraxellales; family Moraxellaceae; genus Acinetobacter; species Acinetobacter sp. I-MWF. Next base: position 3,465,128 of record NZ_JAMBAR010000001.1, on the reverse strand, counting down.
CAGCGCAACCGAATGCAGAAGATTATGCACAACGTTTGTTGGGTTTAATCGACGCTTTGGCAATTCCGCAAGCCATTCTGGTTGGTCATTCCCTCGGGGCTTTACAAGCCAGTGCTTTTGCTCATCTTTATCCTGAACGTGTACAGACTTTGCTGATTGCCAATGTGGCACAAGGTTATCAACGTTCAGATGAGAAAAGCAAAACACAGGTTTATCAAAAACGACCAATGCTGTTGAAAAGCTTAGGTCATGCAGGCATGGCGGCAAGTCGTGGACCGCATTTAATTTATAAACAAGATGCTCAAGCTTTGGCTTTGGTCACAGCGGTGATGCAGGATTTGACCTTAGACGGTTTTACCCATGCATCATATTTGCTGGCCTATGATGAAATTAGAAATTATTTAACAGATATTCGTGTTCCTTGCGTCGTGATTGCAGGCGATCAGGACCAAATTACACCTGCACAAGGTATCCAAGACCTTGCCGCAGAAATGCAATTGAGCCGATGTCATCTGATTACAGATGCAGGTCATCTGAGTTATGTCGATCAACCACAACAGTTTAACGACATTATTTTATCGGCACGTTAAGACTCAAACGAGAGAAAAATATGAGCTTCCAAGTTGAAGGAAAAGTAGCAGTAGTAACAGGTGGCTCGTCAGGCATTGGTTTGGCTGCTGTCGAAATTTTAGTTGCAGAAGGTGCCAAAGTGGCATGGTGTGGTCGGGATGAACAGCGTCTAGCAGAATCAAAAAATTATATTTTGGAAAAGTATCCGCAAGCCCATATTTTTACTCAAGCCTGCAATGTTTTAGACAAACAAGATGTAAAACGCTTTGTACAACAGGTCAATCAAAATTTAGGCAATGTCGACATGTTGATCAATAATGCAGGTCAAGGGCGCGTATCCAATTTTGAAGACACTCAAGATGAAGATTGGATGAAAGAAATTGAATTGAAGTATTTCAGTGTCTTGCATCCTGTTCGTGCATTTTTAGATGATTTAAAAAATTCGGCGTGTGGATCAATCACCAATGTCAATTCCTTACTGGCCTTGCAACCTGAACCACACATGATCGCGACTTCATCGGCACGTGCCGCTTTGCTGAATTTAACTCATTCCTTAGCGCATGAATTTAGCCAATATGGGATTCGGGTGAATTCAATTTTATTGGGCATGGTGGAGTCAGCACAGTGGAAACGCCGTTTTGAAACACGTTCAGATAGCCAAGCGTCATGGGAACAGTGGACAGGCAATATTGCAAAAAACCGTGGTATTCCAATGCAACGTCTAGGTAAACCTGAAGAACCAGCACACGCTTTGGTGTTCTTGGCTTCACCATTGGCATCCTATACCACGGGTGCAGCCTTGGATGTCTCTGGTGGATTTAACAAACATTTATAAGGTGTGCCCATGAAACAGTTGATGATGATTGGTTTCGGTGCAATGGCAGCAGAAGTGTACGCACATATGCCACAAGATTTACAGCTTAAATGGATTGTGGTGCCTGCACGCAGTGTTGAAAAAGTACAGGCACAAGTATCCGCTCAGGTACAGGTAATTAGTTCGATTGATCAATGCCTTGGCAAGCCTGATTATGTAATCGAAGTTGCAGGCCAAGCGGCGGTAAAAGAACATGCCCAAAAGGTGTTAGAGAAAGGTTGGACCATTGGTCTGATTTCAGTGGGAACCTTAGCCGATAGCGAATTTTTCTCTCAACTGAAACAGACTGCGGAACAACACGATGCCCATCTACATCTTTTAGCGGGTGCGATTGCGGGGATCGATGGTATCTCTGCGGCAAAAGAAGGTGGTTTGGAAAAGGTCACCTATAAAGGCTGTAAAAGCCCGAAGAGTTGGCGTGGCAGTTATGCTGAACAATTGGTTGATCTCGATCAGGTCAGTGAAGCTATGGTTTTTTTTCGTGGTACAGCCAGAGAAGCAGCACTGAAGTTTCCAGCCAATGCCAACGTTGCAGCAACCATAGCACTCGCAGGTTTAGGCATGGATGAAACCATGGTTGAGCTTACGGTTGATCCAAAAACCAATAAGAACAAGCACACCATTGTGGCAGAAGGCGTGTTTGGTGAAATGACCATTGAATTGGTGGGTGTGCCTTTGGCAAGCAATCCCAAAACCTCAACTTTGGCTGCGCTTAGCGTGATTCGTGCATGTCGCAATAGCGTTGAAGCAATTCAGATTTAAAAGGATTTGATCATGGTAAAGGAAATTTATATCGCAGGTGAATGGCGATTAGGTAAAGGCAATACGATTCAAAGTCTGTTTCCAGCAGATCAATCTGTAAATGCTGAAATTTCTACAGCGAGTTTAGATGATGTCAATGAAGCAATTGAAAAAGCAGATTTGGCATGGCGACAAGCAGGCTGGCGCAATAGCATGCCACATGAACGTGCGCGTATTTTGTATAAAGTGGCAGAGATTATTGAAGCACGTGTAGATGAGCTTGCAAAATTACAAACCCGTGATAATGGTAAGCCACTGGCTGAAACACGTGGTTTAGTGATGAGTGCAGCCGCGACAGCTCGCTATGTTGCCGCAGCATGTGAAACGCTGAATGATGAACTCACCACACAACGTGCGGCTGACTTTATGACCATGAGTGTGCATGAACCTGTCGGTGTGGTGGCCGCGATTACACCGTGGAATTCACCGATTGCCAGTGAAGTTCAAAAACTAGCCCCTGCGATTGCTGCTGGAAATGCGGTGATCCTTAAACCGGCAGAGGCAACGTCTTTAATTGCCTTGGAACTCGCCAAAATCTTTGAACAAGCAGGACTGCCAAAAGGCTTACTCAGTGTTTTAGTGGGGCGTGGTTCTGTAATTGGTGATGCCATCGTAAAGCATCCTTTGGTCCGCAAAATTTCATTTACTGGCGGAACCACTACAGGGCGTCATTTGGCTCATCTTGCCGCAGATAAATTGATTACCACCTCATTAGAGCTTGGTGGAAAATCCCCTACGATTGTTATGCCTGATGCAGATATTGAATTGGCTGCTAAAGGTGTGGCTTATGGGATCTTTAGCTCCGCAGGACAAGCTTGTATTGCAGGTTCACGACTCTTCGTGCATCACAGTATTTACGATCAGTTCCTTAAGCGTTTGGTTGAAATTACCAAAGCTTTACGAGTGGGACATCCAGAAACAGCGGATGTACATTTGGGCTCTTTAATTAATCCAAAGCATTTGGCTTCTGTCGATGCCTATGTGCAATTGGCCAAGCAAGAAGGTGGTCAAGTTGTAGTGGGTGGTCAAGCGCTGACGGATGGTGATTTGGCGAAAGGAAGTTATTACTTACCGACCATCATCACGGGTTTAAATAATACTGCACAAACCTGTCAAGAAGAGATTTTTGGTCCGGTCTTGGTGGTGATGAAGTATGACGATGAAGCCGATTTAATCACCCAAGCCAACGACAGTTGTTTTGGGCTTGCAGCAGGAATCTGGACTGAAAACTACCGTAAAGCTTGGCAAATTGCGCGTGCTTTGGAAGTCGGTACAGTCTGGATTAATACCTATAAAAAATTCTCTATTTCGGCACCGTTTGGTGGCTTTAAAGAAAGTGGTATCGGGCGTGAAAAAGGGCGTTTAGGTATTTTGTCTTATATGCAGCAAAAAAGTATTTATATGGGATTAAGCGAACAGCCAAATCCTTGGTGTGAATAATAAATTCATGGAATGAAAAAGTTTTCGAGGAATAAACAATGACAGAACGTGTAAATGTAGGCGAAGCAATCGCGCGTGTTTTAGAAGCACACCAAGTGGAAAGTATCTATGGGGTGATTTCGATTCATAACCTACCAATTGCAGATGCCGTAGGGCGTCGTGAAAAAATTCGTTTTGTGGCAGCGCGTGGCGAAGCAGGTGCAGTCACGATGGCAGATGGTCACTCACGCTTTAAAGGTTTAGGGGTTGCTTTGACCAGTACAGGTGCAGGTGCAGGCAATGCAGTAGGCTCATTGATTGAAGCGATGAATGCTGGGAGTCCTGTGTTGCATTTAACTGGGCAAGTTGAACGTGAATATCTTGATCGTGATGCCAGCTTTATCCATGAAACCAAAGATCAACTGACCTTCTTACGTGCTTCAAGCAAAGCTGCATTTCGTATTACCAGTCCAGACAATGCAGTGGGTGTAATTCGTGAAGCAATTCGTGTTGCAACCACAGTACCGATGGGGCCTGTAAGCGTTGAGCTCCCGATTGATGTGCAAGCTGCAGAAATTGACTTGCCATTGAATTTAGGCCCTGTCAAAGCGCTTGAATTACCGCAGGCTGAGCAAGTTGAAATTGATTTAATTGTTGAAGAAGTTAAAAAAGCCAAACGCCCCATCTTGTGGATTGGTGGCGGCACGTTAAATAGTGTTGATGAAGTGAAAGCCATTGCAGATCTTGGGATTCCTGTTGTTTCTTCGACTCATGCCCGTGGTGTGTTAGCGGATGAGCATCCACGCAGTTTAGGTGCATTCCATAACTCAGCAGGGGTTGAGCAACTGTTAAAACAGGCTGACTTATTGGTGGTGGTGGGCTCGCGTTTACGCAGCAATGAAACCAAAACCTATTCTGTGCATCTCCCTGATAATCTGATTCAGATTGATGCCAATCCAGTGGCGCAGCAACGTAATTATAAAGTTCGTAACTTCATTTGTGCTGATGCCAAAGCTGTATTACAACGTGTGCTCACAGGGCTAAGCGGTATCTCAAAAGTTGATGCAGATTATGATGCAGCGGTTGTTGCAGCAAAACAGTCCGCTATTGAGGCACTGCGTACTCAGCTGGATCAATATGCACTGATCTGTGATCACTTACGTGCGGCACTGCCACAAGACGGTATCTTTGTACGTGACATTACCATGTCAGGCAGTACTTGGGGCAGCCGACTATTTCCAGTACAAGCACCGAATCAAAATATTCACTCACTTGCTGGGGCAATTGGTCTTGGTTTAGCCACGGCAATTGGCGCTTCTATTGCCAATCCAGATAAAAAAGTGATTGGTCTCGTGGGCGATGGTGGTTTGATGCTCGGTATCGGTGAGATTGCCACCATGGCACAAGAAAATACCAACATGGTGCTGATGATCATGAACGATGGCGGTTATGGCGTAATGCGTGGTATTCAAAAGAATTACTTTGGTGGGCGTCAATATTTCAACGAATTGCATACCCCAGATTATAAAGTCTTAGGGGAAGCAATGGGAGTGAAAAGCTGGAAAGTGGGCAGTGCAGATGAGTTTAAAAGCGTGATTCAACAAGCAGTCGATTTTCAAGGGCCAAGTGTGATCGAATTGGATATGAATTCGATTGGACCACTGAACTTTGCAGGACCGCCGCAGAAAAAACTCTATTAAACCCAGTTGAACATTCGATGTCGGCATCGGATGTTCAGTAAATTCACCAGCAATTTTTTTTGCTCAAAATACAATAAAAACTATGTTTTATAGGTAAAACAAAAGTCCAACAGGATCGTTGGAACACAAGGGAAGGAAGCAATTATGAAAAAGACAGCTATCGCGATGCTACTTGCAGCATTGTATTTGGGTACCACATCCAATGTTTTGGCGCAAAGCTCAGCATTAGAATGGAAAAGTGAAGATGAGACGGACTCTATAAAATTGGGTGGCGTGGTACGATTAAACCAACGCTATGAAAATTGGGAAGGGCCTAATGATGGCTTTGGCAAACTCTATTTTGATATTTTTAGAGTCGATGTCAAAGGTAAGTTTGACGATGCCTATTTTAATGCAAGCTACTTGTTTCAAGACCAAGAGAAACGCTCGATCGAAAAAGCCTACGTGGGCTACAATTTAGATCAACAGAATAGTTTAGAAGCCGGCTTTGTATATAAACCTTTTGCAATTTATCCTTATCCGCAAAATGGTTGGACTTACCATATTCCATTCTTTTTGGGCTATGGCAATAACATTGCACCAGGTTTGAACTGGAATTTTCATAATCAGGACTGGGATGTAAAACTGGGCTATTACCCAGAAATGCTGGCAACCAATCTGCGCTATTCGCCCGAAATTGCCACTTATGATGACCTAGCCGACAATGCATTTCCAAGTCAAAAAGCTTATCAAAATGAAAAGCGTCATCAATTCAATACGCGGATTGTTCGCAAGTTAGACACCAAAGTGGGTAAGCAGGAAGTCGGGGTATCGGGGGCAATTGCGCAATTGCATAATAAAACCACCGATAAAAATGGCCAATATTATGCAGTAGGGGTGCATAGTGATAACAATTACAAACGCTTTAATTTACAAAGCTCTGTGATTCATTATCAATATGATGCAAAGAACCCTGACGGGGTCAATAATGATATGACTTTAATGGGGAATAACGGATTTACCCCTGCTTATTTTATTGCCTCTGAAGCGACAGTTGCCAGTTTAAATCTTGCCTATACCTTACCTATGCAAAATATGGGCAAACTCAAAGCGATTCGTTTCTACAATGATTATAGTTATATGGATAAAGAACGTGATGATTGGTCAGATTCTCAAATGAATACCACCGGGATGATGTTTATTGCGTCACCCTTTATGGTGTGGGCTGATTATACTTGGGGGAAAAATGCCAATATTATTGGTGGTGCAATGAATTCAACCGGTTTTAGCTCGACCGTTTCACCCTATAGTGACCAATGGTTATATCGTATCAATTTAAACCTTGGATTTAGTTTTTAGAAAGCTGATTTGGGAATTGATTTGTTTGTTATGCCGATATTTGCTATGGCAATAACCGCTTTGTTGCACTTAGATTTAAACACCGCTGGATGACATTTACTTATCATTTGAGTATCTGTCAAAGCAGCGGATGGCTGTGTATGCAACAAAGCATGTTTATCGGATCAATTTTATAACTTCACAAGCGCATACGACGATGGTTTACGCTTGTTTTGCTAAGGTCATCAACGACTTTAATTGCTGAACTTCCAGTGGGGTGGCATGTTGTAATGGTTTTCTTGGTTCACCTACAGAAAAACCTAATTCATTTAAACCTGCTTTGACTGTTTTCGGTAGGCCGCCTTGTACAATAAAGCGCAACAAAGGCAATTGACGATAAAACAAGGCTTTGGCGTGGTCTAAATCACCATCTTTGACTGCCTGATATAACTGACTTGGTAGCTGACCGAGTAGATTTGGCGCCACAGTACACCAACCACTTGCACCTGCACAAAATGCTTCAAGCGCCAAAGGATTACAGCCATTATAAAAGGGCAACTGTCCTTGAGACAATTCATGAAATTTATGCATGCGCTGAATATCGCCAGTACTGTCTTTAACCATGCAAATATTCTTAATTTCTTGAAACATTTTCACGATCAATTCTGGTGACATATCTACACCGCTGGTTGCAGGGTTGTTATAGACCATGATCGGTAGTTTGGTCGATGCAGCAATTTGCTGATAATAATCATAAATTTCTTGATCATTGAGTTTCCAGTAAGACACTGGGATCACCATAATTAGATCAGCGCCAAGCTCCTCGGCTTTTTGTGCTTTTTGAATCGCCATCGCCGTTGTGAGTTCAGAAATTCCCAACATGACTGGAACACGTTGATTAACGACTTCGATACTTTTTTGTGCGACTTGTTGCCATTCTTGCCAAGATAAATAAGCACTTTCACCTGCACTGCCCAATGGCACAATCGCATTACATTGTTGTTCCAGCAAAGCATTTAATGTGATGGTCAGTGCATCAACATCGACAGCTTGCGTGTCTGGGTGAAATGGTGTGATTGGGTATGCAATAATGCCTTCTAATTTCATTTTCATTACTCCTCGATACAGTCCGCATGATTTTTTAAAGCTTTACGCGCATAGTAGGCAAAATTGACATTATTACGCTTGTTGGTAGAGACCCAGTCGTGGGCTTCTTTTGCCAGTTCATGTGGAATAGGTTGAATTTGTCCAGCAGCCATTGCCAAAAGCTGAAGTCGGGCAGCGCGTTCAATTAAAATGGCTAAGTTGCAAGCCTCTTCAATGGTTTTACCTGCTACTAACTGACCATGATGTGACAGCAGTACTGCGCGGTTTTTACCTAAGGCTTCTGAGATAAAAATACCTTCTTCATTGCCGACGGGGACTCCCGGCCATTCTTCCACAAAAGAACAGTCTTCATATAAAGCGCAGGTATCCATTTGTGCGATCGCTAAGGGCACACGGAGCATCGACAACGCTGCAATATGTGTTGGATGGGTATGGATAATGCAATTCACTTCAGGATGTTGTTTATAAATCCATGTATGAAAGCGATTTGCAGGATTTGCCATGCCTTGTTGATCAAGTGGCTTTAGATCTTCATCAACTTCCAATAAGTTTTGCGCGGTAATTTCATCAAAGCCGAGACCAAAACGCTGGGTGATAAAGCTATTGCCTTGCGTGGTACGACAAGTGATTTGTCCAGCTAAGCCAGCATCATGGCCGTGGTCAAATAAAATACGGCAGGTTAATGCCAACTTTTGTCGATCTGTGTAGTTTGAATCTTGAATAAATTGCTGCATATTTTGCTGTGCATTTTGCATCAATTGCTGTTTATCGAGTTGTGCCGTTTGCATAAATAAAACCTCTCGCTGAGTTGATTTTCACATCGCCTAAGTACAGAATAAAAATTCTGTGGATGGATTAAAATATCCAGTTTCTAAAACTTATATGGGCCAGAGAGTTATGCGTCAGCCTTGGAAAATTCGGCTACATTTAGAAGATCGTGAAGAAAAGACCCTTTTTTTAAAGTTGGCAAATCAGATTATTCAAGAGATTTTATCTGGCAGAATTACTCAGGCAACACGCTTGCCAGGTTCACGTACACTGGCGGATGAACTCGGGATTAACCGAAAAACCGTACAATCGGTATATGAAGATTTGGAGGCACAGGGTTGGCTGGTTTCAAAAGCTAGGCAAGGCACCTTTGTCTCTGAGAATTTACCTGACTTAAAAGCGCAGTCATCGCCTACACTCGAACAGGTCGATACCACAGCAGTTTTGCCAACTCCGGTGCTGATCAAAAATGATGGTGTGCCAGATAATCGGCTGATCCCGTATGAATTGTTTTCACGGGCTTATCGGCATGCATTGATTCAAGTAACACGTCATCAAACCATGGGATATGGAGATCCGCAGGGCAGTTTAGAACTTCGTCAAGCCTTATTAGAAATGTTGTCTATGGAGCGTTTTATACAGACCTCTATGGAAAACATTTGTGTGGTTCGTGGCAGTCAAATGGGGATTTTTCTAGCTGCGCGGGTTCTGGCTCAACACCAGTCCCAGCGTCATATTATTGTGGTAGAGCAATGGGCTTATCCACCTGCAGTGGAAACATTCCTGTCTAATCATTATCAAATTATTCGCGTGCGTTTGGATAAGCATGGTCTAGATACCGATCATTTAACTGAAATTTTGTCCAGCCATGCAGTTGCTGCGGTATACACCACACCTCATCATCAATATCCAACGACAGTGACGATGTCTATGGATCGAAGATTAAAGCTGTTAGAGCTGTCTAAAGCCTTTGATTTTTATATTATTGAAGATGATTATGACCATGAATTTCATTATGACAGTCGACCCATTCCGCCGTTAATCAGCTTACCGGCAGCAGACAAAGTAATTCATATCGGCTCTTTGTCTAAAGTGTTTGCGCCCAGTTTAAGAATCGGTTATGTGGTGACCAATGTACAGATTATTCAGGCGATGAAACAAGACATTTTGCTGATCGATAAACAGGGCAATGCAATTACTGAATTGGCAATGGCTGAACTGATGCAGCAGGGTGAAATTAAGCGGCATATCCGTAAAATGCGTAAGATTTATCAGCAACGTAGAGATTTTGCTGTGAGGGCTTTTCAGCAAACTTTTGAGAACTGGGTTGAAATAGCCCCACCTGCAGGCGGCATGGCGTTGTGGGTAAAGTTTAAATTGCCTTTTCAACAGCAGTTTTTAACGGTTTTAAAACAATTACATATTGATTCTGAATATGATTTTGGTTCGGAATGGCATCATTCTGATCACAGTTTCTATATTCGTTTTGGTTTTGCTGCCCTGACCGAATCGGAAATCCATCAAACTGTTGAAAAGTTATATCAGGTTTTTGTGAGCTGATGATGCTTAAGAGACTTAGAAATTACCTTGAGTCTTGCTGCACTGATTTTAGAACGGTTTAAGCAAAAACCAGAAGCATTGTGTTTCTGGTTTTTTATGAATTAATTTAAAGCCATACGATATTCAATGACCCCTGGTTTTTCAGCAATCCAATCATAGAGTTTTTGTGCAGTTTGATTGCTTTGTTGCGTGTGCCAATACAAGCGCGCGCAGGGTTGAACAATCGCTTGCTGTTGTACATATTCAATCAGGCGCTTGCCTACATGTTGACCTCTTGCCTGTGGAGAAACATATAAGTCTTCTAGATAGCAAAAGTTGGTCTCGGCCCATGTCGAGCGATGGATCACGTAATGTACAAAGCCGAGAACATGCTCAGCTTGTTTAGCAACAGCACAATATATCGGTTCTTGATCATCAAAAAAACGTTGCCAAGTGGTTTGCGTAACAGTATTGGATAAAGCCACTTGGTAAAAGTCTTGATAAGCCAGCCAATACTCCACCCATTGTTTATAGTCTTGTTGTGCAACAGGCACAATTTGAACCACTAAATTTTCCACAGGTATTCTCCAGTCATCGGGAAAGAAAGAGGAGAAATGAGTTTAAGTGTGATTGTGGTATTGAAATAAGATACACTTTGAGTATTTTTAACAGTACCAGTTTTACTTATGGCGACAGCAGCATCGGCTTATTTCCCCCATTTGATCTTGCCTAAAGGGGTGATTAAAGAGGGGTTATATAGCGTTTTACGTGATGCAATTTTGGATGGTCGTCTGGCTTCTGGAACCAAACTGCCCTCTAGTCGTGTCTTGGCGGAAATGATGTCGATTTCTAGAAATTCAGTCTTGGCTGCAATGGATCGTTTACTGGATGAAGGCTATGTTGTGACCAAGCCAAGCTCTGGTACATATGTCGCTGAGCTGATTCCTGACCAATTAATTTCTATACAAGAGATAGCGACAGAATCTGCATCTGACATCTGTCACAAGCTAAATATTAATCCGCATATCGCAAATTTATTACCTGCTTGGCAGAAACAAAATGTATCTGTGCAGGGTGAAAAAATATTTCATGTCGGCGTTGGTTGTACCGATTTATTTCCACATTCGCTTTGGGGGAAATTATTGGGGCGTGCTTGGCGGCAGTCTCATCAGCAATTGGGGCAGTTTCATGATTGTCGTGGCTATTTGCCTTTACGTCAGGCTATTTGTGATTATGTTCGTTCTACGCGGGGGCTAAAATGCGATGTACAACAAATTTTGATTGTAAATGGTACCCAACAAGCGATTCATCTTGCAGCTTATGCATTATTACAACCTTTGGATCAGATCTGTTTAGATGAGCCCGGCTATGATGCCGCTTTAAATATTTTTCGGAGTTTTGGCATTCAAGTTCATCCTGTATCAAGTGATCACGAAGGGATGAAAATTGCTGAGATTATTCAGCATTATTCCGAAAGTAAATTCATCTATACCGCACCCTCTCATCAGTTCCCTTTAGGTGGAACACTCAGTTTAAGTCGACGATTGGCCCTATTGGAATGGGCAGCAAGTCAGCAAAAATGGATTTTTGAAGATGATTATAATAGTGAGTTTAGATATGGAACGCATCCAATTCAAGCCTTACAGGGCTTAGACCAACAGCAAAGAGTAATCTATTCAGGTACTTTTTCTAAAATGATGTTTCCTGAGTTTCGACTTGGATTTATGGTGGTTCCAGAATCGCTGATAGAAACATTGAGTCTGGCAAAATATTATACCGATACGCGGAGTGCTTATTTAGAACAAGCGGCTTTGGCTTTGTTTATCAAAGAGGGGCATTATGCACGCCATGTACGGAAAGTGCGTAAAGCTTGCCAAGAACGTCAACAGGCATTAATTGCTGCGATTCAACAGTTTCTTACAGATGTATTGACTGTTCAGCCAACCGACTCAGGGATTCATGTGATTTGTTGGCTAAAAGCCCCATGGACTGAGCAAAGCTTTATTGATCAGTGTTTCGCTATTAATCTGGCTGTTCAGCCTTTATCTCGCTATTGTCAACAGCCTTATGAAAAAGCAGCAGTATTGTTTGGCTATGCGGCGCATACTCCAGATGAGATTAGCATGAATATTCAGAAGCTGGCGCAACAGATCAAGCACTCCTAATACGGCTTTCAGTTTCACCTTTCATATTTCTTCATTTCCTATATAAATCGCTAGCTGGTCTAGCTCTACAAGCATTGATGATAATTGTTGTACAACTGTTTATGTAATGTTATAACATAACAATAAATTACAATCCGGAATCCATGATGCGTCACCATACTTTAGCAATCGCTATTTCTTTACCGGTCTTTCCTGCATATGCGATTGAAAACAAACAGCTGACTGTACTTCCAGTGATTCGAGTCAATGCCGAAAATGATCCATTTATCAATCAAAGTATCGTTGTAGAAAATAGAAATGCAGATAATAAAACTTTAGGTGATGCTTTAAAGCATCTTTCTGGAGTACAAAGTAGTGCTTTTGGTCCCAACTCAGGTGCGCCTGTGATTCGCAGTTTGAGTGGAAATCGGGTGCAGATTTTGGAAAATGGTCAGTCTATTTATGGGATGAATAGCATCAGTGGTAATATTAATATCCCTTTTGATCCTTTATTCACTCAATCTGTAACTGTCAATAAATCTTCAGACAGTGTGCGTTATGGTGGTAATGCCATTGGCGGAAGTGTGAATATTGATTCTGGTCTAATCGATACAGCGATGCCGAATAAAAGTTCTCAATTAGAGCTTGTAGCGAAAAAGGGCTGGAATGATTTTGATGCCAAAGGTTTTAAACTCAATCTTAATAACCAAAGTAATTTTTCTACCAATGTATTGTTTTCTAGCCAAGATATGTCAGCTTATAAAATTCCGGGAGAGGGTAAAGCGAGCGTATGTAATACTGGTGTATTTCCAGCGACGGGTGGGGTAAATACAGCATTGGCAGATGCTTGCCAAAAAGAAGCACGCATTCAAAAAAATTATAATACGGCATCACAGCCTTATATTGACCAATTTATGACGGAAAATCCTGATTGGGCAGATGGTTCATTTTCCTTCTATACAGATAAACCTACCTCAGTTTGGAGCGGAAAAACCTATACCAATCCAGTAAACCCTAAATATGTACCCAATACCCAGCAATATACTGAAAACAAAATTAATAAAGATGTCACACCCAACTATAAAAATAAGCTGGGCAATAGCTATTTAGACAATCAACACTTTGCGATTGGAAGCACTTATTTTCTCGACAATGGACGTATTGGGCTCAGTGCTGATTCAAAAAAAAGTGAATATGGGGTACCCGGATTTTCTCTTGAAAATAAATCTTTTCAATCTACCAGTGACAGCATACCAGTCGGGGTAAAAACAGATCAGCGAATATATGCCTTAGACAGCGAGTTTAATTTTAGCCCGTTGTTATTGAAACAAATACAATTTGATGTGAGCAAGAGTATCAATACATCAGGGGAATATTTAGGATCAAAAATGGCCAATAACTATAAATTTGATACTCAACAGGCTGAATTATTACTGAAGCATAGACCTGTTGAATTTTGGAATGGTTTTATTGGCTTTAATCAGATTGATCGTAAAGTGGTAGGGCATGGAAATTTACGTTATTTACCGAATATCAATACGCAAACACAAGCCATGTTTATCAAGGAAAAATTAGACTTTGATTGGCTAGAACTCGATGCAGGTTATCGTAACGAAAAGGTTGAGCATAAAATTCAAAAAAGTGATTTTGAGACATCCAGAAATTCACCAAATACAAAACTCACCGATACAAAATTTAATCTTGAAAGCTACAGTTTCGGTTCATACCTAAAATATAATGATCTATTGGGTTTAAAGTTGCGTTATTCAGTGTCAGATAGAGCGCCTGAAATTAATGAACTTTATGCCAGCAATCCACATTATTCAATTATGTTACAAGAAGAAGGCAATCAAAAACTCAAAGAAGAAAAATCCAAAAATCTTGAGTTAACAGGTCTGTTCAATTATAAAAATTTTAATTTTGAAGCAACTGTATATAAGATGAAATATGACAAGTATTTGTATTTGACCCATTCAGGGGCACAAATGCGTAATCGCTTGCCACTTAAATATTGGACCCAGACAGATGCTGAAATTACTGGATTTGAAATTGATTTAAAACAACAGTTTGAACTCAATCAGTATGGCAATCTTTTGATCTCTGCTTTTGCTGACTTGGTGAAAAATAAAAACCTTAATCCAAACAAAACCAGTTTGGCAAATGATGGAAATTACTTACCCAACATGCCAACGAACCGTTATGGGCTAAACCTTGAATGGAATAAAAATGATTGGTCAGCACGCTTATCCAATATTTACTATGATCAAGCTCAGTATTTAGGCAAAAATGTGTCTAAAGAAATTCCATTGCCATCTTATAACTTGCTGGATCTACAAATTCAGAAACACTTCAAATTACAAAATGCCAATTTTGATGTTTTTCTCAATGGATCTAATTTGTTAAATGAAGATGCACGACCACAGAACTCGCCATTAAAATACATTGCACCACTTCCTGGGCGTGGGGTACAGCTGGGTATAAGTATGAAAATTTAATCGCTTAACTTTTGTTGGTTAAGCTTTTATATGTTAGGTCTTAACTTAAGATTTATTATCGGGGTCAACAAGTTGCTGTTGTCGAGAAGACTTCAAGCAACATGTTGGCCCCTTTATTTCGATACATTGAGAGTAACAAATTGATGTCAACAGACCCTAAAATTAATTTAAAAAATAGCTTTTAAAAATAGTCTATTCGATTTAATCATTACAGCTTGATTTATTGCAGCAGCAATTGTTTAACATGCGATGGCTGCTTCACGTTCAAAAATAGATTCAACACTTTCAAATGCCAAATGACAAGCTTGGTTTTGATATTGTCGAGCATAACTGTTTACTGCACTTTCAAGGACTTGTAAAAAATCATTATAATTCTGTTCAAAGTCTAATAAGTCGAGTAAGTCTGATTTTTTACTGTTATGGCAGTTATATTTTTGAATAAAATCAAGCATTAATTTTTGAATAGGGGCATGGGTAAAATAAATTAAATAAGTTGCTGCCGAACCACAATGCAGACAACCTTGTTCAAGATAAATTTCTTCACTGTTTAACCAGCAGCATTGTAAGGTAAAAAATGCTCGAATCGCTTCAGTCGCTAGAGTAGGCTGTTCCAAAGTGTTCACCAATTTTCAGATAATGAAATTGATAATCATTATCAGTTAAATTTTAAAAAAAGTCTATGTGATAATCGGTAAATTTTTTTAGTGTTGCCGTGAATTAACGGTACAAATTGATGTTTTTTAATGAGATGGTTTTAAAATAATGAAATTAATTGTTATATTATATCATAACGTTTAATTTGTTGTTTTTTCTATGTCTATTCCTTCGCAACGCTTACAAGAGATTGATGCATTACGAGGCTTGGTGATTTTGATTATGATGGTTGATCATGTCAGAGAAACTTTTTACCTCCATCATCAAGTTCCAGATCCAATGCTGATTCCAGGCACAGAAACGTCACTTTTCTTTAGCCGAATATTGGCCCATTTATGCGCTCCAGTATTTATTGTTTTGACAGGCTTATCCGCCTATCTCTATCAAGCTAAAAATAATAGTCTAGCGATGACACGTGAGTTTTTGATTAAACGCGGGTTATTTCTGATCTTTCTTGAGTTGGTGGTGATCAATTTTGCATGGACTGGCAAGTTCCCACCTGATGTGATTTATCTACAAGTGATTTGGGCGATTGGTTTAAGTATGCTGGCGTTGGCAGCTTTAATTGGATTGCCACAAAAATTATTATGGATAATCAGCATTGTGATTATTTTTGGGCACAATGTGCTTGATCAAGTGTCTTTTGAAAATGTACCTTTCATACAGAATTTATGGTTCATTTTGCATGAACGGGGCTGGATTGAGTTTGGCAATCTGATTCGTATTCGAACCTCTTATCCTGTTTTACCTTGGATTGGTGTGATTACTTTAGGATATTGTATTGGTTCAAGTGTTTTTGCTTCATCTCAACAAAACCAATCTAGAAATACAAAATTACTCATTTTTGGTTTTTTCAGCATCGCTTTATTTTTGCTTTTAAGAGCGATCAATATATATGGAGATCATGCTTGGACGGTCATGCCGACATGGACTGAAACATTCATGAGTTTTATGAATCTAACCAAATATCCACCATCTTTATTTTTCATTTTATGGAACGTTGGTATTGGACTGGTTCTTTTGGTCTGTCTGCAAAAAATCGAAACAAAACCTTGGATCAAACCCTTGATCATATTTGGTTCTGTACCAATGTTTTTTTATATTGTTCACTTATATGTTTTAAAGGCTTTATATTTGCTCGTGGTTGCCTTTTTGGGGAAAAATCATGGAGATTATTTTGGGGTCGATTCGGTGTCTACATTGTGGTGGATTGCGATTATTCTCAGCATAATTTTATATCCTTTAATGGTTAAATTTTCTGATTACAAACATAAAAACAAACATATCGCTATTCTTAAATACTTATAAGATAAGTTAAGTATTGTTTTAATTTAAAAGCATATCTAGCAGCTAAAATAGTGATGTCCAATAATGATGGATATCACTATTTTTTTAATATTTTTGAATGCTTAACCTAGTGCTGAACAGCCTAAAGACGACTTGGGCTGTATTAAAGCTATTTCATCTTCAATATTTTAATTTATTTTTCACCTTATATTTATAGCCTGTCTTTATCGAGATGTCTTTATAGGAATGATACTGTCATTTAAGGACAACCTTGAGCCAAAGCATATTCACTTGATTGACAAGATCATCATGGATCATTATTTTGATTTTATTAGTTCCTTTTTGGAACTTGTTATTTTGAGATAAATTCTTGAGGTGAACCATGTCTATATCAGCGGTGAAAGAAAAATCAAAGCAAAAAACACCTGCATCATTTCCAGTACGTCGTATGGATTATGAGTTTCAGGATATGCCCAAGTATTGGTGTAATGACGAACCAACCTTTACTCATTACTTCACAGGTCTATCAACACTTTTTCCAGAAGGTGAGTCGTACTTTGTCCGTTCAGTGCGAGCCTTACGTAAAAAAATTAAAAATAATCCACAATTAGACCGTGATATTGGAGCCTTTATTGGACAAGAAGCCATGCACTCTAAAGAACATCATGCTTTTCATGTCAGTGCACAACAATATGGCTTAGATCCGGAATCTTTGGAAAAAGTCACAGGGATCATATTAAAAGCAATTGAAAGTACTTTTCCTAAAAAGTGGAATCTCTTGGTGACTGTGGGTCTGGAACATTACACCGCCGTGTTGGTGGTGGAGATGATGAAAGATGTCAATGAATTGATGACGGATGAAAGCATTCGTAATTTATGGTTATGGCACAGTGTTGAAGAAACCGAACATAAGGCTGTGGCTTATGACATGTATGAATACTTATATGGAAAGGGCTTAGCTGCTTATATTCCTCGCGTGGCGATTTTCACATTTAGTCTGGTTTTGATTACTGCATTGTCGAGTGTTTATCAAGTTGTGCTGTTAAAACGCGATCGCCAATTATTAAATCTAAAATCATGGCGCAAATTTGCTCAGCATGGTGTGGAAAAATATAAAGTTTTTATTCCTAAATTTATAGATTACTACCGTTTTAATTTCCATCCCAATGATACGGATGAGTCTGAAATCGTGGCAAAAACCAAAGTAAAAATAGGCCTATCTGAAACGCCTCATCATTTACCATCATAGCTCTGAGGAAAGAATTATGCGATCTGAAGCATCAAAAGCAAGTTGGGCAATGATTCCTCGACAGGTTAAATTTGAATGGGAGCACTCGCCTTTACACTGGATACCACAAGACCCATTGGCAAGTCATGGTGTCAATCATTTTAGTTTTACCTTGGTTCGAGGAGAGTATTTTTTCTGTCGAATGTTCAATAAAGCTTTACCTTTTATTCATGATGAAAAACTTAAGCAAGATGCCAAAATTTTCATTCGACAAGAAGCCATTCATTCACAAGCGCACAAGGATTCAATCGAAGAATATTTGCTACGTTATGGGGTGGATGTGGAGAGCCAATATAAACGAGTTGTTGGCTTATTTGATCGGTTACTCGCGGACAAACCTTTGGGTTTTAACTTACCTAAAGTCTGGCAGCGACCTTGGTTAAATGCGCGAGTTGGGTTAGTGGCCGCGGCTGAACATTTTACTGCAGCAATTGGTCAATATGTATTAACCCGTTCAGATTGGCAGGCACGTGGTGGAGATCCAGTGGTAAGTGACTTGTTTACTTGGCATAGTGCTGAGGAAGTTGAGCATCGTACAGTTGCTTATGATGTTTATCAGCATATTTCAGGGAGTTATTTATTACGTGTTGCGGTGATGGCTGTGACCGCTCCTATTTTTACCTATCTCATGGCAGCAGGTACAGTACAACTGGCTCAAGATGATCCCGCTATTCCACAAAACCAAAAAAGCTTATGGCAACCCGCTTTTTGGAAAGCTTGGCATCGTTCTGATTTAAATGGCTATATACCAGGACCAGTGTGGTTTTTTAAGACCAGTTTACGGTTTTTTAAGCCCAACTATCATCCCTATTACGAAGCTTCAACTGAACTTGCTCAAGCCTACTTGGCACAGTCAGCAGGGGTACTTGCATATCAGCAAAAAACTGAAACTGTTCCGCGGGTGGTTTCATGAAGCATTTTGATAAGACCAAGCTATATGTTCATTCAGAAAATATCTGTTTGGCTGCTTACCATTGGGGCAGCTTAGATGTTGAACAAGATACTATTGTATTGATACATGGTTATCCAGATTCTGCTGAAGTCTGGCACGCGGTGGCACAATATTTAGCCCCTCATTTTAATGTGGTTGCTTATGATGTACGTGGTACAGGATTATCTGATATTCCACAAACAACAGCAGATTATGCTTTTGAATATTTGATCGAAGATTTATCCCAAGTGATTAAAGCAGTGAGCCCACATCAATCGGTCCATTTGGTTGGACATGATTGGGGCGCTTTACAAGGTTGGGAAGCGGTATTGGCTGACCGTTTAAAGTCTCAAATTGCGTCTTATACTGCATTGGCGCCAAGTACAGATCATGTAGGGTGGTGGTTTCATCGCCAGTTGGCCCAAGGTAACTTACAAGGCTATTTCAACGTGATTAAGCGAGTGTCAGCATCAAGTTATATGGCAATGTTACAAATCCCTGTACTTCCTGAACTGACTTGGCGTTTAGGTCTTGGCAAAGTATGGCCAAAACTGGTGGGGTATTTAGAAAAAACCTCAGTTGAAAAGAGCCCGACCCAACTTCGCAATGCCATCAGTGGTTTAGGTCTATATCGTCAAAATTTAACCAAAGCATTATTCAAGCCGACAGGTCGAACCACAACCATTCCTGTGCAAATGTTATTGATGAATCAAGACCCATTTGTACCGCTTGCTTTAAGCCGTGGGATGGAAGAGTGGGGGGATGATATTCGCTACAGCGAAGTTTCGGCAGGGCATTGGGGGATTTTAAGTCAACCACAGGCAGTGGCGGATAAGATTCAGCAATTTGTGCAACTGTTTTTAGTCAATAAAGCCATAGCTATCGTTTAAGAGACGGATCAAATAGCCCAATCAACGATGATGGCGCTGTTTGATCCAATCCAATAGATGTTGTCATCGAAGCATGGTGTTAAATGACAGCTTTAAATTTATTGGCTGCCCAAACGATGTCCTGCTTTAAAACCATTTTCATGCGCTAAAAATACAATAGATAACCCCAATAATGATAATGCGATGATACAAACAAAGAATGAGTCTATGCCTACATTTTGCAGTAGGATGCCACCTAAAATACCGCCCCCTGCAACCGCAAGATTAAACACCGTCACCAGCATGGATTGGGCAATATCCACATTTTCACCTGCGACATCTGCCAGCGCAGTTTGTAGTAGGGTTGGTGCACCGCCAAAAGTCATTCCCCAAAGTACGATACCTAGCATCACAAGCCAGATGTGATGACTACTCAAGCCCATGAAAAGGGCAGCGATGGCAAAGCCTGTTAAACTGATCAGGGTTAATCTGCGTAATGATCTATCGATCCAAATCCCTGTAATCCAAATGCCGAATATTGAAGAAAGACCAAAAATAAGAAGAATAAGATCAATATGCTCACTCAGCTGTACAGCAGACAAATAAGGCGAAATAAAGGTATAAAGTATGTTGTGTGCCAAAATCCAAACAAAAATAACCGCTAAAATTGCACCTATACCGGGGTGTACCAAGACGTTGAGAATGGATCGTTGTTTGCTTGCTGGTTGTCCTGCCAAATGAGGAAGGCTTATTTTTATCCAGATGATCAAGATTAAAGCAAGTCCTGAAATCATCCAGAAAACCCCACGCCAGCCAAACAGATTACCCAACCCAATAGCTAAAGGCACACCCAGACATAATGCGATGGGTTGACCCACTCCAACGATTGCCATCGCTCTGCCTTGCAGATGGGCAGGAACCAGACTTCGAGCATAACCCGCCAAGATACCCCAGATAATTCCAGCAGACATTCCTGCAATAAATCGTGAAATCAGGATGATGATATAGCTGGAAGATAGCGCAGTTAGACTATTGAAGACAAACAAGCCTGTGATTGCCAATAACAATAAAGGTTTTCTTGACCAACTCCTTGTTGCAGCAACCACAGGGATCGCCGCAATGACCGATCCTAGAGCATAAACTGAAATCATTTGCCCTGCTAAAGCTTCAGACACCTCTAAGTCATGACTGATCAATGCCAATAAGCCCGCAGGTATGATTTCCGTCATAATTGTAATAAAACCTGCAACTGTAAATGCCAATAATTTCCATATCGGTAAGCTGGGCGCAGATTGGTTTTGCTCTGATCTATTGTTGAACTGATTCATGCGCTATACCTCTGTGTATGATTGACAGAAAGGTCATCTCGTTTAAGGAATATAGGCATCCCAAAATTTTCAAGATCAATATTCATTGTGGACTCCATGTTGTATTTATACTGGAATGATCGTTCCATTTTAAGGTAAATAAAACCCTCAGCATTGCAAACTACCCAGTCGGCTAAGGGGGGAAACTAAAAATTAATACAAGGTATTCAGTGCGACTTCAGCAACATTCTCTAGATATTGCTGACGATTTTCTGCGCTACAGCCTTTGCTTAAAACGCGAATGCCTTGAATGGTATTCACGAAAAAAAGTGCTAAGGCTTGTGGAGAACTGTGTAGGGTGATTTCACCAGATTGCTTTCCTCTGATCATGAGCTGTTCCAGTGCGAGCTGTAATCGTTCAAAGTTGTACGTGACAGATTCTGCGGTCTTTTGATCGTGTCCTGCTAACTCCAAACAGGCATTGGCCATTAGGCAACCCCGATGTTGTGGATCATTTAATTCATCTTCAATGATACGAGATAGTAATTGTTGGATGATACTTTTGACTGATCCATCACTGGATAATAAATCAATATTTGATTTACTGATCAGGCGTTGATAGCGCGATAAGGCCTGTTGATAGAGCTGCTCTTTATTTTTAAAGGAACTATATAAACTGCTGCGTGAGAGTCCAGTTTCCTCAACCAAATCTTGAATTGATGTCGCTGCAAATCCTTTACGCCAGAAAACTTGCATAACCGCATTTTCAACTTCTTCAGGATCAAACTCTTTAGTACGCATAATGTTAATTTATATTGGAACAATCGTTCCTAATACTTTATACAAACAATCAATGGCTGTCTAATGATAATTCAAACAGTATGGGGGGATTTGAATTTGCTTTATTGAAATAAGCCAAGATATAAGTCAACCTGTCAAAAAAGCTCAGACACAAGAATATAATTTCTTTTAATGAATATTTTTAATTAAATCAATTGCATGAGAAAATAAATTATTTAATTATAAAAAGCTTGCAATGCCACACCTTACATTCAAAGTTTAAATAGCTTTGTGTAGGCGATGCCTCACTTTTCGTAGGGATTGCCAAACCTTGCGCTGCAAACAAAGCAGTGCTCTGTTTTTGCTCATGTTGGGCGAGTGGTACGTCCTGTACCCCCGCCCAACGGCGACATCCATGTCGCCTCACGGTAGAATCACCATCTATAATTCAAAAGTAAAAAAATGAATTGATAACCAACAGTTTCTAAAAGCACATACGAAAACATAAGTTCATTTCTGATCAATGACTTGATAGAAATCACTTGTATGAATAATTAGGGGGGTGACTATAGACATTAAAAAACCACGCTCATGAAGGGCATGGTTTTTGGTTGATCTATAACAGACCCTAAATATTTAAACTTTAGCTTAAAACTTTTTAGTGAGTGAAAAAGTGAGGGTGGAATCAATTGGATTTGAAACTTTGGCATTGGGATTGCCATTGCTGTATTTTTGATAATATCCGTCTTTGTCCCATGCTTTGCTATAACTTAAACTGGAAGATAAGCCATAAGGCAGCGCTTTGTTAATGGCAACACTGGCATCTTGAAAGCTTGCGGCAGAAAAGTTTTTTATACGTTGATTGCCATAATGCATATTTACTGACCAACCTTGAGCGATGGGCTGTAACCAATTCACATCTAAATAGCCTGAACCACGAGAGTGCTTATTGGAACCAATTGCTAAAGTGTCAGAATTATTGCCAAAATAATCTTGGGTATAAGTGATTGCATATTTAACACTCAGCGGACCATAGCTGATTTCTGGAATAATTTCACCATAATCAAAACGGGTATGACCTGTTTCAGCAGTGGTTTTTGCCCCAGGATAGTAGTAATAAGCGACTTTAGTACCTAGATTTAACTGACCGAAACTACGGCTATAACCAGTATAGACATCCCATTCAACATTGGCATCACGGATGAAGTCATCACTCACAGTAGAAGCCCAAGTTCCTGCATAAAAACCATTGGGATGTGCATAATCAAATCCGCCTTGTACAGCAGGGTTACCCCAGGTCTGTTGAAAACCACGTGAGATATATTGGCTGGCCACTGTCAAATTTGCACTATACGGAGACGGCGTTTCTGTACCTGATTCATTGGCATGTAGGGTTTGAAAAAATAAACTCAAAGGGATGGTCAATAATAATTTTTTTCTCATTTTATTCGTCCTTGAAAGATGCGACACACTCAGTCAAAACTGAGGTGTCGCTAAAATATGAATACTTTTACACGATCGGACGTAAAGGCGCTTTGCGCACAGGTGCTGTGCCAGCTTTGTAATAACCCGCTTCAGAACGTGGCAATTTTTTGCCACGAATTTGATCTGCGATTTTTTCCGCGATCATAATCGTTGTGGCATTTAAATTTCCAGTAATGATCAGCGGCATAATCGAAGCATCAACAACGCGCAAGCCTTGTAGACCGTGTACACGACCTTGACCGTCAACCACTGCCATTTCGTCTTCACCCATCTTGCAACTACATGAAGGATGGTAAGCAGTTTCAGCATGGTTGCGCACGAAATCATCCAGTTCAGCATCAGTTTGCACCTGTTTTCCAGGACTGATTTCATCGCCACGATATGCATCTAATGCAGGCTGTTGCATGATTTCACGGGTGATACGAATGGCATCACGGAACTCACGCCAGTCTTGCTCGGTCGACATATAGTTGAACAGAATACTTGGATGTTCAAATGGATCTTTAGATTTCAGCTTAATTCGACCACGAGCTGGTGAGCGCATAGAACCAACATGCGCTTGGAAGCCATGTTCTTTCACTGCATTACTGCCGTTATAGTTAATCGCAACGGGTAAGAAGTGATATTGAATATTCGGCCAGTCAAATTCATCTGAGCTGCGGATAAAACCACCTGCTTCAAACTGGTTGCTTGCGCCAATACCAGTCCCATTAAATAACCATTCAGCGCCAATTGCAGGCTGGTTAAACCATTTTAAAGCGGGGTAGAGTGAAACAGGCTGCTTACATTTGTATTGTAAGTACATTTCCAAATGGTCTTGTAAGTTTTCACCGACACCCGGTAAATCATGTACAACATCAATATCCATTGATTTAAGGAAACTACTTTCACCAACACCTGAACGTTGCAAAATTTGTGGTGATGCGATAGCACCCGCACAAAGCAAGACTTCACGGTTTGCACGTGCTTGGGTGAGATTGGTTTTATCCGCACCGATGATATATTCCACACCAATCGCTTGTTTTTGATTAAATAAAATTTTATTGGTGGTGGCATGCGTCACGATCGTTAAATTAGGACGACCTTTTGCCATGTCTAAATAACCACGTGCGGTACTAGAGCGACGGCCTTTTGGTGTCACGGTACGATCCATTGGACCGAAACCTTCTTGTTGATAACCATTTAAGTCATCTGTACGTGGATAGCCTGCTTGTACACCTGCTTCAACCATGGCATGGAACAAGACATTGTTGCCATTTTTAGGGGTTGCCACAGATACAGGGCCATTAGCGCCATGGTAGTCATTGCCACCAATATCACGGGTTTCAGCTTTTTTATAATATGGTAAGCAGTCTGCATAGCTCCAGTCTTCTAGCCCTTTGAGCGTCGACCAGTTATCTAAGTCCATTGCATTACCACGGATATAACACATCCCGTTAATCAATGAGGAACCACCTAAACCTTTACCGCGGCCGCATTCCATACGGCGATTATTCATATGTGGTTCAGGGTCAGTGAGATATGCCCAGTTGTAACGGCGTCCTTGTAGTGGGTAGGCCAATGCTGCTGGCATTTGAGTACGGAAATCTAAACGGTAGTCTGGGCCACCTGCTTCCAAGAGTAAAACAGTAACGTCTTTGTCTTCAGTTAAACGTGTTGCGAGCACATTTCCGGCAGATCCTGCGCCGATGATAATGTAGTCATATGCTTGAGTAGTCATAATTATCCTTTTTGTATTTTTTAAAAGTGCCAATGCAATCAGGTGATGACATGGCACATAGGATTGATATACGGAGAAAGTGTGAGTGCATTAAAAAATGCTTTGATACTCACCTAACTCAACTTGAACTGATTTGATACGGGTGTAATGCCCAAGTGTGGTTAAACCATTTTCACGGCCGACACCTGATTGCTTATAGCCACCCACTGGCATTTCAGCAGGGGATTCGCCCCATGTGTTGATCCAGCAAATACCAGCTTCGATTTGATGAATAATGCGATGTGCTTTGGTGATGTCCTGTGTCACAACACCTGCTGCTAAACCAAAAGTGGTGTCATTGGCACGACGAATGACTTCTTCTTCAGTTTCATAACTGAGAATGCTCATGACAGGGCCAAAGATTTCTTCTTCAACAATGCGCATATCATCTTGGCAGTCACTGAAAACTGTCGGTAACACATAAGCACCTTGCGCCAATTCAGCTTCTGTCGCACGGCCACCGCCAATCAGTAGTTTGGCACCTTGTTGTTTGCCTGACTCAATGAAAGACAAGACTTTTTCCATATGCGGGAAGCTGGTGAGTGGACCAAAGTTGGTTTGCTCCGCCATTGGATCGCCGATACGGATTCGTTTTACCCGTTCTACAATAGCGGCTTCAAAATCTGCCAACAGGGCTTTTGGAACAAAGACACGTGTACCATTGGTACAGACTTGACCTGAACTAAAGAAGTTTGCCATCACCGCAATGTCTGCTGCACGATTGAGGTCAGCATCATCACAAATAATTAAAGGGGATTTACCGCCGAGTTCCATGGTCACTTCTTTGAGTGTAGAACCTGCGGCACTTGCCATAACTTTCTTGCCTGTTTCAACACCACCAGTGAAAGAAATTTTTTCAATAATTGGATGTTCAGTTAACCATTGTCCAATCTCACGGCCTGCACCTTGTACTACGTTAAATACGCCATCTGGTAGTCCAGCTTCAGTATAGATTTCAGCAAGTTTAAATACGCTTAGTGGTGTGGTTTCACTTGGTTTAAAGATCATGGCATTCCCAGCAGCTAGCGCAGGGGCAGATTTCCATAATGCGATTTGAATTGGATAGTTCCAAGCACCGATTCCCGCGACAACACCAAGTGGTTCACGACGGGTATAGAAAAAGCTTGATTCACGAAGCGGAACTTGCTCTCCCTGAATTGCAGTCGCGAGACCTGCGTAATATTCGAGTACATCGGCACCTGTGACAATATCAACGGTCGATGTTTCGCTATAGGCTTTACCTGTATCGAGGGTTTCTAAGCGAGCGAGTTCATCATTACGCTCACGTAAGATGTCGACAGCGCGACGTAAAATACGAGAACGCTCCATCGCTGTCATTGCGGCCCAAATTTTTTGACCTTGTTGAGCGCTTTGAACAGCCGCTTCTATGTCTTGTTGTGATGCTTGTTGAAGGGTTGCGATCACTTCACCGTTGGCAGGGTTAATACTGGTAAAGGTCTTACCACTGGTCGCTGCTACATAGCGACCATGGATGTACAATTGATGAACTTGTGAATCACTCATTCTGTCTCTCCTGCAAAGGTTTTTTCGCAAATTGCAATTGCGTTTTTACATAATCGTAAGCAATGGAACGTGCCAGCTGGCTGTCAAATTCATCATGACTGCTTAAACTGCCACGTAACCATAATCCGTCAATCAATGCCGCTAAACCACGAGCGGCAATGCTTGCCTGTTCTTTGTCCAATAACTTGAGAAAGTGAAACTTCAAGTTTGAATACAGGCGTTGATCATTAATTTGTTGCAAGCGCCCAAGTTCGGGTAGGTGCATGCTTGCAGACCAAAAGTCTAACCAGATGCGCATGGCTTGTTTATTGACCTGACTAATATCAAAGTTAGAATCAATAATCGCTTTAAGTTGGCTTTCTGGATGCTCGTCTGCTTCAGTTTTATTTTGGTCGGTTTTGCGACGTAAAACATTCAGCATTTCTTGCATGCAGGTATTTATTAATCCCTGTTTATCACCAAAATAGTGACTCACAATACCTGTGGATAGCTCGGCTTTCTTTGCGATTTGTGCAATGGTCATATTGGATAAGCCCACTTCATAAATCACATCAAATGCGGCGTTAATAATTTCTTCACGTCGCACATGCTCTGGTTTGACTCTACGTTTTGTCATGTATATCCACTTAAAGTGCTGAAAAGGCACTTTTTATTTAACATTACTCAATGTAGAACATCTTAGCATTTTTTTATAATACTTTTTATTGATTGAACGTTCAATCAATAAAAAGTATAATCTGCAAAAATCAATAATTTTTTGATGAGTAATAAGAAGTGTAAGTGTATACATCAACATTCTGATCCATCAGGATGTTCAGTAAAAATAGTACATATCCTATTATTTTTTAAGAAAATACACCGATTGCAAGGAGCAATAGCATGGTGTCAAATAGCCATAAAGGATATTCATCCGAACGGATTCGATTAAATTTATTTGTGTTTGGAAGTTCTGCAATCAGTATCGGTATTTTTGGCCTATTGTTTGTTTTATTTCCAGAAAGAAGTCAGTTTTGGCTAACCTATGTGCAAGAGCAGGCCAATCAACTCTTTGGTTGGTATTACATGCTGGTGATTGTGGCATGTCTGGGTTTTGTCGGATGGTTGGCTTTTTCACGTGCTGGACAACTTCCACTTGGAAAAGATGGCGATAAACCTGAGTTTGGTTACTTGGCTTGGGTGTCTATGCTGTTTTCAGCAGGTATCGGTATTGCCTTACTGTATTACGGTGTTGCTGAACCTGTCGATCATTTCTTAAGGCCACCTGAAGGCGAGGGCGGCACAATCCAAGCTGCCAGAGATGCCATGATGTATAGCTTTTTACATTGGGGCATACATGGTTGGGTACTCTATGCCTTATTGGGTGTCACCTTGGGCTATTTTGCCTTTCGCTTAGATTTACCTCTGGCTTTACGTTCTGCGCTTTATCCAATTTTTGGCGATCGGATCTATGGTTTGATCGGCGATTTTGTGGATGGCTTTGGGATTTTAGCCACGGTGATTTCTTTGGTCACCAATCTAGGCATTGGTGCACTGGTGTTGGTTTCGGGCATTAGTTATTTAGTCCCAGCCATTCCAGACAACAATGTTACCCTAATTGCAGTGGTATTAGTGATGATGTCTGTTGCGACCATCACCACGGTGGTGGGGATTGAAAAAGGACTGGCTTGGCTTTCACGGATTAACTTACGTTTACTCTATGCGTTATTGTTATTTGTGTTCTTAACAGGACCAACTAATCATTTACTGAATGGTTTGGTACAGAACGTGGGTGACTATCTCAACCATTTTGTCGCGAAAAGTTTTGATGTGTATTTATACAATCCACAAGCGAAAGGTTGGCTCGGTTCTTGGACGGTGTTTTATTGGGCTTGGTGGATTGCTTGGGCACCTTTCGTTGGGATGTTTATTGCGCGTATTTCAAAAGGGCGCACCATTCGTGAAGTGGTCTTGGGTGTGTGTCTGATCCCTTTAGGCTTTACTTTGGCTTGGATTTCCATTTTCGGAAATACTGCAATTGATTTAATTTTGAATCAAAAACAAAAAGTTTTGGGCGATATGGTTCTTACCGATCCAGCTTTGTCTTTGTTTAAATTGCTCGAATATTTACCTTTTAATCCTTATGTGGCTGGGATTGTTGTGGTGATTTGTTTTGTACTGTTCTTGACCCCAGTGGGTTCGGGTACGCTGATGATTGCAAATCTGTCTACAAAAGGCGGAAGCAATGAAAGTGATTCACCGATTTGGTTGCGAATTTTCTGGTCTGTAGTAATTACCATTGTCAGTATTGGTTTACTGTTAGCAGGTAGTTTCCATTCGATGCAAAGTGCCGTGGTGCTATGTGGTTTACCATTCTCAGTGATTATTTTGCTGTATATGTTTGGTTTAACCAAAGCAATTAATCAGGACTTAGCCAGCCCGCAACCTCCACAAACTGTCAATAAAACGACTGATTCTTCTGAACCCGTCAAATAAAAGTCAGAAATACTATAGTTTTATGATTTTCCTTTGCACTTGATTTAGATATGCCTTTTCCTGTACTCGACAGTGAAAAGGCATTGATAAAGATAGGGTTTGAGTTTAAAAGTTCAATGCTTAAAACATGATCAAAATAAATAATAAAATCTGTAGATCGGCATAATGATTGAATAAAAAGTATGTCGATGCTAGCGCAGGATGAAATGAGATCAGTGATTTTGGCGCAATAGCAAAAGTTGATTGCGCCTGTTAAATAGAAGAAATTCCTCTAGGCAGTATGGAGTTTGCTTATTGCCTAGAGGAAGTCAGTTAAACCTGATTAAAACTTATATTTAAGTCCTAAATTATAGTTACGGCCTTCGCCCCATGTATACGTGCTATACCAGCTAAAAATCGTATAATATTTTTCATCTAAAAGATTGTTTACATTAAAAGAAACAGATAGTTGATCATTGACTTCATAGTTTGCCATTGCATCAAATAGCCAATAATCAGACACCACATGTTTAACAGGATCTTTATACAGTGGATTGGTGACATCGCCCCAAGTCTTATCTTGCCAACGTGCACCACCACCAATAGTTAAACCCTCCACCCATTGATTGAGCTTATAACTGGTATAAAGGCTAAATTCATTTTCAGGGGTCAAAGTGCTCTGTTTTATCCCATCTTGTTTAGAGATTTTATGATTAAAGCCAGCATGTAAATTCCAACCCGGGCGAATTTCACCAGTAACTTCGAGTTCAGCCCCTTTGGTTTTGACACCTTGTAGCGCTTCAGATGCGACACCACCAGATGGTGTAAGGACGTTTGGAATCTCTTTGGCAAAATTGTCTTGTTTGAGTTGATAATATGCCAAACTTGCATTTAAGCGACCATCAAAAAATTCACCTTTGATTCCAGCTTCGTAGTTTTCTCCCTCAAGCGGATCAAGTGTTTTACCGTTTGGATCTTGTGCAGATTGAGGTTTAAATATGGTGCTGTAGCTTGCATAAACTGAGTATTGGTCATTTAAATCATAAACTGCGCCAACATAAGGTATAAAGATACCTGACTCTTTCGTCTCTTCTGACTTATAGTTTGCAATACGTCCACCCAAAATGACTTTTAAATCATCATGTAAATTCAAACGTGAGGTGAGATAAAATCCATTCTGCTTGGTGGTTTCATTGTTTGACCAATGATTACCTTTTTGCCAATCAGGCTCTGCAACATTCCCGTTCCATTGATAATATTGATCTACACTGGTTTTATAATCAGTTGGTGTACCATAACCATTATTTTTCCAAGTGCTTTCAGAAATGCTTGCACCGACAACCAGCTCGTGTTCACG
The DNA here is from genome assembly GCF_025433935.1 of Acinetobacter sp. I-MWF. Lineage (NCBI taxonomy): Bacteria > Pseudomonadati > Pseudomonadota > Gammaproteobacteria > Moraxellales > Moraxellaceae > Acinetobacter > Acinetobacter sp. I-MWF. The sequence goes on along the minus strand of NZ_JAMBAR010000001.1, from coordinate 3,434,702 downwards.
GCCAAAAAGTTGAAATGGACCTGTTGCATAGATGTCTGCAGCATCACTTTTGGTTTCGCCTTTATAGTTTCCAGCCCACATTGAAACACCAGTGCCAGTCGATGGATTTGGATGACCACCAGCCGCTGCGCCTAATTGTGCATCATAGCCATTGATTTGATGATTTAACTGGATTTTTGCGACCCAATCATTATCAAACTTATGCTCTAAGGTTGAGAAAATGGTTCGGGTATATTGCTCCCAATTACTCCAATTTGCACCATTGTTAAAGCCACGCGGCATTTTATTGAATTGGCCCGCCGAATTATAAATCGGGATACCGCCCCATGTTGATCCCTTAGGTTTATTGTCTTGATAATCTGCGCCTACAGTCAGTAGGGTATTGTCGCTTAAATCTGCTTCTAATATGCCGTAGAACACAGGGGTTTTGCGTTCATAGCGATCTAATTGAGATTCTTTGTCTTGATACGCAGCAACTCCACGCGCACGAATACTGCCCGTTTCGTTAAGTGGACCACTTAAATCAATTTGGCCGCGGTAGTTATTCCATGAGCCTAGACCAAGAGAAACATTTCCTTGGAAATCTTTGGTTGGTTTTTTACGAATGAGATTAATGGTTGCACCAGGATCACCCACCCCAGTTAAAAGCCCCGTTGCTCCTTTTAAAACTTCGATACGATCATAAATCCCCATATCACTCAGGGTATTTCCTGCTGAGTAGGCCGAATCACGATGCATCGGGATCCCATCATACTGGAAGTTTTGTATTGCAAAACCACGGGAATAATATTCTGTCCGTTCACTGTCATAGGTTACCACACTAACACCCGGGGTATGCCGCATAACATCATCGATAGAGTTGAGATTAAAATCATCCATTTCTTGGCGAGTAATCACACTAATCGTTTGTGGGGTTTCTTTGGGTTTTAAAACCAAACGCGTTGCTGTGGCAATTGAACCCGGAGTATAGACACCACTGTTTTCTGTAATTTCACCCAATTGGTTTGCTGTAAACTTGAGTGTTGGCAATGCGAGAGGTTCTGCATTATTTTGAGTCGTCTCTTCAGCAGCATGTAAAAGGGTAGTAGCAGCTACAGAAGTGAGACCTAACATGATCATTTGAATCATTTTTGACAGGTATTTTTTGTCTGTCATTTGCATTCTTGTTGATGACATCGAAAGCGGCCTTATAAGATGTGAGGAGTACGCTTATAATGTCGTTTGAGATTTAAAAAAGGATCACACTAATTTATCCCTGTCATTTTGAGATAACATTGGCTCATCTGTTAAGGTGGGTAGATTGGTTTTAAGTTTTGCACTTGGCTAGAGAAAAACAACCTTGGTAATCTTATTTTCAGCAATTACATCACCATGTTTTCGCGGTAGTTATAATTAGTCATCATGAAAAAATGTTGTAGTGGATTCGCTTTGGATCTTTAAGCAGACCATGATGTATAGCTATGCAACACAGCCTGAGCAATGAATAATAAAAAAGACTCGGATCGCGAGATCCGAGTCGGCTGCTGTCAATTGTGTTCAATCATCATTGAGTTAGGCCATAATAAAGCCAAAACATCGATATCAAGAATTGAGATTTCCATTTCAAATACTCCCCTAAATAACCGTCTTAAGAAAAGTGAGATGGGGTGATTTAAATCGGGCAATGGTTTCAGTTAAACAGGCATATCTAGATCATCAAATGTTTCTAACGTTTTACCTTGTTCTAGATGTTTTTGATAATATGCGACTCGGCTCAGATCTAATGTTGAGCTGGACATGCCGACATTCCAATAGCCCGCTACACGAATATCATCTTTACTCAAATGACTGTGTTGGGTAAACAGCTTACGTATCGCTCTTGCTTCATTACGTTCACAGGCTGCCCAAACGCTTATATCTTCACGATCTTTAAACTGCTCGGCAACTTTAAGTAGCATGCCCAATTTACCCGCTTGCTGTGGTTTTTCCCGATGGAGTAAATGAATATTTACTCCATGATGTTTTGGCAAATCATCAATAATATTGGCTTCACAACTTTCAATATAAATCTCTCCCTGAATCCCCGTTTGCCAATGCTGTAAAATTGAATAAACGGCAGGAATGGCGGTTTCGTCAGCAAACATCACCATGCGTTTGGCTGGGGTAAAATTGGGGAGAAAGTGCGGTCTTGGACCCGTAAGTTGAATTTTAGTGCCAATTTTTGCTGAATCTAGCCAAAGCATTGCTGGACTTGGGTCAGCATGTAGAACAAAGTCAATTTCAATTTGGCGGGTACTTGGATCAAAGCAACGCACGGTATATACACGTGATATGGGTAAGCCGTTTGCTTGTTGAAGTACTTCTAAACGAATGGCAAGGTTGGGTGTTGTCCATAAGTCTGGTTGTGTTGTATTGATTTCCCCCTGAATACGTACAATTGACGGAAAAGGATGAGAAATCGCTGTTATCGTCATCTCAATGACTTCCAGATTCCGCATATGATCATCTTGTTTCAGTATCGCTTTTGGGTCTGATACTGTTTTTTTGTCTGGCACTATTTTTTGATCTAAAGTTGTTTTTTGATTTGATGTCGTTTGTTGTTGGCTATTCATTATTAAGTCTACCTATATTTATTGAGCAATAAACCACAATTGCCTTTCTTTCAGTGCTGAGCGGATCGAGAAGATCTGCATGGTGTTAAATGTAAAATATAATCATTATCATTTAAAGAGTATTTATGTTTAAATTATTTGTATTTTAATTTTAGAGATTGATTTTTTGCCGAGAGAGGTAAGATTGTGAAGCGTTGTAGTGTTGATCAGGCTCAAGGTTTATTTTAATTGAGTGAAAAATATATTAATTTTAATCTTATAATTTTCTATATAGTTAAATCACCTAATTATTTCATACAAGTGATTTACATCAAGTCATTGAGCATAAATGAAGCTTATGTTTTTGTATTAACTTTTAAAAATTGTTGGTTATCAATTCATTTTTATACTTTTGAATCATAGCTGGTGATCCTACCGTGAGGCGACATGGATGTCGCCGTTGGGCGGGGGTACAGGACGTACCCCTCGCCCAATAGAAGATTTTTGTCACTTTTCATCTCTGAAAAGTGAGGCATCGCCTACGCAAAGGGATTTAAACTTTGAATGTAAGATGTGACAGTGTAAGCTTTTATATAATTAAACAATATTATTTCATCATATGTTTGATTTAATTAAAAATATTAATTAAGAGAAATTATATTATTGTGTCTGATTTTTTTTGACAGGTTGACTATATTTGCCGTGCATTTTCTGTCGTTGGCCTTAAAAATTAATCTTAAATCGATTCATTTATCATTTTTTATACAAAGCGATTTTTAGCAAAACAACTTCAAGCAAAAACATAGCTCGCTTGAGGAGATGTATTCTACTTTACTCAACTTTATAGCCTTAAACATCGGAGCAAAACGGCACTGTACTACAAGTTGTGCAATAAAATATCTAAGTTCATTGAGCCTAAAGTAATTTTAAAAAATACGCGCGATGCTGACTTTGTTCAGGCAATAATTCCAATACCCGTTGTATTGCATCATTACGTTCAGGAAGACGACTAATAATTTTTAAAAGTGGGTCAATATCCTGAATTTGATAAATCAGATGACTTAAACGCGCATCGAAACAATCACGCCATGTGGTCAAGAAAGGGCTTTCTGATTTGGCCAAAAAACTTCCTTTGTAGAGTGAAAATGTACTGGCGAGAAAACCTGCATTGAGGGATTGCTCAGCTCTGGTAAAGTCGGTTTGAATCTCACAAACTAACTTATAAGGGCGCGATAAAATACAGTTAGGGAGCAAGGTGCGTAATTGTGACATTTCTGCTTTTAAGGTTTTTTCACTAATGTCCCGATCACCGTATAACGCATAGTGCAGTTCATCTAGGTTAATACCCTCTGGGTGTAACACAAGAATGCATAGAATTTCAATTTGTCGATGGGTCAAAGTTAAAAGCTGTTGGTTAAATTGAACTTTAGGTGTACCAAAAACTTTGAGGTAAAGCATGTTTTTTTGTTCAAATTGAATCGCACGTTGAACCAACTCTGCGCAGCGCTCTACAGCCAATACACCCAGTGAAGTATGCTTCTTGTACTTGGTCGATAAATTAATCACACCATGAAATTGTCCAGATACAGGGTCAACAATCGGCGCGGCATAACAAACCCAATCCTGTACACTGTTCATCTGATTTTCATGTGAATAAACACAGCTAGAGAGATGATTATTTAAAGCCAAACCAATCGCATTTGTACCGACAGCCTGTGTTGACCAATGTCCACCTTCGACAAAATGCACTTGCTCAGCAGAGGAGAGCATAGCACGGCTGCTCCATGTCCAAAGTAATGTGCCATGATGATCTGTGATTCCAATTGCCATTTCAGAATCATCTGCAATTTTTAGTAAATCCGCATAATTATGTTGAAGAGAACGACGAAACAGTGACGGTTCTAGTTCGGTAGGTAAAGCGAGAAGTGGCGCAGCAGTGACGGATTCGATATTGACAAAATGTGTGGTCTGTAAACGAAGCGCTTGTGGCTGTAATTGATTCAATAGCTTCATATCATATTCCTTTATGATGAATGGTTATGCCATTAATACCTTGTATTCTTTGTCGTTGTGTCTGGTGATTTTAGTTGATGATCACACCAGATTTTAAGCTATATTCAAACAAATAGTGTTCCGAAAATAATCATCTTTATTAGGGTCTGTTGACATTTCATAAATGGCTTGCGTTGTAGGTTAAAATTGAGCAGGCAAGGCAGGAAACGAAGAGAATAGCGAGACTATTTTCAAGTTTCATAACGAAGGCTGAGATAATTTTAGCCACAACCCTTCGGGACTAGCGTGTTTTTTGCCGCTACGTCGTTACGAACTACTCATTTAGAATGACTAAATTTCGTATTTCTCGCCTAGTATCGCCTAAAAAACACACCTAGTCGCAAACATAGACGAATTGTTAACAGACCCTCATTTATTTCACTTTAGAAGCTAATGTTTCGCTTTGAAATGAGTTTTCTGCTCACAAATGTTAAATAAAGTTACCAATAAAAAGACAGTGTGATCTTTTTAGTACTCATTTTTTAGTACTCATTGTTTAATGTTTAGGCGTCCATATTCACTTTAACACTGAATCATCCTAAATTTCTGTGACAATGTTTTCACGTGTAAACGGCTTGGGTACAGGCTCGCCCTTGTATTGACGATCAGCAAAATAGCTGGAACGAACCATTGGCGCACTCCATATATTTTTAAACCCTAATAACTCACCATGTGCTTGATAATGTTCAAACTCTTTCAATGAAACAAAACGATGTATTGGGGCATGAGATTTAGACGGCTGTAAGTATTGACCAATGGTGACATAGTCCACCTGATAGTCACTGAGGTCATTCAGCAACACAATAACTTCTGCTTCGACTTCACCCAATCCCACCATCAAGCCACATTTCGTTGCGATGTCTGGACGTAAATGCTTAAACCGTTTTAACAGTTCCAAGGAATGTTGATAATCTGAACCTGGACGCATTGCACGGTACAAACGAGGGACCGTTTCAATATTATGATTAAATACATCTGGCGGGGTTTCGCTCAGAATGTTGAGGGCAACTTCTAATCTGCCCCGAAAATCAGGGACTAAAATCTCAATTAGCGTATCTGGGCTACTTTTACGGATTTCTCGAATACATGCAGCAAAGTGTTGTGCTCCACCGTCAATAAGATCATCACGGTCTACTGAGGTAATCACCACATAGTTTAAATTTAGATTTTTAACGGTTTCTGCTAAATGTTTCGGTTCATCAGCATCTAAAATATTTGGACGTCCATGGGCCACATCACAAAATGGGCATCGACGGGTACAAATATCTCCCATAATCATAAAGGTCGCTGTTCCACCACCAAAGCATTGTGGCAAATTGGGGCACGCGGCTTCTTCACATACGGTATGTAGTTTTTGCTGACGTAATAAATTTTTAATACGTTGCACTTCTTCAGGCTGGCTGATCTTGGCGCGAATCCATTCAGGCTTTTGTGGGATCTGTTCTGTACTGATAATTTTTACTGGAATACGTGCCAATTTATCTGCACCACGTAGTTTTTGTCCCGTGGTGACTGAAACTTTTAAATCCATTTTAAATAGTCCATTAAATAAAATAATTTAATATAAAATGACATTTTTATCTATGATGTCAAATATATTTAAAATATTTATCAATATAATAAAAGAGTGCAAAATATTAATATTATAAAATAAAGGTTGGCTAAAGGTTTGATTTTTTAAGTTTTTGAAAATTATAAAAATTTACAAATATTTTTTGCTTTATAAAGTGCTGTTTTTAATATTTTTATTGTGTTTTTTTAAAGAAATATTTTTTTAGTCTAATATTAATTTTGAATTAAATAATTTTATATAAATATACGGGTTTTAAATACCAGTGTTTATTTTTAAATATATGGTTTTTACTTTTAACTGTGAGCATGAAGGAATAAGTATATGCAATTAACGGAAGAGCAATTGCTAGCAGCATACAGACGGATGCGAGATATTCGTGAGTTTGAGGATCGACTTCACGATGAAAATAATACAGGTGATATTCCCGGATTTATCCATCTTTACAGTGGTGAAGAAGCGGTAGCCGTTGGAATTTGTGAAAATTTGACCGACAAAGATTTTATTACCTCAACCCATCGTGGTCACGGTCACTGCATTGCCAAAGGATGTGATATTCACGGCATGATGTTGGAAATTTTTGGTAAAGATGATGGTTTGTGCCGCGGCAAAGGCGGTTCAATGCACATTGCTGATTTAGACAAAGGTATGTTGGGAGCCAACGGTATTGTCGGTGGCGGGCCGCCTTTGGCAATTGGAGCTGCGTTAACCGCAAAAACCTTAAAGACGGGTGGAATTGGTCTGTCATTTACTGGGGATGGTGGTTCTAACCAAGGTTTGACCTTTGAAGCTATGAATATGGCTGTGGTTTTAAAACTCCCAGTGATTTTTGTTTTTGAAAATAATGGTTTTGGTGAAGGTACTGCGCATGATTATGCAGTCGGAAGCAAGGACATTGCAGGTCGTGCTGCGGCTTTTGGTATGCCTGCTGAAAAAGTAGATGGGACAGATTTCTTTGCTGTGTATGAGGTCGCCCAAAAAGCTATTGAACGTGCACGTCGTGGCGAAGGCCCAAGTGTGATTGAAACCATTACCAATCGTTTTTATGGACACTTTGAAGGTGACCCAGGACTGATTCGTTCAAAAGAAGAGCTCGATTATGTCAAAGAGCATAAAGATCCGTTGAAAATTTTCCGTGAAAAAGTCAAAGGTAAGATTGCTGAAACCACACTGGATGCAATTGATGTTGAATCAAAAGCCAATGTCGATGCTGCTGTCGCAAAAGCACGTGCTGCCAATTATCCAGAACTTTCTCAACTTCTTACCGACGTTTATGTCTCTTACTAAAGGAATAGTAAAGCAATGCCAAATAAAAGTTATCGAAACGCGATTAAAGAAGCGATTGAATCAGAAATGCGCCGTGACCCAAGCGTGATTGTTGTCGGTGAAGATGTCCGTGGCGGGCATGGCGGTAAAAATACGGATGACAATAAACTCGAAGGCTTTGGGGGCGTACTTGGTGTCACCAAAGGGCTATGGACAGAGTTTGGCTCTGAGCGTGTGATCGATACCCCGATTACTGAATCTGCAATTATTGGAATGGCAGCAGGGGCTGCTGCAACAGGTTTACGACCTGTGGCTGACCTGATGTTTATGGACTTCTATGGCGTATGTCATGACATGTTGTATAACCAAGCGGCCAAATTTCGTTATATGTTTGGTGGAAAAGCCAAAGCGCCTTTGGTGGTTCGAGGCATGATCGGCGCAGGCTTTTCTGCTGCCGCACAACATTCACAATCCCCGTATAACGTTTTTGCTGCTGTACCCGGTTTAAAAGTCGTGGTGCCATCTAGTGCGTATGATGTAAAAGGCTTATTGATCCAAGCCATCCGTGATGATGATCCCGTGGTTTTTTGTGAACATAAATTGCTTTATGACATCAAAGGTGAAGTTCCAGATGAACCATATACCATCCCTTTTGGTGTAGCAAATTACACCCGTGAAGGAACCGATGTCACGATTATTGCCTTAAGTTTAATGGTGCATCGTGCCAATGAAGTCGCGGATAAGCTTGCCAAGGAGGGAATTTCTGTCGAAGTTGTCGATCCACGAACGATTTCTCCATTGGATGAAGAAGGCATTTTAGAATCTGTCGCGTCAACAGGGCGTGTGGTGATTGTTGATGAGTCTGCTGCCCGTTGTGGTTTTGGGCATGATGTGGCTGCATTGATTGCACAAAAAGGCTTTCATTATCTCAAAGCACCCATTGAACTGGTGACACCACCGCATTCACCTGTGCCATTTTCACCCGTATTAGAAAAACAATGGCTACCAAGTGTAGAACGTATCGAACAGGCTGTACGTAAAACGTTGGAGGCTTAGGATGAGCGAAATTAAAACTTTAGAAATCCCAAAATGGGGTTTGTCGATGGAAGAGGGCACCATTGCCCAATGGTTGATTCAAGCAGGCGAGCAGTTTAGTAAAGGACAAGAAATTTGTGAAATTGAAACCACAAAAATCGTCAATGTCCTTGAAGCACCGTTTGATAGTACCTTGCGTAAAATCATTGCCAATAATGGCGATACTTTAGTGGTTGGCGGGATCATTGCAATTTGTGCAGATGCGCAAGTTTCTGATGCTGAAATTGATGCCTTTGCTCAATCTTTGGCTGGTGCACCTATTGTCAATGAAAGCAAAGCTGTTGAAGAGGTTGGTGAAAAGCTGACAGCGACTCAGCCTGAAACCAAGACGCAAGCTGTGCCTAAACAGAATCGTACTGAGCAGGTATCAAAAGCTGTTGCCCAAAATGGCTATGTAATTCCTGCGGCATTACAAGGTTACCAACCTGTTGAGGATGTTTTTGCAACACCGCATGCCTTGAAATTGGCTGAAAAGCATCAAGTGAATTTGGCGCTGGTTTCAGGCTCAGGGCGTGGAGGTCGTATCAGTGTGCAAGACATTCAAACCGCAGTTCAAGCTGCGGGTGGATCATGGCCCGATATTCGACAGCAACCGAGTGGTAAAGTGGCGAAATCTAAAGCAGATGATAGCCAAGTGTTGGCAACACCAGTTGCACGTCGTTTAGCCAAACAATGGGGCATAAATTTACATGACTGCCGTGCCTCAGGCTCCAGAGGACGTATTTGTAAGGAAGATGTTGAAGCAGTTTATCAGCGTGAAAACCCTGCACCTGCCTCAAATAGCGCTGATGTAACGTTGACTGAAACTGCCAAGGTGACCACCGTTGCGATGAATGGTATGCGTAAAGCCATTGCTTCACGCTTACAGACAGCAAAACGCAATGCACCACACTTCCGTTTAACCGTAAATTTAAATGTGGATGCTATTCAGGGGTTACGTCAGCAGATTAATGCCACTGTGCCGCAAGTGAAATTGTCAATCAATGACATGCTGATTAAAGCGGCAGCAGCTGCATTGATCAAAGTGCCACAGGTCAATGTTCAGTTTGATGAAGAGAATCAGCAGATTTTGCAGTTTGATCAGGCAGATATCTCTGTTGCCGTAGCGATTGAGAATGGCCTTATCACTCCAATCATTAAAGCTGCCAATACCAAGTCTTTGGCACAAATTTCCAATGATATGCGTGATCTTGCAACACGTGCCAAAACCGGCAAATTGGCCCCTGATGAATTTCAGGGCGGCAGTTTCAGTATTTCGAATTTAGGTATGCTCGGTGTTCAACAGTTTGACGCGATTATTAACCCACCTCAAGGTGCGATTTTAGCTTTAGGTGCAGCAGAAAAACGGGCAATTGTTGAAAATGAGAGCATCGTGATTCGACAGATGGTGACCGCGACTTTGTCGTGTGATCATCGGGTGATTGATGGTGCGTTAGGCGCACAGTTCTTGGCAGCATTTAAGCAGTTTGTTGAAAATCCTGCATTGATTTTGGTGTAGGAGCATGAGCATGTCAGACACACAATTTGATCTTATTGTGATAGGCGCTGGTCCAGGGGGCTATGTGGCTGCGATTCGTGCAGCCCAACTGGGCTTAAAAACAGCCATTGTTGAAGAACAGCATTTGGGTGGCATTTGCCTAAATTGGGGCTGTATTCCAACCAAAGCTTTATTGAGTGGCGCGGCACTTGCACAGCAATTTAAACATTCACAACAGTTTGGTTTTTCTTTGGGTGCGATTGATTTTGATATCCAACAACTGGTACGTCATAGCCGTCAGGTGTCAGAACAGTTGGTACAAGGGATTGGGCAATTACTAAAAAAGAATCAAGTTACTGTTTTTAATGCAAGCGCTCAATTTATCGAGAAAGAACGCTTAGAACTGACTGATACAAAGGGTCAAAAACAACAGATTTCTGCACCGCATATTATCGTGGCAACGGGTGCCAGAGCCGCCAATTTAGCGCATGTTCCTGTCGATGGACAGCATGTCTGGAGTTATAAAGAGGCTTTAGTCCCAGAACAATTGCCGAAATCACTTCTGGTGATTGGTTCAGGGGCCATTGGCAGTGAGTTTGCCAGTTTATATCAGGACTTAGGCTGCCAAGTCACCTTGGTTGATATTGCCAAACAGATCCTACCCAGTGAAGACCTTGAAGTTGCCAAATATGTGCAAAAGCAATTTGAACAGCATGGCATGACGGTTTTAACTGAAGCGGCTGTACAAAACATCGAAATCGTCAAGGACCAGGTGCATTGTCATGTTGAAACCGCAACAGGTGTACAAATCATCACTGTTGAAAAAGTCCTTTCCGCAATCGGTGTGCAACCCAATACTCAAAATCTGGGTTTAGAAAGATTGGGTATTGAGTTTGAGCATAGTTTTATCAAAGTTGATCCATGGTGTAAGACCAATGTGGTTGGAGTGTATGCCATTGGTGATGTCGCAGGTGCACCATGCTTGGCACATAAAGCCAGTCATGAAGCAATTTTATGCGTGGAGAAAATTGCAGGGCTGGCACATGTACATGCTTTAGATCGTAGCCAAATTCCAGGGTGTATTTTTACCCATCCGCAGGTGGCAAGTATTGGGCTAAGCGAGCAAAAAGCCAAAGCAGCAGGTTTTACAATCAATGTGGGTAAGTTCCCTTTACAAGCCAATGGTAAAGCTTTGGCTTTGGGCGAGACCACAGGATTTGTAAAAACCATTTTTAATCAAGAAACAGGGGAATTGTTGGGAGCACACATGGTGGGGCATGAGGTCACTGAACATATTCAGGGCTTTGCCATCGCTAAATATTTAGAAGCCACTGATGAAAGCCTAGCACAGGTGATTTTCCCACATCCTACGTTATCTGAGGCGATGCATGAGTCGGTTTTATCGGCAATGCAACGTGCAATCCATATTTAAGGAGTCGCAACATGCCTAGAGGTCTAAACAATAAAGTCGCATTAATTACTGGCGCCGCACAGGGCATAGGACGCGGTATTGCTTTACGCTTGGCACAAGAGGGCGTGCATATTGCCTTGGTTGATCTTCACCAAGAAAAGTTAATTGCTGTTCAGCAAGAGATTCAAGCATTTGGGGTAAAAGCCACCACATTTATTGCAGATGTTGCTGATCCTGTACAAATCAGCAGTGCGATTGATCATGCAGAATCGACATTAAATGGCTTTGATATCATTATTAATAATGCAGGGATTGCCCAAGTTCAAGCCTTGGCGGAGGTGAGTCCAGATGAATTTAATCGGATTATGAATATCAATGTAGGCGGTGTGCTGTGGGGGATTCAGGCCGCTGCCGATAAATTTAAACAGCGCCAACATGCTGGCAAAATCATCAATGCATGTTCGATTGCTGGGCATGAAGGTTTTGCCTTGCTTGGTGTCTATTCAGCCACTAAATTTGCCGTTCGTGCCTTAACTCAAACCGCAGCAAAAGAATATGCCAGTGCTGGTATCACGGTAAATAGTTACTGTCCCGGTGTAGTCGGTACAGATATGTGGGTAGAGATAGATCAACGTTTTGCTGATATCACTGGTGCACCCGTTGGGGAAACTTATCAGAAATATGTGGATGGAATTGCTTTAGGACGTGCCGAAACCCCTAATGATGTTGCCGCATTGGTTGCTTTTCTAGCCAGTGAGGATGCTGGCTATATTACTGGGCAGTCAATTTTGACCGATGGCGGAATGGTTTATCGTTAATACTTGAATGAGGAATGCATCAATGAAAGCAGCTCGTTTTTATGATAAAGGGGATATCCGTATTGAGGATGTTCCAGAACCACAGGTACAACCAGGAACCGTTGGAATCCAAGTCGCATGGTGTGGTATTTGTGGCACAGATTTACATGAATTTATCGATGGTCCAATTTTTATTCCTCCGTGTGGTCATCCGCACCCGATTTCAGGTGAAGCTGCACCTGTGACCATGGGGCATGAGTTTTCAGGTGTGGTGTACGCTGTCGGGGATGGCGTGGATGATATTCAGGTGGGGCAACATGTTGTGGTTGAGCCTTATATCATTGCAGATGATGTTCCGACTGGACCACATGACAATTATCACTTGTCAAAAAATATGAATTTTATTGGTCTAGGTGGTCGCGGTGGTGGGCTATCTGAAAAAATTGCGGTACAACGCCGTTGGGTACATCCCATTTCTGACCAAATTCCCTTGGATCAAGCCGCATTGATTGAACCTTTATCTGTCGGACATCATGCATTTGTAAGAAGTGGAGCACAGTCAGGTGATATTGCCTTGGTTGGTGGGGCGGGCCCGATTGGATTGTTATTGTCTGCAATTTTAAAGGCCAAAGGCTTAACTGTCATCATTACCGAGCTCAGTGCAAAACGTAAAGAAAAAGCCTTAGAAGCAGGTGTTGCCGACTATGTGCTAGATCCGTCTCAAGTGGATGTTGTGGCTGAAGTAATGAAAATCACCCAAGACCGTGGAGTGGATGTGGCTTTTGAATGCAGTAGTGTCAATAAGGTCATGGATACACTGGTGGCAGCCATGAAACCGACGGGAGTGGTGGTGATCGTTTCAATCTGGAGTCATCCTGCAAGGATTAATGTGCATAGTGTGGTGATGAAAGAGCTGGATATTCGCGGCACGATTGCCTATGTCAATGACCATCAAGAAACCATTCGCTTGGTTGAGCAAGGTAAAATTAATTTAGAACCTTTTATTACCCAAAGAATTGCTTTAGATGATTTGGTTTCACAAGGCTTTGAAACCTTGATTCATAACAACGAATCTGCGGTCAAGATTATTGTGCATCCTTAGTAGATCGAATGCGCCTTTATTCAATGCCAATATTGAGTCAGCAAGCAAACAATGAAAATGATCTGTGAACAAATATGAATGTTGTTCACAGATCGATTTAAGCTGATTTCTGCTGTTGTATTAAGAGTTATTGTCACTGAGCTTAACGTTGCTTTGTGAAGCCTTATTCTCTGATGCTTGATGAGCACCCCAATTAAACTTTTGTGCACAAATCCCAAGACCTACGATAAGTAAGGCCAGTACACTGGTATATGCAACTTCTTTAAAATAAGTTCCTTCAATAACCATTGTAATTAATGCACCAATAATAAAGACAATCACCAGATAGGTCAGCCAAGGAAATAACCACATTTTAAATGGAATATGTTCACCTTCGGCTTCGAGTTTTTTACGTAACTTTAATTGTGAAAACGCAATTGCGAGATATACATAGAGGGATACTGTACCTGTTGTCAGCATGAGTACATCATAAATATTCATACTTTCAGTCGCGGTAAAATAAACGGCAACGAATGAAAACAGACTCGAAAAAATGACGCCAATCCATGGGCTGTTATTACGATTGGTCAATGCAAAGCTCTTCGGTGCATCTCCTCGTTTAGAAAGTGAATATACCATGCGAGAGCAGGTGTAAAGCGCCGAGTTAAAGCAACTACATACTGATGTTAACACCACAAAATTGACAATATGACGTGCTTCAGGAATACCCAGTGCTGTTAGGGTTACACTGTATGTCCCCCAAGTTGGATCTTTTAATAAAGGGTTGTTATGTGGAATTAAGCAAACAGTAATCAACATTGAGCCGACATAAAATAAAATGATCCGCCATACGATTGAATTGGATGCTTTGCGGATTTCTTTGGCTGGATTTTTGGTTTCAGCGGCTGCAACAGTCACAATTTCTGCGCCCATGTAGGCAAACATTACACCGAGCAAGGCAGTAATGACTGAAGAAAAGCCATTCGGCATAAACCCTTCAGCTGTTAAATATGTAACACCACCGACCATAGCGGCATCACCCCAAGGCCATATATGCAAGATGGCTAAACTTCCGATCACCAAGAATAGAATAATGGCAATGACTTTGATTAGGGCAAACCAAAACTCAAATTCGCCATAGTTTTTTACATCGCGTAAATTAATCCAAACTAAACTTACAATAACAAGGAGCATATAGCCCCAAATGGGAATAAATGGAAACCAGTTATTGAGAATTTTGCCTGCAACAAAGGCTTCCCATCCCATCAGTAAAGTCCAAAAGGACCAATACAGCCAGCCAATCGAAAATCCAGCCCAACGACCAATGGCACGGTCTGCATAAGTTGAAAATGAACCACTGTCAGGATTCAGTACAGCCATTTCACCCAGCATACGCATGATCAGTAGAACCAATAATCCGCCGAAAGTGTAGGCAAGGATTGCAGCTGGTCCTGCATCGTAGATTACATTTCCCGAGCCAACAAATAATGCACCGCCAATAACACCAGCAATCGAAATCATAGTGAGATGGCGGGATTTAAGTCCATTTTTTAAGCCTTGTGACGAATCTAGCTTGGAAGCAGATTGATTTGCAGTCATATTATTTCCCTTAATATCAAGCATATAATTGCAGTTGAGCGCTATGCTATTTTTTAATGATCTATCCTTTGAAATGCAGCTAAATGATTAAGCACTGAATGAAGATGAGGTTAACTTTGCTCAATCGTATATTTTGTAAACAGGGGGAAGGATTACCCTTTGGCGACTAAACTGTTTACATACTTTTTATGTATTCGATTAATTTGGCTTTTTTGTTATCAGGTGACGAGAGCCACTTTTTATCTATTCAAAGGAGCCAATTATTTTAAAAATGTGAAAAGGGCAAGGAAAAAAAATGTACAGAAAAATGAAGTTGCTCAATAAAATGAGCAATATTTTATGGTTGTGTTGAGGGTTTAAAGCGGGTAAAAATGAAGTTAAACTTCAAAATTAAATTTTAAAGGATCTCTGATTTTTTAATGATTGAATGTTGGAATACCAGCGTCACGTAAGCATTTCAGTAAAATACCGAAAGCGACAAAAATGGCTTGTTCATTAACACAGGCGAAACCGAGCAATAGACCTTTCTGTTGAGTAGAATATTGTTTTGTATAGTATTGTGACAGTGCTCTGACTTTTACCCCTTGATCAAGCGCGTTCGAGGCAATCAAAACATCATCACTGTGACTTGGTAATTTTAAAATTAGGTGTAAACCTGCTGCTGTATTGTATTCGTGTAGGAAATCTTGTCCCAAATGACGGTAAATTAAATCAATTAAAAATGCATGGCGTTTGCTATAAAGTAAACGCATACGTCGAATATGTGCGCCATAATGCCCCTCACGAATAAACTCAGCCAATACTTTTTGATCGATTAGATGTCCACCTCGATAGAGTTCTGCTGAGACAATGCGTAATGGTGAAAACAATTTTTTGGGCACGACCAAATAACCAATACGTAGCGCTGGATAAATGGTTTTACTGAATGTTCCCATGTAGATGACGGGTGAATCTGGTTCTAAGCCTTGTAAAGAGGGGTAGGGTTGTCCTGAAAATCTGAACTCACTGTCATAATCATCTTCGACAATCCAGCATTGATGTTGACGTGCAAGCGCGATCAATTGTTTTCTGCGTTCAAGACTTAGATGTGAACCCAATGGATACTGGTGAGAAGGCGTAACAAAGATCAGCTTAGGTGGGCATTGAGGATGAAGGTCTGGAATAATCCCATCTTGGTCAACTGGCAGTGAACGTAAATTAACCCCATTAATGCGTAGAATATTGCGGGCTCCCCAATAAGCCGGGTCTTCGATCCAAACTTCATCACCGATATCAGTCAAGGTTCGCGAAACTAAATCAATAGCTTGGTGGGTACCTTCAGTAATGATGATTTGGTCTGCATCGCATTGAACTGAACGTGCAATTTTGAGGTATTCTGCGAGTTCCTGACGTAGCTCCAAACTGCCACCAGCATTGCTATAAATTAATTGATTAATTTCTGGTTCACGGCTTAAACGGGTCTGAATTCGGCTAAAAATATGATGCGGAAATTCCGTTACATCAGGTTCGCCTGGTACAAATGCTCCCCACTGGTAGGGTGATGCAGCAGAATAGCCGATTAAGTAAGAACCACGTTGAGATAAGCTGTAACTTTGCTGAGATTTTTTTTCTTGAATGGGTTGATGGGGATTTTCTGCTTTGACTAAAAAAGATTCAGGTAATTCGTCTGCGACCCAAGTCCCTTGCCCAGTACGGGCATTTACATAACCTTGTGCTTGTAATTGTTCATACGCGCTTAACACGGTATTGCGAGAAACTTTAATTTCTTTTGCCAAGTCACGCGATGCTGGTAAACGAGTTTTAGGTGCTAACACACCATCAATTATGGCATTGCGTAAGCAGCGAAATAGCCGTAACTGCAAGGTTCCATCGATATCTTGCTGCAATCGTTGTAGTAAATAATCTCCAAGCAAGCTACGCAATTGGCTCTCTCCTACAAATTGAAAATGGCTCTCGTGGGCACAATGTCAACACGTGCAAAATGATCTAGTCAGACCATGATTGTAAAATTTTACTTCATCTCTGGCTAAAAACACGAACCAGTAAATGGCAGAAAAAAATATACACAGATCTGACTAAAAGCCCAAGCAAAAAAAACAAGCTTATTTTTAGATTAGATCGCGCTGCTGAAATATATGGAATCGTAAATATCAACAACACTACATCAGTTTTAGTTTTTGCAGTCGCGAGGAAATGCGTCTACATACAGAAAAAGGATCATATAATGAACAGGATAGTGAACGATCTTACACATACGCAACAAGGGGCAATTGCTTGGAATAATGATCTTCAGTCATCTGCATATTTTGATGCACTTAGCGAAGATGAACTTAGCGAAAGGGAAGCTATGCTGAACTGCCACAAGTGGAGTCTAAGGCCTGATATTCCAGTAAAATTGATTTTGCTTGTTACGCTGCTCAGCGTAATGACGGTATCTACGGCTATTTATGCTGAGGATCTTTCTTGGGGAAATGCTGATACGGCATTGGGGAAACTAACGGTGTCAGGGTGGGTACGTGCGAATTACCAAGATAAAGATTATTCGGACAGTGACCATAAATTAAAGTTTAATGCTGCGAAACTCGACTTAAAATATGATGCCAAGACCTTGTTTGGTGGCGTGGAATATCGCTGCTATCAAAATGATACCTTGTGTGATTTCTCAACTTTGGTCAATGCCAATTTTGGTTATAAGTTAAGTGATACGAGCAGGATTAGGCTTGGACTGCAGGATATGCCTTTTGGTATAGGTCGTTTCTGGACCAATAGTTGGTATGGGAGTTTATTGGACAATGCCGGTTTAGAAGATGTGCATAATTTAGGGATCAATTGGCAGCAGCAACTCAGCACCAATACTGTTTTGGACTTGGCTTATTTTGCTCGTGATGGCGGAAGTTTTGCAGGGGGCGGTGGAGATTCAGCGCGTTATGCTGCCAATTATGTTGAGCCTGAAGATACAACGACAGAGAATATCGAAGAAAAAAATATGTGGGTTGCACGGATTAATCAGAAAATTCACTTCGATGATTATCCTGTTCAATTCAATGTAGGGGGATCGTATTGGTATTCGGATTTGGAAAATAATAGTAATGGGCAAACGGGTCATCGTCATGCATGGAATGTTTTTGGTCGCTT
Source organism: Acinetobacter sp. I-MWF (assembly GCF_025433935.1). Classification (NCBI taxonomy): domain Bacteria; kingdom Pseudomonadati; phylum Pseudomonadota; class Gammaproteobacteria; order Moraxellales; family Moraxellaceae; genus Acinetobacter; species Acinetobacter sp. I-MWF. The sequence continues at coordinate 3,416,649 of NZ_JAMBAR010000001.1, read as the reverse complement.
AAATTACCAAAAGGCGAATTTAACCTTGACCGCTGGGCAGAATCGTAGTGATACCAAGTCATTAAACGCTACAGATTATACAACGGTTGGTTCATTTGAATCTAAATATTTTGTTGCCAACAAAAGCAACTACTATGTAGCGAATATTGATTATCATATCAATGATTTTTATAGAGATTATGATATTACCCCTTATTATAGCTATACCGTGTTTGATAAAAATAAGTCAGGTTTTGCCACATCAACCCGACAAATCCTCGGTGCATATATGAGCATGAAGCAATTTTCGTTAGCAGCAGAATATATCGTGGGGAAAAATGATGTATTTATTGGTGGTGATGCCAATTCTCTAGCAAAGGGCGATGCATCAGGGCAGAGCAAACTCCTTAATTTACTGTTTATTTATAGTTTTTAGTTTTTTCGGATAACTCAAGCAATGGCACCCTTTTAAAAGGTGCCATTTTTTTATCAGCTAATTTTAAGGCTAAGATTTATCAGTATTTATTGAATTTTAAATTTTAAAAAAATAGAGCAACTGTATACATTGGCTCTCTCGCACTTAATTAAAGTGGCTCTCGTTTCATATCCATAAAAGCGCACAATAAGACAAATCAACATGTCATTTGCATATCATCAATTGGGTGATATGGATGCTGAAATTTTATCATGTATGAATCAAGATTGAGGATATAAAATGGACAGTAAACATTCTGCTTTGAATACGCGTAAACAGCAGGCAACACCTCGAGGAGTTGGTGTCATGTGTCAATGGTATGCGGAGAAAGCAGAAAATGCGACAATTTGGGATCTTGAAGGCAATCAATTTATCGATTTTGCTGGTGGAATTGCGGTACTCAACACAGGTCATCGTCATCCTAAAATTATTGCTGCTGTTACTGAACAATTAACAAAATTTACCCATACAGCATATCAAGTTGTACCTTACGAAAGCTATGTATCTCTTGCCGAGCGTATTAATCAACGCGCCCCGATAGATGGTCCTGCAAAAACTTCATTCTTTTCTACGGGCGCAGAAGCTGTAGAAAATGCAGTAAAAATTGCCCGTTCATATACACGTCGCCACGGTATTGTAACTTTTGGAAATGGATTCCATGGTCGCTCATTTATGACCATGGCAATGACAGGTAAAACAGCACCTTATAAACGTGATTTCGGTGTGATGCCTGGAGGCGTTTTCCATGCGCGTTATCCAGTGGCGTCGAAAGGCATTACGATTGATGACGCAATTCAAAGCATTGAAGATATTTTTGCTGAAGATATTGCTGCACATGATGTGGCTGCAATTGTACTTGAACCTGTGCAAGGGGAAGGTGGCTTCAATGTGGCCCCAGCGGAATTCTTAACGCGTTTACGTGCACTATGTGACTTGCATGGTATTTTGCTGATCGCAGATGAGGTTCAGTCTGGTTTTGCACGCACAGGCAAATTATTTGCTATGAATTACTATGAAACTAAAGCTGACCTCATCACTATGGCAAAAAGCTTAGGTGGTGGTTTCCCTATCTCAGGTGTAGTTGGTCGTGCTGATGTGATGGATGCACCGAATCCTGGCGGGTTAGGCGGTACTTATGCGGGCAGTCCAATTGCGGTTGCTGCAGCACATGCAGTTATTGATGTTATTGAAAGTGAAAATCTATGTGATCGCGCCAATGTATTGGGTGCAGAGTTGGTTTCAGTATTAAATACAATTAAGGCCACCACCAGCATTGTTACCGATATTCGCGCTTTGGGTTCAATGGTTGCAATTGAACTAGAAACAGCTGAACAAGCAAAAGCTATACAGACGCATGCAATGGAAAATGGCTTACTGATTTTAACTTGTGGCCGCAATGGTAATGTCATTCGTTTCTTATACCCATTAACAATTCCAACAGCGCAATTCAAAGATGGTCTCGCTATTTTAAAACAAGGGTTTGCAACGCTGGTTGCAGCATAACTGGTTGCATCATAAGAAATGGGAGATTGAAATGCTTCAAGATCATTTGAAATATTTATTACAGCATGCAGATATTCACTTTGAACAACCGTTAAATGGTGGTTACATCGAAGTGAGTGATGCTGCAACTCATGTGCCATTAGCATGGGTGAAAGCATATGATCGTCAGGCGGTCGAACAAGCAATTATCCGTTCACAAGCTGCACAAAGAATGTGGAAAGCAAAAACAGCCTTGCAGCGTGCGGATGTGTTGTGGGCATGGTACAACTTGATTTTGCAAAATCAGGAGCAACTCGCACAAATTTTGACCGCAGAGCAAGGTAAGCCTTTGTTGGAAGCACGTGGTGAAATTACTTATGCGGCATCATTTATTCGCTGGTTTGCCGAACAGGCGCGTCGTATTGATGGTGAGGTACTGACCCCAACACAGCCAAATCAGCGTTTGCTGGTTATTAAGCAAGCGATTGGGGTAACAGCTGCGATTACGCCATGGAATTTCCCTGCGGCGATGATTACCCGTAAAGCTGCGCCTGCCATTGCTGCGGGTTGTTCGATGCTGGTTAAGCCTGCGGAGCAAACGCCATTAACGGCGTATGCTTTAGAAGTCTTGGCAGTGCAAGCGGGTTTGCCACAAGATGTATTGCTTCATATCAGTGGTGATGCAATTGAAGTTGGTAAAACACTGTGTGAAAGTGATACTGTTAAAAAGTTGAGTTTTACGGGTTCAACTCAAGTGGGCCGTATTTTAATGCAACAGTGTGCGCCAACAATCAAAAAATTATCACTGGAGCTTGGTGGCAACGCACCAGTACTGGTTTTTGATGATGCCAATCTGGAACAAGCCGTACAAGGCATTATGCTGAGTAAATTCCGCAATAGTGGTCAGACCTGTGTTTGCGCGAATCGTATCTATGTACAAGATGGTATTTACGATGCATTGGCTGAAAAATTGACGGCTGCTGTGGCGAACTTACAAGTTGGCGATGGTCGTCAAGAAGGCTCAACTCAAGGCCCTTTAATTGATGAAGATGCTGTTGCTAAAGTGCAATCACATATTGCAGATGCAATCAGCAAAGGGGCACAGATTAAAATTGGCGGAAAACGTTCAAGTTTAGGCGGAACTTTCTTTGAGCCGACGGTGTTAACTGAGGTGACTCAAGACATGCACGTTGCAAAGCAAGAAACCTTTGGTCCTTTGGCTGCATTATTCCGTTTCAGCAATGAAGAACAAGCTGTGGCAATGGCAAATGATACTGAGTTTGGACTGGCGACTTATGTGTTTACACAGAGTTCAGCACGTCAATGGCGTGTAGGTGAAGCATTGGAATATGGCATGGTTGGTATTAATACTGGTGCTATTTCAAATGAAGTTGCGCCATTTGGTGGAATCAAACAATCAGGTCTGGGACGTGAAGGTTCTAAATTTGGTATTGATGAATATCTCGAAATGAAATATCTATGTGTGGATTTATCTGCATAAATACGTTCTTTTCATCATGCTTTATACTTTTTTAAAAATCAGTTTTGTCCATTCAAGACTGATTTTTTTAATTTAGGGAAAATTTAATTTGTAGCTTAGCCATTGCACAATGATCTTAGCGAATCAGCTGTTAAAGACAGCCTGAATCTATAAAGTCTTATATCTGGTTATTTTAAATCATCTCTTTGATTGATCATGGTTAGTGCCCCAATGATTAATGCTTCCATACTCTGGATAAATTCCGCCTCCATTTCTGCTTCTTCAGCGGCACGTTGGGTGTCTTTAATCGGTTCTTTACCCGCTACAGAATAAATCGTATCTGCAACCGCGATACAGTGAAATGCAATGGTTGCATTTAACCAGCCCGCCTGCTTTTCAGAAAGAGAATAAGCCGCCGCAACTTGATGATGATGTTTTTCAATTTTGGCAATCATTGAAGGTGTAGATGCCATGCGACGAATTAAATAGGGGGTAAAACCAGGGTTGGACTTCACCAGTTCCCGAATTGAATGCATAAATTCAAACAGGTATTGTTTTAATGGAATCGGATTTTTTTCTAAAGGCTGCGGTATTTCCCAACGAATAAAAATTTCTTCTGCAATCAAATATTTAAGATCTTCTAAACTGGCAATATGTTTGTATAACGCCATATGACTGACCCCAAGTGCAGCTGCAACGCCAACAAATGTAAGGTTCAATAAACCGATCTCAATCCCAGCATTCATGATGCGTTCATGGGTGATGGTACGTGGGCGACCGCGAGAAGACGGTTTGCTCAGAGAAGACATATTTATTCCGTAAAAATTAATTTTTTAATGTTGCCATGTGAATGGATGAGGGTCAAATCGTTTACTTTGCTTAATTAGTTTACTACAATGCAACTAAATCTATTGATATTAATTCTCATTATTGTTTGATGGCATATCTAGCGGAGTTTTAGTCAGAATCAACTGACCAAAAGCAGATGGATATGAACGATCAGACACAGGATTTTTACTGTTATGTGTGCAAGTCATGTAAAAGAAGTTCAGGCTCAGTATTCAAATCCATTGAATTTTATATTGCATCCAATTCGGCTCAAGTTAATTCTGGCTTCGGTCACAGCAGCGGTTGGTTCAATGCTCACCTTGGTGCCTTTGATTGCGATTACATGGGTGATCAGTACTATATTTACCGAAGTAACTACACTTGGTGGAGCACAACAGGGTGATGATAAAATCCTATGGATGATGTTACTCAGTATCGGGTGTTTGTTGCTCGGCATGTTTTTGTTGACTGTCAGTGAGTTAATCGCGCATTTGGCTGATCATGAAATTACTGGGCAATTGCAAAGCAATATAACCCAGCATCTGACTCAAGTTCCTCTGGGTTGGTTTACAGGCAGAAGTTCGGGAGAAGTTAAACAAATCATGCAGGATGACATTGGTCTGTTGCATAGTTTAACTGCACATTTTTATCCCGCTGTTGGACGTGCATTCGGCACAATTAGTGTTGCTGTAATTTTTCTATTGATGATGGATTGGCGCATGGCAATTTTAGCATTGTTGCCATTTTTAGGCTTTGTCATATTTTTACGTAAGGCCATGCGTGCTAGTGAAAATAATATTCAGCAATTTGCCACTCAGCTGGGTCAGATCAATAGTGCCGCTGTTGAATTTATTCATGCGATACCCGTCGTCAAAACCTTTGGCAAAACTGGTCAGGCTTCACAGGGCTATCAGCAGGCCGTTCATTCCTTTGCAGATGCTTTTCGAATATTTACTCGTCCCTTAGTCAAATCTATGGCGCATGCCCATGCGATGATTTCACCGATCACCATATTAGGTGTTGTACTGCTGAGTGGAACACTATTGATTTCTTTGGGTTGGCTTAAACCCATAAATTTACTGCCTTTTATGTTGATTACACCAACCATCTGTGCCCCTGTTTTATTGTTGCATACCTTATTACATGATCTACAGGCCAGTCAGGCTGCCGCGCAGCGAATTTTGGCATTATTGGATACACCAGTATTGCCAATGGCTAAAGGGAATCCACAATTACAGATTAAAGACAGCAGTATTGATTTTCATCAAGTCAGCTATGGCTATACAGCGCAGCATCAAGTGCTATCGGATCTGAATTTTTCACTTAAGTCTGGAACCATCACTGCAATTGTCGGTCCATCGGGTGCAGGGAAGTCAACCATTGCTCAGCTGTTGCTACGCTTTTTTGATCCTGTTGCAGGAAAGATCATCCTTGGTGGCGTAGATCTACGCGATATTCAAACCACCACACTTTATCAACAGATCGGATTTGTTTTGCAGGATACCCGTCTCATTCATGCCAGTGTACGTGACAATATTGCACTCGGACGTCTAAATGCTAGCCAACAAGAAATAGAACACGCAGCAAAGGCGGCAAATATTCATGATCGAATTATGGCGTTGCCACAAGGCTATCAATCTATTGTGGGGAAAGATGCCCAGTTGTCAGGGGGTGAAAGACAAAGGATTAGTATTGCCAGAGCAATTTTACTGGACCCACCGATATTGGTGCTGGATGAGGCCACAGCTGCCGCTGATATTGAAAATAAAATTGCAATTCAGGATGCTCTTTCAAAATTTGCCCAAGGTCGAACCCTTTTAGTTATTGCACATCGTTTAGATACCATTATGAATGCTGACCAAATTCTTGTCCTTGATCAAGGAAAAATTGTTGAACAGGGGACCCATGAAGCGTTGTTCGCTCAGCAAGGTTTATATCACCAATTATGGTCCTATACCGAAAAGCATGTTCACACGCAAATGGGAGAAGCATCATGCTAAAAACCTTTTCTCAATTGCTGGGTGATGATGTCACTATTCTTCACCGTTATCTGGCGATGGCAGTTGTATATGCTGTGTTTTGTGGCCTGAGCCTGATCATGTTGGCGTTGATTTTGTCTCAATTGATGCTCGGTAATCTTGATCAAATGGCGCTTTGGCTGATCTTATTATTTTTTGCAATCATTCTGTGTTGGTGTCTTCGCCGTGTAGTGGAGCAAATGGGAATTGCTGTTGGTATTGCTGTTTTAGAAAATGCCCGTCTGCGTTTGGGGCATCATGCCGCAAGTCTACCTGTCGGTTGGTTTATCCAACAAAATACCACTCAATTCAATCATCTTGTCACTCAAGGCATGATGTCGGTTGCGCAATTACCAGCGCACGTTTTTACCCCTGTGATTAGCAGTGTGATCACGCCTTTGGTCATTGTCATCGCATTGTTATGTATACATGGTGTGTTCGGCTTGATTGCATTGGTTGCGCTTCCGCTGATTGTGCTGATATTTAGATTGACCAGTAAAATTGCCCGTTTTACAGATGAGCGATACCAACAGAGTTTTGCTGAAACAAGCCAACGTATGGTGGAGTTCGCGCAAGCTCAATCCGTTTTACGTGCTTTTAATGGTGAAGGTCGTAGCACCCGATTTATTCATCAAGCCGTAGACCAGCAACGACATTTCGGTTTAAAGCTTATTTTAATGTCGTCCTTATCGGCGGTATTGAATAGCTGGGCCATTCAAATTGTGTTTGCGGTATTTTTGATTGTTACGGTGTTTTGGCTGAACATCCACAGCGTAAATCAGCTCTTATTGGCAGACATTGTCAACATTACCGTTTCACTGCTCTTAGTTTGTCGATTTATTGACACCTTGCTTGAGGTTGCAAGCTATAGCGAAGTATTGCGTAGTGCAGGCAGTCAACTTGAAGCCATACAACAGATTTTTAACGCCAAAGCATTAGCACAAGTTGAAATTTCTAAAAGCCCGAATGATGCATCGATTGAATTTAAAAATGTTCAATTCCGTTATGCAGAGGATGAGCCTGATGTCTTAAAGGGTGTGGATTTATATATCCCCTCAGGCAGTATGATGGCGCTGATAGGTGCTTCTGGTTCTGGAAAAACCACTTTAGCCAAGCTCGTGGCTCGTTTTTTTGATGTCAATCAAGGGAAAGTGCTGTTAGGTGGGGTGGATGTCAAGCAATTACGCTATGAACAACTGACTACACAGATCAGTCAAATCTTTCAAGACAACTATTTGTTTTCGGGCTCGATTGCTCAGAATATTCGTATGGGTAAAGCCAATGCAACCGATGAACAGGTGATGCAGGCAGTCCAGCAAGCGGGCATCACAGAAATGCTGGCGCGCCTTCCTGATGGTCTTGAAAGCATGGTGGGAGAGGGTGGTGTACGACTATCAGGCGGTGAACGACAACGGATTACCATTGCACGCGCATTGATTAAAGACGCACCTATTCTTTTGGTGGATGAAGCAACTGCTGCTTTAGATGCAGAAAATCAGGCGATTATTTGTGAATTGCTGAATCGCTTACGGGGTCAAAAAACAATATTGGTGATCGCACATCAACTCTCGACAATTGCTGCTGCAGATCACATCGCGGTATTGGAAAAAGGCCGAGTGATTGAGCAGGGAACACCCGCACAATTACGCTTGTTGCATGGACATTATGCCCGTTATTTAGCGCAGGGGCAGGCGGTTAAAGGATGGCGACTAGGCAAAAATGTACAGGTCGGAGAGCATGCCTAATGCCTGTCGTTTTATTGTTGCTGTTTGGTATGTTGTGCATCGCATCCTTACTGCTGGGTGCTCAGCAAATCGCATGGTCAGATTTATTTTCTGCATCGAGTGATGCATGGCTCACCCTTAGTGCAAGTCGGATTCCACGTTTGATCACGATTGTATTAACGGGTGTGGGCTTGTCAGTGTGTGGTGTGATCTTACAGCATATTGTCCGAAATCGTTTTGTTGAACCGGGTACAACTGGGAGTTTGGATGCCGCCAAGCTTGGAATTTTAGTGTCATTAACCCTTATTCCAGCCGCAAGTGTACTCAGTAAAATGCTGTTTGCGATGCTTTTTTGTTTCCTTGCCAGTCTGATTTATATCGCCATCATTCGCCGTATCCAATTTAGGAATACCGTTTTAGTGCCTGTGATTGGTTTGATGTATGGCGGCATATTGAGTGCATTGGCAGAGTTCTATGCTTATCGCAATAATATTTTGCAGAGCATGCAAGGCTGGCTGATGGGGGACTTTTCAAGAGTCATTCAAGGCCACTATGAAATGATTTATATCATTTTGCCCATCGTGGTACTGAGCTATATTTTTGCTCATCGCTTTACGGTACTGGGGATGGGCGAGGAAATGGCCTCAAGTCTGGGGCTAGGCTATGCAAGGATGGCTGCAATTGGCTTGTTGCTGGTTGCAATCACTGTTGCAGCAACGGTGATTACCGTTGGCGCTATTCCTTTTGTAGGATTGGTGGTTCCCAATCTGGTTGCCTTGATGTATGGCGAAAACTTGGCAAAAACCTTACCTATTGTGGCTTTGGCAGGTGCTTCTTTACTGCTGGTCTGTGACCTTATCGGACGTTCTGTACTTTATCCCTTTGAAGTGCCGATTGGTTTAACTGCAGGTGGTGTCGGTGGGGTTTTATTCCTGATGTTGATTCTGAGGGGGCTTCGATCGTGACAAAGTTGAAGCTATCGATGCTGGTATTCGGCGTAATGGTACTGGCGGTATTGTTTGTCTTTCTAAATGCAGGATTTGATTTTGATTATGTCATTCCGCAACGGCTGGTTCGGCTCGCCACCATCGTGCTTGGCGGAATATGTGTTGCATTTTCTTCGATTATCTTTCAGACCATCGTCGGCAATCGTATTTTAACCCCATCCATCATGGGCTATGAAGCCGTCTATTTGTTATGGCAGGTCATGTTGCTGTTTTTTCTTGGCACTTCTGGATTGTCATGGTTGGGTTTAAATGGAAATTTCTTTGTTTCAATCATGCTGATGCTGTTTTATTCGTGGGCAATGCACCGTTGGTTGTTGACCCGAGTGCGCAATGATGTCTTTCAACTGCTGTTATTTGGCTTAGTACTCACCATGGTGATTGGTACCGTCACTCAGTTTATCCAGCTCAAAATAAGCCCCGGTGAGTTTTCAGTATTTCAAGGGCTCAGTTATGCATCATTTAATCGTTCTCAACCTGAAACATTAATTTATGCAGTGGTGACGGTCGTTATGGTTCTTGGGTTACTGAGAAAAAAATATGCTGTTTTGGATGTGATGGTGCTCGGTCGTGAACAGGCAATTTCATTGGGGATTGATCATCATCAATACGTCAAATTTTATCTTGCCTTGATTGCCGTCTTGGTTGCAATTTCAACCAGCTTGATTGGCCCTACCGCATTTATGGGGGTATTTATTGCCAATATTGCTTATGCACTCGCTGGAACGCATCAACATAAATTTACCTTAGTTATCGGCTGTGTTGTTGCGATCGCCATATTTATTCTCGCTCAGATTTTAGTTGAGCATGTTTTTAATTATAAAACGACAGTCAGTATTTTAGTCAATTTGGTATGTGGTGTGTACTTTCTTGTACTGACAGTTCGTGCCAGAGGTGTTTCATGATTAGGGTGCGTAATATCCATAAATCCTATGGGGGAAAAAATGTGCTTTCGGATGTCAATATTGAATTTCCTGAAAAGCAGGTGACTTCACTCATTGGTCCAAATGGGGCGGGTAAATCAACATTATTGATGATGCTGGCGAATTTATCGAGCCCTGATCAAGGTCAAATTTTATTTCAACAGAAAGATATAACCCAGATCCGAACAGCTGAATATGCCAAATATGTTGCAACCTTACGACAGTCTCCAAGCTTTAACTTACGTATGAGCGTAGAAGAACTGGTGTCATTTGGACGTTTCCCTTATAGCGGTGGTGCTTTGACTGCAAACGATCATCAGGTGATTGATGAGGCAATTCAATTTCTAAATTTAGAAGCATTACGTAAAGCCTATATCGATGAACTGAGTGGTGGTCAACGGCAGATGGCTTTTCTGGCGATGACCATTGCTCAGCAGACTGAAGTACTTTTATTGGACGAGCCTTTAAATAATCTTGATATGAAACATGCTGTTCAGATCATGCATGCTTTACGTCGGTTATGTGATGAACAGGGGCGTACCGTGATTCTGGTGATTCATGACATCAATTTTGCAGCGAATTATTCTGACCATATTGTTGCCTTGAAGAACGGCAAACTGCGTTTTAGTGGTCCAGTCAAACAGGTGATTACTGCGCAACAATTAGATGATTTGTATGAACTTGATTTTGAAATTACCTACAGTGAACAAGGCTGTATGTGCAACTACTTCAACTCAACAGGAGCTTGAATACACATGAAATGGAAAAATAACGACTGGACACTGGCGCTGAGCATGATAGCCGTAATCAGCTTATCGGGATGTGACAAAAAACCTGCTGCTGATGCGAACCAAGGCGCTCAAAAATTAGCAACCCCGATCATGGTTAAACATGAACTAGGAACCACCAGCATTGCCTATCATCCTCAACGTGCTGCGGTATTGGATATGAATGAAGCTGATTTTCTTGATCAACTGAGTATTCCTATTGCGGGTATGCCTAAAGATTATGTACCACATTTTTTGCAAAAGTATAAAGATGATCAAAAGGTTCAAGATCTAGGTGCGATTGTTCAACCCAATATGGAACGGATTTACACACTCAAACCAGACATCATCTTAATGACGCCACTGCAAGCAAATCAGTATCAAGCGTTGAGTGAAATTGCTCCGACTGTGCACTATGACATCAATTTCAATAACAGTCAGCAGCATCACATTGAGGCGATTAAAGCGCATTTGATCACTTTAGGCCAGATCTTTAATCAACAGCAATTGGCAACGCAAAAAGTAGATGCATTGGATGCCAAATTAGCAGAAGTACGAAAAATAACTGCAAATCGTCCTGAAAAAGCTTTGGTGGTCTTACATAACAATGGTGCCTTTAGCAACTTTGGGGTTCAGTCACGTTATGGCTTTGTATTTAATGCATTTGGAGTAAAACCAGCCAGTACAGTGGTAGATACAAGTTTGCATGGTCAACCGATTTCTAGTGAATTTATCAAACAGGCTGATCCCGATATTTTGTATATCGTCGATCGTACAGCCGTCATGGAACATCGTCCGACGATTGATGCTGAGCGGATGAGTAATCCTTTATTACGCCAAACCAAAGCATGGAAAAATGGCAAAGTAGTTTTTGTTGATGCAGATGCTTGGTACATCACTGCGGCAAGCCCAACCTCCATGCATATTTTAATTGATGATGTCATCAAGGGGTATCAGCTATGAATTAGGTCTTTACACGATAAATTTATAGCCAGATAAGCTCTAGCCAAAACACTCATACCGTGAACAAGTGACTACAGCATACTTTTCAATAAAAAAAGTGTGATAGGGAAACTTGTGCTTAAAAAATGAAAGGAAATTTGTATATGAAATATGGTCGACCACTTTTTCAGCACGCTTTGAAACCACAGTGCCGAGATTTAAGCCCGCAATTTAAACTGAAAAACTTGATTTCTGCTCAACTGTTGTTGGGTTTCGGATTAACTTTGGTGATTCCGATCTCAACAATTCATGCGCAAACACCTGATCTGCCATCATCAGATCGCGAGGTATTGCAAAATTTACCCACCATCCATGTACAAGCTGTGAATGAAAAAAACAGTGTTTTAGCGGGGCAGATTTCTTCGCAGAATAAGTTGGGTTTTTTAGGTGAGAAAGGCTTTTTAGAAACGCCATTTAATAGCATTGGCTATACAGACCAATATATTGAAAATCAACAGGCAAAAGATATTACAGATGTCATTGCTAAAACCGACCCTTCGGTATTTACCAATGGTGCCAGTGGCGGATGGAGTGAAAACTACTATATTCGTGGCTTTGCTTCGAGTACAAGTGATATGTCAATGAACGGCATGTTTGGCATCACACCTTTTTATCGAAGCTCTCCTGAAATGTTTGAACGAATCGAGGTCCTCAAAGGACCTACAGCATTACTCAATGGGATGCCGCCAGCAGGATCTGTGGGAGGCATGGTCAATTTAGTCAGCAAGCGTGCAGGCGATGATCCATTGCAACGTTTTACCGCGACCTATATGTCTGATTCACAGTTTGGTGGTCATCTCGATATCGGCAGACGTTTCGGTCAAAATAAAGATTTTGGTGTACGTTTAAATACAGTATATCGTGATGGAACAGGGGCTATTAAGGACCAAGATAAAAAAACAGCCTTAGTTTCTTTAGGTCTGGATTGGCGTGGTGAACGTGCACATATTTCAGCAGACCTCTATACAGCTGAAGATCGAGTAGATGGTGTCAACCGTGGGATTAATTTACTCTCAGGGGTTGCGATTCCTAAACCACCAAAACCAGACACACTATTAAATCCAGACTGGTCTTTTGTTGAAACCAAAGATAAGGGCGCTATGCTTCGTGGCGAATATGACTTGAGTGATCGAGTTATGGCATATGCCGCTTATGGACAAAGTAAAACCGATTATAAATATAATGGTGCCATGTCAGCGACCGTGCTCGACAGTCAAGGCAGGCTCGAAACCAAGATTGGTCAGTTGGCTTTTGATCTTGAAAAGAAATCAGCTGATCTGGGCATAAAAGGAAAATTTGATACAGGATCTATTGGTCACCAATGGGTTGTCAATGCAACGTATTACCAACATGATCAAAATGACTATGGGGTAAGAAACGTGGCTGGGGCTGAATGGATCACCAATCTTTATCATCCAGTTTGGGGAAATCCAGTTCACTTTAATGCGCCACATATTTCTAAAACAGCATCTCGTTTAAACAGTTATGGGATTGCGGACACCTTATCTTTTGCTCAAGATCAAGTCCAATTGACCTTGGGTGTACGACAACAGAATGTGCTGAGTGAAGCTTTTAATATTGTTACAGGCAGTCGGACATCACGTTATGATGAAAGTGCTACCACACCTGGGGCTGCGATATTGTTTAAAGCCACAGAGCATATTTCCTTATATGCAAACTATATTGAAGGCTTAAGCCAAGGCTCAACTGCACCGTATACTGCAGCAAATGCGGGCGAAGTTTTTGCACCTTTTAAAACAAAACAAAAAGAGCTTGGGGTTAAAGTAGACTTGGGTAAATTCTCAAATACTTTGAGTCTGTTTGAAATTGAAAAACCAAGTAGCTATACCGATCCCATCAGCAATGTTTTTACTGCTGATGGCGAGCAGCGCAATAGAGGAATTGAATGGAGCTTCTTTGGAGCACCTATTGCGAATCTTCGTGTAATCGGTGGTGTTGCCTATATTGATCCTGAATTAACCAAAACTGCAGGTGGTAAAAACCAAGGCAATACTGCGACTGGGGTTGCCAAGCAACAGGCGAAATTAGGCATGGAGTGGGATATTTCGATGTTGCAGGGTTTAACCTTGACTGGAAATGCCACAGCAGTTTCAAAGCAATATATCAATCAGGAAAATACACTACATGCTTCTGGACGAACACTATTTGATGTTGGGGCGAGATATAAGACCAATGTTTCAAGTTTTCCACTGAGCTTAGCTGCGAGTATCAATAACGTGACCAATAAGGCCTATTGGGGCATGCCACAATTGTCCAGTTTAGCCTTGGGCGCACCTCGAACTTATATGCTGTCGGCTTCTATCGATTTTTAATTTAAGCGATACAGCACTATATTTTTATATGGTGCTGTATGTTGATTCAATGAGGCGCTTTAAATCACATAAATCTGTTCAATCAAAAATAAAGCGGATGGGGTTTTTGTCTCAGGGCAGGCTTGCTTAAAGTGCTGTTGATAAAACAACACTAAATCTAAAACAAGTGATGAAATCTAAACATTTATTAAAATTGGATTTTACATAAAACATTGAAAATTATAAAAATAAATATTGGCATAAAAGCTGCTCAATACAAGTGATATGAAATTGGAAGTATCTTAAGGAATACCTATGTCACTTGTCGTCGATAAAAAAGAAAATTCTAAAGAATTTGTAAAAAGTACTTTATCTGAAATTTGGGTCACACGATGTCCAGTACCCACTGCAACAGGAATCTCATTAAAACGTGGCACCTTGGTCGAAAAATTTGAGCGACATGGTATTGATGTTGCGGTATTGCAAGATGCACGTAAAGGCTTGTCTGTGCATCATTTTGATCATCAGCTTCCGGCTTTATTCCGTGAGGGTGGCAATGTACCTGCTTTGGCTGCACGTTCAGAAGGTGCCCCAAGTCGTCTGATTGGATTAACTTGGATTGATGAATGGCAAGTGATTATTGTTCGACCTGATTCAGCAATTCGTCAACCTGAAGACTTAAAAAATGCCAAAGTGGCTTTACCTGAATATGCCGATAAACGTGCAGGCAGTATTTTTAGAGCCATGTCATTACAAGGTATTCGAGGGGCTTTACAACTTGCAAATTTAAGTTTTCGTGATGTTGATTTTATTGAAGTTCCTGAGCGAGCTGAATCGAAACAAGATCGTGATGCCAGTGCCTATTGGTCAGGCCTTGATGCCTTGATTACAGGTGAGGTGGATGCCGTGTATGTCAAAGGGGCATCGGCTGTTGAGGCTGCCACCAAACGTGGTTTAAAAGTCGGTATCGATTTAGATCAATTTGCAGATGTGACTTCACGTGTGAACAACGGGACACCTCGTCCTATCACGGTACATGAAGATTTATTGGAACATCACTTTGATGTCGTCGTGGATTTTCTGGAAGAGCTTTTTGATACCGCAGACTGGGCAGAAGATCATTTAGATGAAGTGCTGGTTATTCTACAAGATGAAACCATTGCGGGTGCTGAAAGTGTGGCTACAGCGTATCGTAATAATTTTCATAAATCTTTACACCCTTCATTAAGTGAAGAACGCCTTGAGCTTTTAAAACAACAAAAAGATTTTCTTTGGTTACATGGCTTCCTTGAAAAAGACGTCGACCTTAATACATGGGTCGATCATCGCCCATTACTCGAAGTTTTAAAGCGTCGCCAAAATAAACAACGTTAAAACAGGATATTTATCATGACTACACTGATTCAATCGCCACTTTCACCTGAACTCAATGATTTTATTGAACGTAACCGTGAAAAAGCTGAATTTGCATTTGAGGTGTTCCGTGAGACGGGCACAATCACTGCCAATGGCACAGTCAATTTTGTTGAACGCGCCCCTGAGAATACCTTGGTGACCTTTAACTATGCAGGTCCTTGGTCACGAGATAAAAAAAGCAAAGTACTGGTAGAGAAACTTGATGGTGAAGTTTTATTGGGGCGAAAAGGTGCTGGTGGCCGTTATAACAAACTGTTTCGTGAACATGCAGATGTCACCACAATCTCTCATGTACATGCACCGAATTTAGGTGCTTGGGCCCAAACACACCGAACCCTACCGATTCGATATGTGCCTGTTCAGCGTTTTCATTTATTTAATGAATTACCGATTTATATCGATCGCCGTCAGGCAGAAGTCGATTTCATTTTAGATCAACTCAAGATTGATATTGAGCATCGGGCTATTTTGGAAGCCAATGGCGGTGCCACAGTTTGGGGGCGTCAAGGTCTACAGGAAACTGCTGAATTTATTTTATTGCTTGAAGAAGGTGCTCAAATTCAACTGTTAGCAGAACTGGTTGGAGGAAGTCGTGCATATGGGCAAGGGGTGTTACAGCAACAGTGGAAAATGAGCGGATTGACTGAAAAAGCAAAATCACTGGGATTACTTCCACTCCATTAGAAACATGATTTAAAAACAAATATAGAGAATATTATGGCTGTAAAACTTTTATGGTATCTCACCTCGCCTGATGGTCCCTATCCTTGGTTGGAGTCGGGACGCTGGGATACCGATTATGAACATTTGCAACAAATTGCAATTACCGCAGATCGTCTGGGGTTTTACGGTTCGCTCATGGGTACAAGTGAGTATGAAACACTGGCGGTTGCTGCGAGTTTAATTCCTTTTACTGAACGCCTGAAGTTTTTGGTTGCGCAGCATCCAGGTGAAGTTCAACCCGCAGTTTTAGCCAAATATGCACAAACTTTTGATGCATTTTCTCAGGGACGTTTGTTGTTTAATGTGGTCAATGGCAATGATCAGGGACTTGCCGCATTGGGTATTCATTATTCACATGATGAACGCTATGACTTTAGTAAAGAATATTGGAGCACATTTCAACAGAATTATTTAGGCGATAAATCTGGTTTTCAGGGTGAGTTTATTCAAGTGGCTCCACGCCAAGAGGGTGCTTCACCGATGTCAAAATGGCATGGGGCAACCCAAAAACAAGGCGTACCACTGTGGGGCGCTGGCACATCAGCGAAAGGGGTACAACATTCAGTGGAATTGCTGGATGTGTATTTAAGCTTTGCCAACACACCGCCGCTACTGGGAGAAAAATTCAGTAAAGTTGCAAAAGAAGCCGCTAAAGTTGGGCGAACTTTGCAGTATGGAACTCGCTTACAAATTATCGTTCGTGAAACCGAAGAAGAAGCGTGGCAATACGCGCAGTCTCTACTCGATAAAATTGATGTGAATTATGCGATTGAAGCAGTAAAACGTCAGCTTCCACCCAATGAAACTTTTGAAAGCTATCAAAGTAATAACCCGATTGTTCAAAAAAATTTAGAACGCTTACGTCAGGGGATATTACCTCAAGCTAAAGATTTTGAAATTTATCCAAATATTTGGACAGGGCCATCACTGTTTGGCTTTGATATCTTAAATCCCGCTGCGGGGACCGCATTGGTCGGAAGCGCTGAAAATATTGCTCAACGTATCCAAGAATATGAAAGCTACGGTACATCTGCATTTATTTTGTCGGGTTTTCCTTTAATCACTGAAGTTTACCGTGTTGCAGACTTGTTGTTTCCTTTACTTGAGCTCGATCATGGTTTTGAGTTACCGAAGTTAAAAAAACGCTCCTCTGTAGATTCTCTGTTGAATCAAGAAACTGTGGTTTAAAAGGAGAATCCTATGAGTAAAATTACGCGTAGAGCATTAATTAAAAATACTGGTTTAGGTCTAGGTACGATTGCAGCAGCAAGCCTGATCGGGTGTTCTCGTTCCGATTCCTCAGCAGCAAATGAAGCTGCTGCACATACAAGCCAGCATGCCACACCGCAAAAAGGTGGAGTGATCAAAATTGGGGTGATTAATGGTAATCAAGCTGGAAATTTAGATGCCCATAAGCCGATTGGAATGTCGAGTGCCTTTAGAGGTTGGCCGTTATATGCCAAATTATGGGAGTGGGGGCGAGATATTCAACCTAAATTGGCGCTTGCTGAATTTGCAGAACCTAATGAGGATGGGACTAAATGGACGATTCGGTTAAAGAAAGGGCTTGAATTTCATCATGGTAAAACCATTACAGCCGATGATGTCATTTTCTCTTTACGTCGTTTGACCGATCCTAAACTGGCGTCTCCCTTTGCGGCTTATTTGTATTCACTACAGCGCGATGCGATTAAAAAGCGTGATGATTACACCGTTGAAATTCCATTTGCTCAAGGCAAAGGCTTAGTAGCCTTACCTGAAGCATGGATGAGTTGGGGTGGTATTGTTCCAACAGATTATGACCCAATCAAGAATGTCGTCGGGGCAGGCCCGTTTAAACTGGAAAGTTTTACCCCAGGTCAACGTTCCCGTTTCGTACGTTTTGAAAATTATTGGAAAGACAATCAGCCTTATGCAGATGCCATTGAAATTATAGATTTTAAAGACCAAACCGGGCGTCTTGCTGCTTTGCAATCAGGGCAAATTGATATTGCATCGGGTATTAGTGCCGAGCATTTATCTTTGATTCAAGCCAATAAACGGCTGAGTGTTGTTTCATCTGAAACAGATGCTTGGCAATCCTTTGACATGAATACCACTAAAGCACCGTTTAATGATCCTCGTGTCAGACAAGCATTTCGTTTGATTGCCAATCGGGATGATTTAGTGAAACGGGCATTGGCGGGACAAGGGCGAATTGCCAACGATCTGTATTCATTTAGTGATCCTGTTTATAACCATGAAATTCCACAACGTAAGCAAGATTTAGCCAAAGCTAAAACACTATTAAAAGCCGCTGGTTTTGATCAAAACTTAAAAGTTGATTTATATACGGGACCTGATAGCAATGCCGCCTTGGTGTTTGCGCAACATGCAGCGCAAGCTGGTGTGATTGTAAACGTTAAACAAGTTGAAGCTGCAACATTTGCAGATGCAGTCAAACAAGATTGGGCATTGAGTACAGGTTCAAATGTTTCTCGTCCATTTTTATTGACGGTATTGCAGATTGATGGACCCGGTGCAGCCAATAACAAAACCCGTTTTAATCAAGCCCGTTTTACTGAGCTGGTGCATCACGCATTGCAACAGCCTGATCTGGAAAAACGCAAAGTTCTGGTGCATGAGGCACAGCAAATTCAGCATGAACAAGGTGGCTTACTGATTTGGGGTTTTAACAATGTTTTAGATGCACATTCTCATCAGATTGGTGGTGTAACACCTGATCGAACCGGTTTTGCAGCATGGCGAACTGATGAGTTTTGGCGTAAAGGGGAGTGATGATGACGACTCAAGCCAGCAAAATTGAAACCTCGATTCAACATTCAGCTATCGCCAAGTCGTTTGAATTTCCTGCATGGTTACCTTGGTTTTTGACCCGTATCGTGTCAGGAGTTTTGGTGATTTTTGTGATTAGTTTAATTGTATTTATCGCGACTCAAGCACTTCCATCTGACCCTGCGCGGGTCATTTTAGGGCCAGAAGCACCAGAAGCTACGGTTCAAATACTGCGTGAACAATTGGGGCTGACTCAACCGATATTGGTGCAATACTGGAATTGGCTGACTCAATTATTACAAGGTAATTTTGGACGCTCAATTGATTCCAATGTACCTGTGTTACAGATTATTCAAAACTATTTTGGTAATACGCTTGCTTTGAGTAGCTTGGTGGTGGCAATCACTGTACCGATTTCAGTTTTACTTGGGGTTTGGTTATCGCTACGTCGTGATAGCAAACTAGACCGAAT
The DNA here is from genome assembly GCF_025433935.1 of Acinetobacter sp. I-MWF. NCBI lineage: Bacteria > Pseudomonadati > Pseudomonadota > Gammaproteobacteria > Moraxellales > Moraxellaceae > Acinetobacter > Acinetobacter sp. I-MWF. The sequence goes on along the minus strand of NZ_JAMBAR010000001.1, from coordinate 3,397,269 downwards.
CATTGTATCTAGCTCGATTATTTTTAAAGCAGTGCCCGGATTTGTCATTGCCATTTGGCTGATGATGTTGTTTTCAACTTCGATCTTGCATGTATTACCCGCTGCATCATTGCTGATTCCTGGGCAGTCTCCGTTTAGCCAGTTAGAGTTTTTAATTTTACCCATTTTAACGTTAGCTTTATCGCTTATTCCTTATCTCATGCGTCTTGTGCGAGGCTCAATGATCGATGCCTTAGAGTCTGATTATGTCACTTCAGCACGATTACGCGGTATTCCAGAGCATCGCATTATCTGGAAGCATGTTTTACCTAATGCTTTAGTGCCCGTAGTACAAGGCACGGCATTGACCATACGGGTTTTACTCAGTGGGGCTTTAATTATCGAGGTTGTATTTAGTTATCCCGGAATTGGCAATGCATTGAATGCAGCAATTGAAATGCGGGATATTCCTACCATTCAAGCGATTGTGTTATTGCTGACCATCTGTGTGGTGGTGGTCAATTTAATTGCAGACTTAATGACCACTTTACTCACACCGAAAATACGCACTGCAAAAAAACATAAAGCCCGCTCACCTGGTTTACGTCAGGCATTACGTTTATGGAAATCTGGCCGACCGATTACGGTAAAGCCTGTCGATCGCCGTAATGCCTTGAAGAATATCAATTCAGGAGAGGGGAAATGAGTACACTTCATTGGTATCAACGTAAGTTTTTTAAAGCCTTGATTTCTGAGCGACAAGTCCGTTTTGGCTTTGTGGTGACAAGCTTAGTTTTGATATTTGCGCTTATTGGCCCAGTGCTGGTTCCTTTTGAACCAACGGCCTTAGTGGGCATGACCTATGGTGCGCCTGAAGCACAGGCTTTTCTTGGCTATGACTATATTGGGCATGATGTTTGGTCTCGTGTATTAGCTGGAGGTGCTTCAATTATTTGGATGACCCTCGCTGCCAGTCTGGTGGCTTTAATGATTGGTTCCAGTTTAGGCATATTGGCTGCTTTTGCACGAGATAAAGTTGACCAGTTTGTGACTTGGCTTACCGATGTTTTTATGGCATTTCCTGATCTGATTTTAGTGTTATTAATCGTTTCGATGTTAGGGCGTGAGCCATGGCTGATTGTGCTCACTGTTTCGATTGCTTTTATTCCTGGGGTAGTACGTCTTGCACGAAGTGTTGCGCTAAATTTGGTTGAGCAAGAGTATGTAGAGGCCGCAAAAATTTTAGGTTATTCGAAAAGCTATATTTTATTCCGTGAAATCCTACCCAATATGCTGACACCCTTATTAATTCATCTTGGGGTAATGTTGACGTGGGCTGTTGGCATGTTATCTGGTCTGGCTTTTCTTGGTTATGGTATCGCACCTCCTGCAGCCGATTGGGGCCTGATGATTAATGAAAATCGTGCTGGGTTATTGGTTCAACCGTGGGCAGTATTTGCACCAGTGATTTTAATTGCTTTGTTTGCGCTGGGAACCAATGTGTTGGCTGAAGGTGTAGGGCGTGCCGCGGCGCGGATTGAGGAAAAGTAACCATGACAGAGATTTTAAAGAATACGGTACTACAGGTAAAAGACTTAACGGTGGCATTGGTCAACACAGGCAATCATGTGGTTTCGAATATTTCTTTTCATTTAAACGAGGGCGAAGTCCTTGGGTTGGTGGGAGAAAGTGGTTCAGGTAAAACCACATTGTCGAGTGCGTTATTGGGCTATGCACGACATGGTGCCAAAATTATTCAAGGCACAATTGCGCTGGATGGACAAGATATCCTCAGTCTTGACGATCACGCCTTGCGTCAAATTCGAGGTTATAAAATCAGTCACGTTGCCCAAGATCCGGGAACGGCACTAAATCCAGCATTAACAATTGGACAGCATCTACTTGAGTTATTAGAAGTTCATCAATCACGCTTATCCAGTAGTGAAAGAAATCATAAAGTTGCTAAAATTTTAGATGAAGTGGGATTGCCTCAGGATGATGTGTTTTTAAAACGCTATCCTCATCAGCTTTCCGGCGGGCAACAACAACGGATTTTATTAGCATTGGCATTTTTGTTACAGCCTCGCTTAATTGTCTTGGATGAACCGACAACAGCATTGGATGTTACGACCCAAACTTTAGTGCTGAATATTATTCGTAAATTATGTCGGGAATATAATGTCGCAGCAATTTATGTATCACATGATTTGACTGTGGTGAAAGATATTGCAGATCGCGTAATCGTCCTGTATTCAGGCCAGATTGCAGAAGATGCTGCATTAAGCCAGTTATTTGAAACGCCAAAACATCCTTATACTCAAGGTTTACTCAATGCCATCCCCGATGTGTCGATTCGTAAATATTTATCCCCCATCGAAGGACATGCACCCGCACCGAATGACCGTCCAACAGGATGTGCCTTTGCCGCAAGATGTACTTTCGCTAGCGAAATATGTCATCAACAGCAACCGAAATTAACCCTGTTATCTCAAGCATTTGATCCACATTTTGTTGCTTGTCATCATTGGGATGAAGTGAGCGTGATCAATTTTCAAGAGCTTGATTCGCATCTGATGGAAGTAAAAACAGATCAACAGGCACTGCTTAAAGTAGAACATATCAATGCTTGGTATGGCCAGCAACAAGCACTTTTCGATGTTTCTTTTCAAATACAGCGTGGAGAATGTTTGGCCTTAGTCGGGGAGTCTGGTTCAGGTAAAACTACACTGTCTAGAGTGATTGCAGGACTGAATGAAAATGCAGAAGGTCAGGTGATTTTAGCAGATGAAGTATTGTCCTTGCAGGGACAAAAACGTCAGTTAACACAACGACATAAACTGCAATATATCTTTCAAAATCCATATAAAGCCTTGAATCCAGCACATACCATAGGACAGACACTCACTAAAGTGGTTCAACACTTTTTTGCTACATCTCAGCAAGAAACTCAACAAAAGGTCGTTCAGGTACTTCAACAAGTCTCGCTTTCTTCACAGATTCAAGAACTCTACCCAAGAGATTTATCTGGCGGAGAACGGCAACGTGTAGCGATTGCACGAGCGCTGTTATGCCAGCCTGATGTTTTGATTTGCGACGAAATTACTTCTGCTTTAGATGTGTCAGTACAAGCATCTATTTTAAAACTGTTGCAACAACTGCAAAAGCAAGGCGTAACTTTACTTTTTGTGACCCATAACCTTGGGGTAGTTAGAGCAATTGCTGATCGAGTTGCCGTTTTAAAAAATGGCCATCTGGTGGAATACGGTGAAACCGATCAAGTACTGAGTCATCCGCAACATGCGTATACCAAAACTTTGCTCACACATGCACCCAGCTTATTTAAGACTACAGCACAGCGTATCTGTGCATAAAAAACAAGAGATTTTCCGGAGTTAAAATGAACGATATTCAGCAACACAATTTTTTAGAATTGGGCAGTATAAGACATATTCAAAGTGAACAAGAAGCATTGGATATTGCCAAGGCAGTAGCAAAACAACTGACTGAATTTGCTCTAGATCCTCAATATAACAAAAGTGTTCCTTATGAACAGGCCCGCTTAATTTCGGAAGCAGGTCTGACAGCGATTATTGTTCCTCAACAATTTGGTGGTTTAGGCGCGAGTATTACCACATTGGTCAATGTGGTAAAGATCATTTCATCTGCAGATGGTGGTGTGGGGCAACTTCTACAAATTCATTTCACCATGTTTCGAGGAATTTTAACGGGTTATGAGGATGATATTCGCGATCAATTATTGCGTGATGTATTGAGTGGTAAACGTTTAGGCAATGCACTCGCAGAAGTGGGCGGAAAAGATAAATTTCAGCATAAGACCCGTGTAGAAAGAAATTCACAAGGGCAGTTAATCTTAAATGGCAGTAAATTTTATTCCACAGGCTCTTTATTGGCCGAGTGGATCTCTTTATTTGCAGGCAGTGATGATGGACCTGTTTCGATCTTGATTCATCGTGATACGCATGGGGTAGAGCTGCTCGATGATTGGGATGCAATGGGGCAAAACAATAGTGTCAGTGGCACAGTCAATTTTAAAGATGTTGTTGTCGATGAACGCTATGTTGCCAAGCGCAATACTGGTGGTTTAGGGACAGTGCTACGCACAGGTTTAACTTGGCCTCAGATTTTGCATGCAGCTATGGATACAGGTATTGCTAAAGGTGCACTTGAAGGGGGGATTGATTATTTGCAACAGAATGCTCGTCCTTGGGTGGAAAGTGGCGTTGACTCCCCGACACAGGAACCGCATATCATTAAGCAAATTGGTGAGTTTGCAGTTTTGGTCCGTTCAGCAGAAGCACTTTTAGATCGCTCAGCAGCGATTTTTGAGCAGCATTTAACCAATCTGGAAGATGAAGCCTTACAAACTGAATTGATTTTATCTGTGGCTGCCACACGGAGTCAGTCAGACCATGCATCTTTGAAAATTTCCAGTGAAATCTTTGGCTTACTTGGAGCAAGCTCTACTTTGTCAAAATGGAATTTAGATCGTTTCTGGCGTAATGCTCGTACACATACCACACATGATCCGATTCGTTGGCGTTTATATCATGTTGGAAATTATTATTTAAATAATATTCCACCTGGTGAGTATAATTCTGTACTTTTAAAGAAACAGGCTGAAAATGTGACCAAATTTAAGTCATAATTTGAGTTCGACAAAAATATGCGACTCGGAAACCTCATCCACAACTGTTTGAGGCAGTACTTAATCGCATATTTTTTTCGGTGAGAAGCAGCGCTTTATGCGTTGAGAATAGTCAGAAGCTTTTGTATAGGCGATGCCTTAAATTTGAAAGCTGAAAAATAAAAGGTTGTCATCACGACAACCTTTTATTTTTTCGTATTGTTAAGCCACTTGTGCATGAATAGCAATGTCTTGTGCTAGCCATTCACGAACATTGATTTGAGCTGGAATAAACTTCCAGCGATAGAGAAAGTCACTGAGGTCTTGTAAGGCAATAATCGATGTTTCATCAAAATTGGTATTCAGCTTGAGATGTGCATCTGCGCCATAAGCTGCATGGACCCATTGTTCACTGCTATTACATTCTTTAGCCAGATAGCGGTGAGTTTCATCTGCATGCACATGCGCCCATTGTTCAGCTTGTAAAACCGCATCGACAATGGATTGAGCTTGTCGTGGATATTGCGATAGAAAATCTTCATCCACAGTTAGTGTTCGAGGGGTACCATTATTTGAACGTAGGATAGGGTCGGGATGTGAACCAATATCAATAATGGTATGCAGGGCAAAATCATGGGCAATTTGTGCTGCATGTGCGCCTTTTAAAAAGATGGCATCGACATCCCCTTTGATTAAAGCCACAATCTCTGCACTTGCGCTCAGTTTATTACGATTGCTAAAGAAACTCGCATCATTTTCTTCGGTATGATTTTGCTGTTGCGCCACTAATATATCAGCACGCAGACAATCCACCAGTTCCAGATCACTGACCTTAAGATTTACTGTTTTTAATGCATTTTCTAAACCGCGAATGGCTTGAGCACGAGAGAAATCGATGATGGCATCTTGATTCAGTGGGAGCCCAAAGCGTTTACCTTTTAGATCCTCAACCGTCTTAATTTGGGAATCATATCGAGTCAGCAGTAATTGGACTTCATCTGCCCAAGATAAACCGATGACTTTGGTTTTTTGTCCAGAAGCATATGCCCAAATTGCAGGAATACTGCCACCATGCCGAACTGAATTGGCAAGGGTATGGTTAAAATGTGAGTTACGAACCTCTTTTGAGTTCGATTCACGAATTGATTTAATTTCAATTTGTTGCTCAATAAATTTTTCTTTTAGCCAGCCTTTTTGAATCGAGATTCCGAGCCCTGTAGGAACTGGACAGCGTGTATACCAAAGTGTATTTAATGGTTGCGTTTGAAGTGTTGTCATTGTGACATCCTGTTGTGATTTGAATGCTTTAAAGCAATATTGATGCCATTGTTTAACTTATTGATATTTAAAATATATTTTTAATATCTATTTTTATGATGTTGATATATCAAATATTGTTGCAATAACAACAGATAACAAGTGCGGATGTTTTAAATCAAACATCTCATCAAACACTTTTTTTAAAAAAACAATATAAAACAGTGGATTAAAATATTTGTGCCTTTGAAAAATTTGGCATAGATCTCGCAGTGAGCTATAGATCTTTAGTTGTTGTTTTATTTTTATGTTTAAAAATTATCCACTGCTGCGAAGTTTGGCCTTATATCGTTTTATGCCATTTCGCTTTGTATTGACGGCAACATTATTTGTCCTTGCTAATTTTGGCTTAGCACTACAGCAATATTCAATCGGACATGCGATTGATACGCTAAAACACAGCCAACCTGAAAGTTTATTTCAGCATGCTTTTACAGATCCGTTAAATCCGTGGTTTTGGTTTATTCTACTGACGAGTATCGCTTTACTTCGTGCCATTATTCAATATTTAGCGGGTTTAAGTGCCTTGACGATTGGACAGCAATTGTTAAGTATTTTAAGAGAAAGAATCTTTAGCCAGGTCCAGCATTTAGATGTTTCATGGCACTGGAAACACGGATTAGGTGAAGTTTTATCAAGAACCACCCGAGATTCAGATAAATTAAAAGAAGCTTTAATTAATTTTTGGCGACAAGTGTTTGAATCCAGTCTAGTGGTCGCCGCAACAGTCGGATTGTTGTGTTGGTATCATCCTTGGTTGGGGATCGTCCCGCTTATTTTTATTTTTCTAGGCCTAGCTGTGCTGTTTAAACTGACCAATCAGTTGGTGGTGCTGGATCATCAAGTTGCCTATGCCTATGAAAAAGTCAGTGATACTTTGGCTGAAAGCGTCAATGGCATTCGAGTGGTCAAAGCCTTTCAACTTGAGGAAAAGCTCTTACAACGTTTTAATGCTGCGGTTGATAGCTTTATTCGTCATTCCATTCAAACCATTCGCACCAGTGCACAACGCTTACCGATTCCTCAAATGATTATTGCCTGTTCCTACTTATGGGTGATTGGGTTTGGTGGTTACTTAATTGGACAAAATCAATTACAGATTGGGCAATTTGTGGCTGCTGTACTTATGGCAAATTTATTGGTGTTTCGTATTGAAAGTATTGGACAGGTCTTACATATTTTTGCAGATGCACGTTCATCGGCAACTCGAATATGGCAAATGCTAGATGAGAAATCGGCAATTGTAGATGCTGCACATGCTTTGCCACTACAAGGGGATGCTGATGGGGATGAAGGTTTAAATATTCGACTGGAAAATGTCAGTTTTCAGGATCGAAGCACAGAAAAGTATATTTTAAAACAGTGTAATGTTGAATTCCGAGCAGGTGAAATCGTCACCATTGTGGGGAAAACTGGAGCGGGTAAAACCACACTGATGAACTTGCTCAATCGTTTTATCGATCCAACCGCAGGGCAGGTCTGGATTGGTTCAGATCAACGCGGTTGGCTCAATCTTAAAGATCTTAGTTTGGTTAACTTACGTCATATGGTTCAGATTATTCCGCAAGATAATTTCTTTTTCTCAGGAACTTTGGCGGATAACTTAAAAATAGCCAAACAGGATGCGACTGAACAGGAGATGCGAGACGCATTGCATTTGGCTTCAGCATCTGAACTGTTACAGCGACTCGATGCTGGTCTGGAGACACGAATAGGGGACAAGGGAGTCACCTTATCTGGAGGGCAAAAACAACGGATTGCACTGGCACGGTCAATTTTAAAAAACTCGCCAATCTTGGCGCTTGATGATTCAACCAGTGCTTTAGATTCCACTACAGAAAAACAGGTGTTACAGCGTTTATCAGGCTTGGCTGACAATAAAAATCAGCTCAAAAGAACCATTCTGATCAATTCAAATAAACAGACCACGATTTCTTTATCAGATCTCATTATCGTATTAGATCAGGGACAAATTCTTGCTCAAGGGAGCCACACAGAATTGCTCCAGCATTGCGAATTTTATCGGGAGTTGATGGGATTTCAGAAGGCGCAACAGGAGATTCAAGCATGAATACCACGGTTAAAAATTTCCGACCGCTGACGAAAATCTCTGATCTGCAGATCGAAGAAAACTTAGCAAAAACCGCGCTACATCGCGGAATGTTAAAAAAACTCATTCCTTTGCTTTATCCGATTCGTTATTTAATTCTAGCCATGATCTCAGTAGAGATCTTACAAGTGCTGAGCATCTTTGTACGCCCATGGGCAGTCAAGTACATTTTAGATTCTGGATTTCAGCAAGTGGCTGGGAAACTGGTGTTGTCTCAGCCTGTACTTTTTATGGCAATTGCTATTTTGGCATTCAGCTGGGTGTGTCGTTTTGGATTAGCAGGTGTATCAAAATACTTGTCTGGAAAAGCGGCCTTAAGCGTTATTAATGATCTAAGACGTTCATTATTTCAACATATTCAAGCTTTAAATATTGGTTATTTTGATCGAACTAAAGCGGGCCGAATTATTTCACGAGCGGATCGTGATGTCGATACTTTAGAACCAGTATTGATACAAGGACCACCTGAACTACTTTCTGCGATTTTACGTTGTGGATTAGCATCTGTGCTTTTGTGGCATATCTATCCCCCATTTTTCTGGTGTTTATTTGCTACTTTGCCGATTTTATTGACAATGACTGCAATATTTAAAAAGTCATCACAACGGCATTGGGGACGGGTTGCCGAAGAACGCAGTCGATTTACTGCACATTTGGTTGAAACGGTAAATGGCGCCAAAATTATTCAGCAATTAAATTATAGTGAAACCAATCAACAGCGCTATCAGCAGCTCTTAAAAGATTTTAATGATTCTATTATTTATGGAAGTAAGCGGACCAGCTGGTTTGCCCCATTTACTGGATTGCTTTCGACAGTGGCAACCGCGGTTTTTATTGTGATTGGAAGTTATGCTTATAGTGAAGGTGTCATCAGTATTGGACAGTTTGCCGAAAGTATTTTTTACGTGTTTTTATTCTTGGCACCTTTACAGGAATTGACCGATTTATTTGAGCGTTATGCCAATGGTGCAGCGTGTGCACAACGGATATTTCTACTTTTAGATACCCAATCTAGCATTCAAGATTCACAGCATGCTTTGAAATTAGGGCAACTTAACGGGCATATTCGTTTTCAGTCTGTAGATTTTGCTTATACCACCAAAGCTGTTTTACAAAATTTTGATTTAGAGATCGACGCTGGAACGGTGGTTGCGATCGTGGGGCCGACAGGTCATGGTAAAAGCACGATCGTTCAGTTACTGACACGGTTTTATGAGCCTCAGCAGGGTGGGATTTTCTTAGACCGTTATCCGATACAGGATATCCATCTGGACAGTTTAAGACAAAATGTCAGTATTGTTTTACAGGACAATGTCTTGTTTAGCGGCACAATTTTAGACAATTTACGTTTAATTCAACCCGAAGCTACAGATCAACAACTGATTCAGGCGATTGAAGAACTTGGTGCAGATGATATTCTAGGACAGCTTCCTCATGGTTATTTTACTGAAGTTGGAACACTCGGAAAAAATTTAAGTCATGGGCAACGCCAACTTGTTTGTCTCGCACGTGCATATTTGGCTGATCCTAAAATTTTAATTTTAGATGAAGCGACCTCTGCGATTGATATTTATACGGAACAGAAAATCCAATATGCCCTTCGACGCTTATGTAAAAATAGAACCTGTATTGTGATCGCACATCGCTTAAGTACCATTCAAGAAGCAGACAAAATTGTGGTGATTGAGAATGGGGCTGTAGTGGAACAAGGTTCTCATGAACAACTGATTCAACAGCAACAATCTTACTATCAGTTGTATCAATCTTATTTACACAATCAACTTGTATAAGCTTATGCGCCACTAGCAAATCTGTGGTTTTATAAACATTTTTTCGAATCATTGTTTAAATATAAACAATGATTTTTTATTTTTAATGACAAGTTTTTGATATTCAATAATAAAAATTTTGGCATTGGCTTTGCTATATCGGTGCAGATCGTTAAGGAAGCTTATATGCGTACATATTTTTCTCAATTCATTCTTCATTCTTCTGTTTTTGCGTTCAGTACACTTACCGCCTCAATCACTTTGGCAAATGAACAAAGGCCTGTATCAGAAAAAGAGGATGTCGTGACATTGCAATCAGTTGTTGTAACGGGTTCTCGGCGAGCTATCAATAGTGCTTTAGAGGCTCCTGCTCCAGTAGACATTGTGACAGCCAAAGAACTACAAGAAACAGGGGCAGGTGATCTTGCCGCTGCATTAACACGCTTATCGCCGTCAGTGAGTTTACCAACATCACCTGCGGGTGGTTTCGGTGCATCGGTGCCGCCGAGTATTGCATTGCGAGGTTTATCTGCAGATCAAACCTTAATTTTGATCAATGGTAAACGTCGCCATACAGCGGCTTACTTCACTCGACAAGCGTATGCTGGGGGGAGAGGTGCTGCGGTAACAGATTTAAGCCTAATCCCGATTAGTGCCATTGAACGTATAGAGATTTTACGAGATGGTGCCGCAGCTCAATATGGTTCTGACGCGATCGCGGGCGTGGTTAACATTATATTGAAATCACGTGATCATGGTGGTGGCGTGAGTTATCAAACTGGAGGCTATACACAAGGGGATGGTGAACAGCATAAAATCAATCTTTGGAAAGGCTTTGAATTACCCAATGATGGTGCTTTAACTGTTGCCGTAGATTTAGGAAAGCGTGAAGCTGCAAGTAATACTGCACCAGATACGCGAACATTTTATGATGGTTCAACCCAAGCCCAATATACCGAGCAGAACACACCATTTAGAACTTGGAAATTTGGTTCTCCTGAACAAAAAGACCAAATCAATATCACTGCGAATTTAGATTTACCTTTAACTGATGAAATTGCCTTGTATGGTTTTAGTAGTTATGGGCATCGTAAGACCATCGGGGAAAATTTTTATGAACCTCCAACCACCAAAACAGTACTGAATCAATCCAGTTATTTTAAGCAACGTTATCCTGATGGACGCTCACCTTTGAGTTTAGTCAGTGTGGATGATTTTGCGACCACGTTTGGGGTTAAACAAGGCAACCAGACTTTAGGGAAATATGACCTGTATGCCACTTATGGACAAAACAAAGTCAGCACTGAACAAGGCAATGGTATTAACCCAAGTTATGGTGCAGATTCACCCTCTCATTATGATTTAGGGGAAAACATTTTTGCCCAACTCAATACAGGACTGGACTATAGTCGTGATTTTGCAATTGATGGTTTAGCCAGTCCATTGACTGTTTCGACGGGAGCGCTATACCGTTGGGAACAATATAAACAAAATGCAGGCGACCCGATTGCCTATACCCGTGGACCCTATTTTAATCCAAGTACGGCTTTAGGTACGGGTATCCCAGGTATATACGCGGGTATTACAGATCAAGACCAACGCAAAATTAGTCGAGATGTGTACGGCATTTATTTGGATCTCGAAGCCGATATTGTAAAAGATTTAAATGTTGGTGCTGCCATTCGAACAGAAAAATATTCAGACTTTGGCTCGACAACCAACGGCAAACTCTTTGCCAAATATGATATCTCTCCGCAGTTGACCCTTCGTGGATCTGTCAATACAGGTTATCGCGCACCGTCATTAGCCCAGCAAGGATACTCCGCTTATAGTGTACAAACGGTGCAAACTCCGACAGGTTGGCAAGATGTACAGCAAAGGACTTTAGTTGCGGGAAGTGAAGCGGCTTTACTGATTGGTGGAACTTCACTTAAGCCTGAGAAATCCACCAATTATTCTTTAGGTTTGGTACTCAAACCATTTATCAATACCTCTGCAACTTTAGACCTTTATCAAATCGATATTCGAAATCGTATTTTACTTTCTGACAATATTACTGGCAGCGTGATCAATAATGCTTTTGCAAATACGCCGTATGCAAATATTGCCAATGTGGCGTTTTTTAATAATTTATTAGATACGCAAACGCGTGGTTTGGAGTTCGCGTTAAAACATGATCTTGATCTTGAACAATATGGCAAGTTAAAGCTGAATTTAGGCTTGGCTTATCATAAAAATAAAATCACTGACAGCCGAGACTCAATCACTGCAAAAGGTGAGCGAATTCCAGTCTCTAGTATTGCTGGTCGAAATACCCAAAGCCTAATTGAATCTACAGCGCCAAAAACCAAATTAGCATTGGGTGCACTTTGGTCAAATCAAGCGTGGAGTATCAATGCCGCAGTCCGTCGTTATGATAAATGGACCACCTTAAATAATACCAATACTTCATTGGATCAGACCTTTGATCCGCAATGGATTGCTGATTTGGACTTTGGCTACAAAGCAGATGCGTGGGTAAAAGGGCTAAAATTCAATCTGGGCGCAAATAATTTATTTAACAGTTACCCAGACAAAGCCAAAGACTCATCTGTAGGGAACATCGTCAAATACAGTTTTAATGCGCCAGAAGGTGCCTTTGGAACGTATTTATATGGCCGTGTAAGTTACGACTTTTAAATTAAAAAATAAATTTTTAAAACAGTTTTTAAATAGGTTTCAAGGTCATGAAAATGCAAAATACTTTTATATCTAATGTGGTTAAATCCGTTTTTGTCGCAAGCATACTAACGTCTGCTGGAATGGCAAATGCCCAGCAAGCCCCACAGCCTGAAGATCGTTATGGGGATGGACGTGTTTCAGCATTTTATACATGGAAAGCTGCGATTCCAGAACAAGCTGGAAAACTGTTAAAGACAGAGGACATCAGCAACCCTTATATCCGTTTGGACAATGATAGTACGGCCATTCGTATTTTATATAGTTCAACAAGTGGAAGGGATAGTAAGACCCCCATTGTGGTTTCTGGGACAGTACATCTTCCTAAAGGTACGCCACCGAAAGAAGGTTGGCCTGTTGTGTTATGGGCACATGGTACGGTTGGTCTAGCAGATGCCTGCGCACCTTCTTGGAATGGACGATCTTATCGAGATGTACAATATTTAAACCGATGGTTAAAAGAAGGATTCGCTGTAGTAGCAACTGACTATGAAGGACTTGGTGTGGCTGGCCCGCACTTGCTGATCAATAATCCAATGCTTGCTTATAGTATTTTAGACAGCGGTCGAGCTGCGCTTAAAACGAAATTACCTCTAGCAAATCGTTTTGTTATTGTGGGGCAATCTCAAGGTGGGGCAGGGGCTGTTTCAGCTTCAGCTTATTCAGCAACCTATGCACCAGAGTTAAATATTAAAGGATCTATTGGCACAGGGGTGATTTATCAGGACCCCGAGGCAACAGCTGAAAAGAATCAGTTAAAGTTAAATCCTTATGAAGTCAGTCCATCCTTAGCATATGGTATTTATAGTTTTCTAGTGACGCAAAGCTTATTTCCTGAAATCAAAACTGAAGATATTTTTACCGCTGAAGCAGTACCTTTGGTGGAACAAGCAAGAAATGCCTGTTTGACCAGTTTTATGGGAGATATTCAAACAGCAGGACTTTCACCTGCGCAAGCCTATAAGGTGAATCCACCATCGATCTATAAAAAATTACAGGAAAAACAATCCAATGATTATGGCTATTACCCGACCTTAAAAATCAATCATCCATTATTTATTGGCACTGGGGCAAATGATCGTACACCAGATGCACGTAATCAAATGAAGTTGGTGGCGGATGCATGTAAGGCAGGTATAGTCGTTGAAGGGCATTTGTATCATGGATTGGGACATAGTGAGACAGTGAATGCTTCCCTACAAGATTCTATTCCATTTGCCAAAAAGGTGATTGCAGGGGAGAAGATTCAGTCCATTTGCAAACCAGATTTACAATAGAAAATCAGAAGAAAATAACCATCCCTCATAATGATGCTCATGGTTATGACAAGCCCTCATAATGATGCTCATGGTTATGACAAGACCTTAAATTAGCAAGCAATAAAAACCGCTCATTCAATCCGATTAAATGAGCGGTTTTTATTTAGCTTGAGGACTTAGGCAATCTGTTTGTTTCGCTTGGCCGCCTCAGCTCGTACCGCAGGAATAATATAACGACCATAGTCCACAGTATCGTAAATTGGATCATAACCACGATTTAAAAAGGTGGTGACGCCCAGATCTACATAATCAAGTAATGCGGCAATAATCGTATCAGGCGTTCCGACAAGGGCGGTGGTATCACCATAGGCCCCAACTGCGCTTGCAGTTGGCATCCATAAGGCTCGGTCATGGCGATCACCTTGTTGTGCTGCTGCCAGTAACCGTTGTGAACCTACGCCTTTAATTTTATGTCCCGAAAGTGAGCCATTATTTTGGAACGTTGGATTTTGCTGAATATCAGCTAAAATTTGTTGTGCTCGTTGCCATGCGAGTTGTTCTGTTGGCCCAATAATAAGACGTACTGATAAACTGACCTGAGGCTGGGGTTTATTGGCAGCTTCTGCTGCCTTTTTAAGTTTATTTATCTGCTCTTTCACGCCCGCTAAGGGCTCACCCCAAAGCGAATAAAGATCTGCATGACGCACTGCGATATCGTAGGCAATATCCGAAGAACCACCGAATGAAATCGGAATAGAAGTTCCATTGACCGGTTTTAAAGGGCAGAAAGCATTTTCCAGTTTAAAGTATTTGCCTTCATAGTGAATCGGTTGCTCACTTTTCCAAAGCTTTTGGATGATATCTAGATATTCCCCCGTGCGTTCATAACGTTGAATTTTATCAACAATATAATCACCTTCTTGCGGTTCAGCGGTAATTCCCGTAATGGCATGTAAACGAATGCGTCCTCCGCCAGTGGTATGGTCCAGTGTGGCAAAGGAACGTGCAGCCAGATTAGGCGTCATCAGCGCAGGGCGATGTGCAATCATAAATCCAAGTCGTTCAGTCTGTTGTGCCAGATAAGCTGCGATTTGGGTACTATCAGGGCTACTTGGTCCATTGGCGATTAAAACTTTATCAAAGCCTGCATATTCATGTGCACGAGCATGATAACGTAAATATTCGAGATCAATTTTATGACCAATTCGGGTTCCTTTGGTTTCAGACCATTGATTTGGAAAAACCATACCCACAAACTCTATGCTCATCATTTAACCTATGCTGTAAATTTTAAATAAAAGAGCAAAATAGATGCCAAATAGTGAGGGGAGATAAAATATATAATTTTTTCAAAAATATTATTGTAAGCTGTTTATATATGATCAATTGATAGACATATTGTTTAAAAAGCAACATTGCATAAAAATAGAAATATATTGATTATAAATGCATAAGCAAAAACGCCTATTAAATCATTCAATATATAAATTTAGGATTAAATATCTGTAATTATTATTTATCAGCTTTGTAATAGAATTGTACTATTCTATTTTAATATCCTCCTCAGCTATTTAAAGGGTTAATTATGAAATCCTATTTGGATAATGATTATAAAGTAATTACCTTGCCTGATAATGGTGTGCCAATTAAGCCAATAAGAGCAAAAGCGATTATATTTTCTGATCAAAACTCTCGTAAGCTATTAAGCCAAGTTGAAACCATTGCACCAAGTTCTGCCAGTGTGATCATCCAAGGTGAATCAGGTACAGGTAAAGAATTAATCGCACGTGAAATTCATTTGAAAAGTGATCGCCAAAATAAGCCGTTTCTTGCTGTCAATTGTGGTGCTTTAGTTGAAACACTTGCAGAATCTGAATTGTTTGGTTATGAAGCAGGCGCATTTACGGGTGCGCATAAGACACGCCCTGGTATTTTTGAAACAGCCGACGGCGGAACTTTGTTCTTGGATGAAGTGGGTGAGTTGCCGTTGTCTTTGCAAGTAAAACTGTTACGTGTATTGCAAGAAAAGGAAGTTGTTCGGGTCGGTGGACGTAAACCGATCCCGATTAATGTACGCATCTTGTCTGGTACACATGTTGATTTGCGTAAAGCTGTCGCGGAAAATAAATTCCGTTTAGATTTATACTATCGCCTAAATGTGGTTGTGCTAAATATTTTACCATTGCGAGAGCGTAAGGGTGACATTTTGCCTTTGGTGGATTTTTTCTTAAACTCCTATTCGCAAAAGATGATTACGCCGAAACCCAACATCAGTGATCGCGCCAGAAATGCGCTGCTCAACTATAGTTGGCCGGGAAATATCCGTGAGCTTGAAAATAATATCCATTATGCACTGCTCATCAGTGGTGGCAAAACCATTGATATTGAACATTTAAGGTTTTCAGAGGAGGGTGGCTCAAGCGTTTTACCAGATAATGATTTGATTCAAGAGTTTGAGGATGTACTCAAGCGTTTATTTCAAGAATATGATGGTGAAGCATGGCACATCATTGAAGATAAAATCGTCAATACCGCTTTTTCAAGTTGCTGGAATAATCAGGTTAAGACTGCAAAAATGTTAGGACTGTCGCGCAATGTTTTACGTAATTTGTTATCAAGATATAATTTATTACCAAATAAAAATGAAATTGTTTAATTGGGCTGTGCAATAGAAACATCCATTTTACCCATGGATGTTTTATTTTGGGCTGGTCATTTTTGTGATCCATAAACCAAGTTCAAACAAAAGCCACATTGGTACTGCCAGTGCAAGCATGCTAAAAATATCAGGAGGTGTAATAAACATTGCGATAAAGAAAAACAAAACAATGATGTGTTTACGGTAATGTTCCAATTGTTGAATAGAAAGAATACCAATAAAAATAAGAATGTAGGTGAGTACAGGGATTTGAAAGGCGATACCAAAAGCCAGAAAAAGCTTGAGACAGAAATCAAGATAACTGTTGATATCAGTCATCGGTAAAACATTATCTGGTGAAGCTAAGACAAAGAAGTTTAACGCCAAAGGCAGAATCAAATAATAGGCAAATAAGATGCCAAGATAAAATAAACTGATGCTGGAGAGCACAAGCGCCATGCCAAATTTTCTTTCACTTTGATATAGAGCAGGTGCAATAAAGCGCCAGAATTGATAAAGAATAAAGGGAATCGCCAATAAAATTGCAAAATAAATATTGAGTTTAAAGGGCGCTAAAAATGTACTCATCACATCTGTAGCTATCATGGTTGAATTTTTAGGCAATCGGGATATTAAGGGTTGAGCCAAAAAATGATAATTGTGTTGTGCAAGGGGCAATAATAGTAAAAAAATAGTTAAGACTGTAGCAATGCTATAGATCAAACGCTTTCTAAGCTCTTTTAAATGTTCGCTATATTTCATTTCAGTGAGTGTTTCACTGAGTATTTGTTCGGTCATGCAGCTTGATCCTCACGCAAGATATTGGATGATGTTGTGTAAATTAAAAAGGGTACTTTTAATTCACGCGCAGAGATTTGATAAACATAATCATGTGTGGGATAAGGGGGCGCTTGATGTGCTATAGCAACAGCGCTATGTACACTTTGGATTTCGTGTTGCATTTGTGCAAGCTGCTGTTTGAGCAGCTCTTCGTTTTGTTTTATTTTGAGCAGCTCTTCTTGCATGATCCTTTTTAGTTCAAGCAATTCCAGTTCATTTTCTAACTCTAGCTGGATTTTGTTAAGATTATTTTTAAGGGCTCTATATTTAAGTAATCCCATCCTTAATGTTTGAGGGAGCTTTTCAGGTCCCAATATAATCAGTGCAATAACAGCAAAAGCCAAGAGTTCACCAAAACTGATATTGAACATAATGATTTAGTACTCACCGGTTAGTGTTTTTTTCTTTATTTAAATCGAGATGATGGATTTCTTTAGGCTGATTTGTTTCAGACAGTTTTTGATCATCAGAATGAACCGAGTCTTTAAAATCTTTAATTGCACCACCTAAATCCTTACCTAAGTTTTTAAGTTTTGATGTACCAAATAATAAAATAACGATCACGGCAAATAATAATATATGCCAAATTGATAAACCCATTTCATATTTCCTTAATAATTTAAAACGTGTTGATATAAATATCATGCTTGAATATATTTTCTAAATAATATTTATATCGATGAATATTCGATTTCATTATGCGCTATGGTCCAGCATATTGAGTGCTTGATTACGATAGTTAAATAATAATTCGCTGTCTTTATGTCTTGGATGGGTCAAAGGAACTTGAATGATTTGTTTAATTTTTCCTGGTCGAGCAGACATTACGATCACACGATCACCCAGATAAACCGCTTCTTCTATATCATGTGTAACTAGAATCATGGTGATCTTTTGATCTTGCCAAATACGTTGTAATTCAGTTTGCAGATGGCTACGTGTAATTGCATCTAAAGCACCAAAGGGTTCATCTAAAAGTAAAATATCAGGCTGATTAACCAAGCCTCGTGCAATCGCTATCCGCTGCGCCATACCACCCGATAGCTCATGTGGATAAGCATTTTCAAAACCTTTTAAACCCACCATTGTAAGATGTTCTGCCACACGGGCATTTTTTTCGGCACGGCTTAAGTCGGTTTCTTCGAGCGCTAAATGAATATTTTCGGAAACACTGAGCCAAGGCAATAGACGGTGCTCCTGAAAAATTAAACCTCGTTTTAAATCTGTCCCTTGTATTGGTGTTTGATTCAGTAAAATCTCACCTTGATAGTCTTTATCTAATCCTGCAATTAAGCGCAACAAGGTCGATTTACCACAGCCACTGCTTCCGACAATAGAAATAAATTCTCCTTGCTGAATATCGAGATGAATACCATCTAATACTGTGAAAGTTTGTTGATCTCGATAAAATGATTTATTGAGTTTTTTAATCGAGAGTAAGGAAAAGCTCATATCAATATCCTGATGAGATGGGTGATTCAGTTAAACACGCCATTGCAGTAGTCGTTTAGAAATCAAGTGAATGCAAAGCGTCATGCCAATACCGCTGAGGGTGACCGTGATTGCACACACCAACAAAATATCCATTTCGGCATTGATTTCAGCTTTCATCATTAAATTGCCTAAGCCTGCACCAGCATTGAATAACAGCTCACTGGCAGTTGTGGTAATCCATGTAAAAGGCACCGCTAAATTCAACCCCGTTAAAATATATGGGAGAGCTTGAGGGAAACGGATTTTTTTAAATTCCTGCCAAAAAGATAATTTGTAAATACGAGCGACTTCACTGTATTTCTGGTCATAATGACTTAGCCCTTGAAAGCTGTTAATCACCATCGGGAAAAAAGAAGCAAGCGCAATAATAAAGATTTTTGCCTGCTCACCATTGCCAAACCACAGTGCAATCAATGGGGTTAAACCAAGTAAGGGTACTTGGCGAATGCTATTAAATAATGGTGAAAGCAAGGCATTTAAAATTTTTGAATAGGCAAGTAAGGCACCGAGTAGTAGCCCTGTTGTCGAGCCAAGTAAAAACCCCAGTCCAGCTTTTTTAAGACTTCCCCATGTGTTTAACCATAATTCACCTGTTTCAAGCAGCTGAATAAAAGCAAAATACACCTTCTGTAAAGGCACAAATGCATAGGCATGACTGGCGCCTAAACTTGAATTGTATTGCCATAAAGCCAGTAAAAGGAGCGGTAGCAGCAGACCTTTGATCAAGATCAGTGGTTGCGCAAAAGCACTTTTTAAGTTCAGTGGATGCTGTGACATTATTTCCCCCTTGAACTCAATGCAGGTGATACAAGATATTGTTCGAGCTGACGTAAAGTTTTATCTAAAGCAAAACCAATGATTCCTGTAATAAAAACTCCGACCATGACAACGTCTAAACGTAACATTTGTCGTCCGAGCTCCATCATTTGACCAATGCCAGTGCCTGCAGCAAGTAATTCAACGGCCACCAAAATCAACCAAGCACGACCTAGAGCAATCCGCAGTCCACCGATTAATGGTGGGAGGATGCAAGGGATGATGATGTATCTCAACCATGCTGGAGTTTTTAGTTTGTAGATCTGGCCCAATTCAATATATTTTTTAGGAATATTTCTAACAGCATCAGCTGTTGTGAGTGCGATTGGAAAAAAACAGGCTTTAATAATCAGTAAAATTTTAAATAGTTCACCAATTCCAAAAACCAAAATAAAAATAGGAATAAGCACAAAGATTGGAATTTGATAAAGGATATTGAACAAAATATAAGTGTAATTTCGGAAAGAGGTGAGAGATGCATAGGCAATGCCAAACAAAATCGCACAGGTGGCCGCAATTGAAAAACCCATCAGCAGTCGAGAAAGGCTATCTTTTAAATGCAGTTGTAGTTCACCACTTTGCAACAAGGCAAGAAATGTCTGCCATACCGTTATAGGTGGCACTAAAATTTGGGTTGGAAAAATCTGTAAATAGCTAATCAATTGCCAAACCAGTAACGCCAAGATGGGTGAAAGGAATGAGAGCAAGCGATAGACCTGCTCAGAAGACAATCGCCTCCATAATGGTGCTTTGATCGCCACGATTTTTTTTTCGATAAGCGGATTTACGAGGATTTTCATGACCTAGTTTCCTTGCTTATGTTGAATATCAAGTGTTTGTAAATTTTGAATGGCTTGACTGGTAAACTGAGCATTGAGCAACTCTTCAGCTTTGATTGGCGTTTGAATCAATTGGTTTTTTACAGCATGGTCGATGACTTTTGCATAATGCTGTTTAAGAAAATCCACTTGGTACTCAGGTGACCAATCTTGTTGCCAGTTACTGCTGGTATTTTGACTTTCGCGTTGAATCACACTTAGAGGCTGACCAAATTTGGTTTGGCTTTGTTGGAATTCATCTTGATGCTGTGAAATCCACTGCATTGCCCGTACTGTCGCATCAGCAAGTAGTTGGGTTGTGTCTGGATGTTGATCCAGATAAGTCTTGCGTCCCCATAGTTCAGCACGCATTTTCCAGTCAGCGGGTAGACTTTGCGATGACCAAATAATTTTGCCAAGATGGCGATCTTGTAAAGTGAGCGCATCACTTAAGGTAAAAAATGCATCGACGCTTTTAGCGGATAAAGCAGCAGCTCCCGCCTGTGGATTGAGATTGATGATTTGAAAATCTTTAAGCTTTAAACCTTTGCTCTGTATCAATTGAGCAAAATTAATTTCCCAAGGACGACCACGATGTAAGGCAATCTTTTTACCTTTGAGGTCCTCAATGGTTTTGATGGGTGAATCCGCTGGAACCACCAAATAAACATTATTACCGACTCCGCCAGGGACGACAATTTGTGTTCTAACACCAGTGGCATTGAGTACTACCGCAGGAAGATTGCCATAAAAAGCAAAATCAATTTTATTGTTGATAAAGCTTTCATTGACTAAGGTGGCCACAGCCGCAGTGGTTACAGGTTCCCACTTTAATTCAATATTTTTCTGCTTTAATGCTTTTAGAAAAATGGGGTCCTGTGCAATAAGTTGTGGTACACCAATAAAGTCCAGACCGCCAGAAGTTCCATTGGCCACAACCGCAATACGAAGCTGTTGTTGACTGGTTTTACTTTGGTTTGGATCTTCGGTTTTGTGTACGCCACAAGCAACCAATCCTAAAAGACTAAAACTTAAAAAAAGACCAGAAAAAATACGCATATCATCATAAAAATCTAGAAATATAAGGGGATAGAGCAAGAACCAAGCCAAAATAATTATTTTATATAAATCAGTTTGTTATGTTTTTATGATTGGTGTTATTTGAATGGATCAAACAGGTTATGTTGTGAAACCGACAGTATTGGATGGATAAGTGTTGAAATTTCAACACCATGTTTAGCTGGGTTTTTATAATATTTAGATAAAACAACAATATAGATGAATTCAATATTGAATAAAAAACGGCATGGTTTCTGCTCATGAGTTGTATCACTCACGATAGCGTGTAAAACCTTTAAATTATTGAGAAGTATTATGTCTGTTGAATTTTTGTGGAGAATCCCTGTGCATGGGGATGGTCGTCGAGCACATCAGTTACATACACGAGGTGAATGGAACCAGCTGAGCCCAGCAGTACAATCCCCTCAACGTGTGGCACCTCAACATCAAGATGAATTGTTTGCCTACTATGATTATGTACAACAGGTAGCAAAAGCCGCAGATATCGTGGGTTTTCACGGCGCATTGATTCCTGCTTTTCCACATACTGAAGAACCGTGGGTGCTGGCATCGGCATTGGCAAGAGAAACCAAAAGACTCCGATTATTGATTGCGATTCAACCTTGGTTTATCCATCCTGCATACGCAAGCCAAATGGCAGCAAGTTTGCAGCGTCTCAGTCAGGGACGGGTTGAATGGAACGTGATCTCAGGTGGCGGTGGGGCACAGCAACGCGCCTATGGTGATTTTATTGAACATGATCAGCGCTATGCGCGAACCAATGAATTTTTAGAGTTTGTAAAAGGGTATTCGCATCAGGCACCTTTTGACTATGATGGAAAGTTTTTCCATGTTGAACAAGGTGGTTTGAAATATCCAATGAATCAATATGACGTTCCTCGTTTGTGGTTAGCGGGAGCAAGTCCAGCGGCACTGCAAGTTGCAGGTCGGCATGCCGATATCCACTTAACCTGGGGGGAACCTGTTGAACAGCAGAAAAAAGTGATTGAACAGGCGCGATCCTTCCTTGCACAAAATACCCCAGACCATAAGGTAAAGTTTGGTATGCGTATTGATATTTTGGCACGCCCCACACAGGAACAAGCGTTTCAAGAACTTAAACAGATGTATGAAACCATCGCTGTTGATGGCAATGCATTTGAACGTAAAGATACTGAGTCGGTTGGTGCAAAACGTCAGCAGGCCTTAGCACAAGGCAATCGTTTTGAAGACTTATTTGTCAGTCCAAATGTTTGGGCTGGTATGTCAAATGTAAGGGGTGGGCCAAACTGTATTTTAGTGGGGAGCTATGAACAAGTGGCACAGCGCTTACAAGAATATATCGACATTGGTGTTGGGCATTTTATTCTCGCCAGTAACCCACATTTGGAAGAAGCATATCGGGTTGCTGAAGAAGTCTTACCCTTGGTTGGATATAAATTAAAATAATAAGTTTAGATCCCTTTGAGATATCAGAGGGATCTTGTTGTTTCAACAGCATAGAACTGTCTTAAAACCAACAGCTTTGCTGACAAATCGAAGAGTGTTTTTAATTAAATTTATAAAAATTAGTGGCTTATATTGTTGGCATGACTTGTGCAATTTTCAATACAGTATTTTATTTTTTAGTTTAAATTGCCATGAGTGAACGAATATTTAATCCCCATCAGCGGGCGTTGCTATTTGGGCAATATGCATCTGCTTCAACTGCAACTGGCATATCAGACCCATTTACACGACATCATTTGGATGTGAGTCAATCACCTCCAGCAAAATTGAATAAATTGTGGATCGCGATCATTGCGGTTGCTGTAGCACATTTGGGTATTTGGTATATCGCAAAACAATTACCGACACCAGCTTTGGACATTGCAAAGCCAGAACCCGTGGTGATTGAAATTGTCAAACCAGTGGAACCACCTAAAGTCATTGAACCTAAAATTCCACCAGTGACGCAAAAAACCAAAATTCCGCCTGTGGTCGAAAAACCAAAACCGATTGCGAAACCTATCGAACAGCCGAAACCTGTTCAAAAAACTGTGGAGCAAGCCAAACCGATTGTAAAACCCATTGCGCAAGACACAGTTCAAAAAACTGAGGAACCTGTTGTAAGCAAAAAACTGAGCACTGAACCTGCTCCAAAAACAGCAGAACCAGTGAAGCCTGTTGATGACAATTTACCTGTGACAGAAGCCAAGGGTTATGCAGGTTATCTAAGCAACCCCGCAGCAGAGTACCCAGAACAGGCCTTAGAACGTGGTTGGGAAGGCTCGGTGATTTTAAGGGTCAAAGTATTGCCAAACGGTAGCCCAGATAGCGTAACGGTCAAACAAAGTAGCGGCAAAAAACTTTTAGACAGTGCGGCTGTAAGAACAGTAAAGCAATGGAAATTTTCACCGGCCTTAAAAGGTAAAACACCTGTTGAAGGTTGGGTTGATGTTCCAATTCATTATCAATTACCGAAATAAACTATTTTAAATTAAGAGGATATCTACATGACAGACATAAATTCATTGATCCATGACGGCACAATTTGGTTATTGGTTGCTTTCTCCATCGTCACATGGGTGTTGATCGTGGTTAAAGTGGTACAGACACAAAAAGCCAGCAAGCAAAGTAAGGTCTTTGTTGAAGCATTTTGGAAAGCCAAAAATTTGCCTGAGGCAGTGACTCAATCACAACAAGGTGAAGGCCCTACAGCCCGTGTTGCAAATGCAGGTTTTCAAACCTTGATTGAGGCAGATGAAAAGACTCATCAAGATTTGCAAAACAGTTGGAGTCGTCAGGATTTATTAGAGCGTCATTTACGTAAGCAAATTTTAACTGAACGTCGTCAATTGGAAAAAGGTTCTGCATTATTGGCTTCGATTGGTAATAACGCACCGTTCATTGGACTATTTGGAACCGTGTTTGGGATTATTCATGCTTTACAGGCCATTGCACATTCAGGTAATGCAAGTATGGATGTGGTTGCTGGTCCAATTGGTGAGGCCTTGATTGCTACAGGTATTGGTATTGCTGTGGCGGTACCCGCTGTGTTGGCTTACAACTATTTCATACGTAAAGTTAAAACCATCGGTGCAGACCTAGATGATTTTGCTACTGATTTTGTCAGTTTAAATCAAAAAGCGGGCTTTCAGTTACCTGTCGCTAAGCCAAAAAATACCACTGGAAATACTGTAGTCAATCATGATGCATCCACTAAAGAAGTCAAAGAAAAAGGAGTGTTTGCATAATGGCCGTTTCAACCTCCCAAGAAGATGATGTGGTGAGTGAAATTAACATTACGCCATTGGTTGATGTGATGCTGGTTTTACTCATCGTGTTTATCGTTACAGCACCCCTGTTAACCAATACCGTGAAAGTAAATTTACCCAAGGCTGCACCGACGCAGTCAACGGATCAGAATAAAGCGGTTGTCATTAGTGTTAATCCGCAAGGAGAAATCTTCCTTGACAAGGATAAAGTAACTTTGGCAAGTTTTGAAAAAGAGATCCAGTCACGTAAAAACAGTAACCCTAAATTGGCTTTGAATTTAAATGCCGATGAGACCATTCCTTATGGGACAGTTGCAAAATTACTTGCCAGTATTGAGCGAGTAGGGGTAGAAAAATTATCCGTGATTACCGTACCCAAGTAGTCTTTGGATGCTGAATGAAATAGCTGCTACGGCAGCTTTTTTAGTGCCTAAAAATATGAGTAGTTAAAATTAAAACAGCGTTCAAATTTTATTACTTTGTATAAGCATGATTTATATAAGCCTGATTTTTATAAACTGAATGTGTACAAAATGAATGTGTTATTCACAATTTTGATCAGCAACATTAAGGTCGTTGTGTTGGGCAGCAATAGACGGGATGTACCATCAGAGCCCTATACTGAATTGACTTTTCGTCCTTGAAAAGTCAGAAGATCGCTGACTACAGTAGCCGCTTGATGGTTTTAAGGCTCTGTAAATTTTATTTTAGGCTTGATTGTTCCATAATTTCTCAAAACGCCACGTTGGGAAAATAGTGTGTTCTGCCGCTAATCCTCCGATCTGTTTCGATGCAGCATCTATGCTATGGCTAAAACCCCAAATCAGCATTCCACCGCGTTCATGTTGAATTTTTTGTGCCTGAGCCAAATACACTTTACGCTTGGCTAAATCGGGTTCAGCCAGTGCTTTATAAAACAGCTCACTATATTCTGGGTCTTTAAAGTTGACACGATTGGTTGTTGAAATTGGCGCATCATTCACTACAGCAGTGGATAAATACGGTGTACCCACGTTGGTTGCATTACTGGAGAATTGCCATTTACTCCGATCAGGTCCATTAAAGGTAGCTAAATCAACTTGTTTGACCCGAATACTGACATTGGCTTTCTTTGCTTGTTCTGCAAATATCAGGGCAGGTTGGGCGTTGCCAACGGGGGTAATCAGTTCAACGCTTAAGCCATCTTTAAAGCCCGCTTGAGCCAATAAATTCTTGGCTTCCGTAATGTCTTGTTGACGTTGTGGCAAATTTAGAAATGCTGGATCCTGTGGAGAATATAGATCATTGGCGATGCGTCCCTGACCGTTTAAACCCCGTTGTATCAGCTCTTGACGATCGGCGATTAAACGAAATGCTTGGCGGACTTTGGGATCATTAAATGGTGCCTGTTGAGTATTAAAGTCAAAACTATTGTGGGTATTGGTTTGAGAACGAACCGTTTGAATATGTTTTGCTTGCTCTAAAATTTTAATGTATTCAGGTGAAATCGCATTTGCAAGATCAATTTGTCCTGCCAATAATGCATTTAGTCGAGAAACTTGATCTTTAAAGTCAATGACTTCAAAACGATCTGCATAAGGCCGATCTGCTTTAAAATAGTTTTCAAACCGAGTAAAGACTGACCGTTGACCGGGGATAAATTCTTTGACTTTATAAGGACCTGCGCCCACAGGGTTATGAATGGGATCAAAATCAGTGGGGACAATACCGCCAAAATTGACCCAAGTTTCAGGCAGCGCCACAAAGCCAGCAATTGAACTAATAAAAGGAATGCGTACTGTATATTGATCTAATTTTTGGATACGATCACGATCAATCCATTGCACAAGATTTCGAAAAGGTGAGGCAAGCTTTGGATCTGTTAATCGTTGCAATGAAAAAATGACATCATCTGCGCTGACGGTTTTACCATGATGAAACTCTAAACCTTTACGCAGTCGTATGGTCCATTCGCTGGCATTATGATTAGGTTCTGCAAATTCAGCCAAAGCAAGACGAGGAAGCATGTTTTCGTCCCATTCCCAGAGCTTATTATAAATCGCAAAGCCACGGGTAATCCCACTTCCTGATGCTGAAAGGTGAGGGTCAAGGCTACCTGATTGTTGTCCACCAATCAGCCCTAATCGAATTGTTCCACCATGCTTAGGGGTACTGGAAAGTGAACTTTGGGAGTCAGCGCTAGGTTGTGGAGATTGTCCACAAGCAGATAAACCACTGATTAAAGAAACGCCACCGAGCGCAGTAAGACTCTGGGTTAAAAATTTTCGACGTGAGAGTAACAAGGTTTCATGTGTCATTAAAAATACTCAGTTAGAACATATCCAGAGGAGATTGCACAATGAATGCCAATTCTTTTTTATATTTTTCTAATATTTATCAATTAATTATAAGCGTTGTGTTTTTTGTCACTGTTGCTTTTTCAGCATTTCTGTTGAAAAAATAAACATGAATAAAAGTTGTATATCAATGAAGGTTATTTAAAAGTAATAAAAATCAATGTTTTATATTTGAACTTTGCCTATTTAAAGATTGGCATAGGCTTTGCGTAACGCAGTGTAAATTTATTTTACTGAGTGTGATATGAAACAGAACTTTCAATTAAAGCCACTGGTGATTGTGCTAGGGCTATTTGGGGCAATTTTTCCATGTGCTATTTTTGCTGAAGAAACCTCAGAGCAAGCCAAGGATTCTGATGGTGATGTAATTACCTTAGCTGATGTTGTGGTGACAGGAGCAAATAAAAAAACCACCATTCTCCCCAAGCGTAAAGTCACTTCGATTTATGGGACGGATAGTTCTGTATTAGATACCCCACGTGTCGTTTCACAAGTATCAGAACAACAGTTTCGTGAAGATGTTATTCGTAGTGCAGATGATTTGGTTAAGTATGCTCCAAGTATCACCAGAGGAGGTGGGCAAAATGCCAATTTCGCGCCACAGATACGTGGGCAAAATTCCGAAGTTTTTCAAGATAGCCAACGAATATACAGTACCCGACATCCGACCAATTTAAATGCCTATGAAGCTGCTGATATTGTTGCAGGACCAACGGGGGTAATTTTTGCACCAACCTCAGGTTCAGGGGGATATATTAATTATCTCACCAAAAAACCGAATTTTAATAAAGCAGAAACCACGATTTCGGGATCAGTGGGTTCAATTTATGCAGGGCAAGGTGCGGAGCCTAATTTCTCAGTCAGTATTGATCATACTGCACCTATTTCTAAAGAATTGGCATTTCGTGTCAGTGCAACAGCACAACGAACAGATGACTATTATGACAATGTAAAAAATAATTTTAATGCATTTTATGGTGCTTTGGCTTGGCGTCCAGATGACAGTCTACGGGTTGACTGGAATATCAGTTATGACGATTATTCAGATTTTAATGTGACGCATGGTTGGAACAGAGCGACACAACAATCCGTTGATCAAGGACTTTACTATAAAGGCAGAGCGACCCCGATTATTCAAAACGGTTCAAACTTTTGGTCTCCAGTCTTTGAGTCTGGTGCAGCTCACTCTAAAGTGATTGGTTGGCAAACTCGGCAGAAGAATGACAAAAATCAATATATTGCTGTAGGTCCAGTACAGACTTCTCCTTTGCCAAGTTCTACTGCTGATCAAGCGGGTACAATTCGAGGCTGGGTCTATGATCCATCAATCGCAGGCAATGGCTTAGTCAAATTAGATGATGATGTTTCTGGTCGGAGCGAAGATAAAAACAGTGCAAAGCGCTTTAGTACACAATTTAAACTGGTCAAAGATATCAATGAAAATTGGTCTGTGGCCAATAGTACGCTATATCAAAAGAGTCGTGATTTGGGTGATTCTGTTGGGAGTTTCTTTACCGATTTGGACCATGAGTTATTGGATAACCGCTTAGAGTTTTTAGGCGATCATGACTTTGAGCTATTGGGTGTCAAAATCAACAATAAAAGCAGTACAGGTGGCGCTTATCGGCATGAGAAATTTAGTTCTCTCGCAGCAAACAATAGTTTTAATATCAATCCTTATGATTTAACCAATGATCCATCACAGAAAAACCCGGGGGATTTATTGGGGTTGGTCAATCATGGCGGTTCGACTGGAAGCTGGATTGGGCAGGCTGGTGTTCCACAGTATTCGCAGTATTTTGGCTATTTAAATCTACCTCGAATGTACCCTGTGGGTCATGGCTTATATGCTGAAAAAGGCGGTTTTCCTCCCAATGGAGGTGGTGCAGTTTATACAGGAACAGGCTTTTGGGACACTTACAGCGTATTTACACAGCAAAATTTTACCTTTAATGATGTTTTTGGGATTAATCTGGGAATTAACCACAGTTCTATAAAAGCAAAATTAGAGAATCCACTGGTTTTAGTCCCTACAGATGTCCGCTCAGATTCCAATAAATATAGTTTGCTCAGCTATCAAGCCAGTACCTTTATTAAACCTACTGAAAAAAGTACCCTATATTTTACTTATGATAAAAGTACAGCTTTGAATACGGGTGTATTTGGTCCATTTTTAATTTGGGGCGCTGGAAATCAGCTAAATCCTTTGGCTTTTGACAGCCAAAGTGAATTAAAAGAAGTGGGAGTGAAATACGAGCCGATCACTGATCAACTTCTGTTAACGCTCAGTGGTTTTGAACAGAAGCGCGATTTATCACCTGATACCAATGGCAATATGGCGCGTTTTGAAATCAAAGGCCTTGAATCATCATTACGTTGGCAGCTACAAAAAAATATCGCGATCGGGGCAAACTTAACCTATCTCAATGCTGAATATTCTTCCATTATTCCGGCTGGTTTTTCACCTTTTGGTTTCCATGCAGACAATGCGACGGTATGGGGCGATAGCAATGCTTTAAACCAACGCAAAGCTGGACGTTATGATGCAGCAGGCATTCCTAAATATTCTGCAAGTGCTTATGTGGACTATCAGCACCAGTCAGGTTTTGGGCTAAACTTATCGGGCTGGTGGACAAGTAACTGGTATACCAATTTAAGTCAGACCGTAAAGGTACCCAATAATTATAATTTAGATTTGGGACTTTATTATCGTCAACCGCAGTGGACAGTGGGCTTAAATATTCTTAATTTGACCAATGAGCGTAATTTCGTAAATGGTTTAGCTGGTGCAAATAGCGAGTTTTTACAGCCAATGCGTCCATTGACGGTACAAGGACAATTTAGCTATAAATTCTAAATTAAACAGATTTTTATTTTTGATTACATTAGCCATACTTTTGTATGGCTTTTTATAAATTTATTCTTAGTAGATATCATTAAAAATAAAAAACAGCAAAATGTTGAAATAACAACAATACGACAATTAAAAATGTCTATCTATCAGCAAAAATAAATATTTTTTTTATAATTTTTTATATAACACTTTGAAAATATTTAAATAAATGGAATGGCACAAAAGTTGCCAATAACAAGAATAGATTTATTTAAATGGAGTCAGCATGTTTAAGGTTACAAAAATTAGGCAGAGTATTTTAACTGCTATGTGGGGCGTAACGGCGAGTGTTTCAACACTGGCTATTGCAAATGAAGAGATCGAGACTACACCAGCACAACAAGCACAGGTTGAAAAAGCCAAAGATGTCAAAAAATTAAGTGATGTGATCGTCACTGCACAATATCGGGCGCAAAATATTCAAAAAGTTCCAACTGCAATTACTGCTGTTTCGGGTAAGGACTTGGCTGCGAAAGGCTCTACTTTTATTGGGGATGTTTTAACCTATACACCAAATGCTGCAGCTGAAAACCCAGATGGGGATAGTCGTCCACGTTGGTATATTCGTGGTCTAGGTACGGGAGATGTGGCTGCATCGACAGTATTTCCTGTTGGCGTGTATGCAGATGGGGTTTATTTAAATGCGCCAGTTGCAGGTGCAGGTGACTTGTTTGATTTAGAGCGTATAGAAGTTTTACGTGGTCCACAAGGTACGCTCTATGGGAAAAACACCACTGCGGGTGCAGTCAATTATATTTCTAAAAAGCCTAATTTTTCAGATAAACCCAATGGATATGCAACCATTGGTTTAGGGGATCATAACCTGCGAACATTTGAAGGTACTGCAAACGGCAAAATTTCGGAAAATGTTGCGGTGCGCGGGGCTTTTTACTCTGAAGACCGTGACGGATATGCAAAGAATATTGCCAATGGTGAAGATTATGGCAACGTGGATAAAAAATCTTTTCGTTTCCAAGTGCTAGGCAAAATCAATGATGAATGGGATGCCTTGGTCAATCTACACAGCCAAACTTATAATGGTTTAGGCAGTAATGGTTCCTTAAGTGTGGGTAAATACTGGGGTATTTATGAAAGACCTAAAGGACGAGACACCAATTTAGATTTAGATGAAAACAATAAGATTCAGCATGATGGTGCGTCATTAACCTTAACTGGAGATTTGGGGAGCGGATATAGCTTTACTTCGATTACTGCCTTTGATAAGACCACACAAAAGTCGATTTCAGATGGTGATTACACCCCTTATGATGTCGCACGAAGCTATAGTGATAATGAATGGCGTCAATATAGCCAAGAGTTCCGTATCGCTTCTGATGCTGAAAAACGCTTAAGCTGGATCGCAGGATTTCATTATTTTAATGAGGATTTAGATTCCACTGGAGTCAGTGCACGTGTCAATAAAACATTGCCAAATGGCGCTGCTTCTCAAACTGCATCTACGCCAGCATTTAGAGATATAACCTATAACCAAGCCACTCAAAGCTTTGCACTTTTTGGTAACAGTACCTATAAATTTACAGATAAATTTAAAGTGACAGGTGGTTTACGTTGGACCAGTGAAGAAAAAGATATTGATCTCAATCTGACTCAGATCACAACGGGAGACTATACAAAAGGCAGTTGGTGGAAAAAAGATGGTTATAGCAATGCTGTTTATAACCCAACCCCAAATGCAAATGGGTCAACAAGTCGCAATAAAACTTGGAATGAGTTGACCTATGACATCACCCCAGAATATGAAATTAATCCTAATTTAAATACTTATTTTAGATTCGCACGCGGTTTCCGCTCAGGTGGATTTAACACTGGTTTATCCAGCAGTTTAACCCAACTTGCCGACGTGAATCCTGAATACTTAAATAGTTATGAACTCGGTTTAAAATCTACGTTATTGGACGGAGATTTAATCGCAAATGCTAATATTTTTTATTATGACTATAAAGATATTCAAACCAATTTACTGGTTGCAACAGAGGGACAAGGTGGTGGGGTGACCTCGGTTCTCGCCAATGGACCAAAAGCTGAAGTTAAAGGTGCTGAATTAGAATTAGATTATTCAGTGACTGAAAATCTACGTTTACGTTTTGCTGGTGCTTATCTTGACAGCGAATATACCGATTTCGTCGATAAAAACCCGGTAACCAATGTAGTTAATGCAGATAATACAGGCAACAGTCTAGTCCGTTCGCCAAAATACACCGTCGGTCTGGGTGGAGAATATACCTTTAATCTCAATGATGGTGCTCGTGTTGTTGTAGGTACAGATGCCAGCTACCGTGACCGTGAGTTTTTCCTCGTAAACCGTCAAGACTATTCGTTAGATCCAATCTTAAGCCAAAAAGCATATACCTTATGGAATGCCAATGTTGGCTACCATAGCGCAAATAACAAATACCAAGTCAATGCTTACGTTAAAAATCTATTGAATGAAGAATATCAAGTACATGGCCGTCCAAATGGTCCCGCTGGACAATATGTTTTAACTTATGGAAACCCACGTCAAGTTGGTGTTTCTTTGACTGCTAAATTCTAAGTTATACGGAGAACATCATGGGAATTGAATTTTTTACCCGTCTACCACTGCATGGTGAAGCAGAGTACTTAGCAGGTGATCCACGCAATCGTGGTGATTGGTCACGTGTCGCAGGTGTAGAAAATACTGGTGCAACATCGAATTACCAAGTTGGTGATGACTTTACCTATATCGACTATCTTAGCCAAGTGGCTCGTGCGGCTGAAATCAATGGTTTTGCAGGTGCGCTGATGGTGAATGCACCTACAGGTGAAGAACCGTGGACAGTGTGTTCCTTATTGGCAAGAGAAACCAAGCGTTTAAACTTTGTGACTGCATTCCAGCCTTATCATTTTAGTCCTTATAATGCAGTACAAAGTGCAGCAACGTATCAGCGTGCTACAGGGAATCGTTTGGTCTGGAATATTATCAACGGCGGCTCTGAGGTTATTCAGCGCCAAGTTGGGGATGTTACTCCGCACGATGACCGTTATATCCGTGCGACTGAATTTTTAGATGTGGTGAAAGGGTATTGGTATAATGAATCATTCCATTACCAGGGCAAATATTATTCTGCTGAAGGCGGTGGTTTAAAATACCCTCTGAATAAAGCTGAACTACCGATCATTTGTACGGCAGGATCGTCTGAAGCTGCTCGTGAGTTCGGTGCGAAGCATGCTGATTATTATTTAATGCGTGCTGAAAAACCCAGTGAAATTGCTGAATTGATTGCTGATGTGCGCAAACGTGCTGCGAGATATGGGCGGGATAATATTAAATTCGGCTTATCCATTGATACGATTGCACGCCGTAGTGAACAAGAAGCGTTGGCAGAGGCACAACGTTATTTGGATGAAGCTGCTGAAAAACAACGCTTACATGCGTCTGCTGCACATGCAGGTTTGAGATCGGCACGTGTATTGAGTTTTGAAAAAGAATATAGTGAAAAAGCAGGCAGTAAAAACGTCGATGATTTCTTTATTCATCCCAATGTTTGGTCAGGCTTTGGCTATATTGGTATTCCACCAGGTGTTGCTTTAGTGGGAAGTTATTCGCAGATTATCGAGCGGATTCAAGAATATAACAGTATTGGAATTGATCTGTTTTTCTTGGCGGGCTATCCACATTTAGAAGAAGCCTATCGCCTTGGCGAACATGTTTTACCTTATTTTAAAAAACAGCGTCAGGCATTACAGCGTATTTCTGAAGAGGCAAAATATCGTATTGCCTAATTCCCATTGTAACTGGTTAAAGCCAAGATTTTTAAACCAGTCTTGGCTTTTTATATCCATTTTTATCTTAATAAAAATACTGTGGGTTGTCGTTGAAGCCTTAAACAGAAAACTTGTAATGGTTTAAATCATGTAACGACATAAAGCCTCAACAATCCTATATAAAAAATAAAGCTGTTTTCTTTCAATAATAAATCCTGATATTTGCGTATTTTTATTTTTTATAGATTTACATTTCTGCTATCAGAAAATCACCAAAAGCATTGACCTTAAAGTTAACTTTAACCTTAGTATAGAATGACGATCCATACGAATCGTATCAAACATTGTAATTTACTGACATAAATGAGAACAGTAATAAGTTATTCAAAGTGTAAATCATACACAGGAGAAATTAACATGGCATATGTTACGACAAAAGATGGTGTTGATATTTTTTATAAAGATTGGGGACCGAAAGATGCCCCAGTATTATTTTTTCATCATGGATGGCCATTAAGCTCGGATGACTGGGATTCTCAGTTATTGTTCTTTTTAAATGAAGGTTTTCGTGTGGTTGCACATGATCGTCGCGGACATGGACGTTCAAGTCAGGTCTGGGATGGTCATGATATGGACCACTATGCCGATGATGTTGTAGAAGTGGTCAAACACTTGGGCATTAAAAACGCAGTACATATTGGTCACTCCACTGGTGGTGGTGAGGTTGTTCACTACATTGCACGTCATGGTGAGGAAAATGTATCCAAGGCCGTCTTGGTCAGTGCTGTACCTCCAATTATGCTGAAAACTGAAAAAAATCCGCAAGGCTTAGCCAAAGAAGTCTTTGATGACTTACAGAATCAGCTTTTTAAAAATCGTGCTCAGTTTTATCATGATCTACCTGCGGGGCCATTCTATGGCTTTAACCG
Organism: Acinetobacter sp. I-MWF; assembly: GCF_025433935.1. Classification (NCBI taxonomy): domain Bacteria; kingdom Pseudomonadati; phylum Pseudomonadota; class Gammaproteobacteria; order Moraxellales; family Moraxellaceae; genus Acinetobacter; species Acinetobacter sp. I-MWF. Next base: position 3,362,645 of record NZ_JAMBAR010000001.1, on the reverse strand, counting down.
ACCAGATGCTCAACCTTCAGAACCTGTGGTATTGAATTGGTGGCGACAGGGCATGATGGGTGGAGCAAAAGCGCATTATGATGGAATTGTTGCATTTTCACAGACTGACTTTACCGAAGATTTGAAAAAAATCTCAGTGCCAGTTTTAGTCATGCATGGGGATGATGATCAAATTGTACCTTATGAAAACTCAGGGGTACTTTCTGCCAAACTGGTTCAAAATGGCCGATTAAAAACCTATAAAGGTTATTCACACGGTATGTTAACCGTCAATGCCGATGTAATTAATCCAGATTTATTGGCTTTTATTCGCGAGTGAACAGTTGTCGTTTGATCTAAAGCAGAATAAAAGTAGAGGCCTTGCGGCCTCTATTTTTTTATTAAAGTATCAGGTCGTTATTCTCTTATTATGATGTAAGTCTTTGAATAAAAATAGTTCTTAAAATAATAAAAATTAAATGTGAAAAAAGGATTGACATTAAAGTGAGCTTTAATCTTAAAGTAAGTCCATACTCTATGAGGCTATAAAAATGAACGTCTTTGAAAAATTAGTTTTACCCAATGGTACTCAGATTCCAAATCGTATTGCAAAAGCTGCGATGGAAGAGAATATGGCAGATCTCAATCATGCACCATCAGAAGAGCTCATGCGTTTGTATCAAGCATGGGCAGATGGTGGTGTTGGTTTAATCATTACAGGTAATGTGATGGTGGATCGTCGTGCGATGACAGGACCGGGTGGGGTGGTCTTGGAAGATGAACAGCATTTAGCGCACTTCAAACGTTGGGCGAAAATCGCACGTTCTCAAGGCGCGCAAGCATGGTTGCAGATCAACCATCCGGGTCGCCAAATGCAGTCAAATTTAGGTCAGCCAACGTGGGCACCTTCTGCTGTGGCTTTAGATTTAGGTAAAATGTCAGATCGTTTTAATACTCCAATTGAAATGACTCAAGCCATGATTGACGAAGTGATTCAACGTTTTGCCAATACCGCACGTTTGGGTGAAAAGGCTGGATTTACCGGTGTAGAAATTCATGCAGCTCATGGCTATCTACTCAGTCAGTTCCTTTCACCTTTAAGCAACCAACGTCAAGATCAATGGGGCGGTTCATTGGAAAATCGTGCACGTATTTTGATTGAGATTGTCAAAGCAGTACGTGCAGTGGTGTCATCAACATTTACAGTTGCTGTTAAACTGAATTCTGCCGATTTCCAACGTGGTGGTTTTAGTGCTGAGGATGCGCAGCAAGTAGTTAAAATGTTAAATGATCTGTCAGTTGATTTGGTTGAATTGTCAGGTGGCAGTTATGAAGCACCAGCTATGCAAGGCCAAGCCAGAGATGGACGGACTTTGGCGCGTGAAGCTTATTTCTTAGAATTTGCTCAAGAGATTGGCAAGGTTGCCCATATGCCGATTATGGTGACTGGTGGTATTCGTCGCAAACCCGTTGCAGAACAAGTCATTGACAGTGGGATCGATATGGTGGGGATTGCAACAGCCTTAGCAATCGACCCTAACTTACCCAATGCATGGAAACAAGGTCAGAATATCGCACCTGAATTGAAACCAATTCACTGGGAAAATAAAACCTTAGCTTCACTTGCCAATATGGCAACAGTCAAATTCCAGTTACAGAAGCTTAGTCATGGGAAAACACCCAATCCTAAGGTTTCACCTTTATGGGCCTTGATAGTACAACAGACAGAAACGACATGCCGCACACGTCAGTATAAAAAACGTATGCGTGAGTATTCACATTCAGCTTAAGTACAGTGCGTTGTTCAGATGTTGGATTTGATGTGATCCGACAGACTGTACTGCGGCTCGAAGACGCTTTACTTGATGCTTAGGTATGATCACCCATTAAAGTAATGATGAGAATACTGATCAATCTTTTTGTAGACTCCAAGGTTTGAACATCATAGATAATTTATCAATGACTTATGCACAATCATGAGCTTAAAGTAAGATTTAAGCTCAATCGCTTTTAGGATTAAGCGATAAGCTAAAGATGTTTAAATTTTATCATTGGCATAATAAAGATTCAGTAAACGGTTGGCGTTTTCTTCACAGGTGATTTCATCAGGCTTACTATTGATTGCAGTGATCATGCTGCGTAAGTTTTGCTTACTGATCAACAACTTTTGTTCTAGATCTTCAATATCTTTGATTTTACTTTCAAGTCGCCCAATCAGAATATTATGATCCCACTTGCCTACATTTGAAGGCAGGAAAGCTTTGATTTCAGCCAATGAAAATCCAACTTGTTGCGCTTGCTGAATTAAAAATAATTGTTTGAGGTCATTGTCGCTATATTCACGATAACCATTAGATTTACGTTTTGCCTTGGGAAGTAGTTTAATTTGTTCATAATAACGAATCGTTGGGGTACTCAAACCACTTTGTTTGGATAACTCGCTAATGTTCATTTTACTGACTTCCACTTGACATTAAAGTTAACTTTAGACTTATGGTCGGGTAAAAGCAAGATGAAAAATAACGTTAAAGCTGAGGTCAATCAGGTTTAAACGAATATTGTGAGTCCTTTCGGTGGAAATTCTCCCATTGAATCAAAATCATTAAACATTTGTTGTGATGAGCTATATTGAAATTAAATAATGATCCATTTAAATATCAATAGTTTGCAATAAATTCATGCCATTTATTTGTTACGTGCAATTTTAACGATTAATTTCAAGTTGTTGTCCCTGACAATTCAAAAACAGCTGTTGTTGATGCCAAGCAAGTTGCCCAGAAACAATTGTGGTGCTGACCTCATAAGCAAATATTTTATGCATAAATGGTGTCCAATTGCATTTCATATAGTTTTTTTGATCTTTCACTGCAATGTGCTGTTGATTTTCTCGAAGGATCACTAAATCAGCCCAGTAACCTTCTCGAATAAAACCACGGTCTTTGATCCTAAATAAGTCTGCCACTTGATGTGCAGTTTTTTGAACCAGTGTTTCAATACTCAGTTTACCTGCTGCAACCAGCTCCATCAGTGCAGGTAACGCATGTTGTACTAAAGGCAGACCAGAAGGGGCATAAAAATATGACTGGTGTTTTTCATCCCAAGTATGTGGGGCGTGGTCAGTACCAATAATATCCAAGCGATTACTATTCGCAAGGGCATTAATCAAAGCATCTTTATCTTGCTGGGTTTTAATCGCGGGATTACATTTAATTAAGTGGCCCAAAGTAGCATAATCAGCATCATCAAAACTGAGATGATGGATACACACTTCTGCTGTGATATGTTTTCGATTTAAAGGCAGATTTTTAAACAAACACAGTTCTTTCGCGGTGGTGATATGTAAAACATGCAACTGTGTGGCATATTTCTCGGCCAAAGATACAGCTAATTTTGAGCTATCAAAGCAGACATGTTTATTTCTAATCTGCGCATGAATTTCTGCTGGAATATTTTCCCCATATTTTTGAAAATAGAAATTTTCTTCCGCTTTAATGGCAGGGGTAAACTCGCAATGGGTCAATAAAACCGTTGGAACATTTGCAAATAAACGTTCCAAAACTTTAGGGTCATCGACGAGCATATCACCCGTAGAAGCACCCATAAAAACTTTAACACCACTGATTGATTTAGGATCAAGTTGTTCAATAATATCTAAATTATGCGCACTGACTCCAAAATGGAAAGCATAATTGGCCCGACTATGTTGTTTTGCAATCTGCTTTTTCTGGGTCAAAGCGTCTAGGGTTAAGGTGGCTGGATTGGTGTTTGGCATATCCATATAGCTGGTGATTCCACCAATTGTTGCTGCCATTGATTCCGAAGCAATATTGCCTTTATGCGCTGCGCCGGGATCTCTAAAATGAACTTGGTCATCAATCATGCCAGGAATTAACCACGAACCTTCAGCGTCTATATTTTTCGCATGATAAGCCCCTGTAATATTGGGATGAATCTTTTCAATCCGTCCATGTCGAATCAGTACATCGGAATAATACTGCTTGCCTTCATTGACAATATTGGCATTACGAATAATAAGATTGGGCGGATTTTTAAAACTCATTGTGCAATGCCTTATAGCCTTGAACCAGTTTGATATTGGTGCTGACAACGCTTTCTGAAAACTCACTGATTGAAATATCAATGGGTGGAAATTGCTTTAAATCGGTTTTGGGATTGATATAACTCATTGCAGGTACATAAAAATGATCAGGTAAATCACGACCATCAACCACTGCATTGTGACGAATCGCGCTGTGATGACCCACTTTGCAATTAAATAACACACTGTTAAAGCCAACAAAAACATGATGTCCAATTTCACAGGGACCATGAATAATAGAGCGATGCGCGATTGAAGAATTTTCACCAATGATCACTGCTGCCCCCGCTTTGGAATGAATCACCACTCCATCTTGAATATTGGAATTTGCACCAATAATGATGGGTTCCATATCACCTGCGTCATTGATTTCATCTGCTCTGATCACAGCATAAGGCCCAATAAATACATTGGCATGGACAATGACTTTTCCACAAATAATCGCTGTTTGGTCAACATAGGCTGATTGATCGATAACAGGGAGATCACCAGATGGGTTTTTTCTAAGCATGACTAGACCATTTTAAATAAGTTAAACAATGAGGGTGGTTGAGATAAGGCATTACCATTGCCAAGCGCCCTGAGCAACTGCGTCATGAGCATGTAAACTTTCCGCATGAATCACTTTAAAGTTAAAGCCCAGAATGCTGGGATGATGGATAAATGTGGCATACAAGCGTCTTAATGCATCTTCACAAAACATCAGGTTTTGACCATTTGCAATAGCAAAGGCTTGTTCATCGATACGTTTTACCGCCGTTTGTACGGGTGTCATCAAGGCTTGCTCAGCCTGATTAATAAATAAAATCAGTGGGATATATTGAATGTTTTGATCTAATTTGAAATTTAACTGAGCAAAACTTCTTTGACTGTGAGGCGTTGCTGCAATTGCGTCTGTGCTATTTAGCCAACTGAGGATTTCTTGTGGGTCTAACTGAATCTCATGATTTTCCAATGCGGATGCAAATCTTTGTTGGATGATGTTTCTGGCAAGTGCTGCGGAACAAGGACAAGTAGATGAATAGGGAATTTCGATTTTTAATTCAGCATAAAAATCATCTTTTAAAAGCTGACAGGACAACACAAAAGGATAGCTTTTCCAGCCAGACAATTGGCTGACTAAGGCTGGGCGCTCGATATAAAGCTCACTATGAATTTCGATTTTGGCATGTGCTGATAAATCTTTATGGCTGGCTAAGAAATCCAATAAAGCGTTTTTAATATCAAGTAGCGCTAAATTTTTGATCGTGCTCAATTTCAAAAGTCGGGTATACAAGCGCGACATATGAATACCTTTGGCAAACACATCATCCAAACTGACATAAGCATTTACTTGGCTTTGGCAAAGGCTATTTTCGAGATAAAGCGGAAGCGCGATTTTTTCCATACCGACCCAATCGAGTGGGTAGTAATAGTTTCTTGTGAGTGAGGATTCAGCCGAAACATCTGGAAGAACAAGATTCATAGGGGGAATAGCTTAAGTTGAAATACATATTGTTATGTTATAACATAACGATATTAAATCAACACTACTCATCTGAGTTAAATTTACGCTATGAGATCATTGCAAATTGAGATGAACAAAAAATATTTGATCGGATTCATACTCTGCCTTTCTGCATGTAGTCAAAACAACTCAAATACAATTCATGCTATGCGTACAGTTCAGCAAACGTCGCCACAAGTGCCATTAAAAGCAGACTTTCCTCAGCAGCAAGGTATTTTAAAACAAGAAAAAAATCTGCCGCCTGCCTATTTAAAATGGCTTAGTGAACCGAAAAATGCTGAAAGCGTTCAGGCTTATCAGCGCTTTTTAAAGCAACAAGGTATTTCTGCTTATATTCCTACTTTTGAATTTTTACAAACAGCCAGAGATTGGCAACAATGTGATGCATCTGAATTTGAAGTTCCGCCACAAGAGCTGTGGGGCAATATTGTGCCAACATTAAAAATTTTAAATCGTCTTGTGGATGAAAAAATTTTAACCCAGTTTAGCGTGACTTCTGTCTATCGAAATTTCAAGCTTAATCAGTGTGCAAAAGGCGCTGCTTCCTCCAAACATATTTTTAATGCCGCATTAGATTTTCGTATTGGTGATGAAAATCCGGACTTAAACCAACAGCTGATGATTCAAGAGCGCAAAGCAAAATTATGTCAATTTTGGCTGGATTCTGGTGAGGAACTTCACATGGGCTTAGGCGTCTATGCATCAGGACAGATTCATATAGATAGTGCAGGTTTTCGTACTTGGGGTGCAGACCATCGCTATAGCTCATCACCATGTATCAATAACGCTTTAATTGGAAACAATAAAAAAGTGAGTGAATCGCCATGAAGTTAAATTTCATCCGTGACATCAGACAACTTTTAATACGAGAAATTCAAACGACACATGTTTATCCACTATTAAACAATCTAAATCCTGATGTTTTTCAATCCTCAGCTTAGATTTATAGCAACTGGATAAACGCTGTAATCATCACCGAATGATTCAAACCGAATCATCAAATTGCAGTGTTGAAAATGTATGTGCAAGCACAGCTAAAATTTAACTCTAAAGCGATCTGTTTGGAGTTATTCAGTCAGTATTTTTATGTCGATCTCGATATGAAAACACAAAAATATAAAGTGAGAATGCCAATGAATACTCTTTTAGCCACTCCGCAAAAACTTCCCGTCACCGTGCTTTCTGGATTCCTAGGGGCTGGAAAAACCACCTTACTCAATCATATCTTAAACAATCGTGAAGGCCGAAAAATTGCAGTGATTGTGAATGATATGTCGGAGGTCAATATTGATGCCGCTTTAGTTCGAGAGGGTGGTGCTGAGCTTTCAAGAACGGATGAAAAGTTAGTTGAAATGAGTAATGGTTGTATCTGCTGTACCTTAAGAGAAGACCTACTGGTTGAAGTGCGTCGTTTAGCACAGGATCAGCGTTTTGATCAATTGGTGATTGAATCTACAGGGATCTCTGAACCACTCCCTGTTGCAGAAACGTTTACCTTTGAAGATGAAAATGGGATTTCTCTCAATGAGTTTGCCCGCTTAGATACAATGGTGACTGTGGTCGATGCTTATAACTTTTTAAAAGATTATAGTTCGCTGGATAGCTTACAAGCGCGCGGTGAATCATTAGGTGAACAAGATGAGCGAAATGTTGTTGATCTACTGATTGATCAAATTGAGTTTTGTGACGTGATTGTATTGAATAAAACAGATTTGATTGATCAAGACGAGCAGGAAAAATTATTTGGAATTTTGCAGTCTTTAAACCCAAGAGCAAAAATTGAAGTTTCTGCGTTTGGCAAGGTGAATCTTGATCGGGTGTTAAATACCAAGCTATTTGATTTTAACGAAGCGGCACAAGCTCCGGGTTGGTTAAAGGAATTAAGAGGTGAGCATACGCCTGAAACAGAGCAATATGGAATCAATAATTTTGTTTATCGAGCGCGCAGACCTTTTCACCCACAACGGTTTTTTGATTTTATCAACTCCGAATGGAAAGGCGTAATCCGTTCCAAAGGCTTTTTTTGGTTAGCCTCAAATCCCGAGTTTGCTGGATCTTGGTCTCAAGCAGGGGCGATGGCACGCCATGGTGTTGCTGGATATTGGTGGGCAGCAGTGCCAGACGAACATTGGCCTACAGATCAACAAAGTCGAGATGCAATTCAACAAAGCTGGGATGCTCAAACAGGTGATGCACGACAAGAAATCGTATTGATTGGGATGCAGATGGATCAATCTGAACTTATTCGTCAATTTGATGCTTGTTTATTAAACGATGATGAAATGGCGCTAGGAGCAGAAAAATGGCAAGAGTTTGAAAATCCTTTTAGTGGGTGGACTGATTCTATCATTAGCCATTAATTCATTATGATTCGTTCAATTCAGCCAAAGCATTGCTGAGAATACTTGCAAGCATGAGCGCTTTTAATTATACGCTCATGCTTGGCTTTATATTTTATTAAAATTTAGCTCTTAAGGTGAAAGTCACATTACGTGGTTCCCCCCAATAAACACCATTATAGAAACCTACATTTAAATAGTATTTTTCATCAAATAAGTTATTGATATTCACACTTGCAGTCAGTTCATCACTTAACTTATAACTGGCAAAAGCATTGGCCAATACATAGGCCTTTTGTGTGACTACACCATCGTTATAGGCATTTGCAGGAGCTCGCCCCCATTTTTGTGAAATTTCACTTTGCCAATTCAATCCACCACCGAAAGTTAGTTTTTCTGAACCTGTCCAAAGATTAGCTGGAAGGGTATAACTACTAAATAACTTTAACTGATTTTGTGGAGTAATTGTTAAAGCATTAGAAATTGCAGAACTCACGCTATTTACATAGGTATAGCCGAAGCTAAGATTCCAATTTTCCTGTAGCTTTCCAATGGCTTCTAACTCAATACCATTGACTTTAAGTCCTTTGCCTGATGACATATAAGCGGTTTCCATACCATTGACTTTGGGAATAGTGCCGTTTTGTACGTCATCGGGATATTCTGCATCTACAACGGCAAGATCTTTAACACTTGACCAAAATAAAGCAGCACTGGTCAATAACTTACCATCTAATAGATCCGCTTTAATTCCTAGCTCAGTGGTGCTTCCCATTTCAGGATCTAAATAGTCACCGTAACGATCTTGTTTGGATGAAGGGTTAAATACATTGGTATAGCTGGTATAAGCGGTATAAGTGTCATTGATGTCATACAAAATCCCTGCATAAGGAATCAGTTGGTCAAAACTACTTGGTTTTGTAGGGAGAGTATTGCGATTCCACTCATCGACTTTATAATCATATGAGCTATAACGTGCACCTAAAATAAGTTTAAGTGGATCTGCCAAATTTAACCGCAAAGTCGAATATAAACCATATAGTTCAGTTGTTGTTTTCTTTCCAGCCCCATTCTTTTCATAAGTGGGCTTTGGAATATTACCTGTCCAATTACGATAATCTGGTATGACTGCTGGATAATTAATACTTGGAGTCACATCTAATTCAGTACTTTCACCTTTAAAACCACTATAGCCAATAATTAAATCATGTTGGCGATTTAACAATTGAAATGGTCCTGTTGCATACAAATCAATATTGAGTTTTTTATTTTCAGCATAAGGGCTGACCATACTCCATAGACTTAAGCCTTTCCCCGTGTTTGGGTCTGGAAAGCCACTACCACCATAAGCCACCATCCAACTATTATCCGAGGTGCTGTGGGCAATCGCTGCTTTAACCAGCCAGTCATTGGCAAAAGTATGTTCAATATCAGCAAAAACGGTTTTATCGGTATTGGCAATTGAACTCCAGTCCGCAGATAAACTAAAGTTTCGCGGAAAATTTGCTTTGCTTCCATCAGCATTGAAATATGGCACTGTTCCCCACGTTGAGCCTTTAGGATCGTTGTCTTGATATTGAAATCCGACTGAGGCTGTTGTTGTTGGGGTTAAATCTGCACTGATAATCCCCATTGCGGCTGTTGACTTGAGCTTATAACGATCCATATAGGACTCTTTATCGGTATACGCTGCCATGAATCGACTTCGAATACTGCCATCTTGAGTCAGTGGAATGGATACATCTGCTTCTACACGGGTATTGTCCCATGAGCCATAAGTTGAGCTGACATTGCCCTTAAACTCTTTTTCAGGACGCTTACGCACCATATTGATGGTTGCAGAAGGGCTGCCTGTTGAACCAGTTAAGCCAGAAGCACCTTTGATCACTTCAACTCGGTCAAAGAAAAAACTATCAAAGCGGGGAGCATTGTCTCCTACAGGCATACCATCAATTTGCCTATTGGTAATTTGAAAACCACGGGAATAGTAGTTAGAACGTTCACTGTCATTTTTAGTGGCAGTAACGCCTGGTGTTGCGGCAAGAACATCATCCAGAATGGTCAGCCCGCGTTGTTCAATTTGTTCACGGGTGACGACGCTTACAGATTGTGGTGTTTCTTTTAAAGATAATTTTAATTTTGATGAGCTTCTTGAGGATTTTGCTTTAAAACTCCCGCTTCCCTCAGTTTTTTCATCCTGAGCATCTGCTTTAACTGTAATGGTTGGGAGTACTGAAGTATTCGCGTCATTACTTTTTTGCTCTTGTGCAAAAGCACTATGGGAAATAGCACTGCAAATAAGAATTGATTTTATTGCAATGTTTAATGCCGTTTGTTTACGTAGATTGTCCATAAGAATAGAAATTAGTAAATAAGAATCATTATTATTATCAATTAACATACAAAAAGATACAAATAAAACATAATTTTTAAACTTTTTATTGGATATGTAAATACAAGATAGAGCTGTATTTTTTAATTTAAATATATGATTTTTAAGTTTAAGTTGTGAAATATGGGTGTTTTATTTGAGTATAAATTTACACTAATAATCTGTAAAATTAGAAGCTTATATTTTATTTATCACAATGATTAATTATTGACTGAGCCTTGTCCTGATTCCGAATTGAAAGCTTATATCTTTTTCCATTGTCGGTTTTCTTCTGAGAAATTAACCAGAAACGAAACACCTGATTCATCACCAACAAGATATGAGGATGGATTCACCATCAGTACCTTTAATAAAGTCCCTGTTTTAATAGTAATTGGTTCTAAATTATCTTTATTTAAGGTAACGGGTTGGAGTAATTCAATGATTTCCACTTTTATACTAACCTATTGTTTGAACATAAAATTCTATAAATAATTATTGCACAGCGCAAAGCGCTTTGCTGAGATACAGCGTTAAAAAACGCAACATTGATGGGGCTTTATGTAGCCTAAACATTTATAAAACTTCATTGTTGTATAAGGCTAAGTTTTCTCTCAGCGGAAAACTTAGCTTAGACAGTTTTAAATTTTATAAAGTAATCGTTGCACCAAGCGCTTTAACAAATTGGGCTAACCAAGCTGGATGCGCTGGCCATGCAGGCGCTGTTACTAGGTGTCCATCTGTGACTGCTTCAGTGACTGCAATATCTGCATATTGCCCACCTGCGAGTTTAACTTCTGCGGCACATGCTGGGTAAGCGGAACATAAGCGTCCTTTTAATACATCGGCTGCAGCAAGCAGTTGCGCACCATGGCAAACAGCGGCAATTGGTTTTTTAATCGCATCAAACTCGCGAACAATTTCGATCACTCGATCATTCATACGTAAATATTCAGGTGCACGGCCACCCGGAATCACTAATCCTACGTAGTTGTCGCTGTTGACTTGGTTAAAGTCATAGTTAATTGCAAAGTTGTGACCACGCTTTTCACTATAGGTTTGCTCACCTTCAAAATCATGAATCGCTGTTGCTATTGTATCGCCAGCTTTTTTATCAGGGCAAACTGCATGAACGCTATAGCCCAATCCAGTGAGGAACTGAAAAGGAACCATGGTTTCATAATCTTCAACATAATCACCCACTAACATTAGAATTTGTTTAGACATTTTTACACCTTTTGTTTAAATTTTATGATTTATTTCATGTAAAATAGCATGCTCTAGTTGCAGTTTTAAGTTGAATTTATACGGCTTTAGTCTTAATTTAACAGACTTAACTGTAATAAAAATTGTATTCAGTGATGAATGAGAAAAATATGAAAAAGTATCTATTGGGTTTAGTGATTGCGGCGGCTACCATGAGTAGCCATGCTGCGGTAGAAGAAACAGTGTATAGAGGAATGGGCGAGGCATCTGCACAGTTTCCAAGCTTTAAAAAGATGCAAAAGCAGGGGCTAATCAATAAAAAACCGGATATTTCAAGAAATGACTATAATGATGTATATAAATTAAAAAAACCGCTTCAATTTATGGGACAAACGGTTGCACTGCTATCAGACGAATATATGACACAGTATGCTGGATGTTGTGTCAGCGAGGGCTGGGGAGCGGTTTTAGCTAAAAAGAGTGATATGAAACTCTTGACTCAATTTGCCAAAACCAACCAGTGTTCATTAAGCAAAGTAGAGGCAGATGCCAGTAATTATTATGGTTTTAAACTGAAAGCATTACCAACAGCAGAATATTATGAGCTTTCTTGCCGAGAACGTGATTTAGAAAACCAGCAGTAAAATAGATAAATCAAGCTATATAGAGCAGTCGCGATTTAAATCTCTTATGCATTATAAATTTTCTCCCTCTTTGCTTTGTGTGATACACGGCTTAGAGGGAGGGAGATGTCTTGACTGAATTTTTATGAATGAACCTGCGTAGGTGGTCTTGATCAATATCTACAGAATTAAAGCACCTGTACCAGCACCAATCACCATTAACCAAACTGGGTGAACATTCTTAAACAGACTTAGACAAATGGTGATGGCGACGATTGCGATCAGTAAAATATTTTGAGCAGAGGCTTGGGCAATAATCCAAGCACTGACTAAAACCAAACCGACTGTAATAGGTTTTAACGCCTTTTCAAATTTCGCCCGAAGTGGATGACTTTTAAAATTATTCCAAAATTTAAGTGCGTAAATGGTGATGATTGAAGAAGGACCAAACTTTGCAAAAGACGTCACGATCAGTCCCATTGGCCCTGCGACATGCCATCCCACCAAGGGAACAATCATCATGTTTGGGCCTGGTGCAGCTTGTGCCATTGCAAACATAGAGCTGAATTGCTCAGCAGTCATCCATTGGTGAATCACAACCACCTGATGTTGCATTTCAGGTAAGATCGCATTCCCTCCACCAAAGGCTAATAAAGACAGTTGAGTAAACACTAAAGTCAGTGCAATGAGAACATACATCTTATTTACTCCTGAGTCACTTTAGTTTGATTAAATGCTAAAACTGCCATATTCACGGTGATTAAAATCAACAGCGTCAGTGCCAAGGGTAATTTAATCAACAGCATAAAAATAATGGTCAAGATAATGGTGAAATAGGTCAGCTTACTTTTCATAATTGGTTTTAACATCTTAAAACCTGTAGCAAACAGTAGACCCGCAGCAGCGGCAGCTAAACCTTGAATCATGTGCTGCACCATTGGGATATCTTGAAAGCTGCTATATAGCTGGTACAAAGAGATAACAATAATGGTCGGGGCCAGCATAAGACCAAATACCGCACTAATCGCACCTTTTACTCCAGCAAAGTCATAACCAATTGCCACTGCCATATTTACAATATTTCCACCGGGTAAGATTTGGCAGACACCCAACAAGTCGGTAAATTTTTCAGATGTTAACCATTTCTGATCTTCTACAATTAAACGATGTGCGAGAGGGAGTACCCCACCAAATCCCATGAGGCCAAGTTTCATAAAACCTAAAAATAATGCTTTGCAATTGGGTGTGGTCATGGATTGTTCCATTGGGATTGCTTCAGTATTCATTTAGACCTCTTCAATTTGCTGTGATGTACTTGGCTTGAATATGATTATCTGCTTGTTGAGTTATAAAGAAAAATGCTATTTTTGCTGTTATTCATACCTAAAAAGTATGCTTTAAACGTGAATTAGCACGAAAAAAATGAAAAGATCGATATTGAGGCGAAAAGATGATTGATATTCATAAGCTTAATGCATTTGTCGCTGTGGTTGAGGAAAGTAATATTTCTCGGGCAGCGGTACGTCTGAATATGCAGCAACCGCCTTTAACACGAATTATCAAAAACTTAGAAGATGAATTAGACACAGATTTATTGAAGCGTTTACCGCGTGGCGTAGAAGCAACTGAAGCGGGTAAGGCCTTATACCAAGAGGCACTCACCATACTTGCGCATGCACAGGCTATTCCCAAACGCGTGCAAAATATTTCTAAAGGTTTGGAAGGGCAAATCAATATTGGTTTTACCAACTCAGTCGGCTTACATTCCTTTTTACCTGCTTTACTGCGTAATTTTCGTGAAGTATTTTCAGCGGTGTCTATTCATTTGGAAGAAGATGGCAGTAGCTCATTGATTGATTCGATTATCAATGAAAAGAATGACATCGTTTTTTTGCGTAAGCCTGCACCGATTGGTTTGGGACTCACCAGTTTGCATGTACTTGATGAGCCTTTAATTGTGGCACTGCCCAATAATCATCCCTTAGCCGAACATCCTGATGCCATCCAATTACTTGATTTAGAACCTTATGATTTTGTACTGTATCGCCGTTTAGCAGGACAAGACTTGTTTGATAATATTTTGGCTAGCTGTTATCAGGCTGGATTTAGTCCAAAGATTGTTCAAGAAGCCCCACGTTTAACGTCGAGTTTAAATTTGATTGCAGCAGGGATTGGTTTGTCGATAGTTCCAGAGGCCATTCGAGATTTTTGGAACAAGCAAATTATTTACAAAGCGCTTAAAGCGGATACGCCGTGTATTGCACCAATTTATGCAGTGTATAAGCAGGATGCTGAAAATATCCGTTTAAAACATATTTTAAATTTGCTCGCTTAATTTATAGGTTGACTTGCTAAAGCTCTAGCTAAATAAGTGGATTTATATATTTTGGATGTTGGTGTTGCTCACTGGGACTAAAGATCTAGGTTTAGATTGAGCTATTTTGGAATAATTTATGCTTTGAAATTCTATCTTGAAAATAAAATCAGTGAATCATTGCATTTTTGCTACACATAAAGCCTGAGCTCAAGATTACTATTATTGTTTTAAATTCAAACCTTAGAAATAGAATTGAGGATATCGCTTTGAAACTTGGATTTGTAAAAAGTGTTTTAGCATCTGCAATCATGTTGTCATCGGCACCAGTATGGGCTGAAACAACAGGGCAAATCACTCAAACCACTTCAGCTATTGTGAAAGATCAAAAAAAATCGGGGATTGATCATCAATATTTTGATCAAAATGTAAAAGGGAATGATGATTTTTATCAACATGTAAATGGAGGATGGTTGAAAAATACCGAAATTCCTGCAGATAAATCACGTTGGGGAACTTTTGATATTTTGCATGAAGAATCATTAAAACAATTGCATGATATTGTCGATGAGCTTTCAAAACAACAATTGGTGGAAGGAAGTTCAGAGCAAAAAGTGGCAAGTCTATATGCCAATTTTATGGATGAAAAAAGTATTGAAGCATTGGGTATTCAGCCGATTCAAGCGGAAATTACCAATGTTGATGCATTGAAAAGTAAAAAAGATATTGCGCAATTGGCCGCACATTTTTCACGTATTGGTGTAACCAGCCCTTTTGATGTGGGTATTGACCAAGACATGAAAAACTCAACTGAAATGGTGGCAATGCTTGGGCAAAGTGGTTTAGGGTTACCTGATCGTGATTATTATTTAAAAAATGATGCCAAATTTAAGAAAATCCGTTCGCAATATTTAAAGTATATTGAAAAAACTTTAAGCCTAGCTGGAGACAAGCAAGCAGCACAGCATGCGCAAGGGATTTTAAAATTAGAAACGCAAATCGCCAAGATACAATGGAGTAATGTTCAAAACCGTGATGTAACAAAGCTCTATAATATTTATAAAACACAAGACTTAGCCAAACTTAGTCCAAAAATTGATTGGCAAACTTATCTAGAAAAACAAGAATTGTCCGATAAGATTAAAACCATACAAGTTATTCAACCAAGTTACTTCAAAGGGTTAAGCCCAATTGTTGACAATACCTCACTAGAGGTTTGGAAAGCTTATTTTAAATTTCATTTAGTTAGTGATTTTTCATCATTGCTTAGTCAAGCTTTTGTCGATAACAGCTTTGATTTTTATAGCAAACAGCTCAGAGAAATCAAGGAACAGAAACCACGTTGGAAGCGTGGCGTGCAATTGGTTGAGGGAACTTTAGGTGAAAGTTTGGGCCAGATTTATGTGAAAAAGTATTTTTCTGCTGAGAAAAAACAACGCATGGAAGTCTTGGTGCAAAACTTAATGAAAGCTTATTCTCAAAGCATAGACAAACTGGATTGGATGAGCCCAACCACGAAAGTTCAGGCGCAGAAAAAGTTAGCAAGTTTTGCGGTGAAAATTGGTTATCCAAACAAATGGCGTGATTATTCTGCTTTAGAAATCAAAAATAATGACTTGATTGGAAATGTGATCCGTTCACGCGAATTTGAACATCAATATGCCTTGAATAAATTGGGCAAGCCTGTTGATCGTGATGAATGGGGTATGACACCGCAAACCATCAATGCGTATTACAACGCTTCTTTAAATGAAATTGTCTTTCCAGCAGCAATTTTACAACCTCCTTTCTTTGATATGGATGCCGATGACGCGGTGAACTATGGTGCGATTGGGGCAATTATCGGTCATGAGATCAGTCATGGCTTTGATGACCAAGGCAGCCAGTTTGATGAATTGGGCAATATGAAAAATTGGTGGACGGCAGAAGACCATCGAAAATTTAAAGAAAAAACCAATACATTGGTTGCTCAATACAACGCTTATGAGCCAATCAAAGGCTATCATGTCAATGGTGAGTTAACTTTAGGCGAAAATATTGCTGATAACTCTGGATTGGCGATTGCTTATAAAGCTTATCAACTGTCTTTAAATGGCAAGGCTGCACCAGTGTTGGATAATTTAACAGGTGAACAACGCTTTTATATTGGTTGGGCACAAGCATGGCGTTCTAAAATTACTGATGCAATGCAAGTTGAATTCTTAAAAAGAGATCCGCATTCACCTGATAAAGTTCGTGGCAATGCCACCTTGCTAAATCAAGCGCCATTTTATGATGCTTTTCATATTCAGCAGGGCGATAAAATGTATTTGCCTACCAATAAACGCGTGACCATTTGGTAATAATCTGACCTAAAAGCCTACCAAGCTGTATCAAGACTTGGCAGGCTTTTTTATATTTTTTTCACATGTTGTATAAATAAATGGCAGTGGAATAGATGTCTAGATAGAGCTTTTTAAGTTTTAACTTAATTGATTATCTCTAATCATTTTTTCTGTGATTTTCTTATCACTTTATTTCGATAAATAGTCAATAAATTCAATATAATAAGTTTGTTGTTTTGAGTATTTTAAGATATTTTTATGCATAAATATAATTGAGAAATATCAGGTGAATTTAAAAACATTCTTATTGTTGGGTGGGGGCGCTTTTGTATTGCAGGGTTGTACAACCATGAATACATCAACATCAGACGCTTTTAAACAATATGCTTCTGCTCAAGAACTCATTGATAAGCACAATATTAATGAAAATAATAGCCCATTTAAAGAATATGTTTATGATTGGGGATCAAAACAAAGCGATCAGCAGGTGCAGTCTTTAACACCGAAAAGTTACTTAAGCCGTTATTGTAGCGCTAAAGGTGGTCATTTTACTCAAGTGCAAAAAAGCACAATGAGTTCGGTTAAAGATATTTGGGCAAAAAAATTATTAAATACTTATAGCAGTGTTAAACAGGGGATCGGTGCATACCAATGTACTGAAAGTAATGGTCAGCAATGGTATGTATCCATCGAACCTTTATCTGAACGTAAACTTGATCAAACTGGAACTCGAGTTGTAAATTTGCAAACCAAAGTTTTATCTTTGGATGAGCTTAATAAATTCTATAACAACAAAAGCAATATGGCGGCAGTTGTCCAAGAAAAGAAATCTAAAAATAGTCATTCAAAAAGCAGTGATGCAAAAAGCACTGATATAAAAACGAATAATTCAAAAAATGTTGCTATTAACAATGTAGTAAAAACTCCCCCTGTTAAAGTCATGGAAGAAAAAAAGCCAGTCGCCGCAGTTGCAGAAGAAGTGAAAGAAAAGCCTCAGCCTGAAAAAACAATAACGACACCGCAGTCACAACAGATGCAATTATATATTTCTGCACGCAAAGAGTTAGGGCGTGGGCAAAATCAGATCAATGCCTGTAACAATGCTGAACGTGCTTATAATTATGGGCGCTTGCATGGAACAAGTGGAATTAATGTCTATGCTGAATCAGGTGTATTGGTAGCAAGATGTTTAAACAATGTGCCAAGTTATAGTCAGCGCTTTTCTAATCCGCAAGATCGAGCCAAACGAATTTTGCAGAATTTGGCGAGTAATCAAAATCATGCAGTTGCCAAACATATGCTAAAGCAGATTAAATAATGGAATAAGGTGTTTCACTTCAACGGAGTGAAACACCCGAATAAATGAAAAGCGTTATTCATCATTCAATGAACATTCAAAACTACTCGGATTTTCTTTACAGCGAACTTTTTTGAGGAAATTCATCATTTGTGGATCATAAATACCTGATTTAGTCAGTGCAATACGAGATTCACGCATCATTTTGATATAGTTCAGTTGTTCATTGGCAGGGATATTCATCCAATATTTTGCAGGAATTTCTTTTTCATATTTGGCTACGATGTTAAATGTTCTGCCCAATTGACTCGCAACCCAAGTTCGAGATTTTTGTCCAAAGCCTTGAGGGAATTTGTCTTTGCGAATAATAAAATTGGCCGAAATTTGAGTCAGTGGAAATTTTACGATGCCGCCTTTTTCTCCTAAGCCCTTATAGAGCTCAAAGGGTTTAAATGCAACAACAGGTGCAGGAAGAATATCAATTTCATGATTATTAAATTTAGCGCCTGCACTGGTGACATCAACAGAAACAGCTTGTGCACCTACTTGTTGAACCAATTTTGGTTGCGCTTCGTCATAACGGAACACCCCAATTTTTTTACCAGCAGCTTTGGCTAATGTATTGATATTTTTATCATTTACAAATAGATATGCTGGGCCAATTGTACCTAATCCTGCAATTTCATAAGGGCCATTGATCATCTTTTCCGCTGCTCGGGGTAAAGATAATAATTTATAGGCTGAAATGGCTGTTTTCATATCCGTTAATGCGCCGATCGCGTCTAAGGAGCCAATATATTTATTAAATTGGCGACCACGTAAACCACTGATAATGGCACCATCACATTTACCCACTTTTAAGTCTTCTGCAGCGAGCCTTTCGTCAGTAACGGCTCTTAAATCTATATCAGCACCCCAATTTTTTGCTTCAAGTGCGTAATCTTTAGCTAGGGCATATGCATCACCTGCTTTACCAACCGGATCAAAAACACATACAACTTGCTTTGCTAAAGCAGGCATCGAAAGTGCGAATAAAGTAGTTATTGTGAGAGCTTGAACCATTTTCATATATATTTCCCTATAAACAGTTATGGCATATCTTATTAAAACGTATGTGCTATTGATGAACTAATGTCCATGAGGATTGTTTTTTGTGTCAATAAATCCAACAAATGTTGGTTTTTGAGTGTGGGTTATTGATTGAGATTTGATTCATGTGATATTGGTCTTTTTAGATCTTTATTAGTTTAAGCTAGATGACAGATTAAGTAAGTATTTTAGTTTTAATGTATCAAAGCTATCTATTTTAAATACAACATAATATTGAATCCAGTTTTGCATAGCGAATGAGATTATTTTCATTAATGGTTGTTTACAGAGTCATAACAGGCGAATAGGTAGCGCTTGTGATACAAAGGATTTAATTTCGAATTGGACTTTGTTTATGTCACGCCAAATTTTCTCCTCAATGCATTCTAAATTTTCCCATATGGGTCGTTCTGTGTTTATGGCGACGGCATTAATGGGGACAGCACAATTTGCTGTCGCAGGGCCAACCGTTGATCAACTTAGCGATTGTTTGGTAAAAGCAACCACAGCAACAGATAAAACTACAGTATTACAGTGGACCTTTGCTGCACTATCTACACACCCTGATCTAAAAGCATTGAGTAATGTCAGTGATGCACAAAGAACACAACTCGATCAAAAGTTTGCTCAGGTTTTGCAACGGGTGATTGTAGAGCAGTGTTCCGCACAGACCAAAGCAGTGATTGCAGCTGAAGGTGTGCAAGCAGTAGGTGACAGTTTCCAAGAATTAGGTCGTACGACAGGTGAAGATATTATTAAAAACCCTGAAGTGAAAAAACAGTTACAGGGTGTATTGCGATATGTAGACTTAAATAAATTGGTGATGACTTTTTTAACCCCTGATATTTGGAATAAGTTGGGTGTGATTCGCCCATAAATCACTTAACCTTTACGGAGCAAGACTTCTTATCTGTTTAAAGGAGTGGGAATCTTCATGACTCAATAGAAGTCATTATAGAAATTTCAACGAAGCTCCTCTTACTATTGAAAGGGTTGGGGGAGTGGAATGAATGCATCAAGAAAGCTTGTTTAAAGTGACATTGTTAAAATTAGATTGAGTTTTGGTCTGTAAAAAATTGGTGATTGAGGGTATTTAAAAGATCGGGTTTTTTCAGTGATTGCATGTTATCTTGATGATTTGATTCAAAGAAAGCTTTAGGTCAATTTAATGAATTTTGAAAAACTCTTTTTATATAAACAATGGTCAGATCAGCGTTTATTTAAAGCCATAGATCAAATTGATCAAGTGCAATATTTAGAAGATTATAATTTTGCCAAGCAACAATTTAATCATATGATCATTGTCGAAGAGTTATTTAGATCTCGGCTAGAAAACAAAAAAACGGTGCACACCCAAACCAATACAGAATTTTTACCCGCCTTAGATGAACTTAAACATCGAATTGCTGAATCATATTTATGGTTTATTGAATTTGTACAAAATATTCAATTGGATCAACTTGCAGAAATTATTCATTTTCAATTTATAGATAAAAAAACGGGTAGCCTATCAATAGAAGAGATCCTCTTTCATGTTATCAATCATGGAACATACCATAGAGGCAATATCGCGCATGCTTTGCATCATGCGCAGGTGGTTCATCCTGCTGATACATATACGGTCTTTATTCATCAAAATGAACCTGAGCGTAGAGTGCTTTGATAGTTTATAAATAGCAGATGATTTTTGTTTTCTGATATTAGAAATAAGTTAGGTATTGTGAAATCAATCGTTGTCTAATTTGGTTAAAATTTAATTGTTAAAAATTAACCAATACGTATAATTAATTAAATGATACGTATGAGGTGAAATCTTATGCAAGCGAAATTGACTTTATCTATAAATAAAAAAGTAATTGAACGGGCGAAACTTTTTGCTCAGGAACATGAGCAGAGTGTTTCGAGTTTGGTTGAAGCTTATTTAGATCGTATTTCAGCACACACTGAAATTTCGAGTGATGTTCAAGCGCCTATTACTGGAAGTTTGACTGGGATGTTTGCCATTCAAGACCAAGGGCAGGATTATAAAGCATTGCTTTCTGAAGCTCGTATGGAAAAACATAAATGAGCGAGCGAATATTTATTGATTCTGATGTAATTTTGGATGTGGCTTTAGCCCGTCAGTCTTTTGTTGAAGCAAGTCAAACTGTTGTAGCGTTGTGTGAGAAAGGATATTTTACAGGGTGCATTTCTTCGAACAGTGTTGCCAATATTTATTATATTTTGCGTAAGTTGGGTGGTGATGAGAAAGCGCGTCTTTTTATTCAACAACTTTTAAAATTCTTGGTGATTATCCCTGTTGATCATGTTGGGATTTCTCAAGCGCTGGTGTCTAAGTTTTCTGATTTTGAAGATGCAATTCAATATTTTTCTGCGTTGAGTTTTGGTTGTAGCAAAATCGTGACGAGAAATATTCAGGATTATAAATTTGCTGAAATAAGTGTTGTTTTACCGGGTGCTTTTATCGGCTGAGGGTATTTTGTCAGATAAAAAAATGAGAAAAATAATAGATTTAAATGTATGCCAAATTTTAAAAACTCAACATATAAATTCTTTAAACAAAGAAAACCCGCTCTAAAACGGATTTTCCTTTTTAAACTCAATCAGCATGATCAATCAATATTCTTTTAATGCTTTGGCTTAAAGCAAGGTTGGTTTAGTTTAATGAGCAGGCTTTACCCTGATACTCATAGCGATTTAGCTCATAACTTTTACCATCCCAACGATACACCGCAAAACATAAACCTGGACCTCCATTTTCAATATCAGGCCAACCATCTTTGCCTGTGCTTTTTAGAAAGGTCGGTATACCCGCGTTTTCAAAAATAGTTTTCCATTTCCCATTTTTTTGTTGTGCAATAAGGTGGTATCCCACGCCTGTATTGCCGTAGCACATGCTGCTGTAGTCTGAAATAACAGCATCATTTAGCCCATCTTTATTTAAATCCCGATATACAGTAATTTCACCTGTTTCGCATTTTCCTTCCCAACCATGCTTTGTTTTTGCAAAACCTGCTGCTTTAAAAATTAAATTTGAATCTTTAGAGGGAATATCAGGCTTTGATTTGGCATAGCTCATAGAAGTTAAAAAGATTGTGGTTACTAGTAAAATAAGTTGATTTTTCATGTTTTAAAGTTCTTTTACCATTACGTTATACAAACAAGATTTTGTAGTTGAATGAAAAGTGTAAATTAAAGATATGAAATTTAAAATATTTAATTTAGAGATGGCTCTATAGTTATGGTCTAGCATCTTATATTTGTTAATATCTACGTTAATTTTATTCGCTTTATTTAAGATATGAAAAATATAGTTATTGGGTGTTTAGTATTGAACTTAGCCGGATGTAGTGCTGGTGTTGTCAATCAATCGAAAAAAATAGTTGGACACAAATTATATCAAGATTCAACTGAAAATTTGACAAGCCATCTTCGTATTCAACAAGGTGAAAACTTTAGCGTAAGGATGTATCCAAATGGATGTATGACCTCGATGCAACCTAAATTTTTGATGTCGCCAGAAGTTGAAAATATCAATATATTGGGTGGACAAATTCGTTATAAAACTAAACTGTTAAATATGTCTTTTCCTCCTAAAGACATTCAGTTTGCTGAGTTTAAGATCCCTTCAGAACGTTTTTTAGCGTTGAGTGCATATAAGAGCTATCACACAGGTTCAGAAATGCGTGGTTGCAGTGTTAATGCTGTTTATAAGTTTGCGACAAATAAGAATTATGAGCTATTAGATAATTCTGGCGGTATAAAGTGCTCTTTGGAAATTAATGAAATCATGCCAAATGGGGACAGAGTTGAGTTAAAACCACTTCGATATTTGAATAATGTGAATGAATGGGCAGGGTGTGACGCTCAGCTTAAGGGGTTGTGAGATTCTTGTTTTGATAATTTTGAAAAAATTATTTTAATCCCTAATCCTTATGAAACAGCGCATCTTATCCTTTAAACAAGAGGGATTATTCATGATGCAATTTAAACCATTATAAAATTCGCAATGACACTCCCTCTCCCTCTGGGCATAGGTATCTACACAATTAAATCTATTTAAGTTAAATTGGAGAGCATGCTCTCCAATTTAACATTCCACACTTAGATAACCGATTAGTTAAACGCTACGGACGTCTTGTAAAACTTAATATGAATCCACTTGCT
>NZ_JAMBAR010000001.1:3006153-3339230 GCF_025433935.1 Acinetobacter sp. I-MWF | reverse complement strand
TGCTCCTGCAATTTTGGCTGGTCTGTCAATATTACTGAATACACTACAATTATTATCTGAACATTCGGTTGATGACCTTAAGCTGATTGCTGAAATTGCATTAGAGTCTCTACAAAAAGATGTGTAGATACCTATGCCCTCTGGGAGAGGGCTGGGGTGAGGGTGCTTTCCCAGATAAAAAATTTTGAAATAAAACAATAGATTTGAATATATGCCAAATTTTTAAAAGCTAAACATACCAATGCCCTAAACAGAGAAAACCCGCTCTAAAGCGGGTTTTCTTTTAAAATTAAATCAGTTTAACCAATCAATTTCTTCATCAATTCATTGACTTGAGTAGGGTTGGCTTTACCACGAGAGGCCTTCATTACTTGACCGACTAGACCGTTGAATGCTTTCTCTTTACCAGATTTATACTCTTCAACCATCTTCTCATTGGCAGCAAGCACTTCTTTGATGATGGCTTCAATGGCACCTGTATCAGTTTCCTGTTTCAAGCCTTTTTCAGCAATGATGTCATCTGCAGTTTTGCCTTCTTCCCACATAAAGCCAAACACTTGCTTAGCAATCTTACCGCTAATCGTGTTGTCAACAATACGTGCGATCATCCCGCCAAGTTGTTCTGCTGAAACAGGAGAATCTTGAAGTTCAAGGCTGGCTTTATTTAAAGCACCTGAGAATTCACCCATCACCCAGTTTGCAGCAACTTTACCTTGAGCTGCGCCGCCAGAAGCCGTAACAACCGCTTCATAGAAGTCAGCCAATTCACGAGATAGCGTCAGTACATGTGCATCATATTCAGTCACTGCAAAGTCTGCGATAAAACGCGCACGACGTGCTTTAGGTAACTCAGGAAGTGCAGCACGTGCAGCTTCAATTTGCTCATTTACAATGATCACTGGAAGCAAGTCAGGGTCAGGGAAGTAACGGTAATCGTTGGCTTCTTCCTTAGAACGCATTGAACGTGTTTCCATTTTGTTCGGATCGAACAAACGGGTTTCTTGATCAATACGACCGCCATCTTCCAAGATGTCCATTTGACGTTGAATTTCAACATTGATGGCTTGTTCGATAAAACGGAATGAGTTGAGATTTTTTAACTCACAACGGGTACCAAATGGTTGCCCTGGACGACGTAACGATACGTTACAGTCAGCACGGAATGAACCTTCAGCCATGTTACCGTCAGAAATCCCTAACCAACGCACCAAAGTGTGAATCGATTTGATATAAGCAACAGCTTCTTCAACTGAACGCATATCAGGTTCAGACACGATTTCAAGTAAAGGTGTGCCAGCACGGTTTAAGTCGATGCCAGACATGCCTTCGAATTGATCGTGAATCGATTTACCTGCATCTTCTTCCAAATGCGCACGAGTCACGCCTATACGCTTCACTGTGCCATCTTCAAGCTGGATATCGATATGACCTAGCCCAACGATAGGATTGTCCATCTGGCTGATCTGGTAGCCTTTTGGCGAGTCTGGGTAAAAGTAGTTCTTACGCGCGAACACAGAGGCTTGGTCGATATAGGCATCAATCCCCAAACCAAAACGAATTGCAAGATCAACCACTTCTTGGTTTAACACAGGAAGTACACCCGGCATTGCCAAATCAACAAGGCTGGCTTGAGTATTCGGGTCTTGACCAAATTCAGTTGATGAACCTGAAAAGATTTTAGACTGAGTTGCAAGCTGTGTGTGAATCTCAATACCAATAACGACTTCCCAACCGTCAATCAGCTTTGACACGGATGGTGCTAACTTTTGAGCTTCAGTCATTATGCATTCTCCTCAGCAATAGCCGCACGTTTAGTATGCCAATCTGTATTTTGTTGATATTGATGCACAATTGAAAGTAATTGTGATTCTGACCAATAGTTACCAATTAACTGTAAACCTACTGGGAGATTATTCGTATCAAAACCAACAGGTGCGTTAATGGCTGGTAAGCCGGCCAAGTTCACCGCAAGTGTATAGATATCACCTAAATACATTTCGGTTGGACTCAAGTTCGCACCGATTTTGTATGCTGTCGTAGGTGCAGATGGTGCTGCAATCACATCGACATTTTCAAAAGCTTTTAAGAAATCTTGTTGGATTAAACGACGAACTTTTTGTGCTTTCACATAATAAGCCTCGTAATAACCAGCAGAAAGCGCATAAGTTCCAATCAAGATACGACGTTGTACTTCTGCACCAAACGCTTCTGAACGAGAGCGTTTATAGAGATCTAAAATATCCGTTGGGTTTTCACAACGGTAGCCATAGCGAACACCGTCATATCGTGACAAGTTAGAAGACGCTTCCGCAGGCGCGATCAAATAATAAGTTGGTACATAGGCTTCAGTCATGTTGAGGTCAATCTCAACCAATGTCGCGCCCATGTCTTGCAATTTTTTCAAAGATTCTTCAACACGTGCCTTAACTTCTGCATCAAGGCCTTGAACATTGAAGTATTGTTTTGGAATACCAATACGTAAACCTTTCACTGCTGTTGCATTTAAGTTTGCAACATAGTCATCCACTTCTTTGTTGATTGAGGTTGAATCTTTGAGGTCATGTCCAGCAATGGTGTTCATCAAAAAGGCACAGTCTTCAGCAGAACGTGCCATTGGGCCACCTTGATCCAGTGATGATGCAAATGCAATCATTCCGAAACGAGAGACACGGCCATAGGTCGGTTTAAGACCGGTTAAGCCACAGAAAGAAGCCGGCTGGCGAATTGAACCACCTGTGTCGGTGCCTGTTGCAAGCGGTGCAAGATCAGCCGCGACAACAGCCGCAGAACCACCAGAAGAGCCACCAGGAACATGTTCTAAGTTCCATGGGTTTTTAGTCGCGCCGTAGAATGAACTTTCAGAGGTTGAACCCATTGCGAATTCATCCATGTTCACTTTACCTAAAGTCACTAGGCCAGCTGCTTTGGCTTTCGCCACCACAGTTGCATCATAAGGTGAAATGAAATTGTCTAGCATTTTTGAACCCGCAGTGGTTTTAATCCCTTGGGTACAGAAAATATCTTTATGCGCCAGTGGAACACCAGTCAATACGCCAGCAGTTCCAGATTTTAGTAAGTTGTCAGCAGCATCAGCTTGAGCCAATGCTTGTTCGGGAGTGACCGTTACATACGATTTGACACGATCATCAATTTTCGCAATACGGTCCAAATAATGCTGAGTCAATTCACGAGATGAAAATTGGGCAGATTTTAAGCCTTCTGTCATTTCACGAATCGATAAACGGTGTAAATCAGTCATGAGTACAATTCTTTACGATTAATTTTTTAAAATAAGTTCATTTGATCAAATATTATTCAATCACTCTCGGAACGAGGTACAAACCATCCTGAGTTGCAGGAGCAATGGCTTGATATTCTTCACGATGGTTCGCTTCAGTCACGACATCTGGACGAAGTGGTTGCGGATTATCAAATGGGCTCTTAAGTGGCTCAACACCATCGGTATTGATCGCTTTTAAGGTCTCCATCATCCCTAAGATTTTATTTAAACTTTGAGCATATTCAGCAGATTGCGTATCATTCAGCGACAATCGAGCAAGATTGGCGATTTGTGATACAGTTTGTGCATTTAATTCTGCAGAATGCTGAACATCTGAACTTGACATGATGTCTCACCTAATCAGTTTTAAAAAAATTCAAAATATCGTGCGTTATAATAAGCGATTGACTTGTTCAAATCATCACATTTAGTTAAAGTTGCCATCTTGCGTCCATATAAAGTTTAAACTGAGAACGACCCGTGATTCTAAAACGACTAATTGGCTTGTTTTCGCCAGATCTCGCCATTGATTTAGGTACTGCAAATACACTTATTTATGCACCAGGAAGGGGCATTATATTAAACGAACCGACAGTTGTGGCGATTCGTCACAGTGGTTCGCAGAAAATTGTTGCAGCTGTGGGTTTAGATGCTAAGCAAATGCTTGGTCGTACCCCAGCCAATATTTCTGCAATCCGTCCGATGAAAGATGGTGTTATTGCAGATTTCGAAGTTACTGAAACCATGTTAAATCAATTTATTGGTAAAGTGCATGAAAAACGTTTATTTCCACCTGCACCTCGTGTAGTGGTATGCGTACCATGTAAATCAACATTGGTAGAACGCCGTGCGATTCGTGAAGCTGTGTTTAACGCAGGCGCACGTGATGTACGTTTGATTGAAGAGCCTATGGCTGCTGCGATTGGGGCGGGTATGCCTGTTGAGCAAGCATGTGGTTCTATGGTCGTAGATGTGGGTGGTGGTACAACTGAAATTGCCATCATTTCCTTACAAGGTTGTGTGTACGCAGATTCTTTACGTATTGGCGGCGATGTTTTTGATGAACAAATTATTAACTATGTACGTAAAGCACATGGTTGTGTAATTGGTGAAACAACAGCTGAAACTATCAAAAAAGAAGTGGGTATGGCTGTTGCTGACGGCACAACTTTAGAAATTGAAGTTCGTGGTCGTAACCTTGCTGAAGGTGTACCGCGTGCCATTACGGTAACTTCAGATGAAATTACCCAAGCGATTTCTGATCCATTACAAAGTATTGTTTCTGCTGTGAAATCAGCACTTGAGCAAACTCCACCTGAGTTATCTTCTGATATCGCAGAGCGTGGTATTGTGTTGACAGGTGGTGGTGCATTACTGCGTAACCTCGATAAGTTGCTTGCTCAAGAAACAGGTTTACCTGTTGTTGTAGCAGAAGATCCTTTAACTTGTGTAACGCGTGGTGGCGGTAAAGTCTTAGAATTCTTTGACAATCCAAACCATGATATGCTTTTTGTAGGCTAAACTATACTCGATTAAGTTTAAGGATGAGGCGGTGCAACCGAATCTCTTTTCAAGACAACCGCCATCTTTTCGCTCGTTCATCATTGCGGTCATCACTTGTTTGGTAGTGCTGTTTTTTAACTGGCGCATGCCACAAGTGATTCAACCTGCAAGAGATGTCTTGTATGCGGCATATAATCCAATTTATGCCTTAGCAAGCTATCCTGTATTGTCGAAAGAATGGCTAAATCAACAAACTAAATCTGAGGCTCAGTTACGTCGTGAAAATACCGCGATGCAAGCTGAACTGCTTCAGGCTCAAGTACGTCTGCAAAAACTCTCTGAACTTTCTGCTGAAAATACCCGTTTACGTGGTTTGCTCGATACGCCATTAATTATCGATGGGCGTATGGAAATTGCAGAAGTGATTGGAACTGATGCCGATCCATTGCGTCATATCATTATCATTAACCGTGGTGAAGCCAATCATTTAAAAGTCGGGCAAACCGTTTTAGATGATAAAGGTATCATGGGGCAAATCATCAACGTCTATCCACATAGTAGCCGCGTCATGTTGCTTTCCGATAAAGAACATTCTTTATCTGTACGTTTAGAAAGCTCAGGTATGCGCGCCATCGTGACGGGTACTGGTGATTTAGGACATTTGAAAATGGAATATGTTCCAACAAGTGCCAATATCAAAGTGGGTGATAAAGTTTATAGTTCAGGTTTGGGGCAACATTTCCCAGCAGGCTATTTGGTTGGTTCAGTATCTAAAGTCATGCGTCATAACACGGGTGAGTTTGCGCAAATTGATGTGGTTCCCGCTGCACAATTAGCAGGTGGTCATCATGTTGTGGTACTTTTCTCTGATTCTTTAGCGATGGAGCAGCCAAATGTTGATCGCTAAGAAATTACCTTCTGAAAAGCAACGTAAAGATCCATTATGGATCATTGTTGTATCAATTATTATTGGTTCAATTTTAGTGGTTTATCCGATGTCCTATGCATTAGCAGGATGGCGACCACTGTATATGTTTTTAATCATGCTGTTTTGGGTGCTGTGTCAGCCTACATGGTGTGGAATTTGGTTTGCATTTACCATGGGGCTATTTACTGACTTATTGTTAGATGCACCTTTGGGGATGAATGCATTGAGCTATGTGCTGATTGCATTTTTAACTCGCTATTTTATTCGAGAAAGACGTGTACTGACATTTAGTAATCTTTGGATTATTAGTATGTTTGCAATTCTTGCGCATTTGGTCTTTACCTTTATGGCACAAGTGATGGCAGGTACGCATTTTTCGATTACCCGTCATTGGCAAACATTGGTTTCGAGTATTTTTTGCTGGCCAGTTCTTTATTATTTATTAAGAAGATGGCGCATTTAATTCTGGCCTCAGGCTCGCCAAGGCGTAAAGAGCTGCTCTTACAAGTGGGCTTGGATTTTAGCATCCACAGCCCAGACATTGATGAATCTGTCTTGGAACATGAACAGATTGAGCAGTATGTACAACGTTTGGCTGAAAGCAAAGCCAAAGTGGTATTGAATTTGCACCCGCAAAGCACTGTTATTGCAGCAGATACAAGCTTGGTTTTTGCCAATCAAATTATTGGGAAACCAACATCTAAGCAGCATGCTTTTGAAATATGGACATTATTGTCAGGTCAAAAACATGAAGTATTGACAGGTGTTTGCGTTGCAAATGCACATCAATTATTGAGTGTCGTGGTTCGCACGGAAGTTGAGTTCCAACAATTCAGTCTGAATGATATGGAAGAATATTGGGCTACAGGTGAACCTTTGGGGAAAGCTGGTGCATATGCAATTCAAGGCATTGCGGCAAAGTATGTGACAGGTATAAAGGGTAGTTATAGCAATGTGGTTGGGCTACCGTTGCATGAAACGATACAGTTACTTGATCGTATAGATCAGCGCAGTTGAGGCACTAAATTAACTGCTGAAAAGAATTTTTATAATGTTTTGAGTTTAGTTATGTCTGACGAGTTATTGATTAACGTCACACCTATGGAATGTCGTGTGGCGCTAATTCAAAATGGTACGGTCAACGAACTGTTTGTTGAACGAACTGTTAAACGCGGGTTAGTCGGGAATATTTATAAAGGAAAAGTTGTCCGTGTACTTCCAGGGATGCAAGCAGCCTTTGTCGATATCGGGTTATCTCGTACTGCATTCTTACACATCAATGATATGATTTGGCCGCGTAATCAACCTACGCCAAATGTCTTTGAGTTATTACAACCCGGTCAAATTCTGACGGTTCAAGTGATGAAAGACATGTTGGGCACCAAAGGTGCGCGACTGAGTACAGATCTTTCTATCCCATCTCGTTATCTTGTCTTGATGCCATATGGCAGTCATATTGGTGTATCGCAACGGATTGAGTCTGAAGAAGAACGTGACCGTTTACGCTCGATGATTGAAAGAATTCAAAGCGAGCATAAGTTGCCGGGTTCAGTGATTGTACGTACAGCCGCTGAAGGAATTGAAGAGGCTTCAATTGCTCAAGATATGGCATATTTAGCCAAGCTTTGGGAGTTTATTCAGAAAAAACAAAAAATTATTGCAGTACCTTCGTTGATTTTTGAAGAGCTTCCTTTACCACAACGTGTTATTCGTGATTTAGCCAATGATGATACGGCAACGATTTATGTAGATTCACGAGAAGTACATGCCAAGTTGCAAGAGTTCGTTTGTGAATTTGTACCGAGTATGGAAAGCCGCTTGCAGCATTATCCTGGTGAGCGTCCACTTTTTGATTTGTACAATGTCGAAGAAGATATCCAAAAAGCATTACAAACCCGTGTAGCTTTGAAGTCAGGTGGCTATCTGATGATAGACCAGACTGAAGCGATGACCACAATTGATGTTAATACAGGTTCGTATGTTGGTGGGCGCACGCTTGAAGACACGGTGTTTAAAACCAACATGGAAGCGACGCAGGTGATCGCGCGCCAATTACGCTTACGTAATTTGGGTGGCATTATCATTATTGACTTCATTGATATGCAGGAAGCTGTACATCGTGAAGAGGTCATGAACCAGTTTGATAAAATGCTGGAACGTGACCATGCAAAAACCAAGATTACCCAAGTCTCTGAACTTGGCTTAGTTGAAATGACACGTAAACGTACCCGTGAATCATTAGAGCATTTGTTGTGTGAATCATGTCCGACCTGTCAAGGGCGCGGATTTGTGAAAACAGCAGAGACAGTGTGTTACGAAATTTTTCGAGAAATCTTAAGATATACCCGTGCTTATGAGTCTAAGAGTGGCTTTACTGTTATCGGTCATCCATCGGTGATTGATCGCCTATTAACTGCGGAAGCCCCAGCTGTCGCGGATTTAGAGCATTTTATTAATCGCGTGATTAAATTCCAAGTCGAAAATTTATACACGCAAGAGCAATACGATATCATTTTGAGTTGAAATTGTAACAGGATGTCGTTAAACAGTTGTTACATCTGAAATTTTACTTTTTCAACTGATTTCACAATACTAGATTACAAAGGTAGCCAAAGACTTTCTCCCTTTCACAGTCTTAGCAAGTGAGGTCATAAAATGAGTGTAAGTGAACAATTAATCAGTCGTAGTATCAAGCATGTGTTGGAAAGCCAGCCTAAAAATACATGTGTTATGTTAGATGACAATGGTCAAGAAGTGAAAATCACCAAAGATATGGTGGTTAATGTCTGTCATCAACTGTTAAATAAGTGTCGTAATGTTAAAGATTAAGGGGCATATATTAGCCCCTTAATTTTTGAATCAATTTATGTTTTTATCTCTCAAACAACACTAAAATCAAATCAATTATAAAATCCTATACTAACTTTCGTGCAGCAACAGATTCCTTCATTACATCTTGAGTATCCGTTTTTGCCTTGGCTTGAGCGTTTGGCTTTTTATCAGCGAGTTCTAGTGCATTTTTCTCTGCAATAATTTGCTCAAACTTTTGGATTTCATTTTCCAAATGCGTGAGAAGATTCTGCAATTTAGGTAGAGATTTGCGGCAACCGGTTAAACCGACTTCTAATTTATCTAAATAACTGGTCATGGTGATATTTAGTGCCTGACCATCCAAAACAATAGAAACAGGGTAGAGAGCATCTAATTTAGCGCCATTCCAATACAAAGGTTCACGTGGTCCAGGTACATTGGAAATGATTACGTTAAACGCCTGACGTTTTGGCATAAGTCCTGATGCAATATTGACGCCTGCTGCACCAAAAACGAAAGCACTATAATTTAAGATTTGATCAGAACTCATACGTTTAAAACGATTTTTTGCATTTTGTACACTGCGCTTAATAATATCTAAACGCTCTAAAGGACTTTCTTTATGTGTACCTAAATTTGCCAAAATCATGGTGATACGGTTACTCATATCTGAGTCATCATCACGTAATGAGGCTGGAACCATCGCAATCAGCGGTTTTTTGGGTAAAGCTTCTTGTGTGATCAAATAATCACGTAATGCACCTGCACACACCGCAAGTACCACATCATTAATCGTAACACCAAGGGCTTTGGAAATATCTCTAAAACGATCAAGTTCAAAAGACTGAGCGGCGAAACGACGTGATGAACTTACCCGTTGGTTAAATAAACTGCTTGGTGCTTGGAAGCTTGAAACATAATCGGGGTTTTTCCCCATTTCTTTAAATACTGTTTGGAACAGCTCTTGAGTCACTTTAGGTGCTGCTTCAACTTGTCCTTTTAAAGCAGAGAATATTTTTTTAGCTTTATCCAGTTTAGTTTCTTTTAAACGTTTTGCCCGTTTACCTTCGACACACCAAGGTGGAATAATGGTTTTGGAGTCAGCATCTTTTGAAAATGATTTTTCTACCAGACGCATACCTGCCACACCATCAATCATGGCATGGTGGATTTTAAAATACATGGCAAAGCGATTGCCTTCAATCCCTTCAATAATATGACAGGTCCAAAGTGGCTTTGCTCGGTCAATCAGCGAACTATGTTCCTGTGAAATATAAACCAATAATTCACGGATACGTCCCGGATGAGGTAATGCGATATGACGGAAATGATGGTCAATATCAAATTCTTCATCTTCATCCCAAAACATGCCGCTTAAGCGGTTGTTAAAGGGTGGAACAGGAATAGATTTTGAATTACGAATATCCGCAACGAGATCTTGAATGAAGGTAGAAGGTGCATGTTCTGGTATTTCAAATAAGAATAGCCCACCAACATGCATGGGTTGTTGACGTTTTTCTAAATTTAAAAAAATAAAATCAATAGGGTGTAATGGGCGCATAGTCTTGGATTGCCTCACTGCAATTTCTACAACAACTCATTTATGAGCTGGTGAATTGTTAGAATTATAGAACCGTGTAACTTGGGTCTGTTGATCATTCGTCCATGTTTACAATAATGTGATGTTAGAAAACATCAGGTACATCGTTACATTTTGTGTTGCCAACAATGCAGCGCTTTGTTGGCACTCAGGGTATAGCTAAAATTATCTCAGTTTGAGTGATGAAACTTGAAAATAGTCTCACTATTTTTTTTCATGCCTTTGCTTACTAAACTTTAGCTCACAACACAAACTATAGATGAAATATCAACAAACCTAGTATAAAACTTTTCTAAGCGTAAAATCCAAGCATTTCGATGAACGTTAAGTTAATAAAAAATCATGAGATTTAATGACTTTTTCTACTATCACTTTTTTAAATTGCCTGCATGTAAGCCACATTCTTTATGTGTTGCTTCCTCCCACCACCAACGGCCTTCACGTTCATGTTGATTTGGCAATACTGGACGGGTACATGGCTCGCAGCCAATTGAGATAAAGCCTTTTTCATGTAATGGATTATAAGGAATCTCCATCATACGAATATAGTTCCATACATCCGCACTTGACCAATTGGCCAATGGATTATATTTAATCAGTTGTTTTCCTTCACCAGAAAAACCACTATCCGCTTGAATAACTGGAATTTCCGTACGTGTGCCCGGACTTTGATCTTTGCGTTGTCCAGTAATCCAACCATCTAAAGTGGCTAATTTTTTACGTAGTGGCTGAACTTTTCGGATACCACAGCATTCTTTATGGTCATCTTGATAGAAGCTAAATAAACCTTTTTCATTGACCAACTGTTGAACGGCATCGGCTTCTGGAAAGCAAATCTCAATTTTAATCCCATAGTGTTTACGTACGGTTTCAAGAAATTGATAGGTTTCAGGGTGTAAACGACCTGTATCTAAACTAAAAACACGAAATGGTTTACCTAAATTATGTGCCATATCGATAAGTACAACATCTTCTGCGCCAGAAAATGAAATTGCGATTTCACCTTGCTGAGAAAGTGCAAGTTCTAAAATTTCAGAAGGTGATTTGTCGGCATACTCAGTCGCAAGTGCGTCCACAAGATCTATGGTTGGAATGGCGGTCATATCTGCTCCTGGCAGTTAGCTTGAAGCTACAATTTTCGTAAACATGTTCAAAAGATATTTGAATTTAAGCATTTTGGCAAAAATTAGCACAATTCAACTTCTGTGAATTGCTGCTTTTGACGATCAAGATATTTTAAAGTAAATGAAATATGCCACTTAGCAGATTAATTAAAATGCTTATGAATAAAACAGATTTGTAAACATTCATAAGTCTTATGCATAACCAAATGAAATCGATTTGCTGTAAAAACTTTCAGCATTCTTTTTAAACTTTAGTGCTATGATAAGCCCAAAATTTTTAACTGACATTTGGGAGAACCCATGGAAATCGTATGTCTTGATCTTGAGGGTGTATTGGTACCAGAAATCTGGATCAATTTTGCTAAAAAAACAGGAATCAAAGAATTAGAAGCAACAACTCGTGATATCCCTGACTACGATGTGTTGATGACTCAACGTTTAAATATTCTTAAACAGCATGGTTTAGGCTTAAATGACATTCAAGCTGTGATTGCAGACATGGGGCCATTTCCGGGTGCAAAAGAGTTTGTAGAATGGTTACGTACCCATTTTCAGTTGATTATTCTTTCAGATACATTTTATGAGTTTGCACATCCGTTGATGCAACAGTTGGGTTGGCCAACAATTTTCTGTCATAAATTAGAAACTGATGAAAATGGTATGATCACTGCGTATAAATTGCGCCAACCTGATCAAAAACGTGAAGCTGTAAAAGCCTTACATGGTCTAAATTACCGTGTAATCGCAGCAGGCGATTCGTATAACGATACAACCATGTTGGGTGAAGCTGATCATGGTTTCTTATTTGACGCGCCTGAAAATGTGATTCGTGAATTTCCACAGTTCCCGCCAATTCATGGTTATGACGCACTTAAAGAAGCGATTCGCAAAGCATCTATTCGTGATATTCCAGCTTAATCTAAGATTTAAATCCAAAGGCGCTCAATGCGCCTTTTGTTTTGCTTTTTAACATGCTTTAATGAATGTTCTGTTTATTTTTAAGCGCAAAAACAAACGCCAAGCTGGCTAACAAGATAATCATACAAATATAGACATCTGCAGTAAAAATTAAGCCCACTTTATTGACAAAGTATCCAGCAATAATCGCAGGTATACTAAAGGCCAAATAACTTTCAACAAAAAATGCGGCCATTAAACCTGCACGTTGTTCAGGTAAAGCTAAGGGCATAACAGCACGAATTGCACCCATAAAACCGGTACCAAAGCCAACCCCTGTTACTACAGCACCAATAAATAATAAGATTGGTTGCACCAGATGAATGCCAAGGAAAATAACACTTGAGCCCGAGACAATCGTAATTGCAGCAGTGACTAAAATTTTAAATGTTGGCGCATTGCGCAGGGTTAAAATCCCAACAGCCCCTGAAACTGATAGAGTAATAAACATCATGCCATTCAGCCATGCCGATTGCACATGGAAAGCTTGAGCCAGCAATGAAGGCATTAACGAGAGGAAGAACCCACTGACCATCCATAACGAGATATTAATTGGACTTACGATCAAGAGTGCTTTTCGGGTTTGTACTGGAACAGTCAGTTGCGGTTTTAATGATGCCAAAGCACCCACACGATTAGTTGCGGTTTCAGGGCTAAAAATTGCAATAAATGTGGTAGATACAAAAAGAAAGATGAGTATTTCAAAAATAAGTGTCAATGGAACAGCCGAAAATTCTAAAACAATGCAGGTCATCAGCATACCCGCAGCCATACCAAGCATAGGAGAAATACTATTAATTAAAGAACCCTGTGTTTTACTCAGATCAAGCAAAGCTGCTCCAAACGTAGATGCGGCTAAAGCCGTGGCAATACCTTGCAAACCTCGTGCGATAAACAGCATTTCGATATTGGATGCAAACAAGAAAAAGCCCATGGACAGAATTTCTAAAATCAAAGCC
This sequence comes from Acinetobacter sp. I-MWF, assembly GCF_025433935.1. NCBI lineage: Bacteria > Pseudomonadati > Pseudomonadota > Gammaproteobacteria > Moraxellales > Moraxellaceae > Acinetobacter > Acinetobacter sp. I-MWF. The sequence goes on along the minus strand of NZ_JAMBAR010000001.1, from coordinate 3,326,068 downwards.
ACAAAAATAACCGGCTTACGTCCAATATAATCAGACAATGATCCTGCCACCAATAAGGTTAATAGCAATGCAAACGCATAGGTGGCAAAGATAAGCGTTAATAAAACAGGAGAAAAATGGAAGTGTTGTTGATACAAACGATATAACGGTGTTGGTGCGCTTGAGGCTGCCAAAAAGGCCATAAGGGTAAAAGTATGTGTGTACAGTGCAGCATTATGGCTTAATTTATAGGAAGTCACTTGACGATTAAAATTAGAGTTGCGCATAATCAATATGTACATAAAAGCTATTAATTAGCTTTTATACCGTATTTTGGATTAAACACAAAGGTTTAGCTAAGATGATTTTTGATTAAAGCTGTTCTTCAATCATTAACCCATTGATCGATTTTCATTTATAGATTTGTAGTGATTTGCTGATGACGAAAGTGATTACAGGTTTGCGTCCCGGTGGGCGCAGTGCACGAATACAAGCTGCAGTTCATAATGCGGTGCAAACATTACAGCAGAATGTTGCTGTGGCAGATTTGACGATTCCGATGATTGCTGAATATGCAGGAGTCACCCCCTCTACGATCTATCGACGGTGGGGAGATTTATCTCAATTGCTTGCGGATGTCGCTTTTAATATTTTACATCCAGACAGTGTACCTGCGGATCTTGGTAGTTTTAAGCAAGACTTATATGCATGGATGGAGCAATATTTTGAGGAATATGCCTCACCCGTTGGGCGTACAATCTTAAGCGATATTGTGGCGGAAAATGATTCGCCAACCTCTGGTAAGTGTTATGACTTTTTGATTCAACAGTTAGACATTATTCAGCAACGTGCCCAGCAAAGAAATGAAACAAGCATCGACAATCAACTGATTATTGAAATTGTGATTGCACCCATGTTGCATCGGATTCTATTTACCGAACAAGAATCGAGTTTGGACTATATTCAACATTTATTAGCACGTTTATTTAATTTTGCGGATATCTTAAAAAACACGACATCCGATTTTGAGAAGTAAACAGGTGCAATCATTTCGGGTTTTGAGAAAAACTTAAAGCGCACCTCGAATCAACGGATAGATATTATCGAGTAGAATTTTCTGTGCCGTTGCATTGGGGTGGATTAAGTCTTTTTGCATCAAACTTTTATTGCCTGCAATTCCATTCATAAAAAACGGATGCATTTTAACTTTGTATTGTTGGCTTAGGGTTTGGTAGTTTTTCTCAAAAGCTTGGCTATAAGCTGCACCATAATTCGGTGGAATTTTCATTCCCAATAAAATAACCGTGGCTTGGCTTTTCTGGCTTTGTTGAATTAATTGCGCAAGATTTTTCTGAATCATTTGTGGCGGTTGACCACGTAAACCATCATTGCCACCCAACTCAATCACCACGATATCAGGTTTATGGCTTTGTAATAGTTTTGGAAAACGCGCCAACGCACCACTGGTGGTTTCACCACTTACACTGGCATTCACCACATTATGTTGTTTAGGAAATTGTTGGTTTAAACGTTGCTGTAGCAAGAAAACCCAGCCTTGTTGTGGGTTGATACCATAACCCGCACTTAAGCTATCACCTAAAATCATGATCGTTTTTGCAAAACTACTAACGGGCAACAGACAGATTATGCTAAAAAATAAACAATGAATTAGGTTTTTCATCATTTTCAAATTTAACAATTTTTTGATTTGCATATAAGGTACTTTATGATGTCTAAGGTTCAGGATGATTCAACTTCTCCCATCATGCCACAAGTGATAATTTCTGCACAGCAACTTACACAAAAGATAGAATTACCTCATCAAACGCTTACAATTTTTGAAAATCTAAATCTTAATATTTATACAGGTGAACAGGTCGCGATTACTGGACGTTCTGGTTCCGGAAAATCAACTTTATTGGGCATCCTTGCTACTCTCGATCAAGCCAGTGCAGGTCAACTCAGTGTTTGTGGTGAAGCGATTGAGCATTTAAACGAAGAACAACGTGCGTTGATTCGGCTTCAATATATTGGTTTTGTATTTCAATCTTTCCAGTTGCTCCCACATCTTTCTGCCTTAGAAAATGTGATGTTACCATTACGTTTACAGAAGAATTTTAATTATGCACACGCTGAACAAAAATCCTTAAGTTTATTGGCCAAAGTTGGTTTAGAACGACAAAGCCAGCAAACCCCGAAAGTATTGTCTGGTGGGGAGCAACAACGGGTTGCCATTGCACGAGCTTTAATTTCTGACCCCAAAATTATTTTTGCTGACGAACCTACAGGCAATTTAGATGAACATACTGCATTTGAAATTGAACAACTCTTATTTGATTTAAATAAAGAACTCGGTACAACTTTAGTGCTTGTCACTCACGATTCGCAATTGGCCGCACAGTGCCAACGTCATTATGAATTAAAAGATGGTCAATTGATTGAACATGTGCAGACTCCTCAATCGAATGAGGTGGTGTAATGTTAACCTTGTTTAAACCCTTATTTAGGCAAAGTTTTGCCAGTTCAGGTATATATCTGCTGATTATTGCCTTGAGTTTAGCCATTAGTGCAACTACTGCATTAAAGTTTAGCAATGATCAAGTCAAACAAGCAGTGACCTTACAAGCTGCTAAAATGCAAGCTGCAGATTTACAACTTAGTGATACAGATCCAATTGACCAACAATGGATCAAACAGGCTGATGATTTAAAATTAAAACAGTCACATGTCACTATTTTTGGTTCAATGGCCTCTACGCAGGATCAGTTTGTAATGGTCAATGTGAAAGCCATTGACACAGCATTTCCCTTACGTGGTGAATTAAGGATTGCGCCAAAACAAGCCTTACGAAGTGGTGGTGTTTGGCTAAGCAAACGCGCACAAGAGTTATTAAAATTAAACCTAGGTGATAACGTTCAAATTGCCAATGGTCAGTTTAAAGTTACTGGCATCATTGAACATGATTCAAATCAAGAATTAGGTTTTTCCGCCTTTTCGCCAACCGTGATTATCTCTCAAGCAGATGTTGCAAAAACGGGTGCAATTCAAGTTGGAAGTCGAATTGAATATCGTTTGTTGATGGCAGGGGATGCGGAGTCGATTGCAACATATCAGCAATTTTTTAAGACATTTAAAGCGCAAGAAAAGCAAAATGTGAATCCAAAGATTGCACAAAATTCGGATGCAGATTCAGCTTTAAGTGCATCAAGTGCCAATGCATTGACTGAAACATTGACTAAAAATCAGCCAGCAACACACTCACAAACAGATCAATCCATACAAGATCAACAAAATGCGGATAATGAATTAGATGCACAAAGTAATTTGAGACTCCGTAATGCAGATGAGGGCAATTCACGCTTACTTAAACCAATTGAAAATCTCGATACTTTCTTACAATTGGCCAATATTCTGACGATTCTTTTATGTGGTTTAGCCATCGCTTTAACCAGTCAGCGTTATGTACAGCAGAACCAAGATCATATTGCGCTGATGCGTTGTATGGGGTCAACGAAACGGCAAATTTTTCAAACTTATCTTGGGTTACTGAGCGTCGTTATTTTAATCGCCATTGTCATTGGCAGTATTTTAGGACTGATTTTAGGTTATTCATTATTGCAATTGATGTTGCAGATGATTCCTAACCTAGAGTTGCAATTTTCAATGTTGCAGATGTTGGTCGGTCCTTTACCTATTGCAATCTTTACCAGTGCAATTGTATTGATTGGATTTATTTTACCGAGCTTGTGGCAACTGTTAAATACACCGCCTATTCGGGTGATACGCCAACAAGAAAAGTCGGCACGTTCAATGTTGTGGATGATGGCAACGGGTTTAGTTAGTCTGATTATTTTTAGTTTGGTCTTGACCGAAAATCTGATACTTACTGCGTTGGTCATGGGTGCAGTCATTGTGTTAACAGGTTTGTTATATGCAGTGGTTTGGATGATTTTAAAGACTTTAAAATCAATGAAAAATAGGCTCTCAGCCTATATCCGAACCCCTTCGCAAACCGCATTGCAAATTACCGCTTTGGCATTGGGTTTAAGTCTGATCACGGTACTTGCTGTATTGAGAACTGATTTATTAGAGCGTTGGCAGCAACAATTGCCTGAGGGGACGCCTAACCAGTTTATTTATGGTCTACCACCATTTGAACTGGAGGCTTTTAAACAACAATTGGTACAGCAACACTGGAAAAGCACACCGTTATATCCCAATGTAAAAGGGCGCTTATTGGCAAAAAATGGTCAAGCTTTTCCTGCCCAATTGGTAAAAACCAATAATTCTTTACGTCGTGAGTTAAATCTCACCCAAGCAGATCATTATCCACAAGACAATATCATTATTGCTGGAGATGCTCAATTGACTCAAATTGGACAGGTATCTGTAGAGGCCAAACTGGCTGAAGAGTTGGGCATCAAAATTGGCGATCGTTTAACCTTTAGTTTGCCTGAAGGAAATTTGGACGCGCAAGTTGTGAATTTGCGTACAGTAGAATGGCAAAGCTTTAGTCCAAACTTTTTCTTTATTTTTACTCCAAAGACGTTGGATGAAAACGCAGGCAGCTACTTAGGGAGTTTTTATGTACCGCCGAGTGAAAAAATCAAGATGGTTAATCTGATTCAACAATTTTCCAATACGGTCTTTATTGATGTCTCTTTAATTTTTGATGAAATTAAAAACTTGGTTTCTGTGTTGGTCAAAATCATTACAGTTTTGGCAGTATTGGTGAGTTTATCTGGCTTTTTGGTACTGATTGCCTGTATCAATTTGCTGATGGATGAGCGTAAAAAAGAAGTGGCATTGTTACGTTCTTTTGGTAGTTCAAAGCGTCAGTTAAAAAATATGATGAGTTTTGAAATCGGCTTTATTGGATTATTGGCGGGAATCGTTTCCTGTTTCTTTGCAGAGGTGATTAGTGCCGTTGCCAGTTATCGTATGGAAATGGTGATGCAATTACATTGGGAAATTTGGCTGATTTTACCAATTTCGATGGCAGTGTTGTGCGCATTGATTGGGCGTTACCGATTGAGCTATTTATCCGAAATCCCACCATTGCAAAGTCTAAGAGAGTTGAATTAAACCGCTTTGTTTAAGTGGTTTTATCTGGCTGTTTAATCTCAGTTGAGCCCTTAAAAGACTGCCCAGTGAAGACAGTAAATTAAAAAATGGTGACCTATAGGCCGCCATTTTTTATGCTTCTTGAATTGAGTGTACTCTGCAATGTTTTATTGCGGCATAGACAAGCTATTTTAGAGATTAAAAGTTTAATTGCTCACGCATTTGTGCAATGGCTTGTTGCCAAAGTGGGCTAAGTGGTCCAACGAGATGCTGGCAATAGAGATAAACGCCATAGGTTGCTGCAATTCCTAAAATCACAATGATAATATTGGCAGCTTTACCCATTTTGGCACGTTGTGTTGCATACCAAGCCAAAGCCATGACCGCACCCATTAACATCCCACCGATATGGGCAGCATTGTTAATTCCAGAGGCTAAAAAGCCAAAAGCTAAGTTGATCGCAAGTACCGTTAAAAGTGATCTTTTATCTAAAATGAATCTTTGATTCGGAGTAGGTGGAAACAGCGACAGGAGTGTCAGTGCACCACCAAGTCCCATCACAGCACCCGATGCACCTGCAGATACATGCGGAAAGAGTTTTTGATCAAAGTTTTGCAGCATTTCGTAGCTATTTCGAATATCCAAATAACCACTTAATAAGCTTCCCATGAGTCCAGCAAGGATATAAAGTCCAAGGAAATAAAACTTTCCTAAAGTTTTTTCAGCAACATCACCAAAAATATACAGTGCCCACATGTTCATCATTAGATGCAGGATACCGAAGTGAAAAAACATACTGCTGAATAAGCGATATGGTTCCTCTAAGAAGGTTAAAGGTGCATAATCAGCACCCCAACGCAACGCGTCCAACGTCGTCGGGTCAGTAATATTGACCCCTGATAAGACTTGGATTGCAAATAAACCGACATTGATGACAATCAGTAATAAGGTTATTTTACCAATAGAATTGGGTTGGCTATAAGTTGAAAGATCTTGATATTTAGACATGCTATTGCTTAGCTTTTTATAGATAGATTCAGCTTAACATGAAACGTCAGAATTTTCGGAGTAAGCGGCTGACATGAAAGCTTTTATTGTTCGTGCTTTGTTAATTGTGGTCAGTATTTTGATCATGATTCAGCTATGGATTTTCTCAAGTTTAATTTATTGGCGTACTCATGATGTAGAAACCACCATGTTTATGCGTTGGACATATCTGTCTGATTTTGAACCGATTCAACATCAATGGCGCGACTATGACAAGATCAGTGATAACTTTAAACATGCAATTGTCGCTGCAGAAGATGCCAAATTTCTCGATCATCATGGTTTCGACTGGGATGGTATTGAAAATGCACTACAACGTAATCTCAAAAAAGACAAAGTAGTCGCAGGTGGTTCAACGATTTCTCAACAATTGGCTAAAAATTTATTCTTCTATAATCGTCGCTCATTTATTCGCAAAGGTCAGGAAGCGATTGCCACCACCATGATGGAGCGGATGTGGACTAAACAGCGCATTTTAGAAGTCTATATGAACTCTGTTGAATTTGGTGATCATATCTATGGTGTTGAAGCTGCATCACAACATTACTTTTCTAAAAGCGCGGCAAGTTTAAGTCGTGAACAGGCCGCATTTTTAGCAGTGATTTTAACCAATCCGAAGTATTATCAAAAAAATCCAGATGATTCTAAGCTTCAATACCGTAAGCGTTTGGTTTTGAAGTATATGCGTTATACCCGTATTCCAGATTGACGCTAAATAAATGAATTTAAAAAAGCACAAATTGATGTGCTTTTTTTATGAAGCGATGCTTTTTTTATGAAATTGTCACAAATTTGAAGCATACTAGAATTAAGACATTTTTTTTGATGCAGGTTTATTGCATGAATACCGCAGTGACGACAACAACGCCTACAGAATATTCTTATAATGAACGATATATAAATCGTGAGCTTTCAATTTTAGATTTCCATTTACGTGTTTTAGAGCAAGCCGTTGATCCTTTACATCCCTTGCTTGAACGTATGAATTTCTTATTGATCTTTTCTCGTAATATGGATGAATTTTTTGAAATCCGTGTTGCAGGAATGATGGAGCAATTAACTTTAGGGAATGAAAGTCGTTCACCAGATGGTTTGACGCCAAAACAAGTTTTAGACCAAATCTCTAAAACTGCACATGAAGCGATTGAGCGTCAGTATCGCATCCTCAATGAAGAAATTTTTCCTAAGTTACGTGAAGAAGATATTTGCTTTTTACGTCGTGGCGAGTTAACGCCTGCACAATCTGTGTGGATTAAAAAATATTTCCAAGAACAAGTTGCACCAGTGCTTACTCCCATTAGCCTTGATCCTGCACATCCATTCCCACGATTGGTCAATAAAAGTTTAAACTTTATTGTGACTCTAGAAGGGAAGGACGCATTTGGTCGACAAATTGATTTAGCAGTTGTACCAGCACCACGTTCGCTTCCTCGTGTAGTACGTTTACCTGATGAGCTTACAGGCGGCAAAGAACATTTTGTGATGTTGTCTGCGATTATTCATGAGCATGTATCGGATTTGTTCCCAGGGATGACAGCTACAGGTTGTTATCAGTTCCGTGTCACACGTAACGCAGATTTGGCGCTGAATGAAGATGTAGAAGACTTAGCCAAAGCATTGAAAGGTGAATTGAGTTCACGTCGTTTTGGTCGTGCAGTACGTTTAGAAGTGACAGAAAACTGTCCAAAGCATATTTATGAATATTTGCTTGAAGAATTTGATCTAGAACAAGAACAACTTTATAAAGTGGATGGGCCAGTAAATCTGGCACGTCTTGTGTCAAATTTTAAACGTCCACATATGCGTTATGATTCGCATGTACCCGCGATTCCAAAAGTATTGAAAAAGTCTGAAAATATTTTTTCAGCAATGCAAAAACAAGACATTCTTTTACACCATCCATTTGAATCATTTGCACCAGTTATTAACTTGTTGCGTGAAGCTGCACGTGACCCCCAAGTGTTAGCGATCAAACAAACCTTATATCGTAGTGGTGCTGACTCTGAAATTGTTCAGGTACTTGCAGAAGCGGCACGTAATGGTAAAGAAGTCACCGCTGTGATTGAGTTACGGGCGCGTTTTGATGAAGAATCGAATATCGCCGTTGCCAATGTATTACAAGAAGCAGGCGCTGTTGTGGTTTATGGCATCGTAGGCTATAAAACCCATGCCAAAATGATCTTGGTGGTACGCCGTGAGAATAATAAGTTAGTACGTTATGTGCATTTGGGTACAGGTAACTACCATGCAACGAATGCACGTATCTATACCGATTATGGACTGCTCACTACAGATAAAGAGCTTTGCGAAGATGTACATCGTATTTTCCAAGAATTGACCGGTATGGGCAAAATGGCGAAGTTGAAAAAACTGTTACATGCGCCGTTTACGCTACATGCTCAGTTAATTGCTTTTATTGATGATGAAATTGCCAATGCCAAAGCGGGCAAACCTGCGCAAATTATTGTTAAGGTTAACGCATTAACTGAAGTTCAATTGATCAATAAATTATATGAAGCTTCGCAAGCAGGGGTACAAATTGATCTGATTATTCGTTCAATTTGCTGTTTACGTCCAGGGTTGCCAAACCTGTCTGAAAATATTCGAGTACGTTCAATTGTCGGGCGTTTCTTAGAACATACCCGTGTTTATTATTTCGGAAATAATGGCAATCCACGTATTTACTGTTCAAGTGCAGACTGGATGGATCGTAATTTATTTAATCGTGTAGAAGTGTGTTTCCCGATTGAAGATCCAGCATTAAAAAAACGTATTTACCAGCAAGGTTTAGTCAACTACTTAAAAGACAATATCCGCGCTTGGCTGTTGCAAGGCGATGGGACTTGGACTCGTGTGCAACCTAAAGAAGGCGAGGCAATTTACAATGCACAACAAACTTTGCTTGAGCACTTTGTAAATGGTTAAGCCAAGATAATTTGATTGTCTTAAGCCCGATTAAAATTCATCGGGCTTTTTTGTATCAATCAATCGGATTTTAATGAAATTGAATGACTTGGTTATTTTAGATTTAAGTTTTTTAAATCATCAACCAACGCTTCTAATAAAGCATTGAAGTTCTTAAATACTAGGATGATTTAAGCTGTTGTGGTTTTAAACTCGATAAAATTGCGGGTAATGCAATTAAATAAATCATCGCAACAACCAACCATATAGCGCCACTCCATTGTGTTTGGAAATGAAAGTAAAGTGTAGAGAATAACAATGGGGCAATAATCGAGGCCAGACTAATGGTTGATGCGATAACACCTTGAAACTGTCCTTGCTGTGCAGCTGGGATTTTTTGTGAAACAATAGCTTGTAGTGCAGGAGTGCCGATACTTCCTAGGGCAAAGATCGGCATGATTGCAAAAATGATCCAAGCGTGTTGGGTAAAAGCCATGATGATTAATGCCATACATATACATGCCAGACCGATCAGCACGGTATTTCTTTCACCAAAATATCGGACGGCATGTTGCGGTATAAATGACTGAACCAGTACTTGGCATAAACCAAAAGTGCCTAAAGAAAGACCAACCCAAAATGTATTCCATTTAAAGGTATCGTGTCCCCAAAGTGCCCAGCAGACACCATAAGCTTCACCGCAGGCGCTAAACAGAAAAAATATCAGCAAAATCGGCAATATACCTTTTTGAGCAAGGATAAAACCAAAACTTTTCAAAGGATTTATTTTTAAACTCGAACGTTGCGAAATTGAAACTTGAGGGGGAACTGGGAGTGGATTGTTGTTTCGGGATTCAGGGAGTAGCCAAAATGCGATAAGCAAGTTAACGCTTGTTAAAATTGCCGCAACAAAAAAAGGCAGTCGTAACCAATATCCGCCCAATAATCCACCGAGTACAGGACCGAGAATAAATCCAATACCAAACATGGCGCTCATTAAACCAAAATATTTTGCTCGATTTTCTTCTGACGTGGTATCAACGATATAGGCGGAAGCAACAGGCATATTGGCACAACTTATTCCAGCAATGATCCGTCCAATGAACAGCAAGACAAGAGAGGGTGAGCAAGCAAGAAACAAATAGTTGAGTGCAGAACCGGCAAGTGAAATCAGCAGAACAGGTCTTCGACCGATACGGTCACTCAAAGCACCTAAGATCGGGGAGAAAATAAATTGCATAAGCGCATACAGGCTTAAGAAAACCCCCATTAACAAGGCAACGTTATGCTGATGGCTCAGATCTTTCAGTAGTGAGGGAAGCAGAGGGAATACGATGCCAATGCCAATTGCATCTAAGACAATCGTTGAAAAAATAATATATAAAGGTCGGTTCATACGCGTCCTATCGAAAATTCAGGCACAGAAAACTGTGGAAACCTGTTAACGATGCTTGGAAGATTCAAGCCCTATGGAACGCTGACCAATGCGAAGAATTGGATATGTGTCGACGAGATGGATGCATGCTTTTAAAAAACAAGCTGAGGATAGGTCGATTTTTCGCGATTTTTATCGTAACAATACATACAAAAATAAGCGATTATTTTTGTACTGGTCAAATATTATCATGCTTGATCCAGTAAAAACAAGATCGTTTTAATTTTGCTTATGCTGAGGTGATTTATAGGCTTTTTAGATATTCAATAAAAAAGGAGTCAATCATGACTCCTTTTCAGTATTGGAAAATTAACGTAAATTTGGCGTGATTTTTTGAAGAATTTGTACCAACACATCAAATTCACTTTGTAGTGGTGTACTTTTACGTGTAACTAAAGCCAAAGTGCGTGATGGTGCATTCTCAATAGGTTTAACCACAATCTGATCATTGTTTTTCAGCATATGTGCATGAATTGCAATCTCAGGAAGCAGTGTATAGCCTAAGTTTGAACTGACCATTTCCACTAAAGTTGGCAATGAGCTCGCTTTTAAACGGTGATCATTTTTACGCTCACCGATTGGGCAAACACTTAAGGTATGATCACGTAAGCAATGACCTTCTTCAAGGAGCATAAGATGAGAAAGATCTAAATCATCTAAGCTTCTTGCATTCATCGCATTTTGATCTGCTTTATTGCAGACTAAGAATAAATCTTCTTTCGCAATTTCAGCAACTTTCAAACCACGTGTGTCGAATGGTAAAGCCAGCATGATCACATCTAGATTGCCATGCTCAAGTTTTTCAACAATTTTTTCACTTTGTGCTTCATGCAGATGCAACTGAATTTTTGGAAGTTGTTTATGCACTTCTTCCAAAAGCTGCGACAAAATGAAAGGGGCGATGGTTGGAATAATCCCTAAATGCAAATCACCAGTTAACGGTTCACTCATTTCTCGACTTAACCGCATCAAGTCCTGAGCATCGGCGAGTAGAACACGGGCTCGGGCAACAACTTGCTCACCTAGAGGAGTTAAACGTACGTTTTGGCGATCACGTTCTACGAGTACGCCACCCAATAAACGTTCTAACTCCATGATTCCACCAGATAAAGTAGATTGAGTTACAAACGAACGGCGCGCTGCTTCAGTGAAGTGCAGCGTCTCAGACAATGTCACTAAATATGACAACTGTCTTAGGGATGGTAATGCAGCCATAGTGTCCTAATGCTTATGATTTAAAATGATGTGCAAATAACCCGCTAAGTTGAGGAACAAAATGCGGTGGGATATCATGCCCCATTCCCTCAATTAATTCAAATTTAGCGCCTGAAATTGCTTTAGCAACTGCCTTACCATGACTTGGAGGTAGTAACCGATCTTTAGAGCCATGTAACACTAAAGTTGGCTTTTTGATCTGCTTATCCAATTTAAGTAAGGAACCTGTACATAATATTGCTAAAAACTGTTGAAGTACACCCGCTGGATGATAACTACGACGATATAATTTACGTGCAGTTTGAATTGCTTCAACTTGGTTGATATAACCAGGTGAACCAATCATATGAAAAACCTTCAAGGAATGATTCACAATTCCTTCTTCATCACGTGATTCAGGTTTACCAATGAGACTAAAGAGTTGTTTTGGAAATGGTGGAGGTAGCAAAGGTTGATTATTACTGGTAAAGAGTAAGCCGACTTTATCAATTTTCTCAGGATATTTTGCAGCTAAAATTTGAGAAATCATACCACCCATTGAAGCACCCAAAATATGTGGTTTTTCAATGCCTAAACGATCAATCAATAATGCAACATCATCCGCCATATCAAATAAGTTATAAGGCGCGCCGTCATTCGGTAAGCCCAAAGCAAAGCGACCCATCAGCTTATAAGAGTTTAAACGTGGACCTTGGTGGCGAATTTTTGAAGATAAGCCAATATCACGATTATCAAAGCGGATCACATGAAAGCCTTGATCAATCAGTGATTTACAAAAAAAATCAGGCCAAAATAACATTTGCGCACCCAAACCCATAATCAATAGAATGGTCGGGTGTTGTGGATTTCCACCAGTTTCAACATGAAGTTGAATACCATTTCCTAAATCGACTTTGGTTTCATTCATGAACGATGCATAAGGTGAAACTTGAAATTGAAGTGCGCTATTCATTGTTATTTTCCTAAGCAAGGATATTCTTTGATTAAAAAATATCCTTACTATTAAAACCTTAAACCGATGCAGGAATCAAGTCTGGAACCAGTTTTGTTAATGTTAAACGCTGTTTTCCAGCAGTTGCACCTAACAATACAAAACCACGTAAGGTACCTTCAGCATCTGTTGCTTTAGATAACATTCCATCTTCAAACTCTTCATTCTCCCATGTAACATCTACATCAATTGGAGCAGGAAGTACAGTCAAAGGTGCAGCTGGGGTTTTCACTGCGACTGGCATTGCAGGGTAGTGCACAGTGGTGGTTTGTCCACTCAAGGTTTTGGCCAATGCACGCGCTTGTTGCATGATTGGCATGACAAATGGCAAGAGTGTTCCATTCACTTCGGCACAGTCACCGATGGCAAAAATATCTGCTTGACTGGTTTCGAGCAAGGTATTGGTAATCACACCACGACTGGTGTTGATTTCTGTAGCTTTAGCCAAGGCAATATTAGGTTGTAAGCCAATCGCAGAAAGCACAACATCCGCGAGCAAGGACTGACCACTGGCCAATGAAACGATATAACCACGCTCAGATTTAGAAACTTTTTCTACAGTGGTGCCCAAGGCAAATTTGATTCCTGATTGTTCAAGATTGTCTTTAAACGCTTGTGCAACATGATTAGGCAGTAAACGCCCTAACGGCTGTGGTGCTAAGTCGATCACCGTAACCTGATGCCCAGTATTTTGTAAGTCATTGGCAAATTCACAACCAATTAAGCCTGCACCTAAAATCACCACACGCTTGTTACCACATTCACCCGTGCTGCAATTGTCTAAAGTTTCACGGAATGCACGATAGTCAATTAGTGAGTTAACCACATGAATATCATCACTTCCGTCACCAGCAATCGCTAATCGAATCGGATTTGCGCCCACAGCGAGAATAAGTTTTGAGTAGCCTTGAGTTGAAGGTTGTCCATCTTTTTCAAGGGTTAATTCATGTTTCTCTGCATCAATACTTTTAACCCATGTTTCTTTTTCAATCCGCATGTTCAGTTGGCTACTCATCTTTTCAGCATCGCCTAAACCAATTTGTTCAGGCGCTTTTTTTCCAACCAATGCATTAGATAGGGTAGGTTTTGCATAATTCACCGCATCATCTGCGCAAATCATCACCAATTCCTGTTCGGTGTTTAACTTACGAAATTCTCTTGCAAGGGTATAACCCGCCATGCCAGAACCTATGATGATGATCGGTTGCATATCTTTCTCCATACCTGTTTCAAATTTAGAGGTGAATTGAATAATTTTGTATTGTTGAAAATAAATGTAAAAAAGACCATGTAAACATGGTCTTTACGCAATATCTTAGATTTCTACCATTTCAAAGTCTGCTTTAGAAACACCGCAGTCTGGGCATGTCCAGTCATCAGGAATGTCTTCCCACTTGGTACCTGCTGCGATGCCATCTTGTGGCCAACCTTCTGCTTCGTCATAAATCCAACCACAAACGATGCATTGATATTTCTTCATCTGATTCTCCGATATCTGACAGATGCATTGTTTTTTCTGTCAGTAAATTCCTTCTGCTGCTTGACTCAAATAATATGCAAATAAAATGTGTACATATTCCTCTAAATTCTTACGCAGTTCTGTATCTAAAGTAAAGTAAATATCGGAGTTTATCTAACTAATCTCAAAGCTGAATGGCAGCTCAGGACAAAAGCGATGTTTATTATGCCAACTTTGTCAGACAATTTTAATTACAATCCTGTCATAACAAGGGATGAGCGCTGATATAAAAGTTTAAAAATATTTGAATTTAGACAAAGGTCTAGATGAATATTTTAGACAAAAATATTAAGCTAGAATTAGCCTATTCTATAGCCATCATTTTTTGTGAAAATGGGCTTAATAAATTCAATAACTTAGCGTGACTTTAATATTGAACAGGTAGCGAGCTGCTGTCAATTTTGGCTATGAAACATTAAAATTCACGTATTATTTATCTTTTTTAATCTCCCCCCATGATGAACATGTCTACTGCTTTGTGGTCAAGTATTCGTACTGTCCAAAACTTCCCAAAACTAGGTATTTGTTTTTATGATTTAACCCCATTGTTTATGAACAATCTTGTGGAGTTAACCGATGCATTGATTGCGAGTATTCCTGTAGAGCAATTGGATGCTGTGGATAGTTTTGTTGCAGTTGAAGCACGAGGTTTCGTTTTAGCCAGCTTATTGGCACAACGTACCGGCAAAGGCTTATTATTGGTTCGTAAAGCAGGGAAGTTGCCACCTCCAGTAGTTGGTGTGGGCTATAGCTTAGAATATGGTTTAGATCGCTTGGAAATGTCAGCGGATATCGCAGCACAAAAAGTGATTATTGTAGATGATGTCTTGGCTACAGGTGGTACTTTAAAAGCTGTCCATCAATTGATGCATAAATGCCAACATACGGTATTGGGTGCAAGTATTTTTCTTGATCTGCCTGATTTACATCAAGATCTTGGTTTAGAGATTTGGTCAGTGCTTGATGAGCATTCCAAGCCAGTTGAAAAAGCGGTTGCTTAAAAGTAATAACAAGTTAAGTTTTCGGGCTACATTATTGTGATTGAATACTTAAATTATTTGTTTGTCTGTCTCGTCATGAAAAAGCCTTGTAAATACAAGGCTTTTTTAGTTGGAGAGCAGCGAACTGTGCTTTGAATATTTTATTTCAAGCAATAAAGGTTTGTTCCATATATTCAATTAAATGATTTAGGTTTTCAGGTTGGACTAAACGATGGTGTCCACCTTCAACAGCTTCAATTTGCATATATGACTCTAGTTGCTCAAGTACTTTATACATATCTAAAACCTCATCACCCAGTTCCAGATAAGCAATTTGTGGAATGTCATGGTCTAAATCATGTTCATCAATCGCTGCATAGTCTTCACGGAAATCTGGATTTAAGCTTGGATTGGCAAGGATTGCAGGAATTCGATGTTGCTGTGACATTTTTAATGCCCAATATCCACCTAAACTATGACCTACCAGTAAATCGGGTTTAATCTTTTCAATAATATCGTGATAAAAACACTCAACCGTTTTGTAGTTAAGATTACGATAATCCACGTTAATACAATATTTTTTTTCAGCATTTATGGCATGGAATTTTGTTGATTCTTTAGATGAATCTAGTCCATGTAAAAATAAAATTTTAGAATGAATACTCTTCATTGTTATCGTTTTCATATGGTCTTTCTTTATTGAGCAAAGGTAGAAATTGAACAAAGCTAGAAAAAGTTATCAATGGATTTAAAATTTTCCATTTAACTATTTTTATATTCAAATATTCTACTTAGCTGCACTTTTTTAAAAACTTAGATTTTGGTCTAAGAGTGTTGTGTAACAGATCAACATGCTTGTTATTTATTGTTTAACATATTGAATGTTTAGGGTTAAATTTTTTTGGTGATGGATTTTTATTAACAAAAATTAATCATTCTGGGTTTTTATTGTACTAAGCTATAGATTGGATCAATAAAATAAGAGAAAGAAATGATGACTTTAAGCTATGACATTGTCATTCAAGCGAATGCACAAACAGTATGGAATATCCTGTGGGATACCCATACTTATTCCAAATGGACCCAACCGTTTTCGGAAACTTCGCAAATGCAGTCTGACTGGAAAATTGGCGGGGAAACCTTATTTCAGGATGCCAGTGGCAATGGTATGGTCGCCACTATTGTAGAGTTGGAGCAGTTTAAAAAAGTGGTATTTAAACATTTGGGTGTTTTGAAAAATGGTGTTTTAGATTCAACAAGTGCAGATGTTCAAAGTTGGAGTGGCTCTTTAGAAAAATATTTCTTAAATGAACAGGGTGCAACAACCACATTATCTGCTGAAATAGAAACCTCTGAGGAATATAAGGACATGATGGATCGTGCTTTCCAGCAAGGGTTTGCCATAGTCAAATCATTGGCTGAACAAGACCATTGAGAAACTTAGCACTTTCATTATTATTTAATGGCATTGAATAATCAGTGGTTGTTCAATAGAAAATGGTTTTGCCACACCATTTTCATTACGCGGTTGGAAGCGAATTTTTTCTAGTAAAGGTTGCAGTATCGATTTCATTTGTTCGTGAATTAAAGGGGTGTAACGGATATTTAGGATTTGCCCTTGTGCATCTACCAAAAAATTTGCTGAGAGCGAGATATTACCTTGTTGATCAAATTTAATTTTATTCTGAGATGGTGTCTTACTTTGATCACAAAAAGGTTCTAAAGCGCTTTGTACTTGTGAAAAGTTGGGTTTTATAGCGTATTGGACGCGGGCTGGAAATTTAATAAACAGAATGTATTTCCCATAATAATATTTTATTTTTGCGATGCTTTGTTCATCAACATTGAGGGTTTTATTTTTAAAATCATTACTGACTTGTGGTAATTGATCCAGAGTAAGTTTTTTTGCCAGTTCTAAAGCCCTTAAATTGAGTGCTTTTTGAGTGGGGTGTGGATTCATTAATTTGACTTGGCTTTGCAGACTGTTTCGATTTGGAACGATTTCTAATTGCCAAATATAATCTTGATTATTGAGATTGGTGCTTTCAATTTTTATAGGAAGATCTTTTTGAGTATTGCTCATAACAACGATTTGCTCGGCATCAACCACAGTTGAAAACCACAAAACATTGAAAAGAATGATACTTTGGGCGAATCCTTGCCAGTATTTATTCATGATTTTTAATTTTTACATGGTTCGTAGAGTTATATTCATACGCATTATGTTGTAAATCTGCTATGCTATGCAACTTCCGTTTTTTAATATAATCGAGGCAGAGATGACGCAACATAACGCTCAATCGACTTCTGAACAACACATTTCCGAAAACGATTTAATTGCACAGCGTCATGCCAAGTTAAAGCAAATTCAAGATCACGCCAAGGAAACCGGTGTTAGCCCATGGCCAAACACATTTAAGCGTGAGCATTATGCGCAAGATCTACAAGAACAATTTGCAGATCAATCTAAAGAACAAATTGAAGCAGGTGAGCAAGTTCACGTATCTGTAGCGGGTCGTGTGATGTTGAACCGTGGTTCATTCATCGTGATTCAAGACATGACGGGCCGTATTCAATTGTATGTGCCACGTAAAGAGCTTGCACCTGAAGTTCTAGAAACTGTGAAAAGTCTAGATCTTGGCGATATTATTGCTGTTCAAGGTTATATCGGTCGTTCTGGCAAAGGTGATTTATATGTTCATATTGAACATTTTGAATTATTGACGAAATCGCTTCGTCCACTTCCAGACAAGTTTCATGGTTTGAATGACACAGAAGTAAAATACCGTAAACGTTATTTAGACTTAATTGTGAATGAAGAAACACGTAAAACTTTTGAAATTCGTGCAAAAGTTGTGTCAGGTATTCGCAACTATCTCATCAATGAACGTTTTATGGAAGTTGAAACTCCGATGATGCATGTGATTCCAGGTGGTGCGTCAGCGCGTCCATTTGAAACACACCATAATGCATTAGATATGCCATTATTCTTGCGTATTGCACCTGAGCTTTACTTAAAACGTTTAGTTGTTGGTGGTTTTGAACGTGTATTTGAAATTAACCGTAATTTCCGTAATGAAGGTGTTTCAACGCGTCATAACCCAGAATTTACCATGATTGAATTCTATCAAGCTTATGCTGATTACAAAGATCTCATGGCTTTGACAGAAGGTATGCTTGAAAAATTAGCAATCGACATCTTGGGTTCAACAGATGTTCCTTATGGTGAAGAAGTGTATAGCTTCAAAGGTCCATTTAAGAAAATCTCGATGTTTGATGCGATTCTTGAGCATAACCCAAATTTCTCTGCTGAAAATGTTTCGGATCGTGAGTTCTTGGCAACATTTATTCGTGAAGAGTTAAAAGAGCAAGTTAAACCAGGTTTTGGTTTAGGTCGACTACAAACCATCGTATTTGAAGAAACTGTTGAAACTCAATTACGTCAGCCGACATTTATCACAGAATATCCTGCGGAAACTTCGCCGTTAGCACGCCGAAATGATGATAATCCACATATCACTGACCGCTTCGAATTCTTTATCGGTGGTCGTGAGTTGGCAAATGGTTTCTCGGAATTAAATGATCCAATTGACCAAGCTGAACGCTTCCAAGCGCAAGTTGCTGAAAAAGATGCGGGCGATGATGAAGCAATGCATTTCGATGCTGACTTTATTGAAGCATTAGAATACGGTTTACCTCCTACAGCAGGTGAGGGTATTGGTATCGATCGTTTGGTGATGTTATTTGCCAATGCAGCAAGTATCCGCGATGTGATCTTATTCCCACATATGCGTCATAAAAATTAATTTATGATGTTATAAAAGATGTTGTAAAAAAAGCCACTGAATTCAGTGGCTTTTTTTTGCTTAGACAATCAGCGCATTTTAGAAATGAAATACGCCTAAACCATTTTTGATTTCGTCTAAAGTATCTTGAGTGATGATACGGCATTTTTCCGTACCAGTTTTTAAGATATCCATGATGTAATCTGGATCTTTGGCAAGTTCCATACGACGTTCACGGATTGGTGTAATCAACTCTTTTAACACACCTTCAAGACGTTTTTTCACAGTACCATCGCCTAAACCACCACGACGATAATGTGCTTTAAGTTCTTCAACTTCTTCTTTATTTGGATCAAAAGCATCTAAATAAGTAAAGACAATATTTCCTTCAACCTGACCTGGATCTTCAATACGCAGATGGTTTGGATCGGTATACATTGCATTGACTGCTTTTTTGATGTCTTTATCTGTTGCATCTAACACGATGGTATTGCCCAATGATTTCGACATTTTGGCTTTACCATCAAAGCCAGGTAAACGGCTCATATTGGATAAAAGCGCTTTACACTCAGGTAAAACCTCTTGTCCAATTTGACGGTTTAAACGACGAACAATTTCATTGGTCTGTTCGATCATTGGAATTTGGTCTTCACCAACTGGCACGACAGTGGCTTTAAATGCAGTAATATCGGCAGCTTGTGCAACAGGGTAGCAAAGAAAACCTGCTGGAATATCACGCTCAAAACCACGTAATTGAATTTCAGCTTTGATGGTTGGGTTACGTTCTAAACGAGAAACCGTCACAAAGTTTAAATACAACATGGTGAGTTCATTCAACGCGGGTAAGCAAGATTGAACACAGATTGTGGTTTTTGTTGGGTCAATGCCGACTGCTAAATAGTCTGTTGCTACTTCAAGAATATTACGACGAACTTTTTCAAAGTTATCCGCATTATCTGTTAAAGCTTGAGCATCTGCGAGAAGGAGGTGTTGATGATGAGAATCTTGTAAGCCTACTCGTGAGCGCAAAGAACCTACAAAATGTCCCAAATGTAGTTGTCCAGTAGGACGGTCGCCTGTCAAAATCACAGGACGATTATCTTGATTCGTCATTATCGCTTCCAAAGTCTTTGTATAGACAGTCGTGTTTTATGAATGGGCACTATTGTACGAGATAATTTATTTTAATGTCAGCGAAAAATGGTGTAGAACCAATTTTTATCAATAAATGTGAAAATCTACAAAATTTTATATAGAAAAATGAATTTTCACTTTAAAATGACAGGATAACTAAAATTTTGGATAAAAAATGGCAAGTAGTCTATTAATATTATTAGATGATATCGCAGCAGTGCTCGATGATGTTGCCGTCATGAGTAAAATGGCGGCTAAAAAAACTGCGGGTGTTTTAGGTGATGATTTAGCACTGAACGCACAACAAGTGAGTGGTGTAAGAGCAGAGCGTGAGCTTCCTGTGGTATGGGGTGTCGCAAAAGGCTCCTTTATCAATAAATTAATTTTAGTGCCTTTGGCTTTGCTGATCAGTGTGGTTGCACCGTGGTTGATTAATCCATTGTTAATGATTGGTGGTTTGTTTCTTTGCTATGAAGGCGTTGAAAAAGTTCTACATAGTTTGCAGCATAAAAAAGCCAAAACAGGTGAGGCTGCACAAGAAGAATTACAACAAATCGAAACTGATTTAGCCACATTTGAAAAAGATAAAATTAAAGGTGCGATACGCACAGACTTTATTCTTTCTGCTGAAATTGTGGTGATTTCTTTAGGCACTGTTGCGACGGCAGCATTTGGTACCAAAGTGATGGTGCTATCTGTCATCGCAATTTTAATGACGGTCGGTGTTTATGGCTTTGTCGCTATGATTGTAAAGATTGATGATTTAGGTTTGTACTTAACTCAACAAGCATCAAATGTTAAACAAAGCATTGGCCGTGGTTTACTGGTATTTGCACCAAAGTTAATGAAAACATTAACGATTGTCGGAACCATCGCAATGTTCCTTGTCGGTGGGGGGATTATCACCCATGCGGTATCAACTTTGCATCATTGGTCAGAAGAAGCCGTTGATCATATTCAACATATTCCAACTGTTGGTAGTGTTATTGGTGCATTAACACCAACGTTAATCAATTTACTGATTGGTATCGTCGCAGGTTTAGCCGTGGTATTGGTTGTTGGACTTATTCAAAAAGTTCGTGGCAAATCAACAACAGCCTAAATGCAAAGCACATCCTAAACGATAGCCAATTTAAAATAAAAAGGACCGATCTATGCGTTGGAAAGGACGTAGAGAAAGTGATAATGTCGAAGATCGCCGTGGCGGTGGTGGCGTAAAAGCGGGTGGGATTAGTATCCTGGGTTTAATCGTCGCTTTTGTTGCATGGAAATTCTTTGGTGTTGACCCACAGCAAGCCTATCAAGCGACCAAACAAGTGACTTCGGCTGGAGCAAGTCAAAATTCCGAACCCACCAATTTAACCCCTGAACAGCAGGAAACGGCATCTTTTGTTAAAACCGTTTTGGCAGATACCGAAGATACTTGGAAACCGATTTTCCAACAACAAGGTGTACAGTACGTTTCACCTAAACTGGTAATGTTTAGTGGTGCGATACAATCAGGCTGTGGTACAGCTCAATCTGCAATGGGGCCATTTTATTGCCCAGCAGATCAAAAAGTGTATATCGATACCCAATTCTTTAAAGATATGCGCCAACAGATGGGCATCTCTGGGGAAAAAAATCAATCTGAGCTTTCAGCTAAAGATGAAGCGGGTGATTTTGCACAAGCTTATGTGATTGCGCATGAAGTTGGGCATCATGTACAAAATTTATTGGGAATATCGTCTCAGGTTCAACAAGCACGCCAGCGTGCCAGTGAAACTCAGGGCAATCAACTTTCAGTACGTTTAGAATTACAAGCGGATTGTTTGGCTGGGGTTTGGGCCAATCGTACACAACAACGCACGCAGTTTTTAGAACAGGGTGATATTGAAGAGGCGATGGATGCTGCTGAAAAAATTGGTGATGACTACTTGCAGAAAAAAGCACGTGGTTATGCGGTACCTGACAGCTTTACGCATGGCACCAGTCAGCAACGTATGCAATGGTTTAACATCGGTATGAACTCTGGTGATATCAATGCGTGTGATACCTTTAAATAGACAGCTATAGATTGTTGGGTTAAAGAAGAGAACATCATGTTCTCTTTTTTTCTCAATCAATTTTTTTTAAGCGCTTTTTATGTTAAAAAATATAACCAGTAATCATCATATTTCAGTTTTTTTTGTACAATTATCTAGATTGTTAAATGGTCTCTTATTTTATATTTTATAAAAAAATGATTGAGTGTTTGATGTGCATTTAAATTAAAAATCTAAAACAGGTTTCGGATGGGTAACTATTTCTTTCTTCAGGTCTTTACAGTCATTTTTGCGCTTTCTATTGCGACTACAATTTTTAATAAGCGAATATTAGGTTTCCCTCAAGCCATTGGTGTTCCCATTGTTTCTGCAATTTTTGTCTTTATTTTGCAATGGGGTGCCAGCTTACTCAATGGCAATCAATTTATCTCGATTAATATTCATAATATTGAAGAAGCTGTACGGCATGTCGATTTTTATGATTTTTTAGTCAATGGTGTCATTTGCTTCATTTTGACTTCTTCAGCACTTAAATTTAAGGTTTCAGATTTAAAAGTTTATTGGAAGCCGATCAGTATCTTGGCAACGATTGCCTTACTGCTCTGTGCTGTATTTTTTGCAGGATTGGTATTTGGTTTCCAATTCTTGATTGGCAATCCCGTTCCAATTTTAGTTTTATTGTTACTGGGTTCTGCCTTAGGTGCGACAGACCCGATTGGGATCAAAGGTGTACTCAGTTCAGTACGTGCGCCGCATCATCTGATTGTTAAGTTGGAAGGTGAGTCCTTATTTAATGATGCGATGTGTATCGCAGTTTTCATGACTTTATTAAATGTCCTCGAAGGAGAGCATTTTAGTTTAATGGCAACGCTACAAACTTTTTTATATGAGATTGTGGTTGCTGTCATCATTGGTTGGGCTTTTGGTCTGGGAATCTTGCGTTTATTACGTGGTAAACATGAGATGGAGTCCTTGATTCTTACCACTGCATTATTGGCATGTGGTTCTTATCTGGTTGCATTATTTGCCCATGCATCTGCTCCGATTGCCTGTGTGATTGGCGGTTTAATTGTCGGTAATAAATGGAAAGAAATTTTACAGGATCGTGAAATTCGTGAGGTCAATCATTTTTGGCATACGGTAGAAGGGATTATTAATTCTTTTCTCTTTACCTTGATTGGTCTAGAAATCTTTATTTTAGATTTAAGCACAAGTTTGATTCTTGGTGGTATTTTTGCTTTCTTTGCTTTGCATCTCTCTCGTTTTGCCGCAAATTTCTTAGCTTTTGCATTTTTCCCATCATTCCGCAAAAAAAGCTATAACGGTAGTCTGGCTATTCTTTCTTGGGGAGGGGTTCGTGGGGGGATTTCACTTGCACTGATTCTTGCTGTGGCAAACGTCCCTGAGCTACGTGACTACAGTAGTATTCTAATTGGTTATACCTTTATCAGCGTATTACTTTCAGGTGTCGTCTGTGGTTTGGGGTTACCTGCAGTCATGAATGCCTTTTATTACAATCCAAATGAAGAAACCCAAGGTTTCAAAGGTTGGTATCAGCGCATGTGCAATAAAATGAACCGTAAAGGCATCAAATATATTGTGGGTGAAGATAATGAAGGGCATGAAACCATCACCATTTATAACCCAGAAGCGTTGGTTGACAAGAAAGCTGCAGATGGTGTGGCCTCTGTACATCATCCTGAAAAAGCGCAGGAAATGAAGCGATTGGAAAATCCTGGTAACTTCTAAATGCAGCGCATTCAGCCAAATGAATAGTTAAGGTATAAAATTAAGAAGCTAAAACTTCAATATTCTTAAACGTTTGTCGTAATAAAAAAGCCAGTAACAATACTGGCTTTTTTATTGGAGCTGTTATTTTGCGTTTTTGCCTAAGAAATCGAGGTAAGGTTTCACCAGAAGTTGCTCTTGTTCTAAAATCGGTAAATGCCCGACTCCTTTTAGAATGATTGGCTCTTGTGCATTTTTCAATAGGCCTTTGAGTTCAGCTGCAGCTTCAACATTGATAATTTGGTCTTTATCTCCCCATGCAATCAATACTGGCTGGTCAATCGAACGTGCTGCAATGGCAAAAGAATCTGGGGTAAATAATTTAGACATGACAATCAGCTGTTCAACCAATTTGGTGGTGTTTGCTGATTGGCTGATCATCAATTTCTCTTGAGCATCTTTTAATTCTTTAGGAATAAAAGGCGGTAGACTGGTGGCAATTTTCATTAAACGATCAAAATCGCCAGGTTTGCTGACAATCATATTACGTAAAGTTGTCGGATCTTTTAAATAAGGAGTATTGGCAGATTTAAATACACCTGCACTATCAATTAAAAATAAAGATTTGGTATCAACAGGGTATTGTGCTGCGTAAAGTAAGGAAATCGAGCCACCCATCGAGTGACCAGCGATATTTAAACCATTGTCTACTTTAATGGCTTCAGCAAAACGACGTAATTTTTCAGTGAGATTGGGCAATGAATAATCAAAATCATTAGGGACTTTACTGTCACCTTGACCTGGAAGATCAGGAATAATCACATGATAATAAGGCGTTAAGTAACGTGCCACACGATTCCAGTTATCACGACTTCCAGCTAGTCCATGAACAAGCATAATGGTAGGTTTGCCAGCTGGTCCGCCTTCACTATAGGCCCAATCAATATCACCGACTTTTACACGTTTGGTTTCCATGCCCGCCCATGCACGTTCTTGTTGAAGCACACTTTGAATATCAATCGCTGGGGCAGCATAGCTTGTGGTTGATAAGCCTACTGTTACCACAGAACCCATTGCCAATGCCGTCGATAAAATCAGTTTGTTGAAGATTCCTTTCATCTTTGAATACTCTTGTTGTTGTATTTGAGGTACGATTTAAGATTAGATTATGTACAGTCAAATTACATTTGCCTAAAATGTTGAAAGCCTATTTTCAAAGTCAATTTAACGCTGTTTGCCAAGATGATTATGAATATTATTTTTTATTAGTTGATTGATCTAAAAAATGTCAAATCATGAACTCGCTCAGATGATTTTAAATGTCATCATACAAATTCCCCAAGGTAAAGTTGCCAGTTATGGTCAAGTTGCCAAATATGCAGGCTTACCCAAACATGCACGGTTGGTTGGGCGTGTATTAGGACAGTTACCTGAAGATCATGATATCCCTTGGTATCGCGTGGTTAATTCACAAGGCCGAATCAGCTTAAAAAAGTTGGATGAGAAGGGAATGTGTATTCAGACTGCAAAGTTATTGGCTGAGGATGTTGTGGTTATTGATGGCAAAATAAATCTAAAAAAATATCAATGGTCACCTTAGTTCCTCACTATAAAGATAGTGAGGAATGTTTAAAACAAACGGTGAAAATTATTTAATTACTAAAACAGGGATTTGTAATTCAGTTAAT
The DNA here is from genome assembly GCF_025433935.1 of Acinetobacter sp. I-MWF. Lineage (NCBI taxonomy): Bacteria > Pseudomonadati > Pseudomonadota > Gammaproteobacteria > Moraxellales > Moraxellaceae > Acinetobacter > Acinetobacter sp. I-MWF. The sequence goes on along the minus strand of NZ_JAMBAR010000001.1, from coordinate 3,300,575 downwards.
AAGCTTTGCGCTACACTGCCCATAATAATTTTTTTCAGTCCAGTACGGCCATGTGAACTGAGAATGACCAAATCAATTTTTAAATCCTGTACAGCTTGATTTAAGGTATGTGCAATATTTTCACCTTCGAGTAAACGTGTTTCAACTTGCACGCCTTCTGCGGCAAATTGATCTTTTGCCACATTGATATTGGATTGAATAAATTCACGAGCACGCTCAATCAGCATATTGCTTTGACCATGCGCCAAATATTCTGATGCAATATAAGGGTCTAAAGTCATCACCTGTACAACCGTGATTTTACTGTTAAATGCTTTGGCAAATTCAACCGCATGTTTCACAACAGATAATGAGGTTTCTGAACCATCAACAGGAACGAGGATATTTTGATAAGCCATGTCTATTTTCCTTATTTTACCGAAAAGCTGAGTTGAATATTTATTACAATTCTAAGTCTATAGAATCATCATAACGTGAATATGAGATGAATAAAACCGAGTAAATGTGTAGGGATAATTCATATAAATATCATAAATTTAATTAAAAGCATTGGCATCAAGTTACATCGTTTTTTACTTGTAAAAGCAGCTGAATAAAAAGATAAATCAATCAATAAAATAAAGCTTTAAATTGTTTAAACAAAAGCCATACACAATTGAGAAAATATAGAGGCTGAATGAAACAATTGGCAAATTGTAAATCCAGTTCTTCCTTTAAAATGTTTTTAAATATAAATACTGAAAAGAATAGGACATTACAATTTAAACCATGGATTAAAAGGAAAAGACAATGGAATATCAAACAATTATAGTCGAAGAAAAAAATGCAGTTGGATATTTGAGCTTAAATCGGCCTGAACAATTCAATAGCTTTACACCGCAAATGTGCCTTGAAATTGTAGAGGTCTTAACACAATGGAAAGATGATACCGAAATCCGCATTATTGTGATTGCTGCGATTGGAAAAGCATTTTGTGCAGGTCAGGCGATAAACCCAGATTTATTTGATAGCGGTGCTATAGACTTGGGTTTGGTCTTGGAAAAATACTTTAATCCCTTATTAGCGCTCATCAATACACTACCAAAAGTGATCATCTGTGCTGTAAATGGCGTTGCAGCTGGTGCAGGAGCGAGCTTAGTATTGTTATGTGATATCGTGATTGCAGCAAGGTCTGCAAGCTTTTCACAAATCTTTAGTAAAATTGGCTTAATTCCAGACTGTGGTGCAACTTGGTTATTGCCGCGTATGATCGGCTTTGCCAAGGCCAAAGCATTGATGCTGACTGCCGAAAAAATCAGTGCAGATGAAGCTGAACGATTGGGAATGATTTATAAAGTGGTAGAAGATGATCAGTTACAGATAGAGGTTGTTGCTTTAGCTGAGCATTTGGCAAGCCAAGCCAGCCTGAGTTTTGCTTTGATTAAGCAAGCGATGCGGGTCAGCATGCAAAATGATTTTACCAGCCAAGTTAAAGTTGAGCAGGATTTGCAAAGACAGGCAGGGCAATCAGCAGATTTTTTAGAAGGTGTTCGCGCTTTTTTAATGAAAGATAAGCCAAATTTTAAAGGACGATAAATAACGATTTAAGTTGGGAAGTTTTTAATCTGAAACATCAAAGCTAGTAGAAAAGTCTCATAATAATGTAATGCTATTTGCGCGAAAATAGTGTGCTCGAGGTTATTAGAATAAGAAATAAAATTACACATAACATAATTTGATTATGTATTGCATAAATTGAAGCTTTCTTGTAGGATAAATTTAGAGTTAAGCGTCAGTGTAAATACAGCTCAAGATTAGCGCTTTACATGGACTAAATTATGGAAAGGAAGAGTTCAAATCAGGATATTTTGTCGATTGACCTAAATACCTGTGATCTTTTCTCGGCATTAAAAAACGGATGAATTTATTCAAATAAGGGAAACTAGATGGATATTTTAGATAACCCATTAGAACTATGTGGCTTTGCTTTTATTGAGTTTGTTTCGACGGAAAATGGATTAGATCAAATCTTTGAAGCAATTGGTTTTGCTAAAGTCGCAAAGCATAAATCAAAAAAAGTTTATTTATGGCGTCAGGGTAATATCAATATTATCTTGAATTATCAACCAGAATCTTATGCATCATTCTTCTTTAAAGAACATGGCCCATCAGCATGTGCAATGGGGTTTAGAACGCGTGATGCAGCCAAAGCTTTTAAAAATGCAATTGAACTTGGCGCAGAGCCAATGTATTCGCAAGCAGGACCAATGGAATTAAATATCCCAGCGATTAAAGGAATAGGTGGTATGCCAATTTTCTTGGTTGATCGTGATATTTATGAAAATGATTTTGTATTCTTTGATGACGAAAATCGAAATCCACGTGGTGCTGGTTTAAATGAAATTGATCATTTAACTCATAATGTCTATAAAGGGCGCATGGATTATTGGGCAAATTTCTATGAAAAAATCTTTAACTTCCAAGAAATTCGCTATTTCGATATCAAAGGTGAATATACGGGTTTAACTTCTAAGGCGCTGACTGCACCTGATGGGATGATTCGTATTCCTTTGAATGAAGACTCAGACAAAGGCAATGGGCAAATTGCCGAGTTTTTGGCTGACTTTAACGGTGAAGGCATTCAACATATTGCTTTTATTACCGATGACTTAATTTCAACATGGGATAAGTTAAAAGGTTTAGGGCTGAAATTTATGACGGCACCTCCTGAAACTTATTATGAAATGTTAAAAGATCGTTTACCTGATCATGGTGAACCGACAGAAGAGCTGCAAAAGCGCGGTATTCTGTTAGATGGCAATACCAAAGACGGTCAGAAAAAACTGTTATTACAGATTTTCTCTGAAAATATGCTTGGACCTGTATTCTTTGAATTTATCCAACGTAAAGACGACGATGGTTTTGGTGAGGGCAACTTTAAGGCATTGTTTGAATCAATTGAACGTGACCAAATTCGCCGTGGTGTATTAGAAGCCAAATAACAAAATCGTACTCAATACAAAAAAGCCAAGAATTTAATTCTTGGCTTTTTGCGATCTTTCACTAAAAAATTAACGTGTTTGTATGTATTGATTCATCGCAGCAACTTCACGTTTAAATAGTTCAAGTTTTTCACTACCCGCGTTGACTGGTAAAAACATTTCACTGTCTAATGCAACAATACAAAATTCCATTGCAAGATGTGCATTGAAAATAGGTAAACCTACAGCATTGATGCCAACAAGCAAGTCACCTTGGGCAATTGCCATACCTTGCTGTAAAGTATTTTCTTTTAAAACAAGAAATTCGTCCCAGTTGGTGGGTTTGACCTGACTATGGTTCAGCGTTGCTTTTTCCCATTCGGCGTGCATCAATGGTTTGATTAGCGCTTCGGGTAAATAGGAGGCAAAAACCCGACCAGCAGCTGAATTGACTAAAGGCATGATCGAGCCGACCTTGGTCACAATTGAAATCGGATGATTTGATTCAATCGACTGTACAACTAATGGGCCTTTAGGCGACCATTTGCTGATTTGAATCCCGCAACCAATTTTACTTTGTAGTTCATAAATAAGGTGCTGAACAAGCTGTAAAACATCGGTGTGTTGGATACAGTTTAAACCTAAACGCCAAGCTTGATCACCAAGCGCATACTGACCATCTTCAAGTTGTTTTGCATAATTCATCCGAATCAAACTGACAAGATAACGATGTACCTTGGCTGGATGCATATCAAGTTTACTCGACAGCTCTTTTAAAATAATCGGCTTATTATGTTCCAAAAGGGCATTGAGAACGGCTAAGCCCACCTCAAGTGATTGAACCCCACCAGACAACTTTTCTTCAATCATTGAATAACCCTTAATCTGCATACGATCTAGCAGTTTTGATGTGCTGTCGATATTTGATTTACATATTTAACACATAGTGCCTGAGCATTGTACAAAATAGAACTTATCTTTTTAAATGAAATCTCAACAGAGTCTCAATGAATGTTATCAGCATACAATTGTTTTTGAAGTGCTGCATATGATTTATTAAACAACAGTACATCATCAAAAGATCTAGACCATTAAAGTTAAGTCGATAAAAATCGGTATTGGAGTCACAAGGCTTCAATACCGATGAATTCTAGCATTGTCCCACAGCAATATTTTAAATGCTGATGGCTGTTGTTAGTTGAAGGTTACATAAGCTCTAGCAAAACGAGCATTGTGTGCCATTAAAGCTGCTTAATATCGTGTTCAACTAGATCTAGGATGCCAAATCACGAAACATTCGATTAATAAACTGAGTAAGTACTAAGTTGGCTTTGGCACCCATATATACTCAATTGAGCATGATTATGCGCCCAATTCGTCTTCATGCAAAAAATGAGTATGTTGAGGCGCACGTTTGGTACGGCTCCACTCATCCAGCATTTCTAATTTCATTTCTTCGGTAATTCGTGCGATTTTTGCATCTGCATGCACATCGTTATAGGTCAGTTCTAAACGATGACCATTGGGGTCAAAGAAATAAATCGAGTGGAAAATGCCATGGTTGGTGACACCAAGAACTTTAACACCCTGTGTTTCAAGATGCTCTTTTGCAATCAATAACGTATCGAGGTCTTCAACTTCAAATGCGATATGTTGAACCCATTGAGGGGTATTTTCGTCACGCCCCATATCGGGTTGAGTGGGCAGTTCAAAAAATGCCAATACATTGCCTTGTCCAGCATCTAAGAATAAATGCATATACGGATCAAAGGCTTTAGTCGAAGGCACATGGTCTTCAGCAAAGGCCAAAATAAAATCCATATTGAGCATTTTTTTATACCATTCCACGGTTTCTTTGGCATCTTTACAACGATAGGCCACATGGTGAATTTTTTTAATCGCAAAGCTCATGATAAAACTCCTTTATCTCTATTCCCAATCTGGTTGTTGTTCTGGGGCTGCATTGAAGAAGGCAGGAAGGGTTAAACAGTGTTGACTAATTGACTCAATCTTTGCAAAAGCGCTTAAATCAATTTTAAAGCGTTTGGCGTTATAGACTTGAGGAATCAAACAACAGTCTGCAAATGTCGGTTGTGTACCAAAACAGAATTGCCCATTTGAATCTTTTAGTTGGGCTTCTAAGCTGTTAAAGCCCGCTATGATCCAGTGTTGGTACCAGTGTTTTTTTTGTTCGTCACTGAGACTGAGATCATGTTGTAAATACTTTAAGACTCTTAAATTATTTAATGGATGAATATCGCAGGCGATCGCTTGTGCAAAAGCACGTACTTTACTACGTGTGATGATATTTTCAGGCAATAATGAAATTGCTGGATAACGTTCTTCCAGATATTCCAAAATACTGAGTGACTGTAAAAAGCTTTGATCTTCATCCACTAAAGTTGGAACACATTGGCTTGGATTAACGGTTTGGTAACACTCTAGCAGTTGCTCATTCTTGACCAAATGCACGGGCTGTATTTCATAACTCAGTTGTTTGAGGTTCAGTGCAATCCGAACCCGATAAGCCGCAGAGCTACGGAAATAACTATACAGTTTCATAGCTCAAGTCTTCTGTTTGATGAAAGCTAAACTGGCGTGCTGGTAAAATGCTATTAGCAACTTCACCAAAGCCCACTCTGATCCCTGCTTTTTCACAATAGCCTTTCATCACAACACGGTCACCATCTTGCAAGAAACCACGTTTTTCGCCATTCGAGAGGGTTAGCGGTTTGGTGGTATTCCATGTCAGTTCAAGCAAACTACCATAAGCATCTTCTGTAGGACCTGAAATTGTGCCTGAACCCATCAAGTCACCGACTTGGACATTGCAACCTGCAATCGTGTGGTGGGTGAGTTGCTGTGCCATTGACCAATACATATATTTAAAGTTGGTTTGGCAAATTACATCAGCGTGTGCTGATTGAGGGCTTTGAACTTCAATACTGAGGTGAATATCATAGCTGTTGGCAATATTTTCCTCTAAATAGCAAAGTGGTTTAGGCTGTTGTTCTGGACCTTTGACTTTAAATGGTTCCAGTGCTTGCATGGTCACTACCCAAGGTGAAATTGCACTTGCAAAAGTCTTGGCATTAAACGGGCCTAATGGTACGTATTCCCATTGTTGAATATCACGTGCCGACCAATCATTGAGCAAAACCATACCAAAAATATGCTCCCAAGCATCTGCAATCGCGATAGGCTCACCCAATTCAGTCGCTTTACCAACGATAAAGGCAGTTTCTAATTCAAAATCGAGTTTACGTGTTGCAGAGAAAACAGGGCGTTCTTGATCTGGTAATTTGATTTGCCCAGAAGGGCGAACAATATCTTTGCCACTGACAATCACAGAGCTGGCACGACCATTATATCCCACAGGAAGTTCGCTCCAGTTTGGAAGCAATGCATTCTTTGGATCTCTAAACATGGTTCCGACATTGGTGGCATGTTCTTTGGACGAGTAGAAATCTGTATAGCCAGAGACTTGAATAGGTAAGTGCAAAGTGACTGTATTTTGCTTAAACAATGCGTTTTGGCGTAAAACCACATCATCACGAAGTGTTGGATTTTCAGCAGAGAGTAGACTTTGTAATGTTGTACGAACCTTTTGCCAGTTGTGTTTACCCGTTTCTATAAATTTATTCAGTGTCGCTTGATTAAAACAATCTTGATGTCCATTGATCACTAATAGTCCATGTACCTCTAAGTAGGCAAGGTCTATGACCCAATCTCCAATGGCGACACCTACTCGTTTTGTGCCTTGGGGTGTTTCACTAAAAATACCGTAGGGCAAATTATGTATTGTGAAATCTGATTGTGAGTCAATTTCAAGAAAACAAGTTAAATGTGAGCTCATGATTTGCTTTCCTTGTCTTTAATTTTGTTAGGGGTGATCAAAATCTTTGATATTTTTTCTTAAGTATTTGAAAAACAGGTAAATATAAAGCTATTTAGATGCCTTGTTCAAATGACTCAAGCAAGTTGTTAGTGTCTTATGATTTCTATCATACTGAAAATATTTAATTACGCAATACATAATTTGATTACATAATTCATAATAATTGTTATTTGTTGAATTTTCTGCTTATATGCGCGGTTATGAGAAAAGTAAATCAATTATTTTTCGATTAGATATAGGCATTTTTGATTAACTTATGATATACGTAATTTTGAATACAAAAATTACGAGACAAGGATGAGAATAATCATATGTCAAAACATGAGCAAGGAAACCTGAAACATGGTTTAAGCAATCGGCACATCCAGCTTATCGCGCTAGGTGGTGCTATTGGTACAGGATTGTTTCTGGGTATTTCGCAATCGATTAAGCTTGCAGGCCCTTCAGTCATACTTGGTTATGCGATTGCTGGATTTATTGCGTTTTTAATGATGCGACAGTTAGGTGAAATGGTGGTTCAAGAACCCGTCAGTGGTTCATTTAGTCACTTTGCCTACAAATACTGGGGCTCATTTGCAGGTTTTATGTCTGGCTGGAATTATTGGGTACTCAATGTTTTGGTATGTATGGCAGAGCTGAGCGCAATTGGTCTTTATATTCAATATTGGTGGCCTGAAATCCCAACTTGGATTTCAGCATTGGTGTTTTTTGTTTTAATCAACGGTATCAACTTATTGCATGTAAAATTTTTTGGTGAAATGGAGTTTTGGTTCTCTATCGTCAAAATTTTGGCAATCCTAGCCATGATCGGCTTTGGTTCCTATCTACTTGCAACAGGTACAGCAGGGCCACAGGCAAGCATTAGTAACCTTTGGGCATTGGGCGGTTTTTTCCCATTTGGTGTGGAAGGTTTAGTCATGGCAATGGCTGTGATTATTTTTGCCTTTGGTGGGATTGAGCTATTTGGTATTACTGCAGCAGAAGCGCGTGATCCTGATAAAACTCTGCCTAAAGCAGTCAATCAAATTATTTATCGTATTTTGATTTTCTATATTGCAACACTGTTTATCTTATTTGCACTTTTCCCATGGAACCAAATGGCAGAAGGCGGTAGCCCATTTGTAATGGTATTTGCTTCACTGGATAGTCATGGTGTTGCGACCTTACTGAATTTTGTCATCCTTACCGCAGCTGTTTCGGTGTATAACGGGACCAGTTATTGTAGTAGTCGGATGTTACTTGGTTTGGCGCAACAGGGTAATGCACCGAAGTTCCTTAAGCATATTAATAAGCGTGGTATTCCAACCAATGCGGTTTATGTTTCAGCTTTTGTCACAGTTTTATGTGTACTACTCAATTACGCATTTCCAGAAAAAGCATTTGGTTTATTGATGATGTTGGTGGTTGCTGCAATTGTGATTAACTGGGTGGTTATTTCATGGACGCATTTAAAGTTCCGTAAAGCCATGCAAACACAAGGGCAGACCACCAAGTTTCCAAGTATTGCTTATCCATTCAGTAATTATCTTTGCATTATCTTTATGTTGGGTATTCTGGTGGTAATGTCATTCACCGAGAATATGCGTATTGCGGTAATGATGATTCCAGCATGGATTCTTTGTTTGATGCTTGCTTATTATCTGAAACAACGAAAGTTAAAAAATGCACAGCAAAATGTTGTGTTAAATTCTGATGTATAGCAAAAGATTTTAATCTTTGCAAAAGGGCTAAATTGATATTTAGCCCTTTTTTCTTTCTGTGTGATTATTAACCTATACCGAGGAAATTATTCTGCTGCTTTTAAAAACTCAATCAATTGATTGATATCATCGCTTTGTAATCGCTCTCGAATTTTTAGAATTTGCTTCTCATCTAAATCATACAATTTAACTGACTGTAATTTTTCAATCTGATCTTGAGAAAACCGATATTTAATGATTTTTGCCGGTACACCACCGACAATTGCATACGCTGGCACGTCTTGAGTGACGACTGCACCTGTAGCAACGATGGCACCTTCACCTAGCGTTACCCCTTGCATAATCATGGCACGACTGCCAATCCAACAACCATCGCCAATCACCGTATCCCCAGCGGGTAAAAAGCTACGGGTATCAAAAGGAAATGTAGAAATCCAGTCAGGGCGATGTAATTGATTGCCACCCATCATGATCACACATTCCGCCCCAAAACAAACAAAGTTACCAATATATAACTGGTCAATTGGTTTCTCTACAGTTGATGACTTATCATGCAAATAACGCACCACGCAACGTTCAAATCCCTGATCCCAATATGCCGAATAATAAGAATAATTTCCTTTAATATGAATATTGGGATTTTTCACAGTCTTAGAAATAAACTCAAATTCGCACCAGTGTTTTACGGGGGAGTGAATAGCGTCAGTCATGGGAGTACAAAAGCTTAAGTGCAAAGGCTAGAGCGCGTATTGTAACCTTAGATTGAACTTAGATCTTGATCAGCAATTAAAAAATATTCAGTGCATTGGGTTTAAACATCAATTCTTCAGCGATGCCTTGGCTGGTATTCAAGTATTAACCTATTTTTAAATGGATCAAATGGGTGGCATGGGTATGACGAATATGATCAGCTCGATGGTTAAAGTAACGATGGGTAATGTCTTTACCTGATAAATCTTCAACCACCTGATAACCCATCATTGCAACTGCATGATGCAATGCTTGCGAAGAAAACGCACCAATCAACGGCTCTTTTAAGAAACGGGTAAACTGTGACACTGCGAAGCTACCCAAACGCTCAATACCTTGTAAGGCTCTATAATCAATCGAATAATCCATCACGACTTGGCTATTTTTGCCAGTAAAGGCTGCAATGTTGTGTAAGGTTGCTAGGGTTGCTTGTGGGGTTAAATAATGGGTTGTGCCCAGCCATGAAAAAAATGCAGCTTGGGTATTTTGAAATCCACTACGCGCCAAAGCATCAGACAGTTTTTCTTTTTCAAAATCAATCCCTACAAATTCCACATTGCTTGGGAGCTCAGCTGTATTACTGAGCTTTTTTAATTTTTCTAATTTGGTTCTTTGTGTATCAGGATGATCAATTTCAAATATTTTGAGTTGAGGGTATTGCTGGGCCAAGCGTAATACAAAAGAGTCTAGACCAGCGCCAACCAATACATACTGTTGAATATGATCATGTTCAATCGCTTGCTTTAAAAGATCTTCTGTATAGCGAGAACGTCCAACCACTTGTCCAGTCAATTTACCAAAAGTTTGATTCATCAAATTGGAATTTAACGCTTTACGTAGAAGGGCGTTATTTAAAAGTAAGCGCCATTGTGAATTGGTCATTTCAAATGCATAAGGGTCAGAGAATACGGGATCGTTGGCATTTAAATGGTGATTGGCCCTAATTGCTGCTGCCGCTTCAGCAGTTTTACTTGCTCGTCCTGCTTTCATCCTCGTCCTCAATGAATTTTAATTTTTCCTCAATGTAATGCATAGAAAATATTTAACAATGGCAATTTACTTTGAGCAGTTGGTGAAAATTGCTAGTTTTCTTGGTGTCTATATGGCCGAGGTATCTTATTTAGCTTGGCGCAAGATCTGAGCGATGTATGGATGATGCTTGATGTTGATTAAATGGATATGCGAGCAGTGTTATTTTCTAGGTGAATGCAGGATTATTCTGATCTGACTGTTTTTAAATTTTTCTATCTTTGGCTGTTTTATCTTGAGTTTTGACAAAAAATATTTTGAGTCTGCTAGTCTTAGTCAATGATTGATGACTGAATATAAAAGTGATTCGTTTCATGTTATTCGTTTTATATATTTAACATTGACCACGTCGTATTCCACTTCACCTTGGTTGAGTCTATTTCTAAAGCAATTAATATTTAAAGCTTAAACTGGCAGTCACACTACGTGGTGAACCATACATATTCTGACGAATCCAATAGTTAACCTTCTCATAATATTTTTTATCAAATAGGTTATCCACATTAATTGCAAACTTATAACGTGGGTTGATTTGATAGCCTAGACTTGCAGAAGCCAAAGTATAACCATTTTGTTGCACACGTTCTGCACCAGAGCCATCGTAGTAACTACTCACTGCTCGTACCCCAAGCCCAACATTTACACCCTCGACTAAAGATGCAGGCAGCTTATAGGTGGTCCATAAATTAAAAGTATGCTTCGGCGTGAATGTACTAACAGGTTGATCTTCTAGATCCGGTTCCTCTAAGTATTTGTTTTGATTAAAACTATAGCCCGTTGTAATTTGCCAATTATCGGTAATCTGCCCATTCGCTTCGATCTCAAAACCACGGCTACGCGCTTTACCTGCTGCTACGGAATATCCTTCAGGCGCGGAAAGATCGGTTATTGCACGGTTTTTATCTTCGATTTGATAGATAGCCGAAGAAAGGTTTAAACGCTCATCGAAGAAAGCCGCTTTCATCCCAGCTTCAATTTGAGCGCCTGTACGTGGATCAATTTGTTTACCTTTACCACCTGTCACAGGATCATAAGTAAAGTTATTTTGCGGTTTAAAGATTTCCGAATAGCTAGTGTAGAAAGATAGATTCGGATTTAGGTCGAAAAGCACTGCGGCATAAGGGGTAAACTCTGCTTTTGCATCATATTTAGCTGCAGGATTGGTGCTATCTACACCATTATCACGCAAGGTGGTTGATATCGATTTCCACCAGCTGACACGACCACCTCCGACCAGTGTCCAATGCTCAAAGGGTTTGATTCTGAGTTGACTATAAATACCATAGTTTTCTATTTTATCTTTGCTCACATTGGTATCGTAGTCAAAATCAGGTTCAGCGAACTGATGTTGGTTGTCATGATAAATATTGATGGTACCTGTGAGAGGTGTTCCCCAAGATGAATAATTGGTTTTGGAATGACCTTTCAGGTAATCTGCCCCGATCAGGAAATTATGGGTCTGTCCAGCAAACAGGAAAGGGGTATTGAAAAATATGTCTGCACTTAAGTCTTTATCTTGTCGCTTAAATGCCAGTGCGCTAAATTTGGACATGTCTCCATTGGCATCTGGCTGAGATGGGTCGCTATATTTAGCATGATTGTCACGTATGCTTTGACGAACAGTGGCTTTAATCAGTCCATCATTGTTGAGATGGTGTTCCAGTTCTGCAAATAATTCTGTATTGGTCAAGTCCTGCTTATTCCAGTCCTGTACAAAGCTGGTTTTGCGTGAAATATTCAGTAGCTTTCCATCAGGACCATACGGTAAACCACGTGACAATACGGTATTAATATCTTGATATGTTGCACCTAGGGAAAGCGTGGTATTGTCCTGAATGTCATATTCCAATGTGCTGTAGACGAGTTTTTTATTACCATCAATCCCATTCATAAAGGTATCGTAGTCTTGTACTGCAGTGACCAATCTGCCACGTAATGCGCCGTCTTGAGTGAGCTTCCCTGTAATATCAGCCTCGCCACGATAATTTTCCCATGAACCTGCACTTACTTTACCTGTTAAAGCAAAATCAGCCAGCGCCCGTTTTCGCACTAAGTTAATAGAAACCCCTGGTTCACCTGCGCCACTGAACATACCAGAAGCGCCGCGTAATACTTCGATACGGTCAAATACAGACAGATCTAGATAAGTCCCATTAGAATCGGTTCTTAAGGTTGTGCCATCCATTTGGTAGGTATCACTGCCATAACCACGGGCATAAAAATCATTGTAATTTCCTGCTGCATCATAGCGTGCAACAGTGATGCCAGTGACATATTTCATAGCATTATCAATGGTGGAAATATTTTGGTCATCTAGACGTTGACGAGTAACTACTGAAACTGACTGCGGTGTTTCTTTTAGGGATTGTGGTGTTTTTCCGATTGCTACTTTTTTTGTTATATAGGAGGTCGATTTATCGTCATTGGCGATCACGGTAATGGTAGGTAAGGTGCTTTTTTCTACTTGTTCATTTATGACATCGTTATGACTTGATGCAATTGGTTCAGCCATGACCTGAGCAACTTGCCCCGAGAGTAATAATACGGGTAAGGCAATTTTAGTACCTCTTAGCATCAAGTGTAAGGCAAGGGAGAGTGGATGCTTTGTGAATCGTACAACTTGCTGCATAAGGGAATACCTATTAAATATGCATAATGTTTATTTTTGTTAATGATAATTATAATCAATAGCATTATCAAATGATTCTTAACTTAAATTTCGTTTTTATGATCAATGGTTGTTTAATACGTTTTTAAATAAGAGGGGGAGAGCTTTAATTACTGATTTTTATTCTATTTATAAATCATATGCTTGAAACAAAAGAACTCTTCAATTTATGAAGAGTTCTGTGGCAATTCACTCAGGTGAATTAGATGTATTCCACACTCACCACTTCATATTCCACTTCACCCTGTGGTGTGGTGATTTTGGCTTCGTCGCCTTCATTCTTACCAAGAAGACCACGCGCAATAGGTGAGTTCACTGAGATCTTATTGATCTTAAAGTCAGCTTCATCATCACCTACAATTTTATAGGTTTTCTTTTCTTCAGTATCCAAATTCTCAATGGTTACTGTCACACCAAAAACCACACGACCTGTTTGTTCAAGTCCTTTAACATCAATTACTTGGCAAGCACCAAGTTTACCTTCGATGTCTTGAATACGACCTTCACAAAAACCTTGTTGCTCGCGCGCTGCATGGTATTCTGCGTTTTCTTTTAAATCCCCATGTTCACGTGCTTCTGCAATTGCAGCAATAATACGTGGACGATCAACAGATTTTAGCTGTTGCAATTCTTTCTCTAAGGCGACCTTGCCTTCAGGAGTCATAGGATAACGTTGCATTGTTGTCCCTCAGTTCAGTATTTTAAAAATACAGGTTTATAAAATGAAAAAAGCCCGCCACCGATAAGATGGCGGGACTTATCGGAAACGAATTAACCTAGTGTTTGCAAATCTTGCAAGCGATATACATCCATTGGCAATTTAATTGCTAAAGCTTGGCATACAGCATCAGCACCATTCAAGGTTGTTGTGTAATACACTTTACCTTGAAGCGCAGAGCGACGGATTGAGAATGAATCCTGCTGAGCTTGTTTACCTTCTGTAGTATTGATAATGAGGTGAATCTCGCCATTTTTCAAGCGGTCGACAATATTTGGGCGACCTTCTGTTACTTTATTCACACGTTCACATTCAATACCAGCTTCTTTAATGACATCATAAGTACCGCCAGTTGCGATAATTTTGAAGCCTAAATCAACCAATTGTTTCGCAATACCCGCGGCACGAGGTTTATCTGAATGACGTACTGAAATAAATACGTGCTTCACTTCACCTTCAGTTGGTTTACCTGGTAAGCGATCATTAGAGCCTAACACAGCTTTATAGAAAGCTTCACCAAAAGTTGTACCAACACCCATCACTTCACCAGTAGATTTCATTTCTGGTCCAAGGATCGGGTCTACACCTGGGAATTTGTTGAACGGGAATACTGCTTCTTTCACAGCAAAATGCGTTGGGATAATTTCTTTTGTGAATCCTTGAGATTCTAAAGATTGACCCGCCATACAACGTGCTGCAACTTTTGCTAATGATTCGCCGATACATTTAGAAACGAACGGTACTGTACGAGACGCACGTGGGTTCACTTCAAGAATATAAACGTCATTGCCTTTAACAGCAAACTGTACGTTCATCAAGCCAATCACACCAAGCTCTTTCGCCATAGCAACGGTTTGACGACGCATTTCATCCTGAATCTCTGTAGAAAGAGAGTAAGGCGGAATTGAACATGCTGAGTCACCAGAGTGAATACCCGCTTGTTCGATATGCTGCATAATACCGCCGATCACCACATCTTTGCCGTCAGATACACAGTCAACATCGACTTCTGTTGCATCATCAAGGAAATGGTCAAGCAGTACAGGTGCTTCGTTAGACGCTTGTACAGCATCACGTAAGTAACGTTTAAGTTCGTCGTCATTGTATACGATTTCCATCGCACGACCACCAAGGACATAAGATGGACGTACAACCAACGGATAACCCACTTTAGATGCTTCAGCCATACCTTCTTCAGCAGATTTAACAATGCTGTTGCTTGGTTGACGAAGATTTAAACGTTGAATCATCTGTTGGAAACGTTCACGATCTTCTGCACGGTCAATCGCATCTGGAGACGTACCGATAATTGGTGCACCTGCTTCTTCTAAAGCACGAGCCAATTTCAAAGGTGTTTGACCGCCGTACTGTACGATAATACCTTTTGGTTTTTCTGTACGTACGATTTCTAAAACATCTTCTAAAGTGATCGGCTCAAAGTACAAACGATCAGATGTGTCATAGTCAGTTGAAACCGTTTCAGGGTTACAGTTGACCATAATGGTTTCATAACCATCTTCACGCATTGCAAGGGCAGCGTGAACACAGCAATAATCGAACTCGATCCCTTGACCAATACGGTTAGGACCACCACCGATTACCATGATCTTGTCACGGTTAGATGGATTCGCTTCACATTCGTCATCATAAGTTGAGTACATGTAAGCAGTATCTGACTCGAACTCAGCTGCACAAGTATCTACACGTTTGTAAACAGGGTATACACCCAAGTTCCAACGGTGCTTACGGAATTGCTTTTGCGAAATGCCCATCAAGTCTGCAATACGTAAATCAGATAAGCCTTTACGCTTAAATGCACGGATATTGTCAGCGTTCAAATCACCAAAACCTAAAGTTTTGATTTGTTCTTCAGACTGAATGATGTCTTGGATTTGAATCAAGAACCAACGATCGATATTGGTTGCAGCAAATACTTCATCTAATGTGAAGCCATGACGGAATGCGTCAGCAACATACCAAATACGTTCAGGACCTGGCACTTTAAGCTCTACCAAGATTTTATCTTTCGCGCCTTCAGTACCCACCGCAATTTTCTCATCGAAACCACAAGCACCGACTTCAAGACCACGAAGTGCCTTTTGTACAGATTCTTGGAAGTTACGACCAATTGCCATGACTTCACCCACAGATTTCATCTGTGTCGTGAGTGTTGCATCAGCTTGTGGGAATTTCTCGAAGTTAAAACGAGGAATCTTGGTTACAACATAGTCGATTGCAGGTTCAAACGATGCAGGTGTTGTTCCACCAGTGATGTCATTTTTCAATTCATCAAGGGTATAACCCACTGCAAGTTTTGCTGCAATTTTGGCAATAGGGAAACCTGTTGCTTTAGACGCAAGCGCAGAAGAACGAGATACACGAGGGTTCATCTCGATCACAACCATACGGCCATCTTTCGGGTTGATACCGAACTGAACGTTTGATCCGCCTGTCTCTACACCAATTTCACGTAGTACCGCTAATGAAGCATTACGCAGTAATTGGAACTCTTTATCTGTTAGTGTCTGTGCAGGTGCAACAGTAATGGAGTCACCTGTATGGACACCCATTGGATCGAAGTTTTCAATGGTACATACAATGATACAGTTGTCGTTTTTATCACGAACAACTTCCATTTCATATTCTTTCCAGCCAATTAATGATTCATCAATCAATAATTGTTTGGTTGGAGAAAGATCAAAACCGCGTTCACAGATTTCAATGAATTCTTCTTTGTTATAGGCGATACCACCACCTGAACCACCCATCGTAAATGATGGGCGGATAATCACAGGGAAGCCGAAACGGGCTTGAATTTCAAGCGCATGTTCCATGCTTTCTGCAACATCAGCACGTGGGCATTCCAAACCAATTTTGCGCATTGCGATATCGAAAAGTTTGCGATCTTCCGCTTTTTCGATGGCTTCTTTGGTCGCACCAATCAATTCAACATTGTATTTTTCTAAAATACCGTTGGCATCTAGTGCCAATGCACAGTTTAATGCCGTTTGACCACCCATTGTTGGAAGAACCGCATCTGGGCGTTCTTTTTCAATAATTTGTGCAACAGTTTGCCACGTAATCGGTTCGATATACGTTGCATCTGCCATAGTCGGGTCAGTCATAATGGTGGCTGGGTTAGAGTTCACCAAAATAACACGGTAGCCTTCTTCACGAAGGGCTTTACATGCTTGCGCACCTGAGTAATCGAACTCACATGCTTGCCCGATGACAATCGGACCCGCACCAATAATTAAGATGCTTTTAATGTCTGTACGTTTAGCCATGATCGCTTCCTTAATTACTTCTTAGATGCTTCAATAAGTTCGATGAAATGATCGAACAATGGGGCACAGTCATGTGGACCAGGGCTTGCTTCAGGGTGACCTTGGAAGCTAAACGCAGGTTTATCTGTACGATGAATACCTTGTAGGGTTTGATCGAACAAAGATTTATGCGTAGCTTTGAGGTTTGCAGGTAAAGTTTCTGCATCTACTGCGAAGCCATGGTTTTGAGAAGTAATCATCACTGTACCATTTTCAAGGTTTTGTACAGGATGGTTTGCACCGTGGTGACCATGTGGCATTTTCACAGTTCTAGCGCCAGAAGCTAAAGCTAGAATTTGATGACCCAAACAAATACCGAAAACAGGTAGATTTGTAGTTTCAACAATGGTTTTTACTGCTGCAATTGCATAATCACATGCTGCTGGATCGCCAGGTCCATTTGACAAAAATACGCCATCTGGATTTAACGCCAATACTTTTTCAGCAGGTGTTTGTGCTGGAACAACAGTTAATTTACATCCGCGGTCTGCAAGCATACGTAAGATGTTGGTTTTGACACCATAATCGTATGCAACAACATGAAATTTTGCTTCTGGTTGAGAAAAGCCTTGGCCCAATGTCCATGAGCCTTCGGTCCATTCAAAACCTTCTGGGTCACAACATTCTTTCGCAAGGTCTAAACCATCTAGACCACCAAAGGCACGTGCTTTTGCAATAGCTTCTTCTTCAGTAATATTATCGCCGGCAAGAATGCATCCGTTTTGTGCGCCTTTGTCACGTAAAATACGTGTCAGTTTACGAGTATCGATATCTGCAATGGCAACGACATTATGTTGTTGTAAATATTCGCCAAGAGACTGAGTAGCTCGGAAATTGCTGTGTAATAACGGTAGGTCACGAATGATTAAACCATTCGCCCAAACTTTATGAATTCGACCTGATTCAGCGTCTTCTTCATTACAACCAGTATTACCGATATGAGGATAAGTTAAAGTTACAAGTTGCTGTGCATAACTAGGGTCGGTCAAAATTTCTTGATAACCAGTCATGGCAGTGTTAAAAACGACTTCACCAGTCGTACTTCCCGTAGCGCCGATCGATGTACC
The DNA here is from genome assembly GCF_025433935.1 of Acinetobacter sp. I-MWF. Lineage (NCBI taxonomy): Bacteria > Pseudomonadati > Pseudomonadota > Gammaproteobacteria > Moraxellales > Moraxellaceae > Acinetobacter > Acinetobacter sp. I-MWF. The sequence continues at coordinate 3,282,459 of NZ_JAMBAR010000001.1, read as the reverse complement.
TTTAAAAACAGTACCGTCAGCAAGGGCTAAAATGGCGGGGGTGCTCAAACCATAGCTCCTGAACTAAAACCACAAAAATAGGGCTGTAAAAAAGCGAGTAGACGAAAAAAAAGGAAGGCTTACTAAATCCTACCCTCCTCTTGTCTGCTCGCTTGTAACTTAACAGCGCATTATACGCATGAGCCTCTCGAAAGTCTATTTTATTTCGAGGGATAATCTAAGATAAATACCTTGCTATTTAGCATTAATTCTGCTTTTAAAGTGAATTGTTTGAAATTGTAAGTATTTAAATATTGTCAGACAAATCAAAATCTAAAATTTATCCTTTCAATGTATCTTATTGACTCACATTCCAGGGGGAATCAATATGACTATATCTAAAGAAACTGTTACAAATAAAGTAACAAAAGAGACTGCGGCTTTGAAAGAAGTTGTGACTGAAACTACAGAAAATTTAGAGAAGTTAGGTAAAGAAGCACAGCAAAAAGTTGCTGAAGCGGTTACCGAAACTAAAACTAAACTTGAAGCAGAATCAGAGCAATTAACTGAGCAAGTTCAAGATCAAGTACAAAACTTTAAACAAGATTTGGTACAACGTCTTGATGTGATCAAATCACAATTTTCAACTTCACAAAAAGATTTGGTTGAATTGGCTGATTTCTTAAAAGCAGAATTAAGCATTTTAGTGAAAGAGTTAACTGAAGTTGGTAAAGAAATTCGTGAAGATGTTTCACAAATTTCGAGCAAACATAAAGTACAGTTAACTGAAACTTTAAAGCGTTCAAAAGATCATACTTTAGAAGTTTGGAATAAAGTAACTACAAAACAATAAGATATGTAAAGCTTATATTTTGAGGAAGGCCATTTTTAAGAGAAATGGCAAAAAAAAAGTGAGGCTAGTTGCCTCACTTTTTTATTTTCAAGCACAGTTTACATAAGCGTATTTTAAAATGTATGTAACCAATCACGTTTATTGTGAAAGTCGGCTTGTTGGCCACTGTGTTGCATGGCAAAGAAATGTTGACCTTGCGTGGTATTTAAAACAGCGCTTAAACCCAAAAATAAGTCTGACCATTTTAATTTATTGGCAAGCATGAACTCGCTAAGATCTATGCTGACATTTAATCCATAATGCGTGCGCTTTAACTGGTTTAATTCAATGTCATAAGCAGCGACTGGTGGCATATTTTCAGGATAACGATATTCTTCAAATTGGTAAGCTTGCCAAGCTTGAGAAGGGGATAGATTAATTTCACGATAATAATCTTCACCTTGCACACCAATAAAAATCTCAAAACAGGTATTTTCCCAAAGGAAATCCTGACGTGGATTTGCTGTAACCAGTTCAGGAAAAATTATGAATTGATTGGGATCTCTTAACCAATAACCGACATTGAGTGTATATGGGCTAATTTGTTCAATCGCACCAACTAGGGAGATACTTTGAAAACGACGATCAAATGCATTCAGTTCGAAACTTGCCATGAAAATAAATCTTAATTTGAAAGATGAGCGTGGCGAACTAAATTAGACAATTTTGGATTTTGTTTCGCAGCCTTTTTATAAAGCAATGCAATTTTACCAATTGTTTGAACAACTTCCGCACCAGTGACATTGGCAATTTCAGTAATCGTTGCAGCACGTGCTTCGCGGTCTTCACCTGTAACCTTGACTTTAATTAACTCGTGATCATTTAAAGCACGGTTTAATTCTTCAACGACACTTTCAGTCAAGCCTTTATCGCCAAGCATTACAACAGGGTTTAACGCATGTCCGATTTGACGTAAACGTTTACGTTCTTGGATAGATAGAGCCGCCATAAAAGATAACCTAATTTTAGAAACGACTTAGTATAACAAAAGCCATATCACTACGCTGTAAATTCTGTAGAAATAATCGATGAAGCTTATTCAAAAAAACATATCAATATCTGTCGATTTAAATCAATATGAATACTGCAATGAGAATTTTTTTCACGTACAATCAGAAGTTAGTTATCGGTTTAGATCAAGAGAGTTATGGCTACACGCATTACCAACCAGAAGTTATCCAAAAGTAGTCGTGCGTGGATGAGAGAGCATTTAGATGACCCTTTTGTGAAAAAAGCACAAAAAGAAGGTTACCGCGCTCGTGCTGCATATAAACTTCTTGAAATTCAAGAAAAACACAAAATGATTAAACCAGGGATGACCGTGGTGGACTTGGGTGCTGCACCAGGAAGTTGGTCGCAAATCGCAGGTAAACTGGTCGGTGATAAAGGTTTAGTGATTGCTTCAGATATTTTAGAAATGGATGCTTTACCTGATGTTACCTTCTTACAAGGTGACTTTAGAGAAGAAGAAGTTTTCGAAAAATTGTTAAATATTTTAAATGGACGCACTGTAGACGTTGTAATTTCAGATATGGCCCCCAATACATCAGGTAATAGGGCTGTAGATCAACCTCGCCAGATTTACTTGTGTGAACTTGCATTAGATTTTGCCAACAAGGTTCTTGGACCAAAAGGGCAGTTTTTAGTTAAAGTTTTCCAAGGAACTGGTTTTGATGAGTTCCGAAAGCAAGTCGTGGATAGTTTTGATGTGTTAAAAACAGCAAAACCAGCTGCTTCACGTGCACGTTCAAAAGAAGTTTTTTTAATTGGACAGGGCCGTAAAAAAGTTTCGCAATAGCTGGTGTTTTTGAGGTATGTTCATTCTTCGTAATGAATTGCCAACAAATGCTTGCCAAGTTGTTAAAAATTGTGCATTTTGTACCTTTTTAACCTTTATTGCGAAATTCATTACTCGCTTTTTGTTACGATCAAGCAAGATTGAGCCTGATCAAAATAGTTATATATGGGAATAAAGCTTTGAGCGATTACTTCAAAAATGCCGTATTGTGGCTGGTCATACTGGGTGTGCTGATCTTAATCTTCAGCAATCTCAGTGACCGCAGTAAGCCTTCTGCGATGAATTATTCAGAATTCGTCACAGCGGTGAATGCTGGTCAAATTAGTAAAGTCACAATTGATGGTGAAAGAATAAGCGGCGAAAAAAAGAACGGTTCGAACTTTGAAAGTATTCGCCCAGCAGTTCAAGATCCTGAATTGATGCCTACACTCATCAAAAATAACGTTGTAGTTGAAGGTACTGCACCTCAACGTCAAGGTTTATTGATGCAACTTCTCATCGCAAGCTTTCCTGTGCTTTTAATTATTTTATTGTTCATGTTCTTTATGCGTAACATGGGTGGTGGTGCAGGCGGTAAAAATGGTCCAATGAGTTTTGGTAAATCTAAAGCAAAAATGCTTTCAGAAGACCAAATCAAAGTGACCTTTACCGATGTTGCTGGTTGTGATGAAGCAAAACAAGAAGTTGTGGAAATCGTTGATTTCTTGAAAGACCCTGCAAAATTCAAACGCTTAGGTGCAACAATTCCTAAAGGCGTATTGATGGTTGGTCCTCCAGGTACAGGTAAAACTTTACTTGCGAAAGCGATTGCTGGTGAAGCCAAAGTTCCATTCTTTAGTATTTCAGGTTCTGACTTCGTTGAAATGTTCGTTGGTGTGGGTGCATCTCGTGTGCGTGACATGTTCGAACAGGCGAAACGCCATGCACCATGTATCATCTTTATTGATGAGATTGATGCAGTTGGTCGTCATCGTGGTTCAGGTACAGGTGGTGGTCATGATGAACGTGAACAAACACTCAACCAAATGCTTGTTGAAATGGATGGTTTTGAAGGGAATGAAGGGATTATCGTCATTGCTGCAACAAACCGTGCGGATGTACTAGATAAAGCATTACTTCGTCCGGGGCGTTTCGACCGTCAAGTGATGGTGGGTCTGCCAGATATTAAAGGTCGTGAACAGATCTTGGCAGTGCATTTGAAGAAACTTCCTTCGGTAACAGGTGTTGATCTTAAAGTATTGGCACGTGGTACACCTGGTTTCTCTGGTGCGCAATTGGCGAATCTTGTCAATGAAGCTGCATTGTTTGCTGCTCGTCGTAACAAGAACACCGTCGATATGCATGACTTTGAAGATGCAAAAGATAAGATCTACATGGGCCCTGAGCGTAAGTCGATGGTGATCCGTGAAGAAGAACGTCGTGCGACTGCTTATCATGAAGCAGGCCATGCCATTGTTGCAGAAATTCTTCCAGGGACTGACCCTGTGCATAAAGTAACAATTATGCCACGTGGTTGGGCTTTGGGTGTAACTTGGCAGTTGCCAGAACATGATCAAACCAGCCATTACAAGTCTAAGATGTTGAATGAACTTTCAATCTTATTCGGTGGTCGTATTGCAGAAGAAGTTTTCATTGATCAAATGTCAACGGGTGCTTCTAACGACTTTGAACGTGCAACCAAAATGGCACGCGCAATGGTGACCAAGTACGGTATGTCAGACAAAATGGGCGTGATGGTCTATGAAGATGAAAACCAAAATGGTTTCTTCGGAAATGTCGGTAGCCGTACGATTTCTGAAGCAACACAACAACAGGTTGATCAAGAAGTACGTCGTATCCTAGATGAACAGTATCGTGTTGCGCGTGATATCCTTGAAAATAACAAAGATATTGCGCATGCAATGGTAAAAGCCTTGATGGAGTGGGAAACGATTGATCGTGATCAAATCCGTGACATCATGGAAGGTCGTGATCCTCAGCCACCTAAGGTTTATGTGGCTGAAAATCCAGTGCTTGATGTAACACCTACAGATGGTCCATCAACACCACCACCATTACCAGCGACCTGATCAGTCAGTGAATAAACAAGAGCCTCAATCGAGGCTCTTTTTTTATACGAAAAAATTCACAGATGAAAAAAAATCACTGTGCTATTGATTTGAATTGCTAAACTAGCCTGAATTGAATAAGGAGAATTGACATGCAACTGATGCCACTGCCCAAGCAAATTTTACAATGTGGGCGTTTGAGTCTGGATTTATCGCAAGCAAATGTCATGGGTATTTTGAATGTCACTCCAGATTCATTTAGCGATGGTGGGAAGCATGATCAAAAAGATCAAGCTGTTGCTTATGCCAAGCAAATGATTGCTGATGGTGCGACAGTAATAGATGTTGGCGGTGAATCTACACGCCCGGGTGCATCTGTAGTCGAGATTGCCGAAGAAATACGTCGTGTTGTTCCTGTGGTTGCTGAATTAGCCAAATTGGATGTCATTATTTCAATAGATACCTCACAGCCAGAAGTCATTCGTGAGGCGGTTAAGGCTGGTGCACATATTTGGAATGATGTCCGTGCCTTAACTCGTCCACATGCCTTAGAGACTGCTGCAGAGCTTAATATCCCTGTGATTATTATGCATATGCGAGGCGAGCCAACCACAATGAATCATCTTGACCAGTATGACGATGTTACTCAAGAGGTAATTGCTGAATTACAGCAACGCGTAGATGATGCACTACAGGCAGGAATTCAGCCTAAAAATATTATGATAGATCCTGGTTTTGGTTTTGCTAAAAATGCGCAACAAAATTTAAAGCTTCTCAATGAGTTTTATCAACTGAACAACATGGGTTATCCAATTTTATCAGCCTTATCACGTAAGCGCTTCATTGGTGACGCTTTAGATGGTGCAGATGCCAATCATCGTGCTGTAGGTAGTGTTACTGCACACTTGCTCAGTATTCAACAAGGCGCGTGTATGGTGCGTGCACATGATGTCAAAGCAATGTCGGATGCAATTAAAGTATGGCAAGCCATGCGCTCTGCAATTTAATGATGAATGATCAATAGTCCCTGATATTGTTTGATCTTTTTTAAAATTAAGATCATCTACATCTGAAAAATTAATCAGTTAAATTGCCCGATCAATTTGGTGAATTGTATGGTTTGTGTTATATAAGCGCGTGAATTGCTGTTTTATTTTAGGTTGCAATGTTTAACGATCTACTTCTCCCAATGTTCGATGATGAATATTATCCAGATATTCTAGTTGCTGAGGTTAAGCAACTTATTGAAAATTTTGCTAAAAAAGTGGCAAAAACCAGCTTTAGTGATGCAGAAATTTATTCTATGGCAAAACTAACTGTGACTGAAATTAATGAAATGAAGCCACAGTTTGAGGATCTTGATTCTTCTTTGGATGGTACTGCAGCTGATTATATTGCTGAAGCAATGATGATGGTGGTACAAGACCAAGGATATCTCGATATTGAAATGGAAGAACTTGTTGCAAATAGAGAGTGGTAAGCCACTCTCTTTTTTTTGCTATAGATTTTTAGAGATAAATAGGGGAGAGAGCTTAATTCCTTAATTATTTACGCTGCTTATTAAGCTGATTTTTTCGATAAAAACATAAATATGTATTAAATTTAAACATTTAAATATCAATTGCTTAAAGTATGAGCATTGGTGTGTTTGAATGCTTGACGTAGGGTAGATAACTTTAGATAATGCGCACACAGTTTATGGCTATGTAGCTCAGTTGGTTAGAGCACCGCACTCATAATGCGGGGGTCACAGGTTCAAGTCCCGTCATAGCCACCATTTTTATAGACCATGCTCACTGCATGGTCTCTTTTTTTGTGCATCATCAAAAGATCACTAGATATAGATAAAAATTATCATCGTGCTATGAATATTTAGAATACTGAAAAAATCCAGTTGAATGTTTGATTAAGCTTTTTCTGCTAAATAATTTTCTATAAATCTTTGTGTTTGCGTGTCAATGTAGAATGGCGCAATCAAGGATTGAATGATCTCATCCAATAAGCCATGTTGATCCAAAGCACCTAGTGTATGTGGAACAAAGCGATCTGCTTCGATAAATAAATCGTTTTGATCTAACCCAACCGAGTGTAGTAATTCTTGTAAGCTATATTCGCCAAAGTATTCATAAAATGCTTCGACTACATTTAAAATAACCTGTTGCATATATTCTGTTTGACGTAATTCTTTCCAAGTTTCATAAACAAGAATAAAGAATTCCTCAAAATCAATGGATTGAACTTGAGAGAAAGCCTCTTTTAATGAGCGTTGCTTAACTTCATTCCAAACATGTGTAGCGATATCTGCTAAGTCTTCATTTGGTAGTAGAATGATATTGCTGAGTTGACTACGGATAGCAGTTGCGAGTTGCTGTTCTAATTTAAGCTCAATATTGTGTTGCTGATCTTGAATAAAGCTGATGACTTTCGCGCCAATACGGTTATGTTTAACGGTGTATTGACGTAGCTGGTTGAGCCAAGGGGTGTTGCTTTCTAAAATCTGGTTGGCAAGCTGTAGGCTAACCTGTTGAATCTGCGGGTTGTGCTGTAAGTTTTCTTGAATATAGTCTCTTAATTGTTCTAATTCTAAGATTTTAAACATCCACAGTTCAAAAGATTCATCTGAGAGTAGATCATTGAAAATGGTTTGACTATGAATGGCATATTGATGAATTTTTTGAGCGACGACACCGATAAATTCAAGAATATCTGCGCCTAAATTCAATTCAAAAGCATATTTTTGCACTACAGACTGCAGTTGCTCAAGTTGAATCACATTTTTTAAAAGAATTTTGTCTGCATTTTGGTAGGTTTGGGAAATAAAATTCTGAATAAATTGCGGATTTTTCTGATCTAAGAGTTGTTTTTTAATAAAGCGAACTTGCTCAAGCAAAAGTGCTTGAGCAAGTTCCTGAGCAAAGCTCGAAGGTGGAGGTGAATTATTCACATTCACGAGGCTTATACACCTGCTTTCCAGCCATTTACAATCGGATAACGGCGTTCGCGGCTAAATGCGCGTGAGCTGATACGTGGTCCAATTGAACCTTGACGACGTTTGTATTCGTTGCGGTCGACAAGCTGAATGACTTTTTCCACGATTGCACGTTCAAAACCTTTGGCAATGATGTCTTCTTGGCTTTGTTCTTCCTCAATATATGCATATAGAATGGCATCAAGTACATCATAAGCAGGTAAAGAGTCTTGGTCTTTTTGATCAGGACGAAGTTCTGCTGATGGTGGACGAGAAATAACACGTTCAGGAATCACAGGCGTTTCAGAAATACTGTTACGGTACTTAGCCAATTCAAAAACAATGGTTTTATAAACATCTTTGAGTACAGCAAAACCACCTACCATATCGCCATATAGTGTGCAATAACCGACAGAAAGTTCAGACTTATTGCCTGTTGCAAGCACAAGGTTACCAAACTTATTGGACAAGCCCATAAGCAATGTACCACGTGCACGCGCTTGAAGGTTTTCTTCAGTTGTATCCGCAGGTGAGTTACCAAAGAATGGGAATAAGGTCTGCATAAAGCTATTTACGATAGGATGAATTTCGGCAATACCAAAAGTAACACCCATACGTTTTGCTTGTTCAGTGGCATCTTCCACACTAATTTGTGATGTGTACGTATAAGGCATCATCACGGCTTGAACTTTATCTGCGCCAATCGCATCAACTGCAATTGCCAAGGTTAAAGCTGAGTCGATACCACCTGATAGTCCTAAAATCACACCAGGGAAACCAGAGCGTTGTACATAGTCGCGTGTTGCTAAAACCAAAGCTTGATAGATTTCAGCCATGGTATTTAATGCTGGCGTAGCTTCAACGACTTGATAGGCTTTGTTTTCTATTTGGTAGTCAGCAAAGTAGAGATCTTCTTTAAAGCTTGGTGCTTGTAACGCAACTTCACCTGAATGGTTAATGACAAAACTGGTCCCATCAAAAATGAGATCATCTTGACCGCCCACTTGGTTGATATAAACCACATTGAGGTGGAGCTGTTTTGCCAACTCTTTTAATGTTTCGATACGATGTTGCGGTTTGCCGACTTCATAAGGTGAAGCATTCAAGACCAAAACACTTTCCACATTGAGTTGAGCAAGCTGTTGAACTGTATTTAAAGACCATACATCTTCGCAAATCAGTACCCCGAACTTATGACCTAAGTACTCAAATACAAGATGTTGATGTCCTTCATTAAAATAACGCTTTTCATCAAAAACGCTGTAATTAGGAAGATTTTGTTTGTTGTAAACCCCTAGAACTTGTCCATCTTTCATCACCGCAGCAGCATTGTAGCGTTGACCATCGTCAGTAAGATTGGCAAAACCAAATACCATCACGATGTCTTTAACAGTAGACAGTTTCTCGAAAGCTTGTGCAGTACGCTTTGCTAGGCTTGGGCGTAAAAGCAAATCTTCGGCAGGGTAACCGATTATAGAAAGTTCAGGGAAAACAACAATTTCAGCATTCTGTTTTTTTGCATCATTGGCTTGTTCAATCATTTTTTGAACGTTCGACTCAATATCACCAATGAATGGAGAGAATTGCGCGAGAGCAATTTTAAAACTTTTCATTTAAACCAAATCCTATTCCAATAGGGTAATTTATATACAAATTGTTGATTTTTAAAATGTAGTTATTCAACATATGTATATAGATATCACAGAAATTGCCAAAGGGCGAAACTATAAAATCATTAAAAATCATCAAAAATCTTTATTTTCTTGCAAGGCAAAAATTTCAGACATTGAGTATTTTAACTAAAAAAACGTCAGAAGCTAGTGATTCATTAAGTTTATTCAGTACACCATCAATGACCTCATGAATTTAGTGTATTTTTTTTATAGAAACTAGTGATTTTTCATTATTTTTTGGATTTTATATTGGAAAAAATCAGCTTTAAATATTTTTTGTGAAATGTATCACTTAATTTGTATAAATTAGCATCAAAATAAAGCGCTTAAATTGAAGGATTGACTGAATTTTTATCCAGAATAATATTTTCAATTCGATTTAAATAAATATCTTTGGCGATATCACCTTGTTGCTCAATATTGTAATCGAAATAAGCTTTTCCTTGAATGAGAGTGTAGCGATAAGGGTTATATTTACCAAAACTTAGGTAAAGTGCGGACTGTAAAATCGCCCCCTTAAGTAATACATTCTCATGGCGCTGATATTGATAAACATGAGCCATTTCATGAATAAAAACAGCTTGATAACCCAAGCTCATACAGGAGAAGTCTTCACAATAGTCTGCATCTTTTAAGTGAATATAACCATTGGGCGCCATCAAAATACCAACAGGCTGCCACGGTAAATAAGGATGATTCATCACCTTGACTTGGCTGTAGTCAATTAATTCTCCAAATACACTTTGGCTAATACGAATTTCGCCGTCTGTCAATTTACGATATTTGAATTGATCCAATTGAAGAAGTTGTACAAAGCGCCAAATGAAATTGAACATTGTTTTATTTTGTGCTGTGTAAAAAGTACATCCATAAGTTTAGCACTGATTCAGTGTGACCCAAAGATTAACTGTGGCCCAGATACACCACGATAAAAAACTGTCTATTGTATATATGCTGACATGAAACTTTTCTTGTTGCCTGATTTCAGTTATGTAGCGTATCCGTAGTTAGGGTTCAGTACACCCAAAAATTAAATCATGATTTAAGTAAGCCAAAGCTGATGACTTATCCGCAAAGGTCATTATTTATCAGTAGAGGCAAGCTCAGCCCTTATTTGTCAGACACTTTATTGAATAGTCATAAATTGCCAATGGATTGACCTGAAATGTCAGTGGTATTTGAATCCAGATGACTTATTTTTCCAACATAAATAGGATTTTTTACTTGAAATGTGAATTTGAACTGGTTTTCAGTCAAATCCTTGATCCCTAAATAAACAATAGGTGCTTCATATGTTACTTGCTAAGCCTGTCAAAAAAGTGTTTGCAAAAGCTTTTCCAAGTCGATTGCCTAATTTAAAAGATCAGATTGCGAATATCCCGATTCGTCACTTCAATTTTAAATTTAGCCCAGATGAGTTGGATGTTAAATTTTTTATGCAAAAAGAGTGGGCGACTGCCTATTTTGCCGCATTGTCAATTTTTTTAACTTATGGTGAAGAGTTGGTGATCGAAACTGCACGACATCATCGTGATCAAATACAAGACCCAGTTTTAAAACAGCGTCTAACCAGTTTGATTGGACAAGAGGCAATTCACTCTAAAGTCCATGAAGAATATAATGAAACCATGATTCCAAATAATTTGCCTGTGCAGTTATATCGGTTTTTAGCAGAACAGGTTTTTAATCATACTTTTTTAAAATTCCCACAACCTTTAAAGCTTTCAATGATGGCTGGGATTGAGCATTTCACCGCTGTTTTTGCTCAATATGCCATGATGCATCAAGACATCTTTAATCATTCTCTTGATGAAAAAACACGTGCTTTATGGTTATGGCATATGCTGGAAGAGTCTGAGCATAAAGATATTGCTTATGATACTTATCAAGTGCTTTCTGCAAATTATCCATTACGAATTTCAGGATTCTTTATTGCGTTGATTACTTTGGGTCTAGGCGTAGGTGCTGGCGCATTGATGTTGCCATTTTTACGACGTCCAATGAATAGCTTTAGTCTAAGTTTTTGGAAAGAGGCAAAGGGCAGTTGGGATTTATTATTTAGTCGAGACAATGGTGTTTTTGGTAGCAGTTTAGGCCATATTTTTGATTATTTGCGTCCAGACTTTCATCCTAATGATCATGATACAACTGAGCTTTTAGAATATTTCAAAAAAGAATTACTTGATCCTGAAACAGGCACACTCACCCCTTATTTTGTTAAAGCGTTTACCCCTGCTTTACGGATGTAATTTTATTCAATCTTAGCATTCAAATTTTCTATTCAATATAAAAACGATGTTGTAGATCGATACTGAGCTTTTCCATCAATTTTTGAAGGAAAAGTTTTTTTTAAAGCTGTGATTTTAACCAAGCACTTTATAAAAATTGTTTTTAAGGGACATTCTTTATCAGTGGAGGCAACTCTTAAAAGTGATTGTCTGACAATTATCTAAGGTTGTCATAATTTGCAAACCGAATGAATGCATGTGCCAATGGTAATTGACAAAGCATGTCGTAATTTTTAGCCATCAAAGTAGAGTTTTTACTCAAAAGGCGATCTGTAGCTCATCAGCGTAAAGACGATGAAATGGATTGCCATATTAAATGAATAAAGAGTACCAGCTATGTTCGCTAAGCCAATTAAGAAAGCCGTTGCTAAAGTTTTTGCTGCGGCACCATTCAGTCTGGAAAATCAAACGCCGATTATTCCAATTCGTCATATGAAGTTTGATTTTGATCCAGAGCAAGTAGATCACCGATTTTATATGGATGCAGAATTGGCAAGTGCATATTTTGCGTCATTGTCGATTTTCTTAACTCGTGGTGAAGATCTTGTGATTGATACTGCTCGTTATCATCGTGATTTCATTACCGATCCATTATTGAAGCAACGTGTTACTTCATTGATTGGTCAAGAGGCGATTCATTCAAAAATGCATGAAGAGTTAAATGACGCTTATTTAATTCGTGATTTGCCAGTAAAGCTGTTTCGTACTTGGGCTGGCTGGGCGTTTGAATATGGTTTTGAGCGTCTTCCACAACCGATGAAATTGTCATTGATGGCTGGTATCGAACATTTTACTGCGGTACTTGCAGAATACATGATGAATCATGAAGAAGTGTTCTTCCGTTCGCAAGATGAAAAACAACGGGCAATCTGGATGTGGCATATGCTTGAAGAATCGGAGCATAAGGATATTGCTTTCGATGTGTTTCAAGAATTATCCAATAACTATTTATTACGTATTGCTGGATTCTTTCCCGCATTGATCACGATTTTGGTGCTGATTTCAGCTGCATCATTTTTAGTGCCTTTTTATCGCAATCCTAAGAACCTGATTAGCTTACGTTATTGGAAGGAGATTCCATATAATTTTCGCCTGATCTTTGGCTTAAAAGATGGTGTTTACGGCAGTAGCTTTAAACATATTTTTGATTATCTGCGTCCCGATTTTCATCCAAATGATCATGATACATCTGAATTTTTGGACTATTACAAAGAGAAACTACTGAATCCAAAGACAGGTCTTCTTACGCCATATTTGACGAAAGAATTTTATCCTGCATTGCGTTCATAAAAACCTAAAAGAGATGGATTTAAAGTTTATGGGTATTTTTTCTAAAAAAGTTAAGCCGAGCCAAAATGCTTATGCGGTCGTGACTGGCGCAGGCAGTGGCATTGGACGTAGTTTTGCAATGGAACTTGCAAAACGCGGAGGAACAATTGTTTGTGCTGACATAAATCTGGATGCAGCCAAAGAAACGGTCAGTTTGATTGAATCACAAACTTCAGCTAAAGCATTTGCTGTGCAATGTGATGTGGGTGTGAAAGAGCAAGTAAAAGCACTTTCAGAACAAGCCGAAAAATTAATGAATCATCCTGTAAGCCTGATTATTAATAATGCGGGTGTAGGGCTGGGCGGTAAGTTTGATGAAGTGTCACTGGAAGATTGGCAATGGTGTATGCATGTCAACCTCTGGGGGGTTATTCATGGTTGTCATTATTTTGTTCCTCAGTTTAAGCAACAAGGTTATGGGGCAATTATCAATGTTGCTTCAGCTGCGGGCTATACAGCAGCTCCCGAAATGACCGCTTATAATGTGACCAAATCCAGTGTGTTGGCATTGTCAGAAACCCTTTCAGCAGAGCTTCGTGGTGACAACATTCGAGTGAATGTGCTGTGTCCAACATTAGTGCCTACAAATATTATGAAAAATGGTCGTTTACCTGGTCATTATGCGGGGTTAGCAGATGATTTACTGATGAATCATGCATTTACCACCAGTGATCAGGTGGTGATTAAAACCTTAAATAATTTGGATGCAGGCAAGCTGTACACCATTCCTCAGCCAGATGCAAAACTGTTTTGGATATTAAAACGTGTATCACCCACCTTATATGCCAAAGCGCTGGGTATCGGATATCCATTATTTAATAAATACATCAAATAAGCTGCGAGTAAATCAAGATGACAACAGAAACAACTTTAGCTACGCTGCCTAAAGAGAAAAGCGTAGAGCAAAACTCAACCCAAACTACAGTTGAAGACATTAAACAGGTGACTCAATCGAATACAGCACAAGACAAATCGCTTGAAGCAAAACAGCTTAAAGAAAAAGTGCCTGTAGAGAAGCAAGTTGAGGCAAAGACTGTTACAAAGCCAGCGAAAGCAAATCACCCTAAAGCTGAAGTCCAAACTCCAGCTAAAGCTAAAAATAAGCCTGAGGTAAAAGTTGAAACACAAATAAGCGCTCAATCTAAAAAGCTTGAACAATCGGCTGAAGAAAAAGCGCCAAAGACTCAGCACAAAGAAGCTGTGCACATCTATGACACCATCGTGGTTGGTGCGGGTATTTCAGGGATTGCTGCTGCTTATAAAATGAATCAAGCAGGCTATAACGATTATGTGGTCCTTGAAAAAGCCAGTCGTGTGGGAGGAACATGGCGCGACAATAATTATCCGGGCTGCGGTTGTGATGTACCCTCAGCACTTTATTCATTTTCTTTCTCACCAAGCCATAAATGGAGCCATTTATTTGCCAAGCAGCCAGAAATTCTAAGCTATTTAGAAGAAGTGGTGGAAAAATATGACCTTGGTGAGAAAATTGAATTTAATAATGAATTGATCAGTGCCAAATGGGATGAAGCACAACATATTTGGCACTTAGAAACATCAAAAGGTCAATATCAAGCCAAGACGGTGATCTTTACGACAGGACCGATTACTGAACCTGCTTTGCCGAAATTAAAAGGAATTGAAAGTTTTAAAGGTGAAATGTTCCATTCAGCACGTTGGAATCATGATTATGATTTAACGGGTAAGCGTGTTGCAGTGATTGGTACAGGGGCTTCTGCAATTCAGTTTATCCCACAAGTACAACCTTTAGCGAAACAGCTGATCGTATTCCAGCGTACAGCACCGTGGGTACTACCCAAGGCGGATATGGAGTTAAACGAAACGGCTAAAGGGATCATTTCTCGATTCCCAATCATTCAACAAACTTGGCGTAATAGCATTGCACAGATTTTAAATGGGATTAACTTTGGATTGCGTAATCCTAAAGTATTGGAACCTGTTAATTTCCTAAGTAAGCAATTACTCAAACTACAAATTAAAGATGAAACTTTGCGTAAAGCAGTGACACCGAACTTTACTATTGGATGTAAGCGCTTATTGTTTGCAAACAATTATTATCCAGCACTACAACAAGATAATGTGAATCTGATTGCACATGGTTTGGTTGAAATTGATGGAAATACAGTGGTTGCAGCAAATGGTGAACGTCATGAAGTGGATGTGATTATTTGGGGAACAGGCTTTGAAGTTTCACATCCTCCAATTGGTAAACGAGTTTATGACAGCAATGGTCAAGTCCTTGCTGAGCGTTGGAAAAATAGTTCACCTGAAGCATATTTGGGCGCCAGTATTGAACATGTACCGAATGCGTTTTTAGTCCTCGGTCCAAACATTCTAGTCTATGATTCATTTATTGGTATCGCGGAAGCACAAGTCGGCTATATTGTTGATGGCTTGTTAAAAATGCGTGAGCAAAAATTCACTCGCTTTGAAATCAAAGCGGATGTGCTTGCCCAGCATAACAAACGTCTGCAGAAACATTTAAAAACCACTGTATTTAATGCGGGTGGGTGTAAGTCTTATTATCTGGACGAAAATGGTCGTAACTTTGCAGCATGGCCATGGTCATTGCAACAATTACGCAACCAATTAAAACAACTAGATTTAAACCATTATAGCGTGAGTAAAAAATAAGCTTAGTATTCAATTGCTGAACACTTTTTATGAGAGCCCTAAATTAATTTAGGGCTTTTATTTTTTTGTCTTGTGCGACGATATAATCCAAAAATAATGATTTCAGCTAGGATTAAATTGACCACCCAACCTAACCAAGATTCTAGTTGATAGATGTGAATTGGGGTTAACCAATCAAAATAAGGTTGTAACTGATAAAGCACGATTTTCCATGTCCTTAAGCTCAGCGCTGAAAGACTGAGTGCAAAACTACGGATCATCCAGTCACGATGTAAAATCCAGCGCTTTTTCAATAAAAAGTACAAAGCGGATAGGGTGGTGATCGCCCAGAGTGAACTTAGTAAGACAAAGCTGATTTGAGTAGATAACCCTCCAGCCGCTGAAAAAGCTAAAATTAAGCCACTAGGTAAAGACAGCCCCAAAATGGTGATCAGATACAGCCAACCACTCCAGCGATGAATTCGGGGATAACGCGTGCGAAAGACACGGAAAAACTGTGTAAATCCAGCGATGAGTACAAAACTACTGCTGATCACATGGATTTTAAAAGCCGCCTGCCAAGGTTGAGTATTGACTACATCTTGCTTTAACAAGAGAAAATACTGATCAGTTTGCCATGGGAAATATTGTAGACATATCGCGACCATGAGATAGCATAAATAAGCATAGATCACGAGTGAAATTAGACTCAAGCTTGAATATGCCAAGTTAGTTTTTGTTTTGTTCATCACTGCTTATAATGGAATGGTGATTGAGAAATTATAGTGGAAGATAGGTTGAAACAGCATATTTATGTTTGGGTATGGCATAGATTTTAAAATAAACCACAGAGAATCCTGATTTATTTATCTTAAAGTAGATCACAAAGCAAACAATTTAATCTAAAATCAATGTGAAAATGCATCCAATATCTTCATAACAAATAGGTATAACAATGAATAAAAGTTTAATCGCACTCGTCGGATTAGGAATGATTGGTTTCCAGAATAGTTATGCACTGGATATTCAACAGTTGCAAAAATCTTGGTCTGGAAAATATGATGAGCAGAAAATTGCTGTTTTCATCCAATCTATCGATCGTAATCAGGTCAAAGGCTATAGTGTTCTCGGTAAAAATAAACAAAATTTCTCAGGAAAAGTACAGACGACTTCACAAGGCTATAAAATTACCGCAACAGAAAGCGGTGCTAAAGCAAGTAGTGGTGTGTTTACGTTTACTGTAAAACAAAATCAGCCGAATGTGTTGGAGTCTAGTTGGGAATCTACAACGGCTAAGGTTAAACCAAAATATTTTGATTTAAAGCCGCAACAGTGTCGCTATCAAAAAGATGTCGGTGATTATCCAGTTGCATCACAACGTTTATTAAAAGATGAGGATCTACAAATTCCTCCTGAAGAACTGGACTGGATGCGTAATGAAATTTATGCGCGTCATGGTTATTCATTTGCCAATAAAGAGATTGCCTCTCAATTTGCTAACGATAATTGGTATATGCCATGCAGTACCAATGTTGAAAATCAATTAACTCAGATTGAAAAGACCAATATCCAACGTATTAAAAAAATTCGTCCGTATATGGCGAAAATGGAATGGGGTCGTTGATCAATGTTTTGATCATATCTGGTTTAAATGATAGCTAAAGCAAAAGCATTTTAATTTGATTTATATCATTATTTTTGCTTTAAAAAGCTCAAAGTCAGGTGCTTTGAGCTTTTTAAATTTTACGGAAAATGTTAAATAGCTTGGGTATTTTCATTTAGCCAGTTTAAAACATCACCTTCTAAGTGAGGTGCTAATCGTTCTCTGACTGTTTGATGGTACTGATTCAACCATGCTTTTTCATCATGACTGAGTAGGTCTAAAACGATACACGTCAGGTTAATCGGGCACAGTGTTAGTGTTTCGAATTCTAAAAATTGACCATAGGTCGTATCTTCAAAATGCTTAATTTTGTTGACGACAAGATTCTCAATCCGAATGCCGTACTTGCTTTGATGGTATAAGCCTGGTTCATTAGAGGTAATCATCCCTTCACGCATCTTGGTGGATGGTGTGACTGGGGCATAATATGAAATCACTTGTGGGCCTTCATGAACATTCAATGCATAGCCGACACCGTGACCTGTACCATGACGATAATCCAAACCATATTTCCACAGGGTTTGACGTGTGATCGAATCTAAAAGAGGTGATGCAATGCCTTCTGGGAAAACAGTTTGAGCAAGCGCAATATGACATTTTAATACAAGTGTATAATCGCGCTTTTGTTCCGCGCTTGCGGTGCCTATGGGAACAACACGGGTAATATCTGTGGTTCCTTCATCATATTGTGCGCCTGAATCAATCAGCAGCAAACCATCACCACTAATCTCGCTAAAGCTTTCTTCTGTAGCGCGATAGTGGGGTAATGCACCGTTGGCATTAAAGCCTGCAATTGTCGAGAAGCTTAATCCAATAAAACCTGCTTGTTGTGCGCGAAAGCCTGAAATTTTTTCGTCGATGGTGAGTTCATTGATCGATTCTTTATCAGCCAATGCGTTATCTAGCCAATGAAAGAAATGACATAGGGCAACACCATCTTTGGTCATTGCACTGCGCACATGTGCAATTTCTGAAGGATGTTTACGTGATTTAAATAAACTGCTTGGATTAATGTCTTGGACTAAATGACTTTGCTGCTCAATGGCCTGTGCATATGAAATTGAGACTTTAGTAGGATCAATTAAAATATTTTGTTGTTTAAGTTCGACCAAAAACTCGATGCTTGCGTTATAAGCTAAGATTTCAATGTTATCCAAAGCAAATCTTTGCTGCATTTCAGTTGAAAGTTTTGCATCATCAATAAAAAGCACAGTTCGAGAATGGTCAATATATAAGTGTGCTAAGAACACGGGATTATATTCAACATCACGCCCCCTACAATTCAAAATCCAAGCAATATCATCGAGTGCAGAAATAAAATGCCCCGTTGCTTTTTTCTGAATAAGTTTGTGACGGATCGCAGTTATTTTTTCTAAGCGTGTTTGCGCATTTAAATCATCTGCCATTTGCCAAATGGGTTCTAGGGGCAGTGTGGGGCGTTTAGTCCAAATTTCATCAATCAAATCTAAATCTGTTCGGATTTCAAATTGCTGGGATTGAGCAACTTGACTTAGCGCATCAAATTGTAGGGCAGAAATGGTGTGCCCATTGACTGAAATTTTTGTGTTTTTGGGTAGATGTTGTAAAAGCCAAGCCAAATGTGTTGATGATTCATCAGGTGTCTGCTTTTGTAAAACGTAACCTGTATTTTCCAGTTGCTGTTCAGCTTGTACCCAATATCGACCATCTACCCATAAACCTGCGAAGTCTTGAGTAACTACAATTGTGCCGACTGAACCTGTAAAGCCTGTTAGCCATTGACGTATTTTCCAATAATCAGGTAAATATTCTGACATATGTGGATCTGCACTCATGGCGATAAAAGCATCCTGCTGATATTTCTTCATAATTGTACGAAGGTTTTCTAATTTGTTGGCAGGTGACAAACTGTTCATACTTTTTCCAATTGCATATCAATAGATTTTTGAGAGGGGGTCGATGTTTGATTGAGTAATTTACGAATCGGTTTTCTCATTAACCATAGAACGAGTGCGCCAAGAAGTAAAGCGATGACACATCGCACAAATAGCAAGGGTAATTGGTCAACTTCATGGATAGAAACATGACCACCGATTAAACCTGCCATTAAGTTTCCTAAAGCAGATGCTGTAAACCAAAGCCCCATCACTTGTCCACGAATGATGGTTGGAGCAAGTTTAGTCATGGTTGAAAGACCAACAGGGCTTAAGCATAATTCACCTAGTGTTAAAAGTAGGAGGCTTGATGCGATCCACAATGCAGAAACAGTTCCACCATTTTGGGTGATCAAGTAACTGGCAATGCTCATCACGAGAAAACCACCCGCAGCGAGAAGTAAAGCAATAATGAATTTGGTGATATAGCTAGGGTCACGATTTTGTTTGCCTAATTTAACCCAAAGCCATGCGATGATCGGTGCGAAAATAATAATGAAAAGCGGGTTAATCGATTGAAACCAAACTGCGGGTATTTCAAAGCCAAAGAATTGGCGATCTGTAAAGTCTTGGGCGAAAAGATTGAAAGATGTTGGTTTTTGTTCAAATGCTGACCAAAAAAGTGCAGCGGTGATGAGTAAAATAAAACAGATGATGATTTGTTTTTTCTCAGTATTATTCAAACCAGCAAAGAGCAATAGATAGCTGAAATATAAGGCAATACAAATACAGATTGTGATCGTGAAATATGTGGCGATCTGAATTGGATTGATGTTAATTATGCCAAGAGAAACTAGACCGATAATCAGGCCAACAACGGCAATAAAACCTATGATCATTTGAGGTGCTTTAGGATTGTAATGTACAGGACGAGCCCAGTTATTTTCATTGCCTTGCACATGATTAAATTGTTTTAATTGAGGCACAGTTATTAACTTAAAAATCAGTAAGGCGATTAACATTCCAACGCCACCGATTCCGAATCCCCAGTGCCAACCATGTTCTTTAACCAATAAACCAGTCAATAGTGGGGCAATTAACGAACCTAGATTAATTCCCATATA
The DNA here is from genome assembly GCF_025433935.1 of Acinetobacter sp. I-MWF. Classification (NCBI taxonomy): domain Bacteria; kingdom Pseudomonadati; phylum Pseudomonadota; class Gammaproteobacteria; order Moraxellales; family Moraxellaceae; genus Acinetobacter; species Acinetobacter sp. I-MWF. The sequence continues at coordinate 3,262,210 of NZ_JAMBAR010000001.1, read as the reverse complement.
AAAAATGGAAAATCCTGCATCACGCCGTGAATCTTGAGCCTGATATAAAGTGCCAACAATGACGGAAATACAGGTTTTAAATAAACCAGAACCGATCACAATCAAAACTAAACCAAAATAAAAAAAGAAATGTCCAAATAAAGCTGCCAATGCAATGGATAAATGTCCGAGTGCGATGATCAGTGAGCCGTACCACACAGCGCGCTCCTGACCGAGATAATTGTCAGCAACCCATCCACCCAATACGGTCATTAAATACATACTGCCTGCAAATAAGCCGACAATTGCAGATGCTGTTGGGCGATCTAAACCGAGACCGCCATCAGCAACTAAAGCCGCCATATAGAGGATTAATAAAGGGCGAATACCATAATAGGAAAAACGTTCCCAAAGCTCGGTAAAAAATAAGCCTTTTAATGGTTGGGGATGACCAAAAAAAGCTTGATCTGGGTCGTGTACTTGTTTGGATAAATATTGAGGCATCTTCAAGTCCTTTGAAAATGTATGATTAAAAATTTTTAAACAATATATAAAATAAAGTTATTTGTTGGGTGTTTTTTAAAGTAGTGATTTGTAAGTTTTATAGTAAAAATATAAATTTCAGTTTTCTATGCTTATATTGGTATTGTTATGTTTTGATTTTAAATGAATTTTAAAATAAATAGATTATACCAATTGGTATGAATATGTAATAAAAAACCACCCCAAAGGGTGGTCTCTTTTTCGATCTGAACGCGTAACGAATTAACGTTTGATATCGCGTTGAGTTTCGCCAGTATAAAGCTGACGAGGACGGCCGATTTTGTACGGACCGCTGTGCATTTCTAACCAGTGGCTGATCCAACCAACTGTACGTGCAAGCGCAAAGATTACCGTAAACATTTCTGTTGGGATACCAATCGCTTTAAGGATGATACCTGAATAGAAATCTACGTTAGGATAAAGTTTACGTTCGATGAAGTACGGATCGCTTAATGCAATACGTTCAAGTTCCATTGCAAGCGCAAGTTGTGGATCATTGATACCAAGTGCACTTAACACTTCGTCACAAGTCTCTTTCATTACTTTTGCACGTGGATCGAAGTTTTTATAAACTCGGTGACCGAAGCCCATAAGTTTAACTTCTTTAGTTTTTACTTTTTCCATGAACGGTGCAACATTTTCTACAGAGCCGATTTCATCGAGCATCTTAAGAACAGCTTCGTTTGCACCACCATGCGCAGGTCCCCAAAGTGCAGCAATACCCGCAGCAATACATGCATAAGGGTTAGCGCCTGTAGAACCAGCTAAACGTACTGTAGACGTTGATGCATTTTGTTCATGGTCAGCATGAAGCGTAAAGATACGATCCATTGCTTTAGCAAGAATAGGGTTAACTTTGTAATCACGATCTGCTGGAGTAGCAAACATCATGTACAAGAAGTTTTCAGCATAGCTTAAATCGTTACGTGGATATACGAACGGTTGACCGATTGTATATTTGTAAGTCCAAGCAGCTAGAGTAGGAATTTTAGCAACTAAACGAACTGCAGTGATTTCACGGTGGTCTACGTTTTCAACGTCAAAACCGTTGTGATAGAACGCAGATAACGCACCCACTACACCACACATAACAGCCATAGGATGAGCATCACGACGGAAACCATTGAAGAAACGGCTAACTTGATCGTGAACCATTGTGTGGTTGCGGACTTTGTTTTCGAAGTCTGTTTTTTGCTCAGCAGTTGGAAGCTCACCGCTTAACAATAAATAGCAAGTTTCTAAGTAAGAAGCTTGAGTTGCAAGTTGAGCAATCGGATAACCACGGTGTAAAAGAACGCCTTTATCACCATCAATGAAAGTGATTTTAGACTCGCAAGAAGCTGTCGCCATAAAACCAGGATCAAAAGTAAAGTGACCTGAAGCCAACACATCCTTAACGTCGATTACATCTGGGCCCAATGTGCCGCTGTAAATTGGTAATTCAATTTTTTTGCCATCAAGCTCTAGAACGGCTTTCTTGCCAGTTGCTGCAGACATTCAATAGATCTCCTGTCCTGGTGGATATTTTATCTAACTTGCTGAGTCATCTTGTAATGTACAAGTCAGACGGATCAAAAATTGCTATTTAGCTTAGTGAGTACTGAAATTTTGTCAATTATACTTATGGATGAAAAAACAATGTTTTCATCAGTAGTTAGTCTAACTTTAACCAGTAAGATTGATCATTAAATTTCAGAGTCGGTCAGTATAATAAGGTAAATTCTAAAGAAGGTGCAGAAAAATAATTGTGATTGCTAGACAGGAAATGGCATTTTTGACCAATATTTTGTGGCTTTTGTAAGTTGCGAAATGCATTGTTGCTGTTTTAAAACCATCTGAATTTCACGACTTACATAGCTTTTGCCATTATTTTTGTGTAAAAAACACCCAAATGAGTTGATGAAATATTTATTTTCATTTTAATGCTTAATTGATTAAAAAATAGTTTTTATTGAAGCTTTTAAAGGATAAAAAATAATCGAATCAGTATAAAAATAGGCATTTAGTTGCCTTAGGAATAATCAAATACCATAAAATCTTGCAGCTAAATTATGAATTATTCACAAACTAAGTCTTTCTTTCTTATTATAAAGCTTTCAGTCAAATCACTGAATTAAATGGCACCCATTTAAAATAGGAATAAAGGACTATTTTAAAATAACATGTTGGGTATCTACTAAAGCTTAACCAGCTGATGAAAAATAAAACAGCAGGGAGAAATCAACCACAGGACGATTTTGTCCGTAATGTTGTGCTTTAGTCTAAATTTATAAAAATAATATAAGTCGTAATTATGTGTAAAAGTAATATGTTTAAATGTCATAAAAAATAACGAGATAGCCTTGAAAAACAGAGGTGGGGGATCTGCTTTATTTTTCAAATGGGTGTAAATGATTCTTATTTGAGTGATTTTTAAAGAAAAAGCCAATTTCGATGGTTTGTATTTTGACAGTGCACGTTTTATAATTCAGTGTCGTTTAAAGTTCAGGCAATTAAATTTGTCTGACAATGCTAGCTTTCCTTCGAATTAATTCCAACAAACTCCGGATGGAGTTTTTACTTACAGGATGCCCGCTGTGAAAAGCAACAGACCTGTCAATTTGTCCATGGGTCAAGTTTTAGATGTAAACTTAAAATCCCCTGTGGCTATTGCATCAATTCTACACCGTCTATCAGGTGTCATCGTATTTTTACTCGTACCGGTACTTTTGTGGCTTTTAGACAAGTCTTTGTCTTCGCCTGAAGGCTTTGCTCAAGTTCAAGCAATCTTTGGTGGCTTCATTGTACGTTTTATCGTATGGGTATTTGTCGCTGGTTTATTATTCCATTTCATTATGGGTATTAAGCACTTACTTGCTGACCTAGGCTTTGCTGAAGAGTTGCAAAGCGGTCGCGTAGCAGCAACTATTGCATTAATCTTGGCTGCGATATCAGTTATCGCTTCATTTGTATGGATCGTTCTCTAATGAAAAGTGCTACAGGTTTAACGGGTTCAGGTTCTCGTGATTGGTATATCCAACGCGTAAGTGCTGTAGTTCTAGCTGTTTATACTGTTGTGGTATTAGGTTGGATTCTGTGCAATGGCGGATTTAACTATGAGCAATGGTTTGGCTTTATGATGACACTTCCGATGAAGATTTTATCTTTATTGGCAGTCTTATCTCTTGTTGCGCATGCTTGGATTGGTATGTGGCAAGTATTCACTGACTATGTGACTACTCGTCAGATGGGTCCTTCAGCTTCAGGTTTACGCATCGTGTTAACTTCAGCAGTGATTATTGCTGTTATTGCATATGCGATCTGGGCAATCCAGATTTTTTGGGCGAATTGATAGGAAAATGTCATGGGCGCTTTAACCCCTAAAGAAGATTATTCAAATATTCCAAGCCAGTTCTTCGATGCAGTCATCGTTGGTGGTGGTGGTTCAGGTATGCGTGCTTCATATCAACTTGCTCAAGCAGGTTTGAAAGTTGCAGTGCTAACTAAAGTATTCCCAACACGTTCTCACACTGTTGCGGCTCAAGGTGGTATTGGTGCATCGCTTGGTAACATGCAAGACGATAACTGGCACTATCATTTCTATGACACGGTAAAAGGTTCTGACTGGTTAGGTGACCAAGATGCAATCGAATTTATGTGTCGTGAGGCGCCTAAAGTTGTTTATGAACTTGAACACTTAGGTATGCCATTTGACCGTAATGCTGACGGTACAATTTACCAACGTCCATTTGGTGGTCACTCTGCGAACTATGGTGAAAAACCAGTTCCACGTGCTTGTGCTGCTGCCGACCGTACAGGTCATGCGCTTCTTCATACGCTTTATCAAAGTAACGTGAAAATGGGTACTCAATTCTTCGTTGAATGGATTGCATTAGACTTAATCCGTAACGAAGCAGGTGATGTACTCGGTGTAACAGCAATTGACCAAGAAACAGGCAAAATTGCTGTATTCCAAGCCAAAGCAACATTGTTTGCTACAGGTGGTGCTGGTCGTGTTTACCGTGCATCTACCAATGCTTATATCAATACTGGTGATGGTCTTGGTATGGCTGCTCGTGCGGGTATTCCATTACAAGATATGGAATTCTGGCAATTCCACCCAACGGGTGTTGCTGGCGCAGGCGTATTGTTAACGGAAGGTTGTCGTGGTGAAGGTGCAATCCTTCGTAACAAAGATGGCGAACCGTTCATGGAACGTTATGCTCCAACTTTGAAAGATTTGGCTCCGCGTGACTTCGTATCACGTTCTATGGACCAAGAGATCAAAGAAGGTCGTGGTTGTGGTCCTAAAGGTGATTATATCCTACTTGATATGACTCACTTGGGTGCAGATACCATCATGAAGCGTTTACCATCTGTATTTGAGATTGGTAAGAAATTCGCAAACGTGGATATCACCAAAGAACCAATTCCAGTTGTACCAACAATCCATTATCAAATGGGTGGTATTCCGACCAATATTCATGGTCAAGTGGTTATTCCTGAAACAGCGAAAAATGCAGCAGATTTCTATGCAGGTTTTGATAAAGCTGCAAACGAATACACAACCAACGGTACAATGAATTACACAGTGCCTGTAAAAGGGTTCTATGCAATTGGTGAGTGTTCTTGCGTGTCTGTACATGGTGCAAACCGTTTAGGTACAAACTCATTACTTGACTTGGTTGTATTTGGTAAAGCTGCTGGTGAACACATCATCGATTACGTGACTAAACATCACGGTGATGAATACCAACCACTTCCAAATGATGTACTTGTGAACACGTTGAAACGTATCAATCATTTAGATGATTCTACTTCTGGTGAAAATGCACAAGAAGTTGCGGATGCGATTCGTGATATCGTTCAAGACCACGCGGGTGTATTCCGTACTCAAGCCTTGCTTGATGAGGGTGTTAAGCAGATTCTTGCGATTGAACCACGTGTACGTAACATTCATTTAAAAGACAAATCTAAAGTATTTAATACTGCACGTATTGAAGCTTTGGAAGTTGAAAACTTATACGAAGTAGCGAAAGCAACATTGATTTCTGCTGCTGCACGTAAAGAATGTCGTGGTGCACATACTGTTGTAGATTATGAATTGCCTGCTGATGATGAGCACTATTCATATGGTCGTCGTGACGATGAGTGGATGAAACATACTTTATGGTATTCAGCGGATAACCATCTTGAATACAAGCCAGTACGTTACAGCCCATTGTCTGTAGACCCAATTGAACCTAAACCACGTACATTCTAATCGGGAGAAATAAGATGAGTAGAGGTACACGTACATTCGAAATCTACCGCTATGATCCTGATAAGGATAAAGCACCGTATATGCAGACTTTTAAACTAGAGTTGACGGATAAGCATCGTATGTTGCTTGACGCGCTTTTAGCATTAAAAGTTCAAGACGAATCATTAACATTCCGTCGTTCTTGCCGTGAAGGTATTTGCGGTTCAGATGGTGTGAATATCAATGGTAAAAATGGTCTTGCGTGTTTATGGAATTTGAACGATTTGCCTGAAAAAATCGTCATTCGTCCATTACCTGGTCTGCCAGTAGTGAAAGATTTAGTTGTGGATATGAATCAGTTCTACGATCAGTATGACAAAATTCATCCATTCTTAATCAATAATCAACCTGCACCACCAAAAGAGCGTTTACAATCACCAGAAGAGCGTGAGCACTTAAATGGTTTGTATGAATGTATTCTTTGTGCATGTTGTTCAACATCATGCCCATCATTCTGGTGGAACCCGGATAAATTCTTGGGTCCTTCAGCATTGTTGAATGCATACCGTTTCATTATTGATTCTCGTGATACTGCGACACAAGATCGTTTATCACGTCTTGATGACCCATTCTCATTATTCCGTTGTAAAGGGATTATGAACTGTGTGTCTGTATGTCCGAAAGGCTTGAATCCAACAAAAGCGATCGGTCATATCCGTAGCATGTTGCTCGATCAAGCGGGTTAATACGATGTGAAAAAAGGGCGTACATCTTGGGATGTACGCTCTTTTTTTATTGGATTTTTAATGAGATGGTTGTTTTTTGTTCGAGCAAATGGGATCTAAGCTTTAAGCATTGAAAAAGTATCAACAGACCCGATATAAATGGATGGATAATAATAGATTATTTCTTGTATGTATTTCGCTAATTTATAGGTGGTATGTGTCAAAAAAATCAATTGAAGTGACAGATCATGTTACGATTTAACAAACCACTATATGTGAAAAACACACCATGTTTTTGGTACATTTTTTCTACATAAGTGTGATCCAGATCAGTTTATAAATAATTTTATAAGCAAAGATTAGAACCGCTTTAGAAAAAGCAAAAAAGCCTTTGTTTTTTCTAAGTCGATTTGCAAAAAATTGCTCAGCTTCGGTTGAGTATATAAGTGAGTGATGATGCCATTGAGGGCGTTATGATTCATTGTATGCATTAGTAAAAGCTAATGTTTATAACGCCCCTTGGTCATGAGTATCTGATGGGTGAATGTCAATTTACCGATTTGGCATTATCAATCATGGGAGTGCTTAAAAAGCACCCTCTAATGTTTTTGCAATAGGAAATGGGTCCACAAATGCAAGAAGTTGCTGACGCATTGCGTCTTGATACTGAACTTTCCGCTGATAGTGCAGCGTATATTGAAGAGCTTTACGAACAGTACCTTTCTTCTCCAACCTCAGTAGGTGAGGATTGGCGTCAATATTTCGATAAATTCCCTAAAGGTGACCAACCACACGGAAACATTCGTGAGCAATTCTTATTATTAGGTCGTAATTCAAGTCGTGTTCAGCCTGTTGTGCAAAGTGAAGTAAGTACTGAGCATGAACGTCGTCAAATCGGTGTTTTGCAACTGATTGCAGCATACCGTAACCGTGGTCATCAAAAAGCGAAGCTTGATCCACTAGGTTTGGCTAAACGTGAAGATGTGCCAGATTTAGATCTTGCTGCACATGGTTTAACCAAGTCTGACCTAGATACAGTTTTCAATGCTGGAAATTTGGCGATTGGTAAAACTGAAGCAACTTTAGGTGAGATGGTTAGCGCAATGGAGGCAACATACTGTGCTTCTATTGGTGCTGAATATATGCACATTGTTGACACCAAAGAAAAACGCTGGATTCAACAACGTCTTGAAGGTGCACGCGGTCAGTTCGGTTTCTCGGCAGATCAAAAGAAACACGTACTTGAACGTTTAACTGCTGCTGAAGGCTTAGAAAAATTCCTCGGCAATAAGTATGTTGGTGCGAAGCGTTTTGGTGTAGAGGGTGGTGAATCTTTCATTCCAATGGTAAACGAACTTATTCAACGTGCAGGTTCTGTAGGTTGTAAAGAAGTCGTAATTGGGATGCCACACCGTGGTCGTTTAAACTTACTTGTGAACATCATGGGTAAAAACCCAGCTGATTTGTTTGGTGAGTTTGAAGGTAAAACTTTAGCTAAAAAAGGTTCAGGTGACGTTAAGTATCACCAAGGTTTCTCATCAAATGTGATGACACCTGGTGGTGAAGTTCACTTGGCTTTGGCATTTAACCCATCGCATTTAGAAATTGTTGGTCCTGTGGTTGAAGGTTCAGTTCGTGCACGCCAAGTACGTCGTAAAGACATTGGTGGTGATGACGTATTGCCTGTAATCGTACATGGTGATGCTGCATTTGCTGGTCAAGGTGTCAACCAAGAAACCTTCCAAATGTCACAAACGCGTGGTTATACCGTAGGTGGTACGGTTCATATCGTAGTCAACAACCAAGTTGGTTTTACTACATCTGATCCACGTGATGCACGTTCTACAGAATACTGTACTGACATTGCAAAAATGATTCAGGCGCCAATTTTCCATGTAAATGGTGATGACCCAGAATCTGTATTGTTTGTTGCGCAATTGGCACATGATTTCCGTCATACATTCCGTAAAGATGTTGTGATTGACATGTTCTGTTATCGTCGTCGTGGTCATAACGAAGCAGATGAGCCAGCAGCAACACAACCAATGATGTATCAAGTGATCAATAAAAAAGCGACTACACGTACGCTTTATGCGGATCAATTGGTACAAGAAAAAGTATTAGATCGTTCTGATGCAGATGCTTTAGTTGAAAAATATCGTGAAGATCTTGAAGCAGGTAACCATGTTGCGAATGCTCTGGTGCTTGAACCAAATGATAAAATGTTTGTGGACTGGAAACCGTATCTAGGCCATGAATATACAGATGTTTGGGATACGACTTTCCCAATCGAACGCTTAAAAGAAATTGGTACAAAAATGCGCGAATTACCGGAAGGTTTCGTGATGCAACGCCAAGTGTCTAAAGTGATCGATGAACGCTTGAAAATGCAAACTGGTGAAATGCCATTAAACTGGGGTGCAGCAGAAACTTTAGCTTATGCTTCTATCCTTGATGATGGTTTCTTGGTGCGTTTGACTGGTGAAGATGTTGGTCGTGGTACATTCTCACACCGTCATGCTAAGCTACATAACCAAGTTGATGGTTCGGTTTATATTCCACTGTGTCATATCAAAGAAAACCAGCCACGTACTGCAATTTATGACTCATTATTGTCAGAAATGGCTGTGCTTGCATTTGAATATGGTTATGCAACAACATTGCCAAAAAGCTTGGTAATCTGGGAAGCTCAGTTCGGTGACTTTGCAAACTGTGCCCAAGTGGTTATTGATCAGTTCATCTCATCGGGTGAAACCAAATGGGAACGTGTGTGTGGTTTAACATTGCTTCTTCCACATGGTTATGAAGGTCAAGGTCCTGAGCATTCATCTGCACGTCTTGAGCGTTTCTTACAGTTATGTGCTGAAGAAAACATGCAAGTGATTACACCAACGACACCTGCACAGATTTTCCATGCAATGCGTCGTCAGGCAATTCGCCCAATTCGTAAGCCAATGATCGTGACTTCACCGAAGTCATTGCTTCGTCATAAACTTGCAACCTCAACTTTGGAAGAGCTTGCAACTGGTACATTCCAGACTGTGATTGATGAAGTGGATCAAATCAATAAACAAGATGTAACACGTGTTGTACTTTGTGGTGGTAAAGTTTATTACGACTTACTTGAAAAACGTCGTGAAGAAAACTTGAACATTGCGGTGGTACGTGTTGAACAATTGTACCCATACCCAGAAAAACGTCTTGCTGAAGTGCTTGCGACATATCCAAACATAAAAGAACTTGTTTGGTGTCAAGAAGAACCGAAGAACCAAGGCGCATGGTTATTCATTGCTCCTCGTTTATACGAAGGTGTAATGAAGTCTGCTCTACAAGTTCAAATTAGCTATGCAGGACGTGAAGCTTCAGCTGCACCTGCATGTGGCTCACCATATTTGCATGCAAAACAACAAGCTCAGCTCGTGAATGACGCACTTGCGATCGTAGCTGAACAATCAGGAGAATCTAAATAATGGCAACCGAAATTAAAGCACCGGTGTTCCCAGAGTCAGTTGCTGACGGAACAATTGCAACTTGGCACAAACAACCAGGTGAAGCGGTATCACGTGATGAAGTCATCTGTGATATTGAAACGGATAAAGTTGTTTTAGAAGTTGTTGCTCCTGCTGATGGTACTATCTCTGCGATCATCAAAAATGAAGGTGACACTGTTCTTTCTTCTGAAGTTATTGCGACATTTGAAGAAGGTGCTGTTTCTGGCGCTACTCAAACTCAAGCAGTTCAATCTGAAGAGAAAGTAGAACAAGCTGCGGCACAAACTCAAGCGGGTAATGCACCTGTTGTTGAACGTGCTCAAGTACAAGATCAAGCACCTGCAGTACGTAAAGCTTTAACTGAAACAGGTATTGCTGCTGCGGATGTAGATGGTACTGGTCGTGGTGGTCGTATCACCAAAGAAGATGTTGCAAATCATCAAACTAAACCAGCTGCTGCAGCTGTAACACCATTAAGCGTTGCTGTTGGTGAGCGTATCGAGAAACGTGTTCCAATGACACGTTTACGTAAGCGTGTTGCTGAACGTCTTCTTGCTGCTACACAACAAACTGCGATGTTGACTACGTTTAACGAAGTTAACATGAAACCTGTGATGGAAATGCGTAAGCAATATAAAGATGCTTTCGAAAAACGTCATGGTGCACGTTTAGGCTTTATGTCATTCTTTGTTAAAGCTGTAACTGAAGCACTTAAACGCTATCCTGCGGTAAATGCTTCAATCGACGGTGATGATATTGTTTATCATGGTTACTATGATATCGGTGTTGCGGTTTCTTCCGATCGTGGTTTAGTGGTTCCAGTATTACGTAATACTGACCGTATGAACTATGCTGAAGTTGAATCAGGTATTGGTGCGTATGCTGCAAAAGCACGTGAAGGTAAATTAGCAATTGAAGATATGACTGGTGGTACTTTCACAATTACCAACGGTGGTACTTTCGGTTCATTACTTTCAACACCTATTTTGAACCAACCACAAACTGCTATTTTAGGTATGCACAAAATCCAAGAGCGTCCTATGGCTGTAAATGGTCAAGTTGAAATTCTTCCAATGATGTACTTAGCGCTTTCTTATGACCATCGTATGATTGATGGTAAAGAAGCTGTAGGCTTCTTGGTAACTGTTAAAGAGTTACTTGAAGAGCCAGCTAAACTAATCCTTGACCTTTAATTCTTTAGAATAACAACACGAGTTTAGAGTGATCCTTTAAACTCGTTTTTGGAGATAAGCATGTCTCAGTTTGATTTAGTGGTAATCGGCGGTGGACCAGGTGGTTATGAAGCGGCAATCCGTGCTGCTCAACTTGGTTTCAAAGTTGCGTGTATCGAAAAACGTGTACACAAAGGTAAGCCATCTTTAGGTGGTACTTGCTTAAACGTAGGTTGTATTCCTTCTAAAGCACTTTTAGATTCTTCTCATCACTATGAAGACACTCTTCATGGCTTAGATGTTCACGGTATTACAGTTGAAAATGTCCAACTTGATCTTCAAAAGCTTCTTGCTCGTAAAGACAAAGTTGTAGATAACTTAACTGGCGGTGTTGCTCAATTGCTGAAAGGCAATGGTATCGAGTGGTTACAAGGTACGGGTAAATTACTTGCTGGTAAAAAAGTTGAATTCACACCATTAGAAGGTGGTGATGTTCAAGTTTTAGAACCTAAATTCGTAATTCTTGCAACTGGTTCTGTACCTGTCAATATTCCTGTAGCAAAAGTTGATGAAGACCTTATCGTTGATTCAACAGGTGCTTTAGAATTCCAAGAAGTGCCTAAACGTTTAGGTGTAATTGGTGCAGGTGTAATCGGACTAGAACTTGGTTCAGTATGGCGTCGTCTTGGCTCTGAAGTTGTTGTGTTTGAAGCATTAGATGCATTCTTACCAATGGCGGATAAAGCGTTGGCAAAAGATTATCAAAAACTTTTAACAAAACAAGGTTTAGATATTCGTATTGGCGCTAAAGTTTCAGGTACTGAAGTGAATGGTCGTGAAGTGACTGTTCAATATAACCAAGCAGGCGAAGATAAAACTCAAACTTTTGATAAATTAATCGTTTGTGTTGGTCGTAAAGCCTATGCAGAAGGTTTATTGGCTGAAGATTCAGGCATTAAATTAACAGAACGTGGTTTGGTTGAAGTGAACGATTGGTGTGCAACGTCTGTTGACGGTGTATATGCAATTGGTGACTTGGTACGTGGTCCAATGCTTGCGCATAAAGCAATGGAAGAAGGTGTAATGGCAGTTGAGCGTATGCATGGTCATGCTGCTCAAGTGAATTATGACACCATTATTTCAGTGATTTATACACACCCTGAAGCTGCGTGGGTAGGTTTGACTGAAGAGCAAGCTAAAGAGAAAGGCCATGACGTTAAAACTGGTCAATTCCCATTTGCTGTGAATGGTCGTGCTTTAGCTGCCAATGAATCTGCTGGATTTGTGAAGTTTGTTGCAGATGCAAAAACGGATCGTTTATTGGGTATGCATATCATTGGTCCTGGTGCTTCTGACATTGTTCACCAAGGTATGATTGCACTTGAATTTGTATCTTCTGTTGAAGATTTACAATTGATGACTTTTGGTCACCCAACTTATTCTGAAGTCGTTCATGAAGCAGCGCTTGCTGTTGATGGGCGTGCGATTCACGCGATTCAGCGTAAACGTAAATAACACAAAAAAGAGCGGTTTCGACCGCTCTTTTTACTTTTGATGGTTGTTTTTAATTGAATAATCATCTAAAAATAAAAGAACAAACTTTAATAAATGCCGATAGTTATTGCGATGGAAGTCTAATTATTGGTGTGTCATAACAATGTGAAAAGTAGTAAAAGGTAAAACATGAATCTACATGAGTATCAAGCGAAAACGCTGTTAAAAAAATATGGTATGCCAGTTCAAGAAGGCATTTTAATCACTACGCCTGAAGAAGCATCTGCTGCCTTTGAGCAAATTAGTGGCAAATTCGCTGTGATGAAGGCCCAAGTCCATGCAGGTGGTCGTGGTAAAGCGGGTGGCGTAAAAGTTGTTAAGTCAAAAGAAGAAGCAGCTGAATATGCAAAAAGCCTGTTAGGTACTCGTTTAGTCACGTATCAAACAGATGCCAATGGTCAGCCGGTAAATAGTATCCTTGTTTGTGAAGATGTTTATCCTGTAGAACGTGAATTGTATTTAGGTGCAGTGGTTGACCGTTCTAGTCGTCGTGTGACATTCATGGCGTCTACAGAGGGTGGCGTAGAAATTGAAAAAGTTGCTGAAGAAACACCTGAAAAAATTATTAAAGTCGAAGTAGATCCATTGGTTGGTTTACTGCCATTCCAAGCGCGTGATGTTGGCTTCCAATTGGGTTTAAAAGATAAACAAATCAGCCAATTTGTAACCATCATGACAGGTGCATACAAGGCATTTGTTGAAAATGACTTTGCACTATTTGAAATTAACCCACTTTCAGTTCGTGAAAATGGCGAAATCTTATGTGTAGATGCCAAAGTCGGTATCGACTCAAATGCACTTTATCGTTTGCCTGAAATTGCTGCGATGCGTGATAAATCTCAAGAAAATGAGCGTGAGTTAAAAGCATCTGAATTTGACCTTAACTATGTTGCTTTAGAAGGCAATATCGGTTGTATGGTGAATGGTGCTGGTCTTGCGATGGCAACAATGGATATCATCAAACTGTATGGTGGTCAGCCAGCAAACTTCCTTGATGTTGGTGGCGGTGCGACCAAAGATCGCGTCATTGAAGCATTTAAAATTATTCTTTCGGACTCATCTGTACAAGGTGTGTTGATCAATATTTTTGGTGGTATCGTACGTTGTGACATGATTGCTGAAGCGATTATTGCAGCGGTTCAAGAAGTAAATGTAACCGTACCTGTGGTTGTTCGTTTAGAAGGGAACAATGCAGAATTAGGTGCTAAATTACTTGATGAATCAGGTCTAAAATTAATTTCTGCGAACGGTTTAGCTGATGCCGCAGAAAAAGTTGTTGCTGCTGTGAAAGCGTAAGGAGTATCAATCATGAGCGTATTAGTTAATAAAGACACAAAAGTATTGGTACAAGGCTTTACAGGTAAGAATGGTACATTCCATTCTGAGCAATCAATTGCATACGGTACAAAAGTAGTTGGTGGCGTAACACCGGGTAAAGGTGGTCAAACTCATATTGGTCTACCTGTTTTCAATACAATGCGTGAAGCGGTAAAAGAAACGGGTGCAAATGCAACATCAATTTATGTACCTGCTCCATTTGTACTGGATTCAATTGTTGAAGCAGTAGATTCTGGTATTGAGTTAATCGTGGTGATCACCGAAGGTGTTCCAACCTTAGACATGTTAAAAGCGAAACGTTACCTTGAAACTTATGGTAATAATGCACGTTTAATCGGTCCAAACTGTCCAGGTATTATCACACCAGGTGAATGTAAAATTGGGATTATGCCAGGCCATATTCATCAACCAGGTAAAATCGGGATCATTTCTCGTTCTGGTACATTGACTTATGAAGCAGTTGCTCAAACCACTAAGCTTGGTTTAGGTCAGTCTACTTGTATTGGTATCGGTGGTGATCCGATTCCAGGTATGAACCAAATTGACTGCTTAAAACTTTTCCAAGAAGATCCACAAACAGAAGCAATCATCATGATTGGTGAAATTGGTGGTAGTGCGGAAGAAGAAGCTGCTGAGTATATTCAATCTAATGTGACTAAACCTGTTGTTGGTTATATTGCGGGTGTAACAGCGCCTAAAGGTAAGCGTATGGGTCACGCAGGAGCGATTATCTCTGGTGGTAAAGGTACTGCTGAAGAGAAGTTTGCTGCATTTGAAAAAGCGGGTATGGCATATACGCGTAGCCCAGCTGAACTTGGTTCAACTATGTTTGATGTCTTAAAAAAGAAAGGCTTAGTTTAATTCAAAGTTTAAATTTTTAAGCTAAAAAATGGGAGCCAATCGGCTCCCATTTTTATTGGTTGTAGAGTATTGGTTGTCGCTTATTGATGGTTAGCGTTTAATCTTGTGATCAAGATAAAGGAGATTTATATAAGATGGGGGATCTGTGATTAGCCTTTGACTAAACCACCATCCACAATCAAATTTTGTCCTGTTACGGCGCGAGACCACGGTGATAAAAACATCAGCACGGCATCTGCAAACTGCTCAGGGGTGGTGACTTCTTGTAAGGGCGTAGAAGCAGCGATCAAATCAAACACTTGATCAGGTGTTGCACTGCTGGCATCAGTCTTACGTAATAGACCACCTGAAAGCATATTTACATTAATGCCATACTGACCTAAATCGTGTGACGTTGTGCGGGTAAAGGCCAAAAGTGCTGCTTTAGCCGCAGTATAATCATGATAGGGAACCACAGGATTCTGCACAAGATTGGTTCCAATATTGATGATTCGACCAAAATGATCTTTTTTCATATCTTCTAATGCAGCTTGGGTGGTGTTTAAAGCCGCTTTTACCGCACTGTCCAATTGTTGTTGCATACTATGCCAGCTCAGTGTTTCAACTTTTGGACGTAGATCACCATCAAATTTAAATGCCAATAGCGCATTATTAATCACTGAGGTGATTGCATGTCCATAATGCAGTTTTGCTTTTTTAAACATCGTGTTGACTTGATCTGCATCAGTTACATCTGCTTTGTAAATAAAAACCTGTTCGGCATGTTCCTTGGCAAGTTGTTGAGCGGATTCTTCACTATTGAAATAATTCACCACAACTCTTGCGCCTTCACGAATCAAAGCATGGGTAATTGCAAGTCCTAAACCACGTGCGCCACCAGTCACTAGAATAATTTGATCTCGTATTTCCATGTTCAAATCAACTCATTTGATATCAATTTAATTTTAGCACTTTTATCGATCAGACTCTTCGATTGAGAGATGAGTTACAAAGTTTATCAATTGCACCGATGCAAAATTAAAAATATAAAAAATATCTAGAGGAATTTAAGCATCTTAGTGCATTAATTACATATGAATATTCAAATAATTAAACTTTTTAAATCCTATCGATGAAATGATGGCTAAGAATGATAGTGGATTGGTTTAACATATTGATCATATTATTTATAATTCAAACAAAGCACATTTGATATTGGATGTGCTTCAGCCATTTTGATCTATATGTAGGCTACAATTAGGTTGATCATTTAAGTTATTTATAAATAAATAGAGGAGACAACCATCTTGTTTTTTGATTGGTATAACTCCGATAAAAATGATGAATTGATTAGACCAACCATGCGACCTATTTACCTGTTCAATTTAATGGTCATGTATATATTTTTTATAAACTCAAATGTTTATGCTTTTGATGATCTGGCACTTATGCCAGAAGAGGCACAAAATCAAGTTGTAGAATATCAAGATGAATTATTAGGACAACCAGATCAATTGCAAGATGAGCAATTATTTAAAATTGAAAATCAAGAAAATAGCCTAAGTAATACTGAAATGACCACTGAGCGAAATGATATTTTTTTTGAACAAGATCAATTGCAAAAAAAGTTAGCAGAACAGCATGAGCATGAATTGGCAGATTATTCAATTTTAACCAATAAATTTTATGAAAATGAGCGTATTCGGGTGTTTAATTATACTGCTTATAATGTACAACAATTAAAGACCTCATTGCTCAATCCTTCAAATGATAATCCTGCGTCAAGTGAGCTTTATCTTTCTTTTGGTTATGGTATTGAATTTAAGATCAATGCTTTAAACAAAGTGGGTTATGAATACATCTCTAGTTTTCCTTATGATCGTGGTCAATTATTGCGTCTATTTTGGATTAGAACGCTGACCTATTAATCATAAATATCTTATCGATCATTTTTTATTACCATGAAGAAATCATGGTGGAAATACTACAACTTGAAACATAAGCTTGTTTAGCACTACACATTAAAAGATTAACTTAAACAAAATGAGATGAAGAGGTGAGTCATCATGTTAAATAAAGTTATTGTGTTGGGTGTAGTTGCTATTTCATTAACTGGCTGTATTGTTGCACCATTTGATGATGGTCATCGAGGTGGTCATGGTCGTTATGATCAGCGACATGATTCGGATCATCGCTGGGATCAGCGTCGTGATGGTCGTTATGACCGAGATCGCAATGATCGTGACTGGAATTGGAAAGGGCGTTAATTCTTTATCTTAAATATGAAAATGGGCAATCTATGCCCATTTTTTAATTAATTTTTTTTTGTAGGGTGGCACTGTTGCACTTTACATTGAAAGTTTAAATATATTTGTGTAGGCAATACTATCCTTTTTTGTAGGGGGATGCCACACGAGAGCAATACCCTAGATTATTTTTTTAAATAAACCTGCTTGTACTACACCAGCTTTGGTTTGTTTCTGTAATTGCCATGTTGAAGGTAAATTCAGTTGATTTAAGCCACGATCCGCTTCTACATAAATCAATGCTTGATCAGATAAGTATTGATCCGCTTTTTGAGCCAATTCATCCCATAAATTCAAACTATAGGGTGGATCTAAAAACATTAAATCAAACTGTTCATTTAAATTAGATAAGGCTTGTTGTGCTGTTTGAATTTTCAGCTGACAGTTTTCAGCTTTAAGCAACTGAATATTGTCTTTTAAAAATTTAGCTTGCGTGGCATTGGGTTCAATCATGATGACATGACGTGCACCACGTGAAAGTGCTTCAAATCCTAAAGCACCTGAACCAGCACAAAGATCTAAGACTTTGGCATTTTGAATATCCCACATTAGCCAGTTAAACAATGTTTCACGTACTCGATCAGGGGTAGGACGTAAACCATCGATATCAGCAAAAGGAAGAACTCGACGTTTCCATTCTCCACCAATAATACGTAATTGGTTTTTCACTTTATTATTCACTGATATCAGCCTCAGGTACAGGTGGAGGAGTGGGTTGAGCTGTGGTCGTATTATGACCTTGAGCTGGTATACGGTTTTGGCTAGCCGTATTGGACTGTGTATTTGGCTTAGGTTTAGGCAAGGCATTTGGATCTGCTGCAAGTGAAACATCACCACTTGGCAGTTCACCCGGTTTGATGCCTGCTGTCATTAAGCCACCACTGACTTGATGGTTAAGCGGTACAATTGGATTCTTTTTGCGAGTCAGCAACCAGTAATCAAACACAGGACGAGCAATCTTAGCGGCAGAACCACCATGCTTACCATTTTCCCAAATCACGGCAATGGCAATTTCAGGGTTTTCAGCAGGTGCAAAGCCAACAAATAAACCGTGGTCTAACTGGCGTGCTGAAAGTGCAGCTTCATTATAGCGTTTGCCTTGGGCAATACTCTTGACCTGTGCTGTACCGGTTTTACCTGCGATTTGGTACATTGGTGTACGGATACCACGACCTGTACCTGTTTGAATAACATCAACCATTGCATCACGCATTTTAATCCAGTCTTCATCTGTACCACTGAAGTTGATTTTTCCTGTCGGGGCATTGAGTACTTCATGCTTTTTCGCCCCTTTGGATTCACGTAATACATGCGGTGTGACATGTGCACCGTGGTTGGCGGTAATTGCTGTTGCCATCGCAAGTTGTAATGGAGTCGCAGTAAACGCACCTTGACCAATACTGACAGAAATGGTTTCACCTTTGAGCCATTTGCTTTTTCGGGTACGCATTTTCCATTCAGGACTTGGATATAGGCCTGTACTTTCGCTTGGTAAATCTACTCCGGTTTTTTCACCGAAACCAAATTGGCGCATCCATTCATTCATGCGATCTATACCCATCTGGTAAGACAAGATATAGAAGTAAGTATCACAAGAAACCACAATGGATTTATGTAAGTTGACTGAGCCATGTCCAGTCTTTTTCCAGTCACGGAATTTATGTGAATCACCGGGTAAATGGAAATAGCCAGGATCGGAAATAGCAGTTCCCCAATCCACCGTTTTAAAGTGAATACCGCCTAAGCCTTCCATCGGCTTAATGGTAGAGCCGGGAGGGTAAGTTCCTTGGACCGCACGGTTATAGAGCGGTTGATCTAGGTTGTCACGCAAGGCTGTATAGTCTGCATGTCCAATACCTGTTACAAATAAGTTCGGGTTAAAACTTGGGCTTGACACCAGTGCTAATATTTCACCAGTACGTGGGTCAATTGCGACGATTGCACCACGACGATCTTTAAGCTGTTCTGCTGCAATGGTTTGCAGACCATAATCGAGTGAAAGATATAAATCATTGCCTCGAGTTGACTCTTTACGGCCTAAATGACGTAAGACATTACCATGTGCATCGGCTTCAATCGATTCATAACCAGGAACACCATGCAGTAAATCTTCATAGGATTTTTCTACACCAATTTTCCCGATCAGGTTGGTTCCAGCATAACTATCTTTATCAATTGCCTTGAGTTCTTTATCGTTAATACGACCCACATAGCCAATAACATGGGCAAATAGCTCACCATGTGGATAATAGCGGGTCATTTGTGTTTCGATATCAACACCCGGAAATTGAAACTTGACTTCACTAAAGCGCGCAATATCTTGTTCTGTTAGGTTAAGCTTTAAGGTGACTCGTTCTGTTTTTTTAGAGGCTTTAATCCGACTGTTAAAACGGTCAATATCTTCTTGACTCAGATTTAAAATTGGAATTAAACGTTTAACTGTATCATCTATATCTTCGACATCGGCTTTGCTGAGGGTTGCAGTAAAAACAGGGTAGTTATCTGCCAGTAAAATCCCATTACGATCATAAATATAGCCACGTGCTGGTGCGATAGGCTGGAGTCGAATACGGTTTTTATCTGATGCTTCACTAAATTCTTGGTGATGGAAAATTTGCAGATAAGCATAACGTGCAACCAGAAGGCACATAAAAAATGAAACAATACCAATTGCAAAAAAGACACGACTACGAAAGATGCGTTTTTCTTGTTGGACATTTTTTAGAGGAAACTGCTGCTTCATACGTCGTCGGCTTTAGTACTTAAAGATGGGTGAATTTAGGGGTCAAACATTTTACCCCAGATTGAGTCTTAAAAATTAAAAAACACAAATAACTCATCAAAATATATTTTAACTCAGTCTCTGCAACAAATTTGTTATGCCTTATACAGGTCCGTTGACATTTCACCTGAAAAATACGCATCGTTGTAAACATAGAGGAATTGTCAACAGAGCCTATATGGATTTGACCTTAGCGACATTAAATTTATAGCGTTTTGTATATGAGTGCCAAAATAATTCTGTTAAAGTCGAGCCTTAAGGATAAATAGATTCGACCTAAGTTAAGATTAGGGATAATGGAGAAAATAATGAAAAAAATCTTTCCCTTATTAATGTTAGTAGCTGTCGGAAATTTCGCGCATGCTGATGTTAAAGATTATTTGCCAGATATGAAGGGAATTTTACCAGAGGCAAAGTTTAAGCCTGAAGATGCTTCTAAATGGAATATCGGTGCGGGTGTAACGCAGCAGATGGTCCATGCGAATGGCGAATGGGTAAATCCTTATGGAATTGCGTATACTAAATTAGGTGTTTTTTATAATGGCGACCATGAATTTGCTGGTCAAGTCGGCTATAGAATTCCTGTAGTATTAAATGGTAAAGATAAAAATGGATTCTATCTCGGGGTCTATGGCGGAACACTTAAAAGTAAAAAAGTGGACGGAAGTGATGAAGTCCAATATGGTGGTGGTGCCGATTTATCTTATGTTTTATTGAATAAAGAGCGTATAAGTACATTTAGTGTGGGGATGGGTGCAGGCAGTGAACTTCATAATAAAAATGGAGATATGGTCCTGGAAACTCGTCCACAAATACAATTTGCTTATACCTTAAGTGTCGGGTTCTAAAGTTTTTATGATTTTATCCATATCCTTCGACCGCAAATAGAAATAAATACGAGAGTCATGCATGTTGGAATACGTTAATGGTTTGTGGCACGCTTTTACAGCTCGACCTGATCATCTTGCCATTTTAAGTATCATCCCAGTGACAGCCTTTGTAACGTGGGCACACGTTTGGATGGCACTGAAAATGGTATTTTATCCAATCACGTTTTGGGGATTTCATATTGGTCCCTTACCCGTGGGTTGGCAAGGGATTGTGCCACGCAAAGCTGGGCGAATTTCAGGCATCATCACAGACAATACATTATCCAAACTGGGTTCTTTGCGTGAATTTTTAGATGCAATGGACCCTGAAGATATGGCTCGGATTATCGGTGAACAAGTTGGTTTTGAGCTTGAGCATTTGATTGATGAGGTGATGTTAGATCGTAATGCTGTTTTGTGGGAAAACTTACCTTATTCGATTAAACGACGAATTTATGGTCAAGCGCATAAACAATTGCCGGGTGTCTTAAGAGAACTCGTGACCGAACTGACCATGAACGTCGAGTCACTGGTCAATATGCGGGATATGGTCGTGACCCAAATGGAAGGCGATCGCCGTTTGATGGTCCGTATGTTTTTAAAAGTTGGGCAAAAAGAAATTAACTTTATTTGGCATATTAGTGCTGTAATCGGGAGTTTCTTTGGTATTTTCCAAATGTTTGTGTATGTCTTTGTACCACAACATTGGACGGTACCGTTCTTTGCAGCAGTTTGGGGCTTTTTAACCAACTGGATTGCAATCTGGATGGTTTTCAACCCAGTAGAGCCACATTACGTACGCTATCCACAATTTTTTGAACGGACAAAAGATCGAAAATTTCCATGGATTAAACCTGTTATTCCAAGAATTGGCACTTATAATGTTCAGGGTGCGTTTATGAAACGCCAAGAAGAAGTGTCAGATGTTTTTGCAAGCGTCGTGACTGAAGATTTGATTACGTTAAAATCAATCATGACTGAAATGATGTATGGTCCTAAGAAAGAAAAAACCCGTCGTATTGTAAAGCGTCATATTAACGAAATTATGGAAACTCCATTGGTTCGGACCTCTTTACAATTGTCTTTAGGACTAAAAGAGTATGCAAAACTCAAGACAGACTTGATTGATCGGTCAATTGAAATTACGATGGTGCCTGTTTGCGACCCTGCGTTTAATGCGAGCCGTGCACAGAAAATTTTTCAGATGTTTAAAGAGCGGATTAGAGAGTTAACCCCAAAAGAGTTTCAAAACCTGTTACGTCCTGCATTTCAGGAAGACGAATGGATTTTGATTGTACTCGGTGGTGTGACTGGATTTTTTGCTGGTCTAATACATTTATTTGTGGCTTTCTTATAAATTTGATGCCATTACGATGATAAGTTTTAATTTGTCATGGCAAACGGTATCATACATATTGTTTTAAATGAGGATGTTTTTTTATGCGCATTATATTACTCGGACCACCTGGAGCAGGTAAAGGTACACAAGCTCAGTTGATCTGTAAGCGCTACAATGTCCCACAAATTTCAACCGGTGATATGCTCCGTGCTGCAATTCGTGAAGGTACTGAATTAGGTCTTAAAGCTAAAAGTGTAATGGAATCAGGTGGTTTAGTATCTGATGAGCTTATTATCGGTTTAGTGAAAGAACGTATTGCACAACCTGATTGTGTAAATGGTTGTATTTTCGATGGTTTCCCACGTACGATTCCTCAAGCTGAGGCTTTAGAGAACGAAGGGATTAGCATTGACCATGTGATCGAAATTGAAGTACCAGACGAAGAAATCGTAAAACGTCTTTCTGGTCGTCGTCAGCATCCAGCATCTGGTCGTGTTTATCACACGATTTATAACCCACCGAAAGTGGAAGGTAAAGATGATGAAACTGGTGAAGATCTTGTACAACGTCCAGATGACGAAGAAGCAACGATTCGTAAGCGTTTAGGCTCTTATCATAATGAAACTGAACAGCTTGTTGGTTTCTATCAAGGACGTGCAGCTTCTGGGGAAAATGCACCGACTTATAATAAATTGAACGGTTTACGTCCAATAGAAGATGTCCAAAAAGATTTATTTGCGATTTTAGATAAATAAGACCGCATTCAGAGCATTTTTTTAAGCTTTGACAATAACAGAGACCTGATTCATATTAGGTCTCTTTTTTTTTGCAAGAGTGGCGTAGAGAGTGAAGTTTGTATTAATTGCCTTGGTCATTTTGAGTATATTGCTTCTTTTGGGCTTATTGTATATGAGCTTTAAATTGCTACGCAAAGCACAAAAAGAAGAGCTTCAGCAACGCCGTGAAATGAGAAAATCAGGCAATTACCAAGTGCATCCACAGGTGGCTGAAGAGTGGAAGCGGCTTGAGAAGTTAAAGAAAGATTTGGAAAATAAAAAGTAAAATAAACAGGGAGATTCATGCTGAGGATAAATTAATCCTTATCTATCATCGTGATTTATTCTTCCAAATTGATGAATTTAACTGATGAATTTGTATGATTGAGATTTGTAAGCAATTAATTCTAAGTGTTTTGTTTCCATCTACATGTTAAATTCACAGCATTCATATTATAAGAAGACTGTCTAAATGAAATTGATTGCCATAGCAGCACATCGTAGCGAATATTTAGAGCCTATTCATTTTTCAAAAGGGACTTTGCTAAACATAGGCGAAAAGTATCAAGGCTCGGAGAATTGGGACAATTGGTATTTCTGCACAGTCGACAATGGATTAGAGGGGTGGGTTCCTACTCAAATCATTGAATGGATCAATAAGCATCAAGGCTATGCAATCGCAGATTACACCGCGAAAGAACTTAATGTAGATCATGGCGATCTATTACTTGGAGAAGAACAACTAAATGGCTGGATTTGGTGTAGCAGATTATCTGATGATCAGTCTGGTTGGGTGCCCTTAGAGGTGTTAAGTCAGATTTGATTGAGAACTATTTTAAGATGCTAGCTGTTTCTTCAGAAAATAACTTCCTCAGAAAAATGACAAAGCATGATCTTAATTAAACGATGATTATGCTTTGCTAAAATCTCTCGTTTATTCGTTACTTTGTTTTGACTTCGCGTGCAGCGCCAAACTCATATTTATCAGGCCAATTACAAACATCTGACACAATACATTCATTGCATTTGGGTTTACGTGCAATACAGCAGTAGCGGCCATGTAAAATTAACCAATGATGCGAGTCTATAATAAATTCTTTTGGAATCACTTTAATTAAACGATGTTCGACCTCAAGCACGTTTTTACCTACAGCCAGTCCAGTACGATTGCCAAGACGGAAGATATGGGTATCTACAGCCATTGTAGGCTGACCAAAGGCGGTATTCAGTACAACATTGGCAGTTTTACGACCTACGCCAGGTAAAGCTTCTAAATCAGCACGATTGTCTGGAACTTGGCTATTGTGCTTCTCAATTAAAATCTTACAAGCTTTAATCACATTTTCAGCTTTGGCATTATATAAACCGATGGTTTTAATATATTGCTTTAAACCGTCTACACCCAATGCATAAATCTGTTCAGGAGTATTGGCGACAGGGAATAACTTATCAGTGGCTTTGTTGACACTTACATCTGTGGCTTGAGCAGATAAGGTAACGGCGACAAGCAACTCAAATGGGTTTGAGTAATTGAGTTCTGTTTTAGGATTTGGGCGTTGCTCACGTAATCGTTCAAAGAAAATCTGAATCTGCTTTTTGGTCATATTCTTTACAGTCATTATGCATCCTCTTGCAAAACAGATAACTGTTGAATCAATTCATTTAATTGATGTTGCTTATTTTCATCTGCTCGAACACTCAATTGTTTCTCTAGTTTTTTAATTTGAGTCCGTAGTTTAGCCAATTCAATGGTGGTTTTCGCATCTGTAACAATTGGATTTTTTATTGTGGGTTGGTTGATTTCAATGGTAGGTAAAGCCTGACTTTGCTGTGTTATTTGTGCAAAGAGTTCAGTGTCAATTTCTGCACGAACCACAGGACCTTTACGATGGATGCGTTGCTTTTCTTCACGTTGAATATGTGCATAGTAACGACCACGTAAGTCATTTTGTTCTAAGAGACGTTGTTCGTCATTTGGAATTGGCTGAATGTCTTCAACTAAATCAATGCAATCTACTGGACAGGGAGCAATGCATAGTTCACAGCCAGTGCATAGATCTGTAAGTACGGTATGCATCAGTTTACCAGAACCAATAATGGCATCTACAGGGCAAGCACTGATGCATTTGGTACAACCAATACATTCATCTTCACGAATAATGGCTTTCATGCGTTGTGGACGGCCATCGCTTTGAATTGGCCAGACACTTGGTTCAGCAATGAGTTTATTACGATTGAGTATATCCGCAAGCGCATCTGCAACAGGTTGCCCACCTGGCACACATTTATTGGCTTCTTCGCCTTTTTCTACAATAGATTTTGCATAAGGTAGACACCCATCACGGTGACCACAGAGTCCACATTGTGTTTGTGGCAAAATGGCATCTATTTGCTGAATGAAGGAAAGCGATGAATTCATGTGAATAAAACTTTAAAGAAAAATGAACAAATGCTTGGTAAAAGCGAAGAATATTTTGCAATTTTAGCATGTTTTGTAGTGAAAATCTTTGCTCTAATTTGGCGCTAAAAATGCGCTAATTTAGATCAAAATATCGAATATTTTTTGGTTAAAAACGCCAACAAATTGACATTTTATTTGGGGTTGATTAGAAATTATCATATTGAATTTAAATATTATTTGAAAAAACATTTGAAAAAAGGTTGTGGATTATATACAAAAGGGATTAAATACTTTGCGCCAAAATTTATCATTTTATTAAAAGGGTTGACCTTTTTTGTATCATTTTCTGCTGAGGAATGAGCGTTGAAATATAATAGCCTGAATGACTTTTTAAATTACGTTAAAGCACGTGATCCAAATCAACCAGAGTTTTTACAAGCTGTGGAAGAAGTTATGACCAGTTTGTGGCCATTTATTGAGAAAAACCCAGAATATGCTGAGCACGGTTTGCTTGAACGTCTTGTTGAGCCAGAACGAGCGATTCAATTCCGTGTTTCATGGGTAGATGACAAGGGTCAAACTCAAGTTAACCGTGCTTTTCGTGTTCAATATAATTCTGCTATTGGTCCATTTAAAGGCGGCATGCGGTTTCACCCATCTGTAAATCTTTCTATTTTAAAATTTTTAGGTTTTGAGCAGACGTTTAAAAATGCCTTGACCACACTGCCTATGGGCGGTGGTAAAGGTGGTTCTGATTTCGATCCGAAAGGCAAGTCAGACGGCGAGATCATGCGTTTTTGCCAAGCATTAATCATCGAACTTTACCGTCATCTTGGTTCTAATACAGATATTCCAGCAGGGGATATTGGTGTGGGTGGTCGTGAAGTAGGTTACATGGCGGGTATGATGAAAAAGCTCAGTAATGACACTTCATGTGTATTTACGGGTAAAGGTTCATCATTCGGTGGTTCTTTGGCTCGCCCAGAAGCAACAGGTTTTGGTACAGTTTATTTTGCTGAAGAAATGCTAAAAACTCGTGGTGAAAGCTTCAAAGATAAAATTGTGGTGATTTCAGGTTCGGGCAATGTTGCGCAGTTTGCTGCAGAAAAAGCCATGTACTTAGGTGCGAAAGTGGTTTCATTATCTGACTCAAACGGTACAGTACATGTAAAAAATGGCTTTACTAATGAGCTTCTTGCTGAAGTGATGGAACTTAAAAACGTAAAACGTGGACGTATTTCTGAGTTTGCTTCAAAACACGGTTTTGAATATTTAGAAGGTCAACGCCCTTGGTCAATTCAGTGTGATATTGCATTGCCATGCGCAACTCAAAATGAATTAAATGAAGAAGATGCAGATGTACTGCTTGCCAATGGTGTAATCTGTGTTGCTGAAGGTGCCAATATGCCTTCAACACTAGAAGCTGTAGAAAAATTTGTAGAAGCAAAAATCCTTTATGCACCAGGTAAAGCGTCAAATGCAGGTGGTGTTGCCACTTCTGGTCTTGAAATGTCACAAAATTCGATTCGTTTGGGGTGGACATTTGAAGAAGTGGATGAGCGCCTACATGCAATTATGAAAGAAATTCATCGTAACTGTGTGAAATACGGTACTCAAGCTGATGGTACAGTGAACTATGTAAATGGTGCAAATATTGCTGGTTTCGTCAAAGTTGCCGATGCAATGTTAGCGCAAGGCGTATTCTAATCTCAGTTTGATTTTGAACTTAGAACCGATGCTTTTGCATCGGTTTTTTATTTGAGCGATTTGAAAAACAGCGACAAGCTTATTTGCTCGGAATGGTTTCAACAATTGAGTCGAGTTCATATTGGTATTGAGACTGATCAGCTGCAGGATTGGCAATTTCTGTGCGTTTGACCTTAATAATTTGAGTAGACTTTGAATTATGGGTAAAGCCGTCAATAGAGTCATAAAAATAACTCGCTTCTTTCTCAGTATAATTCTTTTGACCAGTTTCGCTCAATGTTAATTCACGAACTAAAAGACAGGTTTGTGGTGCAACACCAGTACAAGGTCGAGTTTCAGGACCGACCTCTAAAAAAATAATTTGTGGTTGAGTTGCTGTATTTGAAACTTGGGTCTCTATAGATGCAGGCGTTGGAACTTTTTGAGTTGTGGATTCTTGGCTACATGCCATGACGAGCAACGGTAAGAGTAGTGCAATGCTTAATTTGTGATTCATGATTTTACCTTTATCGATCTTGCTGTATTAAAAAATGAGCTTTGCTGCAATCACTATGGATTGCTTAAGTTTCTATTATTGAGTGTATATATTCACTGTTTTTTTTAATTATTGTTCAATATTAGATGTTCTGCATCGATTAAAATAAAGATGCAAAGTTTAAGATAGAAATGTTTTGATAGTCTGATTGAAAAAGCATAAAACTGATTTAAATCTAGGTGTTTATAAATAGTTAAACAAAGAAAAGCTGAAGTTGAACTTCAGCTTTTCTATACAATTATTTTACAGTTTCACGTTCGATAATCATGTCTTGTACATAAGCGTATTTAGACTGATCAGCAGCAGGGTTTTTAATCTCATAACGTTTTACACGAACCACTTGGCGCTCAGCAGGGCTATGAGTAAAGCCTTCGATTTGGTCATAGAAATATGTCCAATCTTTATCTACTTGGGTTTTTACACCATTGTCAGCATATTTGATTTCGCGTACTTGTAAGCACTGCATTTTTCTTACACCAGCAGAACATTCTTTAGTTTCTGGGCTGATTTCTAAGAAAATTGTTTCACCTTGGCTTTGGTATTTAGTTTCAGGTGTCATTTTACCTGTAAATACAACTTTACCACCTGTCGCGTTTACCAAAGTAAGCGTTGGGCTTTCAGTGTTTGCTGTATCGAGTACAAATGCTGTTTTATTTGATTGGAACAATGCCGCAGCAAAACTTTCTTGTTTCATTAATTCAGGAGAACACATCATATTGGTTGATGCGATATTGCCAGTAACCAATAAACCATTTTCAACTTTTGCACTGGTCATTAGTCGGTTACAGCCAGTCGCAACACTTAGACGTTGGTCTGCAAAATTAAGTACGATAGGTTGTTTGGTATCTGCTGGTTGATAAGACCATTGATAAGCATTTAATGTTTGCTCTGCATTACCTTGTTGTTGTAATACTTTCACAGCGGTATCACCCAATTTTTGAATATCGCCAGATTGGCAAGCCGCTAGGGCTAAAGGAAGTACAGCTAATGCTAAATATTTGAATTTCATATTCTATTCACGTTTTAAAAAAACTATGCATAGGATAAACCATGAAACACTAAAAGATATGGATACAATTTATTAATTCGGTTTCAATATGTATCCATATAACTAAAAGTTAAACAATAATTAACAAATTGTTATCATTTCTGCTGAATTTTGATCAATCAGGTTCTTTAGTCAAAACGATAAATATCCATACCTAGCGCGCCCATTGAAAAACTACTGTGCACAATACTAAAGCGATGGCCTGTACCCATGGCGAAAAAAAGAGGCGCAAAGTGCTCAAGTGTTGGGTGATTTTTCTGTAGATAAGGAATGCTATCCCATTCCAATACAGCATCATAATTACTATGGTTGAGTTTGCTCACCACATAATTTCTAAATGTAGATGCCCATTCAGGCACATTCTCATCTTTGCCGTTCCATGACAATTCTCTTAAATTGTGAGTGATACTGCCTGAACCAATCAATAAAATTTGTTTTTCACGGAGTGGAGCAAGTGCTTGACCAATTTGGTAGATCTGATCAGCATGCATATTCATCGGTAAAGAAATTTCAATGACTGGAATATCTGCCTCAGGGTACATATGTAATAAAGGCATCCATACACCATGATCACGTGGTCGAGTACTATTTGCATGTGCAGGGAGGTGAGCTTCAGCCAAGAGATGTAGAATTTCTTCCGCCAATTCAGGATTTCCTGGTGCGGGATAGCGAATCTCATACAGCGCTTGAGGAAAACCACGAAAGTCATGCCATGTTTCAGGGCGTACACCTGTATTGACTTCTAAAGCCTCACTTTCCCAGTGGGCAGACATCACCACGATGGCTTGTGGTTTTGGCAAATTTAGACCAAGACGATGTAGTGCAGGACCGACTTGTTCAGGATCTAGCGCAAGCATGGGGGAGCCATGTGAAATGAATAAACCTGGGAGTGTTTGTAAGTTCATACCTTTGTGCCTAAATGATCATTGAATACAGCGTGAATTGTCCATTCTAGCTAAAATGTATGCTCTGAATAAGCCTTTTATTTCAACAGACTGTTTCATCAATGCAACTTTTGCCCAATTACATGACTAGCCTGCACGATGATACGGATGATTATGGTTAATACTCATCGCACGATAAAGTTGTTCAATCAGCATAACCCGAACCAATGGATGGGGCAGAGTTAGTTTTGACAGTGACCAGTGCCAAGCAGCAGCTTTTCGCACGGCTTCAGAATGCCCATCTGGTCCGCCAATGGCCAGTGCAACATCATAACCTTCAAGCATCCAGCCTTTCATGGTTTCAGCCAGCTTTTCAGTACTAAATTCACGTCCGCCCACTTCAAGTGCAATCAATACTTCATTGTGTTTCAGTTGGCTAAGAATACTATCGCCCTCAATTTGGCGATATTTTAAAATATCTGCTTCGGAATCATTTTTGCCACGCTTTGCCATCGGGAGTTCAATAATTTGCGTCTGTACAAAAGGTTGGATTCTTTTGAAGTAATCCTCAAAACCAGTTAATACCCAAGCAGGCATTTTTTGACCAATGGTCAGAATACGGATTTTCATATTAACAATTTCTAACGTGGTAATTGCATCATTATAGCGTGATATTGGTTATTCTCAGGCGTACAACAAGAACTGAATGTCTAATTGCTGTTTTTTTAAATTATAGCTATACCAACACGCTTTTTAATTGGATTTATACATGCAAATAGCTTATCCAAGTTTTTTAAATTTAAACTATCTTTTCATTATATTGCTCAGCTGTGGGCTTTCAACAGGGAGTATCGCTGCAGAACAACGCTATGATCAGCAAGCTGAACCTGATCGTTTAAACAGTTATTTACAACAAGTGATTCACCCACAAGCGTTTCGAAATTATCAAAATATTCAAGAGCTTGATCGAGTTGCGGCTTTTATTAAACAACAACTTGAACAGTTTGCGATTCCATGTGAATACCAGCCTTATCAAGTCAAAGGCAAAACCTATCGAAATGTAATATGTCACTTACAAATGGGTCATGCCAAAAAAGTGATTGTTGGTGCTCATTATGATGTTTATGGAAATTTCAAAGGTGCTGATGATAATGCTTCTGGTGTGGTGGGGTTAATAGAGATCGCACGAATTTTAGCAGCCAATAAAGCCAGTCTTAAACAGAATGTTGATTTTGTCTTTTATACTTTGGAAGAACCTCCGTATTTCCGTACTGAACATATGGGGAGTTATATTCATGCACAATCCATTTTAAAACAAAAAGATCAAATTCAAGCGGTGTATATTTTGGAAATGATTGGATATTTTGACCATAAAAATGTTCAGGATTATCCATCGGGATTAGCTTTGTTTTATCCCAAACATGGAAATTTTATTGGCGCAGTGAGTAATTTCACTTCACGTGGTTTGGGCGAAAAATATTGTGATGCCATGAAAGCGTTAAAACGCCTTGATTGTCAAAGATTGATAGCGCCATCATTTGTACAAGGCGTGGATTTCTCAGATCATTTGAATTATTGGCGCTTCGATATCCCTGCTATTATGATCACAGATACGGCTTTTTTTAGAAATAAGCATTATCATACCCAAGAGGATACTGTTGAAAAACTCAATTTAAATAAGATGGCAGAAGTCATCAATGGCGTGGTGTATACAGTTTTACAAGACTGATATTTTTCAATCAGATTATATCATTTGCTATTTTGATCAAAGGAGAGCTTATGCAATACGGTGCAATGCAATTGCTCTCGATGTGGATTAAGGATCGGAAAATACAGAATCAATCGGTACATACCTTAGATGCTTATTTTCGAGATGTATCCAACTTTATTGATTTTTGTTATGACAAGCAGATTGAGTTAAAGCAAGTCGAAGCTGCTGATTTAAGAGAGTATGTAGCTTATCGGGTTGAAAAAGATCAGCTTTCGACCAGTAGTTTACAACGGCATTTAACTTCAATTCGTCAGTTTATGAAGTGGGCCAAACAAGGTGGTTATTTAGAAATCAATGCCGCGGATGATTTTCAGATAAAGCGGCAAGCTCGACCATTACCAGGGATGATCGATATTGAAACGGTTAATCAAATCATGGATCAGCCTGAACCTGAAAAGCCAATCGAGAAGCAATTGTGGTTACGAGATAAGGCTATTCTGGAATTGCTCTATTCCAGTGGCCTACGCTTGGCGGAAGTGCAAAGTTTAACCATACGAGATATTGATTTTACCCGTCATTTATTGCGTATCACGGGTAAGGGGAATAAGACTCGAATCGTACCTTTCGGCTCTAAAGCGAGA
Source organism: Acinetobacter sp. I-MWF (assembly GCF_025433935.1). Taxonomy (NCBI): domain Bacteria; kingdom Pseudomonadati; phylum Pseudomonadota; class Gammaproteobacteria; order Moraxellales; family Moraxellaceae; genus Acinetobacter; species Acinetobacter sp. I-MWF. The sequence continues at coordinate 3,230,348 of NZ_JAMBAR010000001.1, read as the reverse complement.
GAGAGTCTGATTGAATGGTTAAAAATCTATCGAATCTGGCAGGGGGAATTTAGCCCTGAATCTTTAGTATTTATTACTCAACGCGGCACAAGTATTAGCCCACGTCAGATTGAAAATCGAGTCAAATACCAAGCACTACGTGCAGGGGTAAATGTTGATTTACACCCACATTTATTACGTCACTGCTTTGCCAGTCATATGTTATCCAATAGTGGAGATCTGCGTGCAGTGCAAGAAATGCTAGGACATAGCAATTTAACCACAACACAGATTTATACCCACGTCGATTTTGATCATCTGGCACAAGTCTATGATCAAGCGCATCCAAGAGCTGCTGCATCGAAAATAAAAAATTGACCTTGAATATACGGCTTTATTAAGCGTTGATTTTTGTATTTTGTAGCGAATAGATCTGGTGAAAAGCACAGTTGGTTTTTTGATAAAATGCACAGTGCTTAAACACATTTAGCACAGAAAAAAGTCGAATAGATAATTGTTTTTAAAAATGCTCTCATGTATATCTAGGTTTGGTATTTATTCAATACATTTCTATTGATTCAATTTTGCAGAAAAATTAGGTCTTTCAATGATCCCTGAACTTGAACAAAAATATAAGCAACTGACTGACGCTCAAAAAGAAATTTTTAAGGGCTATGGCTTACGTCAAATTAAACATTTTGTAGAATTCAGCCTCCCCAAAATTGAGGCAACCTTACCGCAAGAAGGAAAAGTATTGGGTATCAATGCTGAGGGTAAAGTTCAAGCTGTAAATACCGCAACCAATCAGACCTATTTATGGATATCAGACCAACAATGGCAAGCGGCTCAAACAGTATCTAACCATATTGATTTAAAAGAAGACTTTATTGAGATTTGGCAAGTGCTGGAGCTCAAAAATCAAGATTTGATTGATTTAAGCCATATTCATCGCGATTTTTTAGCAAGCATGGCGAAATAGTTCAATACTCAAATTGAAAATCTTGTTTTTGAATTCGATAGAGCTTCTCTTCATGTAGTGGATGGTGCTCATCAAAATCAGGATGTAGAAAGTCATGAGAAAAGCTCATTCCAATTTTTTTCATGACATTTTGCGAAGCAAGATTATGTTTAGCTGTAAATGCAACAATCTCTTGAAAATTCAGTTCTTCAAATGCAAATCTTAGGCATGCTTGAGCTGCCTCTGTTGCATAGCCTTTATTCCAAAATTTTGGATCAAGTCGCCAGCCAATTTCTATACATGGTGAAAATTCAAATTTTGAGGGTTGTTGATGTAGTCCCACACACCCAATAAACTCTTGGGTTTCAATTAATTCAACGGCCCAAAGTCCCCAGCCTTTGATTTCGATTAAATATTTAATCTGATTTGCCAGTTCGTCACTTTGCTCACGATTTAAAATTTTGGGGAAAAATTGCATCACTTCAGGGTTTGCTGTGATTTTTGCAAATGCATCGTAATCAGAAGCTTGCCATTGTCGAAGTAAAAGACGATCTGTACATAATTCATAAATCATTTTTATTGAGCATCCTGATCAAAGTACTGCTTAGATAGAAAAGAGCGATAATTTTTAACGTATTGCCTCAGTCACATTTGGCTCGATATGCAGATCTTTCTTTTGCGATATACAATTTTACATCGCAGAGATAACCCGCATATTGACCAGCGTTACAGCTTTGGATTTTGTATACGGTAAAGTACATGTTCAGCCAAAGCATGGTTTTTGTCTAAAGCGGGATGCATAAAGTTTTCAACATAATCCATACCAAGTCGTTGCATCACTTTTTCCGAAGCTTGATTCAGTACAGATGTGAAAGAAACAACATGTTCTAAAGCTAATTTTTCAAATGCAAATGCCAAACATTGCTGAGCTGCTTCTGTTGCATAGCCCTGATGCCAATATTGTTGTGCAAATCGCCAACCAATTTCAACACACGGAGAGAAAGCATATCTTTCCGTTCGATTGGCTAGACCCACAAAACCGATAAATTGCTGATTTTCTTTTAACTCAACCGCCCAAAATCCCCAACCATATTCGGTAATTGAGTCTTGAAATCGATGTGCCAAAAGGTCACTTTCGTTTTTTGACAAGTTCGTTGGAAAATACCGCATAACGTCTGGATCAGCATTTAAATCTGCAAAAGCTTCAAAATCACAAGCTTGCCATTGTCTAAGCATAAGTCTGGGTGTTTCTAGTTGAACTGGGGGATTGAATGTTTTCATATTCACCAATCGTATTTTTTGAATTACAAATCTTCAAGAGGTAATTGAAAGCTTTGTTTAATGATTTGACTTGGAACATCCGTTTTTACACTGGTAATACCATTTTTTTTGGTCAAATGTGTCGACTGAAATTTACGATAGCTTTCTAAATCAGGTACCACCACTTTTAACATCGCATCACATTCACCCAAAATAATATAACACTCCATGACCTGAGGCAGTTCTTTCATTGCTTCAATAAAGGTATCAATGGTTTCAGCATCTTGGCCTAACAACCAGATTCTTGAGAATAGCATCAATTGAAAGCCAATTTTTTGTGGATCCACCACTGTTGTATAGTTTTGGATAACTTTGGCTTCCTCTAAGAGTCGAACTCGTCTTAGGCATGATGAGGGCGAGAGCCCAATCTCACGAGCCAAATCATTATTTTGGATTCGACCATTGGCTTGTAAAGCACGAATGATATTTTTATCAATACGGTCTAACTTAATTAGAATAGTCTTAGATGAAATTTTCATAAATTAGAATTTAATTTGAAAAATAAGCATTATTATAGAATATTTGAAATCCTATTTTAAGCATTTTAAAAGATACTGTTTTCTTCTCTCAGTCAAACTTCAGAAAGGGAAAAGAGATGTCTGTATTTGTACTTTTTGCCTTAACGGTACTTCCGTTAATTTTCACACCAGGACCAGATATGTTATTTATCCTGTCACAAGTGATAGGTAAAGATGCGAAAGCAGGCATGATGGCGACAATCGGTATTTGTTCTGGCTATCTGGTTCATTCGATTCTGGTTGCGCTTGGCATTGCCGCAATTATTGTTTCATTCCCAGTATTGTTTGAGACGATTCGATATTTGGGGATCGCCTATTTATTGTATTTGGCATTTCATTTGATTAAATCAGTATTTAGCCAAAAGACATTACGTATTGAGCAGAAAGCAGTTTCAAATCCTATTCGTAAAGGCTTTGTTACGGCATTGTTGAATCCAAAGGGCATGTTGATCTATTTTGCGATTTTGCCACAATTCATCGATAAATCAGGCAACACCGTGTTTCAAGGCTTAGCCTTGTCAGCAATTTTTATTGCTTTGATATTCTTAGTGTATTGTGGTTTGAGCCTTTTGATTGCTCAATTGACCAAAGAGCAGCACATCAATGAACGTAAGCAAAAATGGATTGATGGTGGTTCAGGGACTTTGTTGACCATTGCAGCCGCATGGTTATTGGCAAATTAATCCAAGCAGAAACAAACGGGTGATTCTGAAAAGAAGCCCGTTTTTGCATATTTAGTATTTTGTTACAAGTTTAATGCCAAAAAGTTCACAAATTTAATCAATAAACATACTTAGAAAAATTGCTGAATCTGTCTAAAATGACAGAGCGTAGCAGTATCGATGAAAGGGTAGTGTCATCCCTTTGATTGATTGATAATTTATCTTAATTCTTTTGATTATTTATACAGAATCTATACAAATAATGTTATTTATCAATATATAAATATTGTCGAAATAGTAGCCTTACGTGTCTAAGTTAAATTATTTAGAAAAAATGTGAACTGTACGTTCAAGCTTTTTTATGACTTTTTACAGTAGTTTTGCGAATTGTGACTTGACCGAAATGCCAATCACATTGCAAGATAGGACACCTAAATAATTTTAAATGAAGCGTTATTATAACTCTTCTTAACATTTACTTTTGCTAAAACAGCCGAGGATTACATGAAGGCTCTTGTTGCTGTAAAACGTGTGGTTGATGCCAACGTTAAAGTTCGCGTTAAACCGGACAATAGTGGGGTAGACCTTACTAACGTTAAAATGTCAATTAACCCATTCGATGAAATCGCAGTTGAAGAAGCGGTTCGCTTAAAAGAAAAAGGAACAGTTTCAGAAATCGTTGTTGTTTCTATTGGACCAAAAGAAGCGCAAGAACAAATTCGTTCTGCTATGGCGCTTGGTGCAGACCGCGGTATTTTAGTTGAGGCTGATGACAGTCAACTTGGCGCTTTAGAAGTTGCTAAAATCCTAAAAGCTGTTGTTGAACAAGAACAACCACAACTTGTGCTTTTAGGTAAGCAAGCAATTGATGACGACTCTAACCAAGTTGGTCAGATGTTGGGTGCTTTACTTGGCGCTGGTCAAGGTACATTTGCTTCTGTAGTAACAGTAAATGGCGATAAAGTTCAAGTAACTCGTGAAGTTGATGGTGGTTTACAAACTGTTGAGTTAAATACTCCAGCGATCATCACCACTGACTTACGTTTGAATGAGCCACGTTATGCTGCGCTTCCAAACATTATGAAAGCACGTAAAAAGCCACTTGATACGAAAACTCCTGCAGATTTCGGTGTTACAGCAACTTCTAAACTTAAAACAGTTAAAGTTGAACCACCTGCAGAGCGTAAAGCTGGTGTACAAGTGAAGTCTGTAGACGAGCTTGTTGAAAAACTTAAAAATGAAGCGAAAGTGATCTAATACAGAAGGATAAAATCATGAGTATTTTAGTTATCGCTGAGCACGACAATAAGACACTTAACGGTGCAACTTTAAACGTTGTTGCTGCGGCTCAAAAAATCGGTGGTGATATCACTGTATTGGTTGCAGGTTCTGGTGCTCAAGCAGTTGCAGATGCTGCTGCGAAAGTTGCTGGTGTAAGCAAAGTTTTGCTTGCTGATGATGCAGCTTATGCAAACCAATTGGCTGAAAACGTAGCGAAACTTGTTGCTGAATTAGGTAAAGGTTATTCACATATTCTTGCTGCTTCAACAACAACAGGTAAGAACATCTTGCCACGCGCTGCTGCACTTTTAGACTCAAGCATGATTACTGACATCATTGCTGTTGAAGGTCCTAAAACTTTCAAACGTCCAATTTATGCAGGTAATGCAATTGCTACAGTTCAATCTGACGAAGCAATTGTTCTTGCAACTGTACGTGGTACAGCTTTTGATCCTGTTGCTGCTGAAGGCGGTTCTGCTGCAGTTGAATCAGCGGCTTCTACAGGTGATGCAGGTATTTCTAAGTTCATTTCTGAAGAAATTGTGAAATCAGAACGTCCTGAATTAACTGCTGCGCGTATCGTTGTATCGGGTGGTCGTGGTGTTGGTTCTGGTGAGAACTATCATAAAGTACTTGATCCACTTGCTGACAAGCTTAGTGCTGCTCAAGGTGCTTCACGTGCTGCGGTTGATGCTGGCTTCGTTCCTAACGATATGCAAGTTGGTCAAACTGGTAAAATCGTTGCGCCTGATCTCTACATCGCTGTAGGTATTTCTGGTGCGATCCAGCATTTGGCAGGTATGAAAGATTCTAAAGTGATTGTTGCAATCAACAAAGATGAAGAAGCACCAATCAATGCTGTAGCTGACTACTGGTTAGTTGGTGATTTGAATACTGTTGTTCCAGAATTAGTTTCTAAACTTTAATTCTCGAATTAAGTTTCAAAAAAACGCACTTAGGATTTCCTAAGTGCGTTTTTTTATTTTAGAAATTTATTGAATACGTAGATGGATGGTGTGCACGGATAAATAAAGTCGTGATGGTGGGTTATTCTCTATTCTAATAAAGAAACTCTGAGTAGCTTCTCTCATCAGTCCTTTTTATAGTCTAAATCAACTTAAAAGTTCCTTTATTGTCATTTTTTCTCATAGGGATAAGGAACCTTGCAAAACTCATATGATTTGCGCTACACGATCTTTTTTTGATTTATAAAAGTGGTTTTAAACATAAGCTGACATAAAATAAAAATAGTGATCAAAAATGCTATTTTCATTTTTTCTGATCTTAATTTTTATGTTTAAGATGCTACATCTTCAGTGATTATTTTATCAATAAGTAATTGATATAGGGAGATCAATGCTTTGGCGAAAAGAACAAGAGAGAATCAGTGGATAAATACCTTGAAGTCCAATTTTAAACCCGATAAGATCAAAGCATAAACACAATTAAATTTTCCATCGTATACTGGCGACATACAGAAAATTCCAGTGTAAATCAGCTGCTACAGACATAACATTGTATTTAATCCTGTAGTATCTCTTGCCCATTCTTTTAATTCTATACTTGTTGGCGCGTTAGACTGGCTGATTCTGTCGTTTTAAATCCTCGCGCTTTTCCATTATTGCTCAATTCCTTATCATCTCACCTAGAATAGCTATAAATATGAAGTGTCCTAAATGTTACGCTGAGAATATCAATGAAGCCATGAAATGTGGTATTTGTGGTACTCGTTTAAAACAGGTTAAACAGACCAACAATTTAACAGGTAATAGCAATGTTGAATTTTCTGTACGTCGTGAAAATAAGCAAGAGCAGTCAAATCCCACGCATAATATAAAACCTCGTCAGACTCCGCTGAACAATGAAACCGAGAGCAATCAGCATGCTTCTGTAGGTGATAAGGCGAGTGCGTTACTTGAATCGTGGCAGCAGAGAGTCGCAAATACTCAAAGAGAGTCGCAAAATCAGCCTAAAAAGAAAAATTTTAAAATTGTCTGGATACTTTTAGCTGTATTTATGTTTGGTCCCGCAGTGCTTGGGGTTATTTCAAGTGTGGTTATTCCTATCGTAATGTCTGTTATTGGGTCATCCAATCAAGATGAGGCCGCGACAACAGAAGAAGCACTACCCGCAAGCGAAGAGGTGGTGTCTAATGAATACCAAGCACGTTATTTTGATATGCAAGCTTATCAAGCACGCTTAGCACAGTATTATGATGCCAAGCATCGTTTTGCGACGAGCCTAAAAGATATTGAAAAGTTTGAACAGACCCAGTTTAGTGATTTTATTTTTGAACAAATTGAAATCACACAGCAAGGGATTTTAGTGGGTAAATTCACTGATGCGCCTGCAAGTCGAATATATATGGTTCCGCAGCTGGAAAATAATCAAATTCGTGATTGGCAGTGTTATCGCGTAGCAATCAGTGATGATTTGCTGCAACACTGTGAATTGCTTCAGGCAGATCCATATAAATTATAGAAATTTACAACACTCTATATTTGGAAGTGTTTAGATTTTTTTGATCAGTGGGGTGGACTTAGTATCACTTTCTCATATTTTTTGCCATATCGGATTTTATATGGCAATTTTCATGTTTGAGTTGTTTTAATCGATCCGATACAAACCTGTTTGATGTGATTGATTTTTTACTGATAAACATCGCAAAAATAGTGAATGAAGCACACCATTGAGTATGATTGGATAGATAAAAATAGGTCAGGTTTTGAGATAAAAATACCCAATCATTTATAAATTTAGCGATGCTTAATTGAGCGCCCAATCAGGCGATTTTTTATTGTCAATAAATCGTTAAAATTGTTTAAAAATACTACAAAAAATCATGATTATAGTGTGGTCGGATAGGCACAAAATCGCTTGGTTTTATGCTATACTGTGCGACTGAATTTTAGATTTTGGCTCAACGCTTTTTGAGCTAAATTTTGACTAGCTAGATTATATAAATGAGCAGTTGCTGCTTGCACTGTTTGTAATAAGGAGTATGCATGAGCGTATCGGAAATTAGACCGATTGCCATTGAGGATGAACTAAAAAGCTCATATCTCGATTATGCCATGAGTGTTATTGTATCTCGTGCATTACCAGACGTGAGAGATGGTTTAAAACCTGTTCATCGTCGTGTGCTGTTCGCTATGCACGAGTTAGGCAACGACTATAACAAAGCCTATAAAAAATCTGCACGTGTTGTTGGTGACGTAATCGGTAAATATCACCCACATGGTGATTCAGCTGTTTATGAAACAATTGTTCGTATGGCTCAAGATTTTAGTCTACGTTATCAATTAGTTGATGGTCAGGGTAACTTTGGTTCTGTCGATGGTGATAGCGCAGCAGCAATGCGTTATACCGAAGTCCGTATGCGTAAGCTCACCCATGAAATGTTGGCTGACTTAGAAAAAGATACAGTCGAGTGGGAAGATAACTACGATGGCTCTGAGCGTATTCCTCAGGTTATGCCAACACGTATTCCTAACTTATTGATCAATGGTGTGACAGGGATTGCTGTCGGTATGGCGACCAACATGGCGCCACACAACATGACAGAAGTAGTTAATGCATGTTTGGCTTATGCAAATAATCCGAACATCTCAATTGAAGGATTGATGGAATATATTTCTGGTCCAGATTTTCCTACAGGCGGCATTATCTATGGTAAATCAGGAATTGTAGATGCTTACCGTACAGGTAAAGGTCGTTTGCATATTCGTGGTAAATACCATTTTGAAGAAGATCAGAAAACTGGTCGTACAACGATTGTTTTCACTGAAATTCCTTATCAGGTCAATAAAGCAAGAACCATTGAACGTATTGCTGAATTGGTCAAAGAGAAAAAACTTGAAGGTATTTCAGAACTTCGAGACGAATCTGATAAAGATGGGATGCGTATTGCAATTGACTTAAAGCGTGGTGAAAACGCTGAAGTTATTGTCAATAACTTATTTTTAAATACTCAACTTGAAAATTCATTCAGTATCAACATGGTTTGCCTAGACAATGGCCAACCTAAACTGATGAATTTAAAAGACATCATTGCGGCATTTATTCGTCACCGTCAAGAAGTAGTGACACGCCGTACCATGTTTGAATTACGGAAAGCGCGTGAGCGTGGTCATATCTTAGAAGGTTTGACTGTTGCTTTAGCCAATATTGATGAAATCATCGAAACCATTAAGACTTCTGCGAATCCAGCTGAAGCACGTGAGCGTTTACTTGCTGGCGAATGGGCGGGTGGAAATGTTGTTGCATTGCTAGAAAAAGCGGGTGCAATTTCAGTTCGCCCGGATGAGATTGAAGGTGAAGATCCAAGTCGCCCATTTGGTTTAGATGGTCAGCTTTATCGTTTATCTCCAGCTCAGGTTGGTGCAATTTTAGAATTACGTTTACATCGTTTAACCGGTCTTGAACAAGATAAGTTACAAGCTGAATATTCTGAAATTTTAGCTCAAATTGCTGAACTTACAGCAATTTTAAATGACTTCAATCTTTTGATGAATGTGATCCGTGAAGAACTTGCATTGGTTCTTCAACAATATGGCGATGCACGTAAAACGGACATTGTTGAATCACGTATTGATTTCTCTCGTGAAGATTTGATTCCAGAAGAGCAAGTTGTTTTAACTGTTTCAAAAACAGGTTATGCAAAAACTCAACCATTGTCTGATTATGCTGCTCAGCGCCGTGGTGGACGTGGTAAATCTGCAACCTCGATGAAAGAAGATGATTATATTCAACATTTAATCGTGACATCGAACCATGCAACTGTTCTGTGCTTTACCAATGTAGGTAAAGTTTATCGCTTAAGAGTATTTGAAGTACCTCAAGCGTCACGTGGTGCAAAAGGCCGCCCAATGGTGAACTTATTACCATTGGATGCAGAAGAGACCATTACAGCGATTCTTCCTGTAATTGATGCTCCGAAGAAATTTACTGAGCGTTTAACTGAGTTTAGAACTTTTGTCCGTGCCAACGTTGCTCAACTGCGTGAAAACACAATTATCGACTCACATTACGAAGCACTAAAAGCTGCGTTTGCAGAGCTTGGTGAAAATCCAGATGACTTATCAGATGCTTTACGTAAGCAACTCAAAGAAATTGGTATTGAGCTTTCTGCTTCTGATATTGATGATGAATTAATTGCTGAATTTGCTGAACGTGTAGAAAGTGTGCGTAAAAACTTCTATGTATTTATGGCAACAGCATCAGGTACAGTAAAACGTGTTGAATTAGAGCAGTTTGGTAATGTTCGTTCAAATGGTTTACGTGCCATTGAGTTGAAAGAAGAAGATACTTTAATTGGTGTTGCAATTACTGATGGTGAACAGCAAATTATGTTGTTCTCAAATGAAGGTAAAGCAATCCGTTTCTCTGAAACTGATGCTCGTGTGATGGGGCGTACTGCGAAAGGTGTTCGTGGTATGCGTGTGGCATTGGCTGCAGCACAAACAGAAGAAGATGTTGAAATTGAAGTAGATTCAGATGATGAAGATACTGCAGATTCAAATACCAATGTGGTTAGCCGAATCGTTTCGTTAGTTGTTGTACCAGAAACTGGCGAAGTGTTATGTGCTTCTGCAAATGGTTATGGTAAACGTACACCAGTAGATGACTTCCCAACCAAAAAACGTGGTGGTAAAGGTGTTATTGCCATTAAAACATCTGAACGTAATGGTGAGTTAGTGGGCGCTGTTGCCATCGATGAATCTAAAGAATTGATGTTGATTTCTGATGGTGGAACACTGGTTCGTACCCGTGCTTCTGAAGTAGCGCGAACTGGTCGTAATGCCCAAGGTGTCCGTTTGATCCGCTTAGGTAATGAAGAAGTCTTGGTCGGTGTGGTTGCGGTTGAAGCTGTAGAAGCTGATGATGAGATTATCGATCAGTTAGACGCGATCGAAGGCGAGACTGCTTTAGATTCAGAGAATTTAATTGATTCTGAAAAATTAGTTGATGATGAAACTGTTATGGATGAAGATGAAACTGAGTCTGATAATACTGAATCTGACGAGTAATTTTTAGAGAAATAAGAAGAGCGCTTAGGCGCTCTTTTTTTTTGTATTATTATCAAGCTTATAAAATCTACAGTTCTGTTTAAATCTTATGAATTGAACTAACGATATATAGCTTTTTCTAACGAAAACCAAATAAAAAATAAGTAAAAGTAAATATGAACAAAGCTATAATCGAGTTTTTGAATATAAAATAATATGCTTAAACTGATCTACTATGTTCCAGAATCACACCTTGAAGCTACCAAACTTGCAATTTTTCAAGCAGGAGCGGGTGGTATTGGTGATTATGAACATTGCGCTTGGCAAGTGTTAGGAACAGGGCAATTTAAACCGTTAAGCGGTGCAAAGCCTTTTATTGGCGAGTTAGATCATTTAGAGCAATTGCCTGAATGGCGAGTGGAAACCATCGTTCCTGAACACAAGGCCAAACAAGTGGCAATCGCTTTAAAAGCAAGTCATCCTTATGAAGAACCTGCTTTTGAGTTTATTCAAATGATTGATATTGAATAATAGTTTAAAAATCTCAACCCTGTTTTGAACAGAGAGGAGGAATTTATAAGCTAAAATTAAACTTTTTGAATAAACAAATCACGATCAAAACGGTATTGTGGGAAGAATACGCCATCTTCAGCACGTTCACCGGCACTAATCACCATGACTGGAAATTCTTTATCACCTAGATTAAGGATCTTACGAACTAAGGGTTCATCAAAACCTTCCATCATGCAACTGTCAAAACCATAAGCACGTAGAGCCAATACCAAGTTTTCACAAGCCAAGGCTGTCGTTTTACTGGCCCAAAGCTTTGCATCAGCTGGGTTAAACGCAGTAACAGGAAGTTGTTTATCTAAAGTGCGTGCAACTTTAAAAGCCACTTTTTTAAAGTTACCTAAAGCATTCAGATAACCAGTTTTATAGTTATATGCGATAAATTTATAATATTGTTTTACCGCTCTTGGCGCTTCAGGCATGGGGAAATGGGTTAAATTGTTTTTTGCCATTTCATCAATACGGTCAATACGTGCCACACATACAATCAGTTCTGCGGCTGTTTTTGCTGATAATTGGCTTAAACAAGCTTTGACTAATTGTTTCTTTTTCGCTTGAGACTGAACCACATAGAACGTCCAAGGCTGAAGATTTGATGAGTTTGGTGCCAATAAAGCCAAATCTAAACAAGCATCTAAAACATCGGCAGGAATTTGCTTTTCAGTGTATTTACGGACTGAGCGACGACTTTCTATGACTTTACGGAAATTTTCAATATCGATATCTTGTGGAGCGGGTTCGTAATAGCGCTTCTTGGTCGTTGTATCTTGTGACATGATCTTTACCCACAATTAAATGAACAGTTTTATTGGATGCAAAATGAGCAAAGCCACTGAATATTAGTCATGCAGTGGCTTTGATCAGATTACTCAATTAATTAAATTGAGAGAAGTTTGGCTTACGCTTTTGCATAAATGCAGCAACGGCTTCAGCCATTTCAGGTGATTTAACGCGTTGCATAAAGATCACCGCTTCATCATCCACGCATTGAATAATCTCTTCAAGATTATGCTTCATTAACGCTTTGGTTTGTTTGATTGAAGCCAATGGAAGTGCTGCAAGGGTTTGTGCTTGATGCAAAGCGTGACCATATACATCGTCTTCAATACTATTGATTAAGCCAGCATTGAGTGCTTTTTCACTGTTAAATTTTTGTGCAGTTAACAGCAATTCAGCCGCTTTATGATATCCCGCTTGTTGAATTAAGAGTTTGCTTGAAGCACCCTCAGGAGAAAGCCCTAAGCTAACAAATGGGATTTGGAATAGGGCAGTATTGTCTGCATAAACGAGGTCAGCATGTAAAAGTACTGTTACTCCGATCCCAATCGCTACACCACGGACTGCACAGATCAGTGGTTTAGATAAACGTGCAGCAGATTTTAATAATACAAATGGAGGACCATCACCTTCTTTACCTTCAAGTGGTTGTTGAATGAAAGCCATAAAGTCTTTCATATCATTACCCGCACTAAAGTCAGCATCTGCACCACGTAAGATCACCACACGAACATCACGATCTTGATCAGCCTCATCTAAGGCTTTTGCAATCCATAGATACAATTCACCATACAGTGCATTTTTTGCTTCTGGTCGATTAATTGCTAAAGTCAGTACACCATTCTCTAAATTTGCGTTTAAATGTTGATGTGGCTGTTGAATACAACTAAGTGTCATCGTACTATCCTTGCTTTAAAATTTAATTGGATTTTATGCCCTCATTATGTCGCATATTTGAAATTCTGTTGCAACTGATGAGTTCATAAAAAATTACTTTTATGACTTATAAATTTGATTATCTTGTTTATATTGGACGTTTTCAGCCCTTTCATCTCGCGCATATGCAAACTATTAAAATTGCATTACAACAAAGCCAATATGTAATTTTGGCCTTGGGTTCTGCGCAAAATGAACGGAATACTAAAAATCCTTTTCTGGCATCAGAACGGGAACAAATGATTTTGTCTAATTTTTCTGAAGCGGATCAAAAACGAATCAAATTTGTACATGTTATTGATGTTTATAATGATACTAAATGGGTAGAGCTGGTTAAGTCCTTGGTCAATGCTACAGTTTTAGAGACTGATAAGATTGGTTTAATTGGTCACTTTAAAGATGATTCATCTTATTACTTAAAACTATTTCCAGAATGGCAAATGGTTGAACTGGATAGTTTAGTCGGCTCTATTTCTGCGACCCCGTTACGTGAAGCGTATTATCGTGGTGAAATTTATCAGGTCGAATTTCCTTTGGGCACAGCGGAGTTTTTAGAGAAATTTCAAAAAACGGAAATTTACCAACAATTAAAATACAAATACCAAACGCAAGACAAATCAAATCTTTAATGTTTTTTGTGTGCATTGCAATACACTGAATAGAAATATATAGAATATGAATGGAGTATTGCATGCAGTTTAAATCAGTCGCTATAAACGCGGCTTTATTGGGTAGCTTCGTTATTTCGATTTCAAGTTATGCCGCGTCTTGGACATTGACACCCAATAGTGATGTTGGATTTCATATCGACTCATTGGGTATGAACATCGTCAAAGGGCAATTTAAGCGCGTTAATTCTGCCCTTAATTTTGATACGAGCGCTCCCCAAAATGCATCTACTGAATTTGTGATGGATGTAAATAGCCTAAGTATTAATAAATCTTCCTTGAAAAATATGATTATGGGTGAAGACTTATTCTATGCTGCTAAATATCCTTCCGCTTCTTTTAAAAGTACCGCATTTAAATCGCTTGCTAATAATAAGTATCTAATTTCAGGTAATTTAACCTTGCGGAATGTGACTAAGCCTGTAACTTTTAATGCGACAATTAAACCCAATCTAAATAATCCAAAATTGCTGGATTTTAGTTCTACTACAGTCATAAAGCGTAGTGATTTCGGAATGAAAAAAGCTGTGGGTGGCGTTGGAGAAAAAGTGAATATCCAAGTGTCTGGGCAGTGGAAAGCACAATAGAGAACAGCAGAGATAGAAAGGATCAGGGTACGTTATTTTCTAATCTCATCGTTATTTCGGGCCTGTTTTTTTAGTCTAATATTTTAGATGTTCAATTAAAAAATCAATGAATAAGCGGATGTGTCGTTGTTCATATTTATTCTTAGGATAAAGCAGGGAAAATTGCCGTTGAGTACCTGAATATTGTTGTAGGACTTCGACCAGCTTTCCTTGTTTTAAGTCATTTTCAATAATAAAACGACAGGTTTGCAATAGGCCACCACCATGTTGAGCTAAGGTAATGGTGGCTAAAATATCTTCACTGCAATTCAAGTGTCCTCGCGTTTGAATCTCTACAACTTCATTTTCAATGAGCATAGACCAAGGCACTTCTTTTCCTGTGCTGGGTAAGATAAATTGAATACATTGATGATGTTGTAAATCGGCAATCTCAGTAGGTGTGCCATGTTTCTTTAAGTATTCAGGAGAGGCGACAATCAGTAAGTCGGCTTTTTCTAAACAACGAGCGATTAAATTGGATTCAGGCACATTACGCCCCCGAATTGCAAGATCAAAACCTTCGGTAATGAAATCTACATTTTTATTGGTGAGCTGTATATCCAAGTTAATTTCAGGGTAAAGCTGCTGGAATTTAGGTAACAGAGGTAGAACTCTAAAGTGACCAAAAGGTGTTGGTAAACTCATCCTGATTGTTCCAGAAGGTTGAGCTGATTTATTTTTTAATCTTAATTCGACTTCAGCAATTTGTTTGAGTGCCTGCTGACACTCTAAAAAATATTCCTCACCCGCTTGGGTTAAACGAACATTGCGTGTTGTTCGATTAAACAGTTGAATCCCTAAGCGACCTTCTAAACGAGCAATGGATCGACTTACTGCTGCGGGTGTCAAACCAGCTTGATAGGCAGCCTTGGAAAAACTTCGTTGCTCAGCAACGAGACAAAATATTTCAACACTACTCAACATTGTTCGTTTGAATGTTGTGTTCATTATATACACCATGTAATAACTGAATTGATATTATGAGTATTTATTGTTCATGATGTTAAGAATAGCATGAAGTTAAAGCCACTTAAGGAATAAGTAGATGCAACTTTTTTACACAGCGGGTGCATGTTCACTTGCCCCTCATATCGTATTACAAGAAATTAACCAAGATTTTAATTTAGTGAAAGTTTCTTTTAAAAATCACCAGACGGAACAAGGTCAGGATTTTTTGAAAATTAACACTAAAGGTCAAGTGCCATTTTTAATCAGTGATGATGGCTTACATTTGAGTGAGGGTGCGATCATTAGCCAGTATTTGGCTGAGACTGCTAAACGTAGTGATTTATTACCTACATTTGGCGATTTAAAGCGCTATAAAGTATTGGAGTGGATGAACTACATTAGTTCGGAATTACATAAATCGTATGCACCATTTTTTCAAAAAGGGTTTGATGATACGAGTAAAAATATTTTTAAAGAGAAATTATTAAAACAATATATATGGGTCGACGAGCAAATTCATGATTCGGAAAATCTGTTGGGGCAAGGATTTACCATTGCAGAGATTTACTTATTTGTTGTGACTCGTTGGGCAACATTGATTAATTTGGACTTAAGTCATTTGAAATCTTTACAGGCTTTTATGGCGCAAATGCAACAACATCCATCTGTACAAAAAGCCATGCAAGCTGAAGGTCTTCTTTAGGAAAAACATCCAATGCCGTATGTTTTATAAATACTGAGTAAAACTACGGCAGCTCTAAGCTTGAAGTATGTGATTGAAGCAAAGTATTTCTATGATGTTTTAACACTGCTTTATAGCGAAAATCGTGGCTGGGTTATTCTAAAAGTTTTTCATTATAGGCATTAAAATAAGATACTTTAATTTAGGATGAGTTGTAGCTCTATAAAGCTTAATCCAGAATAGACTGAGTATTGCGAATTAAATCTAATGTGAGCTTTTCCAGTTGCTTAGATTGTTGTTTCCAATGATGCCAATATAGATGTAAATCGGTTCTTGCTTTGGGCATAATTTCAAGCAATTGTCCTGTTGCTAATTCTTTTTGAATTTGCATTTTAGGTACCATGCCATAACCCAAGTCGAGCAAAATCGCATCTACAAAAGATGTTGCAGAAGGAATAAAGTGGCATGGATAGCTGCTTGGCATCAAGCCAAAAACGTGTTGTAAAACTTCGGCATGTACATGGTCTTTATCATTAAAAATAACAGCAGGGATATGCCGTAACGTTTCACGTTGAATACCATGCTGAAAGTAAGTGTGAATAAAATTCGGTGTAGCAACCATCCTATAGCTCATTGTACCTAAATGAATCGCCTCACAGCCTTTCATAGGTTTTGATTCGGTCGAGATACAGGCATTGACCAATCCCGCTTCAAGAAGGTGGTGGGTTTGGGTTTGATCATCAATTTTTAAATCTATAACAATTTTTTCTTTGAGTAAGGTATGTTGAATTGTGGGTAATAGCCATGTCACCAATGAATCGGCATTAGTGGCGATATTTAATTTAAAAAATTGTGATTGCGAACTTTGTCCTTGAAGATTCTGAATTAAATTTTGTTCCATCAAGCGATGATGTTGCAGGAAAAGTAACACTTCCTGACCTGCTTGAGTAACTTTACATGGTCTTTCTCGAATGATCAGCACTTGTCCAAGTTGTTTTTCCAAAGTTTGTAGACGTAGCGTTACTGCTGATGCTGTGATATTTAAACGAATAGCAGCTTGTTCAAAGCTACCTGTTTCGGCAACCGCTAGAAATGCTTCACTATGCTTACTTTGTAACATGCTGATCCTCTAAAAAATTGGGCGTTTTTTATATAAAGATACAAGTTATTTTAAAAATGCCACATTATTAGTAACTAAGAAAAACTTAACTAAGATGATATTAATTTAGAAATACTCATTTAAAGAGATAAGTTTGGATAATAGCACAGTCCATTCAAAACTTTAAAAGTGTAGTTTTAAAATGTTGCAAAGTTATATGCAGGGGTTGGCTGTTGGGTTTAGCTTGATTATTGCAATTGGCGCTCAAAATGCTTTTGTACTCAAACAAGGTTTAAAGAAGCAACATGTATTTTGGGTTTGCGTGGTCTGTGCCGCATCTGACTCGATTTTAATTTTATTGGGTGTACTGGGATTTTCTAAAGTCATTCAAACGCATCCAGAGTTTGTCGATTGGGCAAAATATTTTGGAGCAACGTTTTTATTGATCTATGGGGCGCAACATTTTCTACAAGCTTTTAGAACATCGACAGGTTTAAAACCGAGTGAAAAAAATGAATCCAAGCTGATGAAAATGCTTCTAATTTGTTTAGCTTTAACTTGGCTTAATCCACATGTTTATTTGGATACAGTGGTTTTAATTGGTTCTATATCGACAAAGTTTGAAGCTACCGCGCTTTATTTTGCGATTGGTGCAGTAACAGCATCGTGGTTATTCTTCTTTAGCTTAGGTTTTGGTGCACGCTTTTTACTCCCGGTTTTTCAAAATCAACGTTCATGGCAAATATTAGATTTTATTATTGCATTGGTTATGTGGGGAATTGCAATCTCTTTGCTGCTTTGATTGGTATTGTTGGATCAAGTCAGCGTAATGATCTTTTTTAATGTGGAAAGAGGGAACAATCTATATCGGGCTTGAGGATGTTTTCAATAAGAAGATTCTAGTCCCTGACACGCTTAAAATCATGTTAACTTTAGAGCGAGTAGGGACTTTTGCAGTTAAGCTTTTTGTAGTGCTTTTAAGTCTTCTAAAACTTGTTCAGCATGTCCAGCCGCTTTAACTTTACGATACTCTTTAACCAGTTTGCCTTGATGATAAATAAACGTTGAGCGCTCAATCCCCATCACTTGTTTACCATACATATTTTTTTCTTTAATCACATCAAAGTGTTTACATAATACTTCTTCTTTGTCACTGATCAGATTAATGGTCAATGCTTGCTTCTCCGTAAAGTTTTGATGTGCTTTTACAGAGTCACGAGATACACCAATGATGGTGGTATTTAAAGCGTCAAATTGGTCTTTTATACAAGAGAAACCAACCGCTTGAGTGGTACAGCCAGGTGTAGAATCTTTTGGATAAAAATATAAAACTAACCAATCTGTAGAGAGCTCAGTGAGGTTGATTTCACCTGTCGTCGTTGGGAATTTCTGATTCGGAAGTTGTATTTGTTCAGTCATTGTTTGTCCTTAAATGCTGTTGTGTTTAAGTTCAAGTGCTAAAAAGGCATAATTTTCATGATAGAGAATATCACCTTTATTCAGTAAAAGCGGCTTTTTAAAAATTGGACCATCGATCAGCGTGGTATGAAATTCACCAGCTTCACCACATGGATCAATCCCACGTTCGATTAATTCATCCACAAAATCAGCTGTTAAAACTCTACCCAAATCTTCAACCCGCATACCGAGGTTTAAATTAATCGTCACAATGATGCTGACAAAACCCAATTGAATAAATTCACCCACAATGTCGAGCCGCGGTTTTTGCCATAATGGCATACATAACTGTAATTGGCTTTGT
The DNA here is from genome assembly GCF_025433935.1 of Acinetobacter sp. I-MWF. Taxonomy (NCBI): domain Bacteria; kingdom Pseudomonadati; phylum Pseudomonadota; class Gammaproteobacteria; order Moraxellales; family Moraxellaceae; genus Acinetobacter; species Acinetobacter sp. I-MWF. Next base: position 3,211,554 of record NZ_JAMBAR010000001.1, on the reverse strand, counting down.
TCACAGACAGATTGGTTCCATTGCGCATGTCCAATCAGATCAATATCACCAGTAACAAGTGCTTCTGCACCCAACTGTTTGGTTTGATTGAGGAGATTTACAAATTGATGTTCATAGTCATTCCACGTGGCTGATGCTTTAAGTATAGGTAAACCAATCCGCTCTGCTTGGGCATCAATGATATCAAGTGGCATGGCATGAGAACGAGATCTTTGTCCGTGTTCTTCTAACATGACAATGAGAGCTACGGCTTGCCCACTTTGCAAAGCGTGATATAAAGCCAGGCTACTATCTTTCCCGCCACTATATGAAGCAACAAATTTTTGTTGCTGTATCACAGTATTCCATTGATCCTGCATATGGTTTTGTATCATCCAATTGTAAAAAGAGCCTGCATGGGCAGGCTCTTTGCAACAAGAAGAAATTATTTCTTCGCTTGTGCAGCTTTCATTGCTTCTTCAGTTAAGGTTTTTAATTTACCTGTTAACTGAGGACCAAAACATGTTTGAAGGTCTTGGTTATTTTTTTGAACGAAAGCAAGTGTTGCTGGGCTTTTCTTTTGGTTAATGGCACTTTGAATTTGCCATTTTTGATCATTGGTTAACTTACCATCAGATTCAACAGCACAGCTACAGTATTTACTTACTTCAGCAGAAGTTAATTTACCACCTTTAGCTGTTTCTGTTTTACACACGCCAATAAGTGCAGATTTAACATTCGCACTTTTATAGGCTTGTTGAACTGCATTTGATTCAGCAGCAAAAGCCGTAGATCCCATTAAAGCCGAAGCTGAAAATAAAGCAGAAAGAATAAGACTTGATTTTAAATTTTTCATAAACAGTACCTTGTTATTGCGGTATATAACGTGTTGGGTCTGCAATACCTGCATCCTTAAAACCTTCTTTACGAAGTCGGCAGCTATCACATTTGCCACAAGCACGTCCTTGGTCATCTGCTTGATAGCATGAAACCGTTTGACTATAGTCTACGCCATGTTCGATGCCTAAGCGTATTATATTCGCTTTGGATAAATGTAACAGAGGTGTTTCAAATTTAAGAGGTTTTCCTTCTACACCGACTTTCGTTGCAAGACGAGCCATGTTGGCAAAGGCCTCAATAAACTCTGGGCGGCAGTCAGGATATCCTGAATAATCAACAGCATTGATACCAATCACGATCGCTTGAGCATCAAAAACTTCTGCTGCTGCAAGTGCATAAGACAAGAAAATGGTGTTACGTGCTGGAACATAAGTTACAGGAATACCATCTGTTTCATGATCAGGAACATCAATGTTAAGGTCTGTAAGCGCTGAACCGCCTAAATTACCTAAATCGATATTAATCACACGATGTTCTACACCTGCACGTTGTGTTAAAGCGCGGGCTGCATCGAGTTCAGTGGTAGAGCGTTGACCATACATAAAACTTAGGGCAATACAGTCATAGTTTGCTTGAGCCCAAGCCAAACACGTCGTTGAGTCTAAGCCACCAGATAATAAGACTACGGCACGAGGGCGCATATCCAACTCTCCAAATATTAATAATTGACGATAAATTTAACGACCAGTTTCATCGTTCCAAAGCAATTTATGTAATTGCAACTGGAAGCGAACAGGGAGATGGTCTTCTAAAATCCATTGTGCTAAATCGCGTGCAAGCTGAGGCAAACGTGCCGCACCTTTTTCCACTGCAAAAGCAGGAGAAAACCATACTGTGCTGACTTTTTGCGCTAAAGCGTATTGTTCAACTTGCTGTTTAGACCATTCATAGTCTTCACGATTACAAATCACAAATTTGATTTGATCATGTTGAGTTAAATGATCAAGGTTGCTGAGTAAATTTCGTGCAACCTCACCCGAAGTTGGGGTTTTTAAATCTAAAACTTTTGAAACACGTGGGTCGACTTTAGAGACATCTAGAGCGCCGCTGGTTTCTAAAGAAACTTCACAACCTAAATCTGCCAAACGTTGCATTAAGGGTAAGGCATTGGGCTGAGCGAGCGGTTCGCCACCTGTGACACAGATATAAGGCGTTTTATAATCTAATGTTGTTTGAATTATTTGGTCAAGCGATTGGCGTTCGCCACCTTCAAAAGAATAGGTGGTATCGCAATAGGTACAGCGTAATGGGCAACCTGTTAAACGAATAAAAACAGTCGGTAAACCCGCAGTGTTAGCTTCACCTTGCAATGAATAAAAAATCTCCGTGATACGCAGCCCCGCAGACGGGTCAGAAACAGGAATAGTCGAAGAACGAAGAGAATTCATGAAATTTACCACAGATTACAAAATGAAAAATCTCTACGATCACGATTGACCGTAGAGATGAGAAGCGATTGCTACGCTAGATAACTAAAATTCCACGAGGGAATATAAATTAGTCTTCGCGAAGCAATTCGTTCAAGCTTGTTTTAGCACGCGTTTTAGCATCAACTTTCTTGACAATAATTGCAGCATATAAACTATATGTACCACATTTAGACGGTAGGCTGCCTGAAACAACCACAGATCCAGCTGGTACACGACCATAATGGATTTCACCAGTCTCACGGTCAAAAATCTTAGTCGATTGACCAATGAATACGCCCATTGAAATGACTGAGCCTTCTTCAACAATCACGCCTTCAACGATTTCAGAACGTGCACCAATAAAGCAGTTATCTTCAATGATTGTTGGGTTTGCTTGAAGCGGTTCAAGTACACCACCAATACCTACACCACCTGAAAGGTGAACATTTTTACCGATTTGAGCACATGAACCTACAGTCGCCCATGTATCAACCATTGTGCCTTCATCTACATAAGCACCAATGTTTACATAAGAAGGCATCAATACGACATTTTTCGCTTGGAAAGAACCTTTACGCGCAACAGCAGGTGGTACAACACGTACACCAGCAGCTTTAAATTGTTCTTCAGTCCAACCCGTAAATTTAGTCTCTACTTTGTCATAGAAACGAAGATCACATGATTCAATTGCCTTGTTATCGTTTAATTTAAAAGACAATAAAACAGCTTTTTTCAACCATTGGTGAACAATCCATTCACCGTCAATTTTTTCAGCTACACGAAGTGTACCGTTATCTAAGCCAGCAATGGCTTCTTCAACAGCTTGACGTACTTCAGCAGGACAATCTACTGCTGTAAAGTTGGCACGGTTTTCAAACGCTTGTTCAATGATCGTTGAAAGCTGAGACATGATCTTCCTTCCCAAAAAATTTTAAAAGATTCTACACCAAATTCGACTCGGATTAGATATAAAATCTAGTTTCAATCGAAAAAACTAATCTTATAATTTAAAATAAAACAACCAAATAAGTGAATTGTTAAGTTTTTATTTATTTTATTCCTTTTAAAAACAACAATTAATATCCAATTGTATCAAAAAATAACAAAAAGTAATCAATTTCTCTATTAATTGTGAAGAACGAATCACATATGATCGTTTCGAGTCCAACACATTAATGATTAAAGAACAAACTCTATTTTTTGAGGAGACATAAATGAAAGTGTTAAAATTATTGGCTGTTACAGCTGCATTATCTGCTTCTGGTTTAGCAATGGCTGATGGGTCTGTTGTTGACCAAGGTTATGCATTTGAAGCAAACCAATTAATCCCTACAGGCGCTCGTCTTGAAGTCGGTACAACAGGTTACGGTGGTGCTTTACTTTGGACTGCAAACCCTTATGTTGGTTTAGCATTGGGTTATAACGGTGGTGATATTTCTTGGACTGATGATGTTTCTATCAACGGTACAAAATACGATGCAGATATGGACAATAAGTTAGCTTATTTAAATGCTGAGATTCGCCCTTGGGGTGCTAGTCAGAATATTTGGGCTCAAGGTTTATATGTAGCAGCTGGTGTAGGCTATGTAGATTCTGAGTATGATCTGAAAAAGCGCTCAAATGACGGCACTATTAAAGTAAATGGAAATAACTATAACTTTAATGGTGAAGTTTCAGGGAAAATGAGCTATGAAAACAATATTGCTCCATATGTAGGTTTTGGTTTTGCGCCTAAGATCACTAAAAATATTGGTGTATTCGGTGAAGTTGGTGCGTACTATACTGGTAACCCATCTGTAAACTTAGCTTCAAAAGGTGAGTTCGTAAACGTAAACGGTGCTAATTTTGATAGAGATTTAGCTGCTGAAGAAAACAAAATCCGTAACGATGACAAATATAAATGGTTACCAGTTGGTAAAGTGGGCGTAAGCTACCATTGGTAATTTATTGATTATCATGTAATAAAAAACGAGCTTCGGCTCGTTTTTTATTTTGAACTTGGTATTTTTGATAGCTGAATTGAATTTTTAGATGAATCAAAAGCGATAGCCAACTCGAATTCCATGTGCAAAAGCATCATTATGGCCCACTTCAGATAACGTTGAGTTTTGGACAATTGAAGTATTGGCATCTAAGTCGCTAACTTTTGCTTTATTGAATTTAAAATATTTAACCCCATAAGAAATAAAGCTCTGCGGATTGATGTTATATAAAGCACCCAAGCCTAGAGCATAAAAGCCATCAGAAGGATTTAATGTTCCAGCGGGATTAGCATTGCCTGAGTCCCATGAAATATCTGTAGTGGCAACCCATTGCTGTGAAAATACATGCGCAAGCCCAAGCTTTACAGACCATTGATCCTTGTTGTAATCAATCAGATTAAAAGGTTTGATCAGTTCAGGGTATTGTTCAGCAGCAATCTTAACCACTGCACCAAATTGTCTAGGTTGAATTTCAAAATCTTTCCAATTTACCCACCTCAAATTGCCATAAAGAATATTCGATGGTGTTAAACCTGTCTGAAGATCCAGATTGACGGATTGAGGTGTGGTGATTTGTGTTTTCGCAGAAGGAATAATACTTAAAGCTTGCGCTGCCACATCCTCAGTGATTGCAGATTGATGATTGATCTTGGAGCGATAGGTAATCGCAGTTTTTACTGCATACTCTGGAATTTGATAGCTTAAACCTGCAAGCCAACCATGACCTGAACTTTGTTTTAGCTGTGCATGATAGCCACTCATCGCTGAATAGTTTGCTCCAAAGACTTTGAGTTCACCCTCGAACTGTTGATAAATGCCGCCAGCATATATATTCCAATTCGTATTAGGTTGATAACCCAAGAGCATCGAAAGATTTTGGCTTTTAAAATTAAATTGACCCGATTCTAAAAGTTGCTTTCCAGCAAAGCTCTGTGGGCGATATTCATAACTAAGATCAACACCATAAGGCTGATCATAAATCAGTCCAAATGAAAGTTGTGGGGCCATTTGCAGTTTTGCAGCAGCATTGACAAAGTGGTAATTGTTGACAAGGTTACCTGTGGAAAAATCTTCAACGCCGAGTTGTTTGAATTGCTCATGTTGAGGGAGTTGCCCTGAAACATCTGCATAGAGCTCTGCATAAGACAATTCTACATAATGATTCGGTTCTAAAAAAGCAAGGATAGACTGGTCAGATTTCTCCATACCTGCGGCATGGCTAAAAAGAGGAACAAAACTTCCAAGGGTTAAGCCCCAAGCAATAGAATTCATTCATTCCCCCCCGAAATAAATTGATCAGTGATAAAGATAAGACTAAATTTTATACTAAAAAGCCATGCTTATAATAAAATATTAAATAAAATCAAATAGATTAATTATTCTTAAGAGTTTGTGTTTAATTTTTAAATGATAAAAAAGAGAGCCGTAGCTCTCTATCTTTGATCATCATGACTATTTGATGGTTTATTTATTGACGATTTATTCCTTGATGACTTCATTTCTTTCTTAATCATTTATCTCAAAGTTTAATCATCAGGATAGGCGATTTTTTTCAATGCTTTGATATCAGCTTCTGGTGAGCAGAGTGAAATAAACTCATAGCCATAGCCACGAAGTAAATGGCCTTTACGAACCGCAATCCATGTCGTATTTAAACCAAAAATATCAGTATCGATTTGTTTTAGACGCTTATCACGCTCTGTGTCATAAGCGACATCATTGACAATACCAACACCCATTCCCAGTTCAACATAAGTTTTGATCACATCGGCATCCAGTGCTGACATGACGATATCTACATCTAAATTGGCATCTTCAAATGCTTTATCAATTTTAGAACGTCCTGTAAAACCACCGTGGTAGGTGATAATTGGAAATTCAGCCAATTTTTCTAAGGTAATCTCTTTAGGATTCAGCTTAGTCAGTGGGTGATCTTGTGGCGTAATGATACTGTGTTTCCAGTTATAGAAAGATACACTGCCCAAATTATCTTCAGTGGTTAGAGATTCAGTTGCAATACCGATATCAGCCAAACCAAGCAATAACATTTCAGAGATTTCAACAGGGCTAGCTTGTTGCAAAATCAAATGAACTTTGGGAAATGCTTTTTTAAATAAATTGACAATCGGTGGTAACACATAACGTGCTTGTGTATGTGTTGTTGCGATTGTAAGCGTACCTTCATCAACTTTATTAAAATCATCGGCAAGACGTTTAATATTGTCAGCATCAATAAGCATGCGTTCAACAATACTCAACAGCGCTTGACCAGGTTCTGTCAAACCTAATAACCGTTTGCCTTTACGAACAAACAGCTGTACACCCAATTCATCTTCTAAATCTTTAATATGCTTACTGACACCAGATTGCGAAGTATAAAGTGCAGCAGATGCTTCGGTTAAGTTGTAATTTTGACGAACTGTTTCTCGGATAATTCGTAATTGTTGAAAGTTCATGATGTTCGATACCTCAAATGTGGATGAATAGGGGTAATATTCATCCTGTCGTCGATTACGCGACTTGATTTTCAAATAGGTGAAGTGTAGATGCACTTACCCAAACTGTTTGATTTGGTCGATATTGATGTAATTTTGCTTCATCAGGATTTAAAGCAATTTCAATCAGTTGTCCTTGACGATCTTGTAACTCTGCCATGACTTTACCCGCAATCCACAACTCACGTAAGAAGGTTGCTTGAATTGTATTTTCAGTCGGTTGCGTGTGAATTTTCAATTCATTTGGGCGAGCAAAGGCAATCACTTTACCATTTGCGGTTTGTGCCGCCGTAGGCAGTTGGATGCGATCTTCACCAATTTGAATGATGCCTTGATGGTTTTCACCTTCAAAACGGTTTGCTTGACCTAAAAAGTCAAATACAAACGGGGTTGCAGGCTTTTCATAAACTTCACGCGGTGAACCAATCTGTTCAATATCACCTTTGTTCATTACCACGATTTGATCAGCAACTTCTAAGGCTTCTTCTTGGTCATGGGTTACAAAGATTGACGTGATATGTAATTCATCATGTAAAGTCCGTAACCAACGGCGTAATTCTTTACGTACTTTGGCATCCAAGGCCCCAAACGGTTCATCTAAGAGCAATACACGTGGTTCAACAGCTAAGGCACGTGCCAATGCAATACGTTGGCGTTGACCACCAGATAATTGTGCTGGATAACGATCTGCCAAGAAACCAAGTTGTACCAAATCCAATAAACGGGTAACACGTTTTTTGATTTCAGTTTCATTTGGTCGAGTCGCCTTTGGACGAACACGTAAACCAAATGCAACATTGTCATAAACAGTCATATGACGGAACAGTGCGTAATGCTGAAATACAAAACCAACTTGACGTTCACGCACGTGAATATTGGTTGCATCTGTACCTTCAAGGATGACTTGTCCTCTATCCGTTGATTCCAAACCAGCAATAATACGCAGTAATGTGGTTTTACCACAGCCAGAAGGACCAAGCAGGGCAACCAATTGACCTTCTGGAAAATCTAGCGATATGTTTTTAAGTGCATGGAATGCACCGAAGTTTTTTTCAATATTTTTAACTTGAATACTCATGTGCAATTCCTTAAGAAACAGTTGATTCTTTACTTTCGCGATCTTGTTTTTCTTGGCGATATTCAACCCATGTTTTTAAAATTAGGGTAATGATGGCCAAAAATGCTAACAATGTTGAGACGGCAAAAGCAGCACTAATCGAATTTGGTTCGTTATATAAAATTTCAATATGCAACGGTAAGGTATTGGTTTCGCCACGAATATGACCTGAAACCACAGATACAGCACCGAACTCACCCATGGCACGTGCATTACACAAAATCACGCCATAAATGAGACCCCATTTAATATTTGGAATAGTAATTTTCCAAAAGGTTTGCCAACCCGAAGCACCCAGCACAATTGCAGCTTCTTCTTCTTCTGTTCCTTGTGCTTCCATCAATGGAATTAATTCACGTGCAACAAAAGGAACGGTAATAAATACAGTTGCAAGGATAATGGCCGGTGTCGCATAGAGGATTTTAATATCATGTTCAATTAACCATGATCCAATCCAACCTTGTGAGCCAAAGATCAAAACCAGCATTAAACCTGCAATCACGGGTGAGACTGAAAATGGTGTATCAATAATGGTGGTTAAGAATGATTTTCCACGGAAATTAAACTTGGCAACACACCATGCTGCTGTAACACCAAAAATCACATTTAAAGGTACTGCAATGGCAGCAGTCAATAATGTGAGTTTGACCGCAGACAGGGTATAAGGGTCAACCAGTGAGGCAAAGTAGACTTGAATCCCTTGTTTAAATGCTTCAACAAAAATAAGCACCAACGGTAGAATTAAGCAGCCTAAAAAGAAAATCAGACCAATAATCAGTAGGGTATTACGCACCCAAGCTGGTTCACGTGTCGCATCACGAGATTGCAGTTTTTCAGCCAAAGCATTGCTGTTGGTATTTAAGCTCATCGTGCGGTTCTCCCAGTACGGCGACTTGCCCAAGCTTGTACCAAGTTAATTAGGAACAAGATAAAGAAAGAAATCACCAGCATCACCACTGCAATTGTCGTCGCACCTGCATAATCATATTCTTCAAGACGGGTAATGATCATTAACGGAGCAATTTCAGTTTCGTAAGGAATATTGCCTGCAATAAAGATGACCGAACCATATTCACCTACACCGCGAGCAAATGCCAATGCAAAGCCAGTCAGTAATGCTGGAAATAAAATCGGTAAAATGATTCTTGTCACGATCTGAAAACGATTTGCACCCAATGCAGAAGCGGCTTCTTCTAGCTCAGTTTCAAGATCACTTAAAACTGGCTGTACTGTACGAACCACAAAAGGAATACCAATAAAAATTAAAGCAAGCGTAATACCCAGTGAGGTATAGGCAATTTTAATCCCTAAAGGCTCAAGCAAATGACCAATCCAACCTGTTGAGGCATATAACGAAGTTAACGCAATACCTGCGACCGCTGTAGGTAATGCAAAGGGTAAGTCCACTAATGCATCTACTATACGTTTACCAGGAAATGAATAACGAACTAAGCACCAAGCCAATAAAAAGCCGAAAATGACATTGATCAAAGCTGCAATTAGGGCGGTGGTAAAACTGAGCTGTAATGATTTTAAAATACGTTCAGAGCTCAAGATTTCCCATAAACCATCCCAACCTACGCCTAATGATTTTATGAATACGGCAGACAGTGGTATCAGTACGATTAATGATAGATACGCTAGGGTGAAGCCTAGTGAAAGACCAAAACCTGGCAGCACTCGGGATCGCTGCGACATGATGACTCCTCAAAAGAGAGAAAGCTTATTGAAATCAATAAGCAAATTTAAAACGATTTTGCAAGCTTAAAAGGCAATGATTAAATTGCAAATTTAAATAACAACTTGTTGTCATCAGTATTACTGATAAAGAAGTTTTGCTGATTAAAAATTAAATGATCATAAATTTCAGGAAAGTGTCCAAAGCCTGATGCAACATTGATATGTCCAACCTGACCTAAATTTCGCGGCCTAATTTTCCACGCTTTCGCAAGCTTCTGTGCATCTTCAAAATTTAACCAAGGATCATTTTCAGAAATAATCATTTCCGCAGGGACTGTGATTTTCAATTCGTGAAAATAAGCTTCATAGTCACCGATACTGTTTCGAGCAAAACCAGCCTCACCAAAACGTGCTGGATTAGCTGGTGCAACTAAAATAATTTTTCTTACTTTAGCTGCGATTTCAGGGTGCTGAGCCAAAGCAGCAACCGTGGTTAAACATCCGAAACTATGTGCAACAATTTGAACAGGTTGCGTAGCATTGACGACAGTCGCAACAAATTGGGCAATCCAGTCTTTAAGAATAGGTAAGTTCCAATCTTGTTGTTGTACGCGCGAGCAAGACATGAGTTCACGTTGTAATTTAGACTGCCAGTGATCGTAATCACTACCACCAACGCCTGGAACAATAATTGTATGAATCATGTCTATGCTCCTGTTTCCTTTCGCTTAAGTTTATTTTAAACAGTTATTTGCTACTTGCATTGGCTTTGACGATTTGATCAAAAACACCATTATTTTCAAAATGTTGCTTTTGAACTTTAGTCCAACCACCAAACTCTTTATCAATTGTGACCAATTTTAACGGTTTGAATGTTGTCGCATACTTTTGCAAGATTGCTGCATTACGCGGACGGTAGAAGTTTTTCGCTGCAATGTCTTGACCAGCAGGTGAATACAGATAGTTTAAATATGCTTTCGCTAAGTTTAAGTTACCGTCTTTTTCAGCATTCTTTTCAACAATTGCGACAGGTGGTTCTGCCAAGATCGACAGTGATGGGGTAATGATTTCAAATTTACCTGGTTGTTCACGTGTAGATAAATACGCTTCATTTTCCCAAGCCAATAACACATCACCAATGCCACGTTCTGCAAATGTCGTCGTAGAACCACGTGCACCAGAATCAAGTACTTTAGTTTGTTTATAAATTTGACGTACAAACTCTTGTGCTTTCGCGTCTGAACCATATTTATGTTTTGCCCAAGCCCATGCTGCTAAATAGTTCCAGCGTGCTCCACCTGAAGTTTTAGGGTTTGGTGTTACAATTTCTACACCTGGTTTTACCAAATCGCCCCAGTCTTTGATGCCTTTCGGGTTACCTTTACGAACGAGGAAAACGATTGTTGATGTGTACGGTGTAGAGTTTTGTGGGAATTTCTTTTGCCAGTCTTTTGGCAATAAATTTGTATTTTGCGCAATTGCGTCGATATCTGCTGCTAATGCTAAAGTCACTACATCTGCTTGCAAACCATCAATAACCGCGCGTGCTTGTTTACCAGAGCCACCATGTGATTGTTTAAACTGGATGTCTTGACCCGTTTTAGATTTCCAAAACGTTGCAAATTGTTTGTTAAAGTTATCGTACAATTCTCGTGTTGGATCATAAGATACATTTAAAAAATCTTTTGCAGCAACGCTGAAAGATGTGGTTGAGATCAGTACTGCTGCCACAGCAAATTTAAGTTTAGAGAACTGCATTTTTTTGCCCCATTTAATTCTGAAGTTCGGTAAGATGGAGTGAGGATAACGCTAGTCTTTATCCATAAAAAATAATAAAAAACGAATTTTATATGAATAAAAGAGAAAAAGAAAATGCTGATATTGCTTATAGTATTCGTGCAAAGCCATAGGAAATTGCTTAATGATCTGTTTTAAAAATGCTCAATTTGTTGATTCTATTTCACTTTTAGATCGAGCATTTCATTATGGAGATGGTTGTTTTAGCACAGTTCGATTACATCAAGATGTTATGGAGTTGGAACTTTTACATCGTGCTCGATTGAAGTTGGCAGCTGAACGTTTATTTTTAGATGTGAATTTTGAGTTATTGGATCAGACGCTACAATGTTTAAGACAAAAAAATGGAATATTAAATGGTACATTGAAGATCATCATTAGTCGAGGCGATGGCGATCGTGGCTATGCGATGCCTGAACATGAGGCCGATCTTTATGTGGTTTATTATCCAAAAACAACCGCGTGCTTCCAGCCTGAATTAATTCACAGTGGTGTATTGGATCAAGCAATTGGTTTATTGATGCCGAATTTGGTGGGTTTAAAAACCTTAAACCGTTTAGAACAAGTGTTACTGAAAAAAGAAGCTCAGGCAAAAGGCTGGTTAGAAGCATTAGTCACAGATGTACAAGGTTCAGTTGTTGAAGGTGTGAGCAGTAATTGTTTTATTCGGATAAACAATAGATGGATTACGCCTGAACTTCGTTATAATGGTGTACATGGTGTGATGCGTGCCGAGATTTTGTCACGGATGCAACATTATGGTGTCACCTGTGAACAGCGTTTTATCGATATGGATGAAATTCGACATTTTCAAAGCCTGTTCTTTTGCAATGCCCTCAGTCCAATGAAAGTGGTCGAAACGTTGAATCATCAACATCTAGACACTCAATCCTGTGTTGAGTTATTTAATACTTTAAATTTAAGTCAGTTTAATTCTCATGCCTAAAACCAAACCTAAGCCAAAATCTAAAAAGAAAACTCAAGCCCAAGTGAGCAATAACATCTATAAAGGCATTGCGATCGTTCTGGTTATTTTTTTGATCATGACTGCAATCATTTTAAAAATGAGTATTTTTAAAGCGTATCCAGTGACGGGTCAAAAACAAAAGCTGTCTATTTCAAATGGTGAAACCTATACCGGTTTTATTGATCAATTGGCCAAGGACGATAAGGTTAGTTTTCCAATCATTCTTAAGCTTTATCGGAAAATTTTCATTCATGACACCATGAAAGCTGGTGTGTATGAAGTCACTAAAGGTATGAATGTACGCCAAGTATTAGAAATGGTTTCTAATATTGAAAATGCCCAGATGAGCCGACTTTTGGTGATAGAAGGGACGACAGCGAAGCAATTAATTCAGTCGTTGAAAAAAGATCCATTGGTTGAAAAATCGGTGATTCAGCTTCCGAGTGGTGAAATGCTGAAAGCCTTAAATATTCCTTATGATCACCCAGAAGGTTTATTTGCACCTGATACTTATTTCTTTGATAAAGGTGCAACGGATAAGCAAATCTTGACTGACCTGTACCAACGTCAAATGAAAATTTTAGATGAAGCTTGGGAAAAACGTGCGCCAGATTTACCTTATAAAAATAAATATGAAGCCTTAATCATGGCATCGATTATTGAAAAAGAAACCAGTGTAGACAGTGAGTTACGTCAGGTTTCAGGTGTGTTCTATCGTCGTTTAAAACTGGGCATGCGGTTACAAACCGATCCTACCGTGATTTACGGGATGGGTGATAAATATACGGGTAAGATTTCAAAGCAGGATTTACGTACTCCGAGTGCTTATAATACATATACGATCAATGGTTTACCGCCAACACCGATTGCATTACCAAGTAAAAAAGCCATTGAAGCAACGATGCATCCAGATAACTCTGAAAACATTTACTTTGTTGCTACAGGTAATGGTGGGCACAAATTCACAGCCAATCTGAATGATCATAATCGTGCAGTGCAAGAATATATTCAAGTTATGCGGTCTAAGAATTAAGGAATGAGCATGTTTATAAGTTTTGAAGGTACTGAAGGTGTAGGAAAAACCACGCTCATTCAAAAGTTATTTGATTACTTTCAACAACAAGGTCAACAGGTTGTTTTAACACGTGAGCCTGGTGGTACGCCTTTAGCTGAACAAATCCGTTCATTATTGCTGTCGGTCAATCATGAAGAACAGATGAGTAATGACACGGAGTTATTGCTGATGTATGCAGCACGAGCACAACATTTGGAAGCTGTGATTTTACCTGCCTTGGCTGAGGGCAAGATTGTACTCTGTGACCGATTTGTCGATTCAAGCTTTGCTTATCAATGTGCAGGTCGCGGGTTAAGCCGAGATAAGTTACAGCTGCTCAATGAAAATTTTGTTTCTAAAATGCCAGATATTACTTTTTGGTTGGATGCGCCAATTGAATTGGGAATGAACCGTGCCCGCGTACGCGGTGCATTAGACCGCTTTGAACAAGAAAAAGTGGTGTTTTTTGAATCGGTACGCAGTGGGTTTTCTGAAATTCATTTGCGTGATTCTCAACGAATGAAACGCTTAGATGCGACTCAAGCACCAGAGCAAGTATTTGCTGAGGCGTTGAGCTACTTAAAATAAATACCAATTAATCCTCTAAATAAGTGAAATTGAGCAATTTATTCTATTGATTTGAACGATAAAGGGGCTGTTGGCATTTCATAAATGGCTTGCGTTGGAGGCTAAAATTGAGCAGGCAAGGCATGAAAGGAAGAGAATAGCGAGACTATTTTCGAGTTTCATAACGCAGACTGAGATAATTTTAGTCACAACCCTTCGGGACTTAAGTGTTTTTTGTCACTACTTCGTTACGAACCACTCATTTAGAATGACTAAATTTCGTATTTCGTGCCTAGTATTGCCTAAAAAACACTTATAGTCGCAAACATAGACGAATTGTCAACAGCCCCTAGTGTTTTGAACCGAAAAAGTCTTTATATTGTTTTAGGTCAGGGATATAAAGACTTTAATTATGAAAAGCTCGAAAGCTGAAATCGTACAATTCTTACAGCAATTTTTTTCACCTAGCTTACAACGTTGTGAAATTGAAGAAGTAACTGAAAAAGGGGCTTCTTTGGTTTGGCACGTCAGTGATCAAGATATACGACCAGGTGGAACTGTTTCAGGTCCAACCATGATGGCCCTAGCAGATTTTGCACTTTATGTTGCGATTATGGGTGAAATTGGTTTAGTCGGTTTGACAGTTACGACCAATATGAATATTAATTTTTTACGTAAGCCAACGGGTGGTGTTGATATTCGTGGCGTGTGTAAATTGATGAAAGTGGGTAAAGCTTTAATTGTCGGTGAGGTCTGGATTTATTCTTTAGGTTCGGATGATCCTGTTGCACATGTGACAGGAACGTATTCTGTTCCACCACAAAAATAAATCATTCAGGGATTTTAAAAATGCGTATTGGACGAAATTTTTTATAGTCCTTACTGGGTTTTCTGATGGTGTGTTAATGCTCACTATTTTTAGTGATGGTTAAATTGTTTTGATCATCAATCTATATTTTTGGTTATAGCGTCATTAACAATAGACTTCTTACGTTAGTTCTTTTTAAAGCCATAGATCATCATAAAGTCCCCTCATCCTAGCCTTCTCCCAAAGGGAGAAGGGACTTTCAATACCAATCTGATTCACTCAACATGGTCATTTTTTGATTTATGAAAGATCTTTAATGGATACTTAAATCATGTATGGGCATGGAATCATGAATATCAAAAGAATAATAAACAATCAATTGTATTGATTGATATAGATGCAATTACAATTTGAGTGATATATTGAGTTCTGCAAGGGATAATGCTAATTTATTCATAATAAATAGTTTATTTTGAAAATTAATATAGATTAAATGGAATAAAGAATATGTCATCAGGTCATGAAGTCGTAGATTTGTTTAAGGAACAGGTTTTTCCTTTATCAGATAAATTGACGGAGATGTTGAATGAACACTATTCACATCAAACTGAGCGCCGTGGTTGCGGTTATACGCAGGCTACACGCGTATTGGCTGAGTACATTAATTTTCCGCGTGATCAAGTTGAAGCAACTGATTTAAAAATATTTAAAGATTATGATTTTAAGAAATTAAAAAAGATCCTTGAGCAAAAAAATGCTTATGGATTAGACATCGATGATTGGCATAACTTAGATCAAAATAAATCGATTCAAAATTTTCTTACTCAAGCCAAAGATGATGAGTTTAAAGCCTTAGTTGAACAAGAAGTTGCAATCCAAGCAAACTTAAGACGCTTATCGCAACAAGCACAATTAGAAGAAAGCCATGTGATTTGCGCTATGTTGGAAGATGTGATTTTACCCAAAACAGCAGATGAAACAGGTTATGTTGAAATTGCGACGCTTGACGGCAAGCCTAAAGTGGGCTCATGTCCAATGGCAGAAGCATTTTTCTTAAAGATTGCCCATCGTTCCATGTTAAGACAAGGCTCAATCAACATTTTTGTAGATGATCAAAATCGTCCGCTGTTGATTGAAAAAATGAACATGGGGGATAATCATTCCTGTATAAATTTACAACCTTTATTGATGAATGGAATTCGTATTCCGATTGGTTCTTTATTTTCTGTCGATTATGATATTGAACAAATTGCCAACAAAGTCCCCAATCAAGAGTTTAAAGGCTATATTATTCCTTATAAAGAGATTCAAGGTTTTTGGTTTTTGCGATTAACCACTTTAGCCATTTCACCTGAGAATCGACAAAGGGCATTTACGACACATTTTGAACAACAAGTGAATAACGGGCTGTTTAGTCCTGATACAACACTTATAAAACAACTCAATGATGTTGCAAAATCACAATTGAGAGCACTCAGTCTCGGATAGCTTTATGTTAAATGTTTGTTTTTCTCCACGCTATTTTGCTCAAACACATACCAATAGCATGGAAAAACTTGTTGCAGTCGCAGAGCAACTACAGCAATTTAATCATTATAAATTTCATGAACCACAACAAATTGATCCAGAAATTTTAAAGGCCTTACATTCGCCTAAATATGTTGAGGCTTTTTTAACAGGACAACCGGCAAAACTGGCAACGTTTGCTGGTTTTAAGCCTTGGAATGAACAATTAAGGGATGCGGTACTCTCCATCAATGCTGGGCAATTGTTGGCAACTGAACTGGCATTCCAACATGGGATTGCCGCCAATATTGCGCAAGGGTTTCACCATGCCAATTATGAATATGGCGGCTCATATTGTACTTTTAATGGTTTGGCATTAATTGCACAACATTATGCAAATAAGCGCATCTTTATTTTGGATTGCGATCAGCATGGTGGTGATGGGACGGCTGATTTTACTCGCAGATTAGATAATTTATATAATTTTAGTATTTACGGATTGGCTTTTGGCTACCCCACGTATGAGCGGGCGGAAAGCCGTCATATTCACACCAAGCATGGAAGTTTTGCTCAATATACCATGGCATTGCATGAAGCGTTTCAGCGAGCCAATGAATGGAAAGCAGATATTATTATTTATCAGGCAGGGATGGATTGTCATCAAGCAGATCCTTATGGTTCAGCATGGTTTACGACAGAGTTGATTCAAAAAAGAGATGAAATGGTGTTTAACCTTGCTAAACGTGACAATATTCCGATCATGTTTGTACTTGCAGGGGGCTATCAGAACTTAGATGATTTAGCAAAATTACATGCTGAAACTTTTCATATAGCGCATCGTATTTATTATGGAATAAATAAAGATTAAACTCGCTGTTAAATTTGGCTGGAATACCGTATTTTTTGGCTGAATTTAGTAATGTACGATCTGTATAAATCCATACAATGATAATTATTCTCATTTATGGTGGTTATCATGTTTATTCAAAATTTAGAAAACTTTCCAATCGTTCGTATTAGTTATCAAGCTGAAGATGCAGTTTCAGTTGATGAAACAATTGCAATTTATGAGTCATTATTGAGTCGCAAAGAAACTTTTGTTTTTATCAGTGAAGGGGCCTTTCCTGAACAAAAAAATGATCATGAAGAACGCAAGCAAGTTGCAGCATGGGTTAAAGCAAAACGTGAAATTTTAACCCAATATGTGAAAGCATTGATTCATATTGAACCTGATGAAAATATTCGACTTGAGACGCAAAAATTTGCCAATAACTTTATTAAGTTTACAGGCTATCCGATGTTTATTGTAGACAATCAACAACAAGCGCAGAAAGTCATCGACGCTGTTTTAAAGTGATAAATATATAGGCAAACCATGCTTGATAATGTGGATCCTTTTTTTGTAGATCAAATAGACCAAGCAATCATTGTATTAAAAATACATCAGCAAGTTCCTGATTGGGAGCTTGCGTCACATCAGCATGTAAAAAGCCAATTGATGATGACAGTGAATGGCTTAATTACGGTGGAAACACCGTCTGGTATTTGGGTTGTTCCAGCGCAACATGCTTTATGGATTCCGTCAAATGTGCCACATAAAGTTAGTAGTTATGGTGTCTCTTCTGGCTATGTTGCATTTATTGATTCCCAACTTGATCATCTTTTAGAACCGAATTGCACCATGTTGCAAGTGACAAATTTACTGAATGCCTTATTGGAAAGAGTTGAAACCTTGTCTGATAAGGTGCTTTCAGAAAAAGACTTCCGTTTGCAGCAATGCTTGTTAGATGAAATTCAATCAGTTGTAAAGCCAACATTTTATTTACCCATTCCACAAGATTTTCGTTTAGTTAAATTGACCCACCATTTATTAAAGCATCCTGAGCAGAATCAAAGTTTGGCTGAATGGGCAAAGTTATGTTGTATGAGTGAACGAAGCCTTACACGAACTTTTCATCAAACGACAGGGATGAGTATTAATCAATGGCGAAGAAAGTTACATGTTGTATTGGCATTACAGTGGTTAACAGAAGGAGATTCAGTGCATCAGGTTGCAATGAAATTAGGCTATGATAGTGATAGCTCATTTATTGTAATGTTTAAGAAAATAATGCAGCTTTCTCCTCGAAATTATATGCAGCAAACATAAGGTTTTATTTTTAAGTAGAAGAATTTATTGCATTTTATCAAAATGAATTTATAACTTTATGAATTATTAAAAGATTTGCACTGTCGCATTTTAGCTTGAAAAATTTAAATTGATTTGCGTAGACGATGTCTGACCTTGCGCTACTATATCTGTAGCGGTGCCTCTCCTTGTGTTATCACATTCTTGCGCTACAAACAAAGCAGTGCTTTGTTCTTGCTCAAGTGCTTTGTTTTACTCAGAATGAAAAAATCCATTTTTAGTAATTGATGAAACATGATCAAATAATAAAAAAAGCTTTGATTTATATTCAGTGAATTATGCTGATGCATATAAAATTTTGAAACCACTAAAGCTAAAAGTAAAAATTGATAATATCTCCATAAAAAATAGCCAGAATGATCTGACTATTTTTGTGACTTCCAAGGATTTTAAACTGCTTCATTTACCAATGGGGTTTCAACTGTAAAGTTTGGCGGTGTTAATACCGTTTTTCTTAACTCAGGTGAAAGCTCAGGATAATCAAGCGTGTAATGTAGACCTCGTGATTCTTTACGCTGCATAGCACAACGAACAATCATCTCTGAAACCATGACCAAATTACGCAGTTCAATCAAGTTCTTACTAACATGATAGTCTTGATAATATTCAGTAATTTCTTTCTTCAACATTTCAATACGATGCAAGGCACGTTGTAAACGTTTTGTGGTTCTTACAATTCCGACATAGTTCCACATGGTTTGGCGGAGCTCATCCCAGTTTTGCAGAATCACAACATCTTCATCTGGATTGGTCGATTGTGAAGCATCCCATTCAGGCACGGTCGGTATATCAAAGTGATGATTAAACTTTGCCTCTATGTCCTTGGCAGCACTCATACCATATACAAAGCATTCAAGCAGTGAATTGCTGGCCATACGGTTAGCCCCATGTAAACCTGTGTACGATGTTTCACCAATCGCATATAAACCAGCTAAATCAGTTTGGCTATGTTCATCGACCACCACGCCACCGCAAGTATAGTGTGCTGCTGGAACAACAGGGATCATATCCTTGGTGATATCAATACCAAGTTCCAATAAGCGCGCATATAAGGTTGGGAAGTGTTCTTTAACAAATTCAGCTGGTTTATGACTGATGTCTAACCAGACATGACGGATGCCTAAGCGTTTAATTTCATAATCAATGGCGCGTGCAACAATATCTCGTGGAGCAAGCTCGGCACGTTCATCAAAGCGCAGCATAAAGCGTTCACCGTCAGGTAAACGTAAATACGCACCTTCACCACGCATTGCTTCCGTAATCAGAAATGAGCGTGCTTGAGGATGATATAAACAGGTTGGATGGAATTGATTAAATTCCATATTTGCAACACGACAGCCTGCACGATATGCCATGGCAATACCATCGCCTGTGGCAATATCAGGATTTGATGTATATAAATAAGCTTTCATTGCACCACCACAAGCCAAGGCCGTGAATGGGGCTAAAAAGGTATGAACTTTTTCGTTGTTTTCATCAAGTGCATAAAGACCAACCGCACGATTGGGCTGTTGTTTATGTCCTAATTTATGTGTGGTGATTAAATCAATCGCAATGTAATTTTCAAAAATATGAATATTTTTCTTTTCTTGAGCGCGTTGAACCAGTGTGGTCGAAATGGCTTTACCTGTGGCATCGGCTGAATGAATAATACGACGTTGTGAATGTCCACCTTCACGAGTGAGATGTAATTGTTCATCTTCATCTAATGTAAACTTTACACCATGGTTAAGCAAGAAATCGACAGAAGGTCGACCACCTTCAACGGTATGTTTGACTGCATCAATCTCACATAACTGTGCGCCTGCAATCATAGTGTCATCAATATGCTGTTGAATAGAATCTGTTTCATCAAGTACAGCAGCAACACCACCTTGTGCAAAATATGTGCTTGCATCGGTTAAGGTTGATTTTGCTAAAACAGCAATATTAAAATGTTCAGGCAAAGATAAGGCTAAACTTAAGCCTGCACCGCCACTCCCCACAATAACCACGTCAAATTGATGAGTTGTACTTAAATTAGACATGTCCATCAGCTAATTTGAAAAATGTTTGCTAATAACACTCTTTTTTTTAACAAATTACAATAGTCACATGTGTCAGATTTTAGTATAAATAAGATATTCCAAGGCTTTTAATATAAAATTAAGTAAAGTCTTGTTTTATAAAAAAATGTAAACATATTTTTACGTAACGATATTAAATAATATGTTACAAACATTTTTAAGCAAATAATCATCAGATGTGGGTTCGTGAGAAATGAGTAATGGTCTAATACAAAAAGGAATGTATGCAGCAGTATTTACTGTCGCTGCGGCAACATCACAAGTTCAAGCTTCAACACCTGTGGATTTTTCTAACTTGGTTGAACAAGTCAGTCCAGCTGTTGTAAGTGTTAATGTTGTTAAAAAGTTATCTCAGGAAGAGTTGTTACAGCAACAAGTACCTGAAATTCTAAAGCGTTTCTTTGGTAATCAAATCATTATTCCACAACAACGCGCGCCACAAGAAAAGACTGCGTATGGTAGTGCATTTTTTATTAGTAAAGATGGTTATTTACTGACAAATCACCATGTGGTTGAAGATGCATCTAAAGTGACGATTATGCTGAATGATCGCCGTGAAATTGATGCAAAAGTGGTGGGCAGTGATGAACGTACAGATGTGGCTTTATTGAAAGTTGAGGGGAATAATTTCCCATCATTATCTGTGGGTAATGTAGATCAACTTAAAGTCGGGCAGCCTGTTCTAGCAATCGGTTCGCCATTTGGTTTTGATTATTCTGCATCAGCAGGGATTGTCAGTGCCAAGTCACGTAATATGATGGGTGAAACCTCTGTTCCATTTATCCAAACTGATGTGGCATTAAATCCGGGTAACTCAGGTGGTCCGCTATTTAACCAACAAGGTCAAGTTGTTGGCGTAAACTCTCGTATCTTTAGTGGTACGGGGGGGTATATGGGCTTGTCATTCTCTATTCCAATTGATGTAGCAATGGATGTTGCTGATCAGTTGAAAAAGAATGGTAAAGTAACCCGTTCTTATCTTGGTGTAATGCTGCAAGATATTGATCGAAACTTAGCAGAAGCTTATAAATTAGATAAACCAGAAGGTTCGTTGATTACCCAAGTTGCGCCGAATTCACCTGCAGAAAAAGCGGGCTTTAGATCAGGCGATGTAATCTTAAAATATAATGGTTCGCCAATATCACGCACCTCTGAATTATTAAATTATTTGAATCGTACTCAACCTAATCAATCTGTTAAGCTCGAAGTTTTACGTGACGATAAACCAAAAGTAATTACAGCAACTTTAACTGTTGCACCAGATGATACCCCTGCAAAAGTTGACAATACCAACACTTCGGCTAAACCAAATAAAGGCCCTATCATTGGTGTTGCGATTCGTGCTTTAACTGAACAAGAAAAGAATCGTTTAAATGTTAAAGGTGGTGTGTTTATTCAAGATGTGACCAGAGGTGGCTTAGCTGCACAGTCACGAATTTTACCTGGTGATGTGATCACCCAAGTAAATAACAAGAAAGTAAATACACCGAATGATTTTGTTGATGCTATTTCAGAGCTACAGAAAAATACGGTAGCGCGTGTAGCGATTGTTCGTGAAGGGCAACATGCTATGATTGGATTACGTATTCAATAAATACAACTGATCAGAATCAGCCACTCAAAGAGTGGCTTTTTTATGTCAAACTTATACGGATGGTTGAAAGAGTGGAAAAGGAAAGAAGATATGAGTTCAGTATTTGATTTAAGAATCAAAGTAAAACCAGAGCATATAGATGTCTTAGGTCATGTAAACAATGTGGTCTATGTACAATGGATGCAGGATGTTGCATCTGCACATATCGAAACATTGGGTGTTGGACTCGATCAATATTTAGAAATGAAACATGCAATGGTTGCCGTAGAACATCATGTTCAGTATCGCAAAGCAGCAATGTTAGATGATGATATTATTTTGAGAACTTGGTTATACGAGATCAACGCACTTTATTCTTTCCGTCAGTATGCTTTTTTTAATGCCAAAGACCAAAGCTTGCTCTTTACTGGCAATACCAAATGGGCATGTATAGAAATTGCTTCAGGGCGTCCGAAACGGATGTCACCGACTTTTATCCAAGCCTATCAACCCATTGATCCTGAAATAGATCCTTTTGATTTAAGTTCAATCATTTAAATTGCTTGGATTTTTAGATGAAGTGCAACAACACATAAAAAAATCTTATATTTAATGAAAGCGACCTCCCTGTTAAACACGAGAGGTCGGTATGTTTTATATTAATTCGACTCGTGGAAAGTCTACTGGCGTATCCAGTGCAATATTGATGTAGTTGGTGAATATATTCAAAGCCACATGCGCCATGATCTCAACGATTTGTTGGTCATTAAAACCTACATTGCGAAGTGTTGCGATATCAGCATCAGTCATCTGAGCTCGTTGATTGACCACCTTTAAAGCAAAAGTCAGTGCTGCTGCTGTTTTATCATCAGCTGCTTTTCCTATTTGCGCTTCAACCATTTCAGCAGCGCTAGCGCCAGCATTTTGACCGAGTACAGTATGTGCTGCTAAGCAATATTCACAGCGGTTTAAATTGGCGATTGCAACAGCAATCTGTTCACCTAATTTTGCACCAAGTGTACCTTTACCTAAGGCAGCAAAAGCGGACCACATGCTTTGTAAAGCTGCTGGCGAATTTGCCACTGCCTTAAACATATTTGGAGTCGTGCCAAAAGCTTGTTGAATTTGGGTTAATAAAGGTTGACTTGCTTGGGGTGCAAGTTGAGTGTCAAGGTTGATACGTGACATGTTATTCTCCTTATAGGATCGTAGTGATAGTAGAAGTGCATCAAACTTTGATTATTATGTGTAAATTCACTGTATGATTAGATACAATATGTTCATAAAATATATCAATTCGTTCAAATGAAAACTATTCACCCCATTGATCGCCTTTCAGGTCTACTTGACCGTTTCCGTATGCAGGCAGAGTTGTACCATACTGGTGTGTTATGTGGCGTCAGCCATTTTGATGCTTGTGAAGGGTTTGGCTATTTACATGTCTTACGTCAGGGACAACTGGAAGTCAGTCATCCAGCTATGGCGCATTTGCCAAGACGTATGCGTTTTGATGAACCAACGCTACTTTTTTATCCTGGCCCAATTACACATCATTTTCATAACCCGCCCAGAGAAGGTGCTGATTTTACCTGCGCGCGGTTGATACTGGATGGTGGGCAACAGAATCCACTGGTAAGGGCATTACCTGCCGTAATTGCACTTCCTCTAGCGCGTGTACAAGGATTGGATCAGGCGCTTGCGCTATTATTTGCTGAAACAGACCATGCCCGTTGTGGGCAACGATTATTAGCGAATCGGTTATTTGAAGTGGTGGTACTTCAACTATTACGTTGGTTATTAGATCATCCTCATGAAGCAGGGGTAAGCACTGGACTTATTATTGGTCTTTCAGAGCCACGTTTGGCGCGCACGCTGGTGGGAATACATGAATATCCAGGTGAATCGTGGACACTAGAGCGCATGGCTGAACTGGCATGTATGTCTAGAACAGCTTTTGCCAATACCTTCCGTGATGTGATGGGACAGACACCAGCTGAATATTTAACAGACTGGCGTATTGCTTTGGCACAAAGTAGATTGCGTGAAGGGCATTCAATTAAAATATTGGCTGAAGAACTGGGTTATGCTAATCCATCAGCATTATCTCGCGCATTTTCAGTCAGAGTAGGTATGTCTCCCCGAGAATGGTTGACCAGCCATCCTGTCTAATGCTTAGTGTAATGATTTATGACTTAACTTAAACACTTCACCGATTGGAAAATTGAGCAGGGGAATCAACCATTACGGCTTCAGCACCTAACTGTTTTGCTATTCGATAGTCTGCTTCAGAATTGATACCGAACAGGACAATACGATTTGCTGCTTGTGTCCTAAAGCAGTTCATAATTTCCTTATCCCAAACAAACTCTGCTTTTGAACGGCCTTCACCTAAGGTATAGGTTTCTACAACCTCAACCTGCCGTCTTAACTCCAAACCGTGCCATCCAATTGGTTCTTGAGCAGCCTGACAATTATGGTTCAGCGCGACACGAGCTAAAATATCCCGAGTATCATCTCTTGCAACAAAATACGGAATTTGACCGACCTGTTTGACGGCATCTGTATAATGGCGTTCAGTAGAGTAGAGCCTTACTCGGTTAAGTGAGTTGGTGGAAACGAGTACACGTTTAATAGCCGTAGCAATTTGCACCGGATCTGCATCAGGCGATTTAATATCAATATAAAAAGTGGTTCGAGGAAATTGAGTAAGCACCTGTTGAAGTGTTGGGATACGGATTCCTTTACCTCTCCATGGGTAAATTGTTTGTTGTCCTGCATTGCGGGCGACATTCCATCCAGCATCCAAGCCCTGTAATTGTTTTACAGTATATGCAGAGACCAAACCTTGGCCATTACTTAAAGCATTCAGATTATTAGGGCGATAGAGTACAGGAACACCATCATTACTTAACTGTACGCTGATCCAGATCACATCTGCGTGATTCCTTAAAGCGAGATCAATTGCATAGGCTGTGTTCTCAGGTGCATCTGCCGTTCCACCGCGATGCGCAACAATTAGTGGTGATTGACCAGTTTGATTTGAGTAAGGTGCTGCATTTAATGCCATGCTATGTAATCCATGACCGAATATGCATATCAACATGATGTTTTTAAACAAGCTATTTTTCATAATAATATTGCAACCTATTGATTAAAATTTATAGCCATATTGGAGTCTTATGCCATTTTCACTATATTTTTTCGCGAACTGTCCTTCATAATTGACCGAAAACCCGTGGGTGTTGGCGATATCGACATTGAAACCAAAATTGATGATGCCTGTGTTCTGATTATTGGGAACATCTAAATAACCAGCATCTCCAGCAATCAGTGAGTTATTTGATATAAATGTTAATTTGCCCGCTTTATCATTATTTTTTAGACGGTTTTGCCATGCTAAGCTTGCATTTAAACTTAGAGATGTTGTATCCCATACGTTCCATTTTTGAGATATATCCAGACCGACAGTTGAAGATACACGGTCAATATTCGTTTTTTCACTATTTAGTGAATAGTATCCATTACTTTGTTGAATGGAATCATTTTCTAAGTAGTCGTATGCAACACCGATAAATGGTTCCATATATAGGTTATTGCGTTGCAATGCATAGCCCATCTCAGCGTTCAACTGATAAGTACGACCATTGTATTTTGCATTAAATTGACCATCATTCTGATCATTAAATCGTGATTTAACCTCATTACGTCCCAATGTACCACTGAAACGAAAATTGATTTGATCAATTTGAGTCCCTGTATAGATACCGAACTGATAATTATCGATTTTAGCATTGGCATTATTTTTGTTATTTAAATCTTTGCTATTAATGGCTGCAGTTATTCCGATTGCCCAATCTCCAAGTGTAGTATCTGCGCCTAAAGCTAGACCCTGCCTCTGAACATTATAATCATGCATCTTGGCATTGCTGAGATTATTCCATTCCCCCAGACGAGACTTGCTTTTTGAGTCTGAAAAATCTATCCAAGCATTATTACTGTTCTCCTGATTACGTTGAATATAGCGTAGACGTTGATTGGTTAAACGACGATTGCGATCCATATCCTGAAATTCTTCTGCCAGAATATCGCCATGAATTGATGCAATTTGGGTCGCTTTTTCAGCTCTAGCTTGCTCCAATAACTTTGCTTCAGCAGCGGCTTTATCGGCAGCGGCTTTATCGGCAGCGACTTTTTCCGCGGCAGCTTTATCGGCAGCGGTTTTCTCAGCAGCGGCTTTATCGGCAGCAGCTTTTTCAGCAGCGGCTTTCTCTGCGGCAGCTTTCTCAGCAGCGGCTTTTTCCGCGGCAGCTTTATCGGCAGCGGCTTTCTCAGCGGCAGCTTTTTCAGCAGCAGCTTTCTCTGAGGCAGCTTTATCGGCAGTGGCTTTTTCCGCGGCAGCTTGATCCGCGGCAGCTTTCTCAGCGGCAGCTTTATCGTTAGCAGCTTTCTCTGTGGCAGCTTGATCCGCGACAGCTTTTTCAGCAGCAGCTTTCTCTACGGCAGCTTTATCGGCAGCGGCTTTCTCTGCGGCAGCTTTCTCTACGGCAGCTTTCTCTACGGCAGCTTTATCGGCAGCGGCTTTATCGGCAGCAGCTTTTTCAGCAGCAGCTTTCTCAGCGGCAGCTTTTTCAGCAGCAGCTTGATCCGCGGCAGCTTTTTCAGCAGCAGCTTTCTCAGCGGCAGCTTGATCCGCGGAAGCTTTATCGGCAGCAGCTTTTTCAGCAGCGGCTTTATCGGCAGCAGCTTTCTCAGCGGCAGCTTTTTCAGCAGCAGCTTGATCCGCGGCAGCTTTCTCAGCGGCAGCTTTTTCGGCAGCAGCTTTTTCAGCAGCAGCTTTATCCGCGGCAGCTTTATCGGCAGCGGATTTCTCAGCGGCAGCTTTTTCAGCAGCAGCTTGATCCGCGGCAGCTTTATCGTTAGCAGCTTTCTCTGCGGCAGCTTTATCGGCAGCGGCTTTCTCTGCGGCAGCTTTATCGGCAGCGGCTTTCTCAGCGGCAGCTTTTTCAGCAGCAGCTTTCTCTGTGGCAGCTTGATCCGCGATAGCTTTTTCAGCGGCAGCCTTGTCAGAAGCGGCTTTTTCCGCGGCAGCTTTATCGGCAGCGGCTTTCTCAGCGGCAGCTTTCTCTACGGCAGCTTTATCGGCAGCGGCTTTCTCAGCGGCAGCCTTGTCAGCAGCGGCTTTTTCCGCGGCAGCTTTTTCAGCAGCAGCTTGATCCGCGGCAGCTTTATCGGCAGCAGCTTTCTCAGCGGCAGCTTTTTCAGCAGCAGCTTGATCCGCAGCTTTATCGGCAGCAGCTTTCTCAGCAGCGGCTTTATCGGCAGCAGCTTGATCCGCGGCAGCTTTATCGGCAGCGGCTTTTTCAGCAGCAGCTTGATCCGCGGCAGCTTTATCGGCAGCGGCTTTTTCAGCAGCAGCTTGATCCGTGGCAGCTTTATCGGCAGCAGCTTTCTCAGCGGCAGCTTTTTCAGCAGCAGCTTTATCCGCGGCAGCTTTATCGGCAGCGGCTTTTTCCGCGGCAGCTTTATCGGCAGCAGCTTTTTCCGCGGCAGCTTTATCGGCAGCAGCTTTCTCTGCGGCAGTTTTATCGGTAGCGGCTTTCTCTGCGGCAGCTTTCTCAGCAGCGGCTTTTTCCGCGGCAGCTTTCTCAGCAGCGGCTTTATCGGCAGCAGCTTTTTCCGCGGCAGCTTTATCGGCAGTTAAGTCCCTGAATTGTAATTTAAGTTTCTTATCTTCTTCAGTTTTTGTTAATTCTGGTTGAATATTTTCAGTAGCAATCGATGTAAGATAGTTATTATTAAATATTCCATTAATTTTTGTAGCATCCATTAAGGTATATTCATTACCTTGATAGCGGAGGGTATCATTTTTCCCAAGTAATTTATCTGGGCTTTGTTCATAGGTCTGGAAGTTAGCTCCATTTAAATAAGCATTACCCCGAACAACCAATTTGTCCACTTGCTCATTTTTGTCTCTAATTTTGGCTGAATATGTGGCGTCAGGGCTAAATTTAATATCTCCATTAATAGTAAATGTACTAAATCCTGTTTGATTGTAAAGTGATGGTGCAAATCTGCCACTATTGATTTCGATTGTTGCAGACTGACCTTGACCAGACAGTGTCCCTAATTTATTGACAATAATGCCTGAAGATAAAGATCCTGTGATATCAATACCACCTTCATTAATGAAAGTATTGCCTGCATAGGTATTGTTTCCCGATAACTGTAATGTTCCACTGCCTTTTTTAATCAGACCACCGCTACCAGCGATATTGTTTGACCAAGTATCGAATGAACATTCAGCTGCATCACAACTACGTTCTCTGGTTGTGCCAATATCATATTTTATCCCTTGGCCCATATTGACGGTGAAATCACCATTTCCAAAAGTATTGGCCAGATTATCCAGATCATCACCCAAATTTTGTTTTACATCCTCAGCAAGCATGTTTTTTACATCATCCGCTGAAGCAAACATTGCTGGTCCTTTAATGGCGTTTTCCAGATCAATTTTTCCCCAACCAAAGTATTTATCAATTACTTTGGCACGACCGTCAGTTACTCTACCATTTTCATCCATATCAGCAGCTGTGGTTTTTAAAACAGAAACAGTCTGGCTGGAGCTCATATAGGGAAAGCGTTCCATAAGAACAGCGAGAGCACCTGTGGCATGTGGTGCAGCCATTGAGGTTCCAGTCATATACTCATAATTATCAGCAAGCTTTCCATCTTCAACTTTAAATGTTGAACTATAAATTCCTGTTCCGGGCGCTGCCACACACCACAATGCGGTATAACCACATTGTGAAGACCCTGTATACAGTGTTTCTTTGGTGCTATCGTCATTCACCAAAATTTGAGTTTGTCGAAGACCTTGACCGACTTGTTCCCACAAATAGTCTTCTTTGCCAATTGCAAGATTTGCTTGACGTAAATATTTTTTATTTTGAAAAGTAACTTCAAAAAATTGTAAATCATCACCCGCACTGAGCGTTTCACTATCTTCTGGAACAGTGATTTCTTTACTGCGAACCAATGTTAGATTACTGACAGTAAGATAATTGGGCAGTAAGTCATTATAAACGATAGGCATCCCTTGAAAGGCACCAGGTTCGTTATAATGATTGTAATTTCCAGCAGCAAAAATGTTGACTACGCCTTGTTTTCCAGCTTCTCGAAGGGCCCTGATTTGGTTGACAAGCCCATTGTTTGATTTGTCATTTGCCCCAAAATTGAATTTTTGACCATTACGTTCAATTATACCGTCTTCAGCTTCAACTACATCTTTCACTGTAATTGAAATTTTAGATTCCCCCCTTTTCGTGGGGGTGGTCGTATATATGACTCGATTTAAAAAATCATAGGGTTTGGTTTTATCAGACTTTTTTTCAAAGTCTTTTACTGTTGATGTGCTTATACCATCGATACCAATCAAGTCTTTCCATTGAGGATCTCCAGGATTGATGCCATAGTCTTTATCTCCCTCTGTACCCCAGCTATTATTAATTAGACGAACTGCCGTAGTGTCGAGAAAAGGGTAAATATTATTATTCATATGTTGTGCAAAAATATCTGCACCATAGGCTACGCCGTGCATGCCTTGATCATTCTTTTTAGCACCAATGATCCCAGAAACATGAGCGCCATGGGTATAATCTTCGGCATTGAATCCGTCAGCTACTTTACTGCCGATACTTAAGTCTGAATTATGTTCTTTACCATCTTTATTGGGGGTTACAAATGTGAGTTTGTCAGTAAGTTCGCTTATTCCTGAGGGAAAGTCTGAATCTGCAACCCCAATGGCAATTCCCTTACCCGTATAGCCTTTTTCATAAGCATACTGCGCACCAATACGACTTAGTCCCCAATTGGCATTGAACTCATCAGTTTCAGCACGCAGTGGTACTGCAAAGGAGGACGATGAAATAATCGGATACCCCAGCAAAATACTACGTAACAGTATGCTTAACGTTTTTTCTTTAAATATACGTTTCATCTAAATTTTTTAACCCTGTAAGTTTTTGTTTCTGTCGTTTATGTATGTGGAGTGAAAATAACTCAGTGATTTTTAACTTAATTTAAACCATGCCATCATTTATATTTAATATTGTAAATATATGATTTTACCAAGGTTTATATATTTTTTGTCGAGCCTTTACGTTCGACAAGTAAATGAATCATTTGGATGTTATTTAATTTATTTTGTCCTGTGACAAAATAAATTAAATAATGGGACGATACCATAATGATTTAAATAATCAATTTTTTTTGCATAAATAATTGTAAAAATTATACGATTTTTATGATCAATTCTTATGCGTTGATTGACTGACTATCTTCATGTGTCACTGAGAAAATACACTTAAAAAAAAACACTCAGATGAGCAATCGCGAATTTCAAAAAAACATTAAATTAGACCAGAGCTAATGGTTTTTTGCCGTGGATATTGTGCGCAATTTTTAGCGATTTTGTGATTAAACCCGTTTCCAAATGGATACCATAGATTTGTATAAGTCTTCTGTAATTCTATTCATATTGGATCATGCTTTGCGCATACTGAGATCGCTCAATGTAGACAGTAAGTGCAATGATAACTACATCAAAAGGCTCCTTAGCTTATGAATTTTATTATTAATTTGATGAAATTTTTCATGTAGTTAAATATGTACTGTTTCGTTAAACAGCATCTAGAATCTAGTAATTTTTTAATTAATGAAGTGGTAATCTATGAAAAGTTTGACCAAGAATATTCTGATCATCGGTGGAAAAGGCAAAAATGGACGACGCGTCGTAGAGAAATTAAAGTCGCATAAATTTAATCCAATTGTCACTACTCGTACCATCAATGCGCATGTAGAAAATGAACGGTATTTTGATTGGAATGACAGCAGTACATTTGGCCCAGCACTGAAGAATATTGAAATCGTTTACATTGTTCATCCAGATACTTCAATGTTAGGAGCAGAACAACAGATTGAAGGATTGATCACAGAAATGATGAATCAGTCTGTTTCCAAAGCTGTATTATTATCAGGCAGAGGTCAGGCATCTGTTGAGAAGTGTGAAAAAATTTTAATGCAGTCCCAACTTGATTGGACTGTCATTCGTTCAGCATGGTTTAACCAAAATTTCAGTGAAGGTCATTTTCTACATGGTATAAGATCTGGTGAAGTGACATTTATGGCAGATACTGTAAAAGAACCATTCGTTGACTTGGAGGATTTGTCAGATGTTGTGGTTGAATGTCTGACTGATGATTTACATAACGGCAAAATTTATGAAGTCACAGGATCAGAGTTATTGACTTTTGCAGAAGCGGTGAATGCTATCGGAGTAAAGCTTAAGCGAAATATACAGTATCAATATCTTAATCAAAAAGCATATAAACAATATCTGCAAAATGCAGGATTGGATAATTTTATTGCAGAACATATGGCGCAGGCATTTTTTGAAATATTAGATGGGCGAAATGAAAGTATCGGCAAAGGTGTTACTCAGGTTCTGGGGCGAGATCCGATTAAATTCACTGATTTTGTAAAATCAAATAAATTCTAGTTTTATGATTTATAAGGTAGCAAAGCGATGTCTTCAGAATTATCAATTTCACAGAAATATTTAACCAAACTGGGCGTGGAAGGTGAGTATTTACCTACGTTTGAGAGTCTAAAAAAGTTGTTATTTCTACATGTAACCAGCATCCCGTTTGGAAATATTTCTTCTTTTCTTGGTGATAACGTGTCTATGGAATTATCACAGATCGCAGATAAATTACTTGATCAAGGACGAGAAGGCTATTGTTTGGAACAGAGTACGCTGACTAGAACAGTATTAAGTGAACTGGGATATGAGGCTTTTAATCTTTTGGGGCGCGTATATTATCAATCTCAACCTATAGAAGCTCCGATTCGTACTCATCTGGTGACTGTGGTAAAACTGGTGGATAAATTATATTTATTTGATCCCAGTTTTGGTGGAACGACTCCGACTGCCGTTCTTTCACTGGATAAGCTCGGGGAAATTCAGAATACACCGCATGAAGCTTTCCGTTTTATTGATGTAAAAGACAGTGGTGTTGCTGAAAGTGCCCTGACAGGTGTGAAGATTATGCTTCAAGCTTATATACGTGATGAGTGGGTCAATA
Organism: Acinetobacter sp. I-MWF; assembly: GCF_025433935.1. Lineage (NCBI taxonomy): Bacteria > Pseudomonadati > Pseudomonadota > Gammaproteobacteria > Moraxellales > Moraxellaceae > Acinetobacter > Acinetobacter sp. I-MWF. Next base: position 3,179,324 of record NZ_JAMBAR010000001.1, on the reverse strand, counting down.
TTTATGCACTTGATTCAGAACAGAAAGTCTCGGAGTCGGATGCTGTGATTGCCAATTGGTATATTGCAACATCACCAGATTCTATATTTACTCAACATTTGATGCTTGCTGCAGTTACTCCAGATGAACGAATAAACTTAAGTGGAACGACTGTAAAGATCCATGGTAAAAATCATTCAATAAAAAAAGAGCTCACAAGCGAAGATGAATTTCGCGAATATCTTGAGAAGTATTTTAAAATTAATACACAACAATTGAATGTGGCTTTCATATTTAAAAAAATAATCAATTCTGCCGAGTGAAAGATGCGCTTCTGAGAACAACAAGCACCGCTTGCAACCTGTTGAATAGGTCTGAATGAATCATCGAAAACAGATATAAAGTATGATTCACAATAATCACTAGGTTGCAGCTTGTGCATATTTTCAGCATAGTATAGGTTCAGGAACATAATCCTTAATCAAAATTCAATACATGAATAAATAGGAAGTCTCAGAGAAAATCTCAATCATAAATGGAGGAAACTTTGGGTCTAAAGCTACGAAAAAACCGTGCGCCTTCGCCAAATAATGTCTGTCCCTTGAGTAAGAGTATGGCACTGCTACGGGGCGCTTGGACTGCAGAAATTATCTGGTGTTTAAGTGCTGGACCACGTCGATTTGGAGAGTTAAGAGCTGACTTGCCATCAATTACCGCAAAAGTATTGACAGAACGTCTACGTCATTTGGAAAGTAAAGGAATTATACAACGTCTGCCAATCCCGACATCGCCGCCCTCTGTAGAATACAAATTAACAGTTATTGGTGTAAAATTCCTACCTGCTATTCACGCAATCGCCAAAATTGGTGATGAACTCAAATTTGGCATGCCAGATTCCGAAGCTGATTTAAATGAATACAAAAGCTAAGCATGAAAATACTTTGAGTTAAAAATGTTTTACACAATACCTTTTTAATATACGCAGCTGTGGTTTATTCCTGCGCAGGATTGTTTTTAAAGGATTCTCTAAACTCAGAAGGTGAGTAGTTAAATGTTTGGGAGAATACTCGGCTGAATGCTGCCTGAGAGGAATAGCCAACAAGCTCAGCAATATGAAAAATACTTTTTTGCGTAGTTAATAGCAATTCACTGGCTAATCGCATTCTCAGCGATTTTAAATATTGTATTGGGGTGGTCCCGACAGATTCTGTAAATTTCTTGTAAAAGCTTGATTTAGAATAATTGGTAGATTTTGCGAGTTCTTCAACGGTCCAGTCAAAATGCGGGTGATTATGCATTAAAGACATGGCTTTACTGATCATCGGTTCCTGTAATGCTGAAATCCAGCTTTTATGATTGGGTTCAACAGTGCTAAGCCAGCACCGAATTGACCAGATAAATAATAGATCAATAATTCTGGTCAGCATAATCTGACTGCCTATCGAAGGTGCTTTAAGTTCCTGTTGAATTGCATGAACAGTGATTGGAACCCATTCTGCAATAATATTTGTGGCTTTACAGGTAAAAGGGACATGAATAAAAGCAGGTAACCCCTCGGCAATAGCTGAGCCATAAATACCTGAAAAATCGATTGTACAGGTGATGATTTTAGCATCCTGAAATGCATCTGTATTCAAGCTTATACTGTGAAAGTTACCAGGTAAAACCACAACTATGTCGCAATGTTTTAATTCCAGATGATGTTCCAGATGATCCATTGTTAAAAGGCATTTTTCTTTCTGAATAATATGTATATAGCCATGATTTGGAGAAAATTCTAGTATTTCTCCAGACAAAAGAGTTGAAATACTATGGATTTTGCCTGCTATACCTGATAACCGATAGATATCAAAAAAAGTATCTGAAAACGAACTAAGCATATTTTTGGAATTCCGAGAAAAATACTGTTTCTGCAAAAACTTTGCATTCTTGGTGATTGTTAGCTTGTGATTTATGTCTAATAATCATTGCAAGAAGCTTTGACTGACCAAAAGTATCAATTATTAATTCGCTCTTAATAGTTATGCCACGAAACTTCTTGAAAAGCTAGATCACTTGAATATGAACATAATAATTTTATGGAGTAGCGAATGGGTTTAAAACTTATGATTAGATCGGTAGATGTTTTTTGTAGGGAGCAGCTACCTTTTTAGCTGGTTAATGATTTTGCGAAATATCGGAAAATCTGAGGTTGTGAAAAGCATAATAAAATATTGAAAAAGAGATATAACATGGACGTTATAAGCCACTACAAAAAACATCTGTTGTTGCTGTTGGTTGTATTATTTCTTGTTGGAATAGTATGGTATTTAAAGCCAGAAACCAATACTGTAAGAGCCCCATCAAGTTCAAACTCCGCGTTACAAAATCAGCAATCGTTGAGTACTGTTGCGTCAGTTTCTGATACAAATCAGCAAGTCTTAAAGTTTCATGGTGTTATGCCTGAGTTGGCATCATCACTGCGGGGGACAGAGGTAAACTGTCCTTTACAGGTTGATACTAAAGGGCAGTTGGTTTTATCGCGTGGAATTCGTGACTGCTTCGATTATTTTCTTTCAAGTATTGGTGAAAAAACGGAAAGCAGTATTGTTGCTGATATTCGTCAATACCTTGCTGGTCTTCTACCAACGACTGCTCAACCTTATTCTTATCAATTACTTGATAAGTATATTGATTATCTACATCAGCGTGAAAAGCTACCTGCAGCTCAGACCAACAGTGCAAAGGACTTTAAAACAGTTGCGTCAGCTATGGTTAAACTGCGTAGACAGATTTTTACGCCACAGGAAGCAGATGTATTTTTTGCCCAAGAAGAAAGCTATGACCAATATGCAATTGCTCAGTATGCCATTAATAATGATAAACGCTTAAGCACAGATGAGAAGGCAGAAAAAAGTGCAGCATTGCTGAATGAACAGCCAGAAGAACTGAAAGCAAGTATGCAGCCAATTTTACAATACAACCAATTACAGGAATTGACCACTGAGATTAATCAACGTGGAGGTTCAGCAAGTGAGCTGTACGAGATGCGTAAAAAATTAGTCGGTGCGGCAGCAGCAGATCGCCTCACTCAGGTTGATTTACAGGAAAGCCAGTGGCAAAAAAGAGTAGATAGTTATCTTGCAGCGAGAGCACAAATTACAGCGAGTCAGCAAGATGCGACTCAACAACAGGCTGCAATAAATGAATTACGCAATAGATCTTTTAGCAGCCCAGAAGAACGAATTCGTGCACAGACTTTTGAACAGATGCAGGCGAATTCGAATAAAAAAGTCGCTGAATAGGCAATGAGGAAATTATCAATAACAGAAATATAGCATTGAGAATTAAACAAGGAGATTTTCAGGGAAATATTTTGAAGTATCAAGAAATCAATGTAATACAAAAATAATGTTCAAATATATGGAGTCTTGAACAATGAAAAAAGCAATCCCGGCCTTGGTATTTGGGGCCATCATATTCACATCGGTTAACAGCTCAGCAATTGTAACTACAAGTTATCAAAATTGCGGTATCAAAAACGATCAAGCGGGTTGTAGCAAAACATCTGCAACGGATTGGGGACTGTTCTCTAAAAAAACAGATTATGCCAAAACTAAGTATCCCTTGATATTTGCACATGGTTTATTTGGTTTTTCTCAGATTGGACCGATCAATTACTGGCATGGTATTCCTCAAGATTTAAGTCGCCAAGGCGCTGATGTATATGTAACTAACACATCTGCTGCTAACTCTGATGCAGTACGTGGTGAACAATTACTTAAACAAGTTCTCACGATTCAGGCTTTAACAGGTGCAGAAAAAGTTAACCTGATTGGTCATAGCCAAGGTGTGCAAACTGTTCGCTATGTTGCTGGGGTTCGTCCTGATTTAGTTGCATCCGTAACAGGTATTGCGGGTTCAAATAAAGGGAGTCCTGTTGCAGATTTGGTGGAAACATTTATACGTAAACCAGCCAGTGTAATAGGCTTTGATAAAACTATCGGAGCTGTAATCAATATGTTTACAGGTATAGAAAGTTTTCTGGGGGGGACTTCTAGCAATGGTGGTGCATATGATCAAGATGTTTTAAGTGCACTTGCAGGTTTGACCAAGGCTGGGGCTGGTGAGTTTAATGCCACTTTCCCGCAAGGTATTCCAGTGACTGAGTGTGGTTCAGGAGCAGCTACAGTAAATGGTGTGAATTATTATTCATGGTCAGGTAAAGGCGGACTCACAAATTTATTAGATCCTACAGCTTACGGGTTGCTTGCGGGTGAAGCATTTATCAAATTGAGCACTGGTAGTGATAGTGACGGTTTGGTACCAATATGTTCATCTCATTTGGGCAATGTCATTCGCGATAATTATCCACAGAACCATTTGGATGAAGTTAATCAGATTGTCGGACTTGTTGGCTCTGGTGCTGGTGCAGATCCAGTTCCGTTATATAGTCAGCATGCTAATCGTTTAAAATTGGCAGGTTTCTGATTTTTAAATTCAATGTTTTTTCATGAAGGAAAGTAGGAAATTAGTTTTCTACTTTTCCTTAGTTAAGATCGTTAGCAAAAATAATGGATGAAAAGCATAAATTTTAGAGTGTCATTATTTTAGTTAAGATAAATGATAAATCATTGAATAGGTCCATCGCTTTTTGTTCATCTAATTCAGAAGTGGTGATACGTATAGCTTTAATATCCTGGCCTAATGAAAACTCTTTTCCAAGTCTGACTTTCCATCCCATTAGCGCGAGTTGATAGGCTATTTCCTGAGCTTGCGCATGTTCGATCCATAGATTTAAACCATCACAATAACTTATATCTAGAAGCTTTTGATCCAATAATTTTTTAACGATTTCTTGATTTTTTGTCTGATATTGTATTTTTGCTTTATTCATTAATTGATGAACTTTTTCCGATGTCATAAGCGAAAAAATCATCTTTTGTAAGATATGACTCACCCAGGTACAGTTTGGATTTAGTTTCATCCTTAGTCTAGTCGCAGTCTGAGGATCACAATTGATAAATGCAAATCTAAAGTCCGGACCTAAAAATTTTGATACAGATCTTATCACCGCCCAATGCCGGGTAGATTCAGGCACAATGTGATAATAAGGTGTTGTGGCAAGTAATGAAAAGTGATCATCAATAATAATGAGTACATCAGGGTATTCAGCAAATAACTGATGTAATTCTTGTGCCGTTTTAGCATCAAGACTATAACTGGTCGGATTCTGCGCTCTTGGTGTAATAACAATTGCTTTGGCTTTTTGCTCTAGTGCTTTTCTTATACTGTGAATATCATAACCTTGTGCTGTGACTGGGAAAAACACCATATTAAAGCGATTCACCTGTAAAGTATGAATACTGGTAATGAAACCTGGTTGCTCAATCGCAATACTGTCAGATTGGATTAAATGTGCATTGAGAATTCTTTCAATTGCATCTACAGCACCATGGGTAAATTCTATTTCAGAATTTTGATTATTTACATCAGCAAAAATTTCATTTCGTGCAAACGCTTCAAGCACTGAAAGCTTGGTACTGTCTCCATATAAATACGAAGTATTAAAATTGAAGTTGATTTCATTTAATTGAGGTAAAAAATTCTGACATGGATTTCCATGCGCGAGGTCAAAAAATGTTTGATTGGTTTTTTGAAGATTTTCAAAACGATTAATTTGTGGACTTTTGCGAACTTGAGTGCCTGCACGCCCTTTGGATACAACAATCCCCATTAAGGCTAAATCTTTATAGGCGGCAGCAACTGTATTACGATTGACTTCCAGCTCAGTGGCCAAAGCGCGAATATTGGGTAATAATTCCCCCTCCTTCAAAATCCCATTCTGAATAAGTTCTCGAATACTATTTTGAATGTCCTGAGATGTTTTACCTTTAATTTCAGCCATATAGATCCAATCATTTACTTTCAAACCCGATCAAGTTATTTAACCAGTCTTCAAGTACAAGTTTTGCTTTGTCTGCCAGTATATTGCCATAATATTGATTCTCAAGTCTTAAATCCAAAATATCTATCTTATGTTGCTTTAATTCATCAGTATGACCGATGAGCCATCTTTCAAATTGTTTAGGATCTGCTTCAGCATGGAACTGTAATGCTATAATATTATTTCCTACACTAAATGCTTGATTTGGATAATAAATTGAACTAGCCAAGTGTGTGCCAACGCTAGGTAAATCAAAGGTATCACCATGCCAATGTAAAACGTGTATACCTTCAAGAAACCTTAAAGGTGATGCAAATGCCTGAGCACTCAAAGATAAACGCCCCCATCTTATTTCTTTGATGTGGCCGGGATATACTCTTGCACCTAAAGCAGTGGCAATCAGTTGAGCACCCAAACAAATACCAAAAGTTGCATAATTGGTTATTAATCGTTGCTTCAATCCCACGATGATTTCTTTTAGATAAGGATAGGTGATGATGTCATATGCACTGATTGGCCCGCCAAGAATGATAAGCGGGTCCTTTTCTTGTAAGATAGCACTTAGATCATCTACACCTGCTTGAAAAACGCAAATGTCATAGCCCATCTGTTTTAGTACGGGAGTAAAGCTTCCTGTATCCTCAAAACTTAAAAATTGGATCACATTAATAACTTGGTGTTTTATCATGTTCATGTTTGTCTCTCGGTAAAATAAGTGTGGATCAGCGCTATAAATCAAACTGAATTGGATGACTCTTCATTCTGCTGAAAAACTGAATCTGAAGTTGTATTTTGATAAGAGTATTGAGAGGACAAAGTTCTCATCTGACCATTTTGATAGATCAGAACACGCATATCTTCAGTCACTTGTACAAACTCAACTTCAATAGGATCAATTGCTGTCATTGTTGCGATGAGTTGTTGAATGGAATTTTGTGAAACAAGATGATTGGGTGTAAAAGTACCGAGTAACTTTTTTTCTCGATATATATTGATCTGATAATGAGTTTTCATCGTGATGCTCTATTCAGTAGGCCAGTAATAACTGTCTGGTTTGGAACGTGCACCAAAAATTGCTTGTCCAATCCTGATATCTGTTGCACCTTCAGCGATCGCAAGTTCAAAATCACCAGACATACCCATTGAAAGCCGTTGTATCTCTGGATGTTTTTTTGAAATTTGATCTCTTAGTGCTCTTAAAAGCTGAAAACACTGCCTGACTTCAGTAGGGACATGGCTATGTATTGCCAAAGTCATCAATCCAACGATTTTTATGTAGGTAAATGGCTGACATTGTTCTATGAAATGTTCTAGTTCGTGAGGCTGAATGCCATATTTACTGCTTTCGCCTGATGTGTTGACTTGGACAAAGACAGGCATAATCCGCTTTTCTTTCTCTAAGGCGTTATTCAGTTTGTAAGCAAGTTCGACGCGATCTAAGGCATGGAATTCACTGATAAATTGGGCTACATATTTGACTTTATTACGCTGTAGATGCCCAATCAGTACCCATTTTAAATTGCTAAGTTGCTTTAATTCCTCATATTTACCCTTGGCTTCAAGAACTTTATTTTCCCCGACACAGTCATATCCTAGCGCGTGAATTGCTCGAACATGTTCTGCTGAAAATGTCTTACTGACAGGCAATAATCTGATTTCAGAAGGATCTAGATTTACCTTGAGGCAAGCTTTCTCAATCGTTAATTTAACTTCACTCAGTCTGTCTGAAATAATCTCGTTGAACACAATATTGACCTATGACAAAATTATTTATTGTATAGAACAATATCATGAGATTATTTGATAAACAAATCTATATAAATGCGATTACTGAGAAGGACAACTCATTGATATTTAATGATTGAATAGGGGGGGGATAATAGGGGTGAACAATATTTGAGAAATTTTTCCTTTGTTTTTTGGTACTTAGCCTATACAAATCATAGTAGTACAAACAAATGTTTAAATATTGTTATCAGATTAAATATGAAATAACAGTGCAAGAAATTCTAATAATTACTGTTCTGAAAAAAGAATATTTCTTTTGCGATTCAGTGTTTGAGCATTGTTCAGCTTGGTACATAACGATGAGTAAGTAGGGCTTTACACTGCTTGTTATTATGAACCTCTAGATTCAAAGCATGGATTGGCACAGTTGATAAAACAATACACAGGACGTCTTATTTTTATATGTAATTACTATATTTTTGACCATGTTCTGCTTATACTGTGCAGCAATTAAGATATTTCATTTTTTGCACGTCATAAGTACTTTTGATATTGAGTACATGATTGTGTACATATTTTTAGAGTAGTGTATGGCAGTAGCTAAGAAATCCGTTAATATCAACAATATACGTAATTTTTCGATTATCGCTCATATCGACCACGGCAAGTCAACACTTGCAGACCGTTTCATTCAAATGTGTGGTGGATTGCAAGACCGTGAAATGCAAGCTCAAGTCTTAGACTCTATGGAGCTAGAGCGTGAACGTGGGATTACCATTAAAGCGGCTTCTGTAACCTTGTACTATACCCATCCAAATGGGCAAGAGTATCAATTAAACTTTATTGATACACCGGGACACGTGGACTTCTCTTATGAAGTATCGCGTTCTCTTGCTGCTTGTGAAGGAGCATTGTTGGTTGTCGATGCTGCACAAGGGGTTGAGGCGCAATCTGTTGCAAACTGCTATACCGCAATTGAGCAGGGTCTAGAAGTATTACCCGTCCTGAATAAAATCGATTTGCCACAAGCAGAACCTGAACGTGTTATTCATGAAATCGAAGAAATTATCGGTATTGAAGCAACACATGCACCAACATGTTCGGCAAAAACAGGTCTAGGTGTAGAGTCTGTTTTAGAGACATTGGTTGACATTATTCCAGCACCGCAAGGTGACCGTGACGCACCTTTACAAGCCTTAATTATTGACTCTTGGTTTGACAACTATTTAGGTGTTGTATCACTAGTTCGTATCAAGCAAGGTCGTGTGCGTAAAGGCGATAAAATGTTGATGAAATCAACAGGTCAATCGCACATCATCACTTCGGTTGGTATTTTTAATCCAAAACATACCGATACAGGTATTTTAGAAGCGGGTGAAGTTGGCTTTATCATTGCAGGGATCAAAGACATTTTTGGTGCGCCAGTTGGTGATACGATCACCTTGGCAACCACACCTGATGTTGCAACTTTACCGGGTTTTAAAAAGGTAAAACCACAGGTTTATGCGGGTTTATTCCCAATTGATGCCAGTGATTTTGAACCATTCCGTGAAGCGCTACATAAGTTACAAATTAACGATTCAGCCTTGTTCTTTGAACCTGAAAGCTCAGATGCTTTAGGTTTTGGTTTCCGTTGTGGCTTCTTGGGAATGCTACACATGGAAATTGTACAAGAACGTCTAGAGCGAGAGTATGATTTAGACTTAATTAGCTCTGCACCAACCGTAATTTATGAAGCATTGATGAAAAATGGTGAAACGATTTATATCGATAGCCCATCTAAAATGCCAGATGGTTCAACGGTTGAAGATTTACGCGAGCCGATTGCTGAATGTCATATTTTAGTGCCTCAAGAATACTTGGGCAATGTCATGACCCTATGTATCGAGCGCCGTGGTGTGCAAAAAGATATGAAATTCTTGGGTAACCAAGTATCAATTACCTTTGAAATTCCAATGGCAGAAGTGGTTATGGATTTCTTTGATAAATTGAAATCTTGCTCACGTGGCTTTGCTTCACTGGATTACAATTTCGTGCGTTTTGAGAGTTCATCTCTAGTTAAGGTTGATGTGTTAATTAATGGTGATAAGGTTGATGCTTTGGCAATGATTTGTCATCGTAATGATGCACGTCACCGTGGTATTGCTTTAGTTGAAAAGATGAAAGACTTGATTCCGCGTCAAATGTTTGATGTGGCGATTCAAGCTGCAATTGGTGCACAAATCATTGCACGTTCAACAGTTAAAGCGATGCGTAAAAACGTATTGGCTAAATGTTATGGTGGTGACGTTTCTCGTAAGAAGAAACTGTTATCGAAACAAAAAGAAGGTAAGAAACGCATGAAGCAAGTGGGTAGTGTTGAAATCCCACAAGAAGCGTTCCTTGCTGTGTTAAAAGTAGAAAGATAAAAACTAGAGGTCTTATTGCTCATGGATTTTGATTTTAATTTAATTCTCGTTCCTGCAACGCTTATATTTTTTGGGCTATGGTTACTGGATAAGTTTGTACTGAAACAACGTGCAACAAAAGGTAAGGGGAATGAAAATGTCATCATTTCATGGGCATATGATTTCTGGCCTGTTCTAGCAGTGGTTTTGGTGTTGCGTTCATTCTTATTTGAACCATTTAATATTCCTTCTGATTCTATGGTACCGACTTTAGAAACAGGTGATTATATTTTGGTGAATAAGTTCCAGTACGGTGTGCGTTTACCGATCACCAATACCAAGATAATTGATATTGGTGAGCCACAACGTGGTGATGTTGCTGTTTTTCGTTATCCAGAAAATCCAAAAATTAGCTATATCAAACGTATTATTGGTTTACCGGGTGACCATCTTGAATTCAATAATGGTCAACTTACAATCAATGGTAAAAATGTTGAGCAAGTACCTACTGAGTTTAGTCGTGAAAAAGATATTTTAGATACGCCTAAGTCAATCTACTATTATGAAACGATGGGTACACATAAGCATTTAGTTCGTTTGCTGGAAGGTCAAAATACTTTGATTTCAGCATTTAATTATGCACAGAAAAAACAAGACCTACCTTATGTAGCAACTGCAAATGACCGCTTTGTAAAATCAAATGGTCAAAGTTGGGAAGTGACTGTTCCAAAAGGCCATTATTTTGCCATGGGTGATAACCGTGACCAAAGTGCAGACAGTCGTTTTTGGGGCTTTGTACCTGAAGAGAACTTAACTGGTCATGCAATCTATGTGTGGATGCATAAGGAACCTGGTTTAAAAATGCCTTCATTTAGTCGCAACGGTGCAATTAACTAATCGACTACAGTTTAGAAAATCAAATAAAGGTCAATTTTTATTGACCTTTATTTTTATCTGTTAAAGCTATCAAGTTGTCTTGATTTATAAGAAAAATGAAATAGAACAAATGATTTAAACTAGCAACTTGATGCAGTTTCAAGGATAATAGCGCGGTAAAGTTTTTTATCACACCAAGGTTTGCAGTGGATAAAAAATTTATAACAATTGAAAATGATCAGTGGGTCTGCAGCAGTGTATTTGACTCAATTATATGATTATTTTCAATTGCGATTAAAGATTATTCATTCTGAGCTGTTGGATAAAAAAAATGCGTAAAAATCAACAAGGCGCTTCATATATTGGAATTTTACTGGGGATAATTGCTTTAGCTTTTATGTTGAAAATCATAGTTGCTGTATGGCCTTTATACTGGGATGATCGTGTGATTAATAATCAAATTGTAGAGCAGATAAAGAATAGCTCTGCTGAAATCACACCAATGAAATTTGCAACAGAAGTTGATAAACGGTTAGAAATGAACAATATCCGAGATACTAAACTTGAGGATATTGCGACTGTATCAACTAAAGATGGTTTACAAGTGACTAAAAAATATGAAGTACGAAAAAATTTCATGCTGAATATAGATTTAGTCCTCACTTTCGAGAAGAGTTTTGATCAAAGGTCAGTTGAAAGTAAGTGATCCTCGCTTACAGAGTAGAATCGGTTACCAGTTTAAACAATACGAGTTATTACAACTCGCGCTGACTCATCGCTCGGTGAGTCACAAATACAACTATGAGCGCCTAGAGTTTTTAGGTGATGCATTGTTGGGTATGATCATCGCAAACTACTTATATCATGCGTACCCTCATGAAAATGAAGGGCGTTTGACGCGTATGCGCGCAACTTTGGTACGCCAAGAAGCACTGGGTAAAATTGCCAATGATTTAAAGTTAAGTCAAAGTTTAATTTTAAGTACAGGTGAATTGAAATCAGGCGGTCATCATCGTGAGTCAATATTAGCAGATACAGTTGAAGCAATTATTGGCGCAATTTATACCGAAACGCGAGATTTGCCTTTGTTGGAATCGATTGTTTTAAAATGGTATGAACCCTATTTAGATCATATCGAACCGACAGATCAACTCAAAGACCCGAAATCACGTTTACAAGAATATCTACAAGCTCGTAAAAAGCATCTCCCAGTTTATGAGGTCGTAGATATTCAGGGTGATGCACCTAACCAGCATTTTAAAGTAGAATGTACGGTAGATGGCTTGCCTAAAATGATGGGTGAGGGATCAAGTCGCCGTTTTGCAGAACAAGCAGTCGCGGCGGATTTTTTAAAGATATTGGAGCAGTAAACTGCATGAGTACACATTCCGATCACAATGATGCTGATCACGAGCCGTCTGAAAACGGTAATGAGTTAATTAATCAATTTTTTAGCTCGCAAGGTACAGAAATCCCTTCGGATTATCGAAGTGGATTTGTTGCAATTGTAGGACGTCCAAACGTGGGTAAATCGACATTGATGAACCATTTATTGGGTCAAAAATTGTCAATTACTTCACGTAAGCCACAAACGACACGCCATAAAATCATTGGTATTGATAGTCGTGAAAAGTCTCAGGCTGTATTTGTTGATACGCCGGGGATGCACAAAAAAGAAGTGCGTGCGATCAATAAAATGATGAACAAAGCTGCACATTCTGCATTGCGTGATGTCAATTTGGTTCTATTTGTTTTAGATGCCCAGAAATGGACACCAAATGATGACTTGGTTTTAGAAAAACTGCAAAATGCAGAAATGCCAGTCGTTTTGATTATCAATAAAATCGATACCTTAGAAAATAAGCGTATGATTTTACCGTTGATCCAAGAACGTGCGAAGTTGATGAATTTTGCTGAAATTGTTCCTGTTTCAGCATTACGTGGTGCAAATTTGGATCATTTGCGTGAAGCGATTGAAAAATATCTACCATTCCAGCCGCCATTATATTCTTTAGAACAGTTAACTGACCGTTCAGAACGTTTTCTTGCCAGTGAAATCATTCGTGAGAAAATTATGCGTCAGTTAGGTGAAGAGCTGCCTTATGATTTAACAGTTCAAATTGAGTCATTTAAAACAGAAGAAGCGACAGTGAATGAAAAAACTGGTCGTCCTAAGGCTGCATGTACTTACATTGATGCTACAATTTTTGTTGATCGCCCTGGGCAAAAAGCCATCGTGATTGGTGAAAAAGGTGCTAAGCTGAAGAAAATTGGTATGGATGCTCGTGTCGACATGGAAAAAATGTTTGAGCAAAAAATCATGCTAACACTTTGGGTGAAAGTTAAAGGTGGTTGGTCTGATGACGAACGTGCTTTAAAAAGTTTAGGCTACAGCGATATTTAATTGACTTTTTGGGAACTGAAATGATTCGAGTTATAGCAATTCTTGCTTGCATAATCATGTTACAAGGCTGTATCACTAAAATTGTGACAGTTCCCGTCAAAGTTGCTTATAAAACCACAAAAGGCGTGGTTAAAGGCACTGCTGCGGTTGTAGGCGCTGTTATTCCTGACGGGGATGATGACGATGATAAGAAAAAACAAAAGGATGATTAAGTTCAAGCTAGATGCGTAATGAAATCTTGCATGGTTATTTAATCCATCATCGAAAATACAGAGAACGTAGTCATATTGTGCACTTATTTACACAAGAGCATGGTCGTGTCGACGGTATTCTTAGACAAACCCCACCACCACAATATCAACCGATTACTTTGCAAGCGTCGGGAAAATCCGAGCTTAAAAACTTTTCAAAACTCGAAATACTCAATCAACCGATTTTCTTTTATGGGGATGCTTTCTTTTCAGGCTTTTATTTAAATGAATTGCTACTTCGTTTATGTCCGCTTGAAGAAATGATGTCTGAAACATTTCAGCAATACCATTTAACTTTACAACATTTACAAAAATTGGCTGAACATCCACAAGCTGATTTATTTCTTCGACAAATTTTACGCCAGTTTGAACACGCACTGTTAGAAGAGCTGGGTTATCCGCTGGATTATGGGCATGATTCAAATCAACAAGAGATTATGCTGACCCAACGTTATCAATTTCAATTGGCCGAAGGCTTTACACCAGTGTCATATACCTCGTCTGGGACGTTGCTGGGCCAACAAATTCTAAGCATGGCAAATTATGAAAAGGGTAGGGATTTTAGCCCAGAGCAGTTACAATTATTGGCTAAACTCTATCGACAAATGATTACTTCACTTTTAGGTGATCGACCATTAAAAAGTCGTCAGCTTTGGGTTCAAAATGCTCAATCTAAAACGTTGAGCCGTTAATTTTATTTTATTGGTTAATTAGGAGAATGTTATGGCTGCATTGCTAGGTGTAAACATTGACCATGTTGCAACCCTCAGACAAGCACGTGGAACGACTTATCCTGATCCTGTGAAAGCTGCATTAATTTGCGAACAAGCAGGGGCGGAAGGCATTACTTTACACTTACGTGAAGATCGTCGTCATATTCAAGATGATGATGTGCGCCGTATGCGACCTGTATTGACGACAAGAATGAACTTGGAAATTGCTGTAACTGATGAAATGGTTGCATTTGCAAAAGAGATTCAACCACATCATGTGTGTTTTGTGCCAGAGAAACGTCAAGAAATCACCACAGAAGGTGGTTTAGATGTGCTTGGGCATTTTGAAGATGTTAAAGCTGCGACTCAGGCATTAACTGCAATTGGTTGTGATGTATCTTTGTTTATTGATGCTGATTTTGCACAAATCGATGCTGCAATTGCTTGTGGTGCACCCACTATTGAATTACATACGGGTGCTTATGCAGACGCTAAAACTGCTGAAGCTCAACAGATTGAACTCGAAAGAATTATTAAAGGTACTGAGTACGCTGCATCTAAAGGTTTGGTCGTTAATGCTGGTCATGGTTTGAATTTGGACAATGTGGCTGCAATTGCTGCAATTCCTCAGATTCATGAACTTAATATTGGACATTCGATTATTGCCGAAAGTGTATTTGTTGGATTGGAACAAGCTGTAAAGGACATGAAGGCCGCACTTCATGCAGCTGGTTAATTTAATTTTTGATTTACGTTGTTGAATATTGATCATGTCGAATATGAATTATGATGAGCTTATGCAACCTGTGATTGCTTTTTTAGGCTGTGAAACGCCAAAGGCATGGTTGGATGAGGCATTGAACAATCTCCCATTGCTCATGCAGGATCATGCGAATTGTGAAAAGAAAGCGGCTGGAACAGCAATGAACTTGATGTTTCGCTACAGTTTTTTTACCGATTTGCAGATCAAATTAGCACAACTTGTGCGTGAAGAAATGTTGCATTATGAACAAGTGTTAGAGTTTATGAGCAAACGTGGTCAAGAATGGAAAGGTCTGAGTGCAGGTCGTTACGCAGGTGGTTTGCGTAAAGAAATTCGTACTTATGAACCAGAAGCTTTGATTGATGTTTTGGTGATTGGTGCATTTGTTGAAGCACGTTCTTGTGAACGATTTTATGCCTTAGCGCCATTGGTAGATGATGAGTTGGGTCGTTATTACCGTTACTTGCTGAAATCTGAGTCTCGTCACTATGAGGACTATTTAGCTTTGGCTTTAGATGTTGCTAAAACTGCTAAATTAAAAGATCCAGAAGAGGATATTCAGCAACGCATCGAATTGATTCGTGAAGTAGAGAAGGATTTGATTTTAACGCCTGATAAGACTTTCCGTTTCCATAGCGGTGTGCCGGTTTAACTGCTTGACTAATTAAAAACTGAATTTAAAAAATAGACCAAAGCATTGCTTTGGTCTATTTTGTTGGGCTGTTTAAGAAAAACCAGATGGAACTGTTGCTTTAGGCAGTTTCGATACCTGTCCAGCCTGCATCTGGATAACGTTCACCTTGTATCTGATCAGGTGCAAAAAGTTGATCAAGTTGCAGAATTTGTTCATTCGTGAGGTTAACTTGATTGGCTTTAAGGTTATCCTGTAAATAATTTAAATGTCGTGTCCCAAAAATTGGCGTGACATGAGCATGTTTGCGCAGTAACCAAGCTAAGGCAATTTGTGCATTGCTGTGTTGCCATGACTGACATAAGTCGCTAAATTTTTTCAGTAATAGCTGGTTTGACTGAAAGGCTTCACCCTGTAATCTGGGTAAGTTTTTTCTGAAATCATTCTCAGGCATTGTTTCTGGATTTAAATCTGCTGTGAGAAATGCCCGTCCTAATGGACTATAAGCAACAAATTCAACATTCAGTTGCTGACAAGTGTTTAATAAACTTTGTTCAGGTTCACGTGACCAAAGGGAATATTCACTTTGGACTGCTGTAACAGGCGCAATAGCACAGGCTTTTTCTAAGGATTGTGCTGAGATTTCAGAAAAGCCAAAACTTTTAATTTTGCCTTCTTGAACCAAATCTGCAAGCGTAGCTGTAACATCTTCAATTGGGATTTCAGGTTGTCTCCGATGACAATAATATAAATCAATTTGTTCAATACCTAAGCGTTTTAACGAAGCTTCACAGGCGCTACGGATATAATCTGGCGTATTATCAATACGGCGTTTATAGTGATTTTCAGCACGGACAATACCAAATTTAGTCGCGATTACCATTGCCTCTCGTTCAGTTCGATAGTGTGCAATAAATTGCCCCAATAACTGTTCATTGTGTCCATGACCATAAGTATCCGCAGTATCAAAAAAATTAATACCTGCATGAAATGCTTGTTCCAAAATCTGTAATGAGTTTTGATCATTAGTTTGACCATAAAACTCACTCATTCCCATACAACCTAAACCCATTGGTGAAATTTTAAGATGTGTTTGACTTAATTTTTTCATTTTGATTGACCTTTAATGATGAGGTGATCTTTAGCCCATGAATCATGTAACCATTTTTCAGTTTTGCGGTGGCCAGGAAAACTGACCCAGACAATATCTCTTTCAAAAATAATGGGCCGTTGGTTTTTACCAATAATGACCCAAAACCAGCGACCATCATTTAAGTTGCGCATTTTGACTTTTATGCCTGCAATCTTTTGTGTTTTTCCATTGATGTGCACGTTTTCATCATGCTGATCGATCCAATGAATCTCTCGATGTTGCAGTAAGTCTGGTGCATAGTGTTGTAGAAAGTCATCACTGATTTTTTGCGCTTGCGCTTTTGTGGGCAAATGACCGTTGAGAAGGCTTTCATCTAAATATGAAAATCCTTTTAAATGGCCTCTTTGATCCGATAAATAACTGAAATTTTCGCAATTCAGTTTGAGAGATGGTAATTTCTGATAGCGGACCAATTGCACATGCTGTTGGTCGCTCAGCACATCTTGTTGATACACTTTTTGATAATGCGAAGGTAAAAATTCAGACAAAAAGCGAGTCATATTATTCACCTGCGTTGTTGTGATTATTGCTGCTGGATCATTTGCAGAACATGATGTGATCAGTAGTGTGCTACTGAGAATGAATGCATATTTCATATGATTGACGCCCTAAAAAGTTGAATTTTTATTTGGGGGGATCACGGCAATAGCTTCGACTTCTACCAAAACATCTGGATGAAATAATTGTGCAACACCAATCAGGCTACTTGCTGGTGGCAATTCAGCTTGAATAAATTGATCGCGAACTTTACGAATTGTTGCAAGCTGATCAGGTTGTAAATTACGGACATAGATGGTCAGTTTGACCAGTTGTTGAGTACTCACATTCGCTTGATGTAATGTTTTTTCAATATTTTGAAAAACCAAGAGCAGTTGCTGTTCAAGACCAGCCTGTAAGATATCGCCATTTTCTGTGATAGGGACATGCCCAGATAAGTACATCGGTTGCCCTTGTTCTACAATGATTGCCTGTGAAACATTGGGAATTGTGGCGTATGTTGGGTTGATAGGACGCAATAAGGTATTTGGTGCTGATGCGTGATGATGCTGCTGCATGGTGACCTCAGATGAATTTTTATTTTGTGCATGTGTGAGAGGACTGTTAAAGAACAGACCCAATAAAATAGGGAATATGTAAAATTGAGATGACATATTTTGAGCCTATGAAAAAACAATAGAGAGATTGTGCTTAAATTTCATTTTTTATAGAATAGTCATTATTGATGGTTTTAAATTCCAAAAATGAAATGTTAGATGATCTGAGTTTATTTATCGCAATTGTTGGGGCGGGAAGTTTTAATAGGGCTGCACAACAACAGAATATACCCGCAGCTACACTGACGCGTCGCTTGCAAAAATTAGAAGAGAGCTTGGGGTGTAAGCTATTACACAGGAACAGCCGAGGTTTGAAATTGACTCAGGAAGGGCAACGTTACTACGATCGCTGTCAACCCTTAGTTAGAGCGTTACTGCAAAATACCCATGAAATAAAAGAGGAAACTACACAGGTTAAAGGTCAAATCAAAATTCTAGCACCGATGAATCTGGCAATATTTCCGTTAAAACAGTTTTGGAATACCTTTCTACAAAGATATCCAGAGATTGAACTTGAATTACAACTGGACAATGCTTTAGATGATTTAATGGCTCAGGGGGCAGATCTCGCCTTACGCGTAGGTAAAATGGCTAATAGTGCCTATATTCAAAAGCGGCTGGGAAGTGTTCAAACCTGTATTGTGGCATCACCAGATTATTTAGATCGGCATCTCATTCAGACACCACAAGATTTAGATCAACAAGACTGGTTATTGGCATATCCCTTAGAACAACTTGAACTTAGGCAACATCAACACAGTTATACATTTAAAATTCAGTCGTATCGATTGAAAGTGAATGAAATCAGTTTATGTGTAAATCTAGCAGAACAGGGACTAGGATTAAGTTATGTTCCACTGACTCAATGTGAAGATGCCTTGAATTCAGGCAGATTAAAACGGGTGCTTCCTGATTGGCAATTACCAATTCGAGATGTTTATGCTGTTTGGCAGGCGCAAAAGGTCATGCCTGCACGAGTAAGAGTTTTTATTGAAGAGTTAGCTGAATTTTTCCAGCAACAAACATGGAATGATACTGCCCCATAAAAGTGAATGGGTATTCTTGTTTATTTGTCACAGCCTGTGTCTAGTCCTGAAATAAAAAAAGCCCACTTTGATAAGTGGGCTTTTAGAATTTGGCTCTCCAACCTGGGCTCGAACCAGGGACCTGCGGATTAACAGTCCGTCGCTCTACCGACTGAGCTATTGGAGAATCTGAATGCGATTATAAGGATATATCTTTATGGGTCAAGCCTTTCCTGTCATCTTTTCTTCATTTGTACACTGTATGGTTTTTATTTGAACAATCTATAGATAATTTAAAAAAATTGATTCTGACAGTTGCAATAGTGAAACGGTCTTGTTAGATTAAAACCATAAAGAGTGTTTAAGTTTGACTTAAACAGTGTGGATTTAAAACCAACTTGCCAGCACTAAATGGCTAAATAGGAGACAGCGAATGAATACGCTTACTATTTCTCAAATTTTTGAAAATTTCTCAGTCTACCAAGAAAATTACCTTTCAATCCTGCAAGATCCTGAACAATATTTTATCCAAGTTGAACAAGCCTATTTAGATGTTTGGCCATTTACTGAAAAAAAACTGTATTTGGGCGATCTGTTACAACTTTGGTTTAGTGAAAAATGGCTCATTAATACACCGTGTCGATTATTAAATTCATCCAGTCAGGTTTCATCAAGTTCAAACACGCAAGCTACTCAAAAACGCATTCAACGTACACAAGATTTTTATCTGTTTCAATTGAGTGGAAGTACCTTATCAGGTTCTAACCATGCGCAAATCTGGTCAGTTTCAGAACAAAAAGTGCTTTATGTTTCTTTGGATCGCATCTTTAAATATTACTGCTATTTTGAATCGATTGAACGCCCAAAAAACCATCCTCAAAATCCGTTTAAATTGTTTCAACACGCGATTTAATCAAACCATTGAAAACGCTTTTAAGTGTGATTTTAAATCTGCTTAAAAGCTTCAATTGCTCGAATACGACTTTGTTTTAAATCCACAATTGGCTTTGGATAATTGAGCTCAATATTGGGATTTTTTGCATAAGGTTCATGAATGGTTTTTGCGTCTAAATGTGCAAGTTCTGGAACCCACTGTCGAATGTAGTCACCTTGTGCATCGAATTTCTGCGATTGGCTGATAGGGTTAAAAATACGGAAATAAGGTACGGAATCAGTTCCTGTGGATGCACACCATTGCCATCCTCCGTTATTGGCAGCCAAATCCCCATCAATAAGATGTTGCATAAACCATTGCTCACCTAAACGCCAATCAATCAATAGGTTCTTGGTGAGAAACATGGCGACAACCATACGGATCCGATTATGCATCCAGCCTGTGTTAAGTAACTGGCGCATACCTGCATCGACGATAGGAATCCCTGTCTGACCTGTTTGCCAAGCGCTTAAATCATTTGCAGCATCGCGCCATTGTAGTTGCTGTGTTGGCATTTTAAAGGGCAAGTGCTTTGACACACGCGGAAAATCAAACAGGATATGCTGATAAAACTCACGCCAAAGCAGCTCATCAAGCCATGTTTGTTGTCCAATATGATCAATAGAAAAATGTCCAAATTGTGCTCGAAATAGGGCATTGAAACACTGTCGAATTGAAAGGATGCCTATATTTAAATAGGCTGAAAGCTGGCTGGTGGCTTCAATTTGGGGAAAATCACGTTCAAGTTGATAATGACGGACTTTATTTTCAATAAATTCATCCAAGACATTCAAAGCATATTGTTCGCCAATTTGCCATTGCTTGTTGATCTGATTCGGATCGAATGTAAAACCAAGCTCGGCCAAAGTTGGCAGGCTATTGTTATCCAACTCGCCCACATCTATTGCATCATTTAAGGCTTGAGTCTCAGGAGTAGGGAAGCATTGCGGGATCGAAATACTCAGTTGTTCATAGCAGTATTTTTTAAATGCACCGAAGACTTGATAAGGTTGATTGGATTTATTGCGAATTGAACCGACAGGGAACAGAGTGCGATCATGATATAAAACCAAATCACGGTTACTTTGATTCAATTGTGTTTGAACTTGGAAATCTCGATTTAATTCATTAACACCGCACTCAATATTGGCGTGTACATTTTCAATGTCCAGTTTTTGACAGAGTTGATCGATCTCTGCTGCAATGTTTTCCCATAAGGGAACAGTGCGGATAATCAACGGAATTTGAATAGAAGCAAGTTCTTGTTGAATGGCTTGAATTTGTCGTAAATAGAAATCAAGCTTAATCGGTGCATCGTCATGCATCCGCCATTGTTCAGGTGAAAGAATCACCAGTGCAATTACAGGACCGCTTTGCGCTGCATGCCATAGGGCAGTATGGTCTTGAATACGTAAGTCTTGACGGAACCAAAGAAGTTGTTTTTGCATAGGATTGATAGGAATGGATTCATTCACACTAGGTTTTCATCAATTTAAACCAATACGCATAAAAAAGGCAAAGTAAAAACTTTGCCTTTTCGATCAGATCAAGCAGATCTTAGTGGTGATGACCACCAGCACCGTGTACATGACCGTGCTCTAATTCTTCTGGAGAAGCATCACGAACTTCTGCGATTTCAACTTCAAAAGTAAGATCTTGGCCAGCTAATGGGAAGTTAGCATCAACGATGATGTTGTCGCCTTCGATTGCTTTAACAGTAACGATTTGAACACCATCATCAGTTTGAGCTTGGAACTGCATACCAGCTTCAATGTTCTCAACACCTTGGAACATTTGAGCAGGAACTTCTTGAACGAGGTCAGGGTTGTATTCGCCATAACCTTCAGCAGCTGGGATAGTGACTGTAAATTTGTCACCTACAGTTTTACCTTCTAAAGCTTTTTCTAAACCAGGAATGATGTTACCTGCGCCATGTAAATATGCAAGTGGTTCACCTTGTGATTTATCGAGAGTTTCACCCTCAGCGTTAGTCAGCGTATAGTGGAAAGAAACCACGTTGTTATTTGCAATAGCAGTCATGTTATTGATCCATTCGGTAATCGATAATTTTAAGGCTACATCATAAAGTGAAAAGCAATTTTTGTAGACTAAAATTACTAAAAAATTGCATTTTCATCTGTATTTTGACCATTTTTTCATAAATATGGGCAAAAATTTAAATTTCAATGCAATTTTATTTTTGGCGCGATTTTTCGTGTAACAAAATCTTTAGCCGTTAACAAGCCTGCATGAGCATAGCCATATATCGTCGCTTGATGAATACGATATAAAGACACATACATCGATTTTGCCACGAAGCCTTGAACATTGACCTGACCAAGTAGCTCACCGACCGCTTTATTTTCACTGAGTGATACCAGTGAACCTTTGTCTGCGAACTGGAACATTGGCTGTGGTCGTCCTTTGATGCGTGCATTCATTGCATCTACTAGAAACGAAGCTTGTTGACTTGCGACTTGTGCACGTGGACCAAGTGGTGCTTCTCTTGCATCTAAGATACAGTGGGCGCAATCACCAAAGGCAAAAATGTTTGGATCAGCCTGAGTCTGTAAGGTTGCGTATACGTTTAAACGCCCCATACGATCTTTTTCAAAGCCTGCTAAATTGGCAATTACTTTAGGGGTTTTTATCCCTGCTGCCCAAACTTTTAATTGTGCTTCTACGGATGTGCCATCACTAAAATAGACTTTTTCAGCATCTACTTTTTCAACACGTTTGCCCGTTAATACATCTATTTTCATTCGTTGTAATTGCTGTGTGGCATGCTCAGCCATTTTTTCAGAAAGTGCAGGTAAGATACGATCAGCGCCTTCAACCAAAGTAATTTTGACATTGTTTGGGTTAATTTTATTTAAACCATATTTATAAAAGTTCTGTTTGGCTTGAACCAACTCAGCTGAAAGTTCAACACCTGTTGCGCCTGCACCAATCACGGCAATGTGTAATTCACGATCAATATTTTTATTTTGAGCATCTAAATACAAGTGCAGTAAGTCCTGTTGGAAGACTTCTGCTTGTTGGCGACTGTCGAGATAATGACAAAACTCTTTAACCCCAGGCGTATTAAAGTCATTGGAGACTGAGCCGACTGCCAGAATTAAGGTGTCATATTGCAGGGTGATTTGCTCTTGATTGGATTCATATTTACTGGTTTGGGTTTTGCTAAGCTCGATGGTTTTGTTATCACGATCTAAATGTTCAAAACGACCCAAGACAAATTCATAGTGATGCTTGGCTGCATGTGCATAATAATTGGTTTCTTCATCACTTGGGTTCATGGTGCCAGCTGCAATTTCATGTAGCAATGGCTTCCAGATATGGGTGAGTTTTTGGTCAACAAGGGTGATTTTGGCTTTTTTACTCTTTCCAAGCGTATCACCGAGTTGTGTCACCAGTTCTAAACCACCAGCGCCACCACCAACAATCACGATATGATGTAGATTTGACATAGAAAACCTAAATTGTTGTTATGAAAATAGAATGGCATAAATATGCCATTCTATTTAATTGTTTAGGTTTTTTTTGTATTACAGGTTACATAATTATAATAAATCTAACTAAATTGGTTGGTTTTAATTAAATCCCAAAAATTGACTTGATCCATTCGATTAAACGTTCAAACCAAGAGGCTTGTTCGATATGCACTTCATCTTCAATATCAAAACTTTGAATCAGTTGATTGTTTTGGTAAACATTCACTTTTGCCAAATGCATGATCTTTTCTAAAGGTGCGGTAAGTGATGTCTCATTCAGTTCAACATTCAAATGGGTTTGAGTTGTTGTAAGCGGTTCAACTGCTGCCAAGAGGCCATTTGCCTCAGTTTTCATGATACGGCTATTTACAACATCAAAAGTCGCTAAATCAATTGGTGTCGCATCGTTATATAAAGATGTGGTAATGAGTTGAGGTTTTTTTGCTTCAACCTTAAACATTTTTAAGGTGGATTTAACTACAGGAAGCTCAGCAATCAATTGTTTGTCTTTAATTGCGACTTCATCACGGGTGTAGGCATAGCCCAAGTTTAACAGTTTATGTGCAATTTCCGCGCGTTTAACTGCACTTTTTGCACCCATCACCACCACAATTAAACGACGATCAGGAGACTCTGTAATGGCAGAAGGACGATGAGCTGTCAGTGCTAAGTTATAGCCGGCTGCTTTGGTGAAACCCGTTTTTAAACCATCTACACTTGGATCAGACTTTAAAACAAGGTTGGTGGCATGATGAAAATGTTGGTTATAACTAAAACTTGGCATCACTGAATAATGCATATATTCAGGGGTTTGTGATGTTACTGCTTGACCTAAGATCGCCATATCATGAGCTGACGAAAAATGATCAGGCATGGTAATACCTGGAGGGTTGGCAAAATGAGTATCCGTCATGCCCAAGGCTTGTGCTTCTTGGTTCATACGAGCAACAAATGCAGGTACGCTACCTGAGATACGTTCTGCCAGCGTTACTGCTGCATCATTGGCAGACATCACAATCAATCCAGCAAGAAGTTGGTCAATTGAGATTTGCTCACCTTGCTTCAGGTACATTTGAGATTCATCCCATTGCACGATTTGAACTACGGGGGTTGCAGTAATAATCTCTTCTTTTTTGATATGACCTGCTTTGAGTTCTTTCAACGCAATATAGGCGACCATCATTTTGGTCATGGATGCTGGCGCACGCTGTACATGACTATTATATTCAGCAATGGTTTGACCCGATTGTGTATCTAATATTGTCCAAGCTTCAGCTTCAACAGATTGCGGATTAATATTAAGTAAAGCGGCGTTAACAAACGTGGAGCAAACCAAGCCAGTTATCGCGATAAAAGAAGCAAGAATTTTCAACAGATTTACCTTTAAGCCAATCCTATGGCAAGAGTGCATAAACTTTGCGAATGCTATGCCTTTTTTGCACTCTTCGCTAGTCAGAATCGTAGAGAATTGCGACTAAAATCGCCTGACTTTGTAAAAAAATGCTAATCTAATTGGTAATTTCTCACTGTCTATTTTCGAATATATATTTATGTTGCATTATCAGATTGAATTTGACGATTACCGTCAGCACCTCATTCATGTCACATTGCGCTTTTTGGCGAACCCTACTCAAGTTTTGTCACTTCCTACATGGATTCCTGGTAGCTATTTGATCCGTGAGTTTTCTAAACATATCGAATCTGTGAAAGCCTATGATGAAGCGGGTCGTCAACTGCAAATTAATAAGTTTGAAAAAAATAAATGGCGTTTATATAACACCGACCATGAACTGATTACTGTTGAATATGATGTTTACGCCTATGACCTTTCGGTACGTGGTGCATATGTCGATCAAACCCGTTTATATGTCAATCCTGCTTGTATTTGCCTAGGGTTGCAAGACCAAGAAGAATCAGCAATCGAAGTTGAAGTATTTTTACCTGAAGAATTAAAGCATTTTCAAATTGCCACAGGTTTAGAGTCAAGAAGCTTGGTGAAAGGGCGCTATACCTTAAAAGCCAACAATTATGCACAATTGATTGATGCACCATTTGAATTGGCGGATCAAACCCGTTTTAGTTTTGAAGCGAATGGGATTCCACATGAATTTGTGGTTTCTGGTCAGCATACAATGAATGCAGCGCGTATGAAGCAAGACCTTGAAAAAATCTGTAGTACAGAAATTTCAATGTTTGGTTCAGCACCTTTTGAAAACTATACTTTTATGACCATGGCAACTGGCAATAGTTATGGTGGTTTAGAGCATCCGAATAGTACCAGTCTGATTTCGCCACGTGATGATTTTCCTAAAGCAAATGAACCTGTAGAGCCTTCTGCGGATTATCAACGCTTCCTTGGGTTGTGTAGTCATGAATATTTTCATTCATGGTTGGTTAAATTTATCCGCCCTGAAAACTTTGCAAATTACGATTTAGATCAGGAAGGCTACACCTCACTGTTATGGATTTTTGAAGGTTTCACCTCTTATTATGATGATTTGATTCTGTATCGTAGTGGTGTGATTTCTCAAGCATCTTATTTAAAGTTGCTAAAAGGGCAAATTGATCGTTATCTACAGAATCCGGGACGTTTTATTCAATCTGTTTCAGAGTCTAGTTTTGACGCTTGGATTAAATTTTATCGTCAAGATGAAAACTCAAATAATGCTGGAACCAGTTATTACAATAAAGGCTGTTTGGTTGCACTCAGTTTAGATTTAGGTCTACGTTTACGTGGTTCTAGTTTGGATGCGTTAATGCGCCGTTTGTATGAAAATACCCAAAAGGGCATGCAAGTCAATGAGCGTACGATTGTCGAATTGTGTAACGAACTGACTGGCGATAATTGGATCGAACAGATTAATCATTTGATTAATACCACAGATGAGCTACCACTGGATCAATTGTTCCCTGAATTTGGTTTGAGCTATAGCTTACAAAATGAAAAAGCACTTCCATTCGGTTTGAAAGTTGCTGAAAAAGCTGAGGGTGTTATCATTCAGCAAGCGCGTCGTGATGGTGTTGGCGCAAAAGCAGGTCTGTCTGCCAATGATGTGATCATTGCGATTGATGGTTTAAAAGCATCTGAAAAACTTTTAAACCAATATGCAAAACAGCAAGGTCAATTTACGGTTTATGCATTCCGCCGAGATGAGTTTTTACAATTTGAGTTGCAAGGCGGCGAAGTTGCATTGACTACGGTTGAGTTGACTGTATTAGATCAAGCCAAAGCTGAGAAATGGTTAAAGGCTTAATTAAGTTGTGTACCCCCAAAAACCGATGTTAAAACACATCGGTTTTTTTTCGCCTAAAATTTAACGTGGTATGATCAATCAATTACCACGATATGTTGAATATCCATAAGGGCTAATCAACAGTGGAATATGATAATGTTCAAGACTTCCATCAATCACAAAAACCACTGGAACTTCTGGGAAAAAAGCACGTTGGTTATTTTGTTTAAACCATTCACCAGTTTGAAAAGTAACCTTATAGACACCTTTATCTAATACTTTGTTTTCAGGGTATAAGGATGAAATTCGCCCATTACTGTCTGTGCTTCCTTCATTAATTTTTACCCATTTATCTTTTTGTTGCGCTTCAAGAATGACTTTAACATTGCTTGAAGGTAAGCCATTTTCAAGATTTAATACATGTACGCTTAATGGGTTTTGGGCAAAACAAAGCCCAGAAAAGAGGGTTGCTGAAATAGCTAAAGTTAATTTTTTCATCATCAATTTTTACTAAGACTAAAATCACTATGTTAAGGTCAAGTTGAAGTGTTGCCGTTAAAAAAATGTAAAATTATATTAATTGTTAAAATTTAACGATGTATGGGGATTAAATAATTTTTATTTAACAATTAGATAGATAATTAAAATAATAGATAAAACAGTATCGTTGAGAGATTTCTAAATGAAATGCTTAGGCTTGCAAATGAGCCAGTCTAAAAAACGATGCATATTTTATTTAGATGCTTGTATAAGTTAGAAACCGATTTGACTGGATAAATACCCTATAAAAATTTTTTCAGATTTAAACTTACATACTATCCTTGGCGATTTATAAGACTAATTATAATGTGATTAGAGGCAGCCAAAAAATTCAAGCAAACCTTAGCCTTGTGGTTTTTAAAATGTTATAGTCAAATTTAATTATTAAGTTTTTATAAATAAAATATTAATCTATTGTTTGTAGTGAGTGCTTAAATCTAGTCTTGTATCTGCTTCGTCGTGGTCTAACAGGATGTGCAATTCATACATTCGACAGTGAGAAGGAAAATATAATATGAAAAAATCTCTTTTCAATATACCAAGTATAGTTTTGTGTGGCGTTCTAATCTTGGTGACATCTGTTGCGCGAGCAGACGGTACAGGCAAGCTACAGTTTCTATATACCGCTTATTTGGATGTACCTGCCTTGTTTCCAAAAACACTTGCTTCATGCAAGAAATTTGACGCATCGACAGAGCCAGAACTACAACGCTTGTATGATCAGTGGTATCAACAGCACGGACGTTATCAAAAGGAATTGCAACAACTGATATTTAAATATCTTAGTAAACAAATGGGGACAGCAAAAACAAAGAAGGTTATTGCTGAGATCAAAAAAGAAGTTAAAGGGGAGCTAGTAAGCTTATATTTTCCACAAAATCATACTTGGACCGACAATTGGTTTTGTACTAAATTGCTCCCTGAAGATCTGACAGGAAAGGGCTTAATGTTGAATTACGCAGACTATGTTGAAGAACTTAAGCAGAAAGTAAAATAACGACACCGCCCTAATTTTAAGCGGCTTTTTGATTTTGAAATCAGTCAAAGTCGCTAAGTCGATAAATCAGCAATGATTTATTTCAACCCAAATCTGCAACAACAGTAAAATGAGGTAAATAAGCTAAAGCGTCATCCATTTTTATATTCATGATTCCCAGTTAAAAGAAATCAACATATTTGTCATTAAACTTTCTAACTGTATATTTTAAAATCATCCAACAATAAATTTATTCTAAATTTTGAATTCATAATACAAAAGGGTAATGTCAATGAAAAAACGTTTCTTAAAGCTCATCACAATTGCATGTGGTTTAGGCGTAGCTCCACTTGGATTTGCTGCAAATTGTTCAAGTACAATTAGCAATAATGCTGTGGCAAACTTAACTGTCCCAGCAGGTGCAACATGTACTTTAAATAGTACATCTGTTGATGGAAATGTGAATGTGCTCAATGGTGGGAGTTTGATTTTAAATAATTCTTCAGTGAGTGGAAATGTGCAAGCCAATACAGCCAAAGTATTAAAGTTAGTCAATTCTTCTGTTGAGGGGGATGTGCTTGCAGGTCAGGTTTCGTCAACATTGAGTTTAAATAAATCCATGATTTCAGGAAATTTACAATGTTCTACACTAACGAAACTACAAAGCAGTATGAGTAGTGTTGAAGGTAAAACTACAGGGAAGTGTCGTTAAAGATCAAAAGTATCTGTAAAAAAGCACTCAATATAGAGTGCTTTTTTGACGCTTAAATTTTTTGAACAATGATTTAAGCTTCGATGGCTTGTACCGCAATTTTTTTCGCAGGATCAACTTTACGGCGTACCACTGGAACAGGTTCACCATAATATTGACGATCTGCAAAATAGCTTGAACGAACCATTGGAGCAGCCCAGATATTTCTAAAACCAAGCTTGTGACCGTGTGCAGTATAACGCTCAAATTCTTCTGGTGTAACAAAGCGGTCAATTGGTGCATGTTCTTTAGAAGGCTGTAGATATTGACCAATTGTCACATAATCAACACCGTGTGCATGTAGATCATCTAACAGAGCAATCACTTCTTCTTCGGTTTCACCAATACCCACCATCAAACCACATTTTGTTGGCACATCAGGGCAGTATTCTTTAAACATTTTTAATAAGTTTAAAGAATGTTGATAGTCTGAACCCGGACGCATCGCTTTATAGAGGCGGGGTACCGTTTCGATGTTATGGTTAAATACATCTGGTGGACATTCAGTCATGATACGCAGTGCAATATCCATACGACCACGGAAATCAGGAACCAATATTTCTAATAATGTTTTTGGACTGAGTTGACGCGCTTCTTGAATACAATCAACAAAATGTTGCGCACCACCATCTAAAAGATCATCACGGTCTACAGAGGTAATCACTGCATACTTTAAACCGAGATTGGCGATGGTTTCTGCCATATGACGAGGTTCATCAGGATCAAGTGCATTTGGACGACCATGTGCAACATCGCAGAACGGGCAGCGACGGGTACAAATATCACCCATGATCATAAAGGTTGCAGTACCACCACCGAAACATTCTGGAAGGTTAGGACAAGCTGCTTCTTCACACACAGTATGTAATTTTTGTGCACGTAAAGTGGTTTTGATTCGTTGAACTTCATCAGGCGCAGCCATTTTGACACGAATCCAGTCCGGCTTTCGTGGTGCTTCAACCGTGGGAATAACTTTTACAGGTATACGAGCAACTTTTTCCGCGCCACGTAATTTGACACCCTGTTCTGGTTTACGGTTCTCTGACATATTCAACTTTTCCACTGTTTTCTACGGGGGAGATTATGCTCATTATAGCGGAAATGCAAAAAGATAGGGCAAAAACACTATTCATATACTAAATGTCGTTATCACAGAATATATGCATGCGAAATACAGAAAATTGTTTTGGTTTAGGTCATAATATCGCATAAGACAAGAGATAGACTGAATTTACTATAAGGAGCTTTGAATGCCACGTAAGAAAGAAGTCGTTAGTGGGAAATTTGTGAAATACGATGCGGTCGTACTTGGCTCTGGTCCTGCTGGTGAAGGCGCGGCAATGAAGCTTGCTAAATCGGGTAAGCGTGTTGCAATTGTAGATATTCGTGAGCAACTTGGTGGTAACTGTACCCATGTCGGCACCATCCCAAGTAAGGCTTTACGTCAGACAGTTTCAAGTATTATCCGTTACCAACGTGATCCAATGTTTAAAAAAGTAGGGGATTGGAAACAATTCACTATGAAGCAAGTTTTGCGTAATGCGCATAAAGTGATTCAACAGCAAGTTGATACCCATTCACGTTTTTATGACCGTAACCATATCGATGTATTTCACGGTCGCGCATATATCCAAGATAAAAATACGGTGATTATTTTTAGCGAAGATGGTGTTAAAGAAACTTTAGTTTTCAAACAGCTTGTGGTTGCCACAGGTAGCCGTCCTTATCACCCACAAGGTTTAGACTTTAATCATCCGCGTGTATTTGATTCAGATAAAATTTTAGATCTGGATTATCCAATTCATAAAATTATTATTTATGGCGCGGGTGTAATTGGTTGTGAATATGCATCTATCTTTATTGGTTTAGACCATAAAGTTGACTTGATCAATACACAGCATCAGCTGCTCAGTTATCTCGATGATGAAATTGCTGACGCGTTGTCTTATCACTTACGTGAACAAGGCGTGTTGATGCGTCACAATGAGCAAATCGATCATTTAGAAACGTTTGATGATCATGTGGTCTTGTATTTGCAAAGTGGTAAAAAAATTAAAGCTGATGCCATTCTTTGGTGTAATGGCCGTTCAGGAAATACCGATGGTTTAGGTCTTGAAAATGTAGGTATTACACCAAACAGCCGTGGGCAACTTGCGGTAAATGATCAATATCAAACCGAAGTTGAAAATATCTATGCGGCAGGTGATGTTGTGGGTTGGCCATCCCTTGCTTCTGCAGCATATGACCAAGGTCGTTGCGCTGGTTCAAATATGAGCGGCGAAGAAAATGTTAAGCCAGTGAAAGATATTCCAACGGGGATTTATACCATCCCTGAAATTTCATTCTTTGGTAAAACTGAAAGTCAGTTAACTGCTGAAAAAATTCCATATGAAGTTGGACAAGCATCATTCCGTCATTTGGCGCGTGCGCAAATTACAGGGGATACAGTCGGCGAGCTTAAACTATTATTCCATCGTGATACCTTAGAGTTATTAGGTGTGCATTGTTTCGGCAATAATGCGGCTGAAATTATCCATATTGGACAGGCGGTGATGCAAAGTGGAAACAATACCATTAAGTATTTTGTTGAAACGACATTTAACTATCCAACAATGGCAGAAGCCTATCGTGTTGCAACATTGAATGGTATGAATCGTTTGTTCTAAACAAATATTCAGAATTAAAAACCCGTAAGTCATCTTGCGGGTTTTTTTATGCCATATTTAAAAAATTTGATGTATGAACTGCATAGTCTTAAGTGGTTCAAAGGTTTATCATAGCGGCAGTTAAACTTGTGGATGACGCTATGAAAATTGTTGCAGATGAAAATCTAGCATTTACTGAATATTTCTTTTCAGAATTCGGAACCATTCATCAAGCAGCAGGACGCAATTTGACTCATCATGATGTGAATGATGCTGATGCGTTATTGGTACGCTCTATAACAAAAGTCAATGAACAGTTGATTCAAGATACAGTACTAAAATTTGTCGGTAGTGCAACCATAGGGACAGACCATTTAGATATTCCAGCATTAGAAAAGCACCAAATCGCATGGTCAAATGCAGCTGGTTGCAATGCACAAGCCGTTGCAGAATATGTCATCACGGCTTTACTGCATCTCAATCAGGATTTTCTAGATTTAGGGAAAAAGTTTACTTTAGGCATTATTGGTCTAGGCAATGTGGGAACACGATTAGCATATATGGCTCAGTTGTTGGGCTGGAATGTAATTGGCTATGATCCCTTGTTACAACGAGAAAATGTTCAGCAAGTTGAATTTGACGCCTTATTAAAGAAAGCCGATGCGATCAGCATACATGTGCCTTTAACCCAAACAGGGCCGTTTGCAACACATCATTTAATCAATGCTAATGCATTGGCGCTGATGCAGCCTGAAACCATCTTAATTAATTCAGCGCGTGGTGCTGTTGTTGAAGAAGCGGGATTAATGGCAGATATCTTAAAAACACGTCGTAAAGTGGTGTTGGATGTATTTGAACATGAGCCTGAGATTTCACAACGTCTATTGGATTTAATTACAATTGTGACGCCACATATTGCGGGTTACAGTCTGGAAGGTAAAGCACGTGGTACTCAGATGATTTATGACGCATTTTGTAAAACATTTGCCTATACCGCGCATAAGAAATTTGAATCACAATTACCGGCATGTGAACAATATTTTTATGGCAATAACATTAAACAAACGCTAAAAAAATACTTAGCTGAAATTTACAATATTCAGCGAGATGATGAAAATTTAAGAGATTGCTTAAAGGACGGCAAGGTGGATCAAAAAGCTTTTGATTACCTTCGTAAAACTTATCCTTTGCGCCGTGAATGGGCTGCTCATGGAGGGCCAAAAGCATGAGCATAGATTTTAAACCAACATGTGATATTCAGGCGCTTAAAGCACGAGCAAAACTCTATAGACAAATTCGCCAATTTTTTATTGAGCGTGATGTTTTAGAGGTTGAAACTCCGATCTTGTCTCAAGCGGGTGTAACTGATGTCCATCTGGCTTCCGTACAGGCTCAGCGTCATCTACATGGCAAAAAACAAACGCATTATTTACAAACTTCACCAGAGTTTGCCATGAAGCGTTTATTGGCGAGTGGCAGTGGTGCGATTTATCAAATTTGTAAAGTTTTCCGAGATGATGAACATGGGCGTAAGCACAATAGTGAATTTACTATGTTGGAATGGTATCGTCCGCAGTTCAGCTTGAAAGATTTGATGCTAGAAGTCACTGATTTATTGAATGTGGTTTTGGCTGAACGTTTTGGTGAAGTTCGACCAACCGTACTCAGTTATAAGCATGCATTTATCGATCGTTTGGACTTGAATCCACTGCAAGCAACGTTGCAACAATTAAAAGATGCGACACACCGTGTAGGACTCAATCTGGATTTGGGTGATGATCGTTTGGCCTATATTGATTTGTTATTTTCTCATATGGTTGAGCCAAGTTTAGGTTTTGATACGCCGTTATTTTTAACTGATTTCCCCCCAGAATTGGCCTCTTTGGCAAAGACTAAATTGGATGAGGATGGTGAGTTAGTTGCTGCACGTTTTGAGCTCTATATTGAAGGGTTAGAACTTGCCAATGCCTATGATGAGTTGATTGATGCTGAGGTTTTGCGTAGTCGTTTTCAAGCAGATAATGCTGAGCGTGAAAAGCTGGGTTTATATGTAATGCCAATCGATGAGTATTTGCTCGCTGCTTTACCGAATATGTCAGATTGTGCGGGTATTGCTTTGGGAATTGATCGTTTGTTAATGGTGGTGATGAACCAAATGAAGTTGGAAAAGGTGATTACATTTCCTGCGGATGTGTCTTGATATAATGTCGTTTTGGACCATAGATAGATATTTATTCATGCTATGGTCAATGAATGATTGGATGTTATTTAAAAGAAAATACGATATCTAAAATCTAAAAACGCCTCTCATTGTTGAGAGGCGTTTTTTTAAACCGTATGATGATGATGACCTAACTCATGCTTTAAATCAGCAATCGCTTCAATACGTTTTTGAATCAACATTTCACCGATATCTGGACCTTGAATATCTGAGGGTAAATCCGATGCTTTAATCGTGCGTACAGTTTTCATTGCATCTAATAGGTAATGCGCTTGTGGGTATTCACGATTTTCTAAACCTAAACGGCCTTTAGCATCACATTCACAGGCTTGTGCAAAAGCTTCAACACGCTCAGGACGACGTAGCACATCTAAACGCTGTAATAAACGCCATAAGGTGCCTGGTTTTAAGGTAAAAGCCTGATGACATTTTAAATGTTCTTTACATACTGCTAGAGCAAGCTGTTTTGTTTGAGTGGGCACACGTAAACGATCACATACATCTGTGACAGGCTGAATCCCACGTTCTTCATGCATGATATGACGAGGTAATTCATCTTTCGGTGTTAAAGCTTTGCCCAAGTCATGTACCAATACGGCAAAACGAACATCTAAAGAATAATTGGCTTTACATGCTTGCTGTAAAGACATCAGTGTATGAATACCGCAATCAATCTCAGGATGATATTCAGGTCGTTGTGGAACGCCAAACAGGGCATCTATTTCAGGAAAGAGTACTTTTAATGCACCACACTCACGTAACACTTCAAAGTAAACATCTGCATGACGTTCCATTAAAGCACGAGAGGTTTCTTTCCAAACACGTTCAGGTGTCAGTGCTTCTAATTCACCAGATTCAGCCAGTTGACGCATCAATGCAAGTGTTTCATCAGCAATACGAAAACCATATTGTGCATAACGAGCAGCAAAACGAGCCACACGTAGTACGCGTAACGGATCTTCTGCAAAAGCGTCTGAAACGTGGCGTAGGATTTTATGTGCTAAATCATCTTGTCCATGATAGGGATCGTACACTTGACCTGCTTCATCCATCGCAATGGCATTGATGGTTAAGTCACGACGAATTAAATCCTCTTCCAAGGTGACATCTGGATCGGTAAAAAACTCAAATCCATGATAACCGTGTCCCGATTTACGCTCAGTACGGGCTAGGGCATATTCTTCTTTTGTTTGGGGATGTAAAAACACAGGGAAATCTTTCCCAACGGGTTGATAACCTTGGGCAAGAAGTTGCTCTGGCGTGGCGCCAACAACAACATAATCCTTTTCGTGATAGGGATGACCGAGTAAATGATCTCTAACGGCACCGCCTACTAAATAAACTTGCATGAAAAAACCTCTATTCTTACTGCCATCATGCATCAAAATAGAGGTTTTCTCAAGTACAGAACTTGAGTGATTGACTAAAGTTCTGCGGTATTGATGTTAAATTGACTTCAAGCTTAGCCTTCAGCTTGTTGAATCTCAGCAACGGTTAAAGCTGTCATATTAACCAAACGACGTGTTGTCGCTGTAGGTGTTAAAATATGCACAGGTTTAGCAGCACCAAGCAAGATAGGACCAATAGTCACATTATTGCCTGATGTTGATTTTAACAAGTTGAATGAAATATTTGCCGCATCAAGATTTGGCATAATCAACAAGTTCGCTGAACCTTTGAAGCGTGAATTTGGGAATGCAAAATGACGAATATTTTCATCAAGTGCAGCATCTGCATGCATTTCGCCATCTACTTCTAATTCAGGTGCGATTTCAGTCAAGATTTCAAATACTTTACGCATTTTTTGTGCACTTGGATCATTTTGATCTGAACCAAAGCTAGAATGCGAAAGTAATGCAACTTTTGGCGTCATACCGAAACGACGAACTTCTTCAGCAGCTAAAATAGTCATTTCAGCAAGCTGTTCAGCAGTCGGGTTAGTATTTACATAAGTATCAGCCATAAAGATATTGCGATCTTCAAGCATCAATGCATTAAGTGTAAAGAAGTTATTACGACCTTCTTTTAAACCAATCACATTTCTCACAAAGTCTAAATGGATATCATAACTTGCATAAGTACCACATAGCATACCATCTGCAAGACCATGACGAACCAACATTGCTGCGATTAAGGTAGAACGACGACGTGTTTCACGTTGTGCATACTCAGGTGTTACACCTTTACGTTGCATCAAGTTGTAATAGTCATCTGCAAACTTATCGTAATCAGGATTTTTTTCTTGATCTACGATGGTAATATTTACACCATGTTCAAGACGTAAACCTAATTTCTTTATATTCGCTTCAATGACTGCAGTACGGCCAACCAGAATAGGTTGTGCCAAACCTTCATCAACTGCGATTTGAATCGCACGTAATACACGAAGATCTTCACCTTCCGCATAAGCAATACGTTTAGGCGCTGTTTTCGCTTGTGCAAAAATTGGTTTCATCATCAATGCTGAATTATAAACAAATTCAGATAGACGTTGACGATAAGCCGAAAAATCCGCAATTGGGCGACTTGCAACACCTGAATCCATTGCAGCTTGTGCAACAGCAGGAGCAATTTCAAGAATTAGGCGTTGATCAAGTGGGCGTGGAATTAAGTAATCACGACCAAATGATGCAGATTTTTCACCATAAGATGCGGCATCCGCTTCAACATGTGCCATACGTGCAATCGCATGTACACAAGCAATTTTCATTTCTTCATTAATCGTCGTAGCGCCAACATCTAGCGCACCACGGAAGATATAAGGGAAGCAAAGCGCATTGTTTACTTGGTTCGGATAATCTGAACGACCAGTTGCCATGATTACATCTGGACGTACTTCATGCGCATGTTCAGGTAAAATCTCTGGATCTGGGTTTGCCAATGCAAAGATGATTGGATCAGCCGCCATGACTTTAACCATTTCTTTGGTTAAAATGCCTGCCGCAGAAAGGCCAAGGAACATATCTGCATCTGCAATCACATCTGCAAGTTGAGTTCCCTCAATATCTTGCACATAACGCTTTTTAGACTCATCCAAGCCTTCACGTTTAGTGGTCAATAAACCGCGTGAGTCAGCAACAACGATATTTTCTTTTTTAGCACCAATTGCACACAGCAAGTCTAAACAAGAAAGTGCCGCAGCACCTGCACCTGAAGCAACAATTTTGATTTCGTCAATTTTTTTGCCATTCAATTGCAAAGCATTGAGAAGGGCTGAACCTACGATAATTGAGGTACCGTGTTGGTCATCATGGAACACAGGGATTTTCATGCGTTCACGAAGCTTTTGCTCAATATAAAAACACTCTGGTGCTTTAATATCTTCGAGGTTAATACCACCAAAAGTAGGTTCTAAAGCCGCAACGATATCAACAATTTTGTCAGGATCATTTTCAGCAATTTCAATATCAAAAACGTCTACACCAGCAAACTTTTTAAATAATACGCCTTTGCCTTCCATTACAGGCTTAGATGCTAATGGACCAATATTACCTAGACCTAAAACGGCTGTACCATTACTGACCACTGCAACCAAATTGCCACGAGCAGTATAGAGCGCTGCTTTTGAAGGGTCTTTTTCAATTTCTAAACAAGGCGCTGCCACACCTGGTGAGTAAGCAAGCGCAAGGTCATGTTGATTGACAAGTTGCTTACTTGGCGTAACGCTAATTTTTCCTGGTGTTGGAAATTCGTGATAGTAAAGGGCTTGCTGTTTTAAAGATTGATCATCCATCTGAATCTCGATTATTACATGTTCCAGCGAGGCTGGTGGTTTGACTAAATTTCATCGAATATAACATTTGTTGAGCGATACCGACAGTCAAAAAATAGTTATTTCAAACAAAGTAATAGATATAAAGTCTAAAAAAATTAACAAATCTTTATAAGTTTATGCTGTTCCAAATATTTTGTGCTGTCCGCAGATGACAATGCTTTGGAAAAGTAAAAGCCTTGTAAAATATAACAACCGTGTTTTTGTAAAAATAACGCTTGCTCTTTAGTTTCAACGCCTTCAGCCACTAAGGTAATGCCGATTGCATTGCCCATAGCAATAATCGCATTGACGATTGCTTCGTCTTTTTCTTGTCCAATTTTTGAAATAAAAGCACGATCTATTTTTAAGATATCAAAAGGGTAACTGGTTAGATAAGCTAAAGATGAGTAGCCTGTTCCAAAATCATCCAAAGAAATCGAAATATGGCGATCTTTTAATTGTTGTAGGAGAAAATTAACTTCTTCTGACTTATCAAACAAAGAAGATTCAGTCAGTTCCAGTTCAAGCATATCACCTGAAATATTATATTTTTTAAGGGCATAATCGATATCTTTAACCAACTGTCCGCGGTAAATTTGTTGTGCCACAATATTAATCGATACCCTAAAATGATCAAAACCAAGGGATTGCCACTGCTGTATTTGCTTACAGGTTTCATGCAAGACAATTAAACCAATATCTGAAATGAGGCTGGTTTCTTCGGCAAGTGGAATAAAAATGTCTGGCAAGATATAACCCAAAGTTGGATGTTGCCAACGGACTAATGCTTCAAAACCATAAATACGTTGAGTTTTAACACAGATTTTAGGTTGATAATGTACGGTTAGTTCTTTGTGCTTTATGGCTTTTCTTAATTCGTTTTCTAAGTTGATCCCTTGATTGAGCAACGGCGTTTTTTTGTTTGAATAAAAATATACGGTATTTCCGCCTAAACGCTTGGCTTCGTGTAATGCTGATTCTGCATGACCATTGAGACTGTCGAGCTGTAAGCCATGCTCTGGATATAGCGCAACGCCAATAGAAATGGTGATGGTTTGTTCTTGTTCTTTAACATCAAAAGGTTGTTTAAAGGCATCTAAAATATGTTGTGTATGTTGATGAATATTGATGTTATTGCTACTTAAATTATAGATCACTGCAAAATCATCATTATTTAAATAAGCTATCAAAGAGGCATTTGGACAACATAATCTTAATCTGTGAGCGACTTGTTTTAATAATTCATCACCTTCTTTATGGCTCATAAATTCATTGAATAATTTAAAACGGTCAATGTTGATGCGTAAAACCGCAAAATTTTTAAATGAATCAGAATAGTGAATTAAATAATTATGCAGTTGTTGTTTGAAATAAAAGCGATTTGGTAAATCGGTCAGGATGTCATAATGTTCTAAATACGAGAGTCGTTGTTCTTGTTTTTTACGATCAGTTAAATCGGTAATAATGCCGACATAGTTGGAAAATTTATTTTTTTCATCATAAATTGCATTGATGTGTACCCAGAGTGCAAGTTTTTTTCCTGAGGTAAAATCAATCTGCAATTCAGACTCAAATTCTCCTTTTTGAATTAAACTTTGAGTAATCACATTATACATTTGTTGGGTACGAGAATTATTATTGATTGTGATATCAAATAGATGATTTCCAACAATATTATGTTGTTTATAATCTAAGAGTTTTTCAAAATAAGGGTTTACTTCTAAGTAGCATAAATTATTATCTAAAATGAAAACACCTTCAGCCACTTGAGCTAATACATTTGCTGCGAGTTTTAGCTTTTCTTGGTCAGTCTTTTCTTTTTGAATATCGCGTTGGATTCCCACCATTCTAAGCGGTTTGTTATTAATGTTTTTAGAAACCACTTTGCCAATGTCTTGAATCCAACACCATTGACCATCTCGCTTAACACGGTAGATTGCCTCAAAGCGCTCAGTTTTGCCTTTGAGATGTTGTTTCAGGATGGTTTTATAATTGACAATATCATCAGGATGAACATATTCATCTACGCTATTGTGTTTTAGATTGAGTTGCTTGAATTCTGCACCGCTTTTTGAGTCGGAAATCTCAAAAGTTCTTTTTTCAATATTCCAGACCCAAGAATGAATACCCGCTGTTTCATGGGCAAAAGCTAAATTGGCTTGATGATTTTCTAAGCGGTCATTCATCTGTTTAAAATCGAAAATTCGTTCTTTTACTTTTTGTTCTAATAAATGATTATGTAACTGCAATTCACTTTTCATGACCTGTGTTTTTGAGATTTCATTTTTAAGTTGTATTTCTAAGCCTTTATAATTTGCAAGTTGTTCTTGTGATTGCTTAAATAAAAACTTATTTTTCAGATCTAATATTTCAGAATTAATATAAATTTTATGTGAAGCATAAGTGCTAAAGAATAATAAAGAGAACCAAACAATGAAAATAGTGCTATAGATTTCATTGGTATTTTGAGGGAAAAGCAGGGGGAGCGTGAGCACCGGAATTGCAGAAGGAACAAATAAAGCAATAAAATAACTAAATCTTTGGTTGAGAAAATTCATTGCTAAAACATATGAAAAACTCAGCAAAAAGCTAGATAACAGAAATGAAAAAAATGGGTCAACTACATTTGGCATCATCATAAATTCTAAATTGATGATATAAACGCCAATCCCAAATAAGCTTCCTAAGATCAAACAAGAAAACTGAAAGAAAAGATCAATATGTTTAAATACTTGAACTTTATTTTGTTGTAACAGATAGGTAGAAGACAAAAATCCCGATAATATAAATAAAACAGTCAGAATAAACCAACCGCTTAATAATTCAGAGGAGGTCTTAAATAAGTAAAGATAAATTAAAGCGTCACAGATACACGTAAAAAATACCCAAATAAAAAATATCCGGATATCTTTGATTATCTTTCTGATGTTCGACGAATTCACATCATATGAAAGAAGCTCTTCCTGAACATCATTCATTAGCGCTTGCACCTCTGCTATTTTTAGAATGTGTAGGTTTAACGGAGCAACTATTTAAAATTTGCTAATTAATAGTTTCTTTGGAATTAAAATACTGTGAAATCATCCAATTTGCAATTATTTTACATGACATACATCACTTTTTAAAGCTTTGATAATTCAAAATTGATAATGCAACTACAGGTGCTGTTTCAGTTCTTAAAATACGATCACCGATGCACCAATTTTTAAATCCATATTGGTTGGCCTGATCAATTTCTGCTTCATTTAAACCACCTTCAGGTCCAATTAAAAGGGCAATATCTGGGCTTATGTCTTTCAGTACATCTGTCTGCTCTTTTTCAGGCGCGAGAACAAATTTACTCTGCGGTAATTCAGTTTTGATCCATTCATTTAGACTTAATGGCGCTAAAATATGCGGAACAAGATTCATACCACACTGTTCACAAGCTGCAATCGCTATACCTTGCCAATGATCTAATTTTTTTTGATCTCGATCATATTTTAAACGCATTTCACAACGTTCTGATGTGAGCAGTTGAATTTGAGCTACGCCCAATTCCACAGCTTTTTGAATCGCATAATCCATACGATCGCCCTTACTCATGACTTGTCCAAGTAGGGTTGTAAAAGCAGGGGTACGGTTATCTGGATTAAATGAATTGACTAAAACAGAAGCAGATTTTTTAGCGACTGCTGTTAAAGTC
The DNA here is from genome assembly GCF_025433935.1 of Acinetobacter sp. I-MWF. Taxonomy (NCBI): domain Bacteria; kingdom Pseudomonadati; phylum Pseudomonadota; class Gammaproteobacteria; order Moraxellales; family Moraxellaceae; genus Acinetobacter; species Acinetobacter sp. I-MWF. Next base: position 3,138,161 of record NZ_JAMBAR010000001.1, on the reverse strand, counting down.
ACTTCATATTCACCCCCTTGTCCATTGAACAAGGTGGCTTTTTCACCCACTTGTGCACGCAATACTTTGACCCAATGATGAAATACTGTTTCAGTGAGTTCAACCGTAGTTTCGACAGCTAAATCAGTTTCAATATAAAAACGGGGCATGCAGTATTACTCACAAGTTGATGATGCAATTTTGATTTAAGCTAAACCGAGATCAAGTACCAATTGGCGGTTTGGCTCAGTATGATTCATACTATAGAAGTGCAAACTTGGTGCACCTCCTGCAATAAGGCGTTCACACAGTTTGATCACAACTTCATGTCCAAAAGCTTTGATACTTGCAGTGTCATCACCATAGGTCGCAAGTTGCTTACGAATCCAGCGTGGAATTTCTGCACCTGTCCCATCTGCAAAGCGGATTAAATTGCTGGCATTGGTAATTGGCATAATTCCTGGCGCAACAGGAATATCAATTCCTTGTTTTTGGATACGCTCTACAAAATAGAAATAGGCATCTGGATTAAAGAAAAATTGAGTGATGGCCGCATTTGCACCTGCTTTGACTTTTTCTGCAAAGTGCTTAATGTCTGCATCAAAGTTGTCAGCTTGTGGGTGCATTTCAGGATATGCCGCAACTTCAATTTTAAAATGATCACCTGAGTGTTCACGAATAAAACGAACCAAATCAGTCGCATAAGGAAGCTCACCAAGGCCGACTTGACCAGAAGGTAAGTCACCTCGAAGTGCAACAATACGATCAATCCCTTGAGCTTTATAGATATCGAGTAATTCAGCAATACGTACTTTGTCATCACCAATACATGAAAGGTGAGGGGCAACAGGTGTGCCTTTACCATTAAAGTCAGCAATTGCGGCTAATGTACGTTCACGCGTCGAACCACCAGCCCCATAAGTAATCGAGAAAAACTCTGGATTTAAAAGCTGTAATTCTTGATGAACAAGCTTAAGTTTTTCCGCCCCTGCATCAGTTTTGGTCGGGAAAAACTCAAACGAAATTGGAACACGTTTGGTCATGGTTAAATCCTTTTTTATTCATACTTTTTTATTTTGTTCTAACCTCTTCGAAGTCCTTTCCTAAAAGGAGAGGACTTCGCCTTTATATTCATTAATCTGTAAATGAATATTCTTTCTCCCTAAGGGAGAAAGCGAAGGAGAGGGGGTTAAAACTTAGTACTTATAAGCCTCAGATTTAAATGGACCTTCAACTGCAACGCCCAAGTAATCTGCTTGAACTTGAGTCAATTGCGTCAATACACCACCAAAACCAACTACCATTGCAGCAGCAACTTCTTCATCTAATTTCTTAGGAATCAGTTCAACACGGATCTGTGCTGCTTTTTGATCTTCTGGAAGATCAGCAAATTTTTCTGCGAATAAGTGCATTTGACCTAATACTTGGTTTGCAAAAGAACCATCCATCACGCGTGAAGGGTGACCTGTTGCATTACCAAGGTTAACCAAACGACCTTCTGAAAGAAGAATCAGATAATCATTTTCATTTTCTGTACGATACACTTGGTGCACTTGAGGCTTAACTTCAACCCACTTATAACCACGTAAATAGTTTGTATCGATTTCAGTATCAAAGTGTCCGATATTACACACCACTGAACCTGCTTTTAATGTATCTAACATTGCAGAATCACATACGTGGTAGTTACCTGTAGTTGTTACGATCAAATCAGTATTTTGAAGAAGGTCTAGGTTAATGTCTTCTTTTTTACCTGTTTGTACACCATTTTTATATGGAGAAACAACTTCATAACCGTCCATACATGCTTGCATTGCACAGATTGGGTCAATTTCAGTTACACGTACAATCATACCTTCTTGGCGAAGAGATTGAGCAGAACCTTTACCAACATCACCATAACCAATTACTAGCGCACGACGACCAGATAACAACATATCTGTACCGCGTTTGATGGCGTCATTTAATGAATGACGGCAGCCATATTTATTGTCGTTTTTAGATTTTGTGATTGAATCATTCACGTTAATTGCAGGAACTTTTAAAGTACCATCACGGAACATTTCGTTTAGACGTTGAACACCCGTAGTCGTTTCTTCTGTAATACCATGAATTTTAGCAATAAGTTCAGGATATTTTTCATGAACAACAGCAGTTAAATCACCACCATCATCAAGAATCATGTTGGCATCCCAAGGTGTGCCATTAACATTGATTTGTTGTTCAAGACACCACATGTATTCTTCTTCAGTTTCACCTTTCCAAGCGAATACTGGAACACCAGATGCGGCAATTGCTGCTGCTGCATGGTCTTGAGTTGAGAAGATGTTACATGAAGTCCAACGTACTTCTGCGCCTAATTCAACCAGTGTTTCAATTAAAACAGCAGTTTGAATGGTCATATGAATACAACCCAGAATTTTTGCGCCAGCAAGAGGTTTTGCTGCTGAATAACGTTTACGTAAGCCCATCAATGCTGGCATTTCTGCTTCAGCAAGTTTGATTTCTTTACGACCGTAGTCAGCGAGGGAAATATCTGCAACTTTATAATCTGTAAATGAAGCATTAACCGCGTTCATCACGATCTCCTTTATATTAAAAAAATATTGATCATTCAGTTCGCGGATGCCGTTGTTGATCAGCACGAAGGTCTGACCGAATCGTCGAGCCTAGCGATTTCACATTTATGTGCCTGTGAAAAAGTCGCAGCATCCCTCGACTGGCGACTATTGTACCTAGATTTTAATAGAGTTCAAATGTAGTTGGTTAATATTCAACTAAAAGATAGAATTGTTTTTGAATCGCTAAGCTATGCAAAAATATGATCAGTATTTACTGATCTATAAACAGAAATAAAATCAAGATGATGCATTTAAGCGTTTGCCAAGTGCTAGAGCTGTGCCACGATGATTGCTGTATTTGTGATTATGCTGCGTACTTTGCTTTTTTTATCTCTGGGTTTTTTGGTTTAAAAAAGTGAATATCGGGGAGATTAAATTGATGGATATTGTAAAAATAATTGATCAGCATAGTTTTGCATTGCGACAAGCCATTGAGCAGGCTTCGCTTGAACAGCGGAAAAGTTTGGTGAAAGCTGTTTTTGCTTTTTATGAAAAATTACCGAACTTTCAATCTGCTATCGAACAAAATTATCAAATTAAAATTGATAAAAAACAATTATTTCAGGATATTGATCAAGAAAATTTAATTGATTATCAAAAGCGAATTCGACAATCAAATGCTTGCGTAGATGAATATGCCGATGATTATGAGGAATTAGCGGCCATTGAGGTGATTTCTTTGGATGCCTTTTTCTTGATGGTATCAAATCAAAACAAAAGCCAGCATTTAGTGGCTTTGTTTAATGCGATGATTGAAGTACTGGATTATTATGAGAATTTTTCAGAAAACTCAATCTATTGGAATGAAGTTTTAGAAAAAGAAATTCTTTTACAAGAGCAGATTATCAAACAGATTGCTACACATATTATTTTTGATGAATCCATTTATTGTGTGCATTATCAAACAATAGAGTTTCCTGATTTGGATTAACTGATTTGGATTAAAGAGAATGAAAAAAATCATATTGATCACATCGATTCTGACAGCGACATCAGCTTTCGCCAATGATTCTACAGGCTATGTGGGAACAGGGGGAATTGAGTACCTTAAAAATAAAAATATTGCCATGCAACGTGAAGACTTATTCATTAGTAAAAAATTAATTAAGGTCGATTATCAATTTAAAAACCTCAGTAATCAGGATATTACTGAAACTGTTTTGTTCCCTTTACCACGAGTTGATAATGCTTTTGAATCCGATTTTGCCCACACTGAGGATTTATTAAAAAGTTTTAAAATTCAGGTTAATGGAAAAGCAGTTCAACCGACAATGCATGTGCAGACATTTATACAAAGAGACGAAAAGTCTAAAGCGATTGATGTCACTGAGTTATTTAAACAGTGTGGCTTTTCACAAACTGAAATGTTAAATCCTTGGAATCGCAAAAGTGATGAATATGGGGTATTTGAAAAGAAACTGAAAGGCTGTTCAAACCCTAAAGTAAAAAGCATTTTGCCTAAAAATCCAGATGAAGTCATCAACTGGTCATCACAAGTGGTTTATAGCTGGAAGCAAACTTTTAAAGCCAATTCAATTACACAGGTAAAACATCAATATAAACCTTTAGTGGGTGGTTCGGTTGCACTATATCCAGATGAATATAATCAACAATTTTGTATGGACAGTAATTTTAAGAAAGGCTTGAAAAAAGCACAGTCGGAACATTCGCCTTTTAATGCACTAAGTTATATTTTGACTACTGGGGCAAATTGGGCAAAACCGATTGAAAACTTTAAATTGACCATTGAACGTGATCCGGGAGAGTTGGTATCGTTTTGTTGGAAAGGTAAAGTCAATAAAATTAGCCCGACACAATTCCAAATGGTTGAGAAAAACTTTGTACCCAAACAAGATTTAGATGTAATTTTTGTACATTTACGTAATTAAATAAGTGAATCAAATTTAAGCCCATTTTATATGGGCTGAAATTTATAAATTAGACTGAGGTGTTTTCAGCTGACTTGGCTTTTTCAGCCCAAAAATCAGCTTTTTCTTCATCAACATTAACGCCCATCCCGTGTTCATAAATACAAACAAGATCACGCATGGCTTGAACTTCCCCCAGTTTTGCTGCTTGCTCAACCAGCTCTACTGATTTCACTAGATCTTTTTCAACCACATCGCCACGGCGATAGAAATTGGATAACTCTAAAATCGCAGCAGGATGTTGATGTTTGGCCGCTTGCTCTAACCAGCGGTGGGAATGTTCAAAATAAGCCTTGGCTTCTTTAGGATCCTCTTCAAGGATATCTTTTGCATAATAAGCATAGCCTTCACCTAACCAATACATGGCTTCAACATGGCCTAATTGTGCTGCTTTGAGTGCCCATTCTTCTGCAAGTTGATTGTTATCTTCATCTTCACTTTGCATATATATTTCAGCAAGTTCAAATTGTGCAGCTGGATTACCCATTGCAGCACGATTGAGTAATTCTGAAGGGATTGAAAGTGGTTTAGACATAAAAATACCAATACAAGGCAATAAATTTGATAAAAAAAAAGCCAATCCGCAGATTGGCTTATAATTATAACTGATTTTTGTGAAACAGTTTAAATGAGTAGCATCACACTTGTGATTAAGCTGATACCCACACAAAAGCTGGCAGCCAATTTCATTTTTAAACTGTAATAGCTTAATAACACCCCAACAAATAATGCTGAAAAGGTTAGTACTCCAACCCAAATGCTGAGCATGCTGCTCAGCTGCCCTGACATGACACAAATGATCAGTGAAATCAGCAGTAAAGCCCAACCAGTAATAGAAGCAAGTCGGGTTTGTTTGAGGCTTAGTTCATGTCCATAGATCTGTTTTTGATGCTTCGACATTGCGCTGGCAAGCGCGATAAAAGCCAAGCTAGACAAAGACCAAATTAATAAGAAGAAAATCACGCTGAAATCTCCTTACTTGAAGGTACATTTCTGGCTTTTTTGACAGGAAGCCCTTTATGTTTTTTAACTTTATAAAATGAGTAGAAAAACAAAATCGCAAGCGCCCATGTCATTAAATCAAAAGACGCAATCATCCATTGGTCATTGGCAATGCTGTTCCAAAGTGCATGACCACCCGTGATAAAATTGACAATAGGCAATAGGGCAAAAGCAACACCAGAGAACAATAGAAGTTCTAGCCAAGCTTGACGATGCGGGCGAATCGCTGCATAAATTAATGTAGCTAACCATACAATAAAGAAGGCTCTAATTTCCCAATTTAAGCGTGTTTCTATTTCAAATGGAATGAAACGATTGGCGTAGAAGTAGGCTGCACATGCAATAGGTAATCCAATCACAGCGGCAATATTCATCACTTCAACAAAACGATAACCAAATGATTTATAACCTTGTTTTTGTTGTTGCGGTGCACGTTTGACGCACCATAAGATCAGCCCCGTTGCAACCATTAAGGTGCCCATTACACCAGAGAAGAACAATAACCAGCGGAAGGTTAAATCAAGACCACGTGCTTCATGCAATACAGTCACCACATTGTATATCCCCATTGGGATAGAGGCATTGTTTGCTTGAGCCGCTTCACTGATGTCTTTGCCTGTCACGCCATCGAATTTTAAAATGGGGTAAACACCACGCTGAACCACACTTTTCGCATATAAAGCGCGAAGTTCAATGGTCGCATTGGATGTATTTGGCGCAATGATTTGAATAGAAGCAATCGGATTTTCTTTCCACTGCGCTTGTGCAGTGGTAATAAGTGGGGTTAAGTCGGTGAGTGGCGCAGGATGACCAACATCTTGTTGATGTTTTTTGCCTTTTTCGCCTCGCGAGCGTTGTTCATTTTGACCTTGAGTTTGATTTGTATTTGCGGATCCAGAACGGTTTTCAGCATTTCTATTGCGAGCATTATTTTGCTGAACTGCACCGCCGCGCATCTCTTGAAAAAACTCTTGTCGATCTTTATAGACTTGGTTGATTCCCCAAGGCATAAACATAAACATCAGTAATAACAAACCACTGAAGGTGATCATGATATGAAAGGGAAGGGCAAAAACAGCTGTGGCATTATGTGCATCTAACCATGAGCGTTGCCCTTTACCTGAACGGAACGTAAAGAAATCTTTAAAAATTTTTTTATGGGTAATAATGCCGCTGATAATTGCCACAAACATCAGCATGGTGGCTAAGCCAACAATCCAACGTGCCCAAATACGATCAAATCCATACAGTTCAAAGTGAAAGCGATATAGAAAGCCACCACCACGAGTGTCTCGTGCTTCAATAACTTGTCCAGTTGCACTGTCTACGGTGATTCTTTCCCCACCACGACGCGCTTGTAGATCTTCACCTTGTTTACGAATATTTAATTCAGTTGTGGTCTGTCTAGAATTGGGTAATTGAATCGTCCAACTACCAGCATCAGGATAGTTCTTTTGTAGATAATCTAAGGCAACTTGGGTTTGCTGTACTTGAGAATCACTTGGAACGGATTGATGTATTTCTGGTTTCATCCAAGCCGTTATTTCAGACTGAAAGAAACTCAATGTTCCTGTCAAAAAAATTGCATAGAGTAACCAACCAAGAATTAAGCTTGCCCATGTATGTAACCATGACATAGATTGGCGTGGACCTTCAACTTTTGCATCTACGCGCATCTTAATTCCCCATCATTTTATAAATGACAAATAAAATGATACTTGGAATCAGTATGCCTAAGCTGGCTTTTGATGTCTTATTGACCATAAAAACCCAAATGAATGCAGCACAGTGAATACAGAAAGCAAGTAGCGTTGCACTCATCGCAGCCGTGGCACGATAATCAGCAAATGTTTTTGCAATCACTATAGCGGACAAAGACGCAAGCAGATAACCACCAAGAATTGCCAGGGCAAAACGATAGAAAATCATGACGCGATATTGTATGAGAGAGGGTGCGAATTTAGCTCGTGTTGATACAGTCGGAGTTGAAACTGATGCGTTTAGTACATCGAGTTCAGTCTGGCTATTCATAGGCAATCAAATACAGAAAGGTTAAAAATTAAGTAAATAATAACAATTATCATTTACTTTTTAAATACAAAAGTTAAATTTGATTAAAATAAAGCACTGGATTTATTTCAATTTTTATGTACAGGCTTGGCTACAAGTTTATCCAGAATAATTGAAAAAATTCTTATAATTTTAGAAGGTTACACGATTTTATCGTGACTATGTTTTTGAGCATGTGCCTTCGAACATAAAGCATACAGCGTATTTGGATATTTATTTATATCTTGTAGTGACATCTTGGAAAACAATAATATGGAATTTGAACAATGTTTATTCATGCTGAAGACGCGAAACGATTGGCAGCCAATTCAAACTTAAATATAGAGCTATATAAAGGTCGTTTGGCTCAAATGATTGAAGAGAATGCCAAGCAGGGCAATACTGTGGCTTTTACAGTTCTACCTAAACATCTAGCTTTAGAGGATATTCGGGAGCTTTCTTCTGAGTTAACTCAACTTGGATATCATGTCCGCTTTGAAGTGGATGAGTTTTTTTATAGTTTTAATGTGTTTTGGAATTAACTCGGCAATATAGGCCATAGTTTTGAGCATGGCCTATATTGAAGAATTAGTAGGTATTGCTTGTTTATGATTCTTTTTGATATTCATTGATGACTTCGAGCGCGGCACGAAATGCTTCTTGGGTTGTGGGTGCGCCACAGTAAGGTAGGCTGTGTAATAACACTTCCTGAATTTCTTCAACTGTTGCGCCATTATTCAATGCACCACGAATATGACCTTTTAGTTCGGTTGGGCTTTTTTGTGCAACTAAAAATGCAATGGTAATCAAAGAGCGGTATTTACGTGGTAAAACACCACGTTGCCAAGTTGAACCCCATGCATGCTCATTGATCCAGTCTTGCAAAGGTCTTGTAAAAGCAACAGTGTTGTCTTGAGCGCGTTTTACAAAACTTTCCCCCATTACTTCTGTACGGACTTTTAAGCCATTTTCATAATCTTGTTGAGACATCGTCTTTTTTCCTCAGCTGTTATATTTTTAACACTATACCGAAATAGGCAAATAACCCATTGGCAATATGTCTATGTTAAAAAACAGCGATGGTGAATCGCTGTTTATGGTTAAGGTTTTATATTGCCTTATCTGTTAAATGGCATTTACCAAATCGAGTTAAGTTGAGTGAAGATGAGGATTTTCTAATACCAACACCTGCTCTAATTTTTCATCAAAAATATCTGTGAGCATACTGTCATAACGAAGTGAATTATATTGGGTTAATTTTGTGGCTAAATCATCGCTGATTAAGCCACGAGTGACTGCATCCTGTATGCGCTCTTCAAATGTTAGCCCTTGATATTCACCTTTAGATTCTGCTTTTTTAAAGCTGTTCCAATCGTCTTCAACAGTTGTGAGTAGATTAAAGGTGGCTTCCATTCGTCCAAAAGCATCATTCGGATCAACAGTATAATAAACCTGCGTTTTTAAATAATCTCGGAACGGGTTATCTTGCATGAGCAGTTCCGCTGCTTCACTCTTTTGACGATCACTTGGTTTTTTGATCGGTCGACCAAATGGGAAACAAACAAATTTAACCAGACTTGATGCAATTTGAATCGGAAAATTATCAAATAAGCCATAAAATGCTTCTTGGGCATCATAAAGCGTTTCGTCTAATGCAAGTTTGGCATGTACCTGTTCTTGCGAGGATCTCTGACCATTTTCATAAAATTTGAGAATGGCTGTTGCAATAAACATTTTGGAGTGAATGTCAGCTAATCGCCCTGAGAGCATTTCTTTACGTTTAATATCACCGGCTAACAGTCCAAGACACATATCTGCGGTTAGGGCAAAGTCAGTACTGAATCGATTGATGATTTTATAATAAGGTTGAGTAAGAGCATCTGATGAGTCAGGTCTTTGACTACTTGCCCCAAACCATCCATAAGTGAATGCACGCGCGACACGGTTTAGGGTGTAGCCTAAATGTTGATATAACATGGTGTTAAATGTATTTAAGGCAGAGGCTTTATCTTCGGCCTGTAACAGCTGTAATTCCTCAAATAAATAAGGATGGCAACGCATCGAACCTTGACCAAAGATCATTAATGAACGGCTTAAGATATTTGCCCCTTCAACTGTTATCGAGATCGGAATAGCTTGATACATATTGGCAAGAAAGTTACGCGGACCTTGTTGAATACCACGACCACCTGTGATGTCCATACCATGATTGACGATTTTTCGCATCGTTTCAGTGGCATAGTATTTTGCCATCGCGGTCATAACAGCGGGTTTGCCACCTTGATTTAAACCGCAAGTGACTAAATAGCGAAAAGCTTCCAACATATAGGTATGGCTGACGATGTCACTGCTAACTTCTTGCACCCCTTCAAATTTACCTACTGATAATTTAAATTGTTGACGAATTTTAGCGAATGCACCTACAGATAAATATGTCATTTCACCAGCAGCTGTAGAAAGTGCAGGAAGGGAAATACCACGCCCAACAGCCAGACATTCCATCAGCATACGCCAACCATTCCCTGCATTTTTTGCGCCACCAATAATCCAGTCAATTGGAATAAAAACGTCCTTACCTTCAACTGTACCATTCATAAATGGAGAACCACCCGGATGGTGCCTTGGTCCAACCTCTACGCCTGCATGAGAGGCGGGTATAAGAGCACAGGTAATACCATACTCAGTTTTAGTTTTATCTCCCAATAAGCCATCTGGGTCATACAGTTTGAAGGCGAGACCGACTACTGTTGCAACGGGTGCTAGGGTAATCCAGCGTTTTGAGAAATTCATTGTTAAGCCAAGCACTTGTTGACCTTCGAATTCCCCATAACAAACCACGCCAGTATCTGGAATCGCCCCAGCATCAGAACCCGCTTCAGGACTGGTGAGTCCAAAACAAGGAATTTCCTCACCCTTGGCTAAGCCGGGCAAATAACGATTTTTTTGTTCGTCTGTACCATAATTCAGTAAGAGCTCACCTGGTCCTAATGAGTTAGGCACCATACAGGTTACAGCGGTGGTTAAAGAACGTGAAGCAATTTTGCTCATAATACGACTTTGTGCAAAAGAGCTAAATTCACGACCACCATAAGTTTTAGGGATGATGAGTCCAAAAAAGCCATTGTCTTTAATAAATTGCCATGTCTCTGCATTCAGGTCTTTATTTTGATGAATTTCCCATTCATCTAGCAACTGACAGAGTTGTTCAACCTCATGATCTAAAAAAGATTGCTCTTCATTACTAAGCGTCGGGTAGGGATAATTGTTAAATTTTTCCCAATCTGGCGCCCCCATAAATAATTCTTTTTCCCACCAACTGGTACCCGCATCCAATGCTTCACGTTCAGTGGTACTCATGCTTGGCATTGCATTGGCTAATGTTTTATAGGCCGGTTTAGTCAAAACTTGCATTCGCAGTGGTTCAATCAGTAATACTAAACTGATGAGAATAAGCGGAAGACCAAGGATGAGAGACCATGGGCTGATCACTGCACTCAGAATTGCAATGACAATCGTAGTAATACTTCCGACTGTTCGATGAAGTGCAAAAAAGAAAACGGCCCAGAGTGAGATGATTTGAATAAGTATTGCGATGAGTAATAGCATTAACATATTACCTCTACAGTTTTAATATTAATTTTGGGATTGGAAATACATCATTGAAGCTTATTCTTTCATCAAAGATGTGATGAAAAATTAAACATGTAATTTATTAATAACGATTTTTTCACTTACTATTCAAGGTAAAAGTATTGTTGTTTTGTGAGTATAAGTTAACCAAAGCATATTTATTGTCATATCATGACCAGAGTCTTGGGGGAGTAAATAAATTTTCCATTCATTTGCGCATTCACTTTTTAGACAGACTTGAATGATTTAAAAATTTAAACAGTATTTAGCTGATTTTTGTTTGAGCTGTTTGACTTGTTTTATGTCGCTGAAGCGCGTCGATGTGTTTTTAATGGCTTTCAATTTGCTGCTCAGTCTGTAAGAATCAGCAAGATAAAATTTTTAATGATTAAAATAATAAAGCACAAGACGGCATGGATTATTATTGCTCTCGGTCGGAATGACTATTTTTACAAGAAAATGCTTAATTTTTGTACAAATATTGATATTAATGCAATATTTGTGATGTACCATTTTTTTACGAAATGTCGTTATCACAGATCTTACGTTGACTGTAATATCAGGAAGGCTGATACTCTTGGGGTTAAATTTAAGCAAGTCGGTTCGTAAGGGCTGGGTCACAAGCTCGGTTCTCAAAACACAATTTAAAGCAAGGGGCTATATATGGCTGGTGGAAAGTCAACAATCATTTACACACTGACTGACGAGGCGCCATTGTTGGCGACTTATTCGCTACTGCCGATCATTGAGACCTTTACTAAGCCAGCTGGCGTAGAGATTGTCAAAACTGATATTTCTGTAGCTGCTCGTGTTCTTGCAGAATTCGCGGAATACTTAAGCGATGAACAGAAAGTATCTGACAACCTTGCGCATTTAGGGCGTCTTACTCAAGATCCAGACACTAACATTATCAAACTCCCAAATATCAGTGCATCTGTTGCTCAGTTGAGCGCATGTATTAAGGAACTTCAGTCAAAGGGTTATGCAATCCCAGACTATCCTGAAAATCCAACAACTGAAGAAGAAAAAGCAATTAAGGTGCGTTATAGCAAGTGCCTTGGTTCTGCGGTGAATCCAGTGTTACGTGAAGGTAACTCTGACCGTCGTGCACCTGCAGCAGTGAAAAACTATGCGAAGAAACATCCACATTCAATGAGCGAATGGAAACAGTGGTCACAAACACATGTTTCACATATGGATGAGGGTGATTTCTACCACGGTGAAAAGTCAATGACACTTGACCGTGCGCGTAACGTAAAAATGGAACTTATCACCAAAAATGGTGAGAGCATTGTGCTTAAACCAAAAGTTGCATTACTTGATGGCGAAATCATCGATTCAATGTTTATGAGCAAGAAAGCGCTTTGCGATTTCTATGAGAAAGAACTTGATGATTGCCGTGAAGCAGGCATTTTATTTTCGTTGCATGTAAAAGCAACCATGATGAAAGTTTCACACCCGATTGTATTCGGTCACTGTGTAAAAATTTACTATAAAGAAGCATTTGAAAAGCACGCTAAGTTATTTGATGAGTTAGGTATTAACGTCAATAACGGTATGGCTGGTCTTTACGAGAAGATTGCAACTTTACCAACATCATTACGTGAAGAGATCATTGAAGATCTTCACGCTTGCCAAGAACACCGTCCTGCACTTGCAATGGTAGATTCAGCGAAAGGCATTACTAACTTCCATTCACCAAATGATGTGATTGTGGATGCATCTATGCCTGCGATGATTCGTGGCGGCGGTAAAATGTGGGGTGCTGATGGTAAGCAGTATGATTGTAAAGCTGTTATGCCAGAGTCAACATTTGCACGTATTTACCAAGAAATGATCAATTTCTGTAAGTGGAATGGTAACTTTGACCCACGTACTATGGGTACTGTGCCAAACGTTGGTTTGATGGCGCAAAAAGCTGAAGAATACGGTTCACATGACAAAACTTTTGAGATCACTGAAGCGGGTGTTGCAAACATCACAGATCTTGAAACTGGTGAAGTGTTGATGTCACAAAACGTTGAGGAAGGCGATATCTGGCGTATGTGTCAGGTGAAAGACGCACCGATTCGTGACTGGGTAAAACTTGCGGTAACGCGTGCGCGTAACTCAGGTATGCCTGCAATCTTCTGGCTTGACCCATACCGTCCGCATGAAAATGAATTGATTAAGAAAGTACAAAAATACTTGAAAGATCATGATACAGCGGGTCTTGATATCCAAATCATGTCACAAGTACGTGCAATGCGTTATACGCTTGAACGTGTTGCTCGTGGTTTAGATACAATTTCAGTGACTGGTAACATTTTACGTGATTACTTAACTGACTTGTTCCCAATCATGGAATTGGGTACTTCTGCGAAAATGTTGTCTATCGTTCCGTTAATGGCGGGCGGTGGTATGTACGAAACAGGTGCGGGTGGTTCAGCGCCTAAGCATGTACAACAGCTTGTAGAAGAAAACCACTTGCGTTGGGATTCTCTTGGTGAATTCTTGGCCTTGGCTGTTTCTTTAGAAGAGCTAGGTATCAAAGAAGACAATGCACGTGCTAAGTTATTGGCGAAAACATTGGATCAAGCAACTGGTCAATTGTTGGATAACGACAAGTCACCATCACGCCGTACAGGTGAGCTTGACAACCGTGGTAGCCATTTCTACCTTGCGAAGTTCTGGGCTGAAGCACTTGCTGCACAAAATGACGATGCTGAATTAAAAGCCAAGTTTGCACCACTTGCAAAAGCATTGGATGAGAACGAAGACAAAATCCTTGCTGAGCTTGCTGCTGTTCAAGGTAAGCCAGCGGATATCGGTGGTTACTATGCAGTTGATACAGCTAAGGTTGAAGCTGTAATGCGTCCAAGTGCGACGCTTAACGCTACGCTTGCTACTGTTTAAGTTTTAAAATGCTATAAACCAACGATCTTGTTGGTGAGAAAAGCCGATGCATACGCATCGGCTTTTTTTATTGATGGCATAAATCTTTGTTTAAGTTATGTATTTGCAAGGTTTTGTATGAATCAATTTAAATGATGAGGGGGCGATTGGTCTTAATTGGTCTTGAGTTTTTTAGTTATAAAATAAAAATGCCCAATGAAATTCATTGGGCATTTTTACAATAAGCGGCAATTGCTTTATAGCTGAGAAGGATTAAATCCTAGCGACCATTACGTCCACGGCCACGTGGTGCTTTGGTATTTGGGCGGGTGGTACCATTGGTCTTACGACGTGGTTTTTCACCATCTTCCATTTGCCAGATACGTTTAGTTCCAGATTTCTTTGTTGAACCATCTTTATTCTTACGAACAATTGGTTTTCCACCTGTACCGCCAGGTTTCTTCACATAAGAGCGTGAGCGGTAAGGTTCATCTGCTGGAATATTTTGGAAGTCTGGATAAAGTAATGGTTCAATTTCTTTGGTTTCACCAGGTTGTAAACCCATTTGCACCAAATCAATTGCACCAATCTTGGTACGGATCAAACGTAAAGTCGGGAAACCAACAGCCGAAGTCATACGACGGACTTGACGGTTACGGCCTTCACAAATAGAAATTTCAATCCAAGATGTTGGAATATTGGCACGGAAACGTACTGGTGGATCACGATCCCATAACCATTCAGGTTGTTCAACTTTATTCGCTTGAGCAGGTAAAGTCATACCATCTTTTAGCTCAACACCTTTACGCAACTGTTCTAGGGCTTCTTCAGTCACATCACCATCAACTTGCACCAAATAAGTTTTAAATTTCTTATTGGCGGGGTTGGTAATGTATTGATTTAAACCACCATGATCAGTTAAAAAAACTAAACCTTCAGAGTCCATATCGAGACGACCCGCCAAACGCAAAGTCGAGTCATCTACGAAGTCAGACATCGTCATATGTGCTTCGTCTTTACGAAACTGGGAGAGGACGTCATAAGGTTTATTAAGAATGACAATTTTCACTTTAGACCACTAATAAATATCAATAAAATTTTTGAGTTTGATAAAGTTACCCGTTTGAAGAGAGTTGGGTAAAGATAAAGACTACGATATGTGCGCTACTATATCAGATTACGCTTTGTATTCTTCAACTTTATTTATTTACCTAGGCTGAGTTGTAAATACATTTTTCTTAGGCTGGGGATCTTAAGGTGCGAGGTTTTTTAGAATGGGGTGATGATTTTATCTTGTTAGAGCGTATCTTAAGTAAATGAACGAGTAGCATGCATTTTTGGGCTTAAATTCTGAGCCAATTTTCAACGACCTCTCTAAAATTTTATAGTTTGAGCGACTATATTTTTACTTAATCTTGATGTCCTCATTAGACAATAATAGTTGTCTAATTGATATATACAATTTAATGGCAAATTATAAGATGGATGCTGAATATAAGAAGTCGTATAGGTAAACCATGCAAGTGAATAGCAAGCTGCCGCCATTGGGAATGAGTGAAAAAATACACAAGAAGATTGCAAAGGTATCAGGAGCTTTATTGGGTGCAGTTAATCCTGAAAGACAAGCTAAGTTACCAAGAGAGTATGAGCTAAGTCCGCATGTAGACTATAAACGATATGGAAGTACGCATTATGGCGTAATGATTCCTGATTTGCCTGAACCATTTAATTATTTATCTTGGGCTTCAGTTATTGGATATGTTGGATTTCCGATCACAGATATGCAATATCAAATATCACCTAGAGGTAAAGGTGATACAGCCTCTTTAGTGCATGGAACGGCTTTGTCTACAACACAAGAGGCCTATACAACGTATTCTGTACAAGACGATATAAAATTTACTCAGAATCCTTTTTCTGTGAATTTTAACGACCAATCTATATTGTATGAAGACGATGCTAAAGGGTATTTTTTAGTCAGCAATAGAGAAGATTTGCAAGTTAATATCCGACTTCAGCCAACAAAAGCAATTTCTTGGTTTGCTTATGGTCCATTTTATAAACATTTCAGTGTTTTAATGAGATATGAGGGGACTCTGACTCAAAAAGACAAGAGTATAAAAGTACAAGGACTTTGTACACTTGAGTCGTGGAAAGCTGTAGCGATTTCGATGCTTAAAAATAAATGGTTAGCCGAGAATGTTCAGTTGCCAGTAAAAATATTTAGCTATCAAGTCATTAATATCGATACAGAACAGCAATTATTGTTGGCGATGATTTGTTATGAGTCGCAGCCTATATTGACCTCGGTATATTACCGAAATGTTGGTGGTCGTTCTATTCAATACAATGGAGATATTGTATTTGAGGTCACAAAGTTTAAGGACAATAAAGAAATAACGCCTGATGGATATGCAATGCAAGTGCCTGATCAGTTTAAATGGATTGCATATCATGATCATAAAAAAATATTCGAAATCAATGCAACTGTGGATACACCATATTGTTTTGGATTAGCCGCAGGTTATGTGACTTCGTATGCGTGGGAAGGTGAATTTAATGATTTAAAAATAACAGGTCGTGGGTATATGGAATATATTGATAGACGTTAATCATGATCTTTTCAAGTTGTTTTTACAGCCAAAAAATGAAAGATCAAAAATGCTAGATCTATTGAAGAAAAGAGATTGGGGGTAGGTAGATTTTTTTGCTAAAACATGGGTAGGGCTAATATTTAAACGTAACTTGCAAACAACATCCAATGAACCTAAATCTTATGATTGAAAAAAGCTGTACCACCTTTGGGTAGTACAGCTTTTTTGAATAGCGTAGATCTCAAGTTTTAATCAGTGATCACAAGCTATTAGTTGGTTGATCATGTTGTTTAGTGGTCATGTTTTAGATATTCAGGTTCTTTCGGTAATTTAAAACTACATAAGAAACAGATCACTAACATGACAATCACATAAAGGAAGAAGGTGCTTTCAATACCTGCTGCTTTGAACTGTAGTGCGACAGATGGCGCAGAACCACCAAAGATTGCATTCCCCACAGCGTAAGAGAAACCAACACCCAATGCACGAACATGTGGTGGGAACATTTCTGCCTTAACCAATCCGCTGATAGAGGTATAGAAGCTGAGCAACATCATGAGGAAAATAAGTAACAGAGCAACCATCAATGGCGAATAACTGAAATGTGGCATCCAGATCACCATGACTGGATAGATGAAAATCGCCATAGTACCACTGAACGCAAGCATTGCAGCACGACGGCCAATGCGGTCAGAAATAGCACCAAACACAGGTTGTGCAAGCATAAAAATAAAGAGTGAAGCTGTCATAATGAATCCGACAGTTTTACTATCTACACCCATATTGGTGAGGTAGGTCTTTGAATATACTGTAATCACATAGAAGGTGAGAGAACCCGCAGAGGTATAACCTACAACCAATAAGAAGGTTTTCCAGTGATTTTTAAACAGTTCACTTAAGCTTCCAGATTCTTCTTTATCACTGTCTTCGCTAGATAATGTTTCTTCCAAACGGCTACGTGCAAGTAGGGAGATAATTGCAGCAATACCACCAATGACAAAAGGAATACGCCAGCCGCCATCAAGCAATTGCTGCTCTGATAGGAAGGCCAACATAATAACACCGAGCAAGCTTGCTAATAACTGACCACCTGACAAAGTGACATACTGGAAAGAAGCAAAAAAGCCTCGTTGACCTTTTAAGCCAAGCTCACTCATATAGGTTGCTACAGCACCATATTCACCACCTACAGATAAACCTTGTAGCAGGCGAACAAGTAAAAGTAGGAAAGGTGCTGCCATTCCAACTTGTTCGTAGGTTGGGAGTGCGGCAAATAAGAAAGAGCTTACTGCCATAAGACAGATGGAAATGACCATTGATTTTTTACGGCCATGTTTATCGGCAATTCGTCCGAAAACCCAGCTACCAATTGGTCGCATAAAGAAGCTGGCTGCAAAGACACCCCACACATAAATTGCTTGAGTACCGGAGTCCATATCAGGTGCAGTTAATGCTTTAGTGAAATATGCCGCAAACACAGCATAAATATAAAAATCAAACCATTCTACTAAGTTTCCTGAAGCTGCGCCGACGATACCGCGTATACGACCTCGCTTCTCTTCTTTAGTGTAAGTTTTATCCATTATTTACATCCATGAGATAGGTTGAATCGCAATAAATTCAAAATTCATTACGATTTGAAAAACAGGAATAATGTTAAAGATTTTAAGACTAAATAATAATTGCAAAGATGGTTAATTTGATTGGAGGTCTTAGGATAGGCAGAAAGAATTAAAAAATGAATTTTGATTTATTTTTTCATTAAAATTCATGTGAAAACATACAGTAAAAGTGAATTACTTTTGTAATTAATCTTAACTTGATGGTGATTTTGTGGAAATTATTTTTTTTAAATATAAATCAATGGTAAAAAATACCAATAATAAAAATAAAATTACCGGTTTTTGTTTGTGATCTATTGTGGTGCATAATTTAATGTAATGAAATATAAGAATATATTGTGGTTTTAAGGTGGCTGCTTTGGTCATCAATCTATTGTCAAAATGTTATAGATTTTTAAATTAAATGGCGAATATAAAATCAAAAAATTAGAAATCATGTTTATAGTGTAAACGTATAGTAGCTCTCACTTTTAAAGATCTGACTCTTGGAAAATTTATGTGTATGGAAAAGTAAAGCTAATACTTTTATTTTAAACATTGGAGTGATTGAGCTTGTCGATTTATATAAAAAATGATGGTTTGAGTGATATTAAATAATGAAACATTGTGCTTTATTCAGTAGAGAAATATTGTTATTCCTCGTATAAATCTCAAAAAATGTACGAATTAGACTAGACTGATATGCGCTAAGAAGGGTTAGAAGTATTGTCTATTTGGCAATTATTTTGGATTTGCCAACTATAATAAAAGGGAGAACCTGAACAATGGGTTATCAGAAGATCGTAGTACCTGCCGATGGTAGCAAAATTACTGTAAATGCAGACTTGTCATTGAATGTTCCAAATCATCCAATCATTCCTTTTATTGAAGGGGATGGTATTGGTGTTGATATTACTCCAGCCATGAAAGCTGTTGTAGATGCCGCAATTCAAAAAGCATATGCTGGCAAACGTTCGATCGAATGGATGGAAGTTTACTGTGGTGAAAAGGCAGATAAAATCTACGGGACATATATGCCTGAAGAAACTTTTGAGGCACTGCGGGAATTTGTGGTTTCGATTAAGGGTCCATTAACTACGCCTGTGGGCGGTGGTATTCGTTCATTAAATGTCGCTTTACGCCAAGAACTCGACCTTTACGTTTGTGTGCGCCCTGTACGCTGGTTTGAAGGTGTGCCGTCACCTGTTCAACATCCTGAATTGACTGACATGGTGATTTTCCGTGAAAATTCCGAAGATATCTATGCAGGTATCGAATGGAAAGCGGATTCTCCTGAAGCGAAAAAAGTCATTAAATTCTTAAAAGAAGAAATGGGTGTAACCAAGATTCGTTTTGAAGATAATTGTGGGATTGGTATTAAACCTGTATCGAAAGAAGGTACTCAGCGTTTAGTGCGTAAAGCGATTCAGTTTGCGATTGATAATGATAAGCCGAGTGTAACTTTAGTGCATAAAGGCAACATTATGAAATATACCGAAGGTGCATTCAAAGAATGGGGTTATGAACTGGCAATTGATCGTTTTGGTGGTGAGCTGATTGATGGCGGCCCTTGGGTAAAAATTAAAAATCCAAGAACGGGTAAAGAGATCATTATTAAAGATGTGATTGCAGATGCCTTCCTACAGCAAATCTTAATGCGTCCTTCTGAATACTCTGTGATTGCGACACTTAACTTAAATGGTGACTATATTTCTGATGCCTTGGCAGCTGAAGTAGGTGGTATTGGTATTGCGCCAGGTGCAAATATTGGTGGTGCAATTTCTGTATATGAAGCAACTCACGGTACGGCACCAAAATATGCAGGCCAAGATAAGGTCAATCCGGGCTCTATCATTCTTTCTGCGGAAATGATGCTTCGTGATATGGGGTGGATTGAAGCTGCCGATTTGATTATTCAAGGGGTGTCGGGAGCGATTGCTGCGAAAACTGTCACCTATGACTTTGAGCGCTTGATGCCAGGAGCAACATTGCTTCGTTGTTCTGAATTCGGTCAAGCAATCATTGATAACATGGATAGCTAATTAAAAGTTAGACGCACTAAAGTCAGTATAGTCAAAGGTCTGCCAAGTGCAGACCTTTTTGTTATTTATAGTTTGGCTATTTTATTCTAGAATCTAAGTATATTTATTAAACTTTAGGATGTGAGTAATTGCACCAACAACTGATTACTGTAGACTGTTTTTAGTATCTATTTAAAAAATATTAATTATATTTTAAGGGGTTGATTGATTGAATATAGAAAGAGATCCACAAACTTTGGTTGCTCCGCTTGATCAATTAAATTTTTTACATGAAGCCAAGCAATATATTGATAAAAATCTTACCAGTACTCAAGCCTATTATCTAATGACCAGTAAGCCGCCAGTTTGGTTGAGGGCTGCGTTTAAGCTAAGGGATTTTTTAAGCCGGCATTTAGGTGGTGTGCAACCTATTCAAGGCTTTGGTGAATCAACTAAACCACTTCAAGTTGGTGGGAAAGCAGATTTTTTTGATGTGGTTAAAGTTTCTGATCGTGAGCTTTTTTTACAGTCAACAGATAAGCATTTGAGTGTATTGCTGGCTTTACAAATCGAGGAATATGATGAGCTTAGAAATGAATTAACGATATGTACCAGTGTAGTGACATATAATCTTTTTGGGAAAATTTATATGCTGCCTGTTTCTTTGGTTCATGGTTTTATTGTTCAGCAATCACTTAAAAACCTTCAAATTAAATCTTGAAACTCAAGGATTTGAACTATGACAAAATGCTGTAAAACTTGGCAAAAAAAGTCATATTTATACCTTAATTGTAGATGAAAACTTCTGTAAATAAGAAAACTCCTGTGTAAATAGCAATTTAAATCATTTATTGATATTTTGTTGAAACTTAAATGGAGTGTTGGTTGTGAAAAAAGTATTGTTGGTTATCTTAGCTTTAGGGATTTCTCATCATGTATTTGCTAAAGACGTACACAAATGTGTGGTAAAAGGTTCAGTAACTTATCAATCTAGACCCTGTGCTGGAACTGCTATTATAAATCCACAGCAACAACTTCAACAAAAATTAACCCAACGAACTGCAAACCAAACTTCGATACAGCAACAAAAAACTCAGTCTGAAATGCATCAGTATTCTCAACAGCAACACCTGCAACGCCATTCTGGTAATGGAACATCTAATGAGATTCCAGATACTGTTGAAGGCAAAAAGAAAAGTTTGGCTATAGCGCAAGAAGCTTATAAACAAACGAAAAATCGTTAATTGTTTTTTAAATTTGCTTAGACCGTTTTTGTTTTATGGGCAACTGGTTTTTATTGAAATAGCTTTGGGAATAAGCTCAATATAAAACAATAACTTGATTGATGAAGGGTATTGTTGGAAGTGATTGCTGAAGCTTCTAAATCACAAGGTAATATGCTTTTTAGGTAAGTTTCTCGCTTTAAATAAATAGAGGATTGTAATCCTATGGCTGTAGGCGAGTAATGTATTGGATGGGAATATTCTGTTATATTAACCAGCCTAGTTAAATTTATTTAAAGCCTTGAATTTATGTCACAGACAAGTTCGAAAAAATTTTATATCTTTGCGACATTAGCATTGTTATTTCCAGTATTTTTAGTTGGAATGGCTTTTCTTGCGGCTAAAAGTGATGCTGAAACCAAACGGGAATATGATCAAATTCGCCAAGAACATGCTGAAAAGATTGAGTTGCAAAAACAACAGCAAAAATTAGAGCAACGAAACTTATCGCAGCCTGAAAGTAAAAATGCAGTGTCTTGATAAACGATCGTTAATGAAAAATCACAAAGACTAAAGCTAAAAAACCGCCAAATTTGGCGGTTTTGTTTTTCATCAAAAATTATTTATTTTTGTCTTTCAACTGAGGGATCGCAGATCCTGTACCAACAGCCAATAAACCAGTATTGGTATAAATACCAAGTTTTGCGCGGGTATCCGTGATATCAAGATTACGCATAGTTAATTGGCCGATACGATCAGCAGGACTAAACATTGAATCACCTTTTTCCATGGTTAAACGCTCAGCTTCATAAGTGAGGTTCTCTGATTCAGTGTTCATAATCGTGTAGTCATTACCACGACGAAGTTCTAAAGTCACAGTACCCGAGATTGCTTTAGCAACCCAGCGTTGTGCTGTTTCACGGAGCATCAATGCTTGCGAATCAAACCAACGACCTTGGTACAATAAACGACCTAGACGTAAACCATTGATACGATATTGTTCAATAGTGTCTTCGTTATGAATACCAGTTACAAGACGTTCATAAGCAATATGAAGAAGCGCCATTCCCGGAGCTTCATAGATGCCACGAGATTTTGCTTCAATAATACGGTTTTCGATTTGGTCAGACATACCTAGACCATGACGACCACCAATACGGTTGGCTTCAAGAATGAATTCAACAGGGTCTTCAATACGTTTGCCATTTAATGCAACTGGGAAGCCTTCTTCAAACGTTACAGAAACTTCTTCAGCTTCAACTTTTACGTCTTCTTTCCAGAACGCAACGCCCATAATTGGCTCAACGATTTTGATGCCTGCATTGAGGTATTCAAGATCTTTCGCTTCGTGAGTTGCACCCAACATGTTTGAATCTGTTGAATAGGCTTTCTCTTTCGACATTTTGTAATCAAAACCATTGTCGATCAAGAATTGTGACATTTCAGCGCGACCGCCTAATTCATCAATAAATTGCTGATCTAACCAAGGTTTGTAAATTTTAAGTGCAGGGTTGGTTAATAAACCATAACGATAGAAACGTTCAATATCGTTCCCTTTATAGGTTGAACCATCACCCCAAATATTAACATCATCTTCTTTCATTGCTGTAACAAGCATTGTACCTGTTACTGCACGACCTAATGGTGTTGTGTTGAAATAAGGAACACCACCAGTGCTGATATGGAATGCACCACATTGAATTGCAGCAATACCTTCCAATGCAAGTTGTAAGCGGCAGTCAACCAATCGGGCTTTTACAGCACCGTAGTTTTCAGCTTTACGCGGAATTGCATCGTAGTCATCTTCATCAGGTTGACCTAAGTTTGCTGTATAAGCATAAGGTTCTGCGCCTTTTTGTTTCATCCACAATAAAGCTGCTGAAGTATCTAGACCACCAGAAAAGGCGATACCCACTTTTTTGCCTACTGGTACATTCTGCAAGATCGTTGCATTATCAGTCATTGCTCGTCCTAACTATTTCGAAAGAGGCACCACATACATGGGTGGCCAAAGAGAATTTTATAAACGCACTATTGTAGCACTTTTTCAATCAATGTTTTATTGGATTTGAAGGTTAACATTGAAAAAAATAACAATTTATAGAGCAAAATTAATTTACTTAAATGACTCATGCACCTCATTTAAAGACTTATAAGAAAAGTCAAATTAACGAGATGTGAAATTTAATAAATTGATATAATTTTCTAATTATTAAAAACTTTTAATCCTATGCAATTAAATAAAACGCTCTACTATACGCATAATACTTTGTTTGGCTTTTACGGTATTTTGTTGCTTATATTAATTTTCTGTGCACTAACTTCGGGGGGTAATTCCACTGGTTTTGTAGGTGTAGTATTTGCTTTTGCGGTGTTGTTTGGTTTGGCATACTTACATTATAAAGCCGCTATTGAAGTTGAAAAAGGGAGTGAAATAGGGAGATTGATGTCTACCATTATTGGATTTTTATTCTTGATTGGATTTCCAATAGGTACTTGTATAGGGCTGCTGATTTTGCTGAATGTGCGTAAGGCCAAATGGCAGGCTGCGGATTGACCTATGTTAAAAGTAAGATAAATTGGATGTATAGAGTTAATCCAATATATCTGATTTGTTCAGGATCATAGCTGATCATTTAAACCAATAAACTGCTTTTCAATCGGAGTAAATACATGTTCACTTCGTGCAATCAGATAGAATCCAATATCTCGATATTGTTCGGGTGTTTCTCGATAATATTGAATATTAAATTTTTTTATCAGTGACTTTGCAATCATTGAAATTCCCATACCCAATTGAGTGAAATTGACTAAGGCTTCATGATCATAAATATGGGTTAATTCACCTTTGGTTAAATGATAATCTGTATAAATATGATCTAAAGTGGTTGCATAACAGCATTCTTCTGAGGCAAGTAAAATATTTTGATGATTGAGACAGTCTTCAAGGCTGTCATGGTTGATGACATTTTTCCCAATAATCACCAATTGATCATTTGCCTTTTGAATATACTGAATATTTTTCTGTTTTGGGTGACCTAAAACATAAGCGATATCTAGGTTTCCGCGTAAAATTTCATCTTCAATATAGCCTGTAGCACCTGTTTTCATAGTGATTGAAAGCTCAGGGTAGGTTTCATAAAGTTGGCTAAATGACGGGTAGAAACGCATTCCGCCTAAACTGGTGTTGGTACCAAAGCGTAAATATTTTTCCTGCTGATAGATTTTATTTTCTGTTTCTTCCCATGTGAAGATCATTTTTTTGTATTGCTGATATAAATTCATTCCTGATTCGGTCAGCTCAACACCTTTGGGTTTTCGGATGAATAGTTGACGTTTATAGTGATTTTCAATCTTTTTTATTTTTGCAGTCATATTCGATTGTAAATAATTGAGTTTATTTGCTGCTGCGGTAATGCTTTTTAGTTCAGCAACAGTCACAAATGATTTGATATCACCCATATCGATATTCATTTTAATTCCTCAATAATGCATTGAATAAGTACTGACAATAAAGCACCTGCTTTAGCATCAAAAAAAATGATGTATACATTAAAACATAGCATTATTCATGATGCCATTTATTTTCTATACTCTATGTACTTTCCATCTGTTGAGTACAGCAAATGAATCTTCGAGTGATTGGTGCAATTGTATTATTGTGTCTCGTCTGGGGATCTTTGTGGGGATTGGTCAAACATAGTTTGCAAATATTTCCGCCATTCTTATTTATTTCTACGCGTTTAATCTTAGCTGCGCTTACCCTTATGTTGGTTCAAGTACTGTTAAGAAAATCTGTTTTACCCGCAAAAGGTGAATGGCAAAAACTGATGATCTCAAGTTTGATGATTTGTATTGGTTTTTATGCAACACAAACCTTTGCCATGCAATTTGTTGATTCAGGATTGTCTGCGGTTTTAGTGTTTACTATGCCTATTTTTATTGGTGTATTGGCGCATTATATTTTAAATGAGCGTTTAAATAGCCAAAAAATGATTGGGTTGGTTCTTGGCACATTGGGCTTGGTTGCGATTCTTTGGCCACAATTACATCATATTCATTTGAATTTATCGTTAATTGGTCAAGCTTTCTTAATCTTGTCTGGCTTCTTCTGGGCTTTAACCACAGTTTATATCAAACAGAATTTTGCAACTTATGACAAAATCAAATTGACCTTTTGGCAGTTGTTGATGGGTGGGGTGGTGATTCTGATCGGCGCTTTAATTTTTGAACCTGTAGATGTTAAAGTTTGGATGAATCCGCTCAATGATTCAATCCTGTTCTATATTGCTGTGATTGGAACTGGTTTTGCCTTTGCCTTGTGGAATTGGATTGTGAGTCAGGTAGATACCTTTGTTGCGTCTATTTCAATCATGTGTATTCCTATTCTAAGTTTATTTTTTGGTTATGTGCTTTGGCATGAGCCGATTACAATCAACATTATTATCGGTGCGGCATTTATTTGTTCAGGAATTATTTCAAGTTCTTTAAACCTTAAAATCAAGAAAAAACCTGCAAGCTTATTGAGTTGTGAGCATCGTTAAATCAATGAATGGGCATTGTTGAATTAATTTATAGTTGATTAAATTTATATAATTTTCAATTAAAGTAAAAAGCAAAATCAGTGAACATTTATTGGTTTTGCTTTTTTTTCTGTTTTTTATATTTGTTTGTTTAAGGCGATGCTTTAACGCTTATTTTAACTGATTTTTAAATTGGTCTGACTAATTTTGGTTTTGCAGTATTTCCAAACCCGATAATAAACTTAAATCAGTGTTGCTAAAAAGTGCATTAAGGAATAGGATGCGACTAAAGTTGTAGAAAATTAATTTAATTTAAAAAAATACAATATAAAACAATTGAATTATTCGATTTGAATACCCTGAAATCTGAAGGATTGGTCTGTAAATAGGTTGAAATACTTGCAATATTGGTCATACCAAAATAATTAATTGAGTGCCAACTATTGATCTTTAAATCAGCAAAAATTAATATTAGGTGGCAGTTAGTGCAAAATTTTTTAATTGAAAATTAAATTGGTCATACCAATTATTGAGAAATAAATGGGTGATCCAATGACATTCCACGTTCTAGCAAGCATTTCAAGGAGATGACAATGCTTCAACATTGGCAACAGATTTATGATCCGATGGGCAATATCTGGGTATCCAGTGCCATTGCGCTGATACCAATTATCTTTTTCTTTTTAGCCCTTGCTGTATTCCGCATGAAAGGAAGTGTTGCGGGGACAATTACAGTTGTATTGGCTTTACTGGTTTCATTATTTGCTTATCAAATGCCAACGATGATGGCATTGGCATCATTGGTCTATGGTTTCTTTTATGGTTTATGGCCAATTGCTTGGATCATTATTGGTGCAGTATTCCTATATAAAGTTTCAGTAAAAACAGGGCAGTTCGATATTATTCGTTCTTCGATTTTGTCGATTACGGAAGATCAACGTCTGCAAATGCTTTTTGTTGGCTTTGCTTTCGGTACTTTCTTGGAAGGTGCTGCTGGTTTTGGTGCACCTGTTGCGATTACCGCTGCGTTATTGGTGGGGCTTGGTTTTAAACCACTTTATGCGGCTGGTCTATGTTTGATTGTGAATACAGCACCTGTGGCATTTGGTGCAATGGGGATTCCAATTATTGTGGCTGGACAGGTTTCTGGTGTAGAAACAATGGAAATCAGTCAGATGGTTGGACGTCAGTTGCCATTTATGGTTCCAATTGTGCTGTTCTGGATCATGGCAATTATGGATGGTTGGCGTGGTGTAAAAGAAACCTGGCCAGCTGTGATTGTCGGTGGTGGTTCTTTTGCGCTTGCACAATATTTGACTTCAAACTTTGTGGGTCCAGAATTACCCGATATTACCGCTTCAATTGCGTCTCTGGTTTCATTAACGATTTTATTAAAATATTGGCAGCCAAAGCATATCTTCCGTTTTGCAAATGAAGATGACAGCATGAGCGAAAATCTTGCTGCACAAAAACAGCAGAAATATAGCCTTGCTCAAATTGCCAAAGCGTGGTCTCCATTTGCGATTTTAACTGTGATGGTTACGATCTGGAGTGTAAAACCATTTAAGGATTTATTTACCAAAGATGGTGCACTACATGATTTAGTGATTTCTATCAAAGTGCCATATTTGCATCAAATGATTCAAAAGATGCCGCCTGTTGTTGCTGAAGTAAAAGACTATGATGCAATTTATAAATTTGATTGGTTCTCAGCGACGGGTACCGCAATTATTATTGCTGCAATCATTACTATTATTTTCTTAAAAATGAAGCCAAAAGAAGCAGTAGTTACTTTTGCTGAAACCATTAATGAATTAAAAATTCCAATTTATTCGATTGGTATGGTGTTGGCATTTGCTTTTATTGCTAACTATTCAGGAATGTCTGCAACCTTGGCTTTGGCATTGGCACATACGGGTCAAGCATTTACATTCTTCTCTCCATTCTTAGGATGGTTAGGTGTATTCCTTACAGGTTCGGATACTTCTGCAAATGCTTTGTTCGGGGCATTACAAGCCACCACTGCACAACAAATTGGTGTCCCAGAAGTATTACTGGTTGCTGCAAATACCAGTGGTGGTGTCACTGGGAAAATGATTTCTCCTCAATCAATTGCAATTGCATGTGCGGCGGTGGGGTTGGTAGGTAAAGAGTCTGATCTGTTCCGTTTTACGGTTAAACACAGTATAACGTTTACTGTAATGATCGGTATTATTATTACACTACAAGCTTATGTGTTCCCATGGATGATTCCATGAGCATAAAACGTCACTGAATGAGGAAAGCAGATGAAAGTCTCTGACAAAGTGGTACAAAGCCTTCGTATGTTAATTGAAGAAAAAAACATGCAAGTCGGAGAACGTTTACCTGCTGAACGAAAGTTATGTGAACAATTGGGCGTATCACGTTCCTCTTTAAGAGAAGCGATTTCTCAACTGACCAGTACTGGAATGCTGGTCAGCAAAGGCGGGGCGGGGACCTATTTACAACAAATCCCCGTGAACTGGTCGCAAAACCAGATTGTTGAATCTTTAAGTAATTTGATTGATGAAGATCCAGCATATCGTTTTGATGTGCAAGAGGCGCGAACAATCCTTGAGGGTGGTTCAGCTTGGTATGCGGCACAACGTGCAACCCCTAAAGATCTGGCTCAGATTCGCGAATATTATGATCAGATTTCATATTTTCAGTCGATTGGAGATGATGAGCAAGCTTCACTTGCCGATGCTAAATTTCATTTGGCGATTGCTGAAGCATCGCACAATTTAGTGTTGATTCAGATGATGCGAGGCGTTTTTGATCTGTTGCAGTTTAACGTGCTCTTGGGTAGACGCAAAGTGTACTCAGAAACACATCGATTTGATCAATTGCATGATCAGCATTTTAAAGTGATGGATGCAATTGAACGTCATGATCCAGATGCTGCAAGAGATGCAGTCTGTGGACATATAGAATTTGTAGTACAGCAAGTGCGTATGATTGATGAGGAAGAAGCCCGTCGTCAGCGTGCGAGCCGATTAAACAGGATATGAGCATGATTATTTCTTCTGCGAATGACTATCGTGAAGCCGCGCGACGTCGTTTACCCCCATTTCTTTTTCATTATATTGATGGTGGTGCATATGCGGAATATACACTAAAACGAAATGTAGAAGATTTATCAAAAATCGCTTTAAGGCAACGTGTTTTAAATGACATGTCTCAGTTAAGCCTAGAAACAAAATTGTTTGATGAAACTTTATCTATGCCTGTTGCGTTGTCTCCTGTTGGATTAACAGGGATGTATGCACGCCGTGGTGAGGTTCAAGCTGCCGTGGCAGCAGATAAAAAGGGCATTCCTTTTACCTTGTCGACCGTATCTGTTTGCCCGATTGAGGAAGTTGCACCAGCAATTAACCGCCCAATGTGGTTTCAGTTATATGTGCTACGTGATCGTGGCTTTATGAAAAATGCTTTAGAGCGAGCCAAAGCTGCGGGCTGTTCAACCTTGGTGTTTACTGTTGATATGCCTGTACCTGGTGCGCGCTATCGTGATGCACATTCTGGTATGAGTGGTCCAAATGCCGCGATGCGTCGTTATATGCAGTCGTGTTTCCATCCGCATTGGGCTTGGAATGTCGGTTTGCTGGGTCGTCCACATGATTTAGGCAATATTTCCAAATACTTAGGAAAGCCGACTGGACTTGAAGATTATATCGGTTGGTTGGGCAATAACTTTGACCCGTCTATTTCATGGAAAGACCTTGAGTGGATTCGTGAATTTTGGGATGGCCCGATGGTGATTAAGGGGATCCTTGATCCTGAAGATGCCAAAGATGCAGTACGTTTCGGTGCCGATGGTATTGTTGTATCAAACCATGGTGGTCGTCAGTTAGATGGTGTCTTATCGTCTGCGCGTGCGCTTCCGCCAATTGCAGATGCCGTCAAAGGGGATATTAAAATCCTTGCTGACTCTGGTATTCGTAATGGTTTGGACGTGGTTCGTATGCTGGCATTGGGTGCAGATACCTGCATGCTCGGACGTGCTTTTGTCTATGCATTAGGGGCAGCAGGTGGTGCAGGCGTTTCTAATCTGCTTGAGTTAATTGACAAAGAAATGCGTGTCGCAATGACTTTGACAGGTGCCAAAACAATTGCAGACATTAATGCTGATTGTTTAGTCAAGTTAGACAAAGCATTGGACGCGTGATGTATTTTTGATACTTCATCAAGCTAAATAACAGTGTTCAATTTGATAGACGCAAATGTCATCCATGCAAATTTCATCTGTAGTGCTTTGAGGCAGAACAACCTTATAACATGATGTATTTACAAAGCATCAAATGAAAAGATGTGATTTAACGAGTTTTCGGATGAGCATGGTTCAAGCTACTTTTCATCAAAAAAAGTAGTTTGAACTGATCGTTGATCTCTCAATACAAATAATATTGAAAAAAACGCTGTCGGAATGAATGCCTTATTGAATGAGATTGAATAAGGGTTCATCAATAGGATAGGGAAAATGCAATCTAATATTGATTCACAACACACCATTCAGCAATTGATCAACATCGTCGGTCAGCAACACGTTTTAACCCATGATCATGCTACCCGCTTGTATCGTCAGGGTCGTCGTTATGGCTCAGGGCAAGTGCTGGCTGTTGTGGTTCCCGGAACTTTGTTTGAACAATGGCAAGTGCTACAAGCTGCTGTAAATGCGGACTGTATTGTGATTATGCAAGCTGCAAATACTGGCCTTACGGGTGGTTCAACACCTTTTGGTGATGATTACGACCGACCCGTTATTTTAATGAGTACACGTCGTTTGGCGGGTATCCAAGTGATTAACCAAGGTCAGCAAGTGATTTGCTTACCTGGTGCAACCTTAGATCGTCTTGAAAAAGAGTTGGCACACTATAATCGTGAGCCGCATTCAGTGATTGGTTCATCTTGTATTGGTGCATCGGTTTTAGGTGGAATATGTAATAACTCAGGTGGAGCATTGGTCCGCCGAGGTCCTGCATATACTGAACTGGCACTTTATGCACAGGTCAATGCGTCAGGTGAGTTAGAGTTGGTCAATCACTTGGGGGTGAATCTGGGTGACACACCTGAAGAAATTTTGACAAAACTCGAAAATAAAAACTATCAACTCAATGATGTTATTAATAATGCGAGTTGTTGTGCTTCTGATCATCGTTATGCACATGATGTTAAACAGGTTGATGAAAATACACCTGCACGCTTCAATGCGGATCCATCACGTTTATTTGAAGCTTCAGGTTCTGCGGGTAAAGTCTGTGTCTTTGCCGTACGTTTAGACACCTTTGAAAAAATTCCAAGTCAGGTATTTTATGTGGGGACCAACTCACATGATGATTTGACGGAAATCCGCCGTTTCTTACTCAAAGATTTGCCAAGATTACCGATTGCGGGTGAATACATTCATCGTGTTGCCTATGATATCGGTGCTGAATATGGCAAGGATACCTTTATGTTTATTGAGAAATTTGGTACGGCAAAAGTGCCTGCTGCATTTGCATTAAAAGATAAGGTGGATGGGTATCTCGAAAAAATAGGCTTACGCAGTTTGTCTGATAAGATGTTACAGCTGGTGACTAAGCTATTGCCCAATCATTTGCCAAAACGGATGAATAGGTTTCGTGATTTATATGAACATCATTTGATGATTCGTATCGAAAATCAGGATGTTGAGCAAGTTGAACTTTTTTTAAAAGATTATTTTCAACATAAAACATCAGGTGATTTTTTCCGTTGTACGGATGAAGAAGGGCGTAAGGCTTTTTTACATCGTTTCGCAGTGGCAGGTGCGGCAATTCGCTATCGTGATACGCATCGTTCGGAAGTTGAAGATATTGTTGCGCTGGATATTGCTTTACGCCGTAACGACCGTGAATGGGTGGAGACTTTACCTCAAGAGATGGATGATTTAATTACCCATAAATTGTATTACGGACATTTCCTCTGCCATGTGTTTCACCAAGATTATATTGTCAAAAAAGGGGTAGATCCTTTGGCGATGGAACATCAGATGTGGCATTTGCTGGATAACCGTGGTGCAGAATATCCTGCGGAACACAATGTAGGGCATTTATATATTGCGAAACCTACTTTAAAAAATCATTATCAAAAGCTTGATCCAACCAATAGCTTTAATGTCGGCATTGGGCAGACCAGTAAATTAAAATACTGGAAGTGATGATATTGCGTCGTGTTAATTTGATTTGTTTATGGTGGTTTATCAGATAAACAGTCTGTTAAAAAAGTAATAGATGAATGAACTGATTTATTTAATGAAAATAGCCATGCAAAAGCATGGCTATTTTTTATTTCTGTTCGCCTAATTTGGAGGAAATAAATCCAAGTACAAAAGCACTGATAAAGAAGGTAACAACCGTGTAGAGTGCAGATTGTGTGGTAAACCAAATTGCAATAGTTAAGATCGTAACGATCGCTGTACAAACCCAAATCGCCAATCCAGAAGTTGCTAAAGCTTGTTGAGATGGAGCAGGGTCAGTTTGATCTGGTGTGGATGGGTCTTCTTTGGTATTTAAATCGTGAATATGGGCATGCAGGTTGACACCATAAAAGAAATAAGGATGATCATCAAAACGTGCAAGCTCAATACGTTGCATTTCAATAAAAGAAATTTGTTGTGAATGATCCTGTGCTGTATTTTCAATGTGTTGTAGCAATTGGGTTAAGAAATGGGCATCATTTAAATCCAAGGGTAAACCACTGGTGCGTAATAAAATGTACTCAGGATAATGTTGTTCGATTAAAGATTTAAAGTCATCAAAATGATAGCTATTTTCTGCACCAAAAATTTCTATAAATAAGGGTTTACGCGCTGCTAAATTGACGAGTGCTTGCTGTTGATCAATAACTAAATAAGCATACTGACTCTCACCAAAGTCCTCTTGGCGTTCTTCAAGATCAACTTGGTTACGTTCATCGTTGATATCAAGATCATCTATATATCTTGTCCAGAAAATATTTTCTTGCTTAAACAGCATAAACCATAAAATCGGAATGAATGCATTTGCTTCGAGTTCAAAAGATGCACTTTGAAAAAACTCTGCCCATTGATTTTGACTACCTCTTGGCATATGGCTAAAGGTAGAACTGGTTAAAAATACTGGGTGGCTCATAAGGTTGATGCCTTTTCTTATTTACTTTTATTCAGCAGTTATATTGCAAAATAACGAAAATTGACACAGAAGATTGTTATAAAACTGTATAACACTTTTCTTTTGAGTCATATCAAGATGTGTTGCTTCTCGCTGTGGGTAAGACAGATAGAATTGACACTATGTACGATGAAAATATCAAAAATTGTCATCAAAAAAAAAATAAAACTCGATAAAGTAGTATGCAACAAGTTGCAAAGCCAAACTTAAAGGATTCATCATGACAAATAGCTATGCAAATATCTTAAAACCACTCCATCTGGGATTTACGACTATTAAAAATCGTGTCGTGATGGGTTCAATGCACACAGGTTTAGAAGATCGTTTTTATAACTACCCAAAACTTGCTGCATATTTTGGAGAACGTGCCAAAGGTGGTGTTGGGCTAATTATTACAGGGGGGATTTCCCCAAACCGCCAAGGTTGGTTGTTGCCAGCCGGTGGTACGATGAATACTTTAGGTGATATTGCACCACACCGTTTAGTCACACATGCTGTACATAAGCATGGTGCAAAAATTCTGATGCAAATTCTGCATGCAGGGCGTTATGGTTATCAACCATTTGTTGTGTCTTCAAGCCCAATCAAATCACCGATTTCGATGTTTAAACCACGTCAGATGAGTGACAAACTGATTCTTGAAACCATTCAAGATTATGCTGAAACTGCTAGTCTGGCAAAAAAGGCGGGTTATGATGGCGTAGAGATTATGGGTTCAGAAGGCTATTTACTGAATCAATTTTTAAGTCGCCATGTTAACCAACGTGAAGATCGTTGGGGCGGGCCAATTGAAAACCGTATGCGTTTGGCAGTCGAAATTGTAAAAGCGATTCGTGCCAAAGTTGGTGAAAAATTTATTATTTGCTTCCGTTTGTCGATGCTCGATTTGGTCCATGACGGTAATACCATGGATGAAGTGATCACTGTTGCACAGGCATTAGAAAAAGCAGGTATTACTTTACTCAATACCGGGATTGGTTGGCATGAAGCACGTGTACCCACAATTGTAACTTCCGTACCGCGTGCTGCATTTGTAGATTACACCGCAGAAGTGAAAAAGCATGTCGCTGTACCTGTCATTGCTTCCAATCGAATTAATATGCCTGATACTGCTGAGGAAATTTTGGCAGCAGGTAAAGCTGATATGGTGCAAATGGCGCGCCCATTATTGGCAGATGCTTTTTGGGTAAGTAAAACCGCAACCAATCGTGTTGATGAAATCAATACTTGTATTGCATGTAACCAAGCCTGTTTAGATCATAGTTTTCAAAATAAGCGTGCAAGTTGTTTGGTGAACCCACGAGCAGCGCATGAAACTGAACTGGTTTATCTTAAAACAAAAAAACCGAAGAAAATTGCAGTTGTTGGCGGTGGTGTTGCTGGAATGTCAGCAGCTACTATTGCGGCAAGTCGTGGACATCAGGTGACTCTGTTTGAAGCCTCTACTGAGGTCGGTGGGCAGTTTAACCTTGCTAAAGTTGTACCAGGTAAAGAAGAATTCCATGAAACCATACGTTATTTTAAGGTTCAGATTGAAAAAACTGGTGTGGATTTACGTTTAAATACTAAAGTGAATCGTGAGCAATTAGAACGTGAAGGTTTTGATGATGTGGTGATCGCAACAGGTGTGATTCCACGGGGTCTAAATATTGAAGGCAGTAACGCACCGCAAGTATTGTCTTATGCGGAAGTCTTGCGTGGCGCACCTGTTGGTAACAGAGTCGCTGTTGTTGGTGCAGGTGGTATTGGTTTTGATGTGTCGGAATATTTATTAAAACCTGAGCATCAGCCGCAACCACAACCCTTGGCGGATTGGCAACGCGAGTGGGGTGTAGACCCAAATCCAAACTATATGACTGAAGGTGGTTTTGTTCCTGCTGAAGTAGAGCAACCAATTCGTCAGATATATTTGATGCAACGTAAAACCACACCTCTGGGTATTGGTTTAGGTAAAACCTCGGGTTGGGTACACCGTGCACAATTGAAAAAACATGCGGTAAGAATGATGCGTGGCGTTCAATACAAGTCTGTCACCAATGAAGGATTATGGATTGAAAGCAATGGTCATGATCAATTGTTACGAGTCGATACGATTGTGGTGTGTGCAGGTCAGGAATCCGTTAAGGACTTAATGCCTCAAGAGGGTGAATCAACTTTAGCAAATTACCATATTATTGGTGGTGCAAAATTGGCTGGTGAGCTTGATGCAAAGCGTGCGATTCGTGAAGGTGCTGAAATAGCAGCTAAACTTTAATCAAAATCATCTATTTTGATGAAACAATATGCATTTGAATGGTTTAAGTCTATTTTTTTCTTGTCAGAATTGGAAAAGCTTAGTATTCTTGCGCACATGGAAGCGTGGCAGAGCGGTTTAATGCACCGGTCTTGAAAACCGACGAGGGTGTGAGTCCTCCGTGAGTTCGAATCTCACCGCTTCCGCCACATTGAAGTTTCTGACACTGTTTAACACTATATAAGTATTTGACTTGTAAGGTTAAAGTTGGAAACAAGCGATATAGCAAGCTATGACACAGTACGTCAATGAGCGGTTATAAAGTAGTAAAAAATGCAGTAAGATAATCTCTTACTGCATTTTTTTTGGTTTATACGTTATGGCTGCTCGTGGAATCAATAAACTGACTGCTTTACAGGTAAAAAAAGCAAAAGCACATCCTGATAAAATGTATAAGCTTCCCGATGGAGGTAATCTTTACTTACGTATTGATTCCAGTGGTAGCAAATACTGGATATTTAACTATACACGTCCTTATGTTGGTAAACGTAATGATTTATCTTTAGGGACTTATCCAGAAGTGACTTTAGAAGAGGCACGTACAATTCGTGACGAATATAAGAAATTAATCAAGCAGGGGATTGACCCTGCCACTATGCGTTTAGAAACCAAAAATCAAAAACAGAAAGAAGCAGAACATACTTTTCGTATGGTCAGTGCAGAATGGCTTAAAAAAAGAGAATTAGAAGGCAAACAGGATGAAGAGACACTTCGTCGTTTAAATCATGATGCTTATCCTTATATTGGTGATATGAGTTTTCCTCAATTGACTGTGGACGTATTAGAAGCCAAAGTATTTCAGCGCATCATTGATCGAGAAGCCTTGTCAGTGGCTAAGCGCTTAAAGTCAGATTTGAATCAGATCTTTAAATCTGCCCGTAAAAAGAAACTAATTCAATATAACCCAATCGAAGATATTGAATTACCTAATCCACAGGGTGGCAATTTTGCTGCGGTGACAGAGGAACAAGACCTTGCACCCATGCTGAATAAAATTTGGAACTATTCTACATTACATGCCCGTTGCCTTATCACGACACAGGTCGCATTAAAGTTATCAGTCTTGACCTTCCAACGACCAGGAGAAATCCGCAAGCTTAGAAAGTCATATTACTATCCTGAAGAACGATGTTTTAAATTTATTGCGAGTAAAACCAAACAACAGCATGTAGTTCCATTGTCAAATCAAGCATTTGAATTGGTCGAATCAATTATTGATCTATATCCACACAGTGAATATCTATTTGTTGGACGTGATGGCAAGACTTTTATTTCGGATAATACGATTAATACAGCATTGAAACGCTTAGGATATGGTGGAAAGCAAACGGCGCATGGTTTAAGAGCGACAGCCAGAACTATGCTTGATGAAATTTTAGAACAGCGAGTGGATTTCATAGAGCACCAGCTTGCACATAAGGTTAAAGACAATAACGGTACTGCCTACAACCGCACCAAGTTTTTAAATAACCGTAGAGAGATGATGCAGGAGTGGGCTGATTATTTAGAATCTTTGATTGAATAGGCTGAAAAATCTTACTTTGAACATTTGCGACATAGTGTGTCGCAAAATTCTTTTTTAATATTCTATTTTTGCTGAATTACTTTTATTTTAGATTTTTAACTTAATTGAGTGAAAATTCAAAATGATTGAAGATAGAGCAATATACATAAAACCAAATCATTCTGGTATCGATATACCAAAACTAGATCCTGTTTTGATTAATAGGAATCAGTCTGAAGGAAAAGAAACAACTTTAGTTTTGGATAGTAATATTTTAATTAGAATGGAGAGGGTGGTTAAGTCTGGTAACAAATGGAGATCTGTGAGAGAAAAAGGATTAGATAACTTAGTTGGACTACTCCAAAAGTGTAGGCCTTATAGTGTTTGCTTATCTCCTGGTTTTGCATTAAAAGAAATGCCACCACAGAACGCTAAGATAGCTATGGAATTATACGAAGATTTTTGTTCTGTACATCTTCCAAATTTTATTGATACACCGAACAGTACAAGAAAAGTTCATACGGGTGTTAACAATGACTATGGCTTCAATGATTTAACGTATGAAGGGAAATTAGCGTTTGTAGTGCCATATCTGAATTTTCTCTGTTTGAATTATATTGAATATTGTTATCAAGGTTCTCCAATTGAAAAATTTAAAGCTTATATTGATCTTTTAGAAGGAAAAATTGATTTATTAAGTGCTGCAGAAATTGAGATAGCCAAATATTGCTTTTTTAATACCACAAATTTACAAAAGGGTAAGGTTAAAAAATTCTGTCAAAAAATCAGAGAAAACTCAGTTCAAATTAAAGGCAAGCGTGCAAAGCAACCAATTGAAATCAACAAAATATCTTTTAATGCAGCTAGTGATATACATTTATTACAAGTAGCAAATGCGATGGATGGAAAGTATTTGGATGAAAAAAAGCAAGATTGTTGGGTTGTGACAACAGATAAAAAATTAGCTGCTTTTTGTGAACTTTTTCATCAAGTGAGTATTGATGGAGTATTACATCCTTATGCTATTGCAACAGTGCCTGATGAAATGATAGATAATGAATATTGGGAATCGGCAAATGAGTACTTTGCATTAAAAAGTATAAATCGTAGGGCACATTATTTATCAACAAAAATTGATCTCGATAAACTACTTTTAGTTGTAAATGATGTTGTTGATAAGATTGAAAGAGATTTTAGATATTTATGAGTATTAATAAATTGAAACAATCTTTCTTATGACAGACTGTTTTAATTTATGCAGCTTTAAGTGTTTAAGTTAGTAAGGGCTTGGTTTACGATTCAGTTCGATGATCGATTAAAAGATCATTTATAAAAAATGGAACTTACACAAAATAATTTACAGGCTCAAATGATTTGATTTTAAACTCTCAATAAAACAGCCTGTCATTGACAGGCCGTTTCAGTTTATGCTGCTTTAAGCTCTTTCCGTTCAAGCCATTCATTGATTTGGCTTTCAGCCCATGTGGGCATACTGGCGGTTAAATAAGTGGGCTCTGGAAAATCACCACGGCGGATCATCTTCCATAAGGTCGATTCTGCGATATTCAATAAACCCTTTGCTGCAGGCTTATACGATAATCGACGATGGCGACCACCACGATCAACATAATCTTTTGCTGGACGTTCAGGGTAATTAACGAGGTCTTTTACACGATAGCGCATTTCAATCATTTTTAAATCCAATCTAAATCTATTACATATCAATTGGTATGGCTGTTTTTGCCATATCAGCCAGTTTTAAAATTTTGTGTACAATATTCGGAAAGAGGGTTGGTCCGCATGAAGCCGAACCAATGTGTCTGTGCCGACCAAATAGGTTTTCAGTTGTTTGATTTGCGCTTTAAGCTGGGGGGTGCTGTTCATAAAGCGATGAGTTGCCATAAACCTATTCAAGCTACAAGGCTGAAAATAGATCTTACAGTTGCTGTGTAATTCAATTAAAGACTGAATGTCTTGTACAAATGAACAGTCCCCCATCTGGTGCTTATCATCAATATATTTACATGGGACAGCAATAATGTAGCGATCAACATATTGTTGATTGATATTGATTTCAGTCTTACACATGACAGCACATACATTATTCTTTTCATTCTTACAAATGAGTTGAATGATCTCTTTATCTAATGTACGACTGTATTGGGTTTGACTTGTGACCTTTAGATTGATCAACAGGTTGGGATTTAAGGGTGTGCAAATGATTAATTCATACAAATCAAAACCATTGACGTTTTTCAGAAGCGTCTTGATTACGTTGTCATACGCTTTGGCCGTATGCTCTGATAACGCTGTCCATGATTCCACGCGTTCAGCAAATGCACGTGTTTGTACATTTACTTGAAATTGCGCCAAGACATTTATAAAAAAAAGTGGATTAAATGCCTGATTAACATTGAAAGAGGTGAGTCCTAAGCTCTTGAATGCATCAATCAGTGGTGATAAACAGACTTGTATTTGACCATTGAATTGAGGCATTTGCTGAGCATAGCCAATAGTCTCAGATAAGGTTGCTGCAAATTTTGTTGGATGTGCGTGTTTAACTCCATCTTTGTCAGTCAGATTCTTGAGCATCTCAATTGATGGACGTGAAGCAATACGTTTTACATTTTGTTGCAAGCTTGAAATGCATGTTAATGCACCAGCAGGAACTCCATGCATACAGGCAATAGCAGCATTTAAATGAAGTACATTATAAGTTGTCATGAATAATGCTCCTCATCAATTTGCTATAGAAACAGGACACTGACTTTTTTGCAGTGTTCTATATTCTTTAGAATCAAGAAGTTTAAAGATAAAAAACTTCTGTGCTTTACAGCGATATTCGATAGATAACATAAGCTTCTCTCGTACTGTCGTATTTTCATTTAGCCCATACCCTATGTTGTTGGAAGGATAGGATGCTAAATAACAATCATACGTACAGCCTTTGTTTTGTGTAATCTGAAGCCACTGCCTTGTGATCTCTAATTTACATGACGGTTGAAGGTCATGACTGGCATGGCTTTTGATCAAGAAGATGGCATGAACATAGAAACCTTTTTTAATGCTATGTTCGAATTTTAAAATGCGTCCCACAATGTGCTGAAGCGTGTGGTTGTGCCGACGATTTGCCCATAACTGAGCTACTTTTTCCTTTAATAGCTCAAGGTTCTGGTGCGAATGAAATGCTGTTTCTAAGTCGGTTAAGTGATTGTGTTCTAGGTCTTGCTTGAGCGGTTTAATCGCTAAGTCAATATGCAGCACACTAAGATCACCATACTTTTCAAATAACA
The DNA here is from genome assembly GCF_025433935.1 of Acinetobacter sp. I-MWF. NCBI lineage: Bacteria > Pseudomonadati > Pseudomonadota > Gammaproteobacteria > Moraxellales > Moraxellaceae > Acinetobacter > Acinetobacter sp. I-MWF. The sequence continues at coordinate 3,097,836 of NZ_JAMBAR010000001.1, read as the reverse complement.
TTTCCGTCAGTTTTCGACAGGATTTTAAATTCTTGGCTATCCTTTTATTTCTTGCTCGAATCAAGGATCGATTTTCCTTGTTTCTTAACAGACTACGAATGTGATAAATAAGCTCATTGATACATTCGGTTTTATCTTTCCAAATGTCTTCATGATAAGACCTATAACTTTGTTCAACCAAGCCCATGAGGCTCGGTGGAGATTTCATTAAAGAGAGTGCTTTAAAAAAAACTGTAAGTTCTACGGACAAAGCAAAATCTTTAAAAAATTCAATATTCGGATACAGTGGTTCATCAAACAATTTAATGAACGGACGGAACCACTCAAAATATTGAATTCGCCCCCAAAGGAGGCATTGATCAATAATTTTTACACCTGGGCAAATCACTCTTTGTACAAGCTATAGTAAATCGGGTGAATTGAAGTAATCGTTCAATTCTAAAATCACTATTGATCCGTCCTGTTGCATAAGCAGAGGAAGACGGGAGATAGAGTTGTTGATATTGAATCAAGGGAATCAATACTTTATCAATCTGTTTTGACATAAATCAATCTACGTAATGGCTGATGTCTGCAGTGTAGGGAGCGTGGGGCAGACTTGTCACTCTACTTTGAATGGTGTCAGAGCGTGTGAGAGAGCCGTAATAACTTATTGAAAAGCGATGATATTGTAATTTATGGAGTGTAGACCCGATTTCAAAGTTTTTTTACATAAAAAACATTATCTTAATAGAAGTGATAATGGTAATTTTTTGAAAAAAATTAGTTTTGTTGAGGGGGAATTTATTTGGTTAAAATGATCTGAATTGAGGTGAATTTCAGTTAAGAGCTCTTTTTTTGGGGCTCAATTACTCGCTGTCTTAAAGCCTCATTTTTGTTTAACCATTCTGTTAAAATACGACTTGAGTAAGAACTTTTTGTCAAAAAAATAAACTCTTTCTTCTGATAATCTTGCTGTTCAATAATTAATTGTCCTATCTTTTCAAGCCATTCTTTTGCATTGGTACGTTGTTCAGGTGTAAGTGAACGATTTTCTTTTAATTCCAGCTTTAATCTTTTTTGAATTGTTGTATAGAGCTGAATAAATATTTTTCTGCCTTTAATAAAATTAGACTTATTGGTTTGTACTAATTCTTGGATACGTGCATTAAAAATATTTTTTATGTTTTCTACTAGTGCATTTGTACTTTTCCAAGCATTGTCCTTTTGATAGCACTCCTCAATCATTTTGTAGAAGATTTCGAGATGTGCTTCATGTAGTTGAGTTGGGATTTTTCGGCTCAAAAATTCATTCGTTTCTGTTTGTGAGTCAAAGAAGCGACTCAGAATTATTTTATTTCCAAGTGGAAAATAAAAACATAATTGTGCTGTGGAAAGAGGAGAATCAAATGGAGTTGGTGAGGTCAGGTGATAAATATTTTCCTGCATGATGGCAAAAATATTTCTGACTTTTTGGATGCGCGTTAATATTTTTTGAACGCGCTCAATATCGTTTTTCCATAGGGCTGCACGAGCATCTTTGGTTAAGCAAAAAATATAAGGTAGGTAAATATCAGGGAGATATTGAATGAGCTGAAACGGATTCTGAGCTAGTTCAGATTTTAGATATTCATAGTCAATAGTTGGAGTGATGACATCGATTTGGGTTCTTTCAGTCACTCGACTTCCATCTGTAAAAATAATTTCTTCTTCTTTTTTTGTTGCTTCAATGACTAATAGATTAGTTTTCGATAGAAATGTATTAAGTATAAATTTCTCGATTGTCTTGATCTCATTTGAAATGTGTTCGATCATCACTCAATATGTCTTCGTTATTTAATTTGATAGGCATTATATAAAATACTTGGGTGTTTTAGTTAATCATTTATTTGGGGGGCTGGATTTTTTATAATTTTTGCAGTATTAATACTTTTCGGTTATGACTTACGAAGAGAAATGAACATGGCAAACTGCCCGCATTGCAATAATGTATTGGATCAAAATTTTTTAGATTCAGGAATGGATGAACTCAAAAATGGTATTTCTAAGAATATCTTTAAAGCTCATAAAGAATGTTTAGACTGCGAAACCCAGATTGAATTCACAAACGATGGTCAACGTTATCACATAAGTAATGATGGAAAATTGATAGAGCCAATAGGTGCGCGTTAAAGAATGAATGGGAACTTTTCTACTATCATTTCTGCTAGGGTGAATCATTTAAGCGCATGTACCAATTTGGTTCTCAAGCCTTGTTAAATCAAAATCTTATGTGAATTTATCAGGGTTGCTTATTTATAGTGAAAGCTGAGGTTGAACATTTGCTTAGCCCTCGTAATGTGTTGCTTTTATGGTTGATAAATCAAGATTTGAGATCTAATTTTTTAAGAAATTTGTACTTTAACTTCCGCTTGGTTCCATAGCAATTATGGCTAAGCAATGATGATAAGTTCAGACTTATCCTTCTTGCAAACCTAAGGTATCAAAATCTATGTTGCAGTGGGTATATGATATTATTTATATTAATAATCTATAGTAGATAATTAGTCTATATTCATATATCCACATATATATCTTAGAGTAGTAATACTGATCTATATTCATAGAAATATATCTGTAATATATTTCTAGTTTATCTATTATCATATTACAGATATTGATTATAACCGATCTCATTCTAGTCCATTAGTTCATTTATCCCCGATACTAGAGTTCAGACATATTCCTTTTTTCTTATGTCAGTTCGAGTAGTGGAACAAACTACTCGATAGGGTTATGAATTTATTTACGTCTTCGTTTAAAAATAATTGAAAGGTTCTACCTATGATATTCAATGGGTAGATTCAAATGAAAAGCGAAATATTGGCAGTAATGGCGATTGAAAAACTCCAGCAAGATGTAGCTCGTATTCATGAGCAAACGCGATGTACGATTTGGAGAAAAGAGCAATTATTTAAAGAATGTGTACAACGCTGTTGTGAGCTGATTCCTGCGTTTCTAGAGCTAGAAGCATTGGGATTCCAGCTTCAGTTTCCAATATCGAATTTTAGACGGGTAGTATCTGTAATACAGACTCTTTGTCAGACACATCAGCTAAGGCCACAAGCAGTCCATTCTAGTCCTTATTGGTTTGATGTCATTAAAGTGCTTTATATTGGGCAATGGGAGTGGGAGTTAGATCGAAAGGCATTTTATGCACAGGAAATCAGAAATCGTTTAAGTATGGATGCCTACCTAAACGAGGTCTTACAGCGCTATTGTAAATCATTGATTGTTCGAGTAGACCTTAAGTATAAACAAGAGGTTAGGGACACTATTTCTATTGCTGAGGTTCATTTACACCTATCCAGACTATTAAAGCGGATATCAGATCGAGATACCTGTTTTAAAGACTTAATTGGTTATGCATGGGCTTTGGAGCAAGGCGGGAAATGTGGAGGATATCATGTTCACTTGCTGCTGATTTATAATGGCTCCAAGCACCAAAGTGGTTGGTATTTTGCTGATCAAGTTGCGCAACTATGGAGTAAAATTACTGAGGGTAAGGGCTGCCACTTTAATTTGCATGATAAGGGATACCGTAAAAGTTTTCTTGAAAATGGAACAGATGGCTTGGATAGGTTGGTCAGAGAGGATGAGTTGAAATTACAGAAAGTACTCCGTATAGGACGGTATTTAACTGACCCCATGAAGTATGACCAGCGTTTGCGTATTAAAAAGAAACGAATGAAAACCTTTGATCATGGGCAACGGCGATTGTCGACTGGGGTGTGTTAGTTAAGGCAATTGCTTAAACTTTTTTCAAAAAAATTAAAAATAATTGCATTGGTCTTCCTATGAATTAAACTATAGGAAGATCGTCATGCAACCAATGAATTTCACCTCTCTCGAACACCTAATTGCCCCACGTCTTGAACGTGATGTTCATGAACTATTCTTGAGCATACGAAGTAAACGTGGTGAATATGATGTTAATGACTGGCACAAACGGCTGTTAGAAGATATCCAAAATTGGGATTTTCTATTTGTAACCAATGATTATCGTTATGGATTTTGGCTGGAGACCTTGATGAATTGTTATCGTGCCAGCCAATTTGAATCAGGAATACGAGATATTCGTGATCCAGAACAAGCTAAAAAGCTCATTAGTATGACCTTGGCCAAATTAGAGCGTATTTTCTTAAGTGCTGAAATTTTAGAAGAGCTGAAAGAACAAAATGAAAGACATGTTAAGCAAGTACAGCGTTATCAAGATGAGTATGACAAAGTCACTCAGTATTGCTTTGATCTGAATAAAATTAATCTGATTTGCGCATATCAACCTGAGCTTGCGGGCACTATTTCTATTTTAGAGATGAATAAACATATTCAACACTTTAATAAACATCTTAAGCTACAGGAATATTTTCCAGTAAATTATTTGTATTGGTATAGACGAGTGATCCGTATCCCAGAAAAAAATCAATACATCATGCTTTTATCGATCTCGGTCAATGCAAGAATTTATTCAGATACTTCTTATTATGTAGATCGATTGAAAGCGTTATGGAATTTCTCAACAGGTTTTAAGGGAATAGTGATTGACCTAAATGATGATAATAACCAAAGCCATGAGCTAGTTAATCAATTGTTTACTGAGTTTGATGATCAGCATGATCTAGAAGGTTTGCTCAAGCGCGATATTGTCAATACTAGCAAAGATTCAATGGGTGTTCGAGTATGGCCTATAGGTTTTAAGCACTTTATTGGAACCTCAGGTAAATGACATTGAAATTAAAGGATGGAATCAATCCGCCATCCTTTAATTTTTACTCAGGTATTGTGAGTGTAAGACTTGTAAAGCAAGTTGATATGCAAAATTACGAGGAATAGATTCAGCCACAAAAAAATCTTGAGGAGGCTTAAAGTCTAAAGTGTGTTTGCGATATAGAATCTTTTTGCCTGTATGTTGATCAATAAAGGTGAATTCGTGATATGGTTGTGAATATTCTTGCCTATAGAGTGGACCACCAATACATTTGAGTCGCAACATTTATCTCAGTCAATTTTGCTACCAATACATTATAGATCAGAATAGAACACTAAGGGTTTGGTTATATTAAATTTTTTCGTCATTCAAAATGACAAATATAATCTACGACTTCACTGGTTTTAATCTTGAATTGACTCTGGGCTGGGATTTGAAAAGATTCACCAGATTTATAGGTTTTTATGTCAGGCTTATGACCAATTTGCACACTACATTCTCCAGAGATGATTTCAATACGTTCAGCTAGATGAGTTTTAAAGGTTAGGGGATCCTCGGATGGTAGAATTACACCTAAAGTTTTTTTAGTTCCATCTTTAAAAACAATAACATGGCTGATTGATGCGCCATTAAAATGAACATTGGCCTTCTTCATTATTGAAATAAAATCAAATTGCTCTGTCACAGATTACTTCCTAAATTTTTATAATGGATTGAGCCTATTTTAATAAATAGCATTCACTCATTTCAATATTTTAAAACTAGGTAAATTTAAAACAGTTTAAAGTTGATTTGCACTTTCATTGTGGCGTGTAGAGTAGCCAATCTATATCTGTATGTATTGACACTCTAAATCACGCAGATTATTCTTTGCGTGCTGGCCTACATTGCCAGTCGGTTTTGACGGACCGCTTCTCAGAGCATTAAAAGAGCTTTCTTTTAGTGTTTAGCCCCTCGTGCCCCCCTTCTAAGGTGGAACGGGAGGGGGGACACCCTTTGGGTGTGCTGGCCTCTGAGACCAGTCCGTCAACCCCTCTTTCGTTCTGCCACCATAAATCTAAAATGCTTTGGCAGAATTCCGACAGATAAAGGAGTTTGCTATGCGCACTATTGTCTTTTTATTATTCCCTCACTTCATTTAAGTATTGCAGGTGTCTTGTGCTAAGCAGGATATAGCGACGAACAAATTAAATAAAAAACTTAAATTGAAGTGAGGTGAACATGATTCATGGCCGTATTTTAACGACATGTTTACTGCTGCCTTTGTGTATCAGTGCATGCTCGAAACAAGATTCTAAACTTTATATCCCTGATAAAGAAGATCAACTGTCCAAGCGTATAGATGTAAGTGCTCATCCAAGGCCAGTTGTTATTGCTGGGCAAAAGATCACAGCTTTGCATTTAGATAAAATGAGTGATGAAAGTTTTTTACAAGATTTTCAAAATTATATTGTTGATACCAAGGGTGCAAAAAAATCATTTATTGCTTTAAGACAGCAATTAAAACTCCGCCCTGATCAGATCCTTTTATTTGGTGTACGAAAAAAAGATAACCCTCAAATCCCTATCGTCGATCTGACCAGCCCTGATTTGTTTAGTCGCGCGAATAGCTTAGCCATTCAGCATTTGGCTTTACTTAAACGTAGTTCTATTCCAGATAAAGATCCCTACGAAACAACTGATATTTATCAACAGCGTATCAAAGCCAAACAGCAGCAAACTGAGAAGTTGACAGCAAAAGCCAATATAGATTTAGGTCGTATTGAAGATGCTTTGAACTTTGGCAATCGCTGGATTGAAATTCCTTACTATTTCGACCAATTGAATCGAATTGATTATGATGCAGATCAAGCACTATTAACCATCCAGACCACAGCACCAGTGGTTCATGAAGATGATTTGAGGATGGCATTTGAGAACGCGCTTATCAGGCGGATACGCTTTCAAGTTAAGACATCAGTAGAGCAAGCTAAAAGTTTAATTAGCGCATGGGATAATCGAGAACAAGCCTCAGTCTATATGGCCTTTGTATTGGATTATCAAGCTCAGGGATTAGCGATCAATCGCATTGTACTGATGGAGTATTTGGCGATGGATCAACAGTTTCGAGTGATTGAGCAACTCAAACCTCAACAGATTTATGTAGAGGATGTAAGACCTGATTTAACCTTGGTACAACAACAGGTGATACCACTGCAACAGATCAGACCCTTCCAATTTGGAATGTCCACATATGCCGAAAACCAAGGAAGAGCGCCATGAAAATGAAGGGTTCCTTAATCAGTTTGATGTTGATGGCAATGATTTGTTCAGGCTGTAGTTTATCTGGAGAAGAGATAGTCCAACCCAAAGCGGATGATGTTTTGCAGGCATTAAGACAGCAAGATGAATCTGTTGTGCAAATTCAACTCAAACAATGTCAGCGTTCAAATATGTATGAGGGGCAAGAGCGTGCACACCCTTATTTTGATTTGTATCATTGCGCAGTCAAGGTTGAACGTTATGACCCGATCCTCAATCAAAGTTTTATAAAAAATGAAATCTATATATTGAATTTAACCACATCAAATGTTTGGACTGTCGGTTCGCGCTGATGTCTTCTGGATTGATTTCCTCAGAACTAAACTGAATATAAAGAAATTTCAAATACACATTACCTCAGTGAAGCCATAACGCTCTAAGTGCGGGCATTAAAAACATAAGTATGTATGAGAGGATAGAATGAAATTAAAACTCATTTTTTCATTGTCAGCCGGTGTTTTGCTGACTGCCTGTAGTAGCGCATTTGAATCAGAATTTAAGGATGGCTGCCGTAACTTAGGTGGCAATCGTAATTTCTGTTCATGTAGTTATGACAATGTAGAGAAACATTACGGAGAAGACCGATTTAAGCAGATCAAGAATCCGATGCAATTTCCTGAAGATTGGGAAGAGCAAGTCCAGCAAGCAGGTTTAGCCTGTATGTCTGAATTGAACTAGGAGGGGCTAAACATGAGAAATCTATTGATCACTTATCTGCTGATTATGTTGGGCTACTGGTTCAAATTGATCTGGAGCTTTCCTGCTGGCTATTCCAAAGCCTATCTCTTAGGAAGAGCCTTCGTCTGGCCTTTTACCTTTTTAGAATGGCTGTTCTCCTAGCGGAAATTAAGCATTAATAAGTCAATAACAGTAAAAATTTAATAGGTCAAACTTATGAAAAGAAATATTAGCATAGCAGTTTTAACACTTAGTTTCAGTTCATTCATCCAAGCGGCTCCCTCTTATGGATTGGATACAGCTGAAACCATGGCTCATCTTGTGAAGATGCAAAAGGGTAGCGGTTTACAGAGCATTTGTACCTATCGTTCAGTGACTCAACATTATGGTGTACATGAAATCCAGAGTTCGATGTTAAATGGGTGTGAAAAAAATCTCGCTTATATCGCTACGTCAGAAGGTGGTGGGGTATTAAGAGTATTTGGAACAACCAATCGTTTATTGGTAAAACGATTAGGCTATAGACCATCAAGACAAGCCGCTCCTACTGTCGTGAGTAAATACAAAAGATTATGTGATAACCCAAATATGTCAGTCAGTTTCAACCAAAAAACGGGTGAAACTACAGATTGTAGAACCGGTGAAGTGACAATCGATCCTCAAATTAAAGCACTCAAAGAACAAGGCTTATGGCCGAATAAATAAGGAGAGTCTTGTGTCGAAATTAAAAACATCTGGTCTTATTGCCTTGGTGCTTTGCATCATTGTGATTGTGTCAGGTACTTATCTATTGAACCAACATCTACAGCGTAAAGCAGAGCTACAGTTAGCACAGTTGGTTGTAGAACAAACCAAAGCCCAAAAAACTCAAACTGCTGATGTGGCCCAAGCCTCATCTGAATCAGTTGATAAAGCTTTAACTGAAGATGCAACAACACAAACTGAGCATTTAGGTCCTAGTGAAGATGACGTTGCAGGTGCGGTCGCAGCAGTCAAAGCAGCTAAAGCCACACAAAACTCAGCGACTGAGCATTTAACTATGCAAGTCGATTCTGAATATCATGAAGGAAAAACATTAAGTTCGAATACTGCAAAGTATGGTTTAAAACCGATCAAAACAGCACCTGCCGATCTGAAGGCAACCGTTTCAAGTATTGATCAAATGTTAGCGTCACATCTCATCGATGTTTGGGGGCGATCTAGCCCAGATCAAGTGGCTAAGCGTGTTGAAGGTTGGAGTCAGCAGGGCAACAGCATTATTTATCGTGCTGCATGGGACTCAGATCGTTATCAATGTACCTGGTATGTGGTGCGTTGGAACCAAAATAACAATCAAGTTTTAAGCGAAGGCTACAAACCTTGTTTTTAAACAAAATGCCTTTTTATAGTTTTAATTTCAAATGAATTTTATACTCATTTAAAACAGGAATATCACCATGAAAAATCTCAAAATAATCAGCTATGCTTTATTCAGCTTATTTTTAACAACAACAGTGATGGCAAAGACAGAACAAATCACCTTAAAAAAAGATCTAGGATTTGGTGAGGAAGCAGTGATTTTTCCAACCAACAAGGGCGAAGTGATCCTTAATCGTTATGCACTTTCAGCAGCCGTTGCCAAACAGATCAAGCCCTATAAAAAAGGGCAATGTTTAGAAGTTCAATCTCAACATGGCTTCTTTAAAGATACAGGAGATGGGCAATATATCCAGCGTATCCGACCATGTAAAAGTCCATCGGGTCTGGCCATACCTAAAGTCAATCGATAAGCTACACACGTTTAAATCTAAACCGAATCAATCCTAAAACCACGAGCTGATGCTCGTGGTTTTTTTATATCTATTTCTTCATGAATCAAGGAAAAAACACCATGCAGCAATGCCCCTATTGCCATTCACCGCATGTGCAATTACTCAGGCAAAGTCAACAATCACAATCCAAAACTAAGTTCACGTTCTCATCGTGCTCACCAATGTCACTGGCAACGGTAGGTATGCAAATCTCTAAACGGCTGGGGATTAGTCCCTTTGTTGGTGGTTTTATTGGTTTAGCCGCTGGAGGGATGTTTTTACTTTACATCCAACAGCAAGACAATTTGATCACCCTACATTACCAGTGTGAACAATGTCAGGAACACTTTGACATTCAACATAATGAATGAATCTAAACAATCTACTCAATATCCCATTCTGAAATATTCAGACTGAATTGATTTAATTCATTATTCACTCAATAAGAAGGAAAAATCTTATGGCACATCAACTTGAACAAATGGCTTATGTGGGCCAAACCCCTTGGCATGGTTTAGGTAATCAACTTAGCCCAAATCAACCGATTGAAGTCTGGGCGCAACAAGCAGGCATGGATTGGCAGATTGAAAGCTCCAATGTCAGTTACATGGCAGAAAACCATAAAGGACAAAATTTGATTCTTCCGCATGATGAGCAACGGGTTTTATATCGATCAGATACCCATGCACCTTTATCGGTGGTCAGCCAGCGTTATCAAGAAGTCCAGCCTAAACAGATATTAGAGTTTTATCGTGACCTCACTGAGCAATCCGGTTTTGAACTGGAAACCGCGGGGGTGCTCAAAGGTGGTAAGAAATTCTGGGCATTGGCGAAAACAGGGCAAAGTACCGCACTCAAAGGCAAAGATGTCAGCAATGGCTATATTCTCTTAGCCACGGCTTGTGATGGGACTTTAGCCACCACAGCACAATTTACTTCAATTCGTGTGGTGTGTAATAACACCTTAGCCATTGCACTCAAAGGTCAAGATGCAAATCGAGGTGTGGTCAAAGTCCCTCACAGTACCAAGTTTGATGCAGACAAGATCAAACAACAGCTGGGTATTTCTGTACGGGCATGGGATGAACATATGTATCAAATGAAACAGTTGAGTCAACGTAAAGTTACTCAACAAGAGGCAGCTGCTTATTTCGATGCCGTGTTTAATAACACTAGTCTGAGTATCGCTGAACAAGATGAGCGTTTTATTCAATATTACAGGCAAGTTGCCAATAGCGCAGATGCCAATAAAACCGAACCCAATGGGCGTGCGATGTCAAAAGTCATGACTATGTTTAATGGGCATGGACGAGGGGCAGAATTATCCTCAACCAAAGATACTGCTTACGGTCTGTTATGCAGTATCACGGAATTTGCTGACCATGAACGTCGAGCCATGAGTCAAGATCATCGTCTGGACTCAGCATGGTTTGGTGCAGGTGCTGGCTTAAAACAACGAGGGCTAGAACAAGCCTTAAGGATGATTGCTTAAAACAGGTTTCGAGATTTTATTTAAACAATATCGCCATCACGCTGAGAATTTGATGACAGATGACAGCATTGAGTACAAATTTAAGATTGGGGATTTAGTGGTTTTACTTTACCCCATTCAGGATGTGCAGGTGAGGACAGTGGATGAAATACACCAGATGCAACAAGATGACTATGAGAAAGCGAGACTTGAAGCCCAAATATATGGTGAGTTGATAGGTGGTGCTGGTATAGGTGCAGTTGGGAAGAAAGCGACTACTGAAACGGGTAAAGCCTTGCAAGAAGTCGTTAAAAACGTCGATGATCATTTAACACCAAAACCAGCTACTGTAGCTGGGACACCAAATGTCAATGGTGGAGCAACTACCATGACTGGAAATCCAGATGCAAATGGAGGTGTAGGAAAAACTGAAGTTGCAGGTGCAACTGTGGCTGCGGGTACAGGTGAAAACAAAGAGGTAATCTCTGTTGACTTTGAAAAGTCTAAAATAAAAGGAACTCCTGAAAGTGTAGTAGTGAATAACTTAAAGCCAAATGCTAAATATGAGTTGTCAAATGGAACTAAGTTTGAGACTAATGCTCATGGATATGTGGAGGAGATTAGTTTTACTCCAGATTTTAAAAATCCTGGTAAACGTGATATTCGTCAAACAAATTTAGGTAAATTAGGTGACGAGGGGGATGTAGGTGGGCATGTCCAAGCATGTGTTTATGGTGGCACTTGCGATGCTTATAATTTATTTCCACAAAATTCAAATTTTAATAATTCAGCTTATAAGGTATATTTTGAAAATATTGTAAGAAAAGCTGAGAAAGATGGTAAAACCATTGGTAATGTAAAGGTTAAATTTATGAGAAATGATCCTAGTTCTTTAAGACCTAACGAACTTAAGGTAACATTTACAATCGATGGTAAACAAGAAACAAGGTTTTTTGAGAATAAGGTTGGTGGAGGAGGACAATGATGGAAGCTCAAGTTAATATATTAAATGAATTAGCAAAAATATTGCATTATTCAAGTGGCAGCCTCTATGATTCTGCTCATTTGGAGTATAAATTTAATCCTGATGAAGGTTGGCGTTCTATCAGTATGTGGTATGAGAATGAGGGAAAAACATTACCACCAAAGCAAGATGATGCAGACCAAAAAAATATTGATCAAATGTGTAAACAACTTCATGATGAAATGCAATCACATACGGGCGGTGATTGGAGAAAGTTTATATTAACTATAGATGAGCAAGGTAAAGCTAAAACTCAGTTTATTTATGAAATACAGTCATGTATGGATGAATTTAATGATTAATTTAAAAAACCTCTAAAATTTGAATTGCACCCCGAAAGTTGGACACTTATAGTCTAATTTGGAGGGTGTTTTTTTAAGAGTAAATTTTCGGAAAATAAGTGGATAGATTTAGAATTTGATAAATATTAAAATCCAGAGTTATACATTGTACCATTTCATAGTCGAGTTCTAGTGATTTTTGATGATGTTGTGTTATTTACAACTAAGTTAGATGATACATAAAGTTATGCAGGGCAAATGAGCCAAGCGTCTAAAGAGATGTGGGATGTGATTAAAAATGATCATAATGCTAAAAGTAAATTTAATGGTGAGATTTGGTCGCACCATCCAGTAACGTTTACTAAGCTGGCATGGATGAATGGATTGGAAATTGAAATTGATAACCCTTTAGTTCCCATGGAGCTTATGCCAATTAAGCCTTTGGAACACTATGACTATCATTATGACTTTTTAGATCCGACTTGGAAGCCAAAAAGCTTTTGGTCTAAGTTTTTTGGTAAGTAGAGATATTAAAAATTGAGGTGTTATTACTTTGTTAGGATGGTTCATCTTGTGTAGAGCAGGTGAAAAATGTCCACAATCGGGCTATTGGTTTACTGTTGCTCAAGCAAACTCACGCAGGTACTTTGTCCCAGATATCAAAAGTGATTGGGGGGACGTTTATTGGCAGTTTGGTGGTGATGAGTAAACGTTTAGGCCAATAGATAGTGCTGATTTTATTAGGTGAATTATGATGGATATTACAGAATTTAAGTCATCCTTAACTGATAAAGAGTTGGATGGTATAGATTCGGAATATACTTACTCTACACTTGCATTGGTTAAGTTATTCAATGCCAGCGGCCCACACATGAATCGTTGGTGGGTAATGACCCCAGTGAACTGGTCTTGCCCGTGTTGTAAAAGGACTAAGGCAGAAATAGTAAGGTTAAACAAAAATAATTATCTAACATGCCAATTACATGAGCATCATGACCACATGAAAGATGTGGTTAAGGGACTTTTTGAAAAGTATTCGATTCAAAAAGATCACATTGTAGCTGATGAGCTTTCCGAAAAATTTGCTATCAAGGCTGCATTTTCTTTATCTGCTTATGACAATACTGTTGTTTGCTTTGATTGTAATAAAGCGGATGCTGATGCCAAAAAAATAGTGAAAGCACAAAAGTATTTTTCTTTTTCGCCACGTGAGATTGCAGAGTTTGTCAAACCTTCACCCAATCAAGAACATGAAATTGATCCATTGCTTGCTCAGCAAGTATGGGAAAGGGCTAAACCCATTTTTGAAATGAGAATGGAGTTTGCTGAAAGATTTGCAAAAATTGCTGCTGAAAATCAAGATTGGTATCAACCTTCAGAAAGAACGGCTAAGCAAATTGAACGACTTGCTAAATGGCATTTTGAGCGCCATGGATTACATCAATTTGATAGATTTGAACCAGAGAGGTTACTTTATAATACAGTGCCATTTAAAGGTGCAAATAGTTCATGGAGGTTTAAAGAGAACCCAATACAAAAAAAGAAGCCTTCAAGCAATGAGCTTGCTCATCTTATCGCTACACGAGGGAAATATTGGACCAGATATGAAGATAGGTGGTTATGTCCTTGTTGCTCAAGGGATAAATATAATTGCGTGAGGCCGTCTAAGAAGAACTCTTGGATTTTTGAAGTTAAAACAGCTTCTCTATTCTCAGTCGAAGAAATGGACTTCGATTCAAATCCTGCCCCAATGTGTGTTGACTGTGTAGATATGGCATTAAATTTTGGGAGGGAGGTATTGGAGTTAAGCGGAAAACGCTCAATGATAGAGTATCCAAGCTCTGTTATTAGTTTAGGGGAGCTAAGTGAAATAGTGATTGCCAGACCACACTCTCAGCACAAATTTAAGAACGAAGTCATTGATCGAATCATTCCTGGCATTGTAGGAAGGATTATTGAGTTTTGTGATGGATTATCATGACTAATATTGTTATTTCGCGATTTAAACTGTCATACGGAGGAAATAGGTAAGGAGCGACTTGTCTGCTTACACATTAAGATTAAAAACTTATGAGACCAGTAATTTGCTTATTTTTCAAAGTTTTTTGAAGCTAAAATTAAAGTTGCCGTGTGGGTTGATATGAGAAGCCCTTATTTGTTTTGTGCCCAAGCTCCGAAATTAAGTAAAGATGTTTTTTGGCACGTGAAGAAATGACATACAGTAACCTTCTAGCAACATAATTTTGATGTGTGTCATCACAACCTATTATATCATTCCAGTGGGGTATTTTCCCTCCCAACAGTCCAGTACATATAACGACTTCGTATTCGTCACCTTTAGTGGAGTGTGCAGTTGTGATTTTTATTCCAATGGATGAGGAGAAAAATTTATTCAGATCTGAAGCTTTATAGTTCATTCCATACTTCATCATCCTTTCCCTTGTTGCATTTAATATACTTTTCATCTCTTCATTAAATAAGTCATTTTTTGTTAGCTCTATTTTGAGTCTTTCACAAAAACTAACTATAATTTCTTCTATCCATTCACAAATCTCTTTGTCAAATCTCACAGAAATTGAATTAATTGCACTAAGAATTCTTTTAGGGTTTATAGCCTCTTCGTCAAAAGATATTTCATTTAATTTTTCTGAAAGTTCACTAGCGTACTGTCGTCTTTTAATGTAATTGTGGATATTGGGCTTTGTAAGCACTAATCGAATCAATGTCAGCCAAAAGTTGTTTTGATTTTTGGGTATAGGTGAAATTAAAACGCCGTCGATATTAAAACTTGTATTTAGCGCACTAATGTTATTTGAGATATTTATAACTTCGAACCAGCTCGGACAGAGAATTGCTATTTCTTTCTCGGGGATACCTTGCGCAAGGTGAAGCTTAACAATATCTGCCACATAATTTGCAAGGTTATCTTTATGAATCGTCTTCTCTAGATGAACGACAGAAGGATAGTCTCTTAAATCGGACTTAGATTCTATAATATATCCTTCTTCTTGGTATTTAAGATAATGGTTAATTATTTTTTGACTGCTGCGAAAGCAACCTGTCAAGCGTTTTTCTTGTAAAGAGAAATCAAGTTCAAAAAAACTCTCTAATTCTGATTTGCTTTTAACAATTGCACCTAATCCAGTGTAAATAGCCTGCTCTTTATCTCCTATCATTGTTATTTTGGTTTGTTTCTGTCTAATAATGCATCTTAGTATCTCATACTGCATTACTGATGTATCTTGATATTCATCTATAAGTATATGGTAGAAAAGATTTCCTAGACGTTTACAGAGTTTAGGGTTAGATTGTAGCAGTTGGTGGCTGATATTTAGTATTAAATCGAAATCAATATAATTATTTTCTGCTAGATATCTATGGTATTCAAGGACTAGGTTACACTTTTTAGTTCCTGCTGGATATTTGGGTTTATACTCTAGATCAAGAGCAGTATCGATGTTGTCATAAAACTGGAAGCCATAGCTTTTTTTAAGTTCAGTTAATCTAGTTTCTTTCTCATGTTCATCTATAACAATAAAGCCGCCGCATAGCAAAGGTATCATGTTGATATTTGGCTTGATTATCCATTGAAGACAGAGTGCATGAATTGTACCAACCCAGAGTGATTTGCTTTCCAATCCATAGGAAAGAAGTCTTTCTTGTATTGTATCTGCGGCAATGTTTGTATATGTAATAGCAACTACTTTTCGCTTACCGATTGAAAGTTCTTCAGAGTTATCTATTATGTGGTGGAGCTTTGATACAAGCGTTCTTGTCTTGCCTGAACCAGGACAGGCTGATAGCAACATACTGTCATTGTGTACAACAGCATCCATCTGCTCATCAGTTAAGTTCTTATAAGGCATTATATTTCCCAAAAACGTATGAAAGTGTCATTATCATAAAAGGTTTTGTAAACAGCTATTTTTTCATCTAAGCTATTACTATCATTTATTTCGTCTTGATATTCCTGAGCCATAGTTGCGACATTATATTCCATCATTTTTAAAACTATTGCATCTATATTTCTATCAGAAAGCGAAAACTTAATTGCTTTTAAAATGTACTTAGGAATTATATTGTTGATTGTTATATGGTCTACCATTTCAGCAGCAAGCCATCCTTTACCTATTTTTCGTGCGAATTTTAATACTTGATCATATTTTGTGGGAATATCGCTAGAAGTTATATTTGTGATAGCTGCTTTACAATGTGTTCTACTTGTATAGGTTGATTTTATTACAGACTCAAAAAGATGAGAGTTTTCAGAATAACGGATTAACTCTGTTTCAAAGGTATTTTCTGCATAAAAAGCACTGACATAGATATTGTTAACTGTGTACTCGTCTAGTGCAATTTTCCTATAAGCTCCTGACTTTTCGGCGTTTAATTGTGCTTTTATATATTCAGCATCTGCGAAAGAACCATTTTCATGAGTTATGAATGCTTTATCTAAATCAGTGAGAATAGAGCAGTAGCTGCGAATCCTATCTTCATGAAAGAGATCAGATATATGCTTGAATACAGTTCCATCCATTTTTACTAGGCTGATGCCCATCTCTTCCAGACTTATTCCTAGTGTTTTTTTTACTAATGCAGGTATAAGTATTAATTCTGCGTCGCCTTCTACGAGAATTACACTTTTTGCAAATAGAATGTCACTTCGGATAGCATCTAGATATCTTTCAATACATCGAATATTTTTAAGCTTTAGATTATTAGAGGGGGCATATACTTCAGTCTTTGCATCTTTCCTCGAAAGTATATTCATAGAAGAAATGTTTGACACAGAGCTTAATTGTGTAGAATGAGTTGATACGAATACCTGTGTGTTTTTAAAATTGAAATTTTCAAAAAGTGTTTTTTGAATATGATTATGAATATGAGCCTCAGGCTCTTCAATCATCAAGAAGTGAGTTATGTGTTCATTGCTGTCACGAATCGATTCATATTCGTAAAGTTTTAGAGCTAGATAAATAAGGTTTGCTCCTCCGAGGCTAAGGTCTTCTATTCTTCCTGTTCCTTGATAGTTTAAAGAGTCTTCGACTACTAGACCAAGAGATTGAATTAATTCGATAAAATCTTCTGAAAGTTGTGATGATACTTGAATCTTAGGTGAATAGGTTGAGCCTATGGTATTTATTAATGAGCGAGAAATATCATTGCTGAGGTTTTCGATTTCGGGTATCGAGGAAATTTTTTGATTTACTTTAACTATGTCATTAACAATGTTTTTGTCATCATTAATTTGTTTACTTTTTAAGGTTAGTAGCTTGTAGAGAGGATTCGTTTTGTAGTATTTGAGATCTGCAACGACATTTCTAAGTGCTTTTACGTATGTGCAGGCAACTTCATTAATTAAAGAAAAATATGGAGGTTTTTTATTCCCAATTAGCTCTTCACTTTCTAAATTTGGGTTTGGGAATATATATTGTTCGAAGTCTCCAACGTGGTCTTGGTATACGCTTTCTTCAGCGAAATCGATTTTTGTTCGGACAAGGGCTATAGGTTCATACGTTTCTCTCGATATTGTGTGTGAAGAGCAGAACTTAAGAATTTCAGATTTACGAATAGAGAGGTCTTCATGGGCATTGCTAATTTCGTGGAGCTCTTGTCTGAATGAAAATTTCGGCCTAAAAATGAAGGTGTAAGCTCCTTTCGTTGGTGGCTTGTGATCTTCCTCATCATTTAAAATGTAGTTCGCTAGAACTTGTTGTTCTTCTGTATCGCCTAAATCAGAAAAATTGAGAGAAATTATTATCCAGTGTCCAAATGGTTCTTCTAAGCCTCTGTGAAAATCATCTTTGGAAAGGAATTTTGCATTTGCAGGCAATGAATCATCTAGAATTAATCTCATGGCTTGGAAAACATTAGTTTTTCCAGAGGCATTTTCACCAATAATATTATTTACCGATTTCTTTAGGAACTTAAATTTTTCCCGTTTGAAGTTCTTATAGTTAACAATAGATAGTTGGCTAATATACATGGTGTTATGGTGCCTTAAACTCTTAGTCGATTAGTGATAATGTAAATAAACTATGTAACATAAAATGATGTGATATGGAATAAGTAGAACACCCCCCATTTAGTCCTAGTGAATGAGCAAATGAAAATTGATCGCTTGGAAGCTGAAATCTTATTGTGCTTTACTAAAATTAATTTTATAGAAAAAGTTATTTTCTGATAAAAAATGTAGATTGATGAGTTTTAGTTTTTATTGGGTAATCATTAGATGCTAGAAATACAAGAGTATCGTTTAATTTATAATTGGAAAGATATAGAGGAAAGACCTAATTTTTTACCTGAAATTATTATACAAGGTAATACTCCCATTTTTAATTGATTTAATAAGTAGAAAGCCAAAGTCCTTATAATTGTTTAAATTTAGGTGGTTTACCATCAACTGACATATGTGGTCGTTCATGATTATAAAAGTGTTGCCATATTGTTGTATAGTCTTCAACTTCTTCAAGCTCTCGAAATAAATATTGATTCAAACATTCATATCTAACCGTCCTGTTGAAGCCGTCCTGTTGAAGCGTTCTACATAAGCATTCTGTTGTGGATGACCTAGTTGAGTAAATACATGCTCAATTCCATATTGAGTACACCATGCTTCCATCAAATCACTAACATACTCGGGTCCATTATCACTACGGATACGTTTTGGCTTACCTCGCCATGCAATTAATTGATCCAATCCCCTCAGTACTCGTTGAGCTGGCAAAGAAAAATCAATCAATATATCCAGTGACTCACGGTTATAATCATCAATAACATTGTGAATTCGGTAACTGCGACCATCACTAAGTTGGTCATGCATAAAGTCCATTGACGAGATGACTACAGCGCTTAATGGTCTCTCAGCTGCATTAAGTGCAGGTACTGTAACAGTTGTTAAAAAGGGGGCAACTATTACAGTAGAAGCAGTGAAAAATCTTAAGAATACTTATATATTGGCAAAAACCCAGAAGGCATTAGTTTTAAGATTATACAGCCTACACATTTAGCCACTGTTGATGGCTTTAGTCAAAAATCAGCTATTTCTGGGGGACATAATGCTGATGCATTTTATAAAGTAGCTAAAGACAATGGAGTGCAAATTTTAAGTGCGAAACCAACAAATGTACAAGGTATAACCCATATCGAATATAAAATTCCGACCAAAGATCCTGCAGGAAATTTTACGGGAAATTATAAAGGTAATGGTTCTAAACCATTTGAGAAAACAGTTTATGATCCTAAAATATTTACAGATCAAAAAATGCTTGAATTGGGACAAAAGGCTGCAGCTAAGGGGTATAAACAAGCAATTGCTAAAGGGTTACAGGCATATGATGCAACTGCTGGTGGAGTGACATTTAGGATCTATATAGATCCTAAAACGAAAGGGGTTAATAATTTTCATCCTAAATAGGAAAAAAAATGAAACATTTATTTGATTTGCCCTATGACCATTTTAGTACAGAAGGAACTATCAAAAGTTACTTCGATTTAATGTATAATGAAGGTCATTTTTTAGATGCAATTGAAAATATTATTGAGCGAGAGTCTTATATGCTAGATGGTATATATTGCTTTTTTCCTAATATGAATAGTAGTGAAGTGGATGAACATTTTGAAGGTGTTCAATTTGCTATTGGATATCCTCCTACATCAGAGAATACTGTCACGGTTAGTGAAAATATTTGCTATTATTTTGTCAAATTGTCTTGTGAGCTATATAAAAATAGGAATCCAAACGAAGCTGTTAAAATTAGTAGGTTAGTAGAAAAAATACCTTATTAATTTACGGGATCATAGTTCTGAAAGTAATAGTGGCTTCAATGTATCGACCAGTGTGGGTACATCGATCAAAGGAGAGAGTAAGGAGAGCTCTCTTCATCCAAGTGGTAGTTCAACGGTTGGCTTATAAAGTACAGGGAATGAAAAAGAGCTGTTAACCAAAGCGACGATGGGTCAAGGTAGTGTGACCAACACTACAACGACTAGTAACCGTGATATCAACAATACTCAAGAAATCACCCGAGACCAAGTGACAGGTTTATTGAATGGTTCAGTGAATGTAGACAATCGTTTACTGACGGAGAGTGGACGTGCTCTAGATGGGCATGTACAAGCATGTGTTTATGGTGACACTTGCGATGCTTATAATTTATTCCGCAAAATTCAAATTTTAATAATTCAGCTTATAAGGTATATTTTGAAAATATCGTGAGAAAGGCCGAGAAAGATGGTAAATCTATTGGTAAAGCAACGGTTATGTTTACAAGAAATGATCCTAGTTCATTAAGACCAGACAAAGTCTTTGTAGAGTTTACTATAGATGGTAAAAAGCTAGATCCTGTAATATTTGAGAATAAGGCTGGTGGAGGTATAAAAGGAACAAACAGATTGAAATTTTAAATGATATTGTTAAATATATAGATATTAATAGTATTGTGAATTATGATTCATTCATTTTTGAATATAAGTTCAATCTTGATGAGGGATGGGCAAATTTTCACTTAGATTATTGCAAAGATAATCAGAGTTATTTAGCTAGTATACAGGACTTTGGTTTTTCAACTTTAGAAGATTTAAGTAAGAAACTTCATGATGAAGTGCAATCACATATAGGTGGTGATTGGAGAAAGTTTATTTTAATTTTGGATGAGAATGGTAAGGCTCATACTAAGTTTATTTATAATGAAAAATCATAAATTCATATAGCGTATATTTTATTAATTTAGAAGCATGTCATTTTGGCATGCTTTTTATTGCTTCAATGTTTAAAGGTCCGGGTGAAGGGATTAATATCGTTCCCATGGATAAGACGTTTAATGGTTCTAGTGGTGCTTGGTATAAGCTTGAAACAGATTGGAAGAAAGCTTTGGAACGCAACCAATCAGTCAAAGTAAATATTCAACCAGTGTACTCAGGTAATAGTAAACGGCCAGATAGTTTCATTATTAATCATAGCATCAATGGGGTTAGACAACCTTCGCAACAATTAAAAAATACGTCAACAGGAAACTAGTTATGAAAGATCAGGAAATTTATAGAAAAATTGGCGAGCTTTTATGGTCAATTATGCCTCAAGAAGCTGATATTATATATTTTATTGGAAAAATTTATCCTGAGCATCAAGAATGGATAACTAGGTTCATGTTGAAAAATGGAGGTCTAAGTACTTTTGATTTCGGTAAAGAACCTAGTAATATTGAAATGCAAATTAGAGAGTTAGTGAATGGTCTCAAAGAGCTAGATTTATTTAAAGAAAAATGGACACATTACAAAATATCATTAACTGATAATGGTAAATTCAATATAGATTTTGCTTATATTCTTGAAGAAGATAACTGGCCAAATCTATTCATGAAAGGTATTGGAGAACTTACCGAAGAAGAGTGGGAAAAAGATTACTCTCAAATTCCAAGAGAATTATGGGAAGAGAGAGTTAAGTTTAAGAATGAGAAAAAATAATTTCTATAAAAAGCCTTGAGTTCGTCTCAGGGCTTTGATTTATGAGAAATAGTGTATGAAAGATCAAGAAATTTATCAAAAAATTGGTGAACTGCTATGGTCAATAATGGTGGATGATGCTGAAACTATGATTTGTGAGGGCTATATTTATACAGATTTTAATTCTTATAGTTTTGAATGGGTTACAAAAAAAATCAAATAGGTTGGTTTGATATGGATGAAATACCGCATGAAATAGGACAAAAAATAATGATTTTAATAGCTGAGTTAAGGTCATTAGATAATTTTAAAGAAAAGTGGACAAACTTTAAAGTTACGTTAATTGATACAGGTAAATTTAATATTGAGTTTGCGTATATTCCAGAAGAAGATCATTGGCCAAGTTTGAGTATGAGGGGAATTAGTGATTTATCTGAGGAAGAGTTAGATAGAGACTATCCTCAAATTCCTAAGGAATTATGGGAGGAGCGCGTAAAGCTCAAAGAGCAAAATAAATAATGTGTCTGTAAATTATTTTGTGTAAGTTCTATATTTCTAAATGGTATGTTCATTAACTAAGTAAGTCTATTAATGCTGTCTAGTTAAAGTGTGTACTACAGAATTCAGCCCAATCAACTATTAGGCCTTTACGTTTTTCAAGATAAGCCCCAATTAGACTTATACATTATTAGCTAAACAAGCCATTTTGGGTAATTTAAGGAATTGAGTCAGTGGTGGCTTAACTCCTATAGGAAAGTGCTAAGCTTAAAAAAGCCGTTTCGGCATTTTAAGGGCGTGTAATGACTCAGCTCAACTCTTCAGTCTCCGATAAAACCAGTACAGTTCACTATTCATATTTAATTTACTCAACAAATTTGATAATAACACCCGGCTGTAACTGTTTAGATAAATTAATAACATCCCAGTTAGTTAAACGAATTTCTCCTCCAGATGTTGTCAATGAAATGGCAGAAGGGTTTGGTGTACCATGAATTCCAAACGCACTATTTTCAAAAGAAATTAACATCATTCCAATTATACTATTTGGACCTGCAGGTAATAAAAAACCTTTTAATTTTTCTGGGAAATACGGTTCTAGATCAGTGTTGTAAATAGGGTTAGGAGTAATTTTACTTATTTTCTCAGTTCCACTTGGAGAAGGGGTATCAACAGAACCATAAGAAGCTGGAAATGCTGCGATCATTTGATTATCTGAATTAAATGCAAAAAGTATTTTAGAACTTTTATGTGCAATTAAGAGTGAAATAGGTTCAGTAAGAGAGATAGTATTCCGAGTATTTGCTACGATTACTTTTTCCCCTATGGTTGTAAAAGTAGTATGAGGGTTAAGTCGTTTGAGAAACTCCTCATCCATGTGAAATTTTTCACTTAACATTTCAGAAACTCGCGTATAGAATAATCCTTTCACTTTAGATTGCGAAATGAAATCTCTTGGAATAATAGAGAGATATGGATAATTAATATCTTCTTTTGTTATGGTATAGCTGATATATGCATCTTCTGTTTTACCTTTATTTAGAGCCTCCCATGTTTCAGTATTCAGGGCCCCTGTTGGTTGTAGTCCGTTCATCTGTTGAAAAGCCGAAATAGCCTTCATTAAATTTATTCGTCTATCGCCTCTGATAGCACCAGTAGAAACATTATGCCTGGCAAGCAATACTTCCGTTTTTGCATAAACTGGAGATAAACCTGAGCCTAAATCTTTAGTCCATTGAGCATTATTTAATGTATTCAGACTCCACAATTGGCTGGTCGCAGGATATTGCATTATTACTTGTTGAGATATATTGCTACAATTGGATAGTGCACAACCAAAATTCCAACCTAGTTTTATTGCCTGAAAGCGTTTTGCTGATGAAGGATGGCTGATAGTATCTTTCTCAGTGCCATATAGTTTAATCCATTGTTGAGCATTTTCTAAAGAACCTCCCATTCGTTGTATTGTTAATCCTGAAAAATAATCAGCTGCTAATTCATTTTTGATACTCTCTTGATTGTTAACATTCGTGAGTGGATGCCCATTTAGATGATGACCTACCTCATGAGCCATAATAGTTATAGCAGACCACTGACTTCCAGTTTTATTATTTAGAGCTTTAAACCATAGGGGATCATAAGCCAATACACGTTTATTATTTCTAATGAGTGCAGCTGCATTATTATAATTTGGGATTGTAACTAACGTGAAATTTGACTGTAGACCCGAAGTAGTAACAATATCATTAACAATACCTTGCACACTTTTATATGATCCAGTCGATCCATCTGCTTGAGTAGCAGCACTTGCTGTAGTCAAACAAGTTAGAGGGGCCAAAAATAGCATTGAAAACAAAATGATTTTTTTCATAATTTTTAAGCCTAGTTAGATTTAGTATAAAGTATCATGATGGTAAAGTTGATAGAATCAAAATTTATATATTAACTATCTGGAATTTGAAAAACTATTTGATAGACATATTTAACTTTTTTTTGAGTGCTTTTATGAAGAGGTGAAAAAAGATAGCTCTATGGATAACTTCCATTTTAACCTTATTGGCTGTGATTGTAGGTGGGACAACTATATATTTAGTACAAAATAATAAGAAAAAAGAGGCACTAGTTAATTCTGCTTATAAGAAATTGATACCTAATAATATTGATTCATATCCAGAACTGGCTTTGTGCAACAAAGCCGAAGTACGAGGTGAAGGCTTTGAATTGCGTACAGATCAATGGGGAGCGCTCAGAGCCAAACAAGGCTTATTGCTTTTGCCTATTCGCAAGGCTCAGCAGGTGGCGATCATCTTGATGCCTCTGAAACAAAATCACAACTTGAATCTAGTTTAAATAATTCAAAAGCTTTAAGTGAAGTTGCCAAGAAGGAGCATTATGACCACATGAAAGATGTGCTTAGAGCAGGATTATTATAAGTTCGAAAACTGATATGATTTAAAACAGAACTCGAACTCTAATTAGCTTAAATATATGAATTGCTGTTTCGAAATAGGTTGAAACAAAGAAATCACAACGCAGTAAAAATAGTAGTAAAAAACAGAATTATAAATATTTTATTATTGTTTATTAAAGATTTACTTCTTTAATTTGACTGTCACCGCTTCCGCCAAATATCTTAAAGGGAATCAAATACATAGTTTGATTCCCTTTTTCTTTGGCACAATTTTGGCACTATTTGAAATTTTAGCAATCTCTTCCTTATTCTTATCTGAATTAATCCACTTCGCATAACGCTTCATGAGCATCACCAAACTATGACCCAGCTGTGAAGCCACATAGACTGGATTAAGTCCATTCATTAAGCATACAGTCGCATAAGTATGACGAGTGTTATAGGCAGGGCGATAGCGTATGCCATTCGCTTTCAGTGAGGCTACAAACTTTTCACTCAATGATTTTTGCGTAGTAAATTCCTCACCAGTCTCATCACAAATAAATACATGCTCGTATTTGAGATAAGTTAGTAATCTGAGTTGTTGGAATGCTTCAAATGCAAAATCATTTAAATCTACAAATCTAGCTTTATTTGTTTTAGTGGTTTCCTGCTGAACACCGTTCACACGACCTTTATTGATGTGAATCTGCTTATTCAAAAAATCTACATCCTGCCAAGTGAGCGCGATAATTTCTGATGGACGGCAACCTGTCCAAAATACCACCACAAAATACCAATATACAGTCGGATAGTCTGCAAGATATTTCTCTCTTAACCAGTTCAGTATTCTTTCTCGTTCAATCTCATTAAATGGATCAGGTTCAGCTTCCTGCGTTTTCTGATTCTTTAATCGGTCACATGGGTTCTTATCAATAATTTCATCATCGTGCGCTAGTTCGAATGCGCCACGTAATGGAATCAAAGCATCATTTCGAGTCTTCGCTGAAGACCATTCACGTCCATTCACCGCACTACGCAACATTTGGCTGGTGATCGTATTAATTGGCATGTCAGCAAATAATGGCATCCACAGCCGTTCTAAAATTGATAGATATTTTTTCTTGGTGCCGTGCTTATGATCTGAAAGGTTATAAAGGTATTCTTGTGCATAGTGAGCAAAAGTAGGACCTTGTGACGCTGGCAATGTTTCTTGCACAGCGCCAGCTTTTCTAATAGGCTTTACCGAGACTTCTTCGATATCCTCGATTTTTAATATCCCGTATTTAGCCTTGTTTACAAAATCTTCTCTAATCTTAGCCGCCTTACTGAAGTTGGCTGGTGTGTCAGTAAGCGCGAGGGTGAACCACTCGCGCTTACCGTTCCATTTAAAGTTAATCTGTATTTTTCCCGATCTTGCTCGTGTGCCAGTTGGTAGACCTGTGCGGCTTGTTCGACCCATGCGTTGTAACCTTTTAAGCTATATAAAATTTTACGAGCAGACACTTTTACCCAAACTTTTCCCTCATCCCATATTGGACGTAGGTTTTTTAAGTTCGAGATCTGTTCGCCTGTGAGTTCGCAAAACTTATCAGCGGTGACCCAGTCAACGAGTTCAAAATGTTTATTCATTGTTGAACCTCCGCATTCTTATTCGAAAGTCTTGCTACAGTTTTTGTATATCTAATAATTAATTTCATTAGATAAAGATTTTTGATCATTTTGACCTCTTCAATTTTTAATACAGTTGAAGAAAGCCTTGTTGTCTTAAAATCCTAATTTTAGTAATTAGGATCTGAAGAGTAAAACAAGTTTCTATACTTTGAAAGCTAGCATATTTTTTTATATAAAAATGAGTTTGGTGTAAAAGATCAAAAAATAGGTTTATTTTCTAAACTAATTTTATGCTTATTATAATAGTAATTAATCTTTTGTATGATCAAGATTGTTTTAAAAATTAAAGGTGGGTTTTTAAAATTAAGGATGTTTGTTTTTTAATATTTAAAGATCAATTTTTATTTTTAGATAAATATTTTATTGGATTTGGATTGATTTTTATTAAATTTTAATTCATGGTTTTTCTCTGTGGAATTATTTTTAACTAATTTTATAGATTTTTTAGTGTTAAAATAATTTATTCAGTGTTTTTTTAACTAAGTGTATGCTTTTTAAATATATTTTATAATTATTTTATTTGGATATTTATCCTTTGGGAAGGTTTTTTTAGTTGTTCTTTGATGATTATAATACTCTTAATCTTTATAAAATTTAATATAACACTTAATAGTCTAAAGTACATTAAATATGATTTTAACCGGTCGAGCCAGATTACCCATGTACGTACAAAATCACAACAAAAGTTGTGATTTTGTACGAATGGGATCTGGTTGGCTTGCAGCCAAACCGCTACTTTTAATAGGTGAGCTATTTAAAATTTTTTAGAGTAAATATTTATTCTAATTTAAAATTATTGTCAAAAACACTTTTTTTATTTTAAAAAATATTATAGCTTAAAAATAGATTGATGGTTTTGGTGTGATTATGATTGATACAAATGTTATTGTGAAGTCAAAAAGATTAAGTCGGCTTGAATTGCGTTTAAATGATGATGAATTAGAGATAATTAAAAATTCGGCAAAGTTATTAAATAAAACCACTAGCGATTTTATTCGGTTTTCCGTGAGTCACTATATTCAAAATATCTTGAATGTTGATCAATCTACAATTCGTGAATCGCATGTCGTTGCCAAGCAATCATTTTGTCAGAGAAGGGAAGAAGATAAGGAGAGCATTGCATTCCAACTTGCAAAAATTGGCAATAATCTCAATCAGATTACTCGCGCAATTCACATTGCTAACAAAATGGGGAGTCCTGTGGACTTGCTTCGAACTTACGTACTTGTCGAAGACTATTTAAAAAAAATCTATCAACTATATCCACTCCCTTGTCCTCCGTCACAGCATCGTTCTGATGAGACTGTTCAGCGCCGACATCAGCATATTGAGCAAAAATATCTCGCCGATTTATTGCGACAAATGCAAGTCGTTGGAGACGGTGAACTTGAATCAGTTTCAGACGCTGATCTTTCTGATGACCATATAGAAATTTAATTTTATTTCCTTTTTTATTTTAAACGGGAGAGCGGGGCATGTTGATTAAGATGTTGAGGCATGGAACGGGTAGTGCAGCACGTGCAGCAAGTTATGTGCTCGATGAAAAAGATCACATGAATATTGTCCGTCCGCATGTCGAAGTGCTCTGCGGCGACCCACATCTCTTTGCAAAAATTGCAGACAGTTCTCCTTTCAAACATAAATATACGTCTGCCGTGATTGCTTTTGCTGAAGAAGATCAACCTACTAACATTGAAATGAAAGATGTCTTAAAACAGTTCGAAGCATTGGCTTTTAGTGGTCTCGAGCCTGATCAATATCATTTGACGGCTGTTTTACATCAGGAACTAAACGGTTCAAAACATATTCATATACTTGTGCCGAGACTTGAACTCAGGTCAGGAAAAGCAATGAATATCGCACCTCCCGGCAGATTCCAAAAGCATTTTCATATGTTGCAAGACAAGTTGAATTTTGAATACGGTTGGGCAGATCCGAATGATCCAGAGCGTGCAAGATTTACAAAAAAAGGTCATGAGACATATTTGCATGCTGCGCTGAAAAAGATTGGAAAAAATCGAGAGAATTATAAACAGTACATCGAAAACACTTATTTACAGCTTTTATCAATATCGTTGAAACAACTAGAAAAAAAACATGCTCAAGTAATTCCGTCCGAACTTTTAGTCAGAAACCGTGATGACTTTATGCAGTTTGTATTAACCAATCAGCTGGCAAGTGAAGTAGTCAAAATTCGAGAAAAACAGTTCAGCCTAGTTCCACCGTTTGGCAAAAAACCTATTTATTTTCAAGGAGAAATCTATGAAAGACAATTCAACATCGAAAAATGTCCAAGAACAATTCGAGAGCGTATCAAATCTCTTGAACAAGTTCGAACAGCAGATCGAGAACGTGGAAACGATGAGCAGCGAACAGTTAATCAGATTTCAAAATACACTCAAACGCCTTGTGCTCAACTTCGAGATCGAGCAGAACAAGCTTTGCAAGGAGCTCGACAGGCAAGAGCAGATTACAACAGACAACGTTATGCATCTGCTACAACATCAGAAAAACGAGACACAGATTTTAATCAGAGGGTTGAAATCATATCTAGGAGAACTGAAGCAGAATATCGACAATATACAAATGAAGCTGTCTTCACATCTCAGCGAAATCGATCAGATCATGCAAAAGCATCTTCAGCAGAGCAAAGATCAATTACAACAGAAGATCGTAGACAATCAGAACCAGATCAAAACACAGATTCAGAACAATACTCAGAGCATCACACTGGTATTAGAAGATCAGAAGCAACTATTACAGACGCAAGTAAATCAAGCGATAACACAGTCGATCACTCACAACCCCAAATTGATTCTGAAAACATTTATTCTGATGGCGCTTGGAATGTGGCTGCTGAATATTTTAGTAATATTACTCGCCAACTATTATCTCACTCAGCCGATTTTAACCAAAAACGAGACCGAAATTTTGACGGACGGCAAGGGCAATCGTTTCCGAGCAATTACTTCTCCGAAATGGATCGATTGCAATACCCTAAATTTGAACAAAAAAATGGTTCATCCGACGGAACCGAATATTCATCTGACATTACCATGCATCGTGGAGAAATAAGTCATGAAAGAACAGCAACATATGACTATTCAACACCACAACGGCAGCGACACACAGCAGATGATTTTGGATTTACTCGAACAAATGAGTTTAGCTTTGACACCATCCTCGCTGAGTACTATGCAAGGCTTGCAAGAAAACGTCGAGAAGATGAAAAAAAGGCTCAGCGTGATCGAGCATTACGAGCAGAGCAACAGAGACGACATGAACAAGATCTTGAAAATCTTAGGTTTCAGCAGTCCGTCAGACTTGAGTCAAGCCGACATCAGTTTATTTCAGAATATTGGATTGATGATCAGAGAGTTACAATCGAGACAGGAAAAATTAGACAAATTGGAGCAACAACAGCAGTTACAGCATCAGAAAGAGCAGCGACTTCAAGAACAGAGCATGTCTTGCGCTACACAGATCAGCAGACTAGAGCACTTAACAGCCAGCTTGATCAAGCGCTTCGATGTTCTAGAGAAGCAGGAGACGAATTTGAAAAATTTACAATTGCAATACCAGCAACAAATCAAGAATTTAAACGAGATGATGCTGAACTGCACTCAGAATATGAACAGTTTAAACAACATATGCGTCGACTTAGAGAACAAGCAGACGCAGATCAAGAGCATGCAGCATCAATGCAACAGCAATACCAATATGATAGAGAGCATTCAGCAGAACTTACAGCAACAATACTGCAACTTGCAAAGCTCGTTGAAGAAATTGTCAGGTTGATGATGAACTTCATTGCTACCATGCTAGGGCAGCAATATAACATTCAACGTCAACCACAAGTTGAAGCTAAGCAACAGAAATCAAATCACTCTGGTCCTGAATTTTAAGCAACCACTTTTAAACATAAGACTTTTATTATCTTTAGCGTTGCGACTGTCACTGCTTTCAATCAACTTTATTATTACTTAATCGATAATAATGTAGGCGATTTCTATAGTTCACAGTAGCAAGCTAAAAATATATCAATAATTAATCGAGTTAAATAGAACGGATTCCCAAGACACGTTGTGCACGTTCAATCATCTTTTGACGTTGGTGCGTTCGGAATGCCCACAATGAAGATAAATTATTCTTTTGATTGAGTTTGGCAACTTCGAGAATTTGCTCATCAGTCATTTTATGCATACACTGACGAATGATTTGATGTGCTTGTTCAAGCTCGTTGAGTAAGGAGTTTGCAGTATCAACCGCAATATAAAGATTGGCCAGTGTTTGACGTTGAGGATTTGAAATTGTTTTGCCAAGTTCAACAATGAGTTGAGAAGCTTGTTGTTGAGGTGTGCAAGTGTTTGCACCATGAAGAATTGCGTTCATAGTCGTTTCCTTGTAGATAAGTTTAATACTTACCCCCATTACTTCTCACGGTAATGGTGGCAGCAAAACAGGGGTGAGAATACCGTTCTACAAGGTACGGCCAGCCAAAGGCTGCCCTGTCAAGCTGCCATAACGACTGCTAAACAGTAGGCAAAAAAATAGTCGCATAAGCGACATTGTTTTGCGCTTGTAGAATATAACAGGTTCTCACGCCTGTACACAGATTTTGCTGTGTAATACTAGGTTAGCTGGGTATACCTTAACCTGTCAACAATATAATATGAACTTTTTACATATCTTAACATTAAATAATTAATTGATTATCCTGAAGAAATATTGAATTTCTGACGGCTGGAAAACTTTTTATTAAAAGTATCTAGGGACGGCTATGTCAGCCCAATATTTATTCTTTTAAACATTTTAGACTTATCCATAAAATCAAAATAAACACTTTGATGGGATGAATTTTACATAAGCAAAAATCAATCATTTAACTTAAATTTTCCGTCCGAGCTGATTGTCTAGATTTTAGTATTGGTAAAATTGACTAAAGCTTTGAATAAAATTAATATGGGCTCGCTGGCCTACATTGCCAGTCGGTTTTAGCAGACCGTCCAACACAAGAACATTAAGGGACTTGTCCTTTAGTGTTTATCCCCTCGTGCCCCTCTGCGGTGGAACGGGAGGGGGACGTCTTCGGACGTGCTGGATTCTTGTGTTCCAGTCTGCTAACCCGCTCTCGTTCTGCCACCATTATTTAGCAGTAATTGGTAGAACTTCTTTAACACAAGGAGCTTCTCATGCTGTATCTATCTTTTCTTATTTGTGCCTCGCCACCTGTTCAACCTTGTTGTGCTTTGCAACGAGGGCTATACGGCTAATTTAATTTTTTAGGCTGTATTAAAAAACTTTTTAACAAGAACAATCCAACGGTGGATGGCTAAATCACGCCTATAAAAAATAGACCTTTTTATATTTATATCTGCTGGTGATTGTGAATTGCATTGAACATGCGGGGAACAACCATGACTGAATTAACGAAACCTAAAATTATTCCAATCGAAAACCGTCCACAAAAATCCAAGCTATTTTTAAAATGTGTAGTGGCACCGATTGTGATCTTTCTGATCATTGGCAAAATCTTTTCCTTTGGATGGTTTGGCTACTTTTTCTTTGGCTTTGACCTATTCTGGTTTGTAATCATTTACTACCTTTATCAATACGGAAATACTTACTTTGATGGGATGACCGAACAACTGAAACGCCAAGGTGAAACTTTTAATTATCAAAATCGTGGCGTCTGGATTAACAGTCAAGACAAAACCATCATCCTGTTTGATCAGCCTGACCAACGCTTAGTCAAATATCCTTTTGACTATATAACTTCTGTTGGACATTACAATCTGGTTGAAGATCGCTTTAGAACCACGACTACCGTGATCAGTAACCCAATGATGGGAACTCATGTTAACCAGCAAGTCCATCGGACACCGATGAAGCGTGAGTTTCAGGTCAATATTGGAACACGGGATCAATTTAAACCGAATTATAGTCTTAAAGTGCTGTTTCCTTGGCGTAGCCCCCAGATGGCCAGTGAAATCCGTCAACTCCTTTCGGCTGATCACTATCAATAACAACAATATAAAAATTTAAGGCAGTCAATCATGATGATTTCAAGATCGTTTATGCCATCTGTGCTGATGTTGTCAATCAGCACAGTCATGGTCGGATGTGGAGGCGGTTCAAGTGGATATTCTAGTTCTTCCAATGGCGGCGGAACGGGTAATCTAGATAATGGCAATCCCAAGCCCGTGACCTGTGCTGAAAGCCAATATCTGGAAGAGGGTGCATGTAAAAATAAGGCAGTGCAGAATATCCAGTCAATACCATTCAGTACGCTGATTCAAGGTCAAAGCTATCCATTATCGCTGAAGACGGATCAAGGTCTGGCAGTAACGTTTAGCAGTAACACACCCAACATCTGTAGTGTAAGTAGCGGTGAACTCAAAGCGCTTAAAGTTGGTCAGTGTAGTCTGGCACTGACACAGGCAGGGACGGAAAAAGTTCTACCACTCAATAGCAGCATGACCGTCAATGTGAGTTGTACTGCTGAGCAATATCTAGAAAATAATGTGTGCGTCAATAAGCTCAAGCAAACCATTACCCCACTCAAAATAAAATATATTCTGACGGATAGTATTTATTCATTGGATGCTGAATCCAGTGCCAAATTGCCTGTCACGATTAGTAGCCTTTCTTCATCAACCTGTATGTATAGTCAGGGCGAACTCAAAGGGATTAGTGCGGGTGCATGTACCCTTAAACTCACCCAGAAGGGTGATGCCAAAACATTGGCCGCAGAAAGCAGGACTATCAGTTTTGATGTGTTTAAAGCCTCATCTATGAGCGATGCCCCTGATATCAACAACTGTTATGCAGGCAAGCTCAGTGCAAAGTTTAGAAATGAATTCTTAAATGAACTCAATACAGTTCGTGCCTTGCATGGGCTGCCAAGTATTACCTACGATTATGCCCGTGAAGATGAAATGATGCAGACGGCATTGATTCTAGCTGCCAACAACATCTTGACCCATTACCCAGAATCAAACACAAACTGCTATTCAGATATTGGTGCTCTAGGTGCAAGAACTAGTAATCTAGAGATGGGGGTCAGAGCCAATATGTATGACAACCCGCCTGCTGACACTATCAGAAGTTTGATACATGATTATTTTAATGTTATGGCAAATAATGTAGGTCATCGTTTTTGGATGCTCAACCCATTCTTACAAAAATCTGCCTATGGTTCAGTCAATGCACCATCATTCAGGGATACCCGATTCCCTTACGTTGTAGGGACTTCAATTAAAGTTGTTTATCCTTTTAATAATGCAACCACTGCACCACTCGGTGTGATTGCCTATCCCTACCACAATTATCCAGCCAAATATTATATGGCGGGTTCAATTCTCTCAATTTCAGTTTTAACAGATCAAAAGAATTTCTTTGCCAATCGCAATCTGGACTATGCCAAAGCTAAGGTTGTTGTCACTGAACGAAGTAGTGGTGCTAAACAGAAGATCAGTAATATCCGTTATGAAAATATAGGAGTTCCCAACCATATCCAGTTTAACTTTGACGATTTAAAACTGAACGTGATCTATGATGTCAAACTCAGTAATGTCTTGGTGAATGGTCAGCCTAAAGAATATTCCTACTGGTTTAACGTAAATGATCGTTAATCGAAAATAAGGACAACAACAAAATGACATGTATGATTCAAAAAATTCTTGTCACCAGTATCTCACTACTGATGATACATACCGCTAAGGCCCAACCTATTTCTGCTTCATCTTTAACTTTAGAGCAGGGATTATCCTGTCTGGATTGGGTTGAGAAAGAACAATCTTTTAATAACCAATTGGTGCTGGGGACAGAGGGATATACCAACATCAGCTATGGTCAAATTTCAGAAACAATTTCTGATTTGGACCATGTTAAGGATACTTAAAAGAGTTGCAACTGTCAGTACAGGTTTTCAATTAACAATTAATCCCTGTGTACAAACACAGGGATTAATTGTTAGATTAAATTATCACAGTTTTTAATTTAATTTAAGTGGTAAATGCATTACTGTTTTGCTTTAGAAATATAAAATTAAATTTTTTAAAAAGTTCTTTACTTACTTCTTAAACATGGTTAAATTCAGAACATAAATTATTGTTGGCTAAATAAAGCCAGGGAAAGATAGCTAAAAAAACCTACCTAAATTTGAGCAAATGCAATATTGCACTGTGCCCATAACTGTATGAATGAGTTTTAAGTTTAATCAAAGCGACAAATCTAAATAATTATAGATTTTATTTTTTTACGTCTATTTTTTATGGATTTGTTTTTATATCTGTTTTTTTATGGACGTATTTTTATGTTTATTTCATTAGTCTATTTTTTTATTAATGTAATTTTGAATATTTATTCTTTTATTGAGTTAGTTTTGAATATTTATTCTTTTATTGAGTTGGTTTTGAATATCTATTCTTTATGGATTTAGCTTTTATGTCTTTAATTATTAAAACTCAAGCAAATGGGATTCATCAGCACGAAACAAAAGCAATTGCTAAAATTTGTGAGGCATTTAGTGTTGAAGATGAAATGCGAAAAAACAGCCCCTGGTATGGCTATGCAGGCTATACTTTAGTAGACAAAACCACTAAAAAGGGGGGGGAGTTTGATCTAATCTTGGTGACTAATAGCATCATTATTGTGGTTGAGTTGAAGGATTGGAATGGTAAATCAATTAAATCAGCTAACGGTAATTGGTATATGGATGATCGTGACATGGGGATTTCCCCAGTTTCACTGACACGCCAAAAACAATTCATTCTTGTCAACAAGCTTAAAGCACTTAAAGATAAATTCACAGGTAATCCAGGATTTGTTCCTAGAGTTTATTTTTTTGTTGTAATGTGTGGAAAAGTTAATTTTTCTGGATTACCAGAGGATGAAGCAAATCATGTCATCAGTATTGATAAGTTTATCAAATTTGCTAACAAAATTGCATTTAATAAAGAATTTAAACCGCATCCGAATGCTCAACACTTAGATAAGGACTTTGATTTAATCGATAAAATTTTTGTTACTAATGATACGTCCCCTAAAAAGGTTATTGTTCAAAAGTATAAGCAGGAGGAAGAGCTCCTTGCTCATCCTCAAAAAATTTATACAGAGTATGAGGCAACATCGACCATTTCTCGTTCTGATAAAGCATTAATCAGACAATGGCATTTTGCTAACTTTAAGGAAATGAGCCTTCAATCACCAAAGCAAAGGGCTGCGTTACTAAATCATGAACGTATCATTAGTGCTGAATTTCAGCAAAGTAACCAATTATATAAGACTGCTCTTGTCCCTTTGATCATGCCTGAAGAGGATCAAATTACTGAACAGTACAATGAATTGGTTGAATATCGGCAAAGTCATCTCCGTTTCAATGATTTTATCACTACAATCAACCCTAATTTATCTGAGGAAGATAAATTAGATTTGATTCAAATTTTAGTGAGTAAATTCGCTGAAATACATAATCTAGGTATTTCACATGGAGATATTAATTCACACTGTATTTGGATTTCTCCTCAAAAAGATATCGCTATTTCACACTTTTTAACTTCTAATTCAGAAAATATCGATAATCAGATTGAAGACTTACAATCAAGTCTTACATTTCTATCTAGAGATTTTCAAGCTAAATTAGCAAATGTATCTGCGTTTAAAAAAGACGTATATATGTTAGCAATAGTTGCTTGGCACTTATGGGCGAATAATCGTTTAACCCCTAAAGCATTAATTAATTTGTGCGTTAATAGTGACCATTGGATTGCTGACTTAGTAAAAAAGGCAATTGCTTTTGAAATTAATGATGCTAGTCAATTGCTTAGAGAATTTAATGCGAAAAGGCCTACGCAAACAGTAGAGTTTATTGCTGACGTTGCATTATTAGAAGAATATGTTACAGCAGATAAAATATATAAGATTTATCCAGAGGAGGATGAAATCTACGAAGATGAACATAATAAAACCACTTTATATCGTTCAGGTGATCATCTTGTAAAAGAATGGTCAGATGTTCATTTGGATAGATTCTCATCAAGTGATATTCTTAAATATCAACATTTTTTTGAGCGACTTAAAGAGGCTACAGCCCAAAACTTATCATATTTACCGAATTTAGTACGATATGGTATTTCAACAAAGTCTAGATCTTTATTTGTTGTTTGTGATGTTGTTGACGGTGTAAAAGTTGACGAAATTGAAGCTGAAAAAGAAAGCAGATTGCAGTTGGCTGCTAACTTGGTAGAAGCGATTATCCATTTACATAAATTGGGCTTACCAATTGGTCGCATTAATCATGATAGTGTGCTGTTCAACTCAGAAAACAGCAGTTTTGTTTTCAATGATATTATTGATATCAGACCATATTTAGATCATAAGAGTGAATATTATCCTGCACATATCGAAAATCCTACCAGTGAGCAGTGCCATAACTATGCCATTATGTATATGGTTTGCCAAATCCTAAGGTTTAAAATAGGTGATGATAGTACAGATTTTAAATGGATTAGTGATGCTGTAAAACTTGAGCTCAATGAAACAGAGTTTCCTTTAGGTGATTTAAATCGTCTATTGGAAAGTATTGAAACTACGCAAATTAACAGCGATACACCAACCATTCGTATTCCTGTACCTGATAAATTCACTGAGCTACAGATTTTTGCCGATAATAAGCGTATCTATGCAGCTGTAGAGAAAGGTCGTAATGGTAATGACATTATGGTCAAGTTACAGGGGATTGGGGGTTCAATTCATTTTATTTTAGATCCTAATATCAAAAGCATTCGCTTTGTGACAGGCGTGCGTGAATCTGATGTTGTGCCACATTACGTCATAGATCAGGCTGTGCTAGAAATAGATATTAACTTAAATATTGAGCATTCAATTGGTAGACCAGATTACACAGAACTATCAGATTTCCTATTTAACTTGAATGAATTTTCAACAGCAATTGATGATGTTTTACAAGATCAGTTTAATGATCAAGAGGAGATCTTGGAGTTAAATACTGATTTTCCTCAGTCAACTGATGTGTTGGATATTGATCAGCAGTTACTAACTCATGATTCGCAGAATACTAGTGTCACAGATGAGTTTGTAAGTAAGATAGCATTAGATACTATCCATAGTGATATCAATAAAGCCACAGCTTTAAGTATTAATACAAACAAATTATGGAAGGCAATCTTAGAAACAGAGACTGAAGCTTTACCATATATTGTTTTATCACAACCGTTGCAATTGGTTGATACCAAAATTTTTATTGCAAGATATGAAGATGATAACGATGTATTAGACAAATTTCCGAAAGATGCGTTAATTAGCTTAATCCATAAGACTATTGATTTTAATGGTGAGGATAGAGAGTTCCGTGTAGGTGATATCGATATTCAAAATTCTCTAGCAGGGGAGTTAAGAATTAAAGGCGTAAAACATGCCGATAAAATTAAGGTAGGACAAGTTTTATATTTACGTACTAAAGCGGATAAATCATCATTCCTTAAACGTAAAAATGCATTAGAACAGATATTAAGACGACAATCTGATATCCCTAATTTAGTTGATTATTTTGAGCCAGCCTCACAAATTATCCCCAAGAATTATGATATTACTGTTTCGGATAAAGACTTCGAAAGATACGATCAGAAAGATGAAGATGAAAAAGTAGTTGTCAGTCTGAATGACCTTCAGCGTGAAGCATTCCGTAAATTAATTAACTTTGGTCCAGTCTCAATTTTACAAGGCCCACCAGGAACAGGTAAAACAGAATTTATCGCAGCCTTTGTTCACTATCTTTTTGAAAAGCAAAATGCCAATAATGTTCTAATGGTTAGTCAATCCCACGAAGCGGTCAATACTGCTGCTGAACGTATTCGTAAACACGCTCAGCGTTTAGATACACCACTAGAAATAGTACGTTTCAGTAACAGAGAAAATGCTGTATCAACAAACCTAAAAGATGTGTATTCAGACTCGATTATTTCTACACACAGAAATCTATTTTTAACTGAGATGGAAGAGAGGGTTCTATCTTTGAGTCAGTCGATTGGTGTTGATAA
Source organism: Acinetobacter sp. I-MWF (assembly GCF_025433935.1). Lineage (NCBI taxonomy): Bacteria > Pseudomonadati > Pseudomonadota > Gammaproteobacteria > Moraxellales > Moraxellaceae > Acinetobacter > Acinetobacter sp. I-MWF. The sequence goes on along the minus strand of NZ_JAMBAR010000001.1, from coordinate 3,059,498 downwards.
GAAATATCTAGCGTGTGCTTTGTTCTTGAAAGTAAATCTTTTTGGTCATTTATCAAGAATGTTGGTTTCAGCAGAATCTGAAGATGAAAAACTATTGTCCAAAACCGAGTGGAATGGATTGTCGGTCAAGCTAATTGAACGTCTCAAAGATTATTCACAAGAGTTATATTCTTCTTTAATTGGTCTGAATAGTCGCCAGATTTTAGATCGTGAAAATCAAATATGGAAAATGTTGGATGAGACTTTTGAAGTGCATGGTAAAGCTGCCAATAATGCAAAAGCACTTATACAAATTGCATTTGATTATGATCAATTAATTGATAGTCCAAATGCCAACTATGAAACTTATCTGTCTAAGACACGGCAATTCATTTGCGGAACTTGTGTGGGGATTGGTCATCATTCGATTGATATTGCAAATCAAACTTTTGATTGGGTCATTATTGATGAGGCTGCGCGATCAATTTCTTCAGAATTAGCTATTGCAATGCAATCAGCTAAACGTGTTTTGTTAGTTGGTGATCACAAACAATTGCCTCCTTTATATTCACCAGAACATGCTAACGCTTTGGCACGTAAATTAGGGTTTTCAAAAAATCGTATAGAGGCAAATCTGAAAAGTGATTTTGAACGCCTATTCACATCCCCTTATGGTCAGGCAGTACAAGGTAAGTTACTTGTTCAATATCGTATGGCACCAGCGATTGGTAAAATGGTCTCAGCATGTTTTTACGATAATGAGTTAAAAACAGGAGTGATTGAACCATTTGATAAGCCCTATCAAGAAGATATGGTACGAGTAGTACCGAATATTTATTTTAACTCTTCAGTTCAAGAACTTCGCTCTACTGTGGCATGGGTTGATACATCTGAAAAGTATAGTGATGGTGTAGGTACAACTTTCTATAACAAACATGAAGCTCGTAAGATTATGGCATTGTTAGAGAAAATTCACTCAGATGAGCAATTATTGAAAGAGTTAAAAGACAGATCAAAGCCAAATGAGCCATCTATCGGTATTATTTGTATGTACGGCGAGCAAAAACGATATTTACGTAAGCAATTTAATTCGAAGTCATGGAATGAAGAATTTAGATCCTTAGTTAAAATCGATACTGTTGATAGCTATCAAGGAAAAGAGAACAGAATTATTATTTTATCTATTACACGTAATAGTTCTGATAATAAAATTGGTTTTATGAATATGCCAAATCGTATTAATGTGGCTTTATCTCGAGCGATGGATCGGCTGGTAATTTTTGGTGCATCTCGTCTATGGGATATGCCAAGACATAAAGAAAGTCCATTAGGATTGGTTCTTAGCTATATCCTGGAGCGTACAAATGATGATCAGCATTATCAATATATTGCTGATCAGAAACTTGCACCAACTAAGAATTCCAATTCATTGAAATTTAAATATAAAACAAGTTCGAATCGAGGTGGCAATCATGAGTAATTATAGTATTCCTTATCATGATATTGATATCTTAATTCCTTCTCAAAAGTTTGAAGTAAACTTTAGTTATACATCAAGTCAAATGCCTAACTTCATAGATTCTATGATTATGCGTTTATTGCGTATAAGCCCATTGTCTGTGAAGAATATCGCTAAATTTTTAGGGATGAATCAGCGAGAGTCTCGCATTGTATTAGATCAACTCATTACGAATAATGAAGTTGAGCTTCAGCAAGATGGACTTTTTCATTTGACTAATAAATCAATGAAATATTTCACCACGGTAGATTCAATACCGAAAGTTGCATCTATTTTGGAGCATACTCACAGTTTGATCTATGAATTAACCAATTTTAATTATATTGCTCAAAAGCCAGATAACAATATGTATGGTATTAAATTGATTGCGACTAGTACTCATGCTGCAAATAGTGAAAATATCGTTAGGGATCGATTTCAGAAGCAATTTTATCAACTTATTGAAGAAGATATTATTACCTTAAAGAAAATGGAAGGCAGACCTAGTATTTATAAAATGGGTACAGTAAAAAAGATTAAAGAATGTACTGTTCGTAAGTCGCTCGATCTCCATGTTGATGCTCAGGCTGAACCACAAGCCATAAAAGTGTTGGACTCAATTATGAGTGATGAACTCAAAGATAAAACTTATCAGGTATTGGGACAAAGTAAAAAAGGTAATAATATCCGTGATATTTTGAATAATCTAGATGGGTTTGAGCAGTTAAAGCTTAATCAATATTTTAAGGATGGCCGTTTTCTAGCACCTAATGCTTTATTTGATAGCCTTAATCCTATTGAAAGCAAATCATCAGATGAAAATCATTTGTTTATTGGTCCTTGCTATAGTCAGAGTAATTCAAAGATTATATTGAATAAAATTAAAGAATGCATTACTAAGAATTCTCAAGTTAGCAGTATCTACTGGTTAGCACCAGATGATGCCTTTTGGGGTAAATCACTAAGATTCAATACTTTTATTAATGCTTTAGGGCAAATTAAGACTAAACAGAATACTGATTTACAACTGAAATGCTTCTTACCGATGCATGATGAACAAGATCGAACTTCTGTAAATAATTACCGTAAGATTATTGCTAAAGATCAGCAAAAGTATTTTTATGGGATTAAGGAAGGAATACTTGACGGTAACTTTGAACTTATTGTTGTTAAAAATGAATTTGCTGTAGTTGTACTACATGTTTTAGACTCAGAAGCTGAGTATTTAACATCATTTCCTTTTGGCTCAATTAGTTATGATAAGCAGCTGGTTAATGGTTTAGTTAGTTTGTTTGAAGCATGGGAAAGACCAAAAGATGAAGGTGGGATTAGTTTTGGTCAAATATTTAAAAAAAATAGCCAATCGTAAGTAATATTTTTACTAGTTCAAATTAAGTGATTCATACTCAAAATTATGAGTCACTTAATATTGGACCTGTATTCTCTCTAATGTAATCTATTAAAATGTGAATAGCCACTGATTTTGTAGACACCTTTTAGTTAGATAAAATCGCCAAAAATAGGCTTTTTACTCATAAAAAATAAAGGTTTTTGAATAGATAAAATATATGATTTTACTCTATAATTTTTAATATATGTTAAACGATCGGATATGTAATAATGACGGGGAAGTTTGCGCCTGGAGCTCGTGTAGAGATTCGTGATGAAGAATGGGTAATCCGACGCGTGGACCCTACTATGAATCATGGTGATCAGCTCACTTGTGAGGGAATCTCAGAGTTAGTCCGAGGTAAAGAAGCTATTTTCCTGACAAAATTTGAAGATAAAATCCAAATTTTAGATCCTAAATCAACCAAATTGGTTCAAGATAGTAGTCCACAGTTTTCTCAAAGTTTATTGTTCATTGAAAGTCATCTACGACAATCTACACCGAATGATTTAAAAATTCATATTGCTAAAGAAGCAGCAATGGATGTGGTTGAATATCAGTTGGTTCCAACGTATCAAGCACTCAAACAACCTCGTCAGCGTATTTTAATTGCAGATGCTGTGGGTTTAGGTAAAACACTTGAAGCAGGTATTTTGGTTACGGAGTTAATTCAACGTGGTCGTGGTAAACGAATTCTCGTTCTGACGCTAAAAAGCATGATGACGCAATTCCAAAAGGAATTCTGGAATCGATTCTCAATTCCTCTTATTCGTCTAGATTCAAATGGTTTACAAAGTGTTCGTGGTCGTATCCCAACCAACCACAACCCATTTTACTATTACGATAAGTCGATTATTTCAATTGATACCCTTAAACAAGACAATGAGTTTAAGTCTTACTTAGATAAGGCCTATTGGGACATCATAGTGATTGATGAAGTGCATAATGTTGCTGATCGAGGAACCAGTTCGCAGCGTACAGAATTAGCGCAACTATTGGCAAGTAAATCAGACACTTTAATCATGCTTTCAGCAACACCACATGATGGTAAAGCTAAAAGTTTTGCAAGCTTAATGAATATGCTTGACCCAACAGCTATTTCTGATCCGAATAACTATATCAAAGCTGATTTTGCTGATAAAGGTCTTGTGGTACGCCGCTTTAAGCATGACATTAAAGATCAAGTAAAAGCCGAATTTAAAGATCGAAAAGTCTTTTCTCTAAAGCATCAGGCTTCTGCTCAAGAAGAGCTAGCATATGAAGCCTTGCTGAAAGTACCATTTACGATCAAAGGGCAGTACAACAGTGAAAAGCCGGGGCAACTAGTCCGAATTAGTCTACAAAAAGCATTGTTTTCTTCACCCGCTGCCTGTTTGAAGTCTGTTGAGCAACGAATTAAAAAACTAAATGCTAAGGATGAGTTGATCACCGCTGCTGTCGAGCAGGAACTTGATAGCCTTCAAGCTTTGAAAGATTGTCTTGAACAATTGGATACATCTACGTTTACCAAATACACCAAACTCATCGAGTTATTAAAAAGTCCTGAATTCAATTGGGATAAACGTAATACAGAAGATCGAATTGTTATTTTCTCTGAACGTATTGAAACGCTAAACTTCTTAGAAAGTACTTTAAGTCATGATCTAGGTCTAAATAAAGATCAGATTCAGCAATTGCATGGGGGAATGGATGATATTACCCAGCAAGAGATTGTTGAAAAATTTAGTAAGCATGAAGAAAAGGTTCGAATATTACTGTGTTCTGATGTTGCGAGTGAAGGGATTAACTTGCATCACTTGTCACATCGACTCGTCCATTTCGATTTGCCATGGTCATTGATGGTGTTCCAACAACGTAATGGTCGTGTAGACCGTTATGGTCAAACCCAAGAGCCTGAGATTTATTATTTAATTACTGAGAGTAGTAATGAAACGATCCGTGGTGATGTCCGTATTTTAGAAATATTGCAAAAAAAGGATGATCAAGCCTATAAGAATATTGGTGATCCAGCAACCTTCCTAGATGTTTATGATGTAGCGGAAGAGGAAAAGTTAGTTGCTGAAGCCATGCTGACCGTGCAGGCGGAAGAGTTTGATACTCAATATGTACCTGAAAATAAACCTAATGAAGGTGATGCTATTTTAGCAGACTTCTTTGGTTCATTTGATGAAGATCCAATTGTGGATATACAGCTACAAGAACCAAAAGACAATTTCAAACTATTCGAATGTGAATATGAATTTGCAAAAAGAGCACTGTCTCATCTCAATAAAGACCAAAGACGCATCGCTGTTGAGTTCGAAGATGCGATTAAAAAAATAAAATTAACAGCACCTGATGACTTAAAACAAAAATTTAAAGCCTATCCACCTGAAATTTATCCAGAGCATGGTGAATTTATTCTCACTGAAGATAAAGAAAATTATATGGAGGTGGTGAAAGCATCTCGTAATGAAGAGAACTCTTGGCCAAAAGAACATTATTTATGGAAACGTCATCCTGTCGCTGAATGGTTACAAGAACGTATGCTGGGAAATACAGGGCGTAATGAAGCTTTAGTGATTGGTCTAAATACGCAACTTGAACAAGATGAAGCGATTTTCTTAGTGTCTGCACTGATTCCTAACCGTAAAGCACATCCTGTGATTTGGGAATGGTACGCGGTACATACTAAAGCAAAGCAAATTTCTAAAATTGAACCATTACAAGACATGCTCAATGTATATGGACCAATCCTTAAAAATGCACCGAATACGGGTTTACCAATTAATTCAGATGTTTTGCACGATTTACGATCCGCCGTCGTGGATAGTATTCATCAAGAAGTTCTAAAGAAAAAAGTGAGCTTTGATGAAGAGATGCAACCCAAGCTCGCTGAACAGCTTGAAAAGTTAAGTGCTTTAAAAGGGAAGCAAGAGCAACAGTTGCAACTTGATTTCGATCAAGGACTAGAGTCTGTTGCTCAAACTAAAAAAGAAGCAAAACAGCGTTATATCGACCAAGTGTTTAAGGAATATGAAGTCTGGATGAAAGACACTTGGCAGACCGAAAGCTTACCGTATATTCAATTAATTGCCGTTATTGCAGCAACTAAAAACTAAGGATAGATCATGGCTATTAGTGACAATGCAGCGACATATTTGGGCATTCAAAACGAAAATGAATTCTATTCAGCACATTATTTATCAGAAGTTTTCGATGGCGATATACGAGATTTAATTCAACAGTGGCAAGCGAAAGAACAGCTGGACAGAGAGTCCCAGCAAAGCGTGATTTTTGAGCCACCCTATCAGCGCTTAAAAAACTTAGCACGCCCATATTTTAAAACACATGAAAAAATTCAGCGTGAACGTAGTTTAAAAGCGTCGTTAGAAGAACGTCGAGAACTACACCAACAATTACTCAGTGCATTGGATATTCCTTTTGCACCTTATAACCATGTTTTTTCGATTGGAAATAAGAATGTAGAACTGCCAATTTTGTCTGCTTATCCCAATCAACTACAACCAAAATTATTGGTTGTAGAGGTAATAGATAAAGAACAAGATGGTTTTGATCCTTTCTCACTGGGGGTGCTGAAAGAGCAATTCTTTGGTTCAGGACCACATGCAGATGCTTTGGTACATCCAGCGAAAGATGGTGCCAGAATTAAGTGGTCAGATATTATTAATGATCATATTTTTAAAATGCAGGATGCGCCACGTTGGGTCTTGGTCTTGGGCGATCGACAAGCAATTTTGGTTGATCGCTTTAAATGGCTACAAAATCGCGTTCTACGTTTTGATTGGGATGAAATTTTAGGCCGTAAAGATACCAAGACCTTACAAGCCGCAACAGCACTGTTATTTAAAGACAGTCTTGTTCCTGAAGATGGTGATTCGTTACTCGACAGCCTAGATGAAAATGCACATAAGCATGCTTTTGGGGTATCTGAGGATCTGAAATATGCCTTACGTCAAGCCATTGAGCTCTTAGGTAATGAAGCAACAGAACAACTTTTACAACGTAAAGATGTGAGTTGGTCAGGTGAGAAAACGGGGTTAAATCCAGAGCAACTCTCCAGAGAATGTTTACGGTATATGTATCGTTTGTTGTTCTTATTCTATATCGAAGCACGTCCAGAGCTAGGGTATGTCCCGATTAAAACCAGTCAAAGTTATTTAAAGGGATACAGTTTAGAAAGTCTACGTGACTTGGAAATGGTGCAATTACAAAGTGAACAATCTTTAAAAGGTCACTATTTCCATCATTCGATTCAAAAGCTGTTTAATTTAATTCATACCGGTAAACCACACGATCAAGGTGATCTTGCACTTGATGGCAGTTATAGTGCATCAAGCACGGGTTTAACGGGTTTTGATATTCATGCTTTAGACAGTCATTTATTTGACCCAAAAAGAACTGCATATTTAGAAAAAGTAAAATTTACTAACCAAACACTACAACATGTCATTCGCTTAATGTCTTTGACGCGTGAAACGAGCGGTCGAGGTCGTCAGCGCCGTGGTCGTGTTAGTTATGCGCAACTCGGTATTAACCAATTGGGTGCAGTTTACGAAGCACTGCTGAGCTACCGTGGTTTCTTTGCAAAAGAAGACTTATACGAGGTCCAGAAGCCAGGGGAAACATATGATCCTTTAAATGAGGGATATTTTGTCACTAGCTCTGAAATAAATAACTATTCTAAGGATGAGCAGGTTTTTGATGATAAGGATAAAACCAAATTAACTCGTCATCCTAAAGGTAAGTTTATTTATCGTTTGGCAGGTCGTGACCGTCAAAAGTCAGCAAGTTATTACACACCAGAGGTTCTGACCAAGAGCTTGGTGAAATACACCTTACGTGAAAAACTTGGTGCAGATTTAGAGAAAGTCAGTGCAGATGATATTTTAAAGCTCACGGTATGTGAGCCTGCAATGGGTTCAGCAGCCTTCTTGAACGAGGCTGTCAATCAATTGGCTGAAGCCTATTTAGTTAAGAAGCAATCAGAGCTCAATCAGCGTATTGAGATGAAAGATTATCAACATGAATTGCAGACGGTCAAAATGCACATTGCCGACCATAATGTATTTGGTGTGGATTTAAACTCGATTGCGGTTGAACTTGCAGAAGTATCTTTATGGCTGAACTCGATTAATGGTTCGAATCAGGTGCCATGGTTTGGTTATCAGTTATTTAACGGTAACTCGCTGATTGGCGCACGCCGTCAAGTCTATGACGAAAAGCAGATTAAAACCAAAGTCAAAGCGGATAAATGGTTTAACTTTGCACCGAAGCGTTTGGCACCTGAAAGTTTGGCGGCGAAGAAGTCGGATCGTGCGAATACCGAGGTATATCACTTCTTGTTACCTGACCCAGATATGGCGAACGTGACAGACCGAGATGCAAAAGCTTTAAAGCCTGAAAAATTTGAAACGATTAAGAATTGGCGTAAAGGCTTTTTATCGAATTTAGAAGCTTGGGAAATTGAGACGCTACAACAATTTAGCGATGTGATTGATGAGCTTTGGTCACAGCACGTCCAAGCTTTAAGAGCAGACCGTGCCCGTACGGAAGATCAATTTAAGATTTGGGGGCAAGCGTCTAAAGGTCAAACGACGACTACAGCCGCTAAAGATGAAATTCATGCCAATGGTATTTTTAATCACGATGCGCCAATTGCGACACCGTATCACCGTTTGAAATTGGTGATGGATTATTGGTGTGCATTATGGTTTTGGCCGATTGAAAAAGCAGATTTACTGCCAGACCGTGCGACATGGATGATGGAATTAAAACTCATTTTAGAGAGTGAGGTATATGAGTTTCATCAACCTGAACAAGGTGGTTTTAATTTTGATGAACCTGCGGTGGAAGCACAGCCAGCATTAAGTGGTTTTGAAGCACCTCAGCATGATTTATTTGGTGATGATCAACTAAGCTTGACGGTACAAGAAGAGAAGCTGAGCCAAATTTTAACTGCGAAAGGTGAATTGTATTTACCAAGTCTTTATAAGCAACATCCACGTTTACAACTAGTAAAAGAGCTTGCAGATAAGTTTAAGTTTTTCCATTGGGAGCTGACTTTTGCGGATGTTTTTGCTGATCGTGGTGGTTTTGAGGTGATGTTGGGGAATCCACCATGGTTAAAAGTTGAGTGGAATGAAGGTGGTGTATTAGGTGACTTTAATCCTGAATTTTTAATTAAGAAATTTTCAGCGACACAATTGCGTGAGCGCAGAAAGCAGGAGTTTAAAGCTAAACCTGCGTTGGAAAATGCTTGGTTTACTGAATTGGAAGAAGCAGAGGGTACTCAGAATTTTCTCAATGCTTATCAAAATTATCCAGAGCTTAAAGGTATTCAAACTAATTTATATAAATGTTTTTTACCTCAAGCATGGAAATGGGGTAACTATCATGGGGTAAGTGGTTTTTTACATCCAGAAGGTGTTTATGATGATCCTAAAGGTGGGAAATTTAGAGAAAATATTTATAAACGTTTAAAAGTTCATTTTACATTTCAAAATGAATTGAACTTATTCTCAGAAGTGGATCATCACATGAAATTTTCATGTAATGTATATTCTGTTAAAGAGAATGATGAAATTAATTTTTATCAAATTTCAAATTTATATCAACCTAGTACAGTAGATGCTTGTTTTAATAAATCATCAGATGAATATGTATCTGTACCAGGTATAAAAAATGAGAAAGGTAATTGGGAAACAAAAGGACATCCGAATCGAATAATTAAAATCGATCATTCTGTGTTATCAACTTTTGTAAATTTGTATGAAGATTCGAAAGTTCCTTTTAAACAATCGAGACTTCCTGCAATTCATTCTCAGGATTTAATTAACGTATTATTAAAAATTCTGGAAAAAAAATTAAAAATAAAGGATAGTCGAGAATATATATCAACTGAGTTTTGGCATGAGACTACATCTCAACATAATGGGTTTATAAAAAAACAAACACAATTTATTGAAAATACTTTCGATTGGATTTTGAATGGTCCACAATTTCACGTAGGAAATCCTCTTTATAAAACTCCTAGGCAGGAATGTACGCAGAATAGTCATTATGATCTTATTGATTTAAATAATATTAGGAATGATTATTTGCCAAGAACAAATTATATTCCGAATTTGCAGGGACAATATGTTTCTAACATACCTAATGTACCATGGCTAATTTCTATTAATAAAATTGAAGATTTTCTAGGTGATACTAAAAATTTAAAACTATATAGTGTTCCATATAATGCTAAAAAATTAGAACCTAAATTGGCGACTGATTATTATAGATTAATTGCTAGAAATATGCTTGCTCAAACAGGGGAAAGAACCTTAATAATGGCAATTTCTCCACCAGGTCACGCGCATATTCATTCGGTACAGTCAATAGTTTTTAGAAGTAACTTTGATTTAATTAATACAGCAGCTTTGATGCATTCAATTATTGCCGATTTTTTTATTAAAACAACTGGAAGTTCTGGTCTATATAAATTATGGAATAAGTTACCAGCAGTAAAATTTAAAAGTGAAGTATTAGTCAGAACTTTGGTGCTAAATTGTTTAATTAAGGACTACACAAAATTGTGGAATCAGTGTTTTTTAAATGATTTTAGAAGGGATTGCTGGACTACTAAAAATATAGTTGATAATAATTTCTTTCAACAACTTTCTAATAACTGGACGCGTGAAGTTGCTGTGCGGACAGACTTTGAACGCCGTCAAGCACTTCTCGAAATTGATGTACTTGTTGCCATGGAACTCGGTATGACATTGCAAGAGCTGCTCACGATTTACCGTGTGCAATTCCCAGTCATGCAACAGTACGAACGTGAAACCTTCTATGACCAAAGCGGACGTATAGTCTTTACTCCATCAAAAGGTCTTGTTGGTGTTGGACTTGATCGTACTGTGGGAAGAAGTGATCCACCAGTCAAAATTAAATATCCATGTGGTAAAGAAGAAAGCAAACCACTGGGTTGGACCGAAGCCCAAAGACTCCCAGATGGCACAAAAATCCATAGAACCATTATAGATGACACGCAACCGGGTGGACCTGTTGAACGTGTGATTACCTATACCAGTCCATGGTACTTACCAAATCGAGAAGAAGATTACAAACAAGCGTGGGAAGTGTTTGAAGCACGATTAAAAGCGCAAGAGGGTGTGTAAAGCATGTTTCCGAGTTTAATTTCAAAAGATATAGAGCAAGCATTAAAAAGTTTTATTACAACAGGGTACGAAACGGAAACACCACACTTTAAAGGTAAATTTGACGCACTGGTCGATAAAGACGCTAATGGGGAGGCTTTTTTTAAAGGACCTTATGTCTCTTTGGGGCTACCTTTTGCTAAAAATCCGAAAGCAACCTGTAACTTTTTTTCAAACTTTAAAACGGAACATTCACCGTTTGCACATCAGGAAAAAGCATGGCAACGCCTTGTTGGGGAAACGGCAAAGCCAACATTGGTAGCTACAGGCACAGGTTCGGGTAAAACAGAGTGCTTTTTATATCCACTGCTGAATCATTGTTTAGAGCAAAATGTTAAAGGCATTAAAGCCATTATTATTTACCCAATGAATGCTTTAGCAACCGATCAAGCCAAACGCTTTGCTGAGGTGATTCATAATACTCCTGAACTCAAAAACCGTGTTAATGTCGGCCTATTGGTCGGTCAAGATGACAATGCAGCCAGTGGCACCAAACAGATGTTAGCAACGCAAGTTATTACCGATCATGATACGTTGCGTAAGACCCCACCAGACATTTTATTGACCAACTATAAAATGTTGGATTACCTGTTGATGCGTCCTAAAGATCACAGTCTTTGGGCGAGAAACAAATCAGATACCTTGAAGTATTTGGTTGTAGATGAACTTCATACCTTTGATGGAGCACAAGGCTCAGACTTGGCAATGTTGATTCGCCGTCTTAAAGCCCATTTAAAAACACCGAAAAATCATTTAGTCACAGTGGGTACTTCTGCAACCATTGGCTCTGAAGAAAGCAAAGGTGATTTACTCGACTTTGTCTCTAAAATCTTCGATGCAGAATTTACAGTAGACAGTATCATTGGCGAGAAACGTGTCAGTCCAGCCGAATTCCAAGCACCAATAGAGTATTACAGCATTTCTTATGACTTTGATCCAAAGCTGTTAAACCAACAACAATTTGAATCTGACGTAGAGTATTTAAAACATCAGGCTTGGTTCTTTTTTGGTAAAGCAACAGATGGTGGCTTTGATCTTGATCCTGCTGATATGCAATCCCGTCAAGAATTAGGTGCAAAGTTAAAGAGTCATGCATTCTTCTTAAAACTTTTGAATGATGCGCAAACGCTTACGCCTTTTTCAAGTCTAGTGCCTGAGGCGAGAACATTACCACCAAGTCTCAGACCTTATGCTGAGTATATTCTGATGTCTTTGTTGGTATTGGTATCACATGCTCGTGGTAAAGACTATCCTGGACAGCCATTTGTTTCTTTAAGATTCCAAGCATGGATTCGAGAGCTTAGACGTATTGTGGCAACAGTCAACAAAGATCCTGAGCATGTACATTTACATTTTCATGACGATTTAAAAAAACAAAAAGACCAAGTGGTTTTACCCGTTCTGCAATGTTCAGAATGTCACGCAACGTCTTGGCTTGCTGCAGAAAAAATGGGTGATACCCAAATCGAAACAGACCTACGTAAATTGTATAATCGTTTCTTCAAAAACGATGTACAGGCCAAATATTTGATGCCTATTGATCCTAAACATTGTAATGATGTTACGGGAGTCGTGAGTTATTTATGTGGCGATTGTTGCCACCAGAGTGGTGTTAAAACAGATCAGTGTAATAAATGTGGTTCTAAAAACGTCGTTTGTGTTGTAGAAAGTGCTGAGATTAAAGAAGTTCAAGAAAAGGGTGTGAATACCACTAAAAAAGAACGAGCATGTCCATCTTGTCAATCACGTAATTCACTGATTATCTTTGGTTCTCAGGCGGCAAGCTTAACTTCAGTTGCGATTAACCAACTGTTTTCAAATCAACTCAATCAAGATAAAAAAGTCATCGCTTTTTCTGACTCTATTCAAGATGCCACACATCGTGCTGGTTTTTATAGCGCACGTACTTGGGAAATGAACTTGAGAACAGGGATGACACAATACATTGCTAAACATAGCACTGTGCCTTATTTAGACTTTGTTGACCATTGGTTTGAAGATTATGAACTTAATGAGAAAAACCCAAATGGTTGGACGCATGAAAAGTTCATTACTGAATTTATTGCGCCTAATTTAGAGTCTCGTGAAACTTATCTTGATATGAAGGAGGGGAAAAATCCTCAACTTGCACAATTATTGGCAGATATTAAACGTCGTTTAGCATGGGAAGCACTGCATGAACTCGGTATTAAAAGCCAAACTGGACGTTCTTTACGTCGTACGGGGGTAGCAAATATTTGTTGGGAACCAAGCTTGGTTCATCAGGCAGCTATACAATTACAACAAGATGCATTAAACCATTTGGGATATGAGCTTTCCGAAAAACAATCCCAACAAGTACTCTGGGGAATTTGCCTACGGCTACGTAATCAAGGAGCAATCTATCACCCACTCTTAGACGGTTTTGTGGAACGTGGTGGTGATTACTTTATTTTGACTAATGATAAAACATTACCAACCTTTGGTTCACATTCTCAATTGCCGATATTTCTTGCAAGCGATAAATGTAAAAGCTTTGAAAGTATTTCGCTTAAAAAAGGCCAGAGTTGGTATGAAAAATGGTTAAGCTTGATCGTTCAGGCAGAGGTTCTCGTCGGCAAAGATTTTTATAGCAAGTTATTTGAATATTGCTTAAAAGCATTGCAAAACGTGGACTTAGTTGTTGAACGGGTGATTAAAACTAAAGATGCACGCGTTTGGGGTTTAAATCCACAAAAATTAACAGTTACTCATCAGTTGAGTATGTATACCTTACATGCATCAGATATTTTAGATTTATCTCAAAGCTATGGCGAACTAAATGTTCCTCAACAATGGGAGGAGGAAATCGAAGATCTTCCAGCGTTACAGCTGAATGCCAAGACCAATGGGAAAACGTTTGTTTGGAAAAAAGATCACCGTCCATTCAATAATTTCTATCACCATTTCTACTTGCATGGGCAAATTAACCGTGTGATAGGACATGAGCATACAGGTTTATTGTCGCGTTCATTACGTGAAAAAGTTGAAAATCAGTTCAAAGCGACAGAAAAATCAGGTGAACGCAAACCATGGTTTGAAAACCTATTGTCTGCGACACCTACATTGGAAATGGGTATTGATATTGGGGATTTATCCTCTGTAATTTTGGCCTCTGTACCGCCATCTCAAGCAAGTTATTTACAACGTATAGGTCGAGCTGGGCGTTCAACAGGTAATTCTGTGGCATTGACTGTTGCCAACGGACAACCGCATGATTTGTATTTCTATGCAAATCCATTGCAAATGATGGCTGGAAATGTGGAGCCTCCTGCAATTTTCTTAGAAGCATCAATGGTGCTAAAACGACAATTATTTGCTTACTGTTTTGATGACTGGGGACGAGCAGAACAAGGTAAACAAAGTATTCCAGACACCATGCAATTGGTCATCGGGGCAGTTAAAACTAATAACACAGACCGTTTTCCATATACGCTTATTGAATATATACGCACAAATCGTGATCGTTTGTGGGATGAGTTTACTGAATTACTGCCTCATACAATGAGTGTAGAGAATCGTGAGCGACTCAAAAAAGTAATAATTAATCATGACGCTGAAGAAGAGCAAATTGAATGGATTCTGATTAATCGAATTAAAGAGTTAGTAGAAGAAATCAAGCGTTTAAATGAGCAGAAGAACGCATTAGAAAAAACGCTGAAGAAAACCGAAGCATTACCTGATGATGAGGAAAAGCAAAAGAAATTAGATGAACTTCATCAGGAAATTACAGGTGTGGCAAGGCTGAAACGAAATATTTATAACAAAGCGACATTTAATTTTCTGACAGATGAAGGTTTACTGCCTAATTATGCTTTCCCAGAGGAAGGTACGACATTAAAGTCTGTCATTTTTAGGAAGTCTTCAGATCCTTCAAGTGCTTCGCCGTACCATTCCGAAGAATATGAATATACACGACCAGCCCATGCAGCGATTAGCGAATTGGCACCGAATAGTATTTTCTATGCGTCACATCATAAGGTCGAGATTACCCGTGTTGAAACAGCAAAAGGTAAAGCCATTGAAATGATGCGAATGTGCCCAAGCTGTAGTTATCATGAGACAGTGAGTGCAGCGGTCACAGCATCAAGTTGTCCACGTTGTGGTGATATTCAATGGGCAGATGTAAGACAACAGTTCCCTGTATTGAAGCTTGTGCAAGTGTATGCTAATACATTGAAATCTAAGGCGATGCTATCTGATGATAGTGAAACACGTGAGCCATTATTCTTTAATAAGCAGATGCTCGTGGATGTTGATCCGCAGGATGTGGAACTTGCATATGCTTTTGAAAATGAAGATCGACCTTTTGGTTTTGAATTCGTAAAAAAAGCAAAATTTATTGAAATGAATTTTGGTGAAAGTACAGGTTCTACTGACTTAACCTTTTACATTGCGGGTAAGGAGTTAGAGCGGCCTGGTTTTAGAATTTGTAAGGAATGCGGCACTGTACAAGACAAAAAAGGTCCTGCAAAACATCAGCACTACTGTAGCTTTGCTAAAAACCAAGATGAAAGTGGCATTGAACAATGTTTGTATCTTTACCGCCAATATGTTTCAGAAGCCATTCGTATTCTGATGCCGAGTATGGCTGTTGCAACGCCAGATGAACAGATCAACTCTTTTGTTGCAGCAATGCAATTAGGACTTAAAAAGAAATTTGGCGGTAAAGTCGATCACTTACAAATTATGATTTCTGAACAGCCTGTTGCCAGCAGTGATTTTAGAGAGCGTTACTTGGTGATTTATGACAGCGTTCCTGGTGGTACAGGCTATTTACATGAATTGCTTTCTGATCCAAATCATTTGTTAGATACATTTAAAGCTGCGCAAAAAGTGATGGCTGAATGCCCATGCCAACACATCATTCCTGAAGTGGATGGTTGTTATCAGTGTCTTTATGCATACCGTAACTCTTACGGCATGGAAAGTACCTCACGTAAAGTCGCTTTGAATATGTTGCATGAGTTATTACGTGATGATACGACATTTAAAAAAGTTGAACACTTAGGGAAAGTGAAAAAAGTGGTTTGGGAGGATAGCCAGCTAGAAGTGCGCTTCCCAGAAGCACTGAAAAAATTTAATGAACCTGATCTTCAAGCTTATGTGGGACATAAGAAAGTCAGTGTCAAAGTTGATTTAATCAAAGGAGGGAAGGCATATCATTTAAGTATTGATAAAGAACAATACCGTATGGAGATGCATGTTCAATTGGGTCCATCGCAGGGCGTTGCTTATGCTTGTGAGCCAGACTTTATTATTTATCCAGAAAATAAAGAAGCAAAGAAAGCTGGGTTTAAACCGATTGCAATTTTCTTAGATGGCTATGAGTATCATGCACAAAGTGTGCATGATGATTTACTGAAACGGCAGGCTTTGATTCGTTCAGGCCAATATTGGGTCTGGTCTCTCACATGGCACGATGTGGAATCTAGCTTTGCAAAAAATGAAGCTAAAGTTGCTAATGTATTCCCAAGTATAGTTGCAGAAACAGCGGCTTATGCTGGATTGAAAAAAGCACATGAACAAAGCTTGAAGCCATATACGTTCAATGACTTACAGCTGAATAGCTTTAATTTATTGATGAAATTTTTGAGTCATCCAAACACAGGAGATATACAGCAACTAAGTGCTGTACAAGCTCTACGTTTAATTAATCCTCGACATAATCTGGCTGAGAATCTAGAGCAGTGGAAAACATTTACTCAGTATTTTCCTGCGGAGTTTAATGAGCTTGTTCAATCTAAAGCAGTTCTTTTAGCAAATACTTTTGAACTAGGTCATAGCGAAAATCAACTCAAAGTGGCGTATGCCGCTGGTCAAGACATTATTAAAAACCTTGATTTAAATGCTTTGACGATTGGTATCCAAGTTCAATTTTTGGAAAAAAATCTAGAAGAAACTAAAGCGTTATGGATGAAGTTATGGCAACTCATGAATTGGCTTCAATTCTGCCCAAACCTATACGCTGGAGAAATTAGACAAACAAATGAAGGTGTGTATTCGAAATTAAGTTGGAATACACCATCTGTATCGAATCATGATGATTGGTCAGTTGTATTTGAAGAAGCATCAGAAGAGATACATCCACTCTTGTACGCCTTGAAAGATCAGTATGTTGCTCTGCCTGTGGTCGGCTTTGAACTTGAAGGATCTAAAGGTAAAATTTTGGCTGAAGGTGAGTTGCTTTGGAAAGAACAAAAAATCATTGTGCTTTTGCCATATCAGTCAGATGACAAAGAAATATTTGAACAATACGGCTATGACGCATACCTATTTGTTGAAGAAAATTTGGAAATATTATTAAGAGAATTGGGAGATAAGCTATGAAAACAAATTTAAAGCTGGCTTTTTCTGACGGCTATTTTGCATCAATGAATAAATTGCCATCCAATATTCAGGCGAAAGTAAACCAGCAGATTATGAAGTTTATGGTAAATCCCTCTTTACCAGGTTTTAATTTAGAAAAATTACAAGTCGTCAAAGATGATAGCTTCCGATCTTTAAGAGTTGATCAGACTTATCGCATCATAGTTTCAGAGCAGAGTAATATTTTATTATTACTTTGGGTTGACCACCATGATGATGCTTATGCATGGGCGAAAACACATAAATGTAATATTAATGCTGAGACAGGGGCGATTCAGCTTTATCAATTTGAAGTCCAAACGGTCGTAGAAGAGCCTCAAAATACTTCGGAGAGTTTATTTAATAATTTACGTGATAAACAATTGATGAAGCTTGGTGTGCCAGCAGACTTAATCACGCAAGTCCGATTACTAAAAACTGAAGAGGATCTGGATCAGTTACAAGCAATTTTGCCTGAAGATGCTTATGAAGGCTTATTCTTATATCTTGCAGGGCAAAGTTATGAATCGATTCTTACTGAACGTGAAATCGCTGAAGATAGTCAGTTTAGTACTACTGATTTTGAAGCAGCACTTGCCAGAGATCAGTCATTAGCTAAATTCTCAGTTGTTTCGGGTGAAGCTGAATTAGAAGAAATGTTGAGTGCTTCACTAGAAAAATGGCGTGTTTTCCTGCATTCCTCACAACGTAAACTTGCTACTGGCAATAAAACAGGACCTGTGCGTGTCTTGGGTGGAGCTGGAACAGGTAAAACTGTAGTGGCAATGCACCGTGCAAAATGGTTAGCAGAAAATTTAACTGATCCGAATCATAAAATTCTATTTACGACATTTACTAAGAACTTAGCACAAGATATTGAGGATCAGCTTAAGAGTTTATGTGGGGAAGCTTTACTTCAAAAAATTGAAGTAGTGAATTTAGATAAATGGGTTCAGTATTTCCTACGTAAACAAAAATATGATTTTGAGATTCTCTACAATCGCGAGAGTTTGGATGAACACTGGAAAACTGCCTATGTAGAGATGTCACCAGAATTGACATTAAGCCTGGAATTTTTTAAAGAGGAATGGTTGCATGTGATACAACCACAAGGCATTACGTCGCTTGAAGAATATAAGCAAGCACGTCGTGTTGGGCGAGGTACACGTTTAAGTCGTGGAGATAAAATTAAAGTTTGGGATGTTTTATCTGAATATAGACGTATATTGAATCATCACGGGATTAAAGAAATATCGGATGCCTATCGTGATGCAGCGGACTATATCAGAGTAAATGATGTACATTTTCCTTATCAAAGTATTGTTGTGGATGAAGCCCAAGATATGGGACCACAAGCATTTAAATTATTGAGAGCGATTGTTTCTGAGAAAGACAATGATCTATTTATTGTCGGGGATGCACATCAGCGTATTTATGATCAAAATAAAGTGATATTGAGCCAAGTCGGTATTAATGTTCGTGGCCGTTCAGCTAAACTTAAAATTAATTATCGAACAACGGATGAGATTAGAAAGTTTGCAATTTCTATTCTCAAAGATATTCCAATTGATGACTTAGATGGCGGTCATGACAACAATACATTATATAAGTCGCTTACTCATGGACCACAACCCAACATTCTAGATGTTAGTTCTAGTTTTGATGATCAAATGGAGAAAATCACAGCTATCCTTGATAAAATAGAGTATCCATTGGACAGTGTGTGTATTGTGGCTCGTACACATAATGAACTTGATAAGATCGTACATTATTTTAATACGAATCAACGCAAGTTTCACAAGATCGTCAATTCAGAAAGTGGTGCACGAGAAGGTGTAGTTAAGATAGCTACGATCCATCGAGTAAAAGGGCTAGAGTTTGACCAAATTATTCTTGCATCATGTAACGATGGACTCATTCCATTAGATAGCACCGTAGAGTACAAGTCTGATCTGGTTTCCAAAGAAGAGGCAGATGCACATGAGCGCTCATTAGTATTTGTTGCTTTGACGCGTGCTAAGAAAGAGGTGGCTATTTTATCTTATGGTGCAAACAGTAAATATTTGAACTAATCATTTATTACATTCAATAGAAATTTCTATAGGATTGATTTAAATTAATTTTTTGATGGGTTGAGTAAATCATCTAAAGACGAATCTATTAAGATGATTTAAATTTATATTTTCAAAGGTAAAAATGTAAGTAGTGTAGAGTTAATCGTTAAACCATACATGATAGAGGAAGATTAAATACTTTAGTGTTATGACAAATATTAAATATTTAAGAGTTGGGGTAGGTTGTGTCAGAACCACAAGCGTTGATTAAAGTGGCTGTGTGCAATGTGGCACAGTTGCTCAGTGGTAAACGAATTAAAACAGAAAATCAAAGATATATTCAGGGGCAATTAAGCATCCCTGAGTATCAGCGCCCATATGTGTGGGGTGAAAAGCAGATTGATAAACTGATCAACGACCTAAAAGATCATCAAGAACAATTTACAGACAGTCCTTATTATCTTGGAAGTGTGATCTTACATGCCCAAGATGGATGTTTAAATATTATTGATGGGCAACAGCGTTTAACTACACTTGCTTTGCTTGGCTATCTCAATAGTGAGCTTGATGACGTATCTCTCATTTATCAGGCAAGCCTAAGCATCCAGCATATTAAACAAAATTTACAGTACCTTGAAAAAAATCGGAGTAAATGGGAAGACTACATAAACTTTGAAAGTATTGTTGTATCACTTGTAGTCACTGAATCTGAAGATGATGCTTATAAGTTTTTTGAAACACAAAACACAGGTGGGGTAAGGCTCACAGGACCAGATATTATTAAAGCGCATCATTTGAGAGCTGTACCTGTCGATTATAGAAATCATTATGCGAAAGAGTGGGAAGATTTAGGTGAGTTACAAGGCATAGTTATGACGCTGTTAAGAGGGCGTTATTGGAATAGCCTAAAAGGACGAATAGTCCCATTTTATCAAGAAAAACAAAAAATTCGAGATGAAGTAGTTGAAGAGTTTGCCAACCGAACCCTAAAACATCAAGACGATGTTGCTTATGGTCTTATGCGCTTGACATATACACCCATGACCAAACAAGCAAAGCAAGATGTACAAAATAGTTACCAGCTTAGACAGCCGTTAAATGAAGGTATTAATAGTATTTCCTATATGCAATACTTTCAAAATTTATTCTGTAAATATTATAAAGATTTAAAAGTCAGCTATTTACCAGAGTATGCTAAATTTATTGATTGGTTAAAAAAGCTAGAAGGCTGTCGTTTTTTAGAAGAACTTTTCGTCACAGGGTTGATGTTATACCTCAGTCAATTTGGTGAATATAAGCTTGATGTCTTCGCTAAGAAATTGTTTAGGGTGGCCTATTCAAAACGTGTCAGTAATAAAAAAGCAGTAAGGGCAGATTCAATACCGGAGTTTTTGAAAAGCCATAAAGTGTTAGATCAGATCGCTTATAGCTTTACAGCAGAACAGGTTTTTGAAAGTTTAGATTGCTTTGAACTAAAAGTAGATGAAGATGGACTCAATGAAAACACTGTCAAAAGACATTTTGTTGAGGAAACAAATGCACACTTTGAATTAGGAATACGCCCAACACAGTATGCTGAACAATTTGCAAAACAGTTGAGCCAAAAGATACGGAATTTGGGGTAATAAGAATGAATCAAGCAGTAAATACAGAGCTTTTATGTTTAAAGCACGTTGTAGATGAGAACTATCAATTCGTAATCCCTAGCTATCAACGTCCGTATGTATGGAGTTCAATTCATATCGAAGATCTGCTCAATGATATTGAGGAAGCATTCAAAAATGATGAACCTCACTATTTTATTGGTACAACATTGTCATCCAAAAAAGATCTTTCAACTTATGAATTAATAGATGGGCAACAGCGTACAACAACATTGATGTTATTTGCCTTGGCTTGCCATGATTACAAAGATTCAGTTTTAAAAGGGCATCCGATACTCATAGTCTCAACTTACGCTAAAAAGCCAAGATTGCATTTTGAGGTTCGGGAAAGAATTGAATCCTATTTAGGTTCTCAAGCAGGGCTTGATGGATTTGGTCAGCCATCGCAAGATCAATTGGCTGAAGACGCTTATTTAAAACATATACATGCAGGTCTTGAGTACATAAAACAAAGACTTCACAAAATAAGTCAAAGTGAGTTGGATCTTAGGGAATTTATAGACTACATTTTTGAAAATGTAAGATGGATTAATAACATTATCCCGGAAAAGACTGATTTGAATAAACTGTTCTCGAGTATGAATACTTCGGGAATACAGTTAGAGCCAGTGGATATTCTGAAATCCAAAATTTTTAAAAAAATTACGAAGAATAAGCAGCTTTATGAGGCAATTTGGGATGCTTGTCAAAATATGAATACATATTTTGAACGGGTGTTACGTAAAAAGATTGAAGCTTCATCATGGAATAAATTGAGTTATGAGGATCTTGAGCACTATGATGCAGAAAGCATGGTGTTTGAGGTTGAATCTGAAAGTTCTAAAAAGTCATTTTTGAAAGGTTTATCTATTCAAGAGATAGATAGTAAACGTAATATTTCAAATTATGAAAATGATAGTGAAAAAGAAACAGAACATGAAGATCAGATAGAAGCAGATATTCCGGAGGAAAGTAAAAATCATTGTCGATCTTTTATTAGCTTCGAGTTGTTATTAATTCATGCATTGCGTATCTACAAAGTGTTAAACGATGAGAATGATATTGAAGAGCGTCTGATTTCTTCAAATTTACAAAAGATTTTTAAAGACTTTGTAATTCAAGCCAGTGAGAAAGAGATAAAAGATTTTTTGGATGTATTATGGCAAGTGCGATATCAATTTGATACGTGGTGTGTGAAGTGGCTAGAGAATGAAGATAGTGGTGGTGAGGAATTACGTTTAACTTCGATAAATCGACAGAAAAAGAAAGAAGCTAAAAAAGCATATTTTAATAGGACAAAGAAAGAACATTCTGCTTTAGAGCTTTTACAAAGTGTGCGAATTTTTACTGGTGAACGTAGTGCTCAGTATTGGTTAACGCCATTTTTAATTGGTTTAATAAATGCTGATTCTTCTTTAGACCAAGATGATGTCGTTGAGTGGTTAGAGAAAATTGATAATGATTTATCTTTGGCAGTAGATGATGTCACTCAAAAAGTAGCGAGTTATCAACTTTGTCTTGAGGATGAAATAGGAACAAAAGACTGGCAAGAGCTCCAAGACTATCTAGAAAGTCAAAAAGGGACTTCTTTTGAACATTACTGGTTCCAAAAATTAGAATATGTTTTATGGAAAAACTATGGTCGTCGTACGGAGAAAAAATTTAGAAACTATCGTATCACTGCAAAAAACTCAGTAGAGCATGTACATCCACAAAATGAGAGATTTGGGGCTGTATTGACGGAGTCATATTTGCATGCTTTTGGCAATTTGGTTTTACTCAGTCCAGGACAAAACTCAGAATATAGTAATAAGCCTGTGACTGTTAAATTAGCAGAGTTTGAGAGAAAGCCATCATATGATTCTTTAAAGCTTAAATATTTATTTGATACTTTTAAGAAATCAGAAAGTAAAAATTTAAATAAGCATGTTATTAAGGTGCATCAGGATCGAATGATTGAGCTGTTAAAAATGCATTATTGTAGAATAAGGTTTTAGAGATAGGTCTGCGTAACAAAGTATCATGCACAAAGTATTTAATGGGATATTTTAAATGTTGGTACATCAAGTTTTTAACCGTTCAGTGAATCGTGTCTTTATTCTAGGTAATATTCAGAACATACAGCCAAACACATTGGGTCAAACATTCGAATACCACATCATTATGGAAACACAAGAAGGGTTGAAGGACAAATTCGGCAACCAAAAAACTCAGACCGAACAACACTATATCGTTTTAGATCATAGTTTTGCTGAAGACTTAAAAAAGCTAAGCACTGGGCAATCTGTGATGCTTCAAGGTCGCCTAAAAGTGAAGCAAAATGGTCAATACCCACAGTTTAAATGTGGTAGTTATATTCAAGCTGTACAGCTATTTGATCTTGAGGCTCTGCTTGACTTAGATGAAATAGAGCATGACGACGGTCTGCCATTTCCAAAACAGCTTGTAAATTCTTTGTGGTCTAAATAATCAGACCACCCTTTATTCCGTATCGTTAAGGAATAGGTTCTAAATATGTTAATCCAATTTATACATCCCAAAGATACCAATCAAACAGCCGTAAAAACCTTAAGCCAGCAATTACAGCAATTTTTTAATGTCACTGATTACCGTATCAATGTCGGTTGGATTCACTCACGTACACGCTCAGATCAAGGCTATAACATTCGTTCAGTTAAAGGCTCAGAACGTTATTACTTACATACAGGTAAAGAGCATCATGATTTAAAGATTGGCGATCTGATTTTCTTTAACTATACAGCATCAACACATTGTGATGATCGTCTGGATATTGTTGCGCATATCAATTTAGAAGGACTATTTGATACTAAAAACTCTGCGCTGATTATCAGTTTTTTAGAATTCTTCTATGTGATTTTTGCCTTTGCGGTCAAAAAAGAACTATATACACAACAGTTAGAAAACCTCTGTCAATTACTGCTTAAACAACAGTATGAGGATGAGGTTTATCAAAATGTGTTTGGAGTACGAAATCTAAGTCAGCATTTATTGCTAGAGCATGATGCTTTAAGCAATACCTATATCCATGCTTATTTATTAAATGCTGAAGAGGAATTACCTGAAAGCGTATTAATCAAATTACTTAAACAAAAGGCAAAGACACCTGAAGATCTAGATGTTCTACTTACTTATGCAGATCACAAAGGATTTGATCAATTTAGCTTTGCAGTCAAATTGGTTTCTGGTCGGACACTGAATGTAAATGACATCGGTAATATACAATTAGCAGATCAATATAGTTTTTTAAATGCCTATATACCAAAACACCCATTATGGCGTGAAATGGTCTTGGCGCATCCTGACACGCTATATAGTGATGACATTGCACAAAAATTTATTGATGAATTACCTGAAGATAAAACGCAGTGGCTTGAGGCTTTAAATCAGTTACCGTTAAATATTCGAAATAGTCTTGCTAATAGATTGGCAGAAGAACACTTTGCTTATGTTTATCAGCTTATTTCTGATGAACAACTTTATGTAAATTTCATTTTAGAGTGTATTTATAAAAACGATTATAGTTACTTCGATGAATTCTATGCCTATGCTCAAAAACATGAATTTCATCATGTAAAATGTATCCTCAATATTATTTATTTTAAAGCAATAAATCGTGAATTACCCCTTTACCAATTAGATAAAATTATAAAAGACTATACGAATGATTTATTCATTTCACATAGTAAAAATGATGTGCTAAAGAAAATTGAATATACAATTTTTGCTGATTGTAAATATCAACCTCGAATAACACAGCACTTTGCTAATTCTAAATATCCTACCTATAAACCTAAACTCTCACGTCAAAGCTTTTGTGAGGGAATTGAATGGTACAGGGATGAACCGGCTGAATATGTGGTTATAGATGGTCATAAAAAAATTATTAAAGAATTAGATCCGAGCGTTGATTTTAGTCATTTAAATAGATTTACAGAGATGGTGAGCACTCGTAAAGTAAAATGCAGACGTCATGGTTGCAATGCTTGCACGCCTGATTTACTGAATGAAAGTATTTTTTATCAGTTATTGCATCAAGTAAAATTTAAACCAACACTACTGCACAAATCAGGATCTAATAATAATCAAGTTTTACGTTTGATCTCAGGTATCAATCGCTGGAATACTATCTTAGAACGTTTGCAATGTAAAAAATGTGAGAGTCCATTTTCTGTTTCAGAACACTCGCCCAATTCGATGGGTAAGATGGCACACTCAGCAACGTATTGGCATTGTTCGAATCCTCAATGTCATGAATACACACACGTTATTAAAATTACTCATTGCAGATCATGTCAGGGGGTTATTGATAGCCGTGAATCAAAATATAGTTGTAATCCTTATGAAACTCTGTCATTTAATAAATTTTATCTATGTACGAATTGCGCTTCTTGTTGCTCAACTCATGGATTTAAAGGTACTTGCCCGCATTGTGGTTTAGATGATGCCTATGAGAAGAATGTAGAGAGAACTAGAGCAGAATGTCGTGGGTGTAAGAAGACAGTATCTATTGAACCTTTTGAGTTCAAGAAGTTTCTGACTAAGAAACAGCAAAAGCCATATGTTGAGAGTAAGAGAGATCTTAATGTAATTGTTGAACAAATTGATGGTGTAAAAAAGCTATACATTTATGATTTATATCATGCTTTAACAGTTGGTCGAATCAAGCATGTAGCATTAAAAACTTATGATTTTATTGTTGACGTTAAAATCTTAGTCAAAATGGCATTTTTGGGTTTAGAACACAAAAACTATCAGCCATTTGTTGAAGCTTATGAAATACCTGATATCAAAGAAGATGACTTTGGTAATGTAGATTTCGACACTTTTGAAAAGCTAAAAGAAATTGCAGACAAAGCACTGAAACGTCCTTATTTCCATCATCTTTATAAAACAATTGAATTACCGTTTACCATTGCTTTATATCACTATTCCAAGTCTGGACTACAGCTACCTGCTACTAAACTGAGTACATTTGCCGAAAAAATCGAAAAGGCACGCAATGGCATTAGTTTCGATATTCAAAAGCAAACAGGCGTATTTGCTTCAGATACTGGCGCAATTAAGCAGTATTTAAAAGACAAATATCAATATGACATCTTGATGCAATCGAAGCAAGATGAAAGTCTGGATCATCTCTTAAAGAAAGTTCAGCAAGATCCTGTTGCACATTTATATCATCAATTTGACAAACTCAATCGTGCGTCTAACTTAGTCAAAGCATTTGCCAATACTACGCAAGATCGAGTACATCCTAAGTATCAAATTTTGGGAACAGTGACAGGCCGTTGTACAGCAAAAGATCCTGCCATATTGTCTTTCCCTAAAGCCTTTCGCTCTATTTTTGCCAATCAAGAAGGGTATACGTTGTATTCCTTTGATTATGGGCAAATTGAACTTGGGGTTTTGGCAGGGTTATCAGGTGATCTGCAACTGATTCAGGACTATAACCAATCAGATATTTATCAAGAGCTAGCAGATGAAATAGAGATTAGCCGAGATCAGGCAAAACTCTTCTTCCTTGGTTTAATTTACGGTATTCAAGATGACAATTTAAGCAAAATGATGTCAATGCCAAGTCATCAAATTACTCAGGTTCGTCAGCAAATTTATCAGCGTTATCCAACAATTGATCAATTAAGACAGGAGTGCATCGAATTCGGTCAGCAACATGGTTACATTAATAATATGTTTGGGCTACATCGTGCAAGTGTAAAAAATAGACCAAGTAATGCTTATCTAGATCAGTGGGAGAACAATTGGTTCTTTAATTTCCCAATTCAAAGTACAGCAGCAGCTATTTTTAAATCCGCCTTGGTACAAATCTTCCAAACAGATGTGAAGAAAACCATGCAGTTGGTATGCCCATTATATGATGAGTTTTTAGTGCAGATCCCTCATGAAGATCGCGAATATTATATTTCACTGATTGACTCATGTATGAGTAGCGCCCTTTATAATGCTTTTAACATGCTAGAACCAAAAGTCGATTTACAGATGTATAGTGAAACATCTTTGGATGAATACCATTCAGATGCGTGGTTACACTGGTTTAATCGATTTGATGTAAACTCAGAAAAACGTGTGATCGAAAAAGATGTTGAATTGCCATTTTGATAATAAGAGAAATCATCGAATATTATGAAAATTACTAAAATCTCGCTGACAAATTTTCGTGCATTTAAGCAGACTCAAACCATTGAGTTTGCTTCTGTTACCTTACTTTTCAGCCTAAACAGGGTAGAGAGTCTATATCTAACTAGAATGTGTCTACACTATTGGAGACTATTAAGATTAAGTAAAAATAATTACTAAGTGAAGGTCTTATTACCTTTAAGTTAAAGGGGCAAGTTCGTAATGTCATGGAAAATTCTGTCACAAAATTTGGCACAAATTATAAAATCTAGAAGATTCTATTAGATCTTAATTATTTGATAAATAATGAATTAAACCTAGATAGAATCTATTAAAAAGTTATTTGCAGAGTTCGAATCTCACCGCTTCCGCCAAATATTTAAAAAGACCTTTGACGTTCAAGGGTCTTTTTTTTGCCTATAATTTTGTCTCAGAACATAACCCACATAAAGTTGTGAATTGGATAGTTTCGTTAAGTCTAACTCTGATTGAGAGGGAGAGGTTATCTAGCTTTTTAGAAATACAAATAAATGAAATTATAAATTTTCTTTATGTTTTACTACTTAGAAGTATAACATCTAAAATTTAGTGGATTATTGAACGGTTTTTTTAAAAAATATAAAATAACTATTTTTAAATCGGATGGAAGTTTAATTGTTAAGTGTTTACCCGATTAAATTGGAATGCACCAAATTAGATTTCTATTGTTTTTTTTAATGAAATATGCACCATAATAAACATTTTTATCAAGCAATAGTAAAATTATATATTTATTTCTGGTTGGTATGTTATTTGCAAGTGATTAATAAGAATACATTCTATTAATTTGTATAAGTTAATCTGAAATGATGAATTTTTTTATTTTTTTAAAGATGATAAAAATCTATTTGATACTTTTGGAGAAATTAGGAACTTATGAGGATTTTTAATAACTTATTTTTATCTTGTACATTGCTAAGCCTAATAATGACTGGGTGTACAAATCGAGATGAAATTTCTAAAGTACTATCAAAGAATTCTGATATTCCTAAAGGTGTCAGTAGTCGAGATATAAAGTGGTATATAAATAGAGAGGATGTTCGTATGCAAATAATCAAAGTTTGTGATTTAGATACCTCAAAATACTATCAAAGAGATGATTGTCAGAATGCAAAAGGGGCTGAATATTTTAAATTAATTCAGTCTAATAGAAACTTAAGTAATGACTTAAGGTTGAATGAGGATAGAAAATATTTGAAAGAAGTCATGGAAAGTAGAAAACATTGATATTGCGTAAAACTTGCTTGTATAGTTTGATAAAAATAGAGGGATAAATCATGTGTATTAGAAGATTAATAAAAAATAAATTTACGTTTTGGATGTTTTCTATAATTCTAGCTTTATATAGTGGTTTTAGTTTTGGAATAATGTATACAGTTGATAAGGAAATTGTGATTTCAAAGGATAATAATATAAAATCTTGTACAGCTGGATATAATGTCCTTTCTGGACAGATTGAATACAATAAACCAATTATTTCAGGTGCTTTACCATATAATCTTAATTATCGAAAAACGACTCGACATCATATAATAGATTCAGAAAAAGAATTAGGTGTGGATTCATGGTCAGATAATTATGATGGATTTGTAGAAAGTTACTCTGGAACATACTTTACAGCAAACAACAATTTTATTCTTATTAAAAACTATACAATCAAGCTCCCTGGTGATGCTAGTCGATATTATTTTAAAAATGGGCCTACTTCATTTAAAGATGTTGGTTATCCTGAACCGAAGGTGACTGAGTATAATAGAGCTTTATATCGCATATACGGTTCTACAGAACCTCCTGCTTCAAGTTTACCAGGAGGGGGCTGGTCAAGTGGTGGATCCTCTTCAACTAATTTTGGTGAAATTCAGTTTACGGTTGGTACAAATTTGATGACCGTTATTCGTAATGGCATTGAATATAGTGCAACGGTTTCGAAATCTTCTAATGGACGAGTCATATTTCGATTCAATAAAATTAAATATCCAGATGGAAATGTTGTAAATTTGAGTTATGATAGTGGTTTAAATTTAGTTTCAGTATCTGATAGTAAAAATAATGTACTAACTTTGACTCGAAATGGAGCACAAGTTACATCTATTAAGTTCACAAGTGGTACACAGGGAGACTATCAGCAATATGATTTCTCTTATAATAACGTAACTGCTGGAACTGTTAATTATCTGCAATTGACTGAAGTTAAAAATAGATTAAACGGAAGAAAAGAAAGTTATACTTATAGTTCTACACTTTCATTACCTTATTATGAGGCTGCTAAACAGGGTAATGTTGCTAATCCCGAGGTTGTTGCCCAGAGACCAACATTAAAATCGGTTCAAAATCATTTAGGACAAGCGCAACAAACGTGGCAAGTGGATTATCCAAGTGTTGTATTTGATAGTTCAAAATATATATCAAATTCAAAAACTGTTTTAAGATCATATTTAGGGGAAAATCCAACAGCACTCGATATCAGTACAACTTATGATGATACTTATAATAGCAGTCAAATAACGATGGCTTTTTCACCTGATGGAAATCAATCAGCTAGTACAATTATTAATACAACTCATCCAGATTTTACTAAGACTAATATTGATGTTACAGGTTATCCATGTTTAACAGTAAATGGAAAGCCTATTAAATATATAGTTTATGCTCCTGCTGATAAGCATCCTACTCAAATAACAGATCAAAAAGGAATAATTACAGCATATACTTTTGATGACAAAAATAGAATTTCACAAGTAATTGAAGCTGTGGGATCAAGTATCAGTCGGACAGCTACTTATGTATATTCAACATTGTCAAATGGAGCAATTAATTTATTTAATATTCCGAATAAAATAACAAAAGGAACTGTTACTGTAAATAATGTCATTAATGTGAATGGTCAAGTAATTTCACAAACTCAAACATCTACACAGACGGGAAGCACAAGTAAAACTACAACTTATACTTATTATACAGATGTCAATTCATCTAGTAATGGCTTATTAAGTTCGGAAGATGGCCCTCGCTCTGGAACATCGGATAAAATTAATTATAGCTATGATAACTATGGCAATTTAGCTACTAAATCTTCAACGATAAATGGTTCTGTAAGAACTGAACAACACTTAGGTTATAATTCTTTTGGGCAACCTGAACGTATCGTTCAAGCAAATGGTATGGTTAAAAAATTCAATTATAATGTTGATGGAAGTGTTAGTAATATTGTTTTTGGGACTGGATCTACAACTGGGGTGGTAACTGGTCAAAACTATTCATTTACCTATGATGACTTAGGGCAACTTCGTGTATCTGTATTACCTGATGGTGATAGCAAAAGCTTTAATTATGATCAAATTGGAAGATTGGTTAAAACAGTCGCAGAAGATGGTAGTATTTTTACAAAAACGTACTTTAAAAATAATGTAGTAAGTTCTGATCTGCTAAATGATAACTCTGGTACTACTTTAGTTAAATCTTTATATCGTAGTATTGATGGAAATGGTCGAATTTCAAAAGTCCAATTGGGGACGGATAGTAATTCTAACACTATAAACTTTAGCTATGATCTCAATGGTAATGTTTTAGAAATAGCATCTGCATTAGGTATCAATGAAACATGGACTTACGATGAATTAAATCGAATGAAAACACATAAGGATGGAAATGGAAATGTAGATACTAGGGGGTATGATGCAAATGATAATTTAGGCACATTAAATGATGCTTTTAATTCAGGGCTAACCTTTTATGATCAACGAAATAATAATATTTTGACACGAGAGTATAATCAAGATTATGGTGAAAAAAAATATACATATAATGAAGCTGATCAAATAATTCAGAGCCTTTTCGGAAACAGAAAATGTAGTTTCCCAAATATTGATGAAATAGGGCGTAATCGAAATGTTAATTGCCAAAATGTAGGTGGTAATACTGATGCACTATTGGCTTTTGATAATAATTATAATTTTGATGTAAGCCGATTTGGGCGGTTAGATAGTATTACATCAAATGCTGCTTATGGAGTTAATACAAATTATTCATATGATTTATTTGATAGAATTATAAGTAAATCTCAACTAAATAAGGCATTAACTTCTTTAGGAACTTCAGAAAATATATCAACTGTTAGTTATGAGTGGAGTCTAGGTAACAAACTTGTAAGCCAAACTTTGCCATCAGGACGCAAGTTGAATCTAAATTATAATTCCGCTCAGAAAGCTCAGCTTTCAAATATCACATTAGATGGAACCCCTATTATAAATAGTATTTCATACAATGGTGGAGGCGATATTACAGGTTGGAATTGGGGAGTAGGTGGTCGTTATTCGATAATTTATAGCTCTAATTCTACTGGGGCAATTAAACAAATTGCAAATACTAACAGTAGGGGGGGAATTAACTATAGCCTAGATTATGGGTTTGATCGTGATGGTCGAATTGTTAGTATTAGTAGAAATAATAATATAAATGATACATATGCCTATGATAATGCAGGGAACTTAACGAATGAAAGTAGGGCTAATGGATCAAATTCTGTTTATAGTATTGGTTATACATATGATCAAAACAGAAATCGTAAAACTTTAAGAGCATCTGGGGCACATTTACAATCTGCGTCTACTGTAGACTACTCCTACACGAAAAATAAACTAACCTCTTTTATCAAAGATGGTACTTCACAACCCATCAATTATACAGCAAATGCTGAACTCTATTTTGGTTCAAATACTGCAAATTATGATTATGCTGGGCGTCGTCGAGGAGATGGGCAATCAAATAATTTTAATAGGTATATGAGCTATACAGCAAATAATGAACGTTCTCTAATTAGCTTATCAAGTTCTTGGACTTATAGTACGATTCAATTTGTATATGATGAAAATAGTAATCTCATTGGTGAGTATACATATTCTGGTGTTCCTATAGTGGAATATGTATGGTTAGAAGGAAAGCCAATCGCAGCAATATATGGAAGTGGTGCTGAAACAAAGATTTATTATATCGTAACAGATGTATTGAATACTCCCCGTCGTTTAATAGACAGTAGTACTGGTAATATTGAGTGGAGTTGGGATAGTACCGCTTTTGGTGTAGGAGCACCAACAGGTAGTATCACTTTCAACTTAAGATTTTCTGGTCAGTATTATGATTCTGCTACTGGTCAATTTTATAATCTTAACCGTTTTTATAATCCTGAACTTGGTCGATATATGGAATCTGACCCTAGTGGAATGGCAGGAGGTTTGAATCCATATATTTATGCATTAAATAATCCAAATATATATGTTGATCATAATGGTAAACATCCTATAATTGGAATAATGATAGTAGGGGGTATAGTTGGTGGCGTTGTTGGTGGAGGAATTAATGCACTAGGTCAAGCTTATGATATTTATAATGACCCTTCTAAAAGCTTCAATGGGTATAAATTTTTTGCTGCAGTAGGGGCTGGCATTGCTACTGGAGCATTAGCTCCAGTAGCGACATCTTTCCTTAGTGCTGCTGCATTAGGTGCTACATCTTCATCAGCTTCATATGCGATTGGTCAATATATTGATAATAAGCCAGTTACTCCTTTCGGATTAGCAACATCAGCTTTAGCTGGAGCCACTTTTGGTGGTTTGATGAAAGCCCCGAGCTTAGATCAACTTAAATATCGCTCCTATACAAAAAGTGATTATAACAAATTATTTTGGGAGAGTTATTCCGACAAAGCTTAAGGTTTTACTATTCTTGGGGCAGCAGCAGGAGAGGGTTCATCAAAAACAAGTGATGGATTTGAGAGCTCGCATTCGAGAGAAATAGAGCAATTTATTAGAGATTGGCAAAGAATTGATTTTGAAATTAATCATAAAGCTTGGTCGATAACTGTGACATTACCAACTATAAAATTATGTTGGGGAGATTGTATTCTAGAAAAATAAATTATGGAAATATTTATGAGCTAATTTTGCTAAAGCTAAATTAACTCATATAAATTAAAATATTTAAATTGAGTTTTTGGGAGTCATATGATGTTATCGCCGATTTTAGTTGACGCAATTTTGTTTTTTATTGGATTGGTTTTTGGGAGGTATTTGGGGTTTATATTTAGACTTACATCTTCCTATATTGATTACTTTATTCGATTAAAAATAAATAAATTTTTTGCTATATTTTTGGGGTTTTTTATAACAATTTTCGTATTTTCTTCATGTATATTACTTATATTTTTTTTATTGACAATTATTGGACGAGATAATTTAACTAAAGAAGGGAAGTTTATATTATTTTTTGGTATATTTTTTGGTGTGAGATTTTTTACATATAAATCTAAGAAAAAATTAGATCAACAGTCTTGAATTTAACTGTGTCATGTGTTGATAAAAATGGATGTTTTAACTTGGTAAGCTCAACATCCTCATTAGGAGTTTACTATGAGTAAAATACAAAAGTTTTATACACAGAATTCCAAATTCCAAGTTGAAACGGCTTTGTAGCACAAAGATTTAAATGAATTAGTTCAGATCTAATCAGACATTGATCTTGAAAAAGAGAAAATTACCCGTTTTGATAAATGTGTCGAGTCATAACAAAACAAAGGTAACTTTCTATGATACATACTAACAATCAAATTATTAAACACAAAGTATGGGACTGTTCTGAATTTTTTGTAATTTCCATTTTAAATTAATAATTTAAGTATGGACGTTAGCAATGCTTCTCAATTTAAGACAAAAGCATAAATTTTGTCAACCATTTTTATTCTTCACAAAAGTTAGCCCAATAAGATATTAAACTTTTACGTTTTTCAATATAAGCCGCGTAAATAAGCGGATTCAACTTCATCAGGTAATTTATGGGTAAGAAATAAAATCTAAAAATATTTTATTTTTATATCAATTGTTTATTGTTTTAATTTGACTGTCACCGCTTCCGCCAAATATCTTAAAGGGAATCAAATGAATAGTTTGATTCCCTTTTTCTTTGGCACAATTTTAGCACTATTCGAAATTGTAGCTGATGACATTCAAGTCCATTGGCGACGCTACGCAACATTTGGCTGCTATTGTATTGATCGCGATCTCAGCGAATAGCGGCATCCGGAGCCGCTCCAAAATGGACAAAATATTTTTCTATAGATTTTAGCTGCAGGCTTATTCACCTAAGAATCATATTGCTGAATAAGCCTTAGAGATAGGTTTGTACTGCAAAACCGTTTCTAAGCAAAATGCTGCTTTAAAAAGGGTATTACGCATGCTGAATATTGTTCAGGGAAATCTCGATAAATATAAGTATGTTCTGCATCCGCGAAGATTTTAATTTCTACTTTTGTTACATGGTCGAGCCCTACTTTAAGCCGGTGGCCAAACTCGGGTGGAGTATAAATATCTTTTTCTCCATACATTAATAAGATGGGTGGTTGATATTTTACTTGTGTAGATTTTGCTAACGGATTGAGTTCCTGATTAAGTTTTGGTAGTAGTGTATTTGATACCTTGAGCATTGCATGAGCGACTGGATAATGTTTCCAGAATTCTGGTAATGTCGGAAATGTGCCTTCAAATACTGCAATTTTATATGGGTGTCCATCTTTTGCTAATGAGCATAGTCCCCAAGCTGCACCAAATGACGCACCAATTAAACCTACATTTAATTCGGGTGTTCGCTTTTGAGCATATATCCCTGCATGATATACATCATTGGGATAGTCAAATGAGAATCCTTCACTTTCTCCAAAACCATTAGCATCATAAATAAGTACGTTATAGCCATTTTTTAAAAATAGATCTGCATGTCCGTAACGGAGCCAAAATGCTTTAGCCGCTTTTCCCATTGGATGAGCAAGTACTAAAGTTGCTTTTGCTGCTGGTGCACTTTTCCAGTAGCCTGCGAGTGCTTGCTGGTCAGTTAAGGGAATAGTGACAGCCTCCCAGTCTTCTTTAGAAATAGCTTGAGGCCAAATCCAAGGTACTTCGAATCTTCCAAAAAATGGCTTTCGTAGAATTTGGTGAGCAATTTTTTTCATTTTGGTTATCCGATATTTTTCAAAGTTTATAATATCTAATAAAGTTCCTTTTTGGAACTTGTATTTCAAAATGTATTACTTATTAATTTCTTTTATGGAAATTGGGTATCGCTCATATTTTTAACCATTTTAATGATACATCGGGCAAACATGACGAATACGTTGAAATTAAGAAATGGAATAGATCAATTATCATTTATTTTTTAATTATATATAGAACGCAATAGCTATAATTCGAGTTGATAAGCCAAATTACTGAAAATAGATCCTGCAACAAAAAATTGTCGTGGTTTAAAGTCCAAGTAGTGTTTCTGGCATACGATTGTTTTACCTTTATGTAGATTAATAAAGGCAAAATCATCATTTGGGGTATGAATCAGTAAATTATGTTTTTGTTAGTGCTAGTATCCGAGACTACAGCCAGAATATACAATACGACAAGGCTGTAAATTTTCACTTAAACAAAACACTAATGCACCTTTTTTAGCCCCATCCTCTGAAAAATCAAGTAAAATTTTTGATTTTTGACCATCATTAATTGGATCAGCTATAGCAACACAGCGATTAGAATAGGTTTTAGATACTTCACATTTTTGTCCGCCATCCTGTTGACACGCTTTTAATGCTTTTGCTTGTGCCTCATCTTTAGATTTAAAATTTCTTGTAAAACCAATTGGACGCCCTTTTAAGCCTTTACTTTTATCCTCTGCAATCGCACCCCATAATGTTTCAATCATAGGATACAAAGTTGGATTTTGATTTGTATATCCACCACTTCCTCCACCTGGAATAGGTGCGCAACCTTGAACACCTTGTCCACCTATAGGATAATAACCTGAAGGACAATTCCCTTCAGCATGTGCATTCTCAATAGTTAAATAAATGATAAGAATAAAGAAAATGGATAAATTAAGAATCTGATTATTTGTCAATGTCATTCATTAAACTCCTTTAAAATCATGGCTTAATAATAAGGAAAGCTATGAGTTATTCTATATAAATCCTATATTTTAAAATGATAATAAGTTCTTTTGTGTTTTTAAATGTCAGTGCAATCTCGGTAGAAAGGATAGCACCTAAAATTTTTAGTTCCGTCTTTTAATGCAATAATTTGGCTAATTGATGTGGCATTAAAATGAACATTGGCTTTCTTTCATATAGAAAAAAACAAATCGTTCGGTAATACCCCCATTTTGAGTTGATTGAATGAGTAGAACACGAAAGTCCTTATACTGTGATCATATGCTGCAGATTGTTTTATAAAAGCTCATATAGTTTTGGCTGACTAAAATATCATTTTCATGTCACTTTAAAGTTTGGCAAATTATTTTATTGTAAAAGTCAACAAACTTAATCTGAGAGAAACTCATGAAAAATGTACTTAATCGAAGTGTAACAGCTTTAATCTGTATGGGTGCTTTAATGACCACAGTTCAAACATGGGCACATGAGGATGAAGACAAAGTGTTGACTAGAACAGTCGATGAACAGCCAATAGACAAGAAACAAAAGAAATGTGAAAAAAATTGTAAAACAAACAATGATCCTAAAACTCAAACAAATAACTCAACGCAACATCAGCATGGAAACGCCTCAGAAATGTCACAAATGGATCATTCAAAAATGACCAATATGCCTTCTTCGATGAAGGATATGGATCATTCAAATATGGAGATGCCAAACAAAACAAATAAGTAATTCTTTGAGAAAAATTATGAGTCTTTTAGACTCAACACATTTCATTGTGATCTCCAAAAGCTCATCAAAAGATGAGCTTTTTTAAAACATAAAATTTGTGTATGAACTATGCTTATTTTAAAAATGTCATCGCTTAGACACGATATTTGAGTATATTAGAAGAAATTTTCACAAAATAAATGTGTATGCCTGTTCAAGAAACGACTTCTCCACGTATTCCCAAATATATTGCCATTCGAGATGCTATTGCCCATGAGATTGAGTCAGGGCAATGGAGTGCCAATACCAAACTGGCTTCAGAGCGTGTGTTGATGGAACAATTTGCTACCACACGTGTCGCTGTTCGAGAAGCATTATTGGCTTTGGAAATGGATGGTCTTATTTATCGTTTAGATCGCCGTGGTTGGTTTGTTCGTGCGCCACGAATTATTTACCGTCCGCAATCGACCAAAAGTTTTAACCAATATGTGACTGAGCAAAGTGGTGTACCAAGTACGGAATTGATTTCTGCGGAATTGGTGCAAGCGACTTCCTGGGATGCAGCACATTTAAAAATTTCGGTGGGTGATGATATTTATTCGATGTGGCGACGTCGTAGTATCAATGGTCGTCCTGCGGTAGTTGAACATTTACGTATCAATGCAAGTTTATTTCCTCAATTCTTAGAACAACAATTAGAAGGTTCTATTACGACATTGATGGCAGAGCATTATCAACGGCAATTGACCCGAGCACATATTAATCTTTATCCAACGGTATTGTCAGAACAACAAGCCAAAGCTTTGCATGTCAATGTTGGTAGTATGGGGTTATATATTTGCCGTACCAACTGTGATCAAAATGGAGTGATTACCGATGTTGACCAAGAATATTGGTTACATGATGTACTTGATTTACATTTTGAAGCGACATGATAAAGAATTAAAATAATTAATCTGGTTTAAACCAGATTAATTAAATTGTCATAAACTTTTGTTGAAATACAGGCTATCAAGAAGCAGCATTCGTTAGGAATGTCATAATGAGCCCGTATCTGAAACAGCAGCAAAAAAAGCTCCTCGCCATGGGCACAAGTATTCTCTTTGCTTGTGTCAGTACAGCATGCACCACGTCTTCAACCTCGAATGATGTTGAGCAAATCACAGTCTATACCGCGGCTGAAGCGGATCAATTAAAGCGTTATCAATGGGAATTACGCAAAGCACATCCTGAATTAAAAGTAAAATGGGTGCGTGATTCGACAGGTGTGATCACCGCAAAATTATTAGCAGAACAAAAGAATCCACAAGCCGATGTAGTGATGGGACTTGCTTTGACCAGTTTATTGGTCATGGAAAAAAAAGACTTATTGCAACCGTATCGCCCGAAACATGTCGAACAACTTAAAATCGATTTTTATAGCCAAAAAGACATTCCAACATGGACAGGCATGACTGCTTGGGAGTCGGCTGTTTGTGTCAATACTGTTGAATTGGAAAAGAAAAAATTACCGATTCCGCAAACCTGGCAAGACCTGACTAAACCAATTTATAAAGGGTTAATCGTGATGCCAAATCCGGCATCGAGTGGCACAGGCTATTTGGATGTGACTGCATGGATGCAAATTTTTGGTGAAAAGCAAGCTTGGCAATATATGCAGGCACTCGATAAAAACATTTCTCAATATGTACATTCAGGCTCGAAGCCTTGCAAGATGGCGGCTCAAGGTGAAACGGTCATCGGAATTTCGTTTGGTTATCCGGGCTTTAAGCTGAAATCACGTGGTGCACCTTTAGAAATTGTCTATCCGAAAGAGGGGCTAGGTTGGGAAATGGAAGCCTCAGCCATTGTCAAAGGTACGAAAAAACTCAGCAGTGCAGAGAAGTTTATTGATTGGAGTGTTAGCCAAGCTGCCAATGAAGCTTATGCACAAAACTTTTCAATGGTGGCACATCAAAATGTTCATAGCAAAAACCAAGACTTCCCAAAAAATCTTGCGCAGCAATTGGTGAAGAATGATTTTTATTGGGCAGCAGAACAGCGCGAATCAATTCTAAAACAATGGTCAGCAAAATTTGAAAAGTAATTGAATCATGTACACAACAAGCTATTCAGAATCAGTTATTCAAAATTAACGATTAAAAATTAGGTGCAGTATGCAAATTCCATCGCATTTACAAAATAGTAGGACAGGGCAAGCCATGCCAAATTCGGCAGGGCATCTGCTCTCAACTTTAAGAACGTTTAAAATGGCAGAATCAAAAACAGTGCTTGAAGTGATGGATATTCAAAAATCTTTTGGTTCAAGCCGTGTCTTGGAACACATTAACCTTGACCTGAAAGCAGGTGAATTTGTTAGCTTTTTAGGTCCATCAGGTTGTGGTAAAACAACTTTGCTACGCATCATTGCTGGGCTTGAACAGCCTGATTATGGCAAAGTGATTAAACAACAAATTGATATTACCCATTTTAATACTGCAAAACGTAAATGCGGCATTGTTTTCCAAAACTATGCACTCTTTCCAAACTTAACTGTGGCGGAAAATATTGCATTTGGTTTGCATAAAAAACACTGGTCAGCGCAAGAGATTCAATTTCGTATCAATGAATTATTAAACTTAATTGAATTGCCCAATATTGCAGAAAAATATCCCAATCAATTGTCAGGCGGTCAGCAACAGCGTGTGGCTTTAGCCCGTGCGATTGCGCCCAATCCTGATGTTTTGTTGTTGGATGAACCGTTGTCAGCTTTGGATGCGTTGGTACGTTTAAACCTCCGCCAAAAAATTCGTACCATTCAATGCCAATTAAATTTGCCTGCGATCATGGTTACGCATGATCAGGAAGAGGCGTTAAGTATTTCTGACCGTGTGGCAGTGATGAATAAAGGTGTGATTGAACAACTCGATACGCCACATAATATTTATTACAAACCGCAAACTCGTTTTGTAGCACAGTTTATTGGTTCGATGAATTTTATACAGACAGTAGCGGTCGATACGCATCGTTTAAAAATGAATGAGCAATCTTTTATTGAATTTCCACATTTAAACTTTGCCCAAGATGAACACTATGAAATTGCTTTTCGACCTGAAAATGTCAATTTAGTTGCTGGAAATGAACCTTCTACTGAATATTTAAATTTAGCTGTACATATTGTCAACACTGAGTTTTTAGGCGCAAAACGTCGTTTATTCTGCGTGGTGCAAAACCAAAATCATGCCGATGACAATATGTTGCAAGTTGATGTGGATCACCAACATATGGCGGTTGTGCAAGATGGAATGTATCTGCAAGTGCCGATTCGTGACTTACATGTGTATGATTCACGAGGGCATGCGAGATATTAAATCAGTCTGCCGCAGATGCTTTATTAAGTAGTCAAACAGCTCATCGTTTTCGTTATTCATTGCGTTCAAGTGCAGTGTTGTTTGTCGCAGCAATTCTATTCACCTTGAGTTTGATTGCACCCTTAATCGTATTGATGCAAAGCGCATTTTTAAATGAACAGCATCAATTTGTCGGGTTGGATAACTTTACAGCTTATTTTTCCAATCCGGCCTTAATCTCATCGATTTTTAATTCGATGTGGATCGCCATTACAGCCATGTTGATTACGGTGAGCTTGGCAAGTGTTTATGCTTTTGCATTGATTAACTGCAATATTCGAGGCAAAGCTTTCTTTAAAACCGTGGCATTTTTACCGATTCTTGCACCTTCACTTTTACCTTCATTGGCTTTGGTGTATTTGTTTGGTCAGCAAGGTGTTTTTAAGGGCATGATGGGCGAGGTGGAAATTTATGGTCCACTAGGCATTTTGATCAGTTATTGCTTTTGGCTATTTCCTGCCATGGTCATGTTGATGATGGGGGCATTTCGCCATATTGATCAACATTTGATTGAGGCTTCTCATGCTTTAGGAAAAAATACACTACAAACCCATTGGGCTGTGACTTTTCCTGCGATTCGTTATGGTTTAGTCAGTGCCTGCCTGGTGGCATTTACTTATGTCATTACCGATTTCGGGATTCCCAAAGTGATTGGCGGCTCATTCAATATGATGGCGTTGGATGTATATAAGCAGATCATTGGTCAACAAAATATGAACATGGGTGCCGTCATTTCGATTTTGCTGCTCTGTCCTGCGGTGTTGGCATTCATTTTTGATCGATACCAAAGTCGTCATCAGGAACGCTATCAAAATTTCCAAATTAAGCCTTATCGTTTGCGTGCCAATCCTCGAATTGAAAAAGCATTAACTGTATTTTGTGGGGTGATTTCAGGCGGCATTTTACTGATTATTGTGACTGCGATTCTCGCATCATTCATTCGCTATTGGCCCTATGATTTGTCTATGACCTTAAATCATTATCGTTTTGAATATGTGGATGGTGGTGGTTGGGCAAGTTATTTTAACTCAATCAAATTGGCATTGTTCAGTACAGTTTTCGGTACGATGATAATTTTCATCATTGCCTTATTTAGTACCCGTTTTAAAGCACATCCTTTACTTAAAAATTATGTAAAAGTCTTGGTGTTATTGCCTTTGGCTGTGCCGGGCTTGGTGTTG
Source organism: Acinetobacter sp. I-MWF (assembly GCF_025433935.1). NCBI lineage: Bacteria > Pseudomonadati > Pseudomonadota > Gammaproteobacteria > Moraxellales > Moraxellaceae > Acinetobacter > Acinetobacter sp. I-MWF. Next base: position 3,017,929 of record NZ_JAMBAR010000001.1, on the reverse strand, counting down.
GGTATTGCTTATATCTTGTTCTTTAATGCACCGCAAAATCCTGTGTCTTTCGTTTACGGTACGATGACGCTGTTGGTGATTTCAACCATTATTCATTATTACACTGTGCCACATTTGACCTTAACGCATGCGATTCAACAGATCCCGAATCAACTTGATCATGCTGCACAAAGTTTAGGATCTTCACATTGGACAATGTTCCGCAAAGTATATTTGCCTTTAACCTTTCCCGCGCTGTGTGATGTGTTGGTGTATTTATTTGTCAATGCCATGACTACTGTTTCAGCTGCGATTTTCCTTTATTCACCTGATACCAATTTGGCATCGGTTGCGGTGCTGAATATGGATGATGCAGGTGATACCGTGGCAGCTGTGGCGATGAGTATTTTGATTTTACTCACCTCATGTGCAGTCAAGTTGGTGCATTGGTTATTCACTCGGAAAATGATGGCATCGACACAACGTTGGCGTGAGCAAACACATTCATAACAAATTGATCTTTCAGTCAATCTTTTTAATTAACTAAACCATTTGAATTGAACGCTTTCTTTTAGGCGCTTGGGATTTTGCGTGCTAAAAAAGGTAAATAAGGTGGAAAAGACAATGAATACAGCACAATTTGACTTAATTATTGTCGGTGCAGGCATTTTAGGATTATCGGCTGCGATCCAAGCGGCAGAGCAAGGTTTAAAGGTACAAGTCTTTGAAAAATATGCACAACCTATAGGTGCGACTCGCCGTAACTTTGGCATGGTTGGGACTTCGACGCTAAGCCGTCCTGATGCGAAATGGCGTGAATATGCTTTGGCAACCCGTGAATTTTATCAACGGATTCAGGCACAAACCGATATTTCATTTCAACAGCGAAACGGTTTGTATCTCGCGAATACCGAACTTGAATGGCAAGTATTAAACGAGTTTGCTCAAGCTGCAGCTGATTATCAGATTCCTGTAAGTCTATTGTCTAAGCAACAACTGTTTGATCAATATACTTATTTAAACCCAGAAACTGCGCTACGTGGCGGTATGGTTTTTCATGAAGATTATTCAGTTGAGCCACATTTGGTGGGACTGCGTTTGTTGCAATATGCCGAAAAACTTGGTGTACAAATTCATTGCAATGCCTCTGTGGTACTGACGCAATTTAACCAAGGCATGGCGCACATTCGCTTGGCATCAGGTCAAACATTTACCGCAAATAAAGTCATGATTTGTCATGGTGAAGAGACACAATTGTTGTATCCCGAGCTCTTACAACAAAAAGGTTTATTGCGTTGTACTTTACAAATGGCATTAACCAAACCGCTAAAAGTCAATCTCAAAGCTTCGATTTATTCAGGATTGTCGATCTCTCGTTATCCCGCTTTTGAGATTTGCCCTAGTCATCAAGATTTACGCAATGAATCACAAATCGATTTAGTTGAAAAGTACGGTATTCATGTCCTGATTAAACAAAATGAATTCGGACAAATTATTTTGGGCGATAGCCATGAATATTATCCGATTGAAGACATACCACAATTTAATCAACGTGAAGAAATTAACCAATTCATTTTGCAATATTGCAAAGAAAATATTGGCTTAGAACTACCTGAAATTGAATCTCGTTGGAATGGTTACTATCTGACTCATCCTACGGAATTGGCATGTGTGATGGAAGCTGAAACCAATATTTTCCTTGTCAGTGCGATTGCAGGCAAAGGCATGACCACAGGCGCAGGATTTATGAAAGAAATGTTAGAAAATTATATTTTGTAATCTGGTTTAAACCAGATTTGTTTATGCTGTATGAAATTGATCAAAGGTTAGGCGAAATGAACGCACAAATTGAACTTGCAAACACAATTGAAAACGATGTTGAAAATAAATACTTACTGTTGACACCGGGACCATTGTCTACCTCGAAAAGTGTGCGTCGTGTGATGCAACGTGATTGGTGTACTTGGGACAAAGAATATAACGCATTGGTTCAGGAGATCCGCAGTCGTTTGGTGGCGTTGGCAACTGCAAAACCTGAACAATATAGTGCTGTGTTGATGCAGGGCAGTGGGAGTTTCTCTGTAGAAGCAGTGTTAGGTTCGGCGATTCCAAAGGATGGTAAAATTTTAATTATCAATAACGGGGCATATGGTGCACGCATGGTGCAAATGGCTCGATGTTTAAAAATTGACGTGGTGGAATTACGCTACCCTGAAATGCAAATCCCTCAACTGGCTGATATCGAAAAAGCACTTGAAGATGACAGCATCACTCATGTGTCATGTGTGCATTGCGAAACCACCACTGGTTTATTAAACCCAATTCAAGCGATTGGGCGCATTGTCAAAGCCAAAAACAAAGTGTGGATTGTCGATGCAATGAGTTCTTTTGGTGGCGTGCCAATGGACATTGCAGAGCTCGAAATTGATTTCTTGATTTCAAGTGCCAATAAATGCATCCAAGGCGTACCTGGCTTTGGTTTTATTTTGGCAAAACGTGAGCAATTACAAGCGTGTAAAGGTTTGGCTCGTTCAGTCAGTTTAGACCTATATGACCAATGGAACACCATGGAACAGCATAATGGTAAATGGCGTTTTACTTCGCCCACTCATGTGGTGCGTGCTTTTTATCAAGCACTTTTAGAATTAGAACAAGAAGGCGGAGTAACCGCACGTTATCAGCGTTATTTCAATAATCAACAACGTTTAGCCGCAGGTATGCAAGCGCTTGGTTTTGAAATGGTCTTAGATCAAGATGCACCACAATCTCCAATTATCACTACATTTTTATATCCAAATGAAGTCGATTTTAGCTTTCAAGCCTTGTATGAAAATCTGAAACAAGCAGGGTTTGTAATCTATCCGGGCAAAGTCACCGACTTAAATTGCTTCCGTATCGGCAATATTGGAGAGGTTTATTTAGATGATATTGAACGGCTTTTAACAGCGATTGAGCACTATCGAATTTGATTGGAATTCACAGCTCCTTTTCTTGTGCCATTTATGGCTCAGGGCGGAGGGTAGGATGGGGAGATTATAAATCCTCTCTCTAGTTCTCCTTTTAAAAGGAGAGCGAACTTCCATTAGAAATTAAATATTACGCAAAACTTAACTTACGCAAGACAGCTATTTTAACTTTGAGAAATGAATAGGATAACCTTATGAACACTTCAAATTCAGCATTACAAGCCGTGGTTTTTGATTGGGCAGGTACAACAGTAGATTTTGGTTCACGCGCACCAATTTTGGCATTTATGGCCTTATTTTCAGATAATAAAGTTGAAATTTCAATTGAAGAAGCACGTGCGCCAATGGGTTTGGAAAAACGCGATCACATTGCGGCAGTTTTGAAAATGCCACGTGTTGCAGGTGCGTGGAAACAGGCACATGGTGCAGAAGTGACTGTGGTGGATATTGACCGTTTATATCAGGACTTTATTCCATACCAATTGAAGAGTATCCCAAATTGCTCAAAATTAATTCCGGGGGCATTAGAGGCATTTGCTGACATTCGTGCCCGTGGTGCAAAAATTGGCAGTAATACTGGTTATGCTTCGATGATGATTGGTCAATTGGTGCAAGATGTAGCTGATCAAGGTTATGTGCCTGACTGTACTATTACAGCCAGTGATGTGAAACATGGTCGTCCATATCCTGAAATGTTGTGGAAAAACTTAATTGAACTTGATGTGTTAGATGTTAAAAATGTGGTGAAAGTGGATGACACAGTGGTCGGCATCGAAGAAGGTTTAAACGGTGGTTGTTGGACTGTGGGTTTGGCCGTCAGTGGTAATGAAGTGGGGCTAAGCTTCGAAGAGTGGTCTGCACTATCAGCGTCTGAACAACTAGGTTTAAAAGAAAAAGCATACGCAAAAATGAATGCTTCAGGTGCACATTATGTAATTGATAGTATTGCTGACTTACCTGCGGTATTGGATGCGATTGAACAGCGTTTAGCAAATGGTGAAAAGCCTTAATCGATGATGAATACCAGTCTTTATGACTGGTATTTTTTTAGAGCTGAAATATCAATTCTTTTTTTAATTTCCTCATGCTGCATGAAAATGATGAATCCATGAGAAATTGTTTAATTAACTTGAGTGTTTGCTTGGTTGTTTGTAGTAGACCAAGCTATGAGTTAAATCGATTTTATAAGGAAGCGAGTACGGTTTTCCAAAATTATTTTTATACAAGCTATGTTGCCTAATAGCTTCCATTCAAAAATTTTGTCATGTAAGTTGTTCTCTTTTCATGAGGGACTAAGGACTATTTAAACTGTTGCATCAATCAAATTCGCACCCAGTCATTGACTGCAATTCGTCAAAGCTTAAATTATCTATTTTCTTCAGGAAATTTTTCTGACGTAAATGAGGTAATATTCGTTTTATGAGTCTCTTTAAATGTGTTTTTAATCTTAATGTTTTTATGTTTTATTAAATTTTAAATATTTCTATTTTATAAAAACCTTTCATTTTTAATGGGTTGCTTATAATTTTTAAGCAGTTTTTTTCAGTATTGTATTTGTATTTTTGACAATTTTCTGAAATAAAAACATTGCTTTTTAAAATAATTATTTTACTAGGGGTGTTTTGATTTATTATTATGGTTACTTGACTGTAAGTAATGAAATTTATATTTTTATGGTAATATTTAGTTTTTCCATAAAAACTGTAAATTCCATTAAAATTGCTTCTAATTTTATTGTCTATAAGGAAATATATTAGGTTTAAAGTGCTTTCCATTTGAACCTCATTTAGAGTTTAATGATTTTACAAATTTTTATTATAATTTAGGTTTTTAATAGTTGTTTTTTAAAATTATAATAAATTTTTAATGAATATAGTCTGGAGTTTTGTTGAGTGATTAATTTGAAAGCCTTTTAAAAATATACTTAAGGGTCTCTAAGAAATTTTCGATTTGTAGTGGCGTTAGTCCATCAAAAGATTGTGTTATAATAATATGGTTTAGTGTATTAATATTTTGAATAGCATAATCACCTTTTTTAGTTAATGTGACGCGTGTAAATCGGCCATCTATCTTACAGGTTGATGTTTCAACTAATCCTTCATTTTTTAAGCGATGAACAATTTTAGTCGTAGTTGATATTTTACAAATCATTATTTTAGATAAATCTGATACGCTTGCATTATTTTTTGATTTTAACGCCAGCAAAATTTGGCGACGTGAATTATCTAAACCATATATTTTCAATGCATAATCAATATTTTGAATGTATTGAGTATGAACTTGAGAAATCCAATGAAATGGCGAATTTTCTAAGTTAGGATCTCCTGCTAAAGGCAAAAATTTATTGTATGGTCTTTTCATATTTAAAACTCATTGAACTATTTGTTTCATAATTATTATTAATGAAGTGTTTGATAAATAATAATTAAGATGATTTTTATTATATGAATAATTTAAAATATTTAAAGGGTATGTGGTTTTTTTTAATTTTTTTTTTAAAAAATATTTAAAATCAATAAGTAGTGCTGGATGATTTTTAAATATGTTTTTTATTGTGTTTTAAAATATTGATATTTAGCTGTTTAATGAATAATGGAAGAAAATTTATTTATATTATTTTATCTATGGCGGGTTCTAAAGATTTTAAGTTGCTTATTTTTAAAATTTCATTGATCAAAGAAATTGTCATAACTCTCAAAGTAAAATTAAAAATTATGACTAATGTTATGTACTTTATTGTTGGTGTTTTAAACATTGATGAAAATTAAATGATTTTATTTCTTTTGATTTCAAATATTTATTTTTGTTTTTTGAGTGATTTTAAAAAATAAATTACTTAAAATTAGGCTGAGACTATTATGTCCAATAATTTTTTTGAGCTTATTTGTAGATGTATCTTTTTAATCGTCATAAGCAAATTCGAATATATTCTAGATTTAAAATTAGTAAGTGTTTTTTATTTTTTATGATAGTTGTCCATTCTTCAGAAGCTAGTTCAGAAGTCACAAATTTAAATAAAATCTTCGCGCCTAAACCTGATGAAACTTATAAAACTGTGCAATTTAAGCAGTTAAGTGATTTTAAATTCGGTCAAAATTCAGCTTATGAGTTATCAACAATTGTTCCAAACGAACCCACAAATCTAACTCATAACGCAGATATTTCTATGCGTTCACAAAACCCAATTGGTCTACTGGATGCTGTGAAAATGACAATTCAACGAGATCCTGAAATTAGCCAAGCTATATCTGTGCTTTCTTCTCAAAATGCCAATATAGATGTGGCTAAATCACAATATTATCCTCAATTATCAGGAGGTGTTGTGACCGGAGATTTAAGTTCTAGTGAGAGAGGACGTCAGTTATTAAATTTAAGTGCTACACAAATGTTTTATGATTTTGGAAAAGTGAAATCAAGTGTAGATACACAACGCGCTAAACTCAGTGTTCAACAAGCAAACGTACTGGTGAGTATTGATGATATTGCTTATCAAACCGCATCATCGATCATTAATATTGAGCGCTATAGAAGAATTACTCAGATTGGTGAACAGCAAATTATTGGGATTAAAAGAATTTTAGATATAGCGAATTTGCGTGCAAAAGCCGGAATTAGCAGTCAAGCCGATCCTATTCAAGCCGAATCCTATTTGCAATCAGCCGAATCTAATTTGATTGCTCAAAAGTCTCTATTAAGACAGTACCAACAACGTTTGACGACTTTAATTGGCTTTGATATTACAAATAAAAGCTGGAGCATTCCTGATGATCTCGTGAAGCTGTCTGATTTATATGCTGACCCTGAGTTTAATACGGTTCCTAAAATAATTGAAGCTCAAGCGGAGGTTGAAGTTGCTAAATATCAAAAAAAACAGACGGATCTTAGTCGGTATCCAACTTTTTCTGTAAAAGGTTCTCTAAATCAAGCATTGAATGGCGTGAATCCAAATAATAATAAAGATAATGGGCTATATAGTTCCGTAATGGTTGAGGCAACAAGTAATTTTTATCAAGGAGGGGCAATTTCAGCCCAGGTCAAATCAGCGAGTTATGCTGAGCAAGCTGCACGCTCAAGGGTACAGGCAGTCTATTTAGATATTTTAGATCAATTACGTACAACACGTGAAAACATTGAAAGTAAACAGAGTCAAATGCGGGTTTTAGGTGAAAGACAGTTAACGAGTATTAAAACAAGAGAACTTTATCAAGAGCAATATAAATTAGGCACACGCTCTGTATTGGATTTATTAAATGCAGAAATGGCTATTCACTCGGCTAACAATGAAATGGAAACAGCTCGCTATGATATTTATGCCAGCTTACTGCAATATGTGCAAGTTACTGGTCGTACACGTCAGGTATACAAAATTAATAATATTTCAATACAAGGGTTTGAGGTACAGCCATGAGTCAAATAACGAATTATCAACCATGGTTGCAATCAGTACTTATTATTGCAAAACATTATCGTATTGAACCATCAGAAGAGCGTATCCGACTTCAACTTGATTGGAATAAAAATCAACATATAGATGATATTTTATTTCTAATTTGTCGTCAGATGGGAATGAGCTTTCGCAAAATTACTTTTTCTCAAGATTTTCTACATCCCTGGCGCTTACCAGTAATTGTTGAATTCAAAGATGGTCTGATTGGTGTTATAGATAAAATGGATACTGCAGGTAATGTAAATATTCAATTTAGTGAGGAGCAAGGTTTATCCCAAAGTTTTAGTATGGCGCAACTTCACCCACTTATTCATCATATTTATATAGTTAGGCCCCAAACATCAATACCAGACGCCCGTGTAGATGAATATATTAAGCCATATAAGCCAAGTTGGTTTTGGTCGATTGTTTTAAAAGATTGGAAGCGTTACATCGATGTTATGTTTGGTTCATTAATCGCAAACATCTTGGCATTAGCCACGATTATCTTTTCAATGCAAGTTTATGACCGTGTAGTCCCTTCACAATCTTACCCAACCTTGTGGGTACTTGCTGGTGGTGTTTTATTGGCTGCAATTTTTGAGTTTGTCCTGCGTGTTTCTCGAGTTTATCTTTCGGATGTTATTGGAAAAAGGGCTGATTTAAAAATATCAGATCGAGTTTTTGGACATGCGCTACGTATAAAAAATAATGAACGTTCGAAGTCAACAGGGACTTTTATTTCTCAAATACGAGAGTTAGAAGGTGTTCGTGAACTGGTTACGTCTACGACTATTAGTGCGATTGCGGATTTACCTTTTTTCTTTTTGTTCCTTGTCATTTTTTGGTTGATTGGTGGAGATCTATTTTGGGTGATGGTCTTGGTCGTTCCACTAATAATTGTACCTGGGATATTAATGCAAAAGACATTAGCAAAGTTGGCACAAGAAGGTATGCGTGAATCGTCTATTCGAAATGCTATTTTAATTGAGACAGTACAAGGAATTGAGGATATTAAGCTATTACGTGCTGAATCTCGATTCCAAAATCAGTGGAATCATATGAATGAGGTTTCATCTGATATCAGTATGCGACAGCGTAAAATTGTTGGGGTGCTCACGGCTTGGACACAGAAAATTCAAGGACTTACTTATGCAATTGTGGTCTTAGTTGGCTGTTTTGCTGTAATAAAAGGTGATATGACGACAGGTGCTTTAGTTGCATGTTCAATCCTTTCTTCACGGATGCTTGCACCAATTTCACAAATCACTGGTGTTTTAGGTCGTTTACAGCAAGCGAAGGTTGCAAAGAGAAGTTTAGATGAATTAATGAAAAAGCCAGTTGATCAACCTGATGAAAAACATTTAATTCAAAAACCTATTATCTATGGCGAATATTCTCTAACAAATGTTGTTTTTCAATATAGTCCAGATGACCCTAAAACTGCTTTAACTATTTCTAATTTAAATATAAAAGCAGGTGAAAAAATTGCCATATTGGGGCGCAATGGGGCAGGTAAATCAACGCTATTGCAGCTACTTTCAGGAATGCAGTTTCCAATACAAGGTAAAATTAATTTAGATGGTTTGGATTTGGGGCTTATCGATCCCGCAGATGTTAGACGTGATATGGGATTGCTAAATCAGAATGCACATTTATTTTATGGCACGATTCGGGAAAACCTGAAGTTGGGGGCACCATTGGCAAGTGATGAAGACATCTTTAGTGTATTAAAGGTAACTGGGGCATTAAATTTTGTTGAAGAGAAAAAAGAAGGCTTGGATCATTTGATTTTGGAAGGCGGGATAGGTTTTTCTGGTGGTCAGAGGCAAGCTTTATTATTGGCTAGGCTTCTAATACGTGATCCTAATATATTGCTATTAGATGAACCTACTGCATCAATTGATGATGTTGCAGAAAAAATATTAATCGATCATTTAAGATTATGGTTAGGGCAAAAAACGTTGGTTGTAGCAACGCATCGTCGTGCAGTATTGGAATTGGTGGATAGGATAATTGTGGTCAGTGACGGTAAGATTGTAATGGATGGACCACGAGATCAAATTCTAAATCAATCTTCTACATCAGCTCCTGCACAGGTTCAGAAAGGAGCACGTTCATGAATAATCAAGTTCAATTACCTGAGCGTTCTAACAAAGTTTCTTATAAAGAACCACCATTGCCAAGCGCTAGTTTAGTGATTTGGATTATTGGGATAGGTTTGTTGGTTTTATTCATTTGGGCATGGTTGTTTAATCTTGAAGAAGTTTCGACAGGCACTGGAAAAGTAATTCCTTCTTCAAAAGAACAAATAATTCAGTCACTTGAAGGTGGTATTTTAACAAAATTAGATGTTCAGGAGGGTGATATTGTCCAAAAGGGACAAGTATTGGCTCAGCTTGATCCTACACGTTTTGCTTCAAATGTTGGAGAGTCTCAATCATTGCTTATTGCTTCTCAAGCTACAGCTGCGAGATTGAGATCAGAAGTTAATGATACACCACTAGTTTTTCCTGAAGAAGTAAAAAAGGATTCCGAGTTAATAAAGGCTGAAACTGCGCTATATAATTCTAGGAGAGTAAATCTTGAAAGCTCAATTTCGGGCTTGAAACAGGCATTGCAACTAGTAAAACAAGAGTTAGCGATGACAGAGCCTTTAGTAATTAAAGGTGCCGCCAGTGAAGTAGAGGTTTTGCGTTTAAAGCGTGAAGCTAATGATTTACAAAATAAAATTAATGATGCTCGTAATCAATATTACGTTAAGTCACGTGAGGAACTTTCAAAAGCAAATGCTGATACTGAGCAACAACTTCAAGTTGTAAGAGGACGTACAGATACTTTAAATAGGACAACATTTAAAGCGCCTATGCGTGGAATTGTAAAGGAGATTGCTGTGACAACTCAAGGAGGAGTTATCCCTCAAAATGGTAAGCTAATGACCATAGTTCCTTTGGATGAACGGTTATTAATAGAAGCTCGCATTTCTCCAAGAGATATTGCATTCATTCATCCTGGACAAGATGCTCTCGTTAAAATTACAGCCTATGACTATTCTATTTATGGTGGGCTAAAAGGAAAAGTAACAGTAATTTCTCCAGATACTATTCGTGATGAGGTAAAACAAGATCAGTTTTATTATCGTGTTTATATTAGAACTGACGCCGATAAACTATATAATAAGAATGGAGTTGTATTTAATATTACACCTGGTATGGTTGCTACTGTTGATATTCAAACAGGTGAAAAATCGATATTAGACTATTTGCTTAAACCGTTTAATAAAGCTAAAGAGGCTTTAAGGGAGAGGTAAATAAAAAATAAGGTATTAAAATTATATCGTTTTAATATTTTAATACCTTATTTAAAATCCATGTTGTTAAATTACTTATGTTTAAATCATAATTAAATGCATAAAAATAATAAATAATTTTAAAATGTTGTTTTAACTTATTGTTTTGTATTTAATTTTTTTTTAAAATAAAATCATGTATAAAAAATGTGATGCAATTCATGTTTTTAATTATTGGTCATGTTGAAATGGCTAAATTTAGATTTAATATTAGCAAATAGTAATGGGCTAATAAAGTCTTGTTTTTAATTTACTTTGTGATTAAAACCCTGGAGGGTTATTACATGTCTAATATAAAAGTAATTTCAAAAGAAACGCATAATACACTGATGGAGATAAATGGAAGTAAAGTTTCTTTATCTGAGGCGTCTGTGGTTGTATTAAAAATAAATAAAGAGGATGTTTTAAAAATAGAACAGAGTGGTAATAGTGCTATTATTACTCTTAAAAATGGTGAACATATTGTTATTGAGAATTTCTTTAATAATACAAATTACCAAACCGAAAATAGTTTGGTTTTTGAAGATGATCAACATAAGCTTTTATGGGTGCAATTTAGTGATGCAAATGGTGCTCTATTAGATAATATTACATATGGATATATTGAAAATATAGAACCACTTCTTTATCACGACTCTGTTGCTGGGCCTTTGGCATGGTCTTTCATTCCTACAACAGCAGCAGGGATACTGTGGTGGGCTCATAATGATCATAAAAATAGCAAAGATACAACAGCACCAGCTAAACCAACAACACCAGATGGTTTTGTTGACAACCAAGGTGATAACCAAGGGACGTTCCCAGGTGGTACACAAACGGATGACACGACACCAGGGATTGTGATTGGTCCAGTGACACCAGGCGACAAACCAACATTGATTGTAGATGGTGTAGAAGTTCCATCTACTTATGATCCAAGCACAGGTACATTGACGCCAGTTAATCCATTACCTGAAGGACCACATGAAATTACCTATACGATCACAGATCCAGCGGGTAACACCAGTGTTCCAAGTGATCCGATTCAAGTGGTTGTGGATACAACAGCGCCAAGTA
>NZ_JAMBAR010000001.1:2978812-3006053 GCF_025433935.1 Acinetobacter sp. I-MWF | reverse complement strand
GATGCAATTACAACAGGTACAACATGGAGTTTAGTTGATGCTGTTGTTCATAGTAGCAATTTTACTTATCAAGCACGTGTTATTGATGCAGCAGGTAATATTGGAAGTACAGATAGTCAAGCAATAGTGATTGATACCACTCCACCTACATCAGTGGTAGATATCACTGCAATTAGTACAGATACAGGTATATCAAGTACTGACTTTGAAACTAGTGATACGACTTTAACTGTCAGCGGTACGTTAACTAGCGTTTTGAGTGCTGGAGAAAAAGTACAAGTATCAAGTGATGGCGGTATTACGTGGGTTGATGCAATTACAACAGGTACAACATGGAGTTTAGTTGATGCTGTTGTCCATAGTAGCAATTTTACTTATCAAGCACGTGTCATTGATGCAGCAGGTAACGTTGGAAGTACAGATAGTCAGGCAATTGTGATTGATATAACTGCACCGACTCAGTTGGTAACAATCACAAACTATACCGATGATGTTGGTGGAATTACAGGTAACTTTAACAGTGGTTCAACAACAGATGATCGTACTCCTGTATTAAATGGTACCGTAAATTCTACATTGGGAGCTGGTGAGCAAATTGCTGTTTATCAGGTGAATGGTGGAAATACAAGTTTCCTAGGATATGCAAATACAGTTGGAACAGCATGGACTTATGAGGTCAGTTCTAATCTAAGTGATGGTCAATCATATACCTATTATGCACGAGTAGTAGACACTGCTGGAAATCTTGGTTCACAAAGTAATAACTTTTTGATTAATGTGGATTTAACAGTAAATATTAATACTCAAAACACCTTAGACACTACACCTATTATTAGTGGATCAACAGGTTTTAAAATCTTACCAGGTGAATACCTTGAAGTAACCGTAAATGGTAAGACTTACTCATCTCAAACAGGTGCTGTTGTTATTGATCCATTAAATAACACTTGGTATGTGCAAGTCCCTAATGCTGATGCCTTGAATATTGGCACTTATAATGTTTCAGCTGTATTGAAGAACTCAACTGGAGTAATTACTCAAGATGATACGACAAATGAACTGATCGTCGCTGCTACACCTGTGGTGACAGTTGGTGCAGGCGGAGGTGATCCTGACCAAAAAGCAACAGCTGTAACCATTGGTCAAGATGGTAGTTGGCGTATTCATACGAATCAAACAATGCTAGATGCAAATGGAACATCTTCTTCAACATTAGGAAGTTTTGCTAGCACTTCTTTAGTAAGTAATAATGGTGGGACAGGCTACAACACGCAAAATTATGTTCAAAATGCTACATTCATTGATTTCAATCGTGATGGTTTAATGGATCTATTTGCGGTTGATAATAGATATGATGATGGTCAACAAATGTTCTACTATAACGGAACTACTTATACAGCGTATCAAGTAGGTGCGTTTACTAATGCCCCTCAAACAGGGGGCTTCGCAGGGGATGCAAATACTGATGGTAGTGCCAACACATGGAGTTGGTATGGCGGTATCATGGCAATTGACAAAAATGGTGATGGTTTAGTCGATATGATTATTGGTGATCAAACACCAAATGATAGTGCTATTAGAGGTGGGTATGGTTCTCAAATTGTTTTAAATAATGATGGAACTGTTTTTGGAATGTCGAAGGATGGTAATTTTGCAACAGACTATTCTGCTAATAGTACTCATCAGCCTATTGGACCTGATCAATCCCAGTCAGATATGGAGCTTTCAGGAGTAGACATTAATAATGATGGTATTATTGATTTTGTAATGCATAGTCAAAACATTGTTGCTGATGGTTCTAGAATTAGTGCAACTGGCGCACTTAGCACTAACCAAGCACGTCTAGTAATTGCCAAAGGAACCAATACTGATGCTTGGAACGTCGATCAGATTGTTGAAAATGTATTTCAACGTGGTACAGATGATGATCCAGGTATTGGTAATGGTGTTGCCATGACATGGGCCGATTTCAACGGTGATGGTTTCATGGATCTATTCTTAGGTCGAGGTAGTGAAAGTGATACTGCTGCTTCAGGTAGTGCTAATAATGCAGGTGAATATGCAAGTCGTATTTATTTCAATGATGGTACCGGTAAGCTGATATTTAGTGATCCAAATAATGATGGAATTGGTAATCCTACTGCTGCAGGTAAATATGTCTTTACTGATAATCTCGCTGGTGGTGCCTCTATAGCATTAGATTGGAATCACGATGGTAAAATGGATATCATTGAATTACCTGGTATGGGTAATAGTGGCGGTGTAACAAATGCAGCTAATACTGGACCAATTAACTTGTATACCAATACCAGTTCTGGTGGGGTTGTGAGTTTTACGACCAATAATTTATTAACACAAATTGGTAAAACGACGATTGGGACCAGTAGTACAACTGGAACAAATAGTGGACCAGTTACTGGCGCAATTGCTGTTGATATTGACTGGGATGGTGACCGTGATTTGTTGGCCTTTACTGTAAATGGGCAAACAACTTATATAGAGAATAAAAACAATGTCGCTTATGGAACAAGTATTCATTTAAGAATACTTGATGAAGAAGGGATTAATTCTCTATATGGCAATACTGTCCAATTGATCGATGAGTCCACAGGTTTAGTCGTTTCTACGCAAATCATCAATGCTCAATCAGGTAACCAAACGAATGACAGTACAGCAATTGTTGACTTCTATAATTTAGATGCATCAAAATCATATAGTGCAGTGATTTTACGTCAGAAAAATAATGCTGCGGCTGATGTAGGCGGTGTAGCTACAGTTGGCACTAATACTGTTGAAATTGTAAATGCGGCTTGGGCTGGATTAAAAGCAACAGAATCAAATAATGCCTATGTATTGACTACTGAAGCTAGTAATAATGTAGCAAATGCCAATAAGACTAATGGGATTGTTGGTACAGGTTATAACGATACATTCTTTGCGACATTAGGAAATGATATCTATAACGGTGCTGGCGGTACAACAACCATTTCTGGTGTTAAATCGTGGAGTAATACAGGCGGTTTAGATATTGTTGATTATAAACTTGCAGGTAGTACAGCAATTGTTGTGGATTTATCGAATACATCGGCTCAGAACACCGGATTTGGTACTGCAACTTTTAAAAATATTGAAGGAATTGCAGGTGGGTCTGGTAATGATGTACTGACTGGTAATGCGCTCAACAATTATTTCAATGGTCGTGGTGGCAATGATATCTTTAATTTAGGGAGTGGTGGACAAGATACCTTAATGTACAAGTTACTCAATAGCGCTGATGCAACTGGTGGTAATGGTTCAGATATTGTGAATGGCTTTAAAGTGGGTACTGTTGAGGCTACACCTAACGCTGATATTATTGACATTAAGGACTTATTGGTTGGCTATACTGCTGATACAGATGGAGCTGCTCATTATATTAATGGTATAGCAACAATAGATGCAGGAGATACTATTGCAAATTATCTTAGTGTAACTCAAGTTGGCAATAATACTGTAGTGAGTATAGACCGTGATGGTTTGGTTGGTGGTACAAATTACACGCCATTAGTAACTCTAAATAATGTTCATACTGATTTGGAAACGTTACTTGCAAATCACCAAATAATAATTGGTTAAAAGTATTTTATTCAAAAAAATGACGCCTAGGCGTCATTTTTTTATTCATAATGGAGTGGTTTTAATAACCATATTTTACGTTAATGCAGGTTTTATCTGTTTTATATTTTTATAATGTGTTGTAGAAAATTATAATTATTAATAAATGGTTAATGTTTTAATATGTAATACAGATATGGATATTTTTGTTTTTAGTAAGATAAAGCTCTTTTTTACACATTGACGTGATATTTATTCAATTTTTGATAAAATATAGGGTTTGAATTTTATAGTGCTATTTGTATTGATTTTATTTTTATTTATTCTTGTGTTTTTTTTGATTGAAAAGTAAGGGGTTTGATAGTGCTTCATAAATTGTAGATTCATGGAGTTTAATTTTCATAAAATTTTATTTTAGTAAAGTTTAATATGAATAAAGAGTGATTTTTAAGTGAAATATATTTTTTAATGCTTTAGATACAAAAAATATTTTCTTTAATTTTTTTTATAAATATATGTTTTTTAAAATTAATTTATCTTATTTTTTTTATGATTAAAAACAAGCATATGTTTAATAATGTGTTTAATATAATGATTAATATTAATTTTTTTTATACATATTTATAGAATATAAAAACTATGTAAAATGAGAAGTAGTTAACTTTTATGACAGGGGTGTCCTTATGAGAATATATGCTTATTTACGTGTTGAGCCAGGCTTTAAAGAAGATTTAAACGAATATTATAGTTTTTTTAATAAGTATGGTTATCATATTCAAAAAAATCGCTTAATATGGGAGGAAGTTGCTGTAGATACACCAATTTTTTATAGAGATAAAATTGTAAATTTAGTTAATTATAGCTTGGAGGAAGATAATATATTAATAATAAAAGGACTTGATAGTTTGGGGGCGAATTTTGTAGAGATATCTGAATTTATAAATATAATTGAATCTAGGAAAATTATATTAATATGCTTGGATTACTCTAGAAATGAAATAAAGGGAGATATTAAAAGAATTTTTTTTCATTTTATAAAAATGGGAGCAAATTTTGAAATGAATTTTAAAAGAAATAAAAAAAGCAATCTGAAAAGTGATGCAGTAAAAAGAGTAGGGCGACCTGAAATTTTAAATAATGATCAAAAGAGAGAAGTAGTTGAAAAATTTAAAAAGGGTTTTAGTGTATACTCTTTAGCAAAGGAATATTCTGTTACAAGGACTGTAATTCAACGATTATTAAATAAAGAAACAGAAAAATTTTCCAACTTTAATGCTAAATAGAATTATATCTTAAAGTTTAAGACTATATAGTTGGAGCCTATTCTTTTATATTGTTTATTGTTAGTTTTTAAGTATTTTATTTTTATGGATTTTTTAAAACATGTGTTTTATTAAATTCACATGTTTTTTTAAGTTTTAATTTGGTGCCGTTATGGAAAAATGGAAATGCAATTATTGTAATGGATATATCTCAGTGAATGTTGATATGATTGAAGTTTTTGATAAGGTTGATTTTAAAATTTTTGAGGATATAGGCGGATTTTATCTTAAATATATTCCAGGTCATGTATTATTTAAAGATAATGATATGGTGTATATTTCTTGTGATTTTGGGCTATATCGCGTCCATAAAAATAATATATATCCAAAAAATGCACCTGTTAAATTTATTTATAATATGTTTTGGACTTGTTTGTGTGGTGCTCGATGAATTGAATAGTTTTTAATGTTAAGATGTGGTTATAAAATCTTTGATTTTTATAATTTTATTCTATAGCGTTATCTTTAATAGTTGATTTTATCATTATATTTATTACTTTAATTTAGTATTGACTCGAATTAGGTTTCGTAGCCGGATATCACTTGAAAAATCTTTCTCTTGGTAAAATGAACTGATGAGTTACTTTTCGTTCTTTTCATATCCAAAACAACAAAGTCATCAACGCCCCGTAATATGATTGAGGAATATTTTAAATATTATCAATGAGCTTCTTTTAATTTAAGACCACTACAAACCTATTCCTTCTAGGTGAAGAGGCTAGCGATCTAATTAGACAAGTAAGCGACTTACAAAATTTACACAGTTAAGTGAATAAACGTGATAGATCATGAAAGTCATTCAGCTATTGAACAAGCAAAAAACTGGAAAAATAATTTAATGTGCTTTTAGAAAGGCCGAAAAGAAGAAATTCAACAACTGCCAAAACTACAAGATATAAGGACGCTGCGTGATTTAACCAAACAAATGCAGTCACTTCATTTATGCAATCAACCAGAATAAATGTGCCTGTAGAACTTTGAATATATCCATGACCAAGGAGGGTAAATAGGATTGAGTAAATAAGGCTTTTAGATGACAGCTTTATTTATGAGGAGCACTATGCAAAAAAACAAAAAATGCATGGTTATAGAGGATTTATAACGTGAATTATGCTGATTTCTAAAGAAAAGAAATCAACATAGCAGGGAAATATATGAAACAGACTTTACTCACCGCTAGTATTGTGGCTTTGGCCACATTGGCTATGCCAGTTTTTGCTTCTGGTTTACAGAGCGTTAGCAGCAACTATGTGGCTTCTGATTATGCAAAAACTAAATACCCAGTTGTATTTAATCATGGGATGTTTGGTTTTACTCGACTCGGTCCGACAGCTTTTGGGATGGATTATTTTTATCAGGTGCTTCCCGATTTGGCACGGAATGGTGCGACGGTTTATGCGACACAGGTTTCTCCACTAGAATCCACCGAAGTTCGTGGCGAGCAGTTGCTACAACAAGTAGATGAAGTTTTGGCACTCTCAGGAAAGTCAAAAGTTAATCTGATTGGTCATAGTCATGGTGGACCGACCATTCGTTATATTGAAGCCATTGCACCTGAGAAAGTCGCCTCTCTCACTGCTGTTGCTGGAACGTTTAAAGGGTCCAAAGTGGGAGATGATATGTTGGATAATCCTAGTGAGAAATTTTTATTTACAGTCCTAGGACAGTATATCGTTGCTCCAGTGGAATTACTTCTACAAGGTAATCCTGACTTACCGATTAGTCTAGATCGCTCATTGAAATCATTAAGTGAAAAGGGTTCTGCAGAATTCAATGCAAGATTCCCAACTGCAGCAATCCCATCTGATTGTGGCAATGGTCAGAAGATTACCAGTAATGGGGTTTATCATTACTCGTGGACAGGTAAAGCTCAAGCAACCAATCTACTTGATGTCATTGACGTTGCCATTTCCACCATGGCACCGAGATCTTATAAAAATAATGACAATGATGGTTTGGTTAACCGTTGCAATGCACATTTCGGACAAGTGATTAGAGACGACTATAATCAAACACACCTAGATGAAATTAATCAGATTTTAGGGTTAAAAGCATGGTTTGGACCAGATCCTGTGTCACTTTATCGTCAACAGGTTAATCGTCTAAAACTTGAAGGGTTATAAGGCAATATTAAAAGCAATAGACCCAAATATTTCAAAACTAACACTCAGCGCATCATGAGGGAGTCTGAATATTCAGGCTTCTTTTGTTTAGAACACAATGATTGGCTTTAGGTTTAATCTTTTCTAAAAATTTAGATTTTTTTATCTATGAATAGAAAGCTGATAAAGATTTATTAGAGATCTTTGTAAAAGGGGAAGATGACATCCATGTCGATCATTACACTTGTCTTTAAGACCAGTTTTATGCTGATATCCTTATACAGATCATAACGAAATCATGTAGATATAGACTTTATAAAAAATCCACCTTTCCTGTTTTTACATCATAAATACCACCTGCAATGCCAATTTCACCTTCTTCAACCATCTTTTTCAGTACTGGGCTATTTCTTAAGATATAGGCAATATTATTTTGTACATTTGCAATGGTCACCGCCTGAATGAAATTACTGGTGAGTTGGTAATCAGTCATTTCTTTATGTACGTTTTCTGCCGCCTGCATAATCGGTTTAAGAAAATATTGTACATGTGGGGTTTCGTTGAGTTGAGTGATATCCATTTTTTGTTCATACATCTGACAAGCTGCTGTCACTGCACCACAATCTGTATGGCCCAATACTAAAATTAATTTGGAACCCTTGCTCTTACAGGCGAACTCTAGAGAACCCAATACTTTTTCGCCCGCAATATTTCCAGCAATGCGTAGACTAAATAAGTCACCAATACCAACATCAAAAATCCGTTCTGTTGGTGCACGTGAATCCATACAGCCTAGAACGGCTGCAAATGGATGCTGTCCAGATTGTGCAGTGACTTGAATTTGACGAGCAATATTATGATAAATCCGTTCATGGTTAACGAACCGCTGATTGCCCTCTTTGAGTAGCTGAAACACTTGTGCAGGCGTAAGTTGTCGCTGAATTTCCTGAGTACTGACGTCAATATCCAGTTCTTCTTCTTTAATTTCAGGATAATGTATTTTAAAGCCAATTAGTTTTACATCGATGCCATTTTCTGCAGCTGTTTCATCCCTAAAATCTTTAATCACTTGATATACATCAGGATCAATATAATAGGTATTCGACGCATCGATCACTACAGTATCACCACTGACTATTTTCTCTAAGGCAGAAACTAATGCGGAACGATTTAAAAAGCTAATATTGGGTGCCAGTTCAATACGGGTAATATTTCCATGCAAATGTGCTTCGTGGATGATACGAACACCACGGAATAAATTGTTTTTTAATACAATGATAAAGCTAATCAACAGCCCTAACATAATACCGATAAGTAGATCCGTCGCGATAATTGCAACAACTGTTACAATGAAGGGTAAAAATTGCTTCCATCCTTGACCATAGATCCGTTTAAAAAGTGAAGGGTTGGCTAATTTTACGCCAGTTAAAATTAAAATAGCGGCAAGGGAAGATAATGGAACAACATTGATTAATGGTGTCAGGAATAAAACCGCAATAATCAATAAAATACCGTGAAAAATTGCAGAAAATTTAGTCTTTGCACCACTTGCTGCATTGACTGAACTTCGAACAATTACTGAGGTAATCGGCATACCTCCAATTAAACCAGACATGGTATTTCCGATACCCTGAGCAACCAATTCTTTGTTTGGCGGAGAGGCGCGCTTTTGCGGATCCATTTTGTCCGCGGCTTCTAGATTTAATAGGGTTTCAAGCGAGGCGACGATCGCCAGTGTGATAGCGCCTGTATAAATAATAGGATTATTCCATTGAGTGAAATCAGGAAAGCTGATAATTGATTCAACACCTGAAAAGATATTGGGAAGATTAACCAGATGTTCAGTGCTGACCGCGAGGCTGGAATTGGTACTGATAAAAAAATAGTTTAAGAGTCCAGCAAAAATAACCGCAATAAGTGCAGAGGGTACAACCATTTTCTTTAAAGGTGTTTTATCCCACAATAAAATAATGAATACACTAGAGATACCAATGATTGCCGCACCATAATCAAGATGCTGTAATAGGCCTGTCCCTTCAGACCAACGTTGTTGAAGAATTTCGGTTTTAATCCCAAAGAGCAGAGGAAGTTGATTGATAATCAAGATTAACCCGATGGCAACAAGAAGCCCCATAATCACATTGGTTGGGATAAAATTTGAATAGGTTCCCAACCGAAATAACCCGAAAAATAATTGGATGAGGCCGGCTAAAACTAAACAAAATAAAAAAGCTTGGTAGTTGCCTTCAAGTTTATCCAGTTGCGTTAAAACAATAGCGGTAAGCCCAGCAGCGGGACCTGATACACTGATATGAGAACCACTCAAATAACCGATAACGATTCCACCAATGACACCCGCAATAATACCGGAAATCAAGGGTGCACCTGAGGCACTGGCTATACCTAAACAGAGCGGTAGAGCAACTAAAAAAACAACCAAACCTGAGAGCAAATCATTTGTATAAAACTTTCTTCTGGGAACTAATTCCTGTTGCATAAATATTCTCGGCAAATTTATAAGTTTGATATGCATCTGGATACAGCCTATTTCATGCTGTACACCAAACTTGCCTAAGTTAGATGAGAATGTGTCCGTAAACTTTAATAAAGACCAAATGACAACAGATTATGAAAGAAACTCTATATTAGCTTTACAAATGATAAATTTTTCTGAATATTAAAGAAATTCTTAAATATTTATTCGAGCAATTTGATTAAATTATAAGTATTTTAATACGTTAATTTTAATTTGATTTTTAGGTTTTGGGCTAAAAAGTGCTGATGAAGTCTGTATAACTTATGGCTTGAGCAATAAGGAATGGCGATGTATTTGTTTTCTAATAGGTAAGTTTTACTTGTGAGTTGTGATATCTTTTTGAAAAAATTTATTCAGATGTAAAACTTTTATTGTTTTTATATTGGATTTTGTAGGGTTTGTGAAATATTTTAGAAAATATGTTTTTTCACGTGAATTTAGTTGTTTATTTGAGTGAGTAAAAATGAGTATTGTGGTGTTTTAACTACACAATGCTTGTAGAGATATTTACTTTATCTACTCATCTGTTGGTGCTATATCATGTGAAAAAACATGTTATATTTCATTTGTATTTCAGATGGCTTTCAACTAAAAGGGTCTATTGAGTACAACTCGCTTAGTAGAGTGCAGGAGCTGATACAATTTCATTAAAAAAATACTTTTTACCTTCACGACTATTTTTAATATTATTCGCAACGTTGATTTTGAAAAATTTTGCGCTATAAATGTCAAAAAATATAAATGGATGGATTACTAGATGGATAATTATTTAAGGGACTAAATTGAAGACGACATTCGTTTTTTTAAAGCTAATCAAGCATATTAACAAGTCAGATATTTATAAATTATAAGTATTTTTAATAGCTTAGTGTTTATTGATGTGATTCTGAAATTGTGTATAAAAACAATGCGGATACTTGATCAATAAATATTTGTAATGGGGGTATTTATGGTCGTTTTATCCTATTTAAAAAACCAAAACAAACATTTCAACGCCATAAAAAACCAACAAATAACGATTGCAGCTAAAGCAAACATTGTTATCTGTATCGCATTTTGCCTATTTTGGACAATATATTTTAGCTTTGCTGAGATGTGGTTCATTGTTTGTATTGATATTTTTTTTACAGCAATGTCGATCTTCAGTTTATTTTTGATTTATATACATCGAATTTCAGCGGGCATATTGGTTTCACAAATTGTCCTCTTTGTTTTTCCTGTGGTTTTTTGCTTAATATTTGATGTGGCTACAATAGATCACCCCAGAGTTGCGCATTTATTTCTTCCAGCAGGAGCTATATTGGGATATTTGAATTATCGAAGAGATCCCAATGCGTTACAACTGATTTTAATTATCTTATCCATTGCCGCTTTTATCTTTTTTAGCGGGAGTGCGTTTACTTTAGATGGAGCAATACCTTTAGCTGAAAGCATTCGAGCTTATGGTGGTTGGATTGCAATATCCGTTGCCACTTTAATGATTTGTATCTCAATTTTTGTGATGCAATTGGAATTGCAGATAGAAAATAAGCTGGTGCAGGATCTCCGCTTGGCACTTTCAAAACAGCAGTTTGAACTTTTTTATCAACCTCAAGTAAATTCTTGTGAAAAAATTATAGGCGCTGAAATTTTGTTACGCTGGCGTCACCCGACACTTGGTTATATCCCAGCAAAAGATTTTATTCCTGTAGCGGAAACTTTGGAATTAATGCCTAAAATTGGAGATTGGATACTGATTCAAGCAAGCAAGGTATTACAAGACTGGCGTAAAAATGAATCTACAAAAGATCTTACACTTTCAGTCAATATAAGTGCTGATCATTTTATGCAAGAGAATTTTGAGCAAATCGTGACCTCTATGGTGGAGAGAAATGCAGTGCTTCCATCCCAACTCATATTAGAAATAACTGAAAGGGTTGCGTTAAATAATATTGAAAGTGTTATAGAAAAAATGGGCTTTCTGGATAAAAATGGTATTCAGCTTGCTTTAGATGATTTTGGTACAGGTTATTCATCATTAAGCTATTTGCAGAAAATGCCGATTAGCCAAATCAAAATTGATCAGAGTTTTGTGCAAGCGGCTTTAGATGATGAACGGTGTAATAAATTGGTATATGGGATTGTTAAAATAGGCCTTGATTTAAACCTGCGTGTTTTAGCAGAGGGGATTGAGACCGCTGAGCAATTTAATCGCTTTCAAGAAAATGGTTGTACTGAATTTCAAGGCTACCTATGGGGATGTCCAATGCCTTTAACAGATTTTATGAGCAAAGTAGCTGAGAAAAATCATTAAAATTTGGGATAAAAAATCCACTCAAGATAAACCATAAAAAATATTCAACTCCATAAAATAATTCAAAAACAGAGCCTTACTAAACTAGCTTACAATTTTAACTACAAGCATGTCGTAAAATGCTAAGTCAGTGTCGTCTTATGTAAAGTGAGCTGCATCTGCTGTGTTGTAGTTTTAATCATGATTTTTAAATATTGATAAAAATACGGCATGGATAGGCAAATGGCATTGAATAAAGCAATACGATTTTATGAAACAGGTTCACCAGAAGTTTTGCAATATGAAGACATCGACGTTGCTGAACCAGTGGCAGGGCAAGTGCGTCTGCGTCATGTGGCAGTTGGATTAAATTATGCTGACACTTATTTTCGCGATGGCACATATAAAATTCCGCTGCCAAACGGTATGGGCGTAGAAGCGTCTGGTGTAGTCGAAGCCGTGGGTGAGGGTGTAGATCATATTCAAGTGGGTGATCGAGTCACTTATACCGGTTTTTTAAATACTTTAGGTGCTTATAGCACTGCACGTTTAATCTCGGCTGATGTATTAATCAAATTACCTGAAGAAATCTCTTGTGAAACAGCCGCAGCAATGACCATGCGGGGTTTAACCTCGGCTTATTTAATGCGTCGTATTTATGACTTTAAAAAAGGGGACAGCATTTTATTACATGCCGCCGCTGGTGGTGTGGGCTTGATTGTTTCTCAATGGGCAAAGTTACTCGGTTTAACTGTGATTGGTACAACCTCTTCAGAAGAAAAAGCGCAAATTGCCCGTGCACATGGCTGTGACTATGTCATTAATTATAGTTATGAAAATGTTGCCGAACGAGTACGAGAATTAACCGATGGGGTTGGTGTAAATGTGGTCTTTGATAGTGTTGGTAAAGATACGTTTATGGCATCGCTTGATTCGTTAAAACGCCGTGGCTTATTGGTTTGTGTAGGGACTGCTTCAGGTGCCATTCCAGAATTTAATCCCGTCTTGTTGGCGATGAAAGGTTCTCTTTATATGACCCGTCCAGCACTGGCAGATTTCATTGCTGATCCTATAGAAAAACAAGAACTTGCCAATGAGCTATTTGATCATGTCCGACATGGGCGCATCAAAATTGAAATCAATCAACGCTATGAACTCAAGGATGCAGTTCAAGCTCACCGTGATCTAGAAGCACGTAAAACCACGGGATCATCAATTTTTGTCATTTGAAGGGATGTCTTATGCAAGTTGAACAATTAAGTTGCAATATCGGTGCAGAATTATTGGGCGTCAATCTGGCAGATGCCATTGACGATGATGGGCTATTTACTGAAATTCGTCAGAATTTGTTAAAGCATCGGGTTTTATTTTTAAGAGATCAAAACCTAAGCCGAGCTGAACATGTAGCATTTGCTGAGCGCTTTGGACAACTAGAAAGCCATCCTGCCGTTGGAAGTCATCCAGAGCATCCTGGGCTGGTACAAATTTATAAAAGCCCAGAGAGTCCAATTGATCGTTATGAAAATGCTTGGCACAGCGATGCAAGCTGGCGCAAAGTTCCGCCAATGGGTTGTGTACTACGTTGTATTGAATGTCCGACAGTGGGTGGAGATACCATGTGGACCAATATGGTGATGGCCTATGAAAACCTACCCGTAGAAATCAAAACAAAAATTGCAAATTTACGCGCCTATCACAGTATTGAAGCCAGTTTTGGCGCAATGATGCCGATTGAAAAACGTTTGGCATTAAAAGAACAGTTCCCCGATGCAGAACATCCTGTGGTGCGTACGCATCCTGAGACAGGTGAGAAGATTCTTTATGTCAACGCCTTTACCACTCATTTTAGTAATTACCATACCAAAGAACACGTCCGTTTTGGACAAGATGCCAACCCCGGTGCAACCGATTTACTACGTTATTTAATTACCCAAGCTTATATTCCTGAGTACCAAGTTCGTTGGAGTTGGAAACCGAATAGTATCGCAATTTGGGACAACCGCAGTACACAACATTATGCCGTAATGGACTATCCACCATGTCATCGAAAAATGGAACGGGCAGGCATTATTGGTGATGCAACTTATTAAACGTAGCAGTTAACGATTTTATCTAAACCCTAATTTTAAAATACATATGGAGATGTTTATGCAATTCTTTGATGATTCATTGCACCCTGAAAACATGGACAAAGTGGTGATTACGGTAGCGCCTTATGGACCTGAATGGATGCCTGAGGATTTTCCTGAAGATATCCCAGTGACCATGCAAGAGCAAATTCAAAAAGCGGTAGAGTGCTATGAAGCAGGTGCTTCAGTCCTCCATTTGCATGTTCGAGAGCTGGATGGGAAAGGTTCGAAACGTCTGTCTAAGTTTAATGAACTCATTGCTGGTGTGCGCGAAGCGGTGCCTGATATGATCATTCAAGTGGGTGGATCAATTTCTTTTGCCCCAGAAAGTGAAGGTGAAGCTGCAATTTGGTTAAGCGATGATACGCGTCATATGTTGGCCGAATTAATGCCAAAACCAGACCAAGTAACCGTGGCGATCAATACCACTCAAATGAATATTATGGAGTTGCTATATCCTGAATATTTAGAAGGCACTTCTTTGGCACATCCAGCAATTCAGGCAGCTTATGCAGAAATGACAGTACCCGCAGGTCCAGCTTGGGTTGCAGAGCATTTAAAGCGTTTAACTGAAAATGGCATTCAACCGCATTTCCAATTAACTGGGATGCATGGTTTAGAAACGCTGGAACGTATGGTGCGTAAAGGGCTGTATAAAGGTCCGTTGAATCTAACCTGGATTGGAATTGGTGGTGGTTTTGATGGGCCAAATCCTTTTAACTTCTTTAATTTTATTCATCGCGTACCTGATGGTTGTACTTTAACTTCAGAGTCTTTACTTAAAAATGTTTTGCCGTTTAACACCATGTCAATGGCGATGGGCTTACATGCACGTGTCGGAAATGAAGACACCATTATCGATCATCAAGGTCAGCGTTTTTCTTCAGTACAGCAAATTCAACAGACCGTGCGTATTGCCCATGAATTAGGTCGTGAAGTCGCATCAGGTAAAGAAGCACGTGAAATTTATCGTATTGGCGTGCAATACGACACGATTGAAGAAACTTTGTTGGAAAATGGTATGGCGCCCAATCGTAAAGCAGGTCAAAAGGGTGTTCCACAGCTTAAATAATGTTTTGAGCCAAAAGGATTTTTGATTAAAACAGTGAGAAAAGGATGATTACGTTACTGTGAAGTCGCGTAGTCATCAAAAAAATGAATGAGAAATTATAAAAACACAAGGAGAACGTATGGATGCGCATCAATATTCAAGTCCTGCGGACGGTGTAGATACTTCGGTTGGCATTCCACGTAAATATGCATGGTTGGTTTTTGCACTGACATTTGGTTTGTTGATTTCTGACTATATGTCACGGCAAGTCTTAAATGCAGTATTCCCACTGATCAAAAGTGAATGGGCTTTGACAGACAGCCAACTTGGATTATTAAGTGGGATTGTGGCCTTGATGGTGGGTTTATTAACTTTACCTTTGTCGATCTTGGCAGATCGTTTTGGCAAAGTAAAAAGCTTAACTTTGATGGCTGTGTTGTGGAGTATGGCAACCTTAGGCTGTGCAATTGCTGAAAGTTATCAACATATGTTTATTGCCCGATTTATGGTGGGTGTTGGCGAAGCTGCTTATGGCAGTGTCGGGATTGCTGTTGTTGTATCGGTTTTCCCTCGTGATATGCGTGCAACTTTAGCAAGTGCTTTTATGGCAGGTGGTGTGTTTGGCTCATTCTTAGGCATGGCTTTAGGCGGTGTTATGGCTGAACATTTTGGCTGGCGTTGGGCATTTGGTGGAATGGCCGTCTTTGGGCTGATTCTGGCATTTTTATATCCTATTGTGGTTAAAGAAAACAAGATAGGAACCGTTCAAGGCAAAATTAAGACCCAACAGAAACAGGATAGATTGGAAAGTCCTTTACGATCGATTTATTCAAGTCGGTCTGTGATCGCCACTTATATTGGCAGTGGTTTGCAATTGTTTGTGGGTGGCACAGTCATCGTTTGGCTTCCCAGTTATCTCAATCGATATTACGGATTAGGTACAGATAAAGCGGGGCTGGTCGCGGCAATGGTTGTACTCAGTAGTGCCGTTGGCACGATTTTATGTGGGATGTTATGTGATCGTTTAGGACGAGATCGACCAGACCGAAAAGTTAGTTTGGCGATTGCATTTTGTTTGATCGGTTGTGTGTTGCTATCCATCGCTTTTGCCATGTCTGTCGGAAATGCTCAATTGATCATGATTTGTATTGGGATGTTTATCGCATTGGGTACCAATGGACCATCCAGCGCAATGGTTGCCAACCTGACACATCATTCTGTACATAGCACAGCATTTGCAACATTAACTTTGGCGAATAATTTTCTCGGCTTGGCTTTAGGACCTTTAGTGATTGGAAAGCTATCTGACGTGATTGGTTTACACCATGCTTTTCAATTGATGCCTCTGATGAGCATTGTGGCTGCTGCCGTATTCTTCTATGCAAAACGCCATTATGCCCATGATATTAAAAAATTTAATGCACAATCAGTACGACAAGGTCAAACAGGACAAACACAGTCATGCAATTTGGGTAATCAGTAATGACGCGTAAAATGAATATTGAAGTTTTTTTTGATTTTATCTGTCCTTGGTGTTTGATTGGAAAACGTCATTTACAGACTGCGATTCAAAAATTAAAACAAAGTGATCCAGATGTTGTGGTCAATATCCAGTGGCGTGGTGTACAGCTTTTACCCCATATTCCGCTGGTGGGTGTTCCTTTTGATGCCTTTTATTTACAAAGATTAGGCAGTTCCACAGCCGTTCGAATGCGCCAAACTCAAGTTCGTCAAGCCGCGAAGGCGGTCAATGTCGATATTGATTTTGATCGAATTCGCCGTATGCCAAACACAGCTATGGCACATCATTTTTTTGCAAATATTTCAAAAGTATATCACTCAGATCAAAGTGAGCGATTTTTAGATGCGCTATTCACAGCCTATTTTCATCATTCGGAAAATATAGGCGAGTTAGCAACATTGCAGAAAATAGCCATGTATTGCGGTTTTGCGGATGAGGTGGTTGAAGGTATTTTAGCAAAACCATTCGTTCCTTTTATCTCAGCAGATACAGGGGGTAAAGGAGTAGCGTATTTTGTTTTTGATGGAAGTTTTGCAATGGCTGGGGCACAACCTGCAAGTGCACTTTATCAAGCAATGCAGGATACGCTTCAAGTACAAGGACAAATGGTATGAGCTTGCGTTTTCAAGTTCCTCAAGAAAAAATCCCAACTTTAGGCAATCGATCCTTTTTGATGATCGGTGATCGATCCCTAATTTTATTTAATATTGCCGAACAATTTTATGCGATTAATGACAGTTGCCCACATCAGGGTGCTTCACTACTCAATGGGAAATTAGAAGGCAAGGTAATTCAATGTTGCGCACATGGTTTACGTTTTGACTTGGCAAATGGTTATTTACTCAATTCAACACAGCTACAAGTTCAATCATACCCAGTAGAAGTGATTGGCGAAAATGTTTTTATTGGTTTGGATTGTGGAGCAGCGCTAGATGAGTAAATTAGATTCTATGGCTTGGCAGCCACGGCTAAGTGCGCTTATGCCCGGATTTATTGTCAGTACTGTGGTTGCCGCTGCGGCCTGCTTTTTATCTGAGCATTATGGTGCGCCAGTGATGTTATTTGCTTTGTTGCTCGGGATGGGTGTGAACTTTCTTGCAACAGAAGGCAAGTGTAAAGCGGGTATCGAATTTACTGCGCGAGAAGTACTGCGTTTTGGGATCGCCTTACTCGGAATGCGAATTACCCTTGAGCAAATGACTGCGCTAGGTTGGCAGCCCGTTGTTTTGGTCATTTCATTAGTTGTCATTACCATTCTTGCTTCAGTCATCGCAGCAAAAGTGCTCGGGTTTAATAAATTTTTCGGTATGCTGACTGGCGGCGCGACAGCGATCTGCGGGGCTTCCGCAGCATTGGCCTTGTCTGCGGCTTTACCCAGTCATCCACAAAAAGAAAAAGCAACTTTATTCACCGTCATTGGAGTATCTGCACTTTCAACTTTAGCAATGATTGTTTATCCCATGATTGCGCGATGGTTAGAATTGACTCCACAACATGCAGGGATTTTTTTAGGTGCAACCATCCATGATGTCGCCCAAGTGGTGGGGGCAGGTTATAGCATGTCTACAGAAACAGGCGATACTGCAACAGTGGTGAAATTGATGCGAGTTGCGATGCTTTTACCTGTCATCATCTGTGCAGCCATGATTACCCGTATGCAAGGCGTACCCTCTACGAGTAAAAGACCGCCATTATTGCCCTGGTTTGCAGTAGGATTTTTAATTCTTGCTTGTATAAATAGTACTGGATGGGTACCTACAGTTGTTCAAACTGGAATGAATGAATTATCTCGTTGGTGTCTGATTATTTCGATTAGTGCGCTAGGAATGAAAACACAATTAAAAGAGTTAGCGGCGGTGGGCATTAAACCGATTCTGCTGATGATTGGAGAAAGCGTTTTTCTGGTATTGTTAGTACTCAGCCTGATGCATTGGTTATTTTAGTCGGGCTTTGATTTAATAAAAGTTTTGCAAAGTACAACCTTAAAGGTGGTCTGCGCAAAACTTTTGTTTTAAGTGGCTTTTCTTATTCTTGTTTTGATGTTAATACCAAGTTAGTCGTACCGTGATTGAATTTATATCGTATGTTCATCAATGATCTCAGCCTTATTGTGGGTACGCCAAGCATTGGGTGTTATACCAAATTGACCAATAAACCATCGCGTAAAAGAGCTCGGCATAGAGTAACCGAGAATATCTGAAACTTGTGCCAGTGAATAATTGATATTTTTTAAATAGCGAAATACCAAATTTCTGCGGACATCATTCATTAATTCACTAAAATTTGTATGTGCAGCTTCCAGACGCCGTTGCAGCGTTCTGACATTGACTTCATGGGTCTGCGCGACTTGATCAATTGTGGCACGCCCCATCGGTAAAAGCAGATAGATACTTTTACGGATATCAAAAATAAGTGATGACTCATTGTCTTTTTGTAAGATGTCAATATCGAGATAGCGTTGTGCATGGTTTGCCATTGCTGTATTTGCTTGAGGATTGATTTTATCAAGTTCTGATGATGAGCAGACAATACCATTAAACTCGCTACCGAATTCAAGTGAACTCCCAAAGACACGTTGATGCACTGTTAAGTCTTTTGGTGCATCGTGGGTAAAATGAATACTTAATGGATGCCATTTTTGAGCTAATAATGCAGCACAAAAACGATGGGTAATCCCCAAAGCCAATTCAATTGCTTGACGGCTATACTTTGCTGAAGCAGAAATCACTTCTACCCGAATAATCACCGTTTTGCCAACTTCCTCGATATATATTTCAAGCGCGTTATTGATGATATTTCGGTATCTTACAATTGTTTTTAAGGCATCACGTAACGTCTGTTGATAGCTTAATAATAAACTTAGCTCACCAAAATCAGCAATTTGACGTTGTTCGGCCATATGTAGACCAAACACTTCACAACCACTGATTTGAGCAGATTGCTCTAATAGTGTCATGACTTTGTCGACGGAAATGCGTTGTTTTGAATCATTTAATTGAGCAGAATAAATTCCAGCATCAGATAATAAATGGTATGGATTAAGGTCTAATTGTCGGCTTACATCCAGATAATTTTTGAGTACCGCTGTATGTGCAAGAGGAACCAATTTACTTTCTCCTTGTTTTTTTATTAACCATCCTGGTCAATACATCATTGTTTGAAGACTTTACCAATACGCATTTATAAAAAGTTTTTGCGTATGTCTAATCTCAATAATTTTATCAAAATTTCTTAAGAAGTATCTCAATTCATTACACCTTGAGACCATAGAAATAGAGTATCAAATTTGTTTAACAAAGAAGAGTGTTTTAAAAGGACTGCACTTTATGGAGTAAACAACAGTCATATAAGAGTAAGTTGGCTGTGAAAAGACATGCCAATGGCACAGCTATTCTCCAAATTTGATTCATTTTAATTCCCTCGTAGTTCACTTTTTTATGGTTTCAACGGATCCTTTCTGAAACACGGCCCCATTATTAAAGTTGGCATTGGTTAAAGCAATCTCACTCATTTCATCAATCATATTCAAAACTTTAATGAAAAATCAGTGAAATTTAAAATAAAATAATTAAATCAATTTCTTATGTGTTTTTTTGATACATGCTCGAATGCTGTATTGGAGCAGTTATTTGTCATCAAATGAAAAGAGGTTGTCATCAAATGTATATCACCAAAATCAACTAAACCGTATTGTGAATAAGCAATTTATAGAATTCATCTTCATTCATTCACTCAAAATTAAAGGTAGATCAATGGAAAAAATACAGACAAAGGCAACCGTTTTAATTGTTCCTGGTTTACGTGACCATGTTGCTGAAGATTGGCAAACCTTATTGGAGCAAAGGCTGGTCAAGGTACGCTCTGTCCCAGCATTAGAAACAGATAAACTCAACTGCATAAAAAGAGTTAAAGCGATCCAAGCGCAACTTGAAGAAATTGATGGTCCTGTGATTTTAGTTGCCCATAGCGCAGGGGTATTAATGACCGCTCACTGGGCAGCTCTGTATCAACAGAATATTCAAGGGGCTTTGTTGGTGACACCACCCGATTTATCGGCCAAATGGCCTGAAAACTATCCAAGTTCTGCAATGCTAAAACAGCAAGGATGGGATCCTTTACCTGACAAGATTTTGCCTTTTCCAAGCATTGTGGTCGCAAGTACAAATGACCATTTAGCCAGTTACGAGGCTGTTAGGACTATGGCAAAAACATGGGGCAGTCAATTGGTGAGTTTAGGTGAAGTGGGGCATCTTAATCCTGCTGCTGGATATGGGTACTGGGCACAAGCTGAACAATTAATTCAACAATTAGACCAAGTGGATGACTCGATATGTATCGCTTAGTGCTTAGACTTTATATAGCGGAATTTATTGAGAACTGACTTGGTTCAATTTACCCGCCGTTTTAAGACAGCATTGCTCATTGGTTAGCAGTATTCATAACAGATTAAACAATTAAAAAATCATGCATATTTCAAAATAGTCAATATGGCTATTTATGGAGTTAAATCGAATTAAATCATATCGATATGGAGATCGAATGATGCAAAATGTGAGATGTAGCAATAATGCAAAACACACGATTATTTTCACTCAAAAGCTGAGTGTCTGTTTAGTGCTGTGCTTAAGTATTTCAAAAGTGTCTGCAACAAGTGTTGAGATCAATGAGGATTGGAAATTTGAAACCAGTTCCATGCTCAGCCTAGGTGCAAATTGGAGTACTCAAGATGCTTCAAATCAGTTGGTGTATAAACCTGATGCAAATCATATCGGAAAAGACGGTTTAAGCGTTGATGTGAATGGCGACGATGGCCATGTGAACTTTAGTCAAAACGATAATATTTCCCAAATTATAAAAGGGTTGACTGAATTTCGTTTAAAAGGACAACAACAGGGGGCAGTACTCAGCACTAAATATTGGTATGACCATGCTTATGAAACTGGTCGTGGAGATTTAAGAGCCTTTGATGATTCTGCGTGGCCTAGATTAGCCAAATTTAAGGGCATTGATCTTTGGGATGCCTATATCTGGAAAAATTTTGCTTTAGAAAATGGTCAAAATGCCAGTCTAAAATTAGGCAAACATACTTTAAATTGGGGGAAATCGCAGTTTTTCCAAAATGGTATAAATTCAGTCAGTGCATTGGATTATGCTGCAATCAATCGGCCGGGAGGAGAGGCAAAAGAGCGAATAATTCCTGTCGAAATGTTTTCATTTGAGGTTGGAATAACGCCAAATCTAAAACTGGACGGTTTTTATCAGTTTAAGTTTAGACCTTCTGTCGTGGACGGGTGTGGGACGTTTTTTGCGATTTCTGACTTTGTTCCAGAAAATTGTGGCCCGATTATTTTGACCGTTACACCAGGGGATAAGTTATCTGAAAGTGCTTTAAATGCACAGACCTATATTCCGCGTGCAGAAAGTCGATATGCCAAGAATAGTGGGCAATATGGTTTTGCTTTAAAGCAAACTTTACCTCGTTGGAATAATGCTGAGCTTGGCGCATATTTTGCGAACTATCACAGTCGCAATGCCAATTTTGATGGTACAGCGGTAACTGCATCAGGGCCTGCATATTTTAATACAGCTCGATTTTTTTCAATTTATCCAGAAAATATTAAAATGTATGGATTAAGCCTAGCAGGAAAAGTAGGGACAACTGCTGTTTTTAGCGAATTAACGCATAAACCCAATCAGCCCTTACAATTAAATGGAACAGATATTGTCTATGCCCAAGTTTTAGACAAAGATACGCCCCTTACACCTCCAGGAGTTGCGGCTGAATTTGGGCAATATCTACAAGGTTATGTAAGAACGCCTGTAACCCAATTTTCACTGGGTGCGAGTGATCGTTTAAACAATATATTGGGTGCAAACGCATTGAATTGGGCGGCAGAGTTTGCAGTGAATCATATTGCAGATATTGGTAATCATCGTTTTGGACGGGTCGGTGCATTTGGGCGGAGTGAGCTTTCATCTGGTGCTTATAATCCTGAAACAGGTGAATATAAATGTACGCCTTATGGCACCGCACATCTTGCAAATGATGTGATTGATCGTATGAATGAGCGCTTTTGTAATCGGGATGGTTTTTTTACGCAATGGTCATATGGCTATCGTTTACGAGGGGCTTTAAGTTATCAAGATATTTTACCTGCGACCGTCATCATACCAAGTGTAATCTTTCGCCATGATATAGCAGGATTTAGCCAAAACTTTCAAGAAGGTCAAATGAGTATTGCAACCACTATTTCAGTGAGTTATCAGCAAAAGTATACAGCTGAACTTGGATATACCAATTTTTTTGGCTCGAATGATTTTAGTACACTCGATGACCGAGATTTTGCTTCGTTGGTATTAAAAGCTAATTTTTAACATTTAGAAATTGGAAATAGGATGCCATGTTTATTGGAACGCTTGGCATCCAACATAAAACACATCTTTTAATAATAAATATTTAATTTATTTATACATAAAATGCTTATACAGCTTTGGCAAAAAACTGACTTTTCTGTTGTTTATGGTATTAAATTATTCAATCTTATCAATATTGATGTTATTGGAGCTGCTAAGGATATTGAAGGGCATAGGCTTTATTATCACTATAAATATGACCTGTTCAATTGACCAAAAATTGCATCTATTGTTTGGTGATAAATTACATGAAATATGTATTAAATTATAATATTTGCATTCTATTTAAAAGTTGGTTTTTAAAAATTATTTAAATTTAAATATTTATTTTTAAAGTATATTTTTTGTGAATTATGTATTTAATTGTGAATAAAAATGATGTGTAAGTTTGCAAAATAGAATAAGTAGTGATAAAAAAAGCACATTATCTGGATATAGCATAAAGGTTCCTTACAGATAGATTGAATGATAGAAATATGAATGTTGGATATAAATAAATAATGAAAATTTATGAAATGGTGTTTCATAAAAGCATAGATGAAAGCACTCATTTTTTTTATAGTGAAAATAGCTATGCTTCACGTCAGCATTTTATCGAATTAATACGTTTAGATATTGACGCTGAATTGAGTAATTTTAAGATGACATGCTTAAGTGATGATCAGTACGATTTAAAAGCATTGTTTGAAGAAGTTCATAAAGAAAGCCATTTGCATGTAGATAAAATGGAAGCTGAATTTATTCGTGATGCAATTGCTACATTTGATCAATGCATTTGTTTAAGAGTTAAAGAACGAGATGTTCTTAAACCAAGCGGAAATACTTTTCATATTTAGTCATGATCCAAACTGTATACAGAGATTCACGATTTTCGGTCGACATGTTAAAGTGTCATAACGTATCCCATTCTTCACCCCAGAACGAATGGGATTTTTTTTATTTTTGATGAATGGATAAAATAACTGCTAAGTGTTAATTTTTATTGATTAAATCATATTTTTAATAAAGTCCTCTCCACTAGTTTACAGCCTCATGGTGATTAATCTACCAATACAAAGCCATTGTGAGCAATGATTGTAAAAGATTAATTTGGGGTATTGATCATGGTTACGTTGTTATCACGAGTTTATTTAAAATTAGAGTTTATGAATTAATCATCATATCTTAGATTAATTGATTGAAATGAGATCTATAAAAAATTATGAAGTGAATAATTAAATATAAAAGGCGATTCTAAATTTTTAGGCAAAATTTAAAATTTAGATGAGTCGATAAAACATTTTAAAAAATTGTAATTTTATAAAGAATAAAAAATATTTAATTTTATCTTTGTCATATTGAGTTTAGTTTAATCTATGGAACATAAATTTTATCAAGTAAAATTTTGAAATATAGGGTTTAATTTTGTTGTTATGGAGCTTGATCAAGATAAAATACGATATTGCCTAAGCGAAGTTTTTAGTCATTAGATTGGCATATTTAGTTTGATGTTATTTAAACGAAAATTAAGTTAATTCCATTTTTTTCTTTGTTAAATTATCAAGTGAAATGTATTTTTTAGTGTTTTAAATATATTATTAATTTAATTCTACATTTCCAATAAAAATTTAAATAAATACAATTAATTATAGTGGTTTTGTGTTGGTTATTCGTTGATTTGTTGAACACTTATTCATCACATGTGATTATGTAAAAACTTTCACACTTCTCGTGTAAAAGTTAACGAATAATACAAATCATGGGAATTAATATGAATATTTTTACAAAACTAACACTAACTGCATTGTTAAGCACAGGTTATATCGCGACTACACAAGCCGCTGTTACTGGTCAAGTTGATGTCAAGCTGAATGTTTCAACGGGTTGTACTGTTGAGGGTTCTACTGTTACTGGAAATATGAACCAATTTGGTACATTAGATTTCGGTAAAACTTCTGGTCAGTGGTCAAACGTTTTGACTGGACAAGTTGCTTCTTCAGCGACAGGTGGTCATCTTGCTGTGGAATGTGACGGTGCAAACCCTGTTGACTTTACTGTTGCAATTGATGGTGGTGTACGTGCTGATCGTAGCCTTAAAAATACGACTGCTGCGGATACTGTGAATTATAACGTCTACCGTGATGCAGCACGTACCAATCCATATGTCATTAATACAGCTCAGACTTTCACTGCTGCGGCAGGTGTAGCTCAAGAAGTTCCAATCTTTGGTGCAATTGCTGCAAACAACGGCACTGCAAAAGCACAGGGTGATTATACAGACACTTTATTGGTGACTGTTAATTTCTAATCAGTATACGTAACAGTGAACAGGTTTGTTGTTTAACAGGCCTGTTTTTAGGAGGAACGTATGCACCTGTTACTTAAACAATGCGTTGGATTGCTACTTTGTAGCATTGTATCGTCACTCACCAGTGCTGGGCAGTTGGGCGCTAAGTTAAATATTCAACTTGAACTAGAGCCATCCTGCAAGATCAACAATGAGACCGTGAATAACGGAACAAATGGCTT
The DNA here is from genome assembly GCF_025433935.1 of Acinetobacter sp. I-MWF. Lineage (NCBI taxonomy): Bacteria > Pseudomonadati > Pseudomonadota > Gammaproteobacteria > Moraxellales > Moraxellaceae > Acinetobacter > Acinetobacter sp. I-MWF. The sequence goes on along the minus strand of NZ_JAMBAR010000001.1, from coordinate 2,980,603 downwards.
GAATTTTGGACAGCTGGATTTCGGAGAAACCACAGCTGCATTTAATCAGGTGATAGAGACCAGTTTAAGTCAGGGTTCTACATCAGGTTTGACCATTCAATGCCCTGGCAATGCCCCAATAAAAGTTACCTTTGGTGCGGGGCAACATGACAGCAAGGTACCAGCACCTTTTGGCGCAAATTATTTTCGTGCAATCAGTAATGGCACAGATTTCCTTGCCTACAACATCTTATATGGAACTGCTCGCGAAGCGTTAAGGCCCAATCAAATCATTACTTTGACCAATAATGGTCAGCCGCAAACGCTTAATCTCATGGGGCAAACTGTTAATAATGGTCGGTCAGTCTCGCTTGGACAATATACCGACACTATTCCAATTACCATTGAATTTTAAAGAACAAAATCATGAAAAAAATAGGTTTAAGTGTTCTGCTGATTTCGATTGTTCAAAGTGGGTTTGCTGTTGATCCTGTAACTTCGGCAAGTTTTAAAGTGCAGGCGACCATTGAAAATGGGTGCAAACTCAGCAATGTCGAACAGTTACTTGATTTTGGTCGTCATCCTGTTGTGGCACAGGGGCAATTAAAAGGATCCGTCATCAATACTGCGCAAAGCTGGAATATTCAGTGTACTGCACGGCTACCGGTAAAGGTGATGTTGAATGGTGGTGATCACTTTTCAAATAACTTTCGACGGATGAAACATGCCCAGCAGAATGAGTTTGTACCTTATCAGCTTTATCAGGACAGTAGTTTGCAAGGTGAATATGCCAGTGGCAGTACTTACTCACTGACAATGTTGAATGGTGGTGATCACTTTTCAAATAACTTTCGACGGATGAAACATGCCCAGCAGAATGAGTTTGTACCTTATCAGCTTTATCAGGACAGTAGTTTGCAAGGTGAATATGCCAGTGGCAGTACTTACTCACTGACACCAACCACTACTTTGAATACCTTACTGGGTTTTGCAGTTTACGGCGTTGCAGACTTGAATAATAACAATCAACCACGATCAGCAGGCCTGTATAAAGACACGGTCGCAATTACGATTACATGGTGATTCTATGAGCTTAAATAAAATGAAAATATGGTCGGGCAGGACTTTCTCTGCGGCCGCGATATTGATGGTCACTTCACCAGTATTTGCACAGGCCACTTTTTTAATCTGGCCAATCTATCCCAAAATTGAAGAAAACGAAAAAGCCACTGCGGTATGGCTACAAAATACCGGTAACTCTGATGCCATGGTACAGATTCGGGTATTTAAATGGGATCAGAATCATCAGCAAGATGCTTATGCGGAACAAACTGAAGTTATTCCGAGTCCACCCGTGGCAAAGATCAAGGCAGGTGAAAAGCATATGTTGCGTTTAACCCGCTCGGCTGCTGTACCTGATGCAAAAGAACTGGCCTATCGAATTATTGTCGATGAATTACCCATCAAAGTGAATCCAGAAACGGATAAAGAAACATCGACAGTCAGCTTTCAGATGCGTTATTCGATTCCTTTGTTTAGCTATGGCAAAGGACTTGGCAGTGGTTTAACTGAAGTTTCACAAAAAGCCAATACTAAAAATCCTTTGGCTAAACCGATATTAAGTTGGTGGGTCAAGAATAATGAACAGGGCAAACCTGAACTTTATATTAAAAATACCGGTTCAAAATTTTCACGACTTTCGGGAATTAAATTAACTCCGACTTCAGAGCAAATGGCTTTTGGCAAAACCGCCTTTGGTTATGTGTTGGCAAACAGCACCATGAAGTTTGATTTAGACAACAAACTACTCAA
>NZ_JAMBAR010000001.1:2978398-2978712 GCF_025433935.1 Acinetobacter sp. I-MWF | reverse complement strand
GCAAAGATCAAGGCAGGTGAAAAGCATATGTTGCGTTTAACCCGCTCGGCTGCTGTACCTGATGCAAAAGAACTGGCCTATCGAATTATTGTCGATGAATTACCCATCAAAGTGAATCCAGAAACGGATAAAGAAACATCAACAGTCAGCTTTCAGATGCGTTATTCGATTCCCTTGTTTAGCTATGGCAAAGGACTTGGCAGTGGTTTAACTGAAGTTTCACAAAAAGCCAATACTAAAAATCCTTTGGCTAAACCGATATTAAGTTGGTGGGTCAAGAATAATGAACAGGGCAAACCTGAACTTTATATTAA
>NZ_JAMBAR010000001.1:2977067-2978298 GCF_025433935.1 Acinetobacter sp. I-MWF | reverse complement strand
AAATACCGGTTCAAAATTTTCACGACTTTCGGGAATTAAATTAACTCCGACTTCAGAGCAAATGGCTTTTGGCAAAACCGCCTTTGGTTATGTGTTGGCAAACAGCACCATGAAGTTTGATTTAGACAACAAACTACTCAACAGCCTAAGTGGTCAAAGCAGTTTGTACGGGGTTGACAGTTCAGGAGTGAAACAGGAATTGGTTGAGATTAAAAAAGAAGGAGGGGGGTAAATGGGTTATTTATCAGGGTTACACACCCCTTCTTTTTTATGCAAAAGCCTGACATTGATATTGGTTGCGAATATCCCATTGTTGAGTTGCAATGTCTATGCAAATGGTTTACCCCCGCCACCGCGAGATGTTTCAGAAGTGAATAGCTTATTTAAGCTCTATCTGGACTTGGTGATCAATCAATATTCGACGCGACAGGTGATCCCCGTTATTGTCAAAGGCGATCATTATTTTATCCAGCAGTCGAAACTGGATGAGTTGCAGATTAAGCTGCCTGCGGATGCACTACAGCAACAGTCAGAAAAAAACCTGACGGATCTGGATGTATTCACTTTAGGCTTTTCGGGCAAAGCTTTGGATTGGGTCAGTCTCAATCAGATCCCTGAATTGAAGTATGAGTACAACTCAGCGCAACAGTATTTTAGTCTAGATCTTCCTGCCAGCTGGATGCCGGTGCAGATACGCGGCTTGGATTCTTGGTATCAACCTGAAACAGCGCAGTCGGGTATTGGTTTATTAAATAACTATGACTTTTATACCTACCGCCCAGAGAATGGTGGCTATAGCAGTACACTGTTTACAGAACAGCGCTTTTTCTCGCCTTATGGGGTACTGAGAAATTCAGGGGTTTATAGCAAGACTGATTTTAAATCTGATGGGATTGGAAACGACTCAAATCAAGATAATGATGGCTACCGCCGCTATGACACCACTTGGCAATATGATGACCCAGTCCGGGTAGTTTCATTTTTAGCGGGTGATGTAATTACAGGAAGTAAAAACGCTTGGGGAAGTTCAGTGCGTTTAGGTGGATTACAGTTACAACGTAATTTTGGTACCCGTCCAGATTTGATTACTTATCCTTTACCTCAGTTTAAAGGACAAGCGGCCTTACCGAGCACTGTGGACTTATTGATCAATGGACAGAAAGCCAATTCAACCGATGTGCAATCAGGTCCCTTCATTTTGAATAATGTTCCATTTATCAATGGTAAAGGC
>NZ_JAMBAR010000001.1:2957019-2976967 GCF_025433935.1 Acinetobacter sp. I-MWF | reverse complement strand
GTTTAAAGGACAAGCGGCCTTACCGAGCACTGTGGACTTATTGATCAATGGACAGAAAGCCAATTCAACCGATGTGCAATCAGGTCCCTTCATTTTGAATAATGTTCCATTTATCAATGGTAAAGGCGAGGCGGTGATTGTTACCACAGATAGTGTTGGCCGTCAGGTGGCAACCTCTGTACCATTTTATATTTCGAATACGTTGCTTAAACCGGGGTTATTGGATTATTCGGTGTCTATGGGACAAATCCGCGAAGACTATGGGATTAAGAACTTTGAATATGGCAAATTTGCCAGTTCAGCAGATGCACGTTACGGGATTAATGACTGGCTTACGGCTGAAGGACGAGTTGAGCTCTCCGATTCAATTCAGTTGGCAGGATTGGGTTCAGTGCTTAAGTTGAATCGGTTTGGGGTGTTAAGTGGTTCGGCAACCCAAAGCTGGGCTGATGGAGAACTTAATCAGTTAAATAATAACTTGAATGGAAATAAAAACCTCAAGGGAAATCAATACACGCTAGGTTATAGCTATAACCAACAACGTTTTGGATTTAGTCTCAATCATACCCAACGCGATCAGGATTATTATGATCTTTCACGCTTGCAATATACAGATTTGATTTCAGCCAACAGTCATAAAAGTTTGGTTGCCAATACTTATTTTGCCACAGAAAAGTCGGGTACTTTTGGGGTGGCCTATATCCGAACCAAGAGCCGAGACATTGAAAATAAACTGATGAACCTGTCTTGGGCACCGGTATTACCGTCCTATCTGCGTGGTGCAACGGTGTCGTTAAGTGCCAATCGGGATTTTGTAGAAAAAGAGTGGAGTGCCGCATTTCAGTTGTCGGTTCCATTTTCCAAGAGCAGATCCACAGCCAATCTAGGTTATAGCCAACAATCCAGTGGCGATTATGCTTATATCAACTATAACCGCAGTGTGCCATTGGATGGTGGCGTTGGTGTTGATTTAACTCGACGCTTTAATGAAAACAGCGATGATTTTAATCAAGCCCGCGTGAGCTACCGTAACCAATATTTTAATACCGATGTCGGCATGTCGGGTAGCCATGACTACAACTATTGGTTTGGACTTTCCGGTTCAGTGGTGTTGATGTCAGGCAATGTCTTTGCTGCCAATCGATTGGGTGAGTCGTTTGCTTTGATTGATACTAACAAAGTTGCAGATGTTCCTGTGCATTATGAAAACAGTTTAGTGGGGCGGAGTAACGCCAAGGGCTATGTTTTTGTACCGTCAGTGACCCCGTATTACGCAGCCAAATACAGCATCAATCCGATAGATTTACCTTCCAACTTTAATGCAACCCAAGTTGAAAATCGGATTGCGGCAAAACGTGGTTCAGGTGTGGTGATTGGCTTCCCAATCAAACAGTCTTATGCGGCGAATGTGTCTTTAGTGCAAAGCAATGGGCAAGTGATTCCAGTGGGTGCTGTGGTACATCGTGCCGATCAAGAATCGAGTTATGTAGGGATGGACGGGATTGCTTATCTTGAAGATCTGAGTGCAGAAAATACCATTCGGGTGCAACTGCCAGATCAGCGCGTATGTGAAGCAAACTTTTCGTTGGATTTAAAACAAGCGCAACAATATGTGAAGCAAACTTTTCGTTGGATTTAAAACAAGCGCAACAACAGATTGTAGTGATTAAATCGGTTGTTTGTCGTGAGGTGGCTCAACCATGATTACTTTAAAAAAAATAATACCCGCAGGTCTATTATTCTCTGGATTAATATTGATTACTGCTCAGAGCTATGCGGATTGTAGTGTTAACTCAAGTGGCAATGTGTCCATTGGTAAGGTTCCTTCCATTACTCTGGCAGAAAATGGAGTTCAATCTTCGCAATTCAGTGCAGGTTTATCCTGTAGTGGATTTAGTTTGGCTGCTTTAAATACAACTTATCTGAAATATCGGGTTGATCAGATGCCAGCAAACTATATCAATAGTGTCACTGGTGAACGTCTTACTGTGAATTATTTGGATACCAACAGTAATCCAATTACTGTGGGGCAAGAAAGAGATATGAGTAGCTTTACAATTATTAATTTCTTTACGGGGCCAAATGGTGCGTTACCATTTTATGCAAAAATTAATCCTGGACAAGCTGTATCGCCTGGGATCTATCGAGCTGAAACACCATTTAAAGTCAAATGGTATTATTCTGTGCCTGCTATTGCTGTAGCTGGAATAGGATTTTATTTTTCAAGCCCTGGTTTTAATCGAGGTATTTTTGGAATCGGGTTTGATTGGGGAAGTGGTAGTGATTCTTCATTAAATTTGAGTATTGAAGTTTTACCAGACTGCCGTATTGCGACCAATGATGTAAATTTTGGAACAGCAGCCTTTGCAGATGCTTTTACACCAGTGAAAACTTCTATGGGTATACGTTGTTCAGTCAAGACCCCTTATAAAGTGAGCCTGAATGATGGTCTTTATCCACAAAATGGCAATCAACGTGCGATGAAGTCAGAGACGGGTAATAACTATATGAGTTATGAAATTTATAAAAACTCAAGCACAGAACGCTGGGGAAGAAATAACGAGCAGTGGTTGAGTGATGTTGCGACTACAAATCCTGGTATTTATGATGCGAAAACTCAGCAAGGTTATGCTTTCACAACAAAAGTTCTGGAAACAAATTCACTGAGTCTGCCTGCTGGTAAATATAGTGATACTATAACTGTACAGGTTGAATTTTAAAGGCTTATCCAATATAACATCATGATTTTTTATCATGATGTTAATTATAAAAAAGAATACATATAATTAAATTATTAATTTACACTATTGAAAATACCTAAACTATATTCTTTTATTTATTTAAGTGGTTTTATATTAAATTTTAGTGAAATAAATGATTATTTTTTTGAAAAAATTTCTTACATCATATTATTTATTTTGTCGCTAATTTCTTGTATTTGTTTGTTAAATGATTTTTTTGTATTTCGTGTGCTTAAATTAATCATGCTATTTTTTATTATGATTCTGATTTTATGTTTTTAAATCATTAATAGGTGTTTAAAACACCAATATAATTTTCAACAGATGTTTTTTTTATTAGTATAAGATTATAATAATTTTTTTAATTATAAGAGGGTTATCTGTTGTGCGAGTCTATGCATATTTTAGAGTTGATGATTTGTCTATAGAAAACAGTAATTATGTTTCCTATATTTCAAATGCTGGTTATGAAATACCAAATAAACGAGTGATCTTTGAAGAGGTTGAAGCGGGTATATCATTAAAATATAGAAATAAATTTATTAATTTGGTGAATTATGCGATGGAAAGCGGTGATTTATTGTTAATCAATGGAATTGATTCATTAGGTGGTAACTTTAACGAAGTAGCTTCAAGTGTAAACTTGATTTTTAAAAAAAAAATTCGATTAATCTGTTTAGATTTTTCTAAAAATGAAATTGTGGGAGATCTTAAGAAATTATTTATGCATTTTTTAAAGTTATGTTCTGATTTTGAAGAGAAATCTAGTTTTTCTAAAAAGAGCATTATGAATAAAGCAAAAAAGCGTGTCGGCCGTCCCGAGATTTTAACTGATAAGCAAAAGAAAGAAGCTTTGGATAAGTTTAAAAAGGGCCATACTGTTTATTCAATTGCTAAGCATTACTCAGTTACTCGAACGGTTATTCAACGTTTAATTTTAAAATCTTCTGATGTCATTAATAGTGATGAAAAGTAAATGAGGGGTCTAAAACTTCAAAAAAATCATATAAGTAGATTTGCAATTGCGCAGAAAAGATCTGATTTCAACAAAACAATTATTGTCCAATTGGTTTATGTGTTGCGACAAGTAAATCCCAAAAAAGCAAAAAATTTGATGAGTCATTATAGTATTGAAATAAAGTCGATAAATGGTTTGATCAACTATAGGATTCAAGGGATTAAACATGAGGGAAAAATGATTATCTTTTTATATGGTTCTGACTTATATTTTTTAGATCTAGGTAAGTCATTATTTGATCATGAATATTGATTTATTTGTGGTGTGCTAAAATATATTGTTATAGTTGATTTGTTTGTTGCCTAAAATAAAATTTAAGATATTTTTTTGATATTGTGTTTTTTTATTTATTATTAATATGTTTTAAAGTTTATTTTAAATAAATCAATTTTTAATTAATTTTTATAATATGAGGGTTTGGTTTTATAAATTTTTAAATATTTTATTGAGTTGTTGTATGTTTTTTTAAATTAAATGTTTCTTGAGTTAATGTGTGTGGAAGGAGGGTGGTTATTTTTATTTTGAATTTAGTGAATTGTATTTAAAGGATTAAAGTATTTGTTAAGTTTAAAATATTTTTATTAAAATAATATTTGTAAGTGATTTAGAAAGCTACAAGCTCAATTTAAAATTTAAATGTCAAAATATTTGGGAAGTATCCAAAATAGGGATGAATACTTCCCAACATAGTCAGAACGGCTTTATCAATAAGCAGTCTAAATTTGAACCATCTTAATTTGAATAGTCTTAATTTAAAGTTGGCATTGAAAATTGTTTGTTTTCACGGATGTTGGCAGAAGGCCAGCGTTGAGTAATGGTTTTTCGACGCGTATAAAAACGTACACCATCTGGACCATACGCATACAAATCACCAAAGAGTGAACGTTTCCAACCACCAAAACTATGATAAGCGACAGGTACAGGCAAAGGAACATTGATACCCACCATACCTACTTTAATATGATCAGAAAAATAACGTGCTGCTTCTCCATCACGGGTATAGATGCATGTTCCATTACCATACTCGTGGTTATCAATCAGATCCATGGCTTGTTGCATGGTTTCAACCCGCATAATTTGTAAGACTGGGCCAAAAATTTCCTGTTGGTAGCTGTGCATATTCGGGGTAACATGATCAATTAAAGTGGGTCCCACAAAAAAGCCATTTTGAAAATCGTCAACGCTTGCTTGTCTGCCATCCACAACGATTTTTGCACCTTGTTGCTCTGCACTGTCAATAAAACCAATCACTTTGGCTTTATGTTCTGCCGTAATCACAGGCCCAAAATCATTATTTTTATCGGCAAAATGTCCGAATTTTAATTTACTGATTTCATTTTGAAGTTTAGCAATGACGGTATCTGCAATTTCGTCACCGACTGCAACCGCAACAGAAAGCGCCATACACCGTTCACCAGAGGAACCAAAAGCAGCACCAAGGAGGGAGTTCACCACATTATCGACATCTGCATCGGGCATGATAATGGCGTGATTTTTTGCGCCACCTAAAGCTTGACAGCGTTTGCCCGCAGCTGTGGCCGTTTTATAAATATATTCAGCAATTGGTGTTGAGCCTACAAAACTAACCGCTTGAATACGCTGATCATTTAAAAGTGTATCTACTGCAACTTTATCGCCATTCACCAGATTAAAGACACCATCAGGAAGTCCTGCTTCTTTTAGTAATTGAGCAATATATAATGTTGAAGATGGATCACGCTCAGAAGGTTTTAAAATAAAACAGTTGCCACAGACAATTGCCATTGGGAACATCCAAAGTGGCACCATCACAGGGAAGTTAAATGGGGTAATTCCTGCAACGACACCTAAAGGTTGAAATTCACTCCAAGAGTCAATATTCGGCCCGACATTTTTGGAGAATTCACCTTTTAAAAATTCGGGTGCACCGCAAGCATATTCAACATTCTCAATCCCGCGCTGTAATTCCCCAGCTGCATCATGACATATTTTACCGTGTTCTAAACCAATTAGTTCACAGATTTTATCGGCATTTTTTTCAAGTAACTCTTTAAACTTAAACATGACTCGCGCACGTTTGATTACTGGCGTATCACGCCATGCGGGAAAGGCATTTTCTGCTGCTGCTATTGCATCAAGTACCGTTTTTTGGCTGGCAATAGCCACTTCAGAATTTGATTCACCTGTTGCTGGATTAAATACTTTTTGGCTACGACTTGCTTCCGTTGAAAGCTGTCCATTAATAAAATGTCCGATTGTATTCATTGATATCTCCTGATTTATTTTGGTTAAAAATTAACACCATAATTGCTGATAAAGTTTTACGATTTCTTGTTTGGTTGGAAGACGAGGATTATTACTTGGTGAGCCTGAAGCAAGTGCTTGTTCTGCCATAGTATTTACAACTTCATCAAAATATTGCTTATCTGCTCCAAAAGCTTCTAAAGTTGGCACTTGAAGGGATATATTAATGTCTTTTAATGCTTCAATTAACTTGGCATTGGCAGATTCAACAGAATCATTTTGCTGCGCAGCACCCATGGCCTTGGCACAGTCTGCATATTTTTCAGGTTCTGCGGGAATTGAATACTCAATAATCATGGGCAATAACATGGCATTTGATAAGCCATGTGGGACATGGAAAAACGCACCAATAGGGCGACTCATGCCATGAACTAAGGCAACAGATGCATTATTAAAAGCTACACCAGCCAATGTTGCACCCAGCATTAATGCTTCTCGGGCAACTTCATCATTTGGATCAAAATAGACTTTTTTAAGATTTGGGCCAATTAAGCGCATTGCCTCTAATGCTTGAGTATCACTATATAGATTGGCTTTTTTGCTGGTATAGGCTTCAATCGCATGGGTTAAAGCATCTATACCTGTATCTGCTGTGGTACGGGCAGGTAAACTTAACGTTAGTTCATAATCCACAATCGCAGCAATGGGCATAAAACCAGCACCGACACAGAGCATTTTTTCATTACTTTCATCATCAGTAATGATCGTGAATTTGGTTGCTTCAGAACCTGTGCCTGCTGTTGTTGGAACAGCAATAATTGGTAATCCCTGTTCATTGACCTGTCTAGGGAATTTATAATCTCGGATTTTTCCACCATAGCGACCTAAGATGCCAATTGCTTTTGCACTGTCAATTGGACTACCGCCACCCACAGCAATAATTGAATCATATTGGTGTGCTTGAATAAACTGAACCCCAGCTTCAATTGAACTAGATGTGGGTTCTGGAATGGTTTGATCAAAAAAGTCTGCTTCAATATTTTCACTTTTAAGAATCTTTTGAATATCGGCGATATAGCCTAACTTGACCATCATTTGATCAGTGATGATCAGTGGTTTATTACAGCCTAAGCTTTTTAAAATATAAGGAATTTTCTCTCGGGCATTTTTTCCGACTTCAAGAAATCTGGGCAACAAAATCGTGTGTGACATAAGCGAACTCCATTTTAGTTTCATTCCATTTACATGCATTTTGTATTTGAAAAAGACCAAGTTGCATGCTGTAAATTGGCTTTATAATATTTGTATATTGATATGCATCGTATCAATATAAAATTATATGTAAACAGATTTTTTACGATTTTAATTTAAATAAAATTATTTGTTTATAAATAACAATAGATTGATGTGTTTTTTAAAGTGAAAAAGAATTTTGTCTAGATTCATTATTAAAAATTAGCTATACATATATATCGATACATTATGTATCAATATAATTAAATAAATGGAGTTTAGAATGATAGGACTATTTGGAATAGTAGTGTCCTTGGTATTGCTGATGTATTTAGCTTACAAAGGTTTTAGTGTCATTATTTTGGCGCCTGTACTTGCACTGTTTGCGGTCATCTGGAGTGGAATGACGCATGAATTATTAGGATTTTATTCGCAAGTATTTATGAGTGGTCTAGGTGGGTACATCATTAAATATTTTCCACTTTTTCTTTTAGGTGCTGTCTTTGGCAAACTCATGGATGACAGTGGATCAGCTCGCACAATCGCAATTTTTTTTGTTGAACGCTTAGGGCATCATCGCGCGATGTTATCCATTGTGATTTCCTGTGCAATCTTAACCTATGGCGGTGTCTCGCTTTTTGTGGTGGGCTTTGCTGTATTTCCAATTGCTTCGGCATTATTTAAAGAACTAGGTATTCCTAAACGATTCATTCCTGCGGCAATTATGTTGGGGGCATTAACCTTTACAATGACCGCATTGCCTGGTACGCCTGCGATTCAAAACGCAATTCCAATGCCATATTTTAAAACAGATCTATATGCTGCACCTGTACTTGGCATCATTGCTTCGATTTTTATGTTAATCACGGGGATGTGGTGGCTAAATAGAAGAGTCGAACATTCGATAAAACAAGGAGAAGGCTATGGCAATCATATTGAACATCATAAAGAAATTTTAACCCATTCAGATCCTAGTTTACTGATTGCAATGATCCCGATTGTTTTGGTGATTTTATCGAATTTAGTATTATCTAAAGTGATTTTTCCAAATATGGATACTTCATATTTGGCAACGGCTCAATTTGGTCACACCAGTCTAAATTCTGTGATTGGCCTATGGTCGATTATTACAGCATTGGTGATCGCATGTATTGCCATTATTGCTTTAAATTGGAAGCGGATTAATGATATTCGAGACAGTATTCAAAATGGTGTTTCTTCTTCATTTTTACCTATTTTTAATACCGCCTCAGAAGTGGGATATGGGTCAGTTATTGCATCTTTAGCTGGTTTTGTCATTTTAAAAGATTTTTTAGTTGGTTTAGCGCCGAGTAATCCACTGGTTTCTGAAGCAATTTTGGTTAATGTACTGGCTGGGATCACAGGTTCTGCGTCTGGAGGTTTGAGTATCGCATTAAATACGATGGGTGAAACCTATATGAATCTGGCGCATGAATTTGGTATTTCACCTGAATTGATGCACAGAGTTGCCTCTATGGCTTCTGGATCTTTAGATTCACTTCCTCATAACGGTGCAGTGATTACCATTATTGCACTTTGTGGTCTTACACATAAGCAATCTTATTATGACATGTTTGTGGTCGCAGTCATTTTTCCACTGCTTGCGCTAATCGGGGTGATTACGCTGGGTACTTATTTTGGATCATTTTAATGCTTGAGTTTTAAAGCTAGAGACTTGGGGATTCTAAGTCGCTAGCTTTTATTATTTAATCGATTGAATTTTTTATATAGGTGTTTAAATCATTGGCTGCATCTCTTAATGCATCTTGATAGCTGATTAAGTCATCTAAGGATTTTCGAATACTTGGCGCATGGGTATATAAGCAAGCAATAATTTCACCATTGGGGTGGAGTATAGGTACTGAACAGGCCACCATCCCTGCGATAAACTCTTCATTATCGGTGCCTAAATTTGTCACGCCAATACGCTGAATTTCAGATTCCAGCAAATTAAGATCTGTAATGGTGTTTTTGGTGTACTGGGTGATTGGAATATTTTTTAGAATATTTTTCCTTTTTTCTGCGGATAAATGGCTTAAAAAAAGTTTGCCACTCGAAGTACACCAGACAGGCACTGTTGAGCCTACAGGTAAATATACTTGTAATGGCCAGTTTGTCTGTATACGGTCTACATACAGCATATGATTATCTTGTAGGATGGCTATACCACAGGTTTCACCAATCTTATTTGACAGTTTTTCTAAAATAGAAAACCGCTCAATTCTAAATTTTTCATTTTCCCAAACATTAAATAGTAGTTGTTTGACTCTTCGACCTACCAACAAGCCACCATGTAAATCTACTTTGACATAACCTTCTTTTTCTAATAATTGGATGAGTCGATGAATACTGGGCTTTGGAATATCAAGGGCTAAAGAGAGATCAAGTGGAGAAGGGGGATGTTTTGCTTCACCAATCGCTTCTAAAATCTCAAGGACTCGTGTGATTGATGAACCTTTATTTCGTTTTGTATCTTGTGTCATAAAATTTTCCAAAAGACCCTGCTTCATTCATACCCACTTGAGCTTATGGATATTATCATTTGAATGTTATAGATATGAAATTTTTATCTGCCATACTTTACCGTAATCATGGTTTTATCAGTATGCGAAATTTTATACCTATCATGAATGAGAAGAGAACAATCAGCAATAATCAACTATCTATCGAACTAAAAAAATTGTGTTATTCAAGGCTTATTTGATTCAATAAGCCTTTAAAATATTAACGTGATTTATTCCAACTCAAAACTTTAAATAGTCCAAACATCACAATAATCCAGATTGGAATCAAAATGACCGATTCTTTAAAGTTTTGCACCCACATGATATATAGGATCATACTGATAAAAATTAAAACAATATAATTACTTACGGGTGAAAACAATGAGGGAAATTTTACCCTTGTCCCTTCCAGCTTTTTAGCACGTTTAAATTTTAAATGGGTAAAACTAATTAGTGCCCAGTTTAAAACCAAAGCAGCAACGGCCAAATACATCAGATGACTTAGAGCTTCTTCAGGCACAAAATAATTTAGTAACACGCACCCAAAAATTAGGATAGAAGAGAAGATCACCGCAGAGATTGGTACACCTTGTTTGCTGACTTTTGCAAACATCTTCGGTGCATTGCCTTGTACTGCAAGTCCATACAGCATACGACTATTGGCATACATACCACTGTTATATACCGAAAGCGCAGCAGTCAGAATAATAAAATTGAGTAGATGTGCTGCCCAGCCTAAGCCCAATTGGCTGAAAATCATCACAAAGGGACTTTTATCTAAACCACCCAGATCAAGTTGATTCCATGGAATTAATGACATGATGATGGCAAGAGAAGCCACATAAAAAACCAAAATGCGGAAAATCACGCGATTGACAGCTTGTGGTATGCTTTTTTCAGGGTTTTCTGCTTCGGCAGCCGTCATCCCAATCAATTCAATGCCGCCAAATGCAAACATTAAAAAGGCCAGCATATAAAACAACCCTGAAAAACCATGTGGGAAAAACCCACCATGTTGCCAGAGGTTTGCCACAGTTGCAGTTGAATCAGTACCTGCTGTGAGCAAAAGATATAAACCAAATACAATCATCGAAATTACAGCAGCAACTTTGATAATGGCTAACCAAAATTCTGATTCACCATAAAATTTAACATTGCCCAGATTAAAACCAGTCACGATGACAAAGAAAAATAAAGCGGAGACCCAAGCGGGGATATGCGGCCACCAATAATGCACATATTTAGCTACCGCAGTAAGTTCAGTCATGGCGACTAGAATATACATTACCCAGTAATTCCAGCCTGATAAAAAACCAGGAAATTTCCCCCAATATTTTTGTGAAAAATAACTGAATGAACCTGCAACAGGTTCTTCTACAATCATTTCACCCATTTGGCGCATGATTAAAAAGGCAATTAAACCGACGATGGCATAGCCTAAAATAATCGAAGGACCAGCAGATTGGATGACTTGTGCAGAACCTAAAAATAATCCTGTACCCACAGCGCCGCCCATAGCGATCAATTGGATATGACGATTTTTAAGTCCACGTTTTAATTGGGAAGATGAGCGATTCAAAATATGCTGTGCTGAATAAAAGAAGCCATTGTAATAGATTGGCTATAGATAACCTAGTTTGAAAACAATGTTGTTGAGGCAATTTTATAAGATATTGAACACCGAAATATTAGAACGCTTCCATCTATCAAAATATGATCATGTTGAGTGAATCATATTGTTATTGAGAGAGCCTTCTCGCTTTGGGAGAAGGCTAGGATGAGGGGGATCTATACTTCTAAAAAGACTTATAAAACAATCCTATTAAGATTGTTCTAATGTACGCAGTGGATGCATGCCCTCAACCATACCCATAAATGGTGGGTATATTGAGTAACCAACCAAGGCTTGAAGTTCAGGCGAAATCGACCGTACCGTGTCTTTGGAAAGTTCAAGCAAATAGTTTTCTTGTTGTCGTACATAGGCTTCACAGTACTGATGAGTGATCGCAAAGCGTGAGGATTTCGAATGATTTTGACCACCACCATGCCAAGTCGTACCGAGGAAAAAGATCACTGAACCTGCAGGCATCACTGCGGGTATCGCTTCTGATCTTTGTGCAAATCGATCATCTCCCCAGTGATGGCTGCCAGGAATAATCACTGTTGCACCATTGTCTTCAGTAAAATCATCAATTGCCCAGACAGTTGCAGCACCAAGTGGCTGACGAGGGCGTGGGAGGCGATAAAAAGCATCATCATAATGCAGACTTTGAGCGACTTCACCTGAAAGAATATTAATAATTTGACTCTGAGAGAGCAGGAAATTGGGTTGAAACAGACGATCCATAAGACCAAGAATATGAGGATGTACCGCAAGTTGATCAGTGATTCGCGTTTTTGAGAGAACGTTATAGACACGTTGGGTTTGCTGTCCTTCAAATGGGTTACGTCCAGTTTGACCAAGCAGGGCAAGGCCTTCTTGCTTAATTTGCTGGCAGGTTTCTTTGCTGATCAGGTTGTTGATGATGACATAACCATCACGCATTAAGCTTTGGAAATCTCGTTCGATTTCTGGCGTATTTCGCTCAGGCCCTGGTTGTAATTGTCGATGGGTCTTTGCGTGATCTTTTTTATTATATTGACGAATATCTAATTTAGACATTGAAAGCTCCTTGATTTAACGTGCTGGGCAGAACGGAACAGTTAGTTGATATTGTTTCCTGCCTTGGTTTTTTTATTAGTATCTCCAGATCACAGTGGGCTGAGTTGTAGGGTATTGCTAGTCAGGTTCCAGAGTTGTTTGAATAGTTCCTCATTTGAGGGCCTTTCTTTGGCAAGGATGGCTTGATCAATCGCCAGACGCAGACCTCCCATCAGCATTGCTACTGTTGTATTCGGATTAAGATCTGGACTGATTATTCCCAACTTTTGCCCTTGAGCAATGTTACGTGCACCCGCTTCTAATAATGCCTCCATGTGTGCACGTTCGATATCAAGAACTTCAGGTTCACGGGCAAGTCGCCCAGCAATCAAAGGTGCCAGAGGATGATTATAGAAATAGTCAATAATTGCTTTGGTACGGGTTTTTTCGCGTTCTCTCCATTCAATATTTGTTGGAATGCTGTCACCCAAAGCAAGCGCTCTCAATGGTTCATAGAATTGATCCACAACAGCGGCAATCAGACCTGTTTTTGAGCCAAAGTGATGATAGGTGAGCCCAGCTGATGTATTCGCTCTTTTGGCTATGGCACTGATCTCCATATGTCCATTGTTAGCAATCAATTCCTGTTCTGCTGCAGTGATCAAGCGTTGGTAAGTCACCATCTTTTTTTTGGTCATGATTTTATTCTTAAAAAACTGAATTGAATTCAATTTAATTTTTATTAAAGAGATTGTCAACAGTATTAAGCCAAGATTCGTTAAAGAAATGGCTTTACCATAAGCTCGAAAGTGGGCTTAAGTCTGAGTAAGTGGAAGTATTGTTAGTGAGAAAAAATTAGAAAAGGCAAATATAAGTGAGTACAAATATGACAGAGATTTTTAATTGATCGCTTTTAAATGAATGGTTTTTATTTGAATTTAACTTTTATTTATTCTGTTCAATATTTTGAAAAGTCTTTTTTAAACCATAAGTCAACATAAAATTCCCCTCATCCTAGCCTTCTCCCAGCGGGAGAAGGGACTTTCAATACAACTATGAATCACTCCAGATGATTATTTATTGATTTATGTAAGAGTCCTAATAAAATATTTAATTAATGACAATTTTGTAATAAAAATGCTTTATCGAACATTTACCAATATCTTGTTTCTTTTTTGTATAAATGTAATTGTAAATTTAAAAAACTACTATATAAAATTAATCATTAATTTTTAAAATGAGTAGGATTGTGAAAAATTAAACAGGTATGGATTCGCTTTAGTATGATTTTAAAATAATTTATTGAATTCTATTTTATCTTTGTAGCGTAGAAACATACTTAGTTGAGTTTTTTAAAGATCATGAAAATTGTAATGGGAAAGAAGCTGTTTTTTGTTTGGCTATTGATGTTTCAATTTACATTTCAGAATGTCTGGTATGTGGTTGAATCTTTATGCCTTAATGAAATTTCGATTCAAAAGCATATAAAACAAAATATTTATGATAAAGAATCACTTATTGCCATGGGTGATGTTGAAAGAAATATTGAAAAAATAAGTTATAACAATGAAATAAATCAGTTTTGTCAAAATATTTGTTTAAATGATAAATGTAATTTCATATCGAACTTTGCTGATTTAAAAATTGAACGCTATTTTGAAAATACATTTAATCCATTTTTTAATCTTCTCATTTTTCAGAGATACAGATGGTTAAATTTTTATCAATCCCCTGAATTAAATAATTTATCTCCTCCTCCTAAATTCAATTAGCTATACGGTGGTTAGCTAAAGCAGCTCCCACCATTTTATATTTTTGTATATGCTGAGGAGTATTTAAATGTTTAGTCAAAAAAAATCTATATGTTATTTTGTGGAATCATCATATTTAAATTTTATGTTTAAAATAAGTACCTTGTATTCTTTGAAATTGATTAAGAGTCATACGGAATTTTATTCGATAGAATATGATTTATTTTATTGTGGGAGGAAATAGTATGAGTATTATATTTTCTTCCAGAATAAGGACCATGGGCTCAAGAGTTATTGGTTTTGTATTGGCAATAATTATTGCTTTTAGTTTTGGTCTATGGCACGACACTTTTCCATTGATTGAGCATCTTTTATGGTTGCTCGGTTGGTTTTTAGTAGGAATTGGTGCGATGGGACGGATATGGTGCAGTATCTATATTTTAGGTCATAAAAATGCGAAGTTAGTTATGGATGGTCCATATTCCATATGTCGAAATCCACTCTATTTCTTTAGTTTTTTAGCTGCACTGGGGATTATGTTTTTAACTGAAACCTTGTTCTTTCCTGTGGCTTTTAGTTTGTTTTTTTTAGTTTATTATTACTTTGTCATACGTCAAGAAGAGCGTTTTTTGAGGAAAAAATTTGATCAATTGTATTTGAATTATACTCAAACTACACCACGCTTTTGGCCGAGTTTTAAAAACTATTCTGAACCGCAATATTGCCAAGTGTCATCCAAACATTTTAGGTTGTTCTTAACTCAGGTGATCTGGTTTTTCTGGGTCGCTGCGTTTGTACAACTGTTTGAAGAGCTTCGATTGTTAGGGGTTTTTCCTATTTATTTCAATATATTTTAATCCGCTTTTATTAACTTGATTTGAGGTTTAGAGTATCTAGTAAAAGTTATATTATTGGGTACTCTAAAAGGATTTAATTATAAGGCTTATCTAGTCACAATAAAGGAAGTTATATTAATGTTGAAGTGATTGTCGAATAGACACTTCAATTGTGAATTATATAAGGCTCCTCTATAATTAAATTCTTGCGTGTAGAAAATAGAGAAGTATGTCATCACAATCTCAAGTCGCTTCTACTCAGGTGACAAAACGGCAAACCAAGCCAGCAGAAGTCCGAATTGATGAGCTGATGAATGCTGCACAAACGCTTTTTTTGGCAAAAGGCGTTGAAGCCACCACCATTAGCGAAATTATTGCCAGTGTGGGCGTTGCTAAAGGGACCTTTTATCATTACTTTGAATCGAAACAGCATATTGTTGAAGCATTAAAAAAACGTTATATCGATTTTTTTATCGCGGCTTTAGATAGGGCAGTTGCAACATGTGATGCTGAAGATTGGGTCAGTCAATTTAAGGTTTGGGTCTCTGCCAATATACAAACCTATCTCGAAAGTTATGCAGTGCATGATATTGTTTTTGGCGCACATCACCATGAACGTAAAAATAATGAAAAAAATATGATATTGGAACAACTGCTGCAAATCTTAAATGGAGGGCAGCAGGCGGGTATTTGGCATTTAGAACAGCCAAGATTGACTGCTTTATTGATTTATTCTGGTGTGCATGGGGTTGCAGATGAAGCAATTGCCAATCAACTGCACGATAGCACAGATTTTTCTCAGCAAATTGCGCTGCAATATTTAAAAATGCTCCATCATGATGGCTAACTTTCAGCATTATCTTGAATCTTATAAATCGCTTCTCGTCTGATATTTTTTTATGATCAATTTTAATTAAAACCCTAAACGATGCATTTAAAAGTTAACCATTTTGCTTAAGTCGCGATCAGTGATGATCTTTAAAAGCACTTTCAAGACAGTTATAAAAAATGAAAGGTTTGGGTTTTAAGTGGGTTTTTATACATTGACCGACGGTCGGTCAGTATATAATATAATGATTCTCATTTAAATGATCTAGGTGATGTATGAATGCATCTCGCCAGCCGATTTATCTTATTTTAGCGCTCTATATCAGTACCTTTCTGTGTTTGGTGGATTTAAGTAGTGTCAATCTTGCACTTGGAAGTATTCAAAGCCAATTTAATAGTGATATGGCGGATCTACAGTGGGTGATTGATAGCTATGCTTTAAGTCTATCGAGTTTAATGTTAGCGGTGGGGGCATTAAGTCAGCGTATAGGGCGTAAAAAATTATGGTTGCTGGGTGTGATCATTTTTATTGTGGGTTCATTGATTTGTGCAATGGCAAGCAATTTTAGCTTGTTGATTATTGGACGAATGATTCAGGGAGTGGCTGGTGCAGTTTTAATTCCTTTGGCATTGGCGATCATGGTGCATCATTTTCATCAACCGCAAGACAAAGCGCGTGAAATTGGTCGCTGGAGTTCGTTTAGTGCGTTTTCATTAATTGTCGGCCCATTGATGGGGGGATTATTGGTACATCATTTTGGTTGGCAAAGTATTTTCTGGCTTAATCTTCCTGTAGGGATTCTGACGATTTACTTGGGTTATTATGGTATTGAGGCGGATCAGAAATCGGTGCCTGTACCGTTTGATTATTTAGGTTTGCTCTACAGTGCTGTAGCGATTGTCACATTAACGTATAGCATTATCGCATTACAACATGTGCATTTAGCGCATTGGTTTATGCTAAGTATTTTCTTATTTATCTTGGCAAGTATGGCGTTTGTATGGCAGCAAAAACATGCCACTCATCCATTGATCCCCAATCATTTATTTAAAAATAAACGCTTTTTAGCCTATAACGCGATTTCTTTTATTTTAGGGTTTGCAGGATATAGTTCGTTATTTATCTTTGCCTTGTTTTATCAAAATCAGATTGAGTTAACTGCAGCACAGGCGGGCTGGTTGATTGCACCACAGTTTTTAACACAGGCATTTGTTTCCATCGCTTTTTCTAAACTACACCATCGTTTTACTGTGGCAAGCCTGTTAACGCTGGGCTTGGCAATTGCAGGCACAGCCTTGTTGGCGATGATGAGTTTTCAAACCGATTCATCTTTTGCGCTATTTATCTTTTGTAGTGGACTTATGGGCATAGGAATGGGATTGATCGTGCCGGGCTCAAGTACATTGATCATGGGCAGTGTACAAGTGCAAGATGCAAACTTTGCCGCAGCTATTTTAAATACATTACGCCAATTGGGAATGACAATTGGGATTGCAGTATTAGGTACAGCGATGACCTTTGTGACCACTTTGTCTCAGCAGCAGGGTAACAGCTTACAATCTGCTGAACTGCTGGCTTTCCATGTCACAGTCATGTTGATGGGCGGACTCTTTCTACTGTCTATTTTGTTTATGTTATATAGCCAAAAACAAGCGAAATAGTCGAGTGGAGAGGTGTTGAATATGACTTGCTAGAAGTGATGTTTAAGAAAAAATAAGTATTTTCGGTGCTTGGGAATTTTTCGCAAATTATTCTATTTAATTTATCTGCGCCTAGAAATTAGTTCATCATTTTGGAAAGTAAATTATAAATTGATAGAAATTAATTTGCCCTAGTTGACTGAATAACTTTACGGAATTTAGTAGATTTTATACTCAAGTTACGACTTGAATTTGAGTATGAAATCGTTGTACCTTCTTAATGTTTATATAGTAAAGCCACTAAAGGCTAAAGTATTGTAATTAAATGTCTTTAATCTAAATAAGTATTTACATATGTCCAGATAAATTTGACTTTTTTGTGTGTATAATGTCCAGATGAATAGCACTATTATGTATGTTGATTTATGAGGGAGAGTTTTATGCATAAGTCTTTTAAGCTTTCTAGTTCTTGTACTCAAAATGAACATCAAACATCAAGTGTTGCTAAACAAGTTCAGTCAAAAATCAGTAAATACCAGCGTGGGCGTATATTCACTGCTGAGAATTTAAAAGTTGAAGGTTCGCATGATGCCGTTCTGCGTTCCCTTTCTAGATTGGTAAAAAAAGGCGAGATTAAACGTATTCATAAAGGTATTTACTATAAGCCTGAGATGAGTCATATCTTAAAAGGTAAAGCTTTACCCCCAGACTTGAATGAAACAATCAAGGTGATCAGTCGTTCGAATAAAGAGAAGTTGCAAGTACACGGAGCGATAGCAGCCAATAAATTGGGAATCTCGAATCAAGTGCCAATGACAAAGGTGTTTTATACCAGTGGAGCATCACGAGAGATCATTATTGCAGGATCTAGAGTGAAGTTTATTCACACTGAAAGCAAAATTTTATTGCAATCAAGTAGTACAGAAGTGGGCCTAGCAATCTCTGCTATGTACTTTTTAGGAAAAGAATTGGTTAATGAAAGAGTGATTCTTCAAATCAAATCATATTTAACAGAAGAACAGTTCGAAGACCTAAAGAACTTAAAATTAACCAGTTGGATGAAATCAGCATTAGATAAGAAAGAATATAATCATTATGACGTCATCACCTAAATCATTCATGCACCTAACAGTAAAGGACCAATCTGAAATTTTTCGTGATTATGCTTCAATCACGCCTAATCGGGGGATAGAGATAGCCGAAAAAGACTTGTGGGTATGTTGGGTGCTCAAAATGTTATTTGAAATGCCTAATCACCTAAATATGGCTTTCAAAGGTGGGACGTCTTTATCTAAGGTATTTAATGTGATTGATCGTTTTTCTGAAGACATTGATATTACTTTGGATTACCGTCAATTTAAGGCTGTTGATGAGTTGCACTTAGAAGAAAATCAAACTGCTCCAAAACATATAGGTTCGGCTGTTAGTAGAAGGATTAATAAAAAACTTGAACTCGAAGTGCGCTCTTATGCTGAAGATGTTGTAGCTCCCTATCTGAGAGAAATGGTTGCCCAATTGCCAAGAAGTGAACTCTTTAAAATTAAACTAAATGAAAAGGGTGATGCTATTGAATTTTCTTTTCCTTCAATTCAGAAAAGTGATCAAAGACAAGGCTATATGCTTCAATATGTATTAATTGAGTTTGGTGGTCGTAATATCATTGAACCGAATGATATATGTTATGTTACTCCTTATATGGCTGCTTCTTACACAGATTTTGAATTCCCTTCCAGTATGGTTACTGTACTTTCAGCACATCGTACATTTTGGGAAAAAGCGACTTTGATTCATGTTGAGTGTCATCGTGGTGTCAGACAGGATGCGGCTCGACTATCAAGGCACTGGTTTGACTTGATGTATCTTAGTAATCATACAATTGGCCAGGCTGCCATTCAAGACGTTAATTTACTAAAAGATGTAGTCGCACTGAAAAATATTTTTTTCAATGCGGGTTATGCAAATTACCCTAAGTGTCTTTCAGGTGATTTTGTTTTAGTTCCAGATGATTTGGGTATCCGTCAGCTTAGAGTTGATTATGAAAAGATGATTGAATCTAATTATTTAAACGATTCCACGATCAGTTTTGATCAAATTATTCAATCTACACAACTAACGCAAGATCTAATTAATCAGATCATTAAAGATCACAACTTAAACTCATAATAAATGTTGCATTTGTTTACTTCATAAATCATGAGTGAGTAAAGATTAAATAGTTATTGTGTGTAAGAAAACAGAGTAAAAACAAAGTATTACTTTGTTTGGAGCGCAAAGATAACCCAGTACAGAAGCGAGACATTCGGCTTCTTTCATCAGCCCTTTTAAGATTGTAAATCAACATAAAAGCCCCTCATCCTAGCCTTCTCCCAGTGGGCATAGGTATCTACACAATTAAATCTATTTAAGTTAAATTGGAGAGCATGCTCTCCAATTTAACATTCCACACTTAGATAACCGATTAGTTAAACGCTACGGACGTCTTGTAAAACTTAATATGAATCCACTTGCTTC
>NZ_JAMBAR010000001.1:2936389-2956919 GCF_025433935.1 Acinetobacter sp. I-MWF | reverse complement strand
CATTTCATAAATGGCTTGCGTTGTAGGTTAAAATTGAGCAGGCAAGGCATGAAACGAAGAGAATAGCGAGACTATTTTCGAGTTTCATAACGAAGGCTGAGATAATTTTAGCCACAACCCTGAGCAAGAACAAAGCACTGCTTTGTTTGCAGCGCAAGGCGCAGCTGGGGACTAGCGTGTTTTTTGCCGCTACGTCGTTACGAGCTACTTATTTAGAATGACTAAATTTCGTATTTCGTGCCTAGTATCGCCTAAAAAACACACGTAGTCGCAAACGTAGACGAACTGTCAACAGACCCTAAAGTCTTAGACATAAAAAAATCCCTCCAGAGTGAGGGATTTTTTTATGTGAGATAAATGTCGTGAAACATTAAGTCGTCGGGAATATGCCTAATATATGGATCATCATTGCAGCTATAAACATACCTAGAACAAAAAAGCAGCAGGCTCCTTTATCCAAGCGTAAGTGAAAACCACTAACTTGATTGATTAGACTAGTCGATTGTTCAGGTATAATTTTCATTACTGAGCCTAGATTTTTAAATTATTGTTTAAATCCTATTGGTTCGTCGTATTTTTAACATAATTGACTGGTTAAATAAAGTGCTAAATTACATTATTAATATGTTGTGGCTTTTATTATCTCCCGATCCATAAAAATATTATGAATTTATAATCATGATTTTGTGGATACATTGTGGATAACTTGACTATTTTTTAGTCTTTATATGGATAATAATCTGATTTAAGTATAAAAATGAAGTCTATTTTTTAACAAGCTCATGATATTTATTGGTTTAATTTTTATGCTTAAGCTACTGTTTTTAAATTTATTTTTGAATTCGTTTTCTTGGGGTTTTTCAAATAGGGGAATGTATTTATTATTTAAATAAACAGGCGATATTCTTCAACTTAAATAGTTTTAGAAAGGGCTGATTATTTAATTTTGAATTTAAACTGTGGATAACTGGTAAATTTGAATTCAAAAAGATAAAAAGTGAGAGCATCTATTTAGATATAATAGAAATGTTACAAAACATGTAATAAAAAAGCATGATGGGTTTTCCATCATGCTGATCATGTGTTTTTTGAATCAAGCAGCAGAATAAATGTTTGCTTGAATCCAGATATTACCGCGAATATATTGTCCAATTTCAAAATTTTTGAAAGCAGGATCCTTGGTTGCGATACGGACTAAAATTGCGGGTTGGTTCTCTTCAAGAATTAAAGTCACATCATAAAGGGTATAGTCTTGTTGCATAAACTGCATTTGAGTTTTACCGACCACTTTACCTTGAAACCAAGCTTCATCTTCTTGCCCTAGCGTTTCTCCATAGAGGTATGCCACCATTTTAGAAAAATCGACAGTAACAGGCGCTTTATCATCTTCTGACTTCGCTTCCCATGCATCAATTTGCTCTTGAAGGTTCTCAGGTGCAATACCATTATTTTGTGACAGAATATCGTTTAATGCACGATGGTGTTTGATTGAAGCAGGATCATCAACAATGATTTGTTCATGGTCAGAAACTTTTTCAAGTTCATAGGCCCATGCATTCAGTTGAACTTTATATTGCTGATCTTGCATATATTGATGGCCGTTTACACTGTACAAGCTGTCAAATGCATAAACTACGCTATTTGTTCCTACTTTTAAGCTAAGTACTGCTTGAGTATTGGTTTTACAGGTAATAATACGGTCAATAGAAGCATTTAATTGATAGGGACTTTCAAAACTTGGGAAAGCCGTTTTTACAGCTTTAGGTTTGTTATTCTCAACATCAATCACTTGACAGAGTTGTACAGAAGAACCGCTTGGACCTTGGATTAACCAAGTTGATACATCCATATCGCATTCTTTTGAACAAAGCCCCATGGGCATCACTGGTGCATCCAAAGCCAAACCTAACCATTTGGGCACTTCGGACGTTGGATTTTCAGTCAATAGACTCCAATGTTCGACATGGCTACCAAAATTCTGATCTTCTATGATAATTGTTTCAGGTCTGTTTTGATTGTTCATTTTCACGATTTTAAATGCCTCTCTTATGCTATTAAATCGAGGGTGATTGCTAGATTTCAAGTCCTGAAATGTAAAATCATAAGAAAAACCAGAATATTAAACTCAATTACCATAAACCACACCCGAAATTGTACTTTTAATCACCAAAAGCGAAATGCAAAGTTTGATTGAATCTGAAAGTCGTTAAAAATTTGCGCGATAAATAAAAGAATATGCATAGGACAGCGAAGCGTCATTTTGCTAAAATGTTGAAAAATCTTTATCAGAGATGTTGTGTGCTGCCATTTAAACTTTGGGTCGATGCAGATGCTTTACCTAAAATTCTTCGTGAAGTGATCTTACGTGCATCAGACCGTTATCAATTAGAAGTTACTTTTGTTGCAAATCAGCCTGTGGGCATTACGCCGTCTGTACGGATCAACTCAATTCAAGCAATGTCGGGTGCAGATCAAGCTGACCAAGAAATTGTTGATCGTATGGGGGAGCATGATATTGTGATTACTCAGGATATCCCTTTAGCGGCACAGGTTATTGAAAAGGGCGGTGTGGCAATTCACCCACGTGGAGAGGTGTACACTTCAGCCAATGTCAAAGCTCGCTT
This sequence comes from Acinetobacter sp. I-MWF, assembly GCF_025433935.1. NCBI lineage: Bacteria > Pseudomonadati > Pseudomonadota > Gammaproteobacteria > Moraxellales > Moraxellaceae > Acinetobacter > Acinetobacter sp. I-MWF. Next base: position 2,954,295 of record NZ_JAMBAR010000001.1, on the reverse strand, counting down.
ACATTTGCGTGATTTTATGGATACTTTGCGTGGTGCAGGTGTACAAACAGGTGGGCCACCACCGATTTCTGAGCGTGATAAACGTGAATTTTCGAGTAGCTTAGACCAAACCATTCTCAAGCAGAAACGTAAGACTTCGATATAAGTTTAACTCATGCTTTGAATAATCATCTGCGACTGATTTTTTCCACCTTTTGAATGAATCGACCTCGTTTTTCAATAGATCTTCACATTGCTTGATTAAGATTTAATTGAATTTGCAAAGATCAATGTAGAAATTCATTTTTAAACCCAGCACATTTTAATTCACATCCAGCAGTCATTTAGGAATCTATATGCCCTCCAAATCCAACCTGATGACGACTTATATTTTATTGGTCTTCATTTGGGCAAGTACGCCTTTGGCAATTGTATGGAGTGTGGCAGATTTACATATGATGTGGGCTTTGGTTTTGCGGTTTTTTATTGCTTTGCCGATTGCTTTAATTCTATTGCTGATTTTAAAAGTTAAATTACCGTACAATAAAATTGCTTTACATAGTTATTTAGCAGGCTCATTTAGTCTGATTGGTTCGCAAATTTTTACCTATGCTGCGACCAGTTATTTAAGTTCAGGTATTATTGCTTTGATGTTTGGATTAGCTCCAATTATGGCAGGGCTTATTGGTCGTTTTGTTTTTGGTCAAAGATTATTGGGGATTCAATGGCTTGGGATGCTGGTTGCTGTTATTGGCCTCGCCATTATTTGTACCAGTAGCGGGGCAAGTCAACATGTGCATCCTGTTGGAATCTTGTTGATGTTGATGAGTGTATTTACCTATGCTTTTTCGATCTTTTGGGTAAAAAAAGTAAATGCAGATGTCGTTCCAATGGCGCAAGCAACAGGTTCAATCTTGGTTTCTACGTTGGCTGCAATGTGTATTATTCCTTTTATTTGGCAGTATGCACCTACGCATATTCCCGAAACCAAATCATTATTAGCATTGATTTATACCGTATTGATGGCTTCATTACTGGCGATGTTTTGTTATTTTAAATTGGTGCAAAATATTAAAGCCACGACTTTGTCATTGACGACTGTGATGACCCCGTTGATTGCCATGTTTTTAGGCGCGATGCTCAATAATGAAAAACCGACAATGAGTGTGTTTATTGGTGCGGCGGTTTTGATCTCTGGACTAATTTTATACTTCTATAAAGATTTTAAAGCGCGTCAATTGCTGGCTAAAAAGATTGAAAATTAGCATCGAATTTTTCTTTTGTCTTTAGATTTTATGCTGCGTGATTAACCTTAAACTAAGTTTGGATTCATGCTTTTTAAATAAGATGTGTTTTTAATTTTTATACTAAGTTAATCATGATACTTACAAAATGATGAAAGCCAATATGAGTCATTTTAAATAAAGCACTTTTTATAAAATAGTATATTTACTTCACCATTTTAGATAAAAGCAATCATGATAATAATTGAAGATATTGAGATAAAAGAATAAAGATAAATGGCATAGGATAAAAATAATAACCAAAATGAGTTGAAGAGAAATGACGAAGCAGATCCGCTTTAACGCCTTTGAAATGAATTGTATTGCCCATCAATCTCCTGGTCTATGGCGTCATCCTTCAGATCGTTCGACAGAATATAAAGATATTGAGTATTGGACTGACCTTGCTAAAATCTTGGAAAAGGGCGTGTTTGATGGCATTTTTATTGCGGATGTACTCGGGATATATGATGTTTACCACCACAGTGCAGAACATGCATTAACAGGTGCAGTACAAGTCCCAGTCAATGATCCTTTGCAAATTGTCCCAGCGATGGCTGCGGTAACACAGAACTTAGGTTTTGGTGTAACGACATCAATATCTTTTGAACATCCTTATCCTTTTGCACGAAGAATCAGTACATTAGATCATCTTACCAAAGGTCGGGTGGGATGGAATATTGTCACTTCTTATTTGGAAAGTGGTTCTAAGAACTTGGGGCTAACTACGCAATTAAATCATGATGATCGCTATGATGTTGCCGATGAGTATTTAGAAGTGCTGTATAAGCTGTGGGAAGGGTCTTGGGAAAATGATGCTGTTTTAAGAGATAAGCAGGCTGGAATCTTTGCTGATCATACAAAAGTTCATCCCATTTTACATGAGGGGAAATACTTTAAAGTCCCTGGTATTCATATTTGTGAACCTTCGCCACAACGCACGCCTGTGCTATACCAAGCAGGTGCGTCAGCTCGGGGACAAAAATTTGCAAGCCAAAATGCCGAATGTATTTTTATTGCGCCACCGTCAAAAATAGCAGCGAAGAAAATTGTTCAAAGTATTCGTGAAAAATTAAAACTGGAAGGGCGAGATCCTTATGCGGTTAAAATTTATAGCTTATTGTCAATTGTAACCGATGAAACGGATCAAAAGGCACAGGCGAAATTTAAAGAATATCAGTCTTATGGAAGCTATGATGGTGCATTGACATTGGTGTCTGGTTGGTCTGGTGTGGATTTTTCACAGTATCAACCGCATGATAAAGTTGAGTATATTGAAACCAATGCGATTCAATCGATGTTAGATGCTTATGTCAATGCAGATCCTAACCGTATTTGGACAATTGAAGAAATTGCCCATTGGAATAGTGTGGGGGGAAATGGTCCTGTATTGGTCGGTTCAGCACAAACGGTTGCAGATGAGTTACAACAATGGGTAGAAGATACCGATGTCGATGGTTTTAATTTAGCTTATATTCTTGCTCATCAAACTTTTATTGATATTGTAGATTTTATTGTACCTGAGTTACAACGTCGTGGTGTTTATCAAACAGAATATCGTCAGGGGACTCTACGAGAAAAACTATTTCAACAAGGTGCTTATTTGCCAGAGAATCATCGAGGCGCACAATATCGCAAAGAGAATACGGATAGATTGGCACAAGCAAGTTAGTTTAAATTCAATTTTAAATATGCATTTTAAATAATTATTTATTGCATATTGATTGAGCTCATTAGTTAGAGTCCAGCCCACATAATGTGGGCTTTTTTATGATTTTAATAGTTATGAATTTTAATGATAAATTTATGATTTTGTTTTGAATAATAAATGCATTTATTCGTATAAATAGTATAAAAAAATAGTGCTAGTTTAAATCTATACTTATTTAAAAGAGTAACAACAATGACGGATTTAAACCAAAAAAACTTTTCTTCTCAGACAGCGGTTCCTTTGCAATTTTTTGAATTGAATCATGATGCACATGTTATTCAATCGGATGCGGAAGCCATTCAAGTAGCGAAAAATTTGGCCAAAGAGTTTGCCAAAGAAGCATCGCAACGTGATTATGAACGTCGTTTGCCGCTTGAGGAGATACAGCTCTATTCACAAAGTGGTTTATGGGGAATTAATATTCCTCAGGCATTTGGTGGGGCTGAAGTGAAATATCGTACTTTAGCGGAAGTGGTGAAGACCATTTCTAGTGTAGATCCTTCACTTGGGCAAATTGCTCAAAATCATTGGGCTTTTATTGAGCATCTCCGTTTAGATGCCAGTCCAGAGCAGCAACAATTTTTCTTTGCTGAAATTTTAAAAGGCCGACGTTTGGGCAATGCGTTTTCAGAAAAAGGTAGTAAGACAGTTGCTGACTTAGAAACCAAAATACATAAAACAGCCCAAGGCTATGAAATTAATGGTCAAAAATTCTTTGCTACAGGGGCTTTATTGGCACATTGGGTACCTGTCGTAGCAGTTAATGAAGGGGGGCTGCCTGTGGTTGCCTTAACGCCACGGACCAGTACAGGTCTAGAAATTGTTAATGATTGGTCTGGATTTGGACAAAGAACCACAGCGAGTGGAACTGTGTTATTAAAACAAGTTCAAGTCGATGAAAAATATATTGTGCCGATTCACAAAGCCTTTGAAAGACCTACAGCAGCAGGTGCTATTTCTCAATTTATTCAAGCCGCAGTAGATGCGGGTATTGCTCGTGGTGCAATTGATGAAACGATTCAATATGTACGCTTACATTCACGCCCTTGGATTGACTCAGGTTTAGAGAAAGCCAGCGATGATCCGTATACCATTGCAAGTATAGGGGAGTTAAAAATCAAATTACGTGCAGCCGAAGCTGTTTTAGACTTGGCTGGTGATGCAATTGATCAAGCAATTGCCAATCCATCTGAAGAGAATGCTAATCAGGCGGCATTACTGGTTGCAGAAGCCAAGGTATTAACAACTGAAATTGCCATTCTGGCTTCAAATAAATTATTTGAATTATCAGGTACTCGTTCAACATTGTCTGAATTAAATTTAGATCGCCATTGGCGTAATGCCCGTACTCATACTTTGCATGATCCTGTACGTTGGAAATTTAATTTAGTCGGTAATTATTATCTCAATAACATTCACTTACCACGCCATGCGTGGAGTTAAGAATAAAAATAACCAACAGATGGAGAGAAAAAATGGGTAACTTAGATATTCAAAACCGTTTTATTGAAGATTTATCAATCTCAGCAGACTATGAGAAGGTTGCGTCAAAGTATCGTGCGATTTTTGAAAAGATTTCACAAGGTGTCGTTGAGCGCGAGCAACAGCGTATATTGCCGTACGAGCAAATAGACTGGTTAAAACATGCAGGTTTTGGTGCATTACGTATACCAGTCAAGTTTGGTGGAGATGGGGTATCTTTACCTCAGTTATTTCAATTGCTCACTGAACTTGCAAAGGCCGATTCAAATATTGTGCAAGCATTGCGGGGGCATTTCGCTTTTGTTGAAGATCGATTAAATGCACATAAGTTTAAGAATCAAGAATTATGGTTTAAACGTTTTGTCCAAGGTGATTTGGTGGGGAATGCATGGACTGAGATCGGCCATGTAAAAATTGGTGATGTGATTACCCGAGTAACTCAAAATAATAATCAATTGCTGGTCAATGGGAAAAAGTACTATTCAACAGGCACAATCTTTGCGGATTGGGTTGATTTATTTGCCTATGATGAACGTACGGATCAGCATGTTATTGCTGCGATTTCTCGACATGCTTCTGGGGTTGAAGTACAGGATGATTGGGATGGTTTCGGTCAAAAAACCACGGGAAGTGGCACTTTAACATTAAGCAATGTTGCAGTCGAAGCAGACCATATTTTGCCCTTTGAGCAACGTTTTAAATATCAGACTGCGTTCTACCAAGTGATTCATTTGGCGACCTTATCGGGGATTGCACAGTCAGCAGTTGCAACATTTATTCATGAAGTACAAAAGCGTGATCGTATTTTTAGTCATGGCAATGCTGATTTAGTACGTAATGATCCACAAATTTTACAAGTGATTGGTAAGGCTTCCGCACAAGCCTATGCAAGTGAAAGCATTACCACGCAAACAGCAGAAGCTTTACAGCGTGCATATATCAGTCACTTTAGTGAATCCGAAGTAAAAAATATTCAAGCAAATAATGATGCTGAATTAGAAGCGGCACAAGGGCAGGTGGTTATTTCTGATTTAGTCTTGGATTTAACCAGTAAGTTGTTTAATGCGCTTGGCGCATCTGCAAGTACCACCACAAAACAACTTGATCGCTTCTGGCGCAATGCGCGGGTCGTATCTTCACATAATCCAGTCGTATATAAGGAAAAAGTGATTGGTGATTGGGAAGTCAATCGTGAACCATTGCCATTTGTTTGGCAAATTGGAACAAGCCCAAAAGTTGGCGTTGCCTAAAATTTAAATTTTAATCACCTTTAGTTCAAGGCTTGCGTATGCAAGCTTTTGATTTTTATAAGGACCATAAAGAATAATAATTATTGTACTCATGAGTATACAAAATGGCAGATTTGGTACTATGAGGAGAAAATAAAGTTAAGTAGATTAGTACAGCAAAAAACAAATACAACGAGGAAATCATGTCGCTTAAAGGAAAAACACTTTTTATTACCGGTGCAAGCCGAGGAATAGGGCGAGAGATTGCACTAAAAGCTGCACAAGATGGTGCGAACATTGTGATTGCTGCAAAATCTACACAAGAGCATCCTAAATTAGGAGGCTCGATTTTTACTGTTGCTCAAGAAGTTGAGGCGGCAGGTGGTCAAGCTTTAGCACTTCAACTGGATGTACGTGATCAAGATGCGGTTGCGCTTGCCATGAAACAAGCAGCAGCGCATTTCGGTAGAATTGATATTTTAATTAACAATGCTGGTGCGATTAAACTGTCTGGCGTAGAGACGCTTGATCCAAACCGTTTCGATTTAATGTATCAGATTAATACACGTGCTGTGATGGTATGTAGTCAAGCTGCGTTACCGTACTTAAAAAACAGTGACAATCCACATATTTTAAATCTTTCACCGCCGTTAAACTTGGATGAAAAATGGTTTGCCAGCTATGCGCCTTATACCATTACTAAATATGGTATGAGTATGCTGACTTTAGGGATGAATCAAGAGTTTGCCAGTTTTGGCGTAAGTGTAAATTCACTTTGGCCGAGAACGATTATTGCCACAGCTGCAATTGAGTTTTCTTTAGGCGGTAAGCAATTATTTAGCAGAGCTCGTAAACCGAACATTATGGCAGACGCCGCTTATCGTATTTTAAACAGTGAGAAACGTGCTTTAACAGGACGTTTGTTGATTGATGAAGAAATCCTACGAGAGTCGGGTATTACAGATTTTTCTGAATATCGCTATGCTGATTCAGAGGATGAGTTGATGGTAGATTTGTTTGTTAAAGAATAATTGCTGAGCGGATCGCGCCAATAATTCGTACCGATTTTAAAATCCTAGTTTGATTGTTTAAAATCGGTACATTAAAACATTGGAAATTTTTATAAAAAAGCAGAAGATATAATATTGAATCTAAAAAATGAGTGAGATGTAATTTCGTGTATGAGTTAGATTGTAAGTTGCTCAGTATTTTTTACTATATCTACAAGTTTAAAAGTGTTTCTGTTGCCGCAGATCATTTAGCGATGAGCCAACCTACAGTAAGCAATATTCTGAACAAAATTCGTGTTCATTATAACGATCCGTTATTTTTACGGATTGGTAATGAAATGGTGCCTACAGAATTATCTAAACAACTTTATCCTTTGATCAGTGAAGCACTGAGTAAAGTTGAAATTATTAATAATTTTAGTGTGGATTTTGATGAAACAGCATCTCAGCAACAATTTACAGTTGCGATGACGGATGTTTCTCACTTAGTTTTATTGCCTAAAATTTCTCAATATCTCAAAGCACATGCACCGCATGTCAAATTAAATGTTCGTGCCATCACCTCTGAAACCAGTTATCAGATGGCAAATGGTGAAATTGATTTGGCGATTGGTTTTTTACCGCAATTAGAAAATGGTTTCTATCAACAAAAATTATTCGAACAATTTTATGTGGTGATTGCATCTAAAGATCATCCACGATTAACTCAACAAAGCATGACCGTTGAGCAGTATTTGAGTGAATCACACATCGATATTGATGCAGGGGTGGGGCATTATCACATCGCCAATGAGCTGTTAAATTTGGACTTAAAGCGTAATGTATTGATGCGTATTCCGAGTTATCTTGGTGTTGGCTTAGTGGTGCAAGATACTGACTCGATTGCAACCGTTCCTTATTATTTGAGCGAAGTCTTGTTGTCACGAGGAAACTTACAAATTTTTCCAGCACCAATTTCGTTTCCGACTTATTCGATTAAGCAGTATTGGCATATGTCATGTCACCATAAAACCAGCCATCAGTGGTTAAGACATATGTGTTATGAGATTTTTAGTCAGGTGAACTCAATGCCTTTACCTAGTCAGTTATTAAGCCATGGCGATCAGCCTGAAGTTTAGAGGATTTTTTAAACTAAATAGCTTAAGAACAGTTATCCTTTTAAGATTAATTTGCTTGATGCTCTGAATCGGTTAGCTTATCAGGTGTCATCAATGCTTGATTGACATAGAGTTTGATTAAGCGTTCACGAGAGCCAATAGACTTTTGATAGTGCGTAGAATTTAACAATAATGATGCGCCATAAGTCACTGTCCAGATATAAGACAAGTAATCACGGATTGACATACTACTGTTTAAGGCTTTGAGATGTGCTCCGAAAAGATCTTTAATTTCTAAAATACGTTGCTCACGTATGCTATAAAGATCTTCGAATAAGTCTTTGAGTTTACGTTCATTATTGGTTAAACGCTCTTCAATCACATGCAGTAAAATTGTTCGATTCGAATTTAACATGTTATATAACATGTATTCGGATACATAGATTTTAATATCGTGATGATAGGCTTTAGAAATATCTAAAAGTCGTTTTTCATTCAAGATTATCAGTTCAAGATACAGCTGGTTTTTACTTTTAAAATGTTTATAGATCGTTCCTTTTGCGATATCAAGTTCAGCAGCAAGCTCACTTAACGTAATATCCTGATTATTATCAAGCAATAAGGTTTCTGCCATTGCTAAAATTTTCTCTTTGCGAAGAAGAAAATTCTGTTGGCGCACTGAACTCATTCTATTGATCCAAAACCGCTGATGAAGAACTGGACTCAGAGTATATCAGCTATTTCGCTGATTCAATAAAACTATAGTCCATCATATTCAATAAAATATTTATTTTTTTAATGTATTTAATAATTTAGCTTTTATATAAGTAAATTAGGAGAGATAAAATTTCAACGAACAATTTATAAAACTAAACTTAAGTATGGTCATAAGATGAATATAAAGAAACTGTAAGAGATGTACCGTTTAAAAACATATTTAGTTAGCAACGACTTTACAAAAAAACCTGATCATTTGATCAGGTTTTTCTTTTTAATAAAGCTCTTAGAAATTAATCCGCGCGGCGCCAAATGGTACCTTGACGTGTATCTTCCAGTACTACACCTTGAGCAAGCAAAGACTGACGGATTTCATCTGCACGGGCAAAGTCTTTATTTTTCTTGGCATCAACACGTTGTTGAATGAAATCTTCAATATCAGCCTCGGATAAGCCAAGTGCTTCTTGACCAATGTCTGATTTTAAAAAGTCATCTACATTGTATTGAACCAAGCCAAGGATATTGGTCAAGTGGCGTAAAGTAGAATAATAAAGCGTAGATTGCGCTGCATTCTCTTCTTTAACCGCACGATTTAATTCTTTAATAATTTCGAATAAAACTGCAATTGCTTCAGATGTATTGAAGTCATCACGCATTGCTGAATTAAAGCGCTCGACGAGCGTTTCATCTAACAGGTCTGTGGTTTTATTGCCATAGACTTGTTGATACGCTTTAAATGCATGATAAAAACGAGAAAGCGTAGTTTTTGCTTCTTTTAGTGCAAAGTCCGAGAAGTTTACAGGGCTACGATAGTGTGATGACACAATAAAATAACGAATCACTTCAGGATGGAATTTCTCCATCACATCACGAATGGTAAAAAAGTTGCCTAAAGATTTAGACATTTTTTCGCCATCGACATTAATAAAGCCAACATGCATCCAGTAGTTTACATATTGTTCATCTGTTGCAGCTTCTGATTGCGCGATTTCATTTTCATGATGTGGGAATAAAAGATCTGAACCGCCACCATGAATATCGAAATGATTGCCTAAGCAGCAAGTTGACATTGCTGAACATTCAATATGCCAACCTGGACGGCCATTGCCCCAAGGTGAAGCCCATGAAGGCTCATTTTCTTTAGCATGTTTCCATAGCACAAAGTCAAATGGATGCTTTTTCTCAACTTCAACATCAACACGTTCAGAAGCGCCAGCTTGCATATCGTCAAGTTTACGTCCCGAAAGTCGGCCATAGTTCTTAAATTTTTCAACTTCAAAATAGACATCGCCATTTGCAGAAGGGTAAGCCGTGCCTTTATTGACAAGGTTACCAATCATATTCTGCATTTGATCGATATAATCTGTTGCGCGGGGTGCCTCATCAGGTGCTAAGCATCCTAAATTTTCGGCATCATCATTCATCGCCTTGATAAAACGATCGGTCAAAGCTGTAATGCTTTCGCTATTTTCATTGGCACGCGCAATAATTTTGTCATCGATATCTGTGATGTTACGAACGTATTTAACATTCCAACCTTGACTACGTAAAAAACGAATAATGTAGTCAAAAGCAACCATCACCCGAGCATGGCCTATATGACAGTAATCATAAACTGTCATACCGCACACATACATGTCGATATGTCCTTCTTTACGGGGAACAAATTCAACTTTTTTTCGTTGCTCAGAGTTGTAAAGAACAAATGGTTGCATAGGTTTTCTAAAGGCTTCAACAAAATGATGATTAATCTTAACCTAAGCTCCATATTTCATAAAGTTTTATACGTTATTTTTCTAAGAAAATGAAATTTATACATTTAGGAAAGCAGCCTATTGTATTGCTATGCTAAAATAGCAAAAATATTCCATTCGATATTCAAAACTCTTTATAGAGTTAAGGTTAGCCCATTTTGAATCCTGAAAATAAATCAAATCAAGTTGATTTTCAAAAAGTTGCACTTGAAACTTTACGCATTGAAGAACATGCCATAGAGATTTTAGCGACTCAAATTGATGAACGCTTTACGCACGCATGTGAAATTATTTTACAGTGCCAAGGTCGTTTAGTGATTACGGGTATGGGGAAATCTGGGCATATTGGGCGGAAAATGGCAGCAACTTTCGCATCAACAGGTACACCTTCATTCTTTATGCATCCTGGTGAAGCCGGACATGGTGATTTGGGAATGTTGGTCAAAGGTGATGTGTTGATTGCAATTTCAAACTCTGGAAAGAGTGATGAGATTATGATGTTGATGCCACTGATTAAGTATTTGGAAGTGCCTTTAATCACCATCAGTGGTGATGACAAAGGACCTATGCCACAAAATGCAGATGTTGCGTTGACACTTGGAAATATTAAAGAAGCATGTCCATTAGGTTTGGCACCCACCTCGAGTACTACTGCAACATTGGTATTAGGCGATGCACTGGCTGTGGCGCTATTAGATGCACGTGGTTTTACTGCAGATGATTTTGCAATGTCACATCCTGCTGGTGCATTAGGCAAACGTCTGTTGTTACATGTTAAACATTTGATGCGTACAGGCACTGATTTACCAAAAGTATTTCCTGATACACCAATGAATAAAGTTTTGTACGAAATTTCCAATAAGCGTTTAGGTTTAACCACTGTTGTCGATGAAAATGACACATTATTGGGCATATTTACCGATGGTGATTTACGCCGTTTAATTGATAGACAACAAGGTTTTGATGTGAACTTGCCTGTATCCGCGGTCATGGTTCAAAATCCTTCAACCATTTCTAAAGAAGCACGTGCAGTTGAAGCTTTAGAAAAAATGAATGAAAAGAAAATTAGTCAATTTATTGTCGTTGATGATGCCAATAAAGTGATTGGTGTAATTAGTATGCATGACCTGATTCAAGCTGGAGTAAATTAATCAATGGCTTCTTATGTTTTACTGGAACAAGCGCGTCATATTGAAGCATTGGTTTTAGATGTAGATGGAATTTTGAGTGATGGTTTTGTGACGTTGACCAATACAGGGGATGAAATTAAATCTTTTGATATTCGCGACGGATTAGGCATGAAGCTGGTGCAAAAATCTGGAATTAAAGTCATCATTATCACAGGACGTAAAAGCAATATTGTTGAAAAACGTATGGCTGATCTTGGCGTGGATTTGGTCTTTCAAGGTCGTGAAGACAAAGGTGCTGCACTTAAAGAAGCCTGTGCTCAATTCAATTTAGATCCTGAAGACTGTTTATATATGGGCGATGATTGGCCAGATCTTTCTGCCTTTGCAATTGCAGGGATGAAAGTCACTGTTCCCAATGGGCATGTAGAAGTGCGGCGCCGAGCAGATTTAGTCACTCAGGCGATGGGTGGGCGTGGAGCTGTACGTGAAGTCTGTGATATGTTGATGATGGCTAAAGGCACTTACCAAGAATTACTTGAAAAATATACAGCTATACCGCATTAATAGCGTAAATTCAGATTGATCAAATGTTGAATGTAACTTATGGATACTAAGGTTTTATATGTGACTGCAGTTGTCATCGCGGCAATCAGTGGTGGCTATTACTATTACAGTGGGAAAGGCAAAAAGTTGGATGCGAATTCAGCCAAAAGCATGACGTATACTGCTGAGGGTATCCAGTTGGTCCAAACAGATGAAAAGGGTAATCTTTATGTTCGTGCTCAAGTGGATCGTTTAGAACAAGATTTACAAAGAAAAACTTCAACACTGAGTAACCTCAATGCTTCGATGTTTCATCAAAATAAAGTTGATTCAACTTTTTTTGCAAAACAAGCACGAGGATTTAATGACAATGAAAAAGTCGTTTTATCTGGACAAGTTAAAGCGACCAAGATTGGTGAACGAGGGACCATGGAATTTCAGACAGACGAGTTAACAGGATATCCTAAAATACGTCAGTTTGAAACGACTCACCAAGTGACTGTTAATGCACCTGATGCAGAATTTATTAGTCAGGGTTTAAAAGCTGATTTAAACCAAGGTCAATATGAATTTGCACATATTCGAGGAAAGTATGTACCTAACTAAGCCTTTTTTAATGAAACAATCTTTCCTAATAAAAGCGATCTGCACTGCCGGTTTAATGGGCTTGTCTGCAGCAGCATTTGCATTACCGTCAGATCGTAATCAGCCAATCTCATTGGTTGCAGATAAAGCAACCTATAATGAAGCTGCGGGTGTAACGACATATACTGGTAATGTTATCATTGAGCAAGGTACAATGAAGCTTCAAGCTGCTTCAATTGTGGCTCAATTGAATAAGAATAAGCAAATTAGTACCATTACTGCCACTGGGGGGCCCGCAAAGTTTCAACAACAAGTTGATACGGCTAAGGGTGTTGCTCGTGGAGAAGCACAAAAAATTATTTATAATGCCGAAACAGGTATTATTAATTTAATTGGTAATGCTTATCTATATCAAGATGGAGCAAGTATTCGCAGTAGTTCATTAAAATACAGTATGAACAAAGGCGATATTGAAGCTTCTGGTAGTTCAAATAGCACAGGTTCAGCGAAAGGACGTGTACAAATTATTATCCCGCCAAATAGTACCAAGTCTTTCCCCGGAGCGCGTGATTAATGACAGCATCAAATCAGCCTCAAGTGCTTTGTATCAAACATTTAGCAAAAGTTTATAGTAAACGTTGGGTGGTCAAAGACGTTTCATTCAGTATGCAAAGTGGACAAATTGTGGGTTTGCTTGGGCCGAATGGTGCGGGTAAAACCACCAGTTTCTATATGGTCGTTGGTTTGGTGCGAATGGATAAGGGCGAAATTCATCTTGATAATGAAGATATTTCTGATTTAGCTATGCATCAGCGTGCACGTAAAGGAATTGGTTATCTTCCACAGGAAGCTTCAATTTTCAGAAAGTTAACCATTGCTGAAAATATCATGGCCATCCTTGAAACACGTAAAGACTTAGATAAACAGCAGCGTCAACAACGTCTCAAAGAATTATTGGAAGATTTTAAAATCACCCATATTAAAGATTCTCTTGGAATGAGTGTGTCAGGTGGTGAGCGCCGTCGTGCAGAGATTGCACGCGCACTTGCAGCTGATCCAAAATTTATGCTTTTGGATGAACCTTTTGCAGGTGTCGATCCAATCTCGGTAGGTGATATTAAAGATATTATTCGCCAGTTAAAAGATCGTGGCATCGGGGTTTTGATTACTGACCATAATGTTCGTGAAACTTTAGCGATTTGTGAGCATGCTTATATTGTGAGTGAAGGTGCTGTGATTGCGGAAGGTACGCCAGAAGAAGTGTTGGCGGATGAAACCGTGCGCCAAGTGTATTTGGGTGATGATTTTACCGTCTAACCACTCAGATTTTTTTTAAAAGATGGAGGATCACCTTCATCTTTTTTTTTATTTTTTGAGACCCAAATTTTAAAAATTCCAATTTTGATTCAATATTTTATTAATTATTATTTCATTTAAATTTAACAACATAGTTTTAATGTGATGCTCTTCACATATAGAGAAATGTGTTACATGTTTTGTTTAAAATTTAATCTAAGTCAAATTCTTAAGTTTCTATAATACCCATAAAAATTAAATGGGAATTTATTATTTTTAAGTGCTATGAATAGTATGGGAATAAGAGAATTTTTCGTTTTAAAAGGGTAAGACTATTAATAAAATTTAAATAAATTTATAAAAGTGATCATTGATAATGGTGGTAATGAATATAAAGTGATAATTAAATTTAATCGTAATAAATTAGTAAAATAAATAAGTAAGATTTTAATTAAATGATAATTGCATCACAAAGTAATGGTTTTAAAAAAGATCAATCATTTAGCCATTATAGACAAGCACTGTTTTTTATATGTATATGTGATTTTAATATTAAAAATATACACTTGTGAAATTTATCTCACTTATTTATCTTTTTTGCATAACAGTAAATTATAAGACGGAAAAATATTATGAAAAACATCACTATTTATGAAAAAGGAACAGCTAAGGTTCTTACTCAAGATTTAGTTAATAAACACTACTCAGTGTATAAAGTAAATCTTGATAGCGCAGAAATAGCCAAGATTGTAAAAGTTAATAATAATTTGGAGGTTTATTTAAAAAATGGAGAAAAAGTTGTTATTGATGATTTCTTTATTGGTGAAAAACCAAAAGAATTTACAATAGAAACTGCAGATGGAAAGCATTATTTACTTAACTTTCTTGAATTTGATGCAACTGGCACTGTAACTAAAATTGATTATTTAGGGATTACCGATTTTCAAGAGTATTTAGTTGGCCATCATAGTGCTGTACCTGCATGGGCATGGGTTGCAGCTGCAGCTGGGGCGATCGGAATTGCAGCAGCGTCAGGGGGAAGTGGTGGTTCAAGTCATTCAGGAAGTGGTGATAAAACAGGACCAAAACTAAACTATGATATTTTAGATAATCAGAAAATTAAAATCACTGCAGATGAAGCAAGTAAAATTACAATAGTCGATGCGAGTGGTAAAACAATTGGATCAGGACAACTAAATCAAGCAGGTGCGCTTGAAATTAATTTAACAAGACCTTTGGTTGATAATGAAAAAATTACTATTACAGCAACGGATAATGCAGGGAATAAAACAACTGAAACAATAAATGTGGGTGATGTTACAAAACCTGAAGTCGAAATAAATATTATTGATAATGATACTATTCAGGTCAATTCAAATGAACCTGGTAGTAAAGTTATAATTAAAAATGAAGCAGGGCAAATAATTGCTGAGGGTGTAATTGGTCCTGATGGAAAATTAATAGTTGATTTAAATACACCTTTAACTGACGGCAGTAAGATTATTGTTGATGTTATTGATGCTGCAGGTAATCAAACAGAAAAAGTAATTACAGTAGGTGATGTAACACCGCCAATTATTAGTACAACTATTCAAGATGCGACCCATATTCAAGTCACTTCAAATGAAGCTGGTCAAGTTAAAATTACGGATGGTCATGGTAATGTAATTGGTACAGGTACAATTACTGGTAATAACACGGTTGATAATATTCAGTTAACACGACCACTTACAGACGGTGAAACTATTAAGGTTACTGTGACAGATGGTGCTGGTAATCCAAAAACAGTTGAAATTACAGCAGGTGATGTAACTGCACCAGTGATTACTTCAACCATTCAAGACGCAACTCATGTTGAAGTTACTTCAAGTGAAACGGGTCAAGTTAAAATCACGGATAGTTCAGGCAATGTGATTGGAACAGGAACGGCAACGGGGAATGGTATTGTTGATAACATTCAGTTAACCCGACCACTTACAGATGGTGAAAAAATTACAGTCACTGTGACAGATGGTGCTGGTAATCCAAAAGCGATTGAAATTACAGCAGGTGATGTCACAAATCCACAATTCCAATCTTCGCATGTGGATGGTACAGGAACACAATTAACCCTTACCTATAGTGAAACCCTTGATCCATTACATCCACCCGTTGCTGGTAACTTCACAGTGACTGTAGACGGTCAGGTGGTTGCTGTAACCGGTGTTACAGTGAATGGCTCTACCGTGGTGTTGACTTTGGGTACACCAGTCACAGCAGGTCAAGCGGTGCAAGTGGGTTATACCGATCCATCGGCAGCCAATGATCCAAATGCGATTCAAGACATTGCGGGCAATGATGCTGCAACACTTCCACCGACAGCGGTAGACAATGGTTCGATTATTCCTGGTGGCGATACCACAGCACCGACCTTTGTCAGTGCAGCACTAGATACAGCCGGCACATCGCTCACCTTGACCTATAGTGAAGCACTAGACAGCACTAACTTACCGCCATTAAATAGTTTTGTGGTCACCGCAGATGGTCAAGTTGTACCTGTAACCGGTGTTACAGTGAATGGCTCTACCGTGGTGTTGACTTTGGGTACACCAGTCACAGCAGGTCAAGCAGTGCAAGTGGGTTATACCGATCCATCGGCAGCCAATGATCCAAATGCGATTCAAGACATTGCCGGTAATGATGCAGCAACACTTCCAGCTACAGCTGTTGACAATGGTTCAACTGTACCAGGAGGTGGCGATAACTCAGCACCGCACCTTGTCAGAGCAGAACTAGATAAACCCTGCACATCTCACACCCGGTCCTATCGTGTAGCACTAGACAGCACTAACTTACCGCCATTAAACAGTTTCGTGGTCACCGCAGATGGTCAAGTTGTACCTGTAACCGGTGTTACAGTGAATGCGACCTTTGTCAGCGCGACAGTGGATCTATCAGGGACTACATTGACCCTGAGCTATAATGAAGCGCTTGATCCATTACATCCACCAGTTGCAGGCGACTTTGCAGTGACTGCAGATGGTCAGCTTGTCCCTGTAACGGGTGTTGCGGTGGTGGGCAATAACGTGGTGTTAACCTTGGGTGCACCAGTGACTTTAGGTCAAGCGGTGACGGTGGGTTATACCGATCCAACCACGGCTAATGATCCAAATGCGATCGACCTTTGTCAGCGCGACAGTGGATCTATCAGGGACTACATTGACCCTGAGCTATAATGAAGCGCTTGATCCATTACATCCACCAGTTGCAGGCGACTTTGCAGTGACTGCAGATGGTCAGCTTGTCCCTGTAACGGGTGGATCGGTGGTGGGCCGTGACGTGGTGTTAAGGTTGGGTGCACCTGGTACTAGTGGTCCCGCGGTGACGGTGGGTGATCCCGATACAAGCGCGGATAATGATCCTGATGATATCCGTGTAGAAGCGGGTGATGATGCTGCAACCCTTCCACCGACAGCGGTAGACAGTGGTTCGATTATTCCTGGTGGCGATACCACAGCACCGACCTTTGTCAGCGCGACAGTGGATCTATCAGGGACTACATTGACCCTGAGCTATAATGAAGCGCTTGATCCATTACATCCACCAGTTGCAGGCGACTTCGCAGTGAGATGGTCAGCTTGTCCCTGTAACGGGTGTTGCGGTGGTGGGCAATAACGTGGTGTTAACCTTGGGTGCACCAGTGACTTTAGGTCAAGCGGTGACGGTGGGTTATACCGATCCAACCACGGCTAATGATCCAAATGCGATCCAAGATGCAGCTGGTAATGATGCAGCAACCCTTCCACCGACAGCGGTAGACAATGGTTCGATTATTCCTGGTGGTGATACCACAGCACCGACCTTTGTCAGCGCGACAGTGGATCTATCAGGGACTACATTGACCCTGAGCTATAATGAAGCGCTTGATCCATTACATCCACCAGTTGCAGGCGACTTCGCAGTGACTGCGGATGGTCAGCTTGTCCCTGTAACGGGTGTTGCGGTGGTGGGCAATAACGTGGTGTTAACCTTGGGTGCACCAGTGACTTTAGGTCAAGCGGTGACGGTGGGTTATACCGATCCAACCACGGCTAATGATCCAAATGCGATC
>NZ_JAMBAR010000001.1:2734307-2936289 GCF_025433935.1 Acinetobacter sp. I-MWF | reverse complement strand
TTGGGTGCACCAGTGACTTTAGGTCAAGCGGTGACGGTGGGTTATACCGATCCAACCACGGCTAATGATCCAAATGCGATCCAAGATGCAGCTGGTAATGATGCAGCAACCCTTCCACCGACAGCGGTAGACAATGGTTCAGTTGTTCTTCCGCCACTTAATGCTGTAAATGATGAGTTTGCATTAAATCTAGGTCAAGAAGTTCGTGTAAACCGTACAGAAGTTGCGGGTTCAGATATCGCTGTTGTTGATCTTTTAGGGAATAATGCTACTGGTCTAGATTTCTCAATTCCACAAACGACAGGAAGTGCAGGTAAGGCAACGACTGGTAATATTTCGGTCACAGTTTCGCAACAAGACCTGATTTCGGTCGGTGAGGCTGTTCAGATTGTTATTTATCAGCAAACTGCCAATGGACCAGTGGAGGTTGCACGTGGTAGTAGCCAAGGTGGAATTGTCACAGTTGGTGGTATTGGAATCATTGGTGTCGTGAATAGTAACGACTCAATTAAACTTGATTTCACTAATTTACCTGAAGGTAATTATACAGTTGCAGTTAAAGCAGATGATAGTGCTCTAACGACGTTACTCAAAGATGTTGCTATTAGTGACCTTGGAGGCGAAGGAGAAATTCTGGGGGCTTCAAATGCAGCAGCTATCGGAGTAGCAATTAATGCAGTACTTGGCCCAGTATTGGGTGCTCCAATTCTCGCTTTAGTCAATACAATCTTAATCCCTGTTAATACAATCGGTTTACCACTTTCAAGTGTAGTGAACCAGTTACTAGATGTATTACCAATTGGAGTAATTGATTATATTGTTAATGCTGCGGTTGCTCCTTTATTATCAAACTTATTAACGATTTATGAAAAAACAAATATCAGCGTAACGGGAACTGAAGAAGTTTTTGCTAACTATGCATTAACAGGCAATGTTTTTGTTGATAATGGCAATGGACAAGATGTAGTCAGTGGTGGTTCGATCATTGAAATAGATGGTACGTCTGTTGCACAAGGTAGTGTTACGATTCAAGGAGAGTATGGAAGCCTTGAAATTAATACTCTAACAGGAGCCTTTACCTATACGGTGACAGCCGGAGAAGCAGCTCTTGGAAAAACTGAAATATTTGATTATAAGCTGTCGAATGGAACAACATCTGACACAGCTCAAATCATTATTAATATTGCAGGAACGCCAGCAGACCCAGGTGAATTAACACCACCAGATCATGTTGATCAGGTTGTTGCTCATGATGACCTTGCAACTGTTAAAAATTATCATGAATCCGTGGGTGATGATGTTAGTGTACATGGCAGAGCTTCACAATTATTGGGCGTAAATTTACTTGGATTAAATATCTCTTTAGGAAATACCGTACCATTTAATTTTGAAGTTGAAGAAAACAGCACGTCAAGTATTCATGTCAATGTAAGCGGTAGTGTTGTAAGTGCTGCGATAGGCGGTCTTATTGGTGCTTTATTAGGTACGGCAGATAAGTTTTTCAATGCTGTACTTGAACGTCAATATGTGGATGAAAATGGTGTAATACAAAAAGAACACTTCATCGTGGAAGATGCTGTAAAGCTAACTCCACCTGGATTGTTGGGCATTATCTTTAATTATTCTGGTCAGATTAATTTAGATAATTTGCCACCAGGCGTTTATACCATCGCACTGCAAGAGAAACCAACGGATTCTGGTTTATTACAACAAATCTTGAATTTATTGGATTCGACAGCATCTGCACAGTTATTTGGTGGTGTTGAATTAACCATGCAAGACCAAACCAATAAATATTTAGGTTCAAGTACCATAGAAGGAAATGTAATTACAAGTGTGGATGGTGCAGATGAAGTAAATACAACAACATTTGTCACTAAAGTGGCCAATGAAGTGGGGGATCCTGCAGTCACATTATCAGGTGCAAACACGGTTGTGGTTGGTGCTTACGGAACACTTTATATTTCTCCAAACGGACATTATAAATATGTAAGTAATGGTAATCCTGCTGATATTGGTAAGGTAGATACATTTACCTATACGATCAGGGACTTTAATGGTAGTGAAGCCTCTGCGCATTTGAATATCCGTATCGATGGTGATAACTCTGGCGTGGTTTGGGATAATACAAATCCACAAAATGATGTATCTCTTCCAGCTCCAATCATTCTAGACAATGCAGAGCATGTCGCTATTGGTGCTGTAACGAATGTAGTGCAAACAGTAAGTGCAGCTAATCAAGGTACATTTAATGTTACAGCTGGTATATTTGGTTTAGGTGGTAGTGGTACTTATACTGCAACAACATTTGATATTGCGAATACTGATACTTCAAAAGTACAAATTAAAGTTAATGTGCCAGCACTTTCAATTTCTGTATTGCCAACCTTTGTTTTAACAATCAAGAATGCAAGTGGTGTAATCGTCGGTACAAAAACAGGTACGCCTTTACTCAATGCACTTGGAAGTTCATTGACTGTAGATATTGATAATTTACCACCAGGTAAATATACAATCGAAGCATCTGCATCAGGTAATACAGGTCTTGGATTTACTGCTACAGTGAGCCTAGCGCAAGATATTACTCACTATAATGAAATTGGCCCAGTAACCGCAGCTCCAATTATTGGCAACATGTTGACAGATGATACTTATAATCCATCTTATGCAAAATTCAGTATTGATACGGGGAGTGGCCACTTTGTTGAAGTGGGATATAACGGCGTAACTGTACAAGGTGAATATGGCAGTCTGTTTGTTAAAAGTGATGGAAGCTATGTGTATACACCGAGTACAGGCGTAATTGGTCGTCAAGAAGTATTTGATTACAAACTCTCTGTTTTTGGTCAAGATCATATAGCATCTCTTACAGTAACTGTTGATGCAATAACGACTGGTGATGCTCTACGTAATACACTGATTAGTGGTGAACTGAATGATACCTTTACAGGTCATGCTGGTTCAGATGTACTTGTATATCATGTATTGGAAAGTGCAAGTGCAAGTGGTGGAAATGGTGTTGATCATTGGACAGACTTCCATTCTGGAAATGTGAATACTGATACGAATGCAGACATCATTGATATTTCTGATTTACTGATTGGTTTTAACAGTGCAAATATCACAGCTGATTTAACAGCATCGGCAAACTATTTGAAAAACTATCTTGGTGTTAGAGTTGATGGTAATAATGTCACACTCACCCTAGATCGTGATGGTGCAGGTACTACGTACACTGGCAAAACTGATTTACTCCAATTGGATAATTTGGCGCAATCAGGTGCTGCATTTAACGGCAAAACTGAAGATGATATCTTGAAACTCTTGCTTCAAAATCATCAGCTTGTCCTGTAACTTAGTAAGTGAATAGAAAAAAACCCTAAGTTCGCTTAGGGTTTTTTTATTGCCCAATGTCTTTTAAAAGCACGTTATAATGGCATTATATTGAGTTTGAATGTTTTATTTTCATTATGGTTTATACACTTGTATCCGAAACGATTTTTGAGGAAGATATTAAAAAGAGTCGATTTCAAGCCATTGCAGCGCCTGTTGAAAATGAACAGCAAGTTAAAATGTTTCTGGAAAAACATTTAGATCTAACAACAACCCATCAATGTTGGGCATGGAAAATAGGTCATAATGTTCGTTTTAATGACGATGGTGAACCTTCAGGTACAGCAGGTCGCCCGATCCTTGCGACCATTGAGGGCAATGATTTAACCAATGCAATTGTATTGGTCAATCGTTGGTATGGTGGCATCAAGTTGGGTACAGGTGGTTTAGTTCGTGCCTATGGTGGCTGTGCAGGGCAATGTTTGCTTTTGGCTGAAAAAATAGAACTGATTGAAAAGAAGAAAATTTATTTTCAATGCCAATTTAGCGAATGGTCAATTTTTCAGTATGAATTAAATACCCAAGGTATTGAATATACAGAACAATATACTGCTGTTGGGGTTGAAGTTGAGGCATTATTACAAATACATCAAATTGATCCACTTAAGTTAAAAATTCAAGATGTAACGCGTGGGCGTGAGCAACTTAAATTGTTGGAAGACGCTGATGATTGAGCAAGACCCATTATTGAAATATCGCGAACAACATAAGCATCGCTTAAATTATATGCCGTGGCTATATTATTCGCTTAAACCGAAAAATCGAGTTTGGGCGGAGCAGTGGCAGCAGCAGTATCAAGCGTATTTGATGGCAATGGAAACTGTTGAAATAGGTCAAAATTGTTTTATTTCACCATTAGCGCATATATTTGCTGAGCCTGGTCGGAAAATTGTCATTGGGGATAATACTTTTATTGCGGCAGATTGTACCTTGCATGGACCGTTAGAGATTGGTAATGAAGTCGCGATCAACCATCATTGTATTTTGGATGGGGGCAAAGTCGGTATTAAATTACATGATCAAGTTCGTATAGCCGCCTATTGTCATCTTTATGCTTTTGATCATGGGATGGATTTGAATATTCCTGTTTATCAACAAGCTGTGACCTCCAAAGGCATTGAAATTGGTCAGGATGTTTGGTTGGGCGCGCATGTTGGTGTGAAAGATGGTGTAAAAATTGCTTCACATGCGGTGATTGGAATGAATAGTATGGTCACTAAAAATGTAGCTGAACGAGAAATTGTGGCTGGGAACCCAGCGCGTTTTAT
Organism: Acinetobacter sp. I-MWF; assembly: GCF_025433935.1. Classification (NCBI taxonomy): domain Bacteria; kingdom Pseudomonadati; phylum Pseudomonadota; class Gammaproteobacteria; order Moraxellales; family Moraxellaceae; genus Acinetobacter; species Acinetobacter sp. I-MWF. Next base: position 2,931,628 of record NZ_JAMBAR010000001.1, on the reverse strand, counting down.
TCGTTATCGTGAATGAACGCACAGTTTGTACAAATACATAATTAAATTATGGAATTAATTACATAAAGTTGTCCAAACTTATAAAAACTTATGCTAATTTAAAATAATATAGACCCAAAGCTGTAAAGCTAAAGCGAGGTTAAAATGAACAGAGTAGTGGCTTGTATTGACTCTTCTCCGTGCATCAATGCATTGGCAGAAGCAGCCGCATGGATTGCTCAAAAAACTGGTCGTGAACTGGTTTTATTGCAAGTATTGGATTATTACCCTGCAAGTTATCATTTAGGGGAAATTAGTGGGGTAATTGGCTTTGAAAGTAATGCGATGTTACTTAAAGAGCTGGCTGAACTTGAACAAAAGCAAAGTGAGTTAGCACTGGATTACAGTAACAATTTACTCAAGCATATTTCTGAAATGATTCAAGAAAAATACAATATCACACCAATTCAAATTCAAGCCAAAGGTGATTTTCTCGAACAAAGCTTCAATGAATTGACTGAAGATGATATCGCTGTCATCGGTCGAGTGGGTGAGCGTTCAGCTGAGAAGAATAAAATATTGGGCAGTAATGTTGAAAACTTTATTCGTGGAACCAAAAGTACCGTATTAACTGTTGGGCAAACATTTAAACCACCTACACGGTTTATTTTTGCTTATGAGCTTTCAGAAACATGTCAAAAAATGCTAAAACGTGTTGAAAAAAGTGATTTGCTTAAACTTTTACAATGCCATTTACTCTATGTCGGTGATCATCCTGAAATTCTCAATGAGCCTGCGCAACGTTTAAAAGATGCAGGTTTAGATGTGGTGGTAGAGTACCGTTATGGTGATGTTGCTGAAAATATTTTGGATTATCAAGATCAGCATCAAATTCAATTGATTGTTCTAGGTGCATTTAGTCATAGTAAAATTCATCAATTCTTTTTGGGTAGTGTAACGACCACTATTTTTAGAAACGCTGCAGTTCCATTGTTGGTCGCAAAATAAGTTTGATTTGAAGATAAAAGACAACGCGATTGAGCAATCGACATTGAGTCAAATGACCGATCAAACAGAAGAGATGAAATGCCACAAATAATATGATTTGTGGCATTTTTTTTGATTAAAAAATTTGATAAAAATATTGCATTTTGAAATGCAAGCACTTTTTCATGAACCATGAATTTAACTGGTTGAAAATTAATCGACGATTAAAAGTATTTTATTTTCATGGGTTTATTAAAGCATTATTGAGTTATCCACAATTCTACAAACAAGTTCAGGGGATAACTCTAAGAGAATGATTGAAGCTACGATGGACTTATTAAAATTTTAGCTATAAAAAAACTGCTATCTAAATAGCAGCTTTAAAAATTAAATAAGCATGCTTTATTTTACAATTGCAATAGCAAAACCATCATGTCCTTTGTTACCTACAGTTTGCAAAGCTGTACATGACAGAATTTTAGGATGGTTTTGCATGGCTTTATACATGTCACGGATCCCTTCAATACTTGGTTTGATGTTGTCTGGGTTAAGAATGTCACCAGCACGAATCACGTTGTCCAAAACAATCACTGTACCTGAATGCGACAGGTTTAAGCTTAATTCTAAATATTCAGGATAGCTTTGTTTATCAGCATCGACAAAAATAAAGTCAAAAGGTTCTGTAGCTTCAGGTAACGCTTTTAAAATATCAGCTGCACGACCACATTTTAATTCAACAGTTTGTTTGAGCTTGGCCTGATCTATATTTTCTTGACCTAAAGCAGCATGCGTATCACGACCCTCAATCGTTAAAATATAGCCATCTTCAGGTAGCGCACGGGCTAACCACATGGTGCTATACGCTGCAAAAGTACCTAATTCTAAAACACGTTTGCACTTGTTCATTTGAATCAACATTTGCAATAACATGCCTTGATTTGCGGCAACAGCAAGGTGGTCTGGAAATCCTTTATCCTCAGTGTTTTTTAATGTTTGTATGAGGATTGGATCTTCAGGAATTAAATGTGATTCGATATAGGCATCGATGTCTGACCACATTTGTTGCATGTTATACCACCTAATTGGAGTCACTTCATTTATGTAATGTGCATTTTAATCTTTTAATCGAAGAGTGCAATTTTAATAGAAACTTTTGAGTTAAATTTAATCAACTGGAAAAAATTATAAATATATAGAGCGATACATTCAGGTTTTATTGTTTTAAAGAAGCCTGATCAACTTCTATAAAACATGGTGATGAAACTGATTTATGCGGCGAATAATGGGCTAAATCCAATTTTCCTTAATAAACGGCGATACATACTTGAACTGCGATCAGCAGGGAAGTGTGCTTCAATGGATAAATCTAAAGGTAGATATTCTGGTTTTTGTGTCTCAACGATCAAACGGTCTTCTTCAAAGATTTTAAGGTTGTATTCGTAAGCATCTTCTATTGGTAAATCTTGATCATAGTTACGACAAATGGGGGCAAATAATCGAGTACTACGTGCTGTCATGGGCGAGGCAGCATTCATAATGACCTGTTTCGCTTGATTGGGGAAATGAATGGTTAATGTTGCGGTAAAAGGCAAATGAATTTCAAAATGGCGTAGCCATTGAAAATCCGCTTGTCCTAATTGATCTAGACCAATTGGGTAACGACCCACACTACTGATATAATCTGCACTAAAGCCATAGTCTGTTTCTTGCGTGGTGTAATCAGGCACTTCAGTATTTTCTGGGTCACCAAAAGTTTCTGGATGTACCCATGCAAAATGAGCAACATCGATAAAGCCTTCCAATTGTCGACCAGCAAAGCATTTTAAATCGACTTGAGGACAAACCAGTTGTTGGTACGTGGTCTCATCCCAATGCGGCATGTTTGGAATATTGGCTATATCCTGTTCTTTTGCTAAAAGTGAACACCAGATTAATCCATAACGTTCAATAGCAGCATAGGTTTTAAGGTGGAAACGGTCCGAAATTTTATGATTGGGATGAGCTGGGATACGATTACATTTACCATTTTCACCAAAGCGTAAACCATGATAACGGCAAACAATACCTTGACCATCATTTGTTCCGATGCTTAACGGAACACCGCGATGTGGGCAAGCATCTTTGGCAACAATAATTTCAGCACCTATTTTATAAATGACCAATGGCATATCTAGCAACATGGTTCCGAGTGGCTGCTCAGTAATGTCTCTTGCTAATGCAATTGGATACCAATATTGGGCTAAGAGCTGCCAATCATGTTCGGAGAAGCTCATATGAACGGGAAGGTCTGGGTTAAAGCTGTTCAGCGTTTTGCTATTCATATTCAAATCTTTTAAGGAGTGCTCATTTGAATATAAAACAATGCCGTGTTCTTTGAAATTTCAATTATTGTGCGGAATGATTAAGAAAAATAGAACACTTGATTGCATAGTAGGCATGCGCAGCGGCGATCATTTATATCTGCTTAGTTGTAATAATCTTTTAACATTTTTCCAAAATTTAATAAAAATGAGCTGACTACAATAAGTGCGATGGAGAAACTGCTGCAAAAGAAAATAATTTTTTGATAATTTAACCTGCAACTATTCATTAAAGGCAAATAGTAGACCTGATACATTGAACGTAAGGTTTGCATGGTTAATATAAATAAACTGATGAAGCTAAAACTAATGACAATATTTTGGATCAGATTGTATTGGCTAATTTGTGCCAATAAAAAGTAAATAATCCAACAACTCATATAGATAATAAACGTGATCATGCTGGCTGAGGCTACCATTTTTAGAAAAGTTTCATGCCATTCTTTACGATTTAATCTGATCATTTAAATTGCTCTTTTTTATTTATTTTAAGGGTTTTTAGATGAGAAAATAAGGCTATCACGACATATAGTGTCGCTTGAAATGGGTAAACCTTAATACATCTTTTGTGACATACACATGAAATATTACAATTTGAATTGTAATATCCTCAAATTTAAAAAATAGAACACAGTTGATTACATATTGAATTTAAAAGATTTTTAATAAAATCAAATGTGAATTATCAAATATCATAAAAGCGTCATAAAGCTGTAACTTATTTGTCATATTTTAAAATCAAAATGCAGTTATCCGAAAAGTACGACACAACAAGAAGTGGTGTACTTCAAAATAGCAGTTTATTTAAGAGAGAAAAGAATGCGCATTAATCACATCGCACTTGCATTAGCAGTTTCAGGGGCAGCAGTAGCAGCAAACGCTCGTGATACCATCCAAATCGCTGGTTCTTCTACTGTACTTCCTTATGCGAGTATTGTTGCTGAAGAATTTGGTAATACTTTCCCTCAATTTAAAGCACCTGTAGTTGGCTCAGGCGGTAGTTCTGCTGGTCTTAAACAGTTCTGTTCAGGTGTAGGCGATAACACAATTGATATCGCAAATGCTTCACGTAAAATTAAAGATACTGAAATTGCAGCATGTAAAAAAGCTGGCGTAAATAAAATCCAAGAAATAAAAATCGGTTATGACGGTATCGTTTTTGCTTCAAATGCAAGCAAAGCAGCTTATAAATTACGTCCACAACACGTATTTGCAGCCCTAGCTGCTGAATTACCATCAAATGGTAAATTGGTACCAAACCCATATACGCGTTGGAACCAAATTGACAAGTCTCTTCCAAATGAGCCAATTACTTTAGTTGTTCCTGCTTCTAACCACGGTACACGTGAAGTGTTCCAAGAAAAAATGGTTGAAGCGGGTTGTGAAAGTTATGATTACTTTAAAAAGTTAGACAAAGACGCGCAGAAAAAAGCATGTTCTAGCTTCCGTAAAGACGGTAAAGTAATTGAAATTGCAGGTGATTATACTGAAACTCTAGCACGTTTAAAAACATCTCCAAGTGCGGTAGGTGTATTTGGTTTAGGTTTTTATGATCAAAACAAAGATAAATTACGTGTTGCGACAGTGAACAACGTTGTTCCTTCTGAGCAAACTGTACTAAATGGTACTTACCCTGTATCTCGTCCTTTATACTTCTATGTGAAAGGTGAGCATTTACAGTCAATCAAAGGCTTAAAAGAATATACTGAATATTTCCTTAACAAGAAAGTATCTGGTAAAGGTTCTAAGCTAGACAAAGCAGGTTTGATTTCATTGTCTGATGCTGAACGTGCAAAAGTATTGGCTGGTTTTAAAGCTGGTAAATAATAAAACCGCAATAATGGAGCTGATGGTGGGTGACTACCATCGGCTTTCCTTGCTAAGTAGAGTTTTTTCAAATCATTAAAATTGAAAAAACGGTGGAGAATACATGAATCTGCTACTCATTGGCGTGTTATTGGCTTTAATCGCTATCGCATATCAAATCGGGCTACGAAAAAGCCGAAGCCTAGCAGGTAAGGGAAATAACACTGCAATTTTACATTCACGTCCTGGCTATTATGGCTCTTTGGTGGCGTTGTGGTGTGGAATCCCAGCTTTTTTAATTTTGATCGTTTGGAACTTGGTAGAACCAAGTGTTTTACAACATCTAATTTTAAAAAATGTTCCAGCAAATATTGCTTCATCGCTAGATACAGCTGGGGTAGATGTACTGGTAGATCGTATTAAAGCAATTGCCTCTGGCTTTGGTGTGACAGATACGCCAGCAGCTTATGAGGTTGCAGCTGCAGAACAACTCTCAAAATTTGAAAGAATTGGCTCGTTTGCAAAGTTTGCTGTGGTAACGTGTGCTGCGATCCTTGGATTGATTTGGGCAAGAAAAAGAATTAGTCAACAATTTCGCGCACGTAACGAAGTTGAAAAAACTATTAACGTTGTTTTGATTCTGTGTTCAGGTGTTGCGATTCTCACGACTGTGGGTATTGTGATGTCGATGTTCAGTGAAGCGATGCACTTTTTCCAGTTTGTAAGTCCAATCGACTTCTTCTTTGGTACAGAGTGGAATCCTGGCTTTAGTACTTCAGGTAATGCTGAAGGAAGTTATGGTTTATTACCATTACTGTGGGGAACACTCATGGTCAGTGGTATTGCACTACTGGTTGCTGTTCCACTGGGTTTAATGATTGCAATTTATCTTGCTGAATATGCTTCACCTCGATTCCGTTCATGGGCAAAGCCGACAATTGAAGTTTTAGCAGGTATTCCAACCATTGTTTATGGTGTTTTTGCCATGATGGTGATTGGCCCAATCTTCAAATCTATTGGTGATTCAATTGGTGTTGAAGTTAATGCGACCAGTGCATTAACCGCAGGTTTTGCAATGGGTATTATGATTATCCCATTCGTATCTTCTTTGTCAGATGACATTATCACTCAAGTGCCACGTGCCCTACGTGATGGTTCTTTAGGTTTAGGTGCGACCAAATCTGAAACCATTCGTCAAGTGGTTCTTCCAGCTGCCTTACCAGGTATTACGGGTGCATTCTTACTTGCAGTATCTCGTGCAGTCGGTGAAACCATGATTGTGGTTCTTGCTGCTGGTAATAGTCCATTGTTACATATCAATCCACTTGAAGCTGTTTCAACAGTTACTGTAACGATTGTAAAACAATTAACAGGCGACACAGACTTTGCAAGTCCGCAGGCATTGGTTGCGTTTGCGCTGGGTTTAACTTTATTTACCATTACATTGTGTTTAAACATTGTCGCACTTTATATCGTGCGTAAATATCGTGAGCAATACGAATGAGTACATCAAATACATCTCCTGTGGATCAAAATGTATTTGATCCTCAAGCTGCCGCTGAGTTGCGAGAAAAACGTAAAGCTAAAATCGCCAGCTCATTGTCAAAACGCCATCGTAAAGAAAAGACCTTCCGTTTTGCTGGTTTTTCAGCAGTGATTATTGGTTTGGCATTTGTTGCAATTTTATTTGGAAGTATCTTATACAAAGGGTTGCCAGCATTTTGGCAAGCAAGTATGACTGTACCTGTGTATTTTGATCCAAGTATGATTGATGCTGGACCAAAACCAACACAAAAAGTGGGCGAATCTCCTGCTGTATTTCAAGAGCGTTATGTCGACTGGCAAACAAAAATGGGTATGGTCGATTGGGATGCATTGATTGTAAATGCAATCATTGCAAAAGACCCTGCACTCGAAAGTCGTCGTGATGATCTTTCAAGTATTTACACCAGTTCAGAAGCATATCGTATCCGTGATATGGTCTTTAAAGACCCAGCATTGATTGGTAAAACGGTAGAACTTAATTTCCTTGCTGATGCCAATATTGATGTGTGGTTGGCTGGTCATATCGATCGTTCATTGCCTGATGAGCAGCAACAACTTAGTCCAGAAGTGCGTCAACTTTCTGATGACTTGGCTGCGAAGGGGATTATTAACCGTACTTTTAACACGCAAATGTTCACCAATCCAGATTCACGCAGCTCACCAGCAACAGCAGGTTTGGCTGGTGCGTTTATGGGTTCATTGTTCATGATGTTAATTGTGATCGCGATTTCTATTCCATTGGGTGTAGCAAGTGCGATTTATCTAGAAGAGTTTGCACCGAAAAACTTTATTACTGACATCATTGAAGTCAATATCAATAACCTTGCAGCAGTTCCATCGATTGTATTTGGTCTGTTGGGTGCTGCCATCTTTATTGGTTGGATGCATTTACCTATATCAGCACCTTTGGTTGGTGGTTTGGTCTTAAGTTTAATGACTTTGCCTACAGTAATTATTACCACACGTGCTTCATTGAAAGCAGTACCACCATCAATTCGCCAAGCGGCGTTAGGTATTGGTGCTTCTCGTTTACAAACAGTATTCCACCATGTATTGCCTTTGGCTCTACCGGGGATTATGACAGGTGCGATTATTGGTATTGCTCATGCATTGGGTGAAACCGCACCATTACTATTAATTGGTATGAGCGCTTTCGTTGCAAATATTCCAGTATCTCCATTAGATCAATCTACGGCTTTACCTGTTCAAGTTTACTTATGGCAAGGTAATGAATTACGTAACTTCTTCGAAGGGCGTACGGCTGCAGCCATCATTGTGTTATTGGCACTTATGGTCGGTCTAAACAGCTTTGCAATTTGGTTACGTAAGAAATTTGAAGTTCGCTGGTAAAAGAGGGCAGAATAGAGATGAATACTGTAGAAACTAAAAATTCCTTAAGACAGGATACAACCGTGAATTCTGAACAATCTCAATTTACATCGACTGATAGTAAGCAAAAGCAAGCAAGCACTTCTTTTGTCTCCCAGTTTGAGTCTTCGACACCGAAGAAAGAAAAAAATACAACTGTGAAACTTAGTGCTGAAGATGTGCATGTTTACTATGGTGACGCAGAAGCGATTAAGGGTATTGATCTTCAAGTTTATGAAAATGAAGTGATTGCATTTATTGGACCATCAGGTTGTGGTAAATCAACATTTCTACGTACCTTGAACCGTATGAATGATACGATTGATACTTGCCGTGTAACAGGTAAAGTGCGCTTAGACAACCAAGACATTTATGATCCAAATCTAGATGTTGTGTTGCTTCGTGCTCAAGTTGGAATGGTATTTCAAAAACCAAACCCGTTTCCTAAATCAATTTTTGATAATGTTGCTTATGGGCCTAAACTGCATGGTTTGGCCAAAGATAAGTATGATTTGGAAGAGATTGTTGAAAATAGCTTGCGTAAAGCAGGTTTGTGGGATGAAGTTAAAGATCGTTTAAGTCAGCCAGGTACAGGTCTTTCAGGTGGTCAGCAACAACGTTTGTGTATTGCACGTACGATTGCGGTAAGCCCTGAAGTGATTTTAATGGATGAACCTTGTTCTGCACTCGATCCAATTGCTACAGCAAAAGTTGAGGAGTTAATCTCTGAGCTTTCTACGCAATATACAATCGCAATTGTAACCCACTCCATGCAACAAGCAGCGCGTGTTTCTGATCGTACAGCATACTTCCATTTAGGTGACTTAATCGAAGTGAACTCTACAGAGAAAGTCTTTACTCAACCAGATCACCAATTGACTGAAGCTTATATTACCGGCCGTTTCGGTTAAGTAGAATATTAATCAAGATAAGTTTAGATGTGAAATTAAAGGGCCGAAAGGCTCTTTTTTTATAGATAAAGTATATAAGAGTCTGAAGCAATGAATTAAATTGATGAGAATGGTGGATCAAAAACTATTAAAAACTTAAGCTTTAAAATAATGAATGGATCGTCTAAATCTATTCATTGATGAGTACTGAAATAGGGGAGTAATACTGTTTTCGTTAAGTCTTTTGAATGAAGTATTTTTGTTTAAGTTTGGTATTGTCTGAATAAAACCAATCTATTGAGAATGGGTAAATTAGACAAATGCTTTTAAGAAATACATCATTTTAAGCTTTGTGTATTAAACCTATTTTTCAGTTAGTGCTTTATTTTATATGCGAATAGCAATTGGTTGTTATTTTTAATTTTTTGATCTATTCATAGTTGCTTTATATAAAAAAAGGAGCTCAAAAGCTCCTTCTTATTACAAATATTACTTATCGGATGTTTTTAATCGGTTGGATCTTCACGATGTTGTTCAACTGCTTTAGCATCATAGTGTGCTTTACTCGGATGAGCGAATGCAGCAGCCAGTTTGTCTTTATCTAAAGCATTGTCCCAACGCGCCACAACAATCGTCGCACAAGCATTACCAACTAAATTGGTTAGTGCACGACACTCAGACATAAAGCGGTCAATACCTAGAATTAAAGCCATACCTGCAACAGGAACTGCTGGAACAACAGACAATGTGGCTGCTAAAGTAATAAATCCGGCACCTGTAACACCAGCAGCACCTTTAGAGCTCAGCATTGCAACGAGCAATAATAAGATTTGGTCTTGAATACTCAAATCGATATTACATGCTTGTGCAATAAAGAGCGCTGCCATCGTCATATAGATGTTGGTACCATCGAGGTTAAATGAATAACCGGTAGGAATAACCAAGCCAACCACGGATTTTTCGCAGCCTGCTTTTTCCATTTTACGCATCAATGATGGAAGTGCGGCTTCAGATGAACTGGTCCCTAAAACTAACCATAATTCATCTTTGATATAGCGAATCAGATCTGTAATTCTAAATCCATTATAACGTGCTACAGCACCCAAAATAACCAGAATAAAGAGTAGGGCAGTGATATAGAATGTCATAATTAAAAGTAAAAGATTTCCAATACTTTCAATACCATACTTACCAATTGTAAATGCCATTGCACCAAAAGCACCAATTGGAGCAAATTTCATCAGCATTCCAACTAAATGGAATACGGGTGCTGTAAGGTTATTTAAGAAGTCTACAATCGGTTGACCTTTTTCGCCTACCGCAGCCAAGGATAAACCAAATAATACGGCAACAAATAGAACTTGTAGAATGTCACCACTTGTTAATGGGCTAACGATGGTTGTTGGAAGAATATTCAGTAAGAAGTCGACAATCGAAGCGTCATGTGCTTTTTCAGCGTACTCAACAACTTTCTCTGATTTCAATGATGTAGGGTCAATATTTAAACCTTGTCCTGGTTTAATAATATTGGCAACAATCATCCCGACGATTAATGCGAGTGTAGAGAATGTTAGGAAATAAAGCATTGCTTTACCCGTTACTCGTCCTACAGTTCCCATATGTTTCATGCCTGATATTCCAGTGACAACCGTCAAGAAAATAACAGGCGCAATAATCATTTTGACCAGTTTAATAAATGCATCACCTAATGGTTTTAAACTTGCACCAATATCTGGCCAAAAGTGTCCAAGAAGGATACCAAGTACAATGGCAAAAATAACCTGAACATAGAGGATTTGATAAAACTTTTGTTTTTTAGGGGGTAGGTGTTCATCGTGTGAGGAGATATCCATACTCAATCCTTATCCTTGATGTTGATAAAATTAAACATTTTTTAAAGAAATGACACGATAATGTTCATAAATTTAAAAAATGTAATTATTCTTTTTAACGTGTTGATTTTAAATAGTTTAATCAAAATAACAAATATGTTATTTAGATAAAAAGAGCTGGTAAATAACCCAATATAAATTTTTAAAATGTGTGATATATGATTATTTGTATTTTCTGTTTGATATAAACATGTCTATGTTTTTTTATGTGAATTTGTCATAAGAAAAGCCAGCAAAAGTTCTACCAAGTGGCATTTGCGTTATTTTCAAGATAAAGTCGCTGAATATGCTGAAATCTGCAAAGCTTAACTTAGATGTAAAAACTATTAATAAAATCTTAATTTATTCAAAACGCTTATCTTTACTCGAATTTTCATGCGTTTTTAACTATAAAAAAAAGCTATGTATTCTATAACTAAAATTTAGTTATTGTTGTTTTTAAAAGTCTAGCTAAATCTTTTGATCATGCATCAAGTCGAAGTGAATTGAGTTTTGTCGAATTTTTCAAAAAGTGTATTGAAATTTAACTGATCCGTCCGCATCTTATTAGAAAAGCATTTCCTTAGATATTCGAGATTATAAATTCTATGTTATTTCATTTACCCAAAGTACCCGCAGAAATTCGCATCAGTCATTTAAATGCTCGAATTAATGAGCAAAGAAAAAGAATTGCTCAGTCAACTGCATCGAAATTGGAATTGTTTCAACTGACTCAACAGTTTGTAAAAGAAGCACGTGTACGTAAAAAAAATAATCAAAAAATCTATGTCTTAGATTTTAAAGGAGATGTACAGGCTTCAGCTGTAGAAAACTTAAGAGAAGAAATTACATTAATTCTTGCGACAGCAAAAGCAGGGCGTGATCGTGTCATTGTTCGTTTAGAAAGCCCAGGTGGTATGGTGCATGGTTATGGTCTTGCAGCTGCACAATTGGTTCGTTTACGTGATGCAGGCATTAATCTGACGATTTGCGTGGATAAAGTGGCTGCGAGTGGCGGTTATATGATGGCGTGTATCGCAAGTGAAATCGTCTCTGCACCATTTGCTGTGGTTGGTTCGATTGGCGTTGTTGCGCAAGTCCCTAATTTTAATCGACTGTTAAAAGAACATCATGTTGATTTTGAGCTATATACCGCAGGTCAGTTTAAACGTACTGTGACGATGTTTGGTGAAAACACCCCAGAAGGTAAAGCAAAATTTGAAGAAGAGTTACAACAAACGCATCAATTATTTAAGCATTTTGTTGAAAAATATCGCCCGCAACTCAATGTCGAAAAAGTTGCAACAGGTGAACACTGGTATGGTGAAGATGCGCGCAATTTAAATTTAGTGGATAAATTGCAAACTTCAGATGAATACTTGCTGAGCTTATTGCCACAACATGACGTATATGTGATTCAAACACGTCGTAAGCCAACACTTGGCGAAAAGTTAGGTTTACAAGCTGCACAAATGGCAGATGCCTTAATTCCATCCGTTGTGAATAAATTGATGAGTGAGATCACCAAGCTAAATTCCTCTTTACCGATGTTTAAAGACGATAAATTCTAAGTTTTAATTGCTTATTGACAACCTGAAGAGTAATTGGCGAAAGCTGATTACTCTTTTTTTATGGAAAAGTCTTTTCTTTATTCGCAAAAATGCTCAGAAAAAATGACCTCATGTGGTCATGACAAGTCCGTCAAAAATGATTAGCATGCTAGGGATCATAAAATCAAAAACTCAGATTGAAAGGAATACAAGACATGTTGGCATATGATGCAGATTTAGAACTTTTTCGTGATAACTTTAAACGTTTTATGAGTGAACACGTTGCTCCATTTTATGAGCAATGGGAAAAAGAAGGTTTAATGCCACGTTCAGTATGGTCATTATTGGGTGAAAATGGCTATCTTTGTGTAGATGTACCTGAAGCGTATGGTGGTTATGGCGTTCCAACTGAATATTCATTGATGTTGGTTGAAGAGTCTGCACGTGCAGGCTATGGTGCATTGTCTACCGCGATTTCATGCCATTCAGAAATTGCAGCTCCTTATATTTTGCATATTGCCAACGAAGAACAAAAACAATACTGGTTACCGAAAATGGTGTCAGGTGAAGTTGTGGGCGCAATTGGGATGACGGAACCGGGTGCGGGTTCAGACCTACAAGGGATGCGCAGTAGTGCGATTTTAAATGGTGACCATTATGTTTTGAATGGTTCTAAAACGTTTATTTCAAATGGTCAGCATGCAGATTTAGTGGTATTGGCAGCAAAAACTGATCCTCAAGCGCGTGCAAAAGGTGTGTCACTTTTATTGGTTGATACACATCTAGATGGATTTAAAAAAGGCACCAACCTCGATAAAATTGGTTTGCATTCTCAAGATACCTCAGAACTGTTCTTTGATAATGTTAAAGTTCCAGCAAATCAATTGTTAGGTAGCGCAGGTCAAGGTTTTGCCTATTTGATGCAAGAGTTACCTCGTGAACGTACTGCAATTGCAGCAACGGCACTTGGTGCAATTCGTGGTGCAATCGATATCACTACTCAGTATGTACAGGAACGTCAAGCGTTTGGTCAGAAAATTGGCAGCTTCCAAAATACTCGTTTTGTTTTGGCTCAAGCAAAAATTGATGAGTTGGCAACAGCAGCATTCTATAACCAAAATCTAGCTTTGTATAAACAAAGTAAATTGGATGTTGAAACAGCAGCAGCTTTAAAAAGTTTTAGTACGGATATGCAGATGAAAATCATCGACAGCTTGCTACAACTGTTTGGTGGTTATGGCTATATGACGGAATATCCAATTTCTCGTTTCTTTGTAGATGCACGTATTCAGCGTATTTATGGTGGTACAAATGAAATCATGAAAGAAATCGTGGCACGTGGCATCATTGGTCGATAGTGTATATGTAACACTAATATAAATATAAGCTGTTCATGTTTTTTATGAAACATGAACAGCTTTTTTATTTTGATGGGAATATATTGAGAAAAATCAAATAAATATATTGAAAAACAAATATTAAAAAGTAAAGGTAGAGCAAACAACAATTGATCAAATACGTAGGTGTAGGTCTTGTTTGCTTGATTGGATTTGTACAATAATAAGTCAGTGGTAATGTGCTCATGCCTTATCTAAAAAATAGAATTGGCGAATGAAGTAGATATAACAACGATAAGCTGTTTAAACTTTTGAGTGAAATTAAAATGATGGATTATGGAGTTTCTTTTCAAATTGAATCAACAGTCCAGCAGTATTTGGGTGTTGGTGGATGGCATTATGCTCTTATTTCCAAATTACAATCTGAAGAAATAAAAAAATACATTCATCAGAAACGAAGCTGGGGTGCTGTACCTATTACTGTCACACTGGGTAAAAGTATCTGGAAAACATCTATATTTCCTGACAAGCAATCAGAGGGCTATTTACTGCCACTTAAAGCAGAGATTCGCAAAAAAGAGAAGATATATTCAGGAGATCATATTTCTTTTTCAATTCTGTTATAAGTTTTAATGGTCAAGCTTTGATTATGTATATTTGACCACTAGTGAGGCTGTATTGAATAAGTCAAATCATATCGCTGTAAAGCCCTTACAACGTGATTTTAGCTTAAACGTTTAGACCCATTGGTACAGGCAATGATACGTGAATTAATGATTTCGCTTTTTGGATGAGCTTTTAAATTTTTATATTAAGCTTCAGTCGTAAATCCTTTTTAAAGCATAGATCAACATAAAAGCTCCGTCATCCTAGTCTTTTCCCAAATGAGGAATGGGCTTTCAATACTCATATGATTCATGCAATATGATTATTTTGACTTATAAAAGAGATACAAAATCTCATAAACAAGGTTAAAACTAATAAGCTAAGCACTTAATACATTTAAACATTCATTAATAAAGATAGGCAGTTCAAAAGTCGAGCGTGAAGAAATATATAAATTGTTGTCGTTTACCACTTCGCGATCAAAAACCACAGCGCCAGCGTCTTTAAGTTCTTTGAGGATATCTTCAATCGAGGTTAAGCGTCGTCCAATGGCAATTTGTGCATCGATAAGCAAATGGCTACTGTAACAACATAAAAAAATAGGTTTTTGCGCATTGGCAAAATTACGTAAAAAATCAATAAATCGTTCATCTTCTTTAAGATGATAAGGGGAATATCCACCCGGAATCATCAACGCATCAAAATCCCGAACAGAGATTTCATCAATACCTAAATCTATACTGACCGAAGATTTTCTTTGTTTGCTATACACAATATTCCCCGCAGACTTTTCAATATTGCGCACAGAATGGCTTGCAGCTCGAAAAGCTTCAACGGGATGATGATATTCCGCATCTTCGAAATCATGGGTAATGAGAACAGCGATTTTTTTATTCATATTCTATGACTCGAAATGCGCTTATGCTTTTTATCATAGAGCGCAATGCTTAAAATTCTATAGCTGCTTTGTAATTCATTTTGTGGTCAGAAAAGTTATAAAGTGATGACATTTTATTCAATATATAAGTTGAAAGTGAAACATTGAAAAATGCACTATTGCCCAACAAATTAAACTGAACTATTGTTATACTGTCAGTGGTCTAAAACATAGACTTCTCGTAATTCTCGACTTTAAAGGGCGACATAACAATGATCAACGATGATCAAAAAACGACTTCTCTAGATCTTGCTCAAATCCGTGAAGATATTGACTCTGTAGATCAGCAAATCCAACAACTTATCAATCGCCGTGCAAAACTGGCGGAATCAGTTGCTAAAGCAAAATTTGCAGCAGAAGAGAATCCGTTATTTTATCGTCCTGAACGTGAAGCACAGGTTTTACGTCAAGTTATGGAGCGTAATGAAGGGCCGTTGTCAGATCAAACCATGGCACGTTTATTCCGTGAAATTATGTCTGCATGTTTGGCACTGGAAGCACCACAAAGTATTGCATTTTTAGGTCCAGTCGGCACTTATACCCATTCTGCTGTATTAAAACATTTTGGTCAGGATGCTGTGGTTCGTCCACTACCAACGATCGATGAAGTGTTCCGTGAGGTTGAAGCGGGCAGTGCACATTATGGTTTAGTTCCAGTTGAAAACTCGTCTGAAGGTGTCGTCAACCATACTTTAGACTGTTTTAAAGCATCGCATTTAAATGTGATTGGTGAAGTTGAATTGCGTATTCATCACCAATTCCTGATTTCTTCAAATACCCGTAAAGACAGTATTAAACAAATTTATGCACATCAACAAACACTTGCGCAATGTCGTAAGTGGTTGGATGCACATTATCCGGGTGTAGAACGTGTAGCTTTAAGCTCAAATGCAGAGGCTGCCCGCCGTATTCGCAATGAATGGCATTCAGCAGCAATTGCATCTGATGTGGCTGCAAGTATTTACGACTTAGAAGTTCTCCACGGCAATATTGAAGATAACCCTGAAAATACGACACGATTCTTGGTAATCGGCCGTGAAAAAGTACCGCAAAGTGGCAATGATAAAACCTCATTGCTGATTTCAGCACATGACCGTGCAGGGGCTTTATTGGAAATTCTTGCACCATTTGCAAAACACAACATTAGTTTGACCAGTATTGAAACCCGTCCAGCATTACCTGAAAAATGGGCGTATGTATTCTTCATTGATCTTGAAGGTCATGTGGAACAGGACAATGTTAAAGCGGCGATTGAAGATATTCGTCCATTGGTTAAAGAAGTACGTGTACTGGGTTCATATCCGATTGCTGTGCTTTGATGTCGTTGTGAAATAGGTAGTTCAAAATCGTTATGTCACAACCTTTATTTAAAAAAGTTGCTTTTATTGGACTTGGACTGATTGGTTCAAGTCTAGCCCGTGTGATTGCAGCCGAACATCTTGCTGAAAATGTTGTTGCGTCAACCCGCTCAAAGAAAACGCTGGAAGATGCAAAAGCTTTAGGAATTATTTCTGCGGGTTTTAGTGATCCTGTCGAAGCGGTAAAAGATGCAGATTTAATCGTTCTGGCTTTGCCCGTTCGTGCAACTCAGAAAGTACTTGAAACGATTCAAGCCTATGTTTCTGAAAACGCCATTATTACCGATGTCGGAAGTACCAAAGGGAACGTGGTGGCAGCAGCTCATGCTGTCTATGGTGAAAATCTTCCTGTAGGTTTTGTACCTGGTCATCCAATTGCTGGTGCAGAACATACAGGTGTCCATGCAGGTAAAGTTGACTTGTTTGTGAATCATAAAGTGATTCTAACGCCGTTGCCGACTAGTGCTGATTGGGCAGTTGAAAAACTGATTCAGCTTTGGCAGGCTGCAAAAGCAGAAGTCATTTGTATGGATGTGGACAAACATGATGAAGTGTTGGCACATACCAGTCATTTACCGCATCTGATGGCATTTAATCTGGTCGAACAGCTTGCAAATCGTGAAGATAACTTAGATATTTTCCGTTATGCCGCTGGAGGTTTTCGTGACTTCTCACGTATTGCTGCCAGTGATCCGCAGATGTGGCATGATATATTTTTTGCCAATAAAACAGCCATATTGAAAGCAGTTGATGGTTTTGAAACGCAACTTGCGACATTACGTCAACTGATTGAAGATGAGAATTCACAAGCCCTGATGGGATTGCTAGGACATGCACAAGCGGCACGACAGCATTTCAATCATATGCTCGCCAATAAACCTTTGATGGAGAAAAATAAGGTGACACAACAATTTACCATTTTGCCAGGTGAGAAGACATTTAAAGGTAAATTTACCGTGCCGGGTGACAAGTCAGTGTCACATCGTTCCATCATGTTTGGTGCAATTGCTGAAGGTACAACCCACGTTACAGGTTTCCTTGAAGGTGAAGATGCTTTAGCAACACTTCAAGCATTTCGCGATATGGGGGTCAGTATTGAAGGCCCTAAAAATGGTGAAGTGACCATCCATGGTGTGGGTATTCATGGTTTAAAAGCACCCAAAACGGCACTGTACATGGGTAATTCTGGTACATCGATGCGTTTGCTTTCAGGCATGCTTTCAGCACAACAGTTTGACTCTGTGATGACGGGTGATGCGTCTTTGTCTAAGCGTCCAATGGAGCGTATTGCAAAACCTTTACGTGAAATGGGTGCACAAATTCAAACCACGGGTGAACGTGGTACTCCGCCTGTTTCTATCACTGGTGCTCAAGCACTGAAAGGCATTCATTACGATTTGCCAATGGCATCTGCGCAAGTCAAATCTGGGATTTTATTGGCAGGTCTATGGGCAGAGGGTGAAACATCTGTGACTGAACCTGAACCAACCCGTGACCATACTGAGCGTATGTTACGTGCTTTTGGTTATGCTGTGAAAACGGAAGGTAATCGTATTTCATTACACGGTGGTGGAAAGTTAGTTGGGACAGAGATTCAAGTGCCTTCTGATATTTCTTCTGCTGCATTCTTTATGGTGGGCGCTGCCATTACTGAAGGTTCAGATATTACCCTTGAAGCTGTTGGGATTAATCCAACTCGTACAGGCGTAATCGAAATCCTTAAGCAAATGGGTGCAGACTTAACTGTTGAAAATGAAAGAATTGCAGGCGGTGAGCCGATTGCTGATATCCGTATCCGTGGTACCCGTACATTGAAAGGCATTCATATGCCTGAAGATCAAGTACCATTGGCGATTGATGAGTTTCCATCTTTGTTTATTGCTGCGGCATGTGCTGAAGGGCAAACGGTGTTGACAGGTGCCGCTGAATTACGGGTTAAAGAGTCTGATCGTATCCAAGTGATGGCAGATGGTTTGAAAACCATGGGGATTGATTGTACGCCAACTGATGATGGCATCATCATTGAAGGAAAAGGTAAATCGGGCGACTGGTCTGCTATTTTCTCTGGCGGTGAAATTGAATCGCACCATGACCATCGTATTGCAATGAGTTTTTCGATGGCGGGTTTACGTAACTCTGGCGAGATTAAGATTATTGGCACTGAAACTGTAGCAACAAGTTTCCCTACATTTACTGAACTCACCAATCAGGCGGGGCTTCAGATTGAAGTCACTGAATAAATCCGTCCTTGTCTAATATTTGTATAATTAATTAAAAACAGCCAAGCAAATGCTTGGCTGTTTTGTTTATATTGCTTATTCTAAAACCATACAACTATAAAGCCTTTTGGATGAAGCAATGAGAACATTACAATTTACAGCAAACTGTGAGAATCATAGTAACAGTCACAATCATGGTGAAAATGTATGTTATGTCACTCAGGAATACGTGACGACTTTGTTGTTAAAACAACTGTCTCAATATGGCTTTAAAGCGGAAACAACACACTCCGATGAAGACCTTGCTGTCAGCGTAGAAAATCATCCAATTGGTTTGGGGGTTAATTGTCATTTAAATGATCAGGGCTTATTAACTTGTGAAATTTCAGCCCATGCTGATGAAGAACAAGCATGGTTTAAGAAGATTGCAACCCAGAGCATGATTAAGCAATTGGCAAATGCTGTAGAAAATACATTAAAAGAAGATGATGCGTTTAGTGGATTTGAATGGAAAGTATAAGCAGGACCTAGGGGATAGCTATGCAATTACAAACATTTATCAATAAATTTTCAGTAGATCAGGCAGGAAACACAGTAAGCTTTGAAACTGTAAAAAAATATCAAGCGTATTTACCTGAAGCGCTCTTAGAGCTTTGGCAAAATCATGGTTTTGGCTTCTATGGCAACGGTTTGCTACAGATCATTAACCCTGAGCTTTATCAAGATGTGCTTTGGTCATGGTTAATGAAAGATCAACCTGATATGACCCGATTACCCATTGCTATTTCGGCATTTGGTTTGGTGTTTTATTATCGTTTATTAAGCGAAGATGGCGATGAGGATGTATCCTTTATCGACCCGCACAACTCGGATATTGGGGTAACAGCTTGGTCATTAACAGATTTTTTTAATGACTGGATTTGTGATGATGAGATCATTGAGCAATTTTTAGAAAAATCAGCCTTAGTAAAGGCGCAAACTCAATATGGTAAATTAGCTGAAAATCAAATGTATTGTTATCTTCCTGCACTGAGATTGGGTGGGCGCGCCAGTGATCTCAATTTAGATAAGGGTGATGCTGCCACACATTTAGATTTTTTATATCAACTTGCTGTGAATAACTGATTTAAAAATCATTCAAAATAGATGTTTAGAAATGACAGTTTGATTGAGATAAAACTGTCATTTCTATTATGAATTAAATTATGCTATTACTCGACACGTAACCATGTTTGGCTACGCCCTACTGCTGAAATACCTAAATATCCACGAAGAAATAGTTTCTTGCCATTTGGGCTGACTTTACCTTTTAAGCGATAGATTTTGCCTGAAACTGGGTCAATAATTTTCCCATCAGTATAACTCACATGATCATCTGTCTTTAGCCCAGAGATTACCTGTAAGCCAATAATTGGCTTGTTGGTATAAGGTGCAGGGCAATTGGTGCAAAATTCTTTTGGAGTGTAGCCTGGGCGTGGTGTTGCTTTTAATGCTGTACCCGCATAGGTACCGTTACTTTGTTTTTCAATTTTAACCAGTCCCTTTGCTTCACCAGTTTTGTCATCGATATAACGCCAGGTTCCCACAATATCTTCTGCAAAAGCTGTCGATGTTAAAAATGCGATACATGCTGTCCCCAATAAAACTCTCTTCATTTCCCTTATTCCTTAAGTGGGTATTTTCTACTTTAAAATCATACTTATTTAAGGCGTTGATTATATAATGAATAGTTGGGTCATTTATTTACATAATGTGCCAATAAGTATGAAATTTAAAATGAATTGGCACATAAAGATAAGCAATTGATGAGCTTGTAAACTGGATTTAGCATAGCTGAAGCTTATGTGATGACACTCACCTTAAAAATATCATTGATTGCTTCAAAGTGAATTTCACAATCTAAGAATTTTTGAATCATTTTAGCTTGTGTTGTAGTGTGTTCACTGACAACTTGAGCAGTAAACTCACCGCCTTTACCTAAAGCTAAAGGCAATAAAAGTTGGTCTGCTAGGTATTCGTCAGCCACAGCATCGCAAGCTAAAAAGGATTTAACTTCTTTGGCTAAATCATGCGCTACTTTTTCTGCACTTTTCTTCATTTCACCTAACGCAGAAAATACTTGTTGATGGTGTTGGTAATTTAACACCACAAAAGCTGTATTCCCTTGGCTAATCCCTTGAAAATTTAGTCTATTACGTTGGCTTAAGCTCAATTTGTTATGCAATACTTCCAGTTCACGATCCGCAATATTCTGTTGAATATTTAAGGCAGCGGCATAGCCACGTATTTCCAGTAATTTGCCTTTATTTAATACTGAATATTCAAGCTTATCTATCCAAGGATAAGTTGTAATATTGATTTGACCCGCACCAATTGGAAAGAAACCAGCACGTTCGCATTCAAAGTCGACTTTTATTCCAAGTTTATGAAGAGCAGGTAGAAAGCAAGACTCTATGAAATCTGCAGTCGGTGCCATTGGATTATGTGTTCCGCCGTGGATACTGATTTGACTGATTTCATTTTGCATCATCAGTGCTGGTAGTAGTGTTTGTAAAACCAATACTGTGCTACCGGCTGAACCAATATGAAAATCATATTTACCCGCCTGAACTTGTTGGGGTTGAAAATATAATTTTTGTGAATGTAGTTCAGCACCTTCCACAATGGCATTACTGATGCGTTGTGATGCTTGTACACAGACTAAATGCTGCCGCATCAAGCCCGGCTTTTTACGTCCTGCACGAATATTCACAAGCTCAAATGGAATACCCGTTAACATAGACAATGAAAGGGCAGTTCTTAAAATTTGCCCTCCACCTTCGCCTTGTGAGCCATCAATTTGGATGGTTTTATTTTTTACTAATGTGTTCATTTTGTTTTTCATCATTTCTTTCTAAATCATTCGGTTTTCGAACATGTTTTAAAAATCGTAATTCACTTACAGTATATTGTTGATAATTATCTTGTGCCTCTGCTAATGAGATTGCATTTGCACCACTTTTTGAATTTGGATGAATATTTTGTACAGGATCATCTTCCCAAAAACAAACTGGACAAATCTCAAAGTCAAAATTACCAGAGGGTTGATCTCTCGTGTAATGATGACAACAAGAACAATGGTAATTCATTAAAATTCCTAAAAGGGGTGAACATACTGTCAGTGCATGGTGATGCTTAGTGCATTGTAACTTTGCTCTCACAAAGGTTTGCATTGTACGTAGTGATGGGTTGATTTGTGCTTAAAGTTTTAAGCTAACCCGCTCGCTCATCAAGCCACTACACCTTATTTTCAATCCTATGTTGTGGAGGTAGGGGATCTTGCACTCGCCCAGTATGTTCGGGTTTTCTCAAATGACGAATCACTTGAGAAAAGGTGAAATATATTGTCAGTACGTGGTAATACAGTGTGAATAGTCACTCTGATTCACAAAGGTTTAAGTGATGATAGGTGATGGATTTGATTGGTGCGTTTCCGCTCTAAATCCGCTTCGCTGTCATTACCCAAAAATGATGCTGACTTTTATTTCAATCTATACAGCCTTAGATCTTGTACTCGCCCAATATATTTCGAGATCTGATAGGGTAAAGCCCTATCAAAGCTTTTAAATGATGGCTTTAAACGTCAAGTAAATCAACTTGCCAATTGGTGGCTTGTATCAATACATTCAAGTCGCGTAATTTGGCACTGATATCATCGGATTGTTTTTGCAAGGATGATACTGGAATGACCTTATGCCATTTGATTTCACGTGTGCTATAGCGGTCAGGCTCACGTTGTGTGTTGCTGATGGCAGACGTTAAAATTTTATGGCGCTCCACAAGCTCATCACGTTGAGTAAGTAAAGCCAATAATGAACGACCATCTGTTAATTTTGCCAAAGCATTGGTTTGATGAATGGCATAAACAAGTTTTTGGGATTCTTGAGTTAATGCAAATACTTGCTTTAATAACTCATTTGGATCCTCGGATGGCTCATCACCGTCCTGTACCAATACGTTCGCATTGATACGTTGTTTCAATGAAGCGAGTTTCTTTTGTTGATCGCTTCGTAATAAGAGTGCTTCTGCAAGTTTCATTTTATTTTCCTTATCGCTTTTAATAGTCAATAAATATTTAACACAACGATTTCATATAAAGTTTGCTGGGGTAGTGTATCAACTGGGATTGATTCGGCAAATTCTATAACGTCTTCTAAAGTTTGATTTTCATGCCAAGTGGTCATGAAATTATAATCATCGTCTTCAGGTAGATCATAATTACAAAATTCTAAATAAGAATAATCCAATGCATCATCCCAAATTGAACATTCATGGCCCCAAGCTAAAGCCCAATAGCATTGTTTAGATTTTACAATCCAATCACTGCATTGATTGCGCCAATCATTGGTTACATTGTTGTTGTGTATTGCTAGCACAACAATGTATGGCTCTTGTGGTAATTCAAGATGGATTGCTTGATTAGCCAAAAGATCGTAATGACTGATCTTGACTTGTTTAGAGCGATCCATTGGTATTACTCATTTTGATTAATCCAAGTGTGATTAAGTACCCAGTCGTTAATACAGAAAAATGGTAGATTACGTACTGGGTAAATTTCATGCCATTCATGTTGATTAAAATCATTTTCAAAAAAACGTTGTATTTCTTGTTTCAAAGTGTTCAGAAAAAAATACTTATTCAATTTAAGAGTATGCACAAAAGACTTTGCAATAAATCGAATAATTAATTGATCCTCTATAATCGAGTTTTCTGCAACAATTTTAACAACATGACCTTCTTCATCTATCTCAATAGAGGCTGGCAGAATATTTTGTTGAATATTCCACCCCAATTCACCAAATCTTGAAACGGATCATAAACATCTGATAAATCTATTGAGATTTCTAGTTGATCATATTTGAAAATTAAAGCAGCCCAGCCATGATCAAACATTTTTAATTCAATAGAAATAAATGAGTGATTTAATCTCCCTAATTTATGCATCAACTAACCCTTTACACAAACAACCTGACTTAAGGTATAAACCACTTCCACTAAATCACTTTGTGCTTTCATCACATCTTCAATTGGCTTATACGCAGATGGAATCTCATCAATCACGGCTGCATCTTTACGGCATTCTACACCTTTGGTTTGTTCAATCTGATCTTCCACAGTAAACAACTTTTTCGCTGCAGTACGGCTATGTACACGACCAGCACCATGCGAACATGAACAGAAAGACTCCTGATTTCCCTTACCTTTGACAATAAAAGACTTGGCACCCATTGAACCCGGAATAATTCCATACTCACCCAAACGGGCACGTACAGCACCTTTACGTGTTACCAGTACTTCCTGACCAAAGTGTTCTTCTTTATCCACATAATTATGGTGGCAATTTACGGCTTCAACTTTGGCATTAAATGGTTTATTGATGATGATTCGTAAAGCTTGAACCGCAGCTTCCATCATTAACTCACGGTTTTTCATGGCAAATCGTTGTGCCCAACCCACCGCAAACCAATAATCATCAAAGTGTTCAGTCCCTTCCACTAAATAAGCTAAATCTTTATCAGGCAGGTTAATAAAATGCTTTTGCATATCTTTACGTGCAAGCTCAATAAAGTGGTTACCAATCGCATTTCCAACACCACGAGAACCTGAGTGCAACATAATCCATACTTGTTGATGCTCATCTAAACAGACTTCAACAAAATGGTTTCCAGTTCCCAAAGTACCTAACTGTTTATGGTTGTTGGTATTTTTTAAACGGGGATGTTTGGCGCAGATATATTCAAAATCAGTTACCAATTCAGCCCAAGCCTGATCAACACGTGCAGTAGGTGTATCCCATGAACCTCGGTCACGACGACCACGACCTTTGGTCATACCATGTGGAATTAAACGTTCAAGTTCGGTACGCAGTGCGTATAAGTTGTCTGGTAAATCTGATGCGCTTAGCGAAGTACGTGCGGCCATCATTCCACAGCCAATATCTACACCGACCGCAGCAGGGATGATTGCGCCTTTGGTTGGAATTACACTTCCAATCGTTGCTCCGATTCCGACATGTACATCTGGCATTACTGCCATCCATTTATAAATAAAAGGCATTTGTGCTGTTTTTAATAATTGGTCTTTCGATTTCTCATCAACAGGGACACCTTTGGTCCACATTTTTATAGGAACACCTTTAGCATCCTGAATTACGTTATAAGTACGTTCCTGTGCTAAGGAAGTTTGTTTTTCGATTTGTTCTGTGACTAACATCGTCATTGCTTTGATCCTTTTCAAAACCTGCCTGCCAAGCGGTTGCAGGCAGGTGATATTTATATACATCTCATGATGTATGCTTTGTATATTGCAGAGAGTGTGCCAACTTTGTCTTTTAATTGATTTTTATTTTATAAGATATTGATTTATAATAAATAGATAAATTTAGATTTTATTTTAAATGTGCATTTTAAAAAAATATGCAAATTTAAATATTATTTTAGATAGTAATTTATCTATTTTTATATTTTAAATGAAATATAAAACAACCAATTCCTAGACATAATAAGAAAAGTAGGCTAAAACCAATTGAAAAGATGAGGCTTATTTTAGAGCCTTGTAAATATGCAAATAGAGTGATTGAAAATATTAGGTTATAAATACTACTAAGGAAATATCTTCCACAATGTGGTGCAAATTTAGTTGTAAAATAGCCGAGCCAAATAGCTATTGGAAAAATTGATATAATTGAAAAATAATAAATTTTTGAGCAGGTTGGGATATTTTCTTGCTGGAAACCGCAACCCAAAGTGAGTGAAAGCAAAAAAATGACGTAGAAGAAAAATAAGAATACAAAAATTACTAAAGGAAATAAGAGGAAAGCAAACCAAGTACGCATTGTTATTATTCAGGATATTTATCATGTTACAGATTATAGTATGAAATCTAGCTTGGGAGAATTTCTTCTCCCAAGCTGAGTTTGATGAAATTTGTGAATCTTAATTTTTGTTCATATCCTATACCGTATTATCATCAGTTGGTTGATAATGTTCTTCGATATGGATTTTTAACCTCAGTGCGAGAGGATCATCTTCTAGGATTTGACTATGCCCATGTAAAAGTTTCAGTTCACTTTTTTTACGACTTTTACTTGGCGGTTTTTCATGATAGTTCTGGCACTTCTTATACCAGTGGTTAGTTTCTAAATAGTACTTTTTGACTCTTAGTTTCTCTAAAGCAAGATCAAGATTGTTATCGTCAACAATAACTTGTATAGACATGATTTGCGTTTTACAGACTGACACCTGTCTTTGGTTTTAAGTTGAGACTCCAAGCTAGCAAATTTTTTGTTGATTCACAAGCATCGCTTT
This sequence comes from Acinetobacter sp. I-MWF, assembly GCF_025433935.1. Classification (NCBI taxonomy): domain Bacteria; kingdom Pseudomonadati; phylum Pseudomonadota; class Gammaproteobacteria; order Moraxellales; family Moraxellaceae; genus Acinetobacter; species Acinetobacter sp. I-MWF. The sequence continues at coordinate 2,905,469 of NZ_JAMBAR010000001.1, read as the reverse complement.
TAAACATGATGAGTTTAAAAAGAAAAGCAGTCACAAACGTTAAGATTAGATTTTGTGAGTGAACATGATAGGAGGGTTTAAACCCTACACTAAAGCGTTACCATGAAATCCAATCTATATTCGTGACTGCTTATCGTGTAAATCTATTTATTATAATAAGAGTACATCAACAAAGAGCTGAAGACAGTCGTAGCTCTACCAACTGAGCTACTGTATTTTGTCATACAGGGTGGTATCGAAGCACCGACAAACGCGTAATGTAGTCCTCAAAGCATTTGATCTACTTTCATTATTGCATATACAAGATCAAAAAAAGTTGGTGTTGGATATGTGCAGTACCCGAAATACTGTGCGTGAGATCGCGATGTAATCCAACAGGCATTTGATCGTTTAAACATAGGTCACAAGTCCATCAACAAATTTGATTATAAGACAAACAATTCACCGCTTTTGCTTTAAGCGACTGTATGTATATACAGCAGAGGAATCTAACCTCTGATCTGTGAATTCTAATGTAGTCCTATGCGTATTTGATGGACTGATGGCCCCAGTATATTTTCATATACTGCCCTACAAGTGAATCAACAAATTTTTCAAAGACGCTCGTGCCTTACCGCTTGGCGACCATCATCGAAATGATGGGGTGGATTCGAACCACCGATGACGTCAATTTTAAGATGTAGTCCTTGAAACATTTGATTCTTTTACTGCTTTGCATAAACAAAATGTTAAAGACGTTTCGTTGCTCTATCCAACTGAGCTACTTTTCAAACTTGGAAAAGCGTGAAAAGGGTGGATTTGAACCACCGACCTACGCATTAAAGATGTAGTCCTTAACGCATTTTATGCGATGTATTTTGCCAACAAAGGTGTCGATAAAACATCAATTATTCAAAGTAATGTAGTTCTATCTGCATTTGGCAATTTCTTACTTAGCACAACAATTAAATATAGAAACAGCATAATCTTGAAATGTAGTTCCTATGGCATTTGTGCTTTTTATCTAACCCAGTCTTATCAAGTGTGGACATTGTTAAATGTAAACACTTGAAGAGACTCGATCAAATTTGTTTATACATTCAGCTTGCATAAAGCTGAGTTTGTGTAATATCTATTTTTTCAATTTCGTTTACCCAATGATCTGCATGCATTTCATTTTTGGCAAAACTTTCAATCAGTTGAAATACCGTATCGGAAAATCCACCGACATTCATCACATCGCTATGTTCAGGCATTTGCGTAGTGGTATAGGGTTGCAGATCAACACACACCAGTTTTGCATCAGGGTTATGCTGTTTTAGCTGTTTCCAATAATGCATCATCCCAGTTTTTCGGTGTGATCTTGGAACTTGATCTGCCCATGATTCATTATCAGAGAAGTAAATTACCATATCGACTTTGGCATTTTCTTTTACTAACAGTTCCAAAGGCTTAGAGCAATCAGTTCCACCACCACACATGCTGGCAAATTTTTTAGCCAAAGCAAAAATATCAATTTCTGAATTTTGCTGTTTTCCAAAATTTTTTCGTTTTAAATATTCCTGTACTTTGCTGAAATTGGATAATTGACGAACTTCAGTATCAAACGGCATCAAACGAATATTTGGATTTACATATTTAAATGCACTAGCAAATAATGCAGCAGCATCTACGCAACGTAACTGAGAGGTTGCACCCTGACGATAACCTGTCACAGAACTTGACATCGAACCGGAAACATCAATCGCAATCACCACATTTCCTTCAAGTTTCGGTACATTGGCGATGGCACGCTGCATAGCAAACTTTAGCGCATTGGCAATTTCATGTGGCATATCCTCTGCAAGTGCAGACCAAGCCATCATCAATTGATATGGAAATACTCGACTTTTGGCTATGGCTTGCTCATCCATCAATTTATCGGCAATGATTTTTGTCATTCCTTTGATTTTAAAAACATCATGGCGTAAGAAGGTATTTAAGTTCATACGTAGCATTTGCCAAGAACCATTTTTTGCAATTTCGGCCCATTGTTTCGCATTCAAATTTAAATTGGTTAGAAGCTGCATCGGCACTTTAGGTACTTGTGTTGCTGTTCCCAATCGAAACTCTTCCAATGCTTGCACTTGAGTCGGTAGTTGGACAAGTTGGTATTCTTTTCCTAGGACATAGGCAAAAAAAGCATCGTGTTGAACTGTCTTTGGTTTTGGATGAGTCATTTTTAACACATCGGCAAGTGAAGGGCTGTTTCCAATATTGGCCGCAATCAATTGTTGATCCGATGCTGAAAGAATCCATTCATTGACCATACGTTTCGGTAATGAACCTAATGACTTACGACCAATCATTCCAGAGCGCATGATTTGAACAAAATTTCTCAACTGTTTTCCATTATCAATAATCAAAGGAAAAACTTGCTTAAATAATTCTGCATTAAGTTCAGAAAGTAAAGCCAATAACACTACAGGTGTATCTTTCATATGTGCCTTTTGGCGTGCATAAATTGCAGTTTTAGCCACAAATTCAGGCTCTACTTCAAGCGCTAGGTTTAGAATACTATCAAGTTGCACTTGTGCATTTTGATAAAAGGTCTGATTCAGTGTACCTGTTGCAGCAAGCTGCGCTAATGCGGCACGAGATTTTAATTTATATGCGCGACCACCAGCTTCGTTGTATTCAATGGTTTTTGGTTTTGCCTGTTGTTTAGAGGCAAAAATTGTCTTGTTCGCCATGACAGCATCCTCAAGTGATTTTTTAATTTCTTGAGATAGATATTGCAGAGAGTGTGCCAAGTTTTATTCTGGAATGAAATTTTATTTTTAAGTGACTGATTTTATTAGTTTAAAAAATTTAAAAGTTCAGTGGTTATGTGTTTTTAAATTTAAAAGGTATAAAATAAAATATCTTTATTTATAGATTTTTATCTTTATTTCTATTTTTAAAATAAAAATCAATGAGCCTAATGTTGTGCAAATAAAAAAAGGACACTAACTCCAGCTAAAAGCAAAGTTAGTTGGGATATAGTCAACCTATTAAAAACTCAGGCACAAAAAGATATTTTTTTTAATTCATATTTTTAATTAAATTAATTGCATGGCGGAATAAACTATTTGAATATAAAAAGCTTGCACTGCCACACCTTTTGAAGATGAGGCCAAACCTTGCGCTGCAAACAAAGCTGAGCTTTGTTTTGCTCATGTTGGGCGAGGGATAGATCCTGTACCCCCGCATTCCTACACAATGGGCGATATCCATATCTCCACACGATAGAACGACCATCTATGATTCAATAATATTGCATAGCGTTAAATTGAAGTTGGGAAAATTACTTTTCCCAAGGTTTCCCAGAGCGAAGCTGTGTTAATTCGCCGTGCATATTTAGTTCATACTGATCAAAATCATCAGCAATATAAAAATTGCCATGATAGTACTGGGCAATTTCATCACCAATGCTTTGCACACCTTGTGCATCGTGGTAACGGGCACTAAGATGGGTTGCAATTAAATTGGATAGCTGAATCGATTCGGCAAACTCAGCGACCATTTTCGCAGAACTGTGCATTGGACCTGCACCTACTTTGTCTAACACCGCTTGAGTATAGGTGGTTTCATGAATCAGTAGTGCCGCATCCTGACAAGCGTTGGATAGTAATTCTGGCTGGTCGTTATCTCCACCGACAATGGCGTAAACACTTTGAGTGTTTTGAATGAGAACATCTTGACTTAAGATGGACTGCCCATTCCACTCAATATTTTGACCTTGTTGTAGATCGCCCCAGAGTTTACCTTTCGGAATTTTGAGTTGATTTAAAACGTCAACATTGAGTTTGCGCAGAGTTTGTGTCGCTTTAAAACCATAAGCATAACTTGTCACACGGTGGTGTAAGTGATGAACGTCAATGGAAATATGCTCATCCAATTGCAATGGACTCGTCAATGTATTTACATCGATAAAATGTATTGGATAAGGCAGGAAAAGTTCAGTGAATTGACAGGTTGCTTCAAACCATTGCTGAATTTCTTTGGGTGCAATCAGCGTGATTGGATCTTTGCGTGCATTCATACCAGCACTTGCCAGTAAACCCATCAAGCCATAACAATGATCGCCGTGTACATGCGTAATGCAAATGGCTTTTAAATGTTGTAAAGAGAGTTTTGCTTGTTGAATACGATGCTGTGTACCTTCGCCTGCATCAACCAATATCCAGTCTTTGCTTTTGCAATAATGAATCGCTAAACCTGACACATTGCGTGTTAATGTGGGCACACCAGAGGATGTGCCTAAGAATGTAAACTGTAACATGAGGAATTAAAACCTATTGAATATTTAAAATGTTTTCTATGATTGTTTTTACAACAAAGCAGGGTGGATTCCATCAAAAAAGTGTCGAATCAGACGGTGATGGGAGAAGTGAGTAAAAGCTTTGTACATCAATAGTATAGTCGCATTATATTCAAAAGAGAAACTGAGATTTTTAAAATATTAAAAAATGACGGTATAAACAGTATTTGATTTTTGACAAAATAAAACTATGCTTTAAGCAAGATATATAAAATTTTATAGATTTATAGAAATATGCAAAAATTTAAAAAAACAGTCGTGATTGGTTTTGTGGGTTCAACTTTAGATCAAGGGAAAAAACTTGATCGCTGGCAACGCTGGCGTCCTACCATGAGTTTGTTGATGCATGAAGATTTAGTGGTTGATGAGCTGGTTTTGTTACATGATCGCCGTAATGTCAGCTTAATTGATCATTTGCGACAAGATGCTTTAGAAATCTCACCGCAAACCCAGATTACTGGCCATAAGGTGAATATCCGTGATCCCTGGGATTTTTCGGATATGTATGGTGCATTATATGACTTTGTAAAATCATATTCTTTTGATACTGAGAACAATCATTATCTATTACATATCACCACAGGTACGCATGTTGCGCAAATATGTTGGTATTTATTAATTGATGCGCATTATTTACCAGCCAAACTCATTCAAAGTGCACCTACAGGTAAACAACAACCTGAGGGTGAATATCGGATTATAGATTTAGATTTATCTCGATATGCAGCATTAACCCAGCGGTTTGAACATGAACAGTCTGAAAATTGGCAGCAGTTAAAAGCCAATATTGCCACGAAGAACCAAAAATTTAATCAAATGATTCAAGAAGTAGAACTGGTTGCAACACGCTCAAGTGCGCCAATTTTGATTATGGGTGCAACAGGAGTCGGTAAGTCGCATTTAGCTAAGCAAATTTATCAATTGAAAAAGGAAAAATTTCATCTTTCAGGGCGCTTTATTGATGTGAACTGCGCAACGCTGGTTGGTGATAGTGCGATGTCGACATTATTTGGTCATAGTAAAGGCGCATTTACAGGCGCTATTGCAGCACGTACTGGTTATTTAAAAAGTGCAGATAATGGCATTTTATTTCTCGATGAAATCGGCGAGCTAGGGTTGGATGAGCAAGCCATGTTGCTTAAAGCCTTGGAGGATAAGTCATTCTTTCCTGTAGGAAGTGATAAAGAGGTTCAGGCTGACTTTCAGTTGATTGCAGGAACCAATCGAGATTTACGTGAGGAAGTTCGTGCAGGGCGGTTCCGTGAAGATCTATGGGCTCGCTTAAATACATGGACCTTCTTTTTACCAAGCTTAAAAGATCGTGTGGAAGATATTGAACCGAACATCACCTTTGAATTACAGCGTTTTGCTGTTGCGCATCAACGGCAGTTACGTTTTCATACCGATGCCTTAGAAAAATATTTAAAATTTGCGCAATCTGCAGATGCCAGTTGGCAGGGGAATTTTCGTGATCTAACGGCAAGCGTGACACGTATGGCGACTTTAGCCAATGGCGAGCGTATTGGTTTACATGAGGTAAATGCTGAGATTGGCCGACTACAACAAATTTGGAATATTGCTGAAAATAAAGATGCTTTAACCCAATCGTCACTGATGAAAATTTTAAGTGCTGAACAAGTGGCGCAGATTGATGAATTTGATCGTATTCAATTGCAAGGGGTGATTGAGGTTTGCCAAAAATCGAAATCCATGGCCGATGCTGGACGGCGTTTATTTTCTGTATCTCGTGAGCAAAGACAAACCACCAACGACAGTGATCGAGTGAAAAAGTATTTGGCCAAATTTGCTCTGAGTTGGGATGATGTGAGCGGATAAATAAAGTGAATCATTCACCTTATTTATCCTAGAATTCTTTTTAAATTCAGATTTATGGCACAAGAAGAAAACGCGAAATTGCGATTCTTAACTGCTTTAAATAACCTGTAAAGAAATGGTTTGCACCTGGCAATACGGTGATTAAATGGCGCTGAGGTTTCGCCCATTCAAGCAAATCAGAGAGTTTAGTCGTCGGATCTGCTTCACCATGTACAAACAGGATATCGCCTTTGATTGCTGGGGTAACATAATGACGCAGACCATCTACAGTGGATGTTGGTAAACCACATAAGATCACTTGTTGTGGTTTAATTTCATCAGGTAGCGCATGATAGGCTTTTGCCATTACATGTGCACCAAAACTAAAACCGCCAACATAGAAAGGTAGACTTTTGTGTAATTGTCTAACGTGTCTAATGACCTCTAGAATATCTTCAGTTTCAGCAAAGCCTTCATCATGGATTCCATCGCTTTGTCCAGAACCACGAAAACTTGGGCGATAGACCACACAACCCTGTTCAGAGAGGATTTGTGCAAGTAAAGCAGGAACTTTATGTTGAGGTGTACCACCTTGCAGTGGGTGAGGATGACAAACGACAGCAAAACCTTTTACTTCGCCCACAGGATAGTCAACAAAAACTTCAATTTTGCCAACCGAACCTTGAATGAACAGTTGTTCGGACATAATTTAAACGATCATAAGCAGGGAAGTGCGATAGTTTACCGATTCTGTTCACAGAAAACATGAATTGGAATTAAAATATCCCGACTGTTATAGTTTGATTAGTTATTTTTTGATCAGGAAGACCATGCTCGCCTTAATTTCCCCTGCTAAGACGCTCGATTACCAGTCAGCACTCCCGACCGATACGCACACTCTACCAAGACTGCTGGATCAATCTCAACAGCTTATAGACCTAAGTCGTAAACTCTCCGCTTCAGATATTGCCAGTTTGATGAGTGTCAGTGAAAAAATTGCCAATCTCAATGCGGAGCGTTTCCGTGACTGGAATGCTGACTTTAGTTTTGCCAACGCGCGACAAGCAATTTTTGCATTTAAAGGCGATGTTTATACTGGTCTGGATGCATATAGTTTGTCGCAAGACGATCTCAATTTTGCGCAAGATCATTTACGCAGCTTATCTGGTCTATATGGCTTATTACGTCCTCTTGATTTAATGATGCCGTATCGTTTGGAAATGGGAATAAAACTTGCCAATACTCGTGGTCATAACCTTTATGAATTTTGGGGAGATCGAATTACCGATTTGATCAATCAGGATTTGCAACAAAGCGGCTCAACGTTATTGGTCAATATTGCTTCTGATGAATACTATAAATCGGTCAAGGAAGCAAAAATTCAGGCTGATATTATTAAACCAGTATTCTTAGATCAGAAGAATGGTAAATATAAAGTGATTAGCTTCTATGCTAAAAAAGCGCGTGGCTTAATGGCTCGATACATCATTCAAAATCAATTGAAAAAAATGGATGATCTTAAATCCTTTAATACCGATGGTTATTATTTCGATGCCGAGAGTTCATTGAAAGGTGAACTGGTATTTAAGCGTGATGAGCAAGTTGCTTAAGTATTTCAATCGTTTAATGTATTGAAAGAGAGTTGGCTTGCTTAAGCCAGCTCTTTTTCAAAAATAATGTATTCATGACCAAGCGAATTTACCGCTTTGATTTGAACAAAGTTAAACATATCTTTAATTAAATCAATTATTTGATGATGAAAATCTAGCACTGCCACACCTTACATTCAATGTTTAAATAGCTTTGCGTAGGCGATGCCTCACTTTTCAGAGATGAAAAGTGACAAAAATCTTCTGTTTGGCGAGGGGTACGTCCTGTACCCCCGCCCAACGGCGACATCCCTGTCGCCCCACGGTAGGATCACCATCTATGATTCAAAAGCACAAAAAATAAGCTTCATTTTTGATCAATGACTTGATAGAAATCACTTGTATGAATAATTAGCTAGTTTGACTATAAAATAATCTGCAGGTCTTTCGGTGATTTGTTTATGTGTAAACTCATCACCGAACATGGGATAACAACCAAAAATGTTGTATTAATATATAAAGTCTTAGATGTTCTATAAATATGATCATAGCTAAAACAGAAGATTACCTCAAACCATTCAATCAGTATTGGGGTGAATTTGCGAATCACATAGCAATCGAAACAGAGCAGTGTATTTTTTTACAGCAGTTGCTTGTTGCTGCTTATACTGAGCCACAACGTCATTATCATACGGTTCAACATATTGTCGAATGCCTTGTGTTATTTCACCAAGTAAAAGCGCAATTGAATGATCCTATTGCTGTTGAGTTGGCAATTTGGTTTCATGATGCCGTTTATAATCCTCAAGCAAAAGATAATGAACAACAAAGTGCTCAATTAATGCGCGAGCATTGTACGGATATTTTAACGCAATCGGTCTTAGACAAAGTTTCTCAATGGATCATTGCAACACAAGAGCATCAACCGTCTAAACAGCATGATTTAAATTATTTACTTGATATCGATTTAGCAATTTTGGCTAGCTCTGCTGAACGTTTTGCAGAATATGAACATCAAATTCAACAAGAATACGCGTGGGTTGACGCTGAAATCTATAAAGTCAAAAGAGCAGAAGTTTTACAGCATTTTTATCAAATGCAACCTTTGTATCAGACTGAATATTTTAGAAAACATTTTGAGCAAAATGCGAAAGTAAATTTGTCAAAATTTTAAAAGTGAATTTATATCAGAGCAGAAATCGTTATTATTCGGTCTTTTATAAATTTGCTGATTTCATTTTTATAGTTAAATCTCATATCATTAAGCATTTACTACATTATTAAACCTTACATAAAATTTTACATCAAACCCTATTTATATTTAGGAAAATATTTTGAACATTGTCAATATTTTGAGTTTATCAGGTCTTCTTTTCTTAAGCGCTTGTTCTCAACAAAATTCTCAGAATGTAGCTCCAGCGGAGTCTACGAGAAAAGCAGCGATTGCAGCAGATAATAATGACAAAGTTGATCGTGTAAAAGTTGATACAGGAAAGGCAAGCAGTGAAGTTGAAGTCGAAATTCCTACGACTGTTACTGAAGCAAAAATAGAGCATAAATCTAAAGGATTAAATTATCCTGATGAGCTTATACAGCAGGTAAAAGATGCACAGAAACATTGTAAGCAAGCAGTAGCGGTTGATATGAAAGATGTTGTTACGGTTGTGGATTTAATTGGGGATGATCAGCCAGAATATATTTATGAACCTGACTTGATTAGGTGTGTTGAAGATGGTGTATTTAGAGGGCATGGGGGAGATCAGCTGGTGATCTACCAATCTAAAGATCATAAAACCATACAAGAAATTTTTAACAGTGCAGTATTTTCTTATCAGATTATCAATAATCAAGCCAAAGCTATCGTTCAAGTCGAAGTTGGTGGGGGATATTGTGGGCAAAACATGGCAGAAATTAGCCGTGCAGAAGCAATCAATTGCAAGCGTAATCTGGAATGGGATGAGAGCCTAAAACAGTTGAAGATGGGTAAGATGTATGTTGATGAACCGAAGGCTAATGCTGAATAAGTGCTATTCAATATAAATAGCACTCTAAGCAGTCAATTATGTACGAATAATCATACAGGTCGCTGTTGCATGTGCATATAATTTGCCATCTTCATCGACCAATTTCCCTTCAGAAATGGCAAGACTTTTACTTAAATTAATCAACTGTCCAATAGCAAATAATGGCTTATTCTGAGGTACAGGGCGGCACATTTTTACATTTAAATCGATGGTCCCATAACCTACGCCTGCTTCTAGGGTGGTATGTACAGCACAGCCAGTTGCTGAATCTAAAACTGTTGCTGCAAAACCACCATGTACGCCACCTAAAGGATTTAAATGACGCTGATCCGCTTTGACTTTAAAACTTGCATGACCATGCGAAATTTCATGTAAATCCATCGGGATGGTTTCACTAATCGATGCTCTAGGAATGTGTCCATCAACCATTGCTTGTAGAAATTCAAGCCCTGTCATTTCTTTTGGGTGTTTCATATATTTATCCTTCATATGGGGTTCTAAAAGAGAACTTAAAATAAAATATGATGTTGAGGGATTTACTGTCAAACTTTTTATTGAATTTGAACGATTGAGTTTTATTTTGGGGTGTTTGAAATAAACAATGAGTTTTTTATAGATGACTAAATTTCAGAAATTTCATACAAGAAATCAGAAACACTTAATGCCAATACTTCATGATGATCCTGTGATTCAACAATATCAACCATGAGATCATCAAGTCCTGTGTGATCTTTGATTGAAACGCCTTGGATTTCTAAAAAAGTTAACATTGTTGCAAGTCCAGTACGTTTATTGCCATCGACAAAGGCATGTCCTTTAGCGATAGCAATTCCATACCAAGCTGCAATCTCAAATAAATCTTTAACATCATTGTAATACATTTGTTGATCTATACGGCTGAGTACACCTTCATTTCATCATGAACAGCAATAACAAAAGTAGATGTGATTAGACTCATTTGTAAGCAAGCTCGTTAAGTTCATCTTTGTGTTGATGAATTACGCGTTTAACGCTATGCATCACAATACGCTTAGTCGCTTCATCGTTACTGAATTGCATAGATAAAACTTGACCTGCTATAGTTGGGCGAGCTTTTCGATTTTCAATTTTAAAATCTTTAAGTCGCTTAACCATATTGCACCTCACATTATTTATTTAATAATCATAATATAACATACGGTTTATATTATAAAAAAACTAGAAGAAGAAAATTATAAATTCAAACACTTAGTGCATATGAAGTTTTTAATGTTCAAAATCGTAGAATTTTTCAATATGGTTGGATTGATGAATGATTTTTAAATCAATTCTTTCACCCGTTGCCCATGTGGCAATCGATGCTTGTAAGTCGACATCAATAATATCGAGCTCTTTACATAAGGTTTGATCACTTTCAATCACAATGAATTGAGGTGATTGTGTCTTTAGACACTTTGCAATATACCGTTGAATATTTTGGAGCTGATAAACATCTATAATTTTATAACGCATACTTTTCCAAATATTATATTTAAATTGTTGTATTGACTAATTTAGAGCGAATCATTTCGCTTTTCAATTAAAAAACATCCGTATGATAAAAAATATCTGTTTCACTATAATTTCACTACATCATTGTAGTATCTTTATGGAAAATTTATAAAACAAGGAAATCATTATGAAAGGGCAATGTGTTTGTGGGGCAACAACGTTTACGGTTGAATTAAAAAATCATGATGTTCATGCGTGTCATTGTTCAATTTGCAGGAGACAAACGAGCGGTGTAATTATGACGATTGATGTCGAACAGGGCAGTTTACAGTTTACTCAAGATGAGCACTTAAGCATTTATAATTCTTCTGATTGGGGCGAGCGAGGCTTTTGTAATTGCTGTGGCACGAATTTATTTTGGCGGACTAAAGACCAAAGTTATTGCAATATCAATGCATTTGCATTGGATCAACAGCCTCAAGATATAAAATTCGATATGGAAATTTTTATAGACAATAAACCTGAGTTTTATGCTTTTAACAATGAGACAAAAAAACTAACCGAAGCAGATGTAATCGCGCTTTTTGCAGGAACCACTGATTCATAAGTGAGTTATTCACTGATTCGGATAAGACCTTAGATTTTTATAAAACCAATAATCCTATGCCAGCCAATTTAAGATTGACTGGCATTTTTATGTGCTTGGACGCTGAGTTTAAGGTTTATAAAGCCCAAGTTCCGTCAAATGTAATCTTAAAATCCGTCTAAGTTCCAATACCGCTTCAGGTGTCTCTTGGATCGAATGACCACCTTTGATAATTTTCTCAGATACTGCGCCGTCCAAATGTGAGCTGGTATATGGAACGATTCCATCCGTCATCACGTTAGGATCGGTGCTATTGGTGATATTGCCCATAATTGAGTGATAGATCATGTCTTTCTTAGGCATCACGTTTTCAGTCAATTTGGTGAAGTTTGAGCTATGGCTTAAGTCACTTGGACCATTTTGAATCAGTCCATGCCCAACATCTTTTAAAAAGTTTTTTGCATTTAAATCACGATCATCAATAGAGTCAGCTAAAGCCCCCAAGAATGCACCTGGCAGCTTAATAATCCGACGAGCAGCCAAAGTGAACCAGCGATCAGCAAATGCAGTACCACGATGTGGTGCTGAAATAAAAATAGCACGATCAAAATTAGGCACAGATTGAATAGTCAAACGAGATTTGAACATTGGATCATCTTTAAATTTATCAAATTTACGATTGTTCAACATCTTTAAGGCGGGTTGAGTCAGATTGGCATCACTGACTAATAAGCGCGCAATAATCCCGCCCATACTATGCCCAATCAGTACGGCATCTTTAGCAGAAGCTGAATTTTGATTAATTGAAGCAAAACCTTGATTAATGATAGCATTGATCTGAAAACGGCTTTCTAAGATTGGCATATTGGTTGAATAAAAAACCTGCCAAACTTGATAGTGCTCACGTAATACATTGTCGCCCATAATATCATTGGTTAAACGAATCCACGCTTCAGGGCTACTGGCTAAACCGTGTACCAAAACAATCACTTTCTTATTTGGGTTATACGGTTCAAGCATATATAAATGAGGCATAGTCAGGCTTTGATCGCGATCGATTAAGCTGAGATAAGCCGCAATACCTAAGTTGTTTTGAGCCAGCCATAGACCATAGGGAGCTGAAAAGTTTGCAGCAAGCGGGTATTGTTTGCCACCAATTTTTAAATTTTCAATACTATACGGGTCATACACATTCAGTTGAAAATTTGGGTTATGTAAGATGTTCTGTAATGATTCATTTGCATTTTCAGGTTGTGCTGCAATACTGACCGATAAATAACGCGGTTGATGAATATTGGGATTTATGCCGTTTTTGTATTTATAATCAAATGGATTCACAATATATTTGTTTTCTTCAGGTGCTGTCGTGTTAGGTAAAATTGCGACAAATTCTGCACCGAAACCATCTCTACGGTTGATCGAGCGTAATCCTGAGAAGTTTAAATTATAGCTTGAAACAAGATCCTCAAGTTCAATTTGAGCCAGTGCAGGGTAGCCATTAAAATTAATACGATAAGTGCTTTTGCCCACTTTAATTTGTTTCGCCACTTTTTGTTTTTTATTTCTTATGGCATATGTCGAAATCAGTTTGGCTAAGGCTTGATTATAAAAGTCACGTATCTGAACTTGTCGGTTGTTAAAAATACGGTCTTGAGGTTGGCGTTCAGTTTTAAACAAATAGGCATAACTATAACGGATGCTGTTATCTAACATCACCATTTGCTGATCTAAACATTGCTCATAGTTTTTCTGAGCGGCTTGCTGCTTTTCAGTGGATTGATGTTTTGAAAAAAGACTGACTTTACAATTAGAAGAGTCACCAAGATTGATTGCTTTGGTTAAGTAAATTTCACTTGCGGTGGAAAGCAGTTGTTCATCTTGAATCTGTGGAATTTCGGCTAAATCGGCCACACATTTTTCGGGTTCATCTGTACATGATTTGGCTTCACGTCCAGTCATTGATAAAACATTTAAGCTGGCTTCACTCATTTTTGAACGTGTCAAAATGCTGTCACGTTCATTGGCAATGGTTACGTTCACCTTTTGATTTTTTACACTGACAACTTGGCATCCAGATAAAATCAATGGGCTCATTGCTAAAGCACAAAGCAAAATATTGTTTTTTGAGTATTGCATAATCATTAACTAGATCAATCTTTGTCTGAATCATACGTTAGTTTTATTCAATTTATAAACAAAAAAATAGACTGAATGTTCAGCCTATTTTTTCAAAAATTTATAAATTTATTTTGCCAGAGCTGGGTTTTTCAAAACCTGCCAAACGTTGTAACGACCTTGCTTTTCAATTTCTTGAATTAAGCGATCTGCAACTTCAGCTTCTTCTGGGTATTTCACTTTATAGTTTTTCAAGGTTTGGATCGCATTTTTCTTTTGCTCCATACCAATAAAGTTGTTTGCAGAAGATAAATAGGCTTCTTGAACCCCTTGTTTGATAGCTTTATCTAAATATGGAATCGCTTCTTTTTGACCGCCACCTTCAGATAAAGAGAAACCAAACCATAAGTTTGCTTCAGCGTCATCTTTGTTGATTTTGAGAATACGTTGAGCATATTCTAGTGACTTGGTGGTATAAGAAGAACCTAAGTCAAGGTTACGGCCTAAAACACTGGCTTTAAATGCACGAATCAAAATATCAAAAGAAGCATTTGGTGCCGCAGCCAATTGGTCAAGCTGAGTAGAGACTTCTTTCAACTTAGTTTCAAAACCTTTACGTTCTTTACGGTCACTAAATTGTGGTGGGTAATGACGTGCTTTACCTTCAACCATTTGCAAGAAATCATCAATTGCAGTGATGTCAATTTCATTGTTTCCAGCAAGTACTGCATATTTCATAGCACGTTGTGCGCTATTTACTGTAGGTACAATCAATTTATTGGTATCTAAAATGATTTTTTGGTTTGGATTTGCAGGATCTGTCACTTCGAGTTTGTTTACAGGTTGAGCCGCTGCTTTTTTCAACTCTAATTCAAAAACTGGCGGTTGCGAGTAATCGAAAGGGTTTAATGCATAAAACGGAGGAGACAATTCAGGCTCAGTGTAAATAAACGGCTCGTTTGCATCTATTTTATTCTGTTGCTTGGTCGGTGTTGTTGAACACGCAGTAAGTAATGATGTTGCGAGCAATGCATATGCCAAAGGCTTAATCGTCATGTGTTTCTTCCATTAATTTATATTAAAAAACGTGCATGCGCATCAGTCTATGAAAAGACGTCTGAACATGCAACTTGATTTGGTTCGTATTATTAAAAATTATACATTACAGTCTATTGACACTTCATTTTGTGAAGTATTAGGAAACCTTATGCTTTCGATGAGTGGTTTTGTGCTTCACATTCACGTCTAACTTCTTCGATAATTTTGATTTCATCTTCACTTAAAGGCTGTTCAATATTGTGTTGTAAATTAAAGGTTGGGTCTAAAAGTGATAAACGCTGGCACAAACTATTGATGCGTTTTTCATTTTGTTCCAAACGATCTAACAAAACACGCATACCATCAAGCATAGGGTCAGATTGTTCTGGTACGGCTGCGTAGGCTTGAAATTCTGTGTTTTCAATACCACTGGTCATTTCTTCTGGACAACTTGGTTCTGGTGTAGTGACGATTTCTTTATCTTTGCTAATAAAGCGAGCAGGATTACCTACCGCCGTGACGCCATCAGGTACAGCTTTAGTCACCACAGCATTTGAGCCGACTTTAGCATTTTTACCGACCACAAAAGGGCCTAGGATTTTTGCACCAGCGCCTACTACAACACCGTCTGCTAAAGTCGGATGACGTTTACCTTTATTCCATGTCGTGCCACCTAAAGTCACCCCATGATACAAGGTGACATCATCACCAATTTCTGCTGTCTCACCAATCACCACACCCATACCATGATCGATAAAAAAGCGTTTACCTATTTTAGCGCCAGGGTGAATCTCAATACCTGTGGTAAAACGACTAAAAGAAGACAAAATGCGTGCTGAAGTTTTACAATCTTTTTCCCATAATTCATGGGCAACACGATGCATGATTAATGCATGTATCCCAGGATATGTGGTTAAAACTTCAAATGTATTACGCGCAGCAGGATCTCGCGCAAATACAGCTTGGATATCTTCTTTAAGCTGTTTTAGCATTAGTTTTGATCCTCATCTTTTGACTTTTTCCATGTACCATTATTTAAGGCTTGAACTCGGCTAAAAATGCCTCTTAATAAATGATATTCCATCTTATCTAATTGTATACGCCCAAATAATCGACGCAAGCGTAAAGGCAGTAAACGCGGGTTTTTAGGGTCTAAAAATTCGATATCAGCCAACATTTTTTCAATATGCGGATAAAACTGTTCCATTTGTTCGTGTGTGACCAAAGGTTCATCCCAATGCATATCTTCTGAATCTGTTACCCGCATCACTGCTTCAGTATCCAGTGTCTTATCAGCGAGTTCTAATGTTGCCATACGCATTTCATAGCACAGTACTTGAATGGCTTGAGCGACATTTAACACTCCATATTCACTATTCACTGGTACGGTGACATGAAAGTTTGCCAGCGCAAGCTCTTCATTGGTTAAACCACGATCTTCACGACCGAAGACAATAGCGATTTCTTGTTGGTGTTGGATAACAGCCTGCATTGATTTTTGCGCCGCAGGGCGTGCATCAAGCAAAGGCCATGGAATGGTGCGACTACGTGCACTGGTTCCAAATACAATATGACAATCTTTAATGGCATTTTCTAAGCTGTCGACAATTTCTATGTGCTCAATCAGATCTGCTGCACCCGCTGCCAAGGCATCTATATCTGGGTGAGGGTAGGTTTTAGGCGCAACGAGCACAAGTTTAGTTAAGCCCATTGTTTTCATTGCACGTAGAGCACTTCCGATATTGGCAGGAAGTGTCGTATTGACCATGACAATACGTACATGACTTAAATGCTGTGAAATCACAGCATTGTCGAAAATATCCATGAATATTCCAAAATATTAAGCTTTAAATTCAAATAGGAGGTTAGGAAAATTGGCCTGCATCTGCCATATAGTCATCCATTGCATCATCCATACTCATATTTTCTGGCGGTGGTGCAACTTGAGTCGGTTGGGCAAGTCCACGATGATCCACGGCTTTTGCCGCTTTAGATTTGACTTGGTATTCAATATGAATAGATTCTTTACCAAAGTAATCACGTAATTTAGAAAGTAACTCATCCAATGGGGCAACTTTCCATTGTTGACCTAAATGTAACTCAGCCGTGGCATAGTCATAATCTAACTGAATCTGCATTGGAATGTGTTGACACATATCGACATTACAGAAAGGCAGTAAGATCTTTTGAATATCCGAGGCTAAGGTTTTCGTCATCACTTCAGTATTCAGTGTGATGGCAATGCTATTGGCACGCTTTTGTCGAATTTCATTGAGGGTGAATGCTTTGGTCAAACGACCCATAGGACGGTCGAAACCTTCACGTTCATAAATTTCACCTTCAATCACCACCACTTTTTCATTTTGAATAATGTCTTTAAAGCGTTGGAAGCGTTCATGATTCGCAGAGACTTCGATACGTGCTGTGCCGTCATCAAGGGTAATCATCATTCGATTTGGGAAATTGGCAATATCGACCACTAAACCAGCGAAAACGGTGGTTACACCACGGCGAGTAGGGGTTAATTCATTAATTTTATTTGGAATAAAGGATTTTAATTCTGCACGATAGACATCAATTGGATGACCTGTCAGATATAAACCCAATGTATCTTTTTCGCCTTTTAGACGCACTTCATCAGACCACGGTTTTACAGGTTTAGCTGGCTTACGTTGAACCTCTTCAACTTCACCAAATAAGTCCATAATGCCCGTTTCACGATTTGAACGTGCTTGTTCAGCGGCTTGGACGGCTTCTGGAAGTTGAGCCATTAAACTTGAACGTTCAATTCCCAAACAGTCCAGTGCACCAGCGCGAATCAATGCTTCCAATGTTCTTTTATTGATTTTCTTCAAATCTACACGGTGGCAGAAATCGAATAAATCTTTAAAAGGACCATCTTGCTCACGTGAATCAATCACGGATTGCATGGCTTGTTCGCCGACACCTTTAATTGCACCTAAGCCATAAATAATGGTGTTTACATCACTGGCATAGAATTGGTAGAACGACATATTTACCGATGGCGGCAACACCACTAAGTTGTTGATTCGGCAGTCATCAATTAAAAATACAATGTTATCTGTATTTTGCATTTCCGAAGACATGACCGCAGCCATAAATTCAGAAGGGTAATGTGCTTTTAACCAAGCCGTTTGATAGGCAACTAAAGCATACGCAGCGGCATGTGATTTGTTAAAACCATAGCCTGCGAATTTTTCCATATAGTCAAAGATATGGTTGGCTGTACCTTCATCAATATCTTTTTTCGCAGCACCTTCAATAAAGGTGGCACGTTGCTTGACCATTTCCTCGACTTTCTTTTTACCCATCGCACGACGAAGTAAATCTGCACCACCCAGTGTATAGCCAGCACAGAACTGTGCGGCTTGCATCACCTGTTCCTGATATACCATGATCCCATAAGTGGGTTCGAGTACACTTTCTAATAGCGGATGTAAGTATTCAAATTCACCACCATGCATACGATGGATAAAGTCAGGAATAAGGTCCATTGGACCCGGTCGATATAAAGATACGAAGGCAATAATTTCTTCAAATTTACTTGGACGTGCTTCTTTAAGCATTTTTTTCATGCCCACGGATTCAAACTGGAATACCGCGGTGGTATTTGCGTCAGCAAATACTGCATAGGATTTAGGATCGTCTAAAGGAATGTTTGAAATATTTAACGGCTTATCAGATTGAATACGCTTATTAATATTTTGAATCGCATCTTCAATTACAGTAAGGTTACGTAAGCCCAAGAAGTCGAATTTAACTAAGCCCGCAGCTTCTACATCATCTTTATCGAATTGGGCAACCCGTCCTGTACCATCAGCTTCACACAAAATTGCCGAATAATCGGTGATTTTGGTTGGTGCGATCACCACACCACCTGCGTGTTTACCTGTATTACGGGTAATGCCTTCAAGCTTGAGTGCCATTTCCCAGATTTCAGCAGCATCGTCATAATCTGGGTTGGATGGATTGGTCACAATATCTTTAAGTTGTGGTTCAGCCTCAATAGATTCTTCTAAGGTGAGTCCTAAAGGTTTAGTCGGAATCATTTTAGAAATACGATCTGCCAAACCGTAAGATTTACCTAAAACCCGTGCTACATCTCGAATCGCACCTTTAGCAGCCATGGTACCGAAGGTTGCAATCTGAGAAACCGCATCACGACCATAATGGCGTGCTACATAGTCAATGACCTTATCACGCCCAGCGATACAAAAATCGATATCAAAGTCAGGCATGGATACACGTTCTGGGTTTAAGAAGCGTTCAAAGAGTAGGTCATAACGCAGCGGGTCTAAGTCAGTAATTTTTAAACTATAAGCGACGAGTGAGCCTGCACCTGAACCACGACCGGGACCTACAGGAACCCCATTGTTTTTAGACCATTGAATAAAGTCCATGACGATGAGGAAGTAACCAGGGAAATCCATTTTATTGATAATGCCAAGCTCATAGGCCAGACGTTCATCATAAGGCTTACGAATTTCAGCCCAATCTTCATCACGTGTTTCAACAGGGTAAAGGAAGTCTAAGCGTTCTTCTAAACCAATTTCAGAAAGATGCTCAAAGTAAGAATGGATAGTATGACCTTCCGGAATTGGATAGTCTGGTAGATCATGAAATCCTAAACGGAGTGAAACGGTACAACGCTTTGCAATTTGTAAGGTGTTTTCTATGGCACTTGGAATATCTGCAAATAGCTTAATCATTTCAGCAGAGGTTTTAAAATATTGCTCAGGGCTGTAATGCTTAGGACGTTTACTATCGCCTAGAACATAACCATCTGCGATACAAACGCGTGCTTCATGTGCTTCATAATCTTCTGGTCTAACAAAATGCACATCATTATGTGCCACAACACCAATATTATATTTTGCAGCGAGTTTAACCGCTTCTTCATTGAAGCTTTCTTCTAATGGGCGACCTGTACGCGTCAGCGCTAAATAAACACGATTGCCAAATTTTTCGATCCATTGTTCTAACAGCGGTTCGGCTTTTTCAGGATAAGCTGCACAGAGCATTTCTCCCACATCACTATGTAGGCCCAAAAGTACAATGATGTCTTGAGACTGTTCAAGTACCCAATCTTTTTGTACACATGGAATCGAAAGCTGTTGTCCTTCAATAAAGCCGCGAGAGACAATTTCAGTCAGACCACGCCAGCCTTTATTGGTCATTGCCAGTAAGGTTGCTTTATGGTTTGCATCATTTAATCGAATTACACTGCCGAAAATAGGTTTAATCCCTTTCCCCAGCGATTTATTATAAAACTTAACTGCTGCATGCAGGTTGGATAGGTCTGTAATGGCTAAAGCAGGCATTTCATCAGATGCGGCAGCTTTAATCAGATCAGGTATACGTACGATCGATTCTGTAATCGAGAATTCGGTATGAATACCAAGATGAACAAACTGCATAGACCTATCCTATATGAAACTGTCGGCTATTTTATCACGCTTAAACTGTGATGTGCTGAAATAAAATGTTCTGGATGAATTATTGCTTTGTATTTAAGTGTTTGAAATATATTTAAATATACTGAATTTTTTTATTTTGGCTTTTAGTTGCATGATTAACCAGCAGTCAGCTTGAGTTGTGTGTTGATGGTCTTTTTTACATAGAAACGAATAATTTAAGCTTTATTTGAATGATATGGATTGAATGAAACAGGGCAATCCATTCAAGCTATTGTTATTGAATGGGACAAAGATACAGTGAGATTTTATCGGGTGATAAATGGGTTTAGCATGAATGAGCTTATTGGACGTTTTGATATCGCTATTTGCTTAGCTTACTTATTCTTATCGCACATGATCTAACTGATAAATAATAAAAGCCCTGACTATTATTCAGTTAGGGCTTTGTATATCTAAAAAAGTCGGGCTTATAATGCTTTTAAACGTTCTGAACCAATCCAATGTTTAGAGAATTGATATGCTGCACGCCCTGAGCGTTGACCACGAGCTTGACACCATCTTAATGCTTCAGCACGGACATCATCAGCAAAGGGCATGTCTGCTTTTGCTAAATAATGTTCCACAATTTCTAAATAAAGATTTTGATCCATTGGATAAAACGACAACCACATACCGAAACGATCTGATAATGAAATCTTTTCTTCGATGGCTTCTTGCGGATGCAACTCTTTATATTGCGGCACATCGACTTTGGTTACAGGCGTGTTTTCATGCATAAATTCAGGCAATAAATGACGACGGTTACTGGTTGCGTAAATCACAAAATTACTTGAGCCAGATTGTAGCGAGCCATCTAACACGCTTTTTAAACTACGGTAATTTTCATCTTCAGCATTAAATGCCAAGTCATCACAATAAACGATGAACTTTTCTGGGCGATCTTTAATAATTTTTTGAATTTCTGGCAAGTCAGACAAATCATCTCGTTCAATTTCAATTAAACGTAAGCCCTGTTCTGCATACTGGGTAAGTAAAGAACGGACAATGGATGATTTTCCTGTACCGCGTGAGCCAGTCAGTAAAATATCGTTGGCAGGTAAGCCGTGTAGAAATTGTTCAGTATTTTGTAAAATTTTAGCTTTCTGACGTTCAATCCCTTTAAGATCATCCAAATGCATTGCTTTCGGGTTATAAATCGCTTTGAGTTGTTTATCGTGCCACCTAAAAGCCACTGCTGCAAAGTCAGTATCTTGTTTCTTTTCAGGAAGGACTTGATGTAACTGATCAAGAACAGTGGATAATTTTTGGATGATATTGTCAGGTAAGTCGAAAGTTGCCATATCCGTTCGCTATTTTCAGAAATTACAATGTGTGGTTGATATTAGCACAGTAAATTTATTGAGCTAATCTCAATAGGCGATAATTGGAATCTAAAGCAAGAATTAAATGACTTATGGTAATTGATTATCTGGTTATTTTTCAGCATAGTTTATCGACAGGTATTTAAAAGTGTCGGATTAAAAATCAAAGGAATATTAGAAATGTTATTAGAACTCACTCAAGATTTAAATCCGCATCAGGCTTATCGTATTAAAAAACTAAAAAGAAAACTGAAACATGCAGAAAACTATGAAGAGTGGAAATCTATAGCGTTAAAACTGGATGAAGAAACGGGGGCACAGGAGTGGAAGCTAGATAATACCTCACCATATTTTGATGCTGAAATTATTTCCCATCGGTTAAATTTATTGCGCCGTTACCGTCTACAAAATCGCACCCAAGATTTGATGTATATCCTAAGAGAAGGATTTAGTCACGATGTTGCCAACATCGGACATCCGATGCTATTTGCACATACCTATGTTGGAACTAAAAAAATAATTGAAGATTATATCGATGAAGTGAGCAATAGCTTGGCATTCATTGCTTCAGAAAGTTGCCAAGCCTTATGTCATGAAAGCAAAAGGAAGTTTTTTGAAAACTGTGAAAAGGCCTATGGTCAGCCCGCACTGATGTTTTCAGGTGGAGCAACGTTAGGTTTATTTCATAGCGGTGTTTGTAAAGCATTAATGGAACAAGACTTAATGCCAAAAGTACTTTCTGGTTCAAGTGCTGGGGCAATCATGACGGCGATGCTGGGGGTAAATGAACCAGGTGAGATTCCAAACTTGCTCAGTGGCGACCAGTTTTATAGTGAAGCCTTTCACTTCCGTAGCTTCAAAGAATTAATCAAAGGCAATGGTGGTTTTGCTGATGTCCGATATCTTAAAAAGTTCTTGGTCGAAAATTTAGGTGATGTAACCTTTCAGGAGGCGTTTGAAAAATCAGGCTTAGATATCAATGTCACCGTTGCGCCTTACGATGTTTCCCAAGAAGATGTACGAATCATGAATAAATATACCTCACCAGATTTATTGGTCTGGAGTGCAGTATTGGCATCATGTGCTGTACCGGTTTTATTTCCACCTGTGCGTTTGATCAGTAAGCGTTACGATGGTGTACATACCCCTTATTTGGCAAATACGCGTTGGGTGGATGGCAGTGTCCGCAATGATTTCCCCCAAGAACGCATGTCACGTCTTTATAATTTGAATTACACCATTGCCAGTCAGGTTAATCCACATATTGTACCGTTTATGCAGAATGATGAAGAACGTTACCGTAGAGACTTACTGAGTTGGCCTGAACGTATAGTGCGTAGTCAAGGACGCATGGCTGCAATGGGGATCATGGACTTTGCCAGAGGCCGTATGGGACGAGTTCCTTCTATGCGTCGTTTACTCGATCACGGTTACGGAATTATTGACCAGCGCTACTATGGTGATGTCAATATTATTGGGGAGTATAGTCTGCGCCATTATAGCTATATGTTACAGAACCCACGCCCATATCTATTTAAGCTATTGCAACGAGAAGGTGAGCGTGCAACTTGGCCAAAAATTTCAAGTATAGAAACACATGCGCGTATTGGTAAAACAATCCAACATTGTCTAGAAGTTTTGAATCATCCAATGACGAAAGATATACCCGCAGAACAATTGACAGAAGTATGAGCCAAAGCAGAATTCTTCCAGTTGCATATAATTCAATCCAAAGTCAAAAATTGGGTCGCCGTATTTATCAAATTCAACAGGGACAGCAATGGTTTTGGTTGAAATTGCAGCTCAAAAATTCAAATCGCTGTTATCAACAGCACTTTTTCAATGAGCTGAACTGTTATAGCGAGTTGAATGCATTAGAGACTGAAACTCAACCTGTATTGTTAAACTTTTCAATATTTGATCCATTTCAGCAATTTAAAATTGATGAAGAGGTCATTGATCAAGCTTTATGGGTGGAAGATGCCCCAAAGCTTTTTCAGGATCTACCTGATCAACTTAGCTTGGCTGAAATTGGTAAGCGATTAATGCTCAGCTTAGATGTGCTTGAACATTTGCATGACTATGGTTATCTGCATGGTGATATCAAAGTTGAGCACTTTCGCGCTAAGGATGAGAAAAGTTATTTGATTGACTTTGAACAGGCTGTAAACACCGCTGAAGAGGCAAATTTAACAAATATCGCAACACATACAGCAACACCACGGTATATGGCACCAGAATTGTTTCATGCGCAACCAAAATCATTTCAATCCGATATTTATGCGTTGGGAATCGTTTGGTTGGAGTGGTTGACACAACAGCGCTTATCGGCAAAAAGCTATCAAGATTGGGCATTTTTACATTGTCAGCAGTTAAATGTAGTGTTACCAGAGCGATTTAAAATTTTTGAAATGGTTTTAACAGCGATGTTAATGAAAAAAACAGGGCAACGTTGCTCAAATATTTATCAAATAAAACAAGTATTAAGCCAAATTGTTTAAACAAAAAGCAGTATTTGCAACATTTGTTTTTTATTTAAACAAACGAGTGTCTTTTTCGAAAAAAGGGCTTGTCATAATAAAACGATCTCTATAATATACACAGCCATTGGGGACGTGGCGAAATTGGTAGACGCACTGGATTTAGGTTCCAGCGCCGCAAGGTGTGAGAGTTCGAGTCTCTCCGTCCCCACCAAGCAATTCATTTTGTGGTACTAAAACAAAATGAAGGGTTATAGAGGATTGGTGTAATGGTAGCATGACGGTCTCCAAAACCGTTCGTCAAGGTTCGAATCCTTGATCCTCTGCCAAGTTATTTAAAAGACTACAGCGTTAGTTTTTATTCGGGGACGTGGCGAAATTGGTAGACGCACTGGATTTAGGTTCCAGCGCCGCAAGGTGTGAGAGTTCGAGTCTCTCCGTCCCCACCAAATTTAAAAAAAGCATGATGAAAATCATGCTTTTTTTTATGCCTAAATTTTTATTCTAACTATGCTGTATCTTGATTAAAGGTTTCTTAGAATTAGAATTTTATCCAGATCAATAAAAAGACCTAAACGAAATCGTTTAGGTCTTTTCAAAGAGAAACTTCATTTAGACACTTACTAAGCTTTTAAGTGATCTTCAAATTCTTCACCGAGCTGCATTGCTAAGTTATTACCAGATAAATCACAAGTGACTAAACCATATTCTTTTTTAAAGCTGAAAGTAAATCCTTTTCCATCAGCTAAATTTTTTACTGAATAGCCTAATTTTTCTAACCAAATACGAAAAGCGATTAAATTCTTTGCCTTTACAACCTTTTTCACAGAAGATCTCCTTAATTCCTGCCTATAAATTTAATAGGGGTGATCATTAAATTTTTAAAGGGGAAATTTGATGAAACTTATTTTTTATATCAATATTTGAGCAATTTGAGAAATAAGGCTTTTGTATCAATGCGTATTTTTTTGCTGCCAATATGGATGAAATATGAATTTAATAAAAAATATTAAAATAAAACAATGGATTAATTAATCCTAAAAACTGTGTTTGTAATATTTTGATGCAAATATATAAGTTTAAAAAAGCAGAATTTTTCTCATTTTCACTGTGGTTAAATGTAAGTAAATTTAACAGAAGCATGGGGGATTACAGCTGTACAGGATGATGTAGGTCTAAGAAATCTAAAATATCGCTAAACAGTTGTATCTGATCTTTACCTAACGTCATGAGATGCCCAGTATTGGGATAACTTTTAATTTGTTTTTCTGTAGAATTCACATGATTGTAAATGGTTTGTGCACTGGATTGATAATGTGCATCATCTAACCCACCATACAATAAAAAGATAGGTGCGCGAATTAAAGAAATATCACTTATGGTTGCGGCAACAAATTGATGAAATGGCTGTAGTTGTATTGCTGCTTTATTTTCTAAGCTTTTTAAGTCTAAACCTGTATGGGGGTTTTCAAATTGGTGGAGATATTCAGCATAGTGTTTTAGTCGCTTAAAAAGATCATTTACACTTCGATTCTGTGGCGTAGACATGCTAATACATGCATCAATTGGAAAGTGCTCAGTGAGTTTTAACGATAAAATTGCACCTAAAGAAACCCCAATGACAGCAATATGCTTATAACCCTGATTTTCTAAGAATTGATAAGCATTATATGTATCTTGCCACCAATCCGCTGTCGTGTAATTGAGAAACTCATCAATCGTTAAACCATGTCCAGCGTAGCTAGGCGCATAGCAAGTGTAACCATGTTGATGCAGAAATTTTGCTAAGGCCTTCATATCTTGAATGGTACTGGTATAGGCATGTAATAACAGTACCGCCTGCTGCGATGCTTTTAAAAACAGAGGCTTAGGCTGGCGCAGTTTTAACATTGTGGGGACAATAATCGTGATTGCTTAAAAATGATCTTTCAATGCACGAATACGCGCAAATTCTTCAGCACTTTCGACACGTAAAAAAGGATTGGTTTCAAGCTCAAGTTCAATGGTGCTGGGCAAGGTGATTTTCCCATGTTCACGGAGCTGTTTGATTTCTTCGGCACGTTGTTGTATTGCTCGGTTCTCTGGCTCGATATGCAAAGCAAATTGTGCATTAGAAAGCGTATATTCATGGGTGCAGTAAACTTTGGTTCTTGGTGGTAAAGCAGCAAGGCGATTGAGAGAATGATAAAACTGTTCAGCAGTTCCTTCAAACATACGTCCACACCCCATAGCAAAAAGGGTATCACCACAGAAAACGCTGTCTAATGCATCAATAAAATAAACGACATGTCCTAGGGTGTGACCTGGTACAGAGATAATGTCGATGTTTAATCCATGAAATTCAAATTGATCATCGTGTTGCAGCGGGTAGGTAATAAAAGGAATGTGACTCAGTTCAGCGCGTGGCCCATAAACAGGAATATTATGATCTGCGATTAATTCTGGAACACCACCAATATGGTCTTTATGCCAGTGTGTGAGCCAAATTTGTTTTAAATTCAGCTGATGTTCAAGGCAATAATCTTCAACCAGCGATGCTTCTGTGGGGTCAATTGCAACGACATCGTGGCTGTGATTGTCTTCGATCAGCCAAATATAGTTTTGTAATTGATTTTTTACATCTATGACGTGAATTTTAAATTGCATCGTTGAATTCCATATATATGCTGATACAAATTTAATAGCAAAATTAGGCTATAGACAAGTTGGAAAGCTGATTGTGGGCATATTTATGTGAAAACATATGTAATTCGGCTGTACGGCATTCTATTTGATTGAACAAACAAGTTATGCCGTAGATTATGCTTTTAGAGAGTAGTATATAAACCACAATGCTATTCTTAATAAGACTTAACAAGCCATTCCTTGGCTGATTTCTAATTTACTGAGTTTGCCATTTTTAAAATTAAAATCGACATAACTGCGATAGCCTGTTTCAAATTCAGCAGGATTTTTTAAAAATTCTTTGGCTTCCGACGCAGTTAACATTAAAACATGGGTGCCAGTTTTGGCACTGTTTGGAAAGTCTTTTTTAAATTGATTGATGCTATACAGATTGGTGATGGGTTTGTTGTTAATCAAAACGGTGTCTGTCATCTTTTGTGCATTTGTCCAAGAAAGCCAAATTCGCCCTTTGGTCGTACCAAGTTGTTGAAAAGTATTTTTGCTTTTATAAAAAGCGTCAGATTTAATCTGTGGATTTTCTTCACTAAAAATGTCAAATGTTAGATTTTTTCCTGATGCAGTAGAGATTGAGTATTCATAGTTTCCTGTACATTCTGAAAATGTTTTTATAGGTTTTTGAGAGGTTTTTCCAAGCAATTTTTCAATTTGTGTTGCACTTACTGCTTGGTTGAGCTCGACACCATTAACTTTCACTGTGGTGGTGTAATCTTCTGAATGTTGCGCAGCAAAACTGCAAATAGGTAGCATAAGGAGCAACGGGGCGATGGTTTGGGTAAAATTATTCATTTCAAATATTTCTTAAGTTTTCTATAACATAATTAGTTATGACTGATTGATCAAGAGCAGATGATCAAATGAGTAGAATTAAAAAGGATTTATAAAATTTATAAGTATTTATATCTGTAGCTAACTCAAGAAATAAAAAATACCCTCAATAAGGAGGGTATGATTTTAGAAGTAAGAAGAATTGGAAATGGCAAGTAAGGATTATCGAAGCTTAGATAGCCAATTTCCAAGACTCTGTACAATTTGTACAAGGATCAATAAGACAATCACAGTAAGATAAACCACACTTTGATCGAAACGTTGATAACCATAAGAAATTGCTAAATCACCAATACCACCAGCGCCTACAGCACCCGCCATCGCTGTTGCACCAATCAAGCTAATGGTTGCTGTGGTAAGGCTCAGGATGAGTGAGCTACGAGATTCAGGGATAATAAATTTAAAAATAATCTGCCAAGGCGATGCACCCATTGCTTGTGCAGACTCAATAATCCCTTCATTTACTTCAAGCAATGATGTTTCTACAAGACGACCAATATAAGGACCAACATAAATGGTCAACGGTACAATCGCTGCCCAAGTACCAATAGTTGTACCCACGATCGCTTTGGTCAGTGGGAAAACCGCAATCAATAGGATAATGAAGGGTAGGGAACGTAGTGCATTGACGATAGGATTTAAAATCTGATAAACAGCGCGATTGGGTAAAATGCCATTAGGGCGAGTAACCAGCAAGGTAATTGCTTGAACAAAGCCCCAAATGGTACCAAACAGCATTGCAAAAATGACCATTTGAATGGTTTCTTGCATCGCTGTAACAAATTGGTCAATGCTTAAAGAGCTTTTCCAAAATGGTGCTGTGAGTGTAGTGAGCCATTGTACAATGAGTTCTCTCATAGTCTAACTCCTGACTGTTCCACCTTGACCCCATTTTTTTCAAAGAAATCTATGGTTTGGCGAATGCTTTCAGCATCTCCCAAAAGTTGTATAAACATTTGACCGATCACTGAACCATTAATTTCAGTCATATTGGCAAATAAAATATTTAAGCTGACATCAAATTGCTTAATTGCTGCTTGTACCACAGTCTCTTGCGCTGAAGTACCCAAAAATTGCAGACTATAAATACTTTTATGATTTTGATTTTCGAGATTGTTTAAGATATTAACAGGGAGCTGTTGCTGTAAAACGGTTTGAATAAAGTTTTTCGTCGTCGGATGTTGCGGTTGACTAAAAATTTCTAAGGTAGAACCAGTTTCAATCACTTTGCCTTGTTCCATGACCGCAACAAAATCACAAACAGATTCAATTACATCCATTTCATGCGTAACCATGACAATGGTAATCCCTTGCTCTTGATTAATCTTTTTAAGCAAAGCGAGAACAGATTTCGTGGTTTGTGGATCAAGTGCAGAGGTTGCTTCATCACAAAGTAAAATTTTTGGGTGGTTGGCCAAGGCTCGTGCAATACCGACACGTTGCTTTTGTCCTCCCGAGAGTTCATCTGGAAAAGCATCTTTTTTGTGCTTTAGATCAATAAACTCAAGTAACTCATTTAAACGTTTTTCACGTTGGTCTTTACTGACACCCAGCAACTTTAACGGCATTTCAATATTGTCAGCTACAGTTTTGGTTTGTAGTAAATTGAAATGCTGAAAAATCATGCCTATATTTGCACGTTCTTGACGTAATGCACGTGCATCAAGTGCCGTAAAGTCTTTTTGATTAATGATGACTTGTCCTTGGTTGGGACGCTCAAGCAAGTTAATCAAACGGATTAAGGTACTTTTACCTGCACCACTATAGCCGATAATGCCAAAAATACTGCCCGCTGGAATCTCAAGATTAATCTGATCCAGTGCACGTATGGTTTGACCTTTCAACTCATAGTGTTTTGAAATGTTTTTAAATTCAATCATATCGTCAAAAACTATAGCAAAAAGAAAAAACAGGCAAATTCACTTTGCCTGTTTTATGAGGGCCTGTAGACCTTTCATAAAAGAATGGTCAATAGACCTGATCCATTATAAAACTATTTTGATTCTGTAAGATAGCTTACAGGTTTATTCACATCAACTTTAGTTCCACCGAAGTGTTCTTGAACATATTTACCTACAGCAGGAACATGATATAACTCACCCACTTTTTTCAAAAGGGCATCGTCTTTACGTGCATCTGCAACAGCAAGTACGTTGACATTCATTTTGGTTGTTTGGTCAACTGGCTCATAATAAACCGAATCTTTAAGCACGTTTAAACCGCCTTCCATTGCTAAAGTATTACCTAAAACAATTGCATCAACTTCATCTTTAGCACGTACCGCAGTCGCCATTTGAATAGGTTTGATGACAATTTTCTTCGCATTTTCAGTAATATCAGCAGGTGTGCCTTTGACTAAATCAAAGCCATCTTTCAATTTGATAAGACCAGCGGATTGTAAAAGTAACAATGCGCGTGATTCATTTGCGCCATCATTTGGAATAGCAATGGTTGCGCCGTTGGCAAATTCTTCAACTTTTTTAATTTTACTAGAGTAAATGCCCATTGGCTCTAAATATGTTGTAGAGATTGGTGCAATTTTTTCTTTGTTTGATTGATTGAAAGCAACAAGATATGCATAAGATTGGAATGCATTAATATCGACTTCTTTGTTCGCAACAGCAGTATTCATTGCAACATAGTCAGTGAAGTTTTTAACTTCTAATTTAATTCCAGCTTGTTTTGTTTCTGGTAATGTTGCGATATAGCGCCAAATATCTGCATCTGAACCTGTAGAAGCCATGGTAACGACTTGTTCTTTACCTGCATCTGCTTGGGCAGCATCATTTTTTGGAGCTTCTTGTTTTCCACAAGCAGAAAGAGTGAGCACAGACGCGCTAAGTAAAACGCCAAACAGCTTTTTCATGAATAAGTCCTAAGTAGCAAATGCAGTAGAATTTTGTCCTTTGCATTCTCGATCATTTAAATCGAATTTTTAACATTTTGAAAATAAATAATGCGGTGACGTACTTGTCTGATTGCGCTATCTATATTCTTTACATTTGAGTATTAGCAGTATGTTTTAAAAGAATTTTAATTGTTTAAAACAGACTCTAAAGATTTGTTTATCATATCAATAAATGAAAATTATACATAGTGGCTACGTGTTGACATTGGGTAGCGATGTCGTTGTTTGAATATCAATGTTTTTATTAATTTAATAAAGAAAACAAATGCTTTTGTTGAATGTTAAACGATAAATGTTTAAATTTTATACTTATTCATAATATATAAATTTTTTAGGATTTATTATCTTTTTTTTGAATAAGTAAAATAAACTTAGATCTGTACCTACTAGTAGTGCATTGATAAATATTATTAGGGATTGCTAGGCGAAATGGGGGGATTTTATTCAAACAGTGATTGACATTGACACCGCTGTCATACTTTAGCATGGAGATCTTATCTAACTCAAAGAGATCGATAAATGAAATTAATCATCTTTCTTTTAAGCAGTTTTTTATTGCTAAATACTGCATATGCTCAAAATAATGTCTATATCATTCATGGTTATGGAGCAAAAGTGGATGATCATTGGTTTAATTATCTTGAGGAAAATTTACAAGATAAAAATACTAAAGTTGTAAAGATCGCATTGCCTAACTCCAGCAATCCAAAGCTTTTACAGTGGAAGCAAACCTTAAAAAATAATGTTGCTCAAATTGATCAGCATACATTTTTTGTTGCGCACAGTTTGGGATGTATTACACTGCTTGATTTTCTATCTGAATCTGATTTTCAACAGATAGGCGGTGTTGTCTGTGTATCTGGATTTTCGAATAAATTGGCAGTATTACCTCAACTGGATTCATATATCGCTGAGACGAATAAGGATTTTTCTTTTAAAAATAAAATATTGCATCGGAAGATGTTTATATCGAGTAATGATCAATATGTTCCAACTGATTTAAGTATCTCGCTGGCAGAAAAATTGGAGTTTCCATATGAAATTATTTCCAATGCTGGACATTTTCTAGCCAGTGATGGGTATCGGGAATTTCCTCAATTATTAGATTGGCTTCAAATGGTCATTGGTGGTGTTGAGGAGGTCGGTGATTCAAATGATTCAGTGAAAAATCAATCAAGGTAATTAATCTTATATTTATTATTCTGGAAGAGCATTACTCACTAAAGATTTACCAAATAAAAAACCCGCCTAGGCGGGTTTTACAACTCAATCGAGTTTAAGCATTTTCACGAACAATCGCACGGTAACCAATATCTTTACGGTATTGGACACCATCAAAAGTCACTTTTTGGCAAAGTTCCAAGGCTTTTGCTTGCGCTTCACCAATTGTGTTGCCTAACGCTGTTACGCAAAGTACACGACCGCCAGCAGTCACTACATCACCATTGGCATTGTTTGCTGTACCTGCATGGAAAATTTTCGCATCTGTCATTTGGGTATCTAAACCCGAAATCACGTCATCTTTGCTCGAAGTTTCAGGATAGCCTTTAGACGCAAGCACAATACCAACAGTTTTACGCTCATCCCACTCAGCTTCAGCGGGTAGGTTACCAGCAATACCGGCTTCAACTAAATCAACCAAAGAAGATTTTAAGCGCATCATGATCGGTTGAGTTTCTGGGTCACCAAAACGGCAGTTAAATTCAATGACACGAGGTTGTCCTTGCTCGTCGATCATCAAACCAGCATACAAGAAACCTGTATAAATATGACCATCAGCTTTCATACCATCTACGGTTGGACGCATGACTTCTTTCATGACTCTGTCAAAAACATCTGCAGTCACAACTGGGGCAGGGGAATATGCACCCATACCACCCGTATTTGGACCTTGGTCAGCTTCAAAGATACGTTTATGGTCTTGTGACGTTGCCATAGGAAGGATGTTGTCACCATCAATCATACAAATGAACGATGCTTCCTCACCATCAAGGAATTCTTCAATAACAACACGCGAACCTGCATCACCAAATTTATTGCCTGCAAGCATGTCATCAATTGCATCAAACGCTTCTTGATTGGTCATCGCAACAATGACGCCTTTACCCGCAGCAAGGCCATCTGCCTTAATTACGATTGGTGCGCCATTTTTTTCTACAAATGCTTTGGCTGCATCCACTTCAGTGAATACATCATAGAATGCTGTAGGAATGTTATGACGTTTTAAAAAGTGTTTGGCGAAAGCTTTAGAGCCTTCAAGTTGTGCTGCAAATTGGGTTGGTCCCCAAATTTTAAGGCCAGCTGCTCGTCCTGCATCAACCACACCATTTACAAGCGGTGCTTCAGGACCAACAATAATGAGGTCGACGGCATTATTTTTTGCAAAGTCGATAATGGCAGGGTTGTTGAGAATATCTAAAGCAACATTTTCACATTTATGTTCAGTTGCTGTACCCGCGTTTCCTGGTGCAACAAAAATTTTAGTGACTTGGTCGTCTTGCGCAATTTTCCATGCCAATGCATGTTCACGACCACCACTACCCAAAACTAATATGTTCATCTTATGTATCCTTTTTTAATCCCTCCCAACCTCCCTTTATATAGGAAGGGGTATCACGAATTTAAAGAGTCCTGTAGTTCGTGACAAGTCCCTCTTATGAAAAGAGGGACTTAGGGGGATTTTTAAATAATGATTTATTGTGAATTAGTGACGGAAATGACGCATACCCGTGAAGACCATTGCAATACCAGCTTCATCTGCTGCTGCAATTGTTTCTTCATCACGCATTGAACCACCTGGTTGAATAATACATTTGATACCGGCTTTTGCAGCGTTATCAATACCATCACGGAATGGGAAGAATGCATCAGATGCCATAACAGCACCTTCAACCACTAAACCTGCATGTTCAGCTTTGATCGCTGCGATACGTGCAGAGTTTACACGGCTCATTTGACCAGCACCGACACCAATGGTTTGACGGCCTTTAGCATAAACAATAGCATTGGATTTAACGTATTTGGCAACTTTCCAAGCAAAGATTAAATCATCAATTTCTGCTTCAGTAGGGGCACGCTTAGTCACTACTTTAAGATCATCTTTGGTGATCATGCCGAGGTCTTGGTCTTGAACCAATAAACCGCCATTGACTCGTTTATAATCGTATTGTGAAGCACGTTCATCAATTTTAGGAAGTTCGCCACATACCAGAACACGAACATTTTTCTTTGCGCCAGTTACTTCAAGTACGCCATCGGCAATACTTGGTGCAATAATCACTTCAACAAATTGACGGTCAACAATTGCTTGAGCTGTAACAACATCTAACTCACGGTTAAATGCAATGATGCCACCAAATGCTGATTCTGGGTCAGTTGCATAAGCAAGATCGTATGCAGCTTTAAGACCATCTAACGATACTGCAACACCACATGGATTTGCATGTTTAACAATGACGCACGCTGGTTTTGCAAATGATTTGACACATTCAAGTGCTGCATCTGTATCCGCGATATTGTTATAAGAAAGTTCTTTACCTTGTAACTGCTTAGCAGTTGAAACCGATGCTTCAGTTGCAGTCGATTCTACATAGAAAGCAGCGGATTGATGTGGATTTTCACCATAACGAAGATCTTGTACTTTATTTAACTGGGTATTGAAAGTACGAGCAAATTTATCAGCTTGACCGTCTTCTTTACCAACACGTGCACCGAGGTAAGAAGCAATCATGCCGTCATACTGGGCAGTATGTTCAAATGCTTTAACCGCTAAATCGAAACGAGTCGCATAAGATAAAGCACCATCCGCTTTAAGTTCTGCAATTACAGTTTCATAATCAGTTGCATTTACGATGATCCCCACTGAAGCATGGTTTTTCGCAGCTGCACGAACCATTGTTGGGCCACCAATGTCAATATTTTCAATTGCATCTGCAAGCGAGCAGTCTGGTTTAGCAACAGTAGCAGCAAAAGGATAAAGGTTTACGACAACGAGATCGATTGCATCGATGTTGTGTTCAGCCATGACAGCTTCGTCTAGACCACGACGAGCCAAAATGCCTCCATGAATTTTAGGATGCAGTGTTTTTACACGACCATCCATCATTTCTGGGAAGCCTGTGTGCTCTGAAACTTCAACTACAGCCACATTGTTGTCTTTAAGCAACTTATATGTACCGCCAGTAGATAAAATTTCCACCCCAAGAGCAACAAGGTTCTGGGCAAATTCAACGATCCCGGTTTTATCAGAAACAGAGATTAAAGCGCGTTTAATAGTCATGATCTTCGTCAACAGTTTTTAAGTCTAGAGATTGAACAGGTAGGCAAAATATAGGTAAAAAAAATGCCCACGCAAGCCGTGAGCATTTTATCATTTATTCACTCATTAAACCGTGAGCTTTTAACTTTTTGCGTAAAGTGCCACGGTTCAGTCCGAGAATCTCAGCAGCGCGAGTCTGATTCCCGCGTGTGTATTCTAAGACAACAGATAAAAGAGGTTTCTCCATTTCTGCTAGCACCATGTCGTACACTTGTGATGGTTGCTCACCTTGCAATTGTGCAAAATAGTGACGAACTGCGCGATCTACGTGAATACGAAGAGCGACGTCAGATTGTGCAGTAAAAATAGGAGATTTGCTATTCATGCGAGTTAATCCGAAAATCAAAATATTACTTGGGTAAAGTAATATATAAATGTGGTCTAAAAAAATCTGAGCTCCGTTTTAGATCCTAAAACGGTTGGCTCTAAAACAAGAACAATTAGCTTGCCACAAATCGTCGAGTTGAGTGAAAAATAAGCGTAACAATAGATTAATATTTGTTACAACACTCTTTTAAACAAAAAAATGTTCTACTTGCGCGATATTGGATATAAAGCACATAACAAAACAGTATTTTTTTTGAAAAAATGCGAGGAGTTTGCAGGACAAAGCTTTCGTGGCGCGTATGATACCATTGTCTAAGAAAAAATGAGCAAGAAAACTACATTTTTTTTCATTTTTTTATAATTTTTTTTAATTTTAAGGGTGAATAATGTCTAATTGGTACTGATCAAAACTTTTTCTTGGCTCTGTAACAACAAATTTAAAAGGATATGGGCTATTTTTAGGAATACGCTTAATTCCAACTAAACTTTCAATCAGATATTGCTCAGGTGTAATCACATGTGTAGCAATGACCTTATTTTGAGCTTTTAAGGTGACTCTTATTAATGGTAACTCTAAGCTTTTAGAATATTGGTTATTGAGTTGACCTGAGAATTGCGTCTCGTCTCTACCAAGTGCTTTAACTTTAAGGTGACTAATCACAATTTGTTTATAGCGTTGATCAACAGTATCACACTGTAAGACGGCACAGGTTTGGGTAAAAACAGTATTTAAAAACGGATAACGATCAGTTAAGTTGGGATTAAACCAAAGGATTTGAAATAATAAAATGCTGAGTAAAGCAAGATTGATCAAGCTCCAAGCCAGATAATAAAACGTACTTTTGGGTTTTACTAAATGTTGCCCGTGGTTATTTAAACCTTGTGATAGGTTTAAGCTTGGAATGTTATTGACCGGTTCATTGTTGAAATAATTCAAATTGTTTAAGTATGTTCTTAAATCAATATTGGAGTTTTCAATTTTACGATTAAAAATATCTAAGACATTGGTTTCGATTTGTCGTTTCGTCGTAATGAGATTTTGTGCCTGATTTTGCACGACAGTCTCAGGATCGATCTTGGGTTGAGCAGGTTGACTGTTTTGTAGATGGATTAATGCATTAAAATTATGTGAACATTTCGGACAACAAACCATACCCTGCGCAACAGTGAGTTGCGTAACTGATACTTTATAAACTGAAGCACAATTTGGGCATCGGGTTTGTTTTTCGGTCATAAATATTTATATTTTCATAGATTAAACAGCCTTACGCGACCCAGAAATTCTGCACCAGGTTTCTTCACGCTTCTCGACTTCTACTATATCAAAAAATTCAGAATAAATACTAGAAACATCAGTAACTTGCTCTTCAATTACACCAGCAAGTGCGAACTCTCCCTCAGATTTAATCAAAGTTGAGAATTCTTTAGCAAGTGACATAAGTGGGCCTGCCAGAATATTTGCAACTAAAATATCCGCCTGTTGGTTTTTAAATTCTGCATTGAACTCTTCAGGTAATCCAACATAAAGATTTTCAAGAACACCATTCAGCTCAGCATTTTGTTTGGTTGCCAAGACGGCTTGTGGATCGATATCTGTTGCATAGACTTTCTTTGCACCTAAAAGCAGTGCTGCAACACCGAGGATGCCTGAACCACAACCATAATCAATCACGACTTTATCTTTAACATCGGTTTTGCCTAACCATTGTAGACAAAGGAAAGTAGATGCATGGTTACCCGTACCAAATGCTAAGCCTGGATCAAGTTTGATATTGACTGCATCCGCTTCTGGTGGCTCTATCCATTCAGGTACGATCCAATACTTTTCACCAATTTGAATTGGTTCATAGTAATCCATCCAAGAACGCTCCCATACTTGGTCTTCAAGAAATTCACTGCGCATCGGTTCAGTTGGGAGTTGGGTGCGAATAAATGTTTCTAGTGCTGTTACATCAATGTCTTCGCCTTCTTCTTGCGCGTAGATTCCTGTAACAATCACTTTATTCCACAGCGGAGTTTCACCTGGGAGTGGTTCAAGCAAGTCTTGGTTTTCAGCATCATCTAATGTCACGCTGACTGCGCCTAAAGAACTTAACAAGGTTTCAGTAAATTCAACTTGAGCTTGTTCTACAGTAATATGAATTTGTAACCACTTCACGGCAAAGACCTAAATCGTTTTCTTAAAGGCAGTATTGTAGCCGAAACTGGGAAGTTACGCTTATATTCAGTAGCAAAATAAAAAATGGATGCTTAAGCATCCATTTTAGTTGAGGCATATGATGGCTTTATATCGCAGGTTCAGTTTCAGTTGCTGCACGTCTTGAAATTAAGGCACCAAAAATAGCAGCAAAAATATACATAAAGATTGAGTAAACCGCGGCAGGCATTGCGACAGTAGAATTTGCAATGACAGTCAATGCAATCGTCATGGCTAAGGTACTATTATGAATGCCGATCTCAAATGCACATGCGCGTGCTTGAGCACTATTAATACCGAGCAATCTTGGAACAAAGTAGCCAATAACCAGACTGCAAATACAGAAAATCACCGTGGCTAGGCCGACTTGAGTTAGGTATTCCATGATATGTGCACGTTCTTTGGTGATTGCCCCAATAATAATGAGAATCAAAAACACCACTGAAAAAATTCGCAAAGGTTTACTTAATTTTTCAGTAAAGTGTGGTGCATAATGTCGAATGAGCATGCCGATACACACAGGAATTAAAATAATTGCAAAGACTTGCAGTATTTTACTGAACTGCATGGTGATTTGTTGCCCATCATTCATAAAGTACTGAATCGAAAAGTTTACGATCAAAGGCAAGGTGAAGGCAGCAATGACCGAGTTAATTGCAGTTAAGGTAATATTAAGTGCAATGTCACCTTTAAATAAATAGCTAAATAGATTGGCGGTACTTCCTCCAGGTGAGGCTGCAAGCAACATTAAACCTACGGCAAGCAAAGGCGGGAGTGCAAGCACCTTACAAATGATAAAAGCGATACCGACCAAAAGTACCAATTGACAGAATAACGCAATCAATACAGCTTTAGGGTGTTTAGAAACTCGCGCAAAATCTTTTGGAGTAAGTTCTAAACCTAGTCCAATCATAATAATGGCGAGAGCGAGGGGAAGCATTATGGTAATTATCCCTGAATCCATAGTTTCATCCTTTTTGTTGTTTTACATTAGGGTCTGTTGACATTTCATAAATGGCTTGCGTTGTAGGCGAAAATTGAGCAGGCAAGGCAGAAAACGAAGAGAATAGCGAGACTATTTTCGAGTTTTATAACGAAGACTGAGATAATTTTAGCCACAACCCTTCGGGACTAGCGTGTTTTTTGCCGCTACGTCGTTACGAATTACTCATTTAGAATGACTAAATTTCATATTTCGCGCCTAGTATCGCCTAAAAAATACACGTAGTCGCAAACATAGACGATTTGTCAACAGACCCTGATTCAATATGTGAATATTCTGTTCTCGATTTGAGTGTAATCGAAAGGTATCGAATTGAAAAATGAAATCTATGACTCAGAAATCTTCTTGAAAATATGTGTTTTAAATATATAGCATTAGGCCGAATAACAATTGATTCATCGTAGACGTAAAACTATATGGATACTGATATTAATCAAGTCTACGCACAGACTTGAAATAAAAAAGGTGCTCCATTTTTAATGGAACACCTTTTTTGCTCATACATGCTATTTATAAAAGCACGTATTTATGCCTAAAGCAGATTATTGCGCTTGGATCGGATCTTCGCTTGGAGCGGCTTGACTCGGTTGCTCCATTGCAGGTTGTTCTGCTTGTGATGCATCATTTGTTGCTGGTGCATCGGCACTCGCTGGAGCAGATTGTTCTACAGCTGGGCGGTTTTCAATGGCTGGTTCAGGCGCTGCAGCAGCGGCAGTTGGGTTGCCACCTGCAGGTGCTGGGAAGCTAAATTGTAATTTACCATTTTCATTTGGTTCACATGTACCGTTAAAAGTTACACCTTTGTTGGCGTAGGTGACCCAGTCACCTTGTTTTTTCTTGGCACATACTTGAATTTGCTTTTTCACTTCGGCTTTGCTGGTGTTTTCATCAGCAGCATGGGCAAAACTAAATGCAACACAACTGAGTAAAGATGCTGTAATTACTTTAGACATGGTATTTTTCATCATGATATTCCTTATATATAAAGTCTCGAAAAAAATAATTTGTCCGTGTATTGTCTATCGTATCGTGAGTTTTTGATAAGTTAAATTCTATTTGTAGGGCAGTCATGAAACGAAGTGTCAATTTATGTTGCCTATGTATAAGAGATGTTTAATCGTTCATACGCATGATTGATGGAAATAATATTTGTAAAACTGCCTAAAACTAGAAGTAAAATTTTGCTATAATTTCCTGTCATTCTTTTATCTCTCATTTATCACTATGCATTATCCTAAAGTTTACGATGTCATTGTTATCGGTGGCGGTCACGCAGGTACGGAAGCGGCACTCGCTGCGGCGCGTATGGGTCGACAGACTCTGCTTTTGACTCATAACATTGAGACTTTAGGGCAGATGAGCTGTAACCCAGCCATTGGTGGTATTGGTAAATCTCACCTTGTTCGCGAAATTGATGCCTTAGGTGGTGCAATGGCATTGGCTGCGGATAAGGGCGGTATTCAATTTCGTATTTTGAACTCGCGTAAAGGCGCAGCTGTACGTGCAACTCGTGCACAAGCTGACCGTATCCGTTATAAAGCCGCGATTCGTCATACACTTGAAAATCAAGCCAATTTAGATGTTTTTCAACAATCTGCAGATGACTTAATTGTTGAAGGCGATACAGTTAAAGGTGTAGTGACCCAAATGGGTATTCGCTTTGATGCGAAAACTGTGGTGTTAACCACAGGTACATTCTTAGGTGGCGTGATTCACGTTGGCCTAAATAATTCGTCAGGTGGACGAGCAGGCGATCCACCATCAATTTCGTTAGCAGCTCGTTTACGTGAATTAAACCTGCCAGTAGGTCGTTTAAAAACTGGTACACCACCACGTATTGATGCGCGTTCTGTCGATTTTTCTGTGATGATTCCACAACCGGGTGATTTCCCATCACCAACCATGTCATTTATGGGGGATGCTTCGATGCATCCTGAGCAAGTAAATTGCTATATCACGCATACCAATGCGCGTACTCATGAGATTATTCGTGGTGGTTTAGACCGTTCGCCGATGTATACCGGGGTGATTGAAGGTGTAGGTCCACGTTATTGCCCATCGATTGAAGATAAAATTCATAAATTTGCAGATAAAGATTCGCATCAGGTATTTCTTGAGCCAGAAGGTTTGGATACACACGAGCTTTATCCAAACGGAATTTCAACATCTTTACCATTTGATGTGCAGTTTGAGTTGGTACGCTCAATCCGTGGTATGGAGAATGCACACATTCTTCGCCCAGGCTATGCAATTGAATATGATTATTTCAACCCGCAGTCTTTGAAATTCTCACTTGAAACCAAATCGATTAATAACTTGTATTTTGCAGGTCAAATTAACGGTACAACAGGTTATGAAGAAGCTGGTGCACAAGGTTTATTGGCGGGCTTAAATGCTGCCCGTCGTGCATGGGATCAAGAGCAATGGACCCCTAAACGTGATGAAGCGTATATGGGCGTTTTGGTCGATGATTTGATTACCTTAGGTACCAAAGAACCGTATCGTATGTTTACCTCTCGTGCGGAATATCGTTTGATGCTTCGTGAAGATAATGCTGATCAACGTTTAACAGCAATTGGCCGTGAAATGGGCTTGGTTGATGATGAACGTTGGGCTTCTTATTGTGAAAAAATGGAAGCAGTTGAAAAAGAAACAGGTCGTTTACAACACCTTTGGGCTGCACCGAACAATCCAATGGGTAAAAAATTCGTTGAATTGACAGGTGCTGATCTTTCTAAAGAATGTTCTGCAATCGATTTACTTAAACGCCCAAACATCAATTTTTCACAAATTGCTGAATTAACTGGTTCTGAAGTATCTGCATTTGTCGGTGAGCAGATTGAAATTGCTGTGAAATATGAAGGTTATATTAACCGTCAGCAAGAAGATGTTGCGCAAATGAAGCGTTTGGAAGATACCAAAATTCCAGCTGATTTTGATTATGATATCGTTTCAGGACTTTCTCGTGAAATCACCATGAAACTGAAAAATGTATTACCTGAAACATTGGCACAAGCCAGCCGTATTCCGGGTGTAACACCTGCTGCTGTTCAATTGGTGATGATTACAATTCGTAAAAATAACCAAGCGAGAAAATCAGCTTAAGATGTTGAATTGTAAAAAACCCGCTTTATGCGGGTTTTTTATTGTCTCTAGCTTGTCTTGTCTAGCTTATCTTTGTTAAGGCTCAATTTACGATTTATTTTTAAAGGCATATTTTAAATACACAGATCCACTCTAACTTTATAAAAATAACTCCTAAACAGAATTGATGAAAAACAAAGCAGTTTTAATTATTTTTCAGTTTGCAAAATCATCGCTATAGTCAATTTACATTCAAAAGAGAGGTGAACACCATGACAATGAAATCAATCCGCTACAATAGTGCTGAACTTGCGTGCTGTAACATTTGATGTTTAACATACTCCAATAAATCCCATGTCTTGTGGACATGTAAAAATGTGACATGGGTTTTATATCAGCGCAAAAACAATAAAATTTAAAAACAACAATCAAAACAATAAATCAAAGAGCCGAAAGGCTCTTTTTATTTTGATTATCTTGGCTTGGATGAAGCTGCTAGATTATTCAATTTCATGTACCGCATTAAACACTTCAACAGGCTCAATTCGGACTATCTTTTTACCAAAACTTCTTAACCACCATACCAATTGTGAGGTAAACGGGACTACAGCACTGACTTGATACAACTCTTCATTGAGTTGTTCAACTTTTTGCTCTTTACTGAGTTGGCTCTCCGTGAAGTATTGTGCATCATCTTCGTGCATGACTAATTTTAATTCAACATTTTCGGTCGGTCGAGAAAAATCGACTCTAAAGCCAAGCGCACCAGAATCGATATATTCATCAATATCAAATTTGACAGGGTGTAAAGCACGTAAATCTAAAACAGTTGCAGATTTAAAACGATGTAATGCAAAGGTTTGAACTTCTGTCTTGTCATGACGTGTACAAATCAAATAAATAATTGCACCTTTTTGAACCAAACCTAAAGGATTTAGAGTATAGGTTTTTTCTTCACCCTGATAACCACGTGCACGATAGACACATTCAATTTGTTTATCTTGTAGTAGTCCTTCATAAATGGCTTGCTGTGCATGTCTTTCCACCAGAGGTGGGATTACTGGTTGGCTTGCAGGCACAATTCGAACACGGTTAATCCATTGTCGAACATTGTTCTGCGTAGAAAGGCTACGCCGTGCCAAATCGAACCAAGGGTTCATTTCATCAATTAAACTCGGTGGAAGCAGGTGTTTTAAATGTTCTTCAACCATCATAAACGTGACTGCTTGCGAGCTGGTCATATGCGGCAGACTTTGAATCGGGGCATCTGAACGCCAACGCCAGCCTTGTGGTACGGTTTTGTTACTCTCGATAGGAAAGCGTTGAGCAATCTGATTTAGATCACGTTGAATCGTACGTAAACTGATTTCGATCCCTTCACGTTCTAAAACTTCTTGTAATTCACGTGTGCCCATCCACTTCCCGGTAGAGAGTCGGGACAGGATTTGCCATTGGCGATAGAGGCTATTGGAAGTTTCTTTTTCTTGTGCAGACATGGTTTGGTATCAATGGAATCGTGAATGTTTAAGGGAAATAAATCAGCTACACAATAGAAAATTAAAACTGATTCTGCAAGTTATATCCTGTGACTAGTCGCTTAGGTGTTGAAAATATTAGCTAAAAAATTTTGAAACAAGTTCGATCAAAACTCACATTGAGTGCAATAGCAAATAATGAATTAATAAAACTGAGCCAGAAAGATTTAATTGTACAGGTGAAGAATACAGGATATGGCGATTTAATAATATTTTGGCATTGATATTGCATTATTAAAGAAGCCATTAGAGAAGATAAAAAGAGGTTTGTATGCTAAAAGAAACCATAGATACAAATTCAAGCAATGAGAATTATGCAGATCGCTTCGCTTTGCCAATTGCTGAGGCAGAAGAAAAAACTGAAACGACGAATCAACAACAGATAGGAAATATTCAACAGGCCATTAATCTAAATATCGATGCACAACAAGCCTCACATCATTTACTTAAACAGATGAACTCGGTTTTTTTTAATGAAATGACGGATGATCAGGTTCTTTCGCCCGAAACTGCTGAAAAAATCGAAGATTGGTTATCTCAACACAGCATTTACCAACTTGAAAAACTCAATGAAACAGCC
Source organism: Acinetobacter sp. I-MWF (assembly GCF_025433935.1). Taxonomy (NCBI): domain Bacteria; kingdom Pseudomonadati; phylum Pseudomonadota; class Gammaproteobacteria; order Moraxellales; family Moraxellaceae; genus Acinetobacter; species Acinetobacter sp. I-MWF. The sequence goes on along the minus strand of NZ_JAMBAR010000001.1, from coordinate 2,861,770 downwards.
AAAGCGCATTTTTTATATCAAGGAATTACTTTTGCGGTTTATGGTGAAACATCGGGAATTGATCGCACCATACCATTTGATTTAATTCCGCGTGTGATTGCCAAGCAACAGTGGAACAAGATTGCAGCAGGCTGTACACAACGTATTCAAGCCTTAAACCTATTTTTAGCGGATATCTATAATCAACAAAATATTTTAAAAGAAGGTTTAATCCCAGCAGTACAAGTGCTTTCTCATGAAGCTTATCAACCAGTGATGATGAATCATCGCTTGAATGGAAATATTTACAGTCAAATCAGTGGAATTGATATTGTTCGGGACTGCAAAGGTGAGTTTTTTGTCTTAGAAGATAATCTACGTACGCCTTCAGGTGTGTCCTATATGCTTGAAAGTCGTAAGATGAGTCAAAAACTTATGCCTGAATTATGCAATCAACACGTTGCCAATATTGAGTTGTATCCACAATTGCTGCGTGATGTTTTGGCTGAAAATTCAAAAGTAGATTGCCCCACAATCGTGGTTTTAACACCTGGACGTTATAACAGCGCCTATTATGAACATTCATTTTTAGCAAGGGAAATGGGTGTGCCATTGGTGACATCACGTGATCTTTTTGTTGAAAACAACAAGGTTTATGTGAAAACTATCCGTGGGCGTCAACAGGTTGATGTAGTTTATAGGCGTTTGGATGATGGTTTTTTAGACCCATTAAGCTTTAGACCTGATAGCACTTTAGGTGTTGCAGGGCTAATGTCTGCTTATTTAAGTGGAAATGTGGTGATTGCTAATGCACCTGGTACAGGCGTTGCAGATGATAAGTCGATTTATCCCTATGTGGATCAAATGATTGCTTATTATTTAAATGAAAAACCAATTTTGTCCAATGTACCGACGTATCAATGCCGTGAAGCTGAAGCTTTGGATTATGTTTTGGCAAATCTGGATCAATTGGTGGTAAAAGAGGCTCAAGGTTCAGGTGGTTATGGGATGCTCATCGGTCCTAAAGCAACTGAACAAGAAATTGACCTATTTAAAATGAAGTTAATGGCTTCACCCTCTGCGTATATCGCTCAACCCACCTTAAATTTATCTGTTGCACCAACACTAACTTCCCAAGGAATTGCTGAACGTCATATTGATTTACGACCATTTATTCTCAGCTCACCAGAACGCATAGAAATTGTTCCAGGTGGCTTGACTCGTGTTGCGATGCAACAAGGTTCACTGGTGGTCAACTCATCACAAGGTGGTGGAATTAAGGATACATGGGTAATTGATGAATATTCAATTTAGCCCCACCTTCAAATAATCCCAGCCAAAGGAGAGCAAACATGATTTTACTCAGTACCAATGCACAGAATATATTTTGGTTAGGACGCTATTTAACCCGTATTCAATATTTGTGTAGTCAATTTCCATTTAAAACCAATGAATTGGCTTTAGACTATGCACATGCTTTTTGTTTACCCGCATTTGATGCAAGTTCTTTAAATGAATTGATTTTAGACAATGAGCAACCTGCATCATTTCATCAGCATTTTTTATGTGCCAAAAATAATATTCATGATTTACGTGGGGTGATTTCAGCACAGTCCTTTGCCGAATTAAATCAGTTATTACAACAGGCAGAGCAAAATGCTGGTTTTATTTGTGATGTTTGTGAAGAATGTAATGATGTTTTAGAGGCAGAGGATGATGAATTATTGTTTCTATTTTTTAGCTTAGGGCAAAAAATGGAACAATTTGATCGTCAATTACGTCTGAATCAAGATAAATCAGTGACTTTGACACAATTGAATCATTTGATTGATCGTTTAGATCAACATGGTATGTGTAGTTTGCCTGAAGTTTGGGAAGAACTAAAAAAACAACCAGACCGTATGAATTATTATCATTTTAGTGACCATATTGACTCATTATTTGAATTGGATCGCTTATGAAACTGATGATTAATCACCAAACGCATTACCAATATTCTGAATGGGCAAAAAATAGTATTCAGTATATCAAAATGACACCACAGTCTAATTTGCATCAACAGGTGACGGGTTGGCATGTCAGTGTTCCCGGTGAAAAACACATTAAAAAAGATGCTTTTGATAATGTTTGGTTGACCAGTTCGCAAATTGAGCCTTATCAACAAATGTCCATTATGGCGCAGGGGATTGTCGATATTAATGTAGACAATCAATTTGGTATCGAAGATCAGGTATCGCCTGTAGTTTTTTTACAGCCAACCACTGCAACCTTGTGCAATACAGAAATGATTGCTTTTGCTGAACAGTATATAACGCATAAGCGTTGGGCGAATTTCCAAAAATTAGCAGAAGCTTTGTTGCAACATATGCCTTATATCAGCGCAAGTACCACAGTAACACATACCGCAATGGAGTCTTTTTCAGCACGGCAAGGGGTATGTCAAGATCATAGTCATGTCTTGATTGCGATGGCGAAAGCATTGGGGGTACCAGCTCGCTACGTTTCTGGTTACTTATATGTAAATAATCAATCGCATTTGGCAAGTCATGCTTGGACAGAGATATTTTTAGACGGTAAATGGCATGTTATTGATGTCAGTAATCAATTATTCCGCCCAGAATCACATGTCTATGTGGCGATTGGACGCGACTATTGGGATGTTGCACCCGTTCGTGGAGTAAGAGAGCAAGGTGGCACTGAAACCATGTATTCTATTGTTCAAGTGCTTGCATGTTAATGGTGGCAATGGTAAATAGTGTGAATAATTCCAGAATGTGATTAATCTCAAATTTAGTTGTATAGGTAGTTTCATGACGTATTGCTGTGCTTTAAGACTCAAACAAGGTTTAGTATTTATTAGTGATACTCGAACCAATGCTGGAGTCGATCACATTTCTGTATATCGAAAACTTTATACGTTTGGGGTAAAAGGCGAACGCTTTATTTGTATTCAAACTTCTGGCAACCTTGCAACGACACAAGCGGTGATTGGGCATTTAGAAAATCATTTGGCACTTAAGCAAGAACCCAATTTGTATAGTGTGAATACGATGTTCGAGGTCGCAGGGTTGGTTGGACAAACCCTGCGCAAAGTCATTGCAGATGTCACTGAAGATACTCAAGAGCAAAGTAACTATTATTGTAGTTTGTTGGTAGGTGGCCAGATCAGTGGAGAGGAAATGCAGCTTTATAATATTTATCCGCAAGGTAATTTTATTTCTGCAACCAGTGATACACCTTATTTTCAAATTGGTGAAAGTAAATATGGTAAACCAATTTTAGATCGTGCCTTAAGTTATGATATGCCTTTAGATGAAGCGTTACGTTGTAGTTTAATTTCATTTGATTCGACTTTACGTTCAAATGTATCTGTTGGTATGCCATTAGATGCGATGATTTATCTTAAAGACAGCCTAGAGGTACCAAAAGGCAAGCGAATTAACGATAGTGATCCTTATTTTCAACACATCAGCAAACAATGGTCTGAAACTTTAAAGAAAGGTTTGCAAGATTTACCTAAACCGACCAATGATTATTTTGAATAGTACTCTATGTGCTTTTAAAGCGAGTTTAATCTCGCTTTTTTTATATTAAAAATTATAAAGAGGTCGCATAAATTCAATTCTATGTTTCTTTTATTCTAAAATTTATATCGAGACAATTGACTAGGTGGATCATGATTTACTTTGTGTTTTTAATGATAAATATATATTAAATCACTGTTTTAAATTAAAAAAATTAAAGAGCACGGTTGCTATGTATTTAGTTTAAAGCAATCCATATAAAAGAATAGATAAACAATTAAATAATAAAACGTTAAGGCTTGTATGATCGCAAATAATTGTTTATAAATAATGAAAGTTAAAAATAGAAGAATTACATGACTTTTCAATTATGCTATGCAAGTAAAACAACTTCACCCCATCATCAAATACTCAATGATTTAAGAGATATTTTAGGTGAAGCGAGAGATTTTAATATACTTCATCAAGTTCAAGGCGTTCTGTATTTTGCAGATGAGCATTTTTTTCAATGCCTAGAAGGTGAGGAAGTGATTATCTTACATGTATTGGAAAAACTACATAAAGATCCAAGACATCATCAGATCAAGCTGTTTAGAGCAGGCCATGTTGAGCAAGGGCATTTTTCACAGTGGTCTATGAAATACGTGAGACGAAATGGCAAAATTCAACAATACTTCGAGAGTAAGGGCTATAACCATTTTCGCCCATTAAGTTTAGATGAACAGGATATCCCGACATTACTTAAACTACTCTATGAGATTGAACAGCCAGAAGAATTTGTCTGAAATCTGAAAACTCTTAAAAAATCCAAGCGATGGCTTGGATTTTCATCTTGAATCGAGAACGCGTGTTTAAAGTTTTTTACGGATAGGGCGAGCACTCATACGACAGAGTAACTCATAACCTATCGTACCATTGGCAGCAGCCACATCATCAACCAAACGATCTTTGCCCCACAGTTCAACGACTGTACCTAGTGGTGCATCTAAGCCAGTGACATCAATTGCGATCATATCCATTGCGACACGACCAATGATCGCAGTCATTTGACCATTGATGCTGACATAGTTTTGTTGAGGAAAAGCACGCGGATAACCATCCCCATAACCTATTGAAACAATGGCGATATCCATTTCATTTTTGGAGACAAATGTAGAGCCATAGCCTACAGATTCACCTGCTTGAATATGATTGAGTGCGATGATTTCAGCGGTAAAGCTCATGACAGGTTTGATGTCTAGTTCAGCAACGCTTCGATCTGCAAAGGGAGACGCGCCGTAAAGCATGATACCTGGACGTACAAAATCAAAATTCAGTTCAGGCCATTTAAAAATAGCAGCAGAATTGCAGCATGAAGCTAAGATCGGTTCACAAGCAGCTTTTACCTGTAAGAATTGATCTTTCTGTTGTTCATTTAACGGGTGATGATCCGCATCCGCATTGGCAAAATGCATGGTCAGCACACAGGTAAAGCCTTCTGCTTTGAGTGATTGAATCACTTCAATAATTTCAGCCACCTTAAAACCCAATCGGTTCATACCGCTATTGAGTTTTACCCAGACTTTTAAACCTTTGTCGATATATTGTTTTTTATGTGCACGTAACCAAGCCAATTGTGGCTGATGATGTACAACGATTTCAAGGTTGTTTTCAAGAACACTAATCATTTCATCAGCGCTGAAAATACCTTCGATGAGAGTAATCGGTTGTTGATAGCCTAATGCTCGAATCTCTAAGGCTTCAGCAAGGCAGGCGACACCAAAGGCATCAGTCGCATTTAAGGCGGCTAAACAGTCCTTGACGCCATGTCCATATGCATTGGCTTTAACCATACTGACAATTTTAGCGCTTGGTGCAAGTTGTTTGACTCGGTTTAAATTATATTGCAGTGCTGCACTGTCAATATAAACTGTTGCTTGACGCACCCTAGTTACTCCTGAGGAATGGCAAAGATTGAATAATGCTAAATCGCATAAATAGAGATAAAAGCCTAACTTTAAAAAAAGTGCAGCTTTAAAACGCTAAATATTGTAGTCCTATCAGCTTTAAATAAACATAAACATTTGTGTTTTGAATGGTTTATTGATTTTGTATCGATAAAATTTTTGCTAAGCGCTTTGCACATAATTTGTAAAGATATTGCACTTTATTTTTTAAATAAAATCGTACATTTTATATTTAAATTTAAGGATTTATTTCGGAGGGTGTATGGGAACATGGTCACATGAACCATTTGGAAATGATACTGCAAGTGATTGGGCCTATGAGTTTGAAGAGCAAGATGGGCATGTTGTCATTGAACAAGCTTTTGATGAAATGATTGATATGGCAACCGAAGAGTTTATCGATGCCGATATTGGTTGTATTGCGCATGCTGCAGCAGATGTTTTAGCTAAATCATTTGGTGAAGGGATTGAAGAAAATGAATATTATCCTGAACCTGTAGAAAAATGGCTTGAACAAAATAAAAACAATGTCAATTATGCGCTTATTCCCAAAGCATTGACTGCATTATTATTATTGACCAGTGAAAACTCCGAATTGGATGAGCTTTGGCAAGATTCAGATGATTATGATGAATGGACTAAGAATATTGAAACATTGAGAGAGACTTTAAGTTCCAAGATTTGAAGATTAAAATCTCATCTCAACAGCAGTGTTAAATGATGCTAACTTTATTGATCAGCATTATTCTTCATCTTGATATTGCGCATAATACTCAGGCGATAGATTACTAAAGCGCGTGTATTGACCTTCAAAGGCTAAACGTACAGTCCCGATCGGGCCATTACGTTGTTTACCAATGATAATTTCAGCTGTGCCTGCTTCTTTCGACTCTTTGTTATAAACCTCATCACGGTAAATAAACATAATTAAATCGGCATCCTGCTCGATTGCACCTGATTCACGTAAGTCGGACATTACCGGACGTTTATTTGGGCGGTTTTCCAGAGAACGGTTAAGCTGTGACAGTGCAATAACAGGGCACATCATTTCCTTGGCAAGGGCTTTTAAGCTTCGTGAAATTTCACCAATCTCACCGACACGGTTATCACCCATGCCTGGCACTTTCATCAATTGTAGATAATCGATCATGATACAACCCAGCTTGCCACCATGTTGTTTGGCAATACGTCGTGCACGTGCTCGAAGTTCCGTTGGTGGCAGTGCAGATGAATCATCAATATAAAGATGTTTTTCTTGTAGCTGTAAAATGGTTCCTGTGACTTTAGACCATTCATCGCCATCAAGTTTACCTGAACGTAAATGCCCTTGATGGACTTTACCGTATGCTGAAATGAGACGCATGGCGATAGAGTCTGCTGGCATCTCCATAGAGAAAACCAGTGCTGGAAGATCACAGTTAAATAACACACTTTCTACAAGGTTCATGGCAAAGGTTGTTTTACCCATCGACGGACGTGCAGCAACAATGATCATATCACCAGCTTGCATACCAGAGGTTTTATTGTCTAACTCCATAAAACCTGTGGTTAAACCAGTGATATTGCCTTCCATTTGAGAAAGTTCATTTAACTTATCAAAAACGTCTGCTACAACTGAGGTAATGGCTTTTGGCCCTTGTGCTTTGGCATTGTTATTATGTTGTTCTGCAATAGAGAAAATATTGGTTTCAGCAAGATCAAGAATTTCACTCACTTCACGACCTTTGGTGTCATAAGCATTTTGCAGGATTTCATTGCCTACTTTAATCATGCTTCTTAAAGTTGAAAATTCTTTGATTTTGCCCGCATAGGTTTCTAGGTTATAGAAACTTGAAGGTGAATCGGACATTAATTGCATTAAATATTCTTCACCGCCAATTGCATCAAGCAAGTTTTGCTTAATCAGCCAATCGTTGACTAAAACTGCATCATATGGAGAGTTTTCTTGTGCCAGTTTTTCGATTGCACGGAAGATATATTTGTGGCGTGTTGCATAAAAATCAGTTTCATTCAAAGTATCACTGACTTGTTCAAAAGACTCAGCAACCGTCATCAATGCAGCCAGTACAGCTTGTTCAATTGCCAAGTTATGAGGAGGCGTACGAAACTCTTTTAACTGTGCATTGTCTTTGTTTTTTGCATCAGTGCTGAAGGGATTCTGTTGAGCTGTGGCAGTTGCCTGAGACATATAAAACCTTGATTTTTAAATCGTGCAAAAACATTATTTACGTAATGTACGTGTGTACTGAAGTACTCACTTATCTTAATGCAAAATACTAAAAGTATCTAACAGTAATACCGATAAGTAGGGGAATGAATCAACTAGAAACAATTTCAGCTGATCCGAGGTAAAATTTAAAGATAAAAAAAGAGCATACAAAAGTATGCTCTTTTTTTCTGCAAGAAATTACTCAGATACGATAGTAACGAGAACTTCAGCAGTAACATCATGATGCAATTGGATTGCGATGTTAAATTCGCCAGTGTGACGAAGTGCACCGTTCGGTAAACGAACTTCAGCACGGTCAACAACAAGACCAGCATTTGTTAACGCGTCAGCGATATCACGAGTACCGATTGAACCGAATAATTTACCTTCATCACCAGCTTTCGCAGTGATAACGATGTTTACTTCGTTCAATTGGTCAGCACGTGCTTGAGCAGCAGCTAAAACTTCAGCTTCACCTTTCTCAAGTTCTGCACGACGAGCTTCAAATGCAGCAGTATTCGCTTCAGTCGCTGCAACTGCTTTACCTTGAGGGATAAGGTAGTTACGGCCGTAACCAGCTTTAACTGAAACTTTATCGCCTAATTTACCAAGGTTTTTAATGCGTTGTAATAAAATAATATCCACGGCTCAACCTCACTTATGATTGTCAGTGTAAGGAATCAACGCTAAGTAGCGAGCTTGTTTAATAGCAAGCGCTAATTGACGTTGGTAACGAGCTTTAGTACCTGTAATACGGCTAGGAACAATCTTGCCGTTTTCAGTGATGTACTGTTTTAAAGTGTCGATATCTTTGTAGTCGATGTACGTAACGTTCTCAGCTGTAAAGCGGCAGAACTTGCGACGACGGTAAAAACGTGCCATTGATGTTCTCCTTATGCTTCAACAGAATCTTGAGCTTGTTGTGCTTCTTCACGTTGAGCTTTACGCGCACGTTTTTCTTCAGCACTCTTAGCGAGTAAAGATTCTTCAGTGATTGCGTTTTCACGACGGATAATCACGTTACGAAGGATTGCATCGTTATAACGGAACAATTCTTCTAATTCATTAAGCGTAGTTTGGTTACATTCAATGTTCATTAAAATGTAATGCGCTTTATGGATTTTGTTAATTGGGTAAGCCAATTGGCGACGGCCCCAATCTTCAAGACGGTGAATTTGACCTTCAGCATCTTTGATGTGAGAAATGTAGCGTTCTACCATTCCCACAACTTGATCGCTTTGGTCTGGGTGTACCAGAATTACGATTTCGTAGTGACGCATTGTCAGCTCCTTACGGTTTATACAGCCCCAACCTTAAAAAGATTGAAGCAAGGAGTCACAATCAGCATAAACTTTAAACAACAGTTTAAAAGCCAATAGATTGTGCCGCAAAAATTGCGAGCGCCTATTATAGGAAAGTTTGTGCGCAAACACAATTTAATATTCAAATATTTATTGGAATAACCACTAAAATTTTACACACTCGAGATTGAATTTCATCTTGTACCTATTTAGATTGAAAATGAATAAAAATATGGATCGCTAAAATGACAAACTACAGCGCTGAAAAACTTGAAACCATTGAATCTTATATTGAAAACCCTACACAGGACTTTTACTTTGATGTTTTTGATGGTCGTTATGATATTGTCATGGTGGTGGATTGGAGAGAAGAGGATGATGCAATTATTGGCTATTGTGAAAATATTTTAGAAACTGGACAATTGTCTGCTGAACTTGAAGATGCTGATAATCAACAAGATTTTAGCATCACAATTCATTATGGTGAAAAATCATTGTTGATTCCTTATCAAGGAGAAGGTGCTGATCGTGATACCACACTACGGGCACTCAATGAAATTTTACAACCTGAGTATGAAATCCGTTTCTGCAAAGCTTCTGATGGTTCAGACACATTAGAATTTATTCCACTTCCGAAAAAATTATGGCATCAACTGGATATGAAATATGCAGGAAAAATGGATACGTTATTTGCTCGGTTTGAGCATGATTCTGTTTTTTTTGGAAGTTAATTGGGTCACTCAATTAGACGTTAAATTGAATAAAAACGTGAATTTATTGATTAGATTAATTTATGATTTATTTTGTCGTAATAAAAACACCACAAAACCCTTAAAGTTTGGATCAGTATCAAATTTAAGTTGCTGATCCCATTTACCATGTTGTACCAAGCCAATTTTATAAGGCAGTTTCAATGTTGAAGCCTTGGTTAAATAAGTCTGATAATTTGGAATAGTCGTAGTGCCTTGATAGGTTTGAATCACCATTTCATCAATATTTTCTCTAAATAGCCTAAGTGTAACTGGATCACGCAGATTGGCCCAATCCATCAAACTGGTGATGCTGAGTTGATAATGCTGTGGTAACTGCTTTCTAAGCTGTTGTAGAAATAAGCCATACGCTTTTAAATTTTTAGTTGGTGCATCAAAGTCGATTTGAATACCTTGAATGTGATTGCCTGCGCTTTCCCACTGTCGGACGCGTTGTAAAATTTTTTCTATTTCAGCGCCTTGCCAATTTAGATGATGATTTCGAAAAACTAACCATACTTTCTGATGTGGAATTTTAACCACAGAAATGCCTTGTTGGATCAAGATAGATTGGTTGGAATTTTTCTCCAGCTTAACTTCACCTTGTAAAATATAGATTTCCTTAGCTTTACTTAAATAAGGCGCAGACTTGATATTTCCCCAAATCCAAAAGGCATCATAGTCATTTGCATTGACCTGATCTGAGGCTGTCGCGGATTGACTCGGTTGACATGCCATTAATCCTAAACAACATTGGATTGTCAGTAGAACCGAGAAAATCTGTTTAAGCATGAATCAACTACCAATAATATTTTAAAGATTTTGCCCATGTGGTATTTGGATAGTCACGTTTAATTTGTGCGTACCATTGTTTGCGTGTGGATTTTGTGGCCTCTTTTCCACCACAGACATTTATACTACTCGGCGAATAACACATAACAGCGCGATAAAGCGCATAAGCTTGTAATTCACTTTTAGAATTCGATTTAATAATTTCTTTATAGACCTCACCACGACTAAAAGCTTCACCTGTAAAGGCATTTTTCGGCTGGCTAAAACTTGGACCATAGTAATAGTCACCATAAAAACTTTCTAAAGCAGTGCCTTGATTACGCATATATTCGCCTAGGCATAAACGATAAGTTAAATTTTTTGGATTTTTTTCTAAGCCAGCTGTTAAGGTACTTAATTTAGGGCATTTGAGCGTTGGTGTAATTTCATGACCATTCCAAACAAAAACTTCGAAGTGGGGTTCTGACTTATAAGCTTTAATTTTGCTGTTGTATGCTTTGTATTCTGAGGCATCTTGAGGTAACCATGTGGTATAGGCTTTATTGAATACCGCATAGTTTTGACTCATTAAGCTTTTATCTAATAATGTATATAAAGCCAGATTCTTTTTATCAGCTGAACTGTCTTTGGCAGTAATGATACTTTCTAAAGCTTTGACATCGGCAATTTGAGTAATGAATGCTTTCTGTAAGGTGGCTTGTTTGATTTTTGAATGATTTCCTAAAAAGGCATTTTGGTTATTGGTGTTTTTATAGTGAATCGCTAGGGCGACTTCTGCCAAAGCTTTTTGATAAGGATTAGCAGAAATTGCGAGTAAATGATCCCAATATTGTTCAACCAGATTTTTATCGCTACTTTTTTCAAGAATGACCCCTTTAAGCGTATATTGGCTGAGTTCTAAATAATTTTGAATGGAATTGGGTTTTTGTTTCGGTAAATAATTTAACGCATCTTGCGGTTTTTTCTGAATAAAATATAAATGAACGGCTTGTAAATAACGGAACAACTCAGCTTGCTCCTTAAATACAGGTTTTTGTGCATTTAACTCGGACCAGCTAATTGGCCGGTACTGCGTAGAATCACTCTGACGCATATACATCAGATCATAGATGGCTAAAAAGAAAGGATCGTTGAGTGTTTTTGCGTTGAAGTTTTCTAAACCAAATACCTTGCGATCTATTTCGGCCGCCAATGTGGACATATCGAGATTGTAATAATCTGATCTGGGGTGATCCATCTGCCAAATCATCTCTTTGACTAGCGCATCTTGTTGATTAGCAATCCAGTAGCCTCGGCGTAAAAAGCCTCTAGCACTGGCTACGTATTGACCTTTAGGGTAAAGCTTAAAATAATCAGTAATGCGATTAAAAAAAGTTTTAAGAAGCGCTTGATCAACTTTTTGAGTATCTAAATCACCATAAGTTCCTAATGACTGGCTATACAACTCATTTAATGATGTGCGGATGAGCATGTATTGAGCGGTTTCTTTTAACCAAGGGTCATCAACTTGGCTTAGAGCTGTAAATATTTTAGTTGCTGACGAATAGTTAGCTTTGTAAAATAAAATGATCCCATTTAAATAAGAAGCATACTGTTGAGCGGACTGCGTCCATTGCGCATTGACCTGAATCAGTGGAATAGTTTGTTGACAATCTTTAATCTGATTTCGTTGTTCTAACAAGCTGCTTTTTTCGTCTTGAGATATTTTCTTGTGATTTGAAACTTGTTGAAGAAAAACTTCAGCACCAGATTTGAGCGTTATACAGCGCTCATCATAGACGTGATCATTTGCATCATAAAAAGCACGTTTGTTTGGAATTTTATTTTCAGATGCTTGAGTTAATTCGGTAGGGTAAAAAGGGACTAAGCCACTAGACGTATCCCATAAACTCATTTTATCAACTTCAAATACTTTGATACTTGCTAAACCTTTGTCACTTAGCAGTAGCATCATGTTGGTTCTATTGTCATTGGCTGGATAGAGTATGGGGAGATTTAATATACGATATTGATTGTTGTTTAGGTCAAAAGTTGGTGATGCGATTTCTTCTGCAGCGCCAGCAAAGCTAGAAGTAGGGTGAACTACCAAAGGTAAACCGACAAGAAAGACATATTGCAGTGTTTTATTTTTAAAAAGCATAAAGTGCCTATCGTTATAATAAAATTTTTAATATTTTAATTTTATTTATGCAGATAAAAAAAAGATAGAGAGAACTCTATCTTTTTTTAAAACAGTGGCAAATGAGGTGCAGGGGAGACATAACTAAAACTAAAGCTCACACTGAGCGCTGTAATTAGAATGACGGAATACAAAAAATATTTTTTTGCCCAGACCTGATCATTTTCAGCTTTAAATCCAATAATCGACAAATATACCCAATAGGCACATAAAGCATTAAAGGTAATAAGGAAGAAAATGTTGGTATAGCCAAAACAATACAATCCGTTTAAAACTGCAGCAAACAGAATAACGTAAATTAAACTTTCAACTTTCGTGCGAAAAATTGAACGGGCTACAGGTAAAATTGGAATATTTGCATTTTTATAATCATCAAATCGATAGATTGCAATTCCCCAAGAATGTGGCATTTGCCAGAGTGCATAAGCTAAAAAAATCAGCAAAGCGGCAACATCAAATCCGTTGGAAACAGCAGTATATCCAATTACAGGAGGGCTTGCGCCAGAAATACTTCCAATCACAGTTTGGTGAATGGTAGTACGTTTACTCCAAAGACTATAAAAAATCACATACACAACAAAGCCGAGTACAGCAAAGCCAAATGCGTAGGCGTTGACAAAAAACCACAACAAAGCAAAGCCAATTAAACCGAGCACAGCAGAAAAAATTAAAGCAACTGTTGGGCTGATGGTTTTTTTGACGAGCGCACGATTCATTGTACGTTGCATTTTTTGGTCAATGTCTTGGTCAATGACATTATTCACCACACAGCCAGAAGCAACGACAAGCGTAGTACCGAGTAATGTGATGAGAAGTAAAAGGAAATCTACAGAACCTTGAGCGGCTAAGAAAAAGCCGCCCAAAGTGGTAACGAAGTTACCAAAGAGAATTCCTGGCTTAGTCAGGAATAGATATTTTTTCAACATGACACCCTAGAGCATCATGTTTGAATGTAAGTAGTTCATGATCCATACAGAACCAATTAATAGTACTGCAATCGTCAGAATCGTATAGATGAATGCAATCACATTCCAGCGTTGTTCAGAAGATGAATTCATGTGCAAGAAGAAAACTAATTGTACAAGAACCTGAGCAATCGCAGTGATCGCAATCGTTGCAACAACTGCACCACCAGTCATTCCTTTCATCACCATCCCGAAAGGGATGATGGTCAATACAACTGAAAGAATGAAGCCGATAGAGTATTGTTTGATGTTTCCGTGCGAAGCACCAGCAGCATTATGATCATGACTCATTATAAAGCTCCCAGTAAATAAACTACGCTGAATACACAGATCCAAACGATGTCAAGGAAGTGCCAGAACAAACTTAGGCAAGCAAGACGACGTGTATTTGGAACAGTCAAACCATTTTTCTTGATTTGAACCATTAATACGATCATCCAGACCAAACCAGATGTTACGTGGATACCGTGCGTACCTACAAGGGTAAAGAACGCAGACAAAAACGCACTGTGGCTAGGACCATGACCAGCGTGAACTAAATGATTAAACTCATAAAGTTCCATACCGATGAATGTTGCACCAAAGAGCCAAGTGATAATTAACCACATAAGCACTTGGTTGACATTTTTCTTGTAAGAAGCAAGTACCGCAAAACCGAAAGTCACAGAAGAAATCAAGAGAGCAAAGGTTTCAACAAGTACGAAACCTAAAGACTCACCAAATAACTCTTTTGGACTTGGAGTACCAGGCGGAATATGACTGCTTAATACAGCGAACGCGATGAAGAGTGTACCGAATAAAATCAAGTCACTCATCAAGTATGTCCAGAAACCAAAGACGGTGATGTCTGTATCATCGTGATGATGATGTTCATCGTGTCCGTGGTTGTCGTGATGAAGTACTTCAGCCATATCCTTAGTCCTTCTTCAAGTGTTTTTCAAGTAAAGCATAACGCTCGTTTTCGATACGTTCTACTTCAGCAGCTGGTACGTAGTAGTCCACTTTTTTAGTGAATGAACTTACGATGAAGCTGATAACAGCACCAAGGAAAGTTGCAACGACTAACCACCAGATATGCCAGATTAAAGCGAAGCCCATTGCTGTAATGAACAAGGCAATAACAAAACCAGCAGCACGGTCAGTTGGCATATGAATATCTTCATATTTCTCAGGACGTGCATACGCTACACCATTCTCTTTGTCATTCCAGAAAGTATCAATACCATTGATTTTTGGAATTTCAGCAAAGTTATAGAACGGAGCAGGGGATGAAGTAGACCATTCAAGTACACGACCATCCCATGGATCGCCTGTGTTGTCCATGTTGTCGTGACGTTGTAAGAAACCAACAATAACTTGCATTAAGAAACAAGCAATACCGATTGCTACAAGCACAGCACCAAACAAAGCAATTGCTAAGTATGGGTCCCATTCAGGGTTATCATATGTATTCAAACGACGTGTCATACCCATGAAACCAAGGATATAAAGTGGCATGAATGCAAAATAGAAACCAAAGAACCAGAACCAGAACGATGCTTTACCCCAAGTTTCATTTAACTTCCAACCAAACATTTTTGGCCAGTAGAAAGTGATACCTGCGAACATACCAAATACAACACCACCAATAATTACGTTATGGAAGTGAGCGATCAAGAATAAAGAGTTGTGTACCAAGAAGTCCGCTGGTGGAACAGCCATCAATACACCCGTTAAACCACCGATACCGAAAGTCACAAGGAAGCCAAGTGTCCAGTACATTGGTGATGTAAAGGTAATACGACCCTTATACATAGTGAATAACCATGAGAAGATTTTCACACCAGTAGGAATCGCAATAATCATGGTCATGATACCGAAGAACGCGTTAACGTTGGCACCAGCACCCATGGTAAAGAAGTGGTGTAACCATACCACGAAAGCAAGTACTGTAATCGCAATCGTTGCATACACCATAGACTTGTAACCGAACAACGTTTTACGAGAGAACGTTGAAACGATTTCAGAGTAAAGACCAAAAGCAGGTAATACTAAGATATATACTTCTGGGTGACCCCATGTCCAAATCAAGTTCACATAAAGCATTGGGCTACCGCCAAGCTCATTGGTGAAGAAGTGGAAACCGAAGTAACGGTCAAGCGTTAACATTGCAATTGTTGCAGTCAATACTGGGAAAGATGCAATGATCAATACTGCTGTACAAAGTGCAGTCCAAGTAAAGATCGGCATGTCCATAAGTTTCATACCAGGCGCACGCATTTTGATGATGGTAACAAAGAAGTTAACACCCGTTAAAAGCGTACCTAGACCAGAAACCTGGAGTGCCCAGATATAGTAGTCAACACCAACACCAGGAGAATATTGAATGCCAGAAAGAGGTGGATAAGCCATCCAACCTGTTGCAGCAAACTCACCTAATACTAGTGAAACCATCATCAAACCAGCAGCACCAGCAAATAACCAGAAGCTCACAGAGTTTAATAATGGGAATGCAACGTCACGCGCACCAATTTGAAGTGGTACAGTGATGTTCATCATACCAACAACAAGACCCATTGCTACGAAGAAGATCATGATTACACCATGTGCGGTGAAGATCTGATCGTAATGGTCTGGATGTAAGTAACCTTCACCGCCACCTTTTGCAAGGAACAGTTGAAGACGCATCATGATTGCATCTGCGAAGCCACGAAGTAGCATCACAACAGACACAAGGATATACATAATACCAATTTTTTTATGGTCTACAGATTTAAACCATACATTCCAGAGGTAACCCCATTTTTTGAAATAGGTGATACCGCCGAAAACTGCAATTGCACCAAGAGCCATAATGACCATTGTTACAAGTACAATCGGCTCTTTAGGGATTGCATCCCAATTGAGTTTACCTAATAACAAAGACATGTCTTATTCCCCTACAGAAGCAGTTGCATGTTCAGCACCTGCATGTTCAGCGCCTGCATGGTCTGCACCATGGTAGTTGCTCATGTAAGTGTTGATAATGCTTTTGAACAAGTCAGGCGTAACTGAAGAATAATAAGTCACAGGATGAGGCTTAGTAGGGAATGGACCTTTACGTTCAGCTTCGTGTGCAGCTTTAAGTTCTTCTGGAGTATGCGCATTGTTCAGCATTGCTTCAATTTGGTGTTTAGAACGATCACCATCTTTGAGCGTAGCAAATTCAGTCGCATCAAGCGTGGTTTTTTGGATCGCTTCAGGATTAATTGAAGTACCTTTACCTGCTTTAATAGCGTCTACCCAAGTGTTGAAGTCAGCATCTGAAACAGCATGAGCTCTGAAACGCATTTGCGTAAAGCCATAGCCGCTATAGTTTGCTGAGAATCCACGGTAGCCATCTGCTGGACTTGGATGTTCTGCAAGCATATGTAACTTAGTTTGCATACCTGCCATTGCATAAACCTGACCTGCTAACTTAGGAATGAAGAACGAGTTCATTGTAAAGTTAGAAGTGATTTGAAATTCAATTGGTTTATTGACTGGGAAACGAACTTCGTTAATTGTAGCTATTTGTTGTTCAGGATAGATAAATACCCATTTAAACTGTTCAGCGACTGCTTGAATTTTTAAATGTTCTTCCATCTGACCTTGAGTATTCGTTAATGGTCTATAAGGGTCATATTTGTGTGAACCCCACCATGTTAAATACGCAAGAATAGCAATAATAATACATGGGATACCCCATACTACAATTTCAATCGCAGTAGAGTGTGCCCATGTAGGTTTATAGTCTGCATCTTTATTTGACGCGCGATATTTCCAACCAAACCACAATGCCATCAAGATCGAAGGAATTACGACCAATAGCATTAAGTAGATCGCAGTCATCATCAGGCTACTTTGACCTTCAGCGACTGGACCTTTAGAGTTTAGAAGTACTATATCACCACCACACCCAGTTAAGAGTGCGGCGATCGCAGATAAAGACAATACAGCTAAAGTCGTTTGTCTCATTTTACAACCTCGGTGAAGAGTCCCATTCCCTATATAAATATGGGATAGCGATTAAAGTGCCGCATGATTGAAAATGACTATTATTTCTAAATAGAAAACATTCTCAATGATCTGACACCGCTACGTTGTAGGGCATTATGCCTCATATCGTCAAACTTAGCTATACATAGAGGTTGAATATATTGATGTAAAAATACCTGATATTTTTAGTCGGAATTATAAGGAAAACAAAAACATAAATTATTATTTTGTGCTTGGCGAGCGATAAAAAATGGCGGTATAACCGCCATTTGAATTATTCTGAAAGATCAATAACTTTGGTTTTAGAAATACGATCATGTAATGCATAATTCTCTTTAGAGAAAAACATGAACAAATCAACAATGAAAATGATGGCAATCAGAGGTAATACGCTCATAACTTGAGACAGGATAAGAAATAAAAATGAACGAACAAAAAATCCTCTTAGTGACCCTGGCAATTGATTGGTATTGACATCAACAATCTGCAGTTTGAATATTTTTTTACCAATAGATTGCCCAAATTTAGTAATCATAAAGCATTGAGTGATCAAGAGAATAAGTACAAAGACCATCAGAGCAATATTCAGATAGGCTGGCATACTTTGACTGATCATTTCAGCAATTTTAACTTGGTTGTCTACTGAAAAACCATCTGAAGCAACTTTGATTGCATCTTCAGGCATAAAATAAGCAATAGCGATGAATTGGGGTAAAAACAAAAGGGCGAAATCGATAAGTTTGGCTGAGATTCGTTTGCCTACAGGTGCCGCTTTAATGATTTTTTTTGTACTTTTTTCAATTTTTATATTGGTGATAGCAGGATTTTGTTGACGATCAATTTGTTCGTTGTTTGATGACGTTGGTGTGACATAACCAATAGGCTCATAAACAAGTTTACCTTGTGTAAGTTCACCAAGCGCTTTCCATTCCGTTAATCCTTGATGCCAAGCTAAATCTGTTAAAAGTACTTGCTGGCTTGCAAGCATTTGATTCAGTTGTTCAATTGAATACGGACCAGCTTGTTGGTTATTTCTCGCCAAGTAAATTTGCATAAAACTCAATTCTCAAAATAAATCTAAAAGTACAAAATTGGTAGATGAAAATGAACATAACCGCAACTTTGTTCACCTACTTTTTTAAACCACTATGTATACTAGATTTTTGAATGTATTAACATTAAATTTACACGAAATCTTAAAATATCAAGAAAAATTAACCTATTTAGCAGCAGAGGAGTGGCCCTGAAACTTGGTTTAACATTCAAACACAGATGTGAAAACTGAATACACCAACGATATATCGAATATTTGCATCTACGTTAAAAACTACCAATCTTAAATCTGATATTTCATAGAATATTAAAATCAAAGTTTAAAAAATATACATAAAAAAGACCCTGCTAGAGGGTCTTTTTAAGCAGCTTTGATTAAGATTGTTTAATCTTTTCTTCAGCAAGGAAGAACCAAGTATCTAAAACTGAGTCTGGGTTTAATGAAACAGATTCAATACCTTGTTCCATTAACCATTTTGCAAGATCAGGGTGATCAGAAGGACCTTGACCACAGATACCTACATATTTACCCGCTTTACGGCAAGCATGAATTGCCATAGAAAGTAATGCTTTTACTGCTGGATCACGTTCGTCAAACAAGTGAGAAACGATACCAGAGTCACGGTCTAAACCAAGTGTTAGCTGAGTTAAGTCATTTGAACCGATAGAGAAACCATCGAAGTGTTCAAGGAATTGTTCAGCAAGTAATGCGTTTGTAGGTAACTCGCACATCATGATCACTTTAAGACCGTTTTCACCACGTCTAAGACCGTTCTGAGCTAATAACTCAATAACACGTTTCGCTTCAGATACTGTACGTACAAAAGGAATCATGATTTGAATATTGGTTAAACCCATTTCATCACGTGCTTTTTTCAATGCACGGCATTCGAGTTCAAAGCAGTCACGGAAGTTATCAGATACATAACGGCTCGCACCACGAAAACCAAGCATTGGGTTTTCTTCTTCAGGCTCGTAAAGCTTACCACCAATCAAGTTCGCATATTCATTCGACTTAAAGTCAGACATACGAACAATTACTGGTTTGTCAGCAAATGCAGCTGCAAGGGTGGAAATACCTTCAACCAATTTTTCAACATAGAATTCAATCGGTGATGCATAACCTGCGGTACGTGCCAGAACTGCCGCACGTGTTTCGCGTGGTAGGCTGTCAATGTTTAACAAAGCTTTTGGATGCACACCAATCATACGGTTGATGATGAATTCTAAACGTGCAAGACCAATCCCTTCGTTTGGAATTTGAGCAAAGTCAAATGCACGGTCAGGGTTACCTACGTTCATCATAATTTTGAACGGAAGTTTAGGCATAGATTCGATCGAGTTACGTTGAATTTCGAAATCTAGCGCACCTTCATAAATAAAGCCTGTATCACCTTCAGCACAAGAAACAGTGACTTCTTGACCATCAACAAGCACTTCTGTTGCATTACCACAACCTACGATGGCAGGAACACCAAGTTCACGGGCAATAATTGCCGCATGACAAGTACGACCACCACGGTTAGTTACAATTGCAGCCGCACGTTTCATCACTGGTTCCCAATCTGGGTCAGTCATGTCAGATACAAGAACATCACCTTCTTGTACTTTGTCCATTTCTTTAATTGAGGTAACGATACGAACTTTACCAGAACCAATACGTTGACCAATTGAACGACCTTCACAAAGAACTGTACCTTTTTGTTTAAGGAGGTAACGTTCCATTGTGCCGACATTCTCACGGCTTTTTACTGTTTCAGGGCGTGCTTGAACGATATAGATTTGACCATCATCACCGTCTTTTGCCCATTCGATATCCATCGGTGCTTGATAATGTTCTTCAATGATCAGGGCTTGTTTAGCAAGTTCTTGAAGCTCTAAATCATTTAAAGCAAATTGTTGACGATCTGTTTTTTCAACATCAACAACCACAACAGATTTACCCGCAGCACCTTCTTCACCATAAATCATTTTTTGGTGTTTAGAACCAAGATTACGGCGAATAACGGCATGTTTGCCATTTCTTAGAAGTGGCTTAGAAACATAGAATTCGTCAGGGTTTACTGCACCTTGTACAACCATTTCCCCTAAACCGTAAGAAGCAGTAATAAATACTGCTTCACGGAAACCAGACTCTGTATCAAGTGTAAACATTACACCTGCAGCACCCGTTTCAGAGCGAACCATACGCTGAATACCAGCAGAAAGCGCAACAATATCATGTGCAAAATTTTGGTGTACACGGTAAGCAATGGCACGGTCATTATAAAGTGAAGCAAAAACTTCTTTAATTGCGATAAGAACGTTGTCGATCCCACGAATGTTTAAGAAAGTTTCTTGTTGACCCGCAAATGAAGCATCTGGTAAGTCTTCAGCAGTTGCAGAAGAACGTACCGCAACAGCGATGTCAGGATTACCGTTAGAAAGGGCAGCAAATGCTTCGCGAACTTCAGTCTCTAGACCTGTAGTAAGTGGAGTTTCTACAATCCATTGACGGATTTTTGCACCAGTTTCTGCCAGTGCGATTACATCATCAACATTTAATGCTGCAAGTTCTGCATTGATTTTAGCATTTAGGCCACTTTGCTCTAGGAATTCGCGATATGCATCAGCAGTCGTTGCAAATCCACCTGGAACCGATACACCAGCATTTGCTAAATGACTGATCATTTCCCCAAGTGAAGAGTTTTTACCACCCACGATCTCAACGTCGTGTTTACCTAGTTTTTCCAGACCGATTACGCGTGCTTCCAAAGTTGTTACTCCACTTATGCAGTATTAATCACTATCTTGGCATGAAATTATAACAAAAAACTTAGCATTTTGATTCAACTAAGTGATAGTCATGTAAGATGGGCTTACTATAAAGATTATACATCGCTAAGACAAATGTTTGAGGAGATTTTTAATGTCAGAAAGTAACCAAATAAAGCGGAGCGTATTTTTTATTTCTGATGGTACAGCGATTACGGCTGAAACCCTTGGGCATTCATTATTAGCGCAATTTCCTCATGTAAAGTTTGATATCCATATTATTCCCTATATTACCTCTGAAGAAGCTGCAATGAATGTAGTCGAAGAAATCAATAAAAGGGCGGATAAAGATGGTCAACAACCTTTGGTATTCGATACTTTGGTTGACCCTTATGTTCGTGACATTATTAACACTGCAAATGCCGTAAATCTTGATGTTTTTGAAGGGCTTATTAGTAAGTTGTCGGACGTTTTAGGTACACCGCCTACAACTTTAGTCGGACAAACCCATGCTGTGACGGATTCTGAGTCGTATAAAGCACGTATTGATGCTGTTCATTTTGCTTTGGATAACGATGATGGGGCACGTACCCGCCATTATGACAAAGCAGATTTAATCCTGATCGGCGTATCGCGTTCTGGTAAAACTCCAACTTCAATTTATTTATCTTTGCAGTTTGGTATTCGAGTTGCAAACTACCCATTGACCGAAGAAGATTTAGACGATAACCGTTTACCTGCGGTACTGAAAGAACATAAAAATAAACTATTTGGTTTGATGATTGATGCTGAACGTCTCGTTGCCATTCGTTCTGAACGTAAAGCCAATAGTCGCTATGCGAGCTTTTCACAGTGTCAGATGGAGCTGCGTGCTGTTGAAGGGATCTATATTTCTGAAGGGATTAAATATTTAAATGTTTCAGAGATGTCGATTGAAGAAATTTCAACACGCGTTTTACAAATGACAGGTTTAAAACGTCGTATTGGATAATCCATCATTATATTTTTTGACGTGTGTTGTGGTGTAACAGCAGTATTGAGCTGAATCAAGATTTGGCTCTTTTTCTTTTATGTTTATTATTTTTTATAGTGTGATTTGTTATATGAATAAGATATTAAAAGTGAGTTCATTTTTCATACTTGTAAGTGGACAAAGTATATTTGCACAACAAAGCAATGCTGAATCATTGAGCAAATTTGAAAATGGGTTGGTTGAAAAATATTATCAAAAAACCTGTTCAGGACGTGCTGAATGTGATCAGTACAATGAAAAAATTTCCAGCGAAATTGAAAATAAAATTAAAAATGATTCATTGAGTTTTGCATATTCGTTTGCAAAACTCACTGAAAAAAATATGCTGGATATCCATTATAGCCCTGATCGAAAAATCAAATTTTATACAATGGACGTTTCTGCTGGGGGAACGATGAGAGAGCCATATAGTTTAATTCAGGTGAAGCGAAGCAGTGGATTGGCGTCCCAAGAGTTAGCGCAAGTGGGATTTATTGATAAAATTGCGCAAGTCAAAATTAAAAATCAGGACGTTTATTTAGTCACCAGTCTATTTATTAATAGTACTTGTTCAAGGGGCTATCGCATTCACTCCTTTGTATTGAACAACGGCAAATTTGTCGCGCACCCCATTTTTGAAACCAAGACTCAAAAACTTGATTCAATTGGTGTTGAAAATGATTGTCAGGAATGGGAGCGTTCTGCTGAAGATTTTATCCGTATCTCAAAAGACTTAAAAAATATCGATATATTGGTGGTGAATGCTTCAGGAAAATTGACCAATAACTATTTACGTTATCAAAAAGCTCCACAGGGTTATCGTTACAGTGGTGTGGTCAAATAATTAAATAAAAGAGGCGTAAAGGCCTCTTTTATTCAAACCTTTTCAAGCTATTATTCGTAAGTGGTAATAATCACATCCACTAAATGTTCAATTCCTTCCATACTTTGTACTGCATTTTCAGTAATTTTAACGACTGGCCAAGTGATTAATTTACAGTTTTTACGTTGTAACGCTGTATAGTAGGTATCTGATTTTAAAAATACTTTACTCTTTAACGCAGAGTTTGGCATCAACTGACGTTTTAACCATTGTTCCTGAACTTGCGACTCTAGATAACGAATCGCCAACATTGATTTAACACGATGATTAAACAAACGACGATTTTTGATAATCAAAGGGTGCGAAATTAACTTTTGAACCCCTTTTTCAGTTTGCGGTAAAATAAAAGCGGGTGTGATTTGAAACACTTTTACAAATTCAGCACTGTTTAAAACGTGGCCAAGATGGGTGACTGTAAGTTGATTTGCACCAATAATTGCCACGTTTAAACCGCTAAAATCGGTGAGTTTAATCTCAGTAGATGTAATAATTTTACCTTTATAATGCTTAAAAAATTCCGGCTGATTTTGAAAAAAACCTTCATTTTGACTCTTTTTCCTATCGAGCATATTATTTCCTTTTTATACTAATTGGTCGCAGTGGGTTCTGACGTTAATTGATATATCCAACTTGGGACTTTAGGTAAAGACTTTTCAGGAATCTTGTCAGTCACGCTAACCATGGCATCAATCGGGATATGGAACCATTTTTTATTGCGATCTACTACATTTTTGCCATGAAATTGAATGATTTGGAACCATGGGTTACGGCGTCCTTCCGCTGTTCTTCCGCCAATTTTCGAAAATTTATTCATTGCTGCATATAATTTTTCTTCAGGAAGCCCGAGCTTAATGACGTTGTCACGCATTTTATTAATCAATGGTAGGTAGGCTAAAATACCCAGCATCAAACGTGGGTCGATTACTCGTGCAGCCATTTGGGCAAGCTCAATAACGCTTTTATTGATCCCTTGTGCTTCCATTACACTAAAACCCACACCTAAATGCCGTGCCTCATCACCATTAATCAGTTCAAAGGCTTGGTGGCAAACAGGATCATCTACAGTATCCAATAAAAAGGTACATAAAGCGCCATCCAAAGCCACTTCAAGCATGGGAATCACTGCACCTAAAATATAAAAAGGCATTTCATCGGCATAGGTATCTAGCCATTCAATAATTAAGCGTAAATTTTTATTTGGTTTAGGGATATCACCATCTAACATTCCCCAACGTTTCATGAGCGCCATTTCTGCATTGGCATGGCGTTGTTCTTCGGCATGGAAGATGGCGTACATCTCCCGTAAAGTTGCTGTTGGCGCTTTTTTTGACATTGCCGAAAATGCACGGGCACCTACATGCTCAATCCACATCAGATCTGCCATAAAGTCTTTAAGTTTTGGCCATTGTTCAGCTGTAACCAGCTCTCGACCTGGTGCATCCCAATCAATATCGGATAAAGTCCATTGTGTATTTTTGACTTTATCTAACATTTTTTCTAAGTCAATTGAGGCCATAGCAAATCTATCAAAAATAAGGATTTCATTGCATTTTATTTAATATTTCTGTGAATTAATTGGCAAAGATATTCATTGTGGAATGATGAAAAATATCAACCCAGTAATGGTTTGATTTTGAATGTGAAAATTTAGCTAAGTGATTGAGATAAAAAGAAAGACTTGTCATAAAAGGACAAGTCTTATCATTTTGAGCAATAGATTGTTTAACAATTAAAATTTATCTTCTGGTGTTTCAAGTTCTTTAACTTCAACTTGTTGAACAGCGTGGGGCTGAGGCAATTCAGACTGTGAATTCGTTCTGAGATATTCCAAGTCTCGAATATTCTTTTGTACAGCAACAGCACCGAAGAGGCTAAGTAAAAAAGCCATGATATAAAAACCTTTCTCACTGAGTGCCATGGTCGCATTCCATAAACCTAATGCGAGCAGAACGATACAGATCACCACTGAAGCCCAGCACAGTCCATAATAAATTGCTGTGACTGGCTGCCCTTCAAGTTTATCCCGAACAACTTTTTGTAGTGAAACAGCAGAAAATAGACCATATAGGATCAGGATTAAATAATAGCCTTTTTCGTTTAATAGAATTTGTGCATTGAATAAACCGACACAGTAGGCAGCCGCACCAGCAAGCAAAGCCACCCAACTGACTGCAATAAAAGCAGGGGTGGGCTTATTGATATATTGGTTCATTGTTGTTCCTTATTACTATTTTACTGATTTTTATATGTTCTATTATGCTGATTTGAAATGAGATGGCAAATCTTTTCAATTTATGAGAGCTAATTCAAATAGTGTTTAAGTGTAGAAAGTAATAAATAGTATTTTAAATCAATTAGATACCTAGGTTATAAGACAGTTAAATCAAAAAAAGCCAAAATGAAATTTGTCATTTCATTTTGGTAAAGAGGAAAACATGATTAATTTGTATTATTTTTTTAAATCCATCAATAAACTAAAGTTGTCTAGGCGCTTCTGTGTATCATAAATATCGCAAGTGAAAATAAATTCATCTACTTGATATTTTTCTAAAAGTTGCTTTAAACCGTTCTTCACAGTGTCTGGTGAGCCAATTTGCGCCATACCTAAGAAATTTTGTACTGACATTTTCTCTGATGCAGACCATCGGCCTTCCATTGTTGCTACAGGTGGTTTTAGTTTTAAACTTTGTCCTGTCAGTAATGCAAGAATACGTTGATACACACTTGTGGCTAGATACTCCGCTTCCTCATCGGTTTCGGCGACCACAGTAGGAACCCCCATAGATACAAATGGTTTGTCTAAATAGTCGGATGGTTCAAAATTGTCACGATAGAGCTGAATGGCTTGACCTAACATTCTCGGTGCAAAATGTGAGGCAAATGAATAAGGAAGTCCTAATTTAGCCGCCAGTTGTGCGCTAAAAAGGCTCGATCCTAAAAGCCATACAGGCACATGCGTACCTTGCCCAGGTGTTGCTTTAATTCTTTGCTGAGGCACTGCGTCGGCGAAATAGCTTAAAATTTCTAAAACATCTTGTGGAAATTGCTCTTCTGTTTCTTGACGACCACGTCTTAATGCACGCATGGTGGTTGGATCTGTTCCGGGCGCACGACCTAAGCCGAGTTCAATACGATTAGGATAGAGGGTTGCCAAGGTACCAAACTGTTCAGCAACCACTAAAGGTGCATGGTTGGGTAACATAATCCCTCCCGAGCCCACTTTAATATTTTTTGTATTGGCTAAGATGTAACCCAGCAATACAGCAGTTGCGGAGCTGGCGATACCGTCCATATTATGATGTTCAGCTAACCAAAGGCGATCAAAGCCCAACAGTTCAGCATGCTGAGCAAGTTGCAATGCGTGCTTAAGTGAAAACTCAACTGTTTGATCTTCTCGAACAGGTGCGAGTTCTAGGATAGAGAACTTCGTATTCTTTAATGCGGTATCTGTTAAAGACGACATTTTTAAACTCGAAAATAATATATATCGAAATAATACGATATAAGTGTGCAAATGTATATCGAAAAGTGTCGATATTTGGTGGTTTTGATGTTGATTTTATTGTCCAAAAACAAATTAAGCACCCGAAGGTGCTTGATTTAAATGATTGGATATTAATTTTGGACTGAAATTAATTTTTCCAGTTATTCCAATGATTCTTGTTTTTGTAGTGACCATAATGATTGCCATTGTCTTTACGATAGCCACGGTCATTGTAGCGATAATCAACATTACGGTAACCGCCACGATCATATCGATCATTATAACGTCCATAACGGTTGTCATAGCGGTCGTCATAACGACGGTCGTTACTGACTTTTTGACCTAATGCCGAACCACCTGCAGCACCAAGACCTGCGCCAATATAGCCACCAGTTGAAGTACCCGTAACATTACGACCTACGGTATAACCACCAGCACTACCTAAAGCACCGCCAATGATCGCACCATTACGGTCACGTTTATTCGATGAAGCGCCTGCGCCAACACCACCACCGATTGCAGAACCAATCATAGCGCCTGTTGAACCACCCATTTGTTGGCCAATCGCAGCACCTACCACACCACCAAGAGCAGATGTTAATGCTGTATTGGTTGAGTTGCCTGCATGTGCAGTCGTCATCATTGTTGCTGCAATTACAGTTGCACCAAGGATTGCTTGTAATTTCATTTTAAACTCCTGATCGAAGCTTCTTCGAATTCTTTAACTTGAGGCTAGAATAACGAAACATTTAGCAATAATTATGGATTTGAATGTAAGCAATTTCTGTGTTTTGTGTGTGGATTGTATATTTGGCTGATTAATTTATTCATGATTAGTTTGTATTGAGCTTATGAGGGCAATATTGTTGTCGTAACAATCATGATGATATTTTAATATTAAAATATCTGTTGAGATGCAGCTCTACCAATATATAGCTAGAACATATAGTCAACCTGCTAAAAAACTTATATACAAGAATATAATTTCTCTTAATTAGCATTTTTAATTAAATCAATTGTATGGAAAAATAAATTGTTTAATGATAAAAAGCTTGCAATGCCACAC
Source organism: Acinetobacter sp. I-MWF (assembly GCF_025433935.1). Lineage (NCBI taxonomy): Bacteria > Pseudomonadati > Pseudomonadota > Gammaproteobacteria > Moraxellales > Moraxellaceae > Acinetobacter > Acinetobacter sp. I-MWF. The sequence goes on along the minus strand of NZ_JAMBAR010000001.1, from coordinate 2,833,878 downwards.
CTTACATTCAAAATTTAAATACCTCCACCCAACATGGCGACATCGATGTCGCCCCACAGTAGGTTAACCATCTAGGATTCACAAATACAAAAACTTATTCATAGCCAAAACTTCTCGATTTCATACAAAAAACATTAGCTTCATTGATGATCAATGACTGGATGAAAATCATTTGTATAAATAATTAGGGGGTTTGACTATAAAGAAACGTGATATTGATATGTGAATAAATATGAAGAATCGCTCGGGCTAAAGACAAATGATAGAAACTGAACGCTTAATTTTAAAACCATTTATAGAAAAAGATTTATTGGAAATCTCTGCTTTATTTCAGGATGAAGATTTTATGGCTTTTTCTCCCAATGGGGTTTTAACGACTGAGTCTGCCATAGGGCGATTTTGGGAGATTGAGAAACATTATAAGGAATATGGCTATGCAAAAATGGCGATTTACTTAAAAGCAACTCAGCAAATTATTGGATATTGTGGTTTTGAAAAATGCGTATTGAATGGTAATCAAACCGTTGAATTAGGATTTCGTTTGCTAAAACAAGAAAGGCGAAAGGGCTATATAAACGAAGCTGCAATCAAATTATGTGAAGATATTCAAGCTAGAGGTTTTCAATCGGTCATCGCGTTTTCTGAATTAAATAATGCTGCTGCACATCAACTTTTGCTTAAACTTGGATTTATACAAAGATATACTTCTCATTTTTTTAACATGCAGGTGATTTTTTTTGAAAAAAAATTTGAATAAAAAGGAGAAGAGTAATGTGAAAAATAAAAAAGCACCCGAAGGTGCTTGATATCGTTCAAGGATCAATTAGTGATGACGACGGTGTTTTTTGTAGTACTTTTTATTGTACTTACGTTGATCTGCATGGCGGTCTTGAGAAACTTTTTTACCGAGAACCGAACCACCCGCCGCACCTGCAGCAGCACCAATATAACCGCCTGTGGTACCACCCATATTTTTACCTACGGTATAGCCACCAACACCACCTAAACCACCACCGATTGCAGCCGCAGTACGGTCTTTTCTATTGGTTGATGCTGCAGCACCACCTGCACCGCCTACTGCTGAACCAATCATTGCGCCCGTGTTACCACCGATTTGTTTACCTACAGCAGTACCAACGACACTACCTAGAGCAGAAGTTGCTGCAATACGTGTTGAGTTATCAGCATGAGCACTTACTGTAAATATTGAAGTTACTGCCAATACAGTACTAAATATGATCGTATTAAATTTCATGTGTTGCTCCATGTCCTTATCTGGACAGTTCTATCTCTATTCGATGTGGCAAATGTAACAAAAATTTTTCCAAAAAATGTGGAGAGGGATCTGAAAATTGATAGCGTTTGGTATCTGAATGTATGTTTTCTATTAAAAGTGATTTTAAAACACCCATATTAGTCAACAAATAGCATGAATAATGGAGAATAAAAGCATCTAATCAAAAATCATGCGGATCATCTTGCTATAAATTCTACAGCTTATCTTGATGGCGCTTATATAAATGTGTCATTTAAATGGCAGAATCGGTAAACTAGGCACAATTTTAGAATTTTCTTACCAATTTTAAATGGGCTGTTATAAAGCTCAATGTTTTTTGGTAAGGCTTAGCTTGAGAATGTATTTAAAATGAAAGAATCGTTACGTTTACGATTAGACCAACTTTGTGATCGACATGAAGAGTTAGAAGCATTATTGGCAGATGTTGAAGTCATTTCAGACAATAAGCGTTTTCGTAATTTGTCGCGTGAGCATAATGATTTATCAGAAATTACCGATGTTTGGAAAAAGTACAAGCAAGCTGAAGAAGATATTGAAACAGCAGAAGCAATGTTAACAGATCCAGATTTTAAGGATATGGCTGTTGAGGAAATCAAAGAGAACAAAGCTTTAATTGAACAACTTGAAGCTGAGTTGAATATTCTCATGATTCCTAAAGACCCAAATGATGCCAACTCGGCATATTTGGAAATCCGAGCTGGTACCGGTGGCGATGAAGCTGCGATTTTCTCAGGTGACTTATTCCGTATGTATAGTAAATACGCTGAAACTCAAAACTGGCGTATTGAGATCTTATCTGAAAATGAAGGTGAGCATGGCGGATATAAAGAGATTATCTGTCTAGTGAATGGTGAAGGTGTTTACGGTCGCTTGAAGTTTGAAAGCGGGGCGCATCGTGTACAACGTGTTCCAGCCACTGAGTCACAAGGTCGTGTACATACTTCGGCATGTACTGTGGCAATTCTTCCAGAAGTTGATGTAGACACCACAGTAGAGATTAATGCTGCGGATCTACGTATTGATACTTACCGTGCTTCTGGTGCGGGTGGTCAGCACATTAACAAAACTGATTCTGCTGTACGTATTACCCATCTTCCAACAGGTACTGTTGTGGAATGTCAGGATGAACGTTCACAGCATAAAAACAAAGCAAAAGCGATGGCGTTACTGGCTTCACGTTTAGAGAATGCGAAACGTGCTGCAGCCGATGCAGCAACATCTGAAATGCGCCGTGATTTGGTAGGTTCAGGCGATCGTTCGGAACGTATCCGCACATATAACTATCCACAAGGTCGTATGACAGATCACCGTATTAATTTAACTTTATATAAGTTAGATGCAGTAATGGAAGGTGATTTGACTGAGCTACTTGACAGCTTACATCGCGAATATCAAGCAGATCAGTTAGCGATGCTTGCACAACAAAATGGTGGTTAATGAATATTGCACAGGCTTTGGCCTTACGTGGAGAAGCTGAAAGTTATGAGCGTCAAGAAAATGCTTGGTTACTTGAGCATATTTTAAAAATCGATGCTTTTGATTTGTCACTTAAATCTACGCAAGAATTAACTGCTGAGCAAGAACAGCAATATGTTGAGGGTCTAGCGCGGATTGCTGCGGGTGAACCCTTGGCTTATGTAACTGGCTCACAACCATTTTGGACTTTGGATTTAACCGTTACCAGAGACACTTTAGTCCCTCGTCCAGATACTGAGGTATTGGTTGAAACGGTTTTAAATCTTGATTTGCCTGAAGATACTCGTATGGTTGATTTAGGTACGGGTACAGGTGCGATCGCATTATCGCTGGCAAGTGAGCGTCCAAATTGGTCTATTATTGCCACAGATATTTATGAGCCGACTTTAGAAGTTGCTTTACATAATGCTGAAAAGCATGACTTAGGGCAGGTGAAGTTTTTTCTAGGAAGTTGGTTTAAAGCTTTGAATCGTCAATTTTTTGATGTGATAGTTTCTAATCCACCTTATATTGATGCTGATGATGAGCATATGCCGCATCTTGCTTCTGAGCCTGAACGAGCTTTAGTTGCTGAGCAGCATGGTTTAGCGGATATTGAACATATTATTCAGCAAGGTAAAAAATGGTTGGCGACTCAAGGTTGGATCGTACTTGAGCATGGTTATGATCAAGCTGAAGCGGTACAAAACATTTTTAAAGGTGCTGGTTTTAAACAAGTCAGAACCGTGAAAGACTATGGCGGTAATGATCGTGTCACACTAGGTCAGTGGCCAAATTAGTTTTGCATTGCTATATCTAAAAAGACTTTGTTGGATGGCGGTGGTTGCTTATCCAACAAAGTCTTTTTTATTGGCGAATAAAAAGTATTAAAAGAATTCGCTGTATTTTAAAGCTAAGGGGGGAAATATAGCCTTTAGAAAAACCAGCTAAGTCAAATTACTTTTCACCAATTGAATCGGCTCTAAGAGTTTTTCACCCAAAGAGCTGTGCATTTCTCTTTCAATTAAACGAGTAATTGAATCTAAAGGTAAATCATTTTCTTGTAGGCCAAATGGTTCTTCAAGCTGAGCACTCAAAGCATCTAGTCCCAAAAATAAATAAGCAATTAAACTGACGATGACGGGTGTCCAAATCCCTAAACTTGCTTCTAAACTAAACGGCAAAATTAAACAAAAGCAATATACTGTGCGATGTAATAAGACTGAATAAGAATAAGGCAATGGGGTGGTTAGAATGCGATCACAGCCAGCCTGAATATTACCCATAGCAACAATATGATGATTTAAACCTTGATAGATAATGTCAGAAATTTCACCTGATTTAAGTGATTGCACTAAAGATTTTTGGATTTCCTCTAAAACAAATTGTGCAGCATTAATGTGGTTTGCCAGTTGGCTAAAGCTTAATTCATCTAAATCAACTTTATTTTTATAAAATTCAATGGACTGATTTTGATTGCGTAAACGATTTCTTAATAAACGGGTAAATAGCATCACACGATACATTAAAACTTTACGCTGGTTTTCTTGTAAAACATGTGTGTCACGAGAAAGATGGCGTGAGGTTGCAATCAAGGCACCCCAGAGTTTACGACCCTCCCACCAACGATCATAACATGCAGTATTTCTAAAGCTTAAGAAGATAGAAAGGATAATCCCGAACACGGTAAACCCAATTGCAGGTACAGCAGGAATTGTAAAATAGTGATGTGATGATAGGTAAACCAGAACTGTCGAGATCAGCACAACAAAAGTTAATGCGGGTAAGACTTTGGGAAGAATGGTGCCGTGCCAAGCAAAGAGTAGTGCGAAGCTGTTACTTTTATCACGAATGATCATACTGTCTACCTAACTATTACTGCGACAGTGTTTCATAGAGAAAAGCAGAAATGCAAGTTGCAAATAAGCAATTTAAAAAATACGGCTGATTAAAAGCCGTATTTTGAACGGTTTATGTTCTCCAACGTAAAAACCAGTTTTCAATCAATTTCATTAGACTGTCTGTGAGTTTGCCGAGGACAGCCAGTAAGATAATCGCAATAATCACAATATCGGGCCGTGAGGTTTCTCGACCATCACTGAGCAGATAACCGATACCTTGTGTCGCTGCAATCAGTTCTGCTGCAATCATAAACATCCACGCTAGGCTTAAACTGTTTCTGAGTCCAACGAGAATTCCAGGAGATGCAGCAGGCAGAACAATTTGAAAGATACTTTGTAGATAGGTCAGACGGTATACTTTTGCCACTTCTAACAACTTTGAATCAACACCATGTATGGCAGATACGCTATTGGTATAGGTGGGAAAGAATGCACCAATCGCGATTAAGGTAATTTTTGAGGCTTCATCAATGCCTAACCACAAAAGCAATAACGGAATCCAAGCAAGACTTGGAATAGATTTGATCGCTGAAAATGTAGGTTCTAAAAATTCTTCAATGTGTTTGTTTAAACCCACTGCAATTGCAAAAATGAGCCCCAATAGGCTACCAATAAAAAAACCTAAAAAAACACGCCAAGTACTGGTATAGATATGGTTCAATAAATCACCTGCGGCAAGCTGCTTGAATGAGTCAACTAAGCTACTTGGGGCAGGGAGCAGATAAGACTCAATCCATCCAAAACGAACTAAATACTCGCATAATAAAATGAGCAGCAACGGAAGTATAATTCCTTTTACCCATTTTAAAACATTGGCCTTAAAGGCAGGTTTGTTTAAACTCGCCTGCGCTATACGTACATTTGATTCGCTTTGCGTCGATTGGGTATGTGTAGACTTTGTCATTACTTCTCAGCAACCTTGCCAATGACCTTTTGTGCATATTTGCTGTCAAATAGTTGATCTACAACTTGATTTACATTAGTGCCTTTTCGAACCAGTTCCTCTTCAGTCAAAATAGTGCCTGCTTTCTTTAGCGCATTAAGCTGTTTCGCGGTTGGAATGTTTTGATCTAGATTAGTTCGACTCAATTGCAACTTCGCCACTTCAAGTGGCAATTTTGCTTCACGTGCTAATAATTGTGCAAGTTTATCAGGATTGGCTTTTGCCCATTTACGTGCTTGTTCATAAGCTTTAATTACAGCCTCAACTGCTTCTGGGCTTTGGGTACTAAATTGATCTTTTACACTTAACACGCTGTAACTATTAAAAGCGATATTGCGATAGAGCAGTTTTGCACCTGATTGTAATTGTGCAGATGCCATCAGTGGATCAAGACCAGCCCAAGCATCTACCTGACCACGTTCTAAAGCTGTTTTCCCATCTGGATGTTGTAGATGTACCAATTGCACATCGCGTTTATTTAAGCCGACGGTTTCAAGTGCTTGAAGCGTAAATAAGAATGGATCTGTACCTTTGGTTGCAGCAATTTTTTTCCCTTTGAGGTCTTTTAAGGATTTGATTGCTGAGTTTTTAGCAACGACTAATGCAGTCCATTCTGGCTGGCTTTGGATATAAACCGTTTTAATCGGACTGCCATTGGCACGACTTAATACTGCTGCTAAACCCGCGGTAGAGGCGAAATCGATACTGCCACTGTTTAAATATTCAAGTGAACGGTTACTGCCTTGGCTAAACACCCATTTGACCTCTGTTTTGGGTAAGGCTTTTTCTAACAGCTTTTGTTCTTTAACCACTAAACTTGTTGGGGCGTAATAGGCATAGTCTAATTTCAATGTTGTTGGGATGGCTGCAAAAGAAGACATTGCGGTTAAGCTTAAGGCTAAGGTGGAAACTAAGCGCGTCATTTTTTTGCTAAAAACGTTCATACATACCCCATAAAATTCAAAGAGAAACACAGAGCTAGATATGTATATTTTTTAGGGTGAAAGTACAAAAAAGAAAAACAGATATTCACTTCTTAAAATATGAAATGTAAAAAAATATTATTTTAACTGTTTGAATTGATTTATGTTTTTAAAGTATGCATATTTGCTTGTTGAATAGATGATTATTGAAATGAGTTATAAAAAAATATTCTAATTAAATTTTAGTCATTAGACATAAAAAAATGCCTCTATACAGAGGCATTTTTGGATTGGGCAAATTAAACTGGATAATCTTCCAGACTGTCTGCAATTTCAACTTGGTCTAATGCATTGGTTTCAAGTGCCAGACAAAGCGCAACAATTTTTGCAGTATCAGCAATGTTTTCTTTTTTCATTGCTAAGCCTGATTGAATTGCATCTAATCGCTCTTGGTGAATATCAAGCGCTTGTGCGACTTCTGCAGCATCATTGGTTTTGAAAAAATCATTCATGGCATGTTCAAAGTCATGATCTGAAGCTTTTAAAATACCTTCGATAAGCTCATCTAAATGTTCAGTTTGAGCAGAAAGGGAATGGATAAAGTTTTGAACTAGATTTTGCTCTAGTACATCAATCATCTTAATCATGTTAGTGACCTAAAAGTGATTAAAGGGGAGGAGGGTACCACAGGGAATAAGCAGAAAACCTGCTTTAAATTGGGTAATAAATATACCATTATTGATTGATTTGCAACCTTATTCAGATAAGCTGTAAATATCGAGCTTGCATTTATATTGATATGTTTTTTATTATAATTTTGATTTTAAATAAATTTCCCTAAAGACTGAGATTTTGTTTAACGATGTTATCAAGGTTGTTTGGGTTCTCTATAAGCACCTGGACTTACCCCAGTCCACTTTTTAAATGCGCGATGAAATGCACTGGCATCCTGAAAGTTCAACAGCTCACTGATGTCTTGTAAGGTATGTGAGGTTTTACCAAGCAGTTCAATCGCCATATCTCGCCGTATATCATTTTTGAGTTGTTGGTAACTGCTGCCTTCATTTTTTAAACGGCGTTGTATAGTGGCTTCTGAAATATTGAGCTGTGCTGATAGTTCACCGAGTTCTAACCATTCAGCAGGAGCAATAGAAAGTAATTGCTTACGAATCATTGAACTTAAAGCCAAAGGATTCTTAAATCTTAATAGTAGATTTTCAGGGGTATTTTTAATAAAACCATACCAAGACTTTTGATCGCGTTTGATTTGAATGTTTAAGTAGTTTGCATCGAATTGCAGATAATTCTCATCTGCTTGGTAAGTAATATTTTCACAGAATCGAACGCGATAATCGCTGTCATCTTCAGGAGGCGTGCATTTTAATTGTAATTGATTGAGTAAAATTCTTTGATCTACTAACCAACAGATCAAACTGTGAATCAACATAATATAAGTGGCATAGCAGAACATACGCTTAGTTTGTAATTTATCTGTAATGACAATGTATGCATAATTTTCATCAATAATCAGTTTGCTGGTGAAGTCATCCAAGACAAAATTAAAATATTGCAAAATTTGTTCAATCGCTGTCTGTAGGGTATCCGCTTGCATGACCATTTTAGACAATAATTTATAACAACCGCGTCGCATCTGATGCGAGTCCATGCCAAAGAACTCATCATTCATATGGTCTGCTATTTTAGTCCAAAGTTTTGCATAAGCTGAAACAGCAATACGTGATTTGGTTGCATGAAATATTTCCAGCGGTATCTCTGCATCATGCAAAATCTGCTGTATATCATACCCCTTGTCTTGGGCACTGCTCAGCGCCTCATGTACCAGTGCAATTGAAATTGTGCCTTTGCTTTCACTGAATTGTTGATTGTTCACAGTGTATTCCATTATCTTGTGAGACGTGTTTTGTGACTAAAGTTTTCCAAAAAGATGTTTAAATTGTCCAAATACATCATACAGGATGCAACTTTTGGAAATTGTACTCAAGCTTGACTATGTTTACTCTGCATCTTAAGTCGAAAGTGGGTTTAATTCATCATTTAAACTGCTCAATTCAAACAATGAACTAGGAAAATAAAATGAAAATTGAAGGAAAAGTTTTTGTTGTGACTGGTGGTGCATCTGGATTAGGTGCAGCGACAGCCACACATTTGATTGGTCAAGGTGCGAAAGTGATCATGGTGGATATGAATCACCAGCTTGGCGAAGAAATGCAGAAGCGCTTAGGTGAAAAATCCAAATTTGTTCAACTTGATGTGACCGATGAAGTTGCTGTTGAACAATTCTTTAAAAATGTGGAGCAGGATTATGCTCAATTAAATGGCTTAATTAATTGTGCAGGGATTGGTCCATCTGCCAAAGTACTAGGTAAAAATGGCATCCATGCTTTAGACGCATTTCAAAAAGTATTGAATATTAATGTCGCAGGAACATTTAACATGCTGCGTTTTGCCGCAGATGTCATTTCTCGTTATGCGTTACCAGCAGGTGAAGAAGATCGTGGTGTGATTATTAACACTGCTTCAGTGGCTGCGTTTGATGGCCAAATTGGTCAATCCGCTTATGCTGCATCTAAAGGTGCTGTTGTTGCAATGACATTACCTTTGGCGCGAGAACTTGCGCAACATGCCATCCGTGTGATGACCATTGCACCAGGGATTATGGAAACCCCGATGTTGAAATCATTACCACAAAATGTTCAAGATGCGTTGGGTGAAATGGTGCCTTTTCCTAAACGCCTTGCGAAGCCTGAAGAGTTTGCACAGCTTGTTGGTCATATTTGTGAAAATAGCTATTTAAATGGTGAAACAATTCGATTAGACGGCGCAATCCGTATGCAGCCAAAGTAATCTGGTCTAATCCGTCTGCTTATTTCTAACTTTGCTTTAACGTAAGCAATAGCAAACTTTTAAAAAATTGAATACTGCCTGACATGATCTAAACCATCATGTTAGGCAGACTTTAGCCTAAATTTATATAAACAACGAGATTTTGATTGGTCGCTGATCATGATTGCAGTGATTTAAAATTTAAAAGTGCTGAGAGGGATGCTCAAATGATTCTCAATGATGAACAAAAAATGGTTCAGGAAATGATGCGAAATTATTCGCAGAATAAACTTAAACCCACAGCTGCTGAACGTGATAAAACTGCAAAATTTCCTCAGCAAGAACTCAAAGAGTTGGGTGAACTGGGTGCATTAGGCATGACTGTGTCTGATCAATGGGGTGGCGCAGGTTTGGACTATATCTCCTTGGTGACGGCAATTGAAGAAATTGCTGCAGGAGATGGTGCAATTTCAACCATTGTCAGCGTACAAAATTCTTTGCCTTGTGGAATTATCCAAAAATATGGGACAGACCGACAAAAACAAGACTACTTAATGCCATTGGCAACAGGTCAATGGCTTGGCTGTTTCTGTTTAACGGAACCACAGGCGGGTTCAGACGCAGGTGCTTTGCTATGTAAAGCAGAACGTGATGGCGATTCGTGGGTGATTAATGGAACCAAACAATTCATTACTTCTGGACAGCACGCACAAGTGGCGATTGTGTTTGCAGTTACGGATAAATCCGCAGCAAAGAAAGGTATTTCTTGTTTTATCGTTCCAACCAATACAGAAGGTTATATCGTTTCTCGGATTGAAGACAAAATGGGACAACATTGCTCAGATACTGCAACAATTGTTTTTGAGAATTGTCGGATTCCTGCTGAGAACATATTAGGAAATGAGGGTGAAGGCTATAAAATCGCCTTGTCGAATTTAGAGTCAGGTCGCATTGGTATCGCCGCTCAATGTGTGGGAATGGCAAGAGCAGCGTTGGATGCTGCGGTTGAATATGCCAATCAGCGTAAAGCTTTCGGAGTGGAGTTGGTACAACATCAGGCTGTGGCATTTCGCTTAGCCGATATGGCCACTCAAATCGAAGCAGCACGGCAGTTGATTTACCATGCCGCAAGTTTAAAAGATGCAGGTTTAGCTTGTTTAAAAGAAGCATCGATGGCGAAGTTATTTGCATCTGAAATTGCTGAAAAAGTCTGTTCAGATGCGATACAAATTCATGGTGGTTATGGCTATGTTGCTGATTTTCCAGTAGAGCGAATCTATCGAGATGTTCGAGTCAGCCAGATTTATGAAGGCGCTTCCGATATTCAACGTTTAGTTATCGCAAGAGCGGTGATTCAGTAAGTTCAATTGTAGATTAGCGTATCAAAACTCTATCTCAAGACCAGCTTCGCACTGGTCTTTTTTATTTTAAAGCCTTACACCATGACAGGAAAAGCAGATGTTCAAAAACCGCAATATAATTGAGGTATTTGGAAATTGTGCGTGATTTCTAATCATGGTTATCTATACGCATAGGAACACATGTTGAATGATTCAACATTTTTAGAAAAGCTAGAAAGCAAAATATGGAACTGCACATCGAGATGATTTGTGCTGAAAATACAAGGATATTGCCATGAAAACATTGGAACAAGCCTATCAAGAATTCGATTATGAAAAACTAATCAATGAGCAACTGGTTGGCAACCCACAGTCAATCAATGCCTATATCGAGTGCTGTGAGCGTTTTGTCGGTTTAAATAAAGTGGCTTTGAGCTGGGAAGGCAAAAACGGTGAGTCTTCACAATGGACCTTTGAACAACTGGCACAAGCATCAGGAAAATTAGCCAATTATTTACAATCGCTAGGCATAAAAACAGGCGATTGTATTGCTGGCTTATTACCACGGACTCCAGAACTATTGATCACCATATTGGCAACTTGGCGTATCGGAGCAATTTATCAGCCCTTATTTACCGCCTTTGAATCAAAAGCGATTGAGCATCGCGTAGCAACAGCCAATACCCAACTGATCATCACCAACAGTGAACAACGTCCCAAACTAAACGGGATTGAACTTCCACATATTCTGACTGTTCATCCACAAGATTTTGCAGCAACAAAAGATGCAGATTTTTGGCAAGAACTAGCAGGTCAATCAGCTGAATGTACACCCGTCATGTTGAGTTTTGCTGATGATTTTTTAATGATGTTTACCTCTGGAACAACAGGTTTGGCAAAATCGGTTCCAGTGCCATTAAAAGCGATTTTGGCCTTTAAGGAATATATGCGTCACGCTGTTGATTTACGTGAAGAAGATTCATTTTGGAACCTTGCGGATCCAGGTTGGGCATATGGTCTATATTATGGTATTGCTGGCCCATTGGGATTGGGACACAGTATTATCATGGATGAACGCGCATTTAGTGTCGACCATGCTTTGGAAATTATTCAAAAATACCAAATCAGTAATCTTACAGGTTCACCTACAGCATTTCGTATGTTCTTTGGCTTTAAAGAAAAATTTAGTACTTCGATCAAAGCTCATTTACGTGCAGTCAGCAGTGCGGGTGAACCTTTAACACCTGAAGTAATTCATTGGTTTAATCATGACTTGAATGTCAATATTTATGACCAATATGGGCAAACAGAATTAGGTATGGTGATTGGTAACCATCATGCTTTAGCACATGCAATAAAAGTCGGCTCAGCAGGTTTTGCTAATCCTGGTCATCGTTTTGCAGTGTTAAATCAAGACAACCAAGAAGTTGAACGAGGAGAGATTGGAACACTAGCAATTGACTTCTCTCAATCGCCACTCACATGGTTTAAAGGTTATGGTGGAAATAATCGTAAATCCTTCGTTGGTCATTATTACTTAACTGGGGATACGGTTCGCTTGAATGAATTAGGTGGGGTTGATTTTATTGGTCGTGCAGACGATGTCATTACAACTTCAGGTTATCGTGTTGGGCCATTTGATGTAGAAAGTACCCTTTTGGAATGTGTTGAAGTTTTAGAATCTGCCGTGATTGGTAAACCTGATCCAGAAAGAACAGAGATCGTAAAAGCTTTTGTTGTGCTCAAGCCTCAATTCACGGGTTGTCACCAATTGAATGCTAAATTACAAGAATATGTACGTTCACGATTATCTAAGCATTCTTACCCACGTGAAATTGAGTTTGTTGAAAGCTTACCTAAAACATCGAGTGGCAAAATTCAACGTAATTTATTGAAGCAACAAGAAGTGGCTAAATTACAGCAAATGCAATTGCAGGCTTAATATCTTTTAAAGTTCCATGCTTTGCACCCGAAAGGGTGCTTTTTTTATGCTCAGCATAAGATCTCGTATTTCTAAGGTCGTTATAACAATTTTAGTCCACTTTGCCTGTGATAGATTTTGTCTAAACAATAAATGGATTAAATAGAATGATTCAAATTCACGATATTGTCATTAATAAAAATTAATCTGCTTTAAATTTCAACAAACGTTAAAAATTATGCAAAATTTAAAACCACATACACTTTGTTTAAGCCTTGCACTATTGGGCTGTTCATTTCCAAGCTATGCACAATTGATGTTTAGCCAATACATTGATGGTACAGGAAGTAGAAAAGGATTAGAAATTTATAATCCAGATGCATCAACCGTCAACCTTGCTGATTATCAAATTCAGCTATATAGCAATGGTAAAACAACTCCTACAACTGTTGATTTACAAGGAACACTTGCGACCAAAGCCAAATTTATTGTGGGCAGTACTGAATTACAGGCAGAAATTGGTAATAAATTAAATCAAGTTGCAAATGCTTTGTCATTTAATGGCGATGATGCCTTGGTCCTTGTGTATAAAGGAACAGCTGTAGATCGTTTTGGGCGGATTGGGGAAAGACCTGCAAGTGGCGGTTGGGGGACCACAATAACCAGTGCTGGAAATAGCCTAAGCAGAATAAAAAATAAAAATGATGTCAGCGCTGTAGATCCAAAGAGTGCCTTTGATTTGGACAGTGAGTGGAGCAAATGGTCAGATCGTAATGCATTCAGTAGCTATTTAGGTACTGGTACAACGACACCGCCAATCACTGCAATCAGTTGTAGTACTGCTGATACTGCAATTGCAGATTTACAATCTGCGGCACAAAACCAACAATATGTGGTTCGAGGTGTCATTACAGCGGATTATCGCTATCAAAATGGTTTTTCAGGTTTTTATATTCAAACTCCTGACAGTAAAGCTAAAGCAAATTTAAGCAATGCGATCTTTGTCTATCTCCCTGCTGCAAGCACAATCACTGGCGGTAAAGTGGGTGAAGAAGTGATTCTGAAAGGGCGTTTAACCAATTATGAAAATCAATTGCAAATTGATCAACTGAGCAGCAATATTCAGACCTGTAATAATCAAGCCGCAAGTCTAGTGAGTTCTACCCCGATTCAACTGCCATTTTCAAGTTTAACCGATGCTACAGGCAATGCACCTAAACGCTATCAAGGCATGTTGGTGAAAATTCCTCAAACCTTAACGGTTAGCGAGAATTATGATTATGGTCGATATGGTCAATTGTCTTTAAGTTTGGGACGCTTATATATCCCAACCAATTTATATCCTGCGAAATCCAATGAAGCGGTTGCTTTAGCAAAACAAAATCTATTGTCTAAGATTATCTTGGATGATGGTTATAACAATCAAAACAGAACACCATGGTTGCCACAAACATTTAATGCGGCAAACACTTTACGTACAGGCTATCAGCTTAAAAATGTTGAAGGGATTTTGGAATACCGTTTCAATGCTTGGCGTATTCAACCGATTCAAAACAAAGCTTTGCCTGAGGTTGTCAAAGACAGTAATCTGCGGAATTCAACCGTCTTGGCAAAAGAGAGTAAACAGGTTCGTGTTGCCGCATTTAACGTCTTAAATTATGACAATTCGCCGCTGATTGGTGTTAAACCAGATCGTGGTGCAAACACCGAGACAGAATTTAATCGTCAACATGCCAAAATAGTCAGTGCGATTAAAACCATTGATGCAGATGTTTATGGCTTAATGGAAATTGCCAACAATGGTTATGGCGAAAAAAGTGCTGTGAATTACTTAACCAAAGCTTTAGGTGCAGATTGGAAATATGTCATCCCACCGAATATGGATAAGTTAGGCACTGACGTGATTGCAGTTGCGATTATTTATAATAGCAAACGTGTAAAAACTGTTGGTAATCCTGTGGTATATGATGATTTGACACAGAAAAACCGAGTCACGATGGCACAAAGCTTCCAAGCGGTAACGGGAGGAAAAACCTTTACTGTTGTACCAAATCACTTAAAGTCTAAAGGTAGTTGTCCTGAGGATAAAACCTCACCAGAAGCAAACCAAGGTGATGGTCAAGGCTGTTGGAATCCGACTCGTGTCACTGCAGTACAAAAATTGATTCAGTGGATTGCAACCAACCCAACCAAAGCTGAAAAGCCAAATTATTTATTGGTCGGGGATATGAACAGTTATGCCAAAGAAGATCCAATCTTGGCATTTGAAAAGGCCAACTACAAAATATTGCTAAATGATGAAAAAGTAGGGCAAGGTAAATCTGCATATAGCTATGTCTTTGGTGTGGCCAGTGATGCAACAGGGAATGGTGGTGCGGGTAATTTAGATCATGCAATTGCAGATGCAAACTTATACCCAATGGTTAAACGTACTTTTGCATGGCATATCAATGCTGATGAACCAACAGCATTAGACTACAATGAAGAATATAAGACTGAAGAACAAATTGCTTCTTTTTATGCGCCAGATGCTTTCCGTTCTTCTGATCACGATCCGGTTATTGTTGATTTAGATTTAAATGAATCAAGTGGTACTACAGGTGGGCATAAGAGCAGTGGGGGCAGTACGGGACTGTGGTCTTTATTTGGACTGATGTTGCTTACAGCGAGCTCAGTATTAGCGCGTTCAAAAAAGAAATCCTAATACGCTGATATCTTTTTTAAAGAGAAACTAGTGATCTAGTTTCTCTTTTTTTATGCTTTTATAAAACTATATAACATAAAAAATTGCACCAACTGATTTAAGACTGAATCCCTTCATAGATCAAGCGAATGATATTGGTCGAAATTCTATTTCATCCATCCAAATCATTCAGTTTTATCTTTCAACGGTACTATGGCTCGGATCACAGTAAAACCCTGCTGAGAATGGATTTCAAAACTACCTCCAATTCTTTTTACTCGCACTTGCATACTCTGCAAACCCACATGCAAACCAGCTTGAACTTGATCTACTTCAAAGCCAATGCCATTGTCTTGAATGGTTAAAACGAGTTGTTGTCGTTCATCTTCAACCAACGAAACTTCGACATCAGTTGCATGACTGTGTTTTACAATATTGGTTAAGGCTTCTTCTGCGACACGAGAAAAGGTTAAACAAACCAATGCAAGCGGTTTATGTTTCCATTTTTCTGCAAAAATCCAAGTCGATTCAATTTCCATTTCTTCGAAAATTTGTATAAAACGATGACGCAATGGCGCAACCCACATCACTGGACTTTCAGGTATTTTTGCCCCAGCACTGCTTCCTGAGTCAATCACTTGGCGTAAGTCATTTCTTAACAGTTTAAACATAGAGATCACTTGCTGTTTTTCAATATGTTCACTGTGATCTAGTATAATCATCGAGCGAACAATTGAACCACCCAGTCCATCATGTAATTCATGGGACAGGTTTAGACGCTCTTGCAACCGCATATTATCAATTTCGAGTTGGTATTTTTTATCTAAAGATTGTTCTAAGTCAAACGTGACTTTTTCAATAGTTTCTTCAAGCGTCTGATTAAATTTTTCAATACGTCCAACATTTTGCGAAATACGATAAGCCAAGATAAACGAAATCGCTAAGCTGGTAATTGGTGCGGCCAATGGCGTCCAATAGAGCGTCTGATCCAGATGATGGATCATGCTATAAAAATCATGAACAATAATAAGTAAATAGATAAGGAAAATAAACGCAAGCAGGAGAATGTCCATCTTTCTACGTTTAAAAGCAATCCACTGAAAAAACAAGCAGTTAAAAATAAATACCATGCCAGAATAGAAAAAGACAGAGGATAAGCTACGCTCTAGATAATTGATCGGTGTCAATAGCAATGCCGCAATTGCGATTGTAGAGGTCAATAAAAGTAAACGTTCTAAATACGGATAATGGCGATTGGCAAAACGCCAAGCAAATAAACAGAGGCAATAGGTATATCCAACTAAAAACACCAGATTTAGACGTGCTGTTAAGATACTGTCGGTAAAAGGAAGAGGAATGGTCGAAATAATATTATAGGCAAACAATACCCATAAAAATGAAGTTAAACCAAACCACCCAAAGGCTTTTTCTTGGCGTCGAAATAGCCAAATGGTAAAACCTGTAGTTCCCACCACAAAGGTAATAATAATATTGATAAAAAATAAAGTTCGCCGTTCAAAAACCAACTGATCCTGTTGATTGGCGATATCTTCGGCCTGACCAAATTTAATTTTTCCTAGGCCTGAATGTTGTGATGCAACCCCTACAACACGGACTAAAATTTCATTTTGCTGGTTTTGAATAGATGTAGCAGGAAGCACCCAATATCTTGGCATATTCCAACTTCTAGACAATGGCTCTACTAAGGATTTGTCTTTCCATAACAGTTCATTATTGCTATAGACAGCTCCTGCAATATTGATTCGTTCAATCAGTAAGGCGACAGGTTGATTTTCCTGATCGCACTGATATTGCCATTTGATTTTATACCAAGCTGAGCCTGTATAGTTTTTCCAGCGCGTTTCCCAGTCATCGGGCAAGGTGACTGTTTTCCATCCCTGTTGGGGAACCTGTTCAAGATTTGCAAGCGCTTGAGCAACTTGTATGCTTTGGATTTGAAAGTGGCAGGCTGCACCTGTTGTATTGGACTGACCTGTTAAGGCAGCACCAGCAAAAGCAAAATGCTGGGTCAAACTTAGCATAAGACCGAACAACCCGATTAATTTTAGAATTAGTCGAGTAATCCTAAGTTGCGTGCTGTATCGATGGCTTTGGCTCTGTTGCATACCGCAAGTTTCCGATAAATATGTTTAATATGAGATTCAACGGTATAACGGGATAAATTGAGTTGATCTGCAATTTCCTTATTGCTTAAGCCTTGAGAAACCAGTTCTAAAATTCCCAATTCTCTTTTGGATAATACACTGTCCTGATCAGTGACTTTCTGACAGAGTGCAGTTTTATTTGAATTATTTTTTTCATTAAAGTGTAGTTGTTTTAAAATTTTTTGAGCAATAAATGGATCAATCGGCGCTCCACCACGCAAGACACTTTTGATCGAAAGGGAAACTTCTAAGTCATCTCTTTCTTTGAGTACATAGCCTGTTGCACCTGCACTTAGTGCATTGAGGATCGCATCTTCAGTGCTCCATGCAGAGATCACTAAAATCATGATGGTTGGATCATAGTTTTTTAAAATCTCAATAAACTCAATTCCATTTCCATCAGGCAAGCCTAAATCAACCAATGCAAAAGAGGCTGAATGTATACTGAGTTGTTCTTTGGCTTGAGCTAAACTTTGGGCAAAACGTAAATCTGCAATTGAGTATCCTAGATTAATTAATATGTCAGTCAGTCTTTTTTGTATAAGCGGCTCATCTTCTACGATGATGACTGGAACAGGTAAACTTAACTCATTGTTCATGATGTAAAAAACTCGCCCATGTCTATTGGACTTAGTTTTTCAGATATTGATGGCTTTATCTATACCTGATAATAGGTATTTTTAGTATTTAATTCAGTGATTAGGAATGAATATTCAGTTTATTACAATCGAGATTTAACGCACTTACTGAGTATTAAATGATACCTAAAGTCAATTTATTGAGACCAAGTTAACTTTTTGAGATAAGGTTATTGAGACTGGTTAAGTAAATATTCAAATTTTAGTAGATAAAAATCACAATTTAACAGCAAAATATCGGTTATATTCGCTGAATAATGGATTATTTTTATAATGGATGTAGCTTACGATGATTAAATTCCTTAGAAATTTGGCAGTGATACAATGTATTGCGATTACCATTTTGGCTATTGTTCTTTACCTGTATTAAACGCTGATCATCACTGCCTTAAGAAAAATAATGCTGTTTATTTTACCGCACTATATTGATCAACTAAGCTACGACTTGCTTCATTCATCCCTATAATTTCAACCTGAATGTTATTTTGCAGAAACTTGTTTTGTACCTGATTGAGCATACTGACAGAGGTAATATCCCAAATATGGGCATGGGTTAAATCGATAATGACATGATCAACAGATTCATTAAAATCAAAAAACTGAAAGAATTTTTCTGAACTGCTAAAGAAAATTTGCCCAAAAATTTCATATTTACGGGTCGTGCTGTTCAATAGATGAGATTGGACACGGACTGCATTTTCTAATTTATTGACCAAGAAAAGTGCAGATAAAAGTACACCAATCAACACGCCTAAAGCTAAGTTATGTGTCATCAGTACAATGACCACCACCGCAAGCATCACGCTATTGCTTTGTTTGGGATGTTTTGAAAAATTTTTGACTGAGTCCCAGTTGAATGTAGTAAAAGCCACCATAATCATAATTGCCACAAGTGCAGCTATTGGAATATAAGACAGCCATTCTTTTAAAAAGACCACTAAACACAGTAAAAAAACACCAGCAACCAAGGTCGATAAGCGAGTTCGTGCACCAGAAGACACATTGATAATCGATTGCCCAATCATGGCACAACCTGCCATACCCCCCATAAACCCACTGACCATATTGGCGATGCCTTGCCCACGGCATTCTTTATGACGATCGCCTTCCGTTTGGGTCACTTCATTAACAATCGTGGTTGTCATCATGGTTTCGAGTAAACCTACGGTGGCCAAGGTGATGGCATAAGGAAAAATAATTTTTAAGGTATCCAAGTTAAGTGGAATGTCTGGAATTAAAAACAGTGGTAAAGTGTCTGGAAATTTTCCTAAATCACTGACTGTACGTATATCCGCACCCAAAAATAAGGCTGCTAAACTCAATACAATAATGCACACCAAAGGTGAGGGAATGAGTTGACCAATTTTGGGAATGTAGGGGAAAAGATAAACCACCCCTAAGCCAATGGCGACAAATAGATAAGCCGTCAAATCCATACGTTGTAATTCAGGAATCTGTGCCACAAAGATGAGAATAGCCAACGCATTAACAAAACCATAGACGACAGACTGTGAAACAAAGCGCATCAGTTTTGCAACTTTAAAATAGCCAGCAAGAATCTGAAGAATTCCAGTCAAAATTGTGGTGGCAAATAAATACTGTAAACCATGATCTTTGACGAGAGTAACCATCAGCAACGCCATTGCGCCTGTGGCTGCGGAAATCATTGCGGTACGTCCACCGAAGAAAGCAATGCTCACAGCAATACAAAATGATGCATACAGACCGACTTGTGGATCTACGCCTGCAATTGCAGAAAAAGCGATTGATTCAGGAATAAGTGCCAAGCCTACGACCATTCCAGCAAGTACATCTGTACGAATATTGGAAAACCATTCCGCTTTTTTTAGACTAATCACTATAAACCTTTCATCATTCTTTAAAGATGCGTATGTTAAAACATCTCTTAGTGAAAAAGCAGTTAACTTTGACTTGAAAAAGTCTTCATTTTGTTGAATATTCAAGTTATAGCTGATTTTATAAATTTATGCTTTTTGCAATTTTATGTTTTACGACTTGAAATTGTGATCTGAGCCATTTACAACTTAAACAGTCATATAACAAGGATTAGATATGAAATTATATTATTCACCAGGTGCATGTTCTTTAGCTGCCCATATTTTACTCAACGAAATTAATGTTGATTTTGATCTAGAACGTGTTGATTTAAAAACGCATAAAACAGAAAAGGGCGCAGATTATTACGAAATCAATCCAAAAGGCTATGTACCCGCATTAGAAATCAATCCAGGTTTACTTTTGACTGAAAATGTTGCAGTACTGCCTTTTATTGCACAACATGATCCTAAACAGGATTTGATCCCACCATCAGGTTTGGGACGTGCTAAAGTTTTAGAATGGTTGGGTTATTTAAACTCAGAGTTGCATGATGAATATGCCGTCTTCTTTGACCCAGCAATCACTGAAGATGAAAAAGTACGTGGCTATGCAACCATAGATAAAATGTTGAAATATATAGATGACTATCTTGCTGAGTCTGAATACGATTATTTGGTCAATGACCGCTTTGGTCCTGCTGATGCGTATTTGTTTGTACTGACAAATTGGTCGAATTCAATTCATCATGATCTAACCCCATTTACCAATATTGTGGCATTACGCAATAAAGTCGCTGAACGTCAATCTGTACAGATTGCAATGCGTGATGAAGGTTTAATTCCTTAAGTATGCTTGAATCGATATACAAAGCACCTACGGGTGCTTTTTTATTGAATTGATTAACGTGAAATGGGCAGAAACAGGGAAAGGTGTTTATTGTTGATTTTTAGTCAATAATGTTTTGCTTATTTTTGCGTTTTTTGCGATAAAAATAAGTTCTATAGTTGCGCCATAAATCAAGCGTATTGGCAAAATATAGGTAAACAATGAGTAATATCTTAATCGTAAATGGTGCGAAACAGTTTGCACATTCAAATGGTGAATTAAACGATACCCTAACTGCTTTGGGTGAAGAGGTGCTTAGCGATTTGGGACACCGTGTAAAAGTGACACGTACCGATGCAAATTATGATGCTCAAGAAGAAGTGGAGAAATATCTCTGGGCGGATGTTGTGATCTATCAAATGCCGGGCTGGTGGATGGGTGCACCGTGGACCATGAAAAAATATATTGATGATGTTTTTACTACAGGTTATGGCAGTTTATATGCCAACGATGGCCGTAGCCGTTCTGATGCTGCCAAAAAATATGGCTCAGGTGGTTTGATTCAGGGGAAAAAGTATATGTTGTCGTTAACTTGGAATGCACCCTTGCAAGCTTTTGATGATCCTGAGCAATTTTTCCATGGTGTTGGTGTAGATGGTGTGTATTTACCTTTTCATAAAGCCAATCAATTCTTAGGGATGCAAAGCTTAGAAACATTTATTGTCAATGATGTGATTAAAGCACCACAAATTGCGCAATATGAACAGGCATATCGCCAACATTTACAGCAGCTTTTTGCTTAAGCAAATTGGAATTTTGAGTATCTCATTTAAAAAATTTAAGGAGTCTAAAATGTTGACCATTGTGGCTGAAATCCGTGCATATCCAAATGGATTGCACAAAGATAAAATTATCCAAGCATTTAAGAAAATTACCCCGACAGTATTACAAGAGCAAGGCTGTCATGGTTATCAGCTATTGGTCGACGCTGGTGTTGATGTAAGTTATCAAAGCAAGGATTCTGATTTGATCGTGATGCTTGAAAAATGGGAAAGTATTGAACATCTCAATGCACACTTGCAAACTGAGCATATGCAAGCGTATCAACTTGAAGTAAAAGAGCATGTTGCTGATGTTAAAATCCGTATTTTAGAACATGGATTTTAAAGCTAATTTATTGTTATAAGCTTCTTTCTCGTTTTGGGAGAAGGCTAGGGTGAGGGATTCTTTTATGTTGAATTATTGTTTTTAAAAAATAATTTATAAAAGACATCCATCATTGAACATAACGCTCAAAGTTGATTTGCTCAAGTTTGGGCAAAGGTGCTTTCTTTAATTTTGACCAGGATATCTTTGGTGTATTTTTACGATCAAGTTCTTGCGTACTGGTGACATTTTTGATTTTCCCTGTTAAAAAATTAGTACTTTCAGTTCGACTGTCACCTGATGGTATATCGAAATAATGTAAATCATAGCCGATCAGATCGAATGATGGGTTTTGATAGCGGAAAGTATAAATATTATTAAAGACCTCCCATGAATTACAACGAAACGAGTAATTTAATGTGATCTTAAGTTGTCCATTCTGGATGATTGGTGAATTGTCTACAATCAATGGATCGATAAGGCAAGGGCGTTCATTGTTGCTTTCTCTAGGTAATGAAGAATTACTGGTGATAAGGCGGTAAGTTTGAGCGTCTTTAAATAGAACTAATAATTTTCGCTCATTTTGGTTAACTAGAAGATTTGCTGGCTTTTTATGATTGAATTTATTTTTAACAATATTTATGGGATCCGTATTTTCAATAATCAGTACCATATCCGCTTGTTGATCACCATTTAAGTCACCTTGAACTTTGCTTAGTATTTTCCAATCTTTAGGAATGAAAGCTTGAACATCAGCTCCAGTATCGGTTTCTGCCCATACTAAACTTGAGCAGACTGTTAATGTAAAAAATAGAAGTAATAGATTGTTATTTTTCATGGTTTTCTTCCAATTCACTGAATCGTAAATTTGTTGTTAAATTTACGCCTATTTTTAGGCATCTCTCCAAGCGATCACTTTTGATTACCTTGTCTTAGCTAATTTTTTATGGCAAATATCGAGTCCTCTTCGATACCTTTATTCTCAGAATAATATGGCATATTTATGAATCGTTGGTAGATACGAAACGTGTTTTATTCAAACTCGCCGTAGTCTTTAAAATTGATCTGCTCAAGTTTAAGTGAATAACTGTTCTTTAATTTGGACCAAGAAACTTGCTTAGCTTGATCCTGATTTTCAAACTCACCACCACCTGTAGTGTTTTTAACTTTACCTGTTAGAAAATTGATACTTTTCGCACTGGTTTCACCAGATGCACGATGGAAGTAATCTGTATCGTAACCAATCAGCTTAAAAGACTGGTTTTGATAACGGAAAGTAAAAGCATTGTTATAGACAGACCATGAACCACAACTGAGCCAATAATGTAAATTAATTTTAACTAATCCATTTTTGATGGTGAGTGGATCGCCTTCACCTAGAGGGTCAGCAAGACAAGGTGATTCTTTATCTCCCTCAGTAGGAAGCGAGTAATTACTTGCAACAAGACGATAGCCTTGAGGGGCTTTAAATAAAATTAATAACTTTCGATTGTTTAAATTCAGCTGAGGATTACCTAATCCCTCATTTGTCACAATATTTTTTGGATCCGTATTTTCAATAATTAAAGCAAGATCTGTAAGCTTATCACCATTTAAGTCACCTTGTACTTTACTCAACACTTTCCAGTTTTTAGGGATAAATGATTGATAGTCAGCTTTGGGGTTGGTGTCTGCCCAAACCAAAGCTGAGCATGTTGTTAATGCACAAAATAAAATTAATTCAGTTTTGTTTTTCATTATTTTTCTCTAATAAATTGAACGCTAAAGTTATGAATAAATTGTTCGTTGTCCCAAGGAATATTCTCCAAGGTATAGCCTGTCGAGGTTTTCAGCGTTTTCCAAACAATTTTGGCTGGCGTTTCAACTTCTGCAAAGATATTTGGCGTTGTGGTCACTTTGGCTTTGTTGCTTAGAAAGTTAAGGCTAGTTTCTTTTTGTTTGCCACTAATTTTATCTAAATCATAAGCATCAAATCCAATCAGGTGGAATTGATTGTTTTTTAGTTTAAACCCATAGGTATATATCAAGCCATACGTATTGCTACAGGATGACATGGTATTGAATAACACATCTAAGCGTTGATTTTCGATCGTCAATGAGGAGTCATCTAGAGCATCTTCGATACAGAGTTCTTCTGAACGATAGGTCCAGTTAGGGATTTGTCGACTTAGCTTAAGTTGTAATTGTTGGCCTTTTTGAAAAAGCACTAAAAGCTTTCGATTGTGCTGACTTTCATTTTTTGGTTGGATGATGAGGGCAATATCCTTTTTACCATCTTGATTCAAGTCACCTTCTGCTTGAGCAAGAATTTCCCAATTGTTTGGGACAAATTTTTGTAATGAGGTAGAAGGCTGACTTGCAAAGCTTAGCGATGAATAAACGCTCAGGAGCAGGGCGGTATTTATTATTTTATTCATGACCTTTCTCAATGAATTTATCAAGATATTTTAAGCCTAAAAGGACTTCAAGAAATCCTTTTAGGCAATTCAAACGATTATTTAAAGAAATAACCTGTTTCTGGTGAACTCGCATTTGCCATTCGTTTACGTGGCATACGACCCGCCAAATAGGCTTCACGTCCAGCTTCAACCGCTTTTTTCATTGCTGATGCCATTAAAATTGGATGATGTGCAGCGGCAATCGCGGTATTCATCAATACGCCATCGCAACCTAATTCCATTGCGATTGCGGCATCACTTGCAGTACCTACACCAGCATCAACCAAAACTGGCACTTTGGCATTTTCTTTAATAATTGAAATCGTATGCGGATTTAAAATGCCAAGGCCAGAACCAATTAAGCTACCTAAAGGCATGATCGCAACACAACCCATGCTTTCAAGTTCTTGAGCCACAATAGGGTCATCCGATGTATACACCATTACTTCAAAGCCATCTTCAATCAATGTGCGAGCTGCATCAAGTGTCGCTGTTACATTTGGATAAAGGGTTTTCTCATCACCTAATACTTCCAATTTGACCAGGTTATGGCCATCTAAAAGTTCACGTGCAAGCATACAGGTACGTACTGCGCTATTGGCGTCAAAACAACCCGCTGTGTTCGGTAAGATGGTGTATTTTTCAGGTGGAAGGATTGACAGTAAGTTAGGCTGATCTGGATTTTGCCCAATGTTTACTCGGCGAATCGCCACTGTCACAATTTCAGCGCCACTGGCTTGAATTGCTAAATCAGTTTCTTGCATGTCTTTGTATTTACCCGTACCCACGAGAAGACGAGATTGAAAAGTACGAGAACCGATAATAAGAGGGGAGTTTTCAGTAGGAAAATCTAGCATGGGAGAGCTCCAAATTAGCCGCCACCGACAGCGTGAATGATTTCAATACGGTCTTTTTCAGCAATAGGGGTAAGTTCAAGTTTACTTTTGGAAATGATCATTTCATTCATTTCTACGGCAAAGCGTTTACCTTCGAGTGAAAGTTCCTGAACCAGTTGTAAAAGATTTTGGCAAGCGGTTTCTTGAGGCTCACCATTTAAGAAAATTTGCATATACATTCCATTCGATTGCGCAAATTGTGATGTCTAAAATCAAAATAATTTTATTTAGCGTATTTCAATGCATTCCATGCAAGGACCAGCCAACCTGCAATCATCAGTGCTCCACCAATGGGTGTAATTGCACCTAAACCTCGTGGTAAACCCAGTGCCATGACATAAAGCGAACCGCAGAAAAATAAAATACCGATTTGGATGAGTAAGAAGCTGGCTTTGATTGGAAGTTGAGGGATGACTTTACTGAGAATAGCCAGTGCCAATAGGCCCAGTGCGTGGTAGAAAAAATAATCAGTTGCTGTTTGCCACCATGCCAACTGGGCTTCAGTTGCGTGAGCTTTTAAACCATGTGCGCCAAATGCACCTAAGATTACTGCAAGCGCTAAATTCAGTGCTGAAATTGCAATCCACATAAGCCAGTCATCTGCATAAATTTGCGCATAACATTAACACAATTTCGAAGCGGGATTAAAGGCAAAATCTATTAAGAATAAAGATTTGACAAAAATATCAGGCAAAATAAAAGGGCATGTCGCCCTTTTATTGAAAATAAAAATTATTGGTCTGCAATGCAGACAGTTTTGAAGATTTAGTTGGATGACATGGCAACTTTGATTTTGTCCATGGCATTTTTTTCTAACTGACGAATACGCTCAGCAGAGACATTGTACTCTGCAGCCAGTTCATGCAAGGTCGATTTATCATCATCTAACCAACGGCGCTGTAAGATGTTGCGTGAGCGATCATCCAACTGTTCCATAGCATTATGCAAAGCTGAAGTACTTTGTTCTTCGTAATCTTCTTCTTCGACTAAACGAGCAGGGTCATAGCGGTTATCTTCGAGATAAAGCGCTGGTGCAACATGAGTTGAACCTTCGTCATCGTCATCACCTTGAGCTTCAAAAGCAGCATCATAAGCGGTTAAACGACCTTCCATTTCCAAGACTTGTTCTGCTGTTACATTTAAGTCGTTGGCAATTGATTGTGCTTCTTCAAGTGTAAGTTTTTTACTTGATTTTTTTAGGCTACGTAAATTAAAAAACAATTTACGTTGCGCTTTGGTGGTCGCAATTTTGACAATACGCCAATTGCGAATCACATATTCATGAATTTCAGCCTTAATCCAGTGCACAGCAAAAGACACCAAACGCACGCCCATATTGGGGTCAAAGCGTTTAACTGCTTTCATTAAACCGAGATTACCTTCTTGAATTAAATCACCTTGTGGCAAACCATAGCCCGCATAACTGCGCGCAATATGCACCACAAAACGTAAGTGAGACATCACTAACATTTTCGCAGCATCTAAATCTTGATCGTAAAAATAGCGATCAGCTAACTCTTTTTCTTGTTCAGCTGTCAAGATTGGAATCTGATTTACGGTGCTGATATAAGCACCTAAGTTAACACCTGGTGCAGATAAGGACAGGGGCATCAACTGATTGCTGCTGTCACTCATGGGTTCTCCTTATAGGAATTTCGTTGTATAGCTAATGCATTCATCTTAATTCGAATATTGTACATAAGTAAGGAAATTTGGGTATCGAAATGTAAAAATATATGCAAATTTGCAAAAAATAATTTGAATTGAAAATAATTAAGATTCAATTAAGTAATGAAATTCATGCTCTGATCGTTTAGTCAATTGGCAAGAAATCTTGTTGATCTCGCAATAACGCGTAATATCAATTTCACTGTGCGGATCAGAGGACATTAAAAGAAATATTTGATGAGGCAATGCTCTTTTTAATTCACGCTTTAACATTAATAGAGGCATTGGACAGGGTTTACCCATACAATTTATTTCAATCGCTGTCTGGCCTAAAGGTTCATTCATTTTTTGGCAAGGTAACAACAGGGTTATGGAACACATATTTTACCAAGTTTATTGAAACACCCCAACAAAAATTGGAAGATTCTTCAACAAATAAAAAATAATCGTGAAGCTGTTTAAAAAACACGCTTGATATCGAAAATAATTATCAAAAAAAATTCTATTAATTGTCATAAACCCATGTTAAGCTCGTTGCGTATTTAGGATTTATCAGAAACAATTCTTGTTTTGAAACCCTATTACAAGATGGATGTAACCGGGATTTTGTTAATAGTTTTACAGAATGATTACAAGCTTTGAAATTAGAAAATATTTTAAAACTTTGTTTGCTCTGCTGTTTGCAACACCGGGTGGTCCCTTTTTCTTAATAACTGAGGATTAACTTATGACAGCTCGTGAACAAGGCGTAGTTAAATGGTTCAACGACACTAAAGGCTTCGGCTTTATCCAACGCGCAGGCGGTGATGACGTATTCGTTCATTTCCGTGCTATTCAAGGTGACGGTCATCGTTCACTTCGTGACGGTCAACGCGTTGAATTCAGTGTTGTGCAAGGTCAAAAAGGTTTTCAAGCTGAAGAAGTTCAGCCTTTAGACTAATCTTAAATTTTTAAAATTTAAGTGGCGCTCCAATTTCTTATAAATTGGGGCGTTTTTTGTTTATAATGGGCGCAATTAAAAGTGTCTACAGTTAGAGCTCGTATTTATGTCATCAGGTTTCGAAACCCTTAATTTACATCCGCAACTTAAACAAGCGATTGATGCTTTAGGGTTTAAAGAAATGACCCCAATTCAGCAAAAAGTATTGAAATATACTTTAGCAGGTCATGATGCAATTGGTCGTGCTCAAACCGGCACAGGTAAAACAGCGGCATTTTTAGTCAGTATTATTAATGATTTGCTCACAAACCCAATTAAAGAACAACGTTTCCGTGGTGAGCCACGTGCATTGATTCTTGCGCCAACACGTGAACTTGCAATTCAAATTGAAAATGATGCAAAAGATTTGGTCAAATATACCAATCTAAATGTCGTGACTTTGGTTGGCGGCGTTGATTTTGATAAGCAAAGAAAACAACTGGATCAAGGTTTTGTTGATATTTTAGTGGCAACCCCTGGTCGTTTAATTGATTTCACAGAACAAAAAGAAGTTTGGTTAGATCAAATTGAATTTTTGGTGATTGATGAAGCTGACCGTTTATTAGACATGGGCTTTATCCCATCAGTTAAACGGATTGTGCGTTTTTCGCCACGTAAAGAGCAACGTCAAACCTTAATGTTCTCGGCAACATTTAGCTATGATGTTCTCAATCTTGCCCAACAATGGTTATGTGAGCCAGTTACAGTAGAAATCGAGCCTGAAAAGAAAACCAATGCTGATGTTGAACAGCGTGTATATGTGGTCGAAAAGAAAGATAAATATCGCTTATTGCGCGAAATTTTGGCAGATGAACCCATTGAAAAAGTGATGATCTTTGCCAATCGTCGTGATCAAGTACGTAAACTTTATGATCATTTAAAAGCAGATGGTTATAAGGTGGTGATGCTATCAGGTGAAATAGCGCAAGATAAACGTTTGAAAATGTTAGATCAATTTAAAAATGGTCAACATAATATTATGATCGCAACGGATGTTGCTGGCCGTGGTATTCATGTTGATGGCGTATCTCATGTGGTGAATTTCACTTTACCTGAACAGTCAGATGATTATGTACATCGTATTGGTCGTACAGGTCGTGCAGGTACACAGGGCGTAAGTATTAGTTTCTTATCTGAAGATGATGCATTTAATTTACCGACTATTGAGAAAGCGATTGGGCAAAAATTGCCTTTAACGCGACTAGATGGTTATTGCTAAGTTTTTTTGTTTCTTTATCGAATTGTGTTTAAAAAAACCCACTTATTTAAAGTGGGTTTTTTATTGGCTATTTTAGTTTAGACGGCTAAACGGATTAACTTGCTTTACAGCTAAAGGTCAGTGTAGTTTGATAGTCAGTATCTTTTTCAATACCGTAGTTTTTGCCCATTACTGAACCTAATACACCAGCTGCTGCCGTGATCATTTTTCCAGTCTGTTCATCGACGACACCTTTTAAACTGCCATGATATTCAGTTTTTTCATCCACTAACACCGGTGCACCTTTTTTACCGCAAGCCTTGTTTGCTGCAGTAATGGCATTATTTTTTGCGGTAATTTGGTCTTTACCTAAGCCAGTGACTTCATACTGGTTATCTGCTTTTTGAATCGCTAAAGTTTGTGTTGGATTTGATGCACACGCAGTGAAGAGTAACGCTGAACTAGCAAGTAAAGTGATCGTTGTTAATTTATTCATATTGATTCTCAAATTCCTGTACTAAAAATTAAAAAGATACTGCTTTTAAATTAGTTATAATTTGAGCATAGAATATGGGCTAAATATTGAGAAACATGTATAAATTTTGCAGTTTTTTTTAAGTTTATTGATGATTTGGCTTTATTTTCGAAGCCAAAGGGTATTGAAGGCATTTTTTGCGAGCAATCGTGCTCATTGATAACCTAACAATAAGTTGTATGCAATATTGACAGATGCCAAGTAAATTTTGTCGGAGATAGCTTAATGATTTTAGATTATGCTAATCTTGAAACAAGTGAAATTAACCAGATAATAGATAGGTCAATGTCAGATTTAAACTTCAAAGCAGTACATGACAATATTCATCAACGTCAATCGATTGGTCATTTGGTTGAACCTGCACCTTCACACGCACAACTGAATATTGCATTTAAAGCCGCTTTAACAGCACCTGATCATCATCGTTTAAAACCCACACAATTTATTGTCGTGGATGTTGAGCAACGTGAAGCATTTGGTGCATTACTGGCACAATCTATTGCTGACTTAGGTGAATTAGATCCAGCCCAAGTTGAACGGGTAAAACTTCATCCTTTTAGAGCACCTATATTAGTGCTTGCCGTGACTAAATTCCAAGATCATCCTAAAGTGCCTTTTTTTGAACAAACACTGAGTTCAGGCGCTGCAATTGAAAACTTTTTATTGTCGATGCAGGCACAAGGTTTCGCAACCATGTGGCGGAGTGGGGCGGTTGTTGAATCTAAATTATTAAAATCAGCATTGGGTTTAGCTGAACGAGATTTAATTTCAGGCATTATTTATGTTGGTACAGCGGCAAAAGCGATTGCTCCGCGTGCAGAGGTTGAAACAACACAATATGTTCATTTTTGGCAAGCTTGAGTCAAAAAATTATTGATATTTTCAGATTGAAAAAATCATTGGGTTATTAGGATAAACATTTTAGGATAACAATAAATGTCGGATTTACAATTTAAAGATTTAGTTGAACCTATTGTATTGGGTCAGAAAACAGCGTTGCGTGTGACTGTACTGGGTGGTGGCAGTTTCGGTACTGCAATGGCAAATACAGCAGTACGTAATGGTTGTGATACCATGATTTGGATTCGTGATGAAAGTATCGCAGCTGAAATTAATGCGACTCATATCAATAAACGCTATTTACCAGATTTTCAATTGGAAGCGGGTTTACGTGCTGAGTCAAATCTAGAAGATGCAGTGCGTGATCGCGATATTATTCTGGTGGCAATCCCAAGCCATTCTTTTCGTGATGTTCTACGTCAAATTAAACCGTTTATTAGTGCACAAGCTGTTGTTTCATTAACAAAAGGGATTGAAGCAAAAACTTTTAGCTTTATGAGTGACATCATTCGGGAAGAGCTTCCTGAAGTCCCTTATGGTGTTCTTTCAGGACCTAATTTAGCCAAAGAAATTGTTGCAGGACAACCTGCAGGTACCGTAATTGCCAGTGATAGTGAATTAGTACGTTATGCCGTACAACAAGCACTACATAGTGCATTGTTTCGAGTGTTTGGCAGTGACGATGTACATGGTGTCGAATTGGGTGGAGCACTTAAAAATATTTATGCTGTTGCAATGGGGATGGCTGCTGCTTATAAAGTTGGTGAAAATACCAAGAGTATGATTTTAACCCGTGCCTTGGCTGAAATGAGCCGCTTTGCAGTTAAGTTGGGGGCAAATCCTTTAACATTCTTAGGTTTGTCTGGTGTGGGTGATCTTTTCGCAACCTGTAATAGCCCGTTGAGCCGAAATTATCAAGTTGGTTTTGCCTTGGGTTCTGGAAAGACACTGGAACAAGCAACCTCTGAATTGGGACAAACCGCTGAAGGGATCAATACCATTGTACAAGTTAATGCACGTGCAAAGGAGTTGGATGTCTATATGCCAATTACCACGGCATTGTATGAAGTTATTTTTGAAGGTGCGCCGCCACTGAATATTGCCGTTTCTTTGATGAAGAATGGGCATCGTAGTGATGTAGAGTTTGTGCTTCCGCATAACGAAGTTTAATCGTGTGTTGTTGGCACAATATTCAAAACTTTAGAGATGGATTTGTAACAAAGCCTCGTTATAATCAGTGCAGTATTAAAAAGGAAATCTTATGCAACTGACTTTGGTGCGTCATGGTGAAGCAGCTCCACCCGTCAATGGGGTGGATAGTAAACGGCCTTTAACACAATGTGGGCATTTACAAGCACAACAAACGGCTAATTTTTTAAAAGAAATCGTGCAGCCGGATATATTTGTCGTCAGCACTTTATTAAGAGCACAAGAAACATTGGCGCACATACAGACCTACTTCCCGAATATATCTGTATTGGTCTGTGACAAAATAAAGCCAGATGATGATGCAAAATTAGCAATCGAATGGTTGTCACAATTGCCATTTGAACGTATTGTGGTGGTATGTCATATGAATGTTGTGGCACATATTGCAGAACAACTGACACATGAACATTTTAATCCTTTTGCCTTGGCAGAGGCTCGTATCTATGAGCAAACTGTGATTGCAAATGGTCTATCTACACAAGATAAAGCCTTTATTCCAACTGTATAAAAGCATTGTTAAAAGAACTTAACGGCAGAAAACGATAAATGTTGTACTTATGGATGCCTGAAGCCAATGGGGTTTGGCAGTGGTCTCGAGGAAGTGATTGGACTAAATCTTCGAGCCTAGAACAATTAATACAAGATATTAAACTTTACCAAGGTGAAGAAGCTGTGGTTTTCTTCCCAAGTCGTGAAGTGCAAATTCTTCAACAGAAATTCAGTAAAACTCAATATAAACAATTGGGTGTAGATGGTGTCAAATATTTATTAGAAGAATATGTGATTTTGCCGATTGATCAGATGAAAGTGTTTTCACACTTTCAACAACCTGATCAGGTTTCAATATTGGGGATTCATCAATATGCTGTCACCACAATGCAGCATTCCTTGTCATTGATTCCGTTAAAAATTGTCTCTTTATTACCTGACTTTTTGATGCTACCTGTACCAGAAGTCGGGCAGACGATTTTGGCCAATGTCAACGGGCAATTATTGGTTCGAGAAAGTGAGTTTCTGGGTAATTCGATTGATGATCTGAATGTATATTTGGATTTCGCTGATCGAGAGAAAAGCTATTTATATAGCGGATTGACAGATGAGCAAGCGGTCAGCTTATTTGCCATTGCTGCTGCGGATCAGCGAGAGCCTTTTGATTATCAATTTAGTGAAATCAAAAAACCGAAACTACATCCTTATAATGTATTGCCAAAAGCCAAGCAAGCCAATCAAGGTGTTTCTCGTTATTGGCAAGCCTGTGCAGTTTTGGTGGTTGTTTTGATCATTGCGCAATTGAGTTACGATGCTTTGCGTTGGATTAAACTGAAGAAAGTTGCGGATCAAACTGCTTTGATTGCAGTGGATCAGTACAAAAAATGGTTTCCGAATGAGCAACGGATTACAGAAGAGTCTGTAGAACGTCAGTTTAAAAATAAATTGGCACTGAGTCAGAGTGCAAATACCCAAGCTTTACAATTACTCAGTCGTGTGGGGCCAATTTTAATGCAACATCAGATCATTGCCAGTCGTGTAAATTATGATACAGCAGTGTTAAATATGGATCTGGTGGCGAAAAATGCTGAAGGCTTACAAACCTTGGTGACGCAACTGAATCAACAGGGCTTTAAAGCAGAATTAGGCAATGTTCAGACGCAAGGTGCATCTGTCGTTGGTTTGGTGAAGATACAATAATGAAAACAATGGAAAATGTACAAAATCGATTGGATATATGGTCTGAGAAAATCGCAGAGAATTTAGAGAAAATATCTCCACGTGAACGTGTCATGGTTATTTTTACTACGATTTTTGTCATTGTGGCAATTGTGGGTGCGGCGTTGTGGTACACCCATAAAGCTGCCGAAAAACAGCAAGCACGTTTAAATCAGATGAAAGATCTTGTGGTGTGGATGCAAAGTAATGTGGTGACCATGAAGCCCGCAGATGATTTGGCATTAACTACTGCGGATAAAATTCAGCGTGTGGCTCAACAACAAGGACTTTCGATTGCCTCGCAGCAAGTGGGTGAGCAATTTCAGATTATTGCACAACATCAAAACTATGCGGTTTTAGCTAACTTTTTAACCCAAATTGCCCAAATGGGTGTGAGTTTGGAAAAGATGGAGTTAGCCAAAGAAGGTGGGCAGATTAAATTAACAGCGACGGTACAGTAGTAGTGAAAATAAACACAGTTCAAGCATAGCCTTTTCAACATACTGTGCCTATAATATGGCAACTTAAAAAGCAGTAGACTTTTGTAGCTATGATGTATTCACTTGCTCGCCCTTTGTTGTTTTCTTTAGCACCAGAGCGTGCACATGAACTCACATTATCCATGCTTAAATCTGCCCATAAAATGGGGGCGATTCGTCAAACTGTTGCTGCCAAACCAGTCACTTGCATGGGAATTGAGTTTCCAAATCCAGTTGGTTTAGCAGCAGGACTGGATAAAAATGGCGCTTATATCGATGCCTTAGCGGGTTTAGGATTTGGTTTTATTGAAATTGGAACCATTACGCCTAAGCCACAAGAGGGCAATCCCAAGCCACGCCTTTTCCGTATTCCCCAAGCCAAAGCAATTATTAACCGTATGGGGTTTAATAATGATGGTGTGGATCAATTGGTTGAGAATGTTAAAGCCGCAAAATTTAAAGGCATTCTTGGTATCAATATTGGTAAAAATGCCACCACACCAGTTGAAGATGCAGTTTCCGATTATTTAGTTTGTCTTGAAAAAGTTTATAACTACGCATCTTATATTACTGTTAATATCTCATCACCAAACACCAAGAATTTACGTTCTTTACAAAGTGGCCATGCGCTCACTGAACTTTTGGAAACACTCAAAAAACGTCAGTTAGAGTTGGCAGAAGAATTGCAGCACTATGTTCCTTTAGTGTTGAAAGTTGCACCAGATCTAGAAGCTTCAGATATCGAATTTATTGCATCACAATTGTTGCAGTTTAAAATTGATGGATTGATTGTGACCAATACAACATTATCCCGTGAGGGTGTAGAAGGTTTACCATTTGGTGATGAAGCGGGTGGTTTGTCAGGTGCGCCCGTATTTGAAAAGAGCACGGCATGTTTGGCGGCTTTTTCAAAAATTTTACAAGGTAAAATTCCTTTAATAGGTGTTGGTGGCATTTTATCTGGTGAACAAGCTGTTGCAAAACAACAAGCTGGTGCAAGCTTAGTCCAAATTTATAGTGGTATGATCTATACAGGTCCTACACTCATTAAAGACTGTGTTGACGCTATGATTTAAAATATGAATACCTTAGACATTATTATTCTGATTCTATTGCTCATTGGAGGGCTAAACGGTTTGCGACAAGGATTCGTGAAAGCCTTTGCGAACTTGATAGGATGGATTTTTGCACTGATTGTCGGTGCTAAATATGCCAATATCATCGCACCTTCAATGTCTGCACTCAGTCAGGATCCTGTGGTGCAGAAAATTGCTGCATTTGCTTTTATTGTCTTGGTCATTATTGTTTTAACGTGGATTGTCACAGCCTTACTCAATCAGATTTTAAAAACTTTAAAACTCGGTCCGTTAAATCGTTTAGCTGGAAGTGCTTTAGGGACCTTGAAAGGTTTGTTCATCGTCCTCATTACTATGCAAGGTTTGGGGCCGTGGGTTGAAAGTTCTCCAACGTGGAAACAATCCAAATTCATTCAGACGCTGTTACCATTTGCACCTTTGGCATCTGAAATCTCTAAAGATGCTGCAAATGAAGCATTACATCATATACATTCAGAAGATCGTTCCGATGATACTTCTGTAACTAAGGCTGATCGATCATCGGATACTCAAAGCGATGAAAAATCAGCACATTCGACAAAGAATCCGTTTTATTAGTCCTAGCTGGTCTGCGAGGTAGTTATGTGTGGAGTCGTTGGTATAGCAGGTAAAGCACCTGTAAACCAAATGTTATTTGATGCGTTGACGATGTTACAACATCGTGGGCAAGATGCGGCTGGGATTGTGACTTGTCATAATGGACGTCTTTTTCTAAGAAAAGATAATGGTATGGTACGTGATGTATTTCATACTCGCCACATGCGCGCATTACTCGGTAACTATGGTATTGGTCACGTGCGTTATCCAACTGCTGGTTCTTCAAGTAGTGCAGAAGCGCAGCCTTTCTATGTAAACTCACCTTATGGGATTACATTGGCGCATAATGGTAACTTAACCAATGCGGCTGATATTCACGATGACTTATTCAAAACTGACTTACGTCATATGAATACGGACTCAGACTCAGAAGTATTGCTAAACGTTTTTGCTCATGAATTGCAAAAATGTGCATCATTAACGCCAATGCCTGAAGATATTTTTCATACGGTTAAACGTGTACATGAGCGTTGTAAAGGTGCTTATGGCGTCGTTGCAATGATCACAGGGCATGGTATCGTAGGTTTTCGTGATCCGAATGGTATTCGTCCACTGATCTATGGTTCGCGTTTAACTGAAAATGGTGAAACCGAATATATTATCGCTTCTGAATCTGTAGCGATTACCGCGTTAGGTTTTAAAGTAGAACGTGATATTGAGCCTGGTGAAGCGATCTTTATCAATTCAAAAGGTGAGTTCTTTTCACAACAGTGTGCGGCAAATTCGCGTTACCGCCCATGTATTTTTGAATATGTCTATTTTGCGCGTCCTGATGCAACCATCGATGGTATTTCGGTATATAAAGCACGCTTGAAAATGGGTGAAACCCTTGCGAAGAAAATTCTTCGTGAATGGGGCGATATGCATGACATCGACGTAGTGATTCCAATTCCAGATACGAGCCGTACTTC
Organism: Acinetobacter sp. I-MWF; assembly: GCF_025433935.1. NCBI lineage: Bacteria > Pseudomonadati > Pseudomonadota > Gammaproteobacteria > Moraxellales > Moraxellaceae > Acinetobacter > Acinetobacter sp. I-MWF. The sequence continues at coordinate 2,797,386 of NZ_JAMBAR010000001.1, read as the reverse complement.
TGCTTTAGAATTGGCGAATATGTTGGGTGTGAAATTCCGTGAAGGTTTCATGAAAAACCGTTATATCGGTCGTACCTTTATTATGCCGGGTCAGCAACAACGTTCCAAATCTGTTCGTCAAAAGCTTAACCCTGTAGAGCTTGAGTTTAAAGGCAAGAACGTTTTGTTGGTTGATGATTCGATTGTACGTGGTACCACTTGTAATGAAATCATTCAAATGGCACGTGATGCGGGTGCGAAAAAAGTCTATTTTGCTTCTGCTGCACCGATGGTGAAATATCCAAATGTGTACGGTATTGATATGCCAGCAAAAGCAGAGTTGATTGCTTCACATCGTAGTGTTGAAGAAATTCAGGAGATTATTGGTGCTGATCGTTTAATCTTCCAAGACTTGGATGATTTAAAAGCAGCAGTAAGAACCAGTAAAGTACCTGTCATTCAAGATTTTGATTGTTCAGTATTCGACGGTGTTTATGTCACAGGCGATATTGATGAGCAATATTTAACTGATCTTGAGCAAAGTCGTAGTGATACTGCGAAAAAGGAAAAAGATGGTTATATTGATGTCAATATCGATGCAGCATCTGTGGATTTAAGCGGTATCAAAGAAGAAATGTAAGCAACTTTGATTTACATTGAGAAAAAGCGGGAAGTTCCCGCTTTTTTCATTTATAGTATTTTGCAATGTAATGAGGAATTTTACATTGAAAGATGTCAGTCATTATTTGATAAAAAACAAGAATATGTTGTGGTCTGCAAGTATTTGCTTACTTGCGGTCATTTTGACCATTTTTATTCTAAATACTGTTTTAGGATTGCTGGTTCACTATGTGGACCCAGATCAAGAGATCTGGTGGAATATCCTCAGCCCTTACTGTGTCGGTTTGATCATCGTCATCATCGGTTGGTCAATCGCATATGAATTTTATGTGTTCCGTACAGGTGGTCACTCACTTGCAAAGCAATTAAAAGCCCGCCGTTTAAGTCAAATTGAAAGTACTCCAGAAGAAAGTGTAGCCTTAAAACTCGCAGATAAATTTGCAGAGACTTTTGAGATTGATGCACCTACATTGTATGTATTGCCAGATGAAGTCGGAGTCAACGCTTTAACTGCTGGATTTCATCCAAGAGATACGGTGATTATCTTGACCTGGGGTGCATTACAGAATTTGGATGAATTAGAACTTTATGGTTTATTGGGGCATGAGTTCAATCAAATTCTATCCGGTGAAGCACGCGAAAATACCCGACTTAAAATTTTATATAGTGGTTTAATTACCTTTAGCCAGTTGGGAAGTAAAATTGCGAAACAGGGCTTTAATCGTTATAACGCCAAGGGAAATCAACATAAATTTGAAACCAGTTTTGTCGCAGTGGGTGGGGTGATTTGGCTGCTCGGCAGTATGGGGATTTTAATTAATCGTTTGATTAAATATTTCACTTTGGGTGGTCGTACTTTTTATAACGATTATAAAACTAAAAAACTATTACTCAATAATGCCAATGTACAAACCTTATTACGTATCTATGTGCATCACGCAGGTTCTCAAATTCATAGTGAGTTTTCTGAAGCCATTGCGCATATGTGTTTTGCCAATTCCTTAAGTCCGCAAAGTTGGTTAAATATCCATCCAAGTATTGAAGACCGTATTTATGAGTTAAATCCGACACTGTTACAGGATCTACAGCTGGAAAATTTAAAAAAATTACGTAGCCAGCCTTTATTTAGTTTGTTGCGTCCTTTGGAAGAATCAACAGGGGATGTTTATAACCCGTGGGTATCTCCACAGCCTTTACCTTTATTACGCTTATCTCCAATTAGTTTTGCTTTAAATGATGCAATTAAACCTTTAAATCCAGAAGTACGCCGTCAAATTGAGCGTTCTGACTTGATTCAGCGCGCTATGCAAACGGCAACGGGTTCTCGTGAGGTGATGGTCGCAATCTTGATGATTCGACAGTATCGCGAGTTTATTCCGTCTGATGCAGAGGTAAGCCGTGCCATTATTGATTCACTTTTAAATTTAGATGGTCGGGTACATATTCAAATTTTCCATGATGCCTGTGAAAACCTCGGTAATATGCCTGCGACCAGTGCACGTCAATTTGTTACCAAGCTAGCGAAAATTATTCAAGAAGATGGTGAGATTGGTTTGTTGGATGCATTGTTGATTGAGCGTGTAAAGGCTGAATTGCATTTGTTGCCGATGCACACACCGTCATCCTTGGAAACGGTTAAACCACAAATTGTGCGCTTGATTGATGCCTTGCTACACGTACAGCAAATTAACAGTGCCAATCAGCTTGATGTGCGTTATGAGATTTTAGAACGGGTTTTGTCTAAGGATGAGTTAGAACTGTTTGAAGAAATCTCAGATGAACCTATTGATTTAGGTGAAATCTTAAATGATATCGCAGGGTTATTATTACGTGATCGCCTCAGTATTTTGGGTGTGGCTGAAATTTGTTTGTGGAACGATCGAATTATTACCCAAGATGAATTAGATGTACTGCAATTGCTGTATTGGCGACTTGGCTTTGCCACAGATGATATCGTAGATCAAATGCAGAAAAAGAACAGTGTGATGATTATTTGACAAGGGTAAAGTGAATTTTAGAAAAAGTAATCATAGCAATGATAATAAAAAGAACTAGCAGGGAAGTGCTAACACCACTTGATCTCAAGCGGTGTTAGAAAAAATGCTGAATTAACTCGCCATCGCATCGACAGAAAGCTCAGCCACGGTTGGCTTGGCTTTTTCTGCTTTTAGGCCTAGCTTATTAAACAATTGTTTGTCTTTGCCTTCACCAGCATTTGGTGTGGTTAATAATTTTTCACCACTAAATAGCGAGTTTGCACCTGCCATAAAGGCTAAAGCTTGATCTGAGTCAGTGAGCGATTCACGGCCAGCAGAGAGGCGGATATAGCTGTGTGGCATGATAATACGCGCAACCGCAATCGTGCGAATCCATTCTGTGACATCAAGTTTTTCAACATCTGCAAGTGGCGTACCTTCGATTGGAACGAGCATATTGATTGGTACAGATTCAGGATGAACAGGCAGGGTTGCTAATTCATGTAATAAACCAATACGATCATTACGATTTTCACCCAATCCAACAATACCGCCACTACAGACTTTCATCCCCGCATTACGGACATGATCCAAGGTGTCTAAGCGATCATCAAAAGTACGGGTGCTGATGATATGTGAATAGTATTCACGAGATGTATCTAAGTTATGATTGTAATAATCTAGGCCTGCTGCATGTAAACGTTCAGCTTGTGATTGGTTGAGCATACCCAGTGTCATACAGGTTTCTAAACCTAATGCTTTAACTTCGCGCACCATTTCGAGGACATAAGGCATATCACGCTCATGTGGGTTTCGCCATGCTGCACCCATACAAAAACGCGAAGAACCTGATTCAATGGCTTCTTTTGCTTCACTAATTACTTTATCAACTGCAATACGTTTTTCAGCTTCTAATTTTGAATCATAGCGTGCAGATTGCGAACAATATTTGCAATCTTCAGGGCACTTACCAGTTTTAATTGAAAGTAAAGTACTGACTTGAATGGTATTGGCATCAAAGTGTTCACGATGAGTTTGCTGTGCTTTGAAAACTAAGTCTAAAAAAGGCTGTTCATATAAAGCTTGAATTTCTTCACGAGCCCAGTCATTACGTACTGTCATTAATTAAATCCATGATAATCATTATCTATCTCTGTATATAATACATAATTCATGCCAATTCCATAGGGCAAAAAAGTCCAAATACGATGGTATCTTACGATTAAAAAGATCAAGAGTATAGAAAACTAAAATTATAAATATAGTTGCAAAGTTAACCACTTTCCTTGCGATTTACTCACAAAATTTTAACTTTAATTTTTATTAACTTCAGTGTATTGGTCATTAAAATATTCAAAAATTACAAACTTTGCAACGATCTGAAAATTATTGTTTGGCACAATTTAAGGGTATCAATGGGCTGAAATTTGGTGTTGTTTAGCGTTTTGCTCGGTAATTGCCCAATCAATATGGACTTGCACAACTTCATCATGTAAGGCTCTATTTTGGGTCAATGCTGCAATAATTTGGGCTGAATACGGTGCATTACCTAAGCCAATTGCAATATTGCGCATAAAGCTTTGAAAGCCTGTACGTCGGATGGGACTACCTTCAGTACAATTGAGGAAGGTTTGTTCATCCCATTGCCATAAATCTAATAAGTTAATATGGTCTAAGCCGTGACGTGGATTAAAGTCTTCAATCGAAGCTTTTTTGGCAAAACTATTCCAAGGACAAATTAGTTGGCAGTCATCACAGCCAAAAACACGATTACCAATACCACGTCTTAACTCTTCAGGAATGATTCCTTTATATTCGATGGTTAAATAGGCGATACATCTGCGCGCATCTAACATATACGGCTCAACAATCGCTTGAGTTGGGCAAATATCGATACAGGCTGAGCATGAACCACAATGATGCGTTGCCGGTTCATCAAAGGGCAAATCAAGTGAAGTAAATAATTCACCTAAAACAAAAAAAGAACCCGATTTTTTATGAATCAATAAAGTATGTTTACCGGTCCATCCCATCCCCGCACTTTCTGCCAGTGATTTTTCAAATACTGGCGCTGAGTCGGCAAAGGGACGGGATTCAAATGGACCAACTTTTTCTTTAATGAGGGTTGCCAAGTTTTTTAGCCGACCACGCATGATTTTATGATAATCACGTCCACGTGCATAACGGGCAATAATTGCTGAATTGGGCTCATCTGGTACATAACGCGGTTTTGGTGTTTCTACCAAATAATTCATTCGTACACAGATGATACTTTTTGTGCCTGGAACCAGTAGTGTAGGATTCGCTCTTTTTTCTAAATTTTCTTCTAAAAACTTCATATCGCCATGGTATCCGCGTTTTAAATATTCTTTAAATCGTGGTAATTCAGCTTGAGCATCAGGACGAGCAATGACACAATCAGCAAAGCCCAGTTGCAAAGCCTGTTGTTTGATCCAAGATTTTAGTTCTTGAAGATCAAGCTGTTGCAAGGGAATGGATTGCGAAGTTAACGTTGCCGACATAATGAATCAATGCGCTATAAAATAGTGAGAAGAAAAGGACAGAATGATGCATCAGCAAGTTTATCACAGCCGTGAAATACAAGCATGGGAAGCGCGTTGGTTTGCTCAGCAAAATAGCGTTTTTGGTTTAATGCAACAGGTGGCTTGGTCGATTGCGCAACGCTTAAATATTTTGTTTCAACAAGCTTCTCCCCCAATTACCACTGTTGCAGTGTGGTGCGGTGCAGGAAATAACGCAGGTGATGGCTATTGTGTTGCCTATTATTTGCATCAATACGGTTATCAAGTCGAAATATTTGCAACTGAAGCAGGGCATTCTCAGCAGTTAAAGGCGGCAATTGAATTAGTACAGACAGATAAAATAAAAATCCATCCACATTTTAATATCCAAAAGCGCTTTGATTGTCATATTGATGCACTGTTTGGTATTGGCTTAAACCGTGATTTGGATGATGCATTGCAAGCGATTATTCAACACTATAATGTCCAATCAGGTTTAAAAGTAGCCATCGATATTCCAAGTGGTTTAAATGCCAATACTGGACAGCCATTACCTGTGGCGGTAAAAACAGATCAAACATTGACTGTTTTAGGCCTGAAAGCGGGCTTGTTTACAGGGCAGGGTCGAGAATATGCGGGTCAAATTGAGCTCATTTCAATTGTTCCAATAGACCCACAATTAAAAGCTGTCGCACAGTTGTCGCCCACCCAGATTCAATTGCCACAACGCCAAGCGTTCGGCCATAAAGGCAGTTATGGGCATGTTTTGGTGGTCGGTGGGCATGCAGAGATGGGCGGTGCAGTCATGTTAGCTGCTGAATCTGCATTTAGTGCGGGTGCAGGAAAAGTCACGATTGTATGTCATGCCAAACATCACACAGCAATTCTGGCACGCTCTCCTAACATCATGCTAAGAGATATCAATGCTTTAACTGATGTGGATATACAAGATTTATTAAGCCATGTGGATGCTGTCAGTTTTGGAATGGGTTTAGGGCGTGATGCTTGGGCGAAACAACAATTTTCAAAATGGTTTTCCCCCATTCATTTAACGCCACAGCTACAAGTGGTTTTAGATGCTGATGCTTTATGGTTTTTAACTGAACAAGCTGTTCAATTCAATCAACGAACTTATCTGACGCCTCATCCAGGTGAGGCTGCTAAATTATTAAATTGCTCAGTGGCAGAGATTGAAAATGATCGTATTGCTGCGATTCAAAAACTTCAGCAAAAATATTCAGGACAATGGGTACTTAAAGGTTCTGGAAGTTTGATTTTAGAAAAGCATCTATGGATCTGTACTGCGGGGAATGCAGGCATGGGCACTGGTGGGATGGGAGATGTTCTTGCAGGAATGATTGCCAGTTTAAAAGCACAATTTGATGAAAATATTCACTTACATGAAATTGTCACCTTACATGCTTTGGCAGGTGATAGGCTCGCAAAAAACGGTATGCGTGGTTTACAGGCCCAGCAAATGCGTGATGCAGTGTACTATGTGGTCAATCATTGTCAGGAGTGAGTATGTGATGAAAGCGGTAAAATTGTTAATTCGTGGTAAAGTTCAAGCTGTAGGCTATCGTCGTTGGTTTGAAAAAGAAGCCTTACAATTGGATTTAAAAGGCTATGTGAAAAATCTAACTACAGGCGAGGTTGAAGCTGTTGTAGTCGGAGATGAACAAGCGATTTTAAGTTTGATTCGTCATTGCTATGTTGGGCCTTTACGTGCTGATGTGAGCAGTATTGAACAACAAAACCTGAATCATGATTTAAACTATACTGATTTTAAGATGATTCGTTAAAGTGATCATTTAGAATAGCAACCACATACTGATATAAATCAATATTACCTATGATGATCAACAAAATTTTATTAAGCTGTATTTTGATGTGCGGTATTCATACTGAGCTTGTCGCACAACCAGTAAACGCTGTGATGAATAAGAATAAGATTGTTTTAAAAGATTTGGACTTTAAAACTGTGATGAAATCTTTTTATCAAAAACAGATCCAATATGTCAAAATCCCTCAATTAGATCAGAGCAATATACAGTATGTCGGGATTAAAAATGCCGAATATACCCATGTCTTCGATACTGATGATGCAGTGATTGTATTTAGTCCTGCGAGTGCTTATCAAAATGCTCAAAATGAGTTGCGCTATCTGATAAGTACAACAGAAGTTTCGATAGATAAAAATAATGAATTACTAAACTTTTGTGGTGTATGCGCAACATTTACTAAAGTCTACCTGTTTAAGAAAAATGCTTTAGGTCAATTTGAGTTAGTGAGCCGGAGTCAGAATGAAAATAGTTGGATGAATGCAGATTTTAATTATTTGCCTTATCCGACTGAAAATATAGTTAAAAATATTCGAAAAATTGGTCCGCGAATAAAAGGCTATGTCGAAGAACAAGCGTATAGTCGACAAGGCTATTCAACGAGCACGCTCTATATCATCCCATTTGATGAAAACCCTGTAATGGTCAAATTGGAAGTTGCAGAAATTGGGAATGACAATGAAGTGACAGGAAGTGATAAAATCTACAATACACAAGCTGATTATCGCTTTTTAAGCACTGAGCATGATGGTTTGTACGATATTGAAATTCACTATTCTGGTACACAGCAAATCTATGTTGGTGATATTGCTAAAATTGTGCCTATAAATGAAACCCATGTTTATCAGTATAATGAAAAACAGCAGAAGTATATTCGAGTGAAATTACATGATTGATAAATATTTAGTTGTTGGAATTGTATTTGCTGCGTGTTTGGTATTGATCATTTATACCCAACTCGATAGTGGAAAAAAAGAAGATAAGTCTTTGTCATTCAAAGCGAAGTTACAAAAGGAATTTCCAAATTATACTATTCTTGAACGGAATCAAAACTTTATAATTTGTCGAGAAGGGAGTAATCCACGTATCCCTGAAGAGTTGGTATTGATTCGTGTTGATTCTGAACAGAAGAAAAATCTAAGAACTTCTGGAAAAATGTTAATTGCAACCTATACAAAGCAGCCAAGTATTCGTGAGATTCGAAAAGATACTTTGCCTTATCTCACTTGAGATGGGCTCTACCATCTCAATAAATAGAAACCCTTTCAGATCACCTTGGTGATTGCGATAGCTTGCTTATGATTGCAATAGCTTGGACTTTGACATGGGTAGAGCGAGGCGTTTTGGTGGTGTATATAAATTAACGTCGACGACTACTATTGCGACTCCGCCCACGAGCCATACCGCCTAAAGCATTCAGTACAGCTAATTTGCTCATACTGCCAGAAGCATGGGCATGGCAAATTGCTGCAGCGAGTGCATCGGCAGCATCTTGTTGGGGTTGGATTGATAAGTTAAGTAACTTCATTACCATCATCTGAACTTGTTCTTTGTCCGCAGCACCGTAGCCCACAACAGATTGTTTAATTTGACGAGCCGTATATTCTGCAACTTGTAAGTCTAAATTGACCAACGCTGCAATTGCCGCGCCACGCGCTTGCCCAAGTTTTAAAGCGGAATCAGGGTTTTGTGCCATAAATACTTGCTCTACAGCAGCTTCTGTAGGGCCATGAAACTGAACAATACGTTCAACTCCAGCAAAAATTCGTTTAAGTCGCTCAGGCATTTCTGTTGTTTCAGTGCGAATTGTACCAGCATCAACAAAAGTAAGTTTTTGACCATCTTTTTCAATGATGCCATAACCTGTTAGGCGTGAACCGGGGTCAATTCCAATAATTAAAGGCATAATACTGCTTATCGTAAGTCTTGCTTCAATTATATGATTCTAAAAATGAATTGTAAGTAAAATTTTAACTTAGTTGTATAATCAAAGTACACAACAGTATTATTTCCCTTAAGCACAACGCTAGAGGGCTCATTATTTATAAAATCTTAGTCAATAAATCGCACAAATACATAAAATCGCTGTCAGAACACAAAATTACCCTTTAAAAATTTTTAACTGCCCATATAAATGATAGAAGCAACGAAATTCATTGTTTTTATATGTGAATTTTCAAGCTCACTTTTAATTTATCTTTGAGATGCCTTGTTTCGATGAAACTTTTTCCTATTATTTTAATTGGTACGATTCTTGAAATTGCTGTATGGATTGGTGTAGCCCAATTCATTAGCGGTTGGTACGTATTTTTCTGGTTTATCATTGCTTTTGTAATTGGTTTAAACTTGTTGCGTTCAAGTACCGCAACAATTATGCCGCAATTACAACAAATGCAAATGACAGGAATGATGGGGAATGATCCTGCTATTGCCAAAAAAATGGCGACAGCATTTGCTGGTATTTTGTTGATGATTCCAGGTTTAATCACCGATGTCTTGGCGTTACTGGTTATTCTTCCACCTGTACAGAATGCAATTAAAAATGCAGGTATGAAATATATGGCGAAAAAGCAACAAGCCATGATGAACAATATGATGGGTGGAATGGGGGACATGGGTGGTGTTCAAGGTCAAAACCCATTTGCAGATTTGATGCGTCAAATGCAGGATATGCAAAACCAGCAATCTGGTGGGCAATATCGTGATTCAACCATTATTGATGGTGAAGCGCATGAAGTTGAACCGCAGCATAAACAAATTGAATTGAAAGATGTAAATAAAAAATAAAATACAGTCTACGATATTGAATAGAATGCCGAATCAATGATTCGGCTTTTTTATGCCTGAAATCAACGGAAGCAAGCATAATTTCTTAAACATATTTTTGATCAAACGATATAATCACTGAGTCACAATTTCTAAGATTCTATTATGTCGATGTTATTGACCATTTGTGCACTACACTTTGTTGCACAGTTGAGTCCTGGTCCAGATGTATTACTTGTTGCTAAAAGCTCAGCATCAACAACACGTGCCAATACTTTAAAAATCATTTTAGGCATCTCTGCTGGTGTGGTGGTATGGGTTGCATTAACCTTGCTCGGTTTTACGGTTTTATTGGAACAATGGCCATGGATTCAACAAGTCTTGATGCTTATCGGAGGCTTGTTCCTTGCCAAAATGGGCTATGCAATGTTAAGAGGCGGCATTGCAACACTTAAACAAAATACCAATTTAGATGGTGTGATAGAGCAGCCCCCTAAAAACTATTTTCTATTGGGGCTTTATACCAATTTAGCTAATCCTAAGATTGTGATTTATTTTAGTAGTGTTTTTTCATTGGCATTAAGTTCAACAGCAGGTGCAAATTTAAAACCGCAGTTGGCAGTGATTATTCCAATACAAACATTTTTAGTTTTCAGTCTGTTGATGATGATCATGTCAATTCCTAAAATTAAACGCATTTATCAAAAATCGGGAAGTTATATCGATATTGTTTCAGGAAGCTTTTTCTTATTATTTGCCATTTTCCTTTGGGTCGATGTCTTGAAAATGTTTTAGTGGTCGGGATGTTGTTGAGGATTTACGGGTTGTTGTTGTGACTGTTGATCATTGCGACTATCGTTTTGATCTTGAGTGGTATAGCGATGTGGATCTAAGGTTTTAATATTATTTTCAGATTGCGTGTATTTACGACTGCGATTTGCACGCTCTCTTAAACCGCCTTTTTTTATCAGCTGTACCAAAATAATCTCCACAACAATATCTTTAACTTTACAGATTATAACTTGAATCAATGTAATACAGAATATTGAATGAATGATCCACAATTTGATCGGTGTTGATTTATAATCACTTATTTTTAGTGTGTGGATTTAAGTTATTGAATTTATGTAAGAATATATTGAAACAAATTTGTCTTGTCAAAAGATACGAATCATGTACACTAAAAAAAGAAACAGATTTTTTGCATTACATATATGGATATAATTGTAGTGTAATAATTAAAAACAATAATAGCGCCATAAAAGGAGATCTGAATATGATTCTACAATATCATTGTGCTTGTTGTGATGAAGCTGTCAGTTCAACACAAAAAGTTTGTCCAAAATGTGGCTCTCAACATATTAAAAGCCCATATGGATTATGGACGTTTTGTCTGGTTGCTTGTTTGATTACAGCAGTAACGTTTAAAGTGGGACATATTTATTTGCAAAATCACAATACAGAAACCCCAGCGCAAGTTTCTTTATTGAGTGTATTACAGCCAGATGCTAAATCAGATGGTCAATAATTCGTGTACGTGTAGATGATGGGTTTAATTGTATAAAGATTTGATTTTTTTGAAGAACAATAAAATTAGATCATGCTAATGATTAAAATAAACAAACCATTAGAGCTGTTTTAAGTTATAAATATCGATAAGATATTTAACATATAGATATTCAGTGGAGTAGAGGAGGAAAAATTTTGAGGTATTCATCCCGATAACATTAATTCAATAAAAAAGCTCGCATTTGCGAGCTTTTTTAGATTTAGATCTTAGGCTAGAATTACAAATTTGCAGAAGCTTTAAGTGCTTCAACTTTATCTGTCTTTTCCCAAGTAAATGCAGTATCTGAACCTTCACGACCAAAATGACCATAAGCAGCGGTTTGCTTATACATTGGTTGAATCAGGTCAAGCATACGGGTGATACCGTATGGACGTAAGTCAAAATGCTCACGAACCAACTGGATAATCAATTCATCAGATACTTTGCCGGTATTAAATGTGTTGATCGAAATCGAAGTCGGCTCAGCAACACCAATTGCATAAGACACTTGAATTTCACATTTATCCGCTAAACCTGCCGCAACAATATTTTTTGCAACATAACGGCCTGCATAAGCAGCAGAACGGTCAACTTTTGATGGGTCTTTACCAGAGAAAGCACCACCACCATGACGCGCCATACCACCGTAAGTATCGACAATAATTTTACGACCAGTTAAACCACAGTCACCCACTGGACCACCAATCACAAATAACCCTGTCGGGTTGATGTGAAATTTAGTACCCGCATGGAACATTTCAGCAGGGATGATTTTTTTCACGATTTCTTCAATCACAGCTTCTTTAAGATTGGCTTGTGAAATTTCAGGATCGTGCTGAGTTGAAAGAACAACTGCATCTAAGCGAACAGGTTTGCCATTTTCGTAGGCAAAGGTTACTTGGCTTTTTGCATCTGGGCGTAACCACGGTAGTGCGCCGTTACGACGTAATTCAGCTTGTTTTTCCATTAAGCGATGCGCATATGAAATCGGTGCTGGCATCAACACATCAGTTTCACGGCTTGCATAACCAAACATTAAACCTTGGTCACCTGCACCTTGGTCTTCTGGTTTCTGACGGTCTACACCTTGTGCAATTTCAGGTGATTGTTTACCCACCATGTTAATCACAGCACAAGTTGAACCATCAAAACCTAAATCGGTATGGTGATAGCCAATTCCATTTACGGTATTGCGGACAATAGTTTCAAAATCGACATTTGCAGTCGTTGTAATTTCACCTGCAAGAACGACTGCACCAGTTTTTACTAATGTTTCGCATGCAACCCTAGCGTATGGGTCTTCTTTTAAGATTGCATCCAAGATAGCGTCACTGATTTGGTCAGCCATTTTATCTGGATGGCCTTCGCTCACAGATTCCGAAGTAAAAACAGCATACTCGCGCATGAAAGTCCTATCACAGTAATTTATAAAGACGCAATATGTTACATCGACTTCAGCCTGAGGACTAGCATTACCTGACTAAAATGCATGAATTAAATTCATTTTCATGTGTTTTTAATTGATATGCTCATTAGAAAAATTGATAAAAGATTACGATCGAGTCCTGTTTCTTGGAAAATTTGCAAAAGCAGAGCGATTTGCATTCAAGTTAACATGACTTTTTATCGAGTGAAACGCTTTAGCAAGATCTTGTTCTATTGAATAATGATCAGCATGAAATTTTCAAAATTTAGACTGAATCGGATGGTGCAAGAATATCCGAATGTAACTGCATCGCTTAAACATAATCAAATTTGTTTTGCTGATGTTGAGATGTTCGATGTGAATAAGAAAAAAGACCGTTTTTAACGTTGATTTAAGACTATTCGGTATATTTTTTAATTAATTTGCAACCTAAGCGGATAAATATAGACTTAAGTCTTTACCCTGATCGCTTTTTTTAAGACAATACATCCCAGTTTTTGAATTTTCTATTCATCTTCCTATATTTTAATTTATTGGACTCTGATTTATGACAACCCCGCTGAATGAACGTCGTATAGCTAACGCAATTCGTGTATTGGCTATGGATGCTGTGCAAAAAGCTAATTCTGGACATCCAGGTGCTCCAATGGGGATGGCAGATATCGCTGATGTCGTATGGCGTGAATTTTTAAACCATAATCCAAGCAACCCACAATGGGCAAACCGCGACCGTTTTGTATTGTCAAATGGTCATGGTTCAATGTTGCAATATGCTTTGCTTCATTTAACTGGTTATGATCTTTCTATTGAAGATATTAAACAATTCCGCCAATTACATTCTAAAACTCCTGGTCACCCAGAATTAGGTTATGCACCAGGGATTGAAACGACAACAGGTCCACTTGGTCAAGGTGTTGCCAATGCTGTAGGTTTTGCACTTGCTGAGAAAACTTTAGCGGCACAATTTAATAAAGAAGATATTCAAGTTGTAGATCACTTCACTTACTGTTTCTTGGGTGATGGTTGCTTAATGGAAGGTATTTCCCATGAAGCATGTTCACTTGCTGGAACATTAGGTCTTGGAAAACTCGTTGTTTATTATGATGACAATGGTATTTCTATTGATGGTGAAGTAGAAGGTTGGTTCTCTGACGATACAGAAGAGCGCTTTAAAGCTTATGGTTGGCAAGTACTTCGTGCAGACGGTCATGATGCAGATGCAATTCGTGCTGCGACAGTTGCTGCGCGTGCAGAAAGCTCGAAACCAACTTTGATTATCTGTAAAACGATTATTGGTTTAGGTTCTCCAAACAAACAAGGTAAAGAAGATTGCCATGGTGCGCCATTGGGTAATGATGAAATTACATTAACTCGTGAAGCATTGGGTTGGAAAGAAGAGCCGTTTGTTATTCCTGCTGATGTCTATGCCGCTTGGGATGCAAAAGCAAAGGGTTCAGCTTCAGAAGCTGCTTGGAATGACGTTTTTGCAAGCTATGCTGCAAAATACCCAACAGAAGCGGCTGAGTTAAAACGCCGTGTGAATGGTGACTTGCCTGCAGAATTTTTGGCACAAGCGGATGCTTATATTGCTGAAGTGAATGCCAAAGGTGAAACCATTGCAACACGTAAAGCAAGCCAAAATGCGATTCAAGCATTTGCACCTTTACTACCTGAAATTTTAGGTGGTTCTGCTGACTTGGCTGGTTCAAACCTTACACTTTGGAAAGGCGCGAAAGGGGTTGAGTCTGATCCTGCGGGTAACTATGTACATTATGGTGTGCGTGAGTTTGGTATGACTGCAATTGCCAATGGTGTAGCATTGCATGGTGGTTTCATTCCTTATGTAGCAACCTTCCTTATGTTTATGGAATATGCTCGTAATGCAGTTCGTATGTCTGCATTGATGAAACAACGTGTGATCCATGTTTATACTCATGACTCAATTGGTCTAGGTGAAGATGGTCCAACGCATCAACCTGTTGAGCAAATTGCTTCTTTACGCGGTACGCCAAATTTAAATACATGGCGTCCATGTGACACAGTTGAAGCGTCTATTTCTTGGAAATCTGCTTTAACACGTAACGAAGGTCCTACAGCGTTAATTTTCTCTCGTCAAAACTTACCATTCCAAACACGTACTCAAGCTCAGATTGAGAATGTTGTGAAAGGTGGTTATGTATTGGCTGAAGAAAAAGGCGAATTAAAAGCGATCATCATCGCGACTGGTTCAGAAGTTTCATTGGCAATGGAAGCATATGCACAACTTGATGGTGTACGTGTAGTGTCTATGCCATGTGCGGAAGAATTTGTGAAGCAAGATGCTGCATATCGTGAAGCGGTATTACCATCAAATATCCGTGCACGTGTTGCAGTTGAAGCTGGACATGTAGATTACTGGTGGAAATTTGTAGGTCTAGACGGCAAAGTTATTGGTATGTCAACTTACGGTGAGTCTGCACCAGCCAAAGATTTGTTCCAATTCTTTGGTATTACCACTGAAGCTGTTGTTGGCGCTGTAAAAGAATTAACTGCTTAATTCTTGCATCGTTTTAAATATTGAAACGCCCCGAGAGGGGCGTTTTTATATTGTGAAATTTGTTTGTAAATTAAGTAAATTTTAGTAGCAGTTTTTAGCAATAGGTATATAGTTGTGCCATTCATTGGGTATTCATGAAACATAGTGATACATATCCCAGAAGTGAGGAAAATATGAGCCTTTATGAACAAATTAGTGATGAAATTACCTTGATGGACGCAGGTGAGCAAAAGTGGATTGGGCAGGATTTGCCGCTCGAATCTATGGTTGCCGTTGAGTTGCTGTTACAAGATTTTCAAGAAGACAAGTTGATTAAGATTCGCCGTAAAAACCATGAAAAACAATCTGGTTTAAAGCAAGTTGATCGTGTCTTGGTTGAAAAGTTATAAGTTTAAAAGCCCCGAAAGGGGCTTTGATTTTTATCGTTTGTAATTTTAAAAATTAATTTTCATCTAAATTAACAGCTGAAAAAAATTATAATAATACAATCTATGATCAAGGAAATGCTAACTGGGTCAGAAAATGGATAGAGGGCATTGAGCGGGGTATTTATTAATAAGAATACCTGATCCTCTTGTTAAAAATGAGGGAATTCTTATTCAATACCCAACTCTGTCTGAATTTGGATATTTGAAGTCAATAATTTATGAACAGGACAACTTTCTGCAACTTTAAGCAGTCGTTTATGTTGTTCCTCGGTAAAATCACCTTTAAGAATAATTTTCCTTGAAATATTATTTTGGCCTGCTTCAGGATCACCCTCAGGATTTAAAGCTAAATCTAATTGAACATGTTCAATTTTAAGCCCTTTATGATTTGCATACATTTCTAGGGTGACCACAGTACAAGCGCCTAGTGCTGATAATAAAATTTGAATTGGATTCGGTGCAGTATCTTGACCACCTTTATCGCTAGGTTCATCGGCATACCATGTATGTCCTTGCGGATTGGTGAGTGTTACACGATAAGCTGTTTGTGTACTTTGTGCTTGAGCAATATTTGCCATAAAACATTCGTCAGATAAAAAAGACCAGTACTATAAATATAAAATTTCCGTAAAATGGTCTAGTGTAATTTATTGCTTTATAAATTTTAGCTTTGAATTTAGCCTATGGTCTATGCTTTGCTTAATTAGATTGTAAAAAATTAAATAATGATAAAACAATGCCTTGTATTGATTTTTAAGGTTTTGATCAAGTTTTAAAAATGGTCATTATAGAATCGTTGCATATATGCAACATATCGTATTATCAATAACAATGAATTTATACGGGAAGTGTATAAACTAATATCCATTCGATAGCGAGAATATAAAGATGAACTTTAAAGCATTAACATTGGGTTTAGCCGTAGCATCAGTAGCAACTTTCAGCATGGCAAAACCTGTAGATTACAAAATTGATCCAACGCATACTGCAACAGTATTTACTTGGAATCATTTCGGTTTTTCAACTCCTTCAGCAAACTTCAGTGACATCCAAGGTACGATCTCTGTTGATAATGCAAAACCAGCAGACTCATCTGTCAATGTAACTATTCCATTGTCTAGTTTAAATACCAATGTTGCAGCATTAGATGAACATTTAAAAAATGCAGATTTCTTTGATGCTGCAAAGTATCCAAACATCACTTTTAAAAGTACGAAAGTTCAAGCTTTAGGTAAAAACAAATACAAAATCACAGGTAACTTAACTGTGAAAGATGTGACTAAACCTGTTGTTTTAGATGCTGTTTTAAACAAACAAGGTGAGCATCCAATGACTAAAGCACAGTCAATTGGTTTCAATGCAACAACATCATTTAATCGTTCAGCATTTGGTGTTGGAGCATATGTCCCAAATGTAGGTGATAAAATCACTGTAAATATTACAACAGAAGCTTCTGTAGCGAAGTAATATTGGAATAGATTAAAGGCCTATAAAGTTAGTTTAACTTTATAGGCCTTTTTTATCGTCTATTCCTTATTCAATTTAAGATACTTAAATAATCATTACTCACTATGATTTGCTCTAGAGGCAAAATCAGCTATTTTTCAGTCGTTGCAATTCTTTTATATTTTTAAATTTTTTCTAACATTAGCATGATACTGCTTATATAAAATGCTAGACAATTTCCTGCTGGGAAACTAACGACTATTTCGAACTGCTCTAGAAAAACGACGGTCATCTGTGTAGTTAATGGTCGGTGCAAAAAAACCAGTCTTAAAGTCGACATTCCATGCCTTATATTTGTAGCCTATAGGTTTCCATGGGGATAATGAACTTGACCAATATTTACCATTAGATGGGGTATTGGGAAAAATATGAGTATCTAATGTAGGGCTAGTTGAATCATCAGCACAGTTAGTCGGAGCTTTTTGCCCATAAGGTAATTTTTTCATTTCAAGTTCATGATCTTGTCCATATTGTCTCCGCTCTTGTTCTGGCAATTGTATTTGTCCTATTTTCCTCCAGCCAGTACTACATTTACGAATTGTTATTAATTCTTTTATTTTGGGAACACGCCAGTTATTTTTACCTTCAAATCCACTATTTTTATTCATTTGATCAAGATAATCTTGTGCATCTTCCCAGTTTTTAAATTCCAAAGGATCACCCTTACAAGTTGAGCCTGTCCATAATTGCCCAATTGAACAACGCATCCAGATTAGACCTGTTGCAGGGTCACGCCATTGCCCAGATTTGCTTAATTGCTCATCCGTTTCTGCGTAAACACTCATAGCGCTTGTTGAAACTATTAATAGCAAGGATGCTGGAATTAAGCTTTTACGCTGCTCAATACAAAGTTTAAATTGGTTAAAGATATTCATTTTGTCTTATTGCTTAAGGAATAGTTCTCTGTAATTTACTTTTACTTCCCTCCAAAGTAAATGTAGAAAAGACCGAATTCCGTATTATCGTTGCCTTGATATATTTTAAAACTACATTGGTGAATATTGAGCAATGGTAAAGTGGATGATGTCTATATCTGTTTTAACTAGGCTTTTTATCACCTAGTTATAAGTTGAATCGATTTAATCAGTACGGATATCTAAATATTCAATATAACCAGTACCTTCAACTGCACGACCCTTGAATGTACCTTTGTATTTATAGCTCCCTGCATAGCCTCCCGCCATACCATATCGAAAATCAGCATTTGTTCGCCCATCAATATGGATTAACGGGTTTCCATTATCATCATTCACGCTCCATGAAAAGGTACGAGCTAAGCGCATTGATAAACCATTCGGGGTTATAACGCGCTGAGCTTCAAATGTATGGACATTAAAATTAAATCCATTTGAATGAATACTGCCATGATCATCTGTAGAACGAATATATACTCGACGTTGCAATACCAGATTTAATGGACCAAGGACTTCTACAAGTAGGACTTGAGTTTTCTCATCGATATTTAAAATATGATAAGTAAAATAATTGATATATAAGTTTACATCTACTGCACGAGCATATTCATAAGTACAAAGACCCTGAACCTTGGTTTTTTTACCTTGATATTCAAGAAATCCTTCATATGTACATAATAATGCCCAGTGATCATATAAACCCAATGACATTTGTGCAAAATGGGCAATTTTATCAGTCGCACGAATCTTTAAATCAAAATTGAAATCATGACCTTCACGATGCGCATGAAAATTTGGATATGTACCTTCGAGTAACACGTCACGACCAAAACTTAAAGATGAACCATTGCTTTCCAATACACAGTCATTTTCTACACTATAGCCATTAAAATGTTCTTTTGTACCTACTGTGGTACCGATCAATACATTTGCAGTATCAAGCGCAGTAGTTTGGATCAAATGTTGATTCCGAAAAATTTTTACACGAGGCTGGCCAACCACAATTAATAGATTCAAAAAATTAAATGGTGCTTCAAGATTCGGAATCATAACCCCATAATGAACGCAAGAATACTTTCCTTTTGGTGTATGCGTTGGCGTATTCTCATCGAACGGTCTTCCGTTGATTGTCTCTGAACGATCGATAAAATGATGTAAAAACTTTGGCGCAGCAATGTGTTTGGGCAATAATCGTTTCATCTAGATGATCCTTAATACTTTATTTGTTAAAATTTACAGTTCTAATGAGATGCCTTGACGAGCACTTTTTATATCCAATGCACTCTTAGAAGTAATTTTAAGATATGATTTTGCAAATATTTTCTGTGATGTCTTGTTTAAGATGATTTCAAAATTTTTAGGTAGTTTTATTCCTAGGGGATTGCTTTCTTTAATCGAAAGCTCAGTAAAAACACGTGTTCCCATAATATAATCAAACCACGGACGTGTAACACACCAATTGGCATTTTGATTACTTGCCATATGATGATCATAGTGCCAAGGGATTCGTTTACGCGCATATTCAGGGTCTAGATGAGATTTTGCATGTACTCGCCAATAATTCCAAATCCCATAATATAAGCCGGCAGTAAAAAATGGTGCAATGGGTAAAAATACAGTTGAAACCGCGGCTAAACCTAACAATGCGGTTTTTTCATTATAAATTTCTGCATTTTTAAACATAGATTCACGATATCCTTCATCATGAAATACATCTGTTCTGGCACGTTTATGATGTGCTATATGTGTGAAGAAAGGGCTATTACGGTGTTTACTTGGAAACTCATGCAACCATACCTTATGTGCATACCATTCAAATCCATTCGCAACTAAAAGGCCAATTGGAAAACCTAACATCTCTGATCCTTTTCAATTAAGAAATAACCATCAGTGTAGAAAAGAACAGCTCATTTTTTTTGACCGAAAAGCTAACTCGTTAAATGTCATTAGAATCAAGTTATAGCTAAAAACTTATTTTTGCTTACGCTGGCGATAATGGGATGGCGTTTCATTTGTCCAACGTTTAAAGGCACGTGAAAAGGCGGAAGGCTCAGAAAAACCAATTAAATATACAACTTGATCTATACTTATATTGGGATTCATCAACAGCTTTTTGGCCATTTTTTCACGATAAGTTGCCAAAACTTTTTCAAAAGTCGTGTTAACTTCTTTAAGATCTGCACGAAGTTTTCGCGGCTGTAGCCCTAAATGTTGGGCAATTAATTTTAAATCTAATTGACCTGATTCTAATAAACCGGAGTTGAGTAAGTTTTCTATATCATTAATCAAATAATATTTATCGACAACTTTTACCTGCTGTTTAGCGACATGCTCATGTATTTTTAATAGCATTGGTTCAGCCGATGCTGAAGCTAAACTCAATATTTCCGCATCAAAAATTATACAGCCGTACTGCATACCTAAACGAGTCGGGCATTTCCAGATACGTTGATATTCATCTAAACTCGCGCCTTCTTGGTAAGGCAACCATATTTCTTTGGGATAAAAATGATTGTTACTGATATAGTTTAAAAAATTAAGCATAACGCTTATGGCGCATTCTAGATAATGACGAACTGGGTGCTGAAGATTCGTGATCATTGCATTTTGATTTTCAATGTGTAAATGAGCCACAAAAGCATCGGTAAAAATTTTTTGATAACGTAACGCTCTTTGTAAGCCGTCCCCAAATGTAGGGCTACTCATAAAAATATATTCTAATATTTCGCCTCTAAAAATCGGGAAATGTTCACCTACATGAAGTCCGATATCCTGATCAGTACTGATTTCTTCAGCTATTTCCCAAAAGCGTTGTTGGGTCGAATTATCTCGCCGAATGGTTTTGTCAGGGGGTTGTTCAGATAATCTTATTTGTGAAAATATCCGATTTGCGTCCAAATTCATTTTATTTAGAGTGTGATATGTTAACCAGAGGAAAACACCAGAATCACTAGATTTGCTTTGATCCATAAATCAAAAATACCGATTTCAACAGATACAATTTATATTCGTAGATCAGGCTACAAACGTATAAAAGTCATCAAAATTTAAGCTTGTTGTATCATCTTAGAGAAAGCCATTTGACTGTTCAATGTCATTGCGTGCTAATTTTAATTATTGTTCTACAATCTAATTTAGCTATTCAGCAAATACGCCTAACAACCTTTTTAAAAAATCTTTTATTTATGAGCAGCCTTTTCAACTAGTCGCTTAAAACTAGGGCATTGCAAATGCGATGGTGCAGGGCAGTCACCTACGTGACGAAGTATGTCACGGAGTGCGATCAATTTATGAATTTGAAGATCAATCTCATCAGCTTTTTGGTGAATAACACTTGGGGAGAGATCAAGTGCGCCATGACTATCGAACATTGCTGCGATCTCTTTAAGTGAAAAGCCTGCTGATTTCCCCATTGAAATTAAAGTGAGTCGTAACAGCACTTCAGAAGAGAATTGTCTACGTAATCCATGGCGAGAAATTGAGAAAATCAAACCGATTTCTTCATAATAGCGTAGTGCTGAAGGTTTAATTCCACTTTTTGCTGAAACTTCACCAATATCAAGAAATTTCATACTTGACCTCAAGTCAACTTGAATTAGTAGTATGTGATTAAACACCACTGCTGACAAGAGCGCAACATGACAGAGCAGACAGAATCATTAACATTGACAAACAAGACCCATACTGGAATCACCATCACTTTGGGGTTATCCATGCTATTGGCATCGCTGGGAACAAGCATTGCTAATATCGCATTACCCACACTAGCTGAGGTCTTTTTACTGCCATTTATTCAAGTACAGGCTGTTGTAATTGGATATCTGATCTCGTTGACGATCACGGTTGTGATTGCTGGACGCTTAGGTGATCGATATGGATGTAAGTCTATGCTGATCGTTGGGCTGATTATATTCAGTTTGGCTTCACTGCTATGTAGTGTTGCACCCAGCTTATGGATATTGGTTGCTGCACGATCATTTCAAGGAATAGGTGCGGCATTCTTAATGACACTTGCAATGGCACTTACACGTCAGACTGTCAGTAAATCACAGTTGGGAAGAGCAATGGGAATGCTTGGAACAATATCTGCTTTAGGTACAGCACTTGGACCAGTGTTGGGCGGGTTTCTGCTTGTCGTGAGCGGTTGGCAAAGCATTTTTGGATTACAGTTTATACTTGCGGGTATCGCGATTATTCTGGCTAGGGTACTGCTGCCTAATGATTACATTAAAAAAGAAATTCCTGCGCTAACTTCTTTGCAAACAGACCAGAACATAACACCAAACCTTATGGTTAATTCGTTGGTTGCAGCTGTTATGATGACCACACTTGTCATTGGACCTTTTTATCTCAGTCTTGGTCTAAACTTGGATCAAATACAAGTGGGTTTGATTATGGGGATTGGGCCAGTGGTTGCTATCTTAAGTGGGATTCCATCGGGTCGACTTGTCGATCGTTGGGGCAGTCGCTATATCGTCATTACAGGGTTAATTTTTCTGATTATCGGTAGCTCGATGCTCGCTATCTTACCGAAATTGATGGGTATAAGTGGCTATATTATGCCGATCATTATTTTGACTTCGGGTTATCAGCTGTTTCAGGCAGCCAACAATACCATGACCTTGGCGGATGTTCCCAAAGCTCGACAAGGGATGGTATCAGGACTTCTTAGCTTATCTCGTAATATGGGCTTAATTATCGGGGCTTCTGTGATGGGAGCTATTTTTTCATTCGGTGTTGGCACAAATCAGCTCAATCAGGCAACGGCTTTAGCAATCATTGATGGGATGCAATTTACCTTTATCTGTGCTGGAGCATTGATGGTTGTGGGGTTGCTCATCAGTTGTGTCTCATTTCGTAGATAATAATATTTGATCAGAAGGGCTTGCAGTGCAATCGTATAAAATGAGCTAGATTCAACAAGCCCTCAAAAAGAGGGCTTTTAAGTTTTTATTTTTGTTTGGTTTCAATTAAATCACTTAAATCATACCCTAAGCTTTTAGCATAATTTAAATATTCTTCAGTCTTGGCTGGATCAAGCTGTTGAGATCGACTGAGTAACCATAAATATTTCTTATTGGGTGTACCGATCAATGCAACTTGATAATTTTCATCCAATTTTAAAATCCAATAATCACCACGCCCTACAGGTAACCAACGAAGTGCTTTTGGTAAAAAACTCACTTTTAATTTGGAGTTTGTAGGCGCGTTTTGTACAGATGCTTCGCCAATCGATTGTTGAAGTTTGCTATTTTTATCGTAACAACGATTATCCACTTTGATTGAACCATTTTCATTTAAGGAATAATCAGCAGTAACGTTATAATCACATTTCTTTTGAAAATACATTGGCTTGCGTGCAATTTCATGCCAAGTACCCAGATACCTCTTTAAATCTACATTGTTAACGGTTTGAATCTTTTCATTTCCTGCATAAGCAAATGCCGCAACACTCAGTAATGCTATTCCACCGACGAGCGTAAATATTTTAAACTTGTTGTTCATGACATAGCCCTATATTTAAGTATTTAATATATATATTCATTATGTCGCGCCCGATGCGGCGATATTGTAATTTTGCTTACAAGTCATGTAGTTTTTTCATGTAAAAATCTCTTCTAAGTAGTCCAAGTTGACTTTTTCTTGCGATAATTTCATCATGTTGGTAGGGCAGTATTTCAACCAATTGATCAACAGTTAAATGATTGTTTTCAATCAGAAAGCAATCTTGATCTGTTGACCAAGCAGAGGATAACAATTGTTTTCTGTTTGGCTTATTTCTAGGGGACATGGATTAAATTCTTTACACCTTGATGATGGCTAATAATCAATAAAACTACGAGTGATTGAATTTTAACGCTCTGCACTTTTAGTGAATGATATTCGATCTGTTTATATCAAATCTTGATTTTGTTACTTAATCAAGATTTTAATACGTACTTTAGTAAAACTCAAATTTTAATTGTTATCGATAAATTGAGAAGGTGATATAGGATAAAAATAGTTTGGTATTGATGAAACAAGAAAAAAATTGAAGTCATGCATGAGCAACTGGATAATGAAAATACCAGTAATGAGGTAAATAGAGCATTATTCTGTAGTGAATATGAGCGTGTCTATAAAAATGAATACCTGCCTGCTTTAATGAAATTAGACAAATCTATGGGACAAGAAAAGCCTAAACAGTATTATTTGGATGAATTAAATAACACCATTACTCAATATTTAGAATTGAAAAAAATAACCTGTTAAGGCTTTTTAGTTGGTTCAGTATTTATGCTAAGTTTTTTCCATTTTCTGATTTGAACTCTAAAATTGGTAAAAGGGGCGACAGTGTTGATATGAATCCATTTATACAGTGGCCAGTTGGCAGGTGTGGTTGCCCATTTACGTTGATTTATTTTAAATAGTTCTTCATCTGTTAGATTTTCAATCCAGTCTGTGACTTCTTTGACTCGTTTAGACAATAACTGAGTATTTTCTTTTAATGAATACTGGGCATAAGTTTGATAAAAATTTTGATATAGACTTGCTAAGTTATTCCATTTATAGCCTTCTTTTGGCATTGAAACGGGGAAACCTGCAAGTTCTTTACTTTCCCATTCTAATAATAAATTTACCCATCCCAATTGATAGGCTAAGTTTTGGGCAGGGGTTTTATCTACAGCCGCAACTTTATGATCTTTTAAGTCTTCGGATATTTCTTCAAATTCTGTTAAATATTGCTTTAATGAATTATTAATTGCAACAATCAGTTCCTGTTTAGACTGGTAGGTTTTCATTTATTCAATATTCCCAAAATAAATACAATACTGTTTATATTTAATGCATGTTTAGATCTAATTTATTTTAACTATGACAATGATGGAGCAACTCATTACCGTAGTGAATATACAGTAATGAGTCTGAAATTTATGCCAATAGAAAATCAGTCATTCCAGAAGGCTTATCTATTGTTTATATTCCGCAGCGATTATTCAAAATTATTTAGTAGCAGCTTGCTCATCGCCTTGTGCACTTCTAAACAACTTCCATTCATCAACCACTGTTCCATTTGGAAGCTTACAATATCCTACTTCATTTCCTAAAGCATCTTTTTTAATCTGAGACTCTCCTCCCATTTTTTGACAATACACACTTGCAGGATTGGCCATGCCCAGCGGCTTAGCATTTTGATTATTTACTTCAGGGGTAGAGCAGGCAGAAAGAAGTGTTGTCATGAGCACAGAAGCGCCAATATATATTTTATTCATTGCAAACAAAGTCTTGGTTTTAAAGTATGCAGTATAAATAATTCAGCAAGCTTTAATGTATCTACTCTGTATAATCCTGTAGCTCAAACATAATGATCAGGTATGATTTAGTGTAAAATATTAAGTTTGATTAAATAATATTGTGTGAGAATAAAGAATATCTTTTTAATGTAAATGCTATAGTCAGTTAAATATAATAATCAGTTAAATATAAGTAATGCAGTATTGATATTATATTTCGAGCAACGCCGTATTAATGGGTGAAGAGTAAATACGTTATAAAAAGCACGAAACAGAAAAGTCTATTTCATGCTGATATAGATAAATAGATTATACATTTAAGTGTTTGATAAAATGCTCTAAAACCAGTGGTGATTTTAATTCAAGATTTGCTGCATATTTTTCATTTTCAGATCGTAAATGAGGAATATTTAAGCCAGCTTTGCGTAATTCACACGTATGACCAATCAACCATTTTTCCATATCGTCTGCCGCAACTTCCACATGGAATTGTAACGCCAAGATATTTTGTCCAACTCTAAACGCCTGATTTGTATAAATTGCTGAACTGGCAAGTAATTCAGCCTGTACAGGTAAGTCAAAGGTATCACCATGCCAATGTAAAACTTCGGTATTAACGAGTGGTAATAAGGGATTATTTTGAGCTAGATTTAGCTTCAATTGACTCCAGCCAATTTCTTTTTGATGGCCTGCATAAACCTTTGCGCCCAAAGCATGTGCAATCAATTGTGCACCTAAGCAAATGCCAATTGTTGGTAAATTCTTGGCTAAACGCTGTTTAAGATAAGCGATTTCATCATTTAAAAAAGGATAGTCTTCAGTTTCATAAACACCAATTGGGCCACCTAGAATGATGACTAGACCTTCAAATTCAAAAGCTTGCTTTAAATCATCCATACCCGCTTCAAAATAACGTATGCGATAGCCCAAATCATAAAAAGTGTCTTCAAGAATACCTAAATCTTCAAATGCTAAATGTTGAATGGCATAGATTGTCTTCGGCAAAGCGTGTGTGGAGGAAGTCATGGTTTTATAATGATTTAACGAGAATATTGCTAATTTATACTAGATTGTATTGGGTTGAAAACTAAATTTATGCTGTGATTTGCAACATAGAATAAATACAGTGTTTGCTTGATTCCAAAATGGTCAATTTAACCGAATTATCAGAAACACTTCTTGCTATCAGTATAGCACCCACCAGTTGACATAAGACGCCCCAAGCTTTTTCTTCACTCCCAAGGCGTTGAGTAAATAGGGCATGACCGCGTTGTAATTCTTGTTGATAGCATTGTTTAATCTCCTCATCAGAACGTGCGACTTCTGTAGCGAGTGTTGGCAATACACAACCATAATCTGGATGTTCAACATGCGAGAGGGTTAAGTAACGATTGAGTTCAAATTCAATCCATAACTCAGCCTGCTCATGGGGATTGTTTTGCCACATCTGAATGCTATTTTTGAGTTCGTTTTCAACCAATGCTTTAAACAAATCCTGCTTGGAAGAAAAATGTGAATAGAATGCACCACTGGTCACACCAGCAGCTTTCATAAAGCCATCTACACCGGTTGCAGCAAAACCATCTTTTTTAGCAAGCTGTCCACTGATTTTTAATAGCTCTTTTCTTTTTTCTTCTTTATAGCCAGATTTGTATCGCATATTTTCCTCGATCAAATTTTTTCTTGACGCTCTAGTTAAACTATAACATAGTAATCGTTATAATAACGATCGTTATGCAAAAAGGGAAGCATGATATGCAAGATGAAATAACAACATCAAATCAGAAGGTTGCATTGATTATTGGAGCAGGTGATGCAACAGGTGGCGCAATTGCGAAACGTTTTGCCAAAGGGGGATATATTAGTTGTATGACCCGTCGCAATGCTGACAAGTTACAACCACTGATTGATGAGATTGAACAGGCAGGTGGAACAGCATATGGTTTTGCATCTGATGCTCGAAAAGAACAGCAAGTTATACAATTGATCGAAGAAATTGAAAGCAACATTGGCGAAATAGAGGTACTGGTTTTTAATATCGGTGCCAATGTTCCATGTAGCATACTTGAAGAAACAGCGCGTAAATATTTTAAAATATGGGAAATGGCGTGTTTTTCTGCTTTTTTAACTGGTCGTGAAGTGGCGAAACGAATGGTAAGCCGACAACGCGGGACATTGATCTTTACTGGCGCGACTGCTGGTCTACGTGGTGCTGCTTATTTTTCAGCATTTGCAGGGGCAAAGCATGCACTTAGAGCTTTGGCACAGAGTATGGCGCGTGAACTTGGTCCACAGAATATTCATGTGGCTCATGTGGTAGTTGATGGTGCAATTGATACAGATTTTATTAAAAACAGTTTTCCTCATCTTTATGAGAAAAAAGATCAAGATGGTATTTTAAATCCTGAACATATTGCTGAAAATTATTGGCATCTTGCCCAGCAACCACGTGATGCATGGACACATGAGCTAGATTTACGTCCTTGGATGGAAAAATGGTAAGTCACTTTATATTAGTAAGTTGGTTTGTATGAGTAGGTTAATATAGCTAGATGACTTATCTCGATATAGAGAGATTAAGAAGTGATGATTTAAGTTTTTTCTAGAATCATTTTTACAGTAGTACGATAAAAACATGATCAGTACAGTTAAGGAATAACACTAAATGAAACAGGTAGAATTTTATTTTGATTTGGGTAGTCCATATAGTTATTTAGGCTTTTATCAGATTCAAAAAATTGCAAAACAAAATCAAGCGCAAGTGATTTGGAAGCCGGTCTTGCTTGGTGGTATTTTTAAAGCCACAGGGAACAGTAGTCCAATGGCTGTGCCAGCAAAAGCCAGCTATTCGATGATTGATATGGGGCGTTGGTCAAAACTCTGGAATATTCCAATACAAATGAATCCCTATTTTCCTATTAATACTTTAAATCTGATGCGCGTGATTACAGCGGTTCAGCTTTATCAAGCTGAAAAATTCTTAACAGTGTTAAACGCTTTATTTGATGCAATGTTTGGGCATCCGCGTAATTTAAATGATATCAATGAACTTATTAGCTTATTTCAATCATTGGGTTTTAGTACAGAGCAGGTTCAAACTTGGCTTTCAGATGAACAGGTTAAAGCCCAACTAAAAAATATCACAGAAGAAGCCATTGGGCGTGGTGTTTTTGGTGCACCGACATGGTTTATTGGCAATGAAATGTTTTGGGGCGTTGATCATCTTCACTTTGTTGAGATGGAATTGGCTAAATCTTGATCAATACGCTTTTAAATTCTGATTCCATTATTTAGACTGCTAGCATGAGAGAATAGCTGTGCTGTAGCTAGCCATGCAGCACAGCTATTCTATACAAAGCCAAACCACATCGAATCAGCAAAATATTTGATGAATAAACGCTAATCAAAAATATAATAGATTAAACATAATAATGCTGTAATAGTGCAAGGATCAGTGCCAAAGTGAATACGGATAAAAGTGTTTGCATGCTGATGCTTGCTGCCATTAATTGATGATCGCCGTTTAACAGTTTGGTTAAGATATATGCGGAAGATGCGGTTGGGATAGAAAAGAAAATCATGATAGCAATCACCGCGGCATGACTTAGCTCAAAAAACTGCAAACAGATAAAGGCAATAAGCGGGATCAGCAATAATCTGAGTAGGCTAATGAGCAAAGACTTTTTCAGATAAATTCTGAGGGTCGAAAACTGAATTGCTGTTCCTACACATAATAAGCCCAACATCAGACTACTACTTGAAAAAGCATTTAACAGATTTGCAAAGCCAGACCAAATAGGGATGTTTAAAACATTAAATGTAATTCCCAATATACAAGAGCTGATCAGTGGGTTTTTGATTAAAGACCAGAAAATATTTTTAATGTTCAGTTGATCTTTATCTGTCAGAGAAAGGATCGAAATAACATTAACCAAGGGAATTGCTATAGCAAGGATATTTACCAAGATACTTTTGATTTCAGCATGATTGAGTGTCGTGGCAATCGAGAGTCCGAGATAGGTATTAAAACGAATCAAGCTTTGGACATATACACCGATCTGAGCAATAGGTGTGCGGTTTAACTTTGCAAACAGATAAATGCCAGCAATGATCATGGCCATAATTAAAAAAATGACCGTAAGAATGCTGTTGAGATGCCCCATATTCATATCTGCATTTGCAAGAGAGCTAAACAATAAGGCTGGAAATAAAATATAGTAATTGAGCTTTTCTGCGCCATTCCAGAATTTCTCTTCCAATATACGCGACTGGAACAGATAAAAACCTAAACCAATCAGGGCAATGGATGGGAAAAGAATAGTAATCATTTGTAGCATGCTGAACGCTCTATGCAGAACCTAATTCGACCAAGTCCCAGCCACTGATTTTTTCATCTGTAAGCTAAACCCAAGTAAACTTTAATCAAGAATATGACTTATGCCTATTCATGGTAAAATGAGTCTTTACTCATGGATAGAGTGGCGATGACATTTACTCAACTGACTATTTTTGCCATGTTGGCTGAACAGAAAAGCTTTACTGTTACAGCACAGCGTTTGCAAATTTCTCAATCTGCGATTTCTCATGCAATTAAAGGCTTAGAACAAGATTGGTCGGTCAAATTGTTTTATCGCAATCATAATGAAGTTGAGTTAACTGAATCGGGTATACGGCTTTTAGTGCATGTGAAAGAAATTTTGAATATTTCTAATGTGCTAAAACAAGAAATCTCCGATATACAAGGATTTCATTCTGGCACTTTAAGAATTGGATCTTTTGGTGCTTCATCTTCTAATGTATTGATTCCCTTAATTCTAGAAAAATTTAGTTTAAAATATCCAAATATTGAAGTGTTTATTAAAGAAGGAACGGACAAAGATATTGCTCAATGGATTCATGACCGTACTATTGATGTTGGATTTGTGGTTTTACCTGAAGAACGTTTTGATACTTTTCCTGTGATTGAGGATATTTTTGTAGCACTTATACCCAAATCCTATGCACGATCACAACAAAGTGCAGTTCGATTGGATGAATTGGTTGAACATCCTTTTTTAATGACCTCAGCAGGCAGTCAAAACCATGTGACAGAGATGTTTAGAAAAGCCAATCTGAGTCCAAAAATTAAATGTTATTTTTCTCAAATTTTGACCATTATTAATATGGTGAACAATGGTGCTGGTGTTTCAATTGTCGCAGATATGGCCTTGAATAAAGAGTTGATGACGCTGTTTCCCAATGTTCAAAAATTACCTTTATCACCCAATATCAAGCGGTCTATTAGTCTGGCAGTGAAGAATAAAAAACAGATGAGTCCAATTACACAGGCATTTATTGATATTGCACAAATGGTTTAGCATTTTATCGTGAGCGTTTCGCAAAAGAACAAAAGAACAGTATAAGCACAGAGAATGAATGATTTGATTTATAAACTCATAGAACGTCCTAAAACAGCATTTATATTAT
The DNA here is from genome assembly GCF_025433935.1 of Acinetobacter sp. I-MWF. Classification (NCBI taxonomy): domain Bacteria; kingdom Pseudomonadati; phylum Pseudomonadota; class Gammaproteobacteria; order Moraxellales; family Moraxellaceae; genus Acinetobacter; species Acinetobacter sp. I-MWF. The sequence continues at coordinate 2,766,582 of NZ_JAMBAR010000001.1, read as the reverse complement.
GTGGCTGTGTTGCTAACCTATCCTTATGGGCAATCAGCCATATCAAAAGCTTTAGCATTTTATGGGTACTCGGCTTTTTCGTTTTTACTGCATTTTCTGCATTAGCTTTGTCTATATATTTGATGGAAATTGTTGAGAAAAAGCCAAGATACAAAATCTACTTTCAACTGTTGTTTTACACACTTTTGATCATTTTATATTTAGCATTGAATACTTATCAATCTGTTTTAGATCAGAAATTTTTTCCACGAAGTTTAGTGATGTTTGTGGTTGTGTTTTTCACAATGTTATTGATGATGAATTTAAGAGTCGTGGTGGGATATAGCTTCAAAAATATTAAAATGTTATGGAAAAGACTTAAATAATTTTGCTGCTAATCTGAGTATATCTGATTTGAACGTATTGGTTTATGCAACTAAACAAACAATACTAAACAGGCGATAAAGGAATATGTTGATGGATTTAGAAACATTACAACGGTAAATCTGCAAAAAATATCAGTCAAAATATATCGAATTTAATCTGTCGGATAGGGTTGCAATTGCATTACAGAGTCTAGGTCAACAACCGATTTATGCAGTTCGAGTTGCGCTACAAAAACCAGACAATGTTTCTTGGTTTATTCACTGTGGAGAATATTCTTCCGCTGATGATTTTTATCAACCGCTGCATGCCTCGCATTTACAGCAATATTTACCTGAAATTTTACCTTATTTGGCGCTTGAGCACGGTTATCATGTCATTATTGATGAGCATGGCTATGAAGATGTTTGGATGAATCCAACAACCGACTAAATTTAGCGAACCATCACAATCTGTATAAAATGATGAAGAGCTGATTGTGATAAGAATTAAAAAGCATCTTCATCATGACCAAAAAAGCGAACCGAAGTTCGCTTTTTTAAAGTGTAAATCAATTACTGAACTTAGAAGAAGCCCATTGCTTTGGTTGAATAGCTAACCAATAAATTCTTGGTTTGTTGATAATGATCAAGCATCATCTTGTGGTTTTCACGGCCAATGCCTGATTTCTTATAACCACCGAATGCAGCATGTGCAGGGTAGATATGGTAGCAGTTGGTCCATACGCGACCAGCTTCGATCGCACGACCCGCACGATAAGAGGTATGCGCAGAACGCGACCATACACCAGCGCCTAAGCCATACATCGTATCATTGGCAATTCGGATTGCATCGTCATAATCTTTAAATGTTGCGACAGAGAGCACTGGTCCAAAAATTTCTTCTTGGAAAATTTTCATACTGTTGTCGCCTTTGAAAATGGTAGGTTCAATATAGAAACCTTGACCGACTTCCTGACGATCGCCGCCACCTGTAAGCAATTGAGCACCTTCAGCACGACCTGTTGCGATACAACCCAAGATTTTGTCTTGTTGCTCTTGAGATGCCTGAGCACCAATCATGGTGTCTGTATCTAGAGGATGTCCAGTTTTGATGCGTTTTACACGTTCAACTGCCATTTCTAGGAATTTATCGGCAATACTTTCTTGAACCAAGGCACGTGATGGGCAAGTACATACTTCACCTTGGTTTAAAGCGAACATAGCAAAGCCTTCAAGTGCTTTGTCTAAATAATCATCATCTTTATCCATGACATCTTCAAAGAAAATGTTTGGTGATTTACCACCAAGCTCAAGTGTCACAGGAATAATATTTTCAGTTGCATATTGCATGATCATTTGACCAACAGCAGTGGAGCCTGTAAATGCAATTTTAGCAATGCGTGGATTGGTTGCCAGTGGGCGACCCACTTCAACGCCGTAACCATTGACAATATTTAAAACGCCTGGCGGTAAAATATCTTGAATGAGTTCAGCAACAACTAAAATACTTGATGGAGTTTGTTCAGCAGGTTTAAGCACAATACAGTTACCCGCTGCAAGTGCCGGTGCAAGTTTCCATGCTGCCATAAGAATAGGGAAATTCCATGGAATGATCTGACCAACTACACCTAAAGGCTCATGGAAGTGGTAAGCAATGGTATCTTCATCAATTTCAGAAATACCACCTTCTTGTGCACGTAAACAACCTGCAAAATAACGGAAATGGTCAATTGCTAAAGGAATATCGGCTGCCAATGTTTCACGAATTGGCTTACCGTTTTCCCATGTTTCTGCAACTGCGAGTAATTCTAAATTTTCTTCTAAACGATCTGCAATTTTCAGCAGTACATTTGAACGTGTTGTTGGAGAAGCTTTGTTCCATGAAGCTTTGGCTTTATGTGCTGCATCTAATGCAAGTTCGATATCTTCCGCAGAAGAACGTGGAATTTTGGTAAAGGCTTTACCATCTACAGGAGAGACATTATCAAAATATTGCCCTTTAACCGGTGCTACCCATTTGCCATCAATAAAGTTTTCATATTGGGCTTTGAACTGTACTTTTGAACCAGGCTGATTTGGATCTACATAACGCATAAGAGTATCCCTTTACTTATATTCATGATCATTCATGATGTGTTTAATATGGCATGTATGAACAATGATTGTTTACATGATGGTTTGAGCATAGAGAGTCAAAGGTAGGGAAAAGGTTGGATGAAATCCAAGACATATTTGCGCTATGCTTTAATCTTTGGCAATATTTTCTTGTTTATTGGAAAATTGCTAAATATTGGAAAAAATTGGTTTTATTCTAACGCTTTGGTATGAGTTGTGTTGACTGAGGTTAAGCTCACTGTGTTAATGTGCTAGAGTAATTTATAGGCAGGTCCGCTGGATAAAAACAACAGAGAAAGGATAGGATATTTTTTAACGAATTACAGAGGAAGTAGCGTATGTTAAGCCAACAAGAGTTATCAAATAAACGGAGTTTAATTGAGCAATTACGCCAAAGTAGTAGTTTGTCTTTAAAACATGCTGATCAACTCGGGCAGAGTATTGCAAGTTCATGGCAACGTTCCAACTCAGCTGCGATTCCCAAAGATCGTGATGCTGCACCCTTGATGAATGTAAAACAAGAAAGAAAAACACTGTTAGAAAAAGCAATCGAACATTGTCGTGATGAATTAACTCATATCGCAGAACAGTCTGCAATGGTTGCTGCGGTAGGGGATATTGGCAGTACCATTATCTGGTCAGCTGCAAGTGGGCAAATGCGTAATGCCGCAGAACGTGTTCATTTTATTGCTGGTGGGCAATGGCGAGAAGATTTGGTGGGAACCAATGCTTTGGCACTGTCATTAAAAACCCAACAATCCAGTTGTGTGTTTTCTAATGAACATTTTATGTCTTCGGTGCATGACTGGGTTTGTTATGCCTCTCCAATTATAGATCCATATTCCAAACAAGTTTTAGGGGTAATTGATCTTTCAACCACATGGAATCATCACAATAGTTTGGGATTACTGGCCGCTGAACGCTGTGCCTCAATTATTCAATCGGCATTGCTAGAGTTTCAGCAACAACATTTATTTATCCGGGCTTTTGCTGTGCCACAAGTGTTGTTCAATGGCAAGATCGTGGTACTGACACCACGACAAATTGAAATTTTGACCATTCTTGCGTTGTGCCCACAAGGGATGAATCTGGAAAATTTACATCAAGCACTATATGGTGAACGAAAAGTGAGTGTCGGCACATTAAAAGCTGAAATGTCGCAATTGCGCGATATCTTGGGTGGCATGCTGGGTTCACGGCCTTATCGTTTATTGGCACATGTTGAAGCAGATTTCTTGCAAGCAGAGAATGCTTTAGATGCAGGCTATACAGAATCCGCTTTAAAATTATGCAAAGGTGTATTTTTAGCTAAAACTGAAAGTCCTTTTTTATCTGCATGGCGAGACTGCCTTGAATCACGCCTGAGTGAAGCGATTTTTAAAGCCAATGAAACAGATGCTTTATTAAAACACCTTGCACATTTTCCAGAGGCGATTGATGCCGTTGAACGTTTGATTGAACTTACACCAGTCGGGCATCCTGCTCATCAAATTCTAATGAAATATAAAGATGAACATTGATTTTGCAGGATACTTTTAACTGATCATTCGCTTGTAAAGAAGAATGAATTGGCGCTTTTAAAGCTGTTTTTGGGCTAACCAAGAAAAAAGTTGATGATAAACTTCTTTTCTGACTTCTGGTGCCGATAAGACCAAGTCATGCAGTCCATTTTGAATGGTCATGACATTAACATCGCCCTGTATTTTACCTGCATCCCTGATGATGTCTTTGACCTCTAAAATAACATCAGTGCTTTGAGCATCTCGGTTAAATTTCTTGGGATAGGTCGTTTTGTGAGAATGCATCACCAAGGTTGGTACATTGATCTGTACGCCTGCATGAATTTCTTTTTGTGCTTCAAAAATTGCATGCACAAAGCTTAAATATACTTTGGGGTAAGTTGGTTTTTTCCACTCTAAGCTGAAATCCCATTCGCCTTGCAAATCTTTATGCAGACTAGTGACATACCATTTATTTAATTCACTTGGAAATTTTAAATTAGGTAAGCGTTTACCCAATGCGCTGAGTTTTGGGAGGGCTAATTTTTTCTTCCAAGCAGGCATATTAAAGTCATAGAAAGGACTATTGCACCATAAGGCTTGAATAAGGGGGTGTTGTGGATAATGTGCTGCATATAATGTTGCGATCAATCCACCTGTAGAATGTCCTGCCAGTAACACCTCAGTGTGGCCTTCCTGACCAATAATCTTTAATGCTTGTGTGATTTCTTCATCATATTCATTCAAATTTAGAACATAATAATATTTTTGATGTGGTAGGTAAGAACGACCATATTTTCTTAAATCAAGTGCATAAAAATCATAATCATGTTGATTAAATTGTTCAGCCATTTCTGTTTGAAAGAAATAATCGATAAAACCATGGATATAGAGCACCGCTTTCTTGGTCGCTTGAACTGCTTGTTTGCGTACCAAAGTCGCAATGACTTTACCATCATAGTCATCTGTTAAGTTTAAGGTTAGTTTTTCATAACCTGTACCAAGGATATCAGGTTGATATTCAGTAGATTGAGTGGTCATAGCATATTCCTGAATTTATTGAAAAATGAAATCCGAAAAATTACAGATAGTCTTTTACCAGCGCATAGGATTCATCATATAGTTTTTGTGCCAACTGTATATCTTTGGCTTTGCCTGATTTAAATGCAGGGGTTTGCAAACTCACATAATCCCCATTGCGCTTTTCCCATGATGGATCAAAAGCAATTTTTTTAATTAATTCGGCAGGCTTAGAAGGTGGAATAAGACCAAGTTTAATTATTGCATATTGCCATTTGGGTAATTCACGATAAATCTCAGAATCTACGCCACCTGGATGCAATGCATTGCTGGTGACATGACTTCCTTGTAGTTGTTTGGCAAGGATATTACTAAACAGCAGATTGGCTAATTTACTATTGCCATAGCTCAATACACCATTGTATTTTTTCACTTGATCCGCGTTAAAATTCTCAGGTTGGATACGACCTAAAAGATGCATCATTGAAGCCAAATGAATTACACGACCTTGTTGGGCTTTTTGAACCAATGGAAGAAGTTTCAATGTCCAAAGAAAAGGCCCCAGATAATTTACCCCAAACTGTTTTTCAAAACCATCAGCTGTGGCCTCAAGATCAGGTGTCATCATGCCAGCATTGTTGACTAATACATCAATTTTTTCATATTTGGCAATAATTTCATTGGCTGCTTGGTTAATTTGTTCAAGACTATTTAAATCAAGGTGAATCACGTCTACTTGACCTGTACCGAATGACTCTAAGTGTTGCTGTGCTGTGTTTGCTTTTTCTGGATTACGACAAGCAATGATCACATGGTGACCATCCTTAATAAATGTTTCTGCAGTTGCAAGCCCGATTCCAGTGTTTGCACCCGTGATGATGATGGTTTTACTTGTTGTTGTCATTGCTGAAATAATCCGCTGATGTTTTAAGCATCATAGTCATAGATTGTGACTTTATCAATATATCTGACAATAATGATTGTCATTTTTTAATAAGCGTATAAAAAAGGAATATTACCTAAGTAATATTCCTGAGTATCAAGCACACTTCATTGAATTTGGCCTAAAACAGTTGTCAGGCTGACGTAGAACCAAAGAGTATCGTTTTACATTGCTGATTCAAAAATTTTAATGACTTGAACATCAGTTGCTTTACGTGGATTTGTCAACATACAGGCATCTTTTTGCGCATTTGATGTCATTACTGCATGATCTTCCGCTTTGACACCCAGTTCAGCTAAGCCAGAAGGGATGCCAATAGATGATGATAACTCACGGATTGCATCAATCGCAGCAAAGGCAGCCTCAGTAACGGTTAAACCCTCGGTATTGACACCCATTAATTGGGCAATTTTTGCATAACGGTCAGGACAAGCAATTAAGTTAAACTCACACACATGCGGTAATAGAATTGCATTACATACGCCGTGTGGAAGGTTATAGAAGCCACCTAATTGATGAGCCATTGCATGTACATAACCTAAAGATGCATTGTTAAATGCCATACCTGCTAAATATTGTGCATATGCCATCGCATCACGTGCTTCAAGATTTTCACCATTGGCTACCGCAGGGCTTAACCATTCACTAATCATCGAAATGGCTTTTTCTGCACATGCATCTGTAATTGGGTTTGCAGCAGTTGAAACATAAGCTTCTACAGCATGAGTTAAAGCATCCATACCCGTTGCAGCTGTTAAAGCAGCAGGTTTTGCAATCATGAGTTTAGGATCATCAATTGCAACAAGCGGTGTACAACGCCAGTCAACAATCGCCATTTTTACATGGGTATCTGTATTGGTGATAATACAGAAACGAGTCATTTCAGAAGCAGTTCCCGCCGTTGTATTGATTGCGACAAGCGGTGTCATTGGGACTTTACTTTGATCAATCCCTTCATAATCACGAATATGACCGCCACCTGCGGTGACTAGGCCAATTCCTTTTGCACAGTCATGAGAAGATCCGCCGCCTAAAGACACAATAAAGTCACAGCCATTATTGTTATATTCATTTACGCCATTGTGTACATTAATATCTGTCGGGTTTGGTTCTGCGCCAGGAAAAACATGACTGTCTACGCCAGCTTCTTTGAGATAGCCAACGATAATGTCTGCAACACCAAATTTGAATAGGCCAGCATCAGTGACGATGAGGGCTTTTTTTGCCCCTAAATTTTGTGCTTTAGCGCCGACTTCTTTGGCACAACCTGGACCAAAAAGTGAGACGCAAGGGATGTAAAAACCGTTTGTTTGATCTGCTATATTTTTAAAAGCCATGGTGCGATTCCTTCTACCATTGTTATTTCATCATTCCAGAAAGGTGATGATCACCTTGAGGTTGAGTATCAGTTTTGAGGGCTAGGTTGAATACCTACTAAACACCTACCAAATTTTAATCATGCAAACTTTGAATTAAGTATTTGATATTTTTATTTAAAATAAAGTGATGAAGTTTTTCTTTATAATTTTAAGCTGAAAATCGGGCTTTAACACGAGTTTTGATTAAAAACGACAAAAACTGATTTTATTTGGTATTTTTTGCTTTGACAGATCATTTTGTGTTTAAAAAGTGAATGGTTGAGTTAAATTTCGAGCATAAATTTTAAAATCTATAAAAATAGACTAAATTATCAATTAATGAGAATGTGTATTAATAATTAAAAAGTGAAAAATATGTGAAAAGTTTGATATTTCTATACTAGGTCAGTATGGGCTTAAATAGACTTTTTAAATATACCTGTACTGTTAATTTATGCTAAATGATAAAAATAAAATAATGATATATATCATTAATAAGTATTATAGAAAAATTAAAAATAAAAGTGCCAATATTTTTTTTGGATGAGTGTTAATGCTATTGATCAGAATTTTATACATAAATATTGTTTTTTATGTATGTTTTTTAAACAGGTTGCCACGGTTCGGTAATCTCATATTTTAAGGATAAAAAATGAAAAAAATATTAACGTTAAAAAATATTGCTATAGCAACTTCATTATTCGCGATTACCAGCACGAGTTTTGCGGGGGAGTATAAACGCTTTTCAGTATCTGCAGGTTGGTTACATGTCATGCCTCAAGGAAAAGCAAATCCCTTTAATATTAATACCAGTGTTAAAAATGGTACCAATGCAACAGTCGGAAGTATCTCTACAACCAGTTTTTTAAACTCAGTTGATCCTAATGCGATGGGAGAAGACTTAGGCGGAGTGCCATTTAATCAGAAAGAGGTGTTAACTGAATTTCTCAATGATGCCTTTATGCAAACCTTATTGACTGATGGTAAGGGTAATATTTTGCCGGAGGTCGCAGGAACCGCAAATATTCATGGCTTGGAAAATTGGCAAGCCAAGGGTACAGGGCTTGAAGTCGATGATGTGGATACACTTGGCTTGATGTTAAATTATTACATCAACGACAATGTTTCTTTGCAGCTCATTGGTGGGATTCCTCCAAAAGTGGATATTAAAGGTAAAGGGGAAATCTTGGCACCACTCACAGGATTAGCCACTTCGCCAAATGAGTTGGTTAATATCTTATTTCCAGATGGTATTGGTTTAAATCAAGCCATTCCAATCACCAATTTAGGCAATAAGTCTAAAGCAGCATCGGTGCGTGCATGGACACCAGCGCTGGAAGCGCAATATCAATTTGGTCAATCTGGTGTCAATAAATTGCGTCCATATGTTGGGGTAGGGGTGATGTACTCTCATTTCACGGATATTAAGTTGAACTCACAGATCAAAAGTGATCTGGTTGCAGCGGGACACATGATTCAAAACGTTTTAGATGGAAAAGCTGGGGCTGCGTTAGATGGCAAACCTTCCAGTGCAAATCCTTATGTAAGAGTTAAAACGACTGATGCAATAGCACCTATTGTAAGTCTGGGCGCTACTTACGATATTAATGAAAACTGGTTTGGTGTGGCTTCTGTTTCTTATGCCAAGCTCAACAATCAGGCAAAGATTGATGTCGTTGATGCCAAGACTGGTAAGCGACTGATTAATTCCACGACAAAAGTCGATATAGATCCATTGATTACTTATGTTGGTGTGGGGTATCGCTTCTAAAATCAACACTATTTTCCCTAAGAATAGTGAAGATTTTAAATGGTTAGCTTCGGCTGACCATTTTTTGTGGTCTAGGTAAAATCTTGTTAGCGATATGTAGATTGACGAGCAATAAAAAAGCATCCATTTAGGATGCTTTTTTGAAGGTATGGTACAAATCAGAGAACTTATTTCTCTACGATTGCAGTTACACCTTGACCACCAGCAGCACAAATCGAAATTAACACACGACCTGAACCTTTTTGGTTAATCAATTTTGCAGCAGTTGCCAAAATACGACCACCTGTTGCTGCAAATGGATGACCAGCAGCTAAAGAAGAACCTTTAACATTGAGTTTGCTACGGTCAATTGAGCCCAATGGTGCATCTAGACCTAAACGTTCTTTACAGAACTTAGGATCTTCCCATGCTTTTAAGGTCGAAAGAACTTGTGATGCAAAAGCTTCATGAATTTCATAGTAGTCGAAGTCTTGAAGTTTAATACCCGCACGAGCCAACATACGTGGAACAGCATAAGCAGGTGCCATCAATAAACCTTCTTTCTTATTGACAAAATCTACAGCAGCAGTTTCAGTGAATGTTAAGTACGCGAGTACTTCATGACCATTTGCTTTCGCCCATTCTTCAGAGGCTAAAAGTACAACTGAAGCGCCGTCTGTAAGAGGAGTAGAGTTACCTGCAGTCATTGTTGCAGTATCACCTTTACCAAATGCAGGTTTAAGCTTAGCCAATTTTTCAACTGAAGAATCAGGACGTAAGTTATTGTCTTTGTCTAGACCCATAAATGGCGTGATCAAATCATCGAAGAAACCTTCTTCATATGCTTTGGCCATTTTTTGATGTGAAGATGCAGCAAGTTCATCTTGAGCTTCACGAGGAATACCCCATTCTAGAGCAGTAATCGCTTGGTGATCACCCATAGATAAACCTGTACGAGGTTCACCATTTTTTGGCGCATCCATCAAGTCTTTAACATTGATTTTAGCTAAGGCTTTTAAACGGTCTTTACCTGTTTTTGCTATGTTTAATTCAAGCAATGCTTTACGTAAGCCGTCACCAAATGCGATCGGTGCATCAGAGGTAGTATCCACACCACCAGCAATACCCACTTCAATTTGGCCTAATGCAATTTTGTTTGCAACAAGGAAAGCTGCTTGTAAGCCAGTACCACATGCTTGTTGAATATCATAAGCAGGGGTTTCAGGTGCAAGTTGAGTATTTAAAACACATTCACGTGTCATGTTGAAATCACGGCTATGTTTTAGAACTGCACCAGCAACAACTTCACCTAAACGTTGACCTTGAAGGTTAAAACGTTCAATTAAACCGTTTAAAGACGCAGTAAGCATGTCAATGTTTGACGCTCGGAAATAAGGGCCATTTGAACGTGCAAAAGGAATTCGGTTACCGCCAATAATTGCTACGCGACGTACAGTGTTTTGACTCATAATTTTATCCTGCTGACCAGAAGTTTGAGTTTTAGAAGATGAAGCTGTTGTAACTTTTTTTGCCGTCGATGCTGTTGCTTTACTACGTGAAGCAGCTGCTGGCGCACGAGTCGGTTTTTTAGTCGTGTTGGCTGCATTGGCATTTGTAGAATTTGTGTTGCTACTTTTACTCGTACGAGTACGAGCTTTTGATGTATTTGACACAGTTTCTTGTACAGTGCTTTCAGCGTTTGAATTTTCTTGAGTTGTTTTGCTCATAAGGCTTTTCCAAGCATGTTCGCAATATTCTTAGTGCTTACATTAACATAATTGGCTATGACTCGAATTGACTATAATGACATTTGCATATTCTTTCAGGTCAAGTCATCATTTTGGCAACTCAAGTATGATTTAACTGAAACTTATGGGTCATATAGATGATAGCGTTGTTGACGATTCCTCTAAGTCTTGCGCGAAGACCAACGCAAGCCATTTAAGAAAGCGTAACACAGCTAAATATCTGAGATTATACTGAAGTTAAAAGATAGCTTAAGCCCCATACAAAATTAATTTGATGAGAGATAAGAAACATGTCTGACCAATACCAAGCATTTGCTAAATCTCCAATTGGTAAATTTGTCATAAAAAATTTAGGTTTACCATCACCAATCCAGCTAGACCGCTTTGAGTCAGCCACTCCTGTCGTTAAAGGTGCTGTATTATTTGGTGCAGCTCCAAAGAGTCATTTCACTGGTGAAGTTGCGCAGGTTCTTAGTAATATTCATGCCAACACTTATGCAGGGAATAACGCAGAGTTACAACAAGCTGCGGCAAAATCTGGTTTGAATGTTGGCGCTTTTAATGAAGGCGATAAAGAATCAAAATTCAAAGCAGTGATATTTGATGCATCAGGGATTCAAAATTCAGAACAATTACATGAACTACACAAGTTTTTTAATCCTGTTGCCCGTCAAATTGCAACATCAGGCCGTGTAATTATTATTGGTTTAACACCTGAAACTGCACCAACGATTAAGCAGGCGATTGCACAACGTGCATTAGAAGGGTTTGTTAAATCGGTTGGTAAAGAGTTTAAGAAAGGAATTGCTGCTGATCTTATTCTGGTTGATGCAGATGCTGCACAAAACTTGGAATCAAGTTTACGTTTTGCAATTTCTCCACGTTCAGCATACGTATCGGGTCAAGTGATTCGCGTATCTAAAGGTGATGTGATTGATATCGATTGGGCAAAACCGCTTGCAGGCAAAACTGCACTAGTAACAGGTGCAAGCCGTGGTATTGGTGAAGCGATTGCACATGTATTGGCACGTGATGGTGCACATGTAATTTGTTTAGATGTTCCACCACAACAAGCAGACCTTGACCGTGTTGCAAGTGAAATCGGTGGTTCTACACTTGCAATTGATATCACTGCTGCTGATGCTGGTGAAAAAATCAAAGCTGCGGCAGCTCAACAAGGTGGTTTAGATATCATCGTACATAATGCGGGTATTACACGTGACAAAACTTTGGCAAATATGAAGCCAGAGATGTGGGATCTGGTGATTAATATCAACTTATCTGCTGCTGAACGTATTAACGATTATTTATTGTCAAATGATGGTTTAAATGCAAATGGTCGTATCGTTTGCGTATCTTCAATTTCAGGTATTGCTGGTAACTTAGGTCAAACCAACTATGCGGCATCAAAAGCAGGTGTCATTGGTTTGGTGAAATTTACTGCGCCTGTGTTAAAAAATGGTATTACCATTAATGCTGTAGCGCCGGGTTTCATTGAAACTCAAATGACAGCGGCAATTCCATTTGCAATCCGTGAAGCGGGTCGTCGTATGAACTCAATGAGTCAAGGTGGCTTACCTGTTGATGTTGCTGAAACAATTGCTTTATTTGCATCTTCAGCATCTACAGGATTAAATGGTAATGTTGTGCGTGTTTGTGGTCAAAGCTTATTGGGTGCATAATCACGCATAAGTGAAATCCTGTTTCGTTTAGGGGATTACCGCGAAGAGATTATTTGTGTATTTAAATAACGCTTTCGCTGGCTTTCTCTTGAACGAAATCAGGATGTTTAAGCTGTATCATCCGTTAATTTCCAACTGAAATGTTGGATTTTTTAAATGTTGAATAAGAATTAATTTTTCAAAGGTCCAGTATGAATACTCGCCATTTTAGTCAACTTCCTAAGCCATATTTAGCTTATCCAAAAGTGATTCAGGGTTTAATTTTTAAAAAGCCAAAAGGTGAAAAAGTTCTACCGCAAGTTGAATATGTGGTTGATTCATTCAAAATTGATCCAAATCATTTAAAAGCATATAATGAAGTGTGTGGCTTTAAAAATAATGGGTATATTCCCGCGATTTATTTAGCTGTTTTATCGCAAAGTTTACAAATGCATATGATGACCTCTGAAGCATTTCCTTTTGCAATCTTAGGCTTGGTGCATATTCGCAATCAAATTAAGCAAACACGTAAAATTGGGGTCAATGAACAGCTGACTTTATCTTGTCAATTTGGTGAGCTAAAGCCCCATGATAAAGGGGTTCAGTTCGACTTCATCACAACAGCCAAAGTTGGCGGTGACGTGGTCATGCAAGGATTAACCACCTATCTAGCACGTCAAAAAACCGATGGTTCAGTTACAGAAAAACCAAAAGATAAAAAAGAACCAAATTATCAAGTTCAGGCGGTTTGGGAAGTTTCTGAAAATACTGGTCGTCGTTATGCTATGACATCAGGTGACTTTAACTTGATTCATATCCATGCATTAACTGCAAAAGCATTTGGTTTTAAACAAGCGATTGCTCATGGGATGTGGAGCAAGGCGCGCGTTCTCGCTGGGCTTAACTTACCAGAAGCTTATGAAGCCGATGTATTGTTTAAATTGCCGATGTATTTACCTTCAACAGTAGAATTTTTAACTGCACAAGATGGTACAACAACTGACTTTTTGATTCGTAATCAAAAATCACAAAAACCTCATGTTTCTGGTGTGGTTAACGCTTTATAAGATAAAATATAAAGCCTGAGTCGAGATGATTCTGGCTTTTTTAATTAAAAAAGTTATGATTAAAAAAATAGGATAGGGCAATGAGCAGTTTAACGGACATTATTTTTGCGAGTACGAAAAATTATCAGGGCTATGTGGATGAGCGTTTTCAAGATCTCGCTGTTCAATTTAGTCGTTTGCAGGATGGTCGTAGCGAAAATGGTGGTGCTGCTTTAACTGTTTATTTTCAAAATGAAAAAGTTGTCGATATATATACGGGTAAAAAATCAAAAACTGAGCAATGGAATGAGCGAACCTTGTCGGTTTGTTATTCCACAGGGAAAGGTGTACTGGCCACACTCGCACATATTTTAGTGAGTGAAGGTTTCTTAGACTACGATACGCCTATAGTCAATTTTTGGCCTGAATTTGCTCAAAATGGTAAAGAGAATATGACACTGCGTCATATTTTAAGTCATCAAAGTGGCTTATACGATATTCGAAATATTATTGCTGGTGCCGTTGAAATGGCCGATTGGCAGCATATGCTCAAGGTAATGGAGCAGGCCACACCTCGTTTTGCTGTAGGAACTGATATTGCATATCAGGCATTAACATTTGGCTGGTTGGTGGGTGGTGTTTTAGAGAAAGCAACGCATCAATCTTTAACACAGTTAATGCAGAAGTATTTGGTTGAACCCCTACAACTTGATGGTGCCTATTTTGGTGTGCCTGAATCTGAGTTAAATCGTGTGGCGCGTTTAATTCAAAAAGCAGTGCCAGTACAAAAAACAGAAACAAAATCCAGTAAGAGCAAAGCTAAGAAGCATCATAAAACGTCTTTTTCCGATAAATTGGTTGAATTAACCGGACAAAATCCGCAAGATTTTTTAGATGCTATGGTACCGAAAGGGATGCGTGATTTTAGTTTCTTTAGTGACCAAGGGCTTCAAGCGATTATTCCAGCGGCCAATGGTGTATTTAGCGCCAATAGTCTTGCAAAAGTTTATGCCATGATGGCAAATAAAGGGGTTTGGGAAGGAAAAGTTTTAATTCGCCCTGAAATATTTACAGAGTTAAGTCAGATCCAATCGATTAAACGAGATCGCGTGATGCCAATTCCTATGAAATGGCGTTTAGGCTACCATCGTGTGATTAGTATGGGTAAACGTGCTAAGCAAGGCTTTGGACATATTGGATATAATGGCTCTGGGGCGTGGTGTGATCCGCAACGAGGGCTTAGTTTTGCCTATACTCATAATTTTGCCATTGGTTCAATCACAGGCGATTATCGTCTTTGGGGACTGACCCAAGAAACATTACGTTGCGCTGATGGTTTACTTAAGGGAAGTAAAGGCTGGTTCTAAATATTAAGATCAAAGCGATTGAAATTTCATAGAAGGTTAGATGGCTGAGTCTTATAGTGCAAAAGAATTAAAAATAAGGACTTTATACAGCGGCATGTAGATCCATCTATATTTTCTTAGGCAAGTAACTCCATTTTTAAGATGGTTTCGACATGATGTTTAAACGAGTGTTGGTCTAGACCTTTTAAGCCAAGTTGATAGATTCCTTCTAAACCACAAACAAAAGCAATCAGCCGCCAAGCAATGTCTTGGCTACTGCTGGCTGTAGCAATTTTAAATTCTTGTTGGGCGATGCCATGTTCAATCGCTGTAACCAAGGCAACATGCCATTGTTCCATCGTAATATTATAAGCTTTTTTAATTTCAGGATCTTGGTCGATTAAAATCTCAGCTTCATTCCAGAGCCGTAAATAGGGTTGAGTTAGTTCAATATTTTCAAAGCCTAGCAAGAGAGATAAACGTTCAAAACTACTGTTGGTTTTAATTTGACCTTCTACTTCATTGAGTTGATCCATCAATTCGATAAAAACTTCGGCCTTTAAATGCGAACTTGATTCAAAGTGATGATGTACTTGCCCTGTTGAAACTTGTGCTTCTGCGGCAATACGGCGCACAGTTAATCCATTCAATCCATCTTGTAATGCAACACGCTTTGCTGCAGCCAAAATCATATTACGACGTTGTTCTCGGTTTAAATAGTTCATCACTTTTAATACAACAAAATTTACAAAACAAATATTAAACAAAGTTGGACGTTTGTTCAAGTCTGGTTATAATGATGAAACTTGAACAAGTGTCCAACTTTAATTAGGTGTGTTATGTACCGCAATTGGGTGATTTTGGCAATCATCGTTTTAATTTATTTACCGGTTTCAATTGATGCAACGGTTTTGCATGTTGCCATCCCAACATTGAGTGCTGCCTTATCACTATCCAGTAATGAAATGCTCTGGGTGATAGATATCTATTCACTGATCATGGCAGGGTTGATTTTACCCATGGGGGCATTGGGGGATCGTATTGGTTTTAAACGGCTGATGTTGATTGGTGCTGGTATTTTTGGTGTGGCTTCTCTCATGGCTGCTTTTGCGAGTTCAGCCTATATGTTGATTGCTGCCCGAGCATTTCTTGGTGTAGGCGCTGCCATGATTTTACCTGCAACCTTGGCAGGTGTTCGAAATACCTTTTTAGATGAAAAACAACGTAATTATGCTTTAGGTATTTGGGGAACTGTCGGTGGTGGTGGAGCCGCTTTTGGTCCACTGTTGGGTGGTTTTATTCTGGAACATTTTTCATGGGGAACCGTTTTCCTGATTAACGTGCCAATTATTATTTTGGTCTTGGTATTGACGACATGGCTGGTGCCAAAGCAAGCAGTACAAACCAAACAACCTTTAAATCTATTACAAGCGCTCATTTTGGTCACTGCAATCTTAATGCTGATTTATTCGATTAAGACCTCTATCTATGCGTTTAGCCTAGGGATGATTTTGATTTTTGTGCTTGGATTGGGATTGTTAGTGGGATTTATCCGCCATCAATTGAAAACAACCCAACCGATGATCGATTTTAGTCTGTTTAAGAATCCTGTGATCTCAACCAGTATTGTGATGGCAATGGTGGCAATGATTGCATTAGTTGGTTTTGAGCTACTGCTTTCACAAGAATTACAGTTTGTGTATGGATATAGCCCATTAGAAGCAGGTTTGTTTATTTTACCCTTTATGATTGCAATTAGTATTGGTGGACCCTTTACCAGTATTTTAATGAATCACTATGGTTTAAGACCTGTAGCAACTGTTGGGATGCTGATGTGTGCCTTATGTTTCTTTGGTTTGGCCATGACCAATTTTGACATCGATTATATTCAAGCTTGGGTGTGGATGGTGCTGATGGGGATCAGTGTTGAAATCGCATTATTATCTTCCACAGCAGCTATTATGTCTGCTGTATCTCCACAAAAAGCAACGGCTGCTGGTGCAATTGAAGGTATGGCGTATGAGTTAGGTGCAGGTCTTGGGATTGCGATTTTTGGATTATTGTTGTCTATATTTTATGCGCATTCGATTATCTTGCCTGATCATTTACCGCTGAATATCGCAGCTCAAGCAAGTTCTTCTATTGGTGAGGCATTATTGCTGAGCAAACAATTAGAACCTGCATTGATGCAACAGGTAAAACAAGCTGCTTTTGAAGCGTTTATTCATTCACATAGTAAAGTCTTGGGTATTTCGGGTTTGATGTTCTTGGTTTTATCTGTATTTGTTTGGCGTGCTTTACCAGCAAAGAAACAGATTGCTGTGTAGAATATTGCGCATAATTTAAATTATGCGCTTATTTTTTACATTTAGATTTTACAGTGTGAAAAAATGAGTTTGGTGAAGCGATTGAAAAACTTTAGCAGCTTAAATTGTGATTTATTTAACACTGCCACGGCAGTGTTTTTTTAGTAAATTTGCTAGTGTATATTTTTAAATCTATTTAAGAGATAGATAAACTTTATGTTGTAGAGCACAGTGTCAAATTAGAAGAAATTGATCGAATTATCTCTAATAAAAAATAACTCTACAGTTCTTCATTCACTAATCAGCAAAAAAACAGTATCCTTAGACCTGTAACTAGGAGCTTCCATGTATCAGGTACTTGCACGTAAATATCGCCCACGTAACTTTAATGAATTGGTCGGACAGAATCACGTTTCACGTGCCCTGACCAGTGCTTTAGATCGTGGACGTTTACACCATGCCTATTTATTTACTGGAACACGTGGGGTGGGGAAAACCACGATTGCTCGAATTTTAGCAAAATGTTTAAATTGTGAAACAGGGGTAACCTCTACACCTTGTGAAGTTTGTGCAACTTGTAAGGCGGTAAATGAAGGGCGCTTTATTGACCTTATTGAAATCGATGCTGCATCACGGACTAAAGTCGAAGACACACGTGAGTTACTGGACAATGTACCTTATGCACCGACCCAAGGGCGATTTAAGGTATATTTGATCGATGAAGTACATATGCTGTCGACGCATTCATTTAATGCGTTATTGAAAACATTGGAAGAACCGCCTGAACATGTAAAATTTTTATTTGCTACAACAGATCCACAAAAATTACCAATTACGG
Organism: Acinetobacter sp. I-MWF; assembly: GCF_025433935.1. Taxonomy (NCBI): domain Bacteria; kingdom Pseudomonadati; phylum Pseudomonadota; class Gammaproteobacteria; order Moraxellales; family Moraxellaceae; genus Acinetobacter; species Acinetobacter sp. I-MWF. The sequence continues at coordinate 2,748,608 of NZ_JAMBAR010000001.1, read as the reverse complement.
TGATTTCACGTTGCTTGCAATTTACATTACGCCCATTGGCTGTAGATGAAATTACCCATCACCTTACAGATATTTTAAATAAAGAAGAAATTTCATCAGAGCAAGATGCGATTTGGCAAATTGCTGAATCCGCCCAAGGTTCATTACGTGATGCATTGTCCTTAACTGACCAAGCAATTGCCTATGGTCAAGGTGCAATTCATCATCAAGATGTCAAAGAAATGCTGGGTTTGATTGATAGAACCATCATTTATGATTTGATCTTGGCAATTCATCAAAACCAAAATGCACGTGTCAGCCAATTATTACTACAATTTAGGCAACAGGCTTTAGATGTTTCATTGGTTTTAGATCAGTTTATTTCGACTTTGCATGAGTTGGCAATGTTGCAATATTTGCCTGATTTAAGTCTAAAATACAGTGCTGAAATTAATCAAAAAATTATGCAGTTATCAAAAATTGTCTCTGCACAAGATTTACAGCTTTATTATCAAATTGCCAGTAAAGGTAGAGCGGAGCTACAACTTGCAGTAACACAAGAGCAAGGCTTTGAAATGACAGTATTGCGTTTACTGGCATTTAGACCGATGCAAATCAATGAAATTGTAGTCTCTCAAGCTCAACAACCACAAAACAATCAGAATATCGATCAAGTTGTTATTTCACAGCAACCGTATCAAGCATCTGTTCAAACGGGGCTTGTGCAACAAGCACAGATTCAGCAAGCGCAAATTCAGCAAGAGCCAGCTCATCAACAGCAGGCTCAGCAAGTGCCTGTTGAAAAAAACAGTGAACAACAAAATGCTACTTTGAATGTGAGTTCACAACCAGAAACTGAGGCGCTATTAGCGGAGGTACAGCAAGCGCAGGTTGAGATCAATTCGCAGCGTATAGTGAGTGATTTAGCTCCAGCTTTTGACCAAGTTGAAGATCAGCAAACTCAACAGCAAAGTGTTGAGATTGAACCGAGTAGTGATGACTATTTAGATGACTTTGCTGAGGAAGTACAACAAAGCGCTGTGGTTGAAGCAATGGCTCATAATCGTCAAGGTGTTGAAGCGCAGCCGCCAATTGTTCAAGAGAAAATTGACGTAGAAAATGCAGAACCAAGTTTAACCTTGTTTGGTGCTGAGTTGAGTCAACCGAAAAATACCACGTCTCCGTCTAGTCCAAATCAAGATGTATTCTTTTTAGCACCTGAAAATCAGGATCAAAATGTTGAAATTGATTTGGTTGAGCCTATTCATTCTCAAACAGATATTCCAACTCAAGTTTCTAATATTATCCCTGAAATAGAACATGGCTCTTGTTCTGATGAACAAACGCCGCAACAGATACTTGCCTTAAAATTACAGGTCTTAGAAGGTGAGTGGACGGTTGATAAATGGGAGTATTGGTTTAGAAATAGCTCACTTTCTCCAGCTGTTCAAGAACTTGCACAGCATGGGTTAATGACTGGGGATGTGAATGGTCAATCTATTTTTCAAATTTCACAAAAATATGAAAAATTACTGAACCAAGCACAACATGATCTTGAGGCGAAATTAAAACAGGAATGGCCGAGTACTTTGTTTACGGTGCAATATGGTGAAGTTGAATCGACCACACCTTATATGATGCAAAACGAGCGTAAGCTTCGAGCTTATGATCGTGCCAGTGAAATGCTTCAAAAAGAGCCTTTAGTCAAAAGCTTAATTGAAGCATTGGATGGAAAGTTGGAAAATATTCAGCTTAAAGCTTAGGGGCTGTAGACATTTCATAAATGGTTTGCGTTGTAGACTAAAATTGAGCAGGCAAGGCAGGAAACGAAGAGAATAGCGAGACTATTTTCGAGTTTCATAACACAGGCTGAGATAATTTTAGCCACAACCCTTCGGGACTTGTGTGTTTTTTGCCGCTACGTTGTTACCTTGCGAAACGATGTTTCTCATCATTTAGAATGACTAAATTTCGTATTTCGTGCCTAGTATCGCCTAAAAAACACTCGCAGTCGCAAACGTAGACGAATTGTCAACAGACCCTAATTTTAAAAAAAACATCTAGATTCAATATCATTTTAAACAAGCTCAATTTCACTGGAATTGGGCTTGTTTTTATTCCATTCTATTTTGTCGAGATTTATGGAATATTCACAATCTTTTTCTGTCTGTGCCAAGGTAAATCATTTTAAAATCTCATCAGGTTCTCAATTTATATAAGAATTTTAATTCAAATTATGATGATCAATCTTGCATTTATAGGCATTGTTATGCTGAAAATCACTTGTTTTAAATATTTTTATGGTTATAATTGCGGCAACTTTAATTAGCGGAGACCCTAAGTGGCAAATTGTTCATCGAGGCGCTGTAGTTTATATACAGCCATTATTCGTATCTGAGCAAGAGAGCACTGCCTTTAGGAAAGCTGTCTTGCAATGAGACAGTTATAATCTGATTTTAAACTACATCCCCATTTTGACGTGAAACAGTTCAATTTTGACTTTAATAAGTTCAATTTTGGCTTGTTTTTGTGCGCACTTAGATTAATACCGCCTCAGCAATGAGGATTACGGATGGTAATCAATCAACTTTGTATGATAGAAACAGTACTGATTACGGGCTGTTTTTTATTACTTATTATTCATAAATCAGCATATGCCGATCCTGTATTAATTACAGATGATGCAAGTGTTGCTGATCTATATACTTGCCATTTTGAAAGTAATATAAACTTTTATAAACATCAGGAGGTCAATTCCAGTTTTTCTCCAGTATGTGGCATTGCCAAAAATTTGGAATTAAGTTTTCAACTGGATGATCATGTTCAAAATAAGAATCGTCATGATGTGATATCAGGTCAATTCAAACGTAATTTGAAAGCAGTGGAGTCGAATAGTTGGGGCGCTGCCGCATCCTTAACAATAAGCCGAAATATGTATGGTGATGACCAGTCTAGTTGGAAAGTGAATCTCCCCGTAACTTATTTATTACTGGATGATCGGTTATTTTTAAATGGCAACATCTCCTATGAACATCAGGGCAATACTCAGTATGTTTTAGCTGCAATTTCAAGCAATTATTGGATCAATGCTAAAACTTCGCTCAGTGCAGAAATCTTTAATCAAGATCATCAGTCTGTATTTTTTCAAACCGCATTTGGTTATGAGTTGATTCAAGATTTTGTCAGGGTCCAAGTGGCTTATGCAGATCGATTTGACCACCATCATGATCGCTGGTTTGGGCTGGGAGCTGAGTTTCTCACCAATTTTAAGCTCATAAAAAAATCATCTAATTCAATTCCTGTTCAATAGGAAGAAGTCTTTATTGCCAAAAAAGGAGAACATTATGCTTCATAATCTATGGCAACGTTTATTTTCTAATTTCATCAAAAAATATCATATTCAACACTTATTTGAACGTCATCGTTCATTTAAAGAATTACATCAAGCCAGTTATGCCAGTGAAATTAGTAAAAAGCTTTCACAAAGTTTGATCAATGCTTCCTATGTAGCTTCAGACCAATTGCTCAATCATTTAAATACAACAGAGCAAGGCTTGTCAGCAAAGCAGGTTGAGCAGCGACAAGAACAATTTGGATTAAATGAGCTTGCGCATGAAAAACCACTGCCGTGGTGGAAGCATCTTTGGTATGCCTATCGTAATCCATTTAATATTTTACTTACCATTTTGGCTTTGGTGGCTTTCTTTACCGACGATATAGAAGGCACAATCATTATTACAACCATGGTTGTACTTTCTACGGTACTGCGCTATTGGCAAGAATTTAAGTCAAATAAAGCAGCCGCTGCATTAAAAGCAATGGTAAGTAATACGGCTACTGTGATTCGTCAAGTAGATTGGGATGATCCAGACCTTGAAACCTTGCAATATGACCTAGATCAAGGATCTCAACAGGTTGAACTTGCGATCCAAGATTTGGTCCCTGGTGACATTATTTTATTGTCTGCTGGAGATATGATCCCTGCGGATTGTCGAATAATCTTTGCAAAAGATCTGTTTGTTTCACAAGCGTCGATGACGGGTGAATCAATTCCTGTAGAAAAGTTTGCTGATCAAAAAGATCATACCCTGCAAAATGCATTGGAACTGGAAAATATTGTTTTTATGGGAACCAATATTGTGTCTGGTTCTGCAAAAGCGGTGGTGGTGAATACTGGGACACAAACCTATTTTGGAGCTTTGGCACACCGAGTATCCCATGCAGATCGTGCAACGACTTCATTTCAAATGGGGGTAAATAAAGTCAGTTGGTTACTGATTCGATTTATGTTGATCATGGCGCCAGTTGTATTATTTATCAATGGCTTTACCAAAGGCGATTGGAGTGAAGCATTGCTGTTTGCTTTATCTGTAGCTGTGGGTTTAACACCTGAAATGTTGCCGATGATCGTGACCTCAACATTGGCCAAAGGTGCAGTATTTTTATCTCGTAAAAAAGTTATCGTTAAACGTTTAGATGCGATTCAAAATTTTGGCGCAATGGATGTTTTGTGTACAGATAAAACAGGTACCTTGACTGAGGATAAAATTTGTTTATCACAACATGTCGATGTAAATGGTAAGACATCACAACGTGTACTGGTACAGGCTTACTTAAATAGCTATTACCAAAGAGGGCTGAAAAACTTACTGGATGCTGCAATTTTGGACCATGCCGCACAAGACTTACAGGATCTAAATTTTAAATTTAAGAAGCTTGATGAAGTACCGTTTGATTTTGTGCGTCGACGTATGTCAGTAGTAGTCAGAACCTTACAGGGTAACGCACGTATTATCACTAAAGGTGCGGCAGAGGAAATGCTGAAAGTCTGTTCGCATGTAGAGATAAATGACAAGATTGAGCTATTAACACCAGGCCATCTTGAGGCGATTCAAGAAAAAATACGCCAATTTAATCTTGACGGTTTACGTGTTATTGCCATCGCGTATCGAGATTTTAGTGGTAGATCAGATGACTTTTCTGTCGCAGATGAAAGTAATTTGATTTTAACTGGATATCTAACTTTCTTGGATCCACCTAAAAAGTCTGCCGCACCTGCTTTAGCTCAATTGGCAGCGCATGGCGTCAATGTCAAAGTGCTTACCGGTGATAATGAGTTTGTTACGCAAAAGGTTTGCAAAGAACTTGGTCTGGACTGTGAACATGTTCTTTTAGGTGGGCATGTTGAGAATATGACTGATGAAGAACTAAAATTTGCCGTTGAATATGCACAGGTATTTGCCAAGTTAAGTCCTGTTCACAAAGAACGTATTGTGATGCAGCTGAAAGAGAATGGACATGTGGTTGGATTCCTAGGCGATGGAATCAATGATGCGGCTGCGATACGCAGTGCTGATATTGGAATTTCGGTTGATACTGCAGTGGATATAGCCAAAGAGTCAGCAGATTTAATTTTACTTGAAAAAAGTTTAATGGTGCTTGAAGAAGGCGTGCTAGAGGGACGACGTACATTTGCCAATATGCTGAAATATATCAAAATGACGGCAAGTTCAAATTTTGGTAATGTTTTTTCGGTATTAGTAGCTAGTGCTTTTATTCCGTTTTTACCAATGCTACCGATTCATTTGCTGGTACAGAACTTACTTTATGATGTATCACAAATCGCCATTCCATTTGACAATGTTGATGATGAGTTGATTGAAAAACCGCAAAGCTGGAAACCAAATGAAATTGGACGTTTTATGATTTTCTTTGGGCCACTCAGTTCGATCTTTGACATTTTGACCTTTGCTCTCATGTGGTTTGTATTTCATGCGAATTCACCAGAACAGCAAACCTTGTTTCAGTCAGGTTGGTTTGTCGTCGGATTATTAACACAAACGATTATTGTGCATATGATTCGTACAGAAAAAATACCATTTATTCAAAGTCGTGCAGCAATGCCTTTGATGGTCATGACCTTGGTCATCGTGGCTGCTGGTATTTTCTTACCAATGGGGCCTTTTGCTGAGTACTTAAAATTACAAGCTTTACCATTAACTTATTTCTTATTCTTACCTTTCATCTTGCTTGGCTACATGCTGGTTGTGCAACTGATGAAAAAAATTTACATCCGTCGTTACGGGTGGTAATGGAGAACTCCAATGCAACTCCAATTCATTCAACATCTAGAATTAGCGAATATGCTAGATACCTTGATTAGTTTACTTGGCGCTTTTATTTTAGGGGGATTGATCGGGTTTGAGCGACAGTATAGACAGCGAACAGCAGGTTTAAGAACCAATGTATTAGTCGCACTTGGCGCTGCTATATTTGTTGATATTGCCAATAACTTGACAGGTGCTGATGGTTCAGTACGAGTGATTGCTTACGTGGTTTCTGGCATTGGATTTCTTGGCGCAGGGGTAATCATGCGCCAAGAAGGGAATATTCAAGGACTCAATACTGCTGCGACCTTGTGGTGTTCTGCTGCTGTCGGTGCTGCGGCAGGTTGTGACCGCTTGGTGGAGGCTATATTAGCGACGATATTTATTTTGGCAGCCAATACTTTATTACGCCCTATTGGGCATATTATCGACCGTAAACCTTTAAATGTTGATTCGGAAATGCAACATGAAATTTATGTGGTTTGTCAAAAAGAGCACAGTAAATATGTCATGGATGAGCTAAATAAAGCTTTAAAGCGTTATCATTTTCCTGCTAAAGATTTTGATGTAGAACCCTTTGGTGAGCAAGATGTAGAGATTAGGGCGATTTTGATTGCGAATTCTGTTGAGGAAAAAGAAATTCAGCCGATTATTGAAATGTTAAATCAAATGCCTGAAGTGAGTCAGGCTTTTTGGGATCAAAATACCTTGGCTTAAAATGATGTTTTATTTTTAGGGTGTCGGTTTTAAGCTATTTTGAGCGTCGATTTTTAGCTTTAGCCTTAAAGCATATAGTCTTGCAAAGCATCTCGCATTTTTTGTGGAATCGGGGTGCTTTTCTTTGTCTCACGCTCTACGAATACATGTACAAATTGACCTTGTGCTGAAGCTTGAGTTTTACCTTGTTTGAAAATAGCCAGATCATAGCTCAGTGATGAATTACCAATTTTTGCAATGGCGACCCCAACCTCAATAATTTCTGGATAGGTGAGTTCTTCGAGAAAATGACATGAAGAATTTACCACCAAGCCAATGATGGGTGAGTGATGTATATCAAAATCTGTTTTTTGGATCAGGAGTGCATTCGCTGCGGTATCAAAATAACTATAATAAGTCACATTATTCACATGACCATAAATATCGTTGTCAGCCCAACGTGTTTGGATGGGGAAGATAAAGGGATATTGGATACGTAATTTTATTTCTGGTTTCATTTGGATTATTCATTCAAATAGATAAAAAGTTAACAGTGCTTTTTCGTGATCAATCACTAAGTTAATGCTTTACAAAATTTTATAAACAAGTAACTTTATAGATGAATTTTGCACTTGTTTACAAGTGTTTTAGTTAAACATTCATAATTAAGTGTATGCAATAAAAAAGCTCATTAAGTCTAACCTAATGAGCTTTTGCAATTTAGAGCTGATTCAGTCCAAATCGATTAGAAACGATAACCAAGACCTAAATAAGTCACGATTGGTTTAATTTCAATGCTGCTTTGGCCTGAAATTAAAGTGGTTTGTCCAGCTGGTGTTGTACCATTAACATTTAATTTTGCTTTTGTTGTTAAATGTGCATATGAAACAGAAGCAGTTGCATACCAATTTTTGTTGATATTGAAATCTGCGCCAAGGATTGCAACAGGTGCAAACGCATCATCAACTTTAACTTTACCTAGTTCTGGATTGTATCGACCAAGTAAAGGATTGGCTTTTAATGCATCATTGATTGCTGAATCAGTCTCAACATTTGAGAAATGAGCATACATCAAGCCTGCACCTACATAAGGACGGATCTTGTTGTTGATTGAACCAAAGTGATAACGAGCAGAAAGCGTTGGTGTATAAGCATCTGTTGTTGCAGCTTTATCAAATTTATTTAGATCAACGACAGTAACACCGTGAACTTTAATGCTGCCTTGGCCAGCAAGTTCCATTTCAGGAGGAGCACCTAAAGTTAATTCAAGTGAAACATTGTCATTGACAAAATAGTCAAGCATTAAGCCTGCTGTATCCGCATTTTGTACTTCAAAGCCTGCATCTGGGTTATTGGCTTGTATATTCGCCAATGGACCTAAATAAGGACTATTACCAGTTTTACCATTTACGCCTTGTCCTTTACTTTGAGGCATAACATGTAACCAACCAGCAGAAACACCAAAAGTTTTACCATCTGAAGTTGCTGCGTGAGAAACGTTGCTTAATCCAAATGCTGCTAATGGCAGAATTGCTAATGTAAGTTTTTTCATAGAATCATTTTCCAATACTAGTTGTCTTAATTTTCCGATTAAGATCTGGCGCGATTTTAGAGTAATTATTTTAAAAATTAAATAAAAATTAAATAAAAACTAATTACTAGCTAGTCATAAAATAAACATTTAATGGGTTAATGGTTTGATAATTAATCATTTTTAAATAAAATATTTAAAAAAACTTTAAGTTCGATTGATTAAAAAATATAACAAAACGACGTAATAAGATAGTTTTTTTCATATTTTGAGAATAATCAAGTTTAATTTTAATGCTGTATTTTTACAAGATTATAAATTTTGTTCAAAATTTAGGTCGATTTGATCTGATGCAGGCCACATATTTCAAACACAAATTATAGGTCATATGATAGATATTTTTATACTTTTAAATAAAACACACAGCGAGTATGTCTCAATTGTACTCTATGTTTATTCAAGGTTTTTCATAAATCAAAAAATGATCATGTGGTGCGAGTCATATTGGTATTGAAAGTGCCTTCTCCCACTGGAAGAAGGCTAGGATGAGGGCGCTTTTATGTTGATTTATGGTTTTAAAAAGGACCTATGAAAGAAGTCTATTTAAAAGTGCATTCAATAAATCAATGCATGATCAATGTTGATAAATTTTAATAAATCGCCTGATAAATTTTTAATGCATCTGCGTGGAGTAGAGGCCTTGGATTATTTTGTAAAAGACGTGTTTGTAGCATTGCATCGGATGCCAATCTATCCAGTTGCTGCTCGTGTACATTTAAATCGCGCAATTTCAAAGTCAAACCACTGTGATCCAAGTGTCTCTGCATATGATCAATAAATAAGTCACATAAGCCTTCTGTACTGCCTTTACTATAGGGATCAAGCCATTGCATCAACTCTGCATAAAGTGCTTTTGCATCAGGCGCATTGAATTTTAACACCTCCAATAAAACTAAAGCGTTAGTATGCCCATGTGATAAATGAAAATGACCACCTAAGGGGTATGCTAAAGCGTGTACAGCACCTACAGGAGCGTTGGCAAAAGCCTGCCCTGCAAGCATAGAACCAACCAGCATATTTTGACGAGCTGCTAAATTTGTACCATCCGCCAAGACCAATTTTAAATTTTTATTTAAAAGTTTAAGGGCTTGTTTAGCAAGCATGTCTGCATAAAAATTCTTTTTAATTTTAGAGGTATAGGCTTCAATGGCATGCACCATCGCATCTATACCTGTTGCTGCTGTGATATGTGCAGGTAGGCCTGAGGTAAATGTTGCATCTAGAATTGCCACATCGGCATATAAAATGGGGGAAACGATACCTGTTTTGGTGGTTTCACCTGTAGTGACAATTGAAATGGGCGTGACTTCAGAGCCTGTGCCAGCTGTGGTTGGAATGAGAATTAAAGGAAGGCGAGGGCCTTTGACATTATTGACCCCATAGATTTCCTGAATACTTTGTGATTGCTTTGGATTTGCCAATATCGCGATGAGTTTGGCAACATCCATAGAGCTACCACCACCAAAGCCAATCACCACATCTACTTGATTGTCTTTTGCGAATTGAACTGCCGATAAAACAATCCGCTCTGCTGGATCTGCCTGTACATCGGCATAAATTTCATAGTCTAAATTGCATTGCGCTAAAATTTTTAATAGCGGCAAATGTAGTGCGTGTTGAATCATGCCTGCATCTGTCACGATTAATGCTTTGTGGTATTGATTGCCTAATACTGTGCTGAGTTCTTGGATTGATCCTAAACCTGAAATAATATTGGCTACAGTTTGGAATTGAAAATGACTCATATGTATTATCCTTAATCTATCATCACAAATTAAACATTATTGTTTTAAGGTTCTATAGGATTCGCCTGCTAAATAACTTAACATAAGACTTTATAAAAGAAATGATCATTTGAGGTTGTTATGTCATCCAAAATGCCATACAAAGTTTTATGTGTGTGCTTAGGAAATATTTGTCGCTCACCCACAGCAGAGGTGGTTTTACGACACTATTGTGATGAAAAACGATTAAATGTAGTTGTGGATTCCGCTGGAACGAGCAATTATCATCCGAATAAATCTCCCGATAGTCGCAGTCAAAAACATGCAATAAAAAGAGGTTATGATCTTTCTGGATTACGTGCTAGACAATTAAAAATACAAGACTTTTTAGAGTTTGATTTGATGCTTGCCATGGATCATCAGAATTTTGCGGATATACAGCATGTGTATAACCAAGCCTGCAGCCAATTTGGTCTTGCTCAAATCAAAGCTAAAATTGCTTTAATGAGTGAGCACGATCGCGTTTATCCACAACAGGCGCTTCCAGATCCTTATTATGGTGAAGCTGATGGATTTGAACGTGTACTTGATCAGTGTGAATCAAGCAGTTTGGCTTGGGTACATGTGTTTCAACAACAGTTTTAATGCAAGTGATTGAAATATTTTTAGGAAATAAATTTAAGTTATGAATATTGAATCACAGGTTCAGCTCAAACCCTTTAATACATTGAGTTTGAACTCGATTGCATCACATTATGTCAAAATACAATCTATCGTAGATCTTCAACAAGCGTTGCAATTTTCTAAAGCACACGATTTAAATATTCTACTGCTTTCAGGGGGTAGCAATATGATGCTGCCTGAGTATATTCATGCGCTTGTAGTTGCTATAGATATACAAGGTATTGAATTTTTAAGTGAAGATGCCGAAAGTAAAACAATCAAAGTGGGTGCAGGGCAAGTTTGGCATGACTTTGTATTATGGACGACAACGCAACAACTTTATGGTTTACAGAACTTGGCTTTGATTCCGGGTTTAGTTGGTGCATCGCCTGTGCAAAATATTGGCGCGTATGGTGTTGAAGTCGGTGAATTTATTCAATCTGTAGAAGTCTACGATCGTCAATCAGCACAGACACTTTCAATTCAAGCACAAGATTGCCATTTTTCTTATCGACACAGTATTTTTAAAGATGATCCAGATCGTTATGTGATTACCCATGTGATTTTTAAATTACTTAAACATGCTGATTTAAAAGTGAATTATGGGGATTTAAAAGATGCAATGATGGATGATATGAGTGCTGAAAACTTACAAAAGCAAGTGATTCATATTCGTCAAAGTAAACTCCCAGACCCAAAAGAATATCCAAACGTGGGAAGTTTCTTTAAAAATCCGATTATTAAGCAACAAGAGTTTTCACAATTAATTGCAAAATTCCCTAATATTCCACATTATCCTCAAGCAGGGAATCACGTTAAAATTGCAGCGGGTTGGTTGATTGATCAATCAGGTTGGAAAGGTAAACAGCTTAATCAGGTGGGAATGTTTCATAAACAAGCTTTGGTGTTGGTGAATTATGCCGATGCAACATTGACAGATGTACGCGCAACGTATCAGGCAGTACAAAAAGATGTTTTTGAGAAGTTTGGTGTGCACTTAGAACCTGAACCTGTGCTTTATAATGAACTAGGGTTAATCGAAAACCATTAAATTGAGTAAATATATGGTCAAACCGCATTGGATGGTCAGATTTCTACGAATAATTGCCATATTATTTGTATTATTCGGCTGTTTGGTCGTTTTTTGGTACACGCCATTTTATTCGACAATGATGGTTAAAATCCTGAATAGCATTGTTCCAGTTGAAGTCAATCAGGTGGCAGCAAAGAGCCAGCAAAACGCTGCTCTTTCGGAGGCTGAAAACTTAGAACCTGGTTCTGATTTATGGATTGCTCGACAAGCCTATCTTAAGCTGATGGATGAAGCCATTAAGAGTAAAAATGCTCAGGATTTAATGCTACTCCAGTTACGATATAAAGCCTTGCAAGAAAAAATTGCTGAAGATCAAAAAAATGATGATGAAGAACAAAACAAACCAGTAATTCCATTGGTGTCTGAACATGCTGCATCAGAGGTTGTTGAGAATCAATCGAACGATGTTGTTAAAAACTTATTGGATTTAAATAGTGAAGACAATAAGGCTTTAATGGATGAATATTTAACATTCTTAAAAAAACATAAAATTGATGAAAAATTACTTCAAGAAAATTCACACACATTGGCAAATGAATTGTCCAGTTCACAAGTACAAGAAGATCTTGAAAGTTTGCCTACCAAAACCAGTGAACAACCGAAGCCAATCAGTCAACCTTATGCAATTGTAGTCTTGGGCGGTGGTTTAACTTTAGATAAAAATCAAAAAGACATTATTGTGAATGACTATACCAAACTAAGACTTGAAACAACCTTAGCCTTAGAAGAGAAGGTTAAACTTCCTATTGTGCTGAGTGGTGTAGAAGCACCCTATATGCAAAAATGGTTATCTGAGCGCGGTGTTCAAGCAAAACTATTAGAAAATAGAAGCATGAACACCTGTGAAAATACACGCTTTAGCTCATTACTTTTACAGAAGAAAGGTGGTGCACCTACAGTCTTATTAATTACCGATCGTTACCATATGCCAAGAACACGTCGTTTATTTGCATTAAATGGTATCGAAACAATTCCTGTTAATGCACCAATGCCAACTCAATTAACAGCATGGCAGCCGAGCAAACAAAATTATGATCATAGTCGTAGAGCCAATTATGAAACTTTAGCAACAATCAGAGATATGTTGTTTGGTTCGAGTGGCTGTAGAGAGGTGCCTTAATGGCAGATATTCCATTTTTAAATCCAACAATTCTAAAGCAACTTGACTTACCTATTCCAAGTCGAGATACAACACCACAACTATTAGAAGCTTTAAACTTAAATCGTGAATATATTCCAAATAAAGAAATAAAATCTTACCAACGTCTTTATGGTTTTGATCAACTGGACTGTGTGCAATGGCAAGGTTTTATTGATATGCCGTTGTTTAAACTCCATGTGCAAGTATTTAAACCCAATATAGATAAAATAAAAGGCACTGTGTGTTTGTTGCATGGCTATTTAGAACATAGTGGTATTTACCAACCGATTGTGAAAGAAATCCTTGAACAAGGATTTAGTGTGATTACTTATGATTTGCCAGGGCATGGGCTGAGTAATGGTTCTCCTGCAAATATTCAAAACTTTGACCATTACCAACAAGTGTTACATGCGGTCTATCAATATGTAAAAAATGCAGAGCAGCTTCCTAAGCCCTGGTTGGGAGTGGGACAAAGTACAGGTGGTGCAATTTGGATGCATCATTTACTTGAATATGCACAAAAACGTGAAAATCCAATTGTGGATCGGGTGTTACTGCTTTCACCATTGGTACGACCTGCAAAAACAGCGTGGTGGCATAATTCTATCGGTTTAGGAATTATTCGCAGAATTAAAAGAGAAGTTCCACGTCACTTTAAAAGAAATAATCACAATCCTGAGTTTTTAAGATTTGTACGCCTTAAAGACCCGTTACAACCTCGAATGATGGGAATGGATTGGATTTTGGCAATGTCTAAGTGGATGCTGGAAATGGAAGCCTATCCAAAGTGCCGCATTCCGGTTTGGTTGGCACAAGGTGCACAAGACCAAACTGTAGACTGGAAATATAATATTGATTTTGTACGTCGACAATTTAGATTACAGACCTTATTGATTCTTGAAGAAGGCTCGCATCAATTGATTAATGAGCGGGCAGATATACGTGCAGCATTAACAGGATTAATTCCTGCGTTTCTACATGCACAATCTTCTGGTGATTATTTTGAATAATTGATATAGGTTGCTTTTAAGCTGAATTTCTCAAAAATGCCTAAAAAATAGGTGAATTATGCGGTTTTTTAAACATTTAGATTAAAAAATAATCACACGATGCATTTTGTTGAAAATAGGGCTTGCGCTGGTTTAAAATCTGTATAGAATACGCAGCATCCCGACGCGATACAGCAAACGAACTTAGCTTAGAGGGTTAAGTTGTTAAATGTTTATTGCGTCTTATTTATCACTGACGAAGTGATAAATTAATCATTAAGAGAATATGAAGAACAACTTGTGTGGATTTTTACTGAT
>NZ_JAMBAR010000001.1:2445855-2734207 GCF_025433935.1 Acinetobacter sp. I-MWF | reverse complement strand
CCACCTGATCCCTTCCCGAACTCAGAAGTGAAACCTCTTAGCGCTGATGGTAGTGTGGGGTTACCCATGTGAGAGTAAGTCATCGCCAGCTTTTAAATCTAAAACACCCCGATCTCTAGAGAGAGCGGGGTGTTTTTTTATATGCGGAGAAAAATAATAAATAGTAAGAATAAGATGTAAATTTTGCTGTTTCACTTCCTCATCAAAATATAGCAAAGTAGGATAGAGTTAAGACTAACTATAGTTATTGGTTGCTTAGGCAGAATAGAAAGAAGAATGACATTTAACGGAAATAGATAAAATGTACTGCTTTAAAACCTATCTATCCTCCAACATATTTCCTTATTTTATGAAATTTCCTTTCCTTCCTCATAACTTGAAAAATGAAAGCATCAACTGAATAAATTTATGCAATATACAGTTAAATGAATTGAGCTTAAAATCCATTTTTATTTCTGTTAGGTGTTCTTATGCAATGGGTGGTTGCTGAAACATATTCATTTCCTTACGAGGCTCAGATTGCCAAAACGCAATTAGAAGCAGCAGAAATTCCAGCACGTATTGAAAATGAACATACCATTAATATGGATTGGCTTTACTCCAATGCTTTGGGTGGTGTGCGACTGTTAGTTCCTGAAAGCTATGCAGAAGAGGCTAAAGCATTACTTGCCCAAGATTTTAGTCAAGAATTAGAACAACAGTTTGGAGCAAGCGAAAGTTGCCCTCATTGTGGTAGTCGCGATATACAGCCATATACCGAAGGAAAACGTCCCGCTTATTTGGTTTTTCTATTGCTTGGTTTTCCGCTCTTTTTTTATAAAAATGGAACGAAGTGTAAACAGTGCCAACATTTTTGGAGTTAGTGCTCTATTGGAAAATCGGCAAGATATTTTAAATAAGCAAACTTTAGATCAAATAAATTACTTACTAGAAAATATCGTAAAATTTGATTAACAAAACCAACGCAACATTCAACAGGATTTTGAAGTTGAAGAGATAGTCAAACACGATGTGGATTTTCATATTGAAAAATTAGGTGATGATTGCTTAGAAAAAAATTGGGATTTCTAATCCATCCACTGATTGTGGTCAAAATAGATCATCTAAGTATCTAAGTATCTAAGTATCTAAGTATCTAAGTATCTAAGTATCTAAGTATCTAAGTATCTAAGTATCTAAGTATCTAAGTATCTAAGTATCTAAGTATCTAAGTTAGGAAAGTTGAAATATAGAGCTAAATCTAACATGTTCATATTTTGCTAAAATGAAACAACGGCTAAGCTTTAAGCCTGATATATTCTGTGTTGAGTTTATATGCTTATTTGTACAAGCATAAGTAGTTAATATTTGCTGAAAGCCGAATAATACAATTTACAAATAATGGATCAACATGGATAGAAATACTCCCATTTATGTTTCTTTAACAGGTACAAATAGCCATCTGATAAAAATTCCAGCTGGGCAAGGAAGCTTCTCAATTGGTCGAATCGGCATGGACAAGAAAAAGTTTGATGTTCTTGTTGAAGAAAATGCTGTAATCAATTGGGATGCTTTTAATACTTTTTATACGCCACATGGTCAACAAAATGTGCATTTGCATCCTTATGGAGATTGGCCAAGATTTTTTTATTATTGGGGAAATGATCAGGGTTTTACTGAATGGTCGAAGAAAAGAGTGATAGAAGATTTTTCTTGGCGACCTACGCAAGCAATTTGTCTAGATTTAAGTCATGCTCAGATTCATAACTTTTCAATCAAAGCAGATCAACATCCAATCACATTAGTTTTAAATCATGCTGATGATGAGAATAAGAAGGGGTTATATTCACTTCATTTGGCTGGTCATATTGAGCATTTTGAAATTATTACCACAGCAGCATATCCCCATATGAGAATAGAACCAACGACAAACAAAGATCCAATGGTGTCGGCATACCATCTTCCTGTTATTAAAAATTTAGCGGCAATAACTTCGTTAGATTTAACTGTTAAACCTTTAGGTCAAGCTTTTGATTGTGAAAGCTTATTACAGTTTCCTAATTTAAAAAATCTAAACTTAACTGGAAATATAACCAATACAGCAAGTTTAAAACAACTTCAGCAACTTGAACGTATTGGAATACGCTATGCTGTAAATTTGGAAGGCTTTCCAGCTTTAAATACTTGGGAAAACTTAAGGTCCTTTATTGGATGGAATATTGATGAAAAAATAGGGAAAAGGTTAAATGCTGAATTAAAGCATTTGGCTAAAGAAAAGCAATTGGACTATTCTTCGGTGTCTAAACTGAGGAGTTCAATATGGTTTACCACTGAATATGGAATTCCATTTGAAAACTGGGAAAGCAATAATGCAAAAATTGCGATCAAAGCATATAAATCTGCTTTAAAAGAAATCTCCAAGGCGAAGACGAAGCAAGATGTGAAAGGGGCAATTATTGGACTTGTTGAGATAATTAATACATTACCCAATATTGAAACTACTGAAAGAGAAGATACTGGTCTTGTTGTACTACAACTGGTTGAAGCTTCAACATTCGATATAGATCAAGAAACAGTGAATATTTGGTTTGATGAAATACGAGATTTTTAAAATATTCTGTTGTTAAGTAAAAAACGGCAAGATTTCTTACCATTTTTTAAATTAGGATTAGAAGCTATATCCCGTAATTTACGATCGCCACGACGATTTTTCTGTCGTTGCAAAAATAGATTCAGCTTTTAGTTGAATCGGTGTGGAAGAAGTTGCATATGCAGAGAACTCCATTGAATTATCCGTGCCACACTATTTAATCAATCCACTTCAGTATGTCTAAAAAGCGGATTTGGTTGCACTTGGTGGATAATGTTATGTTAGTCAAGGCTTAAAATCAGGCAGTAAAATAAATGATAAAACAGCAAGAAAAACTGAGTCCGTTGCAAGTTGAAAACCTATTAAAAACATTAGCACAGCGTTTTCAGCAGCATACAGAACGACATGCACAAATGAGCTGGGATTTTGTCCAAAAACAACTTTTGCTTTGTCCTGAAAAGTTATGGGCTTTACAACAAATGGAAATGACTGGCGGTGAGCCTGATGTGGTTGTTTTACCGAACACAGAAGGTGTGTATTTTTTTGATTGTGCAATTGAGTCGCCAAAAGGGCGGCGTAGTCTGTGTTATGACCGAGAGGCATTACTCAGTCGCAAGGATCATCCTCCTGAAGATACCGTGATCGACTGGGTAAATAAGCATGCCTTGGCACTAATGACTGAACAACAGTATTATGCTCTACAGCAAATATTCAATTTTGACTTAAAAACATCCAGCTGGGTCGAAACTCCAACGATATTACGTCAGCAAGGCGGGGCGATCTTTTGTGATCAGCGTTATGGGCGTACATTTACCTATCATAATGGTGCTGCCTCATATTATGCGAACCGTGGGTTTCGAACCTATATCAAACTTTAATTGTTAAAAATTGACAGCGTGAAATCCTAAGATTCTGTCAAGCTTGTTTGTATTTTTGGTGTTTAGATATAACTGCTGTTATATCCTACATATTGATATTTAAATTAATGATTTTCAGTTTTGGTTTGGGGAGCTGTATGCCTATCCAACCATGACATTCATGTTGCTAAACGAAAGATCTGTCATAGATGATGAAATGATATGTACACTATTTATAAAAGCGCTAAATTTATATGATGGTTACTCAGCTAATGAATATGTATTTTATAAAATGAGCTTTTGAATTATTGAGTCGAAAAAAACGGCAAGATCACTTGCCGTTTTTTATTAATGGTTCGGATTAGAAGTTATATTCCATACCTAAGCCAATAACAGTTTTCTTTTTCTCTGGTGTAGATGTAGTTGACCAATCACGCTTTTGTTGACCAACAACACCGTAGAAGCGAGCTTGCTTGTTGATGTTGTAATCAGCGCCAATCCCGTAAAGGTCTTGTTTACGATCATCACGGCCATCTAGTTCTGTCGTTGCAGAAATATATTCAGCTTTTAGCTTAATCGGTGTAGAAGGAATTGCATATGCAGCAGTGATGCCATAAGCATTTTCTTTCAAGCCTTTGAATGATGTTACTGTAGTACCAGAAGTGGTTGCAACAGTATCATCAGACGGTTTAGCAGTTTGCCATAATGCACCAAATACTAAGCCATCAAGACCCGCAGGTTTCAAGTCTACAGAACCTGTAACACGGATTGCGTCAGAGTAGATTGTGTTGCTACCTAATTCAGAGTTATATGCATTATATTTAGATGCAACACCGAAGTTACCTGCAACAGCAGCAGCAAAACCGTAGTCTTTGTTGTCATAAGTAAGTGATGTAGAGATACCATCACCGAAACTATCACGGCTACCTTTTTGACCTTTAGCATCATTTTTTAAAGCAGATGATTCTTCACCTTGCTGGAACATGATGTTGAAAGCTAAACCAGCCAATAATTTTTTATCAGTTTCAAAACCGATCACGTTTTTTAAACGATCTTCACCAACTAAAATCGCAGTCATATCGAGTTCGTTGTGATCGTTGAAGATATCTTGGTTGTTACCAGCAGCATTTTTGAAATATGAATCAAACTGACCAACTTTTAACGTTGCGATACCGTCTGATTTAATCCCCACGAAACGGTTACGGTTAGTAAAAGCATCGCCATCACCATCAGCACTGATTTGCCATTCTGCCAAGTAAACAGCAGATAATTTATCTGTTAATTTCTCTTCGCCTTTAACACCAATACGAGAAGCGTTAGAGTTTACTTTAGTTACGCTTTCGTCTTTAAAGCCATTCTTATCAATTTGATCTAAAGTTACGTTGAATTTACCATACAATGTTGGCGCTGCTTGAGCTGCGCTTATGCTAAGGGTGGCGATTGCTGCAGCGAGTAGCACTTTTTTCATTGAGATTTCTCCAAAACATGTTCAATGGGTTTGCAGTTACTTTTTTTATTCAGTAAGTGTGGGTTTGTGCACTACTTACTAACTTGCATGCAGTATCTGTAAACTTTGTTACATATCAGTGAAGAAAAAATGACAATTTAATGACGCGGATTTAACATTTGTGTAATTTGAATAAAAAAATGAGGCTTGATTAGCCCCATTGATTCTAAAAAGGTTTTTAATTAAGCCAGTGCAGCCTTAATTTTTTCAGCAAACCCTTTAATTTTTTCCTGATCGCCCATTTGAATAGCATGACGACCTAATTCATGCACCGAGCTCGGAATCAAATGAAAGTGTACATGAGGTACAGTTTGTCCAGCAGCAGCTCCAGAAAGTTGCATCAATACAATACCTTGAGCATCCAAAGCTGTTTCAATTGCTTGTGCTATTTTTTGCACAATCTTGATTGTATAAGCTGCAATTTCAGGATCTAAGTCGAGCAATGTCACAGCTGGCGTCTTCGGAATAATCAGGGTATGCCCATCGGCTTGCGGCATGATATCCATAAATGCAAGCACATGATCATCTTCATAAACTTTAATTGCAGGAAGTTCACCACGTAAAATTCGTGCAAATATATTCTGATCATCATAAGCCATGTTTATTTCCTTGAAGGTGTGAATGTGATTATTTACAGTTCAATTCTTTCTGACGTTCCTTGATAGAGTCAAGTTTTTGCTGCTCTTTTTCAGAAAATTTAGGCTTACTTGTATAACAATTGTCATTATTATATTTTGCTTTTGCTTCAGGATCTTTAAAACAGAACCCTTTTGATGCATAAATGACATTGTAATCATCTTGCAATTTTTTACATTCTTGGGTGTTATCAGCAAAAGCGTGACTAGCGACTAAAATAGATAAACTAGAAAGTGTAGCAATTACATATTTATTCATGATACGACCTCGAAATTGACATATTTACATGTCACTTAATGTGATTATAAGGTTTAGTTGTGATTATTCAATGACGAAAAATTAATCTAATGTAATTTTGCTCCATGATTCATACATTTTTACCGCGGTAGAAAAATCGCTATCAGGCTCTGAAAGACTATTGGCTGCGGTAATTAAGCTTTGTGTTAAACCAAGAATAGGTGCTGATAATCTTGCATCACGAACTAAATCAATGGCAATACCTGTATCTTTTGCCAATAAGGGTAAAGCAAAGGTCAGTGGAAAGCTACGATTGAGGATACGTTGCGGTAGTGCAGTTTCAGTCACACCACTTTTACCACTGGATGCATTGATACAATCAAG
Source organism: Acinetobacter sp. I-MWF (assembly GCF_025433935.1). Lineage (NCBI taxonomy): Bacteria > Pseudomonadati > Pseudomonadota > Gammaproteobacteria > Moraxellales > Moraxellaceae > Acinetobacter > Acinetobacter sp. I-MWF. Next base: position 2,728,017 of record NZ_JAMBAR010000001.1, on the reverse strand, counting down.
CGCTTCATTTAAATCTACCCCATGTGCTTTCAGCGTGGTAAATCCTTCAGCGGCAGCACATAAATGAACCGCCATCATCATATTATTTACAGCTTTTACTGCAAAGCCTGCACCTGAGTCACCAACACGTTTAATTAATTTACCCATCGCCTGCATTGCAGGTAGGGCAATTTGAAATGCTTCTGCCGCACCGCCAACCATAAAGGTCAGTGTTGCATTTTCAGCGCCAATGGTTTGACCACTTACAGGTGCATCTAAGAAGTGAATATTATTTTTGAGCAGATACTCAGACTGTTTACGCGCAGCATCAGGTACACCACTGGTACAGTCGACCCAAATCGCGCCATTTTTGATCTTTAAATCTTGGATTAAATCATCGATATCTTGGCTGGTTGGTAAACATGAAAAAATAATATCAGCTTGCACCGCTTGATCGAGTTCGACAGCTTGAGTACCAAACTCAGTTGCATGTTGCTTGGCCTTTGCAAAATTTCGATTCCATACATATACGGTATCAAAATGTTTGGGTAAATGTGCTGCCATACGATAGCCCATTGCGCCTAAACCAATAAATGCAACTGTAGTCTTCATATCTATCTCTTAAATTTTTGTCGATCTTTGTTCTAACCATCTGGACAGTGTAGGCCAAAATTCATCTGCACTTTTTTGACTAGACATTAGCCCTAAATGTCCCCCAGGAATAAGAGTAAACGTGACATCAGTACTCTTTGTCAATTCGCTTAAAGGCTTAACTGCATCTGCGGTGACCATTTGATCATTTTTTCCAGCCCCAATCATCAATGAACAGTTGATATTGCGAAGTTCAATTTTATGGTTACTGAGCTGAATTGCCCCATTTTTCAGTGGATTTTGCAGCCAAACATTAAATAACATATCTTGATTGACACCGCCGGGGTAATCCACCATGTGATTTAAAAAATTTCCAAGGGTAGCGTGTTCATGTAAGAGCTCTTTGTCGTCTAAATTTAGCAACAACTGTTTATGACCCTCATACCAACCCTTTGGATCTAAAATCTTAAAACCAATGGCATTGAGTAAACCCGGGGTATGGATCAGTTTTTTCGGTAAACCACCTTTATATAAAGTATCTTTCAGTTTTTGATTCTTTATAATCAGGTTATTTATTTTTTGATAAAGTTTACCGATACCACCTGATGCATAACTGTCAATTGGGCTGGCCAGTATAATTAAGTTTTTAACATAATTGGGTTGACGTAATGCCGTGTAAAGTAATACAAAAATGCCAGCCATGCTCCAGCCATGCAATGAGATTTGCTCACTTTGGGCATGTTCTCGAATTTTATTAATGCATAACGGCATAGCTTCATCAATAAAATATAAAAAGTTTAAGTTGCGATCCTGATAACTGAGTTTTCCCCAATCCAATAAATACACATCATAGCCTTGTTCAGTAAAATATTTGATAAGTGAACGATAAGGGTAGAGGTCGTAAATTGCCATATTGATCGATAATGGCGCTGTAAAAACCAAAGGTTCCTTAAATTTTTTGTCAGCAGCTGCGTAGTAACGCACTTTGGTTTGATGATGCTCCGCAATAATTTCATAAGGGGTACTTTGAGATAAAACCAATGACTTACCATTGAAGATACGTGTGGTTAGATTCTTCAATTTGGATTTGCGCTGTTGGAACTTAGCTGATACTTGTGTCATAAGCGGTGATTGTCTCATTTTTATGCAGATTTAAGCGAAGTGTATGTGATAATTTACGATTTTACCTTGACCTTAAATACATAGGGCGCTCAAAATGTTGGCAATATTTTACAAAGGCAGTTTTTGGACTGAGTAGTTGAAATGAGCCAGCACGACGACATTGAATACCAACTTGATACTTTAGCGATTCGTACAGGTCATACACGCAGTTTTGAAGGTGAACATAGTGAGCCAATTTTCCTCACTTCGTCATTTGTGTATGAAAATGCAGCGGAAGCAGCAGCAAAATTCTCTGGTGCTGAACCAGGTAATATTTATTCACGTTTTACCAATCCAACTGTAGCAATGTTTGAAACGCGTTTAGCTGCACTAGAAGGTGGTGAGCGCGCTGTGGCAACAAGTTCAGGTATGGCTGCAATTATGGCCGTTGCAATGTCGTTCTTAAAAGCAGGCGATCATGTGATTTGTTCACGTGCTGTTTTTGGCTCTACAGTTTCATTATTTGAAAAATATGTCGCTAAATTTAATGTCGCAGTGACTTTTGTTGATTTAACAGATTTAAAAGCTTGGCAAGACGCGGTTCGTCCTGAAACTCGATTACTATTTGTCGAGTCACCATCAAATCCCTTGGCTGAAGTCGCAGATATTCAAGCATTATCAGATTTAGCACATGCAAATGATGCCTTATTGGCGATTGATAACAGTTTTTGCACACCAATTTTGCAGCGTCCATTACAATTTGGTGCAGATTTAGTGATTTACTCTGCCACCAAATATCTAGATGGACAAGGTCGTGCACTGGGTGGTGCTGTGGTCGGTAATCATAAATTACTTGAAGAAGTATTTGGTTATGTTCGTACCACTGGCCCATCGATGAGTCCATTCAATGCATGGGTCTTTTTGAAAGGTTTAGAAACCTTAAGACTGCGTATGAAGGCGCATTCTGAAAGTGCACAAAAAATTGCCGAGTGGCTGGTTGCTCATCCAAAAGTGGAAAAGGTTTATTTTGCTGGCTTAGCAGATCATGTCGGGCATGAGTTAGCAGCCAAACAACAAACTGGTTTTGGTGGAATCGTTTCTTTTGAAGTGAAAGGTGAACGAGAAGGTGCTTGGAAAGTTATTGACCATACACAATTTATCTCGATTACAGGAAATTTAGGTGATGCCAAGTCAACAATTACCCATCCAGCAACAACGACTCATGGTAAGCTTTCTCCTGAAGCAAAAGCAGCAGCAGGTATTCGTGAAGGTTTAATTCGTTTGTCTGTTGGCTTAGAAGATGTCGATGATATTATCCGTGACCTTTCTCATGGATTAGATTTAATTTAAGATAAGCAAAAATTTGCAAAACAGTTTCTTTCATTTTCTTCTAGGTTTTTAAAAACTAGCCATGAAAGTGTAAGACAAAGATTTAATTTAGGACTTTTGTTCGGAGTATTTTATGAACATTAATATGCTTATGCAGCAAGCGCAACGTATGCAGAAAGATATGGAAAGCAACGTTAAAAAGGCAAAAGAACAACTTGCCCAAACTGAAGTGAATGCTGAAGCTGGTGGCGGTTTGGTAAAAGTAACAATGACTTGCCGTAATGTTGTTAAGCGTATCGAAATCAGTCCAGATTTGTTACAAGACGATCCAGATATGATTGAAGACTTGATTGCAGCAGCAATGAATGACGCGGCTCGCCAAGCTGAAGTCATTACAGAAGCGAAGATGAAAGAAGCCAATTCAGGTATGGGTTTACCACCAGGTCTTTCAGGTTTGTTCTAAGGAATCATAGGTGTTTAGCGACCGTTTTGATCAACTCGTACAAGCTTTACGAATCTTACCCAGCGTTGGGCCGAAATCGGCTCAACGTATGGCACTCCATCTGATCATGAAAAATAAAGAAGGTGCTATTGGTTTGGCGCATGCGCTAAATGAAGCAACTTCCTATATTCATGAGTGTAGTGTTTGTCATTCTTTAACTGAAAATGAAGTCTGTGATATTTGTTGCTCAAATGATCGGGATGATCAGCTGCTTTGTGTGGTTGAGTCTCCTGCAGATGTAATGGCAATAGAACAGTCTGGTAGCTTTAGAGGCAAATATCATGTATTGGGTGGACATTTGTCGCCATTAGATGGTATTGGTCCTGAAGAAATAGGTATTCCATATTTAGTGCAGCGTTTAACCGATGGTAAAATTACTGAAGTAATTTTAGCCACCAATGCAACAGTAGAAGGGCAAGCGACTGCGCATTATCTTGTAGAAGCGACAAAACATTTGTCTTTGCAAATGACACGAATCGCACAAGGTGTTCCACAAGGTGGTGAATTGGAATATGTGGATAGTCATACATTGAGTCAGGCTGTTCATAATCGCATGAGAATGAAATAGCGATCTTAGACTTGGTATCATTTAGAGTTTGTTGAGCTTGGGTGTTTAGCGTAAATGCGATAACGATTAAAAGATCAACAAACTCTGTTTCATTTAAAAATTATTTACATTCAATCTAAATTTTTTAGGTAAACTCAAGCTAAAGCAATGATTAGCCATGTTATTTATTACTTTAAAATATACTTTTATTAAGTTGTAAAACCTATATATAAAATAAATATTCACAAGAAACTTTATTGAAAAATAAGGTGTTTACGGAGAATTAGTTTAAAAATATTATATTTAAATTTTATATATTAAGGTAAAATCATATTTCATTTGAATGTAACATTTTGACTTAAACTGACATGTTTCAATTTATTAATCAACAGACCGATCTCGAACATGTGTTGAACTTGATGCAACATACCTCGACTTATGGTCTAGACACTGAATTTATTAAAGTCGACACACTTTGGCCAAAACTCGGTGTATTCCAAATTAATGTCAATGGTCAAGTATTTTTGCTCGACGGCACAACCTTAAATTTAGATCGCTTTTGGTTTCAACTTTTTCAAGCACAGCAAAATATTTTTCATGCTTGCGGAGAAGATATTGATCTCATTTATCATTATGCAGATCAGAAAAATCTGAAAAATGTCTTTGATACCCAAGTGGGGTTGTCTTTTTTAGGACATGGTCTACAGGTCAGTTATCAAAATGCATTGAAATTGGTGTTAGAGATTGATATTGATAAAGATCAAACACGTTCAGATTGGCTGGCTCGACCGTTAACAGATGAACAAATGAATTATGCAGCCAATGATGTTTTATACATTATGCGTCTGGCTGAAAAAGTAAAAGCTGAATTGGTCGAGAAAAGCTTATACTCACATGTGCTTGAAGATTGTCAAAATTTAACCTTTGAAATTGCTTCAGAAACTCCAAAAGAAAAATTATATTGTGATATTGGTAATTATCGTCATTCCAGAAAACAATTGATGCAATTGCAACAATTAAGTGTTTGGCGTGAAGAAATGGTTAAGGCACTCAATCAACCACGTAGCTTTATTCTAAAAAATGCCACGATGATTGATTTGGTTGAAGTTAATCCTAAAAATAATTTTCAATTGTCCTCTGTGAAGGGAATACGTCCAAATATTGTGCGTGAACATGGAAAAACAATTTTAGATTTATTGAAGTTTCTGCCTGAAACCGATGAATGGCCACTGCGTATTGCACGACCAATCAAGCATTCTTCTCAGGGAATCACCCTTGAAGTGGATGAGTTAATTTCTCAGGTTTCATTTGAAATGCAAGTACCTAAAGAAGTACTTATGCGTAAAAAATGGTTAAATGCCTTGTATCATCATGTGGTATTTCATGGCAATGAACAGGATTTACCCGGTTATTTGTTGGGGTGGCGCTATGAATTACTTACCCAGCCACTTATCCATCTGTTACAAGAAGATATTAAGTTTTTAAGTATGCAGATGAAGGTCAATGAATAGCGGCTGTTGCTGCCCTTGTTTAGATGAATAATCATCAATAGCCAAGAACGCTTACTGTGTTATTGTTGATCAAAGATTTAGCAATTGGACATAAATAACGACTGATGCGTTAACTTTCGATAATGTATCCATCGTTTTTTTCATGTATGCTGTCAACTAAGTTTTACTGAAGCTGTTGTTTAAAATGCATTGTGATATTTATAAATCGAGCAAAAAAGATGAAATGTATCTTTATGTGGCTCGCCCAAATCATCCAAATACAGACGAAAGTGCAGATCCCTTAGCAGCTCTTTCTGAGCCACTACGTGTTGCCTTTGGTCGTGCAACGCATGTAATGCATCTTGAACTGAGCGAAGCTCGACCTTTGGCACGTGTAAATGTGTTACATGTAATCGATTCACTCAATACAAAAGGCTTCTTTATTCAAATGCCGCCAGAAGGTTTAATTAACCCAAATGCGGTTGAACCAGAGGGATTACGTGGTGCTTGATCAGTTATCAGGAATATGGGCAAATTTTTTAGATCTATTTGATGCTATCCCAGAAGATAATATCGCAATAACCGTCTATATTCTTGGGACGCTGTTGATTTTATGGTGCTGGTATTCGATTTCAAAACGATTGCCATCGCCACTTGGCGGTATTACATGGATCATTGTATTTGCCGTTCTTGCAACCCCGACCATTTCTGAAGGACCAAACTCAGCGATTGCGCCAGCAATATTTGGACTGTTATTTGGTATTCTGACCAAGGATTCACCATTGATTTGGTCAAATCTTGCCTTAATTACTTTTGTCATGGGTATTGGTTTAGTCATTGGATTTTTTTGGTCTAAATACAAAACCACGAAAAATACTCAAGCAAGCGCTGTAGCAAAAAATATTTCACCACTTTAAATAAAAAATAAAGGTAAGTTATGTCTGTCGATTCTCAACAATTCACAGGTACTGAACAGTATATCGCAACGGATAGTTTAAAACTGGCTGTAAAAGCAGCTCGAGCATTGCAAAAGCCATTATTGGTGAAAGGCGAACCTGGTACAGGTAAAACCTTATTGGCTGAACAAGTTGCTGAGAGTCTAGGTCTTAAATTAATTACTTGGCACATTAAATCTACAACCAAAGCACAGCAAGGTTTGTATGAATATGATGCAGTTTCTCGTTTACGTGATAGCCAGTTGGGTGATGACCGTGTTTACGATATTAAAAACTACATCAAACCAGGTAAGTTATGGGATGCATTTACCAGTGAAGAACGCTGTGTATTGTTGATTGATGAAATAGACAAAGCAGATATTGAATTTCCAAATGACTTGCTACATGAATTAGACAAAATGTCATTTTTTGTCTATGAAACGGGCGAAACCATTACGGCAACCCAACGTCCGATCGTAATCATTACTTCAAATAATGAAAAAGAACTACCAGACGCATTTTTACGTCGTTGTTTTTTTCATTATATTGAATTTCCTGATGAAGCAACGATGCGTGAAATTATCGCAGTTCATTTTCCGAATATCTCTGGAACATTGGTTTCAGAAGCATTACAAGTCTTCTTTAAATTACGTCAAGTGCCTGGCTTAAAAAAACCACCTTCAACATCTGAATTGATTGACTGGTTAAGCTTGTTAATGGCAGATGATATGCCAGAAGACATTTTGCGTAATCATGATAAATCAAAAGCGATTCCACCTTTATATGGTGCATTGATTAAAAATGAGCAAGATGTACAGTTGCTTGAACGCTTAGCCTTTATGTCACGTCGTTAATGAGGAGATCGCAACATGTTTGTGCGATTATTTTATACCCTCAGAAAATATGGTGTTCCAGTTTCAACACGAGAACTCATTGATCTCAACCAAGCAATTAGTGAAGGCTTGGTTTTTGCTGATCAAGATGATTTTTATCAACTAGTAAAGACAGTCATGGTCAAAGATGAACGCTTCTTTGACAAATTTGACCGTGCCATGAAAGATTATTTTGAAGGTATTCATACTTTTGATATCGATGATCTGCTCAGCAAAGTTCAAAAACTTCCCAAAGACTGGTTTGATTTAGAGTTACTTGAAAAACATCTCACACCTGAACAACGTGATGAATTGCTGAAAGCAGGTTCGCTTGAAGAACTGATGAAGATGTTGGAAGAGCGCTTGCGTGAACAACACAAAAAACATCAAGGCGGCAACCGTATGGTTGGCACAGGTGGAACTTCACCGTTTGGTGCTTTTGGTGACCATCCTGAAGGCGTGAGAATTGGCGGCCCGAGTCGTAAAAATTCAGCAGTAAAAGTTTGGGAACAGCGTAAGTATCAAAATTTGGATGATGAACAAATTTTAGGTACTCGACAAATGCAAATGGCTTTACGTCGTTTACGTAAGTTTGCTCGTCAAGGCGCTGCAGAAGAATTAGACATCAACAGTACCATTTATGAAACTGCCAAACAGGGCATTTTAGATGTACAAATGGTGCCTGAACGGCGTAATCGTATTAAAGTTTTGATGTTGTTTGATGTGGGTGGATCGATGGATTCGCACATTGCACAATGTGAAAAATTGTTTAGTGCGGCAAAAACTGAATTTAAAACCTTAGAGTATTTCTATTTCCATAACTGTCTATATGACTATGTATGGAAAGATAATCATCGTCGTTCGTCTACCCGCATGAATACATGGGATTTATTTAACACCTACGGTAAAGACTATCGTGTAATTGTGGTAGGTGATGCAAGTATGGCACCTTATGAGCTGAAATCGGTCGGTGGTTCTGTCGAATATATGAATGATGAAGCTGGGGATGTATGGTTACGTCGCTTACGCAATCATTTTGAAAAAACAGCATGGTTAAATCCAGAAGAGCAAGGTTACTGGCATTACACACAAACCATCGCATTAATTAAACAATTATTTGACGATCATATGTTTCCAATGACCCTTAAAGGTATTGAGGATATGACGAAATATTTATCACGATAGATTATTCTCAAGCAAAGTTGTTATTCATAAATTCAACGGCTGATTTATTAAATAGGGAAAGAAATGGATCATCAAATAAATGGTATTGCATTACCAAATGAACAAGGCTTTTTTGGTGAATATGGTGGTCAATTTATTCCACCTCATTTAAAAGAAGCAATGGATGAAATCAATGTCGCATATGAGGAAATTCGTAAAACGCCTGAATTTCAAAATGAATTGGCTGATTTATTTGCCAATTATGTAGGTCGCCCTAGTCCTTTATTCCATGCAAGACGCCTTTCTGATCAATTGGGTGGCGCACAAATCTATTTAAAGCGTGAAGACTTAAATCATACAGGCGCACATAAAATTAACCATTGTTTGGGCGAAGCTTTGCTTGCCAAATATATGGGAAAAACCAAAGTGATTGCAGAAACAGGTGCTGGTCAACATGGCGTTGCACTTGCAACCGCATGTGCTTTGGTTGGTATTCCATGTGAAATTCATATGGGGCAGGTGGATATTGAAAAAGAGCATCCCAATGTCGTGAAAATGAAGATTTTGGGTGCAAAACTGGTTTCAGTCACTCAAGGTACTGCAACACTGAAAGATGCTGTAGATAGTGCATTTGAAGAGTATTTAAAAGACCCTAAAAACTTTATTTATGCGATTGGTTCTGTGGTTGGACCACATCCTTTCCCAAAAATGGTACGTGATTTCCAATCTATTATCGGCAATGAAATTAAAGTTCAAACCCAAGATCGCTTTGGCGCACAACCCGATTATGTGGTTGCGTGTGTAGGCGGTGGCTCAAATGCAATTGGCGCATTCACTGCATTTTTAAATGATGCAGAGGTTAAACTGGTTGGTGTGGAACCTGCAGGTCATGGTCTGGATACTCAACAGCATTCAGCAACATTGACTTTAGGAAAGCCAAGTCAGATTCATGGTATGGCTTGTTATGTACTGGAAGATGAACAGGGCGCGCCATTGCCTGTGCACTCGATTGCATCTGGTTTGGATTATCCGGGTGTAGGCCCTCAACATAGCTTTTTAAAAGATTTAGGCCGTGTGGAATATTCTACATCAACTGATCAAGAGTGTTTAGATGCGTTTATGACCCTTTCACGCGTAGAAGGGATTGTTCCTGCATTGGAAAGTTCTCATGCTGTGGCGTGGGCAATTCGTGAAGCGCCTAAATTAGCGAAAGAAATCAAAATTGTTGTAAACCTTTCTGGGCGTGGTGATAAAGATGCCGACTATGTTGCTGAAAAGTTAAATCTAAACTGATAAAAAATTGATTTGATCTAAAAACCTAGCTTTGGCTAGGTTTTTTATTATTTCGTTAAATTTGAAATTCAGTCTTGGATTTCGTTTAATGAGCTCAATTGTTTATCCCCGTGATAAATGAAGACATACAACTCAAAGCTGGTGGTTATTTCTATTATCTAGAAATTTAAAAAAAGGTTTTACATACAAGCTGAGCTGCCAATTTTCTATACACAATAAAAAAACCCTCCACATGGAGGGTTATGTTTTTATAATTTCACTTAACCTGAAATATATTGTCTTAACTGTTCAATCAATTTTCGTTGATCTTCCATGGTGGCTTTGACTAAATCACCAATAGACACAAATCCAACCAGCGTTTCACCTTCAATCACAGGTAAATGGCGTAAGTGTCCGTCAGTCATTAAATTTAAACATTCTTCAACTGTATGGCCACGTGTCACAGAAATCACTCTAGACGTCATAATTTCAGCGACCGTTGTATGGTCAGAGGTACGCTGCATAAGCGCAATTTTACGCGTATAGTCGCGTTCTGAGAGGATTCCGACGACCTTTGTATCTTGAGTGACAACCACAGCACCAATACCTTTGTTTGCCATAAGTGTAATGGCTTCTAATACTGTGGCAGAGGGTGAAATCGTATAAATTTCACGACCAATCTTATCTTGGATTACTTGTGCTACTGTCGTCATAATTATTCTTCCTTTTCTAGGGTGCTTACTAATCTGCACACCTTTAACTTAACTGTATTTTTTAACTTTGCAAATACTTTGCAGTCATAAAAATATAAAGTTTATTTTTTACAACAATTTTAAACCACTAAAAATATATCTTCGCCTTTAAGCTGGTTGAAATTGAACATGACTATGGAAAAAGAAATGTTCCATTTGAGAGGTTGATAGTTTAAATTTTCGAGATGAGGAATTAAACAATGCAGGCATGATATTGAGCCGTGTTAATGTAGGTAACAGTGATTCTCTAAAATCTTTAGGTGTTATTCTGCGAGGGGTGTAGTGAGGCCAATGAATCTTTGCATACTGATGGGCTTGAACAGCGTTTAGCCAAAAAGGAAAATAAACTTCATTTGAACCAGACTTCATTGCCCAGCCATCGTGGTAAAGTCCCCAAAGTACACCACAATACATGAGTGATTTTAAAATAGAAATTTTAATAAACAATTCATTCGAAATGGGTTGAAGATGAATATACTTTGTCATAATTAACAATCTTATTTAGTACATTGCCTATTGTAGTTGAAATTCTTATAAGAACTGTTGGTGCTTTATGCTCAATCGTAAGCATTTATTAAAACAATAAAAAATGTATTGAAAGCGTAATGATTTATTAAAAAATAAAAAAGATAGGGGTTAAAAAAACGCCACCTAGGTGACGTTTTATTATGCTTGCATGGTTGCCATCTTTTGCCAATATTGGGCTTTTAGAGAATCACGTTCAACGCGGAAACCTTGGTAGTAAAGTTCTGCAAGAAACATTGCTGCTTTACCATGACCCGCTTTCGCCGCATCTTCTAATGCTTTTACCGCTTCTACAAAGTTCATTTCACACTGGATTGTATTTACAGCATCTGCATAAACATGTTCTAAGTCTTGGTGAGAGATTTGATGAATCATATATAACTCCTTATTGTAATTATGATCTTTTAACATAGCTCCCCAACGGAGCTTATACTTAACTAATCTAACTTAACTTTATTAAACTAATATTACAATTAGCCTTGGTTGTCAAGCGATTTGAAATCTATGCTTGACGAAGATAAGATTACATGATTAAACATTAATCAGAAATAATATTTATTAAAATCAATATGAGAATTAAGACAAAGGGAGAGCAAAATGACAAACACTATAGATGGCTTTATTTTTGATGTACCCGCTGCTGAGTCTCAGATCGTAGAATTAGCTCAGTATCACCGTAAACAACTGGATGAGGCAATTTATCATCAAGAAATCCATCTTGGGGATTATTGTTTAGCCCAGCGTAAACGCGTGTACGATTATACCCGAAACTTAAATCCAGTGCAAAAAGCGGGCTTTTATCGAATCTATGATGGTGAATTAAGGCGTCTTGCTGATGATGATGATTTGCATCCTGCACATGCAGAGGGGGGAGTGAGTATCTTTGCTGTCAGTATTGCATTGGCAATAATCGCGATTATTTTATATTTCGCATTCTTACGTGCAACGATCCTTTAATTGGCACGATATAGAAATGATTCACGCGTTATTTAACTTGGCTCAAGCCCTTTTCTTGAATAAGAGAAGAGGGCTTTAAATTTCATATCGACAGGCGATGATATCTATGGGGAGAATATTTAAGCGCTGTCGTTCTCGCAATTTTGATCTTAAAGATCATCTTACAACCGATCTTCAGCTGTCTTGAAGAAAGGCCTATATTTTTATGGTCAGGATGATAAACTATCTGTAATTAGAGGTAGTTCATGCAAAAATTCAAAGATTATTTTCAAAAATTATTCTATTCATTTCCTGTGGAAAAAATCTTGAATTCTTTTGTTGTTGTGATCATCGCACTGATGATTTTTCTTGCAACATTGGCTTTAACACGGCCAATTAATCCAGATCAATACAAATATGTGATGCAATATTCACAACAAGCCGCCAATCCCAAGACGCAAAAAATTGCCAATCAATTGCGCCACCAAGATCGTATTTATGTGGTTGAATATTTACGCCTACTACGTGCCTATCATTTTGAAAATCAACAAGTAAAACGATATCCTGCGGTAGATAGTAAAGACCCGCAATAATTGATAATACTCATTTGGCTGGTTCCGCTTGCGGGCGAATTGTTTTTTGAATGATCAAAGTTGGGACATCTGGCATGGCTTGCGTATCCACTTGTTTGTTTTGATTTGTACTGGATTGATCTGGGTTGGCTAAATCCGCACTTAACATGTCTTTTAATGCAGTTTGATCCAATGTTGGTGCAACAACAACCAAAGTGAGACGATCCGCACGAAGATGTTTTTGAATGGCTTTTTGAACTTGTTTGGTGGTGACTTGGCTCAATTGCTTTTGATATTGGGTCAAATAATCCGCAGGAAGTTGATAAAAACCAATCGATGCGATTTGGGCATTGATATTGGCATTGGAACTAAAGGTCATTGGAAATGAACGTAACATGCCTTCTTTGGTTTCTTCGAGCTGTTTTCTTTGGATTGGATTTTTTACAAAATCACGTAAGGCTTGATGTGCAACTTTGATACTGTCCATCAATTGATTTTGTTCAGTGGAATAACTCAAACTAAAAAAACCCTGAGCCAATGTGGAGGTCAAATTACTATACGCTCCATAGGTATAACCCCGTTTAACCCGAAGTTCTTTCATTAAAATGGAATTAAATCCGCTTCCACCAAACATTTGATTGGCAACTTCTAATGCAACACGATCAGGATCGCTGCGCTGAATAGCCAAGTGCCCCATCATCACATTGGCTTGTGTTGAGTTAAATGGAATGTAATGGATATTAAAATCACTTTGATCTTGTGGTTCAGGAAGTGTTTGTGCAGCTTCACCTTGGGTTATATTTTGACTGATTAAATTGGCCAGTTGGGTTGCATCGGCTGCAGTTAAATTACCTGTAATCGCAATATTCATATTTTGGGCAACAAGCAGTTTTTGTCGATAAGCCCTAAGTAGTTCTGGGGTAATTTTTTTAAGGCTCCCATTGGTCCCTACAGTGGGTTCGGCATAAGGATGTTGTCCATATAACGCACGATAAAAGCGAATATTCATAATTCGACTTGGATTTTCTTGGATTTGCTTTTGCCCAACCTTGGTATTATTTAGCACAAGATTTAAACCCGATGGATTAAATTGTGCATGATTCAGCACATGCAACATGGTATTGATGGCAGGGTTTAATTTTTCAGGATCTGACAAGACCCGAAGTCGGACCACAAACATATCACGGTACGCGGTAACGCTAAATTGAGCGCCTAATCCTTCAAATGTAGACGCGATTTCTTTTGCTGTATATTGATCTGTACCTTCAGTGATCAGTTTGGCTGCCATATTTGCCATACCATACAAACCTTTTCCTAGAGCTTCATCCTGTGACGAACCTGCATTAAAGGTGAGTTGAATATCGACAATAGGCAGGTCGGTGGCTGAAACAAACAGTGTTCTGACTTTTTGGTTGTTGGAGAGGTCTTGAACAAAGGGTGCTTGGTACTGTTGATGTTTATCTAAATTTTTTAAGCTCTGTAAGGTCGAATTTGCTTTAAGTGCTGAATCATCTATAACCGCATCCGTTTCATCATGATTGTCTAATTCAACCTCCGCATGGTTAAGGGGGGAGTAGAGTAAGCTGATGCACACAAATAGGGGTATTTTTATCGAATAGGTCGAGAATGGATTAAAATTCATGAGAGATCCTTTTTTATTCTTTTGTACTTTCAGGCATTAAATACAAACTACTCAGATTGGCTTTGACAAAATAAATATTGGCAATTCGTTGTAAATCTTGTGGTGTCACTTTGTCATAATGTTTGGGTAATTCATCCATTAAACGAAAACTTAGGCCGTTTACTTCTAAATTCCCAATCATATTGGCTTGTCCACCAATATCATCCTGACTATAGATTAAATTTGAAACGAAGTTGTTTTTGACACGATCGAGTTCAGTTTGATTGACCAATTCTGTTTTAAATAAATTCATCTCTTTTTCAATCGCTTTTTGTGCCTCATCCAGAGAAACATCATCACTTGGGATCGCGGAGATCATAAATAAACTGTCACCGCGATTATAGGGGTCATAACTGACACTGATTGCGGTCAGCACTTTTTTATCCCGAATCAGACGGTCTTGTAAGCGTGCGGAGATTCCGCCATCCAATAAGGATTGGATAATGGTTAGTGCGTAAGCATCTTGTGGGTTTTTTGCTGTGGCAATGGATTTAACATTCCAAGCCATAAACAAGTTGGGGACTTGTACTGGCAACTGCACTTCCATGTGCCGATACCCCATTCGATCAAACTCTAAAACATCATTACGATCAGGAAGTTCTTTTTTTGGAATTGCCGCAAAATATTTTTCAACCTGTTTAAGTGCCTGTTCTGCATTGACATCTCCCACAATGACCAAAGTCGCATTATTGGGCGTGTACCATGTTTGATACCAATGTTTAAGATCATCCAGACGAATATTCTGTAGGTTTTTCATAAAGCCAATCACTGGTTGACGATGGTGACTGGTTGGATAGGCGATCCATTTAAAACGTTCGTAGGCTAGATTTCGTGGGTTATCATCTGTCCGTTGTCGTCTTTCCTCCATAACCACTTTGATTTCAGGATCAAAATCTTGTTGTTTGAGGACCAGATTCGTCATACGGTCTGCTTCAAGTTCCAATGCCAATGGAAAATACTTCTTAGGGTAAAGCTGATAATAGTTGGTGTAATTTGTATATGTGGCAGCGTTGGTGCGGCCACCATAAATTCGACTCAAACGAGCAAACTCATCATCAGGAACTTTTTTAGTTCCTTTAAACATCATATGTTCAAGCACATGCGAAATACCAAGTACATTACCTGACTCATCACTACTCCCCACGCCGTACCAGATTTGGGTCATAACAATTGGTGAACGATGATCTTCACGGATAATCACTTTTAAACCATTTTTTAGTGTGGTTTCAAAGGTGGTCCTAGAGAGTTGGCTTTGAGGTGCTGCCTGAAGTTGCGTATTTACCGTGTTAAAAGATAAAAATAAAAGTGGCGCAAGTATAACTTTGGATTGTCTAAGAAGATTTAAGAATTTAGATTTCAGAATATACACAGATAACCCAAAAATTTATTTCAAATTTAGAACTATTCTTAAAAAATTAATGATTTAAAGCAAGGCTGGAATGTTGCATTTTGGTTTGCTTGTTTTATCGCTGCTTTAACGCTAAAAATGATGCAATCTATGCTAAACTCATTCTTTTTTAACGCTATGCTTTTCAAGGAATCGGCATGCAAGAACAGCAAAATAAATTCTTGATTGATGCGGATATCGGGGATGACGATGTCACATTACCTAGTTTACCAGCCGTCAATGTGCCTATTATTGAAAATAATGTAGAAACACCTAAAACGGAACCTGTTCAAACTGAGAGCCAAGACGAACAGATTGAATCGGCAGATGAAAAATCTAAAGGTGGCTTTTTTAGCCGCATGAAAGAAGGTTTGACCAAATCGCGTAAAAGCCTTGCCGATGGTATGGTCAATATCCTGATTGGTGGTAAAGAAATTGATGATGAGTTGCTCGAAGAAGTAGAAGAGCAACTTTTGGTTGCTGATATCGGGGTAGAGGCGACTAAAACCATTATTGCGAATTTGACTGAGCGTACAGAACGTGGTGATTTGATTTACTCACATTCATTGTATAAAGCGCTACAAGAAGAGCTGGTTGCTTTACTTGCACCTCGGGTAAAACCATTGCATATCGATCCCAATAAAAATCCATTTGTGATTTTGGTGGTGGGTGTAAATGGTGTGGGTAAAACCACCACGATTGGTAAATTAGCCAAACGTTTACAAGGTGAAGGCAAGAAAGTCATGCTTGCGGCAGGAGATACCTTCCGTGCAGCGGCAACTGAGCAACTTCAAATCTGGGGTGAACGTAACAATATTGCTGTCGTGGCTCAAGGCCATGGTGCAGATAGTGCTTCAGTCATTTTTGATGCCTTTGAAAGTGCACGTGCCAAAGGTGTGGACGTTTTAATTGCTGATACAGCAGGGCGTTTGCATAATAAAAGTAACTTGATGTCTGAGTTGACTAAAGTAAAACGTGTGATGCAAAAAATTGATGCAACTGCGCCACATGAAGTGATGTTGGTGGTGGATGCTGGTACTGGTCAAAACGCGATTAACCAAGTTGAAATGTTTGACGAAGCTGTAGGCTTAACAGGTTTAACCATTACCAAATTAGATGGAACAGCAAAGGGTGGTGTGTTGTTTAATATTGCCAGTCGTACCCATGTACCAATTCGATATATTGGTGTGGGTGAGAAGATTGATGATTTACGTCCATTCTCTGCAAAATCATTTGTCGCTGCACTGTTTGAAACAGATAAATAATTTAGAAAACTATTTATTTTAAATGAGACTCCGCTTTATGCGGAGTTTTTATTTTCTAAGATTGGGGTTGATGGTGGTATGTTATTGAAAGAAGGCATCATAAGAATGCCATCAAGTTGTACTTTAATGCGATGTCTAGAATCATCTGTTCAGATTTGCAATATTTTTACCACAAAACAAGCAATGAAAAGTATATAGGATATTTGCCATATTCTTATCATTGAAAAGCTCAAGGCAATAGGCTGAGTTTAATGGTAAATTTTAATTAAATTGTTTGATTAATAAATACTTTAATTACAATTCAAAAAGGGGACCACATAAAACACGATAGCATTTTAAAATGCCCGATTTCACATATTGTTCTAAATATAGAACACATTGTTATGTATATAAGCATGACGAAACTAAGAATGATGCAATACACTCAAACCATGTTAAATAACACGACCCATTTGGTCATAGAAGGATTAACACCATGTCATTTTTAAATCAAATCAAACAACGCCGTACAATTTATGCAATTGGTAGAGATTTAAGCTTAGACCAAGCGAAAATTGAAGAAATCATCAAAGATGCAATCAAGCATAGCCCATCTTCATTTAACTCACAGTCTTCTCGTGCTGTGATTTTATTTGGTGATTCACATGTTAAATTCTGGACAATCGTTTTAGAAACTTTACGTAAAATCGTTCCAGCTGAAGCATTTGAAGGAACTTCGGGTAAAATTAACAGCTTTATCGCTGGTGCTGGTTCAGTGTTGTTTTATGAAGATTTAAGCGTGATCAAAGCTCTACAAGAACAATTCCCATTATATGCTGATAATTTCCCAGTATGGTCTGAGCATTCAACTGGTATTGCACAATTTGCAACTTGGACTGCATTGGCTGAAGCGGGTATTGGTGCATCTTTACAACATTATAATCCAATCGTGGATGAAGAAGTGGCAGCAACATTTGATGTACCTGCTGACTGGAAACTTCGCGCACAATTAGTATTTGGTTCAATCGAAGCACCAGCGGGCGGAAAAACATTTATTGATGATGCAACACGTTTTAAAACTTTTAACTAAGTGAAGCATTTCGTTTTAAGCTAAGGTCTATTGCTTATTTAGCTTAGACCTTGCGATTCCAGAAACCTGTTTAGAATGAAAATTTTAAACAGGTTTTTTATGTGCAGCACGTTATCTCTACTTGTCGCCAGATAATAGATCGACGCTGTATAATTAAATAATCTAAAAAAGTATAAGTGGTTTAAAAAAATTATGCGATTCCACCTTGTTGCTAAAGATTCCAATCATCTAAATTGAAACAATAAGATGAGATTTGAACAAACAGAAAAAATATAAGTGAGTCGAACAATTCTTTACACAGAATTATGGATTGGTTTTATCGACATTTAGCGCTATTCATGGCTTAATCTTTGCTCAAGGAATAAAAGTGTATAAAAAAATGGGAAAATTAGGGTTGATTCAGCACTTTGGTCTAATTTAGACATTTTAAAAAATTTATACACTGTTAAAAAGCGATTTAAGTTGATGATTTAGTTGATGGTGTTGCTGTATTTTTGATCATTATTTTTTAAGTTAATGTAGCTATTTTTTTAATTAAAATGATCACTATTTAGCAATGTGATAGTACTATTCAGCATGGTTTAAATCGGTATACTAGAAACTCTTGTTATAAAAAGTAGCAATATCAGGAAAGACAATGACTGCACGTATTCAAAAAGGCAAGTTAGCGATTGCTAAAGAACTTTACGATTTCATCGAAAATGAAGCACTACCAGGTTCTGGTTTAGATAGTGAAACATACTGGAAAAACTTTGAGCAAGTTGTTGTCGATCTTAGCCCTAAGAATAAGGCGCTTTTAGCGAAGCGTGATGAGATTCAGGCTAAAATTGATGAATGGCACCGCAACAATAAATTTGAACTCCAAGCTTATAAAGCTTTCCTAAAAGAAATTGGCTACTTATTACCAGAAGTAGAAGATTTTCAAATCAGTACAGAAAATGTAGATGAAGAAATCGCATTATTGGCTGGTTCGCAGTTGGTAGTACCTGTGCGTAATGCACGTTATTGCTTAAATGCGGCAAATGCACGTTGGGGTTCTTTATACGATGCGCTTTACGGTTTTGACGTGATCTCTGAAGAAGGTGGCGCGGAAAAAGGTAAAGGCTATAACCCTGTTCGTGGCGATAAAGTTATCGCATTTGCTAAGAATTTCTTAAATGAAACATTCCCATTGGCAAATGGTTCACATGCAGATGCAACAAAATATGCTGTTGAAGGCAAAAAACTTGTTGTAAGCCTTAAAGATGGTTCAACCTCGACTTTGGCGAAAGAATCACAATTTGTCGGCTTTAATGGCGAAGAATCTGCACCTGTTGAAATTGTACTTTTAAATAACGGCTTACACGTTGTTATTGAAATTGATGCAAATAGCCCAGTGGGTAAAACTGATGCGGCGGGTGTTAAAGATCTTGTTTTAGAAGCTGCTGTTACTACGATTCAAGATTTGGAAGATTCGATTGCTGCTGTAGATGCAGAAGAGAAAGTAGAAGGCTACCGTAACTGGTTAGGTCTAATGAAAGGTACGCTTGAAGAATCAATTGAGAAGAACGGTAAAACCGTGACGCGTACATTGAATAAAGATCGTACACATAAGAACTTGATCGGTGGTGAAACAACACTTCATGGTCGTTCATTGATGCTTCTTCGTAACGTTGGTCATTTAATGACGAACCCTGCGATCCTTGTAGATGGTGCTGAAATCTACGAAGGTATTATGGATGCTTTAATTACACCATTATTGACTTTTGCAGACATCAAAGGCCAAAACGAAAACAAAAACTCTCGTAAAGGGTCAATGTATATCGTTAAGCCAAAAATGCATGGTCCTGAAGAAGTTGCATTCGCTGTTGAATTGTTTGAACGTTCTGAACAAGCACTTGGCTTACCAGCGAAAACGTTGAAAATCGGGATTATGGATGAAGAACGCCGTACATCTGTAAACTTGAAAAACTGTATTGCACAGGCGAAAGACCGTACTATTTTCATCAATACTGGTTTCATGGACCGTACAGGTGATGAAATTCATACCTTTATGGAAGCAGGTCCTTTCGTTCGTAAAGGTGAAGTGAAAAGCCAAATTTGGTTCCCAGCTTATGAAAACCGTAATGTGATGGTCGGTCTACAAGCAGGTTTACGTGGTAAAGCACAGATTGGTAAAGGCATGTGGCCTAAACCTGACATGCTTTTAGACATGTATAAAACCAAAATTGAACATCCAGAAGCAGGTGCAAGCTGTGCATGGGTTCCTTCACCATCAGGTGCTGTGATTCACGCGATTCATTATCATCAATGTAATGTTTCAGCACGCCAACAAGAGTTATTGAAAACTGAAGCGCTTCCGTTAGATGACTTGTTGACACCGCCTTTAGCCACAGATACAAACTGGACTGAAGAAGAGAAGACCAAAGAGCTTGAAAATAACCTTCAAGGTATCTTGGGTTATGTTGTTCGTTGGGTTGATTTAGGTGTGGGGTGTTCTAAAGTGCCAGACATTAACAATGTCGGTTTAATGGAAGATCGCGCGACTTTACGTATTTCTTCTCAGCACGTTGCGAACTGGTTACGTCATGGTATTGTGACTAAAGCGCAAGTTGAAGAAGTTATGCAGCGTATGGCGAAAATTGTTGATGAACAAAATGCCAATGACTCTGAATATAGCAACATGGCACCTGGTTTTGACGGTTATGCATACAAAGCTGCTTATGATTTAGTATTCAAAGGTGGCGAACAGCCGTCTGGTTATACTGAGCCATTATTGCATGCGTATCGCTTAAAGTTAAAAGGCTATACAGGTGATTAATTTTATCGTCTAATTTATCCTATTAACTTATCAATAAAGCCTCTTCGGAGGCTTTATTATTTTTATGGTTTATTTTAAATGTTGCTTTGCTTTCATATATAAAATTTGTAGACGTGACTTTGAGTTTTCAGCCAATAAGATAAAATCTCTGATACAATTTAACGGAATTAATCATTAAGCTGAATTATAAATGACATCAATTCTGAAATTAGATGCGCTGAAAAATGCTGAAGTTGCGAGTACGCCTTATCCGTATTTCGTAGTTGAAAATGCTTTGGCTGATAGTGAAGTCCAGGCGGTAATCCAAGACTTTCCTAAAATTGAACAGGGCGGAAGCTTTAACATCGAAGATGTAGAAATTAAGCCTAATTTTGATCGATTTCTAAAATCATTGGATACACCAGAATTTCGTCAAATTTTAACAGATAAATTTGATGTGAATGTGATGGAACATCCGATGATGATTACTTTACGTGGTTATTCTCGTCAAAAAGATGGGCGGATTCACAGTGATTCAAAAAGCAAATTGTTGACGGTTTTGATCTATTTAAATGAATCTTGGGATGCGCCGAATGGACGTTTACGCATTCTTAATGATGATAAAGACATCAATAACTATGTCACTGAAATTAATGCAGGTCCGGGTTCACTGGTTGCATTTAAAGTAACTGACAATGGTTGGCATGGCTATATTCCTTATGAGGGGCAACGTCAATCTATTCAAATTAACTTTTTGACCAGCGAAAAAGCCAATGCAAAACATAAGTTTTTCCATGGCTTAAGTGCCAAAGTGAAAAAGATTTTTGGATAAAAGCTAAGTGAAGAGGGTAAACTTCGGTTTATCCCCAATTGAAATTGTGAGCTGTCTCAAGTTTTTATCAATGTCTCATCAATGGATAGTGCAATAGATAAATTCAACAATTATAAATCAATATTTTAAATCTTATTATGTGTGCCAATTTTAAACCTATCAGCTTATTACAAGTTCAGCAGCTTGGCTTACCTGCGATTCCTTTCCTTTATGAAGAAGAAATATTTCCAAGCTTTCAAACGCCGTTGTTATTTAAATCCGATCAAGGGCTTGAGTGGCGTTTAGTCAACTTTGGTTTAGTGCCAAAATGGGCTGAGGATAAAGATGCTGCAAAACATACTTATAATGCAAGAAATGAAACCCTGATGGAAAAACGCAGTTTTGTCGAGGCTTTTAGCAAGTGCCAATTTGGTGTGATCCCCGTAACAGAATTTTATGAATCCAAATATATCAACGGTCGACCACAACGGTGGGGTGTACGACGTAAAGATGGTCAGGCTTTTTATATTGCTGCACTGTATGAGATTACCCGATTAAAAACCGGTGAAGTTGTTCGTTCAGCCACCATGATCAGTATGGATGCCCACACCCACTCGATGATGAGTGAATTTCATGAACCTCGAACAGATAAACGTTCGGTGGTGGTCATTCCACATCACCGACTTGATGAATGGTTGGGTTTACAGCAACCCAATATTTTGAGTTTTATTGAGGGGTTCCCTGTGGCTGAGTTTGAGTGTTTTTATTGCCCCAAAAGATCGAATAACAAAAACTCGCCACAGTTGAACATCTTTGATGAAGAATCTTAACAATTAATGTGCAAGATTCTTAAAGATGATTTTTAAATTTTCCATGGTTTTTTCAATTTGTAGTGGTGTTAAACCGTCAAATGACTGTTCAAGTACAACACTCATTAAATCATTAATTTTATGGGTCATTTGTTGCCCAGATTCGGTTAAATGTACCCGTGTGATACGTGCATCATGTCCACAAGAATAGGTTTCGACAAATCCTTCCTCTTTAAGTCGATACACAATTTTGGTCGTCGTTGACATTTTTGAAACGATCATTTCTGAAAGCTCTGAGACACTTGCATCTGGTTTTGCTTCTAACGCGACCAATAATCGACGTCTCGAGTTGTCTACCCCATACTTTTTAAGTACGTGATCTAAATTTAAAACATACTGCGAATGAACTTGAGTGATCCAGTAGTATGGGAAATTTTCGATGTTAAAATTTTCAGCAGTAGGTAAAAATTTTGCATATTTTTTAGTCATTTAGAGGTCCCTGTTTTTTGTAATTATTGCCATATATTAAGCGCTAATCATATTTTACTTTGAATACTTGAATCAATATGTGATAGTTCACTTAATGAAAAAAACAATTAAAATTGACGAAATGTAAATTTTTCTTGAAGTAAACTTAAGCTAAAGTATCAAGTAAAAGCATTGTATAACTGTCTCTGTTTAGGTAAAAAAGTAGAAATACTTTGCGTAAATTTAGTCGCTTCTTCATGCAATATGGAATGAAGAAAAATCCATACTCTAATTTTGCTGTTGAAGACAAGGTCTCAAAAGCAACGCTAGAAGTTGATTTTTATTAAATGTCCTTGTGTCATAGTGGTTGATCCTATGTATTTCGGCTTACTCAACTATAAAATTACCAAGAAAATGATATTAAAAGCAAGCTTATTTGTTAAAAAAATTAACATCTGATGTTATTTTAACTGAAAAATGAAAGAAATCAACTTGGCTTAACTGTAATTAATTCATGTTGATTGGGTCATAATGTGAATAAATCTAAGTATTTCTTCTCTAAATACCTGTATATCCGATTGAAAATCATTCATTAAATTAAAGCGATTTATACCTTTAGAAGGTAAGTAGCATTTAATAACTATAGTTATACACAATTTATATTGAAAAAATCCAATGACATTTTTGTTAGATTGGGTGAAAATTAAATTGAATAAGATGAATCGGCATCTATAAAGCATTAAATTCGCATTGTGAGGAGAGTGATTACACAGAATTCACTTGTATCACTAAGTTACCCATAAGAAAAATCTTAAATAAATGTAAAATTTTTGTGAAAAATAATTACAACTGCAAGATATTGTGCATAATTAAGCTAATTTAGTTGAAAAGGTTTCATTCATGGATCCGTCGTCGTGTAGGTCAAATTTATTTTTCTCCGCTTTATATATTGATAATAATAAGCAGGAGCTCTAATAATGGAATTTTTATTAGACCCTGGGATTTGGGTTGGTCTTTTAACCCTGATTGTTTTAGAAATTGTACTGGGTATCGATAATCTGGTCTTTATCGCCATTCTTGCAGATAAACTTCCTCCAGAACAACGAGACAAAGCACGTATTATTGGCTTATCTTTAGCCTTAATTATGCGTTTAGGCTTGCTGTCTATTATTTCGTGGTTGGTCACATTAACCAAGCCTTTAATCACCTTTGGTGGGTTGTCTTTCTCAGGTCGAGACTTAATCTTATTATTCGGTGGACTGTTCCTCGTCTATAAAGCTGTTACTGAGCTACATGAAAAAATGGAAGGCAAACCTGAGGTTAAAAGTTCAGGTGCAGTTGTTTATGCAAGCTTCTGGGCGGTTGTGGCGCAAATTATCGTTTTAGATGCTGTATTTTCACTTGATTCAGTGATTACCGCGATCGGTATGGTCGACAATATCTACGTGATGATGGCTGCTGTAACGATTGCTGTGGTTGTGATGTTGATTGCGTCTAAGCCGTTAACTGCTTTTGTCAATAAGCATCCGACTGTCGTGATTCTATGTTTAAGTTTCCTACTGTTGATTGGTGTGAGCTTAATCGCGGAAGGTTTTGGTTTCCATATTCCGAAAGGCTATATCTATTCGGGTATTGGTGTAGCAATTTTAATTGAAGCCTTTAACCAGTTTTCCAGCCGTAATGTTGAAAAGCATCAGTCGAAAACGCCACTGCGTCATCGTACCGCAGATTCAATTTTAAAATTGATGGGAAGCAAGCTGGATGCAGATTTATTACAAAGCCCTGAAGCTTTAGCCGCTCAAAAAGCCTTTGGTGATGAAGAACGCTATATGGTTGGTGGCGTACTGACCCTTGCTGAACGTTCAGTTGCCTCAATTATGACACCAAGAAATCAAATTTCGTGGATCGATCTTGAAGATGATGCGGAGAGTATTCGTCAGCAAATCTTGGCTGTACCACATAGTTTATTCCCAGTATGTCGTGGACAATTGGATAAAGTGGTTACAGTTGTCCGTGCTAAAGAGTTAATTGATGTGCTGGATGAACCAGAGCAATTACAAGCTTTACTTAAACGTAGTCGTCCAATTTTTATTTTTGAAAAAATGAAAGTAATTGACGCGATTCATACTTTAAGAACATCTAAGGGTTCTTTGGTCTTGGTGAGTAATGAATTTGGCAATATCCAAGGTTTGATTTCTCCATTGGATGTGTTTGAGGCAATTGCAGGTGAGTTCCCTGATGCAGATGAACAGCTAGAGTTGATCAAATTGAATGATACAACGTGGAAGGCGTCAGGCATGCTGGACTTGTATCAGCTTGAGTTGGAACTTGGTATGTTGGATCTGGTTCAAGAAGACTCAGGTTACTTTAGCGTAGCAGGTTTGATTTTAGACAAGACTCAAGGCGAAGCAAAAGTAGGCACTCAGATTGAACAAGAGGGCATTTGGTTTGAAGTCATCGAAATGGATGAAAATCGGATCAAGACGGTAAAAATTACCCGTCCAGAACAATTTTCGTAACTGTTTTATGATTAAACCGCAAGCAGATATTGCAGATATAAAAACTAAGTAGAAAAATGCCTCATTGATGAGGCATTTTTTTTGAATAAAAAGAGCACTTAGATAGGATTACTTATCTAAGTACTTAAAACTAAAAATTAATTAAAAATATTTTGTGTCATCGTTGGCCATAAATTTTGGTGTGATTTCTTAAACATCAACATATGACCAATGACTTTATGACCTGTATCTTTCGGTTTAAGCTCTATCATTTCTGTGGTGGCTTTGGGATACAAGCGAAGTAAGTCTTTGACATTGGCTTCAGTGGCGATCTCATCATCCGATGACCAATACACCGTAATTGGGCATTGAATTTCGTTGTGATAGTCCTCGAAAATCGTTTTACCTATAGCGTTCATCACATAACCAGGTTTACTGCAAAATTCAGCCCATTGTTTTGCAACATTTTTGGGTAAATTTTCTCCCATGCCTAAAAACTTGGTTGCGCCATAGCCTTTGACTAAGCTCGAAACAGGGAAGATCATCTTAAACATGACAGGCGCCATATGTTTGGTTCGCCCTTTAAGTCCTTTGACATGTCCTGTAGAACCTGAAATTGCAATCACTTGTGCCACTTTCTTGTAGTTAGAAACAATGCCTAATAATTGTCCGCCAGCACTATGACCTAAAAGTATAACTTGTTGTTTTCCTGTCTTATTCAGCAAAGTTTCAATGGCCGCAGGAATATCCAGTTGCCCCCAGTCTTGGATACTTGCTTTGGATTGACGAAGAGGACCGTGTAAGGACTCACCTATACCACGGAAATCGAAGACCAGAACATCTGAACCTTGTTGAGCAAGCCACTCTATAAAATGATGATAAAAACCTTGGGTAATCCCTGTTGCAGGGCAAACTAAAATAGGCAATCGATGGGTTGATTGTTTTGCCGGATAAAAACGTGCAGTTAAGCTATAGCTATCTGCACAAGTTATGGTTAAATTTTCAAATGTATTCATAACAATTCAATGAGTATGCTTTGATGATTACTTTACATAAGTTCCAAAAAGAAACTTGATCAAAGTATGACTTATGAGTCAAAGCTAATCTAAATATTTTAAGCTGTTGGAATTAGGGTGTTTTAAATGGACTTTGTGGGTTTAGGTTTGTCAGTAAAGTTAGCTTTAATATTCAGCGGGATTTATCTATGGGTAGGTATGCTGACAGGGGTGTGGAAATATTACCAAATTAGTCGATCAGAAATGGCCCGAGCGCATTATTATGTCGATATCGCACATCGCAGTAGCTTGCTTTATGCTCCAGCCACTTTGATTTTGGCGGTAATGGCCTATTGTTCAAGCTGGACAGAAACAACAAATTTGATATTTGTCTTGATCAATTTATTCTTTTTTAGCTTTTCAATCGCCAGTTATG
The DNA here is from genome assembly GCF_025433935.1 of Acinetobacter sp. I-MWF. Classification (NCBI taxonomy): domain Bacteria; kingdom Pseudomonadati; phylum Pseudomonadota; class Gammaproteobacteria; order Moraxellales; family Moraxellaceae; genus Acinetobacter; species Acinetobacter sp. I-MWF. Next base: position 2,701,252 of record NZ_JAMBAR010000001.1, on the reverse strand, counting down.
TTTTGCATGGTTTTTTAAAAGATACGACCAATCAATTCAAACAACCACACCAATTAGGAACCATGCAATTACCGAAAATATTGTTACGTATAGCAATGCTGTTATTGGTACTCGGGGAGATTATTGCGACTGGAGGATTATTATTAGGAATGTTTAATACTTTGTTTTAATACTTAAATTTTTATAATTTTCTTATTTAAGATGGATGCATGGCATCCATCTTTTATTCTGTAATCTTCGCGAGTTTACGAGATTTATGGTCGACTACATCCCAAACATAGAAGGCAGCAGAAACGACTAATGCATAGGCAAAAAATTCAGGTTTTAAATTGCCTTGAATGAGTCCATGAATAAACAGAGTCACTAAAAGTGCAAGTGTTGTACTTAGATAGATGACCAGTTTTGTATTTGTCTTCAAAGAATTAATGAAGACTTGCTTATTGAAATGTATTGATAACATCCCCATTCCTCCTGTCTGCTCGACAAAAACCACATTGTTTTAGTCTGGATTGGTTTATTCAGTTGTACCACATCTAATTATTATTTCAAGAGCAAATACCTCTATTATTCAAAATAATTATGACATATTTATTACAAATGATGATTATTTTATAAAAAATGAAAATATGAGTGATTTTTTATATAAATGATGTAATTGTTGTGGAGTTAGTGTGAGCCAGTTATCAAAATAAAATACAATAATTGAATAGGTCTTGAAAGCACTTTCGACTAAAGTTGATGAAAAATTATGCAATATTTATGCAAAAATCGAAAAAATTGACTATTTTTTTAAATAATTCGATCTTGGTACGGAGAACGGTTCATTCATGTAAAAAATGCAACAACGCGACTGAATTTATCTGTGCTAAATAAAAATTGAGTTTTAGTATTTTTAAGCCAAATGATTTTATACATAGCGAAAAACTTGATTCGATCTATTCAGGTGCATAGATCACATGTTTGAAGCACTAAGATGGATCAAAGGACGCTTTAAAAATTGTGTCGCAAACAATAACGGCCTGTGGGGTAAACATGACAATTATTGATCACTGTTAAAATAAGATTTGGGTAAAATCAAATTTTAAGGATGATAATTAAAAAGCTTTATTTTTTAATTTTATCAATTACGACACAGATGATTAACACGATCAATGATGGGATCACCCATGCAAGATTCTGTTCATTTAACGGTAAGTTTTGAATCATTAAAGGTAAGCTGTCTTTAAAGCTTGTGACTTTAATTCCTTCAATAAGACCAAATAGAAATGCAACACCAGTAACAGGTGCGATAACCGTGGTTGGGTTATTGAATTTGCCCCAAAAGAAGCTTAATAGAATGACCACAATTGCGGGTGGGTAAATTGCACTGAGTACTGGGACTGAAAAAGCAATCAGTTTGGTTAAACCTAGATTTGAAATCACCAATGAAAATAATACCAAAATAATTACTAAAACTTTATATGGGATTTTCGTGAGTTCAGAGAAGTATTCAGCACATGCACAGGTTAAGCCAATCGCGGTAACCATACATGCAATAAAAATCAAACCTGTCAGGAATAAAGAACCTAAGTCACCAAAAGCATGTTGAACATAAGCATGCAGGATCACTGCGCCATTTTCAGCATTTGGAGCAGCATCATGACTGCCTAAACCAAGTTTAAATAAGCTGAGATAAACTAGCGTTAAACCTACACCAGAAATCAAACTTGCAATAATGGCATATTTGGTTACGAGCTTTTTATCTGTGACACCACGAGAGTGGATGGCATGAATAATCACAATACCGAAAACCAAAGCGCCTAAAGTGTCCATGGTCAAATAACCATTTACAAAACCTTCAGAAACTGGACTGGTAGCGTAATTGTTGATCGCAGGAGAAATTGAACCAGTCGGGATCAGAAATGCTGCAATACCTAAAATTGCCAGTGCAATAATTTTTAGCGGCGCAAGAATATGACCCACTGTATCCAATAATTTATTTGGATAAAGAGAAACTAAAGTTACAAATGCAAAATAGATAACACTATAAATAAATAATGATGTACCACCATTTCCAAAGTATGAGGAAAAACCAATTTCATAAGAAACAGTTGCAGTACGAGGTGTAGCAAATAATGGCCCAACCGAGAGATAACACACTACGGTCAGTATTAAACTTGCGACTTTACCTAAAGGCGAGCTTAAAAGCGCAATAGAACCTTCAGTTTTAGAAAGTGCCATAATGGTAATAACTGGTAAGCCTACAGCTGTGACTAGAAAACCTAGCGCTGCGAGCCATACATGTTCACCGGCTTGTTGAGCAACAATGGGTGGAAAAATAATATTGCCTGCCCCAATAAATAAGGCAAAGGTCATAAAGCCTAAAGCAATAATATCCTTTGTACGGAGATTAGTCATAAACTGTGGTTGAAAAAGCAAAACAGCGATTTTAGTAGAAATAGCTTATTTTTTGTATTTTATTTTATGGATAATATTCCCGTTTTTTATAAATTTTAACCAATTAGTCATATTGATTATATTTATGTGGATGATTCACAGTTAATTTTCAAAAATCAAAATTTTCAAAAAAAATAGAATAGATAAAATCATCATATGGAAAGATTATACTCATTCTAAAATTTATGTGCTTGATTTTGCATTTTTATTGAATAAGATAGGCGGTAAATTGCCCTAAATGTATTGAAAAGGCATATAATATTTTTTCACTTTTGCGGACAAATCCAATGAAAGCTTCTACAGTCACCATTAAAACCGAACAAGACCTTGAAAAATTAAGAGTGTCAGGGCGTTTAGCTGCTCAAGTTTTAGCAATGATTGGTGAATATGTGAAGCCAGGGGTGACGACTGAGTATTTAGATGATATTTGCAATGATTTTATTGTCAATACGCTAAAAGTGATCCCTGCAAATATTGGATATTATGGTTATACCAAAACCACCTGTATTTCTCCAAATGAAGTGGTCTGTCACGGTATCCCATCAAAACACAAAGTTTTAAATGATGGCGATATTATCAATATCGATGTTGCAATTATCAAAGATGGTTATTTTGGTGATACCAGTCGTATGTACTATGTGGGTACAGTTAAACCTGAAGCGAAAAGACTGGTTGAAACGACTTATGAGGCAATGGTGGCTGGGATTCATATGGTCAAACCCGGTGCAACACTCGGGGATATTGGTCATGCAATCCAACAAGTTGGGCAACGTGAAGGTTATACGATCGTTCGTGAATATTGTGGTCATGGGATTGGTAAGATTTATCATGAGCAACCTAACGTATTACATTATGGTCAACCCGGACAGGGCTTAGTGCTTAAAAAGGGTATGGTTTTTACCATTGAACCAATGATTAATGCGGGGAAATCCAGTGTTAAAGAGCTGAAAGATGGCTGGACTGTGGTTACTGCGGATAAGTCATTGTCAGCACAATGGGAACATATGGTTGCTGTCACAGATACAGGATTTGAATTGCTTACACCTTGGCCTGAAGGCACTGGCAACTACCCTGAGATTTAATCTTTAGACTTTGGTCTAATGAATGAATTATGCTCAGCGATTTATTGTTTTTTTATCTTTGAAAATGAGATTTTTCTCACTTTATTTGCTGGAAATGTGGATCTTTTAGGGGGTATTTTCGTTTAAGAAATATCCAATAAGTGTTTTTAAGTATTGGTTTAAATATTAACCAATCGCTAAGATAGCTTCCAGATTCTCGCTGTAGTTTCTATTGTTGTTTCAAGCTTTCTAGCTTACCCATCCTAGGGTAAGCTTTTTTTTGTCTATCGCTTCTCGATTTGCTTTGATTCGACGATTGCAAATTTAAAATAAGATGAATGAGCCTACATTCATCTTATTGATCAAAATGCTATTTTTTAAGTTTAAAGTTTAAAATAAACGAAACAGCGAAGCCAAATAGTAGTCCCCAAAAAGCGGAACCAATCCCAAAAAACTGAACACCTGATGCACTGAATAAGAAGGTGAGCAGTGCAGCTTCACGGTCTTTGACTTCATGAAATGCAATCGCAATATTATGGCTAATCGTACCAAACAAGGCGATCCCCGCTAATGCCACAATAAAAAGATGTGGAAAAGACATCAATAGACTTGTCAATGTTGCCGCAAATAACCCCATCAAAATATAAAAGAAACCACAGCTCATGCCGGCAATATAACGCTTCGCAGGGTCTGGGTGAACTTGGTCATCCAGACTGACAGCAGCACTGATTGCGGCAATATTCACGGTATAACAGCCAAATGGTGCAAGCAAAGTCTGCGCTGTACCAGTCCAACCAATAAGTTGGTTAACATGGGGTTTATAGCCATAACTTTTAATCATCGCAATCCCTGGTAAATACTGAGATGCCATATTGATTACAAATAAAGGCAGTGCCAATCCTAGAATCGCAGACCATGTGAACTCAGGTGTCATCCATACTGGTTTTGCCAATCCCCAATGTAAGGTTGGAACATGAAACTCCATAAAAAATGGACAAATGATGATTCCAGCGATCACGGTAATCACAATACAATAACGTGCCCATAGCCGTTTAGTGATGATATAAACCGCCAAGAGGCTGAGAATAAATGCCCAGTCGTTTTGCATACTGGCGAATAGAGCAATACCAAACTTGAGTAATACGCCTGCAAGCATGGCACTGGTCAAACTCTGGGGAATATACGAAATAATTTTTTCAAATATGCCTAAAAAGCCTAGGGTGGCAGTCAGTAAGCCGCTCACCAAGAAAGCACCAATCGCTTCATAGAGTGAGTAGCCGCTGGCAGTGGCAATGATGAGTGCAAGTGCAGCGGTTGACCATGAGGTGGCAACAGGATATTTGAATTTCCAAGAAAGAATTAATCCTGAAAGACCTATACCTAAACCGAGTGCCCAAAACCAAGAGGTAATTTGTTCAGGATTTGCGCCAAGTAATTGAGCTGCTTGTATAACGAGTACAGCCGAAACACTGATACCAATTAAGAAGGTAATGAAACCTGCAAATACAGCAGGTATAGAGAAGTCTTGGAGTAACTTTTGCATGATCCCTTGCTTTTAAATTTGATTGAATGGTTGAAAATGCAACCATCATACATGGATCATTTTAAAGCTTATAGGGTTAATTGGAATTAAATAGCAAAAGGAAAAATAAAATTGAATAAATTCTCATTTTGGGAGAATTTGGCTTTTTAAAGTTAAAATAGTTTAGTGGAAAGTAATTTATACCTACTTATAAGGATTAGATATTATCTTGAATAGAAAGCGCAGTTTATCCAAAAGAACGATCCAAAAAAGAATGCTTTTAATCGGGAAATTTATTGAGCTAAATCAGCTTACATCGTTGAAACGGCAAGTTTTATTCCAAAGGCACAGAACAGTAAGCCTACACAAGCAACACAACCTGCAGCAATTTTGTAGCGTGTATTGAAAAAAGTGGCGAGTTTAACCCCTGAGAAGATCAAGATCGTCAAATAACTCATACTGATGATTTGCAGAATCACTGAAAGTGCCGCAAAACTTAAAGCAGGGTAAGGGTAATCAGGATCGACAAACTGAACAAAGAACGAAAGATAAAATAAAATTGCTTTTGGGTTGAGTAAGCTAATGGTTAGTGCTGTTCGAAATGGATGAAATTGTTCGTGAGTTGCAGTATTCGATGTATTTGTTTGCAGCGTTTGTGGTTTGCTCTGCCAAGTTTTGATACTTGCGATCAACAAACGAATACCGAGATAAGACAGATAGCTTGCACCTACAACTTTGAGAATGATAAATAACCAAGGAAAGGCATGTAGTAAAGAGGCAGCACCTAAAACAGTACAGAGAATCAGGATTAAATCTCCTGTAAATACGCCTAAGGCACCAATATAGCCCGTTTTAATCCCAAATCGAGAGGCAATTGACATCACATACAATGAGTTGGGACCGGGTAAAATGACGATAAAAATAGTCCCTAGTATATATGTCACAATATCGGTAATACCAAACACAACATTCTCACTGTATAAGAAAAGCGAAATAAAAAAGCCGAGCGTTTATGATAACAAACTCGGCTTTAGAGTGTGAGCGATTTTAGTGCAATTTTAACCAAAAGCGCATCTACAATTTAGATTTATATAAATCATTCTAAAAGCATAGATTAGTCAATAAAATCAGCATCTAGGCCAAAAGATTGACGCAATAATAATGCGAGTTGTTCACGCGCTTTGATAAAACCGTCAATCCCGCTTTGCAATAATTGGAATGCCATTAAATCAGCTTCCAATTGTTGTTTAAATTCAGCTTTAGAGATCTCTTGATGTTCTTGAGCAGTCTGTTCAGTGTCTAAGCTGAGTTGAGAAACCACATGACGTTGATCATTTTTCAATTTTTCTAGCAGACCCGGTGCAACGGTTAAAAGGTCGCAACCTGCTAAACCTAAAACTTGGTCAATGCTACGGAAGCTTGCGCCCATCACTTCAGTTTTGATTTGATGTTGCTTGTAGTAATGATAAATTTGTTTAACAGACAATACGCCTGGATCTTTCTCAATTGGATAGCTCTCTACATTTTCAGCTTTTTTAAACCAATCTAAAATACGACCGACAAATGGAGAAATCAAAGTAACATTGGCATCTGCACAGGCTTTGGCTTGGTGTAAACCAAAAAGCAGGGTTAAGTTACAATGAATGCCTTCTGCTTCTAGCACTTTCGCTGCCTGAATACCTTCCCATGTAGAGGCAATCTTGATCAGAATACGGTCTTGGTCGATCCCATATTCTTTATACAATGTAAGTAGCTCTTTAGCCTTGGCAATGGTTTCTTCGGTATTATAGGAAAGGGCTGCATCCACTTCTGTTGAAACACGACCTTCTACAATATTTAAAATTTCGACACCCAGTTTGACGGTGAGAATATCGATGGTGCGTTCGACGAGCGCATCTAATTCATAACCTTCTTTTTTTGCTTGCGCATAGGCATCTTCAATCAGCTCACGACTTTCAGGCTGTTGTGCTGCTGCTGTAATGAGTGACGGGTTAGTCGTTGCATCCAAAGGGCGAAATTGTTGAATTGCGTTTAAATCACCTGTATCAGCAACGATAGTGGTTAAGCGTTTTAATTGATCTAATGCAGATTGTGTCATTACCGATTATTTCTTAGTTAAAATATTTGTGATTTATTTATAACACAATGCGATTTGAGCAAAAGAGGAAAATGTATTGAAAGGCCTATTATTTTGTATGAATTCTTTGATTTCGAATGTGATTAATCAAAAAACGAGCAGCTGAGCCTAAATTGCTCTCACGACTCCAGACTAAGTCGACAAAATATTCAAATTTTGGTGTGAAATCGAGCAAATCTAAGATTTTTAACTTATGTTTGAGCTCAGGATTTTCATTAAACATTTCCAAGGGAAGTACACCCCAACCCAGTTCTTTTAAAATTAAAGCACATGCTGAGTGGTGATTGTCTGTCCGCCAATAGTTTTTAGAATAAAGCAGTTCGGGTTTAATGGTTCGATCACGACTTGCCACGACAATTTGTCTGGATTGTAGGATTTGTTCAAAAGTAACTTGTTTATGTGCTGATAATGGATGATGAATAGCTGAAACAGGGACCAAGGCTTCTTTTTTAAATTCGACAAATTGCTCACGGCTTTCAAGTATTTCACGTTCAAACATCAATGCCAGTTGAGCCGTCTGATTCATCAGCATTTTCAGCGCATCTTCTTGTGGTGCTGAGAAGATATTAATTTCTAAAGTTGGAAAATGCTCTCCCAACAGTGCAATGTATTCAGCCCAGTCTGTATGCAGTAATTCAGAAACCACCACGATATTTAATGAGGATTCCAAGCCTTCGCTAAGTGCAATCGCTTGTTGTTTCCACTGATTCATTTCTACCAGCAGTTGTTCAGTTTTTTCATATAAGCGTTGAGCTTGAGGTGTAGGGATTGGTTCACGTCCCACACGATTAAAGAGTTTTAGATTTAAGTCTATTTCCAAGTTGGCGATAGACATACTGACAGCGGAGGGGACTTTGCCAAGCTGTCGGGCTGCTGCTGAAAATGAACCTGTTTCCATCACCGTTTTAAAGATAGTGAGTTGTTCTTGGTTAATATTCACGCGCTTGGCACCATTATGTTTAATTTTTCAGTCATTAAATTTACTCCAATTCACGCAACCTTTCAATAAAACTGAAAGAACCTGACTCGATTGATCAATATTATAAAAATATAATGCATCCATCGAATCAAGAAAGAGTAGTTTTAAATGATGATTTCCAAAAGAAGGGTTATTCATGCATTAAGCTATGAAGTCATCCTATTGGTGATCATAGCGATTGCATTAAGTTTTATTTTTGAAGTACCAATGGAAGTTACTGGTGTATTAGGTGTTGCAATGGCCGTGACTTCAGTGGTTTGGAATATGGTGTTTAACCATTTCTTTGAACAATTTGAGCGTAAGAGAAAACTTAAACGTACCATTGGTGTACGTATTTTACATGCCATTGGTTTTGAGGGTGGTTTGATGTTAGCCACGATTCCAATGGTTGCTTACGCAATGGATATGTCTTTGTGGCAAGCAATTTTATTGGATTTTGGAATGACCACCTGTATTTTGGTGTATACCTTTATTTTCCAATGGTGTTATGACTTGATTGAAGAGCGCATGGGGGCAAAGCCTGTACATTCTTAATTAAGCCTGCGATGCATTTATTTTATTTCAAATGTGTTGCGATAGAGATCCCCTTAGTTTTATTGAAAAGTAAGGGGATCTTTTTTTATAAAAATTTAATTGAATAAATAACATATAATTAAAATAGATTTTAAATAATGAATAAAGACTGGATAAAACATAATCAATAAAGATAAAACCCGTTACACGATCACAGCTCAGTTTAAACAAACTTTTGCAAAAGATAATTGAATTCAATTTGTTTTGTAAAATTGTTCGCCTACAATAGGGTCTGTTAACATTTCATAAATGGCTTGCGTTGTAGGCTAAAATTGAGCAGGCAAGGCATGAAACGAAGAGAATAGCGAGACTATTTTCGAGTTTCATAACACAGACTGAGATAATTTTAACCACAACCCTTCGGGACTAGAGTTTTTTTGTCGCTACGTCGTTACGAACTACTCATTTAGCTGACTAAATTTCGTATTTCGTGCCTCGAATCGTCTAAAAAAACTAGTTGTCGCAAACATAGAAGAAGTGTCAACAGACCCTAATAAATTCAATATATGTAAGAGATGGATTGAGGCAAATATGGTGCAGACAGTTCAGGAGCAGCTGCCACATAGACACCAGCTTGCTGCTCAAGAATTACTTCAGGTTTCAGCAAATTTAAATAAGATTTATCTTGATCAATTTGACTATTTGTCCGAGATTACTGCGCACAACTTTTTCCAGTTTGATCCACAGCAGCATAAATTCAGTCTGGCAAATCAGTTACTCAATATTTACTTTGATGAAGAAAAGGGTTTAATTTTTGATTTAAATTTTGCAAAGTTACCGCGTTGTTTAGAAAATAAAATCAATATCAATCGTTTTGTTCAATATTTCTCAGAAAATATTTATTTTTATACAACAAAATATCATGAGATACATCCAACTGATTTAAAGACCAAAGCTCAAATCATCCGCCAAACGCTGATTGAGCAGGTTTTCGAGTGGGTGGATGGTGAAAATCGGGTAGAGCAGTATTTATATAATATTAGTGAAGCAGATGCAGAGCGTATTGATCAAATTTTGCTGTACTATGAATATTTTGATTATGCCTATGTTTCTGATTTTGCCAAATATGGTAAAGCGATTCCTTTAAGTGTTGAAATTAACATTAAGCATTTAGTGCTGATTAATTCTGTATTGGGTCAAGAGTTTTTACCGATTCAGTCATTGGTACCCAAATTTCAACAGGCCATTTTTTCTTTAGATCAGTTTATTCCAGCGCATTATTTGCGTATTTTAAAGATTTTTCACCCAGAATCATTACGCTTACACGAACTCAGTCAGTATTTTGCAAGTTATCAATTACTGGCTGTACATGCTCAAGAACAACCGCAAATGCTTGCTTATGCAAAATATATGAAACGGGGCTTTTGGCAATATCAGGATTTATTGAGCAAGCAACACTTTTTACAAAAAGATGCTGAATATTGGGAACAGGATCAAGTTCCACAATTTCCAATTTGTAGCCTTAAGCGCACTGCAAATTGGCTATTTAAACAAGATGAACAGGTCAATGATTGGATTAGTCGACATATAAAGGATCCCAATGTCAGGATCACGATCACAGCATTAAGTCTGATTGATACTTCAAAGATTTATCCTGAAGTCACTGTAGGTGTTTTAAAGTATTTTAAAAATATTGCAGCACGGCTATTTTTAATTGAGTGTCACTCTTTTGCAATTACAAATGAATGGCAGAATCATCCAAAGAACAATCGTTATAGTTTTTTAAAAACAGAGATTGAAAATAAATCGAATAAGAAAACGATTTCTAATTCTTATTTATATATCGAAGAATGGTTGGATTTCGCTGCATTGATGTTAGCGGATCAACCACAGATGTATAAAAAAATATACCTTAAGATAAATCGTATCATTCAAGCATTTATGCTGTTTGTACAACACATTGCTCAGGGTTTACCCAAGCAACTGATTAAATTTATTGATCCGCAACGACAACAACATGCAGAATTTTTTATTCAGTTGCAAAAGCACAATATAACAGTCGATGATTTTCGTAAAAAACTGAAACACATGCAGATCGGTCGTGCATCTAACCATAGTATTTACGACAGCTTTGTTTTGGACTATGTGATGCATTTATTTAATGATCATCACGATATAGAGCGGAATGTCACTTGGTCTGGTCTATATCAACAAGCACAGCGTTGGCATCAACATCATTATTTTGTTGATACCTTATCAACACTTAAAGAAAAAATAGATGTAGAGCATTGGGATCGCGTTGCACCAATGCAAAAGATTTATTTTGAAGAGTGGTGCTATGAGGAACTGAATAGCTTAAAACGAATTATCCAAGAGTCGCTGGTGTTTAAACACTGTTTGGCATTGTCCTATTGTGCGCGGATCGCAGATCGTGAATATGTAGCATTTCATGTATCGAAAGTTGATGATGCGACTCAGGAAATGACGCTAGGTTGTTATTATAAATTAGGACGTTTGGTCTTTGATCAATTGCGTTTACCTAATAATCATATTCCTGATGAGTTTTATATATTGAAAGCTCAAGCTTTTATTGATGATGTAAATCAGCATTTAAAATGGAAAAGCAGTATTCAACCCAATGAAGAATTGGGGAATTTATAGTTTGACGCAGATCATTTTTGAGTGAGCGACTTGGCTTTAATTCACTTTTCATGATGCATTTGGCTTAACTTTTTATGTAAAAATCGTTAGGCTATAGCCGTCCCATCCTGTTTAGGTAATTCAAGGCTGTTATGAAACAAGAAACTGCACTCAAACTTATGAAAGCGGGTGAAAATGTCTTTTTGACTGGATCTGCTGGTGCAGGAAAAACCTATACGCTTAATCAGTACATCAATTATTTAAAAGCACGCAAAGTCCCTGTTGCAATTACAGCATCTACGGGGATTGCAGCAACACATATGAATGGAATGACGATTCATACTTGGGCAGGCATAGGGATCAAAGATACGCTGACTGATGATGATTTAAAGCGTATGAAAGAGCGTAAATACTTAAAAGAGCATTTAGAAAATGCCCAAGTCTTGATCATTGATGAAATTTCAATGTTACATGCCAAACAGCTTAATTTGGTCAATCAAGTTTTAAAATATTTTAAAGAATCTGATGATGCTTTCGGTGGTATTCAAGTAATTGCAGCTGGAGACTTTTTTCAGCTGCCGCCTGTAGGAAAAAATAGCGAACTAAATCGAGATAAATTTTGTTTTATGTCAACCGCTTGGGTTGAAGCAAAATTTCGTGTTTGCTACCTGACAGAGCAGCATCGTCAAGATGATTCGGCATTGAATGATGTACTCAATGCGATTCGTGCCCAGAATATTCAGCCACAGCATATTCAAGCGCTACAAGATACCCGTAATCAAGACATTGGCGATACCTACACGCGTTTATATACCCACAATATGGACGTGGATAGCATCAACTTTCAGCATCTCAATGCGATTGAAGGGGATGATCATCAATTTGTAGCGGTGACAGATGGTAATGAAAAGCTGATCGAAACATTGAAATCTTCTGTACGTGCACCTGATGAGTTGACGCTTAAAAAGCATGCCAAAGTTATGTTCGTTAAAAATAACTTCGATATGGGCTATATCAACGGTAGTTTAGGTGAAGTTATTGGTTTTGAAGAAGACGATGAACTAGGAATGTTGCCTAAAGTCAAAATGACCGATGGTACAACCTTATTGGTTGCGCCAGAAACGTGGTCTGTTGACAATGAAGGTGGTAAAACCATCGCCAGTCTACAACAAGTGCCATTACGGTTAGCTTGGGCGATTACGATTCATAAATCACAAGGGATGACCTTGGAAGCCGCGGAAATCAACTTAAGCCATACCTTTGAAAAAGGTCAGGGTTATGTGGCTTTATCCCGGCTTAAATCGATTCAGGGTTTAAGATTGTTAGGTTTTAATGATCAGGCGTTGGAACTGGATAGTCTTGCAATTAAAGCAGATCGCCGTTTTCAAGAGTTATCCAATGAAGCCGAAGTGCATTATGCAGATTCAGACTTAACCACACAGCACAATGCCTTTATTCGTCATTGTGGCGGGACGTTAAATACCACTGAAATTGAACGTAATGAAAAGAAGCTGGCGCGTAATAGTGGTAAAACCAATTATGCTTCGGCAACACTTGATGAAACACGTGAATTGTTTGAAAGTGGCTATGAGATTCAGGATATTGCGGTTGAACGTGGATTAACTCCTGCGACGATTATCAATCATTTGGCTCGTTTACATCGAGAGCAAGGTTTAGATATCTCGATTGCAAATCCTGGTGAAGAAGTTGTAGAAAAAATTCGTGTGATCTATAAAAAATTGAAGAAACGTCAAGATCCAAGTCATTTTAATGATGATGGTGCGATTAAATTGCGTCCAATCGTTGATTTAACCAGTCCCAAAATGGGCTATGATCAGGTACGTTTGGCATTGTTATTTGTTGAGTGATAGATGTTTTTAGTGATGAATTAATGGCTAAATTTGAGAAAAAGTTATTAAGTCCACGTTTAGCTATTTTGTCTAAATGCAAATATTCTAATAGTTATAATCTCAGCTTTCAGTTGTGCCCATTTTATTATGCGCATGAATTGATAGATTCAAATATTTCTTTTGAAGGGTTGGAGCTACCATCTCCATTTTTAAAAGATTTGCTTGGGTTGACGTTGGTTTTTGATGAAAATGAATGTGATGCATTTAATGGGTGTTTTACCATTAAAAGTATCCATAATCCTGTCGATTTATACCAATTGGCATTTATTGAAAGTCGTGACGGTTATCTAAAAGTGATTGCGAAAATCAAGATCGATTTTGAGTTTGAGCAATTTGACGATTTTGAAAATCTAGAATTGGTGATCAATGCTACTGTTGCATCTCAGATCTTATGATTCAATCGTTTTAAGTTAAAAAGAATGCATTAACACAGATGTTTATTGATGATTTTGTTAAGGTCTATCAATAGAATACAATAGATGTCGTGCTTTGAATGAGATAAAGAACCATAAAGCACCCTAGTGCAGAAATGTTTCATCTTATGGTTATTCTTATTCTAAAATTAAAGTGAATTTCAGCATCGTATAGTTGTGTAGTAAATTTGGATGCTATACTCACACTTTAACTTCCTTCAAAACCAGTGCTTTTTTATGACACTTACGCCACCTTAAGTTTATTTACCTCTTCTAATCTGTAAATAACTCATCATTGTCTAGTGATGTGGTGTAGTCGTTTGTGTGTCGTATATCACATCACTAGCCTATCAAAAAATCAAAAAAATAGGCGCTATTTATGTTATCTAATATCCGAGAACAATGGTTCTCTAACATCCGTGGGGATGTGCTTGCTGGACTTGTTGTGGGGCTTGCACTCATCCCTGAAGCTATCGCTTTTTCAATTATTGCTGGTGTAGATCCAAAAGTGGGTTTATATGCATCATTTTGTATCGCCGTCGTGATTTCGTTTGTTGGGGGACGTCCAGCAATGATTTCGGCAGCAACAGGCGCTATGGCATTGCTTATGGTCACTTTAGTAAAAGAGCATGGCCTTGAATATTTACTTGCTGCAACAATTTTAACGGGTGTGATTCAAATATTTGCAGGCTATTTGAAGTTAGCGAAGTTAATGCGGTTTGTTTCTAAATCCGTAGTGATTGGTTTTGTGAATGCTCTAGCTATCTTGATTTTTATGGCTCAGTTGCCTGAATTTGTGAATGTGACGTGGCATGTTTATGCTTTGGTTGCATTAGGTTTGGTAATCATTTATTTATTTCCGTTCATTCCAAAATTAGGAAAAATACTGCCTTCTCCGCTTGTGTGTATTATTGCAATTACGATATTGGCAATGAGTCTTGGATTTGATGTGCGAACAGTTGGAGATATGGGGGCTTTGCCTGATACGCTTCCAATATTTTTACTTCCAGACATCCCTTTGAATGTTGAAACATTGAAGATTATCTTGCCGTATTCATTCGCATTAGCGGCAGTTGGTTTACTTGAATCTATGATGACAGCGACGATCGTGGATGAAATGACTGATACACCAAGTGATAAATATCAGGAATGCAAAGGGCAAGGAATCGCGAATATTGCATCTGGTTTTATGGGAGGAATGGCGGGTTGCGCAATGATCGGTCAATCTATGATTAATGTGAAATCAGGCGGTTTTTCTCGCTTATCAACATTCTCAGCGGGTATTTTTCTTCTTATTCTTGTTGTGTTTATTAGCGACTGGCTCAAAGTGATTCCAATGGCTGCATTGGTTGCTGTAATGATTATGGTTTCTATTAGTACCTTTGAATGGCGTTCTCTAACTAGCTTTAAAGCAAATCCTAAAAGTAGTAATGTTGTCATGATCGTGACCGTCATAGTGGTCGTAGCTACTCATAACCTCGCATTAGGTGTGCTCAGTGGCGTTTTGCTTTCAGCGCTATTTCTTGCCATTAAATTAGAAGATGATATTCAGGTGAAGTCTGCTTTTGAAGGATCAGCACGTTTATATGATTTAAGCGGTCAGATTTTCTTTAGCTCTTCTGAGAAATTCATGCAAGGTTTTGACTTCAAAGAGAAAATTTCAGATGTCATTATTGATTTGACTCACTCCCATATTTGGGATGTCACATCTGTTGCGATGTTGGATTCTGTTGTAAGCAAATTTCGTAAGAATGGAATCAACGTCACAGTACGTGGTTTAAATGAAGCGAGTTCAATTATGATCGATAAGTATGGCACACATGCCAGAATTTAAATTAAGGAGACTCTACATTTATGTAGAGTATGTAGAGTCTCTAAAATGGGTATAGCTTAATCATTCAAGTACTTCTTAATATGAATTAGCTAAGATTCATTTATGGGATATATGCCACAAATGCTAAAACTAAAATTAGCAAGAGAGAACGGTTTTAGCTTGTGAAATATTGATACAGCTGAAAAATATAATCAATGTAGTATAAAAAATAAAATGTTTGAAATAATTAAGATGCTAACTTAAGCCCAATATCTAGCTTTTAAAAAAGATTCAAACTTAAAGTAATATTTACAGATTAAAATCAACGAAATATAGATTAGTATTTGATTTATCTCGAATTCCTTATCATTTAGAAAATTTAGTATTTGGAAGTAAATTTGTAGAGCTAAAAGTAAGCTGAAAAAAATCATACCTTTACGGCTTGCTTTTTCTTTTACAGTTCTCATGAATCTAAGCGCTAAAATGCTAATTTAGTGTTAATTTTACAGTTTTTTTATATGTTAATGCTATAATTCTGACCAATATCCAGTACTTTCAAACGGTTAATACGATGCCACAAATGTTTATTGATTATTCTGACAATATTCAGAATTTAGATAAAAAGAAATTGATGTTGGGTTTAAATCATGCATTGTTTGATACAGGCTTAGTGAGTGAAGCACATGATATTAAATCCCGTATTCAATCAGTTTCGGATTATTTGATTGGCTTTGGGGATGAAAGTGGCGAGCAGAGTAATCAAGCATTTATTTTTGTACGTTTACAAGGTCTAAGTGGTCGTACTGAACCACAAAAAGATTTAATGACTGAAAATTTATCGCAATTTTTACAGTCATTTGAAGATTATTCTGCACAGGGTTTAGAAATTCAGCTCTGTGTAGAGTTTGCTGAAATGCCACGAGAAATTTATAAAAAAGTTTTTGTGCAAAAATAATCAGCTTGGGGCTTAAAAAATAAGCCCCAATCTTTTACTTATTCACTTCTGAGTTCGCATATTGCTTTAACCAGTTTTGGATATCGCGTTTGTAACTCAACACCATTGAGTAAATCTCTTTCAATCTCGCTCGCTGCAAAATCATAGTGATGTTCAGGATATTGTAAATATACCGCATCACGAATCACAGACTCTTCTTCATTTTCATGATGAACGCTATATGCCTCATCAGCAACATAGAGTAGACCCTCAGCCCAAGTGTCGCCTATATCAAAACTATATTTCCCGCTAACAAAGTTTTGAATATCTTCTTGTATGTCATCAAAGAATTCCTTGCCTTTGAGGATTAACCAACATCTAAAATAAATAAAACCATCATCTGATAAATAGGCATCGAAATTGAAAATACCATCTTTTTCAGTAAAATCAGATTCTAGAATTGTCGAGAGTTCTGCGATTTCAGCACTATAGAGTTGTGAGAGTTTGAGCTGGAGTGTTTTTTCAAAAGTAATCAGTTGTTGTTTATCTAATTGAGATAAATATTGCACAAGATCTTGTAAATGCTGGTCAATATCATAGTCAGACCAGTGAGCATCTTTGTTGTGATTCGACTGGTCTATTGCGTCCCAAAACAATTTTTCTTCTTCTCGTAATGACATAAGTGATTCCATAGGTTTAAGCTTAATTTTAATGCTAAAAAGCAACTTTATCAGTTTGGTCTAAAGGCTTAAAACTTCTATGTCTGCATATTGCCAAATTTTATCTGCACTCATTTGATATATTTCATCTAAAAATGCGACATTAAAGCTTCCAACAGCTTGGGCTTTTTCAAAAGCCAATTTTCCTGCAATCGCAAAATGGATATGTGCAGAGACTGCTGCGATTGTGGCTGTTGTGACTGCACTATACGCAGCAATTAAAGCGCCTAAAGCGCAACCTGTTGCCGTGACTTTAGGCTGTAAAAAGCTTCCGCCATTAACCTGAATCACACTATTAAATTCTTTAGATAGAATAAAGTCAGATTCACCAGAAATTGCAACACATTCGGTATGAGTTAAAAGTGCTAAAGCCTGTAAATACACTTCATTGCTTGACACAGTACTGTCTACACCTTTGGATTCAACTTGATTGCCTGCAAGTGCACTGATCTCTGAGGCATTACCACGAATAACAGTCGGTTTAAGCAAAACCAACTGATCAACCATTTCACTGCGCCATTTGAGAAATGCACCATAACCAACAGGGTCGAGAACCCACGGTGTATTTTTACTTGCTACAGTTTGCGCTGAAATTTGCATAGCCTGCATTTGTTCAGAGGTTGGTGTTCCCACATTGATACTTAATGCCGCAGCAATAGAAGCAAAGCTTTCAGCCTCAAATGGGTTATCAATCATTGCAGGTGAAGCCCCAGCAGCCAGTAAGACATTGGCAGCATAATTTGTTGCAACACTGTTGGTGATACACTGGACTAAGGGCTGTTGAGTTTGCAACTCAGTCCAAGCATCCACAACTTTTTGTAAAATGACATCAGTGTGGGTATGAAGTTGATCCGTTTGAGAATGTGTAATATTTTCAGGATGATTCATAAATGCTCCTTACTGAGTAAAGTAGTGGTCTTGGTGTTTGCAACTGCGACAAAATAATGTCACATAATTTTGTGCATCATACTCAACCGTTAATTCGTTTGAGCCACAATACATACAGCGCTTTTGCGAATAGAAATTTAAGCGTGGCTCAATCTTTTTCCAAGATTTCCACACAGGTTGAAAGAAGATACCTTCATCGTAGCCTAAAAACCGATAAAACAGTATTTCACTCATTCTACTCAATGGAATATTTGGTGGACGTGGCAGGGTTGAGGTTTCCCATTTTTCTGCAATTGCACGGTCTCGATATTGTTGCACTGTTTTCTTGAGAATATTGGTATTAATAAAGTTTTCGTTACGAACTTGTAGCGCCTTTTTTTGATATAGATATTCAAGCGCAGTCTGAATGAGATAGAAAATTTGCCCAACAGCCAATGTGTCGAGTAGGTGGTAACAGAAGATTTGGAAGTTTTTATTGCCCGAAATCTGGATACCCCACGTGCGGCAATAATGTTGGGTAAACTGTACAATTTCTTGATACAGCACAACATAGAGTGCATTTTTGACTTCTTCGGATGTTTTAAATGGGATACCTTGGCTTAGATTTTCATAGAACCAGTGGCGAAGTTGTGTTGCGATACTAAACATACTCGGTTCGGAATAACCATCCAAACGGACATTGATATAGTATTGGTGTGCATCATCACTAAAATCTTTGGCAACAAAAACATTGTCTTTAATCAGTTGGTTGAGAAGTTGACTTTGGAAATAGTAATTGGGGGTAATAGGATGATATTTAATCACTTCCCAATCAATAAACTCTTGATGGTTGGTATTTTCATGCACTTGATTGTCTAAAATACTCAGTAAAAATAATTTATGTAAAAAACTAAGCTGGTCTAAACCTAATTCAAAATTATCTTTTTTCTTTAGCTTACGGGTTTCTTGTAAGCGAGTTTCTTTAATCAGTTTACGCCGTTTGCTTTGGCATGTTTCACAATGACAGTTGCGTTGATTGTTTTGAAAAACTTGATGATTGCAATGGCTACATTGGTGAAAACTGACTTCTTTCTCAAATTCTTCAGCTTCAACATAATACATACTTGCCTGACAAAGTGGGCAAAATGTACTTTCATCCAGCTGTTTTTGCAGAATTTGAAGCATAGAGATAAATATATAAATTATTAAGGACTTTTCATTATACACATCTATATAGATGAAAGCTGATTGCTTAAAATGAATGTATTATAAAATATACATATTCGATGATGATAGAACCCATTGTATTATTATTCAATGATATTTAAAGACTAAATCTCAACAAGCGAATCCAGTTGAGTGCAAATTTAGATGTTTTGGAATGGGGTCATTTTTTAATCTTTTCATCTAGTCTGTACGTAGAATGCCGTTATGGTATTTTCTTGCTCAAAGCACTTAAAAATATTCAAATTGATCTGATTGAGAACCGTTATATAGGGCGCTTCGTTGCGTCAAAACATATTGACTATTCAAAAGTATTGCAGGATAAAATAGTGCAGTCTGGTTTACATTATTATTTTGAAAAGCAAATATTTATAATCCCTTTGTAAAAGCAACAATGTGGGACTTTGGGGGAAAGAAGCTTGTATGGTTTAGCAGTTTGTATGGTTTAAATGCGGTAAATAGAACGTATCTATTGATTCTATTTACCGATAAAAGGTGATTTAAACAATAACCCTAACGCTTACCTGCCTTAATAAGCAGCAGGGCACGGTAATTCAGAATCCTCAAAATGCTCCATTTTAGCCTGAAGCAATGCCTTGGCTTTTTTAGCTGGAACTTTGTGCTGTCCTAGCATTTCATATTGTTTTAAAAGCGCAGTCACTTCACTGGTTTTTAAAGGAATGCCTTCACAAGTCATAAACATCGCAATAACCTGATGATCTAACTTCGCTTTATCCAGCATTTGCATCGTTTTAATATTTTCAACACGGACTATATGGTCTTTAAAAATCATGTTGCACCTCATTTTTTGTTGAGTATTTTTATTGTGCGATATACACAACATTAAACAAGCAAGAACTGTGCTCAAAATGTAGTCGCTTTGAAAAAAGTGTAATGTTGTGCATCGGGGGTTTAATGTTTTATCGTGCGCCTACTGGTTGGTATAAGCCATTTCCTCTACCAATCTCTGCTTGATAGATGGGTATCCATGGCGCAAAGAATATATTTTGTTTCCATTCATTTAACACATTAAAACCATTACGTGCAATTGCGATACGATGTTGTACATTGGCCAGATTGGTTGCTGTGAATGGTGCGCGTATAATCAGATAGGGGGTGAAAATTAATTTAAATTTATTGATGCCCACAAAGATATCACCACGTAAGCCTAAATTCTCTAAACTCAGCGAGAGCATAAAATTATTAATTTTAGCAAAATCACGCATTATTGGCTTATCCCACATCGGCTGTAGAATTTTTTCCTGTTCATGAATGCCAAAGCTGATAGCTGCATCTGTAGCCAACTTTTTAAATTTTGATGAATAAATACCTGATCTAAGCGCTTCTTCATCCGCGATTTTTTGTAATTGAAACGCTTGTGTCAGGGTAGATCCATAGCCAGTCAGTTGTTGTGCTAACACCAAAGCATCATAGTGTTGATGCATAATACTGAGTCCACCAATATCTGCCATCACATTGGCTTGCCCATTAATTAATTCATTATTGGCTTGGGCAATGGTGGACTGTAATGTGGGTACATTCATCCCTGCAATAATGACACTTTGACCATTGGTGACATTTAAGGGGTCTAAAGCATTGGACAATGAGAAGGTTAATGCATACGTAGAACGGACATCATTGGCTACAAAAATACCCAGATTTGGCCAGAAGAATTTTGGGTTATTACGACTGAGTGCATCGTAATACATCAAAATAAAAGCATTAGTTGCAAGTAATATTTTTTGTTGTGACTGGTTGCCATAAGTATTTATAGCAAGCTGCCTAACTGTGGAAAATTGCTGGCGAATTTTGCTACGTATACTTTCATATTGTTGGATCGTGGAGGTGATAGACGGGTCGTATAAGGAGGTTTGATTATTGGCAATGTTGTAAAGTTGCTGATACAGAATTTTTTCAGATGTGTTGAGGTTACGTTGTGCCATATTGGCATTCATATTGTAGGCAAGTTTTGATAGTTGTGCTGGGCTTGCTTGAGTGGCATAGCTGTTTGCTGCCATTGTTTGTGTGGCATAAGGTACGGCAAAAACAGTTGTAATACCGATGATACATCTCGTTAAGATTGCTTTAAATCTGGATATGGTTTTCTTATTCATGGGGAACATCCTGTTAATTTGTTTTTTAGAATTATGCTTATTCTGAATATGTGTTATTCAAATGCTTTAGTTATAAATAAGAAAAAATAAATTTAAAATGTGCTTTTAGGACAAGCAGATGAATGGTTTTTCCAGTAAATGACAAAATTATGTGACAAGTAAAATGAAAATGGTTTCATTATAAAAATCAGAACAAATCGCCATTGTCATAAAACTGTCATCACGACATTGCATAGTGCAATAAATTTTACATATATTTGACATAAGAGTAGAGCAATATGGCATTTAAATACGGCGTTGCTGCATTAGCTTTAATGCTAAGCGGATCAGTTTTTGCAGCAGCCACCTTATCTGCGCCAGAAGAAATTGTAGTATTGGCGGTAAACGATCAAGAAGTGAATTCAGGTTTAATCCGTAAAAAGAATGAATATAAAGTCGATGCAGGTCAAGTTGCGGTAAGTGTTCGTTATCAACAGTATTTTGAACATTTAAATGGTGAACATGACATTTTAAAATCGGGTGTGGTCACAGTGACAGCGCCAGATTTAAAAGATGGTCAAACTTATAAAATTGCTTTAGTGAATCCGCCTCAGCGTTTTGAAGATGCAAAAAAATATGCAGAACAACCAACGATTGCGATTTATGACAATAAAAACCGTCTTGTGGTGCAACAGACTGGTGTAAATACTGAAGCGAAGCCGTGGTTAGGTTCTGGTTTATTTGGCAAAGTGATTGATTTAACTTCAAGTAAGAAAGCGCCAGTAAATCAACCCGCAGCTGTATATGCAACAACGACAAGCCAATCACCAGCAACAACCTCAGTTGCTAAGACCACTCAAACCGTGACTGATGTCAATTCAGCAGATCGCCAATTGATTCAAATCTGGCAAAATGCAAGCAAGGCGGAACGTCAGAAGTTTATGACTTGGTTAGCTGAGCAATAATTTTAAGTACATGTAAAAGACCATTTCGATGGTCTTTTTTTGTGTTATAACAAAGTGTGTTTTTGAAAAAAAAAAGAATAAAATGTTTGAAAGTTTTTTGATGTCAGATGATTTTCTTTATACAGCAGCGATCATTTTTACCGTTATTGGTTTATTTGCTTTTAGCTGGATTCCATATCGAGCTTATTGTATTACAGCGAAACTCTTTCAAAATAAATCTAATATTTTCCATTTTCTAGCTTTCTTTGCTAGTTTAGGTATTTTATATATCTGGTCAATCTCATTTTATAAGCTGATCTTTAAATGTATTGCGGGAACTGCCCAAATGCATTGTTCGGCTAGTCGAAGTGGGGAATTGCTAATTCTCATTGAGGTTGCTTTATCACTGGTCATTTTTGAATTGGTCCTATTTATCTTCAATTTTTTAAAAAGCAAACTGCATGCAGCTTAATTTTAGAACAGCACGAATATCCGACATTACAAATTTAGTTGATCTGATTAATTCTGCTTATCGACAACAAGAAGGTCGTAGTTGGACCAGTGAATCAGAAATTGTCACGGGTGATCGAATCAATGCCAAGCAATTAGAACAAGCCTTGGCTCAGGATAATTTTCAGTTATTTGTTGCTGAATTGGATGAGCAAATTGTCGCATGTATTGGTTTGACTTTTACCCAACATGATGTGGAAATCGGCACATTTTGTATTGCAGCTACATTACAAAATCAAGGTATCGGCAAATATGTTTTAGATTTTGCTGAACAGTATGTGTATGACAAAGCTCTATTCAACCACTGTCATTTTACGCATTTCGTTATGTGGGTTTTAAGTGTACGTCATGAATTGATTGCTTATTATCAGCGCCGTGGCTATATACAAACGGGTATAGTGGAGGATTATCCTTTAAATGCAAATGTAGGTATACCTATTGTAGATTTGCATTTAATCGAAATGAGAAAGAGTGTCGCGAGTAAAGCTTCATCCAATTAAAATAAAACCCTGAGTAAATCAGGGTCTTATTTTTTCAAATTTAGGACTTAGCTAAAGAACCAAGTGTAATAGCCCCATAGCATGAGTGGCCATGCGACATAGGGACTAAATAACCATTTCCATAACCAAAACTGTGGTAGGAATCCTACCCCATGTATAAAGCCACCTGAAATACCAATCATCACCATCATGAGCGCACTATGGTTATAGTGACCATTGGCATCAAGCATTGCCCCAGGGTGAATCAACAATACCGCAGCAAGAGGCAATGCCATCAAAAACGAAATGGCCATTGCAAACTTATTCGGCTTTCTTTGTTTTGTTGTCATTGCGATCTCTGTCATGGTTTATTCCTCATCCAAATCTTGATGATGTTCAATATAGAGTGCGCTTAACACACCTGCAAAACACGCCATCAAGATCCCAAGAATCCAAGCGAAATACCACATAAATATTCTCCTATTTGCTTAGACACAGCCTTAGTACAGGCTGTGTGAGTTATCTTGAACATGTTTGTTGGTGATAACGCCCCACATTTTGTAATAACACCATGTGGTATAGATTAAAATAATGGGCACAAATATAGAAGCAACCACAGTCATTACTGTCAATGTATTCTTACTTGAAACCGCATCCCACATGGTTAAACTTACAGTTGGGTTAATGCTTGATGGCATTAAGAATGGGAACAGTGCAAAACCAGCAGTTAAAATTGAACCCGTCACCGCTAAGGTAGAACCTGTAAAGCTGACACCAGCTTTGTTTTTACCAGCACCAAAGATAATCAGGATTGCACCAAGGATTGCAGAAATAGGTGCAAGCATGGTGATTGGGTAAATTGAATAGTTATTCATCCAACCATGATTACCCGTTGTTAATACTTCCTTCGCAAGCGGATTGGCAACAGCATTGGTATTAAATGGTTGTACCAAAGTATATCCTTCGATGCCACCAAAATATAACCAAGCACCCACGCCCAAGAAGGTAACTAAGAAGAGAATACCCATCAGTTGTGTTGCTTTAGCAGAACGTTGACGTAATACACCATCTGTACGCAGCATTAACCATGCACCACCATGTGCACACAGCATCGACAAACTTACAATACCGCAGACCAATGCAAATGGATTAAGTAGGGCAAAGAAGCTACCTGTATAAGTTGAACGTACAGTCTCATCTAAAGTAAACGGGACGCCCAAGAACATATTACCAAATGCAACACCGAAAACCAGCGCAGGTACAGCACCACCGATACATAAGCCCCAATCCCAAGAATTACGCCATTGGGTATTTTGCAGTTTAGAGCGATAGTCAAAGCCAACAGGTCTAAGGAAGAGTGCAAATAAGACCAGCAAGAGTGCCCAATACATACCTGAGAAAGCCGTTGCATAAACCATAGGCCAAGCAGCAAATAGTGCGCCACCCGCAGTCACGAACCAAACTTGGTTGCCTTCCCAATGCGGTGCAATGGTATTGATTGCTGCACGGCGTTCATCATCAGTTTTACCTACAAATGGCATCAGTGCCATTGAGCCCATATCGAAACCATCTGTGAGGGCAAAACCAATCAGTAGAACACCGACTAAAACCCACCAGATAATTTTGAGAAGTTCATATTCGATCATGATTGATTCTCCCCAGTTTGAGCTTGCTGAGCTTCAAGTTTCTCGAAGTGATATTTACCTGTATGTAAAGAACTTGGTCCTAAGCGTGAGAATTTGATCATTAAATACATTTCGATAATCAATAACACCGTATAGAACGCGGCTAATGCAATGATTGATCCCCATACATCACCAGTGCTTAAACTTGAGGCAGAAAGATGTGTAGGTAAAACTTCACCAATAGTCCACGGTTGACGACCACCTTCTGCTACATACCAACCAGTTTGTGCTGCAATCCAAGGTAATGGTAGTGCAAACAATGCAAATTTAAGTAACCATGGTTTATTTTCTGCATTACGTTTTGCTACAGCAAATGTTGCAAGGATAAACAGGAGTAGCATCAAGAAACCAGAAGCGACCATTGCACGGAAAGAGAAGAACAATGCAGTTACATTTGGAATGGTATCTTTTGTTGCTGCTTGAATATGTGCTTCAGAAGCATCTGTTACATTTTCAGTATATTTTTTAAGAAGTAAGCCATAACCTAAATCTTTTTGGTTTTCTTTGAACGATGCCATCAGTTCAGGCGAACGGTCACCAGCACGAAGTTTTTCGAGTTCGCTATATGCCACCATACCATTACGGATACGTGCCTCATGTTGAACCATCAAATCTTTAAGCCCTGTGACTTCTTTATCGAGTGAACGTGTGGCAATAATACCCATTGCATACGGGATTTTTATGGCATAGTCAGTACGTTGTTCTTCCTGATTTGGAATACCAAATAAAGTAAATGGCGCAGGTGCTGGATGTGTTTCCCACTCAGACTCAATTGCAGCCAACTTGGTTTTTTGAACATCACCAAGCTCATAACCAGATTCATCACCCAATAAGATGACTGAAAGTGTAGACGCTAAACCAAAGATTGCAGCGATGGCGAAAGAGCGACGCGCAAATGGTAAATCACGTTTTTTCAATAAGTAATAACTTGAAATGGCAAGAACAAAGATTGCACCAGTCACATAACCTGCAGACACCGTGTGAACAAATTTCACTTGAGCTACTGGGTTAAAAATCAAAGCACCAAAATCGACAAGTTCCATACGCATGGTTTCAAAATTAAATTCTGAACCGACAGGATTTTGCATCCAACCATTGGCAACTAAAATCCATAATGCGGATAAATTCGAACCCAGCGCAACTAACCATGTCACACTTAAATGTTGAACTTTTGAAAGGCGATCCCAGCCAAAGAAGAATAAACCAATAAAAGTTGATTCTAGAAAGAATGCCATCAATCCTTCAATGGCAAGTGGCGCACCAAAAATATCACCCACATAGTGAGAGTAGTACGCCCAGTTTGTACCGAACTGGAATTCCATGGTCAGACCAGTGGTTACACCTAAAGCAAAGTTAATACCGAAAAGTTTGCCCCAGAATTTGGTCATGTCTTTATAAATTTCTTTACCAGAAATCACATAAGTGGTTTCCATAATGGCAAGAATAAAAGCCAGACCTAGAGTAAGTGGTACAAATATAAAGTGATACATCGCGGTCATTGCAAATTGGAACCGCGAAAGATCGACCACGCTTTCAGAAATCATCAACGTGTCTCCTTGATTTGGGAAGGACTGCCAGCAATACGCTCAGCAACTTGGTTATCAAAATCTTTAGGAATAGTCGGCGCATCAAACCAGATATGTTTGATCGTCATTAAAAGGGCAATCTTAATTATTAATATGACTGCAATTTCTCTGACAAGCCGACGGTTTAAATCGTTAGGTTTTAAGCTCATGCGTTAAGCCTATTATTTAAATATGCTTATATTATTAAACAAAACGCAACAAGAAATAAATAGATAAAACAGTTAAAATAAAAATATATTATTAAACTGATATTAAACAATAGTTTAAAAATTTGTATTGTTAAAAAATATACTAATTTATATTGTTTTTAAAGTTGATTAAAACACTTGTAATTAATAAAAATAAAACCTAGTAAAATGGTATTGTTTAGATTTTATTAAACCAACTAAATTAGTTTGAATTAAGTTTGGTGAAAAATTATTCCGATTAAAATGGTTGGTTTAAATTCTTTTTGAGTTTATTGTTTTAGAAAAAATCCAATTGTGTAACAAATATGGGGGGAACAATAATCGTAATTTATGCTTAAATTTTAGTCATAATTAAAAGTTAAAAGATGTTTCTATTTTGATAGTTGGGTATTTATTTGATTATGTACAACTTCATCTATATTTGGATTTTTGCTGAAGTTCAATGATTTAAATTCTTGTTCATTTTATCTAATAAGTTATAACTGATTGAGCTGAAAGGAAATCACCATGAAATGTTGAGTTGTTATTGCTCACCCTGTAACTGATAGTCTTTGTCAAAGCTTGGCGAAGACCGCAATAGCGACTTTAATTGCCAATGGTCATGAAGTTGTGATTGAAGATCTGTACGCCTATGGTTTTTCACCCGCACTGACAGATGAGGAACGTCAAAGTTATTACAGTCCTACATTTGATCAAACAGCTGTCAAAGAGAATATAGATGATTTACTTTTCGCAGAAGCTTTAATACTGGTCTTTCCGACTCGGTGGTTTGGTTTTCCTGCAATACTGAAAGGCTGGTTTGATCGTTTTTGGGCTCCTGGAGTTGCTTATGATCATGTAAACGATTTGGGTGCAATTCAACCTAAACTCGATAACCTCAAATACACATTGGCGATTACTTCATTGGGTTCAGCTTGGTGGGTAGCTCGTTTGGTACTTTGGCAACCAGTAAAACACATATTGAAAATCGCATTATTGAGTACCTGTGCACCAAAATGCCATTTTCAAATGTTGTCACTGTATAAAGCTGAATCGCTTACTCAAGCTCAAATTGCGTCATTTTGTGCACGGATTGAAGCTAAAATTACACGTTGGCCAAAATGAGGGCAAGTTATGATTAGATTCAGCTGGAGACGTAATAAAGGTATTGGATGTACTAAACCGAGTCAGACTTTTAATACTGATCTGAACTAAATAGATGATTTGAGATCGAAATTTTCTTGGCAATATAATGTGATTTTCTAAAACGTATTAAGATGATTTGCGATTGAAATTCTAATTCACCAAATTCTGGTTCGACTTGGATATAGTGCAGTTGTCCATTTTCATCACGAACCCGTGCTTGAGCTGAAAACCCAGGTCGTGCATTACCACTAGAGACTGTGGCCAATCGTCCAAGCAAGTCAACTTGATTCAACGTAACTTTAGGTTTTATCACCTGATCCAAACAATGAATCATAAATACGGTGAAGAAGATTGCAATCACCAATGCGGGTAAAACTACATAATACCAAGCGGCAAATACTTGTTTGCTTGCAAAGATAGAGAGCTGTAAAAAATAGCCTGCAAAACTAAAATTCAATAATAAAAAAACGAAAATAAGTACTTTGGAAAATTTAACTTGTAACAGGGGCGACTCAATGAGCCAATCTGGTGAAATTTTTTTCAGAAAGGTACTTGGCCGTAAGCCGATATAGTAGCCAAAAGTTTCTGCCATACTCAGCAGAATTAAAGCCAAGACACTGAGGTGAAAGGGCATTAATTCATGTTCAAATAAGAATCCAAGCATGGCAGTTTCCAACCTTATTCGTCCTCGATGTAAATACCACCATCTGAATGGACTGAAATATTTACTTTT
This sequence comes from Acinetobacter sp. I-MWF, assembly GCF_025433935.1. Classification (NCBI taxonomy): domain Bacteria; kingdom Pseudomonadati; phylum Pseudomonadota; class Gammaproteobacteria; order Moraxellales; family Moraxellaceae; genus Acinetobacter; species Acinetobacter sp. I-MWF. Next base: position 2,672,741 of record NZ_JAMBAR010000001.1, on the reverse strand, counting down.
TCAAGTTTATCACCCAGACATGGTCCTGAAATACATTCACCTGTTTCAACTTCAAACAAAGCACCATGCGTCGAGCATTGAATATATTCGCCGTCTTGGTCTAAAAACTGATTTTCCAGAAATTCCAGTTCAGTTTGTAGATGAGGGCAGACATTTTGGTAGGCATAAAATGCACCATCACGTTGAGTGATAAAAATGGTATCGCCAGTCATTGTGTCAAACGCACGTGCCTTACGCTCTTCAATTTCATCGGTCATTGCAATTTTTTCAGACATTTATGCACATTCCTTTTTGAACGTTTCGAGTAGATTTGCGTATTCTGCAACGTCTAGGCGTGGTCCAAACTTAGACACTACTTCGCTTGAAATAAGGATAGCAAGTTGTGCCGCGGTTTGTAAATTTTCACCATTGTTTAAAGCATATAAGAAAGCACCTGAGAATGCATCACCAGCACCATTTGCATCGACTGCATTCACTTTACGACCTTGAACATAAAAATGCTGTTTTTGATCTGCGACTAATGCACCTTTTTCACTGAGTGTAATCACCACATCAGTACTTAGTGTTTTTAATTGATTCAGTGCAGCTTCTACAGAGTCAGTTTCTGTATACATCATGGCTTCTTGTTCATTACAGAAAATCAGATCTACACCATCATCGATTAACTCATTTAGACCTTGGCGTGCATATTGCACCATTGCCGGGTCAGATAGGGTTAATGCGATTTTAACCTTGTGATCACGAGCAATTTGACGTGCTTGTTTTACGGCTGCGCGCGCTGAATCACTTGTAGACAAGTAACCTTCGATATATAACCATTGCGCTGTTTTTAAAGGTTCAAAATCCATTTGTAGATCTGAAAGTTCTGCAGTAATGCCAAGATAAGTTTGCATCGTACGTTCTGAGTCTTCACTGACCAGAACCATACATGTACCCGTAACACCTTCACTGATCGATTTTTTCGAAGTTTTGATGCCTGCTTCATTTAAACCATCGAGATAAATTGTGCCTAGATCATCATTTCCAACACGGCATGCATAAAATGCTGAAGAACCTAATGCACTGAATGCCACTGTGGTATTGGCAGCTGAACCGCCAGATGCTTGACCTTTATAATTTTGGCTGGCTTTTAAATTATTATATAGCCGAGTTTGAGATTCACCATCTGCGAGTTGCATGGTGCCTTTTTGCAAATTTTGTTCAGCTAAAAAGAGATCTGATACTTTAAATTCTTGGTCAATGAGCGCGTTACCAATTGCAAAAAGGTCAACTGTAGCCATGTTCTTCATCACATCAATGTTAAAAACATAAAGTTTACACGAATGCTCAGCTTTACAGTAGTTTGTTGAAAAAATTTCAATTACATTTGTTAAATATGGTTTGTTGGAATTTTACAACTTGCTGGTGTGCTGAATAAAACCTGTTTTTGAGATGATTATTGCGTAGTTTAAGCCATTGTGTTGATCAGTGTGCGTGATTAAATTAGATTGTTTCAATGTGATTGATTGAGATCGCTGGGTTAGGTTTTGTTGAGAAATAAACATAGGCATCAAGCTAAAACTGTCTACAAACCCTAAAACATATTGGAGGTTGAGTGAATATTTTAATTCAACAGGTAGATCAATTGCCTGCGCAAATTCAAGATTTAGCCGTAGTTGCTGAAAAAGAAGGGTTTCATTTTATTCAACGTTTGGTTGATGAGTTTCAGCAAGGCAGCAATAGATTTAATCGACATGGTGAATTTTTATTGGTTGCGTTTGATGGAGATAAACTGGTTGCATGCGGTGGTTTAAATATTCAAATCAGTGAGGATGGTGATACAAAGCAGAACTCAGAAACTCAGCATAAAATTGGTCGGGTACGCCGTTTCTATGTATTGCCTGAATATCGCAAAACGGGATTGGGTAAAAGTTTATTGCTCGAACTTGAAAAAAGAGCAAAATCTAATTTTTCTGCCTTGTGCTTAAGTAGTGAAAAAGATGCAGCGCCATTTTATCAAAAACAAAATTATGTTTTTGTCTCAAATCACCCAAATTATAATTACTTTAAATATTTAATTTAGTGAATTTGGAAATCCTTTGGTCTATACCTCTAACTCTGAGCAACAGCATCATTTGAAAATGGTGCTGTTGGTTTACAGCTATAGGCTTTAAGATACTTTTTATTTTTGGAAATGAATCCGTGTTGATCTGCAAAAATAGTTTTCGTGGTAAAATACTAAAAATAGCCTAAGCAATTCTTTTCTATAAAAACTTCTCAAGCTCGATAAGACATATATCCGCTTTGGTGAAGTATTTATAAGCGCTAAATACAAATGATGACTCAGTCTTTAACAGGGTAAAGTGACTTTTATCACATTTTTAATTCTATTTTAAGTCGAAGCATAGACTATAGCTTTTAACGCATAATTGCTGAATAAATCAAATGAAGCAAAATGATTTAGATGTACTGATTTCTAAAGTTCCGCAAGTCACATTACTGTTTTGGATCACCAAAATCTTTGCAACCACTTTTGGTGAAACGGCTGGCGATGCTGTTTCAATGTCACTTAATTTAGGGTATTTGGTCGGTACCTTTATCTTTGCTTTTATCTTTATCGCTTTTGTCTATTTTCAAATTCGAGCTAAAGCTTTTCACCCCTATTTATATTGGTTTACCATTATTGCAAGTACGACAGTGGGGACGACACTGGCAGACTTTGTTGATCGTTCACTGGGTATTGGTTATTTAGGTGGAAGTACGTTATTACTCAGTTTGGTATTGTTGACTTTATATGCTTGGTACAAAGTAGAAGGAACAATTTCACCACATATCAATCAGCCTCGTGCAGAACTGTTCTATTGGTTAACCATTACTTTTTCACAAACTTTAGGTACTGCATTGGGGGATTGGTCATCAGATACAGCAGGACTGGGTTATAGCGGTGGGATTGTGCTGTATGTGGTTTTGATTCTCATCGTCATCGCCTTGTATTTATTTACAAAAACTTCAAGGGTTATTTTGTTCTGGAGCGCATTTGTGCTTACACGACCATTAGGCGCTGTGGTTGGTGATTTTCTGGATAAACCGATTGATCATGGTGGATTAGCCTTAAGTCGCTTTACAGCCTCGGCTGTATTATTGATTGCAATTTTTATCTGTATTTTTATTGCTCAGCGTTGGGATACAGAAAAACATAGGTATTACTAATTTAAAAATATTGATTAAAAAAGTGAAGTTTTACAGTGATGATCGAATCCTTTGATCATCACTTTTTTTATTTATCGCATTGCGCATTCTTGATATTTCAATAGCAAGTCACGGTTAATCCTGATTGATTTACTAAGAATTAGTGTTAGGAATGAATCGCATTTATTTAAGTTTCGGTTATACTTGAAGGTATAGATAAACATTTAATATTGGAGATCGCATGACTGTAGATGTCACTGAAACCTTATCTCAAACTGTTCATCCTGCGTTTCAGCTGGTACGTCAACACCATGTAGAAGCTTTAGACATTTTAGTGTCTGAATATAAACATAAAGTGACTGGTGCAATGCACTACCATTTAGCAACTGATCACGACGAAAATGTGTTCCTTGTTGCTTTCCGTACTCAACCGATGGATTCCAAAGGTGAGGCACATATTCTTGAACATACAGCATTGTGTGGTTCAGAGAAATTTCCAGTACGTGATCCATTCTTTTTGATGATTCGTCGTTCATTAAATACTTTTATGAATGCGTTTACAGCAGCTGATTGGACTGCTTATCCATTTGCAACCCAAAATAAAAAAGATTTCCAAAACCTTTTGGAAGTCTATTTGGATGCGGCTTTTGCGGCCAATTTAAATCCATTGGATTTTGCTCAAGAAGGTATTCGTATTGAGCTGGAAAATGGTGAGCCTGTTTATAAAGGCGTGGTATTTAATGAAATGAAAGGGGCAATGAGTTCACCTTCAGATCAGCTTTACCATCAGCTTGCGCATCATTTGTTCCCGAAAACGACTTATCATTATAATTCTGGTGGTGATCCGAAGGATATTCCTGACCTAACTTATGATGAGTTAGTGGCGTTCTATAAATCACATTATCATCCAAGTAATGCAGTATTTATGACCTTTGGTGATGAGCCTGCTTATAAATTGCAAGAACAATTTGAAAAGTTGGCGCTGTCTAAATTCAGCAAAGGTGAAACGATTTACTCTAAAGAGGAGCAAAGACTAACAGCTCCGATTGAGGTACAAGAAACCTATGCTGTTGATGCAGAAGATTTAACAGACAAGACTTATCATATTTTGTCTTGGTTATTACCAAAAACCAGTGATGTTAAACTTCGTCTGGGTATGCGTTTGGTTGAAGGGATTCTTTTAGAAAACTCTGCTTCGCCGTTGCGCCATTATTTAGAAACATGTGGTTATGCACAGTCTACAGGTCCAATCATGGGCGTAGATGATTCTAACTATGAAATGACGTTCTATTGTGGTGTTCAAGGTTCAAATCCTGAGCATACTGAAGAATTTAAAAATGGTGTGCTCAATATTCTTCAAGACGTTGCTTCAAAGCCTATTGATAAAGACAAGGTCGATGCGATTTTGCATCAAATTGAATTACATCAACGTGAAATCAGTGGTGATGGTACGCCGTATGGTTTAACACTGATTCTCAATGGTTTGGGCAATGCAATTCATCATAATGATCCAATCCATGCTTGGGATGTGGATACTGCCATTGCAGAAGTAAAAGAAGAACTCAAAGATCCGATGTGGTTATCCAACTTGATTCAAGTTCATTTATTGGATAATCCGCATCGTGTACAAATGACTTTAGTTCCAGATGCAAATAAATCTGCTCAAGAAGCAGAAGATGAAAAAGCACGTTTAGCGAAAATTGGTGAGGCTTTGTCAGAAGCAGATAAAGCTGAAATTATCGCACAAACTGAAGCTTTAAAAATTCGTCAAGAAACTCCAGATGATTTGAGCTTATTGCCTAAAGTCGGTTTGGAAGACATTCCAGCTGAATTGGCCATTGTTCAAGGTCAATTGCGTGAAGTGATTTGCAACGGGGTAGATACACCATTAAATCTGTACCATGCAGGTACAAATGGAATTTACTACCAACAAGTATTGATTCAAATTCCAGATCAAATTGTAAAATCGCCTTATTTTAACTTACTGTCTGTTCTCATGGGAGAAGTGGGTGCGGGCGAATATGATTATCTTGAACTTCAACAGTTACAGACGGCTGTTAGTGGCGGTTTGGGAATGGGTGCTTCGCTTCGTTCTAAAACCGATGACAAAGGTCAAATCAGTGCATGGTTGACTTTAACAACCAAATCTTTAACGGATAAGTTTGATGCGATTCAGTTGCTTAAACTGGCTTTTGAGCAATTACGTTTTGATGAAAAAGATCGCATTATCGAACTTTTACAACAACGTAAAACACGTTGGGCTTCTCGCTTGTCAGGTTCTGGACATAGTTATGCCATGCAAATTGCCTCACGTCATATGAGTGCGTTGGCAAAACGCGATTATGACAATACAGGTTTAGGCGCATTGAATTGGCTAGGTGATTTGATCGCAAAAATAGAAAAAGATGAAGCTGCATATGATGCGTTTATAGATGAGTTAAAATCAATTCATAAAGGCTTAATGCTTGCACCAAAACAATTTTTATTGGTGTGTGAAGAGCATCATTCAGAGCGTTTAGTTGAAGAAGTGCAAACGGTTTGGGATAAACTTGCAGTTGATCAATCTCCTGTCTATTTAACGCAAGTGGCTATGGATGAGAGCGATGCAGATCAAGCATGGTTAATTCAAGCCAATGTTCAATTTTGTGCTTCTGCTTACCAAGCTGTAGATGTTGCCCATCCAGATGCGGCGCCGTTGATGGTGCTTGCAGGCTATTTACGCAATGGTTTCCTGCATAGTGCTATTCGTGAAAAGGGTGGTGCATATGGTGGGGGCGCAAGTTATGATGGCAATGCTTGCTCGTTCCGATTCTATAGTTATCGTGATCCACGCCTTGCAGAAACTTTCCAAGACTTTGAAGCAAGTTTAGATTGGTTGTTAAACAAAGAGCAGCATGATTATCAGCTTGAAGAAGCCATTCTTGGTCTGGTTTCTAGTATGGATAAACCTGGTTCACCCGCAGGTGAAGCCATTACTGCATGTTATGCATTGCTTCATGGACGTACACCTGCGTTTAGAAAGCAATTACGCGAGCGCTTATTAAACGTTACTATTGACGATCTTAAGCGTGTCACACAAACTTATTTACTTGAGCAAAAGCCTGTAAGAGCTGTAGTCGCTCCAGTTGCCAAAAAAGAAGTGTTGGAACAATTAGGTTTTGAAATTAAGAAAGTAAATTAACCCTATAAATTCTTTCTGGAGAATTCTATGTCGTTCAAAAATTTTGAACGTACACCATTGAATCTGAGCATCTTAATGATGCTCAGTTTTGGTTTGGTGACTATTGCTCATGCAGATGATACTGCACAAGTGAATCCTGCAAGCACGCAAGCCTGTGTTGCGCTCGAATCTAATGCTGACCGTTTGGCTTGTTACGATAAAATATTTAAAACACCTACCGTTGCTCCGCAAGTCTTGGTGTCAGAGCAACGTGCTGCTTTAGATATTCAAAAAGCCAATGTAGAACCTGAAACACTCAAAGATAAAATCACCCAGAAAGCAGAAAATTTATTTGCCATTCATGGTGATAAAATTGATCCAAATACCTCATTACTTGATCGACGTTGGGAGCTTTCTCAAGACAGTAAATTAGGTACATGGAATATTCGCGCGAATCAACCTGTTTATTTGCTTCCTGCATTTTGGACCAGCAAGAAAAATGAATTTCCGCAGAGTCCAAATCCTCAAAACACCGTGGATGAAGATCAAAATTTAAAGTCAATGGAAGCTAAATTTCAGATTTCTTTAAAAACCAAAGCTGCCGAAAATATTTTTGGAAACAATGGTGATGTTTGGGTTGGTTATACCCAATCGTCTCGCTGGCAAGTTTATAACAGTGAAGAGTCTCGTCCATTTCGTGAAACAAATTACGAACCTGAAGCAAGTTTGATTTTTAGAACCAATTATAATTTATTGGGCTTAAATGGTCGCTTGCTGGGTTTGACTTTGAATCATCAGTCAAACGGACGTTCTGATCCGCTATCACGTAGTTGGAATCGGGTTATTTTAAATCTTGGTTTTGAAAAAGATAATTTTGCCTTGATGGTGCGTCCGTGGTATCGCATCGAAGAAGATTTTAAGGATGACAATAACCCTGACATTAAAAATTATATCGGTCGTGGTGATTTGACTGCATTCTATCGCTGGAATGACAATGATTTTTCTTTGATGCTACGTCACTCTTTAAAAGGTGGGGATGATTCGCACGGCGCAATGCAATTTGATTGGGCGTTTCCAATTAAAGGCAAGTTACGTGGGCATTTTCAATTGTTTGATGGTTATGGCGAAAGCTTGATTGATTATAATCACCGTGCGACTTATGTAGGTCTAGGTGTTTCATTAATGAATTGGTATTAATCATTTAAAATAGTGTTGATTGGCTAGATTTAAATAACAAGCTGTCTTTATATAAGACAGCTTTTTTGTTTTTGATTATTGATTTATAAGGAAGAGTTGTTGTTTTATTTGGATAAATAAGCGGAAAGCTCAAGTGTGCTATTTGCAGTATAAGATGAGGCATAGCCTACGCAAAGCGATTAAAATTTTAAAAGTAAAGTGTGGCATTGCTAAATTTTTATAATCAAATAATTTTTTACATATAATTGATTTAATTTAAAATATTAATTATGAAAAAATATATTCTTGAGTCTGAGTTTTTGACTGGTTGACTATATAATAAAAAACCACGCTATTTTTAACGTGGTTTTTTATAATCTGGCTATTTAAACACTTTATTTACGAAGTGCTGACTGTTGAATCTTCATCTTCTGTGGCGGCTTTTGGTTCAGGTTCAACTAAGAAACCACCAGTCTGTCTATGCCATAAATGTGCATAAATACCATTTTGTGCGATCAGTTCCTCGTGAGTACCTTGTTCTGCAATTTGACCTTGATCTAACACAATCAAACGATCCATTTGTGCAATGGTTGAAAGACGATGAGCAATCGCGATCACAGTTTTATTTTGCATTAACTCATCTAAGCTCGATTGAATTGCAGCTTCAACTTCGGAGTCTAAAGCACTGGTTGCTTCATCCAAGATTAAAATAGGCGCATCTTTTAAAAATACACGTGCAATGGCAATACGTTGACGTTGACCACCCGAAAGTTTTACTCCACGCTCTCCGACATAAGCATCATAGCCAGTACGGCCTCTTAAATCTGAAAGTTGCGGAATAAACTCATCTGCTTTGGCTTTTCTTACTGCTTCATACATTTCTTCATCAGTCGCATCAGGGCGGCCATATTTGATATTTTCCGCAACTGTACGATGTAATAAAGAAGTATCTTGGGTCACAAGCGCAATATTTTTTCTTAAGCTGTCTTGAGTGACTTCTTCAATATTTTGACCATCAATGGTAATTTTTCCATTATTGATGGTGTAAAAATGTAAAAGTAATTGAATTAATGTGGATTTTCCAGCGCCTGAACGTCCTACAATACCAATTTTTTCACCTGGTTGAATGTTTAAATTAAAGTGATCAATGACTTTTTTGCTGTTATAAGCAAATGTGACATCGCTAAATTTAATATTACCTTGAGTCACAACAAGTGGTTTGGCATCTTCTTTGTCTTGGATATTGATCTGACGACCTAAAGTTTGCATACCATCTTGAATTGTGCCGACATTTTCAAATAGGGCAGAGGTTTGCCACATCATAAACTCAGCCATACTGTTAAGTTTAAGAATCATGGCTGTTGTTGCTGCAATCACACCAATCGCTGCTTGACCCTGTAACCATAACCAAACAGCAGTACCTAATACCCCAAAGAATAAAACGGCTGTCAGTAAATTGATACAAAGTTCATATGCAGTGCCTAAACGCATTTGTTTGAACACTGTACGCATAAACTCTTTCATTGACTCTTTTGCATACTGGCTTTCACGGCCTGCATGTGCAAAAAGTTTTACTGTCTGAATGTTGGTATAGGCATCGGTTACACGTCCAGTCATCACCGCACGCGCATCGGCTTGTTCTTTGGAAATTCGTCCTAATCTTGGAATGTAATATAATGCCGCACTGACAAACAACGCCAACCATAATAAAAGTGGAATCAATAGAATAGGAGAAATTGATCCCAATACGATACTGATGGTGATGAAATAGATGACAACATAAGTCACCATGTCGCCCAAAATCACCCAAAACTCACGTACCGCTAGCGCAGTCTGCATGACTTTGGCAGATAAACGTCCAGCAAAGTCATTATGGAAGAAGTCTAAGCCTTGGCGTAGCATTAGATTATGAAATCTCCAACGCAAACGCATTGGAAAACTACTGTATAAAATCTGATGTCTGATAATGGATTGCATACTGGCAAAAAAGATATTTGCCAACAGAATACAGCTTAAAAAGATCAAATTTTCACGATGATTTACTAAAAAGTCTTGAGGTTTAGATTGTGTCAACCAATCGACTAAATGTCCAATTTGTGAAAAAAATAAAGCTTCAAAACTTGCTGTTGCAGCAGTGAATAATATTAAAATCAATAAATAACGCTTAACACCAGTCGCAGCTTGCCAAACAAATGGAAAGAACTTGGTGGGTAATGGTTCGTTTAAACCTTTCGACGGATATGGATCTACTAACTTTTCAAACCATTGCAGCAACATAAAATCCTCGTGGAAATTTTATAGATTGATTAAATTGTAAAATATTGAAATGAAGTTACAACCTGAACAGCTTAAATTATTTTAAGGCAAATTCAGCAGAAATTGGGAGAATAGTGGGGTAATGTAGATTGTATAGTTTTCGCGGAAATTACACCAGTTATTTATATCGAATAAAAACGATTTATACTGTACCTAAAGCTTGTTAAAAAAACTTATCGATTCAATCAGGATTGCCCAATGAATATAGATTAGCCATTGAGCATCCTAAAAAACTGATCAAATTTACTTAGCACAGTGTTAAAACGCTAGATGTCTACTTTTTTATTTTAGGTTTTAAATCATTTACAAAGAGTATCAATCCAAACAGTATTGGGCTACTCAGTATGCATAAGGCCACAAAAGAGATGCTATTGCCATAATTTACACTGAATAAAAATAAAGCCGAGATGATCAACGCAAACGCGATAACTTTTACCAGTTTCACATGTTGCGCTAAAACAGACAATTTACTTTTCTGAGTCTTGGTGATCTGCTTTGAGCTGACCAAATACAAGCTATAACTGGCAATCAGGATCAGGAGAAATGCTAAGGCCAATATCATGACACAGACTCCTGCGCTGGTTTTTGTTCCAGCTTTTTCTTGATCTTCGCCACAGCTTTGTTTTGAATGGGTGTGATTCTTTGATGTAAAAAAATCGCTAAAATGGCAAATAACCAGATCATTAAGTCCACACGTAAAAATAACCAATAATCCTGTAATGAATGAATATATTGATTAGAAATCAGATAATAGACATTTAAAATAGGCAAAGCTAATGTCATAGCAATCAGCAACTTGAGCTGAGTTTTCCAGAGATATTGTTGTTTGGTGCAGAGCGCAATAATAAAACTGAATAACCACAAAGTAAAAAATGTATAGACTTCATAATTCGGTGTATTTGCTTGAAGTTGCACAAAACGATTGGCATATAAATAGCCTAACATTGCAATGGGTAAACCAATAATCATCGTGGTATTGAGTCGGTTTACTAGATAATGTCCAAAGTGAAAATGATCATTTTTCTTTTGTAATTGTCGTTTTAAACTCCAGAGCAATAAGCCCGAAGCAATCATTGCACAACCTAAGAGGCCAGAAAAAAATAAGCCTAAACGCAATAAAGGTTGGGCAAAATTCGCCATATGCAGCCCGTACATACTGGCATTTAATGTTGCAATTGCACTGTTATTACGGGTATTCCCAATTAAAGTACCAGTAGCGCCATTAAAGCTAAGTTGTGCTTGATTACGTGTAATCGAATGATCTTCTAAGGCAGTAATTGTGAGCTTGGCAAGCTGTGTATTGGGCTGATCAACGGTAATATTATCAATATTCGTTTTTCCCCATTGCTGTTGGGTTTGTTGCAGGAAATGTTGAATAGATAACATATTCTTCGGCTGTGCTTGTTGAGCCTTGTTTGCAGTTGAAACATGACGAATTTCATCAAAATACTGATATGGATTATCTGGATAGGCTTTTTTCATCCCTGTAGGGAAAAGCAGATAGAAAAAGATCGCCAAGCCGGTAAATGTAATGGTTAAGAAAAAGGGCAATGCGATTACCGAACTTACATTATGAAAATCTAAATATGAACGCTGACCTTTAAATGCTCTTAAAGTAAAGAAATCGGTAAATATCTTTTTATGGGTAATAATGCCTGAAATCAAGGCTATAAACATAATTAACGCTGCAAAGGTGACAATCAAACGCCCAATTGAATAAGGCATTCCATAAAGCTGATAATGAAACCCATAGAAGAAATCACCGCCTTGTGTGGCAGAAAGACTCAATTCTTTACCTGTATTGGCATCTAAAGTTTTACTTTCATAACCACCATCGGCTTTTTGCCAATAAACTTTATTTGCAGGGGTATTCTGGTTTGCAACGCCGATATACCAACTTTTTGCATCTGGGGCATTTTTTTGCAAATAAGCATACGCGGACTGTATAGCCGATTCCTGTTTGATTTGCATACTTGCGAACTGTGGTTGCATCCACATACTAATTTCATGGCGATAATATGTTGCAGAACCCGTCAAAAAAATTGCAAATAACAGCCAGCCGAAAGTAAGCCCAATCCAAGAATGTAACCATGCCATAGATTGACGAACAGATTTATGCATGAGTTAACCTATAAACTTGGAAAATAGGAAAAAAGTAGTGACCAACACCAGGCTGATCAGCGTAAGTTTCTTTAAAGAATGAATACAAAAGCTTAGAATCACAAAAATAATGTAAAAAATAAGTGCGCTAAATGCCGCCAAGTAAATAGATTCAGCTTTGGCAAAATAAGGATAAAACACATCAATTAAAGCTAAGGATACTAAATAACTGCACACATAGCCCATACCAAAAGCCAGTATAAAACGATAGAGCACTGATAAAGGGTAGAGCACAATCTGCATAACGATCACTTTCTTGCAATTGAAAACGCCTTAATCTTAAAAGATTAAGGCGAATTCAGATTAGTATTTAAATTTCACTGCAACATTATAGTTTGTAGATGGGCCATAAAATGCCTGACCATCTGGAAAGCTATATAAATATTTTTTGTCTGTTACATTGTTTGCATTTGCTTGAAGCGAAATATGCTTATTCAAGTCATAGCTGGTCATCAAATTTACTAAAGCATAAGCATCTTGGGTAATTGTACTCTTTACAGTAGAGTCATACAGCTTGGTTGCATCTTGCCATTGTAAGGCTGCGCCAATTTTCAGTTTAGGTATAGCTGGAATGGTATAGGTGGTTAAAAGATTAATGGTTTGGTTGGGGTTGTAAGTACGTGCCTCTCCACCATTTTTTAAATCTTTTAAGCTAAATTGGCTATAGCCAAATGACAGATTTAAATGATCTGTTAATTGTCCAGCCAGTCCAACTTCTACCCCTTGAGAGCGTAAGTCACTGGTTTCAACTTTTCGATTGAGAATATTTCCATCTGAATTGCGCAAAGGGTAATTACTTTGTTCTGTTCGAAACACCGCCAAAGTTCCAGTGAGTTTGTCATCTAGCCATGAACTTTTAATACCAGCCTCATAGCTTTCACCTTCAACTGGTTTGAGTGCTTTATTATCAGTACCCACTCCAGATTGTGGGCGGAAAATAGAGGTATAGCTTAGATAACCTGTGTATTCAGGGCTAAAGTTATAGGTAATGCCAGCATAAGGAGATACTTTGTTTTCATCATAGGCCATTGATGAACCGTAACTTTCACCTTCACTTTTAGCTTGAACATAATTTAAACCGAGTAAAAGTTTCAAATCATCGTTTAAGTGTAGTCGTGTTGCAGCATATACAGAATTGAGCTTTTGAGTATAGTTTGCAGCATCACTAAAAGCAGACCAAGTTACTGATTGGGGTGTCCAGCTTGCCCAATCTGTGGTTTGATTATTATTAATATTGCTGTCATTAATTGTGCCTGAGGTCTGTTGATCATACTGTTTATTTTGTAGATAACTATAACCCAGTGTCGCTTCGTGCTCACGGCCAAATAATGAATATGAGCCTTGTAGATTTAAGTCGGCAAAATGACTTTTTAGACTTTCTTTTCCGCCCCAAGCGGTAAGGGCTACACCCGCTCCATTTTGATCAGGATAACCGAAATAATAGAGTAAGTTACTGTTATGGTCAGTTTGGGTGTAGTTATAACTCAGCTTAGCTGTCCACTTGTCATTAATTTTTTGCTTTAATTCAGCAAAAGCATTTTGTGACTTATTATCCCAATATGCCCAATCTGGATTGGGATTATAATTACGCTCATAGGAAAGTTGTTTCCCATCTGCACCGAGAAGTGGTAAGGCACCCCAATTATTTGCATTAGGTTTGTTCTGTTGTTGGCTATAACCGACAGTTAATAACGTGGTATCACTTAAATCCGCATCAATGATGCCAGAAAATCCATTTTTCTCAGATGAATAACGATCTAGATAAGAATCCCCAGTTTGCTCATAACCCATCAAACGTCCGCGGATGCTACCTTCTTTGTTTAATGCACCTGAAACATCTGCTTCATAACGTTGGGTATTCCAAGAGCCATAACTTAGTCCAGCATTGGCTTGAAATTCTTGGGTAGGGCGTTTACGGATATAATCGATTGTTGCGCTTGGATCACCAAAAGCATTGGTTAAAGCATCTGCACCTTTAATTACGTCAATACGATCATAAAAATACGTATCAGGATTGGTATTATTATAATTGTAGCTGCTAGAAGGAAAGCCGACGCCATCAGTTAAAATATTTGAGATTTCAAAACCACGAGCGGTGTAGGTTGAACGTTCGGTTTCCTGATTGCTAACAGTAATACCGGGAGTATTACTTAAAGCCTCACGTGCACTGTTGAGCGCAAAATCATTTAATTGCTGACGTGTCACCACATTCACTGTTTGTGGGGTTTCTTTGACAGGAATATTTAGCTTGGCCGCACTTGCTGATTTTTTAACGATATAAGATTTTGATTGTTCAGAGCTTAATTCAGTTTGATCCGCTGTGGCTTGAACTGAAATTGTGGGTAGATTTTCAATATCTTCAGCAAAACTCTGCTGAGCACTGAGTACCGCTAAACTAAGAATAGAGAACTTAAAGCTGTGTGGGAGAGAATTCAACATTGTTTATCTTAAATGATAATAATTATCGCTTAGTTTATTGTTTGTAAGAAGTGCTTACAAGCGTCGTGCAATTGAAAATATAAATAGAAAATAAAATAACGATAGAAAATTAGATGAATTGTTTTATAAATTCACGTATTTGCCATAGCAGTATCCTGTTTTGAGTATTCACAATTAAATCTGATGAATATGCTATCATGCAGTTATAGTGCTGATCAGGAAGAATATCTTGCAAAATCGAAAGCTTAAAATTGGAATTGTCGTAGGTGAGGTATCGGGGGATACTTTAGGCGCAAAACTTATTCGTCGTTTTCGTGAACAGGGTATTGATGCTGAATTTGAGGGGATTGGTGGTCCTCAAATGATTGCAGAAGGATTTAACAGTTTTTATTCAATGGATATTTTATCTGTGATGGGAATTGTTGAAGTGCTTAAAGATTTAAAAAAATTATTTGCTGTACGTGATGGTCTAGTCGAAAAATGGACTGCCAATCCTGTAGATGTTTTTATCGGTATTGATGCGCCAGACTTTAACTTACGTCTTTCAAAAAGTATAAAACAGAAAAACTTGCCGATTAAAACAGTGCAATATGTCAGTCCATCTGTATGGGCTTGGCGACAAGGACGGGTACATGGTATCAAAGCCAGTATAGATTTAGTGCTTTGTCTATTTCCTTTTGAAAAAGGCTTTTATCAACGATATGATGTACCAGCAGCCTTTGTTGGGCATCCACTGGCAAGTCAATTGCCATTACAAAATCCAATTTTGGATGCAAAGCAAGAGCTTGGTTTAGATATTAGTCAAAAGCATATTGCCTTGTTACCGGGAAGTCGGCGTGGTGAGATTGAACGACTTGGGCCGTTGGTTTTAGATGCTGCAAAAATTCTTCATCAAAAATATCCAGATTATCAGTTCCTGATTCCTGCCATTAATGATTTACGCAAACAGCAAATTCAGGAATTATTAAAGCATTATCCAAGTGACTTGGTCGCAAAAATTCATTTACTGGAAAATACCGATAAAGAATCAAAAATTGGTCGTCAGGTTATGAATGCTGCCAATATTGTGGCTTTGGCATCGGGGACAGCGACACTTGAAGCATTATTGTTACATCGTCCAATGGTGACTTTTTATAAGTTGAATTGGTTAACCTATGTGATTGCGAAATTTTTAGTGAAAATTCCGTATTATTCATTGCCGAATATTATTGCGGGTAAAAAAGTGATTCAAGAGCTCATTCAACAAGATGCCACAGCAGAAAATTTAGCCAATCAAATTGAAAAATTAATGAATATTGAAGCTGCACAAATTCAGGTGATGCAATTAATCACCATGCATAAGCAACTTTTGGCTGGAAATAGTGAAGATCCGGTTCAGGCGATTTTAGCAATTTTAACAGCTTGATTTTTAATGCTAACAACCGATTAAGCAAATATCCGTTTGCTTATCGAGCTGCTGGAATACTTTGTAATCAGTTTAGAAAACCTTTAACCAATAAAAACTCCTCTAAATCTAAGATAAAGAGGAGTATGTATAAATTAATTTCTGGGTTTGAGTGTGAAAACTATTCCGCCCGAACTTTAAGTTCATAACCTGTATATTTACGAATATTGATGACACCCGTATCCATAATCAGATATTGACCTTTGATTCCTTGTAGCTTGCCGCGAATGATTGGAGTTTTATCTAAATTGTGCGATTTAACTTTTTCAGGATAAATATCGACAGGGTAGATAAATTCACGGGGTAATTCATTTTCTAACAATTCAACCGTTTCATTAAACTCAAGGTTTTGCGCAAACTCATCGCGAATGCTTTGAATCTTTGGGGAAAACTCTTGAACCAATTCATTACGAATTTCAATCAGATCAATCGGTTCAGCTTCACCTTTAAGTAGCTTTCGCCAATCCGTTTTATCTGCAACCTGTGTTCCAAACATGACTTCAAGTTGACCTGAAAGACGGCGCGAACCGACTTTTAAAATAGGCAGTGCTTGGGTCGCACCTTGGTCTAACCAGCGTGTTGGCATTTGACCTAGACGGGTAATCCCCACTTTTAAAGCACTTGAGTTTGCTAGATATACTATATGCGGTTGAAAGCAAACTTCATGAGCAAAATCATCTTCACGGCAAGTACCTAAATGATAATGGCAAGTTTCAGGCTTCATGATACACATGTCGCAAGACGCCTTGGTTTTCATGCATTTAAAGCAGTGGCCTTGTGAATAAGACTTCGGTGTTTTTGCGCCACAAGAAACACAATAAATATTTCCTGTCGCTTCAATCTCAATTTCCTGGCCTAAACTAAATGGTAGCTCGGTTTCTGAGCGATCTAATATAAATTTATATTCAACATTTGCCTTATGTGTTTGTTGATCAGTTACACTAAGGTCTTTAAGACCTGCATGCATTTTATGACAAATGCCTTGTAGTTCCATGTTTAATTACTCGCTTCAAAAAAGGTGCAGTTATGGCTGAGCAAAATGTCATCACTTCAATGCTAGACGATTTATCGCAAGAACAGCCAATTCAAACTGCATTGTGTATTGGGCAAAATTTAGCGCAATACCCTACAAATTATTCAATTCAATGGTCCTATTTTAACGTATCTGAGTTTTTAAGTCTGCCTTTTACGCAGCGATATGATTTAGGATTTGTACTTTTAGATACAGATGAAATGTCAGGGATCACCGATTTACAAAAATCGCAGTTATTGGTCAAGTTGCGTGATTTATTGGCAAAACGAATTGTCGTGGCATGTCAGCTAAAAGATGAGCAGTTACTCAGATCGCTAGGTTTTACCCAACTTATTGATAAAACTTTACATCAAAATGATTTTGCACTTTGGCAGTTTAATATTTTGACCTATAAACATGTACCAGATTGGTTTAATTCTAAGTTTTGGGCCAATCCAGAAAACTGGAATAAATTTCGTTGGTAGTGATTTTATTTTGGTTATAAAATCAGTCTTAAGCTATTGCAAAATTTAACAATTCCAATTTTGGTGAATAGGATAAAGCCAAGTATGCTGTACTTGTCTCATAAAACTTAAAAAAGGAAAACTCATGACAGATTTAACCAATATTGTGGAAATTCTGGCAAAACAAGCACTTGGCGGACAACAACAATCACAAGGCGGGCTAGGTGGTGGATTGGGCGGGGTACTTGGTTCAGTACTCGGTGGCTTGGGTGGGCAGCAGCAACAATCACAAGGTGGATTGGGTGGCGTGCTTGGTTCAGTTTTAGGTGGTTTGACAGGTGGACAACAACAACAAGCACCGCAAGCGGGTGGTTTTAATGCCTCTTCTTTATTGATTGCAGTTGTGCCATTGGTCTTGGGTTGGATTCAACAAAATGGTGGTCTACAAGGTGCTTTAGCTAAATTGCAAGGCGCAGGTTTAGGTGGGCAGGTTCAAAGTTGGGTCGATCCGTCACAAGGTAATGGTGCTGTAAATGTAGAGCAAATCCAGAGTTTATTTGGTGGTCAGCAAGTTGAACAAGTTGCTCAACAAGCCAATGTTCCGACTACTGAAGTATATGGTGCAATCTCTACAGTATTACCGCAAATTATTGATTCACTCACACCACAAGGTGATGCAACAGATCACACTGAAGCCAATGGTGATATTCAAAATGTCATGAATTTGGTATCAGGCTTTTTAAAGTAAAATCGAATATAAAAATGATCAAAGCCAGTCAATAGCTGTTGACTGGCTGATTTAAATTAAGGCTGTGGGTCATCGCCAATTGCTTCGCTACTTTTTACGTCGCCATTCTGTTTCTTTTTAACATATTTAATTTGTCCATATCCTTCAGCATACCATTCATCCAATGTTTCATCTCCGATTTGAGAAATAAAATGACATGCATTATCAAACTTTAAGGTATTGTCATCATTGTCAATTAAAGTCAGATCTTCAAATCCTACAAATACTACGTCAATCGTCTTATTGTTTTCAGACTTATCATTGTTATCCATTTGCGATTCAATGACCGCGTTATACGTCATTTGGAACTTTTGCTGTGGTTTAAGATTGGATGGGAATGTTGGAAGCGGAGCTTGATAAGTGGTTTTTACCAGCACATCATTTGGATTTGATCCCAGTGCAGCAATACCATAATCCAAATTTGCAAGCATGGTACGACCAGTTAAATCGTAGATATAATCTGTACGCACACCTGCGCCTTGTCTAACGATTGCTATCGCATTCTGATTGTTAAAGGTTGTGGGAACAATCTGTATTTGTGTTTCTTCATTATTGTTCAGGGTAAACTGTTTGTTCGGTTCTAACTTAAAACAATCATCTGAATTGGCTGCTTTATATGCTTTTTTAACTGCTGGGGCTTCTGCTTGATGTTCAGAACTGTCATGCGGTTTATTTTTAGAGCAAGCAACACTAAAAATAGAGAGTAAGCTAATTACAACAACAGTTTTCTTCATTTTTACCCTAGACGATAAAGTTTAAATTTCACGAGGCTATTTTTCACTATGGACCAATAAAAAACAACCATATTCTTACGAAATATGGTTGGAGTAAACTTTATATTTATGAGTTGCTTGTTATTCAGCTAAGACAGTTTTGTCTTCCTCTTCATCATCTTCAGCAGAATCCATACCTAATTCTTTGAGTTTGCGGGTTAAAGTATTACGCCCCCAACCTAAGAGTTCAGCAGCATGACGTTTACGACCACGAGTTTGTTGAAGTGCTGCGATGATCAAAGTACGTTCAAACATTGGAGTGGCAATGTCTAAAATTTTCATTTCGCCATTTTTCAGCTTTTGAATTGCCCATTGCGCTAATAACTCATCCCAATGGTGTAATGCTATACGATCAATACCAGCTTGCGCTTGACCTTGATCATCAGATTTATTGATTGGAATTTGTTTTAATTCTGACGGTAAGTCTTCTGGATAAACTTCACGGCCTGTGATCATCACAGTTAACCAGCGGCAGGTATTTTCTAGTTGACGTACGTTGCCTGGCCAAGGCAGTTTTTGAATATACTCTTGCGTTTCTGGGCGTAAAATTTTTGGACTAACCCCGAGCTCTTTACCCGCGCGTGCCAAGAAGTGTTGTGCCAACATCGGAATATCTTCAGAACGATGAGCAAGTTTAGGAATATGAATACGAATGACATTTAAACGATGATATAAGTCTTCACGGAAACGCCCATCATTGACCAACTTTTCTAAATCTTGATGTGTTGCTGCCACGATACGAACATCAACACGGACTGGAATATGACCACCAACACGATAAAATTCACCATCTGCCAAAACACGGAGTAGACGTGTTTGGGTTTCAAATGGCATATCACCAATTTCATCTAAGAATAAGGTTCCACCATTGGCTTGTTCAAAACGACCTTGGCGTTGAGTATTGGCGCCAGTAAATGCGCCTTTTTCATGACCAAATAATTCAGTTTCAATCAAATCTTTTGGAATAGCGGCCATGTTTAAAGCAATAAATGGTTTACTGCTTCTTGGTGAGTGGCGATGTAAAGCATGCGCAACTAACTCTTTACCTGTTCCAGATTCACCGTTGATCAATACAGTAATATGCGATTGAGATAGACGTCCAATGGCGCGAAAAACTTCCTGCATTGCAGGGGATTCACCAATAATCTCAGTAGATTGAATCGGGGTAACTTTTGCGGATTCTTGTTGTTGCAGTTTGTTGATATGCAAAATCGCACGATTCACCAAGGCAAGTGCTTCATCAATATCAAAAGGTTTTGGTAGATATTCAAAAGCACCTGTTTGATAGCTCGATACTGCAGATTCTAAATCTGAATGTGCTGTCATAATAATCACAGGCAGATCAGGATAACTTCCTTTGACTTTTCCTAGGAAGGTTAAACCATCAATGCCGGGCATACGAATATCAGTGAGAATGACATCTGGAGCATTGCTTGGAAGTTGATCTAAAGCAGATTGTGCTTCTTCAAAACTGGTGACATCGAAGCCTTCTTCTTTAAATGTTTTTTCCAAGACCCAACGCATAGCACGGTCGTCATCGATCACCCAAATTTTATTATGCGACATGGTTAGACTCCCAAGGTAGATATAAGCTAAATACTGTTTTTCCAGGAACGGATTGGCATTCAATCATTCCGTTGTGTTGATGCATGATATTTTGTGCGATGCTTAAGCCAAGACCTGTTCCTTTGGCACGGCCAGTCACAAGTGGATAAAACACGGATTCTAAAATTTCTTCAGGAACACCGGGGCCATTGTCTTCAATATCAATACGAATGGCTGATTTATTCAGTACGCCATTAATCGTCACCAAACGTTGGATGCGTGTACGCAACATCAGTTCAGGTTGATGATCAATAAAAAACTCACGATTCTCAGTCATCGCCTGTACCGCATTGACACTGATGTTGAGCATCACTTGAATTAGTTGATCGCGATCTGCTTTAACATCAGGCAATGAAAGGTCATAGTCTCGTGTGATTTTAATTTTTTTCTTGGTCTGATTTACAATTAATGAGCGAACACGTTCAAGCGGTTCATGTACGTTGACCAATTCGTAGCTTGGGAGTTGACGTGAACCCAGCATAGTGTCAGCAAGGTTTCTTAAACGATCGACTTCACTGATAATAATATCGGTGAACTCTGCGTACTGTGGATCATTTAAACTACGAGCAAGCAGTTGAGTCGCGCCACGAATTCCACCTAATGGGTTTTTGATTTCATGTGCAACACCTCGAATCAATTGCCGTGCGACTTGGTGTTGTTGAATCAGGTTTTCTTCTTTAGAAATTTTAAGCATCCGATCAATCGGATTTAATTCAATTAATAGTAATGGGTGATAGGGTCTTCCTGTATTTAACTGCGATACGGAATAATCAACATGCATGTCTTTAAAGTTAACATTGATAATCGCTTCACGGCGTGTATAGGCTTGACCTGTTTTTATTGAGTTGTTTAATGCTTCCAAGGTATTAAAGCTATCATTTGGTGCATGTAAAATATTAATCACTGGCTGACCTGCCGCACGAAGCAAGCTAATATCAAACAATGCTTCGCATGATGAATTAAGATAAAAAATATTTAAATTACAATCGACCAAAAGAATTGCAGTGGTTAAATTATCCACAAGCAATCTATAATCAATTGTTGGGTATTGATCCATTAGCAGAGCTTTCCTGTCTTTAAATAGCGCAATGGCATCTGCACCTCGTTTTCTATTTTCCCGAACATGGGTGATTGAATCGGTTAAATCGTCCTGATATAAAGCAAGATGCACGCCAACTTTTATATACTGCGCAGTTTTCTTACATGAATGATAAAAATTGCGCATTTACTGCGCTTTATTCAAGTGTAAAAACCAGCATTCATATTACGCTATCATTATATTGTTCCAAAATGGTGCATTGTAGTAATTTAATTATTTGATTGGATGTATTTTGGTGCATTATACAAAGAGTGCAGTTTCCACCTGTTTTTATCTCTTGAAAAGTCATACAATACGCGGATTATAGTGGAGCGCAGATTCATGAAGTCCCCCAAAGTCGGTTTTGTATCTTTAGGTTGTCCTAAGGCATTGGTAGATTCTGAACGCATTTTAACGCAGTTAAAGACTGAAGGTTATGATGTTGCATCAGATTATGAAGGTGCTGATTTAGTTGTTGTGAACACCTGTGGTTTTATTGAATCTGCAGTACAAGAGTCTTTAGACGCAATTAGTGAAGCCATGAGCGCCAATGGTCGTGTGATCGTCACAGGCTGTTTGGGTAAAGATGAAGATAAAATTCGTCAGATGCATCCAAATGTCTTAAAAGTGACAGGTGCGGCGGCGTATCAAGATGTGATGGAAGCTGTCCATCAGTATGTTCCAGAACCACCAAAACACAATCCTTTTGTAGATCTTGTACCTGAACAAGGTATTCGTTTAACACCTAAACATTATGCTTATTTAAAAATATCAGAAGGCTGTAACCATCGTTGCACATTCTGCATTATTCCAAGCATGCGTGGTGATCTTGTGTCACGTCCTGTTGGCTCTGTATTAAATGAAGCACAGGCGTTAAAGAAAGCGGGTGTAAAAGAAGTCTTGGTGATTTCTCAAGACACTTCCGCTTATGGTGTAGATACCAAATATAAGCTTGATTTCTGGAATGGTCAGCCTGTTAAAACCAAATTCTATGACATGTGCGAAGCGCTCGGTCAGTTAGGGATTTGGGTGCGATTACATTATGTTTATCCATATCCACATGTGGATGCGGTGATTGACTTAATGGCACAGGGTAAAATTCTTCCGTATTTAGACATTCCTTTTCAACACGCCAGTCCGCGCATCTTAAAATTGATGAAGCGACCAGCTCATAGTGAAAACACCTTGGAACGTCTAAAATTATGGCGTGAAAAATGTCCTGAATTGGTTATTCGTTCAACATTTGTGGTGGGTTTCCCTGGTGAAACTGAAGAAGATTTTCAAATGTTATTGGACTGGTTACAAGAGGCGAAACTTGATCGTGTGGGTTGCTTTACCTACTCACCTGTAGAGGGTGCAACAGCCAACGATTTGCCTGATCATGTTCCTGAAGAAATTAAGCAACAACGCTATGAACGTTTTATGGAAGTTCAACAAGCGATTTCTGCTGAAAAACTGCAAAGTCGTATTGGTCAAACCATGACGGTTTTAGTGGATGATCTTGAAGAAGAATTCCCAGTCGCAGTTGCACGCTCTTATGCAGATGCACCTGAGATTGATGGTAATGTTTTTGTTGAAGATATTGATAAGTCAGTGATTAAAGCTGGTGATTTACTTGAAGTCGAAATTACAGATGCAGATGAATACGATTTGTTTGCCAAGTTGATTCGCGTTAAATCAGCTTAAGTGTTGCCGATTTCGATTTGATTAAATACGAATAAAATTGTAGATATAAGTATTGGAGTTTTGTGATGTTAGATTCTAAAAAGCCGCGCTATGAGCGAATTTTGCTGAAACTTTCAGGTGAAGCGCTTGCGGGTAATAAAGACATGGGGATTGATGCCCAAGTCTTAGATCAAATGTCTTTATCTATTGCTCACTTGGTTGGTTTGGGTGTGCAAGTGG
The DNA here is from genome assembly GCF_025433935.1 of Acinetobacter sp. I-MWF. NCBI lineage: Bacteria > Pseudomonadati > Pseudomonadota > Gammaproteobacteria > Moraxellales > Moraxellaceae > Acinetobacter > Acinetobacter sp. I-MWF. The sequence goes on along the minus strand of NZ_JAMBAR010000001.1, from coordinate 2,649,254 downwards.
GTATTGTAGTTGGTGGTGGTAACTTATACCGTGGTAGTCAATTACAAAAAGATGGTTTGGTTGGCCGTGTAACGGGTGATCAAATGGGTATGCTTGCTACGGTAATGAATGGTTTGGCATTACGTGATGCTTTGGTTCGCCGTAACATCAAAACCCGTTTAATGTCTGCATTGCCAATTGGTGCAGTAGTTGAAGCATATTCAAGCCGTGATGCAATTCGCCACTTAACTCAAGGTGAAGTGTGCGTATTTGTTGCTGGAACAGGTAATCCGTTCTTTACAACGGATACAGCAGCATGCTTACGTGGTATTGAAATTGAAGCAAACCTTATTTTAAAAGCCACTAAAGTTGATGGTGTCTACAATAAAGACCCAAGCAAATATGATGATGCTGTTAAATATGACCATTTAAGCTTTGATGAAGTTTTAGATGAGAAACTTGGTGTCATGGATTTAACTGCAATTTGCTTATGCCGCGATCACAATGTGCCACTTCAAGTATTTGATATGAACAAGTCTGGTGCTTTGCTTTCTGTGGTAATGGGCGAAAAAGAGGGCACTCACGTTACAAACTAATGTACGTGGGTAGTAAAGCTCTTTATACTACTGCAATTTTAGATTAGGGTGTATTGACACTTCGTCTGTTTATGAAATGTCACTAGACCCCATACACATTTAGATAAATAAGTAAGGAAGATCATATGATTAACGATCTTAAAAAAGACGCAGAAGACCGTATGAATAAGTCATTGGAGTCTTTGGAACATGGTTTTGCAAAGGTTCGTACAGGTCGTGCGCATCCATCCATCCTAAATGGAGTTATGGTTCCTTACTATGGTTCTGACGTGCCATTAAATCAAGTGGCTAACGTGGGTGTTGAAGATTCACGTACTTTGTTAGTTCAACCATTTGAACGTTCAATGGTTTCTGCAATTGATAAAGCAATCCGTGAATCAGATTTGGGCTTAAACCCAGTAACTGCTGATGCGATTCGTGTGCCAATGGCAGCTTTGACAGAAGAAACACGTAAAGATATGCAGAAAGTTGCACGTAACGAAGCAGAAAATGCCAAAGTTGCGATTCGTAATATCCGTCGTGATGTTTTAGGCGATATCAAATCATTATTAAAAGATAAAGAAATTTCTGAAGATGATGAGCGTCGTGCAGGCGATGATATCCAAAAAATTACCGATAAATTTGTTGCTGAAGTGGACAAACGTCTTGCTGCGAAAGAAGCTGAATTGATGAAGGTCTAAGATTTAAATGACCACATCTGAAGACAACCATCTTCCAAAACATGTTGCCATCATCATGGATGGCAACAATCGTTTTGCAAAAAAGAAACAACTGCAAAAAGGTGATGGACACCGTGAAGGTAAAAATGTCCTTGATCCAATTGTAGAGCATTGCCGTAAAGTTGGTGTTCAGGCGCTTACTGTGTTTGCTTTCTCAAGTGAAAACTGGAACCGACCGCAGTATGAAGTTGATTTGTTAATGAAATTGTTAGAAGACACAATTCATGAGCAAATTCCACGGATGGAAAAATTCGAAATTTCGTTGAGATTTATTGGTGATCGTAGTCGGCTTTCTCCAGAGCTACGTGAATTAATGTTGCATGCTGAACAAAGGACTGCTAAGTTCAGTAACATGACTTTAACAATTGCGATTAGTTATGGTGGTATGTGGGATATCGCAGATACTGCACGTAAACTTGCGCAACAAGTTAAAGATCAACAAATTGATGTGAATCAAATCAATACTGAGTTATTTGCACAACAAATAAGTTTGGGGGATTTGCCACCCGTGGATTTATTGATTCGTACAGGCGGTGATTACCGACTGTCTAATTTCTTACTGTGGCAGGCTGCATACGCTGAGTTATATTTTACTGAGACATTATGGCCAGAATTTACAGTGCAAGAGTTGGATCATGCGTTCAATATTTTTTCAGGGCGTGAAAGACGTTTCGGAAAAACCTCTGAACAAATTCAACAAGAACATATAGAGAATTTATAATGTTAGAGCGGATTATAACCGCATTGGTATTGGTGGCAGTTGTACTGAGTTGTATGTTTGCAACAAAATCTCAATATCCAATGTTAGTGTTAATGATTATCGCAGCTGGGGCAGCAGGTTATGAGTGGTTTAAACTCATGCCACATGAATCTGACCATGTGAAGAAAATTAAAGCTGCTGGATTCGGTGTATTGACCGCTTTTTTTTCAGGGTTAGCATTATATTTTAATGATTTGGCGCTTATTCTTTGGAGTGCCTCTATTCTCACTTGGTTGTGTAGTCTGTATTGGGTAAAACATTATCCTGAATATGATGGCTGGTACAATATCACTTTAAATATTGTTGGCTTGGTTTTAATCAGTGCCGCAGTTACCGCTATTTTTGAAGTTTGGAAAAGTTCACCTTGGTGGTTGATGTACCTGTTCCTGTTGGTTTGGGGTGCGGACAGTGGTGCATATTTTGTTGGGCGTAAATTTGGTAAGCGTAAACTTGCGCCAGATGTGAGTCCAAACAAATCAATCGAAGGCTTAATTGGTGGGATTGTCACTGTTGCGATTGTGATCATCGTGGTTCAATCGATTTACCTACATTTAACGCTTCCACAACATATTCTTTTCCTAGTTTTGTCTATTGTGACTGTGTTTAGCTCTGTGCTTGGCGACTTGTTTGAATCTATGATCAAACGTCGTGCAGGAATTAAAGACTCAGGTCGTATCCTTCCAGGACATGGTGGGGTGCTTGATCGTATAGATTCATTGCTTGCTGCGGCTCCGTTTTTTGCGGCTGGCATGTATGTTTTAAAACTTATTGGTGTAGATTTATAGATGTCACAATCTGTTTGTATATTAGGTGTTACAGGTTCTATTGGGCGCAGTACTTTAAAAATTTTACAACAGCATTCGGACCAGTATTCAGTTTTTGCAGTGACTGGATTTAGTCGAATCAAAGAACTCAGTGAAATATGCAAACAATATCGACCGAAATGTGTTGTTGTACCATCGGATAAAGTAGATGAGTTACAACAGCTACTTGCTATACATCATATTTTTGATATCGAAATCCTCACAGATGAAGCAGGGCTTATCACCGTATCGGAACATCCTGATGTAGATGTGGTGATGGCTGCAATTGTTGGTGCAGCAGGATTGTTGCCAACTTTAGCCGCAGTGAAAGCAGGTAAGCGCGTTTTACTTGCCAACAAAGAAGCCTTGGTGATGTCTGGCGATATTATGCTTCAAGCAGCTAAAGATCATCATGCTTTGTTACTGCCTGTTGACTCTGAACATAATGCTATTTTTCAATGTCTTCCGCAAAATTATTTACAGATTCAACCCAATGGTGAGCCTCAATTGGGGGTCAAGCAAGTTTTGTTGACTGCTTCAGGCGGCCCATTTTTAAACTTTAGCTTAGAACAATTAAAAACCGTAACACCTGCACAAGCCTGTAAACATCCAAATTGGTCGATGGGACAAAAAATCTCGGTAGATTCTGCAACCCTGATGAATAAAGGTTTAGAATTGATCGAAGCATGTCATTTATTTTCAATTAAAGAACAATTTGTTACAGTTGTTGTTCATCCACAAAGTATCATTCATTCAATGGTTCAATATGTGGATGGTTCAACTTTGGCTCAAATGGGTAATCCTGATATGTGTACGCCGATTGCGCATGCACTTGCGTGGCCTGAGCGGATTCAAACGCATGTCCCGCCTCTGGATTTATTTGTCCATTCACAACTCGATTTTCAAGCACCAGATATTACGCGGTTTCCATTGCTTAAACTGGCTCGACATGCTATGCAGGCGGGCGGATTGGCACCGTCTATTCTCAATGCTGCCAATGAAATTGCTGTGAGTGCTTTTTTACAGCAAAAAATTGCATTTTTAGAAATTTCACAAGTGGTTGAACATACTTTAAATCACGTTCAAAATGGTTTGGCAGATTCGATTGACACGATTTTGCAGACAGATCAACTTGCGCGCCAAGTTGCTTCACAACGCATTACACAATTGGGAAGCTGATCATGAGTGTTTTATTTATCATTGTTGCTGCCATCTTCTTACTTGGTCCGCTGATTGCGATTCATGAATTTGGGCATTATTGGGTTGCACGTAAACTCGGTGTAAAAGTATTGGTCTATTCGATTGGTTTTGGTCCAACTTTGTTGAAGTGGACATCGAAAAAATCAGGCATCCAATATCAACTTTCTGCATTACCACTGGGTGGTTATGTCAAAATGTTGGATGAGCGTGAGGGGAATGTTAGTGCGGAAGATTTGCCGTTAGCATTTAACCGTCAGCCACCATGGAAGCGTATTGCGATTGTTGCTGCAGGCCCATTGATCAATTTGATTTTTGCAATAGTCCTATTTTGGATCCTATTTCTACCTGCACAAGAGCAATTAAATACTCGTGTTGGTGCAATTCTACCGAATACACCTGCTGCAACAGCTCAAATGCAGATTGGCGATAAAATTGTTGCTGTAGATGGAACAGATGTCAGCACTTGGGAAAAACTTAACTATGCCATCGTTGATCGTGTTGGTGAAACAGGTCATATCGATGTTCAGGTTGAGCGCAATGGTCAGCCGCAGAGTTTTGCTTTACCGATCAAGAATTTCTTAAAAGACCAAAGCCAGTCACCATTTGATGTGCTAGGTTTTACCCCATATCGTCCACAGATTCCTGCAACTGTTTATAAGTTAAGTAGTGATGGCGCTGCGATTCGTCAAGGGATGAAGGAAGGTGACCAAATCATTTCAATCAATCAAGTGAAAATGAAAGATTGGTTTGATGTGGTAGATGTGGTACAAAAATCACCTGAAAAGTTACTTAAAGTTGATGTGTTGCGCCAAGGGCAGATTGTACATTTACAGGTAATGCCGCAAGGTAAACGCGACAATATGGGAAATGTAACAGGTATGTTGGGTGTGCAAGCACAGACTGATAAACTGACAATTCCTACTGAATATAAACAAACAATTCAATATAATCCTGCTGAAGCTTTTGTTGTTGCTGTTGAAAAGACTGGGCAACTTTCAGCAATGATTTTGAATTCGATGGTGAAGATGGTGCGTGGTTTAATTGGCTTAGATAATTTGTCGGGTCCAATTACCATTGCAAAAGTCGCCGGTCAAAGTGCTGAAATGGGGTGGCAGACGTTCATTTCATTTATGGCTTTGATGAGTGTGAGTTTGGGGATTTTAAATTTATTGCCTATCCCGATGTTAGATGGCGGTCATTTGGTTTATTACATTATTGAAGCAATTCGTGGTAAGCCTGTTTCTGAACAAATACAATTGGTTGGGTTAAAAATTGGTATGGTACTGCTTGGTAGCATGATGCTTCTTGCAATATTTAATGATTTTATGCGTTTATAACGCAATTGTGGATTAACTTACTGGAAAATAATAGGCATGCAGCACTCACATTTATTTATGCCATTAGCGCTCGTTAGTGCGATGGCAGCTGTACAGCAAGTACAAGCGGCAGATGAGTTCATTGCACGTGATATCCGTGTGGATGGCTTGGTTCGTTTAACGCAACAAAATGTTCTTGCACTTTTACCAATAAATAGTGGTGACCGTGTCAATGATCCTGCAATTGCGGATTCAATTCGTGCTTTGTACGCTTCAAATCTTTTTGATGATATCCAAGCATCTAACCAAGACGGTGTCTTGGTGTTTAAAGTGATTGAACGTCCAGTAATTTCAAAAATTAATTTTAAAGGCAATAAACTAATTCCAAAAGAAGCTTTGGCGGATGGTTTAAAGAAAATGGGCTTGGCCGAAGGCGAAGTGCTTAAAAAATCTGCCTTACAAACCTTAGAAACTGAGTTAGAGCAACAATATGCTCAACAAGGTCGTTATGATGCAGATATTAAAGTTGAACAAGTTGCTCAACCTAATAACCGCGTTGAATTGAATATCAATTTTAATGAAGGTAAGCCTGCAAAAGTCTTTGATATCAATATTATTGGTAATACCGTATTTAAAGAAGACGACATTAAACAGGCGTTTGCGGTAAAAGAGAGTGGCTGGTTATCGGTTATTTCTCGAAATGACCGTTATGCACGTGAAAAAATGTCAGCAAGTCTAGAGTCATTGCGTGCGCTATATCTCAATAAAGGTTATATCAATTTTGATATTAACAGTTCAAATTTAAATCTTAGTGAAGATAAAAAACATATCTTTATTGAAGTTTCAGTGAATGAAGGCGAGCAGTTTAAATTTGGCGAAACTAAATTTTTAGGCGATGCCCTTTATAAAACTGAAGATCTACAAGCGCTACAAATCTATAAAGATGGTACAACTTATTCTCAAGAAAAAGTCAATGCTGTAAAGCAGTTACTGCTACGTAAATACGGTAATGCGGGTTACTACTATGCAGAAGTGAATGTGGTCCCTGAAATCAATAATGAAACCCATATTGTTGATTTAAATTACTATATTAACCCTGGTCAACAAGTGACTGTGCGTCGCATTAACTTTACCGGTAATACCAAAACTGCGGACGAAGTATTACGTCGTGAAATGCGTCAAATGGAAGGTGCTTTAGCAAGTAACGAAAAAATTGACTTGTCTAAAGTCCGTTTAGAACGTACTGGTTTCTTTAGTAAAGTTGATGTTAAACCTGTTCGTGTACCGAACTTGCCAGATCAAATGGACTTGAATATTGATGTTGAAGAACAGCATTCTGGTACCAGTACATTGGCAGTCGGTTACTCTCAGAATGGTGGTATCACATTCCAAGCAGGTTTAAGTCAAACCAACTTTATGGGAACAGGTAATCGTGTTGCTATCGATTTATCTCGTTCAGAAACCCAAGATTATTATAACTTAAGTGTGACTGACCCATACTTTACCATTGATGGTGTTAGCCGCGGTTATAACATGTACTACCGTAAGACCAAGTTAAATGATGATTATAACGTTAACAACTATGTGACGGACAGTATTGGTGGTGGTGTTACATTTGGTTATCCAATCGATGAAAACCAAAACATTAGTGCGGGTCTAAACATTGACCAAACTAAAGTAACCACCGGTGCTTATGTTTCAACTTATGTACGTGATTATTTGTTAGCAAATGGTGGCAAGCAAACCCATACATCAACATATTGTACAGTTGATTTAGAACCACTTTATGAGGACCCAAAAGATCCTACCAAAATAACTGGTTATAAAGACTGTCCTGCTGATAAGTTATCTCCATACGGCGATGCATTTGAAGGTAAATATCTAACTTATAATTTAAATTTAGGCTGGTCATATAATACACTGAATCGTCCAATTTTCCCTACAAATGGTACAGCACATCGTATCAATGCTGAAATCGCATTGCCTGGTAGTGATGTTGAATATCAAAAAGTTACTTACGATGCACAGACTTATTTCCCATTAGGTCGTGATTTCGTATTACGTGGCTATGGTAAGTTAGGTTATGGTAATGATTTACCATTCTATAAAAACTTCTATGCGGGTGGTTTTGGTTCAGTCCGTGGTTATGACAACAGTACATTAGGCCCAAAATACCCAGGCGTAACCTATAACGAAAGAAAAACCAAAGATTATGACCCTGAAGAAGTCGGTGGTAATGCTTTAGTACAATTCGGTACAGAATTGGCTTTACCAGTTCCATTCAAGGGAGATTGGGCACGTCAGATCCGTCCTGTGATCTTTGCTGAAGGTGCGCAAGTTTTTGATACAAATTGTAGTACTGCTACAGGTAAATTGTATTGGCAAGGTGGTGACACTGATCAAGGTGTTGATGCTAAAAAGTACTGTAAAGATAACTATGATTTTGACTTTGGTAACATGCGTTATAGTGTTGGTGTAGGCTTTACTTGGATTACCATGATTGGCCCACTTTCGTTGAGTTATGCATTCCCATTGAATGACAAACCGGGTGATGAAACTAAAAATATTCAATTCGAGATTGGTCGTACTTTCTAAGTGCGATCTTTTTACGAGATTTAACTTAATATAAGGAACAATGATGAAAACAATGAAAATGGCCATTATGGGCTTAGGCTTGGGTTTTGCTGGATTGGTTCAAGCGGCTGGTTTTGGTGTAGTTGATCTAGAAAAAGTTGTAGAAAGTAGCACCTACTTAAAGCAACAGAATGCAAGTTTAGAACAATCGGTTAAACCGCAAACAACAAAGCTTGAACAAATCACCAAAGATATTGAAGCGTTGAAACAAAAAGCACAGGCTCAAGGTGCAAATGTTCAGCAAATTAATGCGCAATACCAAGCAAAAGTGAATGAATTCCAAACGATTCAGCAAGGTGTTCAGGCGAAAGTGCAGAGCACAATTCAAAACACCAATGCAACTTTTGAGGCTCGTGTAAAGCAAGCTGCTGAACAATTGCGCCAAGAAGCTGGATTAGACTTTGTTTTGAATAAAAATTCAGCACTTGCTTATGACGCAAAGAGTGATTTAACTGCTAAAATAATCCAAAAGGTTAATGCAATTAAATAATCAATGAAATCAAATCGTTTTCATCTCGATGAATTAGCTCAGCTTGTACAAGGTGAGCTAATTGGTCAAGCCAATTTTGTTTTAGATGGGCTTGCAAGTTTAGAACACGCGCAATCCAATCATATTTCTTTTGTAAATAACGACAAATATTTGAATGAAGCTCAAAACTCTAAAGCTGGCGCTTTGATCGTCACGGCAGAGTTAAAAGAACAGCTTACAAATTGCCAGAATTTTATTGTTGTTGCCAATCCCTATCTTGCTTTTGCGATTTTAACCCATCAATTTGAAGTTAAAGTAACTCAACGGGGTATCGAAAGTACTGCGCAAATCTCTCCCTCAGCAATTATTGCAGATGATGCTTATATTGGTCATTATGTTGTGATTGGTGATGATTGTGTGGTGGGTGCAAATACAGTTATCCAATCGCACAGCAAAATTGATGATGGTGTTGAAATTGGCAAAGACGGTTTTGTCGATTCTCATGTGACCATTACAGGCCAAACAAAAATCGCAGATCGTGTTCGGATTCATTCCAATACTGCAATTGGTGGTGAAGGCTTCGGTTTTGCACCTTATCAAGGAAAGTGGAATCGTATTGCTCAATTGGGTTCTGTACGTATCGGAAATGATGTACGTATAGGTTCAAATTGTAGTATTGATCGTGGTGCTTTGGACGATACAATCATTCATGACGGTGTCATTATTGATAACCTTGTGCAAATCGCCCATAACGTGCAGATTGGCGAGAATACTGCCATTGCAGCCAAGTGTGGTATCGCGGGTAGTACGATTATTGGCAAAAACTGTGTTCTTGCAGGTGCTGTTGGCATCGTAGGGCATATAAAAATCACGGATAATGTCACAATTACTGGAATGTCAATAGTCACAAAAAGTATTTCTGAAGCAGGTTCTTATTCTTCAGGTACTGGACAGTTTGAAACAAATCATTGGAAAAGAACGGTTGTGCGCTTAAGACAATTAGCAGATGTGCCATTGACCAAACTGGTGAAACAAATAGATCATATGCAGGCTCAAATTGAGTCCATTGAATCAACTTTAAAGTCGCGTAAATAATTATGACTGAGTCTAAATCTCTACCTTTTACGGTTCCTGAATTACCAATGCAAACCCAAACGATTCGCGAGTATTTGCCACATCGTTATCCATTTTTGCTTGTCGATCGTGTAACTGAAGTTACAGAGAATGGGATTGTAGGATACAAAAACGTTTCAATTAATGAAGAATTTATGCAGGGTCATTTCCCTGGCTATCCAATTATGCCGGGTGTTTTGATCGTTGAGGCGATGGCACAAGTTTCTGGTGTGCTTGGTTTTATCATGAATAATGAAAAGCCAAGACCAGGTTCTTTGTTCTTATTCGCTGGTGCTGAAAAAATACGATTTAAAAAACAAGTCGTACCAGGTGACCAACTCGTGCTAAAATCTGAATTACTCATGCAAAAACGTGGCATTTACAAGTATTTATGTACTGCCAGTGTTGACGGCGTGGTAGCAGCAACCGCTGAAATTATCATTTCTCATCAGAAATTAGAGCAGGCATGAGCAGTAACGACTTAATCCACCCAACCGCTATTATTGACTCTTCTGCAGTGATAGCACCAGATGTCCAAATAGGGCCATATTGTATTATTGGTCCACAAGTGACGATTGGTGCTGGTACCAAACTTCACTCACATGTTGTGATTGGAGGCTATACACGTATTGGTGAAAATAACGATATTTTCCAATTCGCAAGTGTAGGTGAAATTTGTCAAGATTTAAAATACCAAGGTGAAGAAACTTGGTTAGAAATTGGCGACAACAACAAAATCCGTGAACATTGCAGCTTACATCGTGGCACTGTTCAAGATCGAGGCCTAACCAAAATAGGAAGCAATAACCTATTGATGGTGAATACGCATATTGCACATGATTGTTTGATTGGAAATAACAATATTTTTGCAAATAATGTCGGCATCGCTGGCCATGTTCACATTGGCGATTTCGTCATTGTGGGCGGGAACTCAGGTATCCATCAATTCTGTAAGATTGATTCTTATAGTATGATTGGTGGTGCATCACTGATTCTTAAAGATGTTCCTGCTTATGTCATGGTTTCAGGCAACCCTGCGCATGCCTATGGTATGAACGTTGAAGGGATGCGTCGTAAAGGTTGGTCTAAGAATGTGATTCAAGGCTTAAGAGAGTCGTTTAAATTGATCTATAAAGAGAATTTAACCACTGAACAAGCCATTGAAAAAATTCGTCAAGAGATCCTTCCAGAAGTTGAAGAAGTCCAGTTATTGATTGATTCAGTATTAGAATCTAAGCGCGGTATCGTGCGTTAATTGTTAAGAATATCAATAAAAAATGCCTCTATTGAGGCATTTTTTTGGTCTAAATTGTGAATAAGCGGATTAACCTTTTTTGAAAAAACCTGCTTCTTCTGATTTAGGGTAGGTGCTTAACAGTTTACTTTTATAGACATTTGCAGTTTGTGTGTTCTTATTGACATCTTTGGCAATACTATAAAGTTGGTATAAAGCACGCGGTGCTTTAGACGAGTTTGGAAATTTAGCTGCCACGATTTCATAGTTTTTCTTGGCTTCATTATAGTTTGGTGGATCAATTGCCAATTGAAACTCAGCTAACCAAAAATAAGCATTTCCAGTATAAATGCTATTTGGGTAGTTTTTAATAAAGTTTTGCATAGGGGCGATGGCTTGTTTTGCACCGCCTTTTTTATAGGCATCTAAAGCAATGGTATAAGCTGCTTTTTCCAGTGCAACAGGATCACTGGTATTGTTGCTACTGTTGGCTGTTGTTGCTGGATTTTGAGCCGTTGTTGCTGCCGTGCTATTCGTTGTAGCTTTGCTTGCAGTGGTTGTTTGATCGGTTGCGGTTGAACTATCGGCAGGTGCATTTTCAGCAGGTGCTTGTTCTGGTTGATTGCTTTCAGGTTCAAGTTTCTGATTGAGCAATTCAAGACGCTGATCTAAATCGGTATAGCGGTTGGTGAGTTCTTTGTTTAGTTGATCAATGGCATGATCTTGTTCTTCAATCTTGCCACGTAATTCACGAATTTGATTTTCTAATTGTTGATTCTTTTGTATTAAATCCCAATTCATATTTCCAGCAATAGGTGCTGCTGAATTCGCTACATCATTTCGAGATGATGCAGTATCACTTAATCCACGAGATTCTATAGGGATTGCATATAAAGATGCTGAACTGAGTAAAGCAATAGAAAACAGGGCATGCTTTTTTAGCATAATTTAAAATCCATCAAAGTCAAAATTTTTCAAATAGACTGATATGGGCTATTTGAAAATCAATAATTGTTATCATTAAAAACGGCTAGGGGCGGAATTGCAAGATGCTTTTACAATCTTCAGCTAATTCTAATGCAATATGAAGCTTTTTTGTATTTTAACACCTGCAATCTATGAAGTAGTGCTGAGATAAAATTCAGTAGAATATTGACTGATGCTTGATAATTTTAATGGGCTATTGAAAAGAAAAGTTAGAATTACTGTTAAAAATTAACCATATTGATGATGAAATAAGCAAACGAATGAATAACTTGAGAAAATCACAATGTTTGGCTTGAAAGAAAATAAAAAATCTCTATACTCTGTTCTTGCAATGGTAGCCCTGCTGGTGGTTTCGCAATTGTACTCTGAAAACCCCGCCAGGACCGGAAGGTAGCAACGGTATCAGAAATACGATGTGCCGAGATTTTGCTAGTAGGGCTGCCACCAGATTTCTAAATCTACCAATACTAATAACTCAAGATATCCATTCGATTTATATCCTACATTTTAAAACCATCTCTGCTATTTAATTCCTGAAAATTTTATATTTTCAATCTTTAGACCATCTGATTTAATTCAACCATCATTTTTTAGTCGTGACTAAAGATCTATCACCCTTATTGAGCTTTAATATTGAAAATACGCGTATAGTTTTATGGATGAATGAAATGATAGCTTGTACAGTGCTAAAAGATATTGGATCTGCTTAGAATTTATAAGAAATCAAAAGTGAGAAGGGACTTCTATCAATAGATTTTCAGCCTAAGATTCTCAACCTAGCGTTTAATGAAAAGCTGATCTTGAATTGTATCGACTGACCATCATCAATCATCACTTGATTTTTTTGAAATTGCTTTCATAATCGCATCCATTTCAAAACCACGATATTGTAAAAAGCGAATTTGTTTAGCTTTAATTTTTGGATCTTTGCTGACCTCTGTGCCATATTTTTTAACTTTCAATTGGTAGGCTTGTTCATACCAATCAATTTCTGCAATATCCTCTTGTACTAAGGCTCTATCCAGTTGTTTGGCGCGTAAAGCTAGTTTGATTCGATTCGGGCCTTTACCTCTACGGACTTGGCTACGCACAGTCATTTCTGCCACACGTTGGTCACTTTGGTAGTTATTCGCTGACAACTCATCGACTAAAGTTAAAACCTCCTCTCGGCTTTGCGCATAGGTCATTAGCTTTTCAATTAGATCAGCTTTGGAATATTCTTTTCGAGTCAACACTGCAAAAGCATAAGAGCGCAAACGTGTACCGGTTAAGCCCTGTGGTTTGGGTGCAAGATCCTGTTCCGCATTAAAGGCGTGCTCATCATTTGCAATGCCAGATGCAGGTTCTGCAGGTTGAGATGTAGATTGCTGATACGCTGTTGTTTCTTGTTCACCAAATTGCTGTTTGAGTTTTTGGTAATCTAACAATTTGGGAAATTTTGCTTGGCTCATAGCTATTGATAACAATCTATTTATTTCAGAGATAAACGCTAGTTTAGCTTTAATTCATTTTTTTAACAGTGCAAATGCTATACGGATGAATTTTCCTCCGCCTAAATATCAAAGAATCTAAACCAGTATAAGAGGGGAAGATAAGTAGATATCAGGGTTTAGATTTTTTATTTAAAGCGCTTCATGTCGAAGCTTAATAACGCCTAAACTGGCTTACCGATACTGTCCGTTTCTATTTGATCAATGATTCGAATTGATTTAGGGCGAAGGTAGCGAGGAGTTTGGCCGCTAATCCATAATTGTAATTCTTCAATATTGAGTATCTGATTGAGAATAATGTCTACTGCCAAGCATTGTCCAAGATCAGCATCACCTATAGCATAAGCGCGTGCAAATTTGATTGCGTTATGGGTATATAAAATATTTTCCAAATCAATCGGGTAAACATTTACACCACCGCAAATTAACATATCATCAGAGCGACCTTTTAAATAATAATAACCTTCAGCATCTTGTACGGCTAAATCACCGCACTGTAGCCATTGATTCGGTGTAATTGACCAAGCACATTTGCTCCATAAGATACCGATATTGCCATTTTCTAAAGGCTGACCTGTAGAATCGGCAATTTTAATTTGTACACCTTGAATAGCTTTTCCTATACTTTCAGGATTTCGTTTTAAGTCAGCTGTTGTTGCCAAGAGGTTAATTCCACTTTCAGAGCTGCCATAGAGATTGAACAGTTGTATCTGAGGATAGTGCTGTAGGGCATGTTTGACTAAATTCGCACTTAAAGGCGCGCTACCTGTAATGATGTATTGCACTGAGCACAGAGGAGCGTTCAGTTCAATTAAACGGTATAAAATAGTGGGCACTAAGTTTAAACAATCAATTTGATGGTGTTTAATCAGTTGCTTGGCAGATTGTGGATCAAAACGTTTTTGCAAAATCACAGTTTTATGAAAACTCAGCGCCATCAAACTCGCAGTTAAACCTGCCGCATGGCACAGTGGTGTCATCACAAAAATTTGCTTAATTTTAAAAAATTTTAGTTTTCTGAGCATGAGGTCTAACAAAGGTAAACTTTGTAGTGGTTTAGATTGCCTTGTCGCAACTTTAGGGATTCCTGTTGAACCAGAAGAACAGACACTTATTTTATTAAAATAAGTCGGTTTTATACGAAATTTCTGCTGGGTACTTGGTGCAGGAATAAGCGTAAAATTTTGGATATTGAGTGGAGTAAATACATCTAAACTGCCAATAAGATGCAGTTGTCTCTGCTCAATTAAAGCTTGAAGTTTATGCTGTACGAGGCTGGGGTTAACGATAATGATATCTTTACCTAAACGGCTTAGTGCAAACAAGGCCGCCAAGCTATCTAGGTCTTGTTGCATCATTAAACCAATTTGTTGCGGAAGTTGCTTTGGATTATGGGGGTTTTGCCATTCACAAATAAGTTGGTCAGTTCTACATTTTAATTCTAAAAAGCTAATTTGATGAGCATCAATAATAAATGCTGTTTTATCTTTTTGAATACGTGTCTGTGCATCTAAAATACTATATAAATGAATACCATGTTGAATAGTGCTATAACATAAACTTATGCACCATCTTAACCAAAAGATCCATTTCATCTTATAACTTTCGCTTGAGTAAATGTTTATAGAAATAATAAATCGGTGTGATCAACAATATTGAACCAATCTGTGCAAGCCCTAACCACCACGGTTGCCATTGTCGTTTACGATAAATTAGGCATGTAAGAATCGCTTGAGCAGCGTCTTTTGCTTGCATCGCTGGCATTTGCTGATATTGTTTGGTGGGTAAAATCATTCGTGTACGAACTAAGGGCAAGTAGACTAAGCCTGCGTGTACTTCATGAACCGCCAATTCTGGTTGAATGGCAAGAATCCACTGTTGCATTGCGGTTTTTGAAGCTTGATAGGTTGACCAAAATGGCGGGGCAAATAGTTTGGCATTGATGGTTGAAACCACAATAATTTGTCCTTGCTTGTGTTTTAAATCAGCTAACAATAAACGGGTAAGTTGGGCAGGGTTGATATAGTTAATCGCAATGGTTCGATTGATATCCTGTGGGCGATCCAAGCTATCCCAAACAGAGCGCTGAATTGATTTTCCTGCATTATGGACCAATACATCAATCTGAATATTGCGTGCTTTTAGGCTTTGAAAAATATCTTCTGCGACATCGGATTGATATAAATCTGCGCAGATGATTTCAATATGGCATGAATAAGATTCTAATTCACTTTTGAGTTGTATAAGTTTATCTGTGCTACGTGCAATCAGCACAAGCGTGCATTGTGTATTAGATAACAGCCTTGCACATGCTTCACCAATCCCAAAACTTGCCCCTGTAAGTAAAATGGTTTTATTTTGAAAGTGTCGTTGAATGGTATTGTTATGCAGAGAAGGCGATTGAAAGAATAATTTTTCAGATATTATTTTAAGAATTTGCGACATGAGGTTAAATTTTTAAGTAATTTGCTATGATTTATAACCTAAAAGACAGAAAAATGACAATGTAAGTAATAAACAGTGATTGCAGAATCGTTATGCTGTTGTTAGGATGTTTTTTTAATCGATTTAAAGATAAATAAAAATATACTTTATTTAGAAGTGCTTAGAAAAAATTAATGAGCAAACTTAGACGATATTAAAGGAATATAGCTTGAAAAAACTTTCATTTTGGCATGTGGGTTTAGCTCGCTTAATCACTGGATTTTATTTTTCCAAGATCCATGTGATTGGAGAACGTGCTTCAAAGCCGACTTTATATATCGCAAGTCATCGTAATGGTGCAACTGATGGGCAGGTCTATACATGGGCAATTGATAAAACCCCTTCATTAATTTCGATTCAAATGTTACGAAAATGGTTTCTAAGACTCATCTTTGATGGGATTGCTGTGGTGCGTCCACAAGATACACAGCGATATAAAATTTCACATGATTCGGTTACTTCGCCTATACAAATTGCAATTCAACAGCTAAGTTCAGGTGGTTCACTGTGTATCATGCCAGAGGGCTCGAGTGAGTGGCGAGAAAAACCCGAAGCTTATAAAGAAGGTATGGCACGTATTGTAAAGCAGCTTAAGCTGAGTCAAATTGATTTTGTTGTGCAATCTATGGGGGTATTTTATACCAAGCCTGATGGATTTCGTAGTCAAGTGAGTATTGTTTTTGGCTCAGCATTTATGCCACAAGAAAGTACAGTTGATGGTATTTTTATGGAAATGTCTGAGCGATTGAATGATGTATCTGTAAACTGTCAAAGCGTTCAACAGTTTAATCAGATTCAGGCAATGGCTTGGAATCGCATTAAACATCTCGGACCATCCATACAATTAGAATCACAACAACATCAAACACAGGATTATGGGGAATTATTTTTAGCGTTGCAGTCCAAAGCAAAACACAATGATTTATCCGTCAACTCCGCTGTAAACCTTGAAATCAAAAAGTTGCTAAATCCTACAAGAAAAATTTTAAACCCTATGATTAAAATCCTATTTTTTATTGGCTTTTTCCCTACAGTACTCTTTGCACTACTGGCTCAAAAAGGGGCTGATGGTCGTAATAATGTCACTTTTTTTAGATTACTGGGCGGTTTTTATGGTTCAATTTTGACCTGTATTTTATGGATAGTTGGATTATTTACTGTTCCTGTTTATAGCATCATGATCATTTTATTGGGTTGGATAGGTTGGTATTTTTACCCAGAACCAGAACCTATTACATTAACTACGAGATGCTTAAATAAAGATATGATCAATTAAAATTCTATAAATATATTTTAACTACAAGGAAAATAAATGAAAAAAACAATCTCAGCGGCATATTTAATAATTTTATTCATATTAATTTCATTGGCTGCAGTCGGTATGATCCGTTCAGCACAATATCAAAGTTTAGCTTTGTTTTTTATTGTGAGTGTCTTGTGGTTGGTGAGTGTCTATTTATATTTCAAAAAAACCAATTGGCCTTGGTATGGATTATTGCTTTTTTTATTATCATGGGGAGTATTCCCACTCATGACACTGATCTCAAAATTTGTATTGCCATGGTCTGCCGATGCTTTATTGCATAATATCGATCAGCATATTTTTTTCGGAAAAATCCTTGTTGATTATTTTCATTATGAAAGTTATCCACTACTCGCAGATATCATTTCATCTTGCTATTTTTTCTTTTATTTTCTGGTATTGGGGAGTGTCATTTTATATACCGTTAAAAGACAGTCTATAGCAGGTCAGGTATTTTTCAACTCAATAATTTTGCTCTATAGTATTGGTTTTGTTGGTTATATTTTATTTCCTGCGAGCGGGCCAGCATTTACAGTTGCACCGCAAATTGGTGGTGGTGGCCCGATTACACAGATGGTGACTAAAAGTGTAAATCAGGGGGTGACAGGAATGGATGTCTTTCCAAGTCTACATACCGCAATTTCAATTTTTATTGTTGGCTATTTACACCAAACGGGTTTTAAAAGGATCAGTTTGATTCTATCTCCGATTATTCTTGGAACCATCTTTGCAACTATTTTATTACGTTATCACTATGGTATAGATGTCATATTTGGCATTATTTTAGCAATAATCGTATTGAAGCTTAGTCAAAAATGGCTCAATCAAACGGCGTATACAGTATGAATTGCAGTAGCGGAGGGGATGTGAATTTAAAGTAAATTGAATCGTGATCATTTTTGATTGAATTTAAATTTTTTATATAACCAGAAGATGATGAACAAAAGTTAAAATTTAAAAGGGTGCATTAAAATGAAAAATACCAGAGCGGAATATCAGCGAGAGCAGAAAGCAATATTGCTACCGTTACAACAATTTGCAGATATTGATGTTACCCAAGTTGGAGGCAAAGGCGCAGGATTAATTCGCTGTCAGCAAGCGGGCTTGCCTGTACCAGAGGCTTATATTATTCCAGCATCAGTGTATACAGAATGGTTTAGCCCTTTTAAACAAAATATTCAACACATCCTCGTTGATACACATACTGCACAGGAAAAAAGTAGCGCTGTACGTGAATTCCTAGCAAAACAAATATTGCCACAAGCTTTAATAGAAAATCTTATTGATTTACAAAGCCGTTTGACGGATACCTTTTTTGCTGTCCGTTCATCAGGCAGTGCAGAAGATTTGCCAGGTGCAGCCTTCGCAGGTTTACACGATACGATTCTAAATGTTCATGGAATTGATCGCTTACAGCAAGCAGTTTTACAATGTTGGTTATCGTTGTGGAATACTGAAGTGATTGTCTATCGTGAGCGTTTGGGAATCGCTGATGACACGATTAGTATGGCTGTAGTTGTACAGAAGATGGTAAATGTTCAGATCAATGATGCAGCAGGTGTGGCATTTTCTATAGACCCTGTAGGTGAAAATATAGAACATGTTTTGATTAATTCTGCTTTTGGTTTAGGTGAAACCGTGGTGGCAGGAGAGTACGAAGTTGATGAGTTTAGAGTGGACCATGAGGGTCAAATCAGTGCTGAATTTATTGCGACGAAGTCACATGCGTTGGTTCGGCAATTAGGCCAATCTACTACAGTTTTATTATCAGCTGAACAACAAAATCAACGTTCTTTAAGTGCTGAACATGCAAAGCGAGTTGCAGCGCTGGCGAGACAAGCAGAGCAATTCTCAACATTTCCACAGGATATTGAGTGGGCTTTTGAAGGTGAAACACTTTATATTCTACAGTCACGACCTGTGACGCGTTTTGCACCTAAATGGACTCGAGATGAGTCTGCAGAACGGTTCCCAAATCCTGTTACTCCTCTGACTTGGCAGTTGTGTGAGACAGGTTTTCATACCTCATTGAATTATTCATTTCGCTTGATGGGGCTACCGCCATTTCATGATAAATGGTTTGTAGTGAAAGATAATTATGTTTATGGAAATCAAAATGCAGTCCGTGTTTATGCAGGACGTATGCCGATCGCAGCATTAAACACACCAGAAAAATTTGCTCAATTTATTGAATCTGGTGGTTTATGGCAATTTACTTGGATCAGTGAGTTACCCACTCGCTGGATGAATGATTTAGATTCTTATCTATTGGCAATAGGGCGTTTTAATCATATCGACTATCAATATAAATCCATAGAAGAGTGTTGGGATTTACTTCAACAAATTAATAGATTAGGGACTGAATACTTCTTACCGAATATTGCAATTTCATTGACTCAAAATTTACTTTATCAGACTTTACGTGCAGTGTTGGTACAGTTTGAAGGTGACAATGCGCAGCATATTTTTGATTTATTGATTTCAAATACTGAAACCAAGACAGGTATAGTTAATCAGGCGATGTGGCAAATTTCACGCCAGTTACGTGAATATGAAGCATTATGTACCACTGCTTTTAATGATGTGCAGAGCTTAGAACTTGCCTTGCAAGATTATCCAAAAATTCAACAGGTATTTAATCAGTTCCTGACACAACACGGACATCGTGAAGTTGATTTTGATGCTTATCAACCAACATGGGTGGAAGTACCGCATATTGTCTTTGCACAAATTCAGATGATGGCAAAACAGGATGAGGATCATCATAAAGCAACCTATTGGCAAAAGCGTGACAGCATGCTTGCAACTGAGTTGGCTTTATTAAAAGCTGTACCTGAAACGTTTAGATTCTTTTTACAAGAGTTGATTCGTTTAGTTCGTACTTATACTGCTTTGGATGATATTGAGCATTATCATACAACACGTTTAACGATTCCTTTCCGTAAAGCAGCCAATGAAATTGGTATTCGTCTTGTAAATTATGGTGCTTTGGATGATGCATGGGATGTGTTCTTTATTCCGCCTGAGAGTTTACAACAAGCAATTGAAGATAAAGATTATAGCCAAATACGTAGCATTGCTATTGCACAAAAAGCACAGTATCTCGCTGCTCAACAAAAAACAGCTGAATGGGTTTATGGTGAAAATAATGATTTTATGGAACAAGGAGGCAATGTTCGTAAAGGTTTAGGTGGAAGTTCAGGACAAACCGAAGGCGAGGTATATGTCATTACAGACCCAAATCAGTTTATTCATTTTCCACAAAATGCCATATTAGTCGCAAAAACGACTAATCCAGCGTGGACGCCTTTATTTTATCAAGCCAAAGGCGTCATTACTGAAAGTGGGGGGCCACTATCACATGGTGCTGTAACAGCACGAGAATTAGGCATTCCTGCGGTAATGAGTATCCATGGCGCATGTAGTTGGTTGAAAAATGGTGATCGTGTCAAAATTGATGGTCAAACAGGTATGGTGATTTTAGAGGAATAGAATCATCTGGATTTAAAGGGCATTGATTAGGCTATCTTTGATAGGTTCTTTTTAAAATCATAGATCAACATAAAATCCCCCTCATCCTAGCCTTCTCCCGAGGGGCATAGGTATCTACACAATTAAATCTATTTAAGTTAAATTGGAGAGCATGCTCTCCAATTTAACATTCCACACTTAGATAACCGATTAGTTAAACGCTACGGACGTCTTGTAAAACTTAATATGAATCCACTTGCTTCATTAGCCCCAGCGCTTAAAGATATTGCCTCTACCCAAAAGACTAGCTTTGCTACAACCCAAGCAGTTTGGCGTTTCTTAAATAACGAAAACGTTTCATTTCAACAACTCAATCAGCCTCTTCAAAAACTTGCGCTTGAACAAATCGCTCTATCGAATCACCACTATGCCTTAGTTGCTCATGATTGGTCTCAACTACAATATTTCAAACATAACAACAAGTTAAATAGATTCAAAAGAACACATGCGAGTGACAAAGGCTATGAATTACAAAGCAGTTTATTAATTGATGCGGAAACGGGGTTACCCATTGCACCATTAGATCAAACTTTATGTGATGCTACTGGACGTTATTCAACATTTACTGATGGGCATAAAATAAAAGAAACCCATTTAAATGCACTATGTGAACAAATCGAACATATTGAGTCTTTACCAATAGAAAAGAAACTCGTACATATTATTGATCGTGAAGGAGATTCAATTGCTCATCTTAGATTATTGAATCAACAAGAACATTTATTTCTTATTCGAGGTAAAGAAGGAAATCGTGTTGAATATCAAGGAGAAGATGTTAAGTTAAGAGAAGTGTCAGACCAAATACCAACTACACAAACCCATACAATTCAATATAAAGGGAATTGCGAACAACTTTATGTTGGTGAAACTCAAATCAGTATTACGCGTAATGCAAGACCAATGCAAAAAGATGAAACGGGAAAAAGAGTTCCACCACAAAAGGGAAAGTCATTAACCGTTCGACTGATTGTAGTTGAAGTTAAAAATAAGCAAGGAAAATCACTTTCTCGTTGGAGCTTATTAAGTAATGTATCATCAGAAATTCCAAGTATAGAATTGGCAACTTGGTATTACTGGCGTTGGAAAATAGAAAACTATTTTAAGTTGTTAAAACAGGCGGGCCATGACATTGAGTCATGGCTACAAACAACTCCGCAAGCGATATTAAGACGACTCTTAATTGCAAGTATGGCATGTGTATTAACTTGGCGAATACAGCGAGAAAATGATGAGAAAAATTCAAGAGTTAGAGTCTTTCTAACACGTCTATCAGGAAGGCAACAAAAAAGAGGAACAAGGGAAAGTGCTCCTGCAATTTTGGCTGGTCTGTCAATATTACTGAATACACTACAATTATTATCTGAACATTCGGTTGATGACCTTAAGCTGATTGCTGAAATTGCATTAGAGTCTCTACAAAAAGATGTGTAGATACCTATGCCCAGTGGGGAAAGGGACTTCCAATAGCAAAATGATTTACGCCATATAATCATTTTTGCTTTATGAAAGATCTATTGCTTATACAAATGAATTAAAACTTTTCACTGCAATAGAATTACTTAAGCTGTTCTAAATTGATTAACGCATGACCAAAATAATTAAATGCATCAAGCGCACCTTGAATAACTTCATCTTTCTGGCTAGGGCTGAGTTGGGCTTGATCTAAAGCTTGCACAAATCGTTTCCAAACCTTTGCTCGACCTTCAGGGTAAGCTGCCAAATTGCGCGCACCATTCTCAGCACTTAAGCCTAAACGTTGCTGCGCTTGTTTAAATAAAAATGCTGCGCCCAAAGTTGATCCTTCTGAAACGTAAATCCAGCCTAAAGCAGCAGGGAAAGTCACATTTAAGCTTTCTAACGTTTGGCCTTGAGGTTGAATGCCTAAATCTTGTAGATCTAACAGTGCTTGTCCAGAACGACCACGAATATCAAGGTCGGTAATATGTAAAGCCACTTGATCTTGTTGAAATAAATATTCGATTTCCAATTGAAAATAATACTGAGACAGGGTGAATAAGGCATATTTTTCTAAACTAGAAAATACATCTGCCTTTGCCATCAGTGTATGCATTCTTTCATGCTCATCTGCGGTTTGTAATTTGAGACGCATGGCTAAACTGAGTTCTTGTTGCGCATTGGCATTGGGTTCTGTGATCAGTGCTTGATTCATGTAATTCTCTGATTAAAAAGTCTATGAAAAAATGGTTTATATGAGAGATGACGAATGAACTAGATAAAAACCGCAACTGAGCCTACAAAAAGTTCTTTAGGAATAGCATTTACAAATCACAAAATGTAAACGATAATTATTATTGTTTAGAATTTTTAATTTAATTTTATGATTCCAATTCTCCCCACACCATCGCGGCAACAAATCCTGCAAGAGATGTATTTGGATCACCATGATTGGTTGAAACAGTGGCTTAACTCGCGTGTCAGATATCCTTTTACTGCCGCAGATCTGGTTCAAGATACTTTTGTTAAATTGCTGCAAACCAAACAGCTCTTTTCTATTCAGGAACCACGTGCATATCTGGTCAATGTTGCAAAACATCTGCTGATTGATAAGCATCGTCGTTATATTTTAGAGCAAAATTATTTAGAAACACTCAAACAGTATGCAGATGATCAAGATCTTTTAGTCACTTCAAATCAAATTGAAGAGGCCGTACTTATTTTAGATTTTCTCACCATCGCGTTGCAGGATACAACGGCACTGACTCGAAAAGCCTTTATCATGTATTACTTTGAAGGCTATAGTCAGAGTGAAATTGCCACTGAGATTGGTAAATCATTACGCACGACACAGCTCTATTTAGCCGAATGTTTACAGTTATGTTATGAGGCGAAAAACAATTTGCTTGAGCTAGGACTAGATGAACGCTAAACAGCTACAGCAAGAAATGGCTTTATGGATTGTTCGTTTAAATACTGACGATTTGCATGAACGTCAACAAGCGCAGATTGAGTTTGAAGCATGGCGAAGCAAATATCCTGAATATCATGATCAACTTGATCAGATGTTTAATTTTTCTGAAACGATGCAACAGTTTTCGACAACGCATGGCATATCTAGCCAAAACATTCGCAACTCAATAAAAGTCAGCCAGCAAAGTAAAAAACATATTTTACAATTGTTTAGCAAAGTCTTGCTGTTTTGTGTGAGTATCGGTGGTGTTGTTTATTTCGCTGCGAATTCAACAATGATGTCTTACTACATGGCTGATTATAAAACTGAGGTTGGGCAAATGCATTCGATCACCTTGGAAGATGGTTCCAAAGTGACTTTAGCTGCAAAATCTGCCATTAAACTTGATTTCACCGCTGAAAAAAGACAAATCAATCTAGTCCAAGGGGACATTTATATTGATGTTGCCAAAGACCCAAAACGACCTCTGATCGTTCATACAGCCCAAGCGGATTTTAAAGCGCTCGGTACACGATTTATTGTTTATCAGTACGCCAATAGCAGTGTGCTAAATATGTTGCATTCAAAGGTTGAAACCCGTTCGTTGGCTCAAAATTCTCAAGTTAAAGTGGTCAAGCAAGGTGAAAAAATTAGCGCTGACTCACGTGGTTTAAGCCAGATTTCTGAGTTGGATATTGCTTCCACTGAGTTTGCTTGGGATAAACATCAGATATTGGCAGATCAACTTCCTTTGCCTGATTTACTCACAAACTTAGGGCGTTATCATCATCAATATTTGATATTTAATCACTCAGCTTTAAAAGATTATAAAGTCAGTGGTGTGATTAATGCGAAGCAGGATTTAGATCAAACGCTCCGTTTGTTGGTAACTCAATATCCAATTAAAATAAATAAGCTTGGCGATCATGTGATTTATATTACTTCAAAATAACAAAAATGTTATTTTGGATGAGGTTAATATCTTGTTAAATGTGGTTTATTTATTTTTAGTCACATTTTTATATGTTTTAAATACTGTTTAAAACTCAAATAAATACTTAAAATTTAATGTTTGTTCTATTTATTTTATTGAATTATAAAAGTAAAAATTATACATGATTTTATGTAATGTTTTTGCATGATAAAAAGTCAACTTAGAAACTATTGTGGTGTAGATGTATTTTTGTAAGGATGATATTTTATTTTAAATTATCGAATGTTTAAAATAAATAGTGAATAGTTAAATTTTTAAATCAGCATAGGATTAAAATAAGCATAAACATAGTTTAACTATATTTAATTGTGTTTGTTTATATTGAAATTTTCGTTCCTATAATGTGAATAAGATTATATTTATCGCATGTTTTGATTCAAAATTTATAAAGGGGGGGATTCAATGAAGAAACTGACTTTAGCAACATTGAGTACTTTGGCTTTAACTTTGTCATGCACAAATGTATTTGCGCTAGATGGAACCATTACTGTTAATGGCGCTGTGACGGATCAGACCTGTGTATTGCTAGCAAGTCCTATTGGGGGGAATGCGACCAATGGTCTTAAAGATATAACAGTTAATATTCCTGCTCTGCCTAAATCAAGGTTTATTCCAAATCAATGGGTATGGATCGAAAGCTTTAATCTGTATCTAAGAAATGCTACGGGTACAGCTAACTGTGATGCTGCAACAAGTAAAGCCTTTAAAGGGATTCATCTCAGTGCGATTTCGCCAGATCACTTGGATACAGCCGATAAAACTTTATTAGTGAATCAAGCCAGTGGTGCTTCTAAGGAAAATCCTGTTTTTATTCAAATTTTAACTGCACCTGCTGCTATTTATGTGCCAGTAGATCTTTCTGCCCCTTGGGAGGGGCAGGTGAAAGGTCAAGTTTTTAGAGGTAGTAATAATGAAACGTACCTAGTTTATGGGGTAGGAGTGTCTTCTAAGACTGGAATTGTAGATGCTCAGAATTACACGGCAACTGTTAATTATACCATCCACTATAATTAATTTTTTGTCTGTTGGCTTAATGGGTGAGGCATAGATTTACTGATGATTCAGCAAGTTAAAATAATTAAAACTTTATAAAAGGGTAATTCAATGCAGAAACTGACTTTAGTTACATTGAGTACTTTGGCTTTAAGTCTGACATGTAGCAGTGTATTTGCAGTAGATGGAACCATTACGATTAATGGGGTTGTAACGGATGGAACATGTACATTAATAGGTGATGGTGAAATGTCCAGTGGTTTAAAAGATCTAACGGTTCAGTTACCTACTTTGCCTAAGTCAAGGTTTACACCTTCAAATCCAGTCCCATTTTTCATGGGTTTTAATCTGCATTTAAGAGATGCGGCGGGTACAAACTTCTGTGATGTAGCAACAAGAAGAGCGCTTAAAGGTATACATCTGAGTGCGATTTCACCAGATCACTTGGATGCAACGGATAAGACTTTATTGGTCAACAAAGCCTCTGGTGCTTCTGTTGCGAATCCTGTTTTTATTCAATTTTATACCTTGGATGCGATACCTGTGGATTTTTCTGCCCCTTGGGGAACTCAGGCAAAAAGTGTAGTTCAGCATCTTAGTAGTCATACATTTATATATTATCGTGCACAGTATGCTTCCAAGACTGGGATTGTTGATGCTCAAAATGTACAGGCAGTTATAAATTATACATTGATGTATAACTAATTTTTTGTGTGTTGGCTTAAGCGGAGAATGATGCATTTGCTGCTGCTTTAGAAATTTAAAAAAACTGCAATCCATTGCGGTTTTTTTGCTTTGTTATGAAATACTATTCCATAAAAATAAATTGATATTCTTAAAGAGTTTGCACTAGCCCATTTTAGATTTGGATTTGTTGACAATCTTAAAGTATCTATTTTCGGAAACGATTTTATTGATGTTTGGTCTCATTCTTATATGTGGGAAATGCTGTTTAAAACATAAATAAAATTTTATTTTTGACTGTTTGTTTTATATAAGTTTTTGAATTCTAACAATTAAAACAGGTTTATGATTTTTAGTAATGTATTTTAATGATAAAAAGTTAACTAAAAAACATTGTGGTATAGGTATGTTTTTGTGAGGATGGGGTTTTATTTTAAATTGTCGGAAATTTAAAATAAAAACAGTGCTTCAAATAGGCTAAGGCTGTGAATAAGCCGTGGCTTAAAATAAACAACGATGTGGTTTACCTATATTTAGGATGATTATTGATATCGCTATACCGCATCATGAAAGTAACAGCATCGTTAAATTATCATATTTATCAAAAGCTTCATAAGGTTGATTTGATGAAGAAACTCAGTTTATCTATATTGAGTGCTTTGGCTTTAAGTTTGGCATATAGCAACGTGTTTGCTGTAGATGGAACCATTACAGTCAATGGTGTGGTGACGGATCAAACCTGTACATTACGAGGTGGCTATCAAGCAAGTGGCGTTCAAGATATAACGGTTAATTTGCCAGCTGTGCCTAAATCAACCTTTAGGCTTTCGCATCCTATGTCGGATACCATAGAGTTTACTGTGGTATTAGCAAATGCTGATGGTACAGGGAGTTGCGATGCTGCAACAACTAATGCCTTTAAAGGTCTACATCTTAGTACAATTTCTCCAACTGACTTGCATCCTAGGTATAAGACTTTATTGGTGAATAAAGCTACAGGCGGTGCCTCTGTTGCAAATCCTATTTTTATTCAAATTGTAAATTATCATGGTTTTCCTATAGATTTTTCCGCAGCTTGGGGGACTCAGGCGCCGGGGAAAGTGCATGAACTTGGTGGCTTTACATACATACGTTACCTCACAAGGTATTATGCCGTGGATGGAGTTGCTGATGCTCAAAATGTGCAAGCAACTGTAAATTATACCATGCACTATAATTAATTTTTGTCTCTTGGTTTTAGTGGGGAAGCTTAGGTTTGCTAATACTTTAGAAAATTAAAATTTAAAAAAACTGCAATTTATTGCGGTTTTTTCGTTTCTGCTTCGTCATATAACTTAGAACACATGAAAACACAGATTATTTTAACTGAATGAAGTTAATGATTATCATTTAACCTTGGGTGATTAGAGAATGTCTCAATCTTTATATCATAATGCAATAAAGCCAGTTGCAATGGCTGTTGCAATCGCACTGTCTATGAGTGCAATCAGTATCCAAACGCATGCCAATAACACTTCACCTGTTGGCTTTTATCAAGTGCAAAGTGGTTCATTGACTCAAGCATTAAATAGCTTGGCACAGCAAGCTAATGTATCGTTGTTACTCGATCCAGCAAAAACCAATCGTTATCGGGTAAAGACGCTTAAGGGTAAGTATCGCCTAGATCAGGCTTTTGCATTATTGGTGCAGAATACCCCATTTCAGATTCAAAAAACTTCAGCAGGCTATCTACTTATTGAAAAGCCTGTTGCTACACAAATGCCTGTAGTCAATACAGCAAACATTGCAACGGAAAAAACAGCAACAGGAAAAACAGCAACATCAACCACAAATGCTGAAAACCAAATTTATCAAATGACCCCGATTGTGGTCGAAGCAGTAAAAAAAGACACCATACAATTTGGTCAGAGCGTACTCAATCAAAAAGCGATTGATCGTTATCAGGCCAATAATGTAGCGCAATTGCTCGATCATATGCCCAGTGTAGGTTCAGCAGGATCTCCACGTCCGGGAGGGCAAACGATTAATATTCTCGGTATGGGTGGGGTCGCCGATGTGCCAATCACCTTGGATGATTCAGTTAAAACCTTTGATAAATATCGACAAGGTTCAGTCTTTATTGAACCTGAGATTTTAAAGAAAATCACTGTGGATAAAGGGCCGCATAACGTTGAAGTCGGAAATGGTGGCTTTGGTGGTAAGGTCACACTAGAAACTAAAGATGCCACTGATTTACTAGATGATGGTAAAAATATTGGCGCATTCTTAAAATATTCACGTTTTTCCAACAACAGCCAAAATACCTATACTGGCGCTGTATATGGTAAAGCCGACAATGGGCTGGTCGATGGTTTGTTTTATTATACCAACCGAGACAGCGGAAATGTAAAGCGACCTGATGGCAGTGAGTTTTTATATTCTGGACAAGAGCAAGAAACCTATTTAGCCAAACTGAACTTTTACCCTGCCGATGGTCACAAAATTTCTTTAAACGCCATGCGCAGTGGGCATGAAGGCTGGGAGCCTTTTGCAGCCATGCGTGATCAAGATGCAGTACCGACTGAAGCTGATATTGCCAAATATGGCTATGACGAGGCTTGGAAACGCCGTTTGGTTGACCGTGATCAGGAAGATACCAGTTATTCTGCAAGTTATGAATTCAATCCTGATGCTAACCCATATCTAAATTTAAAAGCCGTCGCATCCTACTCCAAAACCTATCAGCATGATCTACGCTTGCCAAGTGTAACGGGTTCAGCGGCACTGTTAGGTAATGAAAGCTGGGTAACCTATACCAATACAGCATTAAAAATGAGTAATATCAGTGATTTTGAAACAAAACTGGGCACGCATAAATTAAAGGTTGGCGCGCAATACCAGAAAATGGAACAAAACTCGCTGATTTATGATAAAAACAATGCCAAAAAGCCAGATTATAATTTTGGTTATTATGAACCGAACTATATGCCTGCTGGCGATCAACAAATGCTGAGTGCATTTATTGAAGATCAATATCAGATTAACAATTTCGTCATTACCCCATCGCTCCGTTATGATCATATTGAAAATAACGGCAAGCCAAATCGTGCATCACGATTTAATGATCCAGCAGCAGGGCATGATTATTCCAGTAAAACCTATACGGGATGGTCGCCACGTTTGGCAATGTCTTGGAAACAGGCCGACTATATGACATGGTTTGCAAATGTCAGTAAAACATGGCGTGCACCTCGTGTAGATGAACAATATTATGTGCAATCTGCAGCAACCTCTGTTCCCTCGACCAGTCGTTATTTACTGCCTGAAAAAATGTTGGCGATTCGTGTCGGAAATGAGATGAATTTTGACGATGTGTTTAGTGATGAAGACCATCTGCAAGTACGTTTAACTTATCATCATAATCGCGGGGGCGATGAGATATTTCGTAATCGCTCAACATTTTGTAAAGCACAAGCAGAAAACAATGCCAATACAGGAAAAGGCAGTATAGCCGACTGTAAAGGCAATTATGATCATGGTTTTTATCGTAATGTGACTGATTACACCATCAAAGCCTATGAAGTCGAAGCTTTCTATAATCAGCCGACTTGGTTTGCAGGTTTAACCTATTCCTATATTCGCGGGCAACGTGATAATTCCCCTGTAAATCCGTGGTTTGATCAAAAAACATGGATGACCAATATTCCGCCGAAAAAAGCCACAGCGACTTTAGGGGTAAATGTGCCTGAACATCATTTAACTATGGGGTGGAGAGGGATATTTGTTGCTGAGCAAGATCGAAGCCTTTCAGATAATGATAAGTCGATCGCGGCATCTTCATTTTCATTACCCAAAACTAAAGGCTATTCACTACATAGCGTTTATGCCGACTGGCAGCCAATTGGTGCAAAAGGGCCGACGCTGAATTTTTCGATTGATAATTTATTTAATCGTGATTACAAAATGTATTTGGGTGAGTATATGACAGGTACAGGTCGAGATTATAAGGTGAGTATTTCGCAGAAATTTTAATGCGTTTATGTTCAATATTCGACATAGCGAGAAGTCAATTTGATTTAAGGATTAGGTTTATACACATTTACTTCCTATAAATTAAAAGGCTTTTTACATTATTTAATCATAGACGGAGTAGCTATCGCATGGCGACAAGGATGTCGCCCATTATTTGTGAAAATGCAGGGGTATAATGCGTACCCCTCGCTCAACATGAGCAAGAACAAAGCACTGATTTGTTCTTAGCGCAAGATTTGGCATCCCCTACGAAAAGAGCGGCATCGCGTACACAAAATATGTATAAACGCTTGATGTAAGATGAAGCAGTGATGATTTTGCATATTAATGTACCGCCTATTCCTGTTCCCAACGTACCACTACGACTATTAGCAATCTTTTTAAATAATATTGGGCTTCAATGGGATAGGCTGAGATAAAGTGCGATTGGTTTTCAAAAAGTTTTCATCTGATGAAATTATTTGCTTGGTTGAAATTACTAATAATCTGTTATACAAATAAGGCTCAAACAAGTAAGTTCAACGATAATGAGGATAAATCAAAGTAACAAATGGGAAAATACAAATATTTTAAAATAAAAACGATTAAAGACGAGGATGGTGAAGACTGGGATGTTTATGAAGAACAAAAATCTTCAACAGGCATTATGATTTATCAGGGATGGCCCTATGCCTTAACGCCAAGAGATGGCATAGGTGGTACATTTTCATTTATCTTAACACCTGAAATTGCAGAATTTATTAAAATACATTCGATTACTGAGACTATGCAACAACTTGGTTTAAGTAATGGTATTGTTGCTAAATTCAGACGGAGGCTTAACATTCAAAACAAAGTTATCTATCGCAATGATCAATGGCTTTTAGAGCATCAAGATGAATTATTACATGACAGTTTTGAAACGTTAAAGAGTAAGTATGGTTTAAATCGGAATCAGGTCTATCGGCATAAGGAATGGTTATCAAAACTTATTGAAATACCAATCGGGGAAAAAATTAGAAAAAATCCATCTGATGAATTACGTGAAAGATGGTTTGTTGAAAATAAACTAAAAATGTTACATCTTTCAGTACAGGAAATTGCCATTGAATATAATATTAGTCTTTATATTGCCAAAAAAGCTTACAACCGTATACGAGATGAATTGGGTGAATTAAATTTCTCTGATGAATTTAAAAATAGTAAACAAATTCAACATCAATGGTTACTTGATCACCAAGATCAATTATTAAATCATAGTAAATCTATTGCAGAATTGGCTGTACACTTTCAAAAAACGGAAGGGCAAATCCGAAGAGCCAGAGCGAAATTACGAGAAATTTTAAAAATGCCAAAAGTGAAAGACCAAAATCAAACTTGGTTATTCGCAAATCACAATATTCTTCTTGATTTAACACTTAGTAAAGAAGAAGCCGCAAAAAAATTAAATATTGAACCAAGCCAAGTCTATAGAAAACGTGGTGCACTTAAAAAGCTACTCAATATCCCTCATCATAATGATGTGGTTCAAGCATGGCGATTAGATAACCAGGAAGTTTTGCTCTCTCTGCATCTAACGATACCTGAAATTGCCAAAATACTAGATCGAAGTGAAAAGTACATTGTTAAAAACAGAATGATTTTAAGAAATTTTTTAGGTATCACTAAACAGGACCAAAAAAATGAATGGGTACTTGATCATCGGCATGATTTAGAAACCCTCAGTATTGAGAAGCTACAAGAAGAATATAATATTGGTCCGCATGTAGTAAAATCCTACAAAAAGCTTTTAATCGAATTGAAACAAAATGAAAACGAATAGTATTTGAGCATAAATATCTATTCTGCTAATATTTCCCTATTAATAATAAGGTTATAAATAAAAATGTTAGATAATATTTTTGGTATTTTAGATAAGTTAGGCTTCGGAACACAAAAACGTGCCATCAATGCACAATTTTCAAATTCACAGCTCAATTCTCAAATTATGTTGCAACGCATTGATGGCTTTCATGGCATCAATGAAGGATTATCCGCAGAACTGATCTGCCTATCAACGAACCCATTCATAGAGTTAAAACAATTCATTGGTTGCCAAGTCGCTATTGATCAGGTAACTGATTCAGGAAAGTTATTTAGAACGACTGGCATTATTACTGGTGCTTCACAGGGACAATCTGACGGAGCCTTGAGTCTATATCGATTGACGATGCAAGACCCAACAAGTTTATGGCATAAACGACGCAATAGTCGTGTGTTTATGAATAAGAATGTTGTTGAAATTATTGAAGTAATTTTCAAAGAATGGCAGTCTAAAAGTGCTCTATTTGCTTCAAGCCTAAAATTAGATACTAGTGGTCTAACTAAGTCTTATGATATCCGTCCATTCTCAATGCAGTCGAACGAAAGCGACTATGCATATTTAACTAGATTAATGCGTGAAGAATCAATCAATTGGTTGATTGATGAGTCTAAATATATCGTTTCAAGTAGCAACGAAAGCATTGAACCACAAAAGCTTAGAGTAATTGATGATAACAATCAATTTAAAGCAATTGAACGCCGAAGCATACGCTATCATAGGTCGAATGCAACAGAGCAGTATGACAGCATCACCAGCTTTATCGCACAACGAAGCTTACAGCCTACAGCCATCCACTTACAGCGTTGGCAAGCTGATAGTTTAAGTCAAGAAGATGCCAGTGGATCAGTACTCAGTACTCATAAACACAGTTCAAATAGAGACAATGAAAGTCTGAGCCTAGAACAAGCATGGACCATCTCCCCTGCATGGATCGGTGATCTCAAAGGTGAAGATCAGGCAACAAAATCAGGCAATAGCCAATTAGAAAAGATTAACAAGCAACTGAACCAATATCAGGCCTTACAATCCAAATACTTTACAGTACAAAGTAGTGTACGAGATACCCAAGTCGGGTATTGGTTTCAACTTGTAGATCATCCTGAACTTGAGAAAAATCATAGTTTGAATGAGAGAGAGTTCTTAATACTCAATAAACGCTATTACAATCGGAATAACCTCCCGAAAGACATGAAAGATCAACTAGAAAAGTTGCTTACGCTGAGTCATTGGGACAATAGTAAAGACAGTGAGCAAGAACGCCAAGCCAATGAATTGATGGTCGTGCGTCGAAGTATTGCTGTAGTGCCCGAATACGATCCGTTAGAACACCGACCTGTAGCCCATGTACAACGAGCAAAAGTCACTACGGACGGTGAAGAAATTCATGTAGACGAATGGGGACGTATCAAAGTTCGTTTCCTGTTCACACGTACAGATGACCATAGTCATGATGGTGGTGCAGGTTCAAATGATAATGATGCAGACTCGGCTTGGGTTGATGTACTTACCCCTTGGGCTGGTGAGGGTTATGGTGCACGTTTCTTACCGCGTAAAGATGAAATTGTGGTGATTGATTTTTTTGACGGAAATATAGATCGCCCATTCGTAACTGGTCGAATCCATGAAGCACAACGGAATCCAACTAAGTTTGATATAAAAGGACAATTACCTGATACTAAAAAACTGAGTGGTATTCGATCAAAAGAGGTTTCAGGGGAAGGCTTTGGGCAGCTTAGATTTGATGATACAACTGGGCAACTCAGTACACAGCTACAATCCAGCCATGGTGCGAGTCAGTTAAATTTAGGGAATTTAAGTCATCCTAAAGAAAAGGCTGAGAGTGACGGTCGTGGTGAAGGGTTTGAGTTAAGGACAGATCAGTGGGGGAGTATACGTGCGCCTAAAGGGATTTTGATCACAACGGAAATAGATACTAACGCCAGTGGAAATCAACTTGATCGAACTAATTTACAACAGAATATTGAGAGATTTTTAGATACAAATTCAGCAATAAAAGATGCAGCAAAAGGACATCAAACAACCGAACCTGAATTAGAACTTCAAGAATCTCTAAAAAATGAACTTCCATATTGGAATGCGTCAGATAAAACGCCTTTTATTGCAATTGATGCTAAAGATTCAATTATCCTTGACGCAGATAAAGGTATTGTTGCACAAGCTAAAGAAAATATAGATATTAGTTCTGAGCGTAATGTTCAAATTTTTTCAGGTAGAGGTTTGTTTGCCAATGTACTTGATAAAATTTCACTCTTTGCTAAAGCGGCAGGCATTAAAATTAAAGCTGGGCAAGGTCCTGTAGAAATAGAAGCACAAGCGGACACAATGAAAATTGCTTCACAAGAGTTAATGCATATATATGCAATCAATGATTTTGTTAAAGTTGAGAGTGGCAAAGGCATTCTATTTGCAGCAGGTGGTGGTTATATCAAAATTGAGGGCGGCAATATAGATATTGTTTGCCCTGGGACAATGTCTTTAAAAGCTGGGCAAATACGAACTATGTCAGGGAGTAATTTAAGTACAGATTTAGCTGCAATGCCACAACTTCAAATGGATTATGATGAACAATTCATTGTTAGAAACCGTGCTGGTTTAATTCAACCCAATACCAAATATAAAATCACTACTGAGGATGGAAAAACCATTACAGGTGTGACTGATGCTGAAGGAAAAACACAGAAAGTTACGATGCTATCAATGGGTAAAGCAGTTTTAGAAATTTTGGATAACTAATGATAAATACATTTTTAAAATCATTAATTTTTGTCAGTACTATTTGTATTTCTTGTTGGAGCAATGCCACTAGTACTATCGAGGGTAACTTGAATTCTTTAGATAAAAAGCAACAATGGTGTACAGGTCGATATTCTTTTGAAATACCGAAAAACCATGAAATTATTGGTGTTACTGATAAATATGATTCATTTGTGATTGAAAGTGAATTGGCAACTTACATTGATTTTCTTAATTCAATTCAAGTAACCCACAAAGAATATACTGTTGGTAATAGCGTAATTATCAAAGAAACAGAAACCCCTAAAGAATCAAAACAAAAGCTTACTAAAATTATCTGGGGGGATATAGATAAAAGCACAAATAAAGGCTTAACACATGTGATTGCATTTGTCTTAGACAAAGGTATTTTATTCAAAATTAAAGGTAGCTATTCAGAAGCTTACAAAGATGAAAGTTTTGAGTCGATCAATAATGTTGTGACTAATTTAACAGCTCGTAATAATAATACCATTCCAATAGAAAAAGGCGTGTGTATATTAAATGGCTTTATTAAAGACAATGGTGATAAATATAGATTTAGCAGACAGATAATTTCCTTTCAATATAACAATTTGCCTTCTCTACGTTTGGCGTTCACTGTAGAGGCTACATATAAAGCTGAGCAAAATATTATCAGTTCAGTAACCAGCAAGTTAGAGAAACAAGGTGTCTTACAATCTTTTCTATCGAGTTTTAAATTAATTCGTAAAGGAGAAAAAAATCAAAACAACACTTCAAACCCATTAAAAGGGGTTGAACTGGTTGTTGAAGCACCTATGAAAGGTAAAAGTGGGATTGATGCAACGTGGGAACATACAGGTACTGCTAAAAATTCT
Source organism: Acinetobacter sp. I-MWF (assembly GCF_025433935.1). NCBI lineage: Bacteria > Pseudomonadati > Pseudomonadota > Gammaproteobacteria > Moraxellales > Moraxellaceae > Acinetobacter > Acinetobacter sp. I-MWF. The sequence continues at coordinate 2,613,571 of NZ_JAMBAR010000001.1, read as the reverse complement.
AATGATCCGACAATCGTATTCTTGCTTGATTCAGCTTATAACGACAGAATTACTAAAACTTCTAGCCTTTCTGAGAAGGACGCTTTGAAGCTATATGATTATACATTAAATTCTATTAAAAAATTTCAGGAGTAATTTATGTCATTTGAACATAATGCTTATAAATCTGAAGGTGAAATCAAATTTACTTCAAATACTACACCAAGTACGACACCTACATTATGCTCAGTTACTAAAGGTCCCAAATATGTTTGCCCCGTTATTTTTATTCCCGGAATTATGGGTTCGAATATTATTCACAACAACGGTGATGAAGTGTGGTTTCCACCAAATGGATTAAGTGCTGTTGGCGCCTTAATTTATGGTATTTTTAGAACAGCAAAGGCAAGACAAGAACAACTAGATCCTCTCGAAACAAGTGTAAGTAATAATGGTGACATAAATATTAAAAAAAAGCTTTTACCTGGATTCACTGAAGAAAAAGCCAGACTTAGAGGTTGGGGCACAGTTTGGTGGACCGGTTATGGAAAGATATTAATGTATCTTGAAAACCATCTAAACCAGTCTCTAGTTGAGTCAAAAGGTGATAAAAAACTTTTTCAAGGGGGTGAAGAATGGAAATTATTCACCCAGGTTGGTGAAGAAGCTGATAATACAAAAGGTGCTAATTTAAGTAAAAAATGGGGTTCCGATTCAAATTTAGAATTGCTATCTAGAGAAATGCATAGTGAGCTGGCAGATTATGCATTTCCTGTTTTTGCGCTTGGATATAATTGGCTCCAATCTAATGAGGATTCCGCTATTGATGTTCAAAAAAGATTAATTAATAAAGTCAAACCACAAGCAATGAAAGAATATCCTTGTGCCGAATTTAAGAAATTCATCATTGTTACTCATAGTATGGGGGGGCTTGTAACACGCTCTCTGATTCAAAAAGAAATCAATTCAGATATTCTTGGTGTAGTTCATGGTGTTATGCCTGCTTCAGGTGCTCCAGCGGTTTATCAACGTCTATCAAATGGATGGGATGGTAAAGCTACTACAGGAAGCATAATCGACTCAATTAGTGCTTTAATTTTTGGCCATAACTCAGCACGATTGATGTCTGTTCTTGGGAATGCTCCCGGTGCGCTAGAATTATTGCCTTTTGGTAATTTTAGAAACGATCAAGGTGGAACTGAATGGTTGAGAATGAAAACGCAAAATTTAGTTGGTAATACTATTTTGGCAAATGTACCAAAAACCACCGATCCGTATAATGAAATTTACATGAACCGTGATGTTTGGTGGCGAATGATCAATGAAGATGGGCTTGATCCAGCTAATATGCTAGGAGAAAGAATGGCAATTGAGAATAAATCAGATGTTTTTTCTTTTTATGAAGATAATATTTTGAAAGTCAAGCGTTTCCATGAGGTTATTTCAGATTCTTATCACGAAAATTGTTATGCTCATTATGGAAATGATGAAAACTTCAAAGCATTTAGTGAGGTGACATGGACTTCTGAGACTCGAATGAATGTAAATAGTGAAAATGATCTTTTATTATTCAATGGTACAAATGACCCGATTCCTGAGGGTAAAAAACATTTCACACCTATAGCTGAAGGGAAAAATTCAACCAAGCCACCAGTTAACAAAAATTATAAGTGGTTATTTAGTAAGGATGGTAAGCGTTATATTAGTGATGGCAAGAATGATATAAATGGTAATTTTAGTAAAAAAATTTGCTTTAATATTGCCGTTAAACCTACATCTAATGGCGATGGAACTGTTTGTAGTGAATCTGCCAAAGATGTAACAAGGGAGCGTAAAGGTGTCAAGTTAAAACAAACATTTGCTATAAATGGTTATTCTCATGCAGATAGCTATAACCATATCGATGTTCAACAAAATACTTTGTATTGTATTGCTAAGGTTTTGCTTAACACCACCAAGAAAGAAAACTCTGGATCTTCACAAAATTATGAAACTGAACTTGCATAAAAGGCATCTAAACATGAAATCAAAAATTCAATACCATCTATTATCTTTGCAAATATTTTTACTTATGTCCCCATTGTTTTTAGTGGGATGTGAATCTATGGTTCGAAGAATTTATAGGTACTAATATCAAAGGGCAGAAAGCTTTTCCAAGTTGACTGCCTAGAGTTTTCGGTACGCCAAATGAGATAAATCAACCCCAAACTCATCATCAAAACATTCGTGGTGCAGAGTATTATTTAAAATCTCATGGGGTCGCTCATGCTTAAAACCTCATTTAGAAATCATTGATAACTTAAGAGTGAAAGGCAAGTATAAAGTTAGAACAACAATGAACTTTGTCCAAAATTAAATGACTGTATAGGGCTACCAGTAAAAAATTATCCAGTCAAAAAAGCAAATTGCCATAACGATTCCTGCTTATTCATAACCTATTTCCGTGCAATCAGCACATCAACTGGGGCAATAGGAAATTGCACATTCTCGATCGTTTCAATGTGCTGACAACTCAGTTGTTTTAAGCTGCGATAAATATCGTCCTTTTGTGGAACGTAATTGCCTTGCATACGCATATTGAGATAATAGCTTTGAATGCCTGCATCATATTGAGATGGGTCAATTTCTGCATGACAACAAATCAATACACCATTGGGTGATAGAGCTGTAAGCAGTCTTTGTAAAATTAAAGCATAGTCACCAACAAAATGTAGTACAGAAGAACACCAAATAATGTCGTATTGAGGTTGAGGTTTTAAAGTTTGAAAGTCCAGAGTTTGAAAGTCTAAGCTTTGCAAGTCAGCAGCTAAACAATGTAAGCGTTGGTGTGCTGGATGGTTTGCTAAAGTGGGACGAATTGCCTCGATGACATGCGGAAGTTCTAAAAGGGTGCATTCAAGTTGAGTAAACTTTTCAGCCAAATGCATTGCAATCCGTCCAGCGCCAGCACCGACATCAAGAAAATGTCTTGCTGTTTTAAATTCACGGACTACGTCAGAAAGCACATCTGCAATGTGAACTGTGACAGCGTTTTGTTCTTGGGCAATTTGTATTTGAGCTGCTTGTGCCCATGCAGATCCGATCGTTTCTGGTGTTCGAGATTGGGCTTGAAAATCACGAGAAAAAGACACAGAAAGTTGACCAGCAACAGACTGAATCACTTGTTGCCGATATAACAGAGCATCAGCGCAATACTGATCTGATATCGGATCAAAGTAGTCTTTAAGTGCTGGTTTAATACGATAAAGCATAGCCTGTCTGGTTGGGTCAAACTGGGTATCTAACAGCTGTAAACTTGCCAAGAGCTGTAACAGATAATCGGTATTTTGAGGATGCAAAGCATGTTTATCTGCCAATACCGTGGCATCTTCAAATTGAAATAATGATGCAAAGAGTTTTTTTTCAATTGAAAAATCTAAGGCTTGTGCCTGTATTTGTGACAGGTAAATTTGCCAAATGGAATGTAAAGGATGAGGTTGAGTCAGTATGTGTACAGCCTGATTTAGAGAAAGATTCATTAAAATCACCTTTTAAAATTGCATATGGAATCCCGAGAACATTCAGTCTAGACATTCGATCCAAAGATACGATATGATGACTCAATAAATGAGAATGATTATTATTTATTATATGCGGATTATAGAAAATACTATGCGAAGTGATGTTTTCAGCTAGATGGAGTATTGAGTGATGACACAATTACATCATCGTGTGCGGGTTGATGTAGCGCGTTCGGTTCAAGAGATCTCTTCACGGCAACAATGTATTGGCTTGCCTGAAGATTTTGGTTATTGCTATGCAGACACTTTACAGATTGAAGATGGATTGTTGATTAACCAATTACATTATTGCCCTCAATATGCATTAGAAGAAGAAACCCAAGCAACACACCCAAACCCCGTGATGGTATTGACGGTTGGATTACAAGGGTGCTCAAAATATCAGAGTAAAAATGCAGAGCAGCTCAGTTTTAAAGCGGAGCATATCAGTATCAACACTTTTCCATCCATTGAAGGAATACGTCACTATCAAAAACAACAGACGGTTTCTCAGCTTCGCTTGATTATGACTTCGGAATTTTTGAGTAAATATCTAAGCTCACAACAGCTCAAGGCATTATTTCTCCCAAACCATATCAACCCAATCGCTTTTCAGCCTGTTTCAAGGACCTGTAAAGTCCATGCTTGTGCATTGGCGCATTCTCTCGTACAGCGCAACAACCAACCACAACATCGCTTACAACAACATATTCATGCACTGAGTTTGTTATCAGAACAGTTGCCGTTCATTGCGCCTGATGAATCAGCAGTCTCATCTGCAAACTTGAGTATGCAGGATGTGCAAAATTTGGAAAAAGCCAAAGCTTTAATGATCAATCAATTAGATCAAGCATTGACGATGCAGTATATCGCCAGTGTGATCGGTATGAATGTATATAAATTCAAAGCCTGTTTTACCAAGCTTTATGGGGTCAGTCCGACTGAATATTTATTGCAGTTGAGGATGAGAAAAGCCCATAGCTTACTTGAGTCAGGTTTACACGTGGCTCAAGTGGCGTGGCAGGTGGGCTATCAATATCCCAATAATTTTACAGTTGCGTTTACTCGTTTTTATGGCAAATCACCCAAAGCATTATTTGCAAAAAATAAATCTAAATGACATGAGGAATGCGTAATGAAAAAAATATCGCTTAACTTGCAAGATGAGATTGCCGACACGCTACTGATTACCTTATATGCCAAATCCGTTGAAACGCAGAAAAAAAATCCCTTAATCAATGATCAAACAGCCTGTGAGTTGGTGGAAAAAATTGATTATGATTTTTCAAAATATAAAAACAAGAAAGCCACGTCGGTTGGAGTTGCATTGCGTTCAACACATTTTGATCAGAAGGTTAAAGACTTTATTCAGCTTCATCATTATCTTAATCATCAGCCGATTATTGTATTTGTAGGCTGTGGTTTAGATAGCCGTATACAACGTATCGGTAAAAGTGCTGAACATGCTGAGTTTTATCAATTGGATATTGCAGAAGTGATTGAACAACGTCAGCAACTGATACCCGCGCATAAAAATGAACACTTTATTGCAAGTTCAATGTTATCGACCACGTGGATGGATCAATTAAAAGAAACGCATCCCAATGGTCATTTTATGTTTGTGATCGAAGGGGTATTGATGTACTTCAATCAAGCTCAAAATCAACAGGTGTTAACCGCTTTAGCCGAGCGGTTTTCAGGTGCTGAAATTCATTTTGACATGCTCAATGCTTGGATGAGTACTAAGTCTGCTTTACACGATACTGTGAGTAAAACCAAAGCCACATTTAAGTTTGGTTTGGATGATGAAAAAGACATTGAAATATGGCATCCCAAACTTAAACATGTGCGGACTTATTTGTTTAATCAATTTAATGGCTGGCGTCGAATGGGGCTAATGTTAACGACACTAATGTCAATTGTGCCAAAACTCAAAACTTCTTCACGGATAGTCATGTTTAAAATTAGCTAGCGTTTTTTTAAATGTTACTTGATTAAGCCATAGATCAAATTTAAAAGTATCAGCGTTCTATAAAAATGGATTTGTATGATTATAAAGCTTGCAATGCCACACCTTACATTCAAAGTTTAAATAGCTTTGTGTAGGCAATGCCCATTTTTCGTAGGGGATGCCAAACCTTGCGCTGCAAACAAAGCAGTGCTTTGTTTTTGCTCATTTTGAGCGAGGGGTACGTCCTATAACCCCCCACTCAACGGCGACATCCATGTCGCCACACGATAGAACCACCATGTATGATTAAACAATACAAACAAAACCGCAGATTAATTTATATGTATTAGGGGGTGATTAACTGTTCATTTCTAGGCAATGCAAGATCTGTTCATTTGAATCATTTTTCTTGGCTGTGCATCTGTTATATCGCCCACTAGCTCCAAAACATTTGGGCGCAAGACATAAGCCTCAAGTCTGTATGCCACCTGTCTCCATTATTGAAATAAAATACTGATTAAAACCAACGTGAGTAATAGGATATAACCACGCTCATGCATTTGATTAGATAATTTTCCGGTCCATTGTATTGCCAATTTCATACCTAAAAAGCCGCCTATAATTAACGCAATTAAAGCAGGGTAGTAAAAATAGCCAATAAAATGCGAGCCTAGATGTTGTGGTTGGATAATTTGCCCAATGATCAAGGTGATACAACCTGCAATCGCAACCGGCATACTCAAAGGGTTGGCAAGGGCAACGGCTGAAGACATATCCAAACCACAGCGCCGGAACAGGGGGACAGTCATTACACTGCCTCCGACACCCAATGCTGATGCAATTCCGCCGATAAAGATGCCGCCTAGGCCTTGTTCTGTTTTGGTGAGTAATCTTACGGATTGAGGATTTGAGTGGGGCTGTTTAAATTGACGAATCATACAATCTAAAATTGTTATACACAAATAGAGCGCAAAAGCCCATTTTAATAGGTGTGATGAAATATTTAGGGCGAGTAGAGTGCCTAAAATTGCGCCAGCGCCTATCCAATATGCGATTGGGAAGAGGTATTGTTTGTGTATTTTTCGCTGTTTATATTGCTGATAAGTTGCCAATCCAGAGTTGATCACCATCAACAATAATGAGGTGGCAACTGCACTTTTAAACGCTAAATCATAGGCGGTAGAATGAATAGGATATTGCATACGAATTGTCGAATAAACCAAAGGAACAACAACAAAGCCACCGGCAAAACCAAATAATATGGTGAGTATGCCACTGACAAATCCTGCAACCAATAAAATAAGATAGAGTTCCATACACAGAGATCTTTGAAAATAAATACCAGTTTAAGGACTTCTCGATCGGTAAAATTTGTTATATTCCGCATTTAATTACTCAAATCAGACACGGGTATGAAACAAATCTCGATTCATAGTGTTGAGCATTTAAAACATAAAATGATTGCGATAGAAACGCAGTACGCTGAGTATTATGTGTTGAAGATGCACAGCCATAAACGAGCACAATTACTCTATGCAGCTCAGGGTGTGATGCATGTAGAAACACCACAAGGAAACTGGATCATTCCTCCTGAAAGGGCGGTTTGGATTCCACCGCAAGTTCCGCATCAACTGACTTTGTTTAATGTTAAAACCTGTAGTTTGTATATCCTTCCTGAAGATGTCCCGAGGCAGATTGAATGTTGCGAAGTGCTGTCAATTTCGCCTTTGCTTCGACAATTACTTTTAAAAGCACCAGCATTAAATGAACCGCTTTCTAGACATGATGAGCTGATTCAAGAATTGATTTTAACTGAGCTAGCCATTTCTGAAAAAATTGAACTGCATTTACCTTTGCCAGAAAATAAAGCCATTTTAGACATTTGCCAAAGGTTCTTAAAGCAGCCCAATATTCATTTATCACCCGAAGAAATTTCGACACAACTTTATATCAGCGAGCGGCATTTTAGTCGGTTGTTTAAAAGTGAAGTTGGGATGTCTTTTTCAAAATGGCGACAACATGCTTGTGTATTGTTAAGTCTGGAAAAATTAATTCAAAACCAGCCGATACAGCACATTGCTTATGATTTTGGCTTTAAAAATCCTGCTGCATTCACCACCATGTTTCATCGCGTTTTGGGTTTAAGCCCGACTCAATATATGAGTCATCTGCAAAATAAAACATCCAAATAAAATACATTATTGTTTTTGACCAATCGTTATAAAAAATAAGCCTAACTTATCAGTGATGTGATTGATACAGTCGAATTATTAGAAAAAGCACGTTTTATTTAAAGAGTGTTTCTTTTCAAACTTATATCATTAAAAGGAAAGCGTAAAAAAATAGTGATAAATATAAATGAAAATGATTATAATTAAGCTTCAAGTTTTTAGGTCATTGTTTAATGCAGTTTAATAAATCCTCCCTCGCATTTTCAGTTTTTGCCATCATGTTATCCACCGCTCATGCTGAGTCAGAATCAGATATAACGCAAAATGCTGTAAGCAATAAATTGCCAACGATTATCGTACAAGCAGACAGTGATAAAAAAGCCTATGCAGCAAAAACAGCAAGTGCGGTATTGCGATCTAAAGCGCCTTTATTTGAAACAGCTCAGTCGATTAGTGCGATCACCAATCAGCAAATTGAACAAAAGCAAGCAAAAACAGTAGCAGAAGCCTTAGAAGGTGTGGCAGGCGTGACCTCTGGTCAATATGGACGAAGAGGCTGGGATGACTTTATTATTCGCGGACAAATATCCAGTTCACAAACTTATATTGATGGGTTGCGTATCCAAGCATCGGATAATGTTTTAAGAGCGGAAGATATTTCAGGCTTAGAGTCTATTGAAGTAGTCAAAGGTCCCACCTCAGTTGGTTTCGGTTTGGCGCTGCCAGGCGGCCTAGTCAATTTAACCACCAAGCGCCCACAAGCAGAAACCGCTTACAAAGGCACATTAAGTTATGGAAGCTATGGTTTAAAAGAAGGTACATTTGACCTAAATTATGCCCCTGATAATCGTGCAAAAGGCGCTTTTCGTATTGTAGGACGGGTCTCTGATCAAGATGACCCGACTGACCATGTTTATTTTAAAAATCAATATATTGCTCCATCTTACAATTTTGATCTAGGTGATAAAGATGATTTATCCGTCATTGCCAGCTATCAACACCGTGAATACATCCGTCAACAGGGCATTCCTTTTAGTAAAGGCGATTATAAAAAATACCCTTCAAGTCTATTCTTTGGTGAACCTGATCATGGTTATGACGTCGATGTTTATCGTCTTGGTGCAAATTATGCGCACTACTTTGATAATGCTTGGGTGTTTAAACAAAACTTTGCGGTTACCAAAACTGATACCCAAGGCAATCCGATATTGGCATCAGGTACAAATACATTGCCAATCATTAAACGTTCTGTAAATAATCAAGATAAACAAGATACCAACTACACCTTGGACAGCAACCTGCAACGTAATTTTGATTTTGGAAAGATCAACTACGATGTGATGGTGGGTGTCGATATGATGCGAGAGCGTAGTGATTACTATCGTAGAAACGATACCATCAATTCTTTTAATGCTGACCATCCAGTCTATGGAATCACCAGTACCAAACTGGGGACGCCAACACAACAATTAACCTATAGCCAATTTACGGGTCTCTATCTACGCAATACAATTAAAGTGGATGATCACTGGATTATCGGATTGTCTGGTCGACATGACTGGACTCAGGTTGAAATTGACGATGTATTAAAAAATAGTAACAGCAAAAACTCTGACAATGCTTTTACGGGCAGTGGATCGGTGATGTACCGTATCAATGATATGTTTGCACCATATATCAGTTATTCAACCTCATTTATGCCTGTAACAGATGCTGGTGAAAATGGCCAATTGCTGAATCCTGAAGAGGGTAAACAAGCCGAAGTCGGGGTCAAGTTACAAGCACTGGATCAGCGTCTACAAGGCTATATTGCCTATTATGATCTGACCCGTAAAAATGTGACTGAAACAGATATCTCTCAGAAATTCTCAATCCAAACAGGTGAACAAGTTACCAAAGGTTTTGAAGCAGAAATAGCAGCGGAATTAACTGATCAATGGAATGCAACAGCAACCTATAGCTATATCCCAACAGCAAAAGTCACTGAAAGTGTGATTGCCAGTGATATTGGTAAACGGACCAATCATGTACCTAAAAATGCCAGTTCATTATCCACCCAGTACTATTTTAGCCCAGATAAATTAGGTTGGAATATTGGTGCAGGGATTCGTTATCAAGGTTCTCGAACAGCGCAACGTAATACAGATTTTGTCTACTTACCAAGTTATGCCTTATTTGATGTAAATGCGGGTTATGAAGCCAAGAATTGGGGTGCGGGTTTAACGATTAAAAACTTATTTGATAGAGAGTATCTGGCAGGGACCACACCAAATGCGCAATTGGTTAATTGGGGAGATCCTATGATGGTTCGTCTGAATGTGAAATTTAAATATTAACAGCAGCTTAGTTTAGATATAGTTTTCACTATTTGAATTTAATGCTAAGACATAAGTTTTATGGGTATTGAGGACAATACCCATTTTTTTAAGATCAAAATACTTAGAACGAGACATACTTAGATTTATTAGAATATTAGCGAATTGAGTGAAAACCTTAAGATATTCAATTTAGAATCATACTATGTCTAATTTCTACCATCGTAATAAAAACCATTGCTCCTACAGAGAAGTGATTAAAAAGCTTAAATTAAGATGCAGTGAATGATGTCTATTATGCAGAGATCTGCTTGAAAAGCATTTTACAATTACAGCAATTCGATTTAAAACATTCTATAATCCAGGCCTATTTATTTTGCTGTATTTATCTAAATTTTTTTATGTCTCAGCTTTCCCAATACTTTGCTCAAAACCAATTTTGTTGTTTGGTGGAATATTTGCCTTCAAAGCAAGAGCTATTGCCTGTAGCAACACAACTGGCGGGCTTTCCTGTATGTATGACTTTGTCAGATCGAGTACGTTCAGATGAAGATATTGCACCCTTAATCGCCGCACAATCTTATCCGCAGCAGATTGAAAAAGTATTGCACTATGCAGGTAAAGGCCGAGATATTCATGATTTCAATCTGTTTTTAACGCAAGCCAAACAACACGGACAGCAAAATTTATTGTTACTGACTGGCGATAAGTTAAAACAACATCATGATGGACAAGGTAGCCATGCTCGAACACGCTATTTGGAATCGGTGAATGCGGTCATCGCTGCCAAACAACAAGGTGGTTTTCATATTGGCGTTGCCTTGAATCCGTTTAAATATAGTCAAGCAGAAAAACAAGCGCAGTATTTAAAATTACATAAAAAACTACAAGCAGGTGCTGATTATATTATTACCCAGTTGGGCTTTGACCTCGTTGCACTTAAACAAGCGCATGAGTTTTTAATTGAAGAAAACTATACACAAAAAATTCTTGCTTGTGTGATGCCGTTGACTTTAGCACGTGCGAAATTTATGCTGAAACATAATGTTGCAGGTATTGTGATTACACCACATATGCTTGAAGTGTTGGCTCAGGAACATGATTCTGATCAAACTGAAAATACTTATTTACGTTGTGCTTTACAAATATTGATTTGTCAGCATATTGGTTATGCTGGCGTGCATCTTTCTGCGTGCCATAAAGCCGATGAGCAAGCGATTTTAACGGGTTATATTGAACAGTATCGACATCTTGATCTTAAACAATGTCAACAATTATGGGATCAATTATGGCAGCTTAAAACTGGCAATGAATTACGTCCAGCTGTTGTAAAAAAGCCTAAGCTGAGTAATTTGCATCAGAAAGTGAAATATCAATTTTTAGATACCATTCACAGTACCATGTTTAATTCCAATTTGGTTAAAGGGCTGGGTGCTTATATTTTTAGTGCGGGTTTTTGGAATAAAGCCCTTGCAGCAAAATTGCTGTTACAAGCGGAATATTTGAGTAAACATTTTATTGTCGGGTGTGAGAGTTGTGGCCAGTGTAGGCTGGCTGAAACCTTATATATTTGCCCTGAAACTTGCCCCAAAGGTCTGGCAAATGGGCCATGCGGTGGCACACATTTAGACCGTTGTGAGTTTGGGGATCGAGAGTGTATACACTCTGTCAAAGCTCGATTGGCTGAAGAGGTCGATCAAATTCAGGTATTAAAAAAGCAGCTGATTCCAACTGTACCGATAGAAATACGTGGAACCAGCTCTTGGAAAAACTGGTATGTGAAGCAGTGATAAGGGGAGGTGTCTGGATAAATTAACTTTCCTCGTCCATCACATTGGTATAAAACTTTTCACCTAATTTGATCCGGTCACGACCATTTTTCATGCGCCAGCGATTGGTATCTCGCAGTGAATAAACACAGCCACAGTATTCTTGTTGGTAAAATTCTTCACGTTTGCTGATTTCGATCATACGATGTGCACCGCCGCTTTTGCGCCAGTTATAATCCCAATATTCAATTTGTGGATAATGTGCAGCAGCCCGGATTCCACAGCCGTTAATTTGTTGCATATCTTTCCAACGCGATATGCCCAATGAGCTGCTGATTAAACTAAATCCATGTTCGTGTGCGTAGAGTGCGGTTCTTTCAAAACGCATATCAAAACACATGGTACAACGGATGCCTTTTTCAGGCTCATTTTCCATACCTTTGGCACGTTCAAACCAATTGTCTGTATCGTAGTCACAGTCAATAAATGGAATATTATGCTTCTCAGCAAAGCGAATATTTTCTTCTTTGCGAATTAAATATTCTTTGACTGGATGAATATTTGGATTATAGAAAAAAATTGAAAAGTCGATGCCTGATTCAATTAAGGTTTCCATGACTTCACCTGAGCACGGCGCGCAACATGAATGCAGCAACAATTTGTCGTGGCCTTGGGGGAGTGTGAGCTTTTGGCGTTCCAGAGTCATGCTAAACAATATAAAAAATGAATAATCTTCTATTGTAAAAGTTTTAACGTCTTGTGGTGTTTGAATTCACTGAAATGTTTTCAGTCTATGCTGAAAGTTTTTAAGGATGATATTTTAAATCGCCAGATTTCGTTCATTCAATAATGGAGTGATTTAATTGTATGGATGAGTAAGAGCATCTTCAATGTTTTGCTTATTATTTAAAAATGAATAAAAATAACAAATTTTAAATTTAAGTGAAAATAATTAAACATAAACGCCATCAATCCGTTATGCTATAGCCAGATCACCTTTAACATATTAATTTGGTAATGACGGAATGTTAGAACTTCGACATCTAAAAACACTCACTGCTTTACGTGAACATGGTTCATTGGTTGCAGCAGCAGGAGATTTGTGTTTAACACCTTCTGCTTTATCACACCAGCTTCGAGAGTTAGATCAATGGTTTGGTGTCGAAGTGGTGAATCGTCGCTCACGTCCAGTGAGTTTTTCTAATGTTGGTCAACGATTACTGAAACTTGCTGATGATATTTTGCCACAAGTGCAAATTGCCCAGTCTGATATTACCCGTATTGTGCATGGGCAAACGGGACGAATCGTTTTCTCTTCTGAATGCCACAGTTGTTTTGATTGGCTTATGCCATTGCTAAACCAGTATCGTCAACAATACCCAGATGTAGATTTAGATTTTGCCTCAGGATTTGAAGCCAATCCGCATGAGTTATTACAAACTGGTGAGTTTGATCTGTTAATTACAGCAGATCCAATTGCGTTAAAAGGGGTAGAGTATTTTCCAATTTTTGAATATGAATCGAGATTGGTGCTCTCAATCACGCATCCTTTGGCGCGAATGAAAGAAATTACGGTGCAAGAGTTGGCGGAAGAAACCTTGGTGACCTATCCAGTGGATAAGCATCGACTGGATATCATGTCGAGATTATTTATTCCTGCCAATATTCAGCCAAAACATATTCGCACCACAGACTTAACTCAAATGTTGATTCAACTTGTGGCAAGTGGTCATGGTATCGCAGCACTGCCTGATTGGGTGGTCAATGAATATGAGCAAAAGGGCTGGGTGGTTTCTCGCCGTTTAGATTGTGTCGCGCCTGAAGGTTTACGTCGAACCTTATATGCAGGTTATCGTGTAGAAGAAAAAGAAAAAGATTATTTTGATGGCTTTCTCAAGCAATTGGATAAATTCTCGAAAAAAAGAGCAACGTATTACTAAAATGTATTATTAATGAGCCATCCTGTAGCACCTACTTGCTGAGTACGATGAATCATTTTAACACGCGCTGACTCAGGTTGGTTTTGGCCTGAATGAGCGCGTGTTTTTTATCGGGTGTTTCCGCTATATCCCTGAATTATCTTCTTAAGCAGAATATGAGCAAAAACAAAGCTTGGCTTTGTTTGCAGCGCAAGGTTTGCCATGCCCTAAGTCAACCAATCGACGAGCTTAAATATTTTTGCGCCGTGTTGTTTCTATGACACGTTTTTTTAAAAGAATTTTATTAGAGATGGCTTTCAATTAGAGACCGTTTTATTTAGAACGGGTTTTTATTTAACACCTTTGCCATTTTTTAGCTCATTAATAACTCATTTTTGCTTTCTATGACCTGAAATGCACTCTTATCGCACAAAATTAGTATTACTAAAGCCTAGAAACGTAATACTCAATTGGCACATCCTTTGCATCAAATAAAATTATAAAAAGTGATCTAGGGTTCCGATACTTGTCTAAAAGAGTATGTCTGGACCGAGAGTTCGCGGTTCGAAAGAACTACACGGAGGGATAAAAGCCCGGGAGGAAGTCAATAAACTATCCGAACAGGAGTGGCTATGCATACGACAAATTATCATGATCAACAGGTCATTTGGTCTGAAAAATTACCCGGTGGACATCACTGGTCAGGTCGCATTCCCAAAGGAAGCGTACTTCAATTTAAAGCTTTATCTGCCGATGCCAATGTCTCTTTATTTTGCGTGAATGCCCATGACAGACTTGAGCGTTTTAATATGCCAGATAGTTTAAAAGGGCAACATACTGCTTTTTTAACTCAAGGTCATGTGTTGTATTCCGATTTGGGACGGGTTATGGCCTCAATTATTCATGATGATCATGGCTGGAATGACGCTTTGTGTGGTCCAAGTCGTCCAGAACAAATCCAAGCTACTTTTGGAATAAAGACATTCCAAGATGCCCGAAATCAAATGATTCAAAATGGTCTAGATGGTTTGCTGATTGAAATGAGCAAATATTCACTTGGGCAAATCGACCTCAGCGCAACAGTGAATTTATTTTCAAAAGTGACCCCAGATGATGCGGGTGCATTGTCTTATGTTGGCTCAGACAATACTGGGCAAATCATTGAGCTGCGTTTTGAAATGGATTGCTTTGTATTCTTATCTGCTGCACCGCATGGCTTAGATCATTCAGCGCAATATGCCCCCGCTGATATAGAAATGGGTCTTTTTAGCGCATTGCCCTTAACAGAAAAGGATATTTGTCGAGACTCATGTCCGCAAAATCAACGTGCATTTGACAATAACCAGCGTTATTACGCGCTGAGTTCATCTCACAACACACGCATTTAAGGACAATCAGCATGAGCATTTTAACTTCAATCGAAAAACCTATTTTAGATCAAGCCTTGTTAAATGAAATTTGTCCTGCGGGTGAAGCATGGATGGGTGAAGTAAAAAAAGGCCAATATTTCCGTATTGTTGATTTAGAAGGCAATCAAGCCGTCGATACCTTATTTATTTCAGCAGAAAACCCAGCAGAACGTTATAGCGCAACGGATACTTTGGCTATTAATCAACATGTTTACCTTGAAAAAGGGACAACCTTATACAGTAATTTAGGCCGTGCAATTGCGGTGATTGTCGATGATAACTGCGGTCGTCATGACACCTTAGGCGGTGCCTGTTCATGTGAAAGTAATACGGTTCGCTATGCACATGACACCTATCCAATGCACAGTTGCCGTAATAATTTTATGTATGCATTAGCCAAGCATCCGATTGCACAAAAACATCAGTTAAACGTTCGGCACATCGGCCCCAATATTAATTTCTTTATGAATGTGCCTGTCAGCTCGGACGGCCATTTAACCTTTGCTGATGGTATTTCTGCCGCTGGAAAATATGTGGAAATTCAAGCAGAGATGGATTTGATCGTACTGATTTCAAATTGCCCGCAATTAAATAACCCATGTAATGGCTATAACCCAACGAAAATTCAATTGCTGGTACACAATGGTATGGGAGCATAAATATGTTTAATAAAGTTCTTATTGCCAATCGTGGTGCAATCGCTTGTCGTGTGATTCGTACACTTAAAAAACTTGGCATCGCTTCCGTTGCTGTTTATTCAGAAGCTGATCAGGATTCTTTACATGTGACTTTAGCCGACGAGGCATTTTGTATTGGTGCTGCACCAGCACAACAAAGTTATTTAAATATTGAAAAAATTCTAGAAATTGCCAAGCAAACTGGCGCTGAAGCAATCCATCCGGGTTATGGTTTTTTGTCTGAAAATGCGGAATTTTGTGACCTATGTGAAAATCAGGGTATTGCCTTTATTGGGCCAACCTCAAGCCAAATGCTGGATTTTGGTCTAAAACATACGGCGCGCGAACTGGCGATTAAAAGCCAAGTGCCACTGTTGCCGGGGAGTTCTTTGCTTTCAGGTGAACCAGAAGCAATCAGCGAAGCAGCACGTATTGGCTATCCTGTGATGTTAAAAAGTACCGCGGGTGGTGGTGGTATCGGTATGCGTTTGGTTTGGGATGAAGCTGAACTCAAAGACGCTTATCAAACCGTTTCGTATTTGGCCCAAGCCAACTTTAAAGATGCAGGTTTGTACTTAGAAAAATTTGTGCAGCATGCTCGACATATTGAAGTACAAATTTTTGGTGATGGAAAAGGGCAGGTGTTGGCTTTAGGAGAACGCGACTGTTCTGTACAACGTCGTAATCAAAAAGTCATAGAGGAAACACCCGCACCGCATTTAACCGATGAGCAACGTGACTATATTCAAACTGTTGCAATTCAACTTATGCAATCTGTGAATTATCGTTCAGCAGGTACGGTTGAGTTTGTGATGGATACTGAAACCGAGCAGTTCTATTTCTTAGAGGTGAATACGCGTCTGCAAGTTGAGCATGGTGTGACGGAACAAGTCTATGCTGTAGATCTGGTTGAATGGATGGTGACTTTGGCCAGTGGCGATTGGACAGCACCCACTGAAAAATTAGCGTCAAAAGGACATTCGATTCAAGTTCGTTTATATGCGGAAGATCCGATTAAACAATTTCAACCCAGTGCAGGCTTACTGACCTATGTGCAATTTGATCAAAATGCACGGGTCGAAACATGGGTCGAAACCGGTTCAAATGTATCTTCATTTTATGATCCTATGCTTGCCAAAATCATTGTGACGGCGTCAGATCGAGATGCAGCGATCCAAGCCATGCAATCTAGTCTGGCAGATACACAGATTGCAGGAATCGAAACCAATCTGGAATACCTACAAAATATTATTGTGGGTGAGGTGTTTAATTCAGGGACACAAACCACACGCTTCTTAAATAGCTTTGTATGGAAAACCCAAAAAATTGAGGTTTTACAATCAGGCATTCAAACCGCAATTCAGGATATTACTGGTCGTTTAGGATATTGGGATGTGGGTGTACCACCATCCGGTGCAATTGATCCTTTAAGTTTAAATGTCGCCAACCAACTTTTAGGCAATCCATATAATACTTCTGGGTTGGAATGTACTTTACAAGGGCCAAGTTTAAAGTTTCATTGTGATAGTCAAATTGTGATTACTGGCGGTGACATGCCATCTAAACTGGATGGCGTACTGGTTCCAATGTGGCAAACCGTGAATGTTAAAAAAGGTCAGGTGCTAAAGTGTGGAACAATGAGCACTGGATGCCGAAGCTATATTGGAATCAAGGGTGGCTTCCATGTTCCCGAATATTTAGGATCAAAAGCAACCTTTACTCTGGGGCAGTTTGGTGGGCATGCAGGGCGTAATTTATTAATTGGGGATATGCTTGCGATTACTGAATATTCATCTGATCAAAGCAAAAGTTTAGCCGCAGATCAAATCCCTAAATTTGCGCGTCATTGGGAAATTGCGGTGATGTATGGTCCGCATGGCGCACCAGATTTCTTTACCAAAAACGATATTGATAGATTCTTTAGCAACCAGTTTGAGATTCACTATAATTCCAGTCGTACCGGTATCCGTTTAATTGGCCCAAAACCTGAGTGGGCACGTGAAGATGGCGGTGAAGCAGGTTTACATCCATCAAATATTCATGACAATGCTTATGCAATTGGTGCGATTGATTTTACAGGCGACATGCCGATCATCTTAGGGCCTGATGGTCCAAGCTTAGGTGGTTTTGTTTGTCCAGCAGTGGTAATTCATTCTGAACTTTGGAAAATTGGTCAGCTTAAAGCAGGCGATAAAGTTAAATTTATTCCTGTTAGTTATGCGCAAGCAAAATCCTTGGATCAAACATATCATCAAAGTCTTATTGCTTCTGACACAGATGCGGTGAATTTTAATCCTGTATTCCACGCGGAAAATGACACATTAGAAAATGCTGTTTTAGCCACAAGCGTAGCACAAGCAGATTTACCGAGTGTGACTTATCGACCTGCGGGGAATAGCTATTTATTAGTTGAATATGGTGATCTGGTTTTAGACTTAAATCTACGTTTCCGTATTCATGCTTTGATGCAATGGGTAAAAGAGCAGAATATCCACGGAATTATTGATCTGACTCCGGGGATTCGTTCATTACAAATTCATTTTGATTCAATTCAAATTGATCAAATTGAGCTATTGGAAAAACTTCAACACGCGGAAGCGGAATTGCCTGATATACACAATATGCAAGTGCCTTCACGGACCGTGTATTTACCACTGGCATGGGAAGATTCACAAACCCAATTGGCGACTGAACGTTATACACAAATCGTCCGTCCTGATGCACCGTGGTGCCCTGATAATATCGAGTTTATTCGTCGTATCAATGGCCTAGCATCAAAGCAAGCGGTAAAAGATGTGGTCTATAGTGCCAATTATCTAGTTATGGGATTGGGTGATGTCTACTTAGGTGCACCGGTTGCCACACCACTTGATCCGCGTCAGCGTTTGGTCACAACAAAATATAACCCTGCAAGAACTTGGACACCAGAAAATGCTGTTGGTATCGGTGGAGCATATATGTGTGTTTATGGTATGGAAGGTCCCGGAGGCTATCAATTTGTGGGACGTACTACACAAATGTGGAGTCGCTATCGTAAAAATGCCAATTTTGAAGCAGGCAAGCCGTGGTTATTACGCTTCTTTGATCAGGTTAAATTTTATGAGGTTTCAGAAGCAGAATTGCTACAGATGCGTGAAGATTTTAAAGCAGGGCGTTTGCAACTACGTATTGAAGACGGTGTGCTCAATCTGAAAGAATACAATGATTTCCTTGCTGCAAATCAGGACAGTATTCAGGCTTTTAAACAGACGCAACAAGCCAATTTTGAAGCAGAGCGCCGTCGTTGGCATGCTGCAGGTTTACAAGAATATGTATCTGAAAGTTTAGATACTGTAGAGGATGGTGAAGCGGTCAGTATTCCCGAAGGTGGTTGTGCAGTTGAATCCCATATGCCGGGTTCAATTTGGAAAATCGAATGTGCTTCTGGAGATATTGTTGAAGAAGGTGCAACCCTTGCGGTGATTGAAGCGATGAAAATTGAAATTCCGATTGTTGCACCTGAACGGATGAAGGTAGAAGCCATCACCATTGAAAAAGGCCAGACGGTTAAGACGGGACAGGTATTGTTTACCTTGGCACCTGTAGCCTGATAAAAATCAACACAGGAGCATCAGTGATGATGCTCCTTTTCTGTTTTAAATATAGATTTATTTTTTTCTATTTGCTTTACAGCCATAATCCTATCAAGTGTCATAAGTTATAAAGACTTAGCCGATTAAAATTAAAATAGCAAAGACTTTACTGTTAAACCTATATAACGCTTCGCGCTATGCTTGTGCATTCAATTTATTTTTGCCCAAAAATCATCCATAAATACACGCTAAAACCAGCAAAAACTTGGTTAAAAACTGGCACATTTTCTGCATTGTTATATCAGTAATACAAAAACTGAATTTGGTAATACTGAGATGGAGTTGTGCTATGAATCAGGTCAAAACAACAGTTAAAAAAACACATCCGCTTAAAGCATTTTTTGTTGATTTATTCAGTGTACGTGCGGGCGTGTATATCAAACAAAACACTTCTGTCAACAAGCTAAAAGGATAAGTCTGTGGCTAAACAAAAGTTGGCTCGAATCAGCATTACTGTACCTGAAGCAACGCTAAATGCACTCGATCAGAAAATTGTTGATCAGCACTACGAAAGTCGCTCTCAAGCGATTGTTGACATGATTAATAAACACCTGATTGCGGAACAGGCTCAGGCAAATGAAGTCATGGTCGGCACTTTGACCATTCTTTATGATGCAGGACAAATGCCACTTCGAAATCAACTGATTGATTTACAACAACAGTTTTTAACACAAGTGATCAGTTCACTGCATATTCAACTTGATCAACAAAAAATCTTACAAGTCATGCTGATGCAAGGGGCAAGTTCTGAGCTTCGGCATATAAGCCAACAATTTACAGCACTCAAGGGTGTGATCAAAGGGCATCTGGAGCTGATGGATGCTGTGATGCCACCAATTCTGCAAAATGATTAAATCGGGAGTAGAGTGATGCAAGACTTATGGACGATCCAAGACTGGCAAAAGGCATATACCAGTCAGCAAATCAAGATTGAGGGTTTAATCGATTATGTTAAAACCATTCACAATGACGATCATGCTTGGATTGAAATCGCATCTGCCACGCAAATTCAGGCACAAATCGAAGCGTTAAAACAGCAAGATATAGCTGATTTACCTTTATACGGTGTGCCATTTGCTGTTAAAGACAATATTGATGTCGCAGGGTTCCATACCACCGCCGCGTGTAAAGACGTTGAATATTTAGCAACTATAGATGCAGTGGTGATTGCCAAGTTAAAAAAAGCTGGTGCTGTGGTAATTGGAAAAACCAACCTTGACCAGTTTGCAACGGGATTGGTCGGGGTACGTTCACCTTATGGCGCGGTCAAAAATAGCTTTAATCCAGAATATATCAGCGGTGGTTCAAGCTCTGGTTCATCGGTTGCGGTTGCAAATGGTACTGTGCCCTTTAGCTTAGGGACTGATACAGCAGGTTCGGGTCGCGTGCCAGCAGGGCATAACAATATTGTTGGTCTTAAACCGACCAAAGGCTGGTTTTCAACCACAGGCTTAATGCCTGCTTGTAGAACAATTGATGTAATTTCTATCTTTGCTTTGAGCAGTGACGATGCTTGGACGGTTGCCAGTGTTATGCAAGGCTATGATGAAACAGATGAATATTCACGCACTCACCCCGCCAATGTTCCGACTCAGTTTTCTAAAGGGAAAATTGCCATACCCGCACAGCTTGAGTTTTATGGCGATAGCGAAACTGAAAAAGCTTTCGCAATCGCTGTAGAAAGAATTCGATCACTCGGCTATGAAGTTGAAAGCATTGACTTTACTGATTTCAATGCACTTGCCAAAGCACTCTATAACGAGGCTTGGGTTGCTGAACGAACTGTAGCGGTTGAAAAAGTGGTAACACGTGAACAAGCACATCCTGTTATCGCTGAAATCATTGCCCAAGCAGATAACTTTAGCGCCACCGATGCACTTCAAGCTGAATATAAACGCGCTGTATTGGCTCGAAAAATTAATTTGGCTTTACAAGGCTATGATGCATTGATGGTACCGACCTCACCCACGATTTATCGTATTGCTGATGTTGAAGCTGATCCCATTATAAAGAACTCACACATGGGGGCTTATACCAACTTTGTTAATTTTGCCGATTTAGCTGCAATAGCATTGCCCAATACAATTCGAGCAGATGGTTTACCCAGCGGAGTGACCTTTATCGCGCCTGCTTGGCACGATCAAGCTTTGGCAAATTTTGCCCAAAAATGGCAAGCACTGATTGCGCTTACATTGGGGAAATCTCAGCAGCATTATCAAAAAATGCTTGAGATTACTTCAAAAAATTCAGTCAAGTTAGCGGTTGTGGGCGCACATTTAACAGCGATGCCACTTAATTTTCAGCTCACTACACGCCAAGGGACTTTATTGAAGAAAACCTATACCGCTAAAAATTACAAATTATTTGCTTTAAAAAATACCAGTCCAGCAAAACCCGGTCTGCAATCTGATGCAACAGGAACGTCTATTGAAGTTGAGGTTTGGGATATTCCATTGGCAAATTTTGGGGCAATCGTTGCAGAGGTTCCTGCGCCGTTGGGAATTGGTAATTTACAACTAGAAGATGGTAGTTGGGTTAAAGGTTTTATCTGCGAGGGCTATGCAATCAATGACGCTATAGATATCAGTCATTTTGGGGGATGGCGTGCATATATACAGTCGCTAAATCAAACCAATACACAATTTAAAGGCGAAAAAACTGGGGGAGTTTCTGTATGATCCATAAATCTTTATTATCAGTATCACTATTGTCTGCGATGTTGTTCGCTGGTTGTGACAACACAGCAAAAATTCCAGAAGCGAAAGAAGCTACTCAAGCTTCAGCAAATGCGAAACCAATCACCATTGGCTATAGTGATTGGCCCGGTTTTGTGGCATGGCAGGTTGCGATTGAAAAAGGCTGGCTAAAAGAAGCTGGTCTCAATGTTGAGTTTAAATGGTTTGATTATTCAGCATCACTTTCAGCCTTTTCAGCCAATCAATTAGATGCAGTATTTGTCACCAATGGTGATAACTTGGTGACGGCGTCAGGTGGTACCCAAGGCATGATGATTATGGCGACGGACTATTCTGCGGGCAATGATGTGATTATTGCCAAAGATGGGATCAATAGTATTCAGGATTTAAAAGGTAAATCTGTTGGCGTTGAAAAAGGTCTAGTTGATCACTTGCTCCTTGCAACAGCAATGTCAGATCAAAAAATCCCAATCAATGAAATCAAATTGGTCAATTCTGCGACCAATCAATTACCGCAAGTCCTATCCAGCCCCGATGTTTCAGCGATTGCGGTATGGCAACCTGTAGCCAGTCAAGCATTGAAAGCGGTTGCAGGATCAAAAATCATTTATACCTCGAAGGATAAACCCGGTTTAATTTATGACACCCTGACCGTTAATATGAGTCATTTAACTGCACATAAAGATGAATGGAAAAAGATCCTTCAAGTGTGGGACAAGACGGTGAAATACATCAATGATCCTGCGACACATGCAGATGCTGTAAAAATTATGGCAATTCGTTCTGGGGTTGATCCAAAACAATACGAAACAATGGTGAATGGTACCCATTTGCTTGATTTAGAAGCCAATCAAAAAGTCTTTAGTAAAGGCAATGGCTTTGATTCGATCTATGGCTCGTCGTATCACGTCAATAAATTTAATGTGGAAAATGGGATTTATAAAACCGAACAAAATGTTGATGGTCTGATTTATCCAACATTGTTACAAGAGTTGAAATAACGGTTTTTAAAAGAGTCGGGTAGTTTGAAAAATAGCCTAAGCATGTCTTGGGCTATTTTATTTTAGCTGCAAAAGTTTTATATAGAGCATAGAGATTAGTCACAAACTTTGAACAGATTTGAATGCTAGAGCCGCATTAGAAACTAAACAAATCTTAAAATTTTCACTTCAGTAGATTTGATAAAGAAATTAGCAAGTTAGTTTAAATTAATTAACAAGGGCATCACTTCAATCACATGAAAAGAGGATTATCTATTGATTATATTTCTGTGCTTTTTGAAAAAAGATGAATAATTAAAATTCCAATAATCATAAATACCAAACCGATGATTGCAGCTAAATCTAAGTGTTGTTTGTAGTAAAAAAAGCCGACTAAAGACACTAAAATAATACCTGCACCCGACCAAAGCGCATAAGTAATACCAACAGGAATCGTTTTCATGGTCAGTGATAAAAAATAAATGGCAACCGCATATCCGATCACGGTGATGATCGATGCAGACAACTGACTAAAACCATCTGAGGCTTTCATGGCAGAGGTCGCGATGACTTCTGCCACAATAGCAATGATTAAATATAAAAAAGACATTGCTTGAAAATATTCCTTATAAGGCTATTTTTGCATGATGGAAAAGGTGATTTTCTTCATGATCAAACCAACTTTTGCTAGCAGTTGAAGTGCCCGTCAGTGTTGTAAAACAAAAATCTGGGTGAAATACATCGAGTGTGAAATATAAACGGCAAAGTTCACCATCGATAATTCGCTGTTGTAGCAGTGTGTTGTGATCAAACTGTTGGAAGTTTTCAAGATCAATCTTGCTTCCAACTTTGTTGGTGATGGTACTAAGATCAATGATCTGTTGATCAAAACTGATCGAAACTTCATAGTCTTGGATAGCTTCTAGACTGATCTGTTGCTTTGAAATAGCGTCTGTTAACGTCTCAGCAGATTTAAAAACCTGTTGTATTTCGGGATGTCGAGACTTGGCAAAGGCAATAAAATGATCACAAAGGATCAAGCCGCCATCCGCAGGATAACTGGTATTTAACTCAGTATTTTCAATTTTAAATAAACGTAAGCCAAGATAAATGCCACGCGTCGCTTGTTGACGCCAATCCTCAACATAAGCATGGCTCGGTGAAAACTCGAGTATGGCATTGCCAATCGAATACAATTTGGCGGGTTCGGGCCATTGCACATGATTTTGATAATTACTGCTGAGATGCCATGAAAGCAATTGATTTTGAGCATCCCAAAGGGTATCGCCAACCCAACCTTGTCGTTCTAAAACGGGTGTTGATTGAGAATCTTTTAAGCGTAAATCAATGGTAAATGTCTTGGATTGAAACCAATAGACGAGGGTGTTTTCATCGGTTAAACCATTGGCAAAGGTAATGCTCTTACGGCGAAAAGCACCCAATAAATATTGGGGCAATAAGCAGGTTGAATCATCTGTTGGTTTAAGTTGCATACAAAGGTCTAATAAGTTCATTTCGACTCCTCATTTTGGCTTAAACCAAATGAATAAAGCGGGCGGGCATTTTCAAGTTGAATTTCGCCCCGTGCCACTTTTTCTTTGAGATATTGAAAGGTTTGTGCGGTTTGATTAAAAAGATGTTCACCACCTTTTAAAGGCGCATATTGTGCAGGCTGATCTTTGATTAAAGGCTGAATTACATAGTCATAATCACAAGAGAAGAAAAACGGGAATGAATAGCGTTCTTCAGCCACTTTTTTAACACGATGTTTGGTTGCTAAATATCGACCATTGGATAAAATTTCCATCATATCGCCAATATTCATGACCAATGTATTTTCAAGCAGGGGGATATCAATCCATTGCCCCGTTTTATCAAGCACTTGTAGTCCAGGCGCAGTGGGTAATAGCAAAGTAAAACATTCATAATCGGTATGCGCACCGATACCTTCTTTATCCTGAATTTCAGGATGGTAAGGATAATGAATCAGGCGAAGTTGGCTGGGGGCTTTGGAAATATGTGCATCAAAATAATGCTCATCTAGACCAAGTGCTAGTGCAAAACTTTGGAAAATTTCATGCCCAACCGCTTTGATATGCTGATAATAGGCAGAGACTTGCTGCTTAAATATCGGGTCATCAGGCCACTGTGTTGGGCCAACCAAGGGGCGACGATCTGCTTGGCTCTGGTGATCATAGTTGACATCATAGGCCTCTTTGAGATCATAACTTGTTTCAACAAAGCGTTCTTCACCGATTGGCACATAACCACTATGATTTTCTGATAAGCCAATATAATTTTGCATCTTAATGGCAGTATCTTGGGCAAAGTATTGCTGGGCAGTGTTATAAAGCTTTTGAAATAATTCAGGGTTAAATTGTTTTCCCGTTAAATATAAGAAACCAACATCTTTACATGCCTGATCTAAAGCGTGTGCGACCGTGAGTCGATCTTGAAGCTCAGGGCTGGAGAGTAAAGAAATGTCCACCAGCGGTAAAACATATGTGTTTGACATGAATATCACCAAGGTTGGCCGTCCAACAAAGAATTCAGCGATTTGGGTCGTCCTAAATGCCCTAAAAATCTGTTTGCTTATTTATCTGTACTGACTTGGGTCATTCGCGGTATTTTGGGTAAATCTTGTAGTGATGGATCAAGCTCATCTTCCTGAGCATGGACCAACTGATCCACTCGCGCTCTTAAATGTTGAAAAGCGGGCGTTGTCATAAGATCTAATGAACGCGGGCGCGGTAAATCTACTTCAATAATTTCTTTAATTTCACCAGGATTGGCTTTTAACGCGACAATACGGTCAGCCAATAAGATGGCTTCATCCATATCATGCGTAACAAAAATAATGGTGATATCAATGTTTTGCCATAAATCCATTAAGTGCTTTTGCATCTTCTGGCGGGTATGCGGGTCAAGCGCACCAAAAGGTTCATCCATCAATAAGATTTTAGGTTCATTAACCAAAGCTCGTGCAATAGCAACGCGCTGTTTCATTCCACCTGAAAGTTGATGTGGATATTGGTTTTCGTATTTGTCTAAGCCAATAATATTGATCCATTCCCGTGCATGGGCTTCCGCAGTCATTTGGCTGGCACCTTTCATTCTTGGGCCGAACATGACGTTTTCTTTAACCGTTTTCCAAGGAAATAGGGTATAGCCCTGAAATACCATGCCACGTTCAGGGCTTGGGCCTGTAATAGCTTCGCCATCGACCAAGATCTCACCACTATGGTATGGATCTAAACCTGCAATCACTCGGCTTAAGGTTGATTTTCCGCAACCTGATGGACCGATCACACAAATAAATTCACGCTTATGGATTTTAAGATCCAATTGATTTAAAACGGTTCGTTCAGTTTTACCATGTTTAAATACTTGGCTGAGTTGTTTGGCCTCTAAGATGACAGGGCGTGCATAAATTTTTTGAAAATATTCAGCTGAATTAAAAGTTGAGTCATTCATTATTTTACCCCTGCTTTCCAGGCGAACATACGCTCGCCCAATTTCATTAATAACACATCACACACCAGTCCAATCACTCCGATAATCAAGATCGCAGCATAGACATTGTCAAAGTTTTGATAGCGTGCTTGTTGGGTAATAAACCATGTAATACCCGAGGTCGTACCAATCAATTCAGAGACAATCAAATAGGTCCACGCCCAACCCAACAAGACACGTAAATCACGGTAAATATCTGGAAAAGCCGCAGGAATCACCACATGGAATAGACTTTTAAGCTTATTGGTTCCAAGGGTATAGCCCGCTTCAATTAAGCCTTTATCGACCATACGGGTTGTATTGGCAATAATTAGGATTTGTTGAAATAGCGTTCCAATTACAATAATTGCAATCTTAGGCGCATCATTGATTCCGAGAATAGCAACAGCAAGCGCACCGAATGCAGGTGCAGGTAAATAACGGAAAAACTCAACAAAAGGTTCTGTAAGTAGCGATATTTTTTGTGAGAAACCACAGAGGATCCCCAGCGGAATACCAAAAATTGAAGAGATTAAAAAAGCAGAAAAAACGATTTTAATACTGTGCCATAAGCTTTGATGAAACCATGGAGTATCTGGTTGTTCTGGTGGTGTTGTAAATGCAGTGACCAAGGCTTTAGCCACTTCATGTGGAGCAGGTAAGTAAATGGGATTAACTAAAATACCTTGTGGTGGTGCAGAATGGTGATCAACTGCATTTTGTGCCTCACTATAGAACACACTTTTTTCAACACGGCTGCCAACTTGAAAATACGAGACACTACCAGAATTTGTAATTTGCACTTGAGGGTGCCAAATAAAAGGTAAATAACTGACCGAACACCAGAGCAAAATAGGGATCAGAAAAGAACACAAGCTCAGTAATAGCTTGTTCTTTTGACGAATTTCCTTTGCGACATAACCCATATTTACCGCCCTCATTTTAGCTTGAGTATTACGATTATTGAAAAACGTAATATCTATTAAGCAAAATAAGTGCCATGAATAAACAGGAGAGATTGGATTGATCTGAGTATTTCAGCAGTTCGCGAATACGAGGTGATCAATGATCTTTATAAGTGACTGATAAAGCGCTCAGTAGAGACTCAATAAAAGGGCAAGATAATTAAGAAATGGATAAAGTAGGAATAACGAAAAAGAAATAATCAAACAAGAGATTATGGACGGAAAGCGGTTGATTCAAAAGTTCAGTGCTTAAGACAAACATCTAAATGCAATCGACAGCATGATCAATTGAAAATTAAATCGTCGTTGTATTGAGGGGAATACAACGACATTTTAATCACGAAATACATATCAAATCATAAACTTCAGTTGAATATTTAAGCAGATCCAATTTTATCAGGTTGGCATCCGCTTAAAGTGGAAGAGGTTCTAAACCTTTAACAATATCACTAAATTCAGAACCATTGAGCCAAAATGATTTCTTTAAAAATAATGTGGTCATGATACTTTCAGCGATATCGCTATTGGTATTTTCACAAAATAAACCATACTGGCTGCCTAACACATTATTGTCTTCAATCAAACGAATATAGTAAGCATGTTGTTCGTCTGCATAACCAAGAATTGCATCACGTTGAGTCGCCATTTTTATGTCTCCACATAGAAAATCAATCAATTAAGTGCTTAAGTGGGATCAGAGAACTTATTCAAAAATATCAATAAATTAACAAGATGTCTGTATTCTAAATTATTGATTTATGATAAGTATATTGATTATCTTTGTCGTCCTTGTTCAAATAGATGTATCAAAACTGATCGATAGAGTTATTGTTATTCAAAAAAAACTTGCCGTCAACTTGAATTTGTAACTTTTTCAAGCTATATTGATTTTACAGGCTTTTATGAAGCATATAGGATAAATAATGTCTAAGAAAGTAGAATTTGAACACGGAGGTGCGAGAGCCAATGCTGGGCGTAAGGCACAGTTTAGTGAGCCGACCAAAGTCATCCGTGTCCCAGAGTCACAAGTAGATTTTATCAAAAACTGGTTACTGAAAAATTTCAAAAACGGCCAGCTCAGTGATTTAAGCTCTAGCATAAATATCCAGACCATTCAGCCTAAGAATGATAAGATTTATCAGATTCCGCTTGCGACAGAACGAGTCGCTGCTGGCGTGCCATTTTCTGTTCAAGATAGCATAGAACAATCATTGGATATGAAT
Source organism: Acinetobacter sp. I-MWF (assembly GCF_025433935.1). Taxonomy (NCBI): domain Bacteria; kingdom Pseudomonadati; phylum Pseudomonadota; class Gammaproteobacteria; order Moraxellales; family Moraxellaceae; genus Acinetobacter; species Acinetobacter sp. I-MWF. The sequence continues at coordinate 2,584,854 of NZ_JAMBAR010000001.1, read as the reverse complement.
GAATATTTAATTCGAAATGAGAGTTCTACCTTTATTGTTAAAGCAAATTCGCTTTCGATGTTGGATGTTGGCATAGATATTGAAGACCCCTTGATTGTAGATCGTAGCATTTCTGCGAAATCTGGCGATATTGTCATTGCCCGTATTGATAATGATTTTACTGTGAAGCGCTTGATGATTGATAAGCAGTTTGATCCACCGAAAGTTTGGTTAAAGGCTGAGAATCCGGAATTTAAAAATATTTATATTGAAGAAGGGCAAGAATTTGAAATCTGGGGCGTTGTAACTTATAACTTAAAGCGGATGCGTTGATTGAAACAATCAATTCGGATAAGACTGAATGTCTTTGCTATTTTAAAGCAACATTCATGTTGCTTTTTTTTTAAGATACATTTAAGAGATTTAATCCAATATCCAAATTTTAATGGGTAGGTCTATGTTTATGATATCGAATTATTTTGAATAAAAGATTCATTTTATCAAGCGTCTTTTTAGTTTTATGTCAAAAATATGCTGCTGTTATGTTTTTGTGTAATGGTCGGATAAAAATCCTATCGTTTACATTCGTCATCAAAAGCCTTAAAAAAACCAACCTAAACATAACAAGTATTCGGCATATTTTTTGCTGTTATTAAATCAACAAATTAATAGAATGGTAATACAATGAGCTATCGAATTTTTCCTTGTGTTACTCAGCAAGATGCTGAGATTGTCGTTTTATCTTCAGGTTTAGGTGGGCACGCCTCATTTTGGCAGCCACAAATTGAAACGTTAACTCAATATTTTCAAGTACTTGTTTATGATCAGGAAGGTTGTCATGCAGATTCTGATGCATTGCCAACATCATACTCAATCAAAAATATGGCCAAACAAATTCTAGATATTCTGCAACAACAACAGATCAAACGATGTCATTTTATTGGACATGCTTTGGGCGCGGTCATCGGGGCAGAATTGGCGGTCTTGGTTCAAAATACAGATATATCATTAACCAGTCTTACTTTTATTAATGCTTGGGATGCGCTTGATCCACATACACAAAAGTGTTTTCAGGCACGTATTACTTTGTTAGAAAATGTAGGTGCTGAAGCCTATATACGGGTACAAGCTTTATTTCTATATCCCCCTGCATATATTTCAAAACATATCCAAAAAATTCAGGAGATTGAAAATTCTGGATTTGATGATTTTCCACCCATCAACAATGTATTGGTACGTTTGAATGCATTGATGAGTTTTAAAATTTTACCCGAACATGTCGCAGCTTTGGCAAAAACTGATGTGTATTATATTGCCAACAAAGATGATTTTTTAGTGCCTTATCAAAAGAGTATAGATCTTAAAAAAGCATTGGGACATGGTGTATTAACACTGTTGGAAACAGGAGCACATGCATCCTCTGTAACAGAGAGTAAGACAGTCAATCAGGTTTTAATTCAAAATTTAGTAGAAGAGGTACTATAAACCACAACCAAAATATGGATTTAGAACAATTGTACTTAGCAGTCATAACCCACAATGGCTGGTGAGATAAAGCAATCAGCGCTGAACAAGTTCAGTAGATTTATGTTGATCTAAAAATGGAGCTACTTCTGCCAATTGTTGTACTGTACGATTTATTTTTTGACGATATCTGAGGCCAAAGTAGGCTGAAAGCCAGCGCTTTCTTTAGAAAATGAAAGTTAGGAAAAACTATGATAGCTGCTAATAGGATTATTAATATTGGCTATGATGGTCATAAAAAATATATGTAAGATTGCTTCGATTAGCTGTTGAGGGTGCTTATAAAATATTATAAATATTGATTTTGTTATCGTTTTAATTTCGGTTTAAATTTTGATTTTTATTGGGTTGTTTGTTTTATTAAAATACAGGTTTATTAAACTCCAATTGCTATGCTATCTAACCGCATTTTTATGCGGTTTTTTATTTTTATTTAAATCTGATTATAGAATTTTTAATGATCTAAAATGATGCATTTATGCACTATTTTAGTTTATTTTTTTTGCTTAAGAAAATCATAAATTTTACCAAAAGGTAAAATAAAAAATAATTATTAAAATTTTGATAATAAAAACAATATATTAAATTTAGTGGCATGCAGTATGCATTATTGATAATTATAAGTTGAGTGAAGTTTTAAATTTTTAATCAGACTTTTTTAGAATATTTTTTGTCCAGTGAGGTTTAGCTATGAAAATTGGTGTGTTTTGTCCGATTGGAAATAATGGCTGGTTGCTTTCAGAAAATGCACCGCAATATAAGCCAACATTTGAGTTAAATAAACAGATTGTACAACGTGCGGAACATTATGGTTTTGACTTTGCATTGTCGATGATTAAATTGCGTGGTTTCGGTGGTAAAACTGAATTTTGGGATTATAACTTAGAAACTTTTACATTAATGGCGGGTTTAGCTGCAGTCACCAGCAAAATTAAAATTTTTGCGACAGCTGCGACTTTGGTGATGCCACCAGCCATCGTGGCACGTATGGCATCTACGATTGATTCAATTTCAAATGGACGTTTTGGGTTAAATGTTGTGACGGGTTGGCAACCACCAGAATATACTCAGATGGGGCTATGGCCAGGGAATGATTATTTCTCTAAACGTTATGATTATTTATCTGAATATGTGGAAATTTTACGTGAACTTTGGGCAACAGGAACATCTGATTTTAAAGGTGAGTTTTTCCAAATGGAGGATTGCCAAGTAAAGCCTAAGCCACAAGCTGATATGAAAATTATTTGTGCAGGCCAGTCTGATGCGGGCTTAGCGTTCTCTGCAAAATATGCAGATTATAATTTTGTCTTTGGCAAAGGGTTAAATACACCAACTGCCTACGCTGAAATTAATTACCGTTTAAAAGCACATACCGACCAAACAGGAAGAGATGTACAAACCTATGTGCTGTTTATGGTGATTGCCGCAGAGACAGATCAACATGCCATGGAGAAATGGGAGAACTACAACCAAGGCGCAGATTTAGAGGCGATTAATTGGTTAATGAACCAAGGCGGCAAAGATCAAACATCGGGTACAGATACCAATATTCGTCAAATGGCTTCAAGTGTTTCACCCGTCAATATCAACATGGGAACAATCGTTGGTTCTTATGAAAATGTAGCCAAGATGCTGGATGAAATTTCTACAATTCAAGGTACAGAAGGGATTCTTTTAACTTTTGATGATTTTATACAAGGAGTTGAGGATTTTGGACAACGTATTCAACCGTTGATGAGTTGCCGGAAAGAGGTTGTTGCAAGCTATCAAAAACCAGCTCAACCCGTTTTGGAGAAAAGCGCATGACTATGATGAATGACGCTAAAGCTGTAGAACATCTGGTCTGTACAGATTTTACCGCACATGCAGGAACAGGTAGAGTCTTAAAAGCAGAACCAGAATCAATTCAGCTTGCACCAGAACAAACGGCGCTTATCGTGATTGATATGCAAAATGCTTATACCTCAATCGGTGGTTATTTAGATTTGGCTGGTTTTGATGTTTCAGCCACTCAACCTGTGGTCGCCAATATTAAAAAAAGCATTGATGCAGCACATACCGCGGGCATCCAAGTGATCTATTTTCAAAACGGATGGGATGAGCAATATGTAGAAGCAGGTGGCCTAGGTTCTCCTAACTTTCATAAATCCAATGCCTTAAAAACCATGCGTAAAAATCCTGACTTACAAGGCAAGTTATTGGCAAAAGGGGGGTGGGATTTTGCATTAATTGATGAGTTAAGGCCTCAAGCTCAAGACATTGTGATCGAGAAACCACGTTATAGCGGTTTTTTTAATACAGCACTGGACAGCATTTTACGTGCTCGTGGGATCCGAAATTTAGTTTTCGTTGGGATCGCCACCAATGTTTGTGTGGAATCAACCCTCAGAGATGGTTTTTTCTTGGAATACTTTGGTGTGGCGCTTAAAGATGCATGTTATCAAGCGGGTCCGCCAGCAGCGCAAGAGGCAGCCTTATATAACATTCGAACTTTTTTTGGATGGGTGTCTGACACAGCGTCATTTATAAAGACATTTAATACTCAACAGGCACAGCCAAATTCTGTGACTTTCAGTCAATCGGCTTAATGGTTTTCAACAGGTTAAGTGTCTTGTGCCATCTCTAGTACTGAAGTCTATGGCGAAGATGCTTTCAGGAAAAATAAAGGAATTCAAAATGTCGAAACAAGTTGTGATCCCAGCAGGTACGGCTAAGCCCCTTGCACCTTATGTGCCAGCAACCAAAGCAGACAATATTGTTTATGTCTCAGGTACGTTGGCTTTTGATGAAAATAATGATGTGGTCTATGTCGGTGATGCCGCAGGGCAAACCCGGCATATTTTAGAAACCATTAAAAGCATCATCGAAACTGCAGGTGGGACAATGGATGATATTACCTTTAACTCAATATTCGTCAAAGATTGGGCGGATTATGCTGCAGTAAATGGGGTCTATGCTGAATATTTTCCCAATGATAAACCCGCTCGATATTGTGTACAGGTCGGACTGGTTAAACCTGAAGCCTTAGTAGAAATTGCATCTGTAGCACATGTGGGATAGAGCATGTCTAGATTTGCCTATGCGTTTTAATCATTTTTTTCAAAAAGAATTTTAACCTCGATGAACATTTGCGCATTGAGGTGGGAGCGTCATGATGCAAATGATCAAACAGGAAAGTGCACTTACTGGTGAAATAATTGAGTTTAACACGCCGTGTGAAGCCAATGTCCATTTAGAAATCGATCAAGCTATCTTTAGACAAGGTATGTCTAACCTAGGTGCTGCGGTCAATGTGATCACCACCAAAGGCGATGCAGGGCAGGCAGGTTTTACCGCATCCGCAGTGTGTAGTGTAACGGATTCACCTCCAACCTTATTGGTATGTCTCAATCGGGCTGCTTCGGTATATCGCATTTTTTCTGAAAATAAAGTTTTATGTGTCAATACATTGGGTTCAAATCAAGCCGAATTATCAAATCTCTTTGGTGGCAAAACACCGATGCAACAGAGGTTTGCGCAAGCTGAATGGAGTGAGCTGGTGACGGGTTCTCCCGTATTAGATAACGCCCTAATTTCATTTGACTGTGAAGTGGTATCCAGTCAAGTGGTCGGCAGCCACGATGTATTGTTTTGTCAGGTCAAAGCAATTCGTCACAACCCAAGTTTAAATGCACTTCTATATTTCAAACGCAGTTACTGTGAACCTCAAAATGTATGTTGATCTCTCAATATGGGGACTTAGAAAATGGCGACAAAAGAACCATGGTTTACATCATTTAAACCATACACAGGAAATTTAGATCAAACCCCTGTGCAAATTGATGAATATTTACCTGTCGGAAAAAGTATCGTTTTGGGCTTACAACATGCTTTTGCAATGTTTGGTGCAACAGTTCTCGCGCCTTTGCTGATGGGCTTTGATCCCAATTTAACTATATTTATCACGGGTATCGGCACGATTTTATTCTTCTTGATAACGGGTGGAAGAATGCCGAGTTATCTCGGATCGAGTTTTGCATTTATCGGTGCTGTTGCCGCTGCAACGGGCTATGCAGGTGTGGGATCAAATCCGAATATTGCCTTGGCTTTGGGGGGGACCATCGCTTGTGGTTTGCTGTATGCCGCGATTGGTTTAATTGTCATGAAGACTGGAACGGGTTGGATTGAAAAGTTGATGCCACCGATTGTTACAGGGGCAATCGTGATGATCATTGGACTAAATTTGGCACCTGTCACCATTAAAAGTGTTTCAGCAAATTCATTTGATACTTGGATGGCAATTCTAACCATTCTGTGTATCAGTGCGATTGCTGTATTCACCCGAGGCATGATGCGTCGCTTATTATTGTTGTTGGGTTTGGTCTGTGCATATGTCTTATATTTTATCCTTGCCAATGTAATGGGCTTTGGCAAAGCTATCGATTTTGCAGTCATCAGCAATGCTGCATGGTTAGGCCTACCACATTTTGTTGCACCGACGTTTAATGCCAATGCCATGCTGTTAATTGCACCTGTGGCAATAATTCTGGTCGCTGAAAATTTAGGTCACTTTAAAGCAGTATCTGCGATGACAGGTCGTGATTTATCACCTTATATGGGACGTGCTTTTTTTGCCGATGGTGTATGTACCAGTTTGTCAGCTTCTGTTGGTGGGACAGGCATGACCACCTATGCTGAAAATATTGGGGTTATGGCTGTCACTAAAATTTATTCAACCACTGTCTTTGTGATTGCTGGGATCTTTGCCATTTTGTTGGGCTTATCACCTAAATTTGGAGCTGTGATCAGTACTATTCCTGTTGCGCTTTTAGGTGGTGCTTCGATTGTGGTGTTTGGTTTAATCACAGTGGCTGGTGCAAAGATTTGGATTGATAACAAAATTGATTTCACTAAAAACAGTAGCTTAATTATTGCTGCGGTCAGCTTGATCATGGGGGCCGGTAATTTTAGTGTACATATCGGATCATTTGATCTGGGTGGAATTGGTACAGCAACTTTGGCTGCAATTTTATTGAATCTATTTTTAAATCGTGGAGAAAAACAGCCCGATGAGATCAAGCTAGAATCAAGTGATGCTGCAAAGTCCTTATCGCAGTCTTCTTAAGGCAAAGGGATAAGATTGTGACTTCAAATGATTAAACAGCAGATTTTATCGTGAAAAGGGTGGCATTTATTGGTTGTGGGGAATGGGATTGCGTATGACATCTCATTGAGCAAAATTTTGTACACGAGTGAAATATGGAATCGTGATTTTGCAAAGGTCAATCACATGCACAAAAAATTGGGACGCTAGCAGTGAGTTTGTAACAAGCGCTACAAGCAGAGGTGATTTTTCCTTGTTTGGCTATAAGTACGAAAACAGCATATAGGGGATGAATTCAAGCTTTAATATTGCAATTTTAAAGCGATTGTTGGGGAAATTCTTATCCATATTCATGGGTGAAATTTATACAGATATTACGGGTTTTTATGGTGATGCCCTATGCGACAAATTTTGTCGCATAGGGCATTTTTCTATCTAGCATTTAATTCTCCAATAAATATAATAGAATCTGTAAGCACGATGAGATTTAAAATATGAAAGACTGGATTAAGATACGCGAAATTTTAAAAAACATTCAAAATCGACAAAATAAAAATCAGGCTATTTACTTAGTCGGTATGGTCGACTTAAACGAACTGGATATTTCATGGTTGATTGATGAAGACTACATTGAAATTGATGATGCTATTTCTTACTTGGATAATAGAGATATTGTTTTTATTAAGGATTTAACTTTTAAGGGTAAGAAATTACTCTATCAGCTCAGTATTTAAATCTATTTTTTATAACAACGAATGAGGGCGTTTTATAACAATAATGAAGAATTAAAATAAATAATAATTTAATTTTTATTTTAATGAAAACAAATAAAAGATAAAGCTTTATTATAATAATTTGATAAATATAAATAATAATAAAAAATATGATAATTAATAATTTTAATCCAAATCAATATTCAATTATTGGTTTGGATTTTTTATATTCTGTAACCCCAAAATTGATGCTTTAGTCGCCATTCACGAATTAAAACTTGTTAATTTGTTGAACTCTCGTTAAAAGTAATGATGTTTTATACATTGGCAATAAAAAGGATTTTAGGATGAAACGTCCAAAGCATATTGATAAGGCTGAATGGGAAGCACGTTGTCAGTTGGCAGCACTGTATCGCTTAATTGCACACTATAGAATGACCGATTTGATTGATACCCATATCAGTTTACGTGTCCCGCATGAGCCTGATCATTTTCTGATTAACCGCTATGGGGTGACATTTGATCAGATGAAAGCATCAGATTTGGTGAAGATTGATCATGAAGGGAATATTGTGGCCGATTATGACCAAGGGAAAATGGTCAATGTTGCAGGTTTCGTTATTCATTCTGCCTTGCACCATGCCAAAGATGATATTCACTGTGTTATTCATACCCATACGGCAGATGGGATTGCGGTGTCTGCACAAGAAAAAGGTTTATTGCCTTTGTCGCAACATGCACTGAAATTTTATAATAATATTGCTTATCATGAATATGAGGGCATCGCTTTTTCCACCACAGAGCGAGAGCGTTTGGTTGAGGATTTAGGCAATTATCGTTGCATGATTTTACGTAATCATGGTTTGCTCGCCACTGGCAATAGTATTGCAAGAGCATTTCATGAAATTTATTTTTTAGAACGGGCTTGTCAAGTTCAGATCAAAGCCATGAGCAGCTCAAAACTGCATTATCCAAGTAAGCAAATATGTGAATATACGGTCAAGCAATTTGAAAGTGATGCTGCTGAACCGATTATTCAGGCCGCTTGGAATGCTGCTTTATCATTGATTAAAGATCAGAAAAAAGATTATTGCGCTTAAACACTGCTGCTAACTTATTCAATAAGCTCGACATAAAAAAACCTCCATATATTACATACGGAGGTTTTTTTATTGCATACGGATTAGCTGTTTAAATCAAACCAAATAAATTGGCTATCTTCATGTGCAGTAAGTGTTGAATCTTCGTCAAATAAATAAGCATCACCTGCTTTAACGACTTGACCCGCAATATCAATCTCACCTTCGATCACATGTACATAGTTAAATTTTTGGGTTGCTTTCACTTCAAGTGTGTGACCTTTTTCCAAATATGCCGCTTTAATTTCAGCATCTTGACGAATATGCATCGGCGCATTGTCATTTGGCCCCACAATCAATTGCCATTCATTAGGTGATTTTTTAGGATCACGTTCAATTTGTTGATAATTCGGTTCAGCATCTTGAACATTTGGAATCACCCAAATTTGTAGCATATGAACGGCTTCATCACCTTGGTTGATTTCACTGTGTTGTACACCTGTACCCGCACTCATCAATTGCCATTCACCGGCATGGATATGACGTTCATTTCCCATACTGTCTTTGTGTGAAATTGTACCTTTGAGTACACAGGTCAAAATTTCCATATTGTCATGTGGGTGAGTACCGAAACCTTTATGTGCTGCAATGGTATCATCATTGATTACACGTAAAGAACCAACACCCATATATTTAGGATCGTACCAGCTACCAAAAGAGAAACTATGTTTGGTGTCTAACCAACCCATTTTTACGTGACCACGGTTTTCACTGTGATGTAAAAAAGTATTCATCTCAAGTCTCCAATTCTTTATTTTTTAACATGAGTGAATATTAATATTTAAGTAATTAGGATGAAATAGCAAAATAGCAACATATTGTTTTATTTTTAGAACGATCAGTTTTTTATCTTTTGCAATAAAAAAACCAGTGTATGCACACTGGTTTTTATTTCATCAAGTATAAGATTATTCTAAGAATTTAACTGTTACACCCGATTTAACTTTTTTACCTAAGTCATTGGCATCCCAGTTGGTCAAACGAATACAACCATGTGAAGCTGTTTTCGAAATAGCAGATGGGTTTGGCGTACCATGAATACCAAATGATTTCTTACTCAAGCCAATCCAGATATTCCCTACAGGGGCATTTGGACCAGGTGGTAATGATAATGGTTTCAAGTTTTTGCCTTGTACAAAGTTACTTGGCGAGTAACTATACCAAGGGTTGCGTGCAACACCGGTAACTTTATACGTTCCTGTTGGCGATGGTGTATCAGAACTACCAATCGTGGCAGGGAATGAGCCGACCATTTGGTTTTGCGCATTAAATAAATACAATTGTTTCGCGCCTTTATGCGCCACAATTAAATGGATATTTTCAGGCAATTCGTTACGGATATTGGTGACAACGATCTTTTCACCAACTTTGTTAAATGTTGCTTTAGGATTAAGTTTCTTTAAGAACTCTTCATCCATATGGAATTTTTCACCCAGCATTTCGGTGACACGGGTGTAATACAAACCTGGCATTTTTGCTTGTAAAGCATAATCACGTGGAATTGATTTTGCATAAGGACCTTTTAGATCTTCAGCAGTTATCGTGTATTCCACAAAAGCAGGTTTATTGCCTTGTTGAGAAATTAATGCATCCCAAGTTTCTTTGGTCAGCTCACCCGTTGGTTTAATGCCATTCATTTGTTGGAATGAAGCAATGGCTTTCAGCGTATTCATACCGCTTGAACCATCAATTGCACCAGGTGAAGCATGTGCATTATTTAACATGACATGGGCACGAGCATAGACAGGGAATTGACCCTTGCCAATATTTTCGTACCATTCTGCATTGTTGATTCCATCTAAAGTCCAAGATGCTTTAGGCGCGTTGGGATTGCTTGCCGTTTTTGCAGTCGTGGTCTGTGGAGCCGATGGGGCAATAGCAGTACCTGAGTTTTTATCCTCAGTTTTTTCTAAATTTTGTAGCGTGTTTGCAGCTTTGTCTAAGTCTTGTTGCTCTTGCTGGCTTATCTGTGTTTCTACACTTGAAGCAGAACTGTCAATAGCAAGTGGATCAATAGGATCTTCAACGGGAGCAGCAACTTTTTTAGGCGTTAGAGGTTGCTCAGCTGTAGATGCAGCAAAAGCTGTACCTGTTAATAAACAGCTTAAACTCAAAGCAAGAATTGAGCGAACGAACATGTAGATCAACCTTAAGAATTATTCATAATTTATGACTAAAAATCTGTATAAGTATTGCAGAAATTATAAGGTGTTGCAGTATTTGTTTTGTGTTAATCATTTTTTTCTATAGACATTTTCTCTGTCAGCTGGTTTTGTTTTATTTTCGTATACCAAACGAAATTTAAATCAAAGCAAGCAAATAAAACTTTATTGAGAAAAATTTTCTAGAAATGGTTATGTAGCAGGCCTTTTTGCTATGATGGGGCGAATTTAATTTTTGATTGGGAAAGTAAATGACGACCTTAAAAAATGATCGTTTTCTACGTGCCTTATTGCGTGAGCCTGTAGATACGACTCCGGTTTGGATGATGCGTCAGGCTGGGCGTTATTTACCAGAATATCGTGAAACACGTGCGAAAGCAGGTGATTTTCTTTCTCTTTGTAAAAATACAGAATTTGCTTGTGAAGTGACTTTACAGCCTTTGCGCCGTTATGAGCTTGATGCCGCAATTCTATTTTCAGACATTTTGACTGTTCCCGATGCTTTAGGTTTAGGGCTTTATTTTGAAACAGGTGAAGGCCCTAAATTCCATAAAACAGTTCGTACTGAACAGGATGTGGCAAATTTACCCAAATTCGATGCCAAATCTGATCTGGCTTATGTGATGAATGCGGTTTCAACCATTCGTTCAGCTTTGGGTGGTCAAGTGCCTTTAATTGGTTTTTCGGGTAGTCCGTGGACCTTGGCAACCTACATGGTGGAAGGTGGTTCAAGCAAAGACTTCCGTTTTACCAAACAGATGATGTATGCACAACCTGAAGTTTTACATGCTTTATTAGATCGTTTAGCCGATGCTGTAATTGACTATTTAAATGCTCAAATTGAGGCTGGTGCTCAAGCTGTACAAATTTTTGATAGCTGGGGTGGCGCATTAGCGCATCGTGAATATCTAGAATTTTCACTCAAATATATGCAGAAAATTGTTGCAGGATTAAAACGAGAGCATGAAGGGCGCAAAGTACCTGTGATCTTATTTACCAAAGGCGGTGGTCAATGGTTAGAGCCAATGATTGCAACAGGTGCAGATGCATTTGGCTTAGATTGGACAACCCCGTTAAACGTGGCGCGCCAAACCGTCAATGGGCGTGCAGCGCTACAAGGAAATTTAGATCCAGCAACCTTGTATGGTTCAGCTGATTCTATTGAAAAAGCAACCAAAGCCATGTTGGATGATGCTTATGCCAATGGTGAGAAAACCGGTTATATTGCCAACTTAGGTCATGGTATTACTCAATGGGTTGACCCTGAAAAACCAAAAGCATTTATTGACACTGTACACCAATACAGTGCCAAATATTTAGGTTAACTTATTGTTGTAAATGCATTTATGATCTATTTTAAAGCATTATATGAATTTCTATTTAAGGCAGCATCGGCTGCCTTATTTGGTATTTTATTGTTGATTGCATTTGTCATTACGGCACGTATGGGCAGTCATGAATTTTATGGTTTGTTTCGTTATGACTGTTTATTGTTTTATGCGTTGATCATTCAAGCCTGCTTATTGTATTTAAAACTAGAATCCTGGGCAGAAGCGAAAGTCATTGCTTTATTTCATATCATGGCCATGGGGATGGAAATATTTTTAACACACCCGCAAATTGCTTCTTGGCAATATCCGCAACCTGCCGTTTTTAAACTTTTGACCGTGCCTTTATTTGCAGGATTTATGTATTCGGCAGTTGGTAGTTTTTTTGCACGTTCACTACGTTTGTATCAGGTTTCTTTTTTAAATTTGCCTAGTTTTGCCAATATGTTGAGTCTGGCAGTATTGTCATATATCAATTTTATGAGCAAATTCTTTATTCCAGATTTTCGCAATGTATTGTTCATTTGGAGTGTAGTAATTTTTTGGAAAACAAAAATTCGCTTTAAATTACAACAGCATGAATTTCAGCTTCCGATGTTACCAGTATTGGTTGTTTTGGCATTTATAATTTGGGTTGCTGAAAATATTAGCACTTTTAATAAAATTTGGTTGTATCCAAGTCAAGTGGATGCATGGCATATGGTGGGGTGGGGCAAGCTAGGTTCGTGGTATTTACTGTTACTTTTGAGTCTGGTTTTGGTGCTTAAAATTCTTGGAAATCGTAATAAAAATGGTGATTGGTCATTAAAAAAGTACAATAAATAATTTCGTAATTGTCACATTTAGATTTGCATATCTGAATTTATGTGATAAATCTAAATAGGTGTAATCAAACTTACACACAATGGAAAATAACAATTTACATATGTTGAATTAAAACAATGCATATGAAAATTCTGGAGAATTATATGTTAAAAAAAATCGCTTTGGCTGCTGTATTGGCTGCGGGTTCAAGTGTTGCTATGGCTGATCCAGATGTGGGTTGTGGTTTAGGCTCGCAAGTTTGGGCTGGTCAATCTGGAAAAATACCTAAGATTTTAGCGGCAACCACCAATGGTCTTTTAACTAACCAATTATTAGGTATTACGTTTGGTACTTTAGGTTGTAATGGCAATGGTAAAGTGACTGCGCAAGTTGTGACCTTTACCAATGAAAACTCAGAAGCACTTGCTCGTGATATGGCTGTAGGACAAGGTGAAAGCCTAAATGTACTTGCTTCATTGTTAAATGTTAAAGATGCAGATAAAGCACGTTTCAATGCTGTGGCGAAGTCAAACTTTGCAAGTATTTATTCAGCAGAAAATCAAAATTCACTACAAGTATTAGCGTCACTACAACAAGTGATGGCAAAAGACGAAGTGTTAAAAGCTTACGTTTAATTGCGTCAAAAACCCTGCCTTGTTGCAGGGTTTTTTTCTTTAAATTTTATCAAATACATATTATTAAAAAATGAATCAAGCATGAGTGAACATTGGGCGAACTCTTGTATTGAACCAACATTTCTTAATTGCGCAGTTTTATAATATATCTATATAAATTGATGATTGAATGAAATATTTAGTACTTAGTTTAAGCTTACTCAGTTCATTGTTTACCGTTCATTCGCATGCGGAATCACTTTTAGAGAATCAGCAGGCATTAGAAAATGCGTTAAAACTGGCACAACAAAAACAATTAGCCAGTCATATCACATGGAAACGCTTACTTTATGCAGAAGATGCTTCTGCTAAAGATTTAAATCACAATAACACAAGTCACAAAAACACAAATCAAAGCGAAGTCAGTTATTCTGGCTATTTCTTTGCTCAAGATGGTCGACAGAACATCCAAAATGAAATGAATGCAGATATCACTGCACTATTTCAAGTCGCTGCTGCCAATCAATCCATTCGTTGTAAATTTCCTGCACGTAGTCAATGGCTGATGCAACAACTAAATATTTCACAACAACAATTACCCGTTGTGTCCTGTCCTGAGTTTGATCAATGGTATGCACAAATCAAACCCTACCAAGTGACCTTAATTTATGCGACTGATTTTATGGGCAATCCAAGCTCAATGTTTGGACATACCTTGCTTCGTCTCGATCCTAAAGATCAAAAGCAGCTCAACTTAGTCTCTTATGCTGTGAATTATGCAGCCACAGTAAACAGCGATGACAATTGGTCTTATGCATGGAAAGGGTTAGTTGGGAAATATCCTGGTGAATATTCTTTAATGCCTTATTATCGCAAGGTGAAAGAATATGGTGATTTTGAAAGCCGTGATCTTTGGGAATATGAACTGAATTTAAATCCTGAAGAGACCGCTTTTTTGGTAAAACATATTTGGGAAATGCAAAAAGTCAGTTTTCCTTATTATTTTGTCAATGATAATTGTGCCTATCGTTTATTGGGTTTGATTGATTTAGTCCGTCCAAGCTCGAATTTACGCAAGCAATTTACATATGCAGCGATCCCGATTGAAACTATTAAAGCCGTAGAGCAACAGGGATTAGTACGAGAAGCGGTATATCGTCCAGCGTTAGAAACACAATTAAATTCGCAGGCCAAACAACATGGTCATGCATTGGCAAAAAAAGCCCATGCAATTGCGGTATTAGAACCACAACAGATGCAAGCGGCTATCGCTGATTATGATGATCAAGATCGTGCAAAAATATTAGAAATGGCCTATGACGATTTATATTTACAATTCGTTGCTCGTCAGGTCGATGCAAGCTTTACTCAACCGCGTTTTAGACAACTGCTAGGCTTACGTAGTCAAATCCCTATAGAGAAACAACGTTTAGCGCCTGTGCGTCCCAAAGTTGATCCAGTCAATGGACATGATTCACGTAAGTGGTCCGTGGAAGCAGGTGAGGTTCAGGGTGAAAAATTTGTACAAATTGGTCATCGTCAGGCTTATCACGAACTAAAAGATCCGCAGGGCGGCTTCCGTACAGGCACGCAATTGTTGTTTCTGGACGGTGCCGCGCAATGGAGAGATGATCGACTTAAACTGGAACATCTCGATGTATTAACGGTAAACTCTTATAACCCCATCACCCCGTTTAAAATGCCAATAACTTGGGGTTTTACTTTGGGCTGGCAGCAAGAAGCCATTCAAAATGGACAATTCAGTGACCAGCAACAACATGGTGTGGTCAGTGCAAAAGCCCAATCTGGTTATACCCTTGCAGATGATGATCGTAAGCATCTTTGTTATGCGGAATTGCAAACACAGCTTCAAGCAGGTACATCATTGGATAAAGGCTGGCGCGTTGGACTAGGACCAACATTGGGCTGTCAAAATGTATGGTCTGATCGTTTAAACAGTATTGTTCAAGTCGAATTACCCTATTGGCAAGATTCAAGTGAGTGGAATTTGCGTATCCAGAGCACACTGCAATATTCGCTCAATCGTCAAAATTCATTAAACGTCAATTGGGAGTACCAACAACAAAACCAACTTGATTGGCAAAAAATTGGTTTAGGCTTTGTACATTATTTTTAAAGGTAGATCTGACAAATCGGATTTTAGAATGTTATTTCGAGAGTAGGGCTTTGAGAATGAGCCTTTGAGATAAGTATTAATCGATCGCAAGCCAATGATGTTTATACAAGTAGATTATTGATCCTCATACTTAGAATCTGCTGCCAATTGTTTAGAAAAGGGCTTTTGGTTTTTATAAAGAAATGACCTTGGTACAGTTGCTTGACTGTATCAAGATAACCCGCATCGACAGCATCTTCCAACTCTTTAAAATCCGCGTGAATTTCTGCCTGTATCTGATAGGTTCTTGCACAGATTAATTCACCCACCTTATTTTTTAAATAAGAAATCTCAGATTTAAGCGTATTTAAACTGATCTGTTCATCACCATAGAGATAAATATGTAGCTGTTCTAGAGTTAAGCCCAAAGGATTTAGAATCAAAATACAGATGATTTCAAACTGCCGTGGCGTTAAAAGGATCGACTGATCATTGATCATTATTTTCTGTGGTACTGAAAATGCATGGATAGTTAAACAATTAAAGGGCTGAGTATATAATTTTTGTGCAATGATCTCGGCGCATTGCGTAACGGCCAATTGTCCAAAAATATTTGCTTGATTTAAACTGTGAAATAAAACCACTTCACCACATGTTTCCCCTGATGTTAAATCAAGAATAGGCGCACTATAAATATAGTGATCTGGCTTTGTTTCTAAATCTTGATCTTGCTGGAATTCTGCGAATGGATCTGTATTGGCTGAACACCACAGTAGATTTTTTTGCAGATCTCTGATTTGTATAACAACAGCAGCGAGCAGCGCCGTGTTGAGTAAATCCTGCTGACATTGAATCAGTGCTAATTGTAAAGCTTGCTGGGAACGTGAGATTGCTTGAGTAGAGGTTAAATTTTCATTTTTGATTGTTGGCTTTTTAGCATGTGGTTTTGAGTCCATCGCATAATCCATTTATGCATATATACTAAATAATATCTTAAATTAAATAAACAAATAACAAAGTAAATAAAATATATAAATTTCATTATTTTTCTTTTAATTATTCAATTTTCAATAACTTTTTCCGATTCTCTATCATGTGGGCTATTCAACTTTTCTCCTACCTTTGTTTGGTAGATTCATTTAAAAGCAGTTTTTAACAACTGACAGGACGTTATGTTCATGGGATTGAACAAAAAACATTGACGTCATCCAAGGAAAGGCACTTTTTTTGCTTATACAAAAGAAGGCAAATTAAAAAGGAACGATGATGGACGCTCGAAATGAACAATCAACTATCGTAAAAACAGAAGATTCCAAAGAATATTTTGCTCAACGAGAATTAAAAAAGGGTGCTGTTGGCTGGTTACTCTTGGTCGGTTTAGGGATTGCCTATGTGATTTCAGGTGACTTTGCTGGATGGAACTTTGGTATCGCACAAGGCGGTTGGGGTGGTATGTTTGTCGCAGTGATTTTTGCTGCGATTATGTATCTATGTATATGCCTCTCAATGTCAGAAATGTCGACCATGCTTCCTACAGCAGGTGGTGGATATAGTTTTGCCCGTATGGCTTTTGGACCATTTGGCGGTTATCTAACAGGAACAGCGATTCTGATCGAATACGCTATCGCTCCGGCAGCAATCGCGACCTTTATTGGTGCATATTGTGAATCCTTATTTGGAGTTGGCGGATGGTTAATTTATTTAATCTGTTATTTGGTTTTTATGGGGATTCATTTAAAAGGTGCAGGTGAAGCACTTAAAATCATGTTTGTGATTACTGCGATCGCAGTAGTTGCAGTGGTGGTGTTCCTTGTTGCGATGATTCCTCACTTTAACAGTGCCAATCTATTCGATATTGCAGTTGACTCATCTAAAGCCGGTGCGAGTAGCTTTTTACCCCAAGGTTATATAGGGATCTGGGCAGCAGTACCGTATGCAATCTGGTTTTTCCTTGCTGTAGAAGGTGTTCCTTTAGCTGCTGAAGAGGCCAAGGATCCGGCTCAATCATTACCACGCGGTTTGATTGGTGCAATGCTGATCTTGGCTGCTTTTGCCATCTTGATTTTAATATTGAGTGCAGGTGCAGCAGGTGCAAGTGTACTTAAAGATTCAGGTGCACCTTTGGTGGATGCGCTGGTTAAAGTATATGGACACGGCATGTTGGCGAACTTTGTAAACTTTGTTGGCTTAGCTGGTTTAATCGCGAGTTTCTTCTCGATTATCTATGCCTATTCGCGGCAAATTTTTGCACTTTCTCGTGCGGGTTATTTACCGACGTCTTTATCATTGACCAACAAAAATAAATCGCCATATTTAGCCGTGATTATTCCGGGGATTATTGGCTTTTTATTGTCATTGACCAAACAGGGTGATTTACTGATTTTGATTGCGGTATTTGGTGCGACGATTTCTTATGTTTTAATGATGATGGCGCATATCAAATTACGTATTTCACAACCTGATGTATATCGTCCATATCGAACACCTGGTGGTATTTTTACTTCCAGTATTGCGTTGATCTTATCAATTGTCGCCGTGGTTGCGGGTTTCTTGGTCGATCCTAAAGTCTGGTTTATCGCTTTGGGCATCTATGTGGTCTTCATTGTTTATTTTCTTGTTTATAGTCGTCATCATCTGATTTCAGGCACACCAGAAGAAGAATTTGCCAGCATTAAGGCAGCAGAACAGGAATTATAATTATGAGTTATCGTTATAGCGTTGCTCAGCAACAATATATTTTCCAAGATTTAAAAACCTTAATGGCTAAGGCAACCCCATTACGTTCTGGTGATGAGTTGGCTGGTGTTGCAGCCAGTAATGCAACGGAACGTGTGGCAGCACAGATGGCCTTGGCTGACGTCCCGTTAAAAACTTTTTTAAATGAAACAGTCATCGACTATGACAAAGATGATATTACGCGTTTAATTATTGATGAACATCGTGCTGATTTATTTGCGCCAATTGCGCACTTTACTGTAGGTGATTTTCGCAATTGGTTGCTGAGTGAAGATGCAACTTCTGAAAAATTGGCCAATTTAGCCAAGGGTTTAACGCCAGAGATGGTTGCTGCTGTGAGTAAAATTATGCGTAATCAGGATTTAATTCTGGTTGCGAGTAAATGTGAAGTGGTGACACAATTTCGCAATACGATTGGTTTAAAAGGTCATTTATCAACCCGCTTACAACCAAATCATCCAACCGATGATGTATTGGGGATTTCGGCCAGCTTATTGGATGGCTTGATGTATGGTAATGGTGATGCTGTGATTGGGATTAATCCAGCCACAGACAACTTACATAATTTGTCAGAGTTATTGAAGTTACTCGACCATATTATTCAAGAATATGAAATACCAACACAATCCTGCGTGTTAACCCATATCAGCTCAGGGATTCAACTTGCAGAACGTAATATTCCAATTGATTTAATGTTCCAATCCATTGCAGGCACACAACTGGCCAATGAAGGCTTTGGTGTTACCTTGGATTTACTTCAGGAAGGTTATGAGGCGACTTTAGCACTCAACCGAGGCACAATTGGTCAAAATGTGATGTATTTTGAGACTGGACAGGGCAGTGCCTTATCCAGTAATGCGCATCATGGTGTGGACCAGCAAACCATTGAAGCACGAGCCTATGCCGTGGCACGTAAATACAATCCATTATTGGTCAATACTGTGGTTGGGTTTATCGGTCCAGAGTATTTGTATGATGGGAAACAGATTATTCGTGCAGGTTTAGAAGATCATTTCTGTGGCAAATTACTCGGTGTACCTATGGGTTGTGATATTTGTTATACCAACCATGCCGACGCAGATCAAAATGATATGGATGTGTTACTCACGCTATTTGGTGCTGCAGGAATTAACTTTATCATGGGAATTCCAGGCTCGGATGATGTGATGTTGAATTATCAAACCACATCTTTCCATGATGCCTTATATTTACGTCAGTTAATGGGATTAAAACCGGCCCCTGAGTTTTCGGCTTGGTTAGATCAGCAAGGAATTTTGCACCAAGAACAACGGCAAATTCATTGGCCAAGCAGTATGCCAAAAAACTTTGCTAAATTATTATCATAAAAAGGAGAGTAAACCATGAAGCTCTCAAAACTTGAAACTTTTCCAAATGGTTTTCATGAAGATCCTTGGCATAAGTTAAAACAATATACTGATGCCCGAATTGCGATGGGAAGAGTAGGATGTAGCATTCCAACTCAGGAATTGCTTAAGTTTCAACTCTCGCATGCACAGGCCAAAGATGCTGTTTTTCACCAATTAGATACTGAAAATATGCAAGCTCGGCTTAGAGATTTAAAATTTGAAAGTCTCATTGTGGAAAGTAAAGCAACTGACAAAGAAGTATATTTAAAGCGTCCTGATTTGGGCCGTGAGTTATCAGAACAGGCCCAAACTCAACTCACGACTTATGTGCAACAGCACCCACAGCAATATGATGTATGTATCGTGGTTGGTGATGGCTTATCAGCACGTGCAATAGAAGAGAATGCCATTGCCTATATCAATTCCTTACGTGAACATATTGATGCTGAAGGCTGGAAACTGGCGCCGATTGTGCTTGCAACTGGGAGTCGTGTGGCATTAGGCGATGAAGTTGCACAAAGTTTTAATGCACCCTTATTGATTATGTTGATTGGCGAACGGCCTGGTCTAAGCTCACCTGACAGTATGGGAGTGTATTACACATGGAAAGCGCGAAAAGGCAGTATGGATTCAAGCCGAAACTGTATTTCCAATGTACGACCGGCAGGGCTGAGTATTCAAATTGCCACACAGCGTTTAATGGCGTTGATGCGGAATTCATTTAAATTACAACTTTCAGGGGTCGATTTAAAAGATGACCACGTTGTTCCATTACAAAGCGATGAGCATCGCAAAAAATTATTATTCTAACGGCTAAATTTTTATATCTTGAACAAAGCAGTACCTTGATGCTTAAGACACTGCTTTGTAAATACTAGAGTATTTATTCAAGCCTAAGTGTTGTGAAAACCTTTAAGTTTAAAAAATAAATCAAAAACCAAGTGTATTTCTCAGAAATATCCTACATTTAATTCCAGTCATAACTCAGCGTTTTTATTGAATATGCTTGATGTGGCATATCAGCAAAGTCTATTTTTGAACTGAAAAAGGCATTTGGACGATCCACTTTTTACACAATTTAGATCATGCTGTTGATGGTATCGCAAGCATATATCGACATACTTCGAGAGACTTATTCGATCGAAATATCAGAAAAAAAGAGATGCAATGACATGTAAATGAGTCGAAATGACCTATGGAATTATACCCAGTTAAGTAAAATTCTAATAAGCGCACCAGCTAAATTAAAAAAATGATAATCAGCCAGAGGCAGGATCAACCATGGGCATTTTAAAAAAATTTATTAAATCGAGTGTGTATCATGAGCCATTACCTATTCGCCGTGATGTCAGATTTAATTTACCCGCAGAGCGAATCGCAGATTGGCATACCGCCGCAGGTCCAATTTTTACCGCATTGCTAAATACGTTTTCTATTGTCTTGCCTATTGGCGAACGCTTCTTTATTGATGCGGTAAGGGCACATCGTGATTTAGTCCAAGACCCAGAATTACAAAAAGCGGTGACGGCTTTTATTGGTCAAGAAGCAATGCATGGACGTGAGCATGAAGAATATAACCAAGCCTTATTTGCACGCTCACCGATTGCACCAAAATTTGAAGCATTGGTTTTAGAGATTTTTGGTCTGCTTAAACAGCATTTACCTGCATATTTTTGGCTCAGTGGAACAATTGCATTAGAACATTTTACCGCTTTATTGGCAGATTCTGTATTACGGACACCTGAGTTATTTGAAGGGGCTGAAGAACATTATGCCAATATTTGGCGTTGGCATGCTTTTGAAGAAACAGAACATAAAGCTGTGGCTTTTGATGTATGGAATACTGCAATGGGGCATGGTCCTTATGCCTATGCTGTTCGTAGTTTTGGATTGGTGGTCGCAACGATTGTGTTCTGGGGCTTAGTGATTCCTGTATTTTTGACCATTGTTAAAGGAGAAGGGAAGTTAAGCGATTTATCCAGCTGGAAAAAGACCTATCATTATACCTTTGGCGGCATTGGTGTATTAAGAAAGCAATTGGGAAATTATATCGATTATTTCCGTCCAAACTTCCATCCGTGGGACCATGAGAACCGTCAATACATGCAACAAATGGAACAATTGATTTATCAATTGGCTGAAAAAAAATAATCAAATATCATATTTAAAGGATTGGCTGTGTGTTTGTGATATATCGTACAGCACATGATTTTGAACAGCTTATCGAGTAGATCATTATGGTGATTTACTCGACTCGCTTTAAATCTGTATGAATTAGAAAAAACTTGAGAAAAATGATTCAGTTCAATCATTGATACAAACTATTTAAATAATTTGCCTGCTTGAGAAAGGATCTTTTTGCCTTTTTGAGTGACTTCTAATGTGACATCTGGTGTTTCACTTGCACCTAAAACATTACGATAAACTACATATTGATATGTACCACTGTTAAAAATGTAGTGGTGATTGCCGCCTGAACCATCCATTTCAACACGACCTTGATTTAAAATCAGATCAGGTTTTGTCGCTTGCGACTGTTTTGTTCCCCAAGATGCATAACGGTATTTACCATTGGGCATGGCATCTATACGCACTTGAAATTTGGCGGTTTTAAACTGTAATTCAGGTGTTTTAAAATTTTTAAGTGATGAATGTAATTGATTTTTCTGTTGTGAAATCAATTGCGCTTTATATTTTTGTTCAGCATCACTACTGTAGTTGATGGCTTTAATTTTATGACCATCTAACCATATTGTGCCGCCATTGAGCATTACACCACGCCAACCCATGCTTTCCCATTGTGATAGTTTTGAGTTGGCGATCTCTTGAATAAGTTGAGTATCAAACACTTGGTTAAAGCGTTGTTTCATCTGGGTTGCATTGGCAATACTTGGGATGGGTTCTTCACGATGTAAGGGATAGGTAATGTTGTTTGAAATCGCGGTGATATTTTTATTTTTAAATAATTTAATGACACTTTGCACATCTTTTAATTCGTTGGCATTTAGATTGTCGGCAAAGGCGCTAGTGGCAGTTAACGCTGAAATAAAGATCAGTAAATTTTTCATTTAAAATATGGTATAAGGCTGAGATAATTTAAATCATATAGTTTTCAGTGGACAATAAGCGAATGTTTTACAAATATAAGCTATAGGAAAGCAAAAAATATAAAAAAGCTTATATTTGAATGCGCTGATCATCAAAAAATAATTACAAACTTTACTGACTCAAACTTCAACCACAACAAAATATTTTTTAACTGCTTCAATCACTTCAAATGTACCGATAAATGAAGGTGGGATAATTCCTGCTTCACCAGCTTTAATTTCTACAAATGATGATGTGTTTTTATCATGCAAACGTACAGAACCTTCAATCACCTGAAAAAATTCCTGTTTATTGTCTGCAAATTGAATATCCCATGCACCGACCTCGCATTGCCAAATACCACAATTCATATTGGGATGTTCATACAAACTTTGTGTGAGTCGTTTTGGATTTCCTTTAATCAATCGCTCTGCACGAGGATAATCGATAGTGGTTTCACTGCTCGTTAAACCATGACCTGCCAACCAAATTAAAGACATTGTAAAACCCTATCGTAAAATAAAGCCTCAATAAAATGAGGCTTTGATATTTATATTACTTGCTGAATGATTAGTCTTAATGTGCTTCAGGCACGGCAGATAAAAACTCACGACGTGCTTCTTTATCTGTTTTAAAATCACCGACAAATGACACGGTACGTGTGGTCGATTCTTGTTTGCTGACACCACGCATCATCATACACATGTGCGCTGAATCAATGACCACAGCAACACCACGTGCTTGAGTAACTTCAGCCACTGCATCTGCAATTTGCTTGGTCAACTGTTCTTGAATCTGTAAACGGCGAGCAAACATTTCTGTGATACGGGCAAATTTAGACAGTCCTAAAACATTGCCAGAAGGGAGATAGGCAATATGTACACGACCATGAAAAGGCAATAAATGATGCTCACATAACGAATAAAATTCGATATTCTTTACCAAGACCATTTCATCATTATCAGAAGGGAAGACCGCATTATTGGTCACTTCTTCCAGCGTTTTGCTATAGCCAGACGTCAAGTACGAAAAAGCTTTAGCCGCACGCATAGGCGTATCTTTCAGACCAGGACGGTCTAAGTCCTCGCCAACGGCAGTTAAAATATTCGCGTAGGATTGCTGCATAGACATAAAACGTGTTCACTTATACGGTTTGAACAAGGACGGCATTGTATCAGAAAAATGAATAATATTTTCTAATTACAAGATAAACCGACACTTAAGAGAGTTTTGATCATTTAAAACAAATGATCATGGATTTCCATTTGATTTTGGATTTCTTTCAGCACGTTTCAGTAAAACCAAAACTGCGCCTGTGCCACCTTGTTTTTCAGGAGCACTGACAAAAGCTAAAACATCACGATGTTGACGAAGCCAGCCATTCACATAAGTTTTGAGTATGGCTTCTGGGCCTTTGCCATGGACAATTTTAATGACATTTTGGTTTTCATCTTTTGCCATTTGAATGATTTGCAATACAGCAGAGCGTGCTTCTTCAACAGTACAACCATGTAAATCAACAGCTTCAAACCAGCGTAGATTACCAGCTTTTAAGTCTTCAAAAACTTTATGTTGTAGTGTTGCGATGCGATAGCTTAAAGCCGCCTGACTTGCAACAGGATTTAAAATCGCTTGAGTATCTGACAATTCTGCATCATTAATTTCAAATGCACCTTCAGCCGCCGCGCGTTTGGCAAGGGTTTTTGCATCTGGTTTTTTGCGCAAATCACTACGCTCGATTTTGGCAATATTGCCGTTATCGAGTTTGGTTACACCGCCAAGTGCGGTTTTAAACAAATCAGCATCATCTAACTCTTCAGGTGCTGTTACTTGTGCATTCTTACTTTCATGTTGCACTGCAACTTTTGAAGAATGAGGAGAAGTGATTTGCTTTTTGAATTGTTTTAATAAATCAAGCTGTGATTTAGAGAATGTGGAATCAGATTTACTCATAATTGCAAAAAACAGTAAATGGACGGTATTAGGCGCTCAGTATAGTCTGAATCTTGTCAAATTTGAACTGAATTGAATTCACACAGTTATATCTGCTTTGATCGTGACTTGAATGTTGGGAATTTCAAAATTTAAAGGGGGAGTGGGGAAAGATAAAAACGGGGTGAGCGAACTCACCCTTTGACTTTTAATTACACTGTTTCAGGCAGACCAAATAACGCATTAAATGCATGATCAGGGCGTGGTTGCTTCATAAAGCTTTCACCCACAAGGAACGAATGAATATCGTGTTCTTGCATCATGCGCACATCATCTGGTGTTGCAATACCACTTTCAGTGATCAGTAAACGTGATGGTGGAAGTAACTTCTTCAAACGCAATGAGGTATTTAAATCGACATCAAAGGTTTTTAAATTACGGTTATTCACACCCAGTAAACAACGCTCTGAAAGTTGCAATGCACGTTCCAGTTCAGCCTCATCATGAACTTCAACCAAAACATCAAGGTTCTGCTCAAATGCGGTCTTTGACATTTCTTCAAGTTGTTGATCTGACAAACAAGCCACAATCAATAAAATACAGTCGGCATGTAAAGCACGCGCTTCGATAACGCCGTAAGGATTAATCAAAAAATCTTTACGTAGCGCAGGTAATTCACAGTGACTACGTGCAATCTGAATATTTTCATCAGCACCTTGAAAGAAATCTAAATCTGTTAAAACAGATAAGCAGGCTGCACCGGCTTGCTGGTATTGTTGAGCAATTTCAGCAGGGTTAAAATTTTCACGAATGATCCCTTTTGATGGTGAGGCTTTCTTAATTTCAGCAATCACACCTGGGCGTTTACTGTATAAAGATTTTGCAAAACCACGCACAGGTGTTGCAGCTTGGGCAAGCGCTTCAACATCGTTTAAACTACGTTGTTTTAAACGTTGAGCAAATTCTTCGTATTTACGATCAACAATTTTACCCAACATTGTATTGGCAATATCCACCATGATAACGTCCTCTAATCCTTAAGCTTCATACTCTTTGAGTGTTTTGGTAAATTCAGACAAAATGCCCATTTTTTCTAAAGCTTGCCCACCATAGATAATATCATGTGCTAAAGCGACGCCTTGTTTATAACTCTTGGTCAAACCTGAAACATAGATACCAGCACCTGCATTCAATGCCAGCATACTGGCTGCTTTTTCACCTTTTGCTGATTTCTTCTTACCGAGCGCATCTTTGATTAATGCTAAGCTCTCAGCAGCACTATCAACAGAAAGACCAGTTAAGGTTTGAGATTCAATATCTACATCTTCTGGTTGAATCAGCCATTCTGTGATTTCACCATTTTTTAATTCAGCAACATAAGTCGAGGAAGCCAAACTGATTTCATCTAATCCATCTTTAGAATGAACCACCATGACATGTTCAGCCCCCAGTTGTTTTAAAACTTCGGCTAGAGGACGACACAATTCTGTCGAAAATACACCAATCACATAGCGACGCACCCCAGCCGGATTCGTAAGCGGGCCAAGGAGATTAAAAATACTACGGAAGCCCAATTCTTTACGTGGGCCAGCCGCATATTTCATCGCTTTGTGATGATTTGGGGCAAATAAGAAGCCAACCCCCATTTCACGGATGCATCGTTCTGTCTGGTGCATATTTAAATCAAGGTTAATCCCGGCCTGTTCTAAAAGATCAGACGAGCCTGATTTAGAAGAAACACCACGATTTCCATGTTTTGCAATAGTTGCACCTGCTGCCGCAATAACAAATGAAGAGGCAGTAGAGACGTTAAATAGGTTTTGTCCATCACCACCAGTGCCAACAATATCAATTAAATGCGGGATATCCCCCACATCAATTTTAATTGCAAACTCACGCATTACACGTGCGGCAGCGGTGATTTCGTCAATACTTTCACCTTTTAAACGAAGTCCCATCATAAATGCACCAATTTGGGCATCTGTGGCTTCACCACGCATGATGGTCCGCATCACTTCTTCCATTTGAGGTTGAGTGAGTTCGATATTTTTAGTGATGTTATTTAAAGCTTGTTGAATATTCATTATCTTGTACTACGCATATTAAGCATAAATTTCTAAAAAATTTTTAAAGATCTGATGACCATGTTGACTCAGAATGGATTCTGGATGGAACTGCACGCCTTCAATTGGCAATGTCTTATGTTTGACACCCATAATTTCTTCGATAGAACCATCTGCTTCATTGGTCCAGCAAGTGACTTCCAGACATTCAGGCACACTGGCTTGATCAATCACGAGTGAATGATAACGTGTTGCTGAAAATGGAGAAGGTAAGTTGCTGAAGATCCCTTGGTCACTATGATACATGTCAGATAAACGACCATGCATTACCGTTTTGGCACGTACAATTTCGCCGCCAAAAGCCTGACCAATCGCTTGGTGACCTAAGCACACACCGAGTGTTGGAATTTTTCCTGCAAAATGCTGAATTGCAGGGATAGAGATTCCTGCTTCAGAGGGTGAGCAAGGACCAGGACCAATCACTAAGTACTTTGGTTGCCATCGTTCGATATCCTCTAAGGTCACGGCATCATTGCGAACAACTTTAACGTCTTGGTTTAACTCGCCAAAATATTGGACAATGTTATACGTAAAGCTATCGTAATTATCGATCATTAGAAGCATGTTGATACTAACCTATAGAAATTTATCAATTTATTTTGTTTAGTGGTTTTGGATACCCGTTAGGTTACCCGTTTTGAAAAAAGTACCTAGTTACAGCACAAAATAAAAAAAGCCTGCTAGGTGCAGGCTATGATATCAGATTCTTGTTTAAATTCTTCCACTTTTTGCTTTAGATAGGACTCATACAAGAACACATCTTTTTCGGAAATTCGATTCGGTTGTTTGATATTTCGTTTCTTAATTTCAGAGTAAAACTTTTTCAGATCATATCAGTCCAGTCTTCAAGGTATTGATGCAGTTAGTTCAGTTAAGAATTATTGGCTTTTGCATTGCTTAGACAAGCTACAGCATATGGGTGTGCTTAATTGCTGCAGATTAACTCTAATATTAATAAGCAACGGCAGTTGACTTTAGGTGTTGAATCTTACAAATGGCAAACTGCGAAGGATGATTAAATTAAGCAAGTCTTGATTTAATATCAAAGTTTGCTTTATAAACAGATTTGCATATTTGGGTTAGGGAGGCTATTGATTGTATGAAATATATATTTTTCTTAGCAATAATAGTGTCACTATTCATAATTATCTATAAACCTAGTATTCCCTCAGAAAATAAAGAAAGTAAAGAATTTCATAGACTAGGGACAGTACTAACTGAATGTCAGGGCATAGACCCACCCAAAGAGCTGGATAAGAAAAAATATTACGATTATTGTAAATGCGTTAAGAATCCTGTTGATGCACGTAACAAGGAAGAAAAAGAGAAGAGTTGTATTGAAGATTTAAGAAGCCCGAATTAATCGGGATTTTTTGTTTTATTTTCTGATTTTTTATAATACTCGGGTCATAAGAATGATGAGCGTAGAGTAAAAAGTCTCCTCATTACAAGATTATAAAGCTAGTGAATATGAGGGTTCGTTCGATCCAAATTTTTCGTCAGGATTAAATCAAATTATATTAATTTGGGCTTGAACAATAATTTTACTCATTTTATTAAATCCAAACTTCCTTCGAGCGAGCTGTCAATAGGTGATATCAATGGAAATTAAGTAATACACCAGCTTTACCCAAAAGAAGCCTCTTAAAACAAAACCATTGCCTAGAGCACAGCAAAACTAGTTAGATGCTAAAGAAACGTTACATCAAGAGTTTAGCGAATTAACTGTTATTTTATATCCATCATTGCTAGATAAAAATGTTGAACAACTTTAACCTGACAGACACTTTAAAAAAGGGTAACTGTCAGATCGGGTTTAAGCTATTACAAGTTAGTACACTCTATTTTTATTCGAAGTCAACAACGTCATACCCCTATCACAGTTATTCCATCTACTTTATTTTCTAAAATATTTTTTAAAAAATTAACAATTTGATCCATCATTTCAATAGCATCATTTTTATATGATTCAAAGTTTTCAATAAAATTTAACTTACTTTCATTAAAAATGAATTGGATATCATCATTTTCATTTATTACTATTTTAGAATCCAAATACATTCTATAAGCTTCTAATCTCCCAATTATCACTTCAACTTTTTTTGAATCAAGATAAACATCTCTCCAATGTGCCCATTTATCTTCACCTTCAAAAAAAAACCTCTCGATTAAAGAAAAAGCAGTTTCGCCAATAACAATAGAATTTAAATAATTCCTATTATTTTCAATACTTGAGGGAATAATTTGCATACAAAGCCCTGCACACAAACCATCACTTTTTATAACCTTAAAGTTAATTTTTCTAATCTCATTAGTCATTATTCGTAATACCCTCTTTCCCAAATGGAACAATTCTATTTTCAGGTACGATATCTATATATTGATTTCCTTTATACCATCTTACCATCCCCCCTCTACAGTTCCTAAAACTAGGTTGTCATTCTCAGCTCATCTTAAATTTTTGTGCCACAGTGAAATACTCGAAAACTGCATCACTAATTTATTTTTAAAACATTTTATATTACTTATTTAATAAGCAGGGTAAACCGATACACGCTAAAAAAATCAATTGGGATGTATAGCAATATAAGATTAATTGATCAAATGAAAACAAATTTATTCATCTTATCGATATTAATATACAAATGTTATTAATATTTTTTAATAAAACATTTAGTTTTATTAAAGTTGATTGGCATTATTACTAAGCTAAAATATCACTTGCTTAGCTTGATTTTAAATTAAATTATTGAAATTTAATAACATATTTTATTTGTGTTATCTGGGTTAAATTTTACTTGAGATTTTTTTTAATAACTATTCTTGTATTTTATACGCTTAATAGTATATTAAATTTGTACAAAATTTTTACAGCAAATATAGTGTTTTGTATTTTATTTTTAAATAAAAATGATAAACTGTTCACATTCTATATGAGGCCATGGGGGCTAAATGAAAGAAGAAATAAAAATCGCTATATTCGGTTTGAGTTTAAATGTGCTCGATGCAATTAAGCAGAAAATACGATCTATGTATGATGACTCACTTCAAGTAAGTTGGGCGAATATTGCTGACCCTCATTTAGATATTCTTCTTGTGAATGATATGTTTTTTAGTTCACCTACAATTCAAAATTTGGTCGGTGTCAAAAAAGTCCCTTATTTACGTCTGGTCAATAAGAATGAAAAATCAGGGCAAATAGAAGGAGATAAATTATATTTACCTTTTTCACCCTCAGATGAAATTCGAAAATGGTTTAAAGATCGCTATCTACATGTACCTGTCAGTGATAAAACCGTCAATATTGTCAATCAGATTTCTAAAAAAGCCGATTTAACCAAGGTGGTTCCTGAACTTTTTAATGAACGAAATGGCAATGTTCAAGTATTCGACTCAAAAGGCAACATTGCATTAGTCAATATACGCACACAGCAAGTTTGGATAGACCCACTGCGAAAAGTACAAGGGACGGATGTTTCTTTAAATTTTACTTATGCAACTATGCAAATGGCACAGTCTGTGAGTACTTTTCAAGGTATAGAACTTAGATCTTGGGTGTGGAATTTATTGTGGTATTCAGATGATGTCAATATTCCAATCAGTTCTAACGATTGTTATAAACTACTAGATTGGCCGCAACCGAATCATCAAAATGAACGGCAAATGGTTTTTAAAATTGCCGCGTGTTTTGAATTGGGAGCAAGTGTTTCCCAAGTGGCTCAGAAAACAGGCTTTAGCAAAGAACAAGTCGCTAAATTTGTTTCAATTGGTGTGTTGACCAATTCACTAAAAAAAATAGCGGTTGAAGATGCAAAACTACTTACTGAGGAAAAACAATCTTCAGGCATTTTACGTGGGTTTTTTGGTAAGTTAAGGAAAAAATTAGGGCTTTAAGTGTCTAAAAACATACAAATCAAATAAGGCTTGTAAAAATTAACCCTTAAATCAAGTTTGTTTAAACTGACACGATAAGCAAATCTATATCCAGTTTATATGATGCAGTGATAAGTTTAAAAAATAGGTGATGATGTGATCTTACAAAAGTATAAAATTGTTTTTGGCGGTAAAATGGGTGCTGGTAAAACAGAAGCAATCAAATCATTATCTGAAATTTCAGTCTTATCTACAGAAGCACAAAATACAGATGAGCAAGCGCACAGTAAGGCATTGACCACTGTCGGGATTGACTATGGTGAAATCAAATTAGATGAAGGCGTTATTGTTGGATTATATGGTACGCCAGGGCAGGATCGCTTTGATTTTGTTTGGTCTGTGATATGTAAAGGCGCAATCGGTGCGGTGGTGTTGATTGATCATACGCAAAAAGATGCACTTGAGGATTTAAAATTTTATTTTCAAAGTTTTAAAGAACATCTCAACAATATTGTGGTTGGTGTGACCCACATAGATGAAAATCCGCAGCATCTATTAAAACCGTATAAAGATTGGATGCAATTAAATCAATTGACCATGCCAATTTTTGCGGTGGATGCCAGAAAAAAAGATGATGTATTGGTTATGGTTGAAGCGCTTATTGCAAGAGCCGAAGTCGAATTTGGCTAATTGTCGATATAGTAGATCGTAGATTATAAAATCACATTACTTTATTAAAGGCTGTATAGAACAATGTTAAAGGCGTATACATAATGAATACGCCTTATTTTAATGCTTTTGAAATAAAAAATTGCCATCATCTTAAAAAATAGTCGATAAAAAGTGTTGTTCGCGTAATATAAGCACCAAGATAAAACATTTTATTCAGTTTGCACAAAAATAGTGCGTTAAAATTGTGCGTAATAATTTTAAAATGAGAAGAGTGTTTGAATATGGTGCAATTCTATTTGCACTCAGTATAATAGATGGAATTTAATCGTTGCTAAGCTTATTTTCTGATAAGAAATTCAATATTTTAGCAATTATTTTAAAAGTTGGTATGCTACTTGCTATATAAATACCAACTACTAACACGCACTTCACAAGTGCAACAAAAATTCATTGGAGCAAAATGAGCATGGCGAACAAGGTCCTTCAACTCATACAAGAAAGTGGCGCAAAATGGGTCGATTTTCGCTTTACTGATACTAAGGGTAAAGAGCAGCACGTAAGCTACCCATCAGACACTATCGATGAAGATACTTTTGAAGATGGTAAAATGTTTGATGGTTCTTCAATTGCTGGTTGGAAAGGCATTGAAGCATCTGACATGATTTTACGTCCAGATCCTGAAACAGCTTTCCTTGACCCGTTCTTTGCTGAAGCAACCATCGTCGTTACTTGTGATGTTATTGAACCATCTACTGGTCAAGGTTATGACCGTGATCCACGTTCGATTGCTCGTCGTGCGGAAGAATACCTAAAATCAACAGGTATTGGTGATACTGCATTCTTTGGTCCAGAACCAGAATTCTTTGTTTTTGACGAAGTTAAATGGGACATCGATATGTCTGGCGCTCGCCATACATTAATCGCTGAAGAAGCTGCTTGGTCTACAGGTAAAGACTACGAAGCAGGTAACTCTGGTCACCGTCCTCGTGTTAAAGGTGGTTATTTCCCAGTTCCTCCAGTAGATTCTTCACAAGATATGCGTGCTGAAATGTGTGCTCGTATTGAAGACATCATGGGCCCTGGTCGTGTAGAGGTGCACCATCATGAAGTTGCATCATGCCAATTAGAAATTGGTGTAAGCTTCAATACGATGGTTCGTAAAGCTGACGAAGTTCAACAATTCAAATATGCTGTTTGGAACGTTGCGCATCAATATGCGAAAACTGCGACGTTTATGCCTAAGCCTATGGTTGGTGATAACGGTTCAGGTATGCACGTTCATATGTCTATCTCTAAAGATGGCAAGAACTTGTTTGCTGGTGATGAATACGCTGGTCTTTCAGAAATGGCGCTTTATTTCATCGGTGGTATCATCAAGCATGCACGTGCATTGAATGCGATCACAAACCCTTCTACTAACTCGTATAAGCGTTTGGTTCCTCATTTCGAAGCGCCAATTATGCTTGCTTATTCTGCACGTAACCGTTCTGCTTCGATTCGTATCCCATACGTTTCTAGCCCTAAAGGCAAACGTATTGAAGCGCGTTTCCCAGATCCAATGATGAACCCGTACTTAGGTTTTGCGGCATTATTGATGGCTGGTCTTGATGGTATTCAAAACAAGATCCATCCAGGTGAAGCAGCTGATAAAAACTTATATGATCTTCCTCCTGAAGAAGAAGCTAAAATCCCAACAGTTGCGCATAGCCTAGATATGGCGCTTGAAGCACTTGAAGCGGATCATGAGTTCCTTCTTAAAGGTGGTGTATTCACAAAAGAAATGTTGGATGCATACATCGAGCTTAAAACTGAAGATGTACGTCGTTTAAATACAACGACTCACCCAGTTGAATTTGATATGTATTATAGCTTGTAATTCGTTTTCGAATTTAAGTGATGAAAAACCTGCCTTGTGCAGGTTTTTTTATGCATGAAAATTAGAAATTCAGCATTTTAATTTTAAAATTATGAGAGGGGAGAATTGTCAGTAATGCTGTGTTTGGATTTTGACGATATTGAGTTTGAAGATGCTGAGTTTAATGATAAAAAGCCAGTTAAATAACTGGCAATGAATGAAATTTAAAAAATAATGTTTAGTGTGAACCCGTGATATTCTGTTGATATTTCACCATATATTGTTCACGAATTTCATTACGCTCATCAGATGTTGACGCTTTTTGCATTTTTTTACGCATTTCGTTGCGTTCAGCGGTGCTCATTTGCTGCCAGACTTCACGCATTTTTTGCTTTTCTTGTTCAGGAAGCTGAGTAAACCAATCCATGCGTTGTTGCAGTGCTGCACTTTGATCAGTCGGAATTTCTTTTAAATTTTGATAGCGCTTAATCAGTGCCTTTTGCTCATCCTCAGAAAGAGCATCCCATGTTTCATTGACTTGACTGTTCGCATCTTTAGAAAAAATCCAAAAACGTTCAAATCCAGCAAAACTTGTTTGTAGAAAACCAATAGCACAGAATGCCAAAGCTAATTTTCTAGCTGCCATGAGAATTTTTATCCTCACCAAATACCGATAACATGTCTAAATCTTCCATCATTTGAGGTGAAAGTTTAGGGCTAATCACCACTTGTTGTGGGGTTTGTGATTCTGGTGATATATCAAAAGCATTAGGAATCACAACAAAACCAGTAATTGCCGCTGCAAGCGCAAAACCAGTCATTTTCCAGTGACCAAAACGTGAGGTTTGTTTATCTTGGATATGGTCAAGCACATTGTTCATCACCACTGCTTTATTGCGGTGATGACGTGCAGCTTCATCCAGTTTTGCCGTCACTTGTTTGGTGAAATCATCATTATTCATGTGATGAACCTCCATACGGATTTAAATGTGAGAGCGAAGTTCTTAGTCCTTGAATAGCTCTGTGATAATGAGTTTTTACACTACCTTCTGTACAGTTCATAATAGATGCAGTGGTTTGAGTATCAAATCCTTCCCAAGCACGTAACATAAATGCTTGTTGCTGGCGTACAGGGAGGCGGCTAATGGCTTCTTGAATTTCCTCAACGGTGACATCTTGATCTAGAAATTGAAGTGGATTAGGTGTGGATTCATCCACAATTTCCATAGCTTCTTCATCATCAGAATCTAAATCAATTTTTCGAAATAACGAAAATGGAGAAGCGCGTCGTGCTTCTTTGCGTCGCCAATCTTGTAATTTGTTATTTAAAATTGTATAGAACAGTGGATACCATTCTTCGGTAGATTTCTCAGCATAAGATTTATGTAAGGAAATAAATGCTTCCTGTACCAAATCCATCGCAATCCCATTGTGACCTTGGGTTGCATTTTCCATCATCACTAGGGCACGACCCGTCACGTCCTGCATGAAAAAACGCAGGCGCTGCTCGCTCGTACTCGTTTGAGCACTTGCTGTTTCAGACTGTGACTTCTTTGGTGCTAAGTCCATAGAGATGGAAAATCCCGTCATGGGTACCCACCATTATTTTAAATTCATATCTCTATAACGTTAAAAAAATGGTTTGGGTTGACATGTAAATCAATTATTTTTTTCAGTTTAAATGATTTTTTCCAATAACGGGCAATATTTAAAATAAATTAACCTTATAGTCGTTGTCTAACCATTTCAAAGAAACAAATCGAGCCTGCAACTGCAACATTGAGTGATTCTTGACCACCGGGTTGCGGAATAGATACCGCTTCTGCGCGTTTAAGGGCGAAATCTGAAACACCTTGACCTTCGTTACCTAAAATCCAAACACATTGTTTGCGCAGGTTTTTAGTATAAAGACTTTCTGCCTGATGCGAACTGGTCACATACACAGGAATTTTAAATTGCTTGAGCAGGTCTTCAAGGATCACGTTTTCATATGTGTGTAATGAAAAATGCGCCCCCATACCGGCACGTAATACTCGTGGTGACCATAATGATGCAGAACCTTTGGTACAGACAATTTGTTCAATACCCGCAGCGGCCGCTGATCTGAGTAATGTACCTACATTGCCTGGATCTTGGACATTTTCAAGAATTAGCGTGTCTTCAGTAAAATTCAGTGCCTGAGTTGAACTTGGTAAATCCACAATGGCTAGACATGCAAGGCTGGTTCCAAGGGTACTTAAATCTTTGTATAAAGATTCACCGACCACAAACACGATACCTTGATATTGGTCAAGGATACTGCCTAAATCTTCATGATCTAAGGCATGTTCAGTGGTAAAAATTGAATTAATCTTTCGACCTTTTTCTAACCATGCAAGCGTAAGGTGCGTTCCCTCAAGTACAGTTTGTCCTTGTTTTTTACGGTAAGTGTTTTGTTCAATTAAACCTCTGAGGTGTTTAATTTTGGGATTGTCTTTTGATTCAAGGAAAATTGTAGGCATGGGAGAGTACGTCCAAAAAATTAAGTAGGGTCTGTGATCATTCTATAAAGAAATTGCAACAGACCCTAGCTGGCGTTACTCCCTAAATAGAGAGTAAGAAAAGAGAGAAGAATTAGTTGTGGTAGCTGGTAACAAGCTCAACTTCATTCTTAGAACCAATGATAACAGGAACACGTTGATGTAACTCAGTCGGTTGAATCTCTAAAATACGTGTACGACCTGTAGTCGATGCGCCGCCAGCTTGTTCCATTAACATACTCATTGGGTTGGCTTCATACATTAAACGTAAACGACCTGCTTTTTTAGGATCTTTAGTATCGTATGGATATAAGAAAATACCGCTACGGCATAAAATACGATGAATATCACCTACCATACACGCCACCCAACGCATATTGAAATCTTTTTCACGTATAGATGTTTTACCTGCTTGTAGTTCTTCGATATAACGTTTTACAGGTGCTTCCCAATGACGTTGATTTGATGAGTTAATCGCAAACTCTTTGGTATCCGCAGCAACTTGAATATTTTCAGAAGTGAGTAAGAATTGCTTTTCTTCAGGGTCGTAAGTGAAGAACACAACGCCCGCACCAACGGTCAAAGCCATCATTGTCGATGGGCCATAAAGCACATAACCTGCTGAAACTTGTTGAATCCCTGCTTGCATGAAGTCTTCAGCTTGCGTTACAGCATTTTGCGCAGGAAGGATAGAAAAAATTGTTCCTACACACATGTTAATGTCAATATTGCTTGAACCATCTAATGGATCAAATAAAACCAAATATTTGCCATTGTCTTGAGCTGGGGTAAATTCATCTAATTCTTCAGATGCGAGTCCGCCTACATTTGGATTGGCTTTTAAAGCATCAATCAAATAATCATTTGAAATCACATCAAGTTTTTTTTGCTCTTCACCTTGTACATTTTCATGTTGTGCACTCCCCAAGACACCCGCTAAAGCACCTTTTTGTAAAGCCTGATCGATGGTTTTGCAGGTATTGGCAATTGTTTCAATCACATTGGCAAGTTCAGGTGTTAAGTTCCCTTGTTGTTGTTCTAAATATTGGGATAGGGTGCGATATGACATATCAGAGGTGCTCCAAAAGCGATAAATTTTTACAAACCAAATAATGGAGGCTATTTTAGATGAGTTCAGCACAAAATAGAAATTATCCTGTGTTATTTGTCGTGAAATTACCCTTGAAAGTATTTTAGAAAGTGTTATGTTGAATATACGTACAATAGCGTAAAGGAGCACTGACATGACAACGACAAAGTTTGAAGCGACTCCGACTCCAAATGAAAGCATTGATTTAAAAGATATTAGTGCTGAAAAAGTGAAAGAAGCATGGAAGAATTACGAAGCTAAGCCTGAATTCAAGGAATTCAATAAGCATGACATGATTGAATCTATGCAAAGCCCCAAGCCAGATGAGTCAAAGGCTTAATCAATAAAAAGCGTTCATTGCGATATGAGCGCTTTTTCTATTCATTTATTTTATATTAACTCCGAACAATAAATCTTCATGATAGAGATTGATCACAAAACAGACATTATCATTCCGTTTAATAAAATTGGTGAACTGGAGTGGGATGTTAAGACTCGCCTAATTTTAGAATCTCTTGCTGATTTAAATGATGATGAGATTGCACCTGCAATTGATGATGAGCAAATTTTAAAACTTGAACAGCGTTTAAATTGTCGCTTACCTGAATCTTTAAAGATCTTCTATCAACACTTTGGGATTGCTGATATTGGTGAACAATTACAGCAATTTGATGATATTGGCTACTTAAAAGATATTTGGGCAAATGCACCGCAATATGCGCCTGAATTTAGTCAGACTGATTTAGCAGTTTTACCTCATCTGATTACATTTAGTGATTATCTTGGTAATGGCAATATGTTTTGCTTTCATGACATCAGCAAAGAAATCTATTACTTTGATCATGACGACACGCCTTATTTAAGTAAAATATTGGACTGTGTGGATGACTATATTAAAGGTTGTCTGATTTTAATACAGTCTGAGTTTTTTGCTGAAGCGCATCCAGATGAGGTGGATGAATGGGTAGAGGAACGGTTTATTGCGTTATTTAATGAGCAAATACTCAAGAAATGGCGTTATTAATATAAATTACCTTGAACATGCTAAGCGGTTTCTTATTTTATTGTACTAAATCAAAACTTTATCTTGAAATGGGAAAGCGCTGATAAGAATAAGCTCTGGTAAAAATGCCCAATTCAATTGGGCATTTTTTATGGTCTATTTTAATAATGCAACTTTGGCATTATTTTAAAAGAGGAGGAACGGCTTCGTAGTTGATTTCAACACGGCGGTTTTCTTTCCAAGCCGCTTCATCATGACCAGCATTGATCGGCATTTCTTTACCGTAGCTAACTGCTTCTAATTGGTTTGCTTTAACACCATTGGTGATCAGGTAGCTTTCAACGGCTTTAGCACGACGCTCACCTAAAGCCATGTTGT
The DNA here is from genome assembly GCF_025433935.1 of Acinetobacter sp. I-MWF. Taxonomy (NCBI): domain Bacteria; kingdom Pseudomonadati; phylum Pseudomonadota; class Gammaproteobacteria; order Moraxellales; family Moraxellaceae; genus Acinetobacter; species Acinetobacter sp. I-MWF. The sequence goes on along the minus strand of NZ_JAMBAR010000001.1, from coordinate 2,546,757 downwards.
ACTCACGTGTACCACGTTCATCTGTATGACCTGTTAATGCCACTTTAGAGTTGGCATTGGCAATCAAGAACTGTGCATGTGCTTGTAGTGTTTGGTAGTCATCATTGGAAAGATCACTACTGTCATAATCAAAATGTACCACACGTTTTGCTAAAAATGCTTTATTGGCTTCAGTCACGCCTTTAGATGAAGCACCATTTAAATTTTGTGCATTTAAAGCAGCATCTTCACTTAAACCACTGGTATTTACTGTCGTCGCACTATTTGGATTGGTTCCTGACTCGACAGTGGCAGCAGGTTTACGGCTTGCACAACCTGTCATCACCAAGCTTGCTGCTAATAAGGGTAAAGCTAGATATTGAATTGACTTCATGTTGATCTCCGGTATTTCAATTTTAAATAAGTGATTTACATCTTGATTAAATTATTTAGGGGCCCAAGCAGGTTCACGTACTTCACCTTGTTCGCTTGGTAAGTTCATGCGGAAGCGACCATCTGTAGACATGATTGCCAATAAGCCACGATTACCCTCACGTGTTGCATAAACCACCATTTGCCCATTTGGAGAAAAGCTTGGTGATTCATCTAAACTTGTTGGTGTCAAAATATTGGTGATACCCGTAGAAATTTCCTGAATGGCAACTTTGTAGTTACTACCAGAAGGGCGGTGTACCAATGCCACATATTTACCATCGGCACTTAATGTACCACGTGCATTAAATGCACCACGGAAAGTTAAACGTTTGGTCGAGCCATCATCAAAACTATAACGGTAAATTTGTGCTGATCCACCACGGTCAGATGTGAAAATAAATGATTTTCCATCTGGAGCATAACGTGCTTCTGTGTCAATTGCGCTATCGTTGGTCATGCGCTTCACTTGGCGTGAATCTAAATCCATTTGATAAACTTCAGGATTTCCATGCATCGATGCAGTAAACAGCATTGATTTACCATCAGGAGAGAAACTTGGTGCACCATTTAAACCGCGAAATGCAGCGAGTTTTTCTCGTGCACCTGTGGCTAAGTCTTGGATATAAATAGCAGGGCGCTTGGTTTCAAATGAAACATATGCAATTTTTTTCGCATCTGGCGTCCAAGCAGGTGAGAGAATAGGGTCTCTTGAACTTAATACCGTTTTAGGTTGTTCACCATCGGTATCTGCAATTTGTAAGGTATAACGAGTCTCTGGTGTTGCAGGGTTACGTAACACATAAGCAATACGTCCTGTGAAGTCGCCTTGAATCCCTGTAAGCGCTTGATAAATTGCGTCACTGATCATATGTGCCGCAGAACGTACACGTGATGCTGGGATTGAGAGCAATTCATTTAATAGGAATTTCTGCTTTTCAACATCATAGAGTTGGTAATGTACTGCCAATGAACCATCTGCATTGGTTTTAGAGTCACCTAAAACCACATAAGGAACCCCAGCTGCTTTCCATGCTTCTGCATTTATATTGTTTATGTTTGCAGTTGCAGGAAGATTTTTTGATGAACTGGTAAAGCGCCCAGAGCGATTTAAATCTTGTTCAACAATAGGGTAGATAGATTGATCATTACTAAATGGAATGATGGCAATTTTAGGTGCAGATTCAGGTGCTTTGGCAATTTCTAAATGCAATTGTGCATATGATGTGGTGATCAATGCAGGGCTCAATGCAGCAATTATCGCTAATCCTAATAGACGTTTAGGTATGATTTTCATTGGACTTCATGTACTCAAATATCAATTTTTAACTATGCTTAGCTTTGTAGCACAAAGACATTATTTTAATCTATATAAAGCATGTAATTATGAATAAAAGATTATAATTCGCTTATTTGTTGATAAAAATTAAATCTAATTGTATTACATAGGTGAATTACAGTTTCTACTTTTGCAAAAATCGTAAAAATGATGAGTCTTGCTTAATGATTGGGCATTACTCTGTGGTGAAATGAATACGAATTTCTTGTAGCTGGTTATTGAACGCGGGTTGTTTTGACATTTCAAATGGTGCTGCTTTATAAATCGCTGTTTTTATCGATAATGCAAACTCATCACTAAACTGCCCATCCATTAAAATATCTTTAACATTTCCTTTGTTATCTAAATAAACCCGTACATTGGCCCTTTCTATTAAATGAGTTGCTGGTCTTTTCCAATATTTTGTAATGCGGTTGGCTCTATTCTTATAAATTTGGCCGATGATTTGTGATTGTTCGAATTGCTCAGCTTGTATAGGTGCATTTCTTTGTATAAGTGGAGCAGATGGTGAAATTTCATGTAGCAATTGATTTGAAGCTGTTTGTTGGGTATTGGCCTCGATTGATATGTTTACATTAATATTTTTCGCAAGAGATAGCGGTGTGAGAAAAAAGAGAGAAGTCGTTATAAATACTATTTTAAACTGCATTTTATTTTCCAAATTAACAATTATTGAGTCGATTGCACCATTTTTTGTGAGTTTAATACGTGTATTGGCTTCTTGGCCAGATGAAACTACTGGCATATGCCAAGCTCTGAGAATTTTAAGTGCAAAATTTTTTTCGCACTTAATGCTATTTTTTAGTTTCAGTTTTTTGCCCATAGGTAAGATTTCTTTATTTTCTAAGGGCCGAAGTAGTTGCAGTCAATTCTGAATGATTGATAGATAAAAAATTAGGTTCAGTATTTTGAGAATTTAGATTTGCTAAAGTACTTTGATAAAAATGAATAATAAAATTTTCAAAAAATCAGTTAGTCATATATTGAAGCATATGCGTACCCTGCCGAAGCAGGGAGCTATCTTATTTCGCGGTAAATGTAGAGGTTACAGATTTAGCAAGATTTCTGGCTGTTGGGTCAGATGGCATAGGATATGGAGCTGCATTTTTAATTGCTGCTTTAATACTTGCATCCAATTGTTCATCTCCACTAGGATTTGTAAGGACAATAGAAAGAACTTGACCTGAATCAGATAAAGTAAACCTTACACTTACTTTTTTTCCAGTTGTTCCAGATGGAACGTTCCATGCTGATTTAACTTTGTTTGTAAAATCACGTGTTGCATTTGAGGCAATTGTTCTCGCTTCTGCCTTTTTATTTGCAGCAGCTTCTTTTGCTTTTTCAGCAGCAGAGGCTTTTTCTTCATCTAATTCACGTGCTAAATCAGCTTTACGTTTTGCGTCCGCATCCGCTTTGGCTTTTGCAGCAGCATCTGCCTTGGCTTTTGCATTTGCATCCGCTTTAGCTTTTGCAGCAGCATCTGCCTTGGCTTTTGCATTAGCATCCGCTTTGGCTTTTTCAGCAGCATCTGACTTGGCTTTTGCATTAGCATCTGCTTTAGCCTTTGCAGCAGCGTCCGCTTTGGCTTTTGCATTAGCATCCGCTTTAGCCTTTGCAGCAGCATCTGCTTTAGCCTTTGCAGCAGCGTCCGCTTTAACTTTTGCATTAGCATCCGCTCTGGCTTTTTCAGCAGCTTCTGCCTTGGCTTTTGCGGCAGCATCGGCTTTGGCCTGTTGGGCCTTATCTGCGGCTTCTTTCCTGACTTTTTCCGCAGCTTCTGCTTTGCTTTTTGCTTCGGCATTGAGTCTTGCGAGTCTAGCTTTTTCCGTAGCATCTGCTTTGGCTTTTTGAAGCGCCTCTTGCTTGGCCTTTGCTGCTGCATCTGCTTTAGATCTTGCTTCAGCTTCAGCCTTAGCTTTCTCAGCAGCATTTTTAGCCTGCTTTACTTTTTCAGCGGCCTCTTGTTTGGCTTTTTCAGCAGCATCTGCTTTAGCTTGAGAAAGTTTTAAGGCTTTTTCTTGTGCTGCTTTAGCCGCTGCCATAGCCAATTGCTGTTCTAATGCGGCTGCCTTGGCCTGTTCGGCAGCTTTTTGTGCATCTATCGCCTTGGTATCTGGTGTGTTATTTGCTTCAGTTGGAATTTCTGGTGCAGTTTGATCGGGTTCCGCTGTTTGCTGAGTATTTTCTGCAACCTTGCTATCTGCCGTTTCAGTGGCATCAGTTTCTACTAAAGGCTTGGGTTCAGGCGGTGGTAAATCTTCAGGCTTAATTAAAACGGTTTTAATTTGCTTGGGTGGCTCAGGTGGTTGACTTAAACCGAGAAAAAGTAAGCCAGTAATCGCCACCACATGAATACCTAGGGTAAATCCAAGTGCAATCGCTTTTTCTTTAGATTGTGGCTTTTGAATATTTTTCATAACTTACTTTACAGACTCTGTCAGTAAACCTACTTGGCTTAAACCAGCATCTTGTAGTGTAGACATGAGTTTCATGACCTCACCATAAGGGCGTGATTCACTACCATTGATCAAGACACTCAATTGCTTGTTATTTGCTTGAGCCTGTTGCTGATTTTCTGTAAGTACTGTTTTTAACTCATCTAAAGTTAAAACCTCATTTTTATGGTTTTTGTCTTCAAGTTTAATCGTACCATCTGCTTCTAAAGTCACGATGGCTGGTCGGTCTTCAGATTGAATTGGATTATTATTTGCTTGAGGTAAATCAACTTTAACACCCGTGGTAATCATGGGTGCTGTCACCATAAAAATAACCAATAAAACCAACATGACGTCGATATATGGAACGACATTCATATCACTTTTTAAAGGCTTTTTGACGCGCTCAAAACGTCCAGAACGTTGGATTGTCATTATTCATCTTCCTGTGTAGTTCCCACAGACTGACGTTGTAATAGCGCCACCATTTCTTCTGCAAATAATGCACGATCTGAATAAATCTCTTCGCCTTTTGCTGTGTAATGGTTAAATGCTAGTACCGCTGGTATTGCAGCAAATAAACCAATCGCAGTTGCAATCAATGCTTCAGCAATACCTGGTGCAACAGTGGCTAAGGTAACTTGTTCAACCTGAGCTAAGCCAATGAATGCACTCATAATGCCCCAAACAGTACCAAATAAACCAATATAAGGTGCGACAGAACCGATACTGGCGAGAGAGCTTAAGCCTTGCTCTAAACGGCCTTGATCACGACTGAGTCCTACACGCAAGATACGTTCAGTACCTTCAATCATCGATGCAGTTTCTGCATGGCGTTTTTTAAGTTTTAAAAACTCACTTAAACCTTGATAGAAAATATCTTCTAAACCGCTTCGCTTAGAATTAAGCTGAGCATTGTTATATAAGGTATTGAGTTCAGCACCAGACCAGAAGATTTTTTGGAAATGCTCATCGCCTTGATGTGCTTTCTTATAGCCCATATGCAACTTGGCAATCAAATACCAACTAAAAACGGATGCGAGTACTAAGATTAGCATCACCAATTGAACCACAGGGCTCGCTTGTAAAATTAAATCAGAGATGTGTAAAGAAGATTCTAGTTGTGTTGCCATAGTTACATGTGCCAAAAGTATTTTTTATTCGTGAGCTAATTCTCGAAGAATTAAATCACGGATTTCGTCAGGAATTCTACGAGGTTTCATATCTGTACTTAAACATGCTAATTCCACCTCGCCAGAAGCAAGCATGATTTCACCACGATATATATTCTGTTGCAACACAAATGACGAAGCTTTACATGAAACTACACTTGCTGTAACAGTAATAAGATCGTCCATGAGTATAGGGCGAGAATATTTCAATGCAATTTTATGCACGACAAAATTGTAATCTTTTTGATGCCAATAGTGGTCAATACCGGATGCACGTAGCCATTCTGTCCGTGCGCGTTCCATAAAGCGGATATGATTGGCATGGTATACGATACCGCCTGCATCTGTATCTTCGATATATACACGGATTTGGAATTCGAATTTATTACTCATGTTGCTATGCATTCCTGTGTTGTTTATTGCATATCTATCAATTGCTTGCCAGTATTTACTTGCGCTGATTCAATTTCAAATCATTCAGTTGAAAAAACAAGAGCTTTATCTTGCTGATCTGATTGCTTGATTGAATTTTACAATATTTATAAGGAAACCTATCAACTACGCCAAAAGCATCTATAAGATGTTTTGAGAGAAACTGAAATCTACATGAACAGCGGACTGGTTGCTTGAACAGTACGTGTATATAAGCTTTAGAGGCTATGTTGTAGAAAAGTAAATTGATTTGCCCCACTTATAAATTTGCACAAGAGTTTAACCCTGACTTTGGCGCGAATTTTAGCACAAGGCATGCTTTCTCAAATGGCACAAGATTACAATCCGAATGAGGAGAGAAGGGACGAAGGAGATTAGGTTAGGGGATTCTGTAAATGAAGTGGTATCACTGAGTGTAGTATTACCCTCACTGTCATACTCAAAAGTAAAAGTTTAATTACTAAATATCACGCAATGGTAAAGCAGCTGATTCAGAAAGATTGATTGAAGCATGGACCTCTGAGTGAGGGCTTATTTAAATTAACAAATTATCATGAAGTTTAAGAAAAATAGCACTCCAAGAATAAGTAAAACCCCAACCGTAATCAGTGTATATTTTAGATATTTATTCATATATTCCCTTTTTATGTAGTTTTGATAAAATTGTAATGTAGAAAAGTTTCATAAAATGTTAGTTTGTGTAACTAGTTTTAGCCAATTTTTATTTAATATTTCAAATTCTAAGAGCAAAAATATGAAATTTAAAATTCTATTACTTTTATTGTTAAGTTCTTCTGTTTTCGCAAATGAAGCTGATGAATGCAAAATTGTTGAAGAGACAGCCGACATGATCATTCAAATGCGCCAAGGAGGGATTGATTTAAAGAAAGTATTTGATGATACAAAGGATGGGTTAATGGAACATCAAGTTCAATTATTAGAGGACATGATTGCTGATGCGCTATCTAAGCCCGTGTATGTAACAATGCTAGGACAGCAGAAGGTCATAAATGAGTTTGTCACTGGCTGGAAAAAATCGTGCTTAAAATCAAATAACGGTAAATAACTCATCCCAACTAAAATAATTTTGAGTAAATTTACCAAAGTTCATTTCATCATTTTCATGTTGTTTTTGAGCATGTTTATACTAATAGGTTGAAAACAATTATTAATATTCCTTAGAAACTTACAAAGAGAGAAATATACATGTTTAGAAGAATAGTAATTTTCCTAGCTTCCTTATTATTTTTATTGAATTCAGCATTGGTTAATGCTGTAACAATTAATGGATGGAATCTATTAAATCCAACTGCTGTTGGAGGATCCTTCTTATATGACGCAACAAAAGGGTCAGCTACCTCATTAGTCCTAATATCACCTAATGCTTCGCAAGTTGCCAAAGTCTTACGTGGTGGAATAGCTGGATATGCGCTTACATTTGCTGTTGAGCAGTTATTAGGGGCGGTGGATTGGGTGTTGGATCCTGCGAATAATTCTGTTAAGTATTATCCAAAACCTGAAACATGTACATCTTCAAATTGCTCTAACATCAACTGTATAAAGATTAGAACAAGAAATTAGGTTACGTAATCCTAACTATGATAATTCTCGGATAGTTCTAACAGGGCAATTAACATTCACAATGCAAGAGGTGTATCGCGAGTACAGCGAATGCTTAATGACCTTACTAAACAAAATAACAACTCAATCGAAAGGTTGTAAGGAGGGGTGAGACAAGAGCGTTTTACAATGAATTGGCAATCTACAAGTCTTAGTAGAACAGTTAGACAATTTGCAGGTAGTAACCCTCGAGTTTATAATAGTACAAATAGAGAAAAATATTTTGAAAATCCAACAACTGCTATGAGAGTTATTTATGAGATCTTTCAGGGAATTATTTTAGAATAGAGAACACTAATATTAATTCGACAAGGCGGTTTGTGAGATTGAACAGAGAAAGTCTCAGCAATAAAACATTACAAAATGGTAAGCAGATAGGGTGTATAGGCCCTGAATATCAAATGGTATCACATTTTAATGCTTTACCTTAAGAGAATTAAATAATGCTTTATTTTATAGTACCACATAATCAAGATGCTGTTGAAAAAGACAATTACGGTGTTTTTGATCAAGAAATAATGACTATTGTTCCTTTAGAGGAAAAAAATTAGCAATATTGTGGAGAATAGGTTACTTCAATGAATTAAATAAAAAATTTGATTTTTTGGTGGGTGAATCTGAAGAGGAGATTATCTCTGGACAAAAATGTTTAGAGGATATTTTTCAATTTACAATAGCATATATTGAAAAATATCCTGATGTTGAGTATTTGCATTTGATAAAATTTTTATTAGAAGAAGCGATTATGTATAGAACTCAATTGAATCTATATCTTTAATTTAGTTAATCAAGAAAAAATAATTAGATTTTATGATGCTCAGAAAAATAATTCTATTACGGGTTATTCAGTAAATATGACTGGGTTTATTTATTATCAGTTAATGAGGGAAAATATATGATTGATTTTGAGTCAGCAAAACTTTTAGTAGATAATAAGTTGAATGAAATATCACAAGATAATGGTACGGAATGTATGATTTATAGCATTAAAGGAGATATTGAGACAGGGTGGATATTTGCCTATAATACAGTTGAGTTTTTGAAAAATAAAAACTTAACGTATGCTCTTGCTGGAAATTTACCTTTATTCGTTTCTAAAGAAGGATTGTTAAGCTATATTCCATCGAGTGATGGAAGGAATTAAGTGAAGAATTATACTTATTAAGAATATCTCATATATGAAATTTTTAACTTAAACTAGTTTAGCAATATAGTTATTTGTAAATTTACAAAATGTGTTTGCAGAAGAATGTCCAAAAACGATGAAAATGGAACTGCTGAAATTATTGATGGTGTAATAATACTAGATTTTAAATTGACAAAGGAGTCTGCAGAAAAGGGAAATATACGTGCACAAAAAGATTTAGCCTTAGCTTATGCAACTGGCAGATATTGTTGCTACATTTAATATAAGTTTTAGAATTTGGAATTCGAATTTATCACTCATGTTGCTATGCATTCCTGTGTTGTTTATTGCATATCTATCAATAAAGAACATAACGATATTCCTACAATTAATTAAAGCTCGTTTGTAAGAGGATCAATACTTGCTATGATCAATTTAAATGTCGGCTTATTCATCAGAAGATTATATTGAATAAGCCGTTTAAATAACTTTTTACAACGAAATCTTTTACATCCTAAAAAGTAGGTGGCAGATACGTTAAAGTACGACCAAGAATCCACAATAAGAATAAAACTAAAGGTAAATGGAAGACAAGCTGGGTAACTGTAAATCCAATGACATCTTTAGCTTTTAACTTTAAAATTCCCAGCATAGGTAACATAAAGAATGGATTAATTAAGTTGGGTAAAGCTTCTGCTGCATTATAAATCTGAACAGACCAGCCTAAATGTACTTTCAGATCGTGTGCAGCCTGCATGACATAAGGTGCTTCAATAATCCATTTACCACCCCCAGATGGAATGAAAAAGCCTAAAATAGCCGAATATAACCCCATGACAATTGCGAAAGTTTCCTTGGATGCAATCGATACAAAAAATTCAGCAATATAATGAGATAGAGATAAATCCTGTGCGTTCATAGCACTTGTCATGATAAAAGCAATACTTCCATAGAGTGGAAATTGAATCAGTACGCCAGAAACCGCAGGGACAGCTTTAGAAACTGCATTTAAAAAATTTCGAGGTGTTCCGTGTAAAGCAATACCCAGCATTAAGAAGATAAAGTTGTAAGTGTTTAAACTGGAAATGGCAATAATCGGATTACTTTTTGTAAACTCATTAAACATCCAGATTAGGCCTAAAACCACAATTAAGATACTGAGAATAGGGGAGTTTTCCAGCCAGTCACCTGGGCGTTTTTTGCTTTGAACTTCGGTCTTTTCATCTTCAAAATGAATATCAAATTCATCAATGGTTTTTATGCTATTGCCTTTAGGTGCAGACCAGAATGCAATGGCAATTGACACGATAATCAATACGGCAGTCATAATCATAGACTGTGGTAAAAAGATCGTTTCAGTAAAAGGAATGATACCGGTTAAGTTATAAAGCGGTTCAGGTAAGCTCGCTTTGTTTGCCTGTAACTGAGCAGCGGAAGAACTAATACCCAGTGCCCAAGTTGCACCCATACCAATAATAGCGGCTGCGGCAGCTGCACGATAATCCATGTTGAGCTCTTTACGCTTGGATAGTGCAATCACTAAAAGGGCAGTTAAAACTGTACTCATGGCCCAGTTAATCAGTGAAATCAACAGACTGACGGTCGCTACAAAAACAATAGCATTTCTTCCAGATGTTGGAATCTGAGCCATTTTTTGGATCAGCATTTCGACGGGTTTAGATACTGAAACCACATAACCAACGACAATCAACATACACATTTGCATCGTAAATGGAATCAAACTCCAAAAACCATTACCAAATGAAATTGCGACATCCTGAACAGATGCTCCTATTCCAATCGCAGCTATGGCGACAATGATGACGCCTAGCAGGGCGAAAATATAGGAATCAGGAAACCATTTTTCTGACCAATCACTGACTTTTATTGCAAATTTTTGTAATATATTCTGAGTGTTATCCATATTTAAATATCCTATTTATTCGATTATGAAACCAGTACATCCATGTTGAAAATATTGATTTTCGGGCGATAACGATCAATATCAGTGAGTTTGAAGATTTGTATAAAAGACTCTCGAATGAGCTTTAGGTATATGCACTGTTAAATTTTTTCTAAACTCACATTCCATGCAAGTTCACTCAATTTGATTCCTTTTTTGTGTTGCTCAGTCAAAATTAGCAACTGTCCTTTTATTAAATTATTAACATTGAATTGGCTTTTTTATAAATTTAAAGTTTTAAACGTACAATAAGAAAAACTCATCAATCAAAAATGTATGCCAATCTGCATTTGCAACGTGAAATAAATGATGTCAATTGAACATCCGTTCTATATTTCATAACTTCAACTCTCAACAAACCCGTTCATTCCAAAATTATTTTTTTGTAATTGTTTAAATAACCAGCATGGTTATATGATGCTTTGGTGTTTTTTATCTTTAAACTACTTATGAACAGCCAATTGAATGTAGGAGTCTATATCCAGAGCTGAGTGAAAAGGATGTATCGAGGATAATTTTATAAAATAATAAAATTAAATATTAACAATAACTTATTGGCCTTAAATAACAAGTCTTTAATGAGAGCAATGTAATTAAATCAGCCTATTAAAACCAACAAAAGTTTTTTATTAAGTTTTAATTAAATTAATGTGTAATAACTCTTTACTATGCTTGTTGTTTTTTGTATGCTTTTTATTGAAAATGATAATTCTTATCATTCGTATTTAAGTATTTTATTTGTTTTCAATTGTTTATGTCGTCCATCTACTGGAATTCTATTTATGAGTAAGTTTAACCTTCGTCCTATTTCAATCGCACTTTTAGGAATTACAACAACTTCAGCCTTTGCAAATAGCAAGGTAGAATCCGATGCTACACAACAACTTTCAACGATTGTTGTTTCTGCTGCGGGTTATGAGCAAAAACTAAAAGATGCACCGGCAAGTATTACTGTGATCACCGCACAAGACCTAAAAGACAAACGAATAAACTCAATTGGAGATGCTTTAGTCGATGTAGAGGGGGTTGATGTTAGCAATATGGGTGGAAAAACTGGTAGTTTAAATATTCGTATTCGAGGGATGGATTCTGAATATTCTCTTGTTCTGATTGATGGTCGTCGTCAGAACAGTACAGGGGATATTTCACCCAATGGTTTTGGTGAATCAAATAATAGTTTTATTCCTCCAATCTCAGCAATTGAACGAATTGAGATTATTCGTGGACCTGCTTCTACACTATACGGCTCCGATGCCATGGGTGGCGTTATCAATATCATCACTAAAAAAGTTTCAAATGAATGGACAGGCTCCATTACATTAGAAGGGACTTTACTCCCAAACAGTTCTGATTTTGGTAATCAACGTGCTGCTGATGGATTTATTACTGGTCCAATTATTAAGGATTTGTTAGGAGTGCAGCTTCGTGCTCGAAAAGCTCAACGGAGTCAATCCAATGTGGGTTATCTCGATGTAAATGATAATTCAGTAGAGTTGAACATGGGGAATAATCCAACCAAATCAGATTTAGAAACCATTGGTGCTCGTTTAACGTTTACCCCAACAAAGCAACATGACCTCTCGGTAGAATATGAAAAAACTGAGCAATGGTACGATAACAGTAAGAGTCAACTCGGTACGCTTGGTGCAAATGGTGGTTATGATAAATCGAAAGAATTTAATAGAGATCGGCTAATATTTGTACATACATGGCGCAATAGAATAGGGAATTTGGAGTCGAGTATAAGTAATACTCAAACTGAAACCATTGGTCGCCTTATTCCATCACGTGCCCAAGCGGGTTCAAACGTAATCACGCCACGTCTTTTAGAAAGTGAGGATACGATTTTTGATACTAAATTGGCCACTCAATATTTTAAAGGACACAATATTACCCTTGGTGGGCAATGGTGGGATGCGAGTATTAAAGATGGATTAAGGGTAAATAAAGAGGTGTCGTTTCAGCAATTGGGTCTTTTTGCTGAAGATACATGGGCACTTACCCCTGATCTAGCTTTAACGACGGGTTTACGTTTTGATAATCACGATACTTTTGGTAGCTTTTGGACACCTAGAGCGTATTTAGTTTGGAATGCAAATGACAATTGGACGTTTAAAGGTGGCTATAGTGAAGGCTATAAAGCGCCTCGCTTAGAACGCCTGACCAATGGAATTTATAATGTTGGTGGACAAGGTAGAAGCCCTCTTTTTGGAAATCCAGATTTAAAACCTGAAACCAGTAATAACTTTGAGCTGGGTACTTATTTTAAAAACGGTTCTAATTTTGATGCCAACATCACAGCATTTTTCAGTCAGATTAAAGATAAAATAGTCAATGGACCAGTGGAGAGAACCTGTGATGCCAAGGTTAATAAAGCTGCATGTGAAGAATTTATGGCAAATCTTGGTACACCATGGCTAATGGAGTCTGGTGATACTGACAAACGAACTTGGAGTGTAAGACGCCCAACCAATGCTCAAAAAGCAGATATCTATGGTATTGAAACAGGCTTAAATTGGGAGTTTGTACCGACTTGGAAATTTGGCCTAAACTATACATGGACCGAAACAGAAATTAAGGACAAAACTCTGGGTAATCCGCCTTTAAATGATACGCCTAAACATATTGTTAATGCATCATTAAAATGGCAAGCAGATGATAAAATTCAATTATGGGCGCGAGGCGAGTACCGGAGTGAACGTGCTCGATACACCTCCACTTATAATAATTTAACAGCAGTTGAAAAAGGCGTTTATGATGCATTGGGTGATTTTAAAGCATATGGCTTGATGCATATGGGATCGAACTTTAATGTAAATAATCAGTGGGATATTGCTGTGGGTTTATATAATATTTTTGATAAAAACTTTGTTGATTATCAGAAAGTTGGTTCCAGTTACTATAATCGATATAGAAACACTCAAGAAGGACGCCGTGTTCAATTGAGCACAACGTTTAAATTCTAATAAAACTTATCTTCGATTTGCATTAGGAAAGCCCTATTTGTATAGGGCTTTTCTATATAAAACCATAATATAAACAAGGGAATATTCAATACTCCCTTATTTATATTATTTTGGTTCAGGTGGTGTCATCCCAAACTGTAAATAGGCTTGGTTGGTTGCAATACGCCCACGAGCGGTACGCATAGCATAACCCTGCTGAATCAAATAAGGTTCAATCACATCTTCTAGCGTACCTGAATCTTCAGCCATTGCTGCAGCTAAAGCTTCAACACCAGCAGGGCCGCCATCAAAACGTTCTAATAGCATCGATAAATAACGACGGTCTAACGTATCTAAACCATCTTTATCAACATTTAACATATCTAATGCACGTTGTGCCATGTGTTGAGTAACTTCACCAGTACCTTTAACTTGCGCATAGTCACGGACACGACGTAACAAGCGGTTAGCAATACGGGGAGTACCACGTGCACGACGAGCTATTTCTTTTGCACCATCTGCTGTTGTGGGAACATTCATTAATGTTGCTGAACGCGCCACAATATGAGTTAAATCTTCAACTGAATAAAACTCTAAACGTTGCACAATTCCAAAGCGATCACGCAAAGGTGAGGTGAGTAGACCTGCACGCGTTGTCGCAGCAACCAAGGTAAATGGTGGTAAGTCTAATTTTATCGAACGTGCACCAGGGCCTTCACCAATCATGATGTCGAGTTGGTAATCTTCCATCGCGGGATAAAGAATTTCTTCAATCACTGGAGAGAGGCGATGAATTTCATCAATAAATAGCACATCACCTTCTTCCAGATTAGTCAGCATTGCAGCCAAATCACCTGCACGTTCCAGTACTGGACCAGAGGTAGATTTAAGATTCCCCCCCATTTCACGGGCGATAATATTGGCCAATGTGGTTTTACCTAAACCGGGTGGGCCAAAGATCAAGGTATGATCAAGTGCTTCACCACGACCACGAGCAGCACCAATGAAGATTTCCATTTGCTCTCGTACAACAGGTTGGCCTATATAATCATCCAAAGAGGTTGGACGAATGGCACGATCAAAATGATCTTCGGGTTTTTCAGCCCCACTGATTAAACGGTCTTGCATGAGTGTCTTAATCTGTCTTATTTATTCATGGATTTAAGTGCAGCACGGATAATGTCGCTTGCTTCAGTATAGTCTGCTTTCACGGCATTAATCAGTTTTTGTGCTTCCAAAGGTTTATAACCTAAAGATTGCAATGCCGCTTCAGCTTCAGCAACAGCAGAATTGCCCGTAAATTGTATTTGAGTTGAAGTCGAATTACTCGGTGTGGTACCTGTAGCAAAGGCTTTAAAGCGATCACGAAGTTCAATCATTAAACGTTCGGCTGTTTTCGCACCAACGCCAGGGACTTTAACTAAAGTTTTCACATCACCATTCTCAACAGTATGTACCAACATTTCCACACTCAGTGTAGAGAGAATGCCTAAAGCCATTTTAGGGCCGACACCATTCACTTTTAGCAGGGTGCGAAAGATGGTTTTTTCTTGAGCGTTAGAGAAGCCATAAAGTAATTGAGCATCTTCACGGACGGCTAAATGTGTCCATAAGGTAACTTTTTGACCTTTTTGTAATTGGCAAAATGTTGAGAGTGGCGTGTCGATCTCATACCCCACGCCATTTACATTTAAAAGTACGGTAGGTGCTTCTAAAGCTAAGACTTCACCAATAAGACATCCGATCATTGAGTTTGTTCACTTATTTGTTAATGGTTGAATAGTAGATGCCATTTGCTCTAAACGCAAAATTGCTTTAAGAATTTCTTTGCGATTTCGGGCAGATTTTATCCAAGCAGGTAAACGATTAAAATAGGTTTTATTGGTATTTAAATAAGTTCTTTGTCTAAGGTTTGCAGAAATATAATCTTTTAAACAGTTAACATGTTCTTGATTATAGGCGAAAACAAGTCCATTTCTTGTTGATACACATAGTGTTAGGCAATAACCAAAATAAGGATCTGTATTGAAGCCGCGATTAAATTGTTTGCGTATATCAAATTGGTTAGGATAGATCCGTTTGGAAATTGGGCAAAAGTTGCAATTCAATTCAATAAATTGAGGAACAAAACTCCTTTTTGCATAGTATTGATGAAACTGAAATTTTCCACGTTTACAACGACAAGTTTCTTCAATATCTAAATAAACCCCAGAGAAATAGCCTAAGTTATTTTCCTGTTTGGCTTTTTGGTCAAATGATTTACAACAATTTTGGCAACTAAAAAAGGGTTGCTCGAAATCAACATCATCAATTTTTTTCGTATAGACGGTGGCATTTTTTAAACAAAATGGACATTCTACTAAAATAGGTCGCCGAGAAAATCTATTCAATGTGATTCCATCATCTACAAACCGTTTCATCAAAAGAATCCTACTTTATTACCTTGGAGTTCTTGCGCTAAGTTATAGGCTTGATGATCTGAAAATTTACTCACGATATCTAAGACTTGCATAATATTGTCATAGTGATGATCACTAAAGCGTGCACCAAACCGTTCTAAAATAGACAGTAAACGACCATCTTTAAAACTTAATGTTTTATTTGGTGTGGTAAGGGGAATAAAGGCATCTAAAATATGCTGTAAACTTTGATGAGCAATAATTTCCAAACCTGATTTTTGCGGGTGTTCAAAGATTTTTTCACGAGCAAGATTTTTTGCTCGATCTATCCCGATCTCAATGTCCTCAGCACAGTATTGCAGTAATGAACCTTTTAGCTGTCCTGACAAAATTTGATAATGTTGTTTTGAGAAAGCAGTGGTTACTTCATCGACCAAACGTTTCATGACACGACCACGCAAAGCGGCAATTTTTTGTTGCCAAGTCATATACGGCATACTGAGTTCAGCGGGAACACCATAATCTCCTAATAAATCGAGAAAAATAGGTTCAACTTCTTCATAGCTGAGCATATTGAGAATAATGCCGTCTTCTAAATCAATTAAGGCATAACAAATGTCATCAGCAGCTTCGAGTAAATACGTCAGCGGATGACGACACCAATGATACTCACCCAATTGAATTAAACCGAGTTGATCTGCAATCTGTTTAAGAATTTCTTTTTCAGCTTGATAACAGCCAAATTTAGCACGTTTGCTTGCAGGGGTATTCCCTTGAGATTCGATGGTTTTTGAGAGCCAAGGATACTTTAAGTAAGCTCCTAACGTTGCGTAAGTAAGACGCATACCCCCATCATGAGGATGATAGTCAATTTTAGTAAGCAGTCTTAAACCTTGGGCATTACCTTCGAACTGTCGTACATCTGCTTGTTGTTCAGGGCTCAGGTCTTGTAAAAAATTTGTATGTGCAGCGTCATCAAACCATTCACGAATCGCGTATTCACCAGCATGTCCAAAGGGTGGATTACCAATATCATGTGCCAAACATGCAGCTTGAATAATTGCCCCTACATCCGCTGGGGAGATCCAAACGGGGAGTTCATTTTTGATTTTTTCAGCAGCGAGCATTCCCAAAGAACGCCCAATACATGACACCTCTAAAGAGTGCGTAAGCCGTGTATGAATACCATCATGTTGGGTCAGTGGATGAACTTGAGTTTTACGATTGAGTTGTCTAAAACTTTGCGAAAATATAATGCGGTCATAATCTTTATGAAATGGACTTCGTGCCTGTTCTGTACTTTGCTTTTTACTACCTAAACGAACTGTTGAAAGGAGTTCTAACCAACGCATTTGAGTCATTTATCATTATTCATTCTTTCGTTAATCGTATGATGCCAAATTTATTGAAAATGTACTAGGGGCGGGCGACATAAGTTGTCTTGGTCGGTTTATATTTGAGAAATATTTTCCCAGTATTTTTCACCCTTATATTTAAAATAATTCATAATGAAGTTATAAAAATTGGCCTCAACACTAAACTAATCATCTCTCGCTATAATTGGATTCACGACAACAACAGAGCCATAATCAGGTTTTTCAGAATCAAGGCGAATTAAAAGCTGTTCACCCTCACCTAAAAATTATCCAATAATACAATCGTCTGTTAATTTTTGATCTTTTCTATCCACTAAATATTGAGCAGTAAATTTTTGAATAATCTGTAAAGCAATTTATAATCTAGATAGTCCAAACACTAGGAAAATTTCCATGATTAAAGTTAATATGTTTAGACTTTTAAACAGTTAATATGAATAAGCATTATCCTTGTATCATTAAAAAAAGAGTAAAGCATGAATAAAAATTTCTTCTTATTAACTATGATTATTCTATTTGCAGGGTGTAGCCCCACTGATAAAAATAGATCCAATCAAAACAAAGAAATCGAAACTCAGAAAAAGATTGAAGTGAGCAAACCTATAATCGAAGAAAGCATTCCTGCCAAGCCTGAAGCAGTAGATCAAGCTTTAGCAACTTTTGCCTTTCAAGAAACGCCAGATGGTCATCTTACAAATAATTGTATTTGGACAGATGATCCAAATGCGCAAAATAAACAGTATTGGAGCATCTTACCAAGCAGTATGTTGAATGGAAAAGCTAAATTTACAATAGAGGATCTTACGCCTAGCAAGGTGAGGATTGGGCAACCAATTAAAAACTGCAATGAAGCTTATAAAAATGACACGGCAAACTATGCATATGCGATCAATAAAAGTGGTGATTTGGTCAATGCGGTGGCACTGAAACTCGATCGAATGACTCAAAATGCGGATCATACCTATACAATTGATCTGAATAAGAACTCGCATCCTGAAAAAATCTATGTGTGCTATAACATGGAAAGTTTAGATGTATTTTTCATTGACTCTACATCTCAAAACCCATATTTAGAATATATCAATGTCCAATTATCCTACGATATTGATGGTGAAATCGATCCTGAGATTTCTTGTGGAAAAGTCTTTTATCAAAAAAGTGGAATCATTGCGAAAGAAGATCCTAAAACGGGTGAGTTTCATTATACAGCTCAATAATTCAATTGTTACGAATCATGTTTAAAGGCGAAAGTCAAAGTAAATCGGATATTTAAAACCAAGATTTCAGCGTTTTTTAAGTGGGATATGACTAGCTGAAATCTTGCTTTCACAGTAGAATATGCGCTCTCTTCAAGTCACATTGAGGTAGGTTGCCAAAACCTGCCCGTGGAGCCAAAAACAGCATGTTTATCGTTGCCGGTGCACCTGCACACTCTTCTTTTAAGCAAACACAACTATTAACACGCCTTGCGTCGATCAGTTCTGTTCAATCAATAGAAAGCCAATGGGTTTACCTTTTCGACCAAACGCTCAACGAGCAACAACAGCAATCTGCTTTACAGCTTTTAAACGATGGCGCATCGTTTGAAGTTCGTCAGGCTGCAAGTGACGAAGTCCAGATTTTAGTCACGCCACGTGTCGGTACAATTTCACCGTGGTCATCTAAGGCAACCGATATTTTTGCCAACTGTAATACACCTGTACACCGCTTAGAACGCGGTGTTTTGTTTACTTTAAAGGGAATTTCTGAAATTTCTGATGAAGTAAAACAAATTTTACATGACCGTATGACAGAAAGCGTTTTCAATAAAATTGATGACGCAACAGCTTTATTCTCTGAAACTGAGCCTAAACCTTTAAACTCAATTGATATTTTGGGGCAAGGTAAAGATGCACTGGTTAAAGCAAACTCTGAGTTTGGCTTTGCATTGTCAGATGAAGAAATTGACTATTTAACCGCAGCATTTAATAAGATGGGGCGTAACCCACACGACATCGAGTTGATGATGTTTGCTCAAGCAAACTCAGAACATTGTCGTCATAAAATCTTTGGTTCAGAGTGGACAATTGATGGTGAAAAACAACCATTATCATTGTTCCAAATGATTAAAAACACCTATAAAGAATCACCTACAGATGTTTTGTCAGCATATAAAGATAATGCTTCTGTAATTGTTGGTTTTGACACACAGCGTTTCTATCCGAAAAAAGATGAAGCTACGGGCCACCATATTTATAAATACAAGAGCCAAGCTGCTCACATTCTCATGAAAGTGGAAACCCACAACCATCCAACAGCAATTGCTCCATTTGCAGGTGCTGCGACAGGTTCTGGTGGTGAAATTCGTGATGAAGGTGCAACAGGCCGTGGTGGTAAACCAAAAGCGGGTTTAACGGGCTTTACGGTTTCTAACCTTAATATTCCCGGTTTTGAACAGCCTTGGGAAGAAAACTACGGTAAACCATCTCGTATGGCATCACCACTTCAGATCATGATTGATGGTCCTTTAGGTGGTGCAGCATTTAACAACGAGTTTGGTCGCCCTGCGTTAAATGGTTACTTCCGTACTTTTGAGCAAAATGTTAATGGCGAAGTAAAAGGTTTCCATAAACCGATTATGATTGCAGGTGGTTACGGAAATATCCGTCCTGACCATGTTGAAAAAGATGCAATTCAGCCAGGCGATTTACTGATTGTACTGGGTGGCCCTGCGATGCTCATTGGTTTGGGCGGTGGTGCAGCTTCTTCTGTAGATAGTGGTAAATTGGGTGAAAACCTAGATTTTGCTTCTGTACAACGTGAAAACCCAGAAATGGAGCGTCGTTGTCAGGAAGTGATTGATGCATGTTGGAGAATGGAAGACTTTAACCCGATCGTATCTGTACACGATGTAGGTGCGGGTGGTGTTTCCAATGCAATGCCTGAACTTGTGAATGATCACGAATTGGGTGCAACTCTTGATCTTCGTAAAATCCCATCGCTTGAACCAGGCATGTCGCCAATGGAAATCTGGTCAAATGAAGCGCAAGAACGTTATGTGCTTGCCATCAAACCAGAATCATTAGAGTTATTTGAATCGATTTGTGCACGTGAACGTTGCCCATTTGCGGTATTGGGTGAAGCGACTGAAGCACGTCAATTGACTGTAAACGACCCATTGTTTGAAAACAAAGCAGTGGATATGCCAATGCAAGTCATGCTTGGTGGCACGCCACGTATGAGCCGTTCATACGAAACGATTCAACGTAAAGGTGACGAGTTTGATGCATCTAAAGTCGATTTAAAAGATGCGATCTTCCGTGTATTGAAAAACCCGACAGTGGCTTCAAAATCATTCCTAATCACCATTGGTGACCGTTCAATTACAGGTATGGTATCGCGTGATCAGATGGTGGGTCGTTGGCAAGTTCCAGTTGCGGATGCTGCGGTAACCACAACAAGCTTACAAGGCTATACCGGTGAAGCAATGGCAATGGGTGAACGTCCTCCTGTTGCATTGTTAAATCCTGCTGCTTCGGCACGTTTGGCTGTGGCTGAGTCCATCACCAATATCATGTGTGCCAATATTGAACAGATCAGCGATATTAAACTGTCTGCTAACTGGATGGCGGCCGCAGGTCAAAAAGGTGAAGATCAAGCATTATTCGAAGGCGTAAAAGCTATCGGTATGGAAATGTGTCCTGCATTGGGTATCGCAATTCCAGTGGGTAAAGACTCATTGTCAATGCGTACGACTTGGAATGACGACGGCGAAGATAAATCTGTGACTTCACCAATGTCTGGTGTCATCACTGCATTTGCACCTGTGTTGGATGTTCGTAAAACATTGACACCTGAATTGAAAAATGAAGATTCAGTTTTGGTACGTATTGATTTATCTAAAGGTCAGTTCCGTTTAGGCGGTTCGATCCTTGCACAAGTGTATAAGGCAATTGGTTCTGTTACACCTGATGTTGATAACTTTGATGAGTTCAAAGCATTCTTTGCATTGGTACAAGATTGGAATAATCGCGGTTTGATCAAGGCATATCATGACATTGGTGATGGTGGCTTATTGGCAACTGTTGCTGAAATGATGTTTGCTTCACGCTTAGGTGTAGCACTTGAAGATCAATCTACTGAAAGTTTATTTGCCGAAGAAATTGGTGCAGTATTGCAAATTTCTAGAGCAGACTGGGCAAGTCTGGCAGATGAGGTTGCAACTTCAAGTTTAAAAGAAGCGATTTGCGTTGTTGGTACTGTCAATGATTCTGATAAATTGTCAGTGAACGGTTTGCTACTTGATCGTGCTGAATTGCAACAAGCTTGGACTGAGGTGTCACATCAAATTCAACGTTTACGTGATAACGTAGAAACCGCTGATTCAGAATTTGCATTAATTGGTGATAAAAACCATAAAGGTATAATTGCATTACCAACATTTGATTTAAATGAGCCTGTTGAAGCACCTTATATCAATGAACGCCGTCCAAACATGATGATTTTACGTGAACAAGGCGTAAATGGTCATGTTGAAATGGCTGCGGCATTCGATAAAGTTGGTTTTAATACGGTTGATGTTCACATGAGTGATTTACTTTCAGGTCGTGTAGATTTAGACGACTTTGAAGGTCTGGTTGCTTGTGGTGGTTTCTCTTATGGCGATGTTTTAGGTGCAGGTGGTGGTTGGGCTAAGTCTGTACTATTTAATCCTAAACTTCGTGATCAATTTGAGAAATTCTTTAACCGTGATAATACTTTCTCTGTAGGTATTTGTAATGGTTGTCAAATGCTGGCTCAGCTTGCGCCACTCATTCCAGGTGCAGACAACTGGCCACGTTTCCGCCGTAATACTTCAGAAGTATTTGAAGCACGTGTTGTGAATGTGAAAGTTGAGAAATCTCCATCGATTCTTTTAGAAGGCATGGAAGGCTCTATTTTACCAATCGCTGTTGCACATGGTGAAGGTCGTGCAGAAACTTCTGCTGAAAACTTTGCCGCGTTAAATGCTGGTAATCAAGTAATTTTACGTTATGTAGACAGCTTGGGTAATGCAACTCAACAATACCCATTGAACCCAAATGGCTCTCCTGAAGCGATTTCTGGGGTTACTTCAAAAGATGGTCGTGCAACGATTATGATGCCGCATCCTGAACGTAATTTCCGTGCTATTCAGCATTCTTGGAAACCTGAAGAGTGGACTGAAGATGGTGCATGGTTACGTATGTTCCGTAATGCGCGTAAGTTTATTGGTTAATTAGACTAGACCAATAGATTAAAAAAGCCCCGTAAGGGGCTTTTTTGTTTTAAACTGATCAATATTTTCATTATCTCCACTCAAGGGTGAGATTTATGCTGCTACGTGTGATAGTGGCACTATGTATGATTAAATAATGAAACATCAGAATGAGTTGATTTCTATCAAGTTAATTATATAGATAAGTATAAGATAATTTTAGTTACAGTTTTAACGTTGGTTTATTTTTTGCATGTTATACATTGTCTATTAAAAGACTGATGTTTTGCCCCAAAGATGTTCCATGATGTAGCAAGAATGAGGTGATAAAATGATAAGAACAGTCAATTATTCAACAGCAGATAAGGTCATCCTTCGCCAAAAAGGCTGGAAATGGTTTAGTGTTATTTTAGTTGTACAAATGCTGATTATTCTCAGTGCATATTTAATTGCATAGCTAAAGAAACGAGTACGTTTTCTGATTGATAATTTTAAATGCTAATGACAAAAGCCACTTTATTGTGGTTTTTGTGTATTATGAATTTTTATAATTTTTTGTTCATAAAAATAAATGACCTAATCGTGACTTTAGAGTCCTTATAAAACTTATTGCTTTCACAAACGACTGCTGGAAAATAATCTATGAAACAGTTTCAGAATATAAATAAAATAAGTTTACTAATCGTCGGTTTGATTTCTACACAATTGGTAAATGCTCAGAATATTCAAATAGACACGCTTATCGATACTAAAGCGATCAATTGTTATGCACTTTTTCAACATCCTGAAAGTAAAATAGCTGTACTTTTACAAGATTTTAGCCGCGATGGGCAGAAAAATGTAAAGCTGAATAAATCTAAACAGACGATGATTATTGATAATAATACATATTATGGTGTGCAAGGTTATCGCTATTATAAAACTGCACATACTGAACAGGATGATTTAGCAGTAGATCATCATGTTTTTGGATCACAACTGATCAAAATTGCCTTACAAAAACATAAATCGGGTAAAACTCAATCCAATGGTTACTATTTTGTATTTAAGGGTACACCGACAACGGTGCTCTATCATTTACGTAAGGTTGTGGGTGATGATTGGAATATTGAGAACGCTTTAGATGAAACACCACAAGGAAACTCAAAATTGAGCTGTGGCTATACAAGGTAAATGAATGAATAGATATATATTTCTAATACCAATACTGATTTCACTTAGCGCATGTTATCCATATATAGAAAAACCATACCTGAAATTGAAGTAACTGTAAAAGATTCTGAAGGGAAATTGGTGGATCTTGCTTATGTCATTTTAACGACGACAGTTAAAGAGGGTAAAACGATCAAAAACTACAAGACCCAATATACTAAAAATGGCAAAGCGTATTTTGATGTTAATAGATCTTTTGCACTGAATATGGGGGTGGAGAGAAAATATACATGGTCGCTCTGTGTATCTAAACAAGGCTATAAAAAGCAATATTATAGTATTTCAGATAAAAGTATTTTTGATATACATTTAGAAAGTTTGGAAGATCCAAAAGTGAATCAAAAATGCCAGAACAATACCCTTAGAATAAGGTGACTATAATTTCCCATATGTCAAAATTGATTTAGAAAAATCAAAAAAATTAAATAGATGAGTTTATGAAAAGAAGCATATTTCTAGTACCAATCCTGATTTCTTTAACTAGCTGTTATCCGATATATAAAACACAGAAGCCTCAAGTGACTGTGACTGTTGTAAATGAGCAGGGAGTAGCAATTCCTGATGTAAAAGTCGTGTTAGTAACGGCAGTACATCCTGCAAAATTAGATGATCAATATGATGAAAAGTTTACAAATAAATTGGGGATAGTGAATTTTGAAAAACAGGCCGAATGGAAAGTTGAAAGCTTAATGATTCATGGGGTGCAAGTTTAGGATTGGAATCTATGCCTTGCAAAAGATGGTTATATCACCCAAGAATTTGTCGAAGTAGGTAAAAAAGCGCAGATTAAAATCATTTTAAAGAAGGGTAAAACGCCATTAAAACAGTACTCTTATCAATGCTAAAAGGTTAATTATTCTGCATATCATATATTCAATCTTTTGAGCGATTTGTGGAATTGAAAGCAGTCTAAAAGGGAGGTAATCTCAGTCAAGCATGTACAAAAAAACCACCCGAAGGTGGTTTCTCTGATCTTAAAAATTAATGTGTGGCATCAAAATTATAAGATTTTTGTTTTTCAGTATCGAATTTGCCTTCCCATTTACTAATCACGAGAACAGCAAGTGCATTACCAATCACATTTAATACCGTACGAGCCATATCTAAAATACGGTCAATACCTGCAATAAATGCTAAGCCTTCTAGTGGGATCCCCACGCTGCCTAAAGTTGCCAATAGAACCACGAAAGACACACCAGGAACGCCTGCGATACCCTTAGAGGTAATCATCAGGGTCAAAACCAAAACAAGCTGTTGAGTGATGGTTAAATCAATACCGTAAAGTTGTGCAATAAAGATAGCAGCAATACTTTGATAGAGTGTCGAACCATCTAAGTTAAATGAATAACCGATAGGAACAACAAAACTGGTAATTGATTTTGGCGCACCATAAGCTTCCATTTTTTCCATCATACGTGGTAAAACGGTTTCAGAGCTTGCAGTGGAGTAGGCAAGAATAAGTTCATCTTTTAAGATTTTGATAATTGTCCAGATACTAAAACCACAGAATCTAGCCACAAAACCAAGCACAATAAAGATAAAGAACAAGATTGCCCCATAAACTAAAACGGCTAGTTTAATTAACGGTAATAATGAACTAAAACCAAAGTTTGCTACAGTCGCAGCGATCAAACCGAATACACCAAATGGTGCAAACATCATGATCATGTGAGTTACTTTGAACATTGTTTCAGAAACAGCTTTTAACACGTCAATTAACGGTTGCTTGGTTTCTTTAGACAATGAACCTAGACCAATACCGAAAATCACTGCAAAGAAAATAATCGGCAACATGTGCCCATCACCCATTGCAGCAAAAATATTCGGTGGGATAAGTGAAAGAACTGTATTCACTAAGCCATGAGCTTCATGGCTGACTTCCTGTGTCGTTTCTTTATATTGCGAAATATCAGAGGTTGTCAGTGTAGACATATCAATGCCTGCACCAGGTTGGAATACATTGGCAGCAACTAAGCCTACAATAATTGCAACTGTCGTAATAATCTCAAAATAAACAATGGTTTTAAAACCAAGTTTACCGACACTTTTACTGTCACCCGCATTGGCAATTCCTAAAATCAGCATGGAAAGCACAAGTGGAATTACAATCATTTTGATCAGATTGATGAAAATCTTACCCAATGGTTGTAAAAAGTTTGCAATGATGTCACCGCGAATTTCAGGTGCGTTGTGCAAAAAAGCACCAACAAGAATACCTAAGAAGAGCGCAATAACAATTTGCCAAGCAAGGCTAATTCTCATTTTCTTCATACTGAGCCCTTAAAATTCAGATTTTGGCGAAAAGGAAAACTCTATCAAAAAAACACAAAAGAAATCCCGCTAAAGCATGTGGGTGCCTTAGGGTGGGAGATTCTGAGTATTCAGAGTATTTCGAAAATGGCCTATTCTGACGCTATTTGCGTCAGCAATACTAACTTTTTTATCAAAAACGCGTTCAAATGATTAAAAATAGTTCAGTTTGATTAAAATATTCGATTTTATTGTTAATTTTAATTCATTATATAAATTAAATTTCACACAACTATTCTTATTTTTTATATGTTTGCGTTAGGCGTATATATGCCCATATCATCAAAATTCCTGTTAAGCATACGAGATAAATTAACTTAGGAATAACCACTTGAATCGGCACACCCATTTGATTTAACTGAATAAATAAATTAATCCCTTGAGTGGACGGGAAGAGGTGAGCAAAATACTGCATCCAAGTTGGCATTGCTTGCAGGGGCCAAGCTGCACCTGATAGTAAAAACAATGGAATTGAGGTGAAAACAATCAGATGCCCAGCACGTTCTGAAATATCTAGATAGCTGGCTAAAAGCATTGCCATTGCAATCACGCAGCTAATAAAAATTGGAACGGAAAACAGCATGCCCCAGAAATTGCCGCCTCTCGGGTAATCATTGATCCAGTAAGTAAAACCAAATAGATAATAGCAGCCGAGGCAGCCAATCGTGAGTGCTGCTAGATAGATTCCAAAAAACTCAGCGGTTGTGGCTCGCCATTGTCGTTCACGATACCCCGCAATCAACATGCACAAACCCAGAACAATAGTCTGGTGAATGATCAGCGGTGCAATTGCAGGAAAGATATAACTGCCATATCCTGAAAGTGTGTTAAACAACGGGATTTGGTGGATCGGAAGCGCGACTTGGAAATGTGAAATTTTGCCAAACCTTTCGGCTTGTTCTGCAACAGCATTTTCAATTGCAGTGGCTAAGCCTAAACCAATCTGTTTGGTTTTAAGAAAATAAGCACTACTGAGATATAAACCAATACCACCAGCCTCACCTCGAACCACACTATTGGATAGGTTCTCAGGTAATAACAAAATACCATCGGCTTTTTGCTCTTGAACCATCCGTTTTGCTTGTTCAAAATTTCCAGTAATTTCAGTAATTTTTACATTGGGACTTTTGCCAACTTCAGTAATGATGGTATTGCTCAGATAGCTTTGTTCTTCATCTACAATAATAATAGGCAAACTTTCAGCAGTTTGCGCTTTATAGGCTGTAGGATAAAAAATGCTATAAAAAAATACTGAAAGCACCATGGTGGTCAAAATAGACGAGTTTTTCCCAATATTTTTAAAAGTGTCTATATAGTATCGAGCAAGATCTTTAAAGAATTTAATCATGTTTTACTCCCTTTAAATTTTTATTGAGGAGTAAACTTGATAATGCAAAATAGAAAATACAATATGCGGCAAGAATAGCTAGAGGAATCATCGAAATAAAACTAGGACTGCCAACAACCCATTGCTCAGTTTGTAATTTCGCATAAGGTGTATAGGGAATAATATTGGCCCAAAATTTGGTAAAAATTGGTGCATTATTTAAGGGAAGCGTTACGCCTGCAAAACTCAGCGAGGAGCCACCATAGACTGCAATAAATCCAAAAGTTTTAGATAAATTTTTAGTTGCGAGAACGACGGTACTACTGATCAGTGCATAGGCTGAATAAAGTAAGAACTGTCCAAGTAAAATCATCCATAGACTGCCAGCAATAAACCAACCTCGGATCACCACCAGCCAAAACAGCCATACCCAAGTCCAAAAACAGAAAATTAACACATAGACCATATTTTTTGCCAAAAGTGCATTCAATACAGATTTGTCTTGGACCCATTGATTTAAAGTGCCGTATTTCAATTCTTGACCCACTGCAAAAGCCACACAACAACACAGCAATAAGTGCAAAATTGCTGGAATCATAAAGGGTTCTAAATAGAACTCATAACTGAGATTTGGATTGAACAGGGGAGAAATTTTTATATTTGCGGTGGAAAGTTCAGCATAAGGTATTTTATTTTCAAAATATGAATTTTTGGCAAAATCAGCAATGGCTTCAACTGTAGAGAGCAGCATTGCTGAAGAAATTCCATTACCAATACTAAAATAGGACTGATTAAAAGCAATACTGATCTGTGCATCTTGTGCTTGAACCATACGTTGTTCAGCACCTGCTGGAATATGCACATATCCCCAAATCTTGGTCTGATTGAGCAGATGTTCAACTTCATTGGGATTGTCTGATACAGTGTAGATTGAAAGCGTGTGATTATGACTAAGATACTTTTCTATATTGCGACTGAGTTCACTCTGATCTTGATCAATAATTGCAATCGGTAAATGTTCAGCTTTTCCTGCATAAAACATACTACTGAATAAAATAATCACAAAGAGCGGGGCAAGTGTGACTAAGCATAAATCCCATTTATGCTTGAGCAAATATTGAAGCTCTCTTAACATGCCTGCCCACATGTTTATTGGCTCTCTTTTAATTTAAAGATCACGCTCATGCCTACTTTTAATTCAGGCACGGCTTCAGTGGGAGTAAGCTTGACTTTAAAACTACGAATATCATATCCACCTGTCTGACGTGTGGTTTTAATAGTTGCAAACTCACCTTCAGCATCTATATTTTTGATGTTAAATGACACTGTTTTATTGAGTGCAGGTATAAAACCATCTAAGCTTTTTGCTTGATAAACTTGGGTGTATTGATCTTCACGGACATTTAAACTGACCCAATTTTCTTCATCTTGAATAATACTCACAACAGGGACACCAATAGCCACCAGTTCTGAGGGTTTACCATAAGTTTTAGATACAGTGCCGTTTACAGGAGAATATAGTTTGGTTTCTGCCTCTAAAGCATTGGCTTCTGCAACAGCGGCTTTTGCAATTTCGACTTGTGCATCAGCCCCAGACTTTTGTTCAGCGGTACTGCCACGTTTTGCACGTGCATATTGCTGGTAAGCGGCTTCACTCATTTGTGTGGCTGATTGCGCAGCGGCATGCATTTCATCACGGCGTTGACGCGAAATTACCCCTTGTGCAAAGAGGTTAGCACCACGTTGATAGGTCGTTTTTGCAAGATTTTCTTGCGCTTTTACACTTTGCCAATTGGCATATAAGGTATCAATATTTTCTTGTTGAGAACCTCTGTCAGCAGTCGATTGTAAGGCTAAGGCGGATTGTAAACTTGCCAGTGCTTGTTGTTTTTTGGCAGCAATTTCTGGACTACTTAGGGTAACTAACAATTGTCCTTTTTCAATTTTTTGACCATCGCTGACAAAGATGCCTTCTATCCGACTTGGAACTTTAGTGCTGACATGTAATGTTTCAGCCTCAACACGTCCTTGAACATCGACTGTTTTAGGTTGATAACTTTTCCATAGACCAAACGCAATCAATCCCAATAATAGAATTAAAATTATTGCGCCAATGACCAGAATTGTTTTCTTTTTAGAAGGTTTTTGATCAGCGTTGATGTTTGTCGCAGCACTTTGTTCCTGTGCTGAGTCTCTGATTGGTGTTTCTTTTTCAGCTTCAATTTGATCGGCTGTAGGTTGTTGTGCTACAGCTGTATCAGATAAAGCAGTTGGATCTGAATTGTTTTGTGTATTCATTTCTGGATGAACTAAATTTTCATTTGATGAAATATCTGAGTTTGCATCAGCTTGCGAAGTTGAAGATGAATCATTTTGTCCATTGTGATGGTCATGCTGTTTTGTCATTTTATGCTCCATCTTAACGAATATAATCTGTATTGGTTTGATTGACGTAGTCTTTAAATTGTTCAATAGAACCATGGCTTTGTAGCAAAGTTGCTAGAGAGAGCACGTATTTATAGGCATTGAGTGCTTTTTCTGTTTTGAGTAGGCTGAGTTGATTCTGTGCATCGATGACTTGAGTGGCGGTGCCCATATCTTCTTTAAATGATAATTGTTGAATTCTTAAGTTCTCTAACACTGCTTTTTCATTTTGTTGCAGTAATTGATTGGACTGCTGTGCTGTGGCGAGCTCACTATAGGATTTGTAGATAATATTCTCAATCTCTTGTTGGGTGCGCGCTGTCATAAGCTCTGTTGCATATCTTTGTAATTCAGCGGCTTGGACATTTTTGTTTTTATCAATCCCTGAAAATAGGTTGTAGCGAGCAGCAACACCCACAATCCAGTTTTGGTTTTGATCTAAACTATATTCCCCAAACGCAAAAAGGGTTGGTTTTTTTGCGGCGCTCTGTATTTTGACATTTTGATTGGCAAGCTGCGTATCCATTTGCATTTTTCGAACTAGGCTTGAAGTTTCAGGATAAGAAGCAAGGAGTTGGTTGAGTGATTGGCTTTGCTGGCGATTGACAAATAAGGGTGTCGTCAGTTGATCAATTTTAGATTTATGTAATAAATTTTGAAGTTGGAACTGACTGGCTTGTAAATTTGCCGAAGCATTTTGTTCTGAACGCTGGGCATTATTGCGCGCAACTTCAAATTGCATGCGCTGTCCTTTGCTAATAAATCCCTGTTTTTCAAGTTTGAGTGAATTGTCATAGTGTTGTTGCATTGCACTCAGATTGAATTGACTGGCATTGAACAGCTGTTGTTGTAATTGCACATTAAAATACGCCTGAATCACTTCAAAACGTTGTGTATCTTGCTGTTGTTTAGCATCGAGTTGACTACGTTCAACTTTTAAATTGGCAATTTGCTTTGTTGTTGAGGTAATCCCGCCAGTATAGATTGGCATCATCACAGAAACTGTAGGGCGAACAACTTCATCTTCAAGGACAACATTGGCTGTATCTGGAATTAAGCCAATACCACTATGAATTCCTTGGTTTAGTCCTTGTTTTAAAGGATCTGTGATATTCGATGGAATGTTCTGTTCAGATTGCCATTGATCAACCCGATCATTCACCCCTTGTGAAAGCGTCTGTTCCAGATTATTTTTGACCCCATTTAGCGGAATATCTGTTTCAGTATGAAACTTATAGGCACGTATATTTAAATCGATGCGAGGTAGACCAATATTTTTGACAGCCTCTGCTTGAAGTTTAGATGCTTGATTGAGTGCTTGATTGGCTTGGGTGGTATAAGAATTTTCAAGTAAATATTGTTCTGCTTGTACATAGCTTAGATTTTCAGCAAAGGTGACAGATACAAAGGCCGTATTTAAGGCTGCAAAACTGCTTACTTGTATCAATTTTGATAATGCTTTAAGTGAATAGCAAGTTTTAAATTTCATCTGAAAAATCATCAGCATTTGTTTAAATTTGAGACTATTCTAACCTTGAATGACTAGAATAAATAATCTAAATGTATACTTTAATATGTGTGGTTTTTGTAGTTTCGATCATCAGTATAAATCCGATTAAATTATAATCAAAACCATGATAATTCAATCAATAAATTAAATCTCAAAATAGATATAGGGAGAATAAAAATGGCAAGAATTACCGTTGAGTCCGTGGTCACAGCACCAATTGAATTGGTTTGGGATATTTATAATAATCCTGAGGATATACAGCAATGGAATACCGCTTCATCGGATTGGCACACGGTCAATTCTAAAAATGATTTACGTGTGGGTGGTCAATTTTCAAATCGTATGGAAGCCAAAGATGGCAGTATGGGCTTTGATTTTGCGGGTACATATACTGAAATTATTCCGCATAAAAAAATTGCCTATTCTTTTGGCGAGCGAAATGCTGAAGTTCACTTTGCACAGAAAAATGATGCTGTTGTGGTGAGAATTAGTTTTGATCCTGAAACGATCTATCCGATTGAGCAACAGCAAGCAGGTTGGCAAGCAATTTTAGATAATTTTGCTCGTTATGTAGAAAATAAAGTTTAGTTCTGCACAAACGTACAATACAAAACATTTCCACAGACTTACTTTGATCTTCTGAAATTCGTTTAGATTAAAGTTGAGTGTTGTTGTGGAAATCTTTCTTTATACCTTGAGTGTGATGTATAGCCCTGGTCCTGTAAATTTCATTGGATTGAATTCAGGACTGCTTGGGCAGCTTAAACAATCCATCGGTTTTTTCATTGGGGTGGGTTGTGCAATGTTATTTCTATTTCTGACCTTGGGCTATGTTGGTGAAGCTGTTATTCCTCACAACTGGCTACATTATATTTCTTTAGTCGGGGCGGTGTATACCTTTTATATGGCTGTTAAAATGTTGACAGCCTATTTAGAAAGTACTGGAAAAGCCGAACATCAACTGAGCTTCTTAAATGGTTTCTTAATTCAATTGTTTAATCCTAAAGGGATTCTGGTTATTTTACCCGTCACGACAATTATGTATCCTGCTGCTAAAATTACAGGCGTCATGATTTTCGTTGTATCTTTGATCATTTCAATGGGTGCAGCTGGAGCGCCGTTTGTATATGCTTTGGCAGGCAAGTTTTTAGGGGATAAAATTTCTGATCCTAAATGGTTTAATTATTTAAATAAAATTATGGCAATCATGCTGATTGTTACAGGACTTGGAATGCTACGTGATTTTATTATAGGAATGAATTTGCTGTGATCAGTCACCAGTTTGAAATGAATCTGTGTGTATTTTAGGCCTAAGGTAAGTGATTGATCTTTTTCCAATGTGCAGGGCTGAGCCCAAACGCTTGTTTAAAATGTCGGGTCATATGGCTTTGATCATAAAATCCAGCATCTGTTGCTGCCGCAACCAAAGAAGCCCCTTTGATTAAATTGATTTTAACTTTTTCCAGCCTGCGCATAGTTAAATAACGATGTGGGCTGGTTCCAAACAATAAGCGGAAGTCGCGTGACAAACTCCAGCGGTCGCGTCCAATATTTTTTTCTAAATCGTCCAAACTGATATTTCGTTCAGATACAGCATGAATAAATTCTCGAGCTTGTTCTGCTGCACGATAATCAAAACTCAGTCGTTGTGATAATGGTTGAACAGAAATCTCATTCAAAGCCATGGCCAGATCATACAGCGCATCTTCTTCTTCCAAGACTTCCATATGATTTTCGATGCTTTGTAGAAAAGTATTGGTGGCTTTAAATAATCGAGGATCTGTGCTGATCCCGTGTTGGATAAAGGGGAGAGGTTTACCCTTTAAAATAGATTGAATTTTTGCAGGTTCTATATACACCATACGATAGCGGAAACCATCTTGTGTACCTGATTCACCATCATGTTTTTCATCAGGATGCAGCACCATGGTCATACCTTGCTGGCTATGTTGCATGACACCTTGATAATGAAAACTTTGAACGCCTGAAAGTGTGCGACCAATGGCATAGGTATCATGCCGATGCGGTTCATAGGCATGATCATTAAAAAATGCTTCGATACGTTCAAATCGATCTGTTTCCGATGCTGTGCGAATCCAATCCTGATGATTTGATGCTGGCATTGAACATCTACCAATGAATAAAGTTTAAGCTGGATAAATTATAACTGAGTTCAGCTGATAAATTGAGTTTTCTATTGGTATATGGTTATGCACAACGAATGTTCTAGTCTTGTGCAGTCAGCTAGAAAAGCAGGTCGATAACAAGTCATTGTTTTAGCGTTGTGTTTAAAAATATCAATGAGCAGTCTAGCGACAATATTTTGCTTCTCTCAATATCGATAGTTAATTGAATTATCAACTCTAAATCTCTAAACAGATTGAAATATTGACTGACAAAGCTACTGCATGAAAGGTCGATTTGTGGTTAAATGCGCCTATTTCATTCGTTTCACTTTTAAAAAGGGAAAAATCATGCGCGCGTACAATTTCTGTGCTGGTCCTGCTGCATTACCTACCGCCGTTTTAGAAAAAGCTCAGGCTGAGTTATTGGATTGGCATGGTAAAGGCTTATCCATCATGGAAATGAGCCATCGTAGCAAAGACTATGTGGCTGTCGCTGAAAAAGCAGAAGCAGACTTACGTAAATTGATGAACATTCCAGAGAACTATAAAGTATTGTTCTTACAAGGTGGTGCATCACTTCAGTTTTCTGCAATTCCACTCAATTTATTGGGTAAAAATTCTAAAGCTGATTATATTCATACTGGGATTTGGTCAGAAAAAGCTACTCAAGAAGCGCAACGTTATGGCGATATCAATATCGTTGAAGCGGCAACAAGCATCAATGGAAAGCTTGCAATTTCTGAGCAAAGTGCATGGAACTTGTCAGACGATGCAGCTTATGTCCATTATGCTGAAAATGAAACAATTGGCGGTATTCAATTTGCCAATATTCCAGAAACAGATAAACCTTTAGTTTCTGATTTTTCATCAAGTATTTTATCTGCACCATTAGACGTATCTAAGTTTGGTTTGATCTATGCTGGAGCACAAAAGAATATTGGTCCTGCAGGTTTAACCCTCGTGATCGTGCGTGATGATTTATTGGATCAAGCAAAACCTGAAATTCCAAGCTTGTTAAAATATGGTTCACAAGCGAAGAATGATTCTATGGTGAATACGCCAGCAACTTATGCTTGGTATTTGTCTGGTTTGGTTTTTGAATGGTTACTTGAGCAGGGCGGTGTAGACGCAATGTATAAAACCAACCTTGAAAAATCTAAACTGCTATATGGTTATATTGATTCTAGTGATTTTTATAATAACCCGATCGCACTTCCAAACCGTTCAATCATGAATGTACCGTTTACTTTAGCAGATGAAGCACTGGATAAATTATTCTTGAAAGAAGCTGAAGAAAATCATTTGCTCAATCTTGCGGGTCATCGTTCAGTGGGTGGTATGCGAGCAAGTATTTATAACGCTGTACCTTTGGAAGGCGTACAAGCACTTGTCAACTTTATGGATGATTTTGCTCAACGTAACGGCTAATCTTACTTTAAAACATTTAAATGATTTGTTGTTGTTGAACATAACCTTAATTTTTTCCTTTGATTGAATAAACAGGGGAGGGGAAATTAGGGTCTGTTGACATTTCATAAATGGCTTGCGTTGTAGGTTAAAATTGAGCAGGCAAGGCATGAAACGAAGAGAATAGCGAGACTATTTTCGAGTTTCATAACGAAGGCTGAGATAATTTTAGCCACAACCCTGAGCAAGAACAAAGCACTGCGTGCTCCTGCAATTTTGGCTGGTCTGTCAATATTACTGAATACACTACAATTATTATCTGAACATTCGGTTGATGACCTTAAGCTGATTGCTGAAATTGCATTAGAGTCTCTACAAAAAGATGTGTAGATACCTATGCCCGAGGGGAGAAGGGACTTTCAATATCAATATGATTGATTTGAAATGATCATATTTTGGTTTATCGAATAAGATCTATTAGCGTTTATGATGCGATATAAAAACAAAAAGCACCATGAGGTGCTTTTTGTTGAGCTTTAAATATGTAGATTACACATCTAAAAAGTCAGGCTCTTCTTCTTTCTCTTCTGCTGGTGCAGCATTGGCAGTAGTCAAAAGCTTTTCACGAATCATACGATCAAGATCTTGAGCCAATTGAGGGTTTTCCTCTAAATGTCGAATGACATTGTTTTTACCTTGACCGATTTTGTCGCCTTGATATGAGTACCAAGCCCCTGCTTTTTGTACAAGTTCTTGTCCAACTGCAAGATCAACCAATTCACCTAAGTGGTTTACACCTTTTCCATACATAATTTGGAAAAGTGCTTCACGGAAAGGAGGCGCCATTTTGTTTTTTACAACTTTGACTTTGGTTTCAGAACCTACAATTTCATCGCCTTCTTTAACTTGTCCAATACGACGAATATCTAAACGTACAGAAGCATAGAACTTCAATGCGTTACCACCAGTTGTGGTTTCAGGGCTACCAAACATCACCCCAATTTTCATACGAATCTGGTTAATAAAGATAACCATACAGTTTGAACGCTTGGCATTACCTGTGATTTTACGTAAAGCTTGGCTCATCAAACGTGCTTGTAGACCCATGTGAGAGTCACCCATTTCGCCCTCGATTTCGGCTTTAGGGGTTAACGCTGCTACAGAATCGACAACGATCATATCAATTGCACCTGAACGAACCAACATGTCTGCGATTTCAAGTGCTTGCTCACCATTATCTGGCTGTGAAACTAAAAGGTTGTCTATATCTACCCCAAGTTTACGTGCATATTGTGGATCTAAAGCATGTTCCGCATCAATAAAGGCACATGTTCCACCTGCTTTTTGGCATTGTGCAATGGCTTGTAGTGTCATTGTCGTTTTACCAGAAGATTCAGGACCGTAAATTTCAACGATACGACCTTTTGGTAAGCCCCCAATACCCAATGCAATATCAAGTGTTAAAGAGCCTGTAGAAACCGCTTCAACCGCTTGAACAGTGTTATCACCTAAACGCATCACTGTGTTTTTACCAAATTGTTTCTCAATTTGGCTCAGTGCCGCATTCAGTGCCTTGCTTTTGTTATCATCCATCTCGTAAACCTCAAACGATGTAATATCACTAATATCTTAAGTGGATGTCATTAAATTTGATCTTTCGTCCACGGCAGTAATAGTGACAGAAAATAAAAAATGGTTCTATATTAAAAAACATTAGTACGACATAAGATGTCGTACCCAACCTAAACGAATTCAGTCATCATCATAGGACCAAGATTGGTCAAATTGTTGATCATTTTCTTGTTTAAATTTGCTAATTTGTCGTCGATCTTTTTTACTTGGTCGATGATCAGGGCGCGCTAGATTATGCAATTTTCTTTGGGATGAAATCAACTCTCTACGTGCCACACTCACCTCAGTTTCTTCATAAAGTTGTTGGGCAATCGGTGCGCCGCCACGAACAACGGAGAGTGCTTTAATCACTACCGTTTTACGATCAAAACCTTGTTGTATGGTGAGCTCCATTCCAACACGAATCTCTTTTGAGACTTTAACACGCTCATTATTATGATGAACTTTACCACCCTCGATTGCATCTTTGGCAATAGAGCGTGTTTTAAAAAAACGAGCAGCCCAAAGCCATTTGTCTACACGCATTGTTTCAAGTTGTTGTTTCTCAGGCTGTTTTGACATCGACATCCTTATGTTCTAAATCTGTTGACGGTAAATTTGCTAACGCTACGTTTTTCAGTAAAGGTAAAAGCTCAGTTAAATGATTGATTGCAGGGTATTCCAATTCTAATTGATGACGTGAAGCACGACCACTGGAAGGTTGGGTAATCGTGATTAAGTGCGCTATACCAAACTTTTCAGCACCTTTTAATACAGGGATGGTGTCATCCACGAAACATGCATTTTGTGGATCAAATGGATGCTTTTTCTGCAGGATTTGCCAAAACTCAATAAACTCTTTGGAATAGCCAATTTCTTCACTACTGATCATTACTTCAAAATAAGGGCTGAGATCAACATTTTCAAGTTTAAGTTTTAAGCCAGAACAATCTGCATTGGTCAGTAACCAACAACGATAACCTTGTGCTTTTAATTGTTTTAATAATTCAAAACAGCCCATTCTTGAGGTGATTTTATCTTTAAAATCATATTGTAACTGTAAGACATCAACCCCAACTTTTTCAGACCAGTATTTTGAAGAATACCAGCAGAGGGTATGATTATGTTGTTGATAAAATGCATTTAGAATGCTCTGACTGTGCTCTAAACTACATTGATGGGTTTCTGCATGCCGTTCAGGGAGTTTTGTGTTCCAGATCAGATCATCAAAAGCTAAATCAAGGAGTGTGCCGTCCATGTCAAAAAGAAGGATTGGTTTTTCCATTCAAGAAACTCCTAAGAATTTTAAAGTTTAACAAAGTTCATCTGAAATTGTAAAACGAGTTCATTTTTAATAAATTAGCGATAATTTTTTAAACAAGTAACAGGCGGTTGAATTTCATATTGCACAATAATAAGGCAAAAGATATTCTGTCTATATAAAAAGGGGATATAAATGAATAGATTATTATGTGTTGTTATACGATTTAGTTCAACGACCATATATTTAGCTTTAAATTCTGTAGATGTGAAAATTACAACTAATTTTATGAATTACTGAGACTACTAACACAATGGAAAATATACAAATAATTATACTCGTTGCCATAATCATCGTTGCAATTTTACAAATATTGCTATTATTAAAAAAATCAGGGAAATTCAATACAGATGATATTTTATCCCCGATGAGTCAATCTTTTGAGCGTATTGAGCGATTCACAAGCAATGAATTGGGGAAAAACAGGGAAGAATCTAGCCAGCAATCAAGATTTAATCGCGAGGAGCTTGGAGGTACAGTTAAAGCAGAATTATTAACTTATGCACAGACAATGCGAGAAAGTCTAAAACAGATTTCTGATGAGCAAACAAAGCATTTAAATGCCTTTGTAGAGCAAATTAACAGTCTAAATCGATCTCAAACACAACAAGCAGAATTACTTAGAAATAAGATTGAAGAAAAGTTAATTAACCTACAAAAAGATAATTCTGAGCAACTAGAGAAAATGCGTCAAACTGTCGATGAAAAACTCCAGGGTACGCTTGAAAAAAGATTATCAGAATCCTTTAAGTTGATTAGCGAACGGTTAGAATCAGTTCATAAAGGACTTGGCGAAATGCAAGTTTTAGCCAGCGGTGTTGGCGATCTTAAAAAAGTTTTAACAAATGTTAAAACTCGAGGTACTTGGGGAGAAGTTCAATTAGGTGCCATGTTGGAACAAGTACTCACAATTGATCAGTATGAAGCGAATGTGTCAACGAAGGGTAATGCTGAGCGTGTTGAATATGCTGTGAAGATTCCAAGTAAGAATAGTGATCAAGAGATTGTATGGTTACCTATTGACGCTAAATTCCCTATGGAATCATATAGCCGTTTAATCGAAGCGCAAGATAATGCTGATGCAGTTGGGGTTGAATCAGCTTTAAAAGAATTGGAATTACGTATAAAGCAAAGTGCCAATGACATCAGTAGGAAATATATTTCACCACCATCCACAACTGATTTTGCAATTTTATATTTACCAACTGAAGGTCTATTTGCTGAAGTGACCAAACGTTCTAATCTTGTTGATATGGTTCAGCGTGATTATCGAGTGGTATTTGCAGGCTCTACAACATTATGGTCGATATTAAATAGCTTACAAATGGGATTCCGAACCTTAGCAATTGAAAAGCGTTCAAGTGAAGTATGGAATACATTAGCTGCTGTTAAAACGGAATGGTTTAAATATGGTGAAGCATTAGATAAGGTTAAAAAGAAACTTGAAGAAGCTTCAAATAGTATTGATCAGGCACAAGTCCGAACAAGAGCAGTTGGACGTAAATTAAAAGATGTTCAAGAGCTGCCAAGTTCTCAGGCGGATAATATTCTTGATTTAGAAGATACACTTCCTCAATAAAATCATTCACATGTATATTTGGAAATTATGAAATGGCAAAAAAAGTAGCCCAACAAATGATGATGTGTAAATCTTGTGGGAGACAAACATTACATCAAAAAAACATCAAAGAGATGAGCTGGCTAATGCATTTGGTTTTAACCATTTTTACTGGCGGTTTATGGCTGATTATTTGGATTATTATTTTATTGTGGCATATGATCGCAAAACCTGCTTCTGCTGTTGCAAATCGATGGATTTGTTCACAGTGTGGTAAATAAACTCACAAAGCACCTTTAGGTGCTTTTTATCACCCCAAACTCAGGATATTTATTAATTAAAAGCTATTGTTTTCATGCACTCAACATAAAAAAATGGTAGGCTTGTGGACAAAAATCAGACATCCTACAGGTCGGATCAATGTTTATTACCACTCAAGCACCACAAGATGAACAAATTTTAAAATTAGTTCCAGTTTTGGCATCTGCAAGTCAAATCTTGCTCGAGGAATACCAAAATTATTGTGCTGGAAATGCGTTTAATATTGATAAAAAGGATGATCAGTCACCTGTTACCCAAGCTGACTTAAAAGTGAACGCCTATTTAATTGAACAATTGGCGAAAATCACTCCTGAAATTCCAGTGCTATCAGAAGAGAGCGATTATTCTCAACGACATACATGGAATATCTGCTGGATGTTGGATCCTTTGGATGGAACCAAAGAATTTATTCATGAACGTGATGAGTTTACGATTAATTTAAGTCTAATTCACAACCACCAAACCATATTTTCAATCATTGCTGTACCAACAGAGCAAGTGATGTATTTGGGATATTTAACAGAATTGCCTTATAAATATTGCTTTATTCATCGTACTTGGGAACGTTATTGCAAGTTTAAAGCTGTAGAGGAAGATGCAATTCAAATTGGACTAAGCCATAGCAGTAAAAATCCAAAGTATCAGCAATATATTGATTATATTGAACAAGAGTCGCCTGTCATTAGACGCGAAGCGGGCAGTGCCTATAAGTTTTGTATGATGCTTGAAGGCGAAATTGATATTTATCCAAGATTCCATCCTACCTCTGAGTGGGATACCAGTGCAGGACAAGGATTATTGGAAAGTATTGGTGGCGGATTACTGAGTTTAGCTGCGGTACCATTTACCTATAATCAACGTGATACCGTGTTAAATGATGGATTTATCGCATTTCGGAATGTCGAAAATAAAGAAATTGCTTTAGAAGCATTAAGCAATGTGAGCTTTTAATCTGATATACATATGCATTTTATAGATAATTTAACACTTTGATATTGGGTCTGTTGACAATTCGTCTATGTTTGCGACTACGTGTGTTTTTTAGGCGATACTAGGCACGAAATACGAAATTTAGTCATTCTAAATAAGTAGTTCGTAACGACGTAACGGCAAAAAACACGCTAGTCCCCCGCTGCGCCTTGCGCTGCAAACAAAGCAGTGCTTTGTTCTTGCTCAGGGTTGTGGCTAAAATTATCTCAGCCTACGTTATGAAACTCGAAAATAGTCTCGCTATTCTCCTCGTTTCCTGCCTTGCCTGCTCAATTTTAACCTACAACGCAAGCCATTTATGAAATGTTAACAGACCCTAGATTGAGAGGGTTGTGGCTAAAATTATCTCAGCCTACGTTATGAAACTCGAAAATAGTCTCGCTATTCTCCTCGTTTCCTGCCTTGCCTGCTCAATTTTAACCTACAACGCAAGCCATTTATGAAATGTTAACAGACCCTAGATTGAGCGCTTGGCTGCATATGTTATAGTAAGCTTGTATAAAAATGAGTTTTAAGTTGATATGGCCTTAGATTTATTGCCGAACAGTATGCTAAAAGCAATAGATTTATTGCCCGATGCGAAAACACCTGTAACCTTATTCACGCGTCATTCAATTCGTGAGGTTGTGAATGGGCAGGGGCTGGCAGGCTATGATCTGCAATTAACTTCCCAAGGTCGTGATTTAGCCCAAGCTTGGGGCTGTTATTTGATTGAAAATACGGATCGAGTGATCCAACATTGTATTTCAAGTCCCATTCAGCGTTGTGTCGATACCGCGGCTTTGATGATTCAAGGCGCTGACGGAATTTCTCCTTACCCGAATACCCATCATATCGAAATTGTAGAAAAGGGCTTATTGGTTGAGCCAGGAAGTTTTGTGCTGGATATTAAACAGGCCGCTCCCTATTTTAGAGCACAAGGTGCTTTAGGTTTTATCAACAGTTTTGTAAATAATGCCTTACCTGGTATGAAACATCCTATTACGGGTGTGGTGGATGTGCTTGAATTAATCTATGAAACGCATCCTACGCTAAACAACGGTATTAGTTTGGCTGTGAGCCACGATACGATTCTTGCTGCAATTATTGCGGTGATTTCAAAACGTACCTATATCAGTCAAAGTGATTGGCCTGAGATGATGGAAGGTCTATTTGTTTGGTTTGAAGGCGAGCGTTTTGCAGATAGTCATTTAAAATGGATTTGGCGAGGCGAACGTGGTGAATTGTCGATACGAGAGTTTCAGCAATAGTTGCTTTTTAAATCCAAAAATAATTATGTTGAGCGAATCATATTGATATTGAAAGTTCCTTCTCTCTTTGTGTAGGCGATGCTTCATCTTGCACTACTAAATCTGTATCCCCTGCATACCCACACACAATGGGCGACACCAGTCGCCACGCGATAGCAATAGCATGTAAAAAGAAAAGTCTTAAGTTAGATGGTATTGCTAACACCATGTTGTAAGCAGACTAGGTGTGATTAAATAACAACCTGAAACTTAATAAATCCATAAGAGTAAAATTTAGAGCAATACGTCCTTTTTATATTTTTAAATAAAAATCACATGATTACAAACAATATGATATATTTAAATAATTGAAATATATAATTATTTTAATTTAATCTCAGAAACTAGGGATAGAGATAAGTCGTTATAAATATGGGGAAGATATGTGATGCAATTACGGTTTAAATATTTAACAATTTGTACGCTTTCAGCAATGCTTATCGCATGTGGGGGCGGTAGTGATAGCCATTCTACAAATGATCAGCCATCGAATATACCGCAAAACCCTGGCGATGGTACAAATGAGTTACCTGGAGATGGTACACCGGAAACCCCAGACAACGGTTCAGGTGGATCAACGGAGACTCCTCCTGAAAGTGGTTCAGGCGGTTCAAATGGTGGTACAACTCAACCTCCTGAGAATGGTTCAGGCGGCTCAAACGGTGGTACAACACAACCTCCTGAGAGTGGTTCGGGCGGTTCAAATGGTGGTACAACACAACCTCCTGAGAGTGGTTCGGGCGGCTCAAATGGTGGTACAGGTACAACACCACCTGTAGTCGAAAAATATCCAGAACCAGTTAAAAATAAAATCTCAAGCAGTGTATTAGGCTTTTATGATTTTAATGCACAGGGTGGAAATCGCTTATTACGCAATGATTTAAATGGTAACTTTGCTGCAATGCTACAGTTTGCCCAAAGCCATGTGGTAAATCCGAAGAATAATGA
The DNA here is from genome assembly GCF_025433935.1 of Acinetobacter sp. I-MWF. Classification (NCBI taxonomy): domain Bacteria; kingdom Pseudomonadati; phylum Pseudomonadota; class Gammaproteobacteria; order Moraxellales; family Moraxellaceae; genus Acinetobacter; species Acinetobacter sp. I-MWF. The sequence continues at coordinate 2,503,970 of NZ_JAMBAR010000001.1, read as the reverse complement.
ACAGGATAAAATGCCGCGCTTAACCACGCAAAAAGATGCATTGTTGTTGGTTACACCTTTGGTTTCAATGGGTGATGTTGATAAATTACAAGCGGAAATTTATCAAGGTAACCAACTGATACGTACTGTAAATCTAAAAGAGCCTTCGCGTCTTGCTGCTTCCGATCAATCTAATCAGGATGATCGAGCGCGGGTGATGTACTCTAAACAGGCATGGTCAGTAGCGTTAAAGTGGGATGAGGTACGTTCAGGATTATCCATCCGTATTATCAATCCTGTAAACAATCGTAGTGGTTCTTTAGCTGCGACAGATATTGATTTTGCTGCACCAGGCGAGTTGGTGGTGCAAAGTATTCGTTTAGGTTTATTGACAGATGCACCTAAATCCAATGGTCACTATATGCTGTTGGAACCTGAAAAAGCAGGAACCGATTATTTCCAAACCATCCCTGCTGCAAAAATGATTGTCAGCAAATACGATGAAATGAAGCTTAATCGGGTTATGGTTGCAAGTGGTGTCATTTACGATTCTGTCAGTGCAACAAATGGTGGTGTCTATGATGGAGATATGCGTGAAAACACCGCTAAATCGACATTTAGTGTTGGAATTAACTTAGCGAATTGGGGTGTCACCAGTTCATCGATGCAAAGCCAAGAGCAACCACAAGTGACTCAAAGTGTGGTGATTCATCATGCCAGAGGTAAATATGCCAATGGTGAGTCCAATCACGGCTTAAGTGGTGGAAATGGTATTTTGACATTGATTGATTCGGTGGGGAATGAATTTAGCCATGAAATCGGGCATCACTATGGTCTAGGGCATTATCCTGGCTCAGTCGAAACTAGTGGAAGTCCCACAAATTATTTCTGGTCTGCACACCATGCGGACAGCGGTTGGGGATACATTGCATTTCGAAATAAAATGCGTGGCAATTTAAATTGGGGCAATACCAATTTAGGTGATGGCAGTAATGGTGTACCAAACTTCCAAAATCTCTATGCCTATGGTTGGGATGCCATGAGTGGTGGATCTAGCGCTAGCTCGATTTCCAAATATACCCACTATACTGGTTATAGTATGTGGTTAAAAATTCAACCTGCTTTTGATAAATACGTGTGGGATCCAAACTCTACGACAGGTTATAAAAAATGGAATGCAGCAACACGTGAAATGGTAGATGCACAACCAAAAACACCAAACTCAGGCAATGTTTGGTATAACAGTGCTGATGGTAACTTTTTAAAACCACGTTTGTTTAGTGTGCCTGTTTATACGATTTTAGGTGGCTATGATCCAGTTAATCAGGTGGGAATCATTTATCCTGCGGCACGAGGCAATTGGGGCAATGTGTTTAATTTACCTCAGGCCAACACGGCTGGCACAGCTGCAAGTTGCTGGTTAAATGTGCAGTATGCCAACAAAGTAGAAAATATTGCACTTGCTCCACAACGGGTAAATTCAGGTAGCAATGCTAATAAGTTCCATATCAACCTTGCACAAAGTGATACGCCTCAAAATGTTGATCTTTACTGCCAAAAAGCAGGCCAGCAAGCAGTGAAATTGTCGAATATCAATATTCCAGTCACGACACAAGCAATGACAGCTTTTGTTTCTATTGGTAAAGAAGCAGAGTATTCGGCCTTAAGAACACTTGAAATGCCACAACTCGAACAAGCTTTGCTGAATAATAAAGGTAAAGAAGTAGTTAGCCTAGATGCGGATTCACGCTTATTATTTGACTCTTATCGTCAATTTAAAACTGAATTGTCAGCGGACGCGCAAACAGAAATGGTCCGTTATACCCAACAGCAAATTAAACTTTATCGTTTAAATCGTTGGATAAATGCATATCGAACTGATCTCGAAAGTGGCAATGTTGAAGCAATTGAGGCATTTAATCAGTTTGTGGCAAAGTTGGAATTAAGCAATGATTTCAATTTAAACCATGTTTCCAGCATTAAAAACGGGACAAATTGTCTAAAAGTTGAAACGCTGTCTAATGGCAAATTGAATGCTTATATCAGTGGTAAGAGCGGCTGCACGGGTGATGACACTGAACAGTGGATCTACGATGCAATGGGTAAAATCCACAGCAAAAAATATATGGATCAGTGTTTAGCCAATCAGGGTGGTGTGATTAATCTAAGCTCATGTAATCATGATGCAGCAAGCCAAGTGTGGGCGATGAATGCCACACTGCAACGTATCGAGCAAGGTTCAAAATGTTTTGATTTGGAATATGGCTATTTAAGCAATAACCGAGCACGTTTGATTAGTTATAATTGCGGTACTGGTGGGAATCAAAAATGGACAAATCTTACTGCCAATAACAGTTTGATTTTGGCTGTAACCCGTGCTGAAAATTTAGCTTTGATCAAGCAGCTTCTAATCAAGTAACCATTGATCAAGTAAGCAAATCAAACATTAACTTATCACAATAAAATAAGCGCCATAAGGCGCTTATTTTTGTTCATGTTGATGATTTTGCTTAAATACATCAATGATTGAACTGTTGTTATGCTGGTTTAAGAAAACTGATCCGCATTCATCAAGGAGTGTTGTAAATCTTCAGTGGCTTTACGCCCTTGCAGTTGTAAGGCAACAGCATGTATTAAACCAGTCCAAGTCTCATTGGGTTCCCAAATTTGATGCATCAACTCTTGTGCGGCTGGCATATCGATATCCATATAATATTGGCGATATAAATACATCAAACAACTCACCCGCATATTTTTTGCACAATGTACCCAAACAATTTTTTCCTGTACCAAATGCGCGATCAAATCTAACACAAATAAGCATTGATCATCTGCTGGTGTATCCCAATGGATTGGAATTTGAATGTAGTTGAGCCCAAACTCAGCACAGATTTTATCTTCATGTTCAAGGTGTAAGCTGGCATCTGTAAATGCCAGATTGATGATTGTATCTACGCCGTATTCTTTAATCTGTTTCAGTTGTTCAGCACTTGGCTGGCCTGAAGTCAGTAAATGTTCGTGGACAAACTGGAAGTTTGCGATTTGACAGAGTTCTTGTTCAAGTTCGTTCATAGCATTCTTACAGAAAATGTTTAATAACATCATAAACAAAAACGCCATCTATGTAGATGGCGTTTTTATATTAATTAACGATTTGGTAAAATTTCTTTTAAAGCTGCATCCATTTCCAGAAGCGCTTTTTCAGTGGTTTCCCAATCGATACAACCATCAGTCACCGATTTACCATATTCTAAATCAGCCAGATTTTCAGGAATATCTTGGCGTCCACCTTTGATATGGCTTTCAACCATAATGCCGACAATAGATTTATTGCCATCTAAGATCTGTTCAGTGATATTTTTCAACACAAGCGGTTGTAAATACGGATCTTTATTTGAGTTGGCATGACTGGTATCAATCATGATTTTATTGCTGACTTTGGCTTTTGCTAACGCATTTTCCGCTTCAGCAACAGAGCCCGCATCATAGTTCGGCTTACCATTACCACCACGTAATACAACGTGTGCATAAGGGTTACCGCTGGTACGAATCACTGAAACTTGGCCTTCGTTATTTAAACCCAAGAAACTATGACCATGTTTAACAGACTGCATGGCATTGGTTGCAACGGTTAAACCACCATCTGTACCGTTTTTAAAGCCTACAGGTGAAGAAAGACCAGAAGACATTTCACGATGCGTTTGGCTTTCCGTTGTACGTGCACCAATCGCAGACCATGAAATAAGATCTTGGTAATATTGTGGTGAGTTTGGGTCAAGCGCTTCAGTTGCACAAGGTAAGCCTTTATCGTTTAACTCAAGCAATAGTTTGCGACCTAAACGTAGACCTTTTTCAATATTAAAAGAATCATTCATATCTGGATCATTGATCAAACCTTTCCAACCAACGGTTGTACGAGGTTTTTCAAAATAAACACGCATGATGATATATAAAGTATCTTTTACTTTTTCACTTAATACTTTTAAACGATTTGCATAATCATGTGCTGCAACAGGGTCATGAATAGAACAAGGGCCAATCACAACAAATAGACGTTTATCTTTACCATCTAAAATATTACGAACAGTTTCCCGACCATGAAGTACAGTTTGGTAGGCATTTTCATTTAATGGTAATTCAGCTTTAAGTTCCGCTGGGGTTACCAGCGTTTGAATGCTTTGGACATTCACGTCATCAATATCTGATTGAGTAATTGGATTTGAATTTAATGTATTCATTGCCGTCACTGGGTATTAGAAACATACAGAAAGTATTTTTAGTGGTCAGAATATAACACGAATTGGCCGAAGTTTTGTCATAAATAAATCATTAAAACTTTGCGGTCAATTCATAATTATTAGTTATCAATAAAAGCTTAATTTTAAACCTGTGGTTGTTGGACGGATGGCGTCACCATTGCAGCCTGTGGTTTTTCTACAGGTTTGGATTTAACTGGGTTTAAGATAAAGTTAATACCCAAGGCAAATAGGGTGATCCCCAAAACCTTGCGAATCATTTTTTCTGGCATTTTAGAACTGATCAAGGTCCCCACCACAATTGCAGGAATTGAGCCCACCAGTAACCATCCAAGCAGATGAAAATCTACATTGCCAGATGTCATATGCGCAAAACCAGCAACAGAGGTTAATAAAACAGCATGTACCACATCAGAACCAATGATACGAATCATCGGTAAATTTGGAAACATGAGGATCAGTGCCATGATACCAAATGCGCCAGCACCTACAGAAGAAAGGGTCACGAATACGCCCAGTACAATCCCCATAATCACAACATAAGTGCGTTTGCCTTCAATGTTGAAATTATTGGCTTCATGAAAATCTTGTTTTTCTGCACGAAATTTGGCAAAGAATTTTTCAATTCTAGAACGGAACACGATAGACAAGCCTGTTATGGTCAGCATAAAGCCTAACACCATGGTTAAAATGGCTTTGTAGTGCGTTGAACTGCTGAGGTAATTGTCTAAAACCCAATGGGTGATAAATGAAGCAGGGACACTGCCCAAGGCTAACCAGAGAACAATCGGCCAAACGATATTGAGTTTTTTAGCATGAACCATTGAGCCACAAAACTTAGAAATAGCCGCATAGAGTAGGTCTGTTCCGATTGCGATGTGTGGTTCTATTCGAAATAAACTAATCAGGATGGGGGTCATAAGAGAACCACCGCCTACACCAGTAATACCTACACAGAAGCCGACTAAAACGCCAGCTAGAATAAACTCAACAGGACCAAACATGACTTATATTGCCAGATATCAAAAAACAGGCATATCTTATGACTTTTTTGTATAAGTGGTTGTCTTGATTGTTGATTTGCTTATGCAAAAAAATGCTAAAGTCTTTTAACTTTAATGTAATGCAAGTTTTTATATCTATCTAATTGATTATTATTCTAAATTTTGATTGGGTCATCTTTGATGGGTTGAAAAATGATCATTTGAATTGAATCATATTGGTATTGAAAGTTGCTTCTCCCTCTGGGAGAAGGCTAGGATGAGGGTGCTTTTATGTCGATTTATGCTTTTAAAAACACTTGTAAAAGAACTTAATAAATATACTAATTATTAAATAAAAATTAAGATCTTAATAGAATTTATTCAGCAACCTCAACGGTTAGACCATAAGTAAAAATTTCACTTTCTGGCTTTTTGCTATTGTCAGGATTAGCCTCTGGATAAGAAGTCGTAATCAAATAAATTCCAGGTTTTTCAAATTTAACTTCCACTTCACCTTTTGCATTGGTTTTTACATGTGGTTGTTCACGTTGCGCACTGGTTTCATAACTACTGGCGCCTTTAAACACATCAATCTCAAGGTTTGGTACAGCTTTGCCATTGAGTAAAATCTGCGCTTTTAATGATTCACCCGCAAACAACTCATTTGGATGGGTAAAAAACTTAACTTCAAATCCTTTATTGCTGACTGCTGGAACAGGGCTTGGTTTGCCTTTGGTGACAAAGCTTTCAGCAATAATATTGTTTTTAACCTCTAAGGTTTGTGCATTTGCAGGGACTTGGTCTGCTGAAACTGAACGTGGCGGTTGTGGTGGTGTTACTGGTTTTTTTTCAGCATCGGCTTTTGGTTGTTCTGGTTTAGGCGCTTGCATATTTGCATTTTGTGGACGTACGGGGCGGATACGTAACCAACGACCATCTATAAGGGCATATTTACTACTATTCCCTAAAGCATTATCTGTACGGATACGGTAAGTCCCTTCACTTGGAAGATCAAACTCAGCAACATTAAAGCGTTTTAATTCGGCAGCAGGGTTTATTTTTATTTGCTGACCTTTAGGATCTGTAAGGAGATAGCTGGTTTTAAAGTTAATGCTGGGAACAAAAAATTTTTCAAGGGTCAGTGAACTCTGAAAGCTTACATTTTGGGATGCGCTGGTATCAAAAACTTCAGGGAGAATAAAAGGGCTGATGGTATGTGCAGAACCAACTACGGGTAATGCAGATAGCAAGGCAATTTTGAGCCATTGATTCATTTTAAGCGTCCTGTAAACTTAAGTTAAAATATTTTACATAATGTACTTGATAACAAGTATCATTATCAATATTATTTTAACAAAATTCAGAGACTATCCGTATGTCCTCATCAAGCAGACGTTCACCCTCAACTCGTGCCGTATTTCGTCTTTCGCCTCTGGTCATGGCATTAGCACTGATATCTCCACTGCATAGTTATGCAGAAACAGTGCAGGTTTCTGCTACAAGTAATAACCATGTTGGATTGGAAAGCCATCATTTCCATCGTGATCATGTTTTGGGTACATCTTTAGATGTGGTGATTACTGGAACTTCGCAACAAGAAGCTGCTCGTGCAACAGCTGTAATCGAAAAAGAAATTTCTGATTTGAATCAAGTGTTATCTACTTGGCAAAATGACAGTGAAATTTCGCAACTCAACCAACAAAAGCATCTCACAGCATCTTCGGATTTGTATCAAGTCATCGCTGCATGTGAAGCTTGGCGTGGTAAAACCTGTGGCGCATTTGATGCGCGTTTAGGCAATTTGATTACAATGTGGCAACAGGCCAATGGTGTGATTGAAATTGATCAAAGTACACGTGATCAATTAGTTTCACAGTTGCAAGACAACAGTGTTCGCTTGGATGAAAAAACAAAAAGTGTGCAAATGGATAGCTCTGTTACTTTTGCACCAGATGGCTATGCAAAAGGTTATATTATTGATCGAGCTTTAATTGCAGCACGTCAAGCGGTCCCTAATTTAAAAGGTATTTTACTGGATATCGGTGGTGACATGCGCGTTTGGGGAACCTCACCCAATCAAGCGGGTTGGAATGTTGGTGTACAAGATGCCTTTAATCACTATGACAATCTAGCACCAAGCCAAGTTTTAAACTTAAAAGACCAAGCGGTCGCATTCAGTGGTCAGGGTTATCGTAGCCTGGCGGGGCAATCTCATCTTTTAGATCCACATACCGGTTTGCCAATCCAACATGTTGAGCAATGTGTAGTTGTTGGAAAATGTGCTGCGGATGCAGATGCTTTAGCAACAGCCTTAACTGTGATGAAGCCAGCAGAAGGCATGCAACTGATCGAATCTTTGCTCGGTTATGAAGCTCAACTGACACTATCAACGGGTGAAACGCATCAAAGCACAGGTTGGAATGCTTTGGTTCAACTGCCACAGCAAGCAGATTTTCATAATGTTGCAGCAAATGCTTCAGCAAAATGGCCCGCAGGTTATCAAGCGGTGATCGATTTGGTTGTTCCCAAATTGGTTGTGGAAAATTATCGTGCACCTTATATCTCGATCTGGGTGACCGACAGTGATAAAAAATTAGTGCGGACACTTGCAGCTTGGGGCAAAGACCCGAAATGGATTAATTCAAACTATGTATGGTGGCGCCGTTATGGTCGTCAAATAACGAACTTGGATGCAGTTGCTAAACCGTCACGCCAACCGGGTAATTATAAACTGGCTTGGGATGGTAAAGATGACAATGGTAAAACTGTAGATGCAGGGCAATATCAAATACATGTTGAAGCTTCACGTGAGCATGGTGATCATTCTTATCAAACTTTTAACTTGGACGTAAAAGCAAAAGCTTCCTCTCAAAATTTACCTGCACAAAAGGAAATAGGTATCGTCAAACTGAATTTCCAGAAAGTGAATTAATTTGCTGACTATGCCTGTTCGGATAAGCGTTTTGATGAGAGTCTAATTGTGTATCAACGTCGAGATTTTTACCGCCATGCACGTTATGTGCATGGCTGGTTATCAGCTTTTGCCTTTATTGTATTAATCTTTTTTGCTGTTACGGGACTAATTTTAAACCACCCTGAATGGTTTACCCCTGCAACAGATGAACATACTGAAACGATTACCTTACCTGAAAATGTCCTGACTCAAATTAAAGACCAAGAGAATCCAAGCACTCAAATCGTAGATTATCTACGACAACATCATGCAGTCATTGGTCGTTATAAGAGTGGTGAAGTCACGGACAATGAGGTCATGATTCATTTGGCAAGCCCAGCAGGTTCAACAGATATTTGGGTCACTTTAGACAATGGTCAAGCTGAAATTACGCTTAAACCAGCCTCTACCGTTTCATTGATCAGTGATTTGCACCGTGGAAAAAATGCGGGTAAAGCATGGACTTGGCTGATTGATATCAGTGCAATCATCATTACGATCTTATCATTGGCAGGCTATATCCTATTTTTAAGTATTAAGACTCGCTTAAAAACACATCTTTTCTTGACGGTATTCAGCTTAGCGCTATTGATGCTTCTGGTTTGGACAGTGGTATAAAAGGTTAGAACAATGACACATGCTGTACTGACTGTACTTATATTTTTAGCAATCTTGTTTATATTTCATGGCATTTTTCTGTTGCTTTTATTGAGACCTCAATCAAAACGCAATTTAACTCAAAATGCAGATGAATATTTGATTGTATATGCAAGTCAGTCAGGGCAGACAGAAAGTTTTGCTTTGCAAACAGCCCAGCAATTGTCTGCTTCAGGTTATTTGGTTCAGTGCTTGAGTATTGAACAGGTGAATGCCGCTTTATTTAAACGTAGCTTAAAGATTCTATGGATCGTTAGTACTTATGGCGAGGGTGATGCACCAGATTCAGCACGTCAGTTTGTTAAAAATGTAATGACAAAGTCATTTGATTTAAATGACATTGAGTATGCTGTATTGGCTTTTGGTGATTCGCATTATGCAAATTTCTGTAATTTTGGTAAACAATTGGATTTATGGTTAACTAAAAACCATGCACAAGCTTTGTTCCCCATGATTTGTGTTGATCAACTTAACCCTACAGGTCTGACGGAATGGCAAACTCAACTTGACCTAGTTTTGCCGCAATTTTTCGTTCAACCTGTTCAATTGACACAACATCCATTTCATTCTGTGGTTTTATCTGAACGCCATTTGTTAAATCAAGGCAGTTTAGGGCATCCAATGTATCATCTTGTGTTTACCGAAGTTGAAGCATTATGTTGGAAATCTGGTGATATTCTTGAAATTCAATGTGCCAATACAGATTCACAAATCAAGGCATTTTTAGATCATTTTAATCTTCAAAACTCCAGTGTGTTTCAGGCTAATCATCCAATAGAATTATTGCGGTTTAAGAATTTACGTTCATTTGATGCCATGCAACATTCAACGGCATTTGAGCAATGGTTGGCACAGGCAGAAGACTTACCGATTCGTGAATATTCGATTGCCAGTATTACATCGCAAAATCAGATTGAGTTGGTGGTCAGACGAGAAGTTCATCAAACAGGTTTAGGGCTGGGTTCGGGCTATCTTACCCATGCGCTGGCTTTAGGTGAGCAAATTTCTTGTCGAGTTCGTTCAAATCCTGCATTTTATCTGCTTCAAAATGATCAGCCTATTATTCTGATTGGAAATGGTTCTGGGATAGCAGGCTTGATGTCACATATTCGGCAACGCGCAGAATGGTCTTTTCAGCAAAACTGGTTGATTTATGGTGAACGTCAGTACCAAGTTGACCTTGGCTTTGCAGATCAATTGAATCTATGGCAACAACAGTGTGTACTACCGCAAATTGATTATGCGTTTTCACGTGATACAGATAATCAGAAATATGTACAAGATTGTGTATTGGAGAAATCAGCACAACTTAAACAATGGATTGAGCAAGGTGCATCAATTTACATTTGTGGTAGTTTAAAAGGGATGGCACAAGGGGTTGAAACAGTATTAATCGATATTTTAGGTGAAGATCAGTTTGAGCAGTTGATTGAACAAAAACGTTACTTACGTGATGTATATTGATTGCGTTGTGTTTCTCATTTTTATAAAGAGGATTAAAGTAATGAACTAAGAATAGTCTTACGAAAGCAAACTTTATAACTTATGGAAATTATACTCTTCTATAAAAAATGAATATGTATGATTGAAAAGCTTGCAATGCCACGCTATTCTCAAAAAATATTCACACCAGTACCAGATGTCTAATGTGAATATTCATGCAGATAAAATTTATATCGCAATACCTTTATATTTAGCTGCCCAAGGTTGCGCTTGCTCCAATTGTGCCGCCAGTTGTAATAACACATCCTCACGTCCAAAAGGTGCAATAAATTGTGAACCTAAAGGCAGATTATCTTTATTCCAATATAAAGGTACTGACATGGCAGGTAAGCCCGTGATATTGGCCAATTGAGTGAATGGAACCCATTGCAAATTATTTTTAATCATCTGCTCAACCAGCTTACCTTTTGCCAGTAAGTGGGCTTGATCGACTTTGAGCAAGGCTTTTAAAATCGGAACCTGCCAAGATGGTGTTTTTACCTCACCATTTTTAGGTGCAACTGAGGCTGTAGACGGAATCAGAAATAAGTCATAATGCTCAAAGAAATGGTTCATTCTTGCAACATAAACACCCCAGTTATTGAGGTTGTTAATATAGTCCACAGCAGAAGCTTTGGCACCAAATGCTGCAATTGCCAGTGTATCTAATTCAAAATCTTGGTCTGTTGCGCCAAATCGCTGTTTGACTTGATTGACTGTATAAGCGCATTGACTAAACCATGTGGTAATAAAGTCTTTGGCAAGCGCCATACCGTCAATCTGAGGCGTCGCTTCTTCAACAATATGGCCTAAAGATTCTAAAAGTTTGGCGGTTTTTTGAATGGCTTGTACTGCATCTTTTGAAACTTTGGTTCCAATTGGGGAAACAGTGGAAAAACCAATTCGCAAACGTTTTGGGGCTTTTTCAATAATGTCTAAGTAGCGTTCAGTTGGACTTTGGATATTGAAAAGCGCCGTGCGATCTGAGCCTTGAGTAGCATCTAACATTGTGGCACTGTCACGGACTGATTTGCACAATACATGTTGCATTGCAGCCCCATGCATTGCTTCACTGATTTCAGGTCCCCAAGGTGTACGTCCACGACTTGGCTTTAAACCAAATAGGCCACAATACGAGGCTGGAATTCGAATAGAACCACCTCCATCACTCGCACCTGCAATTGGTACGATACCTGCTGCCACGCCAGAAGCAGAACCTCCAGAAGAACCACCACTATTGTGTTTTAAATTCCACGGATTTTTGCAACTGCCCCAAGCTTCAGGTTCAGTGATACCTTTAATGCCAAACTCTGGCGAATTGGTTAAACCAAAAGTAACCACGCCCGATTTTACCCAGCGATTGACGATTTCTGAGTTTTCTTTGGCAATATATTTAGCATTTTTAAATGCTTTAGAACCAAATGAAGTTGCGACACCCGCATATTCTTGGTGTAGATCTTTGAGTAAAAACGGCACACCTGAAAAGGGGCCAGTTGCATAGTTTTGGGTATTTTTTAATGCCTGTTCATAAATCGGAATAACGATCGCATTAATTTTAGGATTTACCAGTTCAGCACGTTGAATTGCGATTTCTAATAATTCATGTGCTTGTACTTCTTTATTTTGAACAAGCTGTGCTAAACCGATACCATCATATTGAATATATTCTGAAAATTTCATAGCTTTCCCTTGCTGTTCTGAGTTATTGGGCAAATATCTTTTGGTTTTGTTCGATCGTGGTTTCTAGACAAAGTTGATTTCTACCTTTTTCCTTGGCTAAATACAAAGCATCATCAGCCCGTTTAATCAGCTGTTGAAAAGGTATGCAATAGGGTAAAGTCTGATAACTTAAGCCAATACTGACGCTGATATTTAAGCTACGCTGATCATCTAAATGAATCGGGGTATTAAAAACGCTATTACAAATTCTTTGTGCAATGGCAACACTTTGTTCTAAAGATAGATCTTTTAATAATATAGCAAACTCTTCGCCACCTAAGCGACCAAATAGATCATTCGCACGAATTTGTGCTTTGACTTGATGGGTAAACTCTTGCAAAACATAATCGCCAATCACATGGCCATATTGATCATTAATTTTCTTAAAATGATCTAAATCTAAAACCAAAATCGTGACACTGTGTGCTTGTTGCTTTTCAACATCTTCAGCAATGGTACGTTCACTTTCTTCATAGAAATAACGACGATTGAGTGTGGTGGTGAGACCATCATGATTGGCTAAGTATAAGATTTGGTGATAAAGCTTTTGGCGATTTAAACTGATAATAGCAAGGGTTAAAGGCCCTAAAGCCAACATCATTAAACCGATGCGTACAGACAGTGTGGTGCCCAAATAGGCATCTGGAGATTGAGCAATATAATATGCAGTCAATGCATTATAGAGCAGCATACATACTATACAGTTAATGATAGAGACAAAGAACAAATTATAGCTTAGTGCAGCCCAGACCAGTGCTGCAATGGGGAACATGATTGCACCTGGTCCCAGAAAAAAATGAGTCAGAATGACCGATAAAATCACGCCCAACAGCGGAAGAAATTTTTCGTATTGAAAAGGCTGTTGTTTAAATTGTTGGATATGGCTTTGAATGGTTTTTTTATCTGGGATTGCCAATATAATCGGTAAAAAGGCAATGACATTGAGGATTTCACCCGTCCACCACATGCCAAAATCAATCCAGATTCTATCCATAACCATAAAGGTATTTGGTAAATAAGGGACTGTTAGACTTGCAACGATTGGTGAGGCTAAACAACCGCCAAAGGCACTGATTGCAAATAAGTATAAAAATGTTAGGCCTTTATTATATTGTTTATAATCCAGTTTAAAAAAACGAATCAGTCCTAATGTGACCAAGGCATGAGCTAGATTGGCCAAAGTCAGAAAGAAGGTGATTAAAAATGAATTGCCAGTAAGCAGATCTGCGAGCATAAAGGCGGTAAATGCGCCAATCCATCCCCCTATATTTTTTAAGCGATGAAACCTTAAAAAAAGTCCAAGTAAAACAGCATTTGCGGGCCAAAAAATGGCAAGAAAGGATAAGGGTCTACCAAATATTCCAGCCAATGCGCAGACAAAAATAATCATTGCAATAATAAAAAATGCAGAGATGTTGTCTTTAAGCGTTTGACTTAAATATGCGATAGCTCGAGGCAATTTACTAACCTATTCTAAAGAGGGATTAATCTCTAAGCCAATATTTTATCTGGCTCTGCTAAGGTATTAATAAGTAATCATATCTATTTATATCGATAAATCAATAGTTTTAGTTACCTTAATTCGGGTTCGTCACAAAAATGTTTTTGCATAGAGTAAACAAGAAAGATTGTTCATATATGGTTAATTTTACATGTTTTATTCTAAATCTATGCTAATTTATGTCTGATGAAATATTACATACAGACTTGGTATGAAAAAAACAGCACTTATAATTTCTTTATTGCTTAGCCTTTCACCTTTTGCGAGAGCTGAAACAGTTCAACCTCAAGCAACCAATCCTGCGACTGTGGCTGCAACCAATACCACAAGCACAATTCGTATAAATACTCGCCCTGAAATTTTAGGCTTATGGGGCATGGAAATTCCAGAAAATAAGAAATGTACAGAATATTATAATTTCCGCGGTTCCAATGAAGTGGTGGTGAATAGTGCCAAAGAGTGGTCAATTGGTCTGTTTGACTATCAGCCTTCACCCGATAATACGCTGGAAAAGCCACCCGCATTAATCATGCAAATTCGCTATGAAAATAATGAAACAGATTGTTCGGGGCGTAAAGAAGATCAGTCGGGTGAAGTTACCCAATATTTTGTGAAGTGGGTTAATAAGAACACTTTGAATTTTTGTATTTCTGACAAAGGTGATCAATGCTTTGCTACTTTACGTAGAGTCTTGCCTTAAGTTGATTTAAAGCATCAATGCTTGGCTAAATAATCAAGCATTTGCTTTAAAATAAAAAACCTCTGATTTTACAGAGGTTTTTTATTGGCTTTTTTACTGGATTAGAGGATGCATATTAAGCATCTTTTTCATGTCCTTGAACTTGTTTTAACAAGTGTTTTTCAAGGTAGTGAATATCCATTGCTTGTGAACAGAAGTTTTTGTCTTCAAGGATCAGATCTTTATGTAATGGAATATTGGTTTTAATTCCAGTTAAGATCATCTCATCCAAGGCTTGTTTCATACGGGCAATCGCAGTTTCACGATCTTTACCATAAGAAATCAACTTTGCGATCATTGAGTCATAATACGGAGGAATGCTATACCCTTGATAGATATGAGAATCTAAACGGATACCTGCACCGCCTGGCGCATAGAATGATTCAATTTTACCTGGTGATGGTAAGAAGGTCGACGGATCTTCTGCATTGATACGGCATTCAATCGCATGACCTTCGATTTTAATATCTTCTTGTTGAAGATTTAAACCTAGACCCGCAGCGATACGTAATTGCTGTTCAATAATATCTACACCAGTTACTTGTTCAGTCACAGGATGCTCAACTTGAACACGGGTATTCATCTCGATAAAGAAGAATTCACCATCTTCAAATAAGAACTCAAAAGTACCAGCACCACGGTATTGCATCAACTTACATGCATTGACACAGGCTTCAAGAATATGCGCGCGGGCTTCTTCTGGTAAACCCGGTGCAGGTGCTTCTTCAAGCACTTTTTGATGGCGACGCTGTAAAGAGCAGTCACGGTCATATAAATGAATCGCTTGACCATTACCATCTGCTAAAACTTGTACTTCAACATGACGTGGTTTTTGCAGGAAACGTTCCATATAAACCGTATCATCACCGAACCACATCTCAGCATCACGTTGTGCAGCTTGAACCGATTCAAGTAATGTATCGACACGTTCAACAATACGCATTCCGCGACCACCACCGCCTGAAGCAGCTTTTACAATCAGCGGGAAACCAATTTCTTTGGCTTCAGCCAACGCATTGTTGGGTGTCACTGCATGTGCTGAACCAGGAACTGTTGGTACACCTGCTTTACGCATCGCCGTAATTGCAGAAACTTTATTTCCCATTAGACGAATATGTTCAGGACGCGGTCCAATGAAAATAAAGCCTGAGTTTTCTACAATTTCTGCAAATTCAGCATTTTCAGATAAGAAACCATAACCGGGATGGATAGCATCTGCGCCTGTAATTTCTGCTGCGGTAATAATGGCAGGAATGTTTAAATAGCTTTCGCTACTCGCTCCTGGACCTATACATACTGCTTCATCACAAAAACGTAAATGCATCAAATCTTTATCAGCATCTGAATAGATGCCGACAGTTTTGATTCCTAAAGTTTTACAAGCTCGAGTGATGCGTAACGCAATCTCACCTCGGTTTGCAATTAAAACTTTTTGCAACATATCAACCCCCGAGGTATTACGCGCGGTAGCGGAATAAAGGTTGACCGAACTGGATTACATCACCATTTTTTACTAAAATTTCTTCAACTACACCACTTTGAGTTGCTTCAATCGGGTTCATAATTTTCATTGCTTCGATGATCCCGAGAGTTTCACCTGCAGAAACAGTTTGACCTACATTTACAAAGGGTGCTTCACCCGGACTTGGTGCTGAATAGAACACACCAACCATTGGAGACGTTTCTACTGCACCACGAGAGGCAGCTTTAACTACAGGCGCTTCAGCGGTTGGGAGGGCAATAGGTGCTACACCAGCAGCAACCACAGGATTACGGCGAGTTAAAGCAATCGATTGATCGCCTTCTTTCACTTCAATTGCTTGAAGATCAGATTCGATCATCAAATCGATGAGCTTTTTAATTTTGCGAATATCCATGGGTTCGTATTCCTAAATTATGATTGGGTTGAAGATTTAAGTTTTTCGATGGCGAAATCAAGTGCAAAAGAATAGCCTTTGGCACCTAAACCACAAATGACGCCAACGGCTTTATCTGATAAATAAGAATGATGTCTAAATGCTTCACGTGCATGAACATTAGAAAGATGTACTTCAATAAATGGAATCGCAACGCCAAGTAGGGCATCACGTATAGCGACTGAGGTATGGGTCAGCGCGGCAGGATTAATAATGATAAATTTTATGCCGTCTTGTTGTGCTTGATGAATACGATCGACCACAGCACCTTCCCAGTTGCTTTGAAAAGTATCTAAACTTATATTGGCTTGACGTGCTTGGAGACTCAATTGTTGGTTAATGTCATCCAATGTGAGGTGACCATAGACCTCAGGTTCGCGCTTTCCTAGCAAGTTTAAGTTTGGTCCGTGAATGACCAAAATGGTCGAACTCATTGAGAGTGCTCCAATTCAAAAGTCGCAAAAAAATTTGCAAGATGTCTGCAAAGTTTGCATATTATGGCATATTTTTCCACAAATACTTTATATTTTCTTTGAATCGTCGCGGAAACGCAGTGCCTTGTATGGGCTATATAATGTTAATTTTGTCTGTAAATGGCAATGTTAAAATATGACATTTTTAGCAGATGTTTTACAGAGACTTTATTTTAAACTGAGTGACCAAAACTATTCATTTGATTTGTGTAACAGCCATATGACTATCGTCAATAGATAAGATCTCACTATAACGTGTTGTATAGCTTGGAGACCGATTTTGCTGGCGCATTTTCCATGTTTCTTGGTTGGAGTGATAACCCACTTGTATACAGTCTGAGCCAAAGCGTTGTTTCATACTTGAGAGCGTATCCATAAGCTGATCACGTTGCTGAATAAAGTCTACAGGATGCCATAAGTCATTGATGTGCTGGCTTTTGCTATGCAGTGCTGAGAACATCACAGCAACTTTTACATACTTTAAATTTTCTTTAAATAAAACATCAATTTGCTGTAATGCTGACTTGGTTAAAATCATCAAATCATCTGTTGCATACATCAAGCCAATGACACTGCTTTGTGCCTTTTTATAGGGCGCTTGTGCAACTTTTTCATATAAGGAAACATGCACAACAGCACATAGCTGTCGTTGCTTGCTCAGTCGTTGATGTGCACGATTGACATGGAAAATAATGGCTTGTTTGATAATCTCAGCATTGTTTAGAGCAGATGCAAAACTGCGTGAGGATAGGATGCGTTTGGAGGGAATGTCTGTATCGTCCAAAGCAATGCAGGATTGACCTTTTAGCTCACGAATGGTGCGTCCAATGACCACTGAAAACTCGCGTGCAAGGTAATGTTCATTGGCAAAAGTTAAGTCATAGCAATTATAAATATTATAAGCTTGTAAGCGTTTGCTGGTTTTACGTCCAACACACCAGACTTCTGCAACACTGGTTTCGAGCAGTAGGCCTTCAAAACTGCATAAATCTAAACCAGTCAGGTCACAGACGCTATCAAAGCCTATACGTTTCTTGGCAAAATTGTTGGCAAGCTTGGCTTGGGTTTTACTATAGCCGATACCAATGCAACAGGGCAGACCAAGCCATTTTTGGATGGTTTTGATGAGTTTTCTACAGTAATCCTGTAGATCGAATAAGTCTTGGTAAGAGCTGAGATTGATAAAACATTCATCAATAGAGTAGGCTTCCAAATCCTCATCTTTAAAAAAAATCTTTAAAATTTTAAAAAAACGATCTGAAAAATCACCATATAAAGCATAGTTACTTGAAAAGGCGAGTACCCCAGCTTTTTTAGCTTGTTGTTCAACTTCATGCCAAGGGATAGCCATATCTATGTTTAACGCCTTGGCTTCATTGCTTCGTGAAACGACACAACCATCATTATTGCTTAAGACGACAACTGGCTTATTATTTAAACTGGGGTTAAATACGCGCTCGCAACTGACATAACAATTGTTAATGTCGATCAAAGCAAAAATTTGTTCGCTCATGGGCTATCTTGAAAAAGTTACAAATTCAAGTGAAATATTAAAAGATGTTTAAAATAAATTCAAATCAAATCTAGTGTGGATTTGTTCATCCTTTGGGCTGGATGATTAAATCGTCGGTGTGGTGAGATGCAAAACTGACTAAGCACTGTTGAGCTTCGTAGTGGTTTAAGTAATTTAGGTAAAAAGAGTAAATAGAGAAGTGGTTCTTTTAAAAGGTATATCTTAAATTGCAGCTTACAATGTCGAAAAATGAAACATCTCAATGCTTGTATAGAAAACTGAGAGGGCTAAATTAACAGTTGTCGTCGATTTGTACGGCATATCCCAATATTGAAAAGGATGGATATGAAAATGGCTAATCAACAACAGAATCAGCAACAAAATCAGCAACACAACCAGCAGAATGACCAACAAGGTCAACCCAACCAATCTAATCAGCAGCAGAAGCAACACAGTCAGCAAGATCAACAATCAAATCAACAAAACCAGCAAAAGCAACAATCCAACCAACAGGCTCAACAAAATCAGCAAAGCCAACATAAGCCTCAGCAAAAATAGGGCTTTGAACTCATCTTAATCTTAGCTTCTAAATGACAAAACGCCTCAACTTAGGCGTTTTGTCATTTTAGCTATTTTGAATTTTAAACTTCTTCATTTTTAAGTGTCTTGATTTTAAGCTTACGTTGTCGATTACTAAAATCGTTTATTGCTTTCATCAAGGATTTTATGAAGACCTTCATTTATATTTATACATTGATTAAATTGGGCAAAATGGTGTATTTCAGTGTTTAGTGCGCTAAAGAAATGTGCTGGGTCCGCAATAGTATGATTGAGATGTTGCGGTTCAAGATGTAGGCTGATGACTTCAAATTGATTTTTTGCCCGATGCGCTTTGCAATCTATACGTCCGACAATTTGATCCCCATATAAAATAGGTAAACAAAAATATCCAAATACACGTTTAGGCGGCGTCACATAACATTCCAACCGATAATCAAATTTAAACAGGGTATTTAAACGGTCACGATGTATCACCAGATTGTCAAAAGGAGAAAGAATTTTGACTTTTAACTCAATATTGGGGATCTGTTCTAAGGCATCGGTTTGCATATAAAGATTTTGACTCTCTTTGTCACTACTGCCTAATTGAGCTAAAGTGGTGATCACACCTGCATCTAATTGTTCATTGACGATGTCACGCATTGCCTCACGAATCTTTTGCCCAACTTTTAAATGCAACAATTGCTTCCATGCAAACACGCCATGTGCACGGAGCGTGGTATTGAACAAGTAGCGGGCATATTCTTCTAGTGTAGGAACACTCAGATCAAGATGACTTGGGATACAATATTCGGTCAGTTGATAGACTTTTTCCATACCATTACGTTCAGAAATCATCAAATCGCCTTGCATAAACAATTGTTCAATAGAACGACGCGCTAAACTTGAGTTCCACCAGCCTCCCGAATTTTGCTTATTGCCTTGTTCAATGTTGCGTAATCGAATACTGCCTTCAGCTTTCGCCCGAGCCAGAATCTCATTCATAAAAGCTTGATCACCACGATTAAAATAACGATGCTCACCATTTCTAATTGATGTCATATGAGGAAGTGCATAGCGATAATCTTGCATTGGTAAATAAGATGCTGCATGAAACCAATATTCAAAAATATGCTGCTGTTTGACCAGTTGATTTAAATGGCTTTGCTGATAATCTGGAACACGGCTCCATAAAATATGGTGGTGGGCACGTTCTACTACAGAAATTGTATCAATCTGAACATAGCCTAGATGTTCAATCGCATGGCGTGTTCCAGATAATCCTGTACCAAAGGAAGCAGGTGAAATTAGGCCTTGATGAGAGAGTGCCAGACGTCTTAATGATTCAATCATAACAATTATTTTTTTAACCTATTTTTAGTGAGTCTTGGTTACTAGGTGGGTATCACAAATGAAGCTTGAAGGTGAGTAGCACAAACAAAGGCTATGACGTTCAATGATCATTTTAATTTTTTAAGAATACAAGTAACAACACCCCAAATCATAATTTGTTCTTCACTGTGTGGGTGAATATCTGGAAAATCAGGATTTTCTGCTTTGAGCCAAATATCATAAAGTCCTGTAGATACTTTAACTTGCATAAAGCGTTTGACTGTAAATTCATTGTTGATTAATGCCAAAACAACATCGCCGTGTTCAGCCTCTAGGCTACGGTCAATTAAAATTTCATCTCCAATTTCAATACCTGCATTTTTCATTGATAAGGAGTTAACTTTTAACATAAAGGTTGCAATAGGGTTATGAATTAAGTGTTCATTTAAATCAATTTTCTTTTCAGTATAGTCTTGAGCGGGTGATGGAAAACCTGCTGCAACGGTTTCCAAAGGATAGGGAATACAGATGTTGCTACGAAATTCAATTGTACGTAAATCTTGCTTTGAGATAGGCTCAATAATAGAAATAAGAGAATTGATTGTCTTAAAATTTTCTCTTACAGAGCGATCACTTAACTTCGATGGCGGAGTCAAATTTGGCGGCATCACGATTCACCTTGAAAATGTAACATAATCAAGTTTAACAAAATAAACACGCGATGCAAGATTCTTTTGGTGAATTGATTGTGATTGTCAAACTGTCAGCTTACAATTTGACAAAATCCAATCGCTCGGAAATGTACATGTTGCAAGATTTTGTAGAAGAACAGAAATTAGTGTGTGAAGAATTTGACTCTCGATATATCAAAGTCAATGAAACGGATCTCGTGGCTATCGCTAAGCAAACCTTAAGTAAAGAACCGATTGTGGGTTTACGTAAACAGCCAGATGCTGAAAACGTGTCATGGTTTATTTATGGTGGTGAGTTGGAAGAGGGTGAAGATTTTTTTGATGTGATCAGTGTAAAAGAGCTTGAAGAGGTTTTTCCTGATGCGATCCCTTATCTGGCTTTGGAACAAGGCTTTAGATTTATGATAGATGCTGATGAATACGAAGATGTATGGAAAGCAGATGTTTTATAAATAAAAGGTTTGCTTAAGCATGATCTATAGATTTATTTTGACCCTCTGCAGTATTGTTCTGAGTAGTGGATTGAGCACGCAAAGTTTTGCTGAATCATCCACGCAAAAACTCACCCAAGAACAGTATGACCAACGTATACAAACCTATACTGATCAAGTCAATGCAACTAAACATATCTTGGATGAAGCGCATAGCACGATCACTGCGATTGAACAGCATCAAGCATTTTGTTCACGTTTAGATGCTTATCAAGCGATTGCTAGGATTTCGAAAGAAAATTTAGAACTTGATACGGCCAATATGATGTTGGTGATCGCCAATAATTTTTTAGATCGACAAAAACAAAGTATTGAGCAGTCAGGAATGACGCTTGAGCGATTTTGTTCGATTAAGAAATAAACAAAATGTCATTTAAGCCTTATTTTAGTCAGAAAATGATATTTAATTGGCTGAAAATGATAAGTTGTTTTTAAAAAAATGATCAATAATAGACGCATTAAAGCAGTACAAGATTTGATTTTCCCTGGTCTGTATTTTGTGTGGCTTTAAGCGTCAATTGTATGATTGACGCACCCTAAACTCGCTTAATTGCGAGTTTTTTAATGCATTTTTTATGGATTTTATTTGCCTGAATATCGGAAAAAGATAGCAAGCCAATTAAAAAGAAAATAACCACTCAAAAAAGAAACAGAAAAATCAACCAGCATTCGTTTTTGCGTAGAATTTTAAAAAGAAGAAAAGGACAATTCAAGATCGTGGATAAAGCCAAACAGGCTGAAGCACTTGAACAAAAGCTGAAAATTTTGCTATATACTACAATCATATAAATAAAGTGAGTCATTCATTTTATTGATGATTTTTTATGATATGCAACAAGCATTACCACAATATTTTTATTTTAGGCAAATGTTGTTACTGTAAGATTGTTCGCATGAGCAGTATAAATTTTTAATATCATTTTGTAGTCAAGAGAATATGGATTTGTATGAATTCACTCATCAGTCAAATCGTGGGGCTATTGCAATATATGTATTGAAGAAATTCTTTAATTAATCAAGTGATTAATCTATCTATAAATTTTTATTTAAAGGATTTTTATGAAACCGATTCGCGTATCGCCATCTTTGACTTTAGCTTTGTTACAAGCGCGAGAAGCTACAATGATGTATTTTAGACCGATTTTAAATGAAATGGGTTTGACTGAGCAGCAATGGCGTGTGATTTCTGTACTTTATCAATATGATGAACTTGAAAATAACCACTTGGCTGATTTGGCATGTATTTTAAGACCCAGTTTAACGGGGATTTTAAATCGTATGCTTGATCAAAATCTGATTAAGAAACGAAAAGATCTACATGATCAACGAGTGAGTTTGATTCAGCTGAGCGATGAAGGTAAAAGATACTTTGAGACGCAAGCGGTGAAAATGGAAGAAAGCTATACAGATATTCAAACACAATATGGTGCAGAGAAAATCCAGCAGCTTATGGAATTGTTAAACGATCTCTCAAAAATAAAACCACGATAAATTTTAAATTATCAGATTTCAAGTGAAACAATGGTTTAAGAGTTAAAATAAAACTGCATGTCACTCAATTCATTTTAAATATGCAAAACACCCTAATCAAAAATGAGTGGGTTTTAATCACTCATTTTATCACTGTTTAATCAAATAACTTTTTAATGTCTTTCGGTGCGCCTTGCTGGCTTTGAATTTCACCTTTTGCATCTTTCCATACCATTGCGGGAGTAGCATAAAAACCGTATTTATCCATCAGTTTGGTATTTTCATCTAACTTTTCAGATAACGGCTTAGGAATGCTTTTCATTTCCACCAATTTATTCTTACCGTTGCTTAAATTGTATTGTTTAAAAATTTCTGCAGGATTGGCATTGTTTAAAATCGTTGCGGCTTGTCCTTTGCTGCTTGGGCGAATGACCCCAACCATAATATGACGTAATTGAACTTTTCCTGAATCTACAAAGGGACGTGCTTGTTGCCAGAAGGTATGGCAGTAGGGGCAGTTTGGGTCATTAAACACATAAACGACTTTTGGCGCATTGCGATCACCGTCTTGGATCCAACTTGATTTTTCTAGGCTTTTCCAAATTTCATCTAATACTGCACCTTTAACATGGGTGTTAATCGCTTCTTCGGTTAAATTTTTTCCTGAAGCATTAAATAGGTCACCAACGATATAGTGCTTTTGATCTTTTGAAATAAAGATTGTCGATGGATATTCATCTTTATAGCCCGTCCAACCTTCTAAACCCTCGGGTGCATCTATTTGCTTAACAAAGTTATAACCTTCTTTTTCCAATTTATTTTTAAGGAAATTTGCATCAGCAGCAAACAAAGAGCCACTTAATACCAAACCAAGCGAATAAATACCGAGTGTTTTTAAATCAATCATCAAGATGACTCCTAAGGTTAAAAGCAATAATTCTTTAATCAATGCCAATGAAATAAATTATTTCGAAACTATCCTTTGAACTTTTTGGTGAAGTGCTGCATGGGTAAGTTCGCCCATATGTGTATCGATTAATTTACCTTGTGCATTAAAAAATAAAGTGCTGGGTAAGCCAAACATTCCCATTTTTTGTGCCGTTACGCCGTCAAAGTCCAGTAAAGTCCAATGCAAATTAAGTTTGTGTTGTTGCAAATACGTTTGTACAGTTTTGGCATCTTCATTTTGATTAATAAAGACAAATTGCACATTGGGGTATCGTTGTTGAGCATCATTTAACACTGGCATTTCACGTCTGCAAGGCGGACACCAACTGGCCCAAAGATTAATTACAGTGGGTTTGCCGAGGAACTGAGTCAGCTCAACATGCTCTTGTTGAAGATTCACTAAATTGACTTGAGGAAATTGTTGGTATTGCAATTGTACCTGTTGATAGAAATATTGCCCTGAAATGAAAAACATGGCAAAAGCTGCAAAGCATAGTGCAATAAAGCTTTTCTTTAGAGATCGATTTTTCCAAATCATCCATAGCCCAGCACAAGCAATTCCCACATAAAGATGAAAACCTTTATCTTGAATCTTCAATATTTCAATTGGATGCTCTAAATAAACATCTAAATTGAGTAAGACAAAGCCCAGTCGTGCAGATAACAAGCCGACCAAGAATGCAGACCAAATCGAGTCTTTAAACGCAGACCACTGTAAATCTGAAACAGCAAAATATTGAAAGCTAAACTTTCCAATTACCACACTCATCAGTATCGCAAGCATGAGGATGGTTAATCCCCATGGCAACATAATCGGTCCTAAATGAATTGCTTGTGCAGTGATCATGGAGAGTGTGCTTAACGTCCTGTATGTATTTTTTCAGTTTGTTGAATAAGTTGTGGCGCTGAGAAGGTACCTGTAAAGCGCAATTCACGGATTTCTTCTGCATTGCTATTTAAAAACAGCATGGTTGGCGGACCTAAAATTTCACGTTGTTTTAAAATGATGTCTTGTGAGGCGTTGTATTCCGTTAAGTCTAATTGGATGAGGGTGAAGTTTTTCAATGCCTCTTGTACATCGGTACGTGGGAATACCTCTTTTTCAATCGGTTGACACGCCACACACCAGTCCGCATAGACATCAATAATCATCGGTTTGCCTTGCTGTTTTGCATTGACCAAAGCCTGTTCCAATTGTTCAGCGGTGGTCACTTTGTTCCAAACTAAATGTTCTGTTTGGCTATGTTGAATTTGATAAGCAGAATAACTTTGTTGAATATTCCAAAAACCAGCTATTAAACTGGCTATTGCGATAATGGCAAGAATAACTTTATTAACCGTTTTTTCACTGTCACGTAGAGCAATAAAGAGATAGATTGCCAATGCAATACACAGCAAGGCAAAAATTGCAGCATATACAGTCGAAGGCAGCATAGGGCGAATAAAGTACAATGCAACCATCAGCATAATAAAGCCAAAACTGACTTTAATCCGATCCATCCATTTACCTGGTTTTGGTAATAATTTAGAACCAAATACACTGGCGATAAATAAAGGTAAACCGATACCTAGACCGAGAATAAATAAGTACAAGCCACCTAATACAGCACTTTGAGTTTGTGAAACAAATAATAATGCACCAGCAAGTGGGGCACTCATACAAGGGCCAACAATAAGTGCTGATAATGCACCCATAACTACAGCACCGAGCACTGTCCCAGCTTTTTGATTATTTTGCAGATGACTTAATTTATTGGTGATGAATTGTGGTAAGTTTAATTGATATAGACCAAATAAATTTAAAGCTAATACAACAAATAAAACTGCAAATAATGAAACAATCCAAGGGCTTTGGAACCAACGTTGAAAGCTATAACCAATTTCAGCAACCACAATCCCCATAATGGCGTAAACCACCGCCATACTCACTACAAAACACAAGGCAATCACAACAGCTTTATAACCTTTCGCGCGCTGAATGATGATGCCAGAGAGAATTGGAATAAGTGGCAGCGAACAGGGTAAAAACGCCAGTAAAATACCTAAACCGAAAAACACCAATAAATTTAGAAACAGAGAATCTTTAGACAATAGTTTAAAGAATGATTGATCATCATTCCATTGTAATGACGATGTATTGTTTTTAGTGTCCGTATTGCTGTTTAAATCAGCAGATTTTTCTGTATCTGTAATTGCATTGCTACTTGCAACAGAAGCGTTGGGGTCGATTAGATTTGCAGTGTTGTCTGCTTCATTGGCAGTTTTTTGTCCAAGCTGAGTAGTAGTTTGGTCATCCAATAATTTGTTTGGAACTGGTTTTTCAGCAGTTGAATTGGGTTTAGTTTCAGCGTTTTCTTTGAGCTTTTTATCTTGAGCTGGGACAGTATCAGGCTGATTGAGTAATGTGCTATTTGAATTATTATTGAATAGGTGCTTAGACGATGTATTGCTTTGTGGTAATAAGCCATCTGCATCAGTTGCAATGGTTTTTCTTTGTAATGGATAACATAAACCATCCGCAGAACAACCCTGATACATCACTAAATATTGTGAATTTGGTTTGACCTGAATCTGTGTAGTCACATTTTCATAATGAACTTCTGTTTTCCCAAAGGTTGGATCATCTTTAATATGACCTTTTGGGAGGCTTAAAGGTACAGCTTTATTGTTGACCGTTACTTTAAATTGATCATGATAAAGGTAATAGTGAGGTGCAACTATCCATTTCAATTGTGCTTTATTTTCTGAAATTGATTCAGCAGAGAATTGAAAAGCTTGATCTGGTGGGAGAAACTCAGGATTTGCATGGCTGATGGTACTTAGACTCAACAAAGTAAAACCACATACACTGAGCAAGGTTCGCAACTTCATAATTCCATATCTTTGTTTCATTTACAGCCATTATCCATAATTTCAGATAAAGAAGTCATTATTCTAAGTTTTTCTTTGTAAAAATATCGTTAAAAGCATTCAACTCCATTTTGCTTAAGTTTTTGAAAAATTTGTCCATCATCAGGATAGAGTCTGTTGAATTGGGTCATTTTCTTGGTTTTTTTGCTGGTGTAATTGACATTGTAAAGCACAGCACCTTGATAAACGATTTCATAAGTTCCTGTTTCTTTCTGATTGATTATTTCTTTATAGAAATCGTGAAATTCACTTGGTCTACCTTGTGCCGTGTCAACAGCATCATAGTGGGTAAATTTTAACGAGATTTTTTTCATATAAGGATAATATTGAACTGTTTTGACTTTTGGAAATTCTTCCTCAAAAATAAGCAGAAAGTTGGGATCTGTTGACAATTCGTCTACGTTGTTTTGACTTTCTTTAAAGCAAAAATATGGGGTAGTTTGCTTTGCATAAACAGGCAAAGGGAGAAGACTCATTATAGTTATAAATAGCCTAAGCAATTTCATACTCTTTCCTCAAAGTTTTTCTTGTTATTATTCATAGATTTTTGCAGCCATTAAAATATCTGCAAAAATTTTCCATGGGACGCACTCTGGTTGTGGCTGTTGGGTATTTGCATAAAAACCTTCCATATCTTCCACCCAATTGTGCATTGCTGCTAAAAAGCTTTGCAGATCTTTATTTTCCCATTGTTGAATATTTTCAAGATGATCTTGTTTGAGATTATCTAAAAATGTTAAAAAATCTTGTTTGCTTTTTATTGCATTAATTTTCATAAGCATCATTTCTAATTTACAGGATAAATTGTTGTATAAATATAGGCCATCTCGCACGTTTTTTGCATTCCAACAATTGAAATTAATTTCAACTAGACCCATATAGAAATTAATCAACAGTACAGAACAGACACTTTGTGAAATTTGATTGATGATCAAGCTCACGATAACAAGTCGAAGCTCAACAATAGGATTAGGACATCATATGAATATCGCGGCAAACCCAGTAGTTGAAGCAGATCAAACTATATATCTAAAAGATTATCAAAAACCTTCATATGTTGTAGATTCAATTAATCTCGATATCCAAGTTTATGATGACCATACCAATGTAAACAGCAAATTAGTCATGAAACGCCAAGCAGCAGGAGATATGGTATTGCTTGGACGCGATCTTGAGCTTAAATCAATTTCTATTAATGGTAAGAAACTTACTGAAAGTGAGTATAGGCTTGATTCTGAGCAATTGGTGATTGCCAATGCACCAGATGAAGCCATCGTTGAAACATCTGTGGTCATCCATCCTGAAACCAATACACAACTCGAAGGTTTGTATCTTGCGGGGAGTGATTTATTTGTCACTCAAAATGAACCAGAAGGTTTCCGTAAAATTACGTTCTATCCTGACCGTCCAGATGTCTTATCTGTGTTTACCACTCGTGTAGAAGCCGATAACAAATACCCAGTGCTTTTGGCAAATGGTAACTTGATTGAAGCGGGTAAAACTGATGATGAGCGCCATTATACCATTTGGGAAGATCCAACCAAAAAACCAGCCTATTTATTTGCTTGTGTGATTGGTGATTTAGCGGTTTTAAAAGACCGTTATACCACTTCAGAAGGTCGTGATGTGGCATTGGAAATCTATGCAGAAGAAAAAGATATCCCAAAATGTCATATTGCGATGGAAGCATTAAAGCATTCTATGCGTTGGGATGAAGAACATTATGGGCGTGCATATGATCTAGACAATTATATGATTGTGGCAACCAGTCAGTTCAATATGGGCGCAATGGAAAATAAAGGTTTAAATATTTTCAATACATCATGTGTGCTTGCTGATGAAGAATATACCACTGATGCCGCAATCATGCGTGTACAGTCTGTGATTGCACATGAATATTTCCATAACTGGACAGGTAACCGTATTACTTGCCGTGATTGGTTCCAATTGTGTTTAAAAGAAGGTTTAACGGTTTTCCGTGATCAGTCTTTTTCAGAAGATTTACAATCAGCAGCAGTACAACGTATCGACGATGTTGCAGTGCTTAAAGCACATCAATTCCCAGAAGATGCAGGCCCATTATCGCATCCGCCACGCCCAGATCATTTTGTGGAAATCAATAACTTCTATACTGCGACAGTGTATGAGAAAGGTGCGGAAATTAACCGCATGATGTCAACTTTATTGGGCAAGGAAAAATTCCGTAAGGGTACCGATGAATATTTTCAACGTCATGATGGTCAAGCGGTTACTGTTGAAGATTGGGTTGCTGCCTTAACTGCGGGTTCAGGTGTCGATTTATCTGCATTTTTAATCTGGTATAACCAACCAGGAACGCCAAAGCTTGAAGCGAAAGGTGAATATGATGCGAGTACTCAAACTTATCGTTTAAGCTTTAAACAAAGTTTAAAACCCCATCCTAAATATCCAAACTTAAAAGCTGTACCTATTCCTGTGGCTTTAGCATTGTTTAATGCAGAAACAGGTGAGCAGTACACCTTGCATTCTGAGGCTTTATTTGAGAATGGGGTAAAAGATGGGGTGTATTTGTTTGATCAAACAGAAGCAAGTATTGAATTTACAGGTGTGACCGAAAAGCCTGTAGCATCTTTATTACGTAATTTCTCAGCTCCAGTAAATCTTGAATTTAACTATTCAGATGAAGAACTTGCCTTCTTATTGCAATATGAAACCAATGGTTTTAACCAGTGGCAAGCCACACAGACTTTGCTTGAGCGTATTTTGCTTAATGGTCATGATGCTCAAATTTATGTAGATGCAATTAAACATACCTTACCAAATGTAATTGAAAAAGACCCGCTATTGGCGTCACGCTTATTTGATGTACCAAGTGAAGGTTATTTGGGTAGTCGCATTGATCAAGATTATAATCCTTTGATTGTAAATGAAGCACGTGAAGCCTTGTTGAATCAATTGGCTAAAGTCTTGGGTGACTTTGTTAAAGAAACATATGTATCACTTGATCCAGATTCACAAAATGAATTTTCACAAGCAATGGGTGTTCGTGCTCTGAAAAATATCATGTTGAGTTTTATGGCGCGTCAGGGGGATACCGCAGTATTTGATTTGGCTTATGCACAGTATGAAAATTCTGTGAATATGTCTGAGCGACTCGGGGCACTTAAAGTATTGGTATGGAATGATGCTCCACAAGCAAAAGCAGCCTTAGCGGACTTCTATAAACGCTTTAAGGATGAAGCATTGTCATTAGATCAATGGTTTATGATTCAAGCAGCGCATCCGAAAGCAACGGCTGAAACGATTCAGTATTTAACTTCACATGCTGATTATGATTTAGGTACACCTAACCGTATTCGTTCGGTAAGCGGTGGTTTAAATGCCAATCCTGTCAATGCATGGAGTTTTGGTGTTCAGCATTTTGTAGATTTGGCGAAATATTTGGATGAAAAGAATCCAATTGTTGGCTCTCGTTTACTCCAAGTCCTTACACGCTGGTATACATTAGCTGAACCACAACGAAGTGAAGTAAAAGCCGCACTTGAAGGATTAAAATCTCAAGTGAAATCAAAAAATGTTAGTGAAACCTTAAATAGTATGTTAAGTGTTTAATGGCTTATAATTTTTTGATTTAATTATATTTGTAATGCTATTTCTCTTATTGTTATAGGAGAAATAGCTTGTTTAGAAGTTATAATGTTATTGGACCTATTGATATAGGTCTTACAAATTATTAATAGAAAAGTTAATCAATTAGTGTGTAATCTGAATTTGAAATGGTTTTGTGAAAATAAGGGTTTTTAAAAATTATTAATCCTTGTTTTGTGAAGCTAATGTCTATATTTTTGTTTGCATCTATTAATATCAGGCATTTATTTGTGCCACATGTCATGAATTTAACATTTAAAAATTTTGGAGTGGTTAATCTCTGAGATTTAAATAAATAATCAATACTATCATCTTTTATTGAAATACTATTAGTATCTGAATAAATGAATTGATTTATAGCATCTGAAGTTCCTTTCTTTTCAATACCTGCCAAATAAAATACAGTTATTAGAATTAATAAATAAAAAACAATTAGATAAGCGTAATAATAAATAATTTCTTTAAAGCCTTTGTCTATGTTTTGTGTATCAATAGAGTCATTCCAGTTAATTTCATTTTTAGAAGTATTGTGGGTTTTTCTAAACAATAGTTTTAAAGGATATGTAATTAGTGCAAAGAATAAACCTAATAATAAGATGATAATAATAAGTACTATTTCAATATAATGGCAAAGAATTGGAAATTTTCGATAAAGAAAATCTGAAAAAATACTTATGATGTAATAAGGTATTTTTAAAATAAATAAAAAAGGTTTTATTATTGTATAAAATAGTATGTTAAATATTAATACAAATAAAAAAGTAGCAATATAAAGCCCACCTTTTATAAAAGACTTACTAATATTTTTGTTTGTCAATGTATTTGCTAAAGATATTAAAAGTAAAAGGATAAAGCTAAACATTAGTCCCTTTACACCTTGCAATCCACCAGTGATTAAATAGTTTTGAAAATCATAGCCTAATGAGTGATGGGAGTAGCCAAAATACCCAACATAATTTTTAATATAAAAGTACCCACATGCATATAAAAATATAGATAAGGCTGTAAAAAGTAGAGCTAAATCTACGCTAAAATTTGTTTTCAATGTAATTTCTCTTTTTTGTTAAATATTCTATCTGATTCGTAAGTTATTCTTTAAAAGTTTCATTTAGAGCCTGTTGCACAGCATCTACACGTGACTTACAGGCTTTATATGCAGACATGGATTCTTCCACAATCTTCATCAAATTATCAATATCAGGTTCTTCTTGAGATTCTAATAATTCTGCATTTTTCTTTAGAACGTCATAACCTTCTTTAAACGTTAAATCTTGTTTAGCCATTACTTAATACCTGTGTCACATTTGCGTTGATCGTACCATCCAATAACTCTACTTGGATGTGATCAGTTGAAATTTGTTGAATAGAACGAATGGCTTTACCATCACTACGCACAATAGCATAACCTTTGGCCATGACATGACGTGGATTTTGCAAAAGCGTTTCACGCATGAGTGATTCAACTTGATTGGATGCCAATTTAATCAGTTGTTGTGCCAAATATTGAACAGTACCTTTCATCAAATCTAAGTTTTTATTTGCCTCATTGATCTGCCCTTGAGAAAGCGTTTTAATGACTTTGATGTACTGATCATTCTGGCTTTGATAAGCAGTGATTTGATGCTGAGATAACAGTTTAATCTTATGTAGAGAATCTAGCACATCTTGGGTACGCTCTACGATTAGATTTCGAATACCTCCAATCACTTTACTCGGTGTATCAAAAGAACGGTTTGCCACTTCATCTAAAATGGTTCTATCTTTTTCATGACCTATACCTACCCAGATCGGAACAGAGCGTTTGCAGAGTAGCGCAGCGAGATTGTAGTCATTGAGATAGGCCAGATCATTGACTGCACCTCCACCACGAATAATCACAATAAGATCTGGTGGGGTATTGAGGTCTTTCGCCCATTGTCGTAATGCATTTGCTAAAGCTTCAGAAATACTTGTCGCTGCAGTGTTCCCCTGAAACGTTGCCGTATGATAGACAAAATGACAAACGCCAGCTTGATCGAGAGCATCTGCATCTTTCTTAAAGTCACCTAAGCCAGCCGCATTTTCAGGAGCGATGACGAGCACATTTTGAATATCAAATGGGGTAGGCAGTAATTTATTTTTATTGAGTAAACCTTCGCTGGTCAGTCTTTCTAAAATTTGTTGATAACGCCGTGCGATATCACCTAGGGTATAACTTGAATCTATTGCTTCAATATTGACTGAAAAACCATATTGGGGACTAAATACAGCTTTCACTTTAATCAGTACATTGAGATCGCGAGAGAGTTCAACACCACTTTCACGTTCAAATTTTAATACCATTTTGGCAGCAGAGAATTTCCAGATTGTTGCCTTACAACTGGCAATGACTTTATCTGAATCTTCCTCCTTTTCAGCAAGTTCTAAATAGTAATGGCCGCCCTTGATACTTAGATTTCTAATCTCAGCTTTTACCCATATTGCTTCATCAAAAGTTACACGTATAACTTCTTGAACTGTTGCAAGGTATTCACTTAAGGAAAATTGTAAGTCAGACATACAAAGCTAATTACGGTAAATTTATCTAAAATAGTATATAACATGGTGGCTCAAGGCGGTGAAGATATATTGATCTTATACATCGGATATGGCATATTTTTATGATGTAGACGGGCGTTATCGACATCTACTTAAACCAAATTATTGTTTAGCCTTTAAAGTAAAAACACAAGTGAAATCATTAATATTTATTAGCTTTTTTTTCTTGGTATCTTGTACCAGTTATGATTTAGAAAGTAATCATGCGCATTGTATGGGATATGGAGCAGATGTCAGTAACATTACATCAACAATGAGTGATTATGATCGCTTTAGATATCAGAGTCAGAATGGGATGAGTATGCTTAACAGCAATACACTCTCACCGAAGATGCGAACCGATTGTTATAAACTTGACCCGAAACAAACCAAATAACTGAAAGGCTCATCAATGGATGGGCTTTAATTTTATGTAAGCTAAATTTATTTTATAGAGCATTCAAAAATTATAAATTATGAAAAAAATCCTTTTTTTATTTCTTTTATGGATATCACAGCTTTGTTATGCAGATCTAATAACGCCAATTTTTGATAAAAAATTAAATATAGAGAGATTCAAAGAATATTTTGATCGTGATCATACGCGGTATCCTGGAAATGATAAATTAATCGCAGAACGAGAAACAGATTTAGATCAACCTAAATATAAAGTGATTGTTACTAGAATAATATTTGGTAGAGAATATGAGCTTCAAAATTATATCAAAATGATTGGTTATCACGACTGCGAAGCTAGAAAAATTTTCTTGTATGCAGGATATTATGATTACAATGCAGATCTTACTGAAACTTATAGAACTGTGACTAAATTTCCACAGGGTAGTAAGTTGATTGAAGATGCTTGTTTAGATAAATAAACTTTAAAATTTCATTTAAAGAGAAATTCTCATACATCATAATCAACTGATATATTATTTTAATAACCCACTTCCCCCAAAAGTGGCTATTTTCTAAAAGTATTTTTTGAAAAAAAGTTTATCTAGCGTGAAAGAATCTGGCTTGTTTGTAAAAATAAAAAGTAAAATGAAAATATAAAGCAAATCATGGATATAGAAAAACCAGCTTATCCAAGTGATCAAATTAAGACCCGGCGGGATTGTATAAATGCCAACTGTTACAAGTGCTACAAAGCAAATAAAGATCAATATAAGGCTGGTTAACTGAGTAAATAACCCTATGGTTAGCAATAGCCCGAATACAAATTCAAATAAAGAAACAATGATAGCTGTCACTTCTGGAAAAGGTATACCTGCCGAAACAATCGTTTCCAACATGATTTGTTGATTTTTCTCTACAAATAATTTGTTATAACCAGTTGTTAAGAAAAATAAACCGATCGAAATTCTGGCTAATATTAAGGCGAAGTGACTAAATTTTGGCGAATGAAATGGATTTTTAAAGAGAAAACCAAGCATGTGTCTATGATTCTGAAAATTAAAAAATATTTTAATAATCTGAGTAGATTTTTTAAATGTAAGCATTGTTGGTGAGTGTATATAATTTGTCATTTATACTGATTTAAAACTTTGCTAAGGCTGTGGGAAATGTTACGTAAGTTTCATAAAATACACATCAAGAAGTCTATACTTTGATATGGTATAATTTTTAAGCAAAACTGAGCGAAGTATGAAAATATTTTCAATTTTAAGTTTAGCTATGTTGATTGGCTTAACAGCGTGTCAAAAAAGAGATACAGATACACAAAAGCAAGATCAAACAACAACGCCACATTCAGTCGATAAGGACAGTTAACCCAACGCCCACTGATACAGTGGGCTGATTGATATGAGTGAGAAGGCTGTTGATATAGCATAAGATTCCTAGATTTTTTTCAAAACAATGCTGTATAATTTTTAGACTTAAGAAAGCTATAGAGCAATTATGAATCTAAAATACTTTATAAAAAATTTATTAGCCTCATTTATTGGGCTATGTGCGTTGGCTGGAATAGTAAAAGTTATCTTTCTATACAGCAGTAATTTATATGAGCAAGCGCTAACTGTTCTTGTGGTAATGATCATGATTCTTGGATTGATGATCGTTGGTTATCTCAACGCTGTTACTGCAATAGGCAGTAAAATCAAACAACCCTTTTATTTACATTTAATTTTAGTGGCTTTTCTTTTTGTAACCGATTTAGCTTTTGGTAGTTCAAGCATTACTGAAGTTATTTTTAGAAATTTGGGATATTTTGCTGTATTACAATTTGGGGTTTACCTTTATATGCAACGAAGTGCTCCGAAATTATTGCTGAATTAATATTTTAATAAAATAATGAATAAATTAGTCCCTTAATGGAGGTTTTACTCTATAGAAAAGTGGGGGGAGTTATTAATTTTAAAGCAAAGTTTTATTTGGATTTTTTATATCTAATTCAAGTAATTTTTGGGCTTTCTTTATAAGAAATCATACTGTAGGCATAAGCTAAGATAGCCGAGTAATTTTCTTTAATGAAATAAAGCCGTCTCGTCCTAATCTGCAATGACTGTACTCATCTAGGCTTAATACATCCTATTCATTGATCAAAGAATAAAACTAAATATTTAAATTAAAACAAAATTCAAGCTTAAAATGTATAAGGTTCTAAGTGATTGTTATAATTTGTGTAGGCAACAAGTAGTTATTCGCAATAAGTGGTTGGATTGCTCTAAAGCGCTATGTTAGAACTTAACTTCCATATTTATTCGAGATTAAACATGAAAAAATTATTATTAATTTCATCTTTTTTAGCTGTTGTTTTTGTTGCTGGGTGTAGTGCAAAAGACAAAGATAAAGCGACATCTCCTGATAATGAGGCAAGTAGTAGTGCCGTTGCTGTTGATACAAATGAGTCAGCTGAAAAAACGGTAAAATATGAAACCGCTGATAAGAAACAATTTACACTTAAGACCAGTGATAATTTTGTTACAGCGACATTAACGGATAGCGATGGAAATAACTATTCATTGAAAGAAGTACCTGCTGGAAGCGGTATGCGTTTAGAAGGTGACAATGGTGTTTCAATTCATTCTAAAGGCGATGAAGGAACCATTGAACTTGCTAAAGATAAATCTTTTACAGTGAAAGAAGTTAAATAGAATTGTGACGTAAATAGCCCCACCATTTGGTGGGGTTTTTTATTTGTAATTCATCAATCAAAAAATATCGTATTGAGTGAATCATATTGGCATTGAAAGTTCTTGCTCCCTTTGAGCGAAGGCGAGGATGAGGGGGGATTTATGTTGGCATATCATTCTAAAAAGGACTTATGAAAGAAGCTGAATAGCTTGAGAGAAAACTGTACACATTAAAATTAAACACTTTAAAACCCACTCAAAAATAATATATTTACGGGCATTTCATTATTTATGCACTTGAATAGACCGACTAATTGTAAACAATTGGCGCAATAGCTATTGAAATGAACAGATTAAAGTAATTTTACCGTGGCATGAAATTTGCTGAAAACACCTTTGCAATATTTTTATTTTTCAATTATTAAAGGTATTTTTATGTTTAAGCACACGGTTCTTTCACTGTTTATTTTCAGTGCTATCAGTACTTCAGTCGTTCATGCTGAAAGTTTTACTGTTCTTAAGCAATTATCCAATAAGCCTGTTCAATTAAAAGACGGTGAATACAAAGGCAATTATTATGTACCTTCGACTTTAAACACGATTACTTGGGGTTACTTACCGAATAAAGATGCCAAGCCTGTGATTTCTGTTCCGTCGGGGAGTGTGGTGACTTTTGATACAGTTTCACATGAAGGCTTACTTGAAGATCAAGGGCGGGATGCGGAAAAATTCTTTAAATCAAAAGGGGTGAAAGATGAATACATTTTAGATGAAGCAAAAAATATTACAAAATCTTCTCTAAAACATGATTTTCATAAAGATGGACCTCATATTGTGACTGGCCCAATTGAGATTCAAGGTGCACAAGCTGGTGATATTTTAAAAGTAGAAGTCATTAAAGTAGAGCCTCGTGTTCCCTATGGCGTCATTTCAAATCGTCATGGTAAAGGTGCTTTAGTGGGCGAATTTCCTAAAAGACCTCAACAAGAAAATGCTTCGGCTGAACATCCTGAGCGATATGGAAACGTTTCAGTCTTTACCCCAATAGAAAAAAATGCCAAGGGTGAATATGAGGGGGTACTAAAAACACAATCAGGTAAATCGATTCGTTTCCCGCTAAGCCCGTTTATGGGCATTATGGGGGTCGCACCGAATACATCACAGCCAGTTCATTCAGTACCACCAGCGATGTATGGCGGTAATATTGATATAAATGAGTTAGGTGCTGGATCAACTGCATATTAACCAGTACAAGTGCCGGGTGCATTGTTCTATACAGGTGATAGTCATTTTGCCCAAGGTGATGGCGAAGTTGCATTAACTGCATTAGAAGCTTCAGCAAGAGCAACACTCAAGTTCACTTTATTAAAAACAGGCAAAGATAAGATTCCAGGTAAAGAAATCGTACAGCCATTAGCAGAGAATGCTGAATTTTGGATTACACCAGGATTAGATGAAGATTTAGACGAAGCAATGAAAAAATCTACACGTGAAGCGATTCGTTTTTTAAATCAAGAATATGGTATTGATGAAGCGATTGCTTATGCCTATCTGAGTGCTGCTACTGATTTTGAAGTATCGCAAGTGGTTGATAAGACCAAGGGGATTCATGCAAAAATACGTAAAGCTGACTTTAAAGAGTTTGTTGAAGATGCTAAGTAAAACTAAAGCTGCTTAATTAAATATCCTTGGACGTGAGGTCGTGTATTCAGCTTTCAAGGATTTATCATTATCTTTGAAATGATATAAAGCTATAATCTTTTCGTCTTTATTCGTGTTGATTGTTTTCCTGCAATTTATTCATTTATGTTTTCAAACGATATTTAGTCGCTTGTTATCGTGGCTTTCGATATGTGACATCAATGCTAAAGCACTTCAAACATGAAAAATCATGTTTATTTAAGCCTTAGTTATAGCAATTTAGCGGAATGAGCTTTAGACACGAATCATACTTTTACTGTTTATATCCTCCATCCAGTCATTTAAATCCAAATCATTGGTAAATGAATGTTCACCATCAATCTTAAAAACTAACAGAGAGTCATGAATGCTAATAATACTCGCTAAATGTTGGCGAATGATGTTGGCTTCATAGCTGGTATTGATCAGCCAAGTGGAAGGGTTCACCCGAATCGAAGCATCGTAGTCACAGATAAGCTTATGGACTTCATCTAAATGATGTACTTGTGATGAATTTAGAATAATCAAATAATTCATATTAACAACCTCCATAAAAGAGATTTAGATAAAATAACTTTTATTATGAAATGTGATAAGTATCACGATTTATTCAATCTAACACCAAAGCAATTTGATCAATCAAAAAAATGTCGGACAATCTAAAGCTGAATTTTGATGATGTGTTAGTTTTTTTTATTGTATTGTTCAAGAAAATTCTTAGTAGATATTCCTTTTGTTACACAATAAATAATCAAAAATTTTAAATACTGGCTAAATTGAAGTATGCTTAAGTTTAAAATATTTAAACAAAAAGCTCATCAAAAGATGGGCTTTTTTGTCTTACTCTCTGTGTGTTATAAGGTTTGAGGCTTAAAATGCTGGTTAAAATAGAAGATGGTTTTTACCTAAATTCACTGCATATTATCGCAATACATGTTTCTAAAGATATGATTACGCAAAATTTTTCTATAAGTATAGAATATACACCGCACAATCAAAATGCCAATGGCTTATATCATAAAAAGTGCCAAACCAAAGCTGAAGCGGATTTATTTTTACAAAGTCTGCATCAACAAATCGCGCAAATATAAATTTAAATTTTTAAGTTGTTTTTTGCATTTAAATTAAAAGAAAAGGAATTCATTTTTAAGCTATATTAGGCTCACAATTGAATGTATCGATAATGTGAAAATCACAATGATTGAACATTTTGAGGTCAAAATGCATAAACTGAAAATTCTTATTTGTACACTTTTACTATTCACATTGTCTGCCTGCCAAAATGTGCAAAAAAATAACAAAATCATTGCAAAGGCATTTGATACTTCAACACATTTTCAACGCTATTTGATGGATAAACATGCGCCAGAGAATGTCATTGTTAGCAATAATATGACTTACCAAGAGCAACCAAAACTCAGTTTAGATCTCTATCAGCCAAAAGATATTCAACAATTTGAAAAACGTCCAACAGTGATCTGGATTCATGGTGGTGGTTGGATTTCAGGTGCTAAAGATAATGCAAGAGGATATTTTAAACTGCTTGCAGCACAAGGTTATAATGTTGTTTCTGTGCAATACCAATTTGCACCGCAAGCAATTTATCCAACGCAGTTGCACCAAATCAACAACGCACTGCGATTTATCCAGCAAAATGCAAAACAATACCATATAGATGCTGATCAATTATTTTTAGCAGGGGATTCGGCTGGGGCTAATTTAGCCAGTCATTATGCAGCGCTTCTCACTAACCCAAATTTTGCCATAGAATCTGGATTTACAGCCTCAATTCAAGCTTCACAACTTAAGGGGTTAATTCTGCATTGCGGAATTTATGATATGAATGCCTTTATTAATACAGCACCAGATGAAATCAAACTGATTGAATGGGGGGTAAATAATCTTGTTCAAGCTTATACTGGTAATCAAAAAGATAATCCTGAATATTTAAAACGTTTATCACCTATACAGCATCTTACCAAAAACTATCCACCTGTTTTTATCAGTGGGGGTAATAAAGATTTTTTGACAGATACGCAGTCCATTCCTTTTGTAAAAGCTTTGCAAGAAAAGCAAATCCCTGTTCAAGCCGTTTTCTACCCAGAATCAAAAGAATGGTTGGTCCATGAGTATCAATTTTTCTTGGGCAAAAAGGCGAGTCAGCAAACATTTAATCGAACCCTCATGTTTTTAAAGAAAAATATAGATCAAAAATGAACTCAAAAAATAATGATTTAAACTGAACTGTCATAAAAGAGTGTTATAAAAAATAAAATTGCAGTGAGAAATGAAAGATGGAAATTAGTGTAAAGCAAATCAACAAGCGTATAGATGAATTTCAAGAATCAAGTAAGAAAGCATCAACTTTAGAAATTGGCTATAAAACCTATGCCAAGTTAATGAATGAAGATAAATTTGCAGAGGCACTCAAGAAAGATCCGAATAACACAATGGTTCGTTACTACAAAGATATAAAAATTAAATTGGTCACAGAAAAACACCATTTTGAGGTGAAATAAGTCTTTTAATAAATAGAATAACAATTTTTAAAATTTACAACTCAAGGAATGAGTGTAAATTTTTTATGATTTTGCATGAGAAAAAGTAATATATTTTTAAACACTTACCAGATTTTATAGTGAACATTTTTGCCTTTTAAAATTAAAATTTAGTACATATAAAACATAGATATGTGACCTCATTGTTAAACACAACTTGTAACATTTTTTTCTAAATCCTTCATTTATTATTCACTTTATTTATATGATGTGTCTAAATATTTCATTTTTTTGAATTTTTTTAACATGTGTTTAAAACATTAAAAACATATTTATTAAGGTAAACTAATTAATTTGAGTGATTTTTAATCAAGCTTATATAGGTTTAATTCTTGTGAGATGGTTTTTAAACTATATATAATAATTGAATAAAAACAAATATATGAGAATATTTATCATTTATAATGGGTTTTTTGAATCTCTCTTCATGCTGTAAAAGTAGGCAGTTAGACTCTTTTTTTAAGTGTTTTTTAATTTAATCAGGCTTAATGATCTTACAAATTGTGACAAAATATATTAAAATAAATGCTGGTTTATTTTGTGACGAAAAATAATGGAAATTTTAAACTTTATAAAGAGTTTCAACACGGTAAACACATATTTAATTTTGGCTGTCATTGCCTTGTTGTTTATAATTTCATTTTTCTACTTTATTCATCCTACCTGATTAAGTAGAAAACTGAAGAAAAAAGGTGAGTATCATATTGATAACTCGCCTTTTTTTATTTTAAAAAATAATTTTTATCAAAGTGCAATGCTTATTATTCATCAAATCTAATGGCTGAGATTACAAATAACTAAAGATTGTATTGTAAATTGAATTTATATAACATACCAACCAACTGGTATCTTTTGATGAATTTATGAATTCTATACTTTTTGCCTATAGTTTATTGGCGGTCGCTATCATCGCTGAAGTAACAGGTTCAACATTCTTAGTGAAATCGCAAGGCTTCACAAAGTTGGTCCCAAGTTTACTGGTGGTATTTTTTTATGTGATTTCTTTCTATTTACTGTCCCAAGTGATTAAAACGATTCCATTAGGTATTGCTT
Source organism: Acinetobacter sp. I-MWF (assembly GCF_025433935.1). Taxonomy (NCBI): domain Bacteria; kingdom Pseudomonadati; phylum Pseudomonadota; class Gammaproteobacteria; order Moraxellales; family Moraxellaceae; genus Acinetobacter; species Acinetobacter sp. I-MWF. The sequence continues at coordinate 2,462,865 of NZ_JAMBAR010000001.1, read as the reverse complement.
ATGCAATTTGGGCAGGTGTCGGTATTATTCTCACTGCTTTGGTGGGTTATTTCATTTTCAAACAAAGCTTAGACTTTGCTGCAATTGCAGGCATTGGATTAATTATTTCAGGTGTATTGGTGATTAATTTATTTTCAACATCAGCAGGACATTGATAAAAGCACGAAGCAGGTAAGATTTGAGTATGGATAAAATTGTAGAAAATGCTTATCAACGTAAAAAAGATCCTGAAGGTGTTAAAAAATTAATTTTAGCCAACACAATGAGTTTAGTTGCTGAACATGGTGTAAATGGCGTATCTATTCAAAGTATTGCAACGCGTTCAGGTGTAACGAAAGGTGGTGTATTTCATCATTTTGCCAATAAACACGTTTTGATTGAGGCCATGTTGGAAGAGTTAATCCAACAATTGGACGAGCAAGTCAGTCTTGCCATTGAAAAAGATCCAGTTACTTATGGCTGTTTTACTCGCGCATATATTGATGTCACCTTAAGCGCTTCATTTGGAGTCAACACAGTATGGAGTGCTTTAAGCATGACATTGATGACAGATAAATCTTATAGCGAGAAATGGGATCAATGGCTGACACGGCGATTATCTCAACATGCTGCAACGGATGATTCTGCCACATTAAAAATATTACGTTATGCAGCGGATGGGGCATGGTTTGTAGAAAGTCTCTCCCCAAAAATGCAGGATGATTATGAGGAAATTAAACAGCAATTGTTATTAAGGACTTATCCTGAATAGTGATTCATTTGCTCAGATTTTTAAGCAAAACCAATAGCTGCAAACTAAAATAAAGATCTTAAATAAAAAAAACCAAGCCAAATGATATTGACTTGGAATGGAAAAATTTCTTTTAACTTGGTTAAATCATTGCTTTATGATTTATTCACTGCCTAAAGTCATCAAACTTGCATTTCCGCCCGCAGCAGCAGTATTGATACTGATCGCACGCTCAATAAGTAATGGTGCAAGCGGGATAATTGTATTGGCATCCGCTAAATGCGTTATGCCAACAATTGCACCTTCACGTTGCGCAATCACTGTCTGTAATTCTTTTAGACCAGCACCTTGATGTAAAACTGCCTCAAACTCTCCAACAGTCACATCATTGATCATCGAAAATTTTTGTTGCAACGCTTTTGGCATACTTTGAATCATTTTTAAAGCAATCGCATCGTCACTTAAAATACAGACTTGCGCATTGAGAGACAAAATTGCATTAAATTGATTCAGCAAAGCCTGTTCTTGCGTTGCGATTGCCAATATGCGATGACGTGATACAACATGGTATTGATTCAATTCACCTGTTGGACCTGGAAGTTCATATAAAGCAATCGGTGATTGATACTGATGCATAGCCCATTGCGAATAGTGCTGTTTTGCCCAAGTGTTAAATTCTGTTTGAATCTCAGATGGTTTTAGATTGAGCTGTTCCGAGATATTTTTTACAGTACCAAAAGGGCGATTGGGTAGGGCTGTATGCTGCATCAATTTATATAAATAAATCGGACCGCCAGCTTTAGGTCCTGTTCCTGATAAACCTTCACCACCAAAAGGTTGTACGCCGACAACAGCACCTACAATGTTACGGTTAATATATAAGTTACCCACTTCCGCATGTTCAATGGTGGTTTGAATAGTTTCATCGATACGTGTATGTAAACCCATGGTTAGGCCATATCCTTTTGCATTGATATGTTCTAACAATTGCTTTAATTCACCATATTTATAAGTAATGACATGCAATACAGGTCCAAAAACTTCACGTTTTAAATCATTCAGATTTGGAAGCTCAATTACCGTCGGGACAATAAATGTGCCTGCATTTAGATCAGATGTTGGTGTTTCATAAGCAAGTTGATGTATTGCATAGCCTTTGCTCCGCATCATTTCGATATGCTTTTCAATATTTTGTTGCGCTTCACCATCAATCACAGGGCCTATATCTGTTTTCAGCAAAATAGGTTGTCCAATGTTGAGCTGTTGCATGGCGCCTTTAAGCATCTTAATCAAGGTTGCTGCATTGTCTTCTTGAACGCACAATACTCGGAGGGCAGAACAACGTTGACCAGCGCTATCAAATGCTGAGTTTACTGCATCAATTACCACTTGTTCTGTCAGCGCAGAAGAATCTACGATCATCGCATTTTGACCACCTGTTTCAGCAATCAGCGGAATCGGTTGACCTGTTGGACTCAGGCGTTGTGCTACGGTTTTTTGTAAAATCTTAGCAACTTCAGTCGAACCTGTGAACATAATGCCTTGAATACGCTCATCTTGGCTGAGTTTTGCCCCGACTGTTTCACCACGACCAGGAAGTAATTGTACAACTGATTTTGGAACTCCTGCTTCCCATAAGATTTGAATTGCTTGTGCTGCAATTAATGGGGTTTGTTCAGCAGGTTTAGCAATTACGGTATTTCCTGCAACAAGTGCTGCTGAAATTTGTCCAGTAAAAATTGCAAGCGGGAAGTTCCAAGGGCTGATACATAAAATTGTACCCAAGGGGCTAAGTGCACCATTTTTTTCGATACTTTGCATTTGAGCTGCATAATATCTGAGGAAATCAACGGCTTCACGTACTTCGGCAATACCATTGCTATAGGTTTTACCACTTTCACGACACAGTAAAACCATCAGTTCCTGAATACGCGATTCCATAATCGCAGCAGCTTTAAGCAATAACTCTGCACGAAAATCTTGAGATGCGTTTTTCCAATTTTCAAAAGCTTGATGAGCGTTGTTTAAGGCCAAATCAACTTGTGCTGTTTCTGCTTCGATCACATAACCAACTAGATCTGCATGATCAGCTGGATTACGGATTTCTTGCGAATTTATTTCAGCCAAGTCTTGTAAATCAAGCTGATCGACAAGGCTATAACTGTTCCATTGGTGTTTTAAATGTTGCTGAACAGTTTGATTTAAATCTTTTAATTTGCTGTCATCGGCTAAGTCTAAACCTTGAGAGTTTTGGCGGATGCCTTGATATAAATCATGAGGAAGCGGAATAGCAGGGTGTTTTAACCCGACTGCATGCTCTTTTTCTGCAGTATGTAAAATCTCTTGAACTGGGTTTTCAATCAAGTCTTCAATTTTAATATTTTTATCTGCAATACGGTTAACAAATGAGGTATTCGCACCATTTTCTAATAAACGTCGAACCAGATAGGCCAATAAGGTTTCGTGATTACCGACAGGCGCATAAATACGACATGGAATCCCTAATTTCTGATCTGAAACCTTGCCTACCACTTGTTCATAAAGTGGTTCACCCATGCCATGTAAGCATTGGAATTCATATTGACCAAGATAATATTTTTGTGGATCTGCCAATTCATAAATTGTAGCAAGCGTTTGCGCATTATGTGTCGCAAATTGCGGATAAACTTGATCAGGCGCAGCCAATAGTTTTTTTGCACAAGCAATATAAGACAAATCTGTATGCACTTTACGGGTAAAGACTGGGTAGTCAGACATACCGTCAATTTGTGCTTTTTTGATTTCACTGTCCCAGTAAGCACCTTTGACCAGACGAATCATTAAACGTTTTTGACTACGTTTTGCCAGATCAATAATATAATCCACCACATAGAAACAACGCTTTTGATAGGCTTGGATCACAAAGCCTATACCTTTCCAGTTTGCCAGTTGTGGCTCAAAGCATAAACGCTCAAGTAATTCTAAAGACAGCTCTAAACGATCCGCTTCTTCAGCATCAATATTGAGGCCAATATCATAGGTCTTTGCTAAAAGCGCCAAATTTAAAATTCGAGGATAAAGTTCATGATGCACACGTTCGGTTTGAGAACGTTGATAACGTGGATGTAAAGCCGAAAGTTTAATTGAAATTCCTGGACCGGTATAAACATCTTTACCTTCAGACGCTTTACCTATGGCATGAATCGCTTGAGTATAGTCTTCAAAATAGCGATCTGCATCGTGTTCAGTCAGTGCTGCTTCACCAAGCATGTCATAAGAATAACGGAAACCTTTATCTTCAAGGGTTTTGGCATTGTCCAACGCTTCTTCTATGGTTTCACCAGTAACAAACTGCTCACCCATCATACGCATGGCTGCATCAACTGCCTTACGAATGATGCCTTTACCTGTACGCGCTAAAAGCGAAGTGAGAATCCCTGAAAGGCTGGTTTGTTTAGGCGTTTCCATCAGTTTTCCAGTCAGCATGAGTCCCCATGCAGCAGCATTGACAAACATCAGATTACTTTGGCCTAAATGATCTTTCCAGTTTCCTTGATTAATTTTATCGCGAATCAATAAGTCTCGGGTCGCACTATCAGGGATACGCAATAAGGCTTCAGCCAAGCACATCAATGCGATGCCTTCTTGTGAAGACAATGAAAACTCTTGCAGCAGACCTTGTACGATACCTGCTTTTCCTGACGAACTTTTACGGTCACGTAAGCTATGCGCTAAGTTAAATGCAATGTCATAAATTTTCTGATTCATTTCTTCAGAAATTTGACTGTGCTCAAGTAAGTTTTCAACACATTCCGATTCAGTACGACGCCACGCATGATTGATTTCTTCTTCAAAACCAGTTTTGTCTTTAAATTCGGTAATGTAATCCAAACTTGGAAGTAAGTTTGCATTTAAAACTAGAGGTGAATCCATATTCATTGTCAACGTCCTGTGACTAGCAAATATTTTTGTTGAGCAGATGGGTTTATATAATTTATGATTACAGAATATTTGGTGAATAACTCACTATAATTTGAATAATATTTAGAGAATTATTCTATGGAAAGTGCTTATTTAAGCTTGGATCGTATAGATATTCGGATTTTGGACATTTTGCAAAAAGATGGAAAAATTTCCAATATTAAGTTGGCTGAAAAAGTTAATTTATCGCCCACAGCTGCGCTTGCTCGGGTGCAGAAATTGACAGGGGAAGGATTTATTTTAGGCTATGAAGCAAAGCTAAATCCGAAAATGTTAGGTGCTAATTTTGTGGTATTTGTTGAGATTCTTTTAGATAAAACCACACCCAATGCTTTAGATGCTTTTTCAGATGCCATCGTACAATATCCAGAAATTATGGCATGTCATATGATCAGTGGCGGTTTTGATTTTTTAGTGAAAATTCGATGTGCTGATATGGAGGAGTTTCGTCGTATTTCAGGGCAGGTACTCTGGCAATTGCCTGGTGTAAAGGAAACACGTAGTTATCCAGTGATGGAAGTGATTAAAGACAGCTCACAATTACATTTAAATTTTAAAGCGAAAGTAAAGAAATAGAAAAGGGGCATGAATGCCCCAGCTCTAATGGTTTATTCAAACATGTGAATTTACATATTTTTCATTTCACGGTTATAAATTTGTTCAGCATTTTCAAAACGATCAATTACTTCTTTTTCAGGCGCTTTGTCCATTAAGCTGACCACAATGATGCTGATGAAAGAAAGCACAAAGCCCGGCACGATTTCATATAAACCTGTATGCGCCATGGTGTTTTTCCAAACAATTACTGTTACAGCACCGACAATGATACCGATCAATGCCCCATTTAAAGTCATACGCTTCCAGAACACAGACAATAAAATAAGCGGACCAAATGCTGCACCAAAACCAGCCCATGCATAAGCCACTAGACCAAGTACCTTACTTTCTGGGTTAAATGCCAAGATGATTGCAAGTACTGAAATGGCTAAAACCATTAAACGACCGACCCAAACCAACTCGTTTTGTGAGGCTTTTTTGCGAAGAAAAGATTTATATAAATCTTCAGTCAAGGTGCTTGAGCATACCAAAAGCTGACAACTTAAGGTACTCATGACAGCGGCTAAAATAGCAGCTAAAACAACACCAGCAACCCATGGATTAAATAAGATTTTGGTTAATTCCATAAACACTGTTTCTGGATTTTTTGCCACAATTGCAGCTGACGGAATATCAGGATGTGCTTGGAAATACGCAATACCCACGTAACCTACAGCAACAGCGCCCGCTAAACATAGAATCATCCACGCCATACCAATACGACGAGCATTAGGAATGGTTTTCACTGAATCTGCTGCCATAAAACGGACTAAAATATGCGGTTGTCCAAAATAGCCTAAGCCCCATGCCATTGATGAAATGATGGCGATAAAACTAACCCCTTGGAACATATTTGCTGCATGTGGACGTGCGGCTTCAATCAATTGATTGACATGTTGTAAATCACCGACTGCCAAGAAAGTCATAATCGGTGCCAACAACAATGCAAAAATCATCAAGCCCGCTTGAAATGTATCTGTCCAACTGATGGCAAGGAAGCCACCAATACACACATAACTGATGGTTGCAATCGCACTGACCCAAAGAGCAGTGGTGTAGTTCATAGCAAAAATACTTTCAAATAAACGTGCACCTGCCACCATGCCTGAAGCACAGTAAATACCAAAGAAGATTAAAATGACCAGCGCAGAAATGATACGGATCACTTTCTTTTTATCACCAAAACGGCTGGTGAAATAATCTGGTAATGTTAATGCATTATTTTGTATTTCAGTATGGACACGTAAACGGCCTGCGACCAAATACCAGTTGAGCCAAGCACCAATAATGAGCCCGATTGCGATCCATGATTCAGATAATCCAGTCAGGTAAATTGCGCCGGGAAGACCCATGAGTAGCCAGCCACTCATATCCGATGCACCCGCTGAAAGTGCAGTGACAAAACTCCCTAAGCTTCGACCTCCCAAAATATAATCTGAGAAATCGGTGGTTTTTCTATAGGCATATAAGCCTATACAAACCATTGCAATGATATAAAAGATAAACGTGACAACTGTGGGGTTGAGTGAGTCCATATTTAATTCAGTCCTTGTGGAGTAAATCTCCAAGTTTTATTTTTTATCGCATAAGTTTCACGAGCGAATTCTTTCACACAACTAAAAAATATCGCTGTGATTTTTATAAGGTGATTGTGCAAGATTTATGTATCCGATTGTAACTTTAGATACAAATGCAAAAAATCAGCAATTTATATCCAAAAAAATTCTACTGGGAGTGTTTAGTGACAGCGGGATTATACTTTACGCAAAGTTACATTGTTAACGTTTAATTGATAATTCCATAAAATTGTTTATCGAAATGACATATTTTGCTAGTACAAAAGCCGAGGAGTAGGAATATTATTATAACTGCACAACTATAGTGCATAAATATATAATGAGCAGATCACATGGAAACGGTTCAACCTGAAGTTACAAGAATAGAAAAAGATTTATTGGGAAGTAAAGAAGTTCCTATAAACAGTTATTATGGCATTCATACAATCCGAGCTTTAGAAAATTTTAATATTTCTAAACATAGCGTCGGTGAGCAAAGCTTTTTTATCCGCGCTTTGGCTCAGGTCAAAAAGGCCTCGGCACAAACCAATTTGCAATTTAATAAGATCTCTGAAGAAATCAGTGTAGCGATTCAAAAAGCAAGTGATCAACTGATTGAAAATCCGCAAAATTGGAAAGATGCATTTCCATCAGATGTCTACCAAGGTGGTGCGGGGACATCAATTAATATGAACACCAATGAAGTCATTGCCAATATCGCGTTAGAATCTTTAGGTTATGCGAAAGGACGTTATGACATCATCCACCCAAATGACCATGTCAATAAATCTCAATCGACCAATGATGTCTATCCCACCGCATTACGTTTAGCAACTTACTATTCACTGGATTTGTTATTTGAAAAAATCAATAATTTGATTAGTTCACTGACTTTAAAATCTGCTGAGTTTCAGTATGTGCTAAAAATGGGACGGACCCAGTTACAAGATGCTGTCCCAATGACATTAGGACAAGAGTTTCATGCCTTTGCGACATTACTCAAAGAAGATGTTCGTCTAATTAAAAAGACCCGTGAACTTTTATTAGAAATTAACTTAGGCGCTACTGCGATTGGTACAGGGGTAAATACGCCACATGGTTATGCTGCGCAGGTCAATGAAAATTTAAAAGCCTTAACAGGTTTAAATTTAATTGGTGCAGAAGATTATGTTGAAGCGACCAGTGACTGCGGTGTATTTATTATCCTTTCAAGCACCTTAAAACGTTTGGCTGTAAAACTCTCTAAAATCTGTAATGACTTACGTCTATTAAGTTCTGGCCCAAGAACAGGTTTATGGGAAATTCGCTTACCTGAATTACAAGCTGGTTCATCGATCATGCCAGCAAAAGTCAATCCTGTGATTCCTGAAGTCGTCAATCAGGTTGCATTTAAAGTGATTGGCAATGATTTAACCATTACTTTTGCAGCAGAAGCAGGCCAATTACAGTTAAATGTGATGGAGCCTGTGATTGCGCTTACCATGAATGAGTCAATTGAGTTACTGATCAATGCGATTCAAACCTTGGATGAGAAGTGTATTCAAGGTGTGGTTGCCAATGAAAAAACCTGTTTTGATGCAGTGATGCGTAGTGTGGGAATTATTACCTTACTTGATCCAATTTTAGGTCATGCGAAGTGTGATGAAATTGGGAAGCAATGTATTGCTGAAAATAAAACCATTCAAGAGGTTGTACTTGAACAGGGTTTATTGAGCCAAGAACGTCTAGATGAAATTTTCTCTTTTGAAAATATGATTTCAGAAATTGCAGTACAACCCTATGAAGAAATCGATAAAGCGGGCTAACTGTTTAAATTGCACCTGTTGATCTATATATAAAAACTTTGATAAATACAGCATTTCGATGCTGTATTTTTATGCATGGTAAAAAAAGTAAAGTTTCTTTATAATTCAACAAAATTTAAAATCACCAACAAAAGTCAATAATCTATGAATAATAAACATTTAATTCTTGCCTTAAGCTTAGTACTTCTTTCAGGATGCGCCAAAAAGTCGGAACAAGCTGCTGAAAGTTCGGCGTCTGCTCAAGATGCACAAGTTGTTGCTCAGGATGCTGCACAAGCGGCTGATGCCGCAGAAAAAAGTACTGAGCAAGCAGCTGAAAATTCTGTTGATACCACACCTGTGACTGAACAAAAACCTGAAACTATTTTAAGTACCGATGTCAGTCAAGCAGAAAAAGCACGTCGTATGGTACGTGAAGCTCAGGTTAATTTCACAGCCAAAGATGTGGTGAAAACTGCTTTAGAAATTGATAAGCTCACTTTTCAAGCGGGCGGCTTTATAGAGCAGAAAAATATCAGTTTTGATGTACTCGATGTCAAAACACAAAAAATTGCGGATGGTAAAATCCGAGTTTTTGAAAAAGTTGATCCGCATGCAGAGATCATTGTCAGAGTACCGAGTGATAAAGCTGCGTTATATGTCAATCAGTTATTGCCTTTGATGTATTTTTTAAATCAACAACAATATTCTGCAAAGCGGTTTGAGTTAAAGCTTTTAGAAGAAAAAATCGGACAAACTCAAACTGTACCTAGTGATACCAAACAATCACAGCTGAATGAAATTTCCCGCTTAACCCAACTTGAAGTTCAAGATCGTGTGCGTTTTAGCACGATTAGTATTGCCATTAAACAACCCGCGATGGTGAGAGAAAGTCTGGATGTTGATGTTGCTGCTGTGGCACGCTTAAACGGTGATAGTTTTTGGAAACGTGCTTGGGAAGGTGTTCAATATGGCTGGCAATTTATTTTGGATTTATTGGTTATTTTAGTCACCATTTGGCCACTGTATTTACTGGTATTTCTTGGCTTGATTATTTATCGAGTGATTAAGCCTTTAATGAATAAATTATTCAATGATTCATCTTCGACTAAACCCTCTAAAGATGTAAAAAAAGATCAGATGAATTCCACAGATGACAATGCATGATTTTACTTAGTGCTATGCTGTAATTTTTAAAGCCAGTGCAATTGCACTGGTTTTTTAATGTGTTGTCAGTTTCTCAAAAAGCTGTTGCATCCCTTCAGTCGCACTCATTTTTAAACATTGGTATTGCTGGGGAACACGCTCATAACTGGCTTGCGGGTCAATATAATACGCATCACAGTGTTCTGGAATCTCGTGAATTAAACCTGCCACAGGGTAGACGGTCAATGTTGAGCCAATAACAATAAAAATATCAGCATCACGGATCATCTCTACTGCTTCTTCATACGCAGGAACAGCTTCACCAAACCAAACCACATGAGGTCGAAGTGGAAATCCTTCAGGACATTTATGTTGTTCTAGATCCAATTGCCAACCATCTATAGGATAGAACTCATTTGTGTACTGCGCATTAGGTTTAGAACTTTTAGCAAGGCGGATATTGCCATGTAAATGAATAACCTGTTGGCTTCCAGCACGTTCATGTAGATCATCAATATTTTGAGTAATTACAATGACATCAAAATATTGTTCGAGTTGAGCAATGGTATCGTGTGCTTGATTGGGTTGAGCATTGAGAATATGTTGACGTCGTTCATTGTAAAAACGTTGCACCAAGGCAGGGTTACGCCGCCAAGCTTCAGGTGTAGCCACCTCTTGAATATCATAATTCTCCCATAAGCCATTACTATCTCGGAAAGTGCTGATTCCACTTTCTGCACTCATTCCTGCACCTGAGAAAACTACAATTTTTTTCATAGGATAAACAATTAAAATTTTTAAAATCCTAACATAAATATTGTGAAATATGAGTGAAACGTATTTTCTTAGAATTAATTTGTTATAAAATAACAGCAAGTCATACTTCGATCATTTCGAATATTTTTTATAAAAATCAAATGCACTAGAAATAAGTCAAAATGGAACAGCATGGAAACACGTGATATTGTCAATGCCCCTGAAGTGAAAAAAACAATTGTAGAGCGTAGTCAACGCCGTAAAGATGATCCAGAAATTACTCAGTGGTTTGAAAAAAAATTCTTTGAATATGTGATTAAACAATTCAATCCAGTTTTTCATGTAAATTCGGTCTCTGCTTGGAAAATTTGTCAACTTCCACAGCCTATTCCTACATGGTTTTTGAACAAGCTTGAACAACAGCCAGAACATCAGATGTTGTATGTTGATCCTTTACATGAACAGATTTTGGAACTGGAAAAGCCCATTTTAGAGTTTTTAAATTCGCGTTTAAAAAGCAATTTAAAAGGCAAATTCATGAAAATGACCTATAAGCAAGTGTTAGACGCTTGGCATAAAGATCATGAAGCAATGAAAAAGCGTTTAGAAAAAGGGCAATGGGACAGCAGTGAACAGGCAATTGATGAGGTTTTAACTGTAAATACAGGCAAATTTATTGAAATTACGGCAACAGGAATGTTGTTGCGTAAGGAAATGGCATTTGAATCACGTTATATGCAGCACTGTTTAGGGCAGTTTAGCAACCTGATTGAACTGAAAGATGGCTATGGTGAATATTATGTAACGCAAAAAGAGCAGGGAATATTTCGTTATTTTAGCTTAAGGGATTCAAGCAATAAGCCACATGTTACCATCAGTTTAGAATGGGATGGTGAAGCATGGTGTATTGAGCAGATTAAAGGTAAGCAGAATCAAGCACCAGTTAAAAAATATGCAGATGATGTCTTATTATTTTTAAATCATATTCAACCAAATAATAATCACAACCCTGATTGTTTAAGTATGGGAATCGTCTATCAACCTGAGATAAATGAGGGTTCAACGGATCATGTCAATCAAGCCTTATATTTCTATTTTCATGAATTAGATGATCCTTGTAAAATTGAAACGCTGTTGATGAAAAATCAGCATCTATTGGCGCAATATGATCATCAAACCCATGTGATTCAGCATCTTTTGCTGGGACTAAATCGTCCAGAACATATCAGGCACCCAGTAGAAAAATATATAGAAGAGATCGTTGCTTATACAAAGCAAAAGCAAACTGAGAAAAAATTTGATTTAAAGGTCGAGCTAAGTCAAGCAAAGTCTAACAAATCGCTGTGGAGCGTGATCTTTAGGCCTTATTTCTGGTTGATTCAGACTTTATATGGTTTAAGCAAGATTCCATTGCTTGGTTGGATGATTAAAATTATCGTCTATATCATTGCTTTGCCTTGGATGCTGTTAAATTTAAAGCAGGATAATCGTAAGCAATGGATGCTTGCAACTGGTGATCTGATTTATTTTCGTAATCATATTCAATGGTATCAGGTGGATAGCTTAACGTTAGCGCATTTTGAACAGCATCCAGAAATATATAAAAAACATTTAAATCAATTGTTAAATATTAAACAGAAAAAAGCAGGTTCTAAAGAGAAACAGATTCGTTATTTTTTAAATCAATATTTTCAAATCGCTCAATTAGAAAATCTTTATTCAAGTAGTGAATTTGGTACTGCAAGTTATTTAAGAGATATTTTGGTGTTTAGCCATATTCAAAAAATATTTACTATACGGTTATTGGTGCAGTTCTATGAATTACAGGAATATGATGCATGGCAATATATTGTTGCTTCATCGAAGATTATTCAAGACTGTTGTTCTAGCTGGCAGGATATGGGCGAGAAATATGTCGCAGGGCGTGAGCTTTATTTGATGTTTAAACATTCAGATTTTGAAAATTATGATCGTTCTGCAAAGCAAGACTTACACTTATATCAATCCATATATCCCAATAATTGGTCACTTTATTCATGGAATATTGATTTATTCTCAACCCATAATAAAGACAAAGTAGCTGAATGATGATTAAATCTGAATATACCCATGAAGTATTTCGTAAAGATATCCATTGTCCGCAAGGCTTATTGGAAAATAAAAACTATGCAGAATTGGAAAATTTTTTCAATGTGTTATGGCAAAGTCGAAGTCATAAATCGCCGCAGCTTTGGGAAAATGAATGGTTTGATCAGCCCAAACAAATGTTTAAGGACATATTCTTAAATCACGGCATAACAGCATTAAAACATATCAATGAATGGCATTTGGCTTTTCCAGAAAGCTTTTTCCCTTATATTGTTCGTGTGCGTTATTGGGCTTTTTGGGCAGCTGAATATCGTGGGCAAGAATGGTCAAGCAATGTTACAGATGAAATGTGGGATTGTGCAAGAGAGGCGCAAAAGCAGTTGTATGCTTCTGCAATGCAAGCTTTTGCATTTAGTGTGGAGACATGGACAATTGCACTGCATTTATTAAATTCGACAGTTCACTTGGATGAACCTGAATGGTTTGCAGAGTGGATGCTTAAGCGTCGATATCCTTCAAATTTAGTTCATAAAATAAAACCTTCAGCCCAAGCAATGGCGCAAAAAAGTGGCTTAAATCAAGATTTAAAAATTGATTTACCCCAAGATGTGCCTCAACTTTTACAAAAATATCTAAATTTGAAAGAAGAAATTGATTTACCTCAAGCAGATGCCGCTTTTTGGTTAAAAATATTTATAGAAGAATCAGGTTTTGGCTTGCTTGCAGTAAGAGATTATTGCTGGTATCTCTTGCCACAATGGGGACACGATCATCAGGCCATTACTGATTTTGCTCAGTCGGATTGGTGTCAACATTTTAGCGAAATCGAAAAAAGTGAATTAAACTATATCGTGTGGTTTGATACACTTGATACAAGTTTTGATAAAGATCAGACACTTGAAATAAGAAAACATATCCAAAAAGCCCAAGCAATCTTAAAACGTCCCTTAACAGAACGTAATCGAGCAGTCATCTATTTAAAATTGGCATATTTCTATTATTTGTTAGATGAAAATGATCCAAGAATTTTATCTTGTTATCAAAATGCTGCAGATTATCCCGTATTCGATGAGTATGAGCTTGATCGCGCAATTTATTTTTGGCGACATAATGCTCAAGGTTCAGATTTTCTAGGTCGAATTGCATTGTCCAATCGGAAGCGTCTTGCCAGTGCTGCGGTTCTTTATGGATTTCTATGCCAACATGGTTGGTCTAGTGTTGAAAAAAATCCATTGGTTGCTCAATCTTGGTATGAACACGCAAAATTATTGGAAGCACCAAAAGCTTATCCTGAAGGTCGCTACTGTTGTTTTTACCGTGTCGCAAACAATTTTGATGATGATCTTGGCTATATTTTTACCATTGATTTATTACATCAAGGTGCAGATTTAGGTTTTGTATATTGTTGTTTTAGTGCAGGTTATATTCATGCTTTGGCTGAACATACCTTATATGATGTAAATCAAGAACTGTATTATGCAAAAAAAGCAGCAGACCAAGGTCATTATATTGCCATGTATAATATGGGCATACACTATCTAAATTTAAGTATGGATGAAAACCAATCTCAACCTAAAGAATATTTAAAAAAGAGCTTAGGGTATTTTGAACAGAGTCGATTAAGCTTAGAGAAGTCGCAACAAGATCATCGTTATATTAATTCTGATTTACTGAATGACCTGATTGATATTTATGTCACGCGCTTATTTAATTTTAGCTATTATCCTGAAATTGCAGAGGAAATGATTGCAGTTTTAAAAACAAAAGCACATAAACGCCATATTGCTGCAATGTGTGCGATAGCAAGACTACATTTTGATCTTAAAAATCGACCTCATTATTATAACTATGCTGAAGCAGTTAAATGGTGTCAGGCGGCTTATCTACAAGATCCAGAGCATGACCTTGTCAAAGAGGTTTTATATGAGATCATGGGAAATACCAAGCGCAGTATCAAAAAGTATAACCAAACAATTGCAAATATTGCTGCTTCAGACATACCTGGACGTCAAGATGTTTTAATTTAGTTGATTTTTATTGATTTATTATTAATACATAAAGTCTAAAGATTTGATCCCTCTCAATTTATAGTATCAAAATAAAGGCATAAAGCGCATGACATTTAGAAGGGAGAGTGGATTCTAATGTCATGATTTATTTTTAAATTATTCAATAAATTTGATTTGTTTAATGAAGTAAAAAGACTCATCTGCACTAGGACCAGCAACTCGATCTGCATTTTTTTCAAATTGAATATCTGCTTGGACCTTTTTTTCAATATATTGCTTTTTTAGAATTTGCCCGCCTGTTTCTTCATCATGGTCAAACCATGGTCCGCACTTTTGATTGCAGTATGCATAAATGGTTTTGCCTTGGGTATTTTTTAACAGCAAACCGTTGTCATCAACACCACCACCATTGGCCAGTATATAGTTTTGTGTTTTGGCATTGGCAAAATGACTGATTGAAATACAGGTAAGAATAAGCAATATTTTTTTCATCTTTTCCTCAAGATTTAATAAGACTTTATTGTATATACGCTGTTATTTTACAACAAATGGCATGTATTAAAAGAAAAGGTCTGTAAAAACAGACCTTAAAATACTGAGCTTAATGATCATGATGTAAATATTTCGGCTGTTTAGGGAGTTGCATGCTACAGAAAAGACAAATTATCAGCATGACAATCACGTAAACAAAGAAGCTGTTCTCATGACCAAGATCTTTTAACTTTAATGCTACAGCCGGAGCAGAACCACCAAAGATTGCATTACCGACAGCATAGGCAAAACCAACCCCCAAGGCTCGAATATGTGGCGGGAACATTTCTGCTTTAACTAAACCACTAATCGAGGTGTAGAAACTGAGTAACATCATTAAGAAGATCAGTAATAAGGTCACGATAAAAGCTGAACCACTAAAGTACGGCATCGCAATGACCATGACAGGATAGATAAAAATGGCACAGCTGCTACTAAAGAGCATCATTGAAGCACGACGACCGATTCGATCTGCCAGCATCCCGAACAAAGGTTGTGCACACATAAATACAAATAGGGCAATGGTCATCATATAGCCGACCGTTTTATCGGCAAAACCAAGGCTGGTGATATAGGTTTTTGAATATACTGTGATGATATAAAAACACAATGAACCCGCAGAGGTATAACCAACAACCAGTAGGAAAGTATTCCAGTTCTTGCTGAGTAATTCTTTTAAACTACCTGAACCCTCTTTTGCACTATCATCTTCAGATAAGGTTTCTTTTAAATGTCGACGTGCAAAGAATGAAAGAATGGCAACTACACCACCAATAATAAATGGAATACGCCAGCCACCATCCATTAATTGTTCTTTAGACATAAGGGCCAACATAATCACGCCTAAAAGGCTTGCTAAAAGTTGCCCACCAGACAGCGTGACGTACTGAAAAGAGGAATAGAATCCTCGTTGACCTTTTAAAGCAACCTCGCTCATATAGGTCGCAACAGTACCATACTCACCACCTACTGAAAGTCCTTGTAACAGACGTACAGCCAATAATAGAAATGGTGCTGCCATACCGACTTGATCATAAGTCGGGAGTGCTGCAAATAAAAATGAACTGATCGCCATTAATGTAATAGAAATGATCATGGATTTTTTACGTCCATAGGTATCGCCAATCCAGCCAAAAAGCCAACTGCCTATGGGCCGCATGAAAAAACTAGCAGCAAAGACGCCCCACACATAAATTGCTTTTGTGGAGTCATCCATATCTGGAGCGGTTAATGCATGGGTGAAATAGGTTGCGAATGCTGCATAAATATAGAAATCAAACCATTCCACCAAGTTACCAGAAGCAGCCCCAACGATAGCCATGACACGATTACGTTTTTCATGTGGCTGATATATATGTGTTTCTGTCATAAAATATCCTTATTATGCTGCTGCGATTTTTATGTCTTGAAAATGTGAAAAATCAAATTTTTTGCATTTCAAACTGTTTGGATTTTGCATTTTGATTTTAAGATTAAACGATTATACAAATACGGGATTGGTACAAAAAATACACAGCTTAATACAGCTATATCTATAAATTAACGCACGAATGTTCTTGTTTTAATTTGCGTAATATGAGAATTTATTGCTTAATTTTATGTTGTAAAAATGAAAAAAATAAATAATTATCAAACTTGGTTTTAGATAAATTTGCTTATGATTTAAGTTAAATAGGGTCTGTTGACATTTCATAAATGGCTTGCGTTGTAGACTAAAATTGAGCAGGCAAGGCATGAAACGAAGAGAATAGCGAGACTATTTTCGAGTTTCATAACGTAGGCTGAGATAATTTTAGCCACAACCCTGAGCAAGAACAAAGCACTGCTTTGTTTGCAGCGCAAGGCGCAGCGGG